>NZ_JBBOTF010000001.1:0-2727500 GCF_038005425.1 Bacillus sp. FSL K6-0268
GTGCTACAACTGTCACAGTATCGACGCCAGGAATATATTTAGTAAGCTACTATTTCCAAGGGGACGCGACTGGTGGGAATGAAGTAGTATCTGTAAGATTACTATTAAATGGAACACAAGTAACAGGGAGTTTTATACAAAATGTAACGACATCAACTGTAGTATTGGAACCATCTATTTCAAATACGCTTCTTGTAAATGTAGCTAGTGCAAATTCAACGTTTATATTACAAAATGGCCCGCTCGGTGTTGGGCATGTGACTACAATAGCAGGTACGATTACGGCAAGTTTAAATGTAGTGAGAATATTATAAGAAATATAAAAACACAAGGAATGTCTTTTTAGACACACCTTGTGTTTTTGATGTTAAATGAACAATTTTTTATCCTGCATTAACGGGCAGTAAGACACCCACTACAAAATTCAGCTAGAGTAAAGAAGTTAGGTGATAGATCAACGGACCGTAAAAGCCCGATTGGTTTAACTAATAATCAGTGGGGATGCCCCCACTGATTAAAGTTTTGCTTTATCTTTTTGGCTGAAAAATATGTTGAAAGAAGTATTTGTGATGTAAGTTATCTACAATTTTATTTGCTTGATATGTGCGATGTTGTTCGAGTCGAAGTCTTTGCTCCATCATTTTTATTGCGTGATCAGATAAACGTAACATAATACATATCTCCTTTTCTATAAATATAGGTGACTATTTGATATCGATCCCATATTTATAATTAAGGAGGCAAAATGTGTAACATAGGCAAAAAGCACCTTCCTCTCCCATTACGCTTACGAGGTTAGCTGTCGGACTCGGGAAGTGAGAGTTTCCCTACTTAAAAAAAGATTCGCCCCAAGTAGCATAGCTACAAAATTGGTTCCCCCGCTCCAAAATTTGGACTCAGCAAAAGGTATTATAAGGTAAAAGGTAACATAAATAAAACGATTAGTCAAATTATTTTATTTTTTCTGTTTTTTCAGTTGTGTAAGTACTATTCCATCAGGTAGTTCGGTGTATGTTACTTCAAGGAAGCCGTGTTTTTTATATAATGCGATAGCAGGGGTATTTGCTTTACCTGTTTGTACAATGTATGTCATAGAAGAAGGGAACATGTTAAATATATAAATTAGGAGTTTCGTCGCAATTCCTTTTTGAAAAAAATCGGGCGATACAACTAACCTGTGGATATCAATTAGTTTTTCTTCTTGTACAAAAGAAATAAAGCCGACAAGTTTATTTTCAGAAAAATATCCATAGAATGTTTCAACGCAACTTTGAATATCGTTTACAGTATCATATAAACGGGGTATGGCAGTACTATTTAAGTAGTCCCCTTCAACTTTATAGGCTGGAATTTGAACTTGTAAAATGGATGTTGCTACTTCAAAAGAAGTGGAATTTAACTTAAGAATCATAGATAATGAAGCCTCCTTTGAATATGGTATATTAATATAATTGCTTTATGGGTGAGTTTGACAATATTTTTCTTTTTTGCATATAATATATGTATCTCCATATGTAAAATAGTAGTAAATATATTTCTATAGTGAAATATGATTAGCAATGATAAATACATATGTTTGTATTGAATCATACAAACTATAATAGAAATGGAGGACTAAAAATGGGATGGATTATCACATTAATAGTTGGTGCTATTATAGGTGCAATTGCTAGTTCTATAACGGGTAAAAATTTCCCAGGTGGTATGTTCGGAAATATTATCGCAGGTTTATTAGGTGCTTCGTTAGGTGGTAGATTATTTGGATCCTTTGGGCCATCATTTGGTGGGATTCATGTCGTGCCGGCATTATTAGGTGCAATCGTGTTAATTCTTATTGTATCATTTGTAGTGAAAGCTGCAAGGAAATAGAGATATAGATTATGATGAAGAGCCCTGAATAAGGGCTTTTCATCATTCGAAGAGGTGGTTTCATTGGAGAAAATAAATATAAGAAAAAGAGATAAGTTAAGAAAGTTTTTTAGAGAACAAAATTATTTGGCGGTATTGCTTGGATTTGCGTTATTGTTTATTAATATTTTATTACTAACAAAAATATCATTTGTTTTTACACCGTTTATCGTATTTTTAAAAACAATTTTCTTCCCAGTACTATTGGCAGGCGTGCTATTCTATATTTTGCATCCATTCGTTTCACTTTTAGAAAAGAAAGGTGTTTCAAGAATCGTATCGATAGCCTCAATATACTTAATAGTAATCGGATTATTTGTGTTTTTAGTTGTAACTGTTATCCCTATTATTAAAGATCAAATTGATGCATTAATTGATAACTTACCGTACTTTGGCCATGAGATTGAACAAGCAGCGCGTAGATTCGGGGAAAGTAATTTACTTGGTAAAATTCAGGAGAATTTAAATATTAATGTTGCGAATATGGTAAAAGACTATACAGTTGATTTTACAAAGTCATTATCATCAGTAACTGGGAATGTAACTGGATTCTTGAGTACTGTTACAGAGGTTGTTTTAACATTTGTAATGGTTCCATTTATATTGTTCTATCTTTTAAAAGATGGCGAACAATTGCCGAATCACTTCTTAAAATTCATTTCAGAACAAAGACAACCAGCAGCAATGAGAATACTAGATGATATGCACTATGCGATTAGCTCGTATATTAGAGGGCAAATTATCGTGAGCTTGTTTATCGGTATTATGCTATTAATCGGTTACCTTATTATCGGTATTAAATATGCGGTACTACTTGCGATTTTAGCGATGATTGTAAATATCGTTCCGTACGTAGGACCAATTATTGCTATTACACCAGCGTTAATTATCGCATTTATTGACTCGCCAGCAATGGTGTTAAAAGTAATCATTGTTATGATGGTTGTACAATTAGCAGAAGGTAAATTTATTTCTCCTCAAGTAATGGGGAAAAAGCTAGATATTCACCCAATTACAATCATATTTATCATTTTAACTGCCGGAAACTTATTTGGGATTATGGGCATTATTTTAGCCATTCCAGGATACGCGATATTAAAAGTGTTAGTTACGCACGGTTATAGATTTGTTAAGTTGAATACGTGAAAAAAGAGCTAAAACAGTGAACTGCACCCCAATTGTTAGACACAGTCTAACAATTGGAGGTGCAGTTTTTCTATGGCTAAATTTACAGCTGATGAAAAAATACAAATCGTTCTACGTTATTTGAACGGAAATGAAAGTTATCGAGAAATGGGTAGATCGCTCGGTATAAGTGACACAATCATTTTGAATTGGGTAAACCAATATAAACAGAATGGTCTGGAAGCTTTTCTAAAACGATGTACAAATTACACACAACAATTTAAACTAGACGTACTAAACTTTATGATTGAAAACGGTATGTCCTTATTTGAGACGGCAGCTATCTTTAATATTCCTGCCCCTTCAACGATTTCTGTTTGGAAAAAACAGCTCGAAACACAAGGAATTGATGCCCTTCAATCTAAGAAAAAGGGGCGTCCATCCATGAAAAAAGATTCAAATAAACAATTAAAACAACATTTAGCTGAAGGGTCAGTCGAAGCACTTGAAGCACGCATTAAACAGCTTGAGATGGAAAATGAGTACTTAAAAAAGTTAAATGCCTTAGTTCAAAACAAGGAAAAATCACAAAACAAGACAAAGCGCAAGTAATCTATGAATTAAGGCATAAATATTCGGTGAAGGCACTCGTGGAGCTAGCTACTATTCCTCGAAGCACGTATTATGATTTAGTAAAGAAAATGAATCGTCCAGATGTAGATGCCGATTTGAAAGCTGAGATTAAAGCGATTTATGAGGAAAATGAAGGTCGTTATGGTTACCGTCGCATTCGTGATGAATTAACGAATCGTGGCCAGAAAGTGAACCACAAGAAGGTTCAGCGCATTATGAAAGAGCTTGGGTTAAAGTGTGTTGTGCGTATGAAGAAATATAAATCCTATAAAGGAAAAGTCGGTAGAATTGCACCTAATATTTTAGAGCGTAATTTTCATACAGATGCACCGAATCAAAAGTGGGTAACAGACATCACAGAGTTTAAATTGTTTGGAGAAAAACTGTATGTATCACCTGTATTAGATTTGTATAATGGTGAAATTATTACCTATACAATTGGTTCTAGACCGACGTATTCGCTTGTTTCAGACATGTTAGAGAAAGCATTGGAACGTTTACCTGAAACGCACCAGCTACTGATGCATTCGGATCAAGGATGGCATTATCAAATGAGACAATACGTCCGTACACTAGAATCAAGAGCTATCGTCCAGAGTATGTCTCGAAAAGGCAACTGTTACGACAACGCAGTAATAGAAAATTTCTTTGGGATTATGAAATCGGAGTTCCTCTACATAAAAGAATTTGAAAATGTAGAGCACTTTAAAATAGAATTAGAAAAATATATAGATTATTATAATACGAAACGGATTAAGGCAAAATTAAAAATGAGCCCGGTACAATACCGGACTCACTTTTATCAAGCTGCCTAATCAAATAACCGTGTCTAACTTTTAGGGGTCACTTCACTCTTTTTTATTAACAATTCATTTGCATATTGGCGCGCCCATTGATCCGCTTCTAATATAGCATCTAGTGAAAGGTCTTTTACGTTATGATGAGCTTCAACTGTTTTGTAAATTGTTTTTTCAATATCGAAAAAGACAATTTCATTTTTTAAGAATCGTGCATTCGCAATTTCATTTGCTGCATTTAATACAGCGGGAGTAGTACCACCGATTTTGCCACATTCATATGCGTATTGTAGACAAGGGAACTTCTCTAAATCTGGTTTTTCAAAATGTAAACTACTGATTTCTAATAAATTTAATTTTTTATAGGAAGAAGGTAGCCGAGTAGGATAGTGAAACGCATATTGAATAGGCATTCTCATATCAGGAGCACCGAGCTGTGCCATAACTGATCCATCAATAAATTCTACTAAAGAATGAATGATGCTTTCTTTATGAATCATTACATCAATTTTTTCATACGGAATATCAAATAGCCATCTCGCTTCCATTACTTCGAATCCTTTATTCATTAATGTGGCAGAATCAATCGTTAGTTTTGCGCCCATTAACCAGTTTGGATGTTTTAAAGCGTCCTTAGCTTGTAACGTTTGCATTTCTTCACGTGTTTTATCACGAAAAGCACCACCGGAAGCTGTTACAATTAACTTCTCAATCTCTTTATTATTTTCTCCGTTTAAACATTGGAAAATAGCTGAATGCTCACTATCTACTGGAATTAAGCGACATCCGTTTTGTTTCGCTAGTTCAGTTACGATATGTCCAGCTGCAACTAAAGTTTCTTTATTAGCAATAGCGATATCTTTCTTCGCTTTTAATGCTTCAATTGTTGGGAGTAATCCTGAAACACCGACAACAGAACTTAATACAAGATTTGAATCAGGGTGAGTAGCTACTGCAATTAAGCCATCAGTCCCGTGTGTGATTTTTGTATTTGCTGAAATACGCGTACGAAGCGTGTCTGCTAAGTCTTTTGTCGCAACGCTTACAATACGAGGTTGAAACGTTTTGATTTGTTGCTCAAGAAGATCAATGTTATAATTTGCGGTTAAACCGACGATTTTGAAATGTTCAGGATGAGCTGAAACGACATCTAATGCAGATGTGCCGATGGATCCTGTGGAACCTAAAATGGATATATATTTTACCATGAAAAAACCTCCAAAGTTGTTTTGAATATTTCTGCAAACCTATATAAGATTAGACAATTGAAGTGGAAATTCCTGCTATATAAAATAGAAAATTCGGGTTTGTTTGGAAGTGGAATGTGATAAACTGTAAAAAAATAACGAAAAAGCAATGAAAGAGAAGAGTACATATTCGAAACTTTTCAGAGAGCTGATATGTGGTGAGAATCAGTAAGGGATGAATATGGAATGGGCTCTGGAGCTTCTAACTGAAATGAGTAGGTAAAGACGGTTACTTCACGTTAAGAAGTTGAAGTGAGCTATAATGATAGCTAATTAAGGAGGTACCGCGGGAGTTTCTCGTCCTTTTTAAGGATGAGAGGCTCTTTTTATTTTGAGAAAGGAGGAGTTAGTGTGAGTGAAAAAATAATGTTAACAGGAATTAAGCCGACAGGTTATCCGCATTTAGGAAATTATATTGGCGCGATTAAACCTGCATTACAAATGTTAAAGAATAATGAAGGAAAAGCATTGTACTTTATAGCTGATTATCATGCATTAAATGCTGTGCATGATTCAGAAAAGTTCAGCAGTTATACGAAAGAGGTAGCAGCTACTTGGTTATCGCTTGGACTTGGGGAAGATGTTATTTTTTATAGACAAACAGAAGTGCCGGAGATTCTAGAATTAGCTTGGATATTAGCTTGCTTAACTCCGAAAGGACTTATGAACCGTGCTCATGCGTATAAAGCGAAGGTGGAGCAAAATAAAGAAGCGGGTTTAGAGATAGATGCAGGAGTGAATATGGGATTATATACGTATCCGATCTTAATGGCGGCGGATATATTACTATTTCAAGCTACTCATGTACCAGTTGGGAAAGATCAAATTCAGCATATTGAAATTGCACGTGATATTGCGACGTATTTTAAGCATACATTCGGCACGACATTTACACTTCCGGAGTATGTCATACAAGAAGAAGGAGCAATATTACTAGGACTTGATGGAAGAAAGATGAGTAAAAGTTACGGGAATGTAATCCCATTATTTGCAGAGAAAGAAAAACTACGAAAGTTAATATTTAAAATCAAAACAGATTCTTCACTTCCGAATGAACCGAAAGAACTAGAAACGTTATTTATAATTTATAAAGAATTTGCGACAGAGGCTGAAATACAGTCGATCCGTGAAAAATATGAGACTGGAATCGGATGGGGTGATGTGAAAAAAGAGTTGTTTCGCGTTGTAGACCGCGAATTAGCCGGACCTCGTGAGAAATACGCTATGTATATGAATGAGCCAAATTTATTATACGAAGCGTTAGAAAAAGGTGCTGAGCGGGCAAGAGAAATCGCGAAGGTAAATTTAGCTGAAATTAAAAAACGGATTGGATTTGAGAGGGGGCGCTGAGCGTTCCCTTGTTTATCTATATAATATTCTTCATATTGATATGTAGAGCAAGGAATTCGCACTTCTTTTCAAAACTTATTAGTTGCACATATTAAAAAATATGCTAATATAGGGATACTTATTAAACTTGTTTAATAAGTATAATTAAAGTCACTTATTAAAGAAGTTTAATAAGTGGATCTCATTCAATAAAAAAGGAGAGGATTGTATGAAAACGGAGAAAGAAAAGATGATGGCAGGAGAAATGTATATTGCGGATGACGAAGAATTGGTGGCTGATAGGGTGGAGGCAAAACGTTTAACACGCCTTTATAACGAGGCGATGGAGACAGGAGATGAGAGGCGTTTTACGTTATTAAATCAGCTTTTAGGTTCTTCAGCTGATGGGAAAGCCCAAATTAATCCTGATTTTCGTTGTGATTATGGCTACAATATCCATGTTGGAAAGAGCTTTTTCGCAAATTTTAATTGTGTGATTTTGGACGTTTGTGAAGTGCGAATCGGTGATAATTGTATGTTTGCACCAGGTGTTCACATTTATACTGCTACGCATCCGTTGCATCCGGTAGAGCGGAACTCTGGTAAAGAATATGGAAAGCCAGTAAAGGTAGGTAACAATGTTTGGGTTGGCGGGGGAGCTATTATTAACCCTGGTATTTCAATTGGAGACAACGCTGTAATTGCTTCAGGGGCAGTTGTGACAAAAGATGTACCTCATAATGTAGTAGTTGGTGGTAATCCAGCTAAAGTTATTAAAACGATAGAAGAATAAAGGGCGTTTTCAACAGTTCGTAAATTATCGTATAGACAATGTGAAAGGTGTTTCATATGGAGAAATATAGTGCGGACAATCATAAAAAGAGATTACTTGCCTCTCGAAATGCTCTTTTTCTCTTATTTGCTTTGCCAGGTGTGGCATTTGCTACATGGATTTCAAGAACAGCAACTACTCGAGATATGTTAGCAGTGTCAAATGCAGAAATGGGCTGGATTTTGTTCGGACTATCTGTTGGTTCAATAATTGGTTTACTGAGTGCAAGCCGCTTCATTGACTGTAAGGGAGCTAGAGACGTTATTATAGGCAGTATGTTTTTTATGATTGTTGGATTGATTTGTTTAGGTATAAATATTTATTTTGTTTCTAGTATGGGGGCTTTTAGTAGCTTACTAGTATTTGGAGTAGGCTACGGATTGGCGGAAGTCGCATTGAATGTAGAAGGTTCTTCCATTGAGCAGAAATTAGGAACAACTCTTCTTCCGAAATTCCATGGCTTTTTTAGTGTAGGAACTTTAGTAGGCGCGCTCAGTGGTTCTGTCGCAGCGTCGCTTCACATCCCGATTCTGTATCAGTTTCTTGTGATTTCGGTCATATTTCTATTACTTGTATGTATGGTGTATCGTTTTCTTCCGCATGGAACAGGAAAGAAGGAGAAATCGCGGAACAAAAGGAGAGAGAAGCGTACTTCCTTACGTATGGAAAAAAAGGTGCTTTTAATTGGTCTTTTTGTGCTTGGAATGGCATTTGCAGAAGGTAGTGCAAATGATTGGCTACCTATCGTGATGGTAGATGGACATGAGCAAAGTATAGTGGCAGGTTCTATTATGTACGCAATTTTTGTATTAGCAATGACGTTAACTCGTATGTGTAGCAGCTATTTCCTTGATCGATTCGGTCGTGTCGCTGTCGTACGTGCCACTATTATGATGGCGATTCTAGGAATTTCAATCGTAATATTTGGGAGTAATTCGTATTTTCTAGCATTTGGTGTAGTACTGTGGGGGATTGGTGCAGCGCTAGGTTTCCCAATTGGTCTGTCAGCTGCTGGAGATGACCGTGAAAATGCGACTTCTAATGTTGCTGCAGTTTCTATCATTGGTTATACAGCCTTTTTAGTCGGACCACCATTTTTAGGGATACTTGGGGAAGCATTCGGAATACGTAATGCCTTGCTAGCGGTTTTATTATTTGTTCTTTTGTCTGGAATTGTATCGTCTATTACAAGAGAGAATACACCGAGCTAAATAAGGATTGCATGCAGCGGAAATATATCATCTCTATTGCTTTAGAAAATGATGTATGATATATTGTCAACGCAACTTATTAAAAGTGTTTAATAAGTATGTTGATTAAGGTGGTGAGCGATTTGAGTGAACAATTTGTTACTCAAAAATCAATTAAAGAGACGATCCTTCGCGGCATTCGTACGGCTCTTCTAGAGCAAGGAAGTGCGACGAAAGTTGAACTTAGTAATACATTAGAAATTAGTTTTCCAACGATAAGTAAATTTATAGAAAATATGAAACAAGATGGTGAAGTCACTTTAGTCGGTTTAGATGATTCAAGTGGCGGAAGAAGAGCGAAACGATATGCGTATAATCCAGAATATATGTTAGGATTAGCGATATTTTTAGAAAAAAATGAGACGAATTATACAATTTTTAACTGTTTAGGGGAAGTAAAAGAACAAGGGAGTACTTCAAGTGCATTAATTGATGCGGGACTAAGCGTATTAACAGAACATATAGAAAGTCTTATAGCTATGTTTCCAAAAATAAGTTCTATATCAATTGGTGTCCCTGGTGCGGTCGATAATGGGCGTATTTTCTATATTCCTGGATATGAAAAGTTTCAAAATTTTAATTTGAAAAGTCACTTTGAGGAACTGTTTTCTATACCAGTAGTAATAGAAAACGATATGAATGCTGCAGTGCTCGGGTATCATAAAAACACGAGGAATAATGACAATTCCTCTCTTGTATATTTGTATTCAGGTCAAAATGGCCCAGGTGCGGGGATTATGGTAAATGGAGATGTCGTACGCGGAAGTACATTTTTCTCAGGAGAGATATCTTTCGTTCCGCAGTATGATAATAAAAATTTCTTACAAGCTTTGAGAAGTGGGGATTCGCATAATTCAGAGGAATATAATATAGATGCTATTACTCGTTTAATAGCTACATGTATAGCTATTATTAACCCTCATACGTTTATCTTCTGTGATGATGAAGTGAATCAATTTGTAATAGATCAAATTGTAAAAAGTTGTCCGCAGTACATTCCGGCAGAACATATTCCGAAAATAACAGTGAGCAACTGGAAAGAAGATTATTTATATGGGTTAAAAAGCCTTGGACTTGATCTTATGATTACGAGAACAAATAAAGAAAATTAAATGTACTGGCAATGAAGCATCCAATTGCCAGTTGAATAACATAAAAGAAAAGGTGTCGATTATGAAAATTGAACATGTAGCAATTTGGGTGAATGATTTAGAAGGAATGTGTGATTTCTATAAACAGTACTTCGGTGGTGAAGAAAATAGCTTATATCACAATCCGAAAAAGCAGTTTGAATCTTATTTCATAACTTTTGAAGGTGGTGCGCGTCTAGAACTTATGAGACAAGTAGGGATAGACGATAAAATAAAAACACAAACAGTAGGATATGCGCATATTGCTTTTTCTGTAGGTAATAAAGAAAAGGTGAACGAATTAACTCATACATTAAGAGAAGCAGGGTACCCTGTGTTAAACGGCCCACGAACTACAGGGGATGGTTACTATGAAAGTGTAGTAAGTGATCCTGAAGGGAATCAGATTGAGATAACAATCTAACATTATATTTACTAATAAAAAATAAAATTTTGTTGTTCCCCCAAATGTTTACGAGAAACCTATTATTTCTGCAGAAAGGGGGACATAACATTGAGTGAAATCATTTTTATTTTCTGTATATATCCATTGCTTATTTGTATTTTTTCAATAGCTGTGACATATAAAGTAGGTACATTTTACGCGATGCCAATTGTAACATTTCTTATTTTTCTTATGTTAAGTGTTACAGTGCACGATCCAGCATTTTTCTTTTGGGTTGGCATGTATACTATTCTTTCATTTATTGTTTCTTATATAACTATCCTTTTTATAAAGGGATATAAAGTTGTAGAAAGAGAGCGTTAATATCATTTTGGGGAAATAGGGATTTACGGTGAACGATAACAACCTCATTTCACGTTGTAATGACGGGAAATGAGGTTGTTTTATTTATATTTTTAATTAGAGTGATGAAAATCGCGAAGAATCCCCTCAATGACTGGATGAAGAGTACTAGGTAACTCATCAAACGGAAAGAAACGTAATTCTTTTGACTCAGTTTTATCACATATAAGCTCCCCGTGAAATTCGCGGCAAATATAAACAACGAGTACACCATGTACTTGATCGCCGTTTGGATAGATTTGAAAGAAATCTGGCCCTGAGTATGTACGGAATAGTTCTGGATTTTTAATAATAAGTCCAGTTTCTTCAAATACTTCTCGTTTTAAAGCACCTTCTAACGTTTCGTTATATTCTAAGGCACCCCCAATAATGCCCCATCGGTTAAAATCTGTCCGAAGCTGCAGTAATACTTCATCTTTTTCATTTAATATAATGGCATGTGATCCTATTAAAATAAGTGGATGATTTCCTACTAGATTTCTCATGTCTTCAATGTAGCCCATATTTTTGCTCCTTGTATTTAATAATAGTTAGGGAGTTCTTTTAACATTCTTTCTGTTTTACGCGCTGTAAAAGCTAAGTTATGGTCATCTTTCGTTCTGAAAAATAATGTGCGTAAAAAGGTTTTAATGTTGGCGCATAAAATACAATACTCATTAAGTGAAAGGCGTTTTCTAATTTGAGGAAGCCTTTTTATTTTTTTATGAATAATAGAAATTAACTCGTTTTGAGGAAAATCATGATACAGCATTGCTAGTAATGGAGTAACAATGCGTTCATCTTCATTATTATGAAAAAGGTCAGATGGAATAAAAATTTTATTTAATAAACAATGAATTAATTCTTCGTACCATTCAAAGGTCGTATACGTATTATGAACAATTTCGGTGAAAGCATCAGATACGTGAGCAAGACAATGAGCCCATCCTTTGTTTTCAATATAGCCTCGAAAATCCGTTTCTAAGTTTGTATATGTAATGAGTTTATTTTTTATTTCTTCGATATCCTCCTCTGTACAAAAGTAGTGCGAATTAGCGAATTGGAGTATTAACGCAATTAACGAAACAGTGTAAGAACGTGTGAAAACCCCATCTGTATGTGGGGAGTAAATGTCACAATATAAATACTCATCACTTAAACAAGTTTGCAGAAGTAATTTCAGCTGATCGTCCATAAGGAATTCATGATGAATGAAATGCGCAAAACATTTATATATAAGTTGGTAACGAACGTAGCTATCAGTCGTTCCGATATACTGAAGCATGTTCAAAGTTAACTCATTTACGTCTATATGCTGTAGTTGCGTATAGTCATTTTGTTGTATAAGCTCTAACTGTTGTTGCAATGCTGTAATATCCACTGGAGAACCTCCTCCGCACTTTAAAGATGCGATCTTTTCTAGTATTCTATATATTCAAGGACAATCCTGCTCATGCAAGGAGAACGATTAGAAATTCGAGTATGATATAGATGAGGGAAGAATATGACGACGATAGAACAGTTAGAAAAACATTTTAAAATAAGAAGAAGTGCTTCTTCTATTATGATAAAAGAAAATAATGCAGAGGTTTTTACAGAAGAGCAATTAGAGGGAATGATGCAGTATTGCGTTGCCGAAGCTGAAAAAGATGGATTAGAAAAATTACATTTTGAAATTTCTTCAAAAAGCCCAAATTATGATGTGTATAAAAAATGTTTTGAAACGTATTCATTTGAATATGTTACGGAAAGCATGATTGTATTTAAAGATATATACGAAGTAGAAGATATAGAAAGTGAAGTTGATTTTAAGTTAATTGAAGAAGTAGGGGAAGAGGCTTTTTATTCACTGTGGAATGAAGCGACGGGAGAACCAGTCGTTCATGATCAATTTGTGCATATGATGCTACAAGAAATTGGTGAGCAATGGAAAGAACATTGCTTAACAGCGAATGTCGATGAAAAGCCGATAGGAATTGTAATCCCGCATATTGAAAGAGGTACGTTAGAAGAAGGGAAACTTATGTACTTCGCAGTTACTCCAAATATGCGTAATAAGGGATATGAAGCTGCATTATTTGCAGGTGCGTTGTTTGTCTTAAAGGAAATAGGTGCATCTTATTATATTGGTGAGACAAATATACAAAATGAATGGATGAAGGATGTTTTTGAAAAGAATGGATGTCAGCTGCTAAGTTGTACTGAGCGGTATGTGAGGATGTTTTAGGAGGATGAATGGTCTATATTCTCGAACTCGTATAGCGGGAGGGGACTATTTATTCGCACCCTGATCGCGGGACAGTTGTATATAAAGATTTAGGTGATGAACAAATTGCATATGTCTTTCGAGGGAATCCGTGTACAACTTATGAACAAGTAAAAGAACTTTTTGCCTCTTTGTAAGATAAAAAGAAAAATGAGAACGACAAAATAGATAATCCTATAATACAATAAAGAAAGATTCGATTATATGAGAAAGCGTTGGTGAAAGAATGGAGCAGCAAAGAAATTGGCTACAAGCAACTGTAGAAAGAATTGAAGATAATACGTTACAAATAAAGTGGGAAAATAATATAGAAGAAGTTCGTATTTATTGGAGTACTTCACCAGATCATATTGAAGAAAATGGAGAACTACTTGCAACGGTAAATGGAGAATTATCATATACAATTGAAAACCCGAGTGAAAATGAACGTCCATATTTTAGATTAGTAGGAAGTAATGGACAAGCAGTAATAGTAGCCGAGCGTAGATTGCCATTACAAGGTGCGTTTAACTTCCGTGATATGGGAGGATATGAAACGACTGAAGGCCGTAAAGTAAAATGGGGCAAATTATATCGTTCTGAAGAATTAGCAGGGCTAACTGAATGGGATATTGCCTATTTGCAAAAGTCTGGCTTAAAGTTAATTTGCGATTATCGTACAGACTTTGAAGTGAAGCATAAGCCGAATCCAGAAATTACGGGTGCTCGTCAAGTGTGCTTACCAGTTATGCAAGACTTAGCGAAAGACTTAAATATAAATGAGTTTTTCCAAGTTGGTGACCTTTCTATGTTAGGAAAACCAGGTGAATATCTTGTGAAAATGAACCAAGGTTTCGTAAGTGGTAACGAGGCATTCGTGAGCTTCTTAAACTTAGCGCAAAACCCGGAAAACTTACCGTTAGTAAACCACTGTACAGCTGGAAAAGATCGTACTGGATTTGGTTCAGCATTATTACTACTTTTACTAGGTGTACCAGAAAAAACAGTAATGGAAGACTACTTACTAAGTAACGGATTTCGTGAAAAGCTAAATGAAAAAATGATGGCCTTTTTAGGTGCGAAATTACAAAACGATGAGAGCAGAGCGATATTAGGTGCAATGTTTGAAGCACGTGCTGAATACTTGCAAGCTGCGATTGGTGAAATTCAAAAGCAATACGGATCAGTTGAAGCATACGCTGAAAGGGCTCTTGGCTTTACGAAAGAGTCGTTAGAGGAAATGAAAGAGTTATTGCTGGAAGATAAGTAAGAAGAAGGGAGGCTGGTTTTAATTAGCCTCCTTTTCTTATTGTTGTTATAATTAAGCTATGAGAATATAGGAGTTGAGGAAAACATCATGAAATACAAAGTTATATTATTCGACGTAGATGATACATTATTAGATTTCCCTGAAACGGAAAGACACGCATTACATAATGCGTTTGTACAGTTTGGTATGCCTACAGGGTATAATGATTATCTTGCAAGTTATAAAGAGATTAGTAATGGATTATGGAGAGATTTAGAAAATAAAATGATTACGCTAAGTGAATTAGCAGTAGATCGATTTAGACAATTATTTGCACTTCATAATATAAACGTAGATGCGCAGCAATTTAGTGATGTATATCTTGAAAACTTAGGGAAAGAAGTACACCTTATAGAAGGCGCAGTACAATTATGTGAAAATCTACAAGATTGCAAGTTAGGTATTATTACGAATGGATATACGAAGGTGCAACAATCAAGAATCGGAAATTCACCTTTATGTAATTTCTTTGATCACATTATTATTTCTGAAGAAGTTGGTCATCAAAAACCAGCGCGTGAGATTTTTGATTATGCATTTGAGAAATTTGGAATTACGGATAAATCAAGTGTACTAATGGTCGGAGATTCGCTAACTTCTGATATGAAAGGCGGAGAAGACTTCGGCATTGATACGTGTTGGTATAATCCGAGTTTGAAAGAGAATAAGACGAGTGTTAATCCGACTTATGAAGTGGAGAGTCTGCTACAAATTTTAGAAATTGTAGAAGTGGCTGAAGAAAAGGTAGCTTCATTTTAATTGTGCTGATATTTGTCGAAAAATCGATATATTTGAAAAATCGTTGATATATTGTAAGTTGTGATAGATATATTGAAAAAATCGTTGATATATTGTAAGTTGCGATAGATATATTTGAAAAATCGCTCATATAAGTTCATATACTAAGATATAGAACAAAAAATAACGCTACTATACAAGGTCATTCACGTGTTATAATGCGTGAATTAAATATACGTATATAAATAGTTTCTCAGAGTGATGCGATGTCATGTATGATTAGTGTAACAACTAGAGGTGAATGAAGGATGTTAACGTTTTTATTTGAGTTAGACAAGGTTATTCCGCAGACGAATGAGCCACGGTATGTTGCTTATACAAATGGTTTTATCGAAGGGGATTTAACAATCTGTATGGATGACAGAGTATTTTTTCAAAAATCATGTATGAAGGTTGCAGAGCTGGGCATTTATTTAGGTCAGTGGATGGAACAAGTTCAACACGGGCAAAACGTGCCTATGAAATATGAAACGGCTGACCGTGAAGAGGTAATTCTTGGCTTCTTCTATAAAGAGGATCATAATCAATGGAATGTTTCTTCCAGCTGGCAAGAATTTGAACTTCAAGAGCGTATCTCTACTGAAACATTAGTAGAGAGCGTTCAATGCTATTTATATGAGCTAAATAAGGAACTGCGTGCGATAGAATATCCTGTGACGTTTGATCAGTACTTAAGAGGAGAGCGAATGATGCAGCTTTCTTACAAACGACCGTGTGATAGCAAAGCAGATACGACGCCGATAGAGGTTTATAATGGAAGCGAGCAAGTAGGCGTAGTAAGGGGCTATTATAAAAATACGCTGATGAGAGTGCTGGATTTTATTCCGAAAATTGGTAGTAATATCATTTATGAAATAAAGGATATTAAGAACAATATTCGCGTCATTGCAAAGGATGTAAGTAGGCAGCGCCAAAGAAAGATTTTAGTAACGTACATCGATAATAATGATGCAGAGCATGAAATACTTGTATGTGACGGAAAGTTATTGGATGCAAATTTTATATTTACCTTTACATATAAGGCAGAAGAATATGTTGTTCATAAAACTTCATTTGGAATGGGAAAATTATTACGAAAAGGCTATTTAATCGCAGATTGGAATATTCGTCTTGAGGAAGATATGTATTACATCGAGATGAATGCATATGATGGAGATTACATGGAGGATCAATACTTACTATTAGGCGTATTTCATGCGGTTTTATATGGATAATCGATGAGAAATACCGTCATTCTTCTTGGAAAGAATGACGGTATTTTTTATTTATCCTCAAAAATAAAAATCTCATCAATTGTACTATGTAGTGCCTTCGCTATATCGTGAGCAAGTTGTAAGGAAGGATTGTATTTACCTTTTTCGAGATGACTAATTGTTTCACGGCGTACACCAACTTGCTTCGCTAAATCTTCTTGTGTCATGTTCAATTTTGCGCGGTATTCTTTTATCTTCGTTACGAACGCCATGGTGCATCTTCCATTTCATCAACAGGTTTATCATAAAAGAACATAGAAAAACCGAACGTAATAATGAGTGTGCCGAAAATAAGAGCGATATCAATTTCTTGTAGCGCCGGGTTTGGAAATAACATTTCAATAAATATAATGATAGCGGTAGTTAGTAATGTAACGATAAATGCATTGCGACACGATTTATTGACAATTTGTTCAAACAGTTCATCGTGTTGAACTGTTCTATACGATGTGAAAAAGGAGAAGAAACAGAACATAGTAAACAATCCTTTTTCATAAAAAAATCCGAGGAAACCGAAGAAACCGAGAAATCCTAAATATTTTATCCAAGTTGTTTTCATGATAGGTCCTCCTTACGTTGTTAGAAATAAGTCACGTTATGTTACAAATATATCACAATTGGATAGGAATGGTAATAATAGTTTTCCAGTTTGCTTCATAATAATAGTAAAAAGAGGAAATATGCTGCGAAATAAAGAGGATAATATTGTAAAATGGTTGTAAGGAGGGGGAGGAAGAAATGCTAACTTGGATCATGATCGTTGTATTACTTGTAGTGATTACTGTCATTGCGACGGTGTTAATTGGGCGGAATGGTGATGCAAATTATAGCAAAGCGACAAAGGGGAATATTAAACGATTAACAATGATTTATATTATACTAGCTGTCGTTTTAATTGTTGGATTAGGGGTGTATATTTATTTTAAAGGTTAAATAAACTGAAAAATGTAAAAATCTTAAAATAGAAGTATGCTATAATATCAATATAGTTATTTGGTAATTAAGGAAAGGATTGGATGGAATGATTGAAATTACGAATGTGTCAAAAAGTTATAATGGGTCTACCTATGCAGTAAAAGATTTAAGTTTATCTGTACCTAGCGGCGAAATCTTTGGATTTTTAGGACCGAATGGTGCGGGTAAATCCACGACAATTAAGATGATTACTGGCATTCACGGGGTGGACAAAGGGACGATTACGATTAACGGAAAAAATATTATGGAAGAGCCGATGGAAGCGAAGAAGACGTTTGGTTATGTGCCGGATAGCCCAGATATGTTTTTACGTTTAAAAGGAATTGAATATTTAAACTTTATGGCTGATATGTATGAAGTGCCGAAAGAAGTAAGACAAGAACGAATAGAGTCTTTAGCGAAGAAGTTTGATCTTTATAATGCATTATCTGATCAAATTCAAAGTTATTCGCACGGTATGAGACAAAAAATCGTTATTATTGGTGTGCTCGTGCATGAACCAGATGTATGGATTTTAGATGAACCGTTAACAGGGCTTGATCCGAAATCTGCATATATTTTAAAAGAAATGATGAGAGAACATGCGGATAAAGGAAAGATTGTATTTTTCTCTACACACGTATTAGAAGTAGCGGAAAAAATATGTGACCGGGTTGCTATTATTAATAAGGGGAATTTGCAGTTTAAAGGAAATTTAGATGAAATGAGAGATCATTTTAAATCCAATGAATCACTTGAAAAAATGTTCTTGGAGATGACGGGCAATGAGTAAAATTTGGACGTTAACGAAGGTACTATTAAAGTTAAATTACGCAGATTTTATAGCAGATAAGAAGAAGCGATGGGCGTATTTATTTTCATTTGCAGCTATTTTATTTGTTGGATTTTTAATATTTGGTTCGATGACGCACGGAATGTATGAAGGTCTGAAACAATTAGGGCAAGGGCCGGGAATGATTATTGCAATGGGACTTGCGATTGCGAGTATATGGGTATTTTTAATGAGTATAACGAACATTTTAACTGTATTTTACTACAGCAATGATATTGAAATGTTACTGCCGTTACCATTAAAACCAGCGCAAATTATTTCGGCAAAATTTTTAACGGTATTAATTACACAATACGTAATGAGTTCATTCATTTTATTACCAATCTTCATTACGTACGGTTTAAAAAGTGGCGCATTTATTACATATTACATATATATGATTTTTATTTACTTACTCTTCCCAATCGTGCCGTTAGTATTAGCTTCGTTACTGATGACAATTATTATGAGGTATACAAATATAGCGAAAAATAAAGATCGAGGAAATATATTTATTGGAATCGTAAGTATATTATTTATTGTAGGAATTAACGTATTTATGCAGTGGAGAAATAAAAGTGCGTTTTCTGGAGATGGGGCTGCGGAATACCTTGTAAATAATCAATCTTCTCTTTTAGTACAAATGACAAATTATTTTCCAACTACATATTTTGGAGCAGTGGCATTAGTAGAAAATGCAAATTGGAAGGGACCTTTATATGTAATAATCTTTGCAGTTATTTCATTTGTCTTCTTTGTGTTGTTTTATTACATAGCAGAGCGTACATATTTAAAAGGGGTTATTGGACTTTCAACGAGTACAGCAAAGAAACAAGTTATTTCGGCGGAAGGTTTACAGAAATCAACAGTACAAAGTTCGCATTTAAAAGCGTATGTGAAAAAAGAATTTAAAACGTTATTCCGTACACCACAATTTTTCTTAAATTGCATTGTACAAACTTTCGTTATGCCAATTATGTTGTTCTTTATTTTATTTGTGCAAGATGGAAATTTAAAGTTTATTACAGAGTATATTAACAATCCAAAGACAACAGGATTTGCAATTGGTGTTGGTCTTTGTGCATCGTTATTTTTAATGGGTAGTAACGTCATTGCAACAACGTCATTTTCGCGAGATGGAAGCTCTTGGTTTGTGAATCGTTATTTACCAGTAAAGGCTTCGGATATCTTTTTTGCGAAAGCAATCACTGCTTGGTTAATTAATGTGATCATTTTAGCAGTATTCGGTATTACGATGGCAGTTGTAGCTGGGATTTCTCCAGTCTTTATGATACTGTGGTTTTTACTAAGTGCGAACGGGTTGTTATTAATTAATTTAATCGGAACACGCTGGGACGCGCAAACTGCAGATATTCATTGGGATACAGAGCAGAAATTATTTAAGAGCCGATATACCACTTTGTGGAATTTTTTAGCTAATATTTTAATAGCTTTAATTATTGTGGGGGGAGTAAGTGTATTATACTTCTTCCTTCATGTCGGACTGTGGGTTATGTTTATCGTTTTATTTGTAATGTTTACGATTGTAAATTATATCTTTATTAAAATGTTAAAATTAGGTGCTGAACGTATACTGTCAAATATTCAATAAGAAGATAGATCCTCTGTATTCATGCAGGGGATCTGTGTATAGATGGAGGAGAAAAAGGTGAAGAAAATAGCAATTGTAACAGGGGCAACTCGTCTGAATGGAATTGGTGCAGCTGTATGCAAGGTGCTTGCTCAAAAGGGGATAGACATTTTTTTCACGTACTGGCCAAAGTATGATAAAGCGATGCCATGGGGAATGAGTGATCAAGAACCCTTTTTGCTGAAAAAGGAAATTGAAAGTTACGATGTTCGATGTGAAATGGCAGAAATCAATTTATCGCAGTCTTATTCGCCAAATCGTTTGTTTTATATGGTATCAGAACGGTTAGGTGATCCATCTATTCTAGTTAATAATGCAGTATATTCTACTCATACGAGAATTGAGGAATTAGATGTAGAGCAGTTGGATAAATATTATACAGTTAATATTCGGGCTACTATGCTATTAAGTTCATTGTTTATAAAACATTATTCACTTAAAACGGGCGGGAGTATTATTAATCTTACTTCAGGACAGTCAGTAGGTCCAATGCCAGATGAACTAGCATATGCAGCAACGAAAGGGGCAATTGAAGCATTTACAAAGTCAGTAGCACCAGTAGCGATGGAGAAGGGGATTACTGTTAATGCCGTTGATCCAGGACCAACAAATACAGGGTGGATTACAGAGGAATTAAAACATTATTTAGTATGGAAATTCCCGCAAGGTAGAGTTGGAGAAACAATGGATGCTGCGCGCTTAATTTCTTTTTTAGTAAGTGAAGAAGCGAAATGGGTTACTGGGCAAGTTATTCACTCGAATGGTGGTTATTCATAAAAATATTATGTTAACAAATGTTGAGAAACAAAAAACGAAAGGAAATTTTATTTTTTTGTATAAATAAAATGTCAAGAAAGATAAAAATTTGATAGAAGAGTATATCGTCATATAAAGATAGTAATTCTTAATGTGACAATATACTCTTTTTCTTTTACTTACGAGCAGAAAAATGAAGTAGAAGAAACTCGAATATTAAAATGAGTTTATCAGTTTTTGTCCGTATTATTATGAAGATTACTGTCGGAAAGATGGTAATTCGTATGAAAAGGGATTTTTTAAGGGGAAATCGAATCGTAAAGGGGAGGATAAATAAAGTAAACATAGGGGGATTTATATGAAAATGAAAAAGGTCGCTATCGCATCGATAACAATTGGTACAATGCTTACTATGGCAGCTTGTAGTCCATCAGCAGATAAAGAGGCAGAAAAGAAAGAGCAAGTAACAGCGCAAAATGAAGGAGAAGCAAAAACGACAAGTGCAGATGAAGCGTCCAAAACAACGAAAGATACTGAAAAAGAAACAAATACTTCTTCAAATGAAAAAACAGATAAAGATGCAAAAAATACGAAAGAATCATCAGGAACAGAAAGTAACGGCAAAACGTCAACTCAAAATGAGAATGTGAAAACAAAAGAAAAAGAAACGACAGGAAAAACGAATGACCAAACGACTAGCGGGAAAACAGCAGATCAAAGCACAAGTACAAGCTCAAACACAAACAATAACGAAAAGACAACGAAAGATCCGAAGAAAAGTGTTGCTGTGAAAACGAACGTTAAAGAAGTTGTGGCATTAATTGATAGCTTGGACAAGCAGTTAGCTGCTAATCCAAAATTGGAAACAGTGAATAAGCTTGGCAAACAAATTAATGAAAAGTGGGACGTGATTGAAAAAGAGCTAGAAGCATCACATCCGACGGATTCTAAAACAATCGGTCAAAGTATGTATCCGTTAATTGTAGGAGCGGAGAAAGAAAAAATCGATATTAATAAAATGAAATCATTAACGACGAAAACGAAAAAAGATTTAAATCAGTTATTGACGAAACTTTCATAGTTTCAAAAGCCTACTCGTGTGAGTAGGCCTTTTTTAGGTTGTTGTAATGTGCACAGTATAACTTATTTATTATCATTTTCAATTACGATGCGAAAGGAACTGAATGCTTGTTGACTGATATAATCTTCTTCGCTAACTTTAAAAGGAAATGGAAAAGCAACGAGTTGAAAATTACTTTCCTGATCCACTGAAGGCAATGTGAAATTAAAGATTTGTCTTGTTTCAGGTGCAACCTTAGTATAAACGACTTTTCTATTGTTAAATATTTCAACTTGTTTCCAATCTTTAAAAGCTACGATTGCGTAAGTCATTTCATCATTCGTTTCATTACCGTTTGATAGGGTTAATTGCTTGCCTTCCTTTTCAAAGAAGACAGTTTGTAAGTTCTCTTCACGGTTCGTAACAAATAATGGTTCGTAAAGACCATCTTTTAAAATAGCATCTGGATCTATAAGGGAGAGTTTTATTTTTTCGTTTTCTTTCTGAAAAGGATGCATTGAATATCGCATACTTAGAATATCTTCTAAAATTGCTGCTTTATTTAAGTTATTATCTTTTAATTTGTATTCAGGTTTTTTAATTATTAAAAAGGTTAATTCATTTCCATTAGGAGAGGTGTGTAAAGAGATTTTCGTAGTAATTGAACTGTTTGGTTTCATATCAAAAAAATAGTGTGATATTTCATTAGTAGTATCTTCTATTCTAAAAGGTTTTTGTTCAAAGATAAGAAAGTATAAGTTTTTAAGCACGAATTGCTTCCTTGGAAAGCTTGTTATGTAAGGGATTTTGAACAATATTTGGAATTTCCATAATGCGCTAGATTGTGATATTTTTTAGTTATGGAAGCAAATATATTAAAACGTATTTTCTTTGATGAACATAATCATTGGGAACGATTTAAAGATAAATATGGAGCGAGGATCCGTCCAGTTGTTTTGAAAGAAATTGAAAAATTTAGAGGGTGTGGAGACCCTGAAAATGGATTTAAATTGTTTGTATGTGAAGGGTGTCATCATGTTCGAAAAGTTCCTTATCGTTGTAAAGGACGATTTTGTACAACTTGTTCTGTAGGAGAAAGTGAAGAATGGAGTAGACTTCTTTCAGAAGACGTACTTCAGGTGAATCATCGTCATGTTATTTTTACCGTAGATGAAGGACTTCGAGATATTTTTCTTTTGCACCGCCATTTATTAAAGATTTTTATGGATGAGGCCGCCAGGCTGTTGGTGGATTATTTTCAAAAGAAAATTAAGGTAACACCCGGTATTATCGTAGGTCTTCACACCTTCGGCACTAGAATTAATTTTAATCCGCATGTTCATATACTTGTTACAATGGGTGGGATGACAAAGATTGGAGAGTGGAAAGGGTATGATTTTCTTCCGTTTGAGATGCTTCGGAAACAGTGGCAAACCATCGTGTTAAAACTGATTCGAAAAGAGCTCACGGTGGCAGAAAAAAAGCCAATTCAATCGAAACTTCAAAAAGCATTTTCTGATAATGGGAAAGGCTTCTATGTACATGCTCCGAAACAGAAAGGAAACGTAAAAAAACAACTTCGGTATATTGGCCGCTATATTCGTCGACCTGCTATTGGGTTGAACCGGATCGAGGAATATGATGGGCAATCTGTTTCTTTTACATATACGGACAAATTAGATGGGAGGAAAAAAGTAGAAACGATATCTGTAGAAGAGTTTATTTCTCGATTAATTCGTCATATTCCAGATGAGCAATTCAAAATGATTCGTCATTATGGCATGTATGCACGTCGAATTAAAACATTATGTAAAAAACTATTAAATGAATGGCAAAAGAAAGCCAGACGTTGGATAATAAAAGTGAAAAAAACACTACGTCGTCAGACGTGGAGGGAACGAGTTATCGCGAGTGGAAAAAAAGATCCTCTTCTTTGTCCAAAATGTGAATCATTTTATGAATACAAGGGGGAAGTCTGCCTAGAAAGCAGAGAATGGAAAATAAAAGTAGCTTTATGCCAAAATACGCGAAATTATTTAAAGAGGGTGATTGATTATTTCGCCAGTAAGCAAACATCGAAAAAAGAAAAAGAAGAAAAACACAGTTGGACATAAGCGAATTAGCTATGTACAGTATGTTTGTGTAGGCTGTGCTCAAACAGAAAATATTCCCGATTCTGTGGTAAGAAGATTTGATATCATGGATGTAGGAGATTCGATTGTTCCGCCTAGGTTTTCCTGTGAACGATGTGGTGAAGATATGTATCCGCAGGATTACACAGGGATTGATGGGATTATGTACAATTTATCGGATTTTCGCTAGACGAAAAAGGACCGGGTGGTTTTCCCGGTTTTTCTTAGTAATCTTCTAGAACAATTAATCCATATTTTCGGTTTTCATTAATAGTATGTACGAATGATAATGTTACATTAATTTTATTATCCTCACTAGTAATTGTACTGCCATTGTTGATATGTTGGCCTTGATTATCCTTCAATCCATAAGAAATAGTATTGGTTTGTTGCTCTCGTTTATTTTCTATGGAAAGAGGATGAGGTTGTATGATTGAAGTATTGAACAAAATATAAATTGTAAGTAATGAAATAAGTAAAACACCGCTAATAATATATATTTGTTTCATAAATAGCACCTCAATATATGTAAAGTATTAGAGAAAAAAGATATGCAAGATGCATATCTTTTTTCTCTTTCTTACCAGAAGGCTTTTGTTTCGTGATTTACATCATTATAACCACTTAATTTATAGGTATGATTACCGATAGCGTAATCATCTCCATAATAAACGCTTGTGTTGGTCGCTGTAGCATTTACAAAGGATGATTTTTTTGCACTATTACTTTTCGTATTTACTAATGAGCCATCGCCATTGAAAGTTCTTGCTTTTGCATAAACATAGTCTTCGGTCGTAGTTGATTTCGATTTCGCAACTGCATATGGGTTACCAAAAAAGGGAGTATATACGCTAATGTTAGAGTCATTCTTAGGTGCAGCTGCAACAGTCAAACTAGGAACACTAGATGTTTTTGTTGATTGAATTGTATCAAAGTCAACTAAAACGGGCTGCTTGTCTACAGTATCGACCTCTGAAGCACTTGCGTTATTAGTAAAACCAAAACCTAAAACCGCTAACCCTAAAGTTGTCACCGATAAAGATTTTTTCATATTCACTAATTTTCCCACCTTTTTAAATTTTTGAGTTCGAACTCAATTCAAACAATATATGAAAATTTCGAAACTCTCAATGGTTTATCCCATACTTAACTTTTCTTTTACTTTCGATTCAACATGTCTTCATTTGCAAAAAAGCGAATATATCTTCTAATGCTTAGCCAGCAAGGGATATAGGTTTAACCTTATGAAATTTGTGTAAATTTTAATCTATTCATGTCATTATGTCTGTTATTTTTAAATTCATATGGGAAACTTATTAAAAAAAGGATGGTGACAAAAATGACAATCGATCGAATTTGTACAATTGGACCCGCAAGTAATAATAAAGAAACGTTAGCACAGTTAATAAAGAATGGTATGAAAATTGTTCGACTGAATTTATCGCATGGCACGCATGAAAGTCATAAAGACATCATTCGTTTAGTGAAATCATTAGATGACTCTATTAAATTTTTGGGTGATGTACAAGGTCCTAAAATAAGATTAGGTGAAGTGAAGGGAGAGCAAATTACACTTCAGGCAGGAGATTCTTTTATTTTACATACAAAACCAGTTACAGGGAGTAATACAGAAGCAAGTGTTGATTATGAAGGAATTGCGAATGATGTGAAAGTAGACAGTAGAATTTTGATTAATGATGGAGAAGTTGAATTAATTGTTGAAAAGATAAGTACGGACAAAATAGAAACAAAGGTTAAAACAGGTGGCAATATCTCATCTCATAAAGGAGTTAATTTACCAGGTGCGACTGTTCGTTTACCAGCTATTACAGAGAAAGATAAAAAAGATATTCAGTTTCTTTTAGAAGAGGATGTTGATTTTATTGCGTGTTCTTTCGTACGAAAACCTAGTCATATAAAAGAAATACGAGATTTTATACAACAGTATAAAGAAACTTCTCCAAGTTTAATCGCTAAAATAGAAACGATGGAAGCAATCGAGAATTTTCAAGATATATGTAAAGAAGTAGATGGAATTATGATTGCAAGGGGCGATTTAGGAGTAGAGTTACCATATCAATGTATTCCCCTCGTATATTAATATTTAAGCCCTATCTCAGGCTTAGTTTTTCTCTCTAATAAGAGTCCAGTAATAAAGAAAATACTTGGACGTCTCAAGATATTTCTAGATAATGGTCTTAGGATCATTTGGGACAATTCTGTATTCCCCTGTGGATTTACCACACGAAAAGAGTGTTTCTCAGTGAACGCGCGGGGCTCCCTACTCGCAGGCTGAGCAGCCTGATCCTCGAACCTAGATGTTAGTAGCTCTAGGGCGGCTTTCGATTCAGGACTAGCTCTTATACACGAGGTTGTTGGTCGGCGTACACACTAGAGATATCTCGAGACGTCCAAGCAATGATTCTAAATCGAAAGGAGGTCTCTTACGTGAGATTATTTGTTGGTCTAGATGTAAGTTCGTTTGATATGAAAGTTTGCTTTTTAAATGGTGAAGGAGAAAAGCTAGATTCTTTTTCAGTCAGTAATGACTTACCAGGTGCACAGGTACTTAAAGAACGATTATTACAGTGCACAACCAATCAAGAGGTTGAAACTTTAAAAATCGGCTTAGAATCTACATCTGTTTACAGTTTTCACCCATCCATGTTTCTCCATCATGACGAAGACTTAAAAAGATTTGGCACAAAGGTATTTCTTCTAAATCCAAAACAAGTCGCAAACTTCAAGAAAAGTTATTCAGACATGAATAAGACTGACGAAATTGATGCCTTTGTCATCGCTGATTATTTACGATTTGGGCGAAATCAAATGTCCATCGTGAAAGAAAGTCAATACGTGGCATTACAGCAATTAACAAGAGCTCGTTATCAACTCGTTAGAATGTTGACAAAGGAGAAACAACATTTTCTACAACACCTAAGTTATAAATGTAATACGTTCTCACAAGAAGTCGATTCTTCTATATTTGGTAACGCCATGATGGAATTGTTCCTTGAAAAATTCAGTCTAGAAGAGCTAGCTGACATGCCTTTAGAGGAACTCGCTGAGTTCCTACAGGAAAAGAGTAAAAATCGATTTGGTGACCCGAAATGTGTCGCATCAACCATTCAAAAGGCTGTTCGCACGTCGTACCGTTTAGATAAGGTGGTAGAAGACTCAATCGATATTCTTTTAGGAACATCAATCGAAATCATTCGTACCTATCAAAGACAAATTAAAGAACTAGAAAAATCTATTAAGCGGATCATGGCTGGATTAACGCAAACATTAGAATCCATTCCTGGAATCGGGCCTATATATGCCGCTGGTATTATCGCTGAAATTGGCCAAATCGAAAGATTTGACGATGAAACCAAAATCGCAAAATATGCCGGGTTATATTGGCGTACATACCAGTCTGGCCGGTTCACCGCTGAAAATACTTCATTATCTCGTAATGGGAATCATTACTTGCGGTATTACTTAGTTGAAGCCGCCAACTCTGTAAGAAAGCATGTATTGGAATACCAAGAATATTACGCAAAAAAGTATAATGAAGTACCAAAACATCAACACAAACGTGCACTCGTTCTAACCGCAAGAAAATTTGTGCGATTGGTGGATGCGCTACTACGTAATCACCAACTCTTTACGCCTGAAAGGTGTGTGAAAGTGTGACATAAAACTTGTCATCGCTACCTTTCAATCAATTCCAGTATTTTACATGCGGTGCTGGTCTAGTTTCGTGATGTCTTTTTTAAGCAATTTGTCCTTTGATAACTTCAAAATATATTATTTTTCAGTTGACATACTACCGCAGGTCTTTTACAGAAAATGATGATTCGTGAATGTAATCGAACGAATACATATGTTATTACAGCAACACAAATGCTTCAATCTATGGTAGATCATTCTATTCCAACAAGAGCAGAGGTGACTGATGTGTTTCAAGCTGTACTGGACGGGACGAATGCAGTTATGCTTTCAGCTGAAAGTGCATCAGGAGAACATCCAATCGAAAGTGTGAGAACATTACGTCTCGTTTCAGAATTCGCGAAGCATGTTAAAAAAGATGGACCTTTTGCGATGAAAGATGTACTGCAATTACTGCGTGAGTCTCTGGATGAGTAATAAATAAAAAGAGGGCGGATATGCATCCGCCCTCATGTTTTTCATTCATACTATTCTTGCTCTTGCTCATCCAAAATCTTTTCAAACGCAGCAGATACTTTATCAAACTCTTCATCATTTTCAATGTATGAAAACTCATTATCTTCTTCTACTTTTAAAAAGAAAATATCAATGTCTTCCTCAGTTTCTGTTTGGATATCTTCAACAAAGGCAACTGCAATATATTCTGCGCCTTCGACATCCATCGCTCCAAGTACTTCTACTTCTTGCTCTTCGTTATTCTCATCACTAAGAGTAAACACTTCGCCAACTTCAATATCAGACATATTCATTCTCCTCCTGTTCGACTCTAAAAAATAGAGCGCTCAAACTGTATACATACTAATATATCTTTCCATGAAAAATCAAATTCATACATAAGAAAAACGACTGATAGTTCTTTAGTATAAGTATCCAGCTATTAGGAGCATTATTTGTGTGTGCTATATTACTTAATCCATTCAACAATTGTATCCATAGTCTGTCTTGTTTTATCACGCTTTGGCTCTTCTTTACGGTAACCAAAGGCAACCATAACTGATGCTTCAAAGTTATCGCCTTGTATAATGCCTTCTTGACGAAGTAAAGAATCTACTTCCTCTTTATCAAATCCTTCTATTGGACAAGAATCAATACCGATTTGAGCTGCGCTCGTCATCATATTACCTAAAGCAATATAAGTTTGTTTAGATGCCCAATCAAATACAGCACGATCGGATTGTAATAAGTTAAAATCTGTTTCCTGGAACTTTTTGAAGAATTCATATCTAATTTTTTGAGTGTCTTCAGGCAATCCAATAATATCGTTCATCATATATTTAATATACTCTGCATCATAGTGCATATCTTTAATGTTTCTTGAAAGAACAATGACGAAGTGGCTTGCTGTTGCAAGTTGCCCACCAGCGCCCCATGAATACGGTTGTAGTTTTTCTCTTAATTCTTTATTTTGTACGACAATAAATTTCCAAGGCTCATATCCAAAAGAAGAAGGAGATAATCTGCCTGTTTCTAAAATGAATTTAAAATCCTCTTCTGAAATTTTGTGTATAGGATCGAACTCTTTACATGCATGTCTGAAATGAAAAGCCTCCATAATTTTCTCTTTTGTAATTTCTTTTGTATTTGTCATAAAAGTTCCTCTTTTCGTTAATTTATTTTGTAAGTAAATTATATTTTTAAAGTAACATAGACACAAGTACGCACATTTTTGTGTTATAGTATCAAAAAAGATACTATTGGTAAGGGAAAGGAGTTATGATGGATTGTTCGAATGAAAATAATATAAATTACCCATTTCTAAATAAATATTCTTGTCCAGTTGAAGCTATGGTTGAGGTTATTGGTGGAAAATGGAAAGGGGTTATTTTGTATCATTTATTAGATGGTACAAAGCGGTTTAATGAATTAAAAAGATTAAAACCTAATATCACACAAAGAATGTTAACACTGCAGCTGAGAGAACTTGAAGCAGACGGCATCATCCATCGTGAAGTATACCGTGAAGTTCCACCTAAAGTAGAATATTCGTTAACTGAGCTTGGTGAATCACTACGTCCAATGATTCTATTAATGATGGAATGGGCGACTCATAATATGGAGAAAGTTTTGGAAAGTAGGAATACGAAAAATAATAGTTAAGAGTTGTAGAAATAAAAGGTGTTTTCCATACGTAAAGACACCTTTTATCCCGCATTAACGGGCAGTAAGATCCCCACCTCAAAATTCAGTGGAAGCAAAGAAGTTAGGTGGGGGATGAACAAAACCCCCACTGATTAAAGTTTCACTTTATTTCTATGTTTTTACTTTTTAACTTCAACTGCTGAAATTGCAAAGTCATTCAAGTTTACAGTTTTACCATACCAATCAGAGTGTTTGAAGACGATACCTTTACCATATCCTTCAGTTGAAGTACGATCCCATAGTGTTGTCGAATAGCTAGCAGTAGGGGATGCTGTACTTACAGAAGAAATTCTATTTTGCCAATTAGGAGGCAAATTTTTAAAACCGCTACTAAGAGAAAAATACTCGCCACCTTTATTTGCATGTTCATAGAAATCTGTACTATTAGGTCCGCTCCCTCCAACACCAAGGGGATTGATTGTATTATTCAACCTTTGTTTGTCTTTTTCAATAAAAGAATCTAAACTTTCTTTGTTCGAAAATCCATAAGATAACCAGTCTCCATTTTGATTTTGTTTCGGTAGAACTACAGTTATTTTTACGTCTTCCTTAGATGGAGCACCCAATTTGTTAAACGAATCTACAGTCTTTTCATCTACAGTTACATATTCAAAAGAGCTAATCGAATAATCCTTTTCGGTACTAGCTGATACTGACCCCAGTCCTCCAGTTAACGACGAAACAGTTAATAATGCACCTGCTACCAACTTTTTCAGCATGGATTCATCTCCTTAAAACTTAGATTTTTTACATAACTAAAATGTATGTTAATTTGAATGTATTATAAATATTTAGAAATTTATAAAAATTAAACAGAATATTCTTTTATTAGTCTGGAGTAAGGAAAGTAATTAAAAATGAAAAAAGGTTTACTTAAAAAGTAAATCTTTTTTGCTGACCTATTTCAAAACTCAATGGATTAAAATTTCATTTTATCCATCTATGAATCATAAACTTCTTTTGCATTCGTAGAAGCAGCATCTAATAAAAGGAAGATGGCTGCTATCATATGTAGAAGGATTTCTATATAAGGAAAGAAGGCAACTAGAGTAACGATAATACCTATATAATGAGCGTACGTATTCATGCCTGCTTTTTTAGCTAATAAAATAGTAGTGATATGTAAAGCAATCAATAGTAGTAAAGGTATCCCATCTAGGTTAACAAGACTTGGAAATATATAATAGCAAGGAAGTAATAAAAGATGATAGATCCCTGTAGGCCACTTTAGTGCTTATATGTAAGTTTTCAAAGTAAATCCTCCTAAAATAATTAATATCTATATATTACCAAAAAAGGTAGGTGATTGGATATTGAACACTTGTGGTTTTTAGTATAATATAATTATTTTATGTTAACTAATTGTTTCCTTATCTATAAAATAGAAAAACCACCCAAACGAGGGTGGTTCGTATTATAAATAACTACTTAAAGAAGAAAGGGGAACCTTCACCTGTTATGAAGTGACCTTTGTCAATAGTTTTTCACCCATAATATTTTTCTTGATGGCATACAAAAGCTTCAGAAATAAGATCTATCGACAGTTAACCACTCTGTTATTCGTGGATTGGTTACCTCAGGTTAATGGTTCGTCGTTAGGCTCTTATAATCTCACTGCGTGGATCACACCTTTTCAAATTCTAATAAATAGCTTGTTTATCAGAATTTCAGCCATGCCAGAAGAGGTGAGTCATAGATAGCCAGACCTGTAATTCACTATCTCTGAAGCTCATCTATGCCATCAATTGATACCTTTGATTTCTAACTATGAATCAATCAACTTCATATCCTTCCCTCTTTATTTTCGGTGAATTTTACCTGTTTCTAATCCCCATATAAAACACCCCAGTTCTCTTGCGATAGCTGTAACGGCAACATTTCTAGGCTTCCCTTGATATATCATGCGATAATATTTTCTTTGTAACCTTTCTACAGCCTGATCCGCATAAGCAATCACTTCGCTTCGTTGCCCTTTTTGTCTTGCTTTCACTCGCTTCGATTTTAATCCGATTGCTCCTTTTACCAACGCATTTGCACATTCTACAAGAGTAGACCTAACGGTCGAATTTCCTTGTTTTGTAATCGAACGTCGACTGATTTTCTCTCCACTTGAGCTTTCGCTTGGCGTCAATCCTACATAAGCCATAAATGCTTTAGCCGTGGGAAAACGAGTGAAGTCTGCAATTTCCACATGAACAGTCATTGCCGATGTTGTATCTATACCTTTTAAGCATCTTAACTTTGCGATTGGTTCTTCGTACCTTTCACGATGAGATAATTCTTCTAATCTCAAACTGAACCGCTCAATTTTATCGACTAGAACATCATACTGTAATAGGTATTCGCCTAACGTTTCTTTGAATAATCCTTGTAGATCAAGATTCTTTAACCATTTCATATAAGCGATTGTCCAGCTTGATTTCCCTTCATACACATAGCCATGTCTTAAAAGGAATGCTTTTATCTGTTGTTTTATTTTTTTCAAAGATGTTTTAAAATCACCTAACATGCGGATATACTCTTTCACGGCAACATCCTCTTCTTCTGGAACATATACTTCTTTATAGGTGCCATTTGCTAAATTAAGAGCAATCATTTTGGCATCGAATTTATCATTTTTCACCATTTTGTTTTTTGATGAACTGTACATTGTTGTGGGAGCTAAAATATCACAATCAATTCCATTTTGTTCAAGAAGATTATGAAGTGAATACCCTAAACAACCAGCCTCATATCCAGCTTTAATTTTTATATCTTCACCATATTTTGTTTTCAGTTTCTCAACGAATTTTTTTACGAGAGATACATTTGAAGCACATCGTGCTTCTCTTACAATTTCCCCAGTTGTTCCGTGTAGTGCACATAAGCTAAAACTTTCCTTGTGGACATCCATCCCAATATATATTATATTTTCCATAGTGGCCTCCTATTATCATAGGGTATAACCCCATTCATAATGTTTTCATTCATTATTATGGGTTAAAATCCCTGACTTGATAATCTAGGAGGTCACTTCATATTATCTCACTACCTTCCTTCATATTCCGCAGCATAACGGTTTCTGTACTAAGTTCTTCTTCACCAATAATAAGCACGTAAGGGATATTCTCTTTATTGGCATAATTAAGAGCACGTTTTAATTTGCGTCCTGCTAGTTCGAGTTCGACTTTTAAGGAAGCGGTAGAACGTAATTGCTGGGCAATTTGTAAGCATTGTAATTCTGTCCCGAGTGAGATGATAAATACATCCGCTGTAGATGATATCGTTTCTTTCTGTGAGAGTGCTGTATAAATAACGTCTAAACCGAATGAAATACCGACTGTTGGATAGCTAATATTATCGCCACGGAATGCCCCAATAATATTATCGTATCGACCGCCGCTACCGATGCTAGATGTAATCGATCCATCTTTTAAAAAGATTTCATATACGGTGCCTGTGTACATTGTAAGTCCTCGCGCTAAAAACGGATTGAATATAGCATTTTCATTTATTCCAAGAGCGATTAAATATTGCTGTAATTGTTGCAATTCGTTTACTCCATCGGCAACGATTGGAGTATTGAAAGCGTCTTTAAAGTCATCAATTGAAAGCTTTAGACAAGATAATACAGTATTACATATTGTATCAGCCATTTCTTCAGAAATTCCGCGCTCTAATACATCTTTTCGTACACCATCAATCCCAATCTTTTCGATTTTGTCTAATGATAAAATGACGTCACTTGTTAATTCAGTAGGGATGTTAATGGCCTGAAGAATACCATTTAACAGTTTTCGGTTATTATATTGGATCGTTATCTCTAAGTTTAATGTTCGGAACAGCTCAAACGCCATGCTCATGAGTTCCGCTTCAGCCATGACTGATTCTACACCGACTATATCAACGTCGCATTGTATAAATTCACGAAATCTTCCTTGTTTAATTGGCCCATCTCGAAATACTTTCCCAATTTCATAACGTTTAAACGGAAGGCGGATGTTCGGATTCATTGCCACGACTTTTGCGAATGGAATAGTTAAATCGTATCGTAAGGCAAGGTCACGTTTTCCTTGATCCTGAAGTGTATATATTTCTTTTAATATTTCATCGCCACCACCGTACTTGTAAGACATAAGCTCATACATATTTAACATTGGTGTCTCTAACGGTTTGCATCCGTATCGTTCAAATGTATCTTCGCAAGTTCTTTTAATTTTATTTCGCAGCACTTGCTCCTCTGGTAAATAGTCTTTCGTTCCTTTTACATTTTTCATTTCCATTGTAATCACTCCTTTTTTTAATTAAAAAAAGCTATGCAGGTATAAAAATACCCACATAGCTTTATGAACGCTTCGTGGGTCAACAGGAAAAGCCCTGTACCCACGAAGAAAAATTTTTCTTCGGATACACGGCGTTACGTATGATGATGAAGTTGGAAAGAAGTATTAAAATTTCGCATTGCAAATCTCTCCTTAACGTAAGTTTTTCCAAATTATATCAGATGATTTTTGAATTATCAATATTTTTAGTTTTGAAATATACGTGAAGTTATGTAGGAGAAATGGAAAAGGGTGTATAATAAAACTTAATAATATGAAATAACCTTTTAAGGAGAACGTTATGAAAAAAGATAAAACAAATGCGATGCGAATATTAGATAAAGAAAAGATCGAATATTCGATGATGTCATATGATCCAGACGATGGGAAAATTGATGGCGTATCAGTAGCCGAGAAAATTGGACGAGAAGTGAGAGAAGTATATAAAACGTTAATCGCTCAAGGAAATAGTAAAAATTATCATGTGTTTATCATCCCAGTAGATGAGGAATTAAATTTAAAAGCTGCCGCAAAAGCAGTAAGTGAAAAGAAGATTGAAATGATTCCTGTAAAAGATATTACGAAAGTGTCAGGATACATTCGCGGTGGTTGTTCACCAGTCGGAATGAAGAAGTTATTTTCTACATGTATCGATGAAAGCGCCCAATCACTTGAAACGATGATCGTAAGTGGCGGGAAGATTGGTATACAAATTGAGCTGAAAGTGGATGACTTGGCGAAAGTGACGAGAGCGCAGTTTGGAGAGGTAACGAAGTAAATATACATATAAAAAGAAGTTCTAGTTTTATAGGACTTCTTTTTATTTTAGGAAGATTTTCATTAACGATTGCTGTAGGATAAACTAGTTTAGTATATAATTTTTTTACGATGTAAGTTATTTGGGAAGGTTATTTTTTCATCGGATTTATCTTTAAAAACGAACATTTTTAAAAAATTAACGAAAAATGTTCATGTTTTAATTGCGCGCACACTAATAGTTTGTTATATTATCCATATAATAATTTTGAATAACATCACTCGTATATACTCGGTAATATGGTCCGAGCGTTTCTACCTAGTTCCCAATGAAAGAACTGGACTACGGGTTAAAGTATTCGGCCGTTCTATGCTAATGAGCGCTACCGATCTATAATTTGGCATTTGTTTTATCTTTTGCTCAATTAACTTTGACTACCGTAGTTCTAGAAAGTAGAGATTCTTCTACAATTTCTAGAACTTTTTTGTTTGGACCAAAAGCATCGAGTATAGAAAACACAACAAGAGAAAGAGGAGAGATTATTTATGAAGAAGAATACGTTGAAAAAATGTGCTGCCCTAGTAACTACTGTTGCATTGTCATTCTCGATACTTGCGGGATGTAATGCGAGTCCGAAACAAGTTGAGGAAAAAAGCAATCAAAAACCTATCTTAATTCAAGGGCCAATGCCGATAGAAGCAGAAAAGTTTGCGAAAAGGCTAAAAAATGTGAAAGAAGAAAAGTCTGGAACTTTTGTATTTTATAAAGGAACTGTCGACAATTATCCTGTAATCGTTGCGAAAACAGGTAAAGGAATGGAGAATACAGCAGCTGCTACAGCGGTGGCTATTGAAAAATATAAACCTACAGCAATTATTAACCAAGGAACATCAGGTGGACATGATCCAAATTTAAATGTATTTGATATTGTATTAGGAAAACAAGTTGCAAATATAGGTTCATTAAAAACAACAAATATGGATGAGAATCAAGGAATTGAGCCGACAAAATGGATATCTATGGACTTAATGGCTTCTGAAGGAAGTGCAGGAGAAGATCCAAATGCTGAGAAAATCCGATACTACGAAGGAGATAAGGATTTACTTGCAGCAGCTAATGCGGTAAAAGATAAATATACAAAAGGTAAAGTGGTTGAAGGTACTATAGGCTCAGCAGACCTTTGGAATAATGAAGTAGATAGAATTAAGTGGTTCCATACAAAATACGGTACATCTGTAGAAGAAATGGAAGGAGCTGCTGCAGCTCAAATCGCGAAAGCTTATGATGTCCCATTTTTAGGGATTCGAGTATTATCTAATAATAAAACAAACGGCGGGAAATATAACCCAAATACAGCAGCCGCAAATCAAGAATATGTATATGAAGTAGTTAAAAAATATATAGATTCAATGCAAAGTAAATAGTAGTAGTTCTGCTCCAGCATAAACGTCAAGTAACTGTAAATGTTTTCGAGACGGATAAACTTGTCTTAGGAATGGTAGTTGAAAAAAAAAGCTTGTTTCTTATAGAAAATATAAGAAACAAGCTTTTTTATTTAAAATAAATTGGGTAATTAAACTATAACGTCAATATATACCGTTGAATATCATAATAATATAATGGGGGTGATGTTATATGGCACTTACTACAGGACCAATTGAAAACGTAGGAAATCAACCTGCTAATGCAAATAGAGTTAGGGTAAAGATCCTTAACCGTACTGCGGGCCCACTTACTGGAGTAGCTAGAGTTTTTAGACTTGACGGTTCATTAGTATTAATTGAACAGGTAAACTTCAATGTGAATTCTAATGCTTCTACTTTTGCAACTCTAAGTTTAGTTCATCCTGCTTTTGGACAAGCATTTGAATATGAAGTTCAAATTGTTCCTAATCAACCTGGTGGACTATATAGTGTTTATGGACTAACAGCTGACAGTGTTATCATTACTGCACAACGTGTTGTGAACTCAGAATTGACACAGTTTCTTTAATTAAAATAGATTGGTGCCTACATGGTATCCAATCTATTTTTGTACGTATTATTCAGAGAAAGAAAGGTTTTACACAAAAATAAAGCCAGTTATAGAAAAGGGAAAAGTCGAGCTATCATCTTGATTTTTATTATTTCTGTCTTAGATTGTATCTGTTTTGTGGCATGGTTTTCTTTGAATGCTTTTTATTCAAACTGTTTTTTAAAGTATTTATCAAATATGCATTATTGCATAAATAAATTTAAATTTATAAGTTAATATTAAACTACTTTTTAATTGTAAAGAATATTTTAATAATCTTTATAAGAGAAGGATATTCCATGTAAAAAGTGAAATTGTTTGGAATGTGAATAAACAAAAAGTTTAGAAGTGATACAGACTGGATAGAGTCGTGTATTAAATAAACAGAAAAGGGGTATGGATTTCTAAAAGGTTTCGGGGGTTAGAAAGCACTTTTTAGTGAATAGCTTCAAATTATATTTTAAAGACCTGCGGTAGTATGTCAACTGAAAAATAATATATTTTGAAGTTATCAAAGGACAAATTGCTTAAAAAAGACATCACGAAACTAGACCAGCACCGCATGTAAAATACTGGAATTGATTGAAAGGTAGCGATGACAAGTTTTATGTCACACTTTCACACACCTTTCAGGCGTAAAGAGTTGGTGATTACGTAGTAGCGCATCCACCAATCGCACAAATTTTCTTGCGGTTAGAACGAGTGCACGTTTGTGTTGATGTTTTGGTACTTCATTATACTTTTTTGCGTAATATTCTTGGTATTCCAATACATGCTTTCTTACAGAGTTGGCGGCTTCAACTAAGTAATACCGCAAGTAATGATTCCCATTACGAGATAATGAAGTATTTTCAGCGGTGAACCGGCCAGACTGGTATGTACGCCAATATAACCCGGCATATTTTGCGATTTTGGTTTCATCGTCAAATCTTTCGATTTGGCCAATTTCAGCGATAATACCAGCGGCATATATAGGCCCGATTCCAGGAATGGATTCTAATGTTTGCGTTAATCCAGCCATGATCCGCTTAATAGATTTTTCTAGTTCTTTAATTTGTCTTTGATAGGTACGAATGATTTCGATTGATGTTCCTAAAAGAATATCGATTGAGTCTTCTACCACCTTATCTAAACGGTACGACGTGCGAACAGCCTTTTGAATGGTTGATGCGACACATTTCGGGTCACCAAATCGATTTTTACTCTTTTCCTGTAGGAACTCAGCGAGTTCCTCTAAAGGCATGTCAGCTAGCTCTTCTAGACTGAATTTTTCAAGGAACAATTCCATCATGGCGTTACCAAATATAGAAGAATCGACTTCTTGTGAGAACGTATTACATTTATAACTTAGGTGTTGTAGAAAATGTTGTTTCTCCTTTGTCAACATTCTAACGAGTTGATAACGAGCTCTTGTTAATTGCTGTAATGCCACGTATTGACTTTCTTTCACGATGGACATTTGATTTCGCCCAAATCGTAAATAATCAGCGATGACAAAGGCATCAATTTCGTCAGTCTTATTCATGTCTGAATAACTTTTCTTGAAGTTTGCGACTTGTTTTGGATTTAGAAGAAATACCTTTGTGCCAAATCTTTTTAAGTCTTCGTCATGATGGAGAAACATGGATGGGTGAAAACTGTAAACAGATGTAGATTCTAAGCCGATTTTTAAAGTTTCAACCTCTTGATTGGTTGTGCACTGTAATAATCGTTCTTTAAGTACCTGTGCACCTGGTAAGTCATTACTGACTGAAAAAGAATCTAGCTTTTCTCCTTCACCATTTAAAAAGCAAACTTTCATATCAAACGAACTTACATCTAGACCAACAAATAATCTCACGTAAGAGACCTCCTTTCGATTTAGAATCATTGCTTGGACGTCTCGAGATATCTCTAGTGTGTACGCCGACCAACAACCTCGTGTATAAGAGCTAGTCCTGAATCGAAAGCCGCCCTAGAGCTACTAACATCTAGGTTCGAGGATCAGGCTGCTCAGCCTGCGAGTAGGGAGCCCCGCGCGTTCACTGAGAAACACTCTTTTCGTGTGGTAAATCCACAGGGGAATACAGAATTGTCCCAAATGATCCTAAGACCATTATCTAGAAATATCTTGAGACGTCCAAGTATTTTCTTTATTACTGGACTCTTATTAGAGAGAAAAACTAAGCCTGAGATAGGGCTTAAATATTAATATACGAGGGGAATGGGTATATGAAGTTTCGAAATACAAAGATTGCTATGATTACACTATCTTCATTTTTTATTTTAGGTTCTGCATCGCTATCATTCACAGATACTATACACGGTGAAGTAGCTCCTGCATCAGCACAAGAGATTATTGTAAAAAGTTATGACGATACATATTATAATAACGCAATAGGAAAAACGGGGTTAGAATTAAAGAAGGAACTGCATAATATTATTGATAATCATACAAAGTTATCATACAGTGCGGTTTGGGAAGCACTAAGAGATACTGATGAAGATCCAAATAATAAAAATAATGTGTTACTCTTATATACTGGTCGTTCGCAAGGGAAGCTTACGAATGGATCAGGAGTAAATAACTGGAACCGAGAGCATGTTTGGGCAAAATCTCACGGTGACTTTGGAACGACTGCAGGACCTGGAACAGATCTACATCATTTAAGAGCGACGGATGTATCTGTAAATAGTTCACGTGGAAATCTGGATTTTGATAACGGTGGTGTAAATCATTCTGAAGCGACAGAATGTAAATATGATAGTGATTCTTGGGAACCTCGTGATAGTGTAAAAGGAGATATTGCTAGAATGCTGTTTTATATGGCTGTTCGTTACGAGGGGGACAACGGCGAAATAGATTTAGAACTAAATGAAAAAGTGAATAACAATAAAGATGCATACATGGGGAAACTATCTGTTTTATTAAAATGGAATGAACAAGACCCGGTCGATGATTTAGAGCGAAAGCGTAATGAAGTGATTTTTACAAAATATCAACATAACCGCAATCCTTTTATTGATCATCCTGAATGGGTAAATAAAATTTGGAACTAAGATTTTTAAAGGTATTATATTTTGATAAAAGGGATTGATCATTATGATCAATCCCTTCTTATATGTTTACTAGAATAAATGATTTTTATAGGATTGAAGAGGAGAATAGGATAGATATTTTATCAAGTTAAGTATATATGGGTATTTTAGTACGGTCCCCACTCAATATTCACCCCAATAATAAGAAAAACAAGTCCAATGATAAACCAAATGAATGCAAGTGGAGCCATGAATCGAATCCATTTGCCGTAAGAAATGCCGCTTGCTGCGAGAACGCCCATTAAAACACCGGAAGTTGGATTTAAGCAGTTGACTACACCTTCTCCAAGCATAACAGCCTGTACTGTAACTTGGCGTGTAATGTGCATGAAATCAGCTAATGGAGCTAATATCGGAATAAAAATAACCGATTCTCCTGTCCCGGATGAAATAAGGAAATGTAATGCGGCACTACTTACGTACATACCGATAACACCAAATACAGGGCTTTGTCCTTCGAGAGCTTGTGCGAGTTGGTTAACAATTGTATCAAGCAATTTTCCTTGTTCTAAAATGACTGAAATACAACGAGCCATTCCAACGATTAAAGCACCATATATGAGATTTTGGCAGCCCGCTAGAAAAGTAGAAGCGATATCGTTTGCTTTCATGCCACCTATTATTCCGGCTGTAATTGCTATGAAAATAAAAGTAGCGGTCATTTCTGCGTCCGTCCAATGTAGACGAAAAGCGCCTATTAAAAATGCAATTAATGATAAAGCTGAAACGAGTAAAATTAATTTATGACGTATAGTCCAAGGAACTTCTTTTTTCTCTGTTTCTTTTTCGCTTGAAAGAGCGTTACTTGGAAACCAGTTATCGCCAAGAATGCTTCCTTTATTCGATTTTTTCAAGCGCTTTACATACCAATTTATATAAAGGATAGTGGCAAGTAAAAAAGATATATAGATTGCGGTGCGTAAACCAATTCCGGAAAACATCGGAAGTTCTGCAATCTTTTGTGAAATGCCTAAAGGTGAGGGAGATAAAATAGTAGCATTAAAGCCAGCATAAGTACCTAAATAAATAATTGCTACACCGACGATAGCGTCCCATTTCAATGTGCGTGCAACGATGATGCCGATGGGGATAAAACCGATAACTGAATTAACGATAATGCCAGTCGTTCCAAGAATAGAAAAAAGTGCAGCAACGATACAAATGAAAAGTAATTGCTGATTACGAAATTTGTTAATAACATGATAGATTAAACCGTCAAGGGCACCTGTTTTTTCAAGAATTGCAATGGCTCCACCTGTAAATAAAATTAGAAAGATAATAGGAGCAGCAAGTGTCATTCCTTTTTCAATAGCGGTAAAAAAAGAAACAAATCCTACGGGTGATTGCGGAACAGAATGGTAGCTACCTGGTATTGTTGTTGTAACGGTCCCGTTTGTAACCCTTTTAAATTCTCCAGCAGGAACGAAATACGTAGCAATGGCGCAAAGTAAGGCAATAAAAAATAGTAGTACGTAAGCATCAGGCATTTTAAACTTTTGTTTACTAGGTTGTTTTTTTGCCTCAGTTTGTATTTGCATAAAATCCCTCCTTCTTCACTTGGTTAATTTTTAATATTCTGAATTTAATCCGTGAAATAGATTATAATAAAGGTGGCTTCTTAAGGCAATAGTTTTTGTATCCTTTCCCGTACATATAAATTATTGCAATGTTAGACAGGGAAACGAAAATAAGCCAAGAATATGTTATGTAGAAAGAAAAAGGAAAAGACCTGCGGTAGTATGTCAACTGAAAAATAATATATTTTGAAGTTATCAAAGGACAAATTGCTTAAAAAAGACATCACGAAACTAGACCAGCACCGCATGTAAAATACTGGAATTGATTGAAAGGTAGCGATGACAAGTTTTATGTCACACTTTCACACACCTTTCAGGCGTAAAGAGTTGGTGATTACGTAGTAGCGCATCCACCAATCGCACAAATTTTCTTGCGGTTAGAACGAGTGCACGTTTGTGTTGATGTTTTGGTACTTCATTATACTTTTTTGCGTAATATTCTTGGTATTCCAATACATGCTTTCTTACAGAGTTGGCGGCTTCAACTAAGTAATACCGCAAGTAATGATTCCCATTACGAGATAATGAAGTATTTTCAGCGGTGAACCGGCCAGACTGGTATGTACGCCAATATAACCCGGCATATTTTGCGATTTTGGTTTCATCGTCAAATCTTTCGATTTGGCCAATTTCAGCGATAATACCAGCGGCATATATAGGCCCGATTCCAGGAATGGATTCTAATGTTTGCGTTAATCCAGCCATGATCCGCTTAATAGATTTTTCTAGTTCTTTAATTTGTCTTTGATAGGTACGAATGATTTCGATTGATGTTCCTAAAAGAATATCGATTGAGTCTTCTACCACCTTATCTAAACGGTACGACGTGCGAACAGCCTTTTGAATGGTTGATGCGACACATTTCGGGTCACCAAATCGATTTTTACTCTTTTCCTGTAGGAACTCAGCGAGTTCCTCTAAAGGCATGTCAGCTAGCTCTTCTAGACTGAATTTTTCAAGGAACAATTCCATCATGGCGTTACCAAATATAGAAGAATCGACTTCTTGTGAGAACGTATTACATTTATAACTTAGGTGTTGTAGAAAATGTTGTTTCTCCTTTGTCAACATTCTAACGAGTTGATAACGAGCTCTTGTTAATTGCTGTAATGCCACGTATTGACTTTCTTTCACGATGGACATTTGATTTCGCCCAAATCGTAAATAATCAGCGATGACAAAGGCATCAATTTCGTCAGTCTTATTCATGTCTGAATAACTTTTCTTGAAGTTTGCGACTTGTTTTGGATTTAGAAGAAATACCTTTGTGCCAAATCTTTTTAAGTCTTCGTCATGATGGAGAAACATGGATGGGTGAAAACTGTAAACAGATGTAGATTCTAAGCCGATTTTTAAAGTTTCAACCTCTTGATTGGTTGTGCACTGTAATAATCGTTCTTTAAGTACCTGTGCACCTGGTAAGTCATTACTGACTGAAAAAGAATCTAGCTTTTCTCCTTCACCATTTAAAAAGCAAACTTTCATATCAAACGAACTTACATCTAGACCAACAAATAATCTCACGTAAGAGACCTCCTTTCGATTTAGAATCATTGCTTGGACGTCTCGAGATATCTCTAGTGTGTACGCCGACCAACAACCTCGTGTATAAGAGCTAGTCCTGAATCGAAAGCCGCCCTAGAGCTACTAACATCTAGGTTCGAGGATCAGGCTGCTCAGCCTGCGAGTAGGGAGCCCCGCGCGTTCACTGAGAAACACTCTTTTCGTGTGGTAAATCCACAGGGGAATACAGAATTGTCCCAAATGATCCTAAGACCATTATCTAGAAATATCTTGAGACGTCCAAGTATTTTCTTTATTACTGGACTCTTATTAGAGAGAAAAACTAAGCCTGAGATAGGGCTTAAATATTAATATACGAGAGGGAATAAGATGTGGAAAACTACGGATCTATGTGATGAATTTGAAAAGGAATTACAAATATGTCGTCAGTCTTTTCGATCTTTTGGGAAGAAAGAACAATTCCACGGGAAAATTGCAACTGTAAAAGTGAAAGATGATAATGTACTAGTGCAGGAAGGATTGCAAACATTACCAGAAGGAACAGTATTAGTTGTTGATGGCGGAGCGTCTACTAATTGTGCGTTACTCGGTGATAATTTGGCAGCTATTGCGGAAGAAAGAAAGTTAGCAGGAATTATTGTGAATGGGTATGTTCGTGATTCTAGCGAACTAAAGAATATTAATATTGGTATTTTAGCGTTAGGAACGATGCCAAATAGAAGTGTGAAAGAAGGAAAAGGAGAACGAAATATTTCATTGCACTTTGGAAAAGTGGATTGGAATCCAAATGAATATGTTTATGCGGATGAAGATGGCGTCATTATTAGTGAAAAGAGTTTACATAGTTAAGAGTTAATAAGTTATGATTCTTAGAAAATAAATCCGATAAAGCATGGACAAAATTCTTTGTCAATAGTAAAATAATACAGAAATTTAAAGTTTACAGAATGTATAGGTTTATCGTTTTACGATAACTTAAATGGAAGTAAGTTGTGCCAAGAAAAGTGAATGTTATCACAATGATACGTTCATAAACAAAATTATTTTTCCTATACAAATATAGCCGCGAATAATGCGGGTAGGAGGTGTTGTACATTTTTGTTCGACACTTACAAAAAGAGAGTGTCAATCGCACGCCCTTGAAGGGCCTTTTTTTGTGTAAATGGTAGTAAGGGAGGAAATTTTGGGATGGCAATGTTGAAAAAGTGGCTGCTTACGTCGTTAATGGCAGTGACACTTGTATTTGTTTCTTTTGCGAATACAGTACATATTACGTTTGCTGAAGAAAATACAGCAAAACTTGCAATTATTGGGGAATCACAAAAAGGCATTATGTTATGTCCGAAAGAAGAGCAAATTAAAGATGGGGAAACAGCTTTAAGTTTGCTGCAAAAGGTCATGGGGGACAAGGTAGAATCTGAAACGATGTCGTTTGGAACATATGTAAAAGGCATCGATGGCTTAATGGCCGGGGCTACAAGTGGTTGGACATACGATGTAAATGATACATCTGCACAAGTTGGGGCAGATAGTTATAAATTAGAGTCTGGTGATGTTGTTGTATTCCGTTTTGTTTCAGACTGGAGCAATATGAGCCAGGAAACATTGAAAGAAACGTTAGATAAGTTCGGGACTTGTAAAACAGAAGAACCTAACGGTGGCAAAACAGAAGAACCAAAATCAGAAGGTCAAGATGATAAAACGCCAGATGGGAAAAACCAAGGCGACCAAGACGGTAAAACGCCAGATGGGAAAAATCAAGGTGACCAAGACGGTGAAAAACCAGATGGAAAAAACCAAGGTGACCAAGACGGTAAAACGCCAGATGAGAAAAACCAAGGTGATCAAGACGGTAAAACGCCAGATGGGAAAAAAACAGAACAACCACAGCAAGAGAACATTCAAGATCCAAGTGCACAATTAAACGAAGCCATTTCTAAAACATCAGATAAGATGTTACAAGATGGAATTGAAAGTGACTGGGTAGCTGTAGCGCTTTCTCGTTCTGGAAAGAATGTGCCAATTGAGGCAAAATTAAATTATGTTAAGTCAGTAACTGAAAAAGTAGAAAAGCGTATTAACCGTTTTTCAGCGACAGATTTAGCTAGAACAATTATTATGATGAATGCAATGAATGCAGACCCTAAAAATGTAGGTGGACATAATTTAGTTCAAAAATTGTATGAGTCAGATAAAGTGAATTCTGTTACAGGTTATGCATTTGCTTTACTTGCATTTGATACGAAGAAGTATGAGATTCCAGTTGAATCAAAATGGAACAGAGTTGCTCTAGTGGAAGCACTGTTAAATAATCAGCATACAGACGGTGGATGGACTTATAATAGTTCAGGTAGTAAAGATAGTGCTAGTAGCGTTGATGTAACAGGTATGGTTTTATCAGCATTAGCTCCTTATCAAGAGCGATCAGATGTGAAACCAGCTATACAAAAAGCTGTTGCTTATTTATATAACGAACAGCTGCAAAATGGTGGTTTTTCAGCTGATGGACAAGAAAATTCAAATAGTACTGCGCAAGCAATTATTGGATTATCGCTTGTTAAAGATGTAGATCAAAACCGTCTTCATAAGGCAATACAAAACCTATTATCATATCAACTTTCAAATGGTGAATTTAAATGGTTACCAAGTGATCAAAATGGTAACGGAATGGCTACAGAACAGGCTCTTTTAGCATTACTTCAATTTAAGGAAATGGGAAAATCTATTTATGATTGGTCTAATGTAGACGTTGGTGATGTAATTAAGCCAAAACCGATTGAAGAGCCAGAAAAGGTCGTTGAACTAGAAAATAACGTAGTAGAAAAAGAAGTTACTGAAGAACCGAAAGAACAAGACCAAGTACAACAAGAAACAAAAGATGAAAATCTAAAAGTAGTTGTAGATAACGAACCGGTTAAGAATAAAAAAATCGGAAACGGTAACAGTCTACCAAAAACAGGAGCATCTTCTCATAGTGCAGCAACAGAAGTAGGTATGGGTGTATTATGTATTGCTTCTGCATATGTATTATGGAGACGTAAAGCAGCTTAACAAAAAATTAGGAGCAATTATTTGCTCCTAATTTTCGTATGAAAGGTGAGAGATAGGATGAGTAAGGTGAAATGGTTCATTTCTTTACTGCTTTCGCTCGGGCTACTTGCCGGATGTGAAGAGGCAGCTGTAAAGCCTGAGAAGAAGGTAGAACCGAAGCAAGAAGAGGTAGCGAAACAAGAAGAACAAAAAGATGAAGCGAAGCCGGAAGAAAAAACAGAAGAAAAGCAAGCTGAATCAGAGCAAAAGCAGCAAGAAGAGCAGAAAGAGAAACAAGAACAAAAAGTAGAAGAGAAGCCGAAAGAGGAAAAGCCGCAGGCACAACCAGAGGTAAAGAAAGAAGAGAAACAACAGGAACAACCGAAAGAACAGCCGGCTGTAAATAAGCAACCAGAGCAGCAACAAGCACAAGAAGAGAAACAACAACCGAAAGCACCAGAAGTAAAAGAAGAAGCAAAGGTTGTGAATCAGCCGAAAGAAACACCGAAGCAGGAGCAAAAGAAAAAGTCAGAAGAGAATAATAGTGTACCAGCTCCACCAACACCGGTACCACCACCAAACCCAGTGCCACCACCAGTACCACCACCAGTACCACCACCAGTACCACCAGTACCTAAAGCAAAACAAGTAACAATCTCGGTAAAAGGAAATAACGGATATATAATGGGTGCGAAAAAGATGGATGTACAAGAAGGCGATACAGTGTATAAAGTATTGCAACGTACAGGATTAGATGTTGATGCAAGCGGATCTAGAGATAGTATTTATGTAAAAGGTATTAATGATTTATATGAAAAAGATATTGCGGATACTAGTGGATGGAAATATCGTGTGAACGGTGCTTTTCCAAACCATAGTGCTGGTGTAGCTACGGTAAAACCAGGAGATACAATTGAGTGGGTATACGTATTACAATAAGAAAGGCATTCGGTAAAGGGCTATGAAAATAAGTTTTTCTTCTTTACATCCTTTTGTGAATTTTTTCTATTATATCGGGGTGATGATACTATGTATGATGTGTCTTCATCCTCTTTTTTTAATTGGAGCAATACTATTAATTGTTATTTTAAATGTGATGCAAGGGAATAGCGAAAAGATAAGAAAGATGTTACCAAGCACAATTATTTTCTTTTTTATGGTCATTTTATTTAATTCGTTATTAACGCATAGAGGCCGAACGACATTATTTTGGTTAGGTGATAGCCGTATTAAGCTTGAGGCGATTATGTTTGGAATAGTAATGGGGTTATTACTAGTTGCAGTTATGTTTACGTTTGCGTCATACAATGATATTATTTCCAGTCATAAATTTTTATATTTGTTTTCAAGAATTTCACCGAAAGTTGCATTGTTAACGATGATTACAGTGAGATTTGTTCCTTTGTTTATAAGGCAATTAAAGAAAATCACACTCGTTCAAAAGACGAAAGGTGTGCAGGTAGATTCAGGTTCGATAATTGAACGCGTCAAAAATGGTATGCAATTGCTGCAAGTATTATTAATTTGTTCATTGGAAGATGCACTGCAAACGGCAGATTCTATGCAAGCTCGTGGATTTGGTGTAACGAAACGTACGACATATATTCGCTATAGAATGGAAAAACGAGATTGGTATACGCTCAGTTATTTAAGTATTCTATTTATAATTGCTATCATATGTAGTACGTATGGCGGAGGAAAGTTAATCATTTATCCGAAAGTCGAATCTATTTTATTTCAGCAATACGATGGGATGATGTTTATCGTATTTACGATGTTTATTAGTTTGCCAATTATAATGGAAGGAAGGGAATGGTTATGGTGGCGCATGCAGAAATAAACAATTTATCATTTGTATATGCTGATGAAAACGAAAAAGCGTTACAGCATATTTCTTTTTCTGTTCAAAAAGGAGAGTTTATTGCACTTGCCGGCGGATCAGGATCCGGGAAGACGACTTTATTAAAACATTTTAAAAAAGAATTACTTCCAATTGGTAAGCGTACTGGGGATACATATTATGATGGTACTTTATTAGAAAATGTACCTGATTTGTTATCTGCTCAAGAAATTGGTATGGTATTTCAAAATCCAGAAAATCAACTCGTAATGGATACAGTTATTCAAGAATTAGCATTTTCTTTAGAAAATATTGGGTTACCATCACATATTATTCAAAAACGAATAGCAGAGCTTATTAGCTTTTTAGGATTTCAAGATTTATTGCATCAATCTGTTCATACGTTATCTGGTGGGCAAAAGCAACTTGTTAATTTAGCTGCGGTATTAGTTATGCAGCCGAAATTGCTATTATTAGATGAACCGACAGCGCAGTTAGATCCAATTGCTGCAAAAGAGTTTTTAGGATTATTAAAACGGATTAATGAAGAACTTGGAATTACGATTATTTTAAGTGAACATCGTTTAGATGAAGTTATCCCGCTTGCAACACGCGTTGTTTGTATGGATAATGGCTGTATTATGTATGATGGTAGTCCTAAAACTGTTATTACGAATATGTGGGGAGTAGAAACATTCCGTCCATTTATTCCGCAAATTCCAAGGCTATTTTTAGAGTGGAATGTGAGAGATATTCCGTTTACGGTGCGAGAGGCGCAAATGAAAATGAATAATTTTTCAGCGATATCATATGTAAATGAGCTAATAGCACAAAGTGAAAAGCAAGAGGTAATTTTAAGCGCAGAGCATATTTCGTTCCAGTACGAAAAAAATAGTCCGCTTATTTTACGTGATTTATCAGTTTCGATTGAAAAAGGAAAATGGGTAGCGCTCGTTGGAAAGAATGGGACAGGGAAGTCTACACTGTTAACGCTTTTAGCTGGTTTGCAAAAAGTGAGAAGAGGGAAAGTAAAGTGGAATGGGAAAGTGATACATAAAATTGATTCGAAAGAACGATTTAAAAGTATTGGGTATGTATCGCAGCATCCATATTATCATTTTACATTTGATACAGTGTGGGATGAGGTGTATGAACGTGCACGTGAATTATACGGAGAACAAGGAAAAGAAATAGCAGAAGATACGCTAAAACAGTTTTGGTTGTATTCGCTTAAAGAACGCCATCCGCACGATTGTAGCGGAGGAGAGCAACAATTACTTGCGTTATGTACGACATTATTATCAAAGCCAACTTTATTATTACTGGATGAACCGACAAAGGGGCTAGATCCGTGGAAGAAAGAAAGAGTAGGAGAGCTATTTAGGAAGCTACAAAAAGAAGGTACAACAATTGTAATGGCAACGCATGATATTGAGTTTGCAGCGAAATACGTGGATCAATGTATGATGTTATTTGATGGGACAGTCATTATGAATGATGCACCGAAAGAATTTTTTAGTGGTAACTTCTTTTATACAACATCTATTAATCGATTCATTCGAAAAGAATTACCATATGCATTAACGTGGGAGGATGTGTACGAAGCGTGTCCAAACGATATGTTGCATTTATAATATGTATCTTTGCAGTAATAATCGGCACATTACTTCTTACGACACTTGTTATGGACGGTTATTACATGTTAAGTAGTTTGTTTTTATTAGTTGTTATTATGTTACCTTTCTATATCCGTTTTGAAAGGAAGGCGTTTGTTTCACGTGAAATTGTTCTCGTTGCTGTATTAGCGGCAATTGCAGCAGTAAGCCGGGTGCCATTTTCTATTTTACCAAGTGTACAACCAACTTCTTTTGTCATTATCGTTTCTGCAATTGTATTTGGAAGTGAAACTGGTTTTATGATTGGTGCTACAGCAGCAATCATATCCAATATTTTTTTAGGACAAGGTCCATGGACACCGTGGCAAATGTTTTCATGGGGCATGATTGGTTTTATAGCAGGTCTACTTCGTAATACATTTTTTATGAAAAAGCTATGGGGAAGACTTCTTTACGGAGTAATTGTTGGCTTTTTATTTGGCTGGATTATGAATTTCTGGGGCCTTCTCGGTTTTATACGAGAAGCAACGTGGGAAACTGTCATTTCGTATTATATCGCAAGTTTTTACTTTGATTTGAGCCATGCGATTTCGAATGTTATTTTCTTATTACTATTTAGTACTTCATGGATTACGATTCTTACAAGATTTAAAAAGAAATACGGTATATTAGATGAGCATAACGTGACATAGAAAAGCATACTCATATAAGGTAGGGTCGCGACTTACATATTCGTTTGCCTCTTTCATGCTTCTTACATATTGTAAGGAGCATTTTTTTGTCAAAAAATTGATTTAATATGCATCCGTTATTATATAAAATTATTTGTATAATGGTAGGTGAGAACTTTTTTCAAAAGTGAGGTGTATAGTTAATGAAGTTAGTTATTCCGAAGCAACATGGTGCATGGGCCATGCTTGTTATTCCTTTTTTATTAAGTGTCGTACTTGGGAAACCTACTATTTATCATATTCCATTGTTTTTAGCGTGGTTTTTTATCTATTTAGCCACGTATCCATTTCTTACGTACATAAAGCAAAGACGAAAAAAAGAGTTTTTACAAGCTACCATTGTTTATTTCAGCATTGCGTTCCTATTTGGGATGATTTCTTTATTATATGAGTGGCGAATTCTTTTATTCTTAATAGTAATGATTCCATTATTTATAGTGAATATGTATTACGCCCGTCAAAAAAATGAAAGAGCACTATTAAATGATATTTGTGCAATCATTGTGTTTTGTATCGGTGGGTTAATTAGTTATTACTTTTCAATGAAGCAAATCGATCATACAGCTTTATTCATTGCACTTATTTCATTTTTATACTTTTTAGGTAGTACGTTCTATGTGAAAACGATGATTCGTGAAAAAAATAACCCGAAGTATCGTCTTATATCTTGGGGATATCATATCTTATTAACGATAATTGTATTTGCGATTAATCCGTGGTGTTCTCTTATTTTTATACCAAGTGTCATTCGAGCAATTGTGTTGTATGGCAAAAAAATTTCTATTATAAAAGTAGGAATTTTAGAAATTGCTAATTCTGTATATTTTTTAATCATAACGGCAATAATTATGAAGTATGCCATTTGAAAAAACTTCCCATCAATAGATGGGAAGTTTTTAATCTTTTTCTAAAATGTGAACGGTGTACTCGCAACGTTGAATAGCTTGTTCAACAGCATAAAGTGATTGTTCAATACGAGCGCGATTAAAATCTTTTTCAACTGTTTCGAGCGCTTCTTCTAAACAATTTTTAGCTTCTTGTAATGATTGAAAAGAATCTTGTACATATCCGCGAGCATTTTGATGCATTTCATAATCCTCCTTGCATGTTCGTATATGGGTAGTATGAACAGTAAGGAAGAAAATATAATTTGTTATATTTATTATATTTGTTTGACAATTAAAGTGGAATTACGTATAGTAAGAATTAAGTGAATATTTTCTTATCCAGAGAGGTGGAGGGACTGGCCCGATGAAACCCAGCAACCGCGATGCAGGTGCTAATTCCAGCAGAACATATTTGTTCTGGGAGATAAGACGAAGATATATACGTAACTTCTTCTTATCGGAGAGGTTTTTTTATTGCAAAAAAACCGATTACGAAAATTTATATTAAGAAGAAAGGGGTTGCGCATTACTGTGACACTCGAAAAATACGTAAAACTGCGTAGTACAGTTTATGAATATATGATAGAGCAAGATAAGCCGATATCATTGTTAGATATTCAAGAACATATCGTTTCGCATCATGAAGGAAAATTCACGAAAAAGATGTTGCATCAATTTTATTTATCAAGATTATTAGACGAACTAAAACTGGATGGGAAAATTACATTAGCTGATGAATATCTCTATGCTGAAAAAGGTGTATTGTATAAGGCGAGAAAAGGGAGCTAAGCTCTCTTTTTTTCTTAAAATAACGGAGTATGTAGAGTAAAAGACTGCTAAAGCAGCCTGATACAGGGAATGGTGTTGAGTGTGTAGTGTCAAAAATTGAATGTGCCTGAAAGAGGCAATTCATATCGGCTGCAAATGAAAAGAGACACCTTCGCCGAATAGGTGTCAGTCGTTTTGTCACGTAGACTTGCTACTTAACAGTAATTAGAATAACATGCAGGATTTTTGAAGTCAAAAGGGAATTAAAGGAAGGGGTACAATTATGTACGCTTACTTATTAAAAGATATAACGAAATGGATCCCAAAGTACATTGTAGATAAGGGATATGAATATTATGAAGATGGGCATGTAGAAGATGTTGAAATACAAGATAAAAAAGTGTTTGCTTTCGTTACTGGAAATGCAGGGAATTATGAAGTAGTTATCGATCTCGAAGATTTTTCAGAAAGTAACTGTGAGTGTCCCTATGAAAATTATTGTAAACATATGGTGGCAGTTGTTTATGATATTCAAGGTGCTGGTGAGAGTGCAGTTAAAGAGAAACTGAAAGATTTAAAAAAAGAAGAGTTACTTATATTATTAAATCGATTGTTGCAAAGTTCGAAAAACGTACAAATTGTAGAGAAGTTATTAAAGAAGGAGAAACTTTAACGTATAGAGGGAGTTGTTTTGTAGTGAACGTACTAATTATATATGCTCATCCTAACCCTTCAAGTTTTAACGCGGCGATTTTCAATCATGTGCAAAAAGGACTACAGGAAACAAATCATTCAGTTACCGTACTTGATTTATACAAAGAACAATTTGATCCAGTCCTCGTATTTAATGAAGAGAAGAAAAGACGCGATTTAGTAAATGAAGAGGAAACAGCTCGGTATAGAACGTTAGTAGAAGAAGCAGATACACTTCTATTCATCTATCCAATATGGTGGTGGGGGATGCCAGCAATTTTAAAAGGATTTATCGATCGTATTTTCGTAGCTGGATTTGCTTATAAATATGAAGGGGCTCTGCCGAAAGGATTATTGCAAGGGAAAAAAGCATGGGTTATTAATACGTTAGACTCGCCTCTATGGTACGTCGCATTGTTATATCGATCAGCAGATTGGATTATGATGAAGAGAGGTATTTTACGTTTTTGTGGCATTCGCGATATAAAACGGTCAGTGTTTCAATCTGTGAAAACGAGTAAAGTATCAAAGCGTGAGAAATGGTTATTACAAATAGAAGAAAAGGCTCGTGCATTATGAATGAAGTCGATCGTATTATAAACTGTGTTCAGTATGATGGCGAACTTTTTCGGAAGTATGTTACGTGTTTACTTCAATTGAAAAAATGCAGCGAAACATTTCAGCAAATTCAAATAGAGTTAAGAAATGATTATTTAATAAGAGGAATTTGTGAAAGAGAAGTTGATCAGGTAGTACGGGGAAGTAAAGAATATGAAATGCATTTTCTTCCTAAAGTATTACAGTGGAATTTTTTGAGGGAAAATCCACATCTAATTGAAAAAGTGTGCGAAGATTTTTTTGCATTTGAGTCATTACATCTTACGGAGTTAGAGTGGGAGAAGATTATAAATTTCATGGGAAATAATTGATTTATTATGTAAAAAAGCTAGTATAAAACTAGCTTTTCGTTTAAATAAATAAGAAGCATAGACTAATGATAAAACCCGCATATAGTAAGTTCACAACACAAAATCCCATAATGTCACGAGCACCTAAACCAGCTATCGCTAATGCTGGTAATGCCCAGAAAGGTTGAATTAAATTCGTCCAAGCATCGCCCCATGCAATTGCCATTGCTGTTTTTGCAGCAGGTACACCAAGTTCAGCGCCAGCTGGAATCATAATTGGTGCTTGCACAGCCCATTGACCGCCGCCAGATGGAACGAAAATGTTAACAATGCCAGCACTTAAAAATGTAAAGAGCGGAAAAGTCGTTTCATTTGAAATGCTAATAAAGAAATTAGAAATAGCTCCTCCAAGTGAAAGTCCTTCACTATTTGCTCCAATCATCATGCCCATAATTCCTGCGTAAAACGGAAATTGAAGTAAAATGCCAGAAGCACTTTTCGTAGAGTCTGAAAAAGCACGAATATACTGAATCGGAGTACGGTGGAAAATAAGACCTGCAATTAATAACATAAAAATCACGATATCGAGAGTAAGGTTAAAACCTTTCGTATAAAAGTAATTGAAAATATAAATGAGACCTAACAATCCAACGCAAAGTGTAATAATAATGCTATTTTCCATCTTTTCAGCGAACGTATTTTTTTCTACTTCTTGAGCAGCAGCTTCTTCATGGAACACGCTAGGATCTACTGTAATCGTATGTTTTTCATCTGGATGCATCGCTTTATTAATGAGAGGCATCGTAATGAGAAAAATAATAACTGGAACGAGAGCGTATGGTGAGAATAACGTTTCTGTTATTGGAATCGCCTCTTTAATACTTCCAGCAGTCGTTTTAATTAACGTTTCACCGCCTGTTGCTAACGTAAGAGGAATAGAGGCAGAAAGACCGGCATGCCAAATGAGAAATCCAGAGTAAGAAGAGGCGATTGCTAGTCTATAATCTAATCCGTCCAGCTGCCTTGCCACTTCTTTTGCGTATAAAACAGATACAACAATTCCAAAGCCCCAGTTTATGTATGCACCGAGTAAACTTACAATTGAAATGGCAATAATGCCTTGTCCAATTGTTTTTGGTAGTCTGGCAGCTTTCGTTAATCCTTTTTTAATAAGAGGAGCATTTGCTAAAGCAGATCCAGTCACGAGTACAAGTGCCATTTGCATAGAAAAGGCGAGGAGTCCCCAAATTCCATTACCCCAGTGATTAATCATTTCTACAGGTGTTTGGTGAGTCGCAAACATACCAAAGAAGATAACGAAAACAGTTAGTAAACATGATAAAATAAACGGTTCTGGCAAGAAGCGTTGCACTAAGGCGACGCAACCATTTGTAAAGGAACGAAACAAAATAGATCAACCTCCTTATGTATATGTATTACAATTATTCGAGGTTGTTTAGGAGATAACCTTCAATGTAAAGAAAATTCAGATATTTATAGAGCGGTAATTTATTGATAGATTGATATAGAGCCTCGTATCAAATTCTGCTTTTAATATACTAGAAGAAAAACGGTTGGAAATGGGGTAGCACTTATAGGGATAGTATAGAGAAAGGTTACTAGCTGGCTTCAAAGCAACTGTTGCAAAGGGAGAGGAGATTCAATACAATAGTGTTGCATTACATGAGAAATATGTTTTAGCACAAATCTAGCTAAAAATGTTTATACAAATACATTTAAAATTGATGGGGGAATTATGATCAAAAGTTTTTATCTTTTAAAGCCTAAAATGTTTACGGCAGATATATATTATAAAGTTTTTATTACAGGTGACTGTATATATTTTATAAAGATTGGCGGACAGTTTCATAGCCGACATGCTTATAAAAAACAATTACCTGGTATTTCAGAGCTATTGTTTTTGTTTTGGTTCAAAAAAATTGAGAAAAAACAATTAAACTTAGAAACTGAAATAGATGCAAAAATACATACTGGCGATGTACATGAACTCTTGCAATTAAAGAATAACTTTTCAATTGAAATAAATATAATTGAAGAGGTACTATTAAATAAACGAGGAACGTTTCATACAGGTTTTAATGATAATGGAACAATTTCCTTTATGTTAAAAAATGATCAAAAAATAAAGTTCATCATACCGGAAGAAACTTTATTTTCATCTATAGAAGAAATTTTCGACCAATATGAACAGACAATCTTTGTAAGGGAAGTGTTTTAATACATTCTCCAAAAGATGTGGGTGTATTAGTTAAACGCTCAATTAAAATTGTAACCTGCTTATAAAATTTTCGATAGGTGTATTTTAGGTAATTGTTTTTTCAATCTTTTCTAATAACGAAAAGATAATTGGTATAGTAGTGTAAATAATGTACTGTAATGAAAAAGCTTCCACTACTGTGGAAGCTTTTCTAAATGATGTGCAATATCAATATACATATTTGAATAAACCGAATGTATTTCATTACTTGGCGTTGCGTTAGAAGAGAAATGAACGATTACCATATTTGCTTTCGGATCGATGTAAAGTGTTTGTCCGTAACTACCTAACACTTCGAAAGCACCTTGTTCATTGTGGGGAATCCACCATTGATTATGATAAGAAATAGAAGCGCCAATACTAATTTCAAGTTCACCTTCTTGTACATTTTTTACACTTTCTGTAATAGAAGAAGGGAGAATTTGTTTTCCGTTATATTCCCCGTTGTTTAATAGTAATTGCCCGAATCTCGCCATATCTCTAGCAGTTGCATTTAAGCCAGCGCTTGCTTGTTCTATTTTCATTTCATCTGTAACGTAATACGCGTTTTCTTCCATACCAATTTGAGACCAAATTCGTTCGCTTACATTTTCAGCTAGTGATTTACCAGTAATAGTTCTAATAATCCAAGCAAGCGTTTCTGTTGATCCGTTATTGTAAGAAAAGGAAGAACCAGGCGGTGCAGTTTCTTCGGCTTCCCGTAACATATCATAAATTTTCATCGGACCGTCGTAATTTTTGCCGCGGGGTAAAATATTGCTAGCTAAATATAATTGTGCATCTTGATTTTCTAGCCCAGGTTGCTCATATCCATGAGTAGGATATTCAGCTGAAACTTGCATGTCCATTAATTGCTGAAGTGTGGCATTACCGAACGGTGTGTTTTTTAATTCTTTTATGTAAGTGTCAGCTGTTTTTTCTAAGTCAATACGTTTTTCTTCAGCGAGAGATTGTATAATTGCCCCGGTAAAGACTTTTGCTAATGATGCCATACCATGAGGTTCATTCTGTTTATACCCATTGAAATATCGTTCGTAAACAAGTTGTCCATTATGTACAACGACAAAAGCATCTGTTTTGTTATCGTCTAAAAGTTTTTTTAGAGGAGTTGTATTTCCGAATCTACGCTCCACAGCAAAATCATCTAAGTTTTGCAATGCGGAAGGGAAGTGAGCAATTTGGTCAGGGTTGTTTTTTACGTTATTAACTAAAGTGAATTCTTTCATATGTGTATACGACCAACGTAAGTAAGGGTCATTTAACCAGTTTTCTTTTGTCACATTATGTTTTGATGGGGTCGTTTTATTATGTTTGAAGTAAGTAAACCCAAGCCCTGTAATTACAAATATGAATGTTAGTATAAGTAAGAGTAGGGGAGATTTTTTTAGTTTCATATATGGCCCTCCTTTTTATTTCTACTATAAGTATACGCTCGTCTTGAAAGAAATACAAAATAAGGAAAGTAAACGGGGAAGTTTACTTTCCTTATTAACGTTAAGCGGAAATTTTTCCGTCTGTAGGTTGTTTCTTGAATTTTTGTTTTCGTCCGTGTAATCCGTAATATAAAAGTAAAGTGAACGCAACGATAATAGCTGCGATAAAATACATATTATGATAACTGGATTTCGCTGCGACAATACCTAAAATGAAAGAACCAAAACCAATACCACTATCAAAGAATGAAAAATACGTAGCTGTCGCAGAACCACGTCTATGGTTTGGGGCGGCAGAAATTGCAATCGTTTGGAAACTCGGAATTAATGTTCCGTAACCTAAACCGATTAGCATACCTGCGCCAAGGAACCAAAATGAAGTTTGTGCTTGGCTTAATATGAACATTCCGATTGTGAAAATAATGATTGCAGGGTAAACGAGTACATTTTCACCGAAGCGATCAAAAATCTTTCCTGTAAATGGACGAGAAATGACAACAACAAGTGCGTATACAATAAAGAAGTAACTTGCAATTTCACTTAAACCGAGTTCTTTCGCATAAATAGGAATAAAGGATAAAATACCACTATAAGAAAAGGCTAAAACAAATCCTGTAAGTGCAATCGGAATAGAAGATGGTTCGATTAAGTCTTTCCATTTCATTTTTTCACGTTTTTGTTTGCTAACAGGTGCTTCGTGAGGAATATCGACAAGTAGCCCTAATAAAAATGCAAGTAATGAAAATACGGAACAAACGATAAATAACACAGTAAACGAAAAATGAGAAATAATTGTTAAACCTAAAAAAGGACCAATTACCATTGGCAGACTCATAAATACGCCGAAATATGCAAGTGCTTCGCCTCGTCGATGAGCTGGCGCAACATCAGTTACAATCGTACCAGTAGCTGTCGTTGCCATCCCGAACCCAATACCGTGTAAGAAGCGAAGGGCAAGTAATAAGAATAAACTTTGCGCACCGAAATACATAACAGTAGCGGCTAAAAATAATGAAAGTGAAATAAATAATATTTTCTTTCTTCCTAAATCATCGAGCCATTTTCCTGTGAATGGTCTACATAAAACAGAAGAAATAAGAAACACAGTTGCAACTAAACCAATTTCCTCAGGTTTTCCTTTTAGGCCGTCTATTACATAGACAGGCAGAGTAGTCATAAGCATGTAAAATGTTAAGAAGAGAAATAGACTACTAAAACAAGTTCCGAGGAAATCCTTCGTCCAAAGTTTCTCACTTTGCATCGTCATCCCTCCAATTTAATCTAAATTTTTAATAATTTGTTGTAACATTTGAAATGCTTGATGTAAATCATCTTCGTTAATACCTTCTAGCGTTTTTTCTTCGAAAGTGTCAACTTCTTCTTGCCATACTGGAATCATCTTTATCGCTGTTTCGGATAAAGAAATAAGCTTCTCGCGGCGATCTTTACCTTCTGTACGAATAATCCATCCCATCGTTTCCATACGTGTTAACGTACGAGTCATCGTTGGTGATTCAACATTTAAATACTGGCATAATTCTGTTTGCGTACAAGAACCAGTTTGATTAATGCGGAAAATAACAGCCCATTGCGCACTAAATAACCCTGTTGGAGATACACGTTCATTAAATTTCTTCGTAAACTTTCGAGAAGTCTGGCTGACGATGTGAAAAAAATGTTGTTTTTCGTCCATGTATTTTGATCCTTTCAAATTAGTTATCTAGCTAACTATATACTTTTTTATAATAATTGTCTAGTAATAGACATGTTGATTTATGTAAAAAATTCTTATAGGTTTTATGTTGCGAACGTATATTCTACGTGCTATTCTTTAATTAAGTAAAGAATTTTCTTTCTATTAAATAGAATGGGGGAACTTGTGATGATTAAGCCTGCAACAATGGAGTTTGTTTCACTATCGAACGGAGAAACGATTGCATATCAGGAAGTTGGAAGGCGAAATACAGATATTCTTGTACTCATTCACGGGAACATGACATCGTCACAACATTGGGATTTAGTCATTGAAAAGTTGCAAGATCAATACCATATTTACGCTCTTGATTTAAGAGGGTTTGGACAATCAACGTATAATCAGTCCATAGATTCATTACAAGACTTTGTAGAAGATATAAAATTATTTATCGACGAGTTAAAGCTAGAGAAATTCTCATTAATGGGCTGGTCAATGGGCGGTGGCGTTGCGATGCAATTTACAGCGAACCACCCAACTTTTGTAGAAAAGTTAATTTTAGTAGAATCAGTAGGAATGAAAGGATACCCAATCTTTAAAAAAGATACGAATGGGCAGCCGATTGTATCAAGTTTAGTAAAGACGAAAGAAGAAATTGCGCAAGATCCAGTACAAATCGCTCCAGTATTAGACGCGATAAAAAATATGAACAAACTATATTACCGTACAGTATGGAATCTATTAATATATACACATAATCAACCTGAACCGGACCGTTATGAAAAGTATTTAGATGATATGTTAACGCAACGTAATTTCGTAGATGTGAATTATGCGCTCATTACATTTAATATTTCAGATGAACATAACGGGGTTGTAGGGGGAAGTAAGCAAATTCATCGTATTAAAGCGCCAACACTCGTCATACAAGGTGATAGAGATTATGTCGTACCGCAAGTAGTCGGTGAGGAATTAGCGAAACATTTGCCAAATGCAGAGTTGAAGGTATTAGAAGATTGCGGACACTCGCCGTTTATTGATTGTTTAGATGTATTTATAAAACATGTAGAGGATTGGTTAGAACAGAAATAATCCCCGAAATGAGAAGTGTTGCATATACTATAACATTTGTATGTATAAGGGGAGATTATCAATGCATAAACCATCCTTAATCGCTTATTCGCCATATAATCATCATATCTATACAAAAATAATGATAGATCCGATGTATATGCAAGTTTCACCAGCTGTAGTTCCTTTACAGATGCAGCAGCCACTAACAGCTCATATGCAACATTACTTATATGGACCTTCATTTTATGAAGATCCATATTTTAAACACTTTCATTACAATGTGAAAGCGCAAGTTTGGGAAGGATAGGAAGCTAAAAGGTTCATTCTTTTAGCTTCTTTTTTATTATGAATATTCGTACACGCATTTGCAGAAACAGTTTATAATGAAAAGTGGAAGCGTGAGAAGGAGAGGGAAAGGGATGTCAATGCGTTTTACTTTTTGGATTATGGTTGGGATTGTAGCAATCTCGGGTTTGTCACAAGGAATGCTCTTACCTGCCATTGCAATGATTTTTGAACAAGAAGGGGTTAGTTCAAGTATTAACGGTATTCATGCAACGGCATTATACATTGGGATATTAGTTATTTCGCCGTTTCTTGAAAAACCGATGCAAAGGTTTGGAATGAAGCCAATTATCGTTATAGGTGGGTTTCTCGTTATTATTTCATTATTCTTTTTTACACAAACATTTTCGTTTTGGGTATGGTTTATCCTTAGATTTCTAGTTGGAGTCGGAGATCATATGCTGCATGTCGGAACGCAAACGTGGATCACGACAACATCAGACCCAAGTAAAATAGGGAGACAAGTATCGATATACGGTGTATTCTTCGGAATTGGTTTTGCTGTTGGTCCGTATTTAGCAAGCACTGTGCAGTACGGTCTTGCAACACCATTTATTATATCTACTATACTTTGTTTAATAGGTTGGCTTTTACTACTTCCAACAAAAAATGCATTCCCAGCGCAAGATGAAAGAGAAGTGAAGAGTGAATCATCATTTTCTCGTTATAGACAAGTTGTTGGATTAGGATGGATTGCGTTACTAGGACCACTTGCATATGGCGTACTTGAGGCGATGTTAAATAGTAACTTACCAGTATACGCGCTTCGTAAAGGGTGGTCTGTTTCAGATGTATCCTTCTTATTACCAGCATTTGCAGTTGGGGGTATTATTACACAAATTCCGCTCGGTATATTGAGTGATAAATACGGAAGGGATCGTATATTAACGTGGACGTTTAGCATAAGTACGGGCATTTTTCTACTTGCCGCCGTATTTGATCAATATTACTGGATCGTCTTTGCCTGCATGCTTTTAGCGGGTATGGTTATTGGATCGTGCTTCTCTTTAGGGCTTGGATTTATGACTGATTTATTACCGAGACACTTACTACCAGCAGGTAATATATTATCCGGAATCGCTTTTAGTTTAGGAAGTATTATGGGACCTGTATTAGGCGGCGTATTTATAGAAAAAATACAGTATACAAGCTTTTTTATTGCGGTTATGATTATAATGGGAATTCTCGCAATGTTATATATGGTCTACATGAAAAATCAATTCGCATCAAGAAAAATAGAAAGTAGGTTAGGGCATGACAAAACAACCTAATAAAAAGAAATTTGAAGTACTTGAAAATGAAACAATTACAGACTGCTTAGCACGTATGGAACAAGAAGGCTACGCTCCGTCTCGTCGTATGGAAGAGCCAATCTTTCATGAAGTAAAGAAAGACGGCAAAACAGTAGTTGAGCCGTGCGGTAGGAAGATTGTTTTTGAAGGGAAATTGAAGTAATCCAATAACAAATTCTCTTTATAGTATAGAGCCATCCAATAGTTGGGTGGCTTGTTTTTTTATTAATCAATGAAGGAATTGAATAGAATGAATCTCTCGTTCATTTCTCCTAATTGGCTTCTTTATATGGGGCAAAAGATTGCTACTTTTTTCGTATATTGGTAAAATAAGTTCTTGGGTCTTACTTATTGTTATCGGTATAATGTTTGTCGCTTGAATGAAAGAAATTAGTTACAAAAATTTCGCACTATGCAAAGGGGTACAGCAACGATCCCTTTTTTGGAGGCACCTTAAACATAAAGCGAGAGAAGAGGCTATATGAACGATTCTCCTATCTTGTTTAAATATTAAACGAGTTATTGCAATTGGAATAGGTATATCAAACTAGTCGACATCCTGATGGATTATGTTTTTCTAGCAATCTATCAATTCTGATGGAATTGATAGATTGCTAGAGAATGGAAAATGATTATCTGTATATTCCGAAGTAAATGTAACAGAGTGTCCTTCCATAATTAAGGGTAAAACCAAAATACGTTGTTTTAAAGAATGATTTGTTAGAACTGGTTATAAGTAATAAAACAGAAAAGAGGATCACATGTTAGATACTTTACAGAGAAGTAAAAAGTTTTTTTTATTATGTCTTATTTTTTTAGTGCTTTTAACTGCTTGTGGTAATACAGATGTTAAGACATCTAAAGCTTCATTACCACCGGCTGAATCTAATATAGATACATCATTAAAAGCACCAAATTGGGTAGAGAAGAGTCCTATCCAACAGTCTCCTAATTTTACGGAAGATAAAAAAGTAAAATCGGTTGTGAATTTAATAGCAACGGGTGATAATTTATATCATGACGCAGTAATTAAAGATGGCAAACAAAAAGACGGTTCATATGATTATAACTATATTTATGAAAATATCAAAAAAGCTGTTAAATCAAGTGATCTTGCTATCGTGAACCAGGAGACTCCAATTGCAGGAAATAATCTAAAAGTACAGGGATATCCGACTTTCAATACACCTGAAGAAGTAGGACAATCTTTAGTGGACACTGGATTCAATATAGTGACTCAAGCGACAAATCATGCTATGGATATGGGTATTAAAGGTGTTGCGAATACAAGAGAATACTGGAAGAAATATCCGGATGTTATCCCAGTAGGCATGAATGAGAGTCAAAACGAGCGTAATGAAATAAAAACGATTACAAAAAATGGTATTCGCTTTGCGTTACTAAATTATACATATGGTACGAATGGAATTAAAATTCCGGCTGATAAGTCTTGGGCTTTAAATTTAATTGATAAAAAAGCGATACAAAATGATGTGGAAAAGGCAAAGAGTAGCTCTGATATGGTGATTGTTATGGTGCATTGGGGAGTAGAATATACCTCAACACCTTCAAAGCAACAAAAAGAAGTTGCTCAATATTTAACAGATTTAGGTGTAGATGTAGTAATTGGAAATCATCCACATGTAATTCAACCAATTGAGTGGAAACAAAATAAAGAGGGACATGAAACGCTAATCTATTATTCTCTTGGAAATCTTATTTCTGCGCAAGAAAAATTAGAAACATTGGTTGGAGGATTATCTTATGTACAATTTGTTAAGTATGAAGATAAAACTTTTGGTATACGACAAGCGGCAATCGTACCGACAGTAACCGACTACGCTGATGGTAAGAAACAATTTAAAATTCAATTTTTAAAAGATTATTCGGATGAAGATTCTAAAAAACATGGAATTAAAAAATTTGTCGGCCCCGTTTCTTTGAAGGATTTTAAGGAGATTCCTAGAGACGTGTTGGGAAATTGGTATAAAGACTAATAAACAAAAAGGGAATGAGATACAATTAAAAAATTTATAATTTTAGCATTGGTATTGGCAATGGGATGGAGTCTTGCTGCTTGTAGTGGAAAGCAAACATCTCAGGAAACTACTAATAATAACGATAAAAATAAAAAAGAGATACATGCGAATAAAAAAGATGTTTTACCTATCTCTGATCCTAATGATTGGAGAATTATTCTTGTAAATAGAGAGCATATGTTATCAAAGGAACTAGGAATTGAATTAACAAGTATTACCCAAAATGCTAAGCCGAATATGAAAATAGATAGTAGAATTGCAACTTCCTATCAGGATATGGTAGCAGCTGCAAAAAAAGAGGGAATCAATCTTTATTTAAGATCAGGTTATCGAGCTATAAAATTACAACAAACCTATTATGATGCTTCAGTTAAAAGCTATAAATCTCAAGGCTTGTCGGATAAAGAGGCTAGTGCTAAGGCGTTGGAATATCTTCAGTATCCTGGTGCAAGTGAACATCATACTGGATTAGCGTTAGACATTATTTCAGTTGAATGGCAGAATACTGTAGAAGATTTAAATGCAAAATTTGAAACTACCGATGCATTCAAATGGTTAGATAAGAATGCTGCAGAGTATGGATTTACTCTCCGCTATCCAAAAGATAAAGAGAATATTACTGGCATTAAGTATGAGCCATGGCACTATCGTTATGTAGGAAAAGAAGTTGCTGTTTATCTAAAAGAAAAAGGGTTAACTTTAGAAGAATATAACGAAAAAATTAAGTCTGGTAAGTAAAAATATGCTTTAATTTTATTAAACATTATGCACTGCTACAGGAAAAGGTGAATCTGAGGATGTGTTAACCTTCCGCCTAGTATTGTAAAAACTGAGTATGATAATTTGAGCACGTATGAACCAGTTATCGTGTAAAAAGATGTATGTATTAAGAAATTAAAGTTGAGGATCTGATATTCATATCAGATCCTTTTTCTATCGTTCTTTAAAGAGCGACTGAGCCAAAATATTGGAATGAATATAGAAACAAAACAGCCCAAGGAATAGTATAACGAATCAGGGAGCCTACTCGTACGCTTCATTGGGATTATCCAGAAATAGTTGTTTATGAAATAAGAAAGAACTGGTCTTACTCTCAAGCAAGGATTTAATATGAATGAATTGGATAAAAGGTAGTAATAAAAAACACTGCGCCTGGCAGTGTTTTTTATTATTTCTGCACATAAATACATAGTCATATTGATTAAAGTTTCACTTTATTGAAGAAAAATGCGAAAGCCATTCATAAAATATGGAAATGTTAAAATCCCTTTGATAAAATAGCAATATGTAAAAATAATTATTTGTTAATTCTTAATGTAATGAATATTCATGTTTAAATATACGAATTTAACTACATAGTTATTGTGCTAAAGGGGGAGAAAGATGTTAGATGAATTGTACAATGCTTTTTTAAATGCGTCTGGTTTTACAGAAAGTGCGAGGAAACGAGATCGGTATGATGATTTACACGATTATTTAAAAGATAAAGAAAGAGAGTTAAAGCAATTCATTCAAGAGGCTGAATCAGCAAAGAGAGAGTATGAGAGTAAAAGTAATGGTTTAGAAGCTAATAAAATTCCAGCAGTTGAATTTGAACAAAAACGTCATGAAAAGGATGAAGAATTACATACATTAGTATCCTATTTTAAAAGTGCATTAAGCGATATTGGATCTGCAAAAAGTACAGCTTATGCAAAGTATTTGGAATATAAAGCGAAAGCAGAATCGGAGAAAGCGTCAGCATACGCTGCAGCGACCAAGGCTTTTGAAGAAAAGAAAAAGGAAATTGAAAAACTTATCCATTAAGTATACAAAGAATGGAGGGAACGAACATGAGTGGTAAAGAGGTTGAAATTATAGGAAGTAACACTGCAAGTGCCATTTCTTACGCACAAAACATTGAAAATGGTATGAAGGATTCTTTAAACCAAGCGAAAGACTTAAAAGCATATGTCACAGGTGCGAAATGGAATGGAAAAACGAGAGATGCATTTTTAAGTTATCTTGATTTGATCATTCAATATAATTCAGAAATGGTAGAGGCATTTGAAGGACATACGAAAGCTTTGAAAGAGTTAGATAAAAGCATTCAAACGTACGGAGATAAATCGGAAGTAAGGGCGATAAAACAATTGTGATGGAGAAACGAGGGATAAAAGAATGGGGAAAGAAATGAGTTTTGCACCTGCTGAATTATATGTTCTCGCAGGTGCAGCTGGGGTTACCGATATATTTGGATTGCCAAACCGTGACGCAATTATTTTACTTGATGCAGAATGTGTCACGAAAGCAACTACGAGTTTAAAAGAAAAAGGCCTACTTACAAGTGAAAATGGAATTACCCCTGCAGCTTTTCAAATAATTGAACTATTAAAGGAATATGAAAATTGTCATGAATACACGAGAATGAATAATGTATTAATTGGCTTTTTAAAAGAGGATAAAGACCGAGTGGCTGTATTAACGGAAATAGAGCCAAATAAAAAATACGAGATCGACTACATACCAAAGCCAGACGTATATTTTTCATTATTAACACGCATCCCTTTCTTATTGAGAGAACCGAGGGAAATAGAAGATACATTTTTCTCAAAGAGAATGACAGAGGCAGAACAACAAACATTTGAGGAAAAAGATTTATCAAATAAAGACGTTATAGCGATAGAAACGTATACGAGGCCTCGAAGTAATAGAGGAGGAAAATGGGAATGTTTCTTATATTTTACTGAAGGAGAAGATTTCGTTCAAATAGATGTAGATCGTAATCGATATGACTGGGTGAGCCTCTATGCGGTTAATAAGAAATTGTATGACGTGTTAAAAATGCCATATAAAAAGTTAATTGACCCGAGACAATTCTCGTTAGGAGGTATTCAATAATGCAAGTATCAATGGGAGATAGTGGTTCTGGTGGTGGAGAAGAAGTATTAGTTAATTTTCAAGAACTACTAGATATAGTAATGAAGTTAGAAAATATATATAAAATCCATGTAGACGTCATTGGAACGAATATTGAGAGTTTATTAAGCTGTGATTTTTATCAAAAAGGTGAAGCGATGAGAGTAATTGAAAAATATCCTGATATATTACACAAAACACTAGAATTGGCTGAACACTATTCTAGGTCAGCGACAGTTGTAGGGAATGTATGTGTAGAAATGCTTGAAAAGGACGAACAATTACGTGAAATATTAAGTAAGTTGTAGAAATCACCATACGGCTGGGGGGATGAAAACGAGATGGATGTGAAATATAGACCTGAACCATGGCAAAACATGGGAGATGGTATGAATCGAATTACAAAAGATGCACTCATGAAATTACGGGAAGCAAATGAATCATTAAAAAGAATTGATGGAAGAATACGAGATTTAGACTCGGATGGTAGTATACATTTTAATCCTAAAGATCAATCGCAAAAAATCGGGGAATTACTTGATAGTTATACGACATTACAAAAATATTGCGGAGAAGCAGGGCGATTAGTCTCTGAACATATAGATAAACCTTTTTTAGTAGAAATGGATAAATTCGCTCAAAAAGTGAGAGATACATCTATTCTCAGTTTTGAAACAAATAACCGAATTGGCTCCACAACAACGACAGTATTACCAGGTGCGCATGCGGGCTACGGAAGTGTACCACAAACAATACAGAAGAAGAAAGATAAAATAACAGTAGAAGATATTTTTAGAGATTCTCCTGCATTTGATAACGTACTTAGGGCAGAATACAAAGAACTAAAAAAACAAAATCCAGATGCAAAATTAAATTATGAAGAATACAAGAAAGTAGTCCCATCCACACGAGGATTTGAATACAAATCGATAGAAGATGAACAGAAAAAACTAGAAATGGTGCGAGACATAGGAATAGGCGTAGGAATCATCATCACAACAATCCTTTGTCCACCACTCGGGGCCGCTGCCGCAGTAGTATACGGAGGTGTACAAATAAAAAGCGGTATCGACGGAGAAGACTGGGGAACACACCGGAAATTGAGCCAAGAAGAGCGGGTAGGAAACATCATTTTTGGTGGATTAGACGCAATCCCAGTTGTTGGAGCAGTAGGAAAAGGAGTAAAAGCATTCAAAGGGACGAGTGAATTAGCTGATTTAGCCAAATTATTAAAATTCAAAGAAGGAATGCCTGGTTTTAATCCAAATTTGGGTAAAAATGTGGTACAATCATTGCGTGATAATAAAGCTATTATGCTTGACCGTTTGAAACTAGCGAGCCTTAAAATGGAGAAATCCGGAAATGAAAAGATGTATCAATTTGGCGAAAAAATAGCCAAAAGCATAGATGATAGGACAGCCAAATCGGCAAGTTTTGAAGTTGATGGAAATGGCTTACTAATATCTAAGCAAGGTGGTACAGATTTCCAAAGCTGGGTGAATAAGCATCATACAGAAAGTAATAAGATTATAGATGATAAGATTAAGGGTGTAGAGGCTTCTCTTGCTAGTAAGGGTACGGGTGAAGGTAGTACAAAAGTTAAAAAAACTGATAGTTTGTATAAGAGAAGTAGTTTTAGAAAAGGTACTCGTGTTAAAGCAGAAAGTGAAGCACCAAAAAATGCAACAGGAAAAATGATTTGTCCTACGTGCGGAAAAGATATTCCAGATAGTATTACCATTAATACTAAAAATGGACCAGTAAAAAGAATTGGATATGACTTAGATCATTATCCAGATACTTGGGCAGAAAGAGTTGTAAGTATGAAAACAGGTGAAGTAAAACCAACACGAAAAGAAGTATTGGATGAATATAATGCTCGACTAAGGGTTCAATGTCATGAATGTAATATAAGTCATAAATTTGAAGGAATAGAAGGAACATATAAAGGGGAGATAAAAGAATGATAAATTACGGAGAGCTTTATTATGACCATTATAGTAAATATTTAGGTGATCCAATAGACCGAGAGGTTTTTAAAAATAATGAAGAGCTTCCGAGTATGCAAATTTTAAAATATGAAAATGTATTTGAAGAATGTTTAGTTTTTAATACACTTGGACTCAGTAAATATGAAGAAATAGTAGGGGATAATGTTGAAATTTCAATGGTAGTTGATGGGGCATTTAATAGTACAGGGTATATCCTTGCAAGTGCTTTATTTTATTGTATAGGTAATGGAATAGAAATAGGACGAGGAACAGCAATTAGTGGTATTGAAAGTATTGATAAATCATTTGTTCAAAAATATAATAAAAGTGCAGTTTACTTTACTGAACCATTCGCTTTTCCAGAAGAATATGGTGATGTACGTACTGGAAGTGAAGATCAAGATGGTAAAATTTTGTTAGCATTCTTTATTTCCCAGTCGGAATATGAATGTTTTGTAAAATACGGAACAGAAAAATTTGAAGATTTGTTAGAGGAAAATAACGTAGATCCTTTTAATGTTAGCAGGAAATCTATAATTTGAGGGTTAATTAGTATTGAAAGGTATAGACAATTAGGGTTAGAAATTAAAGAATTCACATAAGACAAGTAAACGAAAAAGAATTTATTTTTGAAGTGGAAAGAATAAGAATAAGCTGTTAAAAAGTAAATACTCCATGATGGTTGTACCATCATGGAGTATTGTGTGCAATGATAGAATAGAAAACGAAGTACGAGCTTAGGCGATATGACATTTTACATGGTGGTGAATATAAAAACATGAGATGGACATAAAACTAACGAACTCGTACAAACTCGTAAGTTTTAACGTAGTAGTTGCCACGATATATAAAAGGTGTCAAACTGTACTACAAAACTTACAAAATTAGCGATACTTAAAAATATATTAACTTAAAGTACTTGATTGTCGATTACAGGCAACAAGTGCTTTTTTTGTTTTAGTGTAGAAATAATGTGGTACAATCGCCTAGGGAAAATAAGACTTTAAAGAATGCACTAGATGCTATGAAAAATACTCCTATTCCAGTAGCAGTTAGGACGGTGGATACTGGAATAGGAATGAAGCTTCCTTATATAGAATCTTCAACTGTTGGAGAAGTAGCTGGAAAGTTTTCAAAGGCAAGTACGGCAGCTAAGGATGATGCTTATCAACTTGCTAAGGGTAGTGGTGGTTCAGGAGTTAGTAAGGAAGGTAGTGTGGCTAAGGGTACGGGTGAAACTCCTAAGATAACTGAAATAAAAGAGAAAGATCTTGGGAAGCACATTATTAAAGGGAAAAATGGAAGGAAAGAACTTGCGCCAAACGTGCGTTATGTTACCGAGGATGGTTATAAATATACAACAGATGAGCTTGGTAGAATAGTAGATGTTGAGGCAGGAGAATTAATACTTCAAAAAGGAAAACGAAACACAGGAATGCAAGTGGCTGCAGGAAGAGAAGATAGATTGCCGGATGATGATGGTGGGCATTTGATAGGGACGCAATTCCATGGATCCGGTGACATTGATAATTTAGTCGCTCAAAATAAACAGATTAATCGGTCAGGTGGAGAATGGGCTAATGCATTAGGTGGAAAGCCTCCTAAAAAAGTGACAGTAAAGATTGAACCAGTATATAGTGGGCAATCAATGAGACCAAATTCGTTCATGGTAGAATATCAAATTCAAGGGAAGAAACCGGTTATACGTGAAATTTTAAATAAAGCAGGAGGTAAATAATATGTCATTTGAAAATGAATTAAATAAACTTTATCGTAAAATTGCTGAAAAGATAAACGATATGATACCTGTTGAATGGGAAGAGTTTTACTTCAATGGTGAGATAATATGAAGTGACCTCCTAGATTATCAAGTCAGGGATTTTAACCCATAATAATGAATGAAAACATTATGAATGGGGTTATACCCTATGATAATAGGAGGCCACTATGGAAAATATAATATATATTGGGATGGATGTCCACAAGGAAAGTTTTAGCTTATGTGCACTACACGGAACAACTGGGGAAATTGTAAGAGAAGCACGATGTGCTTCAAATGTATCTCTCGTAAAAAAATTCGTTGAGAAACTGAAAACAAAATATGGTGAAGATATAAAAATTAAAGCTGGATATGAGGCTGGTTGTTTAGGGTATTCACTTCATAATCTTCTTGAACAAAATGGAATTGATTGTGATATTTTAGCTCCCACAACAATGTACAGTTCATCAAAAAACAAAATGGTGAAAAATGATAAATTCGATGCCAAAATGATTGCTCTTAATTTAGCAAATGGCACCTATAAAGAAGTATATGTTCCAGAAGAAGAGGATGTTGCCGTGAAAGAGTATATCCGCATGTTAGGTGATTTTAAAACATCTTTGAAAAAAATAAAACAACAGATAAAAGCATTCCTTTTAAGACATGGCTATGTGTATGAAGGGAAATCAAGCTGGACAATCGCTTATATGAAATGGTTAAAGAATCTTGATCTACAAGGATTATTCAAAGAAACGTTAGGCGAATACCTATTACAGTATGATGTTCTAGTCGATAAAATTGAGCGGTTCAGTTTGAGATTAGAAGAATTATCTCATCGTGAAAGGTACGAAGAACCAATCGCAAAGTTAAGATGCTTAAAAGGTATAGATACAACATCGGCAATGACTGTTCATGTGGAAATTGCAGACTTCACTCGTTTTCCCACGGCTAAAGCATTTATGGCTTATGTAGGATTGACGCCAAGCGAAAGCTCAAGTGGAGAGAAAATCAGTCGACGTTCGATTACAAAACAAGGAAATTCGACCGTTAGGTCTACTCTTGTAGAATGTGCAAATGCGTTGGTAAAAGGAGCAATCGGATTAAAATCGAAGCGAGTGAAAGCAAGACAAAAAGGGCAACGAAGCGAAGTGATTGCTTATGCGGATCAGGCTGTAGAAAGGTTACAAAGAAAATATTATCGCATGATATATCAAGGGAAGCCTAGAAATGTTGCCGTTACAGCTATCGCAAGAGAACTGGGGTGTTTTATATGGGGATTAGAAACAGGTAAAATTCACCGAAAATAAAGAGGGAAGGATATGAAGTTGATTGATTCATAGTTAGAAATCAAAGGTATCAATTGATGGCATAGATGAGCTTCAGAGATAGTGAATTACAGGTCTGGCTATCTATGACTCACCTCTTCTGGCATGGCTGAAATTCTGATAAACAAGCTATTTATTAGAATTTGAAAAGGTGTGATCCACGCAGTGAGATTATAAGAGCCTAACGACGAACCATTAACCTGAGGTAACCAATCCACGAATAACAGAGTGGTTAACTGTCGATAGATCTTATTTCTGAAGCTTTTGTATGCCATCAAGAAAAATATTATGGGTGAAAAACTATTGACAAAGGTCACTTCATAACAGGTGAAAGATGGGGAAGGAGGAGTTTATTTTTTCTATACAACCTTAGATGAAAAACAAGAATATAAATATTCACACTATATACCTAGAATGTATAATGTTGATAGAAAAATTTATAATCAATTTCTGCACGAATTATTTGATTTGACAGTTCAATTACAACAAGTATTTATTGATAATCAACAAGAGGCATGGTTTTCAGTTACAATGATTGTGAATGGTGAAGGGAAATTAACAGTTCGGTTTAGTTATGTTAACTGGAATGATTCAGAATTTGGACCTTCAGATAGAATTGAATATTTTGAGTATAAATATTTAAATAGAGAACTAACAGATGAAATAGACAAAGAACTGATGGCAAGAATGAAAAAGTATGAAGAAGAGCGGTCTTAATATAAAAAACATAGTGATTTTGTAAGTATTATAACCACATACATGAATAAAAAACAAAGTATATGTGAAGTAGACAGGAAAAATAATAGTGTGTTTGAAAATACGTACACCATGATGATTGTATCACCATGGTGTACAATGTGCATGAAACTAGCGAACTCGTACAAACTCGTAAGTTTTAACGTAGTAGTTGTTACCACATATAAAAGGTGTCATACTGTTACTACAAAACTTACAAATTTATGCTGCTTAAAAACAGATGAAACTTAAAGCACTTGATTGTCTATTTGAGGCAACAAGTGCTTTTTGCGTTTTAGCGTAGAAATAATGTGGTACAATCGCTTAAGGAAAATAATCTATTAAAAAATTTAAAAATACAAGGCTGGAAAACCGTAGATAAGATTAATGATGCGGACTACTTCATTAAAGGTCTAGTAGCCAAAGGTGTGGACTGACCACGAATAATAAAGTTGTTTAAAAAATCGTACAGAATTGAAATTTAATACCATCTTTTGAGTTTCTCGTATAATAAAAGGAATAATGTTTCGATATCTGTGGTTAGTTAATAAAAGGGAATGAGGTTTTGGGAGTGAAAATACCGCCACATATTACAGGTTTGAAAGCAATACATTTAAATTCCCATAATGAAAATGAAACAAAGAGAATATTTTATGATGTATTGAGGACATGTAAATTCAAAATAGTAGAATGGATACAACCACACTATCCCAAAAATTTTTTTGAAGTGATAGTGATAATAGACGATAAGGAATTTATTATTTTATTGCATGAGTTTTATCCTTTCTTAGCTTTTGCGGATAAAAATGTAGAAGGAAAAATTATTTTTAGTTTTATTGATATGCCCATATTAGAAAGTGAATTTGAAGCGTACTATCAAGTTTTGTCGAAAGCTTATTTAGAAAAGCCTTTTATACCTAGGGAACACAACTTAACAGAAGAATTAAAAGATGCTAAATATTGGCGACCAGAAAATATCGGTGAAGTAATTTTTAATGTTTGGGATTGAATATTAAAGGGGTGATTATTAATTATTAGCTATCCAGAAATTAAACACTTTTATTATTCACTTAAATGAAAAAGTGCAACAAATAAAACTTATTTTTAAACAACTTTAATAACCTCGTACCAAATTAACAGGCAGAAGGTTATTGCATTTCTAGACACAAAATTAAACAACTTGATTATCACTGCACATGAACTCCGTATCCCTATTCGTTAAAGGTGTAGAAATACTGCCAGATGGAAGTGTCGCTAGAACTGGAACGAACTATAGCGGGAAATTCCAAGAAGCCCATGATGCCTCAAAGGCGAGTATTCAGAGTAGGATCTCGAATTTGGAGAGTGGTGGGGTTAAGGGTACGGGTAATAGAGAGGCTGAAGTTCCACCTGCTTTTAGACAAACTGATTTTGCTAGTTCTTATGAGGCAAGGCTTAATCAGACACCTGCATTAGAGAATCCAAAGGTTGAATTTGAGGGAATACGGGGTGAATCTAAGTGCATACTTAAGCCACCACCAGACCGTCAATTAAAACAAATTTTAGATGAAGTTGGGATTGAGGGTATTCAATATAAAAATGCAGTTCCTGACTTTTCACCAACAGCAAAGGCACAAGTTGAAATCAACTATATGCTTGGAGGAAAAGGAACTTATGGAGGGAAAGCCAGACGAGCTAATTTTGTTCAATCAGACCAAAAATTAGCTGACCAGATTAATGGTTCACCTGAATTAGCAAGTCAATTTGGGATGGAATCTGGTAAAATCAGTGCAAGAGATATAAAAAAATATCGAGAAAAAAATAAATTAACATGGCATGAATTAAATGATGTTAAAACAATGCAACTCGTGCCAACAAAAATAAATAGTGAATTCGGACACCTTGGTGGTGTAGGGGAAATAAACGCAGGAGCTTTTAAACCTGGAGGGTTTGCTAATAAATAAAAAGAGGAGATTTTAAAATGACTATAAACGATCCAATTTTTGGTGAACTTGAGTATGAGTATGGTTGGACTAAGGATACCATTATTCGTTTTTTTGGAAAAGAATCTGAGATATCTTTGATGATAGATGGTGAAGAAGATGGAGAGTTTGATGAAGAGCAGTATATGGCATATCAAGCATTAATGCAGAATTGGGAGGATTTACAGCCAAGTTTATTGCAATCAATATTAGACTATTACAAACAAAAGCGACATGAACTAGGTTATGATATTGGATTAAATGAAAATTATCCATTAATTGAAACACCTGATCAAATACTAGAAATGATAACTTTAGATGGAATTGTTGTTCCATATGCGGATATTTTTGAAGGGCGAGATATTGGAATTACATTTAACTGTACATGGGATATAGAAAATGGATTAGGGCTTCGTCTATTAAATGAAAAAATAATTGAAGTAGGTTATCAGGATGTTGCAATTTAAAACAGGCTGTTAAAAAGTAAAGACTCATGATGGTTGTACCGTCATGGAGTACTGTGTGCAATGATAGAATAGAAAATAAAGTACGAGCTTAGGCGAGATAACATTTTAATGGGTGATGAATATAAACACATGGAATGTATATTAAACTAACGAACTCGTACAAACTCGTAAGTTTTAATATAGTATTTGTCATGATGTACAAAAGGTGTCATACTGTTACTACAAAACTTACAAATTTACGCAACTTAAAAACATATGAACTTAAAGCACTTGATTGTCAATTAAAGGCAACAAGTGCTTTTTTGCGTTTTAGCGTAGAAATTTAAAAGAGCATTATAATTTTATAAGTGGATTAAGTGTTAAATTTTTATTGTTGTTTTATAGATTGTAATGGCTATGTACAGTGTACGACGATAGTAGAGGGGAAAATAAAGGGTTGTGTTATTTTTTGAAGTCATCGTAAAGTACGTTTTAACGGATGGACGTTATGCATACGTTATCCGCAAAAAACGGGTAAACGTTACAGGGACTTTAATTGCTGTAACGGGAAGGGGCTCAATATGGGAGAGAAAGTAGTTGGTTATGTACGAGTTTCAACGGAAGGACAAGTGCGTGAAGGGTATAGCCTAACGTATCAAGTAGAAGAAATTGAACGGTACTGCATCGAAAATAAACTACAACTGCTTCACATATACGAAGATAAAGGAATCAGCGGAGCGAAAGTAGATGAAGATGGATTAACAGTTGAACGTGAAGGTCTACAAGAGCTATTGTCGGATATGGCATATCATCAAGTGAGCAAAGTTATTGTACTAAATACATCTCGGTTATGGCGCTCTGATATGGCAAAAGTGTTAATACAACGAGAGCTAAAGAAACACAAGGTAGATGTGAAAGCAATTGAACAACCAAATTATAGTATATACACGCATGACCCAAATGACTTTTTAGTAAATGGTATGTTAGAGCTATTAGATCAATATCAACGTCTTGAGATTGCATTAAAGCTAAGTAGAGGCAGAAAGAAAAAAGCAGAACAAGGTGGATATGCGGGGGGCGGTGTGATGTTTGGTTATAGAGTAAAGAAAGGACAAAAAGTGTTAGAGGTAGATGCGGAGAAAGCGATAGTTGTACGTAGACTATTTGAATTAAGACACTTTTTTAAACATTGGTCGCTAACTCAATTGGCAGAACGACTAAATAGGGAAGGGTATTGTACTGAGAAAGGAAAGCTGTTTACGAAAGTACAAGTGAAACGCATGTTAGATAGAGAGAACTTTTATCGAGGGGTGTATACATACGGGCAAATACAAACAAATGGGAAGCATCCAGCAATTATATAAAAGTCGTACTTAAAAAAATCGCTCATTTTACTATATGTACTTATGAAATTATGAAAATGGATAGGCTTGCGTACCTATGCGCATCGGAAGATGAACGCTCGAACTAAGGTTGCCGACATTTTTATATATGACTAAATCATTGGATAGAGGGATGAGTTATGCATAATAGACAAAACTATTTGTATGTAGGAGTAGATTTACATAAGGAGCATCATACGGCTGTTATTATTAATTGTTGGCAAGAGAAACTAGGAGAAATACAATTTGATAATAAACCATCTGCATTTTCGAAGTTCTTATTAGAAGTAGAGACATATGTGAGTGATGGTTTATCAGTTGTATTTGGTTTAGAAGATGTTGGTGGTTATGGAAGAGCGTTAGCGAAATATTTAGTAGATCACGAACAGGTAGTAAAAGAGGTAAACCCAGCTTTATCATTTTTAGAACGAAAAAGCCAAGTGATGATACACAAAAATGATAGTTGGGATGCGGAATGTGTGGCACGCATATTGATAAACAAATTTAATCAATTACCAGATGCAAAGCCAAACGATTTATTATGGTCAATACAACAACTGGTTTCAAGAAGGAATGCATTAGTAAAAGCACAAAGTTCATTAAAGAACCAATTACATATTCAATTAAACCACCATTATCCAAGTTATAAAAAGTTTTTCTCAGAGTTAGATGGAAAAACAGCATTAGCGTTTTGGCAGCAATATCCGTCACCCTCTTGTTTAGAGGGGGCGAATATAAAGCAATTAACAGCTTTTTTATTAGATGTTAGTAACAATACATGTTCAGTAAAGAAAGCAAGTGACATATTAAAACTTGTAAAAGAAGATGGACATACAGTGAAGGAATATCAAGAAACACGAGACTTTTTAGTAAGAAGTATTGTACGGGACATTGAGTTTAAAAAGACAGAAATGAAATACATCGAAAGAGAATTAAAACAGTTAGTAAATCTACTAGATTATCAATTAGAGACGATGCCGGGAATAGAACTTGTGACGGCATCGGCATTAATTGCAGAAATTGGGGATGTAAGGCGATTTTCAAATGCCAATAAATTAGCACGATTTGCGGGGATTGCACCTGTTTACTTTGGTTCTGGTGGGAAAGGTAAGACACACAAAAGCAAACAAGGAAACAGGGCGCTACACGCTTTATTTTATAATTTAGCTGTACAACAAGTGCAAGTAGCGAAAGGAAGTAAGTTACCTAGAAACCCAGTGTTTCATGCATACTATCAAAAGAAACTTAAAGAGGGAAAAACAAAAGGACAAGCATTGGTATGTATTATGAGAAGGCTTGTAAACATTGTATATGGCATGATGAAATATAAAACAGCTTATGAGTTGCCGGTAGTGGAAGAAAAAGAAGTAGTTTAATAAGGTTTTACATGGTTTGCTTTTTTATTGTGAGAGTTTAAGATTACAACATAGGGTACGGGTGAAGCTACTAGACTTATTCCAGGTACCCCTGGAAAGGTTACAGGAGGTAGTTCTACAAAATTAGGGCAAAATTTATTGGAATCCATGGGGCTTCCACGTTCTGCATCACGGAAAGGATATCAGGCGCAACATATAATACCTAAAAATTTAAGAAATCATCCGGTATTAAAGAAAATTGGAATGGATATGGATCATGCTGATAACGGGATATTTTTACCGATACCAGCAAAAGATCCAAGTGCTTTGTCTAGGCATAGAGGATTTCATAGTGTATATAATAATGTGGTTAAAGATCAGTTAGATAAATTAAATATCAATCAAAGTATTAAGGAGTTGGAACAACAAGTATTTGAATTGCAACAAAAATTAAAAAAAGGTACAGAAAGTGGCTTGCCATTATACAAATCAAAGGTATTAGAAATTGGTATTGAGAAGTTTTACAAAACAAAATTAAATGAAGAAATAAAGATTTGGCAAAGAGGTGGCGGTGCTACTGAAGAACTTTGGGAAAGGTGGATAAATAAATGAAGTACGGAAAAAACACTCAATTAGTCGAAGAGGTTATTAATTTTATTACAAATTTACAACTTTTTCATAATGAAAACCTTCTAAATCGTGATGTTGTTATGGTTAATGAGTATGAAAGAGCACAAGAATTGGCATGGTCTCAAGATTTGGATGAGGTTGAAAACGTTTGGGAAGATATTAAATCCTCAGAAGGTGGGGAAATAATAGGACAATTATATGAGCATGATTTAAACTCTATGGAGCGTCCTATAAGGGAGATTATTCAATCATCTGAGAACTATCCAGGTGATTTTGTATTACAATATATTGATATTTTTGAAGAAATAATTGGAGATTTACATATGTGTGCACTAAATCGTTTAGTAAATGGAAAAGTTGATAATTTTTATGAAAGAATCTTTGAGGTTTATAAGCTTGGGGGATGGCCTTGTGGATGGGAAGGTGAATATCCACAAGGGAGAATAATTGTATATTCACCAGATAAAAAATAAAGTATATTTGTAGTGGAAAGAAAAACAATAAGTGGTTTAAAAGTAGAGACCCATGATGGTTGTACCATCATGGAGTATTACGTACAATGATAGAACAGAAAACGAGGTGCGAGCTTAGGTGAGATGACATTTTACCGAAAGATGAATATAAACGCATGGAAGAGACATAAAATTAACGAACTCGTACAAGCTCGTTAGTTTTAAATTAATATTTGTCACGATATATATAAGGTGTCATACTATTATTATAAAACTTATAAATTAAAGCTACTTAAAAACAGATGAACTTAAAGCGCTTGATTGTCAATTATGGCAACAAGTGCTTTTTTGCATTTTAGAGTAGAAATAAGTTGGTAAACGTATAATTTTATAAATGTATTAAGTGTTAAATTTTATAAACTGTAGTGGCTTTGTACAGTGTACGACACTACTAGAGAAAAAACTATTGTAAAAATAAAGGGTTGTATTATGTTTTGAAGTCATCGTAAAGTACGTTTTAACGGATTTACGTTACGAACACGTTATCCGCAAAAAAACGGATAAACGTTACAGGGACTCAAATTACTGTAACGGGAGGGGATTTATGATGGGAAAGAAAGTAGTTGGTTACATACGAGTTTCAACGGAAGGACAAGTACGTGATGGGTATAGTTTAGCGTATCAAATAGAAGAGATTGAACGTTACTGTAACGAAAATAATTTAGAACTACTTCGTGTGTATGAAGATAGAGGATTAAGCGGAGCGACTGTTGATGAAGAGGGATTAACAGTTGAACGTGATGGACTACAAGAGCTATTGTCCGATATGGCGTATAAACAAGTAAGCTATGTTGTTGTGTTGAATACATCACGATTGTGGCGCTCTGATATGGTGAAAGTATTGATACAACGAGAACTAAAGAAACATGAAGTAGATGTGAAGGCAATTGAACAATCAAGCTATAGTATTTACACACATGATCCAAATGACTTTTTGGTGAATGGCATGTTAGAACTATTAGACCAATATCAAAGACTTGAAATTGCATTGAAGTTAAGTAGAGGTAGAAAGAAGAAGGCTGAACGAGGTGGATATGCAGGTGGTGGCGTACTTTTTGGCTACAAGGCCAAAAAAGGACAAAAGGTGTTAGAAGTAGATGCTGGGAAAGCAGTAGTTGTACGTAGACTATTTGAGTTAAGACACATTTTTAAACATTGGTCACTTACCCAATTGGCAGAACAATTGAATGTAGAAGGCTACTGCACAGCGAAAGGTAAACAATTTACGAAAGTACAAGTGAAACGCATGTTAGATAGAGAGAATTTTTATCGTGGCATGTATAAATACGGGAAAATACAAACAAAAGGACAACATGCAGCAATTATTTTATAAACTCACTTAAAAAATTAGCTCATTTTACTATACATACTACTAAAGAGATGAAAAATGGATAGGCTTGCGTACCTATGCGCATCGAAAGATGAACGCTCGAACTAAGGTTGCCGACATTTTTGTATATGACTAAATCATTGAATAGAGGGATGAGTTATGCATAATAGACAGAACTATTTGTATGTAGGAGTAGATTTACATAAGGAGCATCATACGGCTGTTATTATTAATTGTTGGCAAGAGAAATTAGGAGAAATACAATTTGAGAATAAACCATCTGCATTTTCGAAGTTTTTATTAGAAGTAGAGACATATGTGAGTGATGGTTTATCAGTTGTATTTGGTTTAGAGGATGTTGGCGGTTATGGAAGAGCATTAGCGAAATATTTAGTAGATCATGAACAAGTAGTGAAAGAAGTAAATCCAGCTTTATCATTTTTAGAACGAAAGAGCCAAGTGATGATACAAAAAAATGATAGTTGGGATGCGGAATGCATAGCCCGTATACTAATAAATAAGTTAAATCAATTACCAGATGCAAAGCCAAACGATTTATTTTGGTCGATACAACAACTAGTGTCAAGAAGGAATGCATTAGTAAAAGCACAAAGTGCGTTAAAGAACCAATTACATATTCAATTAAACCACCATTATCCAAGTTATAAAAAGTTTTTCTCAGAGTTAGATGGAAAAACAGCATTAGCATTTTGGCAGCAATATCCGTCACCCTCTTGTTTAGAGGGGGCAAATATAAAACAATTAACAGCTTTTTTATTAGATGTTAGCAACAATACATGTTCAGTAAAGAAAGCAAGCGACATATTAAAACTTGTAAAAGAAGATGGACATACAATGAAGGAATATCAAGAAACACGAGACTTTTTAGTAAGAAGTATTGTACGGGACATTGAGTTTAAAAAGACAGAAATGAAATACATCGAAAGAGAATTAAAACAGCTAGTAAATCTACTAGATTATCAATTAGAGACGATGCCGGGAATAGAACTTGTGACGGCATCGGCATTAATTGCAGAAATTGGGGATGTAAGGCGATTTTCAAATGCCAATAAATTAGCACGATTTGCGGGGATTGCACCTGTTTACTTTGGTTCTGGTGGGAAAGGTAAGACACACAAAAGCAAACAAGGAAACAGGGCGCTACACGCTTTATTTTATAATTTAGCTGTACAACAAGTGCAAGTAGCAAAAGGGAGTAAGATGCCACGAAATCCAGTGTTTCATGCGTACTATCAAAAGAAGCTTAAAGAAGGAAAAACAAAAGGACAAGCATTGGTATGTATTATGAGAAGGCTTGTAAACATTGTATATGGCATGATGAAATATAAAACAGCTTATGAATTGCCGGTAGTGGAAGAAAAAGAAGTAGTTTAATAAGGTTTTACATGGTTTGCTTTTTTATTGTGAGGGTTTAAGATTACAACATAGGGTACGGGTGAGACTCCTAAGATAACTGAAATAAAAGAGAAAGATCTTGGGAAGCACATTGTTAAAGGAAAAAATGGAAGGAAAGAACTTGCGCCAAACGTACGTTATATCACTGAGGATGGTTATAAATATACAACAGATGAGCTTGGTAGAATAGTAGATGTTGAGGCGGAAGGATTAATACTTCAAAAAGGAAAACGAAACACAGGAATGCAAGTGGCTGCAGGAAGAGAAGATAGATTGCCTGATGATGATGGTGGGCACTTGATAGGGACGCAATTCCATGGATCCGGTGATATTGATAATTTAATCGCTCAAAATAAACAAATTAATCGTTCGGGTGGAGAATGGTATAATATGGAGAAATAATGGGCTAATGCATTAGGTGGGAAGCCTCCTAAAAAAGTATCAGTAAAAATTGAACCAGTATACTTAGGTTCATCGCTAAGACCAAACTCATTTAAAATAAAATACCAAATTGAAGGCCAACGTAAGGTAATACGTGAAATACTTAATAAAACAGGAGGTTGATGTAAAAGTGTTCGAATTAGAATTAAATAAAATCTATCAAAATATAGCGCAAAAAATAAATGATACAATTCCCGTAGAATGGGATATCTTTTATTTTAATGCAGAGATTTATAACCAAGAGGGTGGGGTATTATTCTTTTTCAATACCCCAGATAGATCGGATGAATATATATATTCCCATGATATACCAGATGTATTTAATGTGAGTGAAAAAGAATATGATAAGACATATGATGAATTATTTCATTTAAGTGTAGAGTTACAGGAAATATTTATAAAAAATAATCAGGAACCTTGGTATTCTTTTGATATGATTGTGACATCTGAGGGGAAAGTAAAAATTCATTATGGGTATACTAAATGGTATCAATCTACTTTTGGACCGAATGACCGAGTGGATTATTTTGAATATAAATATTTAGGGAAGAAACCTAGTAATGAAAATGAGCGAAGAAAATTCGAAGAGATGAAAGAATATGAAGAGCAAAATAAATCTTAAAATATTTTTTTGTTAAATTAAGGAATGTATTATTAGCGAGTAAATATGTAAAATATCCAAATTAACTAGCTTTAGTTGGACTATTGAAAGAAGAATAGTGACGGATTAATGTTACTTATAGAACATATGAAGTTAAAGCACTTTATTGTCTACTTGAGGCAACGAGTGCTTTTTTAATAGATAAACATGCTGTAAATTTTTAGAAATTATTTTTTATGAATTCAGGCTAACAAAAATTACAAGTATTATATAATTGAAATTAAACTAGCAAAAGGTGTGGACTCCGTAACCCCATTCGCTAAAGGTGTAGAAATAATGCCAGATGGAAGTGTCGTTAGATCTGGAACGAACTATAGCGGAAAATTCCAAGAAGCCCATGATGCCTCAAAGGCGAGTATTCAGAGTAGGATCTCGAATTTGGAGAGTGGTGGGGTTAAGGGTACGGGTAAAAATCCAGAAATAGTGAAATTTACAGAGGAACAATTATCTACTAAACCCTTATATTCTAGAAATCCTGAAAAATGGCAGAAAAAAGGTGGGAAAATCGAAATTAGTGAGGAAGGAATATGGACTTATATTGATTGGGAGATTCCTCCAAATCGAGTTTCTTATCCTGGAGGTTTTCCCAACTTTAAATCTGCTGGGTTGGTAAGACAAGAAGTTCCGATAGGTGAATTTAATAGATATGACATTGATTTTGCTAAAGCTGATGAATTAGCTCCAAATGGACCAAAATTAGATGAAAACACATGGCACCATCATCAAGATTTAACAACAATGCAAGAAGTTAGTAAAGAGATACACAGAAGATTTCGACATATGGGTGGAATGTCATTAGCTAAGAAGTTAAAAGATTAAATAGGAGTGAAATAAATGAATTTAAATGCTTTTGGTAAAGCAACTGAAGAATCAATTGAAGAATTAGAAGAGTTTTTAGGATTTTTACTTCCGGAAGATTATAAAAAATTTTTAAGTGAATATAACGGAGGGACTTCGAAAGTTAGGTATAGTAAATTTTTTGTTAAAGAATTAAATCAGGAAATCCCTTTAGATGTTTTGTATGGTATAGGTGTAACAAAAACTTTTGATTTAAGTGAATGCTATGAAGAGTTTGAAGAAGATATGTTACCGACCAGTTTAATCATAGGAGATGATCCGAATTCAGGGTTAATTGTACTTATTACAGATACTGAAAACCATGGTGTATATTATTGGGATCAATCTTTTTATTTTCCACAGTCTAGTGAAGAAGAAAATACGTATAAAATAGCTGATAGCTTTAAGGATTTTATTAATGGATTGAAGAATCCTTAATTACCAGCTTTTGTATGTTGTAATTAATAATTTAAGATATTAAGCAAATATACGAAATGGGTTACAGTAACTTTATACATGAGAATGCTAAAAAATGTGGTACTTGGTTAAAGATAACAATCATATATGTAGATGAATAGAAAATAAAGTGTATTTGCAGTGGAAAAAAAGTAGGCTATTAAAAAGTGCATACTTCAAAACACATGGAATGCATATTAAACTAACGAACTGATAGAAACTCGTAAGTTTTAATGTAGTAGTTGTCATGACATATAAAAGGTGTCGTACTGTTACTAAAAAACTTACAGATTTATGCTATTTAAAAATACATGAACTTAAAGCACTTGATTGTCTCCGAAAGGCAACGAGTGCTTTTTTATTAGATAGACATGCTATAAATTTTTAGAAATTATTTTTTATGAATTCAGGCTAACATAAATTATTAGTATTATATAATTGAAAATACATTAGCAAAAGGTGTGGACTCCGTAACCCCATTCGTTAAAGGTGTAGAAATAATGCCAGATGGAAGTGTCGTTAGATCTGGAACGAACTATAGCGGAAAATTCCAAGAAGCCCATGATGCCTCAAAGGCGAGTATTCAGAGTAGGGTCTCGAATTTGGAGAGTGGTGGGGTTAAGGAGACAGGTGAAGGTAGTAATACAAACCCAAACAAAATTAAACTAACTTCAGAACGAGAAAAATACTATCGAATGAAAATAGATGAAGCCAAAGCGCGAGGAGATTATAAGGCAGCAGATGATATTAGATATGATTGTCATTGTGAAGAAACAAAACAACCTTTAGAGCGTAAAGATTGGGACGCTAGGACTGAAAATTTAAGGAAGAGCCAAGAGCGTGGAAGAGAAGAAGAAATAAAAGGGAGAAAAGCCTTGGGAGAACATCTTGATCGCCAATTAGAAGACAATAACGCTGGTGAGGTTGTTACATATACATCTAGTAGATGTTTAACGTTTAAATATAGGAAGAAAAACAATTAAGCTTTTATTTTATTTAAAATGGATACTCTATTAGTAGTGAATAATAAATAATTTTGCTTTGCTGTCTTAATTAAAATACGATCAGTTGTACCATATGCTGTTCCAATTCGGATTGCGCTTTTTTCTTCAACACCAGCATATGTATTATCTTCCGTTACCTCAGTGATTTCACATAATGGAATATGAATTTTAGAGAATTGCCATGAAATAATTAATTCATCTTTTGTTTTTTCAACATGAATACCTAACATATTACCAGAACCTTTCTATAATAAAATTTCACTCGTACTATTTTATTATACAAATTTATAAATTATATTTCTATTTTTTTACAGAGAGTATACAATTAACAACGAGAAAAAGGTTCATAATTACTTTCATTCCTATTATAACAAATTCTACAATAGAAAACAGAACGTATATTTGGTATAATCAAAATATACTATATGAAACGATGTACATGAGTTTGAGATTTATGAAAAAAGGTAAGTAATACATAATAATACATACGCTATAGGATTCAGTTCATGTTATAAAAATCAATAGTTAGAAAGGAAAAGAAGTATGAATCAAATTTCATTCGAAGATTTATTTGAAGAAGAAAACAAACGAGAAAAGTTGGAGGTAGCTGAGATTCCCGTACCTTTATCGCCCTTACAAAAGGCTATTTTAGAGTTAATTAATTCTGAAGAAATAAGTGCACTTGAGTTATGCGAGCAATTAATACGAGCTGGTAAAATATCAGATGAAAGATTCACAACGGATAAGCCTAAAGCATATGGGCAAGTATGCTTACTATTAGAAGGTTTTGTTAAAGAAGAAAAGCTTATTTTTGTCAAAAGTGATGAGAAAAGAGATAGAGTATATAAATTGAAAGAAGAAGATTCTAGCGAATAAAATGTGTAAAGTATAGTAATGAAATAAGGAAGTCCTCATATTTGTGTTGAAAGATTATTTTCACATAAGCGTGGGGATTTTTTTGAGGGAGGATGTATGAAAGCTATATTGCTAATAATTTTACGGAGTTTTTAAATAAGTTACATGATTAATAGTGGAAAGGATTCAAACTTATCTGGCAGTGATAAATGAAAATAGTTACATAACCTCGTTTCTAATAAAAAGGGGGGATTAAAATGAAACCGAATTATTTTACAATCGCAATGTATCCGACTGTAGCATTTAACGAAGAAGAGATATTAAATCGTCTTCTAGATGTATTTGAGTCAAACGAAAAATCCGCTCCTACTCATTGGGGAAACTGTGAAACGATGCAGGTAGAATATAATCGCCAGGAAATCATAGAAAAAGTAATTTCGGAGCGTAGAGTATCTGAAGTTCACCTGTATCGTGATAAAACAGTGCATTATTAACTCTACATCAGTAGAGTTAATAAATTATTTAAATAAAAAACTGTTAATAAACAACGAGAATTAATGACGGGTTATATTCACTTAAGAATATAACCCTATTTATTAGAACCAGTAGTATATAAGGAGATTATTCTACGAGTTATATACAAATATTAGACGAGGAATATTTGACGTTGTAAAAGAAAAAATATTTACTCTTATATCATTATTGATGTTGTCCTCAATTTTCCTCATGTAGCACTTGAAAATCAGTAACAAGTGAAACGATTTTTCCTGCTTCATCAATTCCCCAATAGGAAGGATAAAATCCATCTCCATAACCTGAACGGAATATAATGATATTACTTCCTGTTTCCTCACACACCACGCAATTTCCCCAATCTTCATCATGTTCTGTTAGTATGTCATCTATAAGATCATCATACAAACTAGTAAATTCTTCTCCTAGTTCTTGTTGTAACCTATCTTCTATTTCTTCTAACTTACCAATTGCTTCAACATCTGCAAAGCACCCTAAGCCTGTATCAACTGGGTAACCAAAAATATATCCGTCTTCCAGTTCACTGACATTTTGTCCTGGTTTTGTTGCCATCTTCCATCTTACCGCTTTTGACTCCGACAATTTCAATTCGGCACCAGCAATGACTCCATCTTCCTTATGCCACCAAGCAACAATTGGATATGTACCTGGCTGAATTGTTTGTTCGAAGTGATTTGTATTAAAAATAAGAGGATCACAAGCAACAATTTTACCTGAAGTAACTTTCAACTGTTCTAGTGCTTCGGAACGCAGGGCCTCACTATCCGGTTTAGATAATTCACGTAATAACTTTGACATAATGTTTCTCTCCCTTTCCTTTTAAAATATTTGTTGGTGCTGCCTCCCATATATTTTTACATGAGTTACATTTGTGTTCTGTGGTATTTCTAGCGCCTTTGTATGTTCCTATAACTTCGATATTATCGCCATGAACTTCTAAAACCTCTGCGGCATATCATACCCGCGTTTTCTAATAGTTCTGCAACATATTCTTCATGCGTTTTACGTTTTCGGATATATTGCTCCCCCGTACAAGTGTAGATAGAACAAACATTTATTCATTGAAAAATATAACAAATGAATTTGACTTTAAAATTAGAACCAGTTTTGAGGATGTAAATAATAATCCACCCGTTGATTATATTATTTTAAGGGTAAAAATGCATTAATTAAAAATTCAATAAAAGAAGATTAGACTAGATAGTGTTTCTAGATTGATCTTCTTATTTTATATTCTCAGGGGATATCCCACTTCACTGCGACTCATTGCAATATGTCTACTTCTGTGACACATTACACAATTGTACAGTGATAATGAAGTAATATGAAAAAAAATATAAAGATTTAAATTTAATCCTATATATTTTTTATAAATTCTAAAAGTAAATCCCTTATTTTTGGTATGATTGACAGAGACTATTTAATTTCTTATGAATATTCTTAAAAAGAGAGTGATGCTATATGAAATCAATAAATATAAATGGGAATATATATCATATTGAATCTGTTCCTTTTGAAGATAAGAGTGAGCAGGATGAAGAGGGATACTACGAATATTTTTACAAAGGAGTCAATTTATCGTTTCACTCGGACAAAGAAATAATTAAAGCCCGAATTTATGAAGAGGAAGAAATAATATATTTTTTAAAAAATCCATCTCTTGCATTTGGTAAAGATTTTGAAGCTATAAAAGTATATATAATTAAAGAATATGATGTAAATAAATTTAAAATTCCAGGTGAAAAAAAGTCTATATAGAATTATAGCTATAATTCTATATAGGCTTTACCATGACCAATTATAATAAAACAGGAAAACTCACAAAGTATTTATGCCTGTGGGTGATGAAAGGAATGTATTCGAAATTGAGTAAATCAAGTGAAATAAGTAGATTTGAAAATAGATTCTCAGAAAATGTGATTGAAATAGCAGCTGTCACAGGGGCATTAGGAATCGGCGCATCAAAAGGCGGTGACAACATTTTGTGGACTGCGTCAATTGATTTGATTGCGTGGAAAGACTTACATACCAATGAAACGATTACAAAAGAAGATATACGACTCGCATGGTTGGTTGATGATGCAGAATGGAGAAAATCAAAAGACATTTTGACAGCAAATACAGTTGTAACATTACAGGTGCGCAAGTCAGAAAATTCATTGATGCTTGTTAAGGTTTTGGAAACACCATATAAAGATGATGAGTTGGAAATCATCTTACAAGATGCAATGAAACCGCTTTTTTATCATGATGAGATGTTGGGTGTGTTCGAACTCGATAAAAGAGTGAAAACTTTTGAAAAGAGAATATCTTGGGCTGGTGAAGAATGTCATTTATATTTTGATTGGAGTGAAGACAAACATATGATGAAGTCTGCACTGGAAACAGCACATGCACTTTTCAAAGAGCAAGATGAATGGAAAATGAAAATGTACGCTGCAAAAGAACTGGTAGAGTTAGCAAATGAATGGCTACAAGATGATGATGAAGCAGAAATCGACGAAATTACAAAAGAAATGTTCATTAATTCCATCACATTAAGCAGCTTAAGCGTTTATTCAGAAGGTGATTTTGAAATATTCTTTTCGGATGGAGATATATTTTGGGGACATTCTATCATTGTAAGCGGAAATATTCATGAGGGGCTCTCTTCGGCTGAGATTGCAGGATAAAGTGAAACTTCCATCAGTGGGGATTTTTCTTCATCCTTACTGATGGATTATTTGAACCACTCGGGCACTTACTGTCCGAAAGTAGCGAGGGAAAATGTATTTTTTGTGGCTAATCATTTTACGGAGTTTTTAAATAAGTTACATGATTAATAATATTATCCATATATAATGGTTCGTATAAATGTAAGAAGCAATAAAAGGAGAGAGAATGATGGACTTAGAGCATTTAAAAAAAGATATTTGGTATGGAGAAGTTTCTAATCATACAATTGAAACTCTTAAGTCTAACCTAAGGGATGGTCAACAGAGAAAGAATGCTTTATCTTAATTAGTGAATTGTTAAAGCTAGGTGATTTCTCTGTAAAGGGGTTACTAATCGAACTTATGAATAGTACTCGAGATGAGCTTGTGTTGAATTTATGTACTAGACTATTTTGCTCAGTAGCTACTCACGATGATTTATTAGAAACGAATAATTTGAAATTCCTTTCAAGTGCTTCAGAGGATGGAGTTCATAATTTTGTAGTAAGTGCTGGTGAAACTCTTTCATATCATGTAGTACCATATCTTTTAGCATTACTAGAAGAGTGGGAAGATACCTTTGTTGAAAAAGCTATTAGAAATGAACTTTCATGGATGCTTGGAATTGAGGACGAGTATTATGAAGTATCGTTAGAAGAATTTAATGAAGCTTATTCTGGTTTTATCGAAAATAATGATGCGCAAGAATATTATTATCGTAATAGACTATCTTTTCCTGGAGACTTGGCAAAGGAGTTAGTGTCGGAAGTTATGAGTTCTTTAAGAGATAGAACTACTTATAATGTTGTTACTATACCTTCCGTTTTATCAATTTGGAGTGGAATCAAATGTCCAATTCAATATGATACGATTATAACAAATGAAAAAAATAGAGAGTTGATGTCATATATTGATGTTTTAACAAAGAAAGAATGGAAGATTGGTAAAAAGTATTTTTATGGATATGTAGTCGTATAAGAAAACGATATATGCGATGAATATAAAACATTCTATGGCACCCTGCTAAGGAGTGATTTTTACTATAATGGAAAGCTTTAATGGATGGTATGTTTTATGGAGGAAAATAAAAAAACAACTAGTAGCTCAACTAAATGTAAAAAGATATAAACACATCAAGAAGGTGAACGAATGATATTGCCAGAGGATTTTCGAGAGAAATGGGATGTTAATAAAGATGGCCCACTCGTTACATTTCATGAAAAAGAATTAATAAACAAAAACTTTTCAGATGAAGTGAAACGATTTTTGTCTATAGGAGGCTTACCAGAAACACCGTCACCATATTTAGAGTTTACTTCATCTCAGTCTTTCGTAAGGTCTATTACAACTGTATTTCATATGCCAGAAGAGTTTCGAAAATATTGGTTTTTAGGAACAACTAGTTCTGGAGATCCAATTTGTCTAATTGAAAAACAAGAAAATGTAGTATTTCTAAATAATAGTGATGAGTATAAAGAAGTGTTTATGAATTCTTCTATACATCAATTTGCAGAATGTTTATTAGTATATTCAAAAATGATCGATAAGGCAGTAGAGATTAATGGTGAGGATGCCTTTATCGATAATAATATACCAGAGTGTACAATAAGTTGGTTGAAGGAAGAGTTGAAAAAAATTGATGATAAGTGTATGGAAAAGGATTCTTTTTGGTTGATTGAAATTGAGAACTTATATGAATAATTGAAAGTGAAAAAGAAAATGTATGGTGCATGGAAGAGGAGTATGGTGATAGTGAAGAATGCTATGAGTACATATTTTAAATTAAGAAAAGAATATTTTGATAGAGGTTTGAATTTCTTATTTAAAACACCATATAACGAAAAAGTTGATTTTGTTATATATCAAGGTGAAATAGAGGAAGATGAAATTTCATGGAAACCAGTTGAGAAATATATTGAAACTGATTTAACAATACTTGAGGAGCAATTCGCAATTAAGTTTCATGATTCAGTTTATCACTATTTTAATTCATATTGGTTCGCTGATTTGGATGGGTTTATCGGTGACCATTATATTAGTTTAGAAGCTGTATTACCAAATAAAGAGTTGGACTCTTTCAAAGAGAAGTTAGAAGGGTATGAGAAAAATCATTGTAAGCTAGATAAGATTCCTATAGGAGTAGAAGGAAATGGTTCATTAGTTGTTTTAAATAATGTAAGCGGAAAGGTCGAATTGGAGGATTTCGAACGTGGGTTGTTTATAGAGGTTTCGAATAGTTTAAATGAGTTGATTTCTAGTTTGAGATTACAAAATAGTAAAGTGAAGAATGTTTATATGAATTATAGAGGGGCGTAGAAAAGTGGAATATAGTGGAATGGTTTCAGTTTGGTTTGGAATTTCTAAATCACTTCAAAATCTTGAGGAGTATGTCGATATAGATTACACGATAGATGGTGATTCAGTTCATTCAAAGTTTGGGACGAGCTTTGAATTCGGTTATTATGATGAAGATAATATTGAAATTTGTTTTTATGAGAATAATAAAAGGGACGTTGAACATATTTTAAGTGATTTTTCTTATAGTGAACAAATTATTCCTAAAATAAAAAAGCTAATAAATGGAGATAGTTTAGCGAAAGATATTAACTTTGCTATTGTTCTATATGATTTTAAATATAATGAAGTAAAAAGAGAAGATATGTTTGATGGTTTAGAGGTTACATTGATTGGTTCTATGCCATACAGGTAGGTTGTACGGGGTTGCTAATTTATTTCACAAACACATGGATAAACCTTATAAAGGAGGGATACAAATGCATGCTTTGCTGAATTGTTTAGAAGAAGTTTTGGAAGAAGACATATATAAGCGGGCAGATAAAGAGCAGGTGAATGAAGTAATAAATAGATTAGGTGTAGAAGTATCTGATACATTTAGAGAGTTTTATTATCGATTTGCAGGACCTTTTTGGGAAGAGCACGTTCCTTATGAATTACTTGATATTATAGATGAAGAGAATAATATTGAATACTACACAATTATTGCTCGAAAGGAACATGGATTTCCTAATAAGTATTTAGTTTTAACGGAAATGACAGCAAATGCTGCATTGGTACTTGATAGTGTAACCGATCAAGTTTACTCAGTAAATTTTGAAGGTGGAGATGAATTACTTTTAAGTGGAAAATTAAAGGAGAGTTGGTCAACATTTTATCTGTTTTTGAAAGACTATTTTAAATGTTAGGTGTTAACAGAAATGAATAATAAACAGGGACATCTTTACGAGTAACATTAAAGAACTATTATTGGAAATAAAAAATGAAGATCCTGATATGTTTAGTGAATCTGTTAATGAAATTATTGAGCTTATCTAATAGTTGAATAACCTTAATTAAAAAGGTGTCAATCCTTCTCGAATTGACACCCAGATACGAATCTGTTTAACACCTTACATACTTACGCTTAAAACCAAGTCTTCCTCTATCAAGTTCTTTCTGAATACTTTCAGAAGCATTTAACAAACTGCTTTTTTTATTATCACGTTTGACTTCAACTATACCAACTTCTTTTGCAATCTCGACTGCTTTTTCGTGTAGTGGTACATATGAAATTGCCACAGTGTTTAGGAAATTATTCATAGCGGATTTTGTTCGTTCTGGAGAATGATGAATTGTATCTTTCACCATTTCAAGCATATCGGAAATTTTACTTTCGGAAAATTCATTGTCTTTGCGATTTCCTAAAAGCCAACAGTAGCAACTCCAGCCTGCAGACATTTTAAGCTCGTCCCCACTTGCAATCCATTTATCAGCAACATCTTGTGCAATATTTGACTCCGATAAAGTTACTGCCACTACATAATCAGATAGCATATAAAAATATGCCCCGTCTATCCAGCGGTCAAAATCAGACTCACTCATAGCTTTTGGGTCGGCAATAATACCTGCAAAGTACATAGCATCGTAGTTACCTGTGGCATAAAGCTCTTCAGCTAATTCTTGGTTTACTTTTATTTTTTTAGCGATTGGTTTCATAGCGCCTGTAGCTACGCCAAAAACTGGCTCATGGGCGCCGTTAGATATGTATATTTTTTTCGTTCGTTCCTTACCTAGAGCCTCAAGTTCTTGCATAATTGTTTTAAAATCCATAGCTGTGCACTTCCTTCCTTCATGTAAGAGCCTTTTTAAGTCTTTCATATTTCTTATTTTAATACTAATTGTATTTAAGAGGTATGTCTACTTTCTAAAGGCATCGAAACTTGGTTTGATTTTTAGATGAACTACATTACACTTTAGTGTAAATAAAGAGCTAATTAAAAGAATGGTATAATATAGAAAAAGTAAGTGATGAAAATTAAATAGGGGGAATTTAATTGGAAATAAAATTGAATCGATTATATAGAGAGATAGCGGAAACGGTTCATGCCATGATTCCAGAAGAATGGGAGAAATTTTATTTTTATGCACAAATATCAGAAGATGGAGGGGGAACTTACTTTTTCTATAACAACTTCAGAAATAAAGAAAATTATAAGTATAGTGTAGAAATTCCTTTTAAATACGAAGTTGATGAAGAGGAGTTTGAAAGGAAAGAAGATTTTTTATATAAATTGAGTAAGGAATTAAGAAATGTTTTCAAAGATAATCAGCAAGAGCTTTGGTACTCTTTTACAATGTCTCTGGAACATAGTGGGGAATTTAACATGCATTTCGATTATACAAATTGGTTCGATACAGAATATAGTTTTAGTGATCAGGTGATTATTTGGAAACATAAATACTTAGGTGAAGTACCAATTGATGAAAATGATAAAGAGCTAATTCATAAGTATGACAATGAATTTCCGAATAATCCTATTTGACTGAAAGGAAAGAAGAAATGGTTTTTATAAAAATCATGAATTTTAAAGCGTAAGTTGAATGAGAATATATATTCATAATGGAGGACGCTATTAATGGAAGTACACGGAATGGTTTCAATATGGTTCGGTAATATGCAAACGCAAGATCAGTTGGATACATAATATAGATGTTACGTATGATGAAGAAGGAGACTCTATACCAGCAAGATTTTTTGTTGATTTTAATATTGATATGATTGATGTAGATGAAGATTTTATTGAAAAGGAAGTGTTAGAAGAAGCGAGTGATGACATTTCTATGTTATTAACGGGATGTTCATATGATGATAAAATACTTTCTCGAATTAAGGAAGTAGTTAAATTAAATAAATCCTATAATTCTATCGTTTTAATTTATAATTTTCAATATGACAATTCAGTAAGTAATTGTGAAGGTTTTAATTTTGTAACTGCTACAAGTTATCTATAGATACAAGAAAATTGCAGTAGAATAAAAAATACATTTGTATAGTTTTTCCAATGAATATTTGGTATGATGGTGAATGGGAAAAATATACAAGCAGTTAGTGGTTCATAAAAGACCTGCGGTAGTATGTCAACTGAAAAATAATATATTTTGAAGTTATCAAAGGACAAATTGCTTAAAAAAGACATCACGAAACTAGACCAGCACCGCATGTAAAATACTGGAATTGATTGAAAGGTAGCGATGACAAGTTTTATGTCACACTTTCACACACCTTTCAGGCGTAAAGAGTTGGTGATTACGTAGTAGCGCATCCACCAATCGCACAAATTTTCTTGCGGTTAGAACGAGTGCACGTTTGTGTTGATGTTTTGGTACTTCATTATACTTTTTTGCGTAATATTCTTGGTATTCCAATACATGCTTTCTTACAGAGTTGGCGGCTTCAACTAAGTAATACCGCAAGTAATGATTCCCATTACGAGATAATGAAGTATTTTCAGCGGTGAACCGGCCAGACTGGTATGTACGCCAATATAACCCGGCATATTTTGCGATTTTGGTTTCATCGTCAAATCTTTCGATTTGGCCAATTTCAGCGATAATACCAGCGGCATATATAGGCCCGATTCCAGGAATGGATTCTAATGTTTGCGTTAATCCAGCCATGATCCGCTTAATAGATTTTTCTAGTTCTTTAATTTGTCTTTGATAGGTACGAATGATTTCGATTGATGTTCCTAAAAGAATATCGATTGAGTCTTCTACCACCTTATCTAAACGGTACGACGTGCGAACAGCCTTTTGAATGGTTGATGCGACACATTTCGGGTCACCAAATCGATTTTTACTCTTTTCCTGTAGGAACTCAGCGAGTTCCTCTAAAGGCATGTCAGCTAGCTCTTCTAGACTGAATTTTTCAAGGAACAATTCCATCATGGCGTTACCAAATATAGAAGAATCGACTTCTTGTGAGAACGTATTACATTTATAACTTAGGTGTTGTAGAAAATGTTGTTTCTCCTTTGTCAACATTCTAACGAGTTGATAACGAGCTCTTGTTAATTGCTGTAATGCCACGTATTGACTTTCTTTCACGATGGACATTTGATTTCGCCCAAATCGTAAATAATCAGCGATGACAAAGGCATCAATTTCGTCAGTCTTATTCATGTCTGAATAACTTTTCTTGAAGTTTGCGACTTGTTTTGGATTTAGAAGAAATACCTTTGTGCCAAATCTTTTTAAGTCTTCGTCATGATGGAGAAACATGGATGGGTGAAAACTGTAAACAGATGTAGATTCTAAGCCGATTTTTAAAGTTTCAACCTCTTGATTGGTTGTGCACTGTAATAATCGTTCTTTAAGTACCTGTGCACCTGGTAAGTCATTACTGACTGAAAAAGAATCTAGCTTTTCTCCTTCACCATTTAAAAAGCAAACTTTCATATCAAACGAACTTACATCTAGACCAACAAATAATCTCACGTAAGAGACCTCCTTTCGATTTAGAATCATTGCTTGGACGTCTCGAGATATCTCTAGTGTGTACGCCGACCAACAACCTCGTGTATAAGAGCTAGTCCTGAATCGAAAGCCGCCCTAGAGCTACTAACATCTAGGTTCGAGGATCAGGCTGCTCAGCCTGCGAGTAGGGAGCCCCGCGCGTTCACTGAGAAACACTCTTTTCGTGTGGTAAATCCACAGGGGAATACAGAATTGTCCCAAATGATCCTAAGACCATTATCTAGAAATATCTTGAGACGTCCAAGTATTTTCTTTATTACTGGACTCTTATTAGAGAGAAAAACTAAGCCTGAGATAGGGCTTAAATATTAATATACGAGGGGGATTGAATTGAAAAGAACGCCTGAATTTGTATTAGGTTTAATTGGTGGCATTTTGGGAATTATTATTTCTATAATATTAATAGTTGTAGCGTTTAATATTATGGAAGGTGTTGATTACGAACTTTTAGCTTATTACTCTATTATTTTAACGGTTCAAATAGGATTGCTTATTTTATCATGTTTAGTAAACAAGGTTAATAATAAAGTTTATGGAGTTTGTATGATTGTGATTCCTATAGTTATGTTGTTTATGTCATTATTCTTTTTACTTATTCCGACAATTTTACAAATTATATCTGGTTCATTTGCATTTAGAACATTAAAGTTAGAATCGAATGTAAGCTAAATATAATTATTAACGTCTGAATATTCGGTTTTTTAAACATTTTCGTTTGCAGTTCAAATTAACATAAAGTACAAAGTTGTACGCTTTAGGAGGAGAAATAAATGATTATTTGGTCTGGTTGGGGTTTTTTAGTCGCAATTATTGTAATTATTAATACTCTTTTGGGTAAGGCTATCTTTGGATCTATAACGGGGGACGCTACATATTTTCAAGATCATAGTTGGCCAATGGCGGTAATGTTTATTATATCAGGGGTTATGTCTTGGTATTTAGGTAAATATATTAATAAGCCAGATGGGAAAGTTTATATAGATACCGAAACTGGTGAAAAAGTTATGTTTAACAAAAAGCACTCATTATTTTTTATAAAAATGGAATATTGGGGACCGATTCTAGGAGTTATTGCGATTGTAACTTTAATTACAAGATAAAAAAAGAGGATGGGTATAGTAAGAGTAATTTATCCAAGTAAAAGGAGAAATCAGTCATGAATGCAAAGAAACTACTAGGGGTAGCAGTTCCGGTCATGTTGTTATTTGGTTGTGGAGTTTCTGAGAAAACGAACACTTCTAAACAGGAGAAAACAGAAGAGTCTAAAGTAAAAGAATCGAAGTCTAATAGTAAGAAAGAAAAAGTTTCAAAGGAAGACTATCCTAATAAAGTGTATAAATTAGGGATAGAGTTTGATAAGTTGTTTGCGGAGCATAACAATATTACAAGAGAGGTTTTTGACGGTAAGAAAAAGAAATCAGATATAGTAGATAGTGTGAAAGAATTAAATAAAACGTTAGATAAATTCGAGTCGATAGATCCCCCTGCAGAGTATGTAAATCAACAAAAGGATTTTGAAAAAGCAATTAGTTATTTTAGAGAGTCTTTTTCTTTAATCAATGAAGTATTCACCCGAAAAGAAAAAAGAGAAAAAGGCGATAAGACTGATAAAGAGTTAATGGAGAAATCCGAAAAGTTAGTGAAAGAAGGAGATATTTACTGGCTTAAGGCATTCAAAGACCTTGAAGGGGATATTAAAATCGGTGACGGTACAGTATCTGTGAAAGATTTGAAAGAGTTAGATAAGAAAGCTGGAATTAATACGGATAACGTTATGAAGAATGTGAAGGATGGTACGGAATTAATTGGTAATTGGGGATTCAAAGGAACAGACGGTTTCATTATGTCACTTATTTTAAAAGGTGATAAGACATTTGAAACGTATGGTAAAGGTGAGTATCCAAATAAAAAGAATTATATTGAAGGCACTTGGGAATATGATAAGGAAGCTTTTACAATCTATTTACATCTCAATAAACGTTTAGTAGACGGTGTAGAAGATACAATTCAAAAAAAGAAAATAGCATATAAAGTTCAAGATTATGATGGGGAAAACTTGCAATTATTTAATGAGACGTCATTTCATACAATTAAGTATGTGAAGCAAAGTTAAAGTTATGGAGGACTAGGTTTAAATGGCCTGTTCCTTCATTAAAGTGTGGGTATGTAAATAATATGTTATCTTTCGTTCTGTTTACTTAGTATCATGTTATTCTTTAATAGAGTAATGAATGGAATTTTACATTAAATATATGAGGTTGGTTACAAATGATAAAGAAATTCACTAGGTTAGTATTAATAGTGGTTATGCCAATCAGTCTTATTACAGGTTGTGGGGCTACTGAAAAAACTGAAGCACAAAAGCCGAAAGCGGTACAAACGGAGAAAAAGGACTATATGGATTATTCATATGGTAGCAAAGGTATATTAGTAAGTGGCAAAGCGAAAGAACGGCAACAATACGAGATTGGATATATGGATGATAATAAGTTAATTGGAATTGATGAAAATATTGAGGACTGTATTATTTTAGATAATAAAGATGAAGCAAGTCTCGTTTGGAAACAAATAGAGCGTGGGTCTATTATTGAAGTGCAATATAGTAAAAATCGCAACGATATCGTCGGCGTACAATTAGTAGAAGATCGTGAGCCATACGAAATTAGTGATAAGTTTGATCGAAATACGATAAACGAAATTGTTGAAAACGTTAAAGGGAATTTGTAATAGATGTATTTCGATAGTATAGGATCTCTTATTATGAAATTGTGAATCAACGGCATTTTTTATATGAAAATGCCGTTGATTTGTGTTAAAAAATAAATGCTATTCTATAGTCTTGTAGAAAAACACGTATTAATCATAAATGAATTATTCTTCGTTCAGCTGTGATGATCGCCGCAAGGTTATTATCCAAAATAAAAGAGCACAAGCACTAATAGATACACCTAATATGCATACGCCATCCCAACCATATTTTGCATACGTATTTGTTGAAAGAATTGCACCTGTTGCACTACCGATAGAATAAAAAATCATGTAACTGGCAGTAAGTCGACTTCTTGCTTCGGGACGCACTGTGAACAGCATACTTTGATTGGTGACATGTACAGCTTGCACCGCTAAATCTAAGAGGATAATGCCGAAAATTAGTAATAATAGAGAGTGATTAATAGATTTAATTAGGAGCCATGAAAGTACTAATAAAGATAAAGCTATGCCAGTTGTTCTTTGTCCTAATCCTTTATCAGCTAATTGTCCAGCTTTAGTAGCAGCTAATGCACCTGCAACTCCAGCAAGGCCGAACGCACCAATAGCTGTATGTGAAAGATTATGTGGTGTAGCACTTAGAGGTAATACTAAAGAAGTCCATAAAATACTGAATGAAGTGAAAATGAGCAATGCTAATATTCCGCGAATGCGTAAGAGTTGTTCTTCTACAAATAATAAGAGTACAGAACGTATTAACTTCCGGTAAGGCATAGTTGTCATTCTGCTCTGTTCAAGAGTAGGTAAATTACGATATAACAAAACAGTTACGAATAGTATAAGTGTAGCGGAGGTGAGATAAACGGATCGCCATCCAGCTAAATCTGTTAATGCGCCTGCAAATGTACGCGCAAGGAGAATGCCTATTACAACGCCGCTTGTAACGAAACCTACTATGCGTCCACGTTCAGCTGGATTTGCTAAAATGGATGCGTATGCGACGAGTGTTTGCGTAACTGTTGCAAGAATTCCTACTAAGGCCATACCTATAAAAAGTACGATGGCCGAGGGAGCGGTCCCAATTACAATTAAAGCGATAACGGATAAAACCATTTGAACAATAATGAGTCTTTTTTGGTTTAATAAGTCACCAAGTGGAACTAATAAAAGTAATCCGATTGCATAACAAACTTGAGTAATAGTAATCACAATACCGATAGTTGAATGACTAATCTTAAATTCATTTGATAAAGAATCAAGTAGCGGATGAGCGAAATATATATTTGCCACCGCCATCCCGCAAGCTATTGCGAATAATAGAGTCATGTAGCGGGACATGTTTGCGCTAATAGGTGAATATAACTGGGGATCATTATGTTTAAGAGTGGTCATCATCTTTTCCTTGCTATTCATAAAATCAGCTCCATTTTGTATTGGTGTAAATAACGTACCGAGCGGTATGTTATTTTGTAAGTAAAATATAATCTTGAGTAAATGTATATGTCAAGTTTATTTTGAGTTAATTCTGTTTTCTTTGACACATCGTTTATAATTTAATACGATATATAATATACTGATTGGTACATAAAGTGTTAGTTTATAATCTAAAAATGTAGAGGAAGGGGATATTTTTAAATGGCTCGACTACGCGAATTTGATGAAGAAAAAGCTTTGGATGCTGCTATGCAACTTTTTTGGGAGAAAGGATACGCTACTACTTCATTAAGTGATCTAACTGCAAGAATGGAAATACAAAAACCGAGTTTATATTCAGCTTTTGGTGATAAAGAGGGCTTATTTGAAGCGGCATTAAGGAGATACACAAATTTACATGCGGCTCGTATACGAACAAAACTTCAAAACGAACAATCTGTAAAAGAAGCAATTCGGATGTTTTTTGAAAATATGGTGGAAGAGGAATATAAAAAAGAGTTCAGTAAAGGCTGTTTTTGTATTAACACAATGGTTGAGCTTGCTCCTCATAATGAAAAGTTTGAAGTACTGACTAGAGAACACCAAATGTATCTTGCAGTTATTTTTCAAGAATTAATCATGAAAGGAATTCGATCAGGAGAACTACAAAGTGATTTGAACGCTAAAGCATTAGCGCAAACATTAGTCACGTCCTTAATTGGATTAACAGTGTTAATGAAATCACGCCCAGAACGTTCCGTTATAGATAATTCGGTATCTATAATAGTATCGTTAGTAAAATAATTTTTGAGTGAGATGTTAATCAGCAAATTAAATATTAAGAAAGTCGATTCCTTATTAAAATAAGAAATCGACTTGTTATAATTATATATTTTGTAAGTTGTCTTTCCAAAAATTATAGCTATTATCAATAACTTCTTTTAATTTGAAATAATTTTCTCAAGTAACTTGCACGTGGTAGAGAGTTTCTCCATCGTCTGTAAAAATACCTGAGTAATCATCTATATACTTCCACTCATCCTTATTGTTAAAGTAGTACATTGCGAATTGGTTGCCCTCATCATTTAACATGTTGTCTGCTAAAACGCCATCCCAGTTTATATAAATTTGTGTGCCAGTCATTTGTCTAAGTTTAAATTGATTAATTTCGTCTGGAGACTCTTCTTCAAATTCTTGACTAAATAAATTATGTTCAATGATCCAGCCTAAAAACATGCCAGTATGTACAAATGCTTTTGACGGTATTTGTAATTAGTTGTAAAATAATGTTTGTTGACGGATTTTGTAAAAAGTATGTTAGATGAAATTCATCTGTAGGGATGACATATAAATATTTTCTTAATGGTTATAAAATATAATTATTTAAATATATAAATAAAAAGAAGTCATATTAGAAGTACATAGTAGATTCATATTTTAACAAATTAATGTGAGAATAAAGGGAGGTTGAGATACACACACGGCGGGAATGTGTATGTATCTATTATAATAATGAATAAGACAATCAAACAACAAGTAATCGCACTATCAACAAGTCTAGTGATTTTAGGGAGCGTACCTTTATCAGTATCAGCAGAAGAGATAAACAACTCTCAAACTGATCAACTTAATATTCCCCAAGGAGAACACGGATCGAGCGGATTAAATTATTCTAATTTCAAGTTGGAAGTTCCTGATCATGTACAAGTTAACGAAGCAGAAGTATCTGAAAATGAAAAAATTCTTTTAGAAGAATATAAGCATAAACATGATGAAACAGAAGAATTAAACAAAATGCAAGATGCTAAGAAGGGGCAAGTAGCAGAAAAGGAAGCTATTTCAAACATTGAAAAGGCATTTGAATCTGTAGATGGTCGAAATGATGGGTCTGATCGTCAAATGAAACCTGTTGCAAAGCCAAGAGGTATTCAATATAGCGCACAGAGTACGAAGAAATATGGAACACTTGCAGGAGTTCCATTTGTGGAGTGGATTGTTCCAGCAGGAAATCCTGATATTCGTCCTGCAAATCCGATGAAAGCACGTTACATTACAATTCATGAGACCGCAAATACAGCCGCTGGTGCTAATGCTGAAAATCATGCGAAATATTTATACAAGCAAGCAACTGAAGGCACTTTCCGAACAGCTTCATGGCATTTTACTGTAGACGATAAACAAATTTATCAACACTTACCAACAAACGAAAATGGTTGGCATGCAGGAGATGGAGATGGATCAGGAAACAGGGAATCTATCGGTATCGAGATCGCGGTTAACCAAGATGGTGATTACAATAAAGCATTAGAAAATGCAAAACGACTTGCAGGTTATTTAATGAACAAAGAAGGAATTGGTGCAGATCATATTTACAAGCATCAACAATGGAGCGGGAAAAAATGTCCTGACATTTTAATTTCACGTGGTAATTGGGCTGGTTTCGTACAAGGAATTCAGTGGTATGCAAATATAAATGCGCAGATTGATACGCCTTTACAAGATAAAAATGACTCATTTAATCCAAATGAAAATAATCCAGCTGAACCTAGCATGGAACTAGTGGTAAATGGTAGTGGCATCAATGTACGTAGTGATGCGGGTATTGAACATCGTGTTGTACGTAAAGCTTCAAACGGAGATCGTTACAAAGTATTAGCGGTTAAAAATGGTTGGTATAAAGTAGGTAATGGAGAATGGATTTTCTATGACCCAAGTTGGATTAAAATTAACTACAATGTACCAAAGGAAGAAGTACAAAAACCAAAAGATGATATTACAGGTGGCTGGTTTGAAGGGCATATTCGTAAATTAAACAGTCTAGGTATTATGCAAGGCGAAGGTAATGGTGTATTTGCGCCATATCGAAATGTAACGAGAGCGGAGTTTGCGAAATTAATCTCGAATGCTCTTAAACTACCAGAGGGAAATAAGTCATTTGTAGATATTAATGAGGCACATCCATCACTTCATGACGGTATTAAACGTTGTGCAAGTGCAGGAATTATTAATGGTCGTGGTGAAGGGATTTTTGATCCTAACTCACCAATTACTCGTGAAGAAGTATCTATTATGATTGACAAAGCATTACGATATAAAGGAATTACAGGTGAGTTAGTAGCATTACCATTTACAGATAAGCATTTAATAACATACAAAGAATCGGTTCAACGATTATACAGTCTAAAGGTAGTTAATGGTGTTGGAAATAATGAGTTTGATCCCCGAGGTACAGCAACTCGTGGTCAGGCAGCTGCCTTTATTGTGAAGATGTTAGATTCAATGCAAAAATAAAATAAAACTTGAATCAGTGGGGCCACTCGCGTTGCAATCGAGCAGTTTATTCACCGAATTTTGAAATGAGAGTTTTACTGCCTGCAAATAGCAGAATAAATTGTATGTAGAAGCTGACATTGGTAGAAGTAAAAAATAAGAAGAATTTGAAAGGAGCTATCCAAAATAATAATTTTGAATAGCTCCTATTTAGTAGGAAGAAAAAATTGTATTTGATAGATTGTAATTAATGTAGAATGCCCTTCCAAGCCCCTCATAAGCCCCTACCAAGTAATAAATCACTAAGAAAAAACAAAAACAAAAACAACTACAAGAACAAAACAAGCACGAAAAAATGAAACCGGCGTTGTAGTAGTAAAAAAATTGTAATTCGAATGCCAAAACCATTCCCGCATGCCTATCTTTATAATGAAGGATTAAAATTTTCCTATTTACTAGCAAAGAGTGGAGGGAAACATATGGCGGTATACCGTAATGTGCAGGTGAACTTTTGGCAAGATGAATTCATATTAGATTTAACGCCAGAGGAGCGTTATTTTTACATATATTTGTTAACTGGTACGAAAACGAAGCAATGTGGTATTTACATATTACCGAAGCGTGTGGCAGAGCTTGAAACAGGTTATAGTATGGAGACTGTTGAGAAGTTGCTAAACAGGTTTGTTGAGTATGGAAAGATTTTATATGATACGGAAACGAAAGAGGTATTCATAATAAACTGGTTACACTATAACCCTATTTCAAATACGAATGTAGAAAAGTGCGTATTACGTGAGTTAAAGACTGTAAAAAGTAATGAGTTCATACATATGTTTTTACGTAAATGCCTTGAAGAAGAATACACGATTCCATTATTATTGCAGTATTTTGGTATGCCAGAAGAAGAGGATAATAGTAGTTCACAAGTAGTTATTGAAGAGAAAGAAGAAGCGGAAGAGATAGAAACCATAGAAGAGGGCGTTCCAAATAGTGAAGTTTATAAGTTTTATGAACAAAATATTAGTAGTTTATCCCCGTATATTGTGAAGGAATTGAAGAATTGGATACAAAGACTTTCTGGAGAGAAAGTGTTAGAGGCACTTAAAATTGCGTTTGAAAATAATAAGAAAACGTTAGCTTATGTGAAGGGGATTTTGAGGAATTGGTGTAGTGAAAAATTAAAGGATTTTAGTGGGGAGAAGTGCGTAATGGGAAGTTTAGAGAGAAGGAAATGTATTTTGAGTAGTGTATTTTAATTTACATTAACTTAACATAGAATGTATGTTCGTTTTCGTGGGATTTATGCTATACTACCATTAAATAAGGGTATTTTTATAATAGATAAAAAGATGCGGGGGGTACAAAGTTTGACTACTAGTACATCTGAGTTGTTTCAATATATTAATATGACAGAAGAACAGAAACAATTATCACAACGATATTTACAGACAAAAGAAGAAGAGATTTTAAAAGATATTCAACTAACGACAATTCGTGATCAAAAAAGAAGCGATTTTGCGGAGCGATTTATAAACGATTTTAGGAAAGTGCATAAACAAGATCCGGATTTTTTTCGATTATTTTACCATATACTCGAGGAGCAATTATTAAATGTTCTTGTAGTCCGTTTTGCGCATGTCAGTTTTTCTAAAATGAAGATTTATTTAGAAAAAAGTGCACTTCCTTTGGACAAACTTGTAGCAATCGCATGTAAATATTTATCCAGTATTTCAAGTTATGTGAATGAAGCAGATGTTTTTCTTAGAGAGTTAACAAGAGAGAATCCGAACTATATAGAGGGACAATTACATACTTTACCAACTAACCAGCAAGTAACATTACTTCTTGTAATGTTTGATGTAGATTATGAAAAGTTTCGTACATATAGTTCTTTATTGAATGAGAGGTTAGAAGAACATACAGAATTTATATTGAAACTGCTAGGGGAAAAGGAAAAGGTTGAAGCAGTTAAACGGTATTTAAAAGGTAAAGATGATAGTGAAGTATTTATAGGTTGGAATTTACCGGAACATATTTGGCGGCTATTATTTTGTGTTCATAAATATTCGGATGTTGCGAGGCGATATATTGAAATATTGGCGAAGAAAAATGTTTGGGGTTTTATAAACTATGCAACACGTTATATGTGTCACACTCTCGGTCAGTCTCAAAACTACAAAAAAACTGGTAGTGTAAATAGAGAAACATATGAAGAAATTCAAAGTTTTTGTACACAGTTTTGGATTTCTAAGGAACGATTTTTCGCGCATCGTCTAAGGCAACATGATTTGAATAGTGAGGATTTTTGTAAGACGTATGAATATGAATTGCTATGCTTTATGTTGGAGGAAGATCCTGAATTTATTCAACGTACTTTGCAATATGTAAGTAAAATGAATTATCTCATCATCGCACGCACGTTAGCTGAAAAAGGATATGAGCTAAATAGAGGGAAAATGCGAGAAGAATTTTTTGTTGCTGCTTTGCAAATAAAATTGTCTACAGTGCGGGATACATATCGTGATTATTTACTAGGGAAATTGTCACTTGAGGATATGGAGCAAATACTTAAAAATCCGAAATATAGAAGTATGTATTGGGGTATGCCGGTGTTAGAGGTTGCGCTTCTTTGGGATATAGATGATGTAGCGAAGAGGGAAGCTGTACTTACACTACAGTTTGGAGATGAAGATAGTGTTAATTTATACGAACTTCTTTACGAATGTTCTGTCAGGGGAGTAGAACCGAAACAAGTATTAGAAGATCTGCTTTCGTATGGATTAAGTAAGGAAAAGCTTATCGCTTATGCAGTTGAAGAAGCTGCATGTTACAGTGAAGAGCGAAATAAGGCGAAGGAAGCGCTTGTTTGTGTAATTGTAAAAGAACAAGCGTACATCATTGAACGATTTGATGAGTATTCTGCTGTGGCCAAAGCATATATTTTAGAAGAGTTAGCAAAGGATAACATGATTAAAATGCGTCCAATTTTAATTAAAAGCTTAGGAGATTCATCTAAAAAAATGCGTGAGTCTGTAGTTAAACTGCTTTCAAAAGATGTAGAAGCTGCAGCAGATGTAGCAGTTGAACTTCATAATAAAAAGAAAATTGTTCGTGAAAATGTGATGAAAATACTTATAGAGTATAAGCTTGAAAAATATACGAAACTTGTACAGGAAGCTTTGCAAGAAAGTAAAAATGAATCTTTCGCAGGGAAATTCTCGTTTTTATTTCAAACGGAGGAAGAAAAGATAGAAGAACTATGTGCACGTATTTTAACTGAACAAACAAGAAATTCACTTCTGCAATTGATTGGGGATGAGCCACAAATCCGTTTACGTGACTCTGATGAAATTGCTGATGCTGCAATTCCGTTAGCCTATCTACAACAGTATATTTCAGATGTTGTTATTGAGAAGAAAGAAACAGCAGAAGTAATTGGTAGAGCTTTAAATGAAGAGGACTTAAAAGAATATGTGCAAACAATATATCAAATATGGATTTCTCAAGACGCAGATGTGAAGAAACGTGGAATTCTTTCGTTATACGGAATGTATAGTGACGACAAAATGGTCGACATACTTATAAAGCAAATTGATGAATGGGTGCTTCAAATGAGAGGAAAGATAGCAGCGGATGCCGTTCGTGCTTTAGGTTTGTCTTCATCTAAGCTTGCACTTATGTCTATTCATGCAATAGCATTTAAATATAAACATAAGCAAGTACGTAATGCAGCAAAAGAAGCGCTAAGTCTTGCTGCGAAAACACGTGGTATAACAGAGGAAGAGCTGGAAGATCAATTGGTGCCGGACCTTGGCTTTACTATACATGGTGAAAAGATAATTGATTTCGGGAATCGAAGTTTTACTGCCATTTTAACTACAGAGTCAAAAATTGAATTAGAGACAGAGGAAGGAAAACGTATGAAGTCACTTCCAAAGCCGAATGCAAAAGATGATGTAGAAAAGGCTGAAGAGGCTAAAAAAGAATTAGCCTCTTTAAAGAAGGAACTCCGAACTACTCTTTCCATGCAAAAACAACGATTGGAAGCGGCACTTTCGTTAAAGCGTTATTGGTCACATAATGCATGGAAGTCTGTATTTATGGATAATCCAATTATGAAGCAATTTTCTATTTCACTCATTTGGGGTGAGTATAAGGAAGGGAAGTTGCTGAACGCATTCCGTTATGCAGAAGGTGGCGTGTTCTGTACAATTGACGGGAAGAGTTATGAACTTTCATTTGGCACTGTTATTGGTTTCGTTCATCCGTTAGAATTGTCTGGGGCGGAGAAGGAATTATGGAAAGAGCAATTAGAAAGTGCGGGAATTGTTCAGCCGTTCCTACAAATTGAGCGTCCAGTGTTTGTAGTAGAAGAGAATGATGAGAGTGCTATTGAGAGATTTGGTGGTATTTTAGTAAATGGTCGTTTGTTATTCGGTAAGATGACGAAGCTTGGATGGATCCGTGGATCTGTTCAAGATGGCGGTGTGTATTATACGTTTTATAAAGAAGATACTCGTACTGGATTAGGGGCAGAGCTTTCATTTAGCGGAGCGCCGATTGGTTATGAAGATGAAGAAGATGTATGTGTATTTGACATTCAATTTTATAAAGCAGGTACAGTGAATCATGGTTCATATGAATACGATGAGATTGATGATGAAAGACGCATTGTACCAAAAGAAGTAGATAAACGCTTCTTTAGTGAAATGTTATATGATGTGCAAGTAGCGACAGGTGCAAATCTTGGGCATAATGAAAGTTGGCGTAGCAAACGATAAGAAAGACCCCCTTCATTGGTAGGAAAATGAAGGGGGTTTTTCAATGTTTTTAAAAGGTTCTTTCTCAAAAAGAAGCGAATAGTGTGAGAAAGGGGTGGTTATATGGAGGTAGTTATAAAGAAGAAACGAAAAAGGGGAAGAAGAATTTTTATTTGGGCTAGTAGTATCGTTCTCTTGTTAGTTATTTCCGCTGCGATTTTTTTGAATATATATACGCTGAAATCTATGCCAAAGATAGATGGAACGATAAAGCTAGAGGATTTACAACACGCTGTTACGGTAAAGCGGGATAGTAAAGGTGTCCCGCATATTAAATCGGAAAATGCACATGATTTATATTTTTCACAAGGATATGTACAAGCGCAAGATCGGTTGTTCCAAATGGATTTAAGTAGAAGACAAGCTTCTGGTATGTTAAGTGAAGTTGTTGGGGAAGCAGCTGTTGACCGAGATAAATTGTTTCGAACACTCGGTTTACGGCGAGCGGCAGAAGCTTCAGTTAGTCAATATGATGGAGAAGCAAAATATGCCCTGCAGTCATTTGCTGATGGGGTGAACGCTTTTATACGTGAGGCAAAAGTGGAAAAGAAATTGCCGGTTGAGTTTACTATATTAGGTTATGAGCCTTCTGAATGGTCAATCGTGGATTCTTTAACAATTGGAAAGTATATGGCGTTTGACTTAGGAGGACATTGGCATGGACAGGCGTTTCGATATTGGGCGCTGAAAAACCTTTCGAAAGAGCAAGCAAATGAGCTATTTCCTACATATCCGAAAGATGCACCTAGATTGCTAGCTGAACTAAAAACTACAAATGTGGACGTAGCACAAAGTTTTTCAAAAACGATAATTCCCCCGGAGTTTAACGGTAGTAATAACTGGGTTGTGAGCGGTGAGAAGAGTGCGTCAGGTAAGCCGATTTTAGCAGATGACCCTCATTTATCCCTTGCGACACCTTCTATATGGTATCAAACGAGACTTGAAATGAAAGATTTAAATGTGAGTGGCGTTATTTTCGCTGGAGTACCAGGTGTTATATTAGGCCACAATGACAAAATAGCGTGGGGCGTTACGAATACGGGGCCTGATGTGCAAGATTTATATATTGAGAAGAGAAATCCTAATAATGAAAATGAATTTCTGTATAACGATAAATGGGAGAAAGCTACGGTAGTTGATGAATCGATTAAAGTAAAAGGCGGGAAGACAATTCCTTATAACGTTACGATTACGAGGCATGGGCCAGTAATTTCAGAGTTTGCGGATAAGGGGAAGGAGAAAACGAAAACAGTATTTGCTTTAAAGTGGACTGCTTTAGAACCGTCAGCTGAGTTAAAAGCTGTATTAAATATGAACAAAGCAAAAGACTGGACGGAGTTTGAAACCGCTCTTCAAGATTTCCATACACCAACCCAAAACTTTGTGTTTGCATCAAACGATGGCACGATTGCTTATAAAGCGAATGGAAATATACCAGTGCGTAAAAAAGGCGATGGTAGCTTGCCTGTTCCAGGATGGACAGATGAATATGAATGGGAAGGGTATATTCCATTTGATCAGCTGCCGAAAGTTATAAATCCGAAAGAAGGTTTTATTTCAACTGCGAATAATAAAATTGTTGATGATGATTATCCGTACCATATTAGCAATACGTGGGCACAGCCATATAGGCAAATGCGTATTCAAGAATTTTTGCAAGAGAAGGAAAAGTATACGGTGAAAGATTTAGAAGAGTTACAGATGGATCAAAAGAATTTATACGGGAAAGAGTTTACTCCTATATTTTTAAAAGAGTTAAATAAAGCATCTTTAAATGAGGTAGAGAAAGAAGGCGTAAACCAATTAACAAAGTGGAATTTTTACGATAGTAAAGATGAACCGGCACCATTAATATTCTATTTATTAATGAAAGAGATTTCAAATACGTTATTTTCAAAAGAAATACCGAAAGATGTAATGAAGTTATTTGAAGGGAAGTCACAAGTTGTTGATGAATTGATTCGAAAAGAAGTAGCGGGAGAAAATAGCGCGTGGTTTACGAAGTACGGAGGTTTCACAAAAGTTGTGCATACATCGTACGAGAATGTAATGAAGAAATTGCAGAAGGAATATGGACCGGATGTTGGAGAGTGGAAGTGGGGCGATTACCATCAACTCGCTTTTACACATCCAATTTCAAAATCATCTAGTATGTTAGCACTACTCGCTTTTAATCGTGAGAAACCAGTCCTGATTGGCGGAAGTCAAGTTACCGTGCAAGCAGCGAGTTACGGCGATAACGGCATTGTAAATCACGGAGCGTCTTGGAGATTCATTATTGATACGAAAGATATGTCAAACGGTTATCATATCGTAGGGCCAGGACAATCGGGACATTTTAGAAGCGATTGGTATCATGATCAAATAGATGATTGGGTAAGTGGAACGTATCATACGACTACATTGAATACGGAGGGAATAGAGGGGAAGGTGCTAAATTTAGAACCGAAGTGATAGGGGGTTTTTGTTTGTGGAGGGACTAGTAATAATCTTTTTGATAATGAAAGCTTATCATTTAGAACATAACCCAGTTCTTAAATAATTTTAACAGCCAGCCTACTATCATTTAATTTGATAGTAGGCTGTTTCCATCTTCGAAATACGCTGTAGCAACTTCTTCAGGATTACGATTATTTCCACATGCTGCAAGTGCTGTAACAAATAAAGCCATTACAACTATTAACATGATTATTCCAGTTTTGAGGGGAATTAGTTAACAAAGACCAGGTATTATTTGCAACAGAACGGTCCCTCTGTACCCCTTGTTTCGTCATTTTTCTACGCCATCCAACTTGACAAATGTTTTTTTATCAAACTACAATGAAAATCATTATCAATAATATAGGGAGGATACTTTTGTCAATAAATGAAAAACAATATATTTATAGGTTAATAACCAGATCTTGTTAAGTCGTATGTACTATTTTTAGTTTAGCGTTGCCCAGAATGTACACCAATTAATCTCGCGAATTACAAGAAAATTATTATTGAAATGAGGCGTGCATTGTGAAGTTGGACGTGAATGAGTTAGCAGAGTATCTTGCCAATAATCCTTTCCGAGTAGAAGGAGTATATCGTTATGCTAAAAATCCAGGTGTGCCTTGTGCTGAGTCTACAGATTCTTTCCCAGGATTTGTATTTCCACTTACAGGGAAGACGCAATTTCAATTTAATGGTACGCCGTATATCCTTTCCCCAGGAAAAGTTATACATGGGGGTGCAAAAATGACATTAGCCCATAAAATGCTTGGTGAAATAAACTGGGAATATATTCTTGTTTTATATCAGATAAGCAATCCAGAACGAGAAGACTCTGGCTTTACTCATCAGCATTTTGAATTATTAACAGGACAATCTCCTCGTCTTGTCGAATTACTTATGCGTCTTTGGGATGTGTATAATCAGCGTGGAGGCATTTCGATGCTTCAGACTGAAATGCTGTTTCGCGAAGCGTTGAATGAAGCTTTATTAAGTGTTGTCAATAGAGAAAACAACTATGAGTCGCATACTTTATTCGAACGAATATCTAGTTACGTTCGCAAATACTATTATAAAGATATTACAATACATACGCTTACAGAACAAAATAATGTTAATCGAAATCGTCTTTCTTACGTGTTTAGAAAGCATGCAGGTATGGGGCCAGCAGAATATTTATTGAACTATCGTATAAAGATGGCTCAAAAAATGTTATGTACAAGTGGTGTGCCTGTACAACAAATTTCGCAGGCTGTTGGAATTGCAGACCCTTTTTATTTTAGTAGAGTTTTCAAGAAGCGAGTTGGCATTTCGCCTACTAAATATCGCGAGAAGTTCATCGATAATCCATACTAATGTCAACAGGGGTCCATTCTTATTTGAAAATCACTGTTCTATACTTATGGAGAGTTAAAGGAAACATTGGATTGAAAGAACTTTCATTGAAATCACTCCTTTGTACTATCTGAATGAAAAGTTCTGGCCGGAGCATTTTCTTTTTAAGCGTAATGACGACTTTTTTACTTAGATTATTGTAATATAGTGGAAGTTAAAAATGAGGAGGGATTATTATCCATTACCAACCTATTAAACTAAATGACGAGTTATCTAAAATTAACGATTATTGGTATCCACGAGTGATTGGTGAAATGAATGATGATCAAATTCAGCTTTTTAAAGCTAATGGAGATTTTATATGGCATGAGCATCCTGATACGGATAAGCTATTTATTGTGCTTGAAGGGGAGATGTTCATCGATTTCCGTGATGGACAGGTGAAAATTTCTAAGGGCGAGATGTTTATTGTCCCGAGAGGCGTTGAGCATAAACCTTTCACTGAAAAGGAATCCCACATCATGTTGGTAGAGCCTAAAAGGGAAATGGATTGATAATCGTAAAAAGATAAAAAAGGAGCGGAAATCCGTTCCTTTTTTATTTATCTTACTATTTTTAGGGGCTTAGTATGAGTAAGATGTGAATAAAGGATGAATAGCATTTTTATCAATAAAAATTTATTGGATTTTTTGTGGAATATATATGAAACGTTGTATAAAATAATCAAGAAAGCCAAAAATTATAGGGGGAAAGTTGTGAAGAAAAATAAGAGTTTAATAAGTTTTTTAGGAGTGTTTATTATGTTGTTTTCTTTTTGTTTTCAAGGAAATGTACAGGCAGATGTAAATACTGTTCAATCTGGAAAAATCAAATCAGGAAACGTAACAGTATGGGAAGTTGGAAATGTAGCGAAAGTATTAGCGGATGTGGAGCGCTTAAATTTAAATACAGTAAATGTACCGATTCAAGTGGATATCCCGAATGTGACTTCTACGAATATGGTAATTAATCAAGCGCAAAAGCAACAAGCTATTATTTTAATTCAAGAATTATTAAAGCGTAATATTCAAGTTATAGTGGAACCGTTCCCGTATATTCAGCAGGGGAATGTTGGAGAGACAGAATGGAACCCAAGTAACATTAATGATTTCTTCTGGAATTGGAAGACGGTTATTCTGCAAGATATTTTTAATTCCATTACAAGTAAATACAATGTGTATGGACTAAAGATTGCTTCTAATTTCGTGAACATGGAGTATGCAGAAGGATACTGGAGCGATACAATTGATTTTGTTCGTAATCAGTATAAAGGAAATGTTTTGTATCAAATGAACTGGTGGTTAACAGCAAGCTGGGACCCTTCTTATGAAGCGAAGTTTAAAGAGAAAATCAATCGTCCGTATTTAAAAAAGGTGGATATTGTAAGTATTGATAGTTGGTTTGAAGTTTCAGGAAAAAGAAATCCAACATATGAAGAAGTAAAGAAAAGTTTATTTGCGACGACAGTGTATAATCGTGGACAAAATGTTGTTCAGCAATTGGAACAATTACATAATGCAACAGGAAAACCAGTTTACTTCGGTGGGTTTAACGTTCCGGCGCGTGAACTTGGATTACAAAATCCGTGGAATCCAGATGTTTCAAATGTGTTTTCAAAAGATGTACAATTAAATGGATGGCGTGCTTACCGCGATGTATTAGAACCGAAACCATATTTTAAAGGTTTTTCAATTTGGTTTATTGGCTCTAATGATAGTACACATGCGTATCAAATACATAGTAAAGAAGCAGAGGCAGTTATTAACGGGTGGTACCGAAAATAATTTTTATAAAATAGGTAAGTTTTAAAGATTACTACATATATTTCTAGTGAAAGGCCTTTCACCATCTTATCACCTAGGGGGCAATCATAATGAAATTTTTGTCTTACCTTACAGTAATTTTGGTGATTCTCGGCGGTTTGAATTGGTTATTTGTAGCGTTAGATTACAATGTAGTTGAGAAATGGTTTGGTTCTATGCCGGCGCTTGTGGACACTATTTATTGGCTCATTGGTCTTTCTGCTATTTATCAAATTTTTGATCGGTTCTTCACGGACAATTAGCAATTATACTTTATTACTAGAGTGTTAAGTACGATTATGTACTTAACACTTTTTTGTATGTTTATAAAAATAGTTTGCACATGCAAGCGATTCCATTGCGTCTTGCGCCGTAATAATAGAAAACAAATTGACCACGTATTATATTTTGGGTTATAATTCAGAAAGTTTAAAAATTAATAAAAATGAGAAATAGGGAGGTTATGAGGGTAATGGAGAGAGTCTATAATTTTTCAGCAGGACCATCAATACTCCCTTTGCCAGTTTTAGAGAAAGTGCAAAAGGAGCTTGTAAATTATAACGGGACAGGCATGTCTATTATGGAAATGAGTCATCGATCTTCTTATTTTCAAAGTATTATAGAGGAAGCGAGTAACTTACTTCGTGAATTAATGAGCATCCCTGATGAGTATGATGTTTTATTTTTACAAGGCGGTGCGTCATTACAATTTTCTATGATACCACTGAACTTAATGAATACGTATAAAAAAGCTGGATACGTACTAACTGGCTCATGGTCTAAAAAGGCACTGCAAGAAGCCGAAAAAGTTGGGGAAGTACAAGTGATTGCTTCTTCCGAGCAAGAGAAGTTTACTACGATTCCTAAACTGGACGGTTTATTAAGTGATGAAAAACTAGATTATGTACATATTACAACGAATAATACAATTGAGGGGACAAAATATGTGGACATTCCACATGTAGAAAGAGTGCCGCTCGTTGCGGATATGTCCTCAAATATTTTATCAGAGCGATATGATGTTTCGAAGTTTGGTCTTATATATGCGGGGGCGCAAAAGAATTTAGGACCTGCGGGCTTAACGATTGCTATTATAAAAAGAGATTTAATTGGGGGAGCAGATCGCTCTTGTCCGACAATGTTAAATTATGAAACTTACAGTAAAAATAACTCCTTATATAATACACCGCCATCCTTTAGTATTTACGTAACAAAACTTGTACTAGAGTGGTTGAAAGAGCAAGGCGGAGTATCTGCGATTGAAGAACAAAATAGAATGAAATCTTCACTTATTTATCATTTTTTAGATGAATCTAAATTGTTTACTTCACCAGTTGATCCTACGTATCGATCACTTATGAACATTCCATTTACAACACCGTCAGAAGAACTTAACAATGAGTTTTTACAAAAGGCGAAGGAACGCGGCCTTGTTACGTTAAAAGGACATCGCTCAGTTGGCGGTATGCGTGCCAGTATTTACAATGCGATGCCAGCACACGGCGTAAAACGATTAGTAGATTATATGAAGGAATTTGAGCTTGAGAATAGATAGGGAGATGGGGATATGTTTCGTGTTCAAACGTTAAATCAAATTGCAGAAAAAGGCTTGCAAGTTTTTACTGAAGAACGTTATGAAGTAGGAGATAGAATCAATCATCCAGATGGAATTTTGCTTCGTAGCTACTCTTTACATCAAGAAGAGTTTTCAAAAGACTTAAAGGCGATTGCAAGAGCTGGCGCTGGTGTAAATAATATTCCTGTCGAGAGATGTACAGAAAAAGGAATTGTAGTATTTAACACGCCGGGGGCAAATGCAAACGCTGTAAAGGAACTCATTATTGCCAGTCTTATTATGTCTTCACGTAACATTATTAATGGTGTAAGTTGGACGAAAAACTTAGAGGGTGAAGAAGTACCACAGCTTGTTGAATCAGGAAAAAAACAATTTGTTGGATCAGAAATTGCAGGGAAACGTCTAGGTGTTATCGGACTTGGCGCAATCGGTGCTTTAGTTGCGAACGATGCGTTAGCGTTAGGGATGGACGTTATTGGATATGATCCTTATATTTCAGTTGAAACAGCTTGGCGTCTTTCTACACATGTGCAAAGAGCATTTAGCCTTGATGAAATTTTTGCAACGTGTGATTATATTACCCTTCATATTCCTCTTACAAATCAAACGAGGGGAATTATTGGGGAACACGCTATAGAGAAGATGAAAAAAGGTATGCGTTTATTCAATTTCTCAAGAGGAGAACTTGTAGATGAAAAGGTTCTTCAAAAAGCGTTAGAAGAAGATGTTATTACGCATTACGTAACAGACTTCCCGAATGAAAATGTGATAAAGATGAAAAATGTAACAGCGACGCCTCACCTTGGTGCATCTACGTCCGAATCAGAAGAAAACTGTGCATTCATGGCAGCGCGCCAATTACGTGAATATTTAGAGACAGGAAATATTCGTAATTCAGTAAATTATCCAAACGTAGAATTGCCGTATATCGGAAAGAAACGAATTACAATTATGCATCAAAACGTCCCGAATATGGTAGGGCAAATTACAGGATGCTTAGCGGAACATCATATTAATATTGCCGATATGATTAATCGTAGTAAACATTCTTGGGCGTACACAATGATTGATATCGATAACGGAATTGATGATATAATAAAAGAGAATATTGTAGAAAATATAAGCAAAATTACAGGTGTTGTAGCCGTTCGAATGATTGTGTAAAGGAGAGAGGAATGTGGCAAAAATACGACCGTTTCGGGCCATTCGTCCAGTAGAGGAAAAAGCGGCACAAGTGGCAGCTTTACCGTATGACGTATTAAATAGTGAAGAGGCAAGGGAAGTTGTAAAAGGGAATCCATATTCTTTCTTGCATGTTGATAAAGCAGAAATTGATTTAGACCCGGCACTTTCACCGTACGATGATCGTGTATATGAAAAAGCGGGTGAAAATTTAAATCGATTTATACGAGAAGAAGTGTTCATTCAAGACGAAGAGCCAGCGTTATACATTTATGAACTGACGATGCAGGGAAGAACGCAGTCAGGCCTTGTCGTTTGTACATCTATTGATGAGTATGAAGATGATACAATTAAAAAACATGAGAGAACGCGTCATGAAAAAGAGCTAGATCGTATTCGTCACGTAGATGTGTGTGATGCAAATACGGGTCCTATCTTTTTAACGTATCGTACAAAAGAAGAGATAAAGCATTTCATTGCCAGCTGGAAAGAAGAACATGCGCCAATCTATACATTTACAGCAGAAGACGGCGTTAGGCACGTTGCTTGGAAAATAGCTGATGAAGAAGTAATTGCAAGTTTAGTAAACTTATTTGAAGATATTCCTAACCTGTACATTGCAGATGGACATCACCGCTCTGCATCAGCTGCAAAAGTAGGGATCATGCGAAGAGAACAATATCCGAATTACACAGGAGAAGAAGAGTTTAATTTCTTCCTATCTGTATTATTCCCTCAGGATGAATTATCGATTTGGGACTATAACCGAGTTGTGAAAGATTTAAATGGCTTATCAGAGGAACAGTTTTTAAATCAAATTACGCAGTACTTTTATGTAGAAGAAGCACCTGTTTCTCCGTATAAACCAAATGAGCCAAAAACATTTGGTATGTATGTAAATGAGAAGTGGTATAAGCTTACTGTGAAAGAAGAAACATTTGATGCGAATGATCTTGTTAGAGGTTTAGATGTATCTATCCTGCAAGATCATTTATTAAGTCAAGTACTTGAAATACATGATCCGCGTTCTGATTCACGCATCGATTTTGTCGGAGGAATCCGCGGATTAGAAGAACTAGAACACCTTGTAAAGAGCGGTGAATATAAAGCAGCATTCGCATTATATCCGACATCAATGGAAGCTTTATTAGCAATCGCAGACGCTGGAGAAGTTATGCCGCCAAAATCAACGTGGTTTGAACCGAAACTGCGCAGCGGGTTGTTTGTACATTCATTAAAATAAATAGACTTCTTTAGATTGAAAAACCGAAATGATTTGAGTTTCGGTTTTTCTTATTTTGGCTCAGTTAACGTTTAATGTTGATTTTCATGTTAAGATTGAAATATGTAACAGCAGGTCGCTACAAAAAAATGGAGGAAATACGATGAAAATGCATCTTCAAAAAAGTTTTTATGTTGAATTGAAAAATGCAATTCGTTGTCATTATAACGAACTTTTAACTAGGTGCGGTGTTGACACAATATATGGGTACTCCATATTAACAGACGATTGTGTCAATAGCATTGGACCAGTGGCTAATGAAGAAAGACTAATCAAAGTTAATAAATCGGACCCTTTATACAATTATTATAGATACGGAGCTGTTGAGTGGAGCGAATGGGACGATTTTGGAATGTTTGATGAAGTGAAAAAAATTATTAAGAAATATCATAATATTGTCGAAGATGACTTTAACATACGAGTAAATACACTGTTGAAAGAAACATTAAATGTGTTAATGGAACTTGAATCAGAAGGATTGTTTGGAGATAGAGATGATAATCGATTTATTGTCATTTGTGTAACTGATTCTTCGAACGAAATCATGATTGAATCAGCTCGATTGCTTAATACATTAAAGACATACGAAGAATATGCTTCAGAATTTGCATAAGAATAAATATAAGTAAAACTGCTCTCTATAAGAGGCGATTTTCATTTGATCGAAAGTCACCAATTAATAGTAACTATTCGTTGTGACGTAACAATTGAACAATTAGAACCTGATGAAAAAAACGTACAAAGATAATTGCGATGTTTACATGTGTGAATCAAGTTGGAAAAGAAGTTATGAAGGGAAGTTTTTCGGGGATTATTCTTTAATAGGAGAAGTAATGAATAAGTGGGTTCTCCATGCCTCTCAGGCTTAGCGTTTTAATTCCCCCATAACGTATATTCTGTTCTTTTCTTAACTATTAGAAAATAGTTGAATAAGCTCGTCAACAAAAAGGACATTCCGAGTATTACAAGAAATGTCCTTTCTGCTAAAATGTAAGGTATTTTGCTAAAATTCAAACTCTAAAATCAGTTTACTAGTTTGACCTGTAAACTGATAATTATAGGACCCTCTCAGATTTTCTAAGTTACCGGTAGCTTTAATAATTGTTCCTGGGGAATCTAAATTTCCTTTATCAAATATTCCTTGCTCTATAGCTGTGAATGTCCCTTGTTGCCCCTTATAAATTCCTTCAAAGTGTAAAAATCCAGAAATTTTAGCCGTAGCCAAGTGACCATCATTTATATTTGAGTCTACATAATATAATAAGTATTCAACAAAAGCTTTTCCTTTTAATTCTCCATCAATATCATATTCAACATGGGCAATATTAATAGGGAAATCTTTTCTAGTATCATCAATTAGTTTTTCATCCCATTTACTTACTGTAAATGTTACTTCCATACACGTAAATCCCCCTTTATCATTAGATAAGTAATCTTCATATCATTTGAAAAGTACCAATTCACAGTCATATCTTATAGAAGTGTTTTTTATTTATTTGAGTCCTGTCATATCGTTATCTGCTCCTCCCCACGAAGGACTTACTGTCGCCACGGTATCTCCTGGCTGTAATCTCTTTGGTTTTTTTAACATGTTAACTCCGCTCCTACATAATGTAATGGACTACGATTATACAAACTGTATCATTGAAAAACATGATGTATGACATTAGTTTCTTCATCATTAATCCGTTTACCTGCTGGGATTCAAGAATTCAGTCTTAGTGTTGAATATAGGAATAACCGATTTATATTTGAAAATTACAGTATGCAACATTGCATGAGGAAAACGGTTGTTATTTTCACAACCTGTAACTATAATGATTACAGGTTGGTCGATACCAATCAAACAAATACAATCATCATGAATGGAGATGTTTCATAATGGGTATGAAAAAAATAATTTTAGCAGGTGCTTTAGGGATCGCAGCATTATCAGGAACAAATTTACCAGGACTAGAAGTAACAAAAGCGAGTGCAGCTTCTATTGAATCGAACTTCTCGACGTTAGAAGGACGAGTAGTAGAAGTAGATAACGGTGTAATTGTCGTAAAATCTAAGCAATACGAAGAACCTGTTAGTGTGTATATTGATTCATTTTCAAATGTGAAAGTAGGAGATGAAGTAAAAGCTACTGGATCTATGATGCGTAATTTTACAGAATATATGGTTGCAACTGCAGTTGAAAATACAACAAACAAGTTAGGTATGCACATGAAAGAAGATGGCTCACCTAATTATGTAATTGGAGAAGTATCAAAAGTAGGAACGATGGAAGATGAGGGAGACGGTGCTACTAAATATGTTGTAGTTGAGTATCCATCGCTAAATGGGAAGAAAGATATTATTGATGTTTTCTTAACAAAGGGACAAGTATTTAATGTGGGTGAGAAAGTGAAAATTGATATGAAGTATGTAGGCTGGGGTGGAAGTTCTATTAACTGGAACACAACGGATAACATTGAAAAAGTTCATGAGGTAAAGAGCAACGTTGAAAATAATGATGATGTTTGGGTTTGGTCTTAATAAGGCGAGTATAAGTCGTTATTTGCAATTTTCTCCAAACAATACATGTAAAAACTAAATGTATCATGCAGTACCCATCTAATTCTCATTGCGTATGACAATTAGATGGGTACTTTTTTATTTGAAATTTGTGCAAGTCAATGTTTAGCATTTCTTTTTAAGAGTAAATTACGGTTGAAATCAAAACTTTATTTGCAGTACATAATAAATAATGTTGATTTTTTATCTTATATTAAAATAAAAACAAACCACTGTTCGATTTGAATATTCCACGATATAATAGTGAGAGTTTATGGCAGAATAAATATTTACATAAGAAGTGAGGTACTGTATGAAAAAAAGAACGACAGACATTATTTTTATTATTATCGGTGCATTTCTTTTTGCGTTAGGTGTTAATTTGTTTGTTATCCCGAACGAGTTTGGTGAGGGTGGGGTAACAGGTATCACGATTATTACGTACTATTTATTTGAATGGTCACCGGGCTTAGTTAACTTAATTTTAAATGCGATTTTGTTAATAGCCGGTTATAAGTTTTTAAATAAGATTACAACAATTTATACGATTATCGCTGTAGTTACGAACTCGCTATTTCTTCATTTGACAGAAGGCTGGACGATTGCTTCGGATGAAATGCTTGTAAATGCCATTTTCGGAGGAATATTTATTGGGTGCGGGATTGGTCTTATTATTCGCGTTGGTGGAACAACTGCAGGTACTACGATTTTAGCAAGGATGACGCATAAATATTTAGGCTGGAGCATTAGCTACGGTCTACTGTTCTTCGATTTAATTGTTGCGTTTTCATCTTATTTCATCATTGGTGCAGAAAAACTGATGATAACAATTATTATGCTATATGTAGCAACGAAAGTGATGGAGTTTGTAATTGAAGGTTTAAATCCGAAGAAAGCCATTACGATTATTTCTGATAACCCGAATGAAATAGCTGGGAAGGTAACTACCTTAATGGGCAGAGGGGTTACTGTGTACTCAGGTCATGGCTATTACACGAAAACTCCAAAGGAAATTCTTTATGTTGTTATTAATAAGCAAGAAGTAGTGAAGCTAAAGCGGATTGTTCAAACTACGGATCCGGCGGCGTTCATCGCTATACACGATGTTCGTGATGTGTTCGGAGAAGGATTTGTTGATATTTCGAAGGCTTAGAAATTATTTTTGATTAAAATAATCTTAATACTAAAACGTAAGAATCTATTTTGAATAATCTTTTTTCAAAATAGATTCTTTTCTAATGGATCTATATTTATAATTAACCCCCATGCACTTTAAGCTCAATCTTTTACGTTCTAAAGAAAACTGCCGATAAAGCCCTCCAGTCTTTTCTTTAATTTTGAAATGTGAGAGTTGAATTACAATGAACTATATGTGATTGTTTAATCTATTCCCCATGAGTTTTGCCATTTGTTTCGCATCTGGATTTCCTTCATCGTACAATTTATCAATAATATTACTATAATCCCTCTCATTCCGATTTTGACTTAATTTATATGCAGCCTGGATGTCTCCTACTTTAATTTTAAACCCAACTATCCCTTTCAGTTCATTTTCTAAGAGAGTTGGGGAAAGTTTATCCCATAATATTGGATTTTCACGATGTTCTTCATATTTTTTCAACATTGTTGTTAATTCATCTATTAATTCCTGTTTATCTAAAATACTTGCTTTACCATATATATGAACGGCTTGATAATTCCATGTTGGAACTTCTTCATTTTCATACCAAGAAGAAGAGATGTAAGAGTGCGGTCCCTGAAACATTACAAGAACATCTTCGCAGGTTTCAAATGTTCTCCACTGGGGGTTCCCATAAGCCATATGTCCAGTAATAAAATAGTCATCACCTTGTTTAGTTAATCCAAAGGGCAAATGAGTTGCGATTGATTTCTCTTTTTTAGTTGTGACGATTGTTCCAAAAGAGTTTTTTTGAACAAAATCCCAAATTTCATCAACATTTGTGACTTTAAAATACTTTGGAATATACATAATAGCCCACCTTTCAAAAAAAGTTATATGAGTGTTTTGATCATTATAAGGTCAACTTGTTCGTCATCGCCCATATAAAAGGAATGAGAGCCAGCTTGTACAAAACCTAATTTCTTATAAAAAGCAATAGCATTTTCATTTTTCTCCCATACGCCTAGCCAAATATTCTTTTTATTATGTTCTATTGCAATTTCAATAGCATTATTTAGTAGATATTTACCAAGACCATGTTTTTGAAAGGAGCTCTTTATATAAATTCTCTCTACTTCAAGTGATTCATTTCCCATTTCTTCAGACTGAGCATCATCAATATTGACCTTTAAATATCCAGCAATTTCATCGTTAAAGTAGACAAAAAAGAATTGAGAAGAGATATTGGATAATTCTTTTTCTAATTGTTTTAAGTTAAATGCCTTTTCCAAATAGTGATTCATACTTTCGGGTGAATTCTGATGTTTAAAAGTCTCATTAAATGTTTCATAACTAATATCTTGAAGTCTGTGTATATCTTCAAGGGTGCACTTTTCTATATGTGTAGTCATTTGAATAGTTCGCTCCTTTATATAATCAATAATTTCTCTTATTTCCCTTTTTTACAAAATCCCAATCTTTTTCTATATTTTTTCTTACTCTTTGAAGAAGATTAGAAATAGTTTCCGCTTCTGTTTCCGAAAATCCCTCTAATGCAACAGTATTTGAATAATCGTTTTCTCTTTTAATAAAAGGATAGACATTTTTCCCTTTTTCTGTTGGGAAAAGTTTTTTGATTTTCTTGTTAGATTCATCTTCTTTCTTTTCGATAAATCCATTGATTTCAAGCTTTTTGATAGCACGGGCTGCAGTTGTACGATCTACTTTTATCATCTCAGATAGCTTTTCTTGAATGATTCCTGGGTTTTCACATATTCGCACAAGGTACAAATACTGACCTTTTGTAAGCTCATATTCTTTAAATTCTATATTACTAATAGAATCTAATGCTCTTGCAATCATGCCAATTTCACGAAGAATTTCTTTCATAATGAACTCCTTATCTTTTGTTTTTATTGCAAATGCAACAATTTGAAGTTACATTTAATATAAAATATTTTTATTGTAAATGCAACAAAAATGACGATGAAGAGGTTGATTAAAATGAAGTATGTTTTTTATGTATTAGGAATTTTAATATTAACCCTTGGTATTTCTGTCACAATACAATCAGATTTTGGCACTTCACCTTTTGATGCACTTTTAGTAGGACTTTCTTTAAATGTGGGGCTTACTGTGGGAAGCTGGGAAATAATAATAGCTTTATTATTAATATGTTGTAATTCGAAATTAAAAAGACAAAGACCAGAGGTACTAGGGTTGTTAACAGCATTCATAACGGGTATTGGTATTGATGTGTGGCTATTTTTATTACGCGATTTAATTACACCTGAAATATGGTACAGTAAAATGATTTATTTTGGAATCGGATTAGTTATTACAGGATTAGGAACTGCAATATATTTACAAACAAATTTTGCTCCCATTCCAATTGACCGATTAACTTTAATCATACAAGAATTAACTAGAACGAATATTTTTATAGCACGAACATTTATTTACCTTATATTCTTAATAATGGCAACGATTTTACATGGACCAATTGGTGTTGGAACTATATTAACTGTTTGTTTAGGTGGGTTATTACTGAATTTCTTTATACCACTTACTAAAAAAGTAATAGATCACTTATTCGTACACCAGAGTACGTCATCAAGTTATAAGAAAAATAAAGCAGCTGACCATAATGATAACAAAAGTATCTTCTAAGGAATCCTTTTCTTTAAATTACTTATACATTTGAAGACTGACTGTTTTTGAAACCTTCTTCAATCCACCAAGAACTTATAAATTCTGTTTTTCTTTTTCTTGCAAAAAATCCAATTGTTTCTTAAGGTAAGGATGTAGAAGGATGAACGAGAGAGGGTTTAATGAAGATGATACATATTTTATTAGCTGATGATGATAAACATATTAGAGAGTTATTGCATTATCATTTACAAAAAGAGGGGTTTAAAGTTTTTGAGGCTGAAGATGGAAAGATAGCGCAAGAAGTATTAGAGAAGGAAAATATTCATCTTGCGATTGTAGACATTATGATGCCGTTTGTTGATGGTTATACGTTATGTGAAGAAATTCGTAAGTATCATGATATTCCTGTTATTTTATTAACTGCGAAAGACCAGTTAGTGGATAAAGAAAAAGGATTCATTTCTGGTACAGACGATTATATCGTAAAACCATTTGAGCCAGCTGAAGTCATTTTCCGTATGAAAGCATTACTTCGTCGTTATCAAATGCTGAGTGCTGATATTATTACGTTGCACGGTACAACAATTGACCGAAAAGGCTTTGAAGTGAAGTGTAACGGACAAACGATTTTGCTTCCACTGAAGGAATTTGAATTGTTATCGCAACTGGCTAGTTATCCTGGAAGAACATTTTCAAGGGAAGAATTAATTGAATTAGTATGGGGAATGGATTTTGAAGGGGATGAACGAACGGTTGACGTTCATGTAAAGCGATTAAGAGATCGTTTTTCAAAACGAACGGATGATTTTCAAATTACAACGGTGCGCGGCCTCGGGTATAAGTTGGAGCTGAAATAAGATGAAATCACTATATTCTAGATTTGTATTTATGACGGTCGGCATTATGCTACTTAGTAGTATTATAGGCTTTTTATTAACGAACGTATATTATCAAGTGAAGTTAAAACCGTATAATAGTGAAAAGATTTTAAAGTATGCTGAAGAAGTAAAATCGTTATATGAAAAGCAAAGTGAAGAAAATCAAGAGGCATACTTACGGTCTATTGCGAAGCTAGGATATGAAATTTATATTGTCGATGATCAAAAGAATGGAAAGCGTATCGGAAATGCATTTCGTAAGACGACAATAAGTGATGATACCGTTCATAAAGTATTGCAGGGGGAGACATTTAATGGTGTTTCTACTTATCCAACGCGCCTTTTCATTACAGGATTTTTCGATAATGAATTAATTAATAGCGTCGGTGTCCCGGTAAAACACGGTGATAAACAGTACGCTTTATTCATTCGCCCTGACATTCAGCAACAATTTGGCGAGATGCGAATTTTCTTAGCGGTATTACTTGGGTTTATCGTTTTACTAACTATTATTTTTATAGCGATTGCAGCAGGTTACATCGTTCGTCCCATTCGTAAATTTACGAAGGCTACGCAAAAAATTGCGAGTGGGGAATATGAAATTGAATTAGACGTAAAACGAAAAGATGAAATAGGAACGTTATCTACAAGCTTCCAAAAGATGACGAAGAGTATTAAAGAACTAGATGAAATGAGACAAGAATTCGTTTCGAACGTTTCACATGAATTTCAGTCGCCACTTTCTTCCATACAAGGTTTTTCAAAGACGTTGCAAACAGAAAAGATGAGTGAGGAAGAAAGAAATCATTACTTACAAATTATTGAGGGTGAAAGTAAGCGAATGTCTAGTTTATGTAAACAGTTACTTACGCTCGCTTCATTAGATAAAGAGGAAAAGGTTCTACAAATAAGAGAATTCAATCTACAGAAGCAAATTAAAGACGTCATTTTTATGCTTGAGTGGAAATGGCGGGAAAAAGATATCGCCGTTGAATTTGATGTGCCAGATATCACTATAAAAGGTGATGAAAACTTACTTCATCAAGTATGGAGTAACATTTTCACGAATAGCATTAAGTTTTCAAACGATGGTGGGACGATTGAGTTTTTCGTCGAAGAGTTAGAGTCTAGTGTCATTATCTCTATATCTGATAACGGAATTGGTATGGAAAAAGAAGAGATGGACCGTATATTTGATCGTTTTTACAAAGTAGATACGGCAAGAGCGAGAAACGTAGAAGGTAGTGGTTTAGGATTATCGATTGTGCAGAAGATTGTGGAACTGCATAACGGAGACGTTTCAGTGTATAGCACGAAAGGGGAAGGGACTACTGTTCGGGTGGAGCTTCCGAAATAGATGGAAGAGGCTGTTTGGAAACGGCCTCTTCTTTTTTTGGGCGCTAGTATACGTGTAAAGTGAAAGAATGGGAGTCATTTTAATTACATAATTGGACCGATTTGTGGCATAAGATTAGCAGGAAGTTTATTTAAAAATGTAGAATCTCTACAGAGTTATAAGGATTGTATTAAAACTTGAACCGTGTAGGGAGGAAATTAATTTGAAACGAACTGACTTGTTATTAAACGCACTAGATTCAACATTCGATAAAGAGAGTTGGTATGCACCGTTTAAACATGCTATAGAAGGACTTACAGCCGAACAGGCTATGTGGAAACCATCTGGTGAGGAAACGAATACCATTTGGGAGAACGTTAATCATCTCATTTATTACAAAGAGAGGCTTGCTGCAAACTTGGAAGGTCATGGATGGGCACATAACCTTGACGGTAATGACACTTTTTATCTTACTAAGCAATCTAATGATGACACGGAATGGAAGGAAGTCGTTGAACGTTCTGAAAATGCTCAGCGTAATTTAAGACAGGTATTGAGCGTGATTTCTGAAAAAGAGCTTGAACAAAATTCACTTGAAGAGAAATTACTGGACATCATGCTTCATGATGCTTACCATACAGGCCAAATTATTCAATTAAGGAAAATGCAGGGGGCATGGCCAGCAAAGCGTTAACGGAACGTATTAGTTATTCCATTAAAGGGTGCTATTTTGCATCAAAAAGTAAACAAGCATAACTTCGTTCGAAATTTCGAATAGGGTTATGCTTGTTTGAGCTTTGTAACAGAAAGAAAATATTTTCTTTCTGTTACAAAGCAGTACCTTTCACCTGTTCTTCCTTAAACCGAAGCTCAAAAGTATCCGCCGTAATTTCATCAGCTTTCGGCAAAGCCCGTAATTTTGGATGAAGCAGCCATACGAGGGAGATGAATAAAATCCCGATGCTAGCGAGCGCAAAAATGATTTGGCTACTATATACATTCGCAGTGTATCCGCCAATTAAAGAACCGAACGGCATAGCAATTGTGCCCATACTCCGTGTGACTGAATTGATACGCCCAAGATATTGGTTTGGAATTACAATTTGACCAATAGTCGCAAATAATATGTTGGTCGCACCAATTGGTATCCAAGCTAAGCCGAATAAAAAAATAGATAACCATTGAAACGGTACAACCGTAGAGAGAAACCAAAAGAAAGCACCAGTGGCAAAGCTAATAATGGAGACACGGCCAACATTATATTTACCAACCGATGAACTGAATAGTGCTCCAATTAAACAACCGGCGGATATAGCGGCTAAAAAGAAACCATATAATTTCACACCGCCTAAAGAATCAGCGAAAGAAGGGAGTATTGCCATCGTCATACCGATTGAAAAATTAGTGACAACGGAACCGATTAAGAAGACACCCATCAATGAACGAAAGACGATTGAAAAGCCTTCTTTTAAATCAGAGAAATATTGCTTTGTTGAAAGTGTTGTGTCTGCTTCAGTTTGTTTTGGCATTTTTAATGAAAAGAACAAAAGGGCAGTAATCGCGAATGTAAAGGAGTCGATCACATATAAAGTAATTGCGCCAAATAGTGCTACTAATATTCCAGAAAGAGTCGTACAAATTAAATCAATGCCTTGATATGCAAATGAAAAGAGTGAGTTTCCTTTTAATAATTGTGTTTTATGCAGTAGAAGTGGTAAAGCTTTCGATTGTGCGGGATAGGCGAATTGTTCGATAAAAGCTACGATGGGCATGATGATGAGTAGTAGGTGGACTGTTAGTAGATCGAAGTAGTGTGTAATTGGAATGATTAAAATAAGAATGCATTGCAAAACTTGTGTGATGACGAGGGTGTTTTTTATTGACCATCTATCGACGAATGGACCAGTAAGAAATTGTAATGCAGAAGGTAATAACGTAAGGGAACCAGCCAATCCAGAATAAAAAGGATTACCACTTAATTTGTATACGAGCCACATTGCTGCTACATAATACAAGCTATCTCCTATGTTTGTAAAAATTCTCCCTAAAAATAATAAGAGGAAATTCCGGTTTTTTAATATGTCCACTTTATCTACTCCTTTATAATAATTTTATTCGGTAAAATAAAATTGACCGTCTCGGTAAAAAAAATCGTATTACGATTTTTCTTCTTTTTTAATAAATTGCTGCATTGTTCTCTCGGCGATTTGAAGTGCAGTAGTAGAAATATAATAAGGTTTGCTATTCGGATCTTTATCTGCACCTTTTGTGATTTCGTTTAATTCAGCCATTAATTCATAAAACTTTTTCACCCACACTTGAAATTGTTCTGGCGTAGCATCAAATTCCCAGCAGGATGAAACGTAATTCCACTTAGCTGGATCTTCACTTGCATTTTGTAATGTAAAAGCTTCTTCTGGTGCAGCAAGAATTTGGCTTTTCGTTCTTTCTATCATTTGTAAAAAGATTTGGCGACCTGATTCGCTTAATATTTCTAAATGAGGTAATAGATCTGCGGCAGGGGTGAAGCCTTTAGCGACAGATTGATAAAACTTTTGAACAATGCCATTCTTTTCTTCTGTATAAACAATCTCTATAAGACCATTCTTTTCTAATTCTTTTAAATGATAATGAATTTTCGCCCTTGAAATGCCGAATTTCTCAGATAGTAATTGTCCAGTATAAGGACGTTCGCATAGACGTATCATCATTTCGGCACGTAGTGGATCGCTTAATGCTTTTAGTTGGCTATAAGTGGTTAGTGTTAATACGGGCTTCAACATGATCAACTCCTTTAATAAAATTACTCGGTCAATATTATTTGACTGAATTGTATCAAGGATTCTATTTATTTTCAATACTTTCAGAAAATTTATTTTTTACTCTGTAATCTTCTGTTCATATTCCGTTCATATTTCTTTTTTATGATAAGTGCATAGAAAGAAAGAGGAAGGAGCGAGCATAATGTTTTTAGCTCTGCGTGAATTGAAACAATCAAAATTAAGATACGGATTAATTGGACTTATCATGGTTTTATTATCATTTTTAGTTCTTGTTATTTCAGGATTAGCAAATGGATTATCATATGATAATGCTTCATCGATTCAAAATATGGAGGCAAATAAGTTCGTTTTAGCAGATGATGCGGAAAATAAATTACTTCGTTCACAAATTAAGAAAGACGATGTAGATAACGTAGTAAATCAAGTGGACGAGAAAGAGGCAGTTCCATTTCGGGTGAAAGTTTCAACGTATGAAAAGAAAGATAGTTCGAAAAAGGTTGATATCGCTATTTTTTCAAGTGAACGTGATTCATTTTTAGAACCGAACATTGTAAAAGGTGAGAAATTAGGTACAGCAAATAATGAAATGGTTGCTGATGAATCAATTAAAGAAAAAGGAATCGATATTGGGGATACAATTATCGATCCTGTTTCAAAGAAAGAATTTACAATCGTTGGATTTACGAAAGATCAAATGTTTAGCCATACACCAGTCGTTTATGTAAATGAAGACGTATGGGGCGCTATTTCACAACCAAACCAAAAAGATTATAGTGCAATCGCACTTAATACAGATAAAGAAGTAAAAAATGCACACGTAATTGACAAAAAAGAAGTGCTGCAAAGTATTCCAGGGTTTAAAGAAGAGCAAGGAACATTAACAATGATCATTGCATTCTTACTTGTTATCGCTGCATTACTAATTGGTGTATTCTTCTACGTCATTACACTGCAAAAAACACAGCAATTAGGTGTATTAAAAGCAATCGGTACAAAGAACTCGTATTTAGCAAATAGCTTAGTCGTGCAGGCGTTATTCTTATCAGTCGTTGCGATGGTAATCAGTATCGTTCTTGTACAAGGGTTAGAACAAATTTTACCAGCAGGTATGCCGTTCTTATTAACAACACCGATGATTGCACAATATGCAGCAATCTTTATCGTAATTAGTATTTTAGGAACACTTATTTCGTTATACCAAGTATTAAAAGTTGATGCGCTAGAGGCAATTGGAGGCGGGATGTAATGACTTCATTATTAAAATTAGACAAAGTAAGTAAAGTGTACGGAGAAGGGAATACGGAAGTAACAGCCCTTCATCCGATATCGCTTGATGTGAAAGCCGGAGAATTTATCGGAATCGTCGGTCCTTCTGGATCAGGGAAAAGTACGTTATTATCAATCGCGGGTGCATTATTATCACCATCAAAAGGGGATATTTACATTCGTGAGCAAAATATTACACAGTTATCAGAAAAGGAAATGACAGACATTCGTTTGAAAAAAATCGGCTTCATTTTCCAGTTTGCAAATCTTGTTCCATATTTAAATGTGAAAGAACAATTGCTTTACATTGCAAAGCTGAAAAAAGAAAGTAAACAAGAATCGGAAAAGCGTGCAGATCATTTATTAGCGGCATTTGGATTAGGAGAAAGAAAGAATCATTATCCAAATCAACTATCTGGCGGGGAAAAACAAAGGGTAGCAATCGCTCGTGCGTTCATGAACAACCCAGATTTAATATTAGCGGATGAGCCAACGGCAAGCTTAGACTCAAAACGTGCACGTGAAGTTGTAGAAATGATGAAACGTGAAGTGAAAGAGAGCCAAAAAGCAGCAATTATGATTACACATGATGAAAGAATGCTTGATGTATGTGATCGTATATTGATGCTTCGAGATGGACAGTTAATATAAAAAAAGGAAACCCGTACATGTATGTGCGGGTTTCCTTTTTTTTAATGGATTTATTTAGAGAATAACGTTTTAATTTTATTACGAGTAAGTAATAAAACACCGCCTAATACAGATAGCATTCCTAGAGCCATATTGTTTGATTGCTCGCTACCAGCGTTAGGAAGTTCTTTAGCGTTATTGTTTTTAGTACCATTAGTTTGTTTAGCCTGTGATACTTCATTAATCTTATTATCAACATTTTGCTTCGTTGTATGTATCTCAGCTAATTTGTCATCAATTTTTTTCTCAGTGTGTTTAAAGTCGTTGATTTTAATATCTAAGTCTTGTTTTTTCTTTGATAAATCGTCTGAAACAGTTTGTTTTGATTGTTTAATTTCGTTAATTTTATTGATTAAATCTTGTCTAGCTTCTTGTAATGCAGCTAGTTTGTTTTTCACATCTTGTTTAGCTAGTTCTAAGTTAGCGGAAAGACTGTCTAAATTGCCTTTAATTTTCTTAAGTTCCTCTAACGTGTTACCAGTATTCGGCTTGTTTTCTTTTAACTCAGCAAGTTTGTCCTCAGCAGTTTGTTTCGCTTTCTTTAACTCAGCTAATTTTTCATCTACTTGTTTTTTTACTTCCTTAAGTTCATTAACCTTTTGATCGATGTTCTCTTTATGTTGCTTCATTTCATTCACTTTTTCATCGACAGTTTGTTTATGTTCTTTAATCTCATTCACTTTGTTATCGATATTTTGCTTATGCTCTTTTACTTCAGCAACTTTATCTTCTACTTGTTTTTTATGCTCTTTAATTTCAGCGATTTTATCTTCGGCGATTTGTTTGTCTTGCTGAAGTTTTGCATCTAACTCTTGTTTATGTTGTTTAATCTCGTTAATTTTTTCATCAGCAACTTGTTTACGTTCATGTAGTTCATTCACCTTCGTATCAACATTTTCCTTAACCTTGTTAAGTTCATTCAATGTTTGATCCACGTTTTCTTTGTGTTGCTGCAATTTCGCATCTAACTCTTGTTTATGTTGCTTAATTTCAGCTAATCGATCTCCCGTACTTTGCTGAGGAGTAGCATCATTTACTTCCGCATGAGCAGGGTTCGCGCCAGCAATCATTGCTAAAGCTAGTGTAGACGCAGCGATTGTTTGTTTTGTTTTCATATTTTTGTACCTCTTTTCTTTCATATGCATGAACTGTTTTGTGTAAAAATGAGCATATAGAAGTAGATTATCTTATTATTATATACTATGTTAGGCGCTTAGAGGAAGGATTTGCATAATAATCTATGATTATGTAATTTTTATAATCTCTTATTTGGGGGTAGGGGATAAACCTTTAGCTAGATGAACAATTTCTTCTATAGTAAAGCTTACATCTTTATTATTGCGAATAACAAACAAATAATCAGCCTCGTTTTCTACAGGATCTACCACATCATCGTGAAGTGATTCAGTTTGTTGTCGATCAAGTACTTCTTTGAAACTAGAATATCCACCTCTAAAAATATTCGTACTTCGCGTGCTTCGAGCCACTCTTTCGTAAAGTACATCATCTGGAATGTCAAAATGAACTAATATGCGTACATATTCATTCTGTGGAAATAATTCGTTTAGTAAATAGAATCTTCCGCTTTTACTGCGATTGGAATTACAAATAATAAGGTGTAAATTTGTATGTTCTTTCGCATAATCAACAATGAATTTTGAAAGACCGTGCTTTAGTATATTTGAACCTTCTGTCGGCTGTAATTTTTCATAATGTGTGTTAATAAATTCAGCTTGGTTGTCCTGGTCCATAATAAAAGAATTAGGTAACTCTTTTTCTAGCTCTTTTGCAAATGTAGTTTTTCCACTGTGTGTTTTTCCAACTGTAATGATGACTAATCTTTTCATGACGCCCTCCATTTGTATTGTTATGAACTGGAATATTCGGTGTAGATCGAAATCTTCCTGCTAGAGATTACACAAATTATTGGAGCGTTAGTAGGCTGAAAACTTGACAAAAAAACTTATTTATTCTATAATTTACCAATATAAAAATAAGGTGTATAATAGGGTTCTCCTGGCCAGGGGAACCCTATTTTTGTTGTGAAAATGAAGGAGAGTGTATGTGTGTGAAACAAGGTGAAGCAAGTGTAACGTCGTTAGTATCAGCTTTCGGAAGGGCGTATCATAGTGAATTTGATAATCCTAAAATCTTTGATGATTATGTAGCTAAAGATTTCATTTCACAAAAAGAACGTAACAATATTGAAACGAACATGGTTCAAGGGATTCACTTTTTCAATAAAGAAATTGCAGAGCAGTTTCAAGACAATCCAAAAGAAATATTAAAATGGATTACGCAAGTTCAGTTATCACCAACACCTTTAGCACGTGCCGCATATTGTGAAAGAGTATTACTACATGAAATTACATTAGGAGCGAAACAATACGTCATACTCGGTGCAGGCTTAGATACGTTCAGTTTTAGACACCGAGAATTAGAAAATAAAATAGAAATATTTGAAGTGGATCATCCTTCTACGCAGGCGTTTAAGAAGGAAAGAATAAAAGAAGTAGAACTTGAAGTTCCAAATAACCTTCATTTTGTTTCGATGGATTTCACGAAAGGATTTTCCTATGAACAGTTACGCAATGAAGGATTTGAAAATAAAAAGACGTTCTTTAGTCTATTAGGTGTAACATACTATTTAACGAAAGAGGAACTTGCTAGTTTAATAGAGTGCTTGTTTGAGATAGTTCCAGTAGGGAGTTCTATCGTTTTCGATTATCCCGATGAAAACTTATTTAAGAAAAAAGGACTGTCCAATCGAGTTGAAAATATGGTGAAAATGGCTGCGGTAGGCGGAGAACCGATGAAATCATGTTATTCTTATGCTGAAATGGAAGAACTGTTAGAGAAGGCGGGCTTACTCATTTATGAGCATTTATCACCAGAGGATATTGATGTATTATATTTTGAAGGACGAAACGATTATTTAGAAGCTTTTGAGACAGTACATTATGTACATGCGGTAAAAAGGTAGGAAATTAGTAGGCATGGGGAGGAATCTCTGTGCTTTTTTGTGGAAAACAAGAGGATAGGGTTTATTGGGAAAGATAATGATAAATATATTGCTATATAAGTTATTATATCTAAATGAACATCAGGAAGAGTTTCGGGTATATTTGTCGGAAAACATAGAATATTCAACAAAAATCCATGATTATATTATATAATGATTTTAATAAACCATATTTTAGAAATTACCCCCGATTGTGTAGAAGGTATATTTTGTTTTGATAAGCTAAAATGTTTAGCTAAAAGAACTTGTAGTGGGGCTTGCTACAAGTTTTTTATTTGTAAAATTTTTATTGGCTAAAATATGGAAAAAAGGAGGATGCAAGTTTGATAAGAAATTTAAAGAAAGCAGCACTTAATTCGTTAGATGGGAAATGGGGAGTAAGTATAGGGATATCGGCGTTATACTATTTTGTACCAACTTTAAGTGCATCAGCAATCGCTAGTTTTATATATTTAATATTTGGCTTGTTTATTGGGATAATTGGTTTGGATGTTTTCTTTATTTATTCAATGGGTGGGCAACTACAAGTAGATCTAACAGCACTAGTTTTACTTATTCTAAGTTATTTTTTTATAGGACTGATTTGTTTCTTAATTTACAGTGTCATACAAGGTATCTTTAATTATGGGTATTCTGTTTTCACCTTACGCTTAGGTAAAAATGAAGATGCTAAGGTGGACGATGTATTTGTGGGGTTTAGGAAAAATAATTTGTGTAAATCAATGAAATTAGGAGTGTTGCAGGCTGTTTTTCTATTTTTATGGAGTCTGTTATTAATTGTTCCAGGTATTATTAAATATTTTTCTTATTCAATGGCATATTATATTTTAATAGAGAATCCGGATTATACAGCAAGTGAAGCATTAAGGGAGAGTAAAAGAATAATGAAAGGACATAAGTTCAAGTTATTTGTTCTTTGGTTATCTTTTATTGGTTGGTTTTTATTAACTGCATTTATAGGCATGTTTACATTTAATCTGTCATTCATATTCATTTCCCCTTATTACAACACAACTGTCTCGCATTTTTACTTAGACTTAATTAAGAAACAAGATGCTAGAGAAGCGAAGGTAAGTATATAAAGAATATAATTAGTAAGAAAATATGTATAATGTATATTTTCTCGATTGTGGACATGCAATTAAGCATATCCCTTTTTAATGTGATATTGAAAGAAATAAAGAAGCTGCAATTGGATATGTTTTACTTATAATAATTTGGACAAGGATGTTATAACATTGGAGGAATTTAAAATGAGGAAGAGTAAAATGTTTCAGGATTTTAATTTTAAGTTAGTGGTAATTGAAGCTTTATTAGATAAAGAGCCACTATTTCTAAAAGAATTGAAAGACTTAATAGAAAAGCATACGAATTATTTTGAATGGTATTCAGGAGCTGGGCCAATTGTTGAAATCAAAGCTTTTTTAGAAGCGTTAACTTTGGAAATAAGTGATTTGGAAAAGATTGAGTCCCTTTGCTTTGATGGTGGGAATGAAATTTATCATATTTTAAAGCCTGATTGGGACGGTGAAGACAGTTTATTTGATGTTATATCTGTTGAAGGATTTCAAAATCTAAAAAATTTAAAAACAGTGGAATATATTTCAATGTGTTACCCGAAAGTATTAGAACCATTAAAACAGGCTGGAATAGAAGTTGAGGATTAATGAAGAGAATTTAAAATGGTAAAGTACTTTATTGAAATTGTGTAAAGGAAATTAAAACACAACATATTAAACGAAGTGATTTATCGTATAAATTTACATTCAGTTAATATTAGTAGGTTAATAGAAAAATTAGTGTTAATTGTTAAATGGGGCGTGTAAAAAAGACAAAATCTCTTAAAAAACACTTAAATTTTTACTCCATTAATCTTTACAATCGCCCCCTATAATGTGAATTGGACAAGCACCTAAGAGAAAGCAGAACATGTCAGTTTGTACATTCTATTATTAGGGGGAGAATTTGTATGAAAAAGACAGTTGCTTCGTTAGCAGTTATGGCGGCATTATTACCGACGTTTTCAGCACATGCGGAAGGGAAAGAGCAAGTCCGGAAATCAGCTACAACTTTTAACGTTATTAGTGATATTCAAGGGGATTTAGGGGATTTTGATCATGTGCTAAAAGATATGAACAAAGTGACGCCACTTTCTAGAGCGCTTATTATGAATGGGGATATAACGCCAACTGGACAACAGTCACAATATGATGATGTAAAGCGTGTGTTAAATAAAAATAAGCATCCAGAAAATGTATGGTCTACTGTTGGGAATCATGAGTTTTATGCTGGGAAATGGACAGCAGATGGGAAACTCTCTCAAAGTACATGGCCAAATGGTGTAACTGAGGAAACTTTATTTAACCGCTATCTGAAATTTAGTGGACAAGAAAAGGTATATCATAAAAAAGAATTAGATGGGTATCCGCTTCTATTTTTAGGAACTGAAAAATATATGAAATACCACGATTCAAAAATGTGGGACGAAGTATATATGAGTGATGAGCAATTAGGTTGGTTAAAACAAAATTTAGAAGAGTATAGTCAAAAAGATAAAAATAAGCCAATCTTTATTTTCTCTCATCACGTTTTACCTGATACGGTATCTGGATCAAGACAATCGCCGTATTTACAAGATTATTTAAACGTGGATAAATTGTACGATATATTAAAAGACTATCCGCAAGTTGTTTTCTTCACGAGTCATACGCATTGGGATTTAAACTTACCTGACTGGGCTGGTAAAAAGAAAATTAAAGGCGGAGATGAAAAAGGTTTCACTGTTGTAAATACGGGCGGGATTGAAACAGGCTGGATGTCAGCGGGACCAAATGGAGGAGAGAAAACTGCTCCAGATGGCTATTCATTTAAACAAGGGTTACAAGTGAAAGCATATGGTAACGATGTAATTGTGACAGCTTACGATTACAAACGTGATAAGGATATAAAGAAGTTATTAATTAGTGATTCAAAAATTGCGCAGATGGCACCAAATGTAGCGGCAGATGATAGTAAAAATATAATTGTCGGTGCAACTGAATATATGGAGTATTCTATAGAAGGAACGAATGAGTGGCATACGTATAGTAAAGCAAACCCTCCGAAATTTGATGGGGATAAAGTGGTATATGTACGCCATAAAGGTGAAATGAATTTAGAGCCGGGATTAACACAGTTACTTCGTTTTTCGATAAATAAGTGATTGGAGGGAGTCTGCATTTGAATGTGTGGGCTCTTTTTGTTGATGAGAAATGGCTGCCTGTCTGTCGTTTTTTGTCGATAGATTGATATATTGCAAGTTACGATAGATATATTTGAAAAATCGTTGATATATTGTAAGGAATGAACGATATATTTAAAAAATCGTTGATATAAATTTCATGTACCGTAATTAAGTTAAAATCATTAATACGGTTTTACTTATCAAAACGAAATTCTAATACATTTTTAACCCAGAAAGATGACTTCACCATTTTTACGTGTAATAATAGTAACGTTACATATATTGTGAAAGAAGTACAAAAGGAGCGTTACAATGAATTTAGCTAAATTCCCGAGAAAAAAATATACAGAATCATATACACCAATTGAAAAGTTAAACAACTTTTCTGAAGCACTTGGTGGGCCGACTATTTATTTTAAACGAGATGATTTACTTGGTTTAACAGCTGGTGGTAATAAGACGAGAAAGTTAGAGTTTCTAGTTGCGGATGCAGAGGCAAAAGGTGCAGATACGTTAATTACAGCTGGTGGTATTCAGTCAAACCATTGCCGTCTAACACTGGCAGCTGCGGTAAAAGAAAAAATGAAATGTATCCTTGTATTAGAAGAAGGGCTTGAACCAGAAGAGAAGCCAGACTTTAACGGAAACTATTTCTTATATCATTTACTAGGTGCTGAAAATGTAATTGTTGTACCAAACGGGGCAGATCTTATGGAAGAGATGCATAAAGTAGCGAAAGAAGTTAGTGAAAAAGGTAATACACCATATGTCATACCAGTTGGTGGATCAAATCCTACTGGTGCAATGGGATACGTTGCTTGTGCGCAAGAAATTATGGCACAATCATTTGACCAAGGAATTGATTTCAGTACAGTCGTTTGCGTAAGCGGTAGCGCTGGTATGCACGCTGGTTTAATTACTGGTTTTGCTGGAACACAAAGCCACATTCCTGTAATTGGAATCAACGTAAGTAGAGGAAAAGCTGAGCAAGAAGAGAAAGTAGCAAAACTTGTAGATGAAACTTCAGCACACGTTGGTATTCCAAACTTTATCCCGCGTGACGCTGTTACGTGCTTTGATGAATATGTAGGGCCAGGATATGCGTTACCAACGCCGGAAATGGTAGAGGCAGTTCAGTTACTTGCGAAAACAGAAGGTATTTTACTTGATCCAGTGTATACAGGTAAAGCGGTAGCGGGATTAATCGACTTAATTAAAAAAGGTACATTTAATAAAGAAGACAACATTTTATTCGTACATTCAGGTGGTTCACCAGCTTTATATGCGAATACGTCTTTATTTGCGTAAGTGTAAAAGCATTGGGTATCCAATGCTTTTTTGTTATATACTGGAATTATTGAGAGGTAGGAGGATGATATGAATTCAAATTTAAAATGGATTATATACAGTACTCGGCATTTCTATTCTATTAATCTTATTTGCGGCTTATGGGGTGTATTCTTATTTTGCATTTTAAAAGCGTAATGGAAGTGAACCATAATGTAATGTATGTTATAGTTTGATATGTTAATTACTTACAATAATTTCTATAAGGAGAATACATAATGAGAGCAAAGAAACTAGTAACGTTAGCAGTTCCATTTATGCTGTTAGTCGGATGCGAGGCAGGAGATAAAGATTCTACTCATAAGACTGAGCAAACTAGTAAAGCAATAACGAAAACAGTACTTTCCGAACAACAGTATCCGTACTACATATGTGAGCAAGTGGTAGAGTTCCAATTTAAGAAGGATGAACTATTACTAAACTTAGGAGAATCCTTAAAGGACAAAGAAAAAGCAAAAGCTGTTTTAAAAACATCAAACGAGATAGATAAAATTTTAGACAATATGGAACACATAAAAGTACCTGATACATACAAAGACATTCACAAATCCATACAAGAAGGGGTAACAGAGGCAAGAAAAGCAACGAAGTTAATTAAGGATGCTGGTAAAGAAGATAAACAGAAGGTTCAAGAAGCTACAATGAAAGGTACTGAATTTTTATCAGGTGTAGACGGAGAGCATTGGAAAAAAGCAATTTATGAGTTATCGCAGGAAAACAAAGATGCTTATAGTAAGGCACTTGATAAGAAAGTAAAGGAGCACTCAAAGTAAAACAGTAACTTGTAACAATACATATCCACCTAAAATTTCCGCGAATGCTATGCTAGGAAGTTAGGTGGGAGATTACTGTCCTTAAATGTGGTTGATTAAAGCTACAGCCACATTCTCCTGTTCTAATTAACTAAAAGAAGAACTTCCCCATCCCGATTAGACTACTAATCATTCCTATTCCACTCATGGTGCCTTTTCCTGCTGTAAATAAGTTTCCAAGCATTCCTAGCTGACCGTTACCTCCGTTATTTCCCCATCCCATTGGGGCCCACGGACTACCCCATCCTGGAGGGTTTCCAAAAACACCCGAGTTATTGGTATTGATATGAAAAGGCTTAGCTGGCGGCGATAATAAAGCGGCAAGATGACCTTGTGCGAACATCCCTGTATGATTGAATGGTTGGGCCCAGGGGAAGGGAGGTTTTTGAAAATTAAAACCTGCATGACCTGGTAATGGAGGCCAATTAGTAGGGTGACCTTGTGGCATTATCCCTGCATAATTGATTGGTTCCCCCCAAGAGAAGGGAGGGGGTTGGGGAGTGAATCCCGTATAATTGGCTGATGAATCCCAACTAACTGGATAGACTCGGTAACTCCAATTCTCAGGAATCTTCAAATCATTCATTACCTCAGATTTAGTTATTTCGGGCTGTGAATATAATGAAATTTGGTTAGTATATTGTTCCCCGTTTCCCTTTGAATTCAAATACCAATATTGGTGCATACGCTTATTCTCCTCACTTTAAAAATGTAATGTTAGACTTAGCCTATGTAATATTCCTTTTTATGGATGGTTACATAACTAGATCTACAAGCCTGTATTTAAAGGAATGGGTGTGTGGCCTTGTTGATTTAAAGTTTCACTTTATTTTAGAAGGGTATTTTCAGTCGCTTCTTTTATATATTTCAGCCTAATTTAAATTCCGTTAACAAACGTTTTTATAAAGGTTTAATCAAAAAAAGATTTTAAAATGTTATGTTGGGCAAGTGGAATTGCTAAAAAGAGAATATCCATTCTAAGAGTTTGGCAAAATACTGCAAGGGTAATGTTTTCTTGTGCAAATATGTAAACGATTTAAACGAATCAATGAAATTTATAATGAAGGGGCAATTAAATATATGAGTGAAACATTACATAAAAGAAAACCACCATATTTAATGCTTGTAATCCTTTTTATTGGGGCATTTGTTTCATTTCTAAATAACTCGCTTTTAAATGTAGCCTTGCCATCAATAATGAAAGATTTAGACATTCAAGATTATTCAACGATCCAGTGGCTTTCTACAGGGTATATGCTTGTAAGTGGTATATTAATTCCGGCATCAGCATTTTTAATAACGCGTTTCTCGAATAGAAGCCTATTCATTACATCTATGGTGATTTTTATTCTTGGTACTGCCTTAGCAGCTGTAGCGCCGAATTTTGGTTTATTACTTACTGGTCGGATGGTTCAAGCGGCAGGCTCTTCAGTTATGGGGCCTTTGTTAATGAATATTATGCTAGTAAGCTTTCCAAGAGAAAAAAGGGGAACAGCAATGGGGATTTTTGGACTAGTTATGATTACAGCTCCAGCAATTGGACCGACACTATCAGGTTATATTGTAGAGTATTATGACTGGCGTTTGCTTTTTGAAATGATTTTACCGTTAGCAATCATTAGCTTACTGTTAGGGATTTGGAAATCTGAGAATGTCATGAAACAAAACAAAAATGCAAAACTTGATTATCTCTCATTACTATTATCTTCTGTCGGTTTTGGCGGTTTGTTATATGGATTCAGTTCTGCAAGCTCCGATGGTTGGACAAATAAAGTTGTCTTAACAACCTTAATCATAGGCGCTATTGCCCTAATTGCTTTTATTATCCGCCAATTAAAAATGGATGAGCCGTTATTGGATTTACGTGTTTACAAGTACCCAATGTTTGCACTTGCGTCTGTAATTGCAATTGTCAACGCAGTGGCCATGTTTTCGGGGATGATTTTAACACCAGCTTATGTACAAAACGTCCGCGGTATTTCACCGCTGAGCTCTGGGCTGATGATGCTTCCAGGTGCGGTAATAATGGGGGTTATGTCACCAATTACAGGTAAACTATTTGATAAATATGGCCCTCGGATTCTTGGTATAGTAGGACTTTCCATTACAGCCGTTTCAACTTATATGCTGGCAAATCTGCAACTCGATTCTAGTCACACACATATTATTCTTATTTACACATTGCGGATGTTTGGGATGGCGATGGTGATGATGCCACTTATGACAAATGGCCTCAATCAATTGCCAACGCGCTTAAATCCGCACGGTACAGCTGTTAATAATACAGCTCAACAAGTGTCCGGTTCGATTGGTACTGCTATTCTTGTTACGATTATGAATTCTGTAACAAAAACAAAAGCTGAAAGTCTAATGGCTGATGTAGATCCAACAACCTTCACAGAGGCTACGAAGGCAATGTTAACTCAGAAGGCTTTATTATCCGGAATTCAATATTCATTCTATGTAGCGCTTGGCATGAATGTTGTTGCACTACTATTAGTTTTTTTCGTTAAACGTGTAGATACAAGTGCGGAAGCTGTCGAGAAGTTAAATCGGTAGAGAAGAATAAAACGCTAGATAATGATTCCTACAAGTTTTTTTGCTGCTAAGGCGCCGATATTTAAAGCTGGAAAAGAGCTGAAAGAAGCAGTGAAATAATTATATATAGTGAAAGAGGACCTGACGTTCATATCAGGTCCTCTTTCATTAGTAACACGGTATACTTGCTTATCGTATTGGTTTAACTAAACTACTGATTTTTCGAATACTACAATCTTAAGCTCGTCAACTTCTCTATTTTGGGGTGTTTTAGAAGAAAATAAATCAAAATGATCGTTTTATAAACAAATGCAAGAGATGAGATCCGTTTGCAAATTCTCATAAACATTATAATTTTAGCTTATCTTTTAACGCCAATATTAAAAGGATCCAATTATATTTATTCGCTTCATTTTAATTTAGTATTTTTCTACAATTTATAAATCTAATTGCCAAGCTTATACTCAATATCATAATCATGAATAGTTAGGGAAAAGATAAAATAAGGTAATCAATTACATATCTGTATCCCAGGCAATTAGTTGCTATTTCCTCTTTATTAAATGGGATATGCTATTTCATGCTTTTTTGAAAGGGTGTTTTAAATGGAAAAAAAAGTATCTGCCATTCCCCAGCCGAAAACATATGGACCGCTGGGTAATCTCCCATTAATCGATAAAGATAAACCGACTCTATCGTTTATTAAGCTGGCGGAAGAGTATGGTCCCATTTTTCGAATTCAAACTTTAAGTGATGCCATAATTGTCGTTTCTGGACATGAACTGGTAGCAGAAGTTTGTGACGAAACGCGGTTCGATAAAAGCATAGAGGGTGCTTTGGCAAAGGTTCGTGCCTTTGCTGGAGACGGATTATTTACTAGCGAGACTCACGAGCCTAACTGGAAAAAAGCTCATAATATTTTGATGCCTACATTTAGCCAACGGGCAATGAAAGATTACCATGCCATGATGGTCGATCTTGCTGTACAACTCGTTCAAAAATGGGCACGGCTTAATCCGAATGAAGACGTAGATGTTCCGGAGGATATGACTCGCCTTACGTTAGATACAATTGGTCTATGTGGTTTTAATTACCGATTTAATAGCTTTTATCGTGAGACCCCTCATCCTTTTATCACTAGCATGAGCCGTGCTCTAGATGAGGCAATGCACCAATTGCAGCGGCTGGATATAGAAGACAAACTCATGTGGAGAACGAAACGTCAATTTCAGCATGATATCCAATCTATGTTTTCTTTAGTAGATAATATTATTGCTGAACGTAAAAGTAGTGGAGATCAGGAAGAAAATGATTTACTTTCCCGTATGTTAAATGTACAGGATCCGGAAACTGGTGAAAAATTAGATGATGAAAACATTCGTTTCCAAATTATCACTTTTTTAATAGCTGGGCATGAGACAACAAGTGGATTGTTATCTTTTGCAATTTACTTTTTATTAAAGAATCCGGATAAGTTAAAAAAAGCCTATGAAGAAGTAGACCGTATTTTGACAGATCCTACTCCAACATACCAACAAGTTATGAAACTGAAGTATATACGGATGATTTTAAATGAATCGCTACGTCTATGGCCTACCGCTCCAGCATTCAGTCTCTATGCAAAAGAAGATACAGTGATTGGCGGGAAATACCCAATTAAGAAAGGAGAAGATCGTATTTCTGTTCTTATTCCACAGCTGCATAGGGATAAAGATGCATGGGGAGACAATGTGGAAGAATTCCAACCTGAACGATTTGAAGAGCTGGATAAGGTTCCTCATCATGCTTATAAGCCATTTGGAAATGGCCAGAGAGCATGTATCGGTATGCAATTTGCACTTCATGAAGCCACTCTTGTAATGGGAATGCTTCTTCAACATTTTGAATTAATCGATTATCAAAACTATCAGCTGGACGTAAAACAAACATTAACGCTAAAGCCCGGTGATTTTAAGATTAGGATTCTACCCCGAAAACAAACTATTAGTCATCCTACTGTTCTTGCACCTACAGAGGACAAGCTGAAAAACCATGAAATTAAGCAGCACGTTCAGAAGACACCTTCTATTATTGGGGCTGATAATCTTTCACTTCTTGTTCTGTACGGCTCGGATACAGGTGTAGCAGAAGGTATTGCAAGAGAATTAGCAGATACAGCTAGTTTAGAAGGGGTTCAAACGGAAGTGGTAGCTCTTAACGATCGAATTGGAAGTCTACCGAAAGAAGGAGCGGTTCTTATTGTAACTTCTTCTTATAATGGAAAACCGCCAAGTAATGCAGGACAGTTTGTGCAATGGTTGGAGGAACTAAAACCAGATGAGCTAAAAGGTGTTCAATACGCAGTTTTTGGTTGTGGAGATCATAATTGGGCTAGTACCTATCAACGGATTCCAAGATACATTGATGAGCAGATGGCTCAAAAAGGAGCAACAAGGTTTTCTAAACGCGGAGAAGCAGATGCAAGTGGTGATTTTGAGGAACAGCTCGAGCAATGGAAACAAGGCATGTGGTCTGATGCGATGAAGGCATTTGGATTGGAATTTAACAAAAATATGGAGAAAGAGCGTAGTACTTTGAGTCTGCAATTTGTCAGTCGTCTTGGAGGATCTCCTCTTGCACGAACATATGAAGCAGTTTATGCAACTATACTAGAAAATCGTGAACTCCAATCATCCAGCAGCGATAGAAGTACACGACATATCGAGGTATCCTTGCCAGAAGGCGCTACATATCAAGAAGGAGACCACCTTGGAGTGCTGCCAATTAATAGCGAGAAGAATGTTAATCGAATTTTAAAACGCTTTGGATTAAACGGAAAGGATCAAGTCATACTGAGTGCAAGTGGACGAAGTATAAATCACATACCTTTAGACAGTCCTGTTAGTTTATTGGACCTTCTTAGTTATAGTGTCGAAGTTCAAGAAGCAGCCACTCGTGCACAAATACGAGAAATGGTAACATTCACAGCATGCCCTCCTCATAAAAAAGAATTGGAAGCATTATTAGAAGAAGGGGTCTATCATGAACAAATACTAAAGAAACGTATTTCAATGTTGGATCTTCTTGAAAAGTATGAGGCTTGTGAAATCCGATTTGAACGCTTTTTAGAACTGCTTCCTGCGCTCAAACCGCGTTACTATTCTATTTCAAGCTCTCCACTTGTTGCACAGAATCGTCTGAGCATTACGGTCGGTGTTGTTAATGCGCCTGCATGGAGTGGAGAAGGGACATATGAAGGAGTCGCTTCTAATTATTTAGCTCAGCGTCATAATAAAGATGAGATTATTTGTTTCATTCGAACGCCACAATCAAACTTTGAATTACCTAAAGATCCAGAAACACCAATTATTATGGTTGGGCCAGGTACTGGAGTTGCACCATTCCGTGGATTCTTGCAAGCGCGTCGTGTTCAAAAGCAAAAAGGTATTAATTTAGGACAAGCGCATCTATATTTTGGTTGTCGTCATCCTGAAAAAGATTATCTCTATCGTACAGAGCTAGAAAATGATGAAAGAGATGGATTAATCTCTTTACACACAGCTTTTTCTCGTCTAGAGGGACATCCCAAAACATATGTACAGCATTTAATAAAACAAGATAGTATCAATTTAATTTCGTTATTAGATAATGGAGCTCATCTTTATATATGTGGTGATGGCAGTAAAATGGCTCCGGATGTAGAAGATACCCTTTGTCAAGCATATCAAGAAATTCATGAAGTCAGTGAACAAGAAGCAAGGAATTGGTTGGATCGTGTGCAAGATGAAGGGCGATATGGAAAAGATGTTTGGGCTGGTATATGAATGTTTCTTAATTAGATACGTATTAACTAATGAACTTCTTTCGAATAAATTTCACTTTATTAGTATCGTGTATTTAGCTGAATAATGATTAACCGGACTATTTAGTATCTACTAAATAAAAAACAGGACCTGATATGCATCTATCAGGTCCTGTTTCACATAGACATTATACATGGATATTTTCCACACATTATCAATGTTTGTAATGTAGTTAGCCTTGTGGGTCAGCTATAAAATCAGATATTATTTTTTCAATATCGAAAGGAGTAATCCCTTTATCCAAAGAGAAAATAGTTTCTGCTTCTTCGATGTCTTGAACGAGTTCACCTCTAGCTTCAATATGTAATCGGAACAAGTCATATAAATTCGGTTTAACTAAATTAGTTAAAGCCTTTCCAACTAGTATCATACCTTTTTGATTCGCCTCGATGGTATTATCATAAGTTAGATCTCTTGTAAGAGATAAATCTGTCCAAATCAATTTTCGTTCCTTTAAGTCTAAGATAACTGGAATAGAGATTTGGGTGTCGGCAGTAATATCCACTTTATCTTGAACAGTAGAAGGTTCAAATATTTCACCTGAACCAGGATATTGACGAACCATCCAACCAGTAAAGCATTCTGGTAAATCTTTATATGGTTGGTCTGTGTAAGAAAGCAAAGTCATGACTACATAGCGTCCACCATATTTCAGCACAGACGGAATATCGAAATCAATGAATTCAGATGCCCCCTTTGGTGCAGAAGTAATGTCTCCGCTATGGTAGGCTTTGAAATTTTTTGAACGTAAGTTCGTGAAGGATACATGTTCTTTGTATTGCCAATCTTCGTCGTACATTGCAGCAGACAAATCAATGTCAACGCGTCCTGTATGTTGTCCATTCACATAGCCTTCTTTCCACCATAGGAAAAAACGAATCGTATCTCCTTCTGGCAAATCTACTTTACTTCCTCGAGATAATGTGCGAAGCGCTTTGCTGGCTGAACGTTGAGAGAAGGGAACTAAGTGATTTTTTAACTGTTCATCCAAAAATACTTTTCCGAGACTTGGAAGTTTTGCGAAGCGATTTTTTAAAGTATCTTCACACATTTTTACAATCATTAAACAAATATCCTCTGAGATAAATGGAAGTGTATTTTCAATACCTATAGCTTTTGCTACATTTCCCTTTGGAAAAAAGGTACGAAATTCATTTTTATCATTTCGATGCTTAAAATGAGCTGTGAGTTGAAGTAATACAGGAGTAGAAACGTCTCCTATTATACTTAGAAACTCTTCGAGAATATGGAAAACATCTGTTGACTTATCACTACATAAACGGATTAAATGATCCAAGCGTCTGGCAAATTCCCCAGGGCGAGTTTTTAAAAGATTTTTCGCTGTCATGATATCACGATTCAACAAAGCTGCTTCTATTTTTCCATTAAATGTTTCAACTTTAATGTTGTTGCGAAGAATCTCAAATGCTCGGTGGGTTTTTGGGAAACGAGTATGATATTCTGCTGGATGAAGAATTTCACCTAGACGAATCCAACGTTTTTTGTATCGAAGCATATCTTCGGTAATGTTTCCGCATTGCTCTAACAATCCTAAAAGGAAGCGTCTTTCTGCTCGGTTAAACTTCTTGAATCGAACGGAAGATGCTAAACTCACATCGCCTTCAGATAAAGCAACTGCAAGGCGAAGAACATCAGTTGCTGTTTTAAAATACTTTGCAGCAGCATCGGCTGATATTTTTCTGTTTATTAATAAAACTCCAATTATAAAAGACATATTTTCCTTATGAGGAATTACATTAGGTAGAAAACAGGAAACATCTTCAGTGTGTGTAATAGCCCATTCTACATCTGTCTTATCAGTTGAGGAAATAGAGCTGTTTGCACTAATCAATTGAGAAATCATTTGATTGAAATCTTCTTCACTTCCTAAGTTAATAACTTTCAAATCAACGCTATCTAAAAGAGGAAGTCGTTCTTCTACTTTTGATACAGGTAGGCGCAACGTCACATAATGAATAATAGCATTAATGTATAAATCAGCGTCACTTAAATCCATCATTTGTTGCGGAAAGTTTGGATACATAGGAGCAAACTGAATATGTGCACCAACCATTTCTTTTAAATGTTTTACCAACTCTTTGTAAAACGATGTGAATGTATCAACCGAAAGTGTTTGCAACTCTTCTATTAAAGGCTCGGAAAAAGTAAATCCTAAACTTTCCAAGTTTTTTAAAACAGTGGCTAAATAAATGTTCGGTAGTTTATTTTCTTCTCTTTTTATAATTACTTTCAAACTTCTTCTTATGTAAATAGAATTTTTCATGAGAACGCCAGCTATTCACTCCTTATAAAAGAGGGGAATAGTCTGACTGTCCTCCTTTCAGTGGTAGATTTTTATTTTTACATGCATAAACACACTAATTGTAGAAAAATACACAGAGGTTACATAGCTATTTTTTAGTGAAAAATTAGGGGTATAACATTTAGTTGTTAAGTGGTAATTTGTTAATTAAGAAAAGAAAACCTCTACATCAATGGTTGATAAACTAAAGTTTATTCAATCCCAAAGAAGAAAGAGGTTTTATAGTCTAATTATTTTTCATAGGGAATTGACAACTCTAAAACTATTTGAAATTTCTGGAAAAGAAGGAAGAATTGTCATAGCCTATGTGTTTAGCAGGAAAGTAACATCCCTATTTCGCCAAAGAAGTTAGAAGGAAGGAACGTCATAGCCTGCTTTATTAGTATATTCTCTTGCGAAGAGCAATTCAAGTATACTGTCTGATTTTTTATATTTTTCTTAAAGGGGAATTTTCATGTTTATCCCGCATTAACGGGTAGCCCGATTGGTGAGTGGGATTAAAGTTTCACTTTATAAATAGGGAGACCATCACATGCCCTTTTTATAATACTATTACGGGAGGATTTTTATTTTTGATATATTATACCATTTATTTAATGGTATAATATGGTATTAGTTCTATGAAATGGAGTTGAATGAGTATTATAAATACAAAAGGTGAAATTAAAAAAACAAAAAGAAAAGTATTACTAACTATAATTACTATGTTAGTAATTATAATTGGGTTTGGATATTGGAAATTTTTTAGTTTGCAAGGTGTTCCAAAAGGGGAATTAATTCGAACAGTGAAATCTCCAGATGGAAAATATCTCATCAAGACTTATTTTCATAATGCAGGATCATTAAGTGCGGATGCTGTTAGGGGTGAATTAGTTAACCTTGATACAGATTCAGAGAAAAATATATATTGGAATTATCCAGATACCGATCCATATATTGAATGGGTAAATAAGAATATTGTTAGAATTGGAGATCAAACTTTAGATATTTCACAGAAAGAAACCTATGATTGGCGTGATGATGATAAGCACGTTAAAGAAATGCCTAAACAGTTTAGTAGATAAAGCAAGAAAATTTAAATTTATTTAATCTTATTCGTTTAACTATAGATAGGATTATATGAGTAAAAAAGTCCATTTAGATCTTCTAAATGGACTTTTTTAGGTTTCTAGATACGACTACTGATAAAAATGGAACAAACTTGTTACTTAAGTTGTCTATTAAGTATACGTATAAAACAGGTGTTCATGATAATTCGCTCATTTTATCCCGCTATTTACCCGTAAAAGCCCGATTGGTGAGGGCTTCTTGCATTTCACTTTATGAAAAGTGAGATGCAAGAAGAGTGATATCCGATAGACTTTTTCATTGTGTCGGTATGTATAACACCTAGAAAAACTATATATTCTTGAAAGAGGTTGAAAATGTATGATAGTCTTAAACAAGTTTTTTAACATTTTACATTACAAAAAGATGGTACCTGTAGTATTTCTTTCATGTGCAACGCTTATAGGCTGTTCCGATGGTAATACTCAATCTGAATCACTTAAACAAACGAAACAAACAAATCAAATCAAACAAGAAACTACTGGTAATGATTCTTTTGCTAAACTTGAAAAAGAATTTGATGCTAAACTTGGTATTTATGCATTGGACACTGATACGAATCAAACCGTTACGTATCAATCAGATAAACGGTTTGCATACGCATCTACCCACAAAGCTTTAGCTGTGGGAGTACTTTTACAAAAGAAATCAATAGAAGATCTAAATCAAAGAGTTTTGTATACTCGTGAAGATCTTGTTAATTACAATCCAATTACAGAAAAGTATGTTGATAGGGGGATGACTCTGAAAGAGCTTGCAGATGCTTCCCTTCGATATAGTGATAATACTGCACAAAATCTTATTCTTAAACAATTAGGTGGACCTAGCGAATTCAAAAAATCACTGAGAGAAATAGGAGATACCGTTACAAATCCTGAACGTTTTGAACCAGAGTTAAACGAAGTGCATCCAGGAGACGTACATGATACTAGTACCCCAAAGGCATTAGCTACTAGTCTTCAGGCTTTTGCGTTAGGAGATGTACTTTCAACTGAGAAACGGGATTTATTAATAGATTGGATGAAAAGGAATACTACCGGAGACAACTTAATTCGTGCTGGAGTTCCAGGAGGATGGGAAGTAGCTGATAAGACGGGCTCGGGATCTTATGGAACCAGAAATGATATCGCAATTATTTGGCCACCAAATAAAAAGCCAATTGTTCTTGCGATACTTTCTAATCATGATAAAGAGGATGCTAAATACGATGATAAGCTTATTGCAGAAGCAACCAAAATAGCGCTGGGTGTCTTAAATGCTAAAAATAAATAATAATAGTATTAGTTATTGAAATTTTCCTGTTTTTCCGTCACAATACTGTGACGGTCTTTTTGTGTATTTTACAAAGAATCGTCTTAATTAAAGAAAAAAAGATAGAAACTATCTCTAGTAAGTTTATTAATTAAGTAACAACAAATATATGCTTTATTGTATACTTATTGCATTTAATGTGGAGGAATAATATGGAGTCAAAAATTCTTATTGTTGATGATGATAAAGAGATTAGAAATCTTATCTCTGTATATCTAGAAAATGAAGGCCTAAAAACTCAAAAGGCAGAAGATGCTATACAAGCTTTACAACTGTTAGAAGAAAAGGAATTTGATTTGGTTATTTTAGATATTATGATGCCGAATATGGATGGCATTGAAGCATGTATGAAAATTAGGGAAGATCGCAATATGCCTATCATTATGCTATCTGCAAAATCTGAGGATATAGACAAAATTCAGGGCCTAGCCTCTGGTGCAGATGATTATTTATCAAAACCGTTTAACCCATTAGAATTAATCGCTAGAGTGAAATCCCAATTAAGAAGATTTAAAAAATACAATACGTCCGTAGAACATAATAAAAGCATTCTAGAAATTGGTGACTTAACCGTAAATACAGATACACGTCAAGTATGGGTAAGAGGAAAAGAAACAAGGTTAACTCCAAAAGAGTTTGCTATTCTCGAACTACTTGCCCGCAATAAAGGGATTGTCCTGAGTGTAGCAAAAATATATGAAGCAGTTTGGAAAGAGGTTTTTTATAAATCAGACAATACCGTCATGGTGCATATTACAAAAATAAGAGACAAAATTGAAGAGGATTCTAAACATCCCATTTACATTAAAACTGTTTGGGGAATTGGGTATAAAATATGAAGAATGTTAGTTTCAGAAATAAGATCATTATAAAACTTCTTGGTGCTGTTGCAATTAGTTTTTTTATTTCATTTGGTTTAACAATCCTCATTTTGGCATACGTCATAGATCCATTATTTATAAAACACGAAGAATTTGGTATGTTTGAATTCAATGTCGCAATGTTGTTCTTATTCGCGTTCGCAATCTTTACCTTTATTATACTTTTTTTGATATTGGTTCGAAAGAAAATAGTATATTTGAAGCTTATTTCTGATAACGTGAATGATATTGCCAATGGAAAACTAGGTCTAACAATTGGGATTAAGGGGAAGGACGAATTGACCCAACTTGCTAAAAATATCAACTATATGTCTAAGGAATTGGAAAATACATTTGAACAAGAAAGACGATTAGAACGTACAAAAAATGAGCTCATAACTAACGTATCTCATGACTTACGCACACCGTTGACATCTATTATTGGTTATTTAGATTTATTAAAAAGAGGGCAATACAACAATAACACACAATTACAGGAATACCTTGAAACCACTTATTCAAAGTCACAGAGACTGAAATATTTAATTGATGAGCTGTTTGAATATACTCGTTTATCAGGCATAGATGCTAAGTTAAATCTTAATGAAGTTGATTTATCAGGTCTGTTGGAGCAAATAGTTGGAGAATACATTCCTATATTTGAAAAGGAAAGTTTAATCGTTCAAAAATCAATTACACAAGAAATAATACCTATCTTCATAGATGCAGAAAAAATGGTACGTGTATATGAAAATCTGTTTATGAATGCGATAAAGTACAGCATGAAACCATCCCAATTATTCATATGTCTTGAATTAATGGATAACAAAGCAATTTTAAAAGTATCAAATAAAGTCGAGAGATCGCCTGTTAGCGATCCAAATAAATTGTTTGAAAGGTTTTTCAGGGGTGATAAGGCAAGAAAAAATAATCAAGGAAATGGACTGGGACTTGCTATCTCAAAAAGAATTGTTGAACTTCATGATGGTAATATACATGCAGAATATAAAGATGGCTGGATGTCCTTTATTGTTGAACATCCAATCAAATAGAACGGCTTATGGAATTACAGGTTCCATAAGCTTTTTTTATAAAACTTAAGAATTCTTAAGGATTTTACAGGGTGTTTCCTAATTTTTATAGTTTATCATGGGTGTATTCAAAGTGATGAGATAATATGAAGTGACCTCCTAGATTATCAAGTCAGGGATTTTAACCCATAATAATGAATGAAAACATTATGAATGGGGTTATACCCTATGATAATAGGAGGCCACTATGGAAAATATAATATATATTGGGATGGATGTCCACAAGGAAAGTTTTAGCTTATGTGCACTACACGGAACAACTGGGGAAATTGTAAGAGAAGCACGATGTGCTTCAAATGTATCTCTCGTAAAAAAATTCGTTGAGAAACTGAAAACAAAATATGGTGAAGATATAAAAATTAAAGCTGGATATGAGGCTGGTTGTTTAGGGTATTCACTTCATAATCTTCTTGAACAAAATGGAATTGATTGTGATATTTTAGCTCCCACAACAATGTACAGTTCATCAAAAAACAAAATGGTGAAAAATGATAAATTCGATGCCAAAATGATTGCTCTTAATTTAGCAAATGGCACCTATAAAGAAGTATATGTTCCAGAAGAAGAGGATGTTGCCGTGAAAGAGTATATCCGCATGTTAGGTGATTTTAAAACATCTTTGAAAAAAATAAAACAACAGATAAAAGCATTCCTTTTAAGACATGGCTATGTGTATGAAGGGAAATCAAGCTGGACAATCGCTTATATGAAATGGTTAAAGAATCTTGATCTACAAGGATTATTCAAAGAAACGTTAGGCGAATACCTATTACAGTATGATGTTCTAGTCGATAAAATTGAGCGGTTCAGTTTGAGATTAGAAGAATTATCTCATCGTGAAAGGTACGAAGAACCAATCGCAAAGTTAAGATGCTTAAAAGGTATAGATACAACATCGGCAATGACTGTTCATGTGGAAATTGCAGACTTCACTCGTTTTCCCACGGCTAAAGCATTTATGGCTTATGTAGGATTGACGCCAAGCGAAAGCTCAAGTGGAGAGAAAATCAGTCGACGTTCGATTACAAAACAAGGAAATTCGACCGTTAGGTCTACTCTTGTAGAATGTGCAAATGCGTTGGTAAAAGGAGCAATCGGATTAAAATCGAAGCGAGTGAAAGCAAGACAAAAAGGGCAACGAAGCGAAGTGATTGCTTATGCGGATCAGGCTGTAGAAAGGTTACAAAGAAAATATTATCGCATGATATATCAAGGGAAGCCTAGAAATGTTGCCGTTACAGCTATCGCAAGAGAACTGGGGTGTTTTATATGGGGATTAGAAACAGGTAAAATTCACCGAAAATAAAGAGGGAAGGATATGAAGTTGATTGATTCATAGTTAGAAATCAAAGGTATCAATTGATGGCATAGATGAGCTTCAGAGATAGTGAATTACAGGTCTGGCTATCTATGACTCACCTCTTCTGGCATGGCTGAAATTCTGATAAACAAGCTATTTATTAGAATTTGAAAAGGTGTGATCCACGCAGTGAGATTATAAGAGCCTAACGACGAACCATTAACCTGAGGTAACCAATCCACGAATAACAGAGTGGTTAACTGTCGATAGATCTTATTTCTGAAGCTTTTGTATGCCATCAAGAAAAATATTATGGGTGAAAAACTATTGACAAAGGTCACTTCATAACAGGTGAGCAAAGAAGAAAAAAGGAAAGACTTCATTGTAGCTTTAGGGTGAATGCAATATGACTATTTTATTAGTAGTAAACAAACGTAGTAGCTTATTGTAATGAAATAAAAAATGTAGGAGGATATAAATGATAAAGCCAGTTGTAGATGTAAAAAACATTCAAAAATTGTACGGTAAAAAAGGTGAGAATCAATCACATGCATTAAAAGGTGTATCATTCTCAATTCAAGAGGGGGAGTTTGTCGGTATTATGGGGCCTTCTGGTTCTGGTAAAACAACATTATTAAATGTAATTTCAACGTTAGATAAAGCGACAGGCGGCGTTGTTGAAATTGCAGGAACGGATATTACGAGGATGAAGCAGGGTGAACTTTCTGATTTTCGTTCACAAAAGTTAGGATTCATTTTCCAAGACTTTAACTTATTGGAGAATTTATCTATCTATGAAAATATCGCACTCCCACTTTCACTTCAAGGTGTTTCATCTCGTAATATTGGAAAGAAAGTAGAAAAAGTAGCTGATATGTTAGGCATTACAGCTATACTTCAAAAATATCCTTCTGAAGTATCTGGTGGACAAAAGCAACGTTCCGCAGCAGCACGTGCGTTAGTTCATGAACCAGCAATTATTTTGGGAGACGAGCCGACTGGAGCCCTAGATTCTAAAAATGCAACGAGTTTACTTAATGCCATGACAAGCTTAAATAAAGAGCAAGGTGTATCCATTATGATGGTTACGCATGATCCTTACAGCGCAAGTTACTGTCAACGTATTTTATTCATTCAAGATGGTGAGTTATATAAAGAAATTCATCGCGGTAGTACCCGTGAAGAATTCTATAAAGAAATTTTAGATGTGCTTGCAAACTTAGGCACAGAAAAAGCGTAAGGAAGGAAGTTCAATCATGTTATTTAAGCTTTCTATGTCAGGCCTAAAAAGTAAGTTGCAAGATTACATTGTTTTACTTGTTGGTCTTATTGTCTCTATTTCAACTTTTTATATGTTTCAAACGCTAGCATCCAATAAAACGTTCCTTGAATCTAACTCTTCTATTAGGGATATTGTGGCTGTCTTTAAAATTGGTTCCGTTTTGTTAGCGATTATCACATTTTTCTATATTTTATATGCAAACTCTTTCTTATCAGCTCTTCGTCAAAAAGAATTTGGTATGTATATGATGTTAGGAGCAAAAAAGCATAAAGTTACCTTACTTATGTTCATTGAAACAATCATATTAGGTGCCACCTCTCTTTTGATTGGAATTACAATTGGTGTAGGACTTGCAGAAGGTATCGGTCAGCTATTAATGAAACAACTCGAGTTTGCTGGTAAAGGTTATAAAGCATTTTATCTGCCATCAATAGCTATTACTTGCGTCTTCTTCTTTGCACTATTTGTATTATCTGCAATTATGAATAGTATTAAATTATCGCGTATTTCTGTACTGCAACTTGTACATGCAGATGCACAAACAGAACGTGTTGCCATAAAAGGAAAAATGACAGTTGTAATTGCATTCCTTGGTATTCTTTTATTAGGTATTGGTTATGCATCACTGATCTATATGTCATATGCAAATCCGCTAATTGCTTTGGGATTAATGGCCGTCGGATTAATCTCAGCAACCGTTGGTACTTACCTTATATTTGGATCCCTTCTTCCAGTTATGATTAACAAGCTAAAGAGTAATAAAAAACGTAGTGAAAAAGGCCTCAATGCTTTTACTTTTGCACAATTAAATTTCCGCATTAATAGTCTAACAAATGTGCTTGCAACAGTAGCAATTTTAGTGGCTCTTGGTGCTGGTGGAATTGCTTGTGGTATGGCATTTAAAAACAACATTATAAACATGACAGATCAAATGCGAATTTACGATTCAGTCATTCATAATCCAACTGCGGAAGAAAAGACAATTTTGGGTGGTATCTTATTTCAAGAAAAATTTGAATACCATTACAAAGTTGATGATAGGTATGTTTATTATCTTAAAGAAGATGTAGAAAAAAATCGTCCTTTCTTGCAAGGTATGAAAATAGAGAAAGTTTCAGAGGAAGTACCAATTGGTGCATTTTCAATAAAATGGGTTAAAGGAGAGATCGACACAAAACAATGGATTCAGGCTTTCAGAACGATCCAGCCAAATTATATGTATCCTGATTATGAAATCAAAATTGTAGAACAAAACATATACGATGGGTTGAAGGGGAAAGAAAGTACTGTATTTATAGGGAAAACAGATGATTTTGGATCATACATAAAAGAATGGAAAAAACTTGATGAATTACAGATAGCAAAATATAAAAATGTGAAAGCGGAAGAATTGGATAGTAAGTATCAAAAATATATTACGAGTCATGATTTTTCCAGCGGACTAATGTTTATGGGCTTTTTCGTTGGAGTTGCATTTTTAGCAATGATGGCAAGTTGCTTAATGTTTAAAGTTCTGTCGGGAGCATCAAAAGATGTAGCACGTTATCAAATGCTTCGTAAAATTGGTGTTCGCCGAGAATTATTAACAAAATCAATCTATAAAGAGTTATTCTTCATATTCTTATTCCCAGCAATTGTGGGGATTACTCACATATTAGTTGGTATGAACATGTTTGGATCGCTTTTAATCGATCCGTACTTTCGTATTTGGTTACCACTTGTTATTTTTGTAGTAATTTACTCGATTTATTACTTGATTACAGTTCAATTATATAAAGGGATTGTACTCCCGAAAAAAGATTAATGTAATGATGTTATTTATACGAAGTATAGACATAATCGGACCTCGTTTTATTGATTATTTTGAATGGGTACAAGAAATTTAGAAATAATAGGTGGACTAGCACTACAGTCCATAAACTATTTATTTTAGATTTTAAATTAAAAATTTATCTTTTATCTAAGAAGGGGCGCGGCAACGATTACTACTTTTAGGGGCCATTGGCAAGTTTTATTTAATAGGATTAATTTGTATGAGTTTTCTTTAAAGCTTGTAATGCTATAATCTCATAAGTTAAAGTTTCACCCTGAAAATCTATTATTTATAATGAGTAGCCCGAAAGAGAAAGGATTGTTGCCGTGTCCTATCACCATCAAGCAAGGTTGATAGGTATGTATGCGTCACTACGCCATATAGTAAAAATAAAGGCTCAAAAACGGCTTTTGTCGATTTAAAAGCTGCAAGGATTTGTTTAATTTTATGAAAAAAAGTAAGAATCACCAATATAATTGGCGGTTCTTACTTTTTTTACATACATATTATTAGCATGATAGCATTAAAAATTTTTGTACGGAGAGAGAGGTTTCTATATGCTCTATGATGAAAATATAAGTTTAACAGGACGTATTGTATCGCCTGGTGAAGCGCAATATGATTCAGCACGTCAGGCGTTCAACACATTTTTTAATAGATTCCCTTTTGTTATTGTCTTTGCACAAAATACTCAAGACATTGTGAATGCAGTACGATGGTCGTTACATAATAACGTACCTATCCGAGTACGTTCAGGAGGGCACAATTATGAAGGCTTGTCAGTTTTAGATGGTGGTATTGTAATTGATGTCAGTGAGATAAATCAAATAAAAATAGATCCAACATCAAAAACTGTTACAGTAGGAGCTGGTTGTAAAAATCTCCATCTAGCTGAGCTTCTTGGGAAAGAGGGATTAGCTATTCCTAATGGGGTCTGTCCTAAACCAGCTATCGCAGGAATAGCGCTAGGTGGTGGGCAAGGTATTCTTTCTCGACCATTAGGACTACTACTTGATCATGTCGTAGAAATAGAAATGGTTGATGCTAACGGCTGTGTATTGCAGGTTAATGATCAGGAGCATCCTGATCTATTTTGGGCTTTACGTGGTGGAGGCGGAAGTTTCGGTATTTGTACATCTTTTCGCTTTCGTACTCAGGAAATTAAGACTGTTGGTTTTGTTGAAGTTAGTTGGAGGCATCAAGATTTAAAAGCCGTTATACAGGAATGGCAAAAGTATACTCTACCTACTTCTGATAAACGCTTTACTCCTACATTATTATTGTCTTCAGAAAAGACAGCTCCTGTGTTGATGCATGGGATTTTTCATGGATCAGTTACAGACTTACAGAAATTGATACAACCACTTCTCAAAATTGGATCACCTATAAAGGTAGACATAAAAGAACTCTCTTATTTAGAAGCTATAACGTTAATATCCAATCATCAGCCTACAACTCCTTTTCCATTTAAAAGCGTAGCACCTTTTATGGATTCTTTATTACCTGAAGAAGGTATTGCTACAATTCAACATTTTATGAGTCAATCTCCACCTAATTCTACTGTTTCTATATTTTTTCAGGGCTTAGGGGGGACTGTTTCTGCAGTACCCGAGGAAGCAACTGCTTATTTTTATCGAAAAGCTCTAATGGATATGGTGTTATTTTCCACTTGGGACAAACCTGAGGGAGCTGCACAAGGGATTCGTTGGGTAGAAGCTTTTCGTCACGCGTTAATTCCTTTTACGAAAGGTGTCTATGTTAACACACCTGACCTCTCAATGAAAGATTGGTCGGATTTATATTATGGTGAAAACTTTAAACGATTGACTCAAGTGAAAGCTAAATACGATCCAGAAGATATTTTCAATTTTCCACAAAGCATTCCACCTGTTTATAAAAAATAGAAATCCTTTTCTGACCTTAAATTTTGCAATTTATAAAGAATGATAGATAATCCTTTTTGGAAATAACAATTAAAAGAGAGAGATAACATTGATTATTGACTGTATCAAAAGTTAAATCACTTCTTTACAGAAGGAGAAGGAGAATTAAGTCAATCGGATGAATAGTATAGTCCTGCTAATATCCCAGAGTATGTTATAAATGATATTGCCACTTGGGTGCAAGGAAGAGTGAAATGAAATTAGCAACTATATTTTTAAATGACTATTTTCAGAGACAACAAGTGAATTAGGGGGACTGGTTTAGAGGAATCCCCACATGAAAAGACCTGAAACTGTCTTCCGTATAGCGATAATAAAGATGTTTAATTTCTAATATAGAAAACAATAGCGTTGCTACATTCAATATGTAGTAACGCTATTTAAATTTTTTAAAACAGGGTTAAATTTTTCAAAAAAATTACCTATCAAAAATGATATTCAATTAAATTCATAAGTTTATCCCGCATTAACGGACAGTGAGACCCCCACCTCAAAATTCAGCGAGAGCAAAGAAGTGAGGTGGGGCGGGCTGCCCGTAAAAGCCCGATTGGTGAGGGCTGATAATCAGTGGGGGATGAACAAAATTCCCACTGATTAAAGTTTCACTTTATCCTTTACTGTATCTTGTAACTACATTTTACCTTGCTGTAGAGAAACAAAAAACATTTTTCTTATTCAATAATTCCAATTTCTAGAGCCTTTTGAACAGCTTCTTCTTTGTTGCGGACTCCTAGCTTTGTATAAGCTGTGGAAGCATAATTTCTGACCGTACCATTCGATAAATATAACCTTGATGCTATGGTAGTGTATCGAAGTCCCTTTGCCACTAGCTGCAATATTTCTATCTCCCTAGCTGTTAGCTCATAAGCGGTTGCTTTTGATTGTGGTGTCTCTTTTTGCTCATCAAACTTCTCAAATATTTTGTGAGACATTCCCTGATCAATCAGTGTCCCACCTTTGTGAATAAGTCGGATCGTATTAGCTAGCTCCAATGTTTCAATAGATTTGAGTAAAAAACCATCCGCACCGTTGCGAAGGGATTCCAACGCCTGTTCGGTATCCTGAAAAGTTGTGAAAATCAATACGCGGATATGTGGCCATTGTTGCTTGATTTTTTTGGTTGCTTCGACTCCATCCATGTGCTGCATATCTAAATCCATAAGTATAACATGGGGTTGAAGGCGCCCACACAAATCGATGGCTTCATTGCCATCCTCAGCTAAACCGACTACATTTAAATCTTCATATCTATCGAGTAGTGTCCTCAAACTTTCCCGAACAAATGGTTGATCGTCTACAATTAACAAACGAATAAGTCCATCTTTTATTTCAGTTTGTCGCGGTATGGTACATGTAACAAGCATTCCTTCCTCTGGCTTTGTATATACAGACAATTGACCTTGCAAGTTCATTGCCCGTTCTTTCATCGCATTCATACCAAAGCCTTCCTGCCATTCTACATTTCCTTTTCCATTATCTTGAACTTCTAACCTCGTATATTGTTCGTCAAACTGCAATGAAACTATAATTTCAGTCCCCTGACCATGACGTACTGCATTCGTAAGGGACTCTTGTAAGCAACGAATGAATGCGATCTTCGCTTGCCGAGACAGCCGATATTCCTCTCCGAATGTCCTAAAACTTACATTTACCTGAGCGTGCTCCTGAAATTCGGCTCCAAGATTTTGTAGAGATTGAATTAAGGAAGGCGATTGACATGAAGAATCCATTTGATGTAGGTAACCTCTCACGTCCTCGATACTTTTCCGTCCCATTTCAAGCAGAGAGTCTAGCCTCTGTATACCCATTTCAGTAGAAAGTTCGGTACGCAACGTTTCCATCCCCATAATAATAGAAGTATAAGCATGACCAACTGTATCATGAAGCTCATTCGACAGTCTGTTCCGTTCTTCCGCCAGTGTGATGCGTTCAATCTGAGACATATATTGCTCAAGTACCGCGTTTTGTTTACGAATTGATTCATTTTGTTTATGATTGACGATTAATAAATGAAAAGCGAAGCCCATTACATAAGCAAGTCCATAGTAGGTAACCAAAATCCAATAGCTATTACTTGGCGCAACCGCATAGAGAATTCCAGTTGTTATAAAAACTGTTGTTGGAGCTGTCCAATAATAGGACAAATGCTTACTATTCGCAGCAATTAGAAAAGCCGATATCAGAAATGTAACGTTAGCTTCCGGAAATAAAGAGGTTAAATATATACACAGTCCACCATATAGCAGTATTTCTGTGAACAAGTAATATTTGTAATTGAACAGTAAGGCTACCCATGGAATCGAGAAGGCAACAACCTCCCAAAAAATAACAATCCAAAGTGGCAATGTTAAACTATCCTGAAAATCTAATGTGGTTATGGCGATAGAGACACTAACAAGTATACGGACTCCTAACATAATCCAATCGTACCAAAACCAATACTTAACCATATCTAACAAGTCATTTACCCCCTAAATAGCCTACCTTTTTACTTCCTATAGTATAAATTAATCCTTCATGCCTTATTATACTTTTTAATTTAAAACTGCGATACTACTCACAGACTGCAAACTTCTATTGATTTAGTTGCTGAATCATACTACGTGTATAGCCCCCAATTTTCTGTGTCAAACCTTCTACTATTCTAATACTTATGGCGGTAAATACTATACCCATAAACATTACAAAGAGTGACTTGGCAAACGTATCTATCTGTATGAATATAATATTCATATCGATGTATCGATACAGTAGTGGTGCCAACAGGAACATAAGTGGCATTACATAAAAAATGATTGCACTAATAAGACTGAAAATGCCAATCACAAATTTCTGCATTAACCAATAGACAGCAGACCAAGTACAACGATCTGTAAGCACTAATTTCACCTGAGCCCAGTTCGATGTATCCATTGTTATATTTCTATCGTAAGAGTCTGTTGAAATATCTGTATAAATTTTCGTCTGTATGCGCTCGAATTGGATAAAGTGTGTGGTAGTCTGTAGTACGCGCATAATTAATGGAATCCCAACAACAGTAAATGAAAGGGTGAAACTAAATAGCAGAGCTATTAGATAAAAACAAAAATAAAACAATCCTGTAACGAAAGTTAGCAATAAAAAATAACCATTCTGGATGAATTTTGATTTCATAAAGTTCATCGCTCCTATCTATGTAATAACCGAATCATACTGCTTTTTTTGTCATTCTCACTAGTGTAAAAGTGTCATATGACATTTCTAAATGATGCTAAAAAGGGGAGAGCAGCCTACTGCTGGTTAAAAAGATGCTTATATCCCGCTATTTGCCGGGCAGTAAGACCCCCACCTCAAAATTCAGGTGGAAGCAAAGAAGTTAGGTGGGGGTCGGGCTGTCCGTAAAAGCCCGATTGGTGAGGGCTGATAATCAGTTGGGATGAACAAAACCCCTACTGAATAAAGTTTCATTTTATTAATCCTCCACAAAACAATCCCGTTTTTGCATTTGCAAGAACGGGATTGTTTTGTGCTTTTATTTAATATGAGATGGACTTGTTTTTCGAATGTGAAAAATAATATCAAATTGCTCAAGCAATGATTTATCAAAGTATGTCGATTCGTTTGGGAATATTTGTCCCCCTATACTTAGTAATGGTCTTTTGGCTTTAACCCATTTCTCTGCTTGTCCTTTAAGGTGACGGTTATCCAATAAAAACATGTTATATGGTACTTTTCCGAGGGTATAGTTAAAACTATTTACATTTTGTGGAATCGCACGCGTTGTAATCTTACCTCCAGTAGAAGGATCATATTCGCTGTATAAGGTGAAATTCCCCTTCGTAGTTGTACTACCAATTGTGACATAATTATTGTCTAAACGTTCCTTCAAAAATTGCCCCGCAACATAAGGGTATAATTTCTCATCGATAATTCCTTTAGCAATATGAATATTGTGTCCCCATACCATCGTTTTACCACCAAATGTTTCTTGTGCCCACATTGCATGATCGGCCAAGTATTGCTCATGTAGCTTTAACATACTTGGATAGTCGTTAGGAATTAGCATTGTGGTAAATTTCTCTATTGCACTTGCCGTTGCTTTCGCCCAGATGTACTCGGGTGAAACTATTTCTGTGTTGGCTTGTTTATTCTCATCTTTTAGTAATCGAGCTACTCTCTCAGCGTTTGCTTTGAACTTTTCTTTTATTTCAGGAGCAAGGTCCATATATTCCTGTGTACTTCCATTAAAAGCCGACAATTCTTTATAATTTTCTTCTACTTCTGCCAGCAAATTTGGTCGATGCAGCTTTACATAATCAATTACTTTATTAAAGCAACCTTGGTCCAATTCCTTTAAGTCGAGCCCGATAAATTGGATCTTGTTTTTATTGGATGAATCGGCATTATAATCTTTCATCCACTCAATCATGGCTATAATTTCATCAGTAGGATATAACAAGTTTAAAAACTCCCTAGGGTTTCCTTTTCCTGTTTGGATATATTCATTTAGCTTTAAGCCGTTTCCCCAATCTTCTTCCATTGCGAAATTTGTAAAACCCATCTCAGTAACCAAATATTTCACAAGGCGAAATTTCATAGTGAAAATTTCAGAGCTTCCATGAGTATTCTCTCCTAATCCCACATATTGCGCGCTCCCAATCATTTTCTTAAGTGGTTTTAAATCCTCAAATGATTTTGACGGCTCTATCGTTTTTAATGGGTAAGCCTGTGATTGTATGGATTTAACTATATTTTTTTGTATTGATTGACCTGAATTTTCGACTGCTACTGTTTGAGCCTTTCCTACTTCTACACATCCTGTGACTAATAAAGCTGTACTAACCATTGCAATTATGCTTTTCTTATTCATTTTTTCCACCTCAATTGAATTATTTGTAAAGCAAGATTGATTCATTGTACTTGAACGAATCAATTGCCTTAATTCAATTGTTATCTATTCCATATCATATTTTCTAGTTACATATTGTCATAAGGTTAATTGACACAGGTCATAGACTAATCATTACACTTTTGTACTATCGGTTATGACAACTTATAAATAATAATTACATTGATGAGTCGTAAGTAAGACTAGACTATAAATTGGGGAGGGATTTTAAAGATGAATGAATCTGTATACAAAAACATTTTTATTCTAAGTTGTGTCTGTGGAAATGACAAGAAGTAAATTCGATAAACAAGTGAATGAAAGGGGAAGGGCGGATTAAAATGATATTACACGCAAAATCGTTCCACAATAAAGATAAAATCCAACGTGCTAAAATAGGACTTCAACTCTTTTTGAGTATCTTAATCATTACTTCTATTATCCTAAATGTAGTAGTAATAATTACGAAAAGTATGCCGCTTATTGTGGTATATATGTTTACCCCAGCATTATCTTCTATTTTGACTCGCATAATACTGAAAGAAGGGTTTAAAGATGTATCTTTTAGTCTCGGTAACTTAAAGATATGGAAAGGGATTGGTTTTGCTCTGCTAATCCCTATGATTATTTGTGGAATTACTTATTCTATCGCCTGGTTGAGCGGAATTGCGGGGTTTCAGTATCCCGAAGTTGGTATGTTTATTTTAGAACCGATCTACAATATGCTTGGGCTTCAGTATGTAACGGCACCATTCAACTTCATTTATCTAGTAGTATTGAGCGGCATTTTCGGAAGTTTGCTTGGCTTAATCCCGGCTTTGGGAGAAGAAATGGGTTGGCGAGGTTATATGCTCACAAGGCTAGTCGATGCAGAGTTTTCACGGCCCATCCTTATTAGTGGATTGATTTGGGCAACGTGGCATGTTCCAATAGTTATTGCTGGTCTATATGTAGCGGGACCATCTGTCGTTCTTTCAGTACTTGGTATCTATCTTTGTATTGTACCATTCGGTTATATTATAGCTTATTTACGACTTATCACAGGTAGCATTTGGCCTTCGGTTATCATCCATGCTACTTGGAATGCCATTATTCAAGGACCTTTCACACGTGCAAGTACAGGGTATCAAACTGAGATTTGGATTGGAGAATCTGGCTTGATAACCGCTATTATTATCTTGATTACTGCAATAATTACGTCTCGAATCGTAAATTTTACTAAATAGCATACGGATGTGTTTTAAATTCAATTAGTGAAATATGACGAGGCGAAATAAGATGCACCTAAAAATATTAGAAAAAATCTAGTTGAATGGACTCTTACTTAATCTTAGGCTGCTGGATATATGGGAGGCATCAAGCTAAGGGTTTAATTTATAAAAATAAACTTGATTGTCATAAAAAACATAATGTTTTTCATTTAAAGGCTATGAGATGAAATTTCATCATCTTCATCACGTTAGACCTTCAGGAAATAAAAAGTTAAACGATTATACAAATACTCTAACTGAAAAAACGATAGTCCTTTTATCAAAAATGTAGAAGGACTATCGTTTATTTTTTTGACAAAATTAGGGGTTGATGTTCATAAAATGGAGAATATAATTCGTATTTTACGTAAAGAGAAAAATTTCCCCCTAGAATATTAAGCTAAATCTCTTGGTGTGACGGTTGATTTAAGTTTCACTTTATGACTTGTAAAGGGCTGTTCAATGCATCGTACTATTAAAAAATCTAAATTTAATTATTAAATTGCGATAAAATGTGGTCGGAAATAATGAAATTTTAGGAAAAATAAGGTACACTAGTCTATGATTTTAGTTGAAAATCGTTTGACGTTAATGCATACGGGGGAAAGATTGATGAACAACAATACAACAAATGAATCAGTTGAAGAAATTGATCAAAAACGAGTAAGATCAAAAAAACGTTATACAAATTGGAAGTTTATCGCAGTGGGTATTGGTGTAATTGCACTTCTTATTGGGGGAATGAGTTATTATCAGGCAACTCACTTCAATTCGAATGTTACAATTAATGACACAAAAGTTGGTGGTCTGAGCGCTGATCAGGCAATACAGAAATTAAAGACATCTGGACTAGCAAACAAAGTCTATGTTGATCAACAACAAATTTTAGATGAAAAAGATACAAAAACGGAACTTACGGAAAAAGATTTGCCTCAAGTTAAGAAACTATTAAAAAGTCAGTGGACATTTTTCCCTTCCTCAAAGGGAGAAAATTATTCATTACTACCAGAGAAGGCAGATCAGTATCGTAGTGAAACGATGAAAAAACTTGTAGAAGAAACGCTCATCTCTATGAATGAAAAATTAAAAGCGCCTCAAGATGCTATGGCGAAGCTAGAACAAGGAAAAATAGTTATTTCGAAAAGTGTTGAAGGAAAACAGTATGACGTTACTAGTCTACTAAAAGATTACGATAAGCAAAAATATAAAAGCGAAATTCACCTGAAGTCTGCATACATAAAACCTATTAAAGAAGACGATCCAATTGTCAAAAAAGAGGAGAAAGCACTACAGAATCTTCTTGGGCAGTCTGTTGAGTATAAAGTGCAGGATGAAGTTTATCCTTTAAAAGCGAAAGATTTAATTCAAAATGCCTCTATGTCAAAGGATATGAAAGTTACAATTGATGCGAGTGACATTAAGAAGAAAATTACTGAAATTAATAATGCCAAATCAACATTAAATAAAGATTTCTCATTTAAAACGCATTCCGGTTCAGTTATATCAGTAAAAGGGCAAGGCTACGGCTGGGCATTAGATGTTGAAAAAGAAACTAAACAAGTTCAACAAGCCTTTGAGAAAGGCGAAAAGTCGCTTTCTGCTTCTAATATTCACGGAAATGGTTGGGAGAAGGAAGGTATCGGTTATAAAACAACAGCGAATAATGGCATCGGAGACACGTATGCGGAAGTTTCAATTGCAGAGCAACAAATTTGGATTTATAAAGATGGAAAATTAGTCGTTACAACAAATGTAGTAACGGGTAAACATAGCACGGGTGAAGATACATCACCAGGTGTGTGGTACGTCCTATACAAACGAACACCATACACGCTAAGAGGTAGCGCAGTAGGGAAAGCTGATTATGCGGTTAAAGTAGATTACTGGGTTCCATTCACAAATAGCGGTCAAGGATTCCACGATGCCGGCTGGCGAAAAGACTGGGCAAATAATGCTTATTTAACAGGTGGATCAGGTGGGTGTGTGAACCTTCTTCCTAATGTTGCAAAAACTGTATATGATAGTTTGAACACGTATGATCCAGTAATTGTGTACTAAAAAATAGCTACGTATCTAGAAATAAACAAAGCAGGAAATCTTACCTGATGGTATATGAAAAAACACCTCTTGCATTCGCATACTAAGTGTGCAAATGTAATGGAGGTGTTTTTGTTTGAATATAAAAGTGTATTGCTTATAAGAAACAAAGTAGAAAGAGATTGAGAATAAGTATTCAAATAATCAATAAAATTGACAATGAATATCATTTTCACTTAATATAGAATCGTCGCATTTAATTAGACATGAATTTTTTGTTAATATAATAGATTTCTATTAAGTTGTCATATTTACGAACTATCATTAAATATTTTAAGAATTTAAACGTAGGAAAGGGTAATATAAAATGAACTGGAAAAAAGGCGGGTTATGGGTTATTATTTTTTTCGTTGTAAAAGGCACGATTTCTACACTTTTAATCGTTACAGGTGCTAAATATTTTGATTTATCATTTATGCAACTTATCTTATTAATTCTGACCTTATTAGTGATTTCTCTAATAAGTCGAAAATTGCTCTATAGACATAAACAAAACAAAAAGCAAAAAGAGCTAAATATATAATGAAGCCCCAGAGACCATTGGATTTCTGGGGTTTTATTTTGATAGTTTTTTCGCATGTATATTAATTTAACAGAATAGGTTGTCCAAAATGATAAAATCGATGATGTTTAAAATGCGTCAGTTATTTTTACATAAGGATTGTAGAGAGCCTTTGAATCAATCTTTATTCTGAAGCGACAGACACGTATAAATTATGCTCTTTTTTCAATTGGTAGTTTAAATGTAAAAGTACTGCCTTCTCCTAATTTACTTTCAACCGTAATTTCTCCTCCGTGTAGTTCGACAATCCATTTTACCATCGACAATCCTAAACCTGTGTTTCCGATGTTTGAAGATGTGCGTGCTGCATCAACTCGATAGAAGCGGTCCCATATTTTAGTAATATGTTGCTCGCTGATGCCGATGCCATTATCGGAGACTTTACCTATTATGTTGGTTTCATCACGGAATAGTTGCATATTCACAGTTCCACTCGCTTTGCTATAAGCAATCGCATTCGTTAGTAAATTCATTAATAAACGCATCATCAATGTTTGATCGGCTTTAATAAATAGGTCTTTCTCTATATTAATTGTTATATCAATCGAAGCCTCTTGTACCATTAATGAGAGCTCTTCTACGACGATTTCCGTTAATTCACTCATATTGATACATTCAAATTGGAAAGTATTATGTTTTCCTTGGTCAGCTCTTGCTAATAATAAAAGTTGTGAGATTAGAGTGGATATTTTACGTGATTGCTTTAAAATTACTTCTAACGATTCTTCCATTTCTTTCGGATTATTCTTCTGCGATAAAGCGTATTCGCATTGTGAAATAATAACAGATGTTGGTGTTCTTAATTCATGAGATGCGTCAGATGTAAATTGTTTTTCACTTTCAAATGATGTCTCCAATCGCTCAAACATTTTGTCAAAGGTTTGTGCTAAATGATACATTTCGTCTTTCGGTGAACCTTGTAAATTAATTCTCTTCGAAAGGTCTTTACCATCACCAATTTTACTAGCTGAATCACTCATTTGTTGCACAGGTCGAAATGCCCTTTGCGTGATAAAATATCCTCCGAATGCCGCAATAAGAATAAGTAATGGGAATGAGATGATTGTTACCACGATAAGCGTATTCATCGTTGAGGATAATTGGTTCATAGTCATTATTCCACGAACCCAGACTTGCTCATCGCCGCCTGCATTATGGAGAAAATCATATACTATCCATTCTTTATTGCCGTCTTTAATGGTTTGTATTTCATCGGATTTAAGCGATATCTTTTTATTAAAGCTTGTTGGACTATGTCCTACTAACAGCTCACCTTGTTTACTATAAATACTAATATTTACTCCATCTTCTAAGGTTTCAAAATCATCGTCAATCTTTAACTGCCCATGCTTATATTTGATATCTTCCATGCTTTCTTTTACTGTGCTCTTTAATTGATCTTTCATATTAAAAAGCAAAACTTTATCTGAAGAAGTTAAAATAAAAGCTAACACGAGTGCCATAATAATTACAATTAGCCCCGTATACCACAGGGTTACTCTCATTTTTATTGATAGTCTTTTCATGATTCTACTCGCAATACGTAACCAGTTCCTCGTACTGTATGAATTAACTTCGTTTCAAACTGGCTATCAATTTTTTTGCGAAGATAGCGGACGTAAACATCAATAATATTTGAGCCACCTTCATAGTCGTAATTCCACACATGTTGCTCAATTTTATCTCGTGTCAGCACAACTTCTTTATTACGAATCATATATTCTAAAATAGCAAATTCCTTACTGGAAAGAGTGATAACTTGGTCTCCTCGTGTTACTTTATGCATATTGCAATCTACCACTAGGTCAGCGATTTCAAACACATTAGATGTATTTCCTGTTTTTCTTCGCATTAACACTCGAATTCTTGCTAACAGTTCGTCAAAAGCAAACGGCTTTACTAAATAATCATCCGCACCTAAGTCGAGTCCTGTTACACGATCATCAATTGTATCTTTAGCTGTAAGAAGCAAGACAGGAGTTGTATTATTGTCCGCGCGTAATCTTTGTAATACTTGTAAACCATCTATTCCTGGAATCATAATGTCAAGCACAATCAAATCGTAGGTAGCCATGTTTATATAATCCAAGGCATCTTCTCCATTCCCACATGCATCGACACTATAATGTTCTGCATTTAATCGTTTTACCAATATATTTTGTAAGTCTTGTTCATCTTCGACAATAAGAACTCGCATTAACATTCTCCTTTTCTTCTTATTAATATGTATCACTATAATTCAAAAACATTAAAGCAAGATTAGAAACGATTTAATTATATCATTTTATCCAGCATTAACGGGCAGTAAGACTCCTCCTTCAAAATTCGGCGAATGCGAGGGAGTTAGGGGAAGTCGGGCTACCCGTAAAAGTCTTCACTTTATTTTTTTATACATTAATCTTCCTTTAATGTTTGTTCAGTAATATAAAGGCAAGGATAAGGTGCACATGTAAAGGGAGGAAAACAGAATGCGAAAATGGATGCTGATTGGAGCGATATCTTGTGTATTGTTAACAGCTTGTTCTACTCAAGCTGTTAACAATACAGAAGTGCAACAACTGAAAGTGGAAAATGATAAATTACAAAAAGAAGTTGCTCAACTACAACAAGAACCAAACAAAACAGAGCCTGCTACGAATGATACGAAGCAAACACAAGATTTCAAAAACGAAGTTACATCTATTGTAGAAAAGGCAAATAACACGAAACCAGTTGGAGCAAAAGAAGATAACTTAAATATGTACTTGGCAACAAAAAAAGAAATTGACCAATTGGATGACAAGATAGATCTATCTGATAATCAGCTAGAAGCAGATTATCACGCTGGAACGATAACTGTTGAACAATATCAAACGCAAGAAAAAGAACACGATATACTGGAAGATCAATTAGAGCAAGCAGAAAATGCGCTTGAAGCAAGATTTGGAATAGAGGAGTAATCATTAAGGAGTGGATGAAAATGTTAAAGCATAAAAAGAAAATAATTATAAGTGTAATTGCTATTTTAGTAAGTGGTATTGCTATTGTTGGTGGATATTATGGTATGGGCTACAATTATGCAAAAAAGAATGAAAACTACACAGAGAAACAAGTTCGTGAAATTTCTTTAGCTCATACAAATGGAGAAATTATTAATGTGAAAAAAGAATTCGAATTAGAAGATGACAACTTAGCACAATCAAAATTTGAATATGAAGTGGAAATTAAGACACCTGATAATCTGTTAAATATTTTAAAGGTTAGTGCTAGAACGGGTACAATAGAAATCGATAATGAAGATTGAAAAAATATCGACAAATAAAATATTACGTACTTGATTTTTGTTATCGATAGCGAAGAAAAAGACGGTTCTCTAATTTTACAAGGGAATCGTCTTTTTTTTGTTCTATGGATCTATGCATTTTTTATACTTTCCTATCCTGGTGCGGTTTTAGGGTTCTTGTCTCTTATTGGATTAACTGAAAAACTGTATAAAACCTTGTATACCCTTAGTGTGGTTTTTTCCGAAATACTGGCGGTACCCCGTCGCTATCAATCAAAGCTCATACAACGTCAATTATATTAGGGGGTGTTTCAGTTCTCGTTTTATCTTTTTACAATGATGAATATGAAATAATGACTTCCACTTATAAGAATGTGAAGAAGTGTTGATGCCAGTTGGAACTGTGGTAAAGGTTGAGGGTGAAATCTAAGGGAATATTAGAGATGTGCATGAAAGGTTATTAATCCATCTTCTATAAAATCGTGGGATTATATATGCACTTATTATCCTGGAGATTTTAAAATAAAACCTATCTAATTATAGAAGTGATTTGAACGTAAGGAAATTGTAAGAAATGGATAAGAAAAAAGAAATTTTTATTGTGTAGGATACAAATATAGAGAAGCGTAAAAGAGGGAGGGTAAATAGGATACATTTATACGAAAAACAAACTAGTAATAAGAGCATTCTATTGGTGGCAATTACTGAAAGAACAGAATACTCACTACAGTTCCTACAGGAAAGGGAAGAATCAATGGATATGGTCTAGGAATCTATGAAATTATATTTCCTAACGGTGTCCCGATATGGGAACATACAGATGTTATTCTAGGATTTGATACTTTTGCTGGAGGGGCATATGTTGACGGCAATTTGAACAGTATGGGTAGAGCCGAGAATACTGGTCTTTTTAAAAGCATTTTACTTGTTGAATATAGACAGTAGGGATAAAGCCAGAATAGTAGTTTATGTGATGTTTGTAATTGAACAAATAAAAGATGAAATCGATCATTTATCTAAGGAGGAATTTTTCTTATGGAAAATAAATTATCTGGAGTGTTAGCCGCTACCTTAGCTCTAACGATGAGTCTACCAACAGGAGCGATAGCGTCTTCTAGCAGTAAGACTCCGGTTGTATCTAGCCAAGAAGTTGCTAGCAAAGATTTGGAGAAGATTGCTGCAGAGAACGCTGCACTGCTCACGAAGTCCTATGAGACGACTAGTGTACAGTATGCGCTGATTGATAATGGTAAACTTATTTTGTCGGGGCAGACAGGTAAGAACGACATAGAAGGGAAAGAGCCACTAACCAAAGATACTCTATACGGAATTGGTTCAACCAGTAAAGTATATACAGCTGCGGCTGTTATGAAACTGGTAGACGAAGGAAAAGTTGATTTGGATGCTCCTGTTGCCCGCTATATTCCTGATTTTAAAATGAAAGATAAACGATATAAGCGTATTACACCGCGTATGCTGTTGAATCACTCCTCGGGTTTGCAAGGTTCGACGTTCAATAATGCATTTTTATTTAAAGATAATGATGCTTATGCCCATGATATATTATTGCAACAATTGTCCAACCAAAACTTGAAGGCAGACCCTGGTGCGTTCTCAGTATACTGTAATGACGGTTTTACACTGGCTGAGATCTTGGTAGAAAGAGTCAGCGGTATGAGTTTTACTGAATTTCTACATCAAAAGTTTACAGAGCCATTAAAACTGAATCATACGATAACATCGCAAGACAAATGGGAAGACGAAAAGCGGGCTGGACTGTATTCTCCGACATACCAGGGACAGCTACCAAGTGAAATGGTGAATCTAATTGGTACGGGAGGAATCTCTTCTACTGCAGAAGATGTGGTGCGATTCTCACAAATATTTATGGGACAGGGAAAAGAAATTCTCTCTAATAAAGCAGTCAAGGCGATGGAACAAGAAGAATATAAAAAAGGAATGTGGCCGGGAGATAGCGGAAATGTGTTCAACTATGGACTTGGCTGGGATAGTGTAAAACTATACCCATTCAGTGAATATGGGATAAAAGCGTTGACTAAGGGTGGGGATACGATACTGCAACATGCTACATTGGTCGTGCTTCCAGAACAGAAGATGGCAGCAGCTGTATTGTCCTCCGGCGGCAGCAGCATGACAAATCAACTGTTGGCAAATAAATTACTGCTAGCTAGGCTTAAAGAGAAAGGGACAATTAAGGATATAAAGCCAGATAAATCCTTCGGAAAGCCCGTCAAGGCTAAAGTGCCTCAAGACGTGGTAAAAAAAGCAGGATTTTATGGAAATAGCTATAGCCATTTCAAAATAGAAATTACGAAGAAGGGAGAACTGGTTTTACCAACTAAACCGGAAGAAAAATATGTATATACGGCGGATGGAAGCTTTATAAATGAGAAGGGTACTTCCAAGCTTAACTTCGTCACAGAGAAGAATGGAAAAGTTTATTTGAGAGAGAGCACATATGAATTATCACCGGGATTGGGGCAAAATGTGCTGACTCACTATTTAGCCCAGAAATTAGAAAACAATGTGTTACCGAAGAAAACAGCTGCTGCATGGGCGAAGCGCGAGGGTGGCAAGTTCTATCTCGTTAACGAAAAATTTAATTCTATGAACTATCTAGGACAACTAATGCCTCTTAACACACAAATTACGATCAAGGATGGATATTGGGACGGCAAAAAAATTACAGGTCCGAATACGGCGACGCATCAAATTCAAATTCCTGTGATGAATGGGCGGGATACAAAGGAAGCCCATTTCTATACAGAGGATGGTACTGAATATATGGAGATGTCCAGCTTTTTATACGTCAGTGAATCTAACGTAAAACCCCTTGATACAGGTCGATTATCAAAAGTTACATTGCAAAAAAATGGGCATGCGAAATGGTTTACGGTCCCGCAAGAGGCAGCAGGGAAAACGATGAATGTGGAGTTGCCATCAGGAAGTTCATTCGCGGTGTATGATGAGAATGGAGTATGCGTCAATTTTACCGTCGTTAGTGATAATAACAAAGTGAAACTACCAGAGAATGGAACGGTTGTATTTGCTGGCGCACCGAACTCCGAATTTACAGTCGCATTGAACTAGCTACAACTCGGGATAGACTTCAATAAAACAGTGCGACATGGAAAAGATATTTTATTTGTATCTTAAGTATTACCTTATTACAATTAAATTCTTAGCTTAATAGCAATGGGATAGCACCACATGCCTATCAGCCTAAGAAAATAAATCAACCCCATGTCCATCAAGCTAGTAAAAATAAATACCCAAAATATAGTAAAATTGACATCTCCAGAGTAAAAATGTAAAAAATTATTGTTTAGGGGCAACATAAAACCTTAGTTTGATAACGATATGGCGCTACTCATAAAAAAGAAATAGGAGAGAATATCCTATTTCTTTTTATTGATATAATAAAATGTAATGAATAGATCCAAAGTAATGATAATAATTAGAAGTAACAAGTGTATAAGTGCATCAGTTTTTCCGTTTAGTAAAGACTTTACAAAGAAATCCCATTCTGTTTCATAGGGAGGTTCTACCCAATTTCGTTGCAGACCTAATACCATTCCATTTATAAAATAGACAATACTTAATAGAATCCTTCCAACAAATAAGGCAGCTGTTTTTATATTCCAATCCTTTATCTTGATTACATAAAGGATTGGAAATAGTATCAGTATCCAAAAAACAATAATAAAGACTGTATTTCCCATTCTCTCCTCCTAACAAAATGATTGTATTTTTAATCTTGGCAAATTCTTAGGTTGGAGGTATGTTTCATTGTTACTGGTTAAAAACAAGGACCGTAATTCCGGCTCCTTTTCTATCCCGCAAAATAAAGGTTTGTTTTATCTCTCTGTCTCAAAAAACTCAATCCACTCTCCATCAGGACCAGCGAAGAATATGTAACGTGTTCCATCTGGTAATGTTTCGACTTCTTCTCCTAGTAAAAAGGTTACTGTGTGTTTCTTTAGTCTTGTGATTTCTTCTTCTAATGAATCTACCTTAAAGCAAATGTGATGTACTTTTCCTTCTGCCGGAAGAGAAGAATTGTAGCCTTCAATTAATTCAAGTATCGTTTCCTTCGATTCTTCTACACCTAAAAAAGCGAGTTTTAAGTCTGGGTTTGGGTGTCCCATTCGCTTAATGAGCTGTAAGCCAACTACTTTTTCATAAAAAGTAATAGATGTTTCTAAGTTTGCAACCATAAGTCCTACGTGTTCAATTCTTCTAACTGGCATGTAGATTCCTTCTTTCTGAAAATTATATACAATATATTATTGAAAATTAAGAAAATAAGCAAGATAAAAACCTTACAAATTTAAGCGTGTTGTATGGTATAGTGAGAAAGTATGTTTGGGGAGAAGGAAGGAGATTATACGATGAATATACCTACTCAAACTCCTTCATTATCGGAAACGATGAAAGAGTGGCATTATGCATTAGCATATGAAATTAAACATTGGAAAACGATAGGTGGTAGTAAAATTTCTATCATGAACGGTCGTTTTTTATATACAGATTATGAGAATACAGTGTATGTATTTCAGCTTATTTCGGAAGTAAGTTTACCTGAAGGTTCACCAATTCGAATTGAGTTCGATGGTGAGGAAGCGACAGGAGAAGTATTATCTGTACATGGATTAGAAATAGAATTGAAATTAAATGATTATATACAAGGTGAAATAAGAGAAGCGGTTTTATACAGTGAACCGTGGCAACTTTTAGAGCAACTGCAAGAGCGATTGAAAGAAGCACGTAAAGATAAGCTAAAACGTAATCGTATAAAGCGTCTCGTTGATGGGACGAGCAGTCCGAAGCATATTGAGAAGATGAAAAATCCGAAAAATGAACTAGCATATCGTTCGTTTTACAATCCGACAACGTACGTATGGGGACCGCCTGGAACAGGGAAGTCGTACAATTTATCACGTATTATTTCGGCTCATTACCAAAAAGGAAAATCGGTACTTGTGTTAGCTCATAGTAATGCGGCAGTGGACGTATTAATGAGCGAAGTAACGAAACAAATTGAGAAGAAAAAGAAATGGACACCTGGCGAAATTGTTCGTTACGGTTATAGTCAACATGAACATATACGAAATCATGAAACATTACTTACGTCGAAGCTAGTTGAAACGACGAACGGATCTTGGGGAGAAGAAAGACTCTATTTAGAAGAAACACGACAAGATCTTCGTGAAAAGATTTTATCATATAAAGCGACTTCTGCTGATAAGAAGCGTATACAAGAGATTGAAAGTGATCTTCGAAAGCAAAAAGCGAAAATTAAAGAAGTAGAAAAAGAATATATTGAAAATGCGAAAGTAATTGGTGCAACTCTATCAAAATGTGCAATTGATGCGCTAATTTATGAGCGTACATTTGATTTAGTTGTCGTAGATGAAGTGAGTATGGCGTTCGTTCCGCAAATCGCATTAGCTGCTTCACTTGGAAAACGTATCGTTGTTTGTGGCGACTTTTTACAATTACCTCCAATTGCGATGGCGAACCATGAACTTGTTCGCAAATGGCTTGGGGAAGATATGTTTTACCATGCTGGGATTGTTGAGTCTGTTAATAAATCAGAAGCACATCCGAACCTATTTATGTTGCAGGAACAAAGACGTATGCATGCGGATATATCGAAGTTTACGAATTCGTTTATTTATAAAAATAGAGTATACGATCATCCGTCTGTTTCAGAGCGTAAAGAACTTGCGCAATTGCAGCCGTTCGCAAATGAAGCGAGTGTTTTATTTGATACGAGCCAAATGGGAGCTTTTTCGTTAAAAGATGCGGCTTCTGGTTCACGTTTTAACATTATGTCTGGTTTAGTAGCGATGCAAATGATGTTAATCGGATTATTAGACGGTGTTCAGTCGATTGGTGTTGTGACACCTTACAGGGCGCAGTCACGCTTTTTATCAACGTGTATTAGAGAAATGTTGCAGAGAACGAAATATCAAAACATACCAGTTTTAGCGGCGACAGTTCATAAGTTCCAAGGTTCTGAAAGAGATATGATGATCTTTGATACGGTTGACAGTTATCCGCAAGAACGACCTGGCGTATTATTCTTTGATCACAAAAACCATCGCCTCGTCAATGTAGCAGTGACAAGAGCGAGAGGGAAGTTCATTCAATTATCAGATTGCCATTATATGCGTAAAAACCTTTCGAGAAAACAAGCGTTATCACAATTAACAGCTCATATAGAACGTCATGGAGATGTGTATGATCGCACGACATCAAGACAATTGTGGGAACGGAAAATTTCGAAACGTTTACGCTGGTTTATGGAAATGAATCTTGAAGAGCCGAAAGGGTTATTAAAAGATATTTTAGCCGCAAAACGAAAAATTATTATTTCACTTCCAAGTACAAAACAAGTGGATAAGCGAGTATGGCAAGCGTTAATGCGTACAAATGCACAGATAACAGTTTATAGTGATGGACCAGTTCCACTGAAAAATGTAAAGTTACAAAGACAAAATAAAGCATTCCCGTTTATCGTAATTGATGATGAAATCTTCTGGGCAGGCGCACCGCTTACATCTCAAATGATGTTTGAAGGTAGTACAGAATTTCCGTACGTATGTGCCAGACTGCAAGCGCCAGAAACAATTGGTGTATTAAAAGGATTTTTAGATATTCGGTAAATTCGGATAGGAATTCCTTGACTTTTATTTGGAATGAACTTAGAATGAATGTAATTTAATATAATTTTATGAAAATTCTTATCACGAGAGGTGGAGGGACTGGCCCTATGATACCTCGGCAGCGGATTCGTTATGAATACTGTGCCAATTCCAGCAAGGTAACTTGAAAGATAAGAAAGAAGCTCATTTTGATTGTATATACAGAAGCCTCTTTCTATCTTTTAGAAAGAGGCTTTTTTACGTGAAAATAAAAGGAGGAAGAACAATGGGAGCGACAGGAGTAACGTCACAAAGAAAAACAATTGAAGAGAGTATCGAAAGAAATAAGGAAAAGTACATAGAAACAAGTCATGATATTCATGCGAATCCGGAGATTGGAAACCAAGAGTTTTACGCATCCAGAACGTTAAGCTTATTACTAGGTAGTGCAGGATTTCAGCTGCAACACAATATAGCTGGACATGAAACAGGTTTTATCGCGCGAAAAAGTTCAGGAAAACAAGGACCAGTCATTGCATTTTTAGCGGAGTATGACGCTTTACCAGGACTAGGTCATGCGTGTGGTCACAATTTAATTGGCACAATTAGCGTTGCAGCAGCAATCGCATTATCAGAAACGCTTGAAGAAATTGGCGGGGAAGTTGTCGTGTTTGGTACACCAGCAGAAGAAGGCGGGCCAAATGGTAGCGCGAAATCAAGTTATGTAAAGGCAGGTTTATTTAAAGACATTGATGCGGCGCTTATGATTCATCCGAGCGCAAAGACAGCGACAACGAGTCCTTCATTAGCAGTCGATCCACTTGATTTTCATTTTTACGGAAAAACAGCTCACGCTGCAGCCTCACCAGAAGAAGGGATTAATGCATTAGATGCGGTTATTCAGCTCTATAACAGTATTAACGCACTTCGCCAACAACTGCCGTCAGACGTGAAAATTCATGGCGTTATTACAGAAGGCGGAAAAGCACCTAACATTATTCCTGACTACGCCGCGGCAAGGTTCTTCATCCGCGCAGCAACGCGAAAAAGATGTGCAGAAGTAACAGAAAAAGTAAGAAACATTGCTGAGGGAGCAGCGTTAGCAACAGGTGCAAAAGTAAAAATTCATCAATTCCAAAATGAAATCGATGAATTACTCGTAACAAAAACATATAACGATATCGTAGCGGAAGAATTAGAACTATTAGGTGAAGAGGTAAATCGTAAAGAAAGAGTAGGGATCGGTTCAACCGACGCAGGAAACGTAAGTCAAGTCGTACCGACAATTCATCCGTACATTAAAATCGGACCAGATGACTTAATTGCACATACGAATGAATTTAGAGAAGCAGCACGTTCAGAACTTGGAGATAAAGCATTAATTACATCGGCAAAAGCATTAGCAAATACGGCGTATCGATTAATTACGGAAGAAGGGTTGTTAGAGAAGGTGAAGGAGGAGTTTAGAGAGGTGCAGAGGAATCAAGGGTAAGGGATTAAGGTGCTTTTTTCGAATAGCAATCGAATTAATAAGTAGAGATATAAAAAGAACATTGAAAAATCAATGTTCTTTTTTGTTTGCTAGTCATTGATTTTGTTGGTTTTTCTCAAGAAAGAGAAAATTTTACTGTTAGTGAGGATAATAATACGTATCCCTTTATTAGAATGACAATTTCTCCTCGAACTCACTCTTTAAAACAATTAAAGGAGATGATAATCCGAATTGCATTAACGAGTCTAAAAACGCAGCGAGGGAATCCATCGAATCGCTCATGACCTTCATCATATAATTAAATTCCCCGCTAATTCGATATAAATCAGTTACTTCAGGAGCGGCATTACAATATTGGATGAAATCAGAGCATTGGCTCGTTTTAAACATGATGAATGCTTGAATGTTTTTATTAATTTTGGAAGGCTCAAATTTCGTTCGGTAAGCCGCTATAACTCCTTGATCTTCAAGTTTATTAATACGCTCTTTTACAGCAGGTTGCGTCATGGATATAATTCGTCCTATTTCTGAAACAGAAATTCTCGCATTTTCATACAACAAGTTCATAATCTTATGATCGATTTCATCCAGTTTTACTGTGTTTTGCATTGTGTAGTCTCCTTATTTTATTTTCTAAAGTAAAACGTAAGTTATAACTATAATATCATAAGTGAACGAACTGAATTACTTATAAATCTATATTTAAAATTATCGGTGTTTGCATGAAAATATAAGTGTTGGATTTTTTAAACGGAAATTTAGAAAGGATGGAAAAAATGAAGAATCTTGATGGGAAAGTAGCGTTAGTAACAGGGGCGAGTCGCGGTATTGGTCGTGCGATTGCGATGAGATTGGCAAACGACGGTGCATTAGTTGTGATTCACTACGGACGAAATAAGGCAGCTGCAGATGAAACAATTAGTGAGATTGAATCTAATGGAGGAAAAGCATTCTTAATTGAAGCAGAACTCAATTCAATTGATGGTGTCAAGAAGCTAGTAGAACAATTGAAGAATGAATTACAAGTAAGGGTTGGTACATCAGAGATTGATATTTTAGTAAACAATGCAGGGATAGGTACACAAGGAACGATTGAAAATACGACAGAAGAAGTTTTTGATGAAATTATGTCTGTAAATATTAAGGCACCGTTCTTCTTAATTCAGCAAACATTGCCGTTACTACGAGCAGAGGGGCGTATTATTAACATTTCATCAGCTGAAGTACGACTTGGTTTTACAGGCTCAATTGCATACGGCTTAAGTAAAGGTGCATTAAATACGATGACACTTCCTCTAGCTAAACATCTCGGAGAAAGAGGTATAACAGTGAATACAATTATGCCTGGATATACGAAGACAGATATTAATGCAAAATTGCTAGATGATCCGGAAATACGAAGTTTTGCTACGAATTCATCTGTGTTCGAACGAATAGGGCAAGTTGAAGATATTGCAGATGCAGTAGCATTCCTTGCTTCTGCTGATAGCCGCTGGATAACAGGGCAGATTTTAGATGTTTCTGGAGGGTTTTGTTTATAGGGGCACTACTCCATACCCATCAAGCTAATCAAGTAAATTACTAGATATGAAACGATCCTTGTTTCATATCTGGTAATTTATAGAAAGATAGGCATGCTAAAGAAGTCTATTAAAACGTGATTTTTTGGCTAGGCAACTTGAATAAGGGGGCATTTCTTTTTCTTAAGTTGATGGGTATGTATGGTGACCTCTATTAGACGATAGTGAATTAACAATTTCGGGGTTCAGTTCAACTTTATTCAAAATAAGATTTTTTTTGCAGTAAAATCAATGTTAGTGGAACTTTTTTAAACAAACTTTTTTCTAAATTAACATAAATACTTGTAATATTTAAATTAGTACTATATAGTTCTAGTTATGACAAAGGTAAAATTAATGAATCAAAAACGTGTGATTGAAGTAGCTGCAACATTATTTTTAGAAAAAGGGTTTGCTTATACAAGTATGGATGAATTAGTACGTGTAAGCAAAGTTTCAAAGTCTAATGTGTATTATCACTTTTCTAATAAGGAAGTATTATTAGAAGGGGTCGTTGATTATTGGATTGAAATGTATCAATCTGCAATTGATGACGTACTTTCTCAGAACCAATTTTTAGTTGAAGATCGTATCCAACTGTTTTTAAAGCAATTATCACAAGGAGTTCAGTCGAGAGAGTATAAGGGGAGCTGTCCATTTATTACTCTTTATATTCAAAGTCCTAAACAGGCCACGCAAATAAAAGAAAAAATAGGTCTTTTTTTTACAGGATTACAAAAGAAAGTTTCTCTATTACTTAAACAAGGGGTAGAGAATGGAGAATTTAGAAATACGATTCATATTGATGAGGTTGCATCACTTTTTATTACAAATCTTGAAGGAGCGTTATTTATTTCAGAAACATTGAAGGATGCAACTGTAATCACGAAAACAGCAGATCATTTTTTAAAATTGCTTCGATAAAAGAAGCATTTTTTTTAAATTAAATTAGTACTGATTAGTACTAAAAGGGGGATTTTATATGAGAACAGTATTTTTAACTGGTGGAACAGGCTTTATTGGAAAGCAATTAGTGAAAGAATTAGCCAAAGAGGATGTTAAAATTCTTCTTTTAGTAAGGTCGAAAAGTAAAGCAATACGCCTTTTTCAAGAAAGAGGAAACTTAAAAAAGGAAGTTATGGACTTTATTGAAGGTGATTTGACGAAAAAAGATTTAGGTCTAAGTGCTGAAGATAAGGAGAGGGTATTGAAAACGGATGTGATTATTCACGCAGGAGGCCCCATGGATATTCAAGCGACAAGTAAAGAGGCAGCTTCCGTATTTTTAAATGGCGCAAAACATATTAGTGAATTAGCTAAAAGTATTCATCAATTGAAGGGCTTGCAACAATTTATTCATGTTGTAGGTTATATGAGTCCCTTTGATGATAAAAATAGCAAGATTGCAATTGATGTGTTTCAAGAAGGAAATAATTATTTGAAAATAAAAAATCCATATGAGAGAACAAAATTTTTAGCAGATCTTTATATCCGTCAGCAGGCATCAGCAGTAGGTTATCCGCTTTCTGTAATTAATCCGCCAACTGTAGTCGGTAGTAGTAAAACAGGGAGTACAGAGCAGATAGCAGGATTAGGTTTGCTTGTGATGAGTATGCGAAGAGGGCTCATGCCAATGATTCCTGGAGGTAAGGGATATAGGTTACCACTTATTTCAAACGATGAGCTTGCGAAGTTTATTGTGCAGGTTTTCAGATTAGAGCAACCGACTATTCAAACATATACACTTGTTGAAGACAAACAGCACGATCAGAACATTGCTGAGTTATTAAGTATTATGTCAGAAAGTATGAATATGAGGGCACCAAAAATCTCTGTCCCAATGCCACTTATGAAAGCAATTATGAATAGTGGAGTAAGTAAAATAACAAAAATTCCTTCTGATGGACTGAATTTTATTACAAAACGAAAATTTTCAAATGTTTCAGCGAAAAAAATTATGGGAGGAGATTGGTTTAAGGAGACGAGTGTAATGAAATTTTTCCCTGCCGTAGTAGCTGATCTGGATTATCGAATGATGTATCAATATGGCCAGCATAATCATGTATTTAAACGAACATTATGCGATAACAATACCCTTTACCAATTACAAGGAGAGGGTAAACCGTTTATTTTATTACATGGTTTATTGAGTGATGGAGAGGATTTATTTCCTTTAGCACAAGAGCTTCATGAAAAAACTGGTCAACCTGTATGGATTTTGGATCTTCCAGGTTTGGGACGTTCTCCTTTTAAACAAGAGAAAAATCTTCTAGCTATCTATTTGAATGTAGTGAAAAAGTTATTGGAGAAAGCTACGAATGGTGCACATCTAATTGGCCATTCATTCGGTGCATTTATTCTTCTGGAAGCATTGGTACAAGAGTACATAGATAAGAAGTATTCAATTACGTTACTTCAGCCACCTGTTGCTAAAAAAAATGCTAAATTGCTAAATGTTCCCCAATTTATAAACAAATGGACATTAAAATTGGCAACTCCTAATTTGATAGGGCGTTATTTATTAAATAATGGTTTGTTTGAAAGTATGGAGAGCATCCCTGAACATTATATCGAAAAAGTAAGTAACAGTTTTACTTCTCCTAGAATTTTAAATACTACGGTTCAGCTTAACAGTTTACTACTGAAAAAAGATCAAGGTGATTTCAAGGAAGTAACAAAGTATAATCTTCACATTATTTTGGGGGATTATGACAGAGGTTATTCTGCTCCATCGTATCTTGGTAAGGTTGATTTTGTTCCATATGGCCATCATTTTCCTCTTAGCCATCCGAGTGAAACGGCAAGATTAGTAATGAAAAATAGTAATACTAGCAGATGAGAGTTTGGGATAAATAAAAAGTGTGTAGTAAAATCGTTGTGTTTTTGAAATAAAATCGTACTGTGTGGGGGCCCACCCCATCACTATCAGACTAAGAAACGCAAATACCTCAAAACGAAAAAATGAGCATTTTATTACAAGATAGTACAAAATTTCGTTCTGGGGGTGCTATAAAATTTTAGCTTGATGGCGATGTGGTGCTACCCCATGCCCATCAACTTAAGAATGTAGAACTCCCCAAAAAAATTATGAGTTTTTTGTTACAAGTTATCACAAAATTTCGTTTTTGGGTAGTTTTATTTTCTTAGCTTGATGGCGATGAGCGGTACCCCATAAAGGCCCCTGATACATAATTGATGTTCTGCCATTTGTAGAAAACAATCCACTTATACCATTTTAACAAGAAGAAATATCTCGTCCATGTTGTAATATTGGCTTACGTTAAGCTTGTGAAAAAAACATATTCATGTATAATACAATTGATGTATGATACATTAGTTGTAGGAGGGTGACCTATTTGAAAAGAGAAGATGCCTTAAAACTAAGAACGGATATTAAGAAAATGATTATAATAACTGGGGTTTTTGAATCTCAAAATTTGCCCAATGGACCATTTGAAAAACCTTTACCAACTTCTCAAATGATGGCGTTAGAGGAACTAGAGGTGGAAAAATTAACTGTTTGGCAACTATCCAATAAACTTAGATTAGAGACTTCAACTGTAAGTAGATTGGTAGATAAGTTAGTAAAAAAGGGGCTTGTTTATCGTGAAGTAAATGAAAAAAATAGAAGAGAACTTTTTCTGCACCTCACAGAAAAAGGTCACATAACTGTTAATTGCTTAAGAGAGCAATCCATTACATTTTATCAAAGTATTCTCAATAATTTATCAGAATCAGAACAAAAAATAGTTGTGGATGGTTTTGAATTATTTATTGATTCTATTTCTAAGTCTTTTGATTAGAGTGAGGTAAGTCATAACATTTGGAGGATAAAATGAGTTTGCATTTTGAACGTCCTATTATTGAATTAAAAGAGAAATTTGATGAATTAAAGAAAATTATGAAAGAAAATAATGTAGATTTATCGTCAGAAATTCATGAATTAGAAAAACGTTTAAATAAAATGCAAGATAAAATTTATTCTAATATTACACCTTTTCAACGAGTTCAAATTGCAAGGCTACGTAACCGACCCACGACATTGGACTATATACCTTTATTGTTTACAAACTTTCTCGAACTTCATGGTGATCGATTATATGGTGATGATAAAGCAATGATAGGTGGTATTGCAAAATTTAAAGGAATGCCCGTTACGGTTATTGGTCATCAAAGAGGTAGAAATACAAAGGAAAGTATAGAAAGAAATTTTGGAATGGCACATCCAGAAGGTTATAGAAAAGCGCTAAGACTTATGAAACAAGCTGATAAATTTAATCGCCCTATTATTACATTTATTGATACAATAGGCGCCTATCCAGGGATAGGGTCTGAAGAACGTGGAATTTCTGAAGCGATAGCTCGAAATCTATTTGAAATGACTACACTTAAAGTGCCAATTGTTTGTATTGTAATTGGAGAGGCATCAAGTGGTGGAGCTCTTGGCATTAGTGTCGGTAACCATATCCATATGTTAGAGTATTCATGGTACTCGGTGATTTCGCCAGAAGGAGCAGCATCTATCCTATGGAAGGACGCTAAGTATGCTCCAGAAGCTGCTGAACATATGAAAATTTCAGCAAAAGATTTAAAACATTTAGGAATTATTGATGAAATCATTCCTGAAATTAAAGGTGGAGCACAAAATGATATAAAATCACAGGCAAAAATGATTGAATCTGTAATCGAATCATCTCTAAAAAAATTGATACTATTATCCTCAGAAGAGCTTATACAACAGCGGTATGAAAAGTATAGACAAATAAAGAATTATAAATGAAAATATTTAAAGTCCGTATTACATTTCGGAGGATTCTCGCGGAAAAATTTTAAATATTTTGTAAGTAACCTCTTAAACTGGGATATGCTGATACTATTACTCTACAAAAGATGTGTGATTGGTATGGAAAAGGAAAATTTGTTCAAATGGAAGCATTATCACATACCCATCAACTTAAGAAATTGATTGTTCCCCAAAACGAAAAAATGAGCTGAATTCTCATAAATAATTGTAAAAAGGTGAAAATTTCGTTATGGGGGGTATCACAAAAGCTTAGGTTGATGGCAATGGGGTACCGCCACATCGCTATCAAGCTAAGACCATAAAACGTTAATTATAATAGAGGTTGTTTCTTTTTTTTAAAAGCTACGTGTAGGGAATTTAAAGATTTGCATACGAAATAAACCCTAATGGGTTTCAATTTTTTGATTTAAGCCGCTTGATTATCAAACATGGTACAATTGTAAATGACACCTAATATATCAAAGACTGTTTTCTTCTCATATCGATGAGATTTTCTCCCGTTTTGCTGTAGGAGGTTGAACAGGCGAATTAAAATCTTTGATAGCTCTTGGGTGTCTTTCTGTATAGCTTGGAAAATAAGAAGAAAGTAATCTTTAATCATATATATGGCCTTATATTCACTCAGTTCTCGTTTCTTTTTCATAAGAAGCAATTGTCGCATTTGAAACATGGTAGAAGAACAAAGTAAAATGGCAATCAGTTGCCCATACAAATGGCATTCTAATCGTTCTCGTTTTATCTTTTTACAATGATGAATATGAAAGAATGATTTCCACGTTTTAAATAAAAGCTCGATTTGCCAACGTAAAGAATACCAATCATGTACTTGTCCCATCGGGACAATATCTATAGAGGTATTTGTCATATATACATTGATACCGCTAAGTCGTTTACTACGAGCAGAATACTTCATTCCTTTCTTTTTTTCTCTTACAGTTTGATCGTGTAATCGTTTTTGTTGTTGTTCTTTTGTTAGTCGATGAACAATCACACGAGTCGGCACTTTATCAGTCATTCCTACATAAGCGTCAGCTATTTCACATGTTTGTCCTGGTTGAAGAGAGCTCATTAAACCCTCCATATCTATTTGAATATACTCTGTACCTTTCTTAATTCTTCCATCTTGAAAATAATCAGGATTGGGATTTTTTTGATAAATACGTGTATTCGACTTGATACGAGAGATATAGTAAGCCTTTTGGTCTTGTATATGTTTAAGATCTTTCAAATGAAAATACCCTAAATCTCGGATACATAAATCATTCGCTGTCACAGTTGGAACACGCAGGGAACCGTAGGTTCGATCATGTTGTTTACCTGGACCTGTATGGATATGCAGGAACTGGCCACTTAATAGATCATACTCTAGCTGAATCTTCACCCCCGCTGTATGGCTGTATCCTCCTGCACCTGGATAAACAAATGAAAAGGGATCTGGAAGTTGAAATGCAGTTGAATCTAAAATACGAATACGCTTGAAAACAGAAATATATGGAGAAGGAATAGGTATAGATGAGGCCAATTTTTGGTTTAGTAGTTTAGATAATATGTGTTGTAAAAATTGGACAGCCGCTTTATTAAATCGTTGATTCAGTCCCTCAGGACTGATGAGCACTTCTGTCGATGCTTCTAAACAGCTAGATAACTGGGTTGAAGAAGTTGTAGCGACATTTTGACTCATCCATACACATAAAGCGACTAAATCTTTTGCTTGGTATTTACTAGTTCTTTGTACAAAATCAACATCTCTAGCAAGATCTCGTAAGATATTTGGAGATAAGAATTTTTGAATTTCTTGAGCAAATAGTTGTAATTCATCAGATACAGAAATAGACATACAAAAACGCCATCCTTTCCTATGATTCTACAGAAAGAATAGCGTATTTTTTCATTTTATGGGGTATTTTGTTTTGGTATCTTGATAGCGATGGGGTGGACTCCCTTTTTAACATAAGGGTAATTTATGTCGTGTTTAGCAATTATTCATTACATAATGCAAATGATTGTTTACATTTTGTTAGTAATCATTTACAATTACAGTAATTGTAAATGAGGAAAGGGGAATTATGATACTAGAAAACAGAGTTAGAGAATTACGAGCACGATTTAGATGGACTCAGCAAGACTTGGCCGATGCAATTGGGGTCACAAGGCAGACAATTGGATTAATAGAAAAAGGTGATTATTCTCCATCTGTCACTATGGCGTTAAAATTAGCTGCTGTATTTCAAGTTACCGTAGAAGAGGTTTTTTATTTAAAGGGAGAGGAACGATTATGATAAAACAGGTTTTAAGATCTCCACTTATAGGGGCCAGTATATTTGTGTTGATTATTGCATTTTTACTATTTTCTCTTATGAATACACAAGTCATTTTAGCTAAGTTATGTTTCGGGATTTTAGTGACGGTTACTTTTTTATGGCTCATTCTCACAAGGATTTATAACCGAAAGAATCCTCATGATAAGATTAGGCTATTTGGTTTTATACCATCCGAATTTCGTGAAATAGATGAAGGGCAGCAGTGGGTAACCTATAAGGCTTGCCGAAATGTGTATATTTACTATAGCATTGCGCTTCCAGTAACGGCAGGGATTTGCTTTCTCTTTTCTCAACATAATTTTGTTCCATTATTGTGCATTGGTTTACTAGGTGCAGGTCAATATATTGTCTATTGGTTAACCACTATTTTTATTTTAAATCGTATTTAACAAAGGGGATGAAACAATATGGTGGAGTGGGCTCAAAATGCGGGGGCATTATGGCAATATGTAGTGTTATTTCTTTTAGCATTTGCCCCATGGATGGATGTATCAATTGTTGTACCACTTGGTATCGCATGGGGATTACAACCATTTGCAGTAGGAGTAACAGCATTTGCAGGAAATCTTATCTTGGTTCTATTACTCGGTTTTTTCTTTAAACAGTATGCAAAATGGCAAGCAGCAAGAAAACAAAAAAAAGGTATAACAACACCTTCTAAAAAAGAAACCCGATCAAGAAAAATATGGGATCGATATGGTATTCCAGGTTTGGCTCTTCTAGCTCCAATTCTCGTAGGAACTGATATTGCAGCCGTATTAGCTTTAACATTTGGATCTAACCGGACACACGTCATAAGTTGGATGACGGTCAGTCTAGCAGTATGGACAGTCATTTTTACAGTTGCTGCGATGTATGGACTTAGCTTTTTAAATATTATTTAGGATATCATAGTGATTTTAGGTAATCTAAAATCGTTCACTACCTAAAAATTATGGAGTGATGAAGTGAGTTCATATGATATTAGGAGAAAAGCTTTGACCAAAAACATTTGAACACTCAACTAGCTGTACGATATGGTCATAGTACCGTAATTCACGAACCTATATGGATAGAGACACATTGCTATCAAACTAATATTTTGAAGCATCCTCAAAATAAAAAATGAGCATTTTGTTACAAGTTAGTACAAAATTTCGTTCTGGGGGGTACTATAAAATTTTAGCTTGATGGGCATGGGGTCCCGCCCCACAACCATCAACTTAAGGATTTAGACTATTTTTGAGATTAAAAGCACGTTACTATTCTCTTATGTTAATGAGAAAGGGTGACGTGCTTTTTATGAATATGCACCAAAAACAAGAGTTATCTTTATTTGCCGAAGAGTTATATCGATTTTTCTCATTTGGGGGTATTTGTTTTTCTTAGATTGATGGTAATGGGGCACTACTCTATAATAATCAAATTAAAAGTTAAATAGTTATAGAGACTCCATTACTAGGAAATATTGTAACTATTAAGTTGTAAAAAGAACCGTAGTTTTTCATTTTTGAAAAGGCGATGGTCCTTTTTACTTGTAGCAAAGATATAATGGGAGAAATTTTTTCTAAATCAAAAAACTTGATTAATAAGTTGCATAATAAACTCACTAGCGTATATACTATAAACATCAAAAAAAGTTGATGAAGGGAAGTGAACTACAGTGGCACAAGATTTTCAGCTCTATGAGAAAAAATTTAAAGCGTTGGCGGATCAGAAACGTCTAGAAATCATGTATGAACTTTGTCAGCGAGGACAGACGTGTGTATGTGATTTAACCGAAGTTTTTGAAATGACGCAATCTAAGTTGTCCTATCATTTAAAGATTTTATTAGATGCAGGTTTAATTGTAAAAGAAACAACAGGTACGTGGAGTTATTATGATTTGAATGATGCGGAAGTGAATAATTTATTATCAGAAGAATTGTGTTGTATCTTTAGAAAAACAGGAAAAGGTAGTTGTTGTTAAAATTTTGTACTATTAATCAAAAAAAATTGATTAATGACATATAAAGAGGAGGAATAAGGTATGAGATATGTTCACGTCGGTATAAACGTTACGAATTTAGAGAAATCTATTGAATTTTATGAAAAGGTATTTGGTGTATTACCAGTTAAAGTGAAATCAGATTATGCAAAATTTCTATTAGAGACGCCAGGACTTAATTTCACGCTAAACGTACGAGATGAAGTGAATGGAAATCAAGTAAATCACTTTGGTTTCCAAGTGGATACAGCTGAAGAAATTACATTACATAAAGAGCGATTAGAAAAAGAAGGTTTCTTTGCGCGTGATGAGATGGATACGACTTGTTGTTATGCAGTGCAAGATAAGTTTTGGGTAACGGATCCCGATGGTAATGAGTGGGAGTTCTTTTATACAAAAGCTGATAGTGATGTTCACAAAATAGAAGATTCATCTTGTTGCATGACTTCAAATGAGGTAGCTAAAAATTCTTGTTGTTAATAGGAGATGGAAAATAAAATGAAACGTTTATCTTTTCTAGATCGATATTTAACACTATGGATTTTTCTAGCTATGGCAGTTGGAATTGGTTTAGGGTTTGTGTTTCCTAGTGTAGTAGATGGACTGAATACATTACAAGTTGGAACGACGTCTATTCCGCTTGCTGCTGGTTTAATTGTCATGATGTATCCACCATTAGCAAAGGTTCGTTACGAGGAAATGGGCCGAGTATTTAAAGACGTAAAAGTATTGGTTTTATCTTTAGTACAAAACTGGATTATTGGACCTGTACTTATGTTTGTTTTAGCAATTATTTTTCTTCCTGATAAGCCAGAATACATGGTCGGGCTCATTATGATTGGTTTAGCACGTTGTATTGCAATGGTAATTGTTTGGAACGACCTTGCTGATGGGGATAAAGAGTATGCGGCAGGTTTAGTGGCTTTTAACTCAGTATTCCAAATGTTATTCTTCTCCGTTTATGCATACGTGTTTGTAACAGTCATTCCAGAATGGTTAGGAATTGAAGGTGCTATTGTCGATATTACAATGATAGAAGTAGCGAAATCCGTATTTATCTATTTGGGAATTCCTTTTATAGCAGGTATGTTGACGCGATTTGTACTCGTTAAGTTAAAAGGTAGACAGTGGTATGAAAAGGTGTTTATACCGAAGATTAGTCCACTTACATTACTTGCATTACTATTTACAATCATCGTTATGTTCTCTTTAAAAGGGGAAATGATTGTTAGCGTACCATTAGATGTAGTAAGAATAGCGATTCCGTTATTAATCTATTTTATTGTAATGTTTTTTGTTTCTTTCTTTATGGGAAGAAAAATTGGTGCAAACTATCCGGTGACGACAACGTTAGCATTTACAGCAGGTAGTAATAACTTTGAGTTAGCGATTGCTGTAGCAGTTGGTGTGTTTGGTATTCATTCGGGCGCAGCATTGGCAGCTGTTATCGGGCCGTTAGTGGAAGTACCTGTAATGATTGCACTTGTAAACGTCGCTTTTTGGTTTAAGCGTAAATATTTTAATGATCAACCAGTATAATTTAAAAACAAAGGTGGAAAACAACATGGAAAACAAAAAGACAATCTATTTCTTATGCACAGGAAATTCATGCCGAAGCCAAATGGCAGAAGCGTGGGGCAAACAATTTTTAGAAGATAAGTGGAATGTGTATTCTGCAGGAATCGAAGCACATGGAGTAAATCCGAACGCAATTAAAGCAATGAACGAAGTAAATATCGACATAACAAATCAAACATCAGATATAATTGATGCAACCATTTTAAATAGTGCTGATTTAGTCGTTACGCTTTGTAGTCATGCAGATGCTGTCTGTCCATCTACTCCGCCGCATGTGAATCGTGTTCACTGGGGATTTGATGATCCAGCAGGAAAAGAGTGGTCTGAATTTCAACGTGTTCGCGATGAAATTGGTGAACGTATAAAGCGATTTTCTGAAACAGGGGAGTAAAGTAAAGAGTCAATCTTCTATTTTATAGGGATTGGCTCTTTTTATTATCTACTTCTTTGGTTTAAAACAACTATTAAAACGAATAGAGAATATTCTGTCATGGTGGTAAAGTTAGAATAGAGCAGTTTCAGGGGGGATAACATATGATTTCTGAATTAAACAAGGATGATTTTTATAAATGTAACCGTTTAGTAAATGAAAAAGGGCAATTGGAGGTAAAGGCTGTAATTGCAAGAGTGAATCCTGGTCGTATATTTGTAGATAACATTTATTGTCCTAATTTACGATTCAAAAAAGAAACAATATGGGGTGTCCGAAAATGAAAATACAAATTGTATTGTTTGATGGCTTCGGAGAACTTGTCTCTTTCGCGCCGTTTGAAGTACTGAAAAGAGCAATAGAAGAAGGGGCTCCGTTTACAGTTGAACTCGTATCAAGTGAACGAAAACAAGAAGTTACTACCTCGTTTGGAGTTACGGTTACACTACATGATTTTTTACGAATGGATAATCGCCCAGATTTGTTAATTGTACCTGGTGGTGGCTGGAATCATAAAGCTGAACATGGGGCACGAAAGCAAGCAGAGCTTGGAACACTGACAGAAACGATTAGAGAGATGCATAATGAAGGAACGATTGTTGCGGGAGTTTGTACAGGAGGTATGCTACTAGCAGCCTCAGGTATATTGAATGGTAAAAAGGCGACGATGCACCATTTGGCACAGGGTGAAATGAGTAAATATGGGGCAGAACTTCTTCATTACCGAATTGTAGATCAAGGCGATATTATTACTGCAAGAGGAGTTACTTCAGGAACTGATTTAGCTCTTTGGATTACGGAAAAGTTCGCAAGTTCTAAAATTGCAGCTGCTGTTGAATATAGAATGGAATATGAGAGGCGAGGTGTTGTTTGGAAGTAATTTAATTATATTTTTTGCTGCAGAGCGTATCAAATATTGTAAAAGAGAAAGAGCCAACTCATACGAGTAGGTTCTTTCATTTATATACTATATTGCTTATTTTTTCACAGTAATATCTTTTTCAAAAAATCATAAAATAGATAATATATTTTGTTCCACATTGATAATTATTTTCATTATATATTTATAAATTAGTAAAATTTAGTTTACAAATTTTTATATAGCTTATATAATTTGACTCATATAAAAAAGTTTCCTTAAGGAAACTTAAGCGCGGGTTTACATTCGCTTTATATTTTTTTGCTTAAAAGTTGCCTTTGCGCAAAATAATTATATACACGAAAAAAAGAAAGGGGAATGCATAAAAAATGGGTGAGGCTATAATTGTTAAAGATTTGTTTGTATCGTATCAAGGGAATCAAGTAGTTCAAAATGTCTCCTTCGATATTGAAAAAGGGAAGCTCGTTGGAATTATTGGTCCAAATGGAGCGGGGAAATCTACTTTAATGAAAGCTGTATTAGATTTAATCCCAAATGATAAGGGATATGTCCAAATTCTTGGAGAGGATATTCGAAGCGTTAGAAAGAGTGTTGCATATGTACCGCAAAGAAGTGATATAGATTGGGACTTTCCGATTACAGTTTTAGATGTCGTGCTAATTGGAACGTATCCATCTTTAGGTATGATGAAAAGACCGAAGAAAGAGCATCGGGATTGGGCGTTTGATTGCTTAAAAAAAGTCGGAATGGAAGAGTTTAAAAATCGCCAAATCGGTGAGTTGTCAGGTGGACAACAACAACGTGTCTTTTTGGCGAGAGCTTTAGCGCAAAAGGCGGAAATATTCTTCTTAGATGAGCCGTTTGTCGGAATTGATGTAACAAGTGAAGAGACAATCATTAAAATTCTTAGGGAACTACGTAAAGAAGGAAAAACGATTGTCGTTGTCCATCATGATTTAAGTAAAGCAGAATCGTATTTTGATAAATTACTATTAATGAATAAAAGCTTAATTCATTACGGAGAAGTACGCCAAGTATTAGAACCAACTGTTATGTCAAAAGCGTATGTGAATCAAGGAATATTGTTTAATAATGCAGCGGAGGTACATTCATCATGAAGATTGTAGAATTTATAGATGCATTAACGCAGTATAGTTTTCTGCAGAAGGCGTTATTAACTTCCGTTATGGTAGGAATTATCTGTGGTGTCATTGGATGTTTTATTATTTTACGAGGTATGGCATTAATGGGTGATGCCATTTCACATGCTGTTCTTCCAGGAGTAGCGCTTTCTTATATGATTGGAATGAACTATTTTATAGGAGCGGTTTTAACAGGTGTTATTACTGCAGTAGGAATCGGATTTGTAAGTCAAAATAGTCGTATTAAACATGATATGGCGATAGGAATTATGTTTACATCTGTTTTCGCTGTAGGGATTATTTTAATTACCTTTATGAAGAGTAGTTCTGATTTGTATCATATTTTATTCGGGAATGTCTTATCGGTTCGTTCTTCTGATATGTGGATGACACTGATTATTGGAGTGGTCATTATTGGTCTTGTAATGTTGTTTTACAAAGAATTACTCGTATCCACGTTTGATCCAACGATGGCGCAAAGCTATGGATTACCGAATAAATGGATTCATTATGGCTTAATGATTCTCCTTACAATGGTTACAGTAGCTTCACTTCAAACTGTTGGAATTATTCTAGTCGTTGCGATGCTTATTACACCAGCGGCTACAGCGTATTTATTAACAAACCGTTTATGGGTCATGATTTATTTAGCAGCAGGCATTGGTGCGCTTTCATCTGTAGTAGGGTTATATTTTAGTTTCTCTTATAATCTTGCTTCAGGTGCAACAATTGTTCTTGTCGCAACATTCTTGTTCGGATTGGCATTCTTTTTCTCACCGTCACAAGGTTTGTTTTGGAGAGCTATCAAAATTAGAAAAAATAGAGCAGAGTTGTCATAATTGATTGGAGGATAATGATGAAATTTAAAAATGTTGTATTATCGGTAATTTGTATTTTTGTATTTGCATTAACAGCGTGTTCGAGTAACACAAATGGAAAAGAAGAGGGTAATGGAAAATTAAAAGTTGTAACTACATACTCCATTATATATGATATGGTGAAGCAAATTGGTGGAGATAAAGTTGAGATTCATAGTCTTGTTCCAATCGGAGCTAACCCGCATGAATATGATCCACTACCAAAAGATGTTATGAAAATGACAGATGCAGATATGGTATTTTACAATGGGCTAAACCTAGAAGAAGGTGGAGCGTGGTTTAAAAAGCTATTAAAAACGGCAAATAAATCAGCGAAAGATGCACCGGTTTATAAAGTAAGTGAAGGTGTAGAAGCTATTTACTTAGAAACAAAAGGATTAGAAAAAGAACCAGACCCACATGCTTGGATGAATATTAAAAATGGTATTTTATACGCTGAAAATGTGAAGCAGGCATTAATTAAAGAAGATCCTAAAAATAAAGAGTTCTATACTAAAAATGCTGATGAGTATGTAGCAGAACTTCAAAAGTTACACGATGAGACAGTAAACAGAATTCATCAAATTCCTGAAGAAAAACGTTTCTTAATCTCTAGCGAAGGTGCTTTTAAATACTTTGGAAAAGCATATGACATTAAGACGGGATACATTTGGGAAATTAACTCAGAGAATCAAGGTACGCCAGATCAAATTAGAGATGTTGTAAGTTTAATTCAAACAAACAAAGTGCCAGCTTTATTTGTTGAAACAAGTGTAGATCGACGTAGTATGGAAACTGTTTCAAAAGAAACAAACGTGCCAATTGCAGGGACAATTTTTACAGACTCACTAGGTAAATCAGGTGAGGATGGAGATACTTACTTAAAAATGATGAAATGGAATATAGATACCATTATTAATGGGCTACAAAAGTAGGATTTATCTGTTTTTCAATGTAGCGTAACTATTGAATTTTTATAAAATAAGAGATGAAAGAGCTAGCTCATATGAGTTGGCTCTTTTATTTATCCCAATATTTGCGGGCGGATAAGATTTCCTCCTTAAAAATTCAGCGAATGGGAGGGCTGCCCGTAAAATCCCACTGAATATGTACTAATAATCAGTGGGGGTGACAAAACTTCTACTAATTAAAGTTTCATTTTATAATTTTTACTTTATTAAAAGTAGATTTGTTAGAAAGGATAATCATTTATTGATATAATGAATGGATGCGAAGCAGGAAATAGATAGAAAGATACTGCTAGTAATTTATACTTAAAATGTAGGGAGATTGAACAGAGTTATGGGGACAGAAAAAGAAATTAGTTCCGCTAAATTAATATGGAAGATGACGCGCCCACATACATTAACGGCGACGTTTTCTCCTGTAATTTTAGGGACAGTGGCATCACTTTATGTTGCCAAAATTGATTGGCTGTTATTTATTGCGATGATGGTTGCATGTTTAGCATTGCAAATAGCAACTAACTTATTTAATGAGTACTATGATTTTAAACGTGGATTAGATACCGCTGAATCCGTTGGCATCGGTGGCGGAATTGTCCGTCATGGATTGAAGCCAAAAAATGTGTTAACAGTTGCACTTTTATTATATGTCGTAGCAGCTTTTATTGGCATTTATATTTGTATGAATAGTAGTTGGTGGTTAGTGGTTATTGGTTTAATTGGAATGGCGGTTGGCTATTTATATACAGGTGGTCCATTACCAATTGCGTACACTCCGTTTGGAGAATTAGTTTCTGGATTGTTAATGGGGACATGTTTTGTACTTATTGCTTTCTTTATTCAAACAAATACGATAACGATTGAAAGTGTATTGATTTCCATTCCAATTGGGATTTTAGTCGGTGCAATCAATATGTCAAATAACATCCGAGATATAGAAGAAGATATTAAAGGTGGAAGAAAGACATTAGTAATCCTCCTTGGGAGAGAAAAAGCCATAGTAACACTAGCGGTAGCCTTTTTCATTGCGTATTTATGGATTGCCGTAATTGTATTAATGGGTTATATAAGCCCTTGGGCATTAGTTATGTTCCTAGGTTTGAGAAAGCCAATCTCTGCTATTCAAAGTTTCCAAAAAGGAGCAAAGGACCCTGGGTATATGCGCATCGCAATGAAATCAACAGCAATGACAAATACGATTTTTGGCTTCTTATTATCGGCAGGATTATTAATTAGTTATCTGTTTTAGATAAAAAATCTTGTTAAATAACTTAACCCCAATTTCTCAATTTTAATATGGAGAAATTGGGGTTTTTATTTTGACTTTGTTTAATGCTAAAAACAGTTTCATTTGAAATATAAATACCAATAAATTGCAACTTCATCATTTTCAATATCTAAACCTTTATAAACAAGAAAATCAAACCCACCAATTACAAATCCACATTTTTCATAAAATTTACATGCTGCGACATTATTATTTTGCGTTTCAAGCATGATCCCGGGCATGTTGCCTTCTTTTGCCCATCGCTTTGCCTGATCAACCAATCTTTTACCAACTCCGAGTGTACGATATTTTTTATCCACCGTTATATCTTCTATGTAAGCATAGTGATTCCAATTCTTTTTCAATACCATTAATCCAATGATTTGGTTATGTAACAGTGCTATGTAAATGACTTGATTAGGTTTATTTATATATTCATTGTAAGCCAGTTCTTCATTATCATCTTGATTTTGTAAATAACTTTTTTCATAACTTGGAACGTCTTCTACTGTATATTCTATGCGTCTATTTACTTTGGAAAGAGAAAGAATTAACCGAGCATTCACTATAAAACTGTCATCGATCTTCGGGAAATTGTCTAAATCATTTTTTTCTAACTCTCTAATTAAAAGATTCATCGGAGCACCTCCACATAATAATATTTCTTCTAGTTCTTTATTTGATTCAAATGAATTCCAATTACAAAATTATAATAGAATTTCAATAGTATGGCTAACTCAGTATTTTATCTTTATAACAGCATACTATTATCTTGATATAAAAATTTTGTTTAGAAAGAGTAGTATTTTTTATTTTGGATGTATATCCAGTTTTCAAATTTAACTGTATTAGAGAAAACAATATTTTTCTAAAGAGTGGATGCAGTACGCTATTCTTTAACTAATTTCGACATTATCTGCATTTTATCTTCACCTTCCTCTATTAATCTATTTATTGTAAATATCAACTGGAGTTAATGCTTAGCTGTATAAATAATGAATATGAAAATTAGTAGGGAAAGGATCGAAACATAATGAAAGAATCACAAAATAAGAAAAAAACAAATGTAGGAACTAAGGCAATACTATCTCTAGGAGTTGTTTTAGCAACGACCTTTTTCACATTCTTTTTAATTGGGAAATGGAACTCTATCCCAGCGAAGGGAGTAGCTAATGAAAGTAGTAATCAAGTTAATACGCAACAACAAGAAAAGAAAAAGGAAACACCACCAGCAAAACAGAAAAGACCTGATGGAAAACCGGTAGGAAAGGTTGTTTATTTAACATTCGATGACGGTCCTAGCGAATTAACTGGGAAATTTTTAGATGTACTAAAAGAGCAACATGTTGCTTCGACATTTTTTATGCAAGGTAGCAATTTACAGAATACCGCTTTTCAGGAAAACGTAAAGCGAGCAGTAAAAGAAGGACATTATATTGGTGCTCATAGTATGACACATAATAGTGATAAGTTATACAAAAAAGGACAATTTGTACCGGAGATGAAAGAAACGTTAGCTCTTATCCATAATATTACGGGTACAACGCCTAAACTAGTTCGTCCGCCATATGGATCTGCACCAGGATTAAAGGGCGAGGAAATTCGTAACCAAATTGTAGAAGCGGGAATAAAAGTTTGGGATTGGACGATAGATTCAAATGATTGGAAATTAAAAGGTAATCCACAGCAAATTATAGAGAATGTAAAGCGTACAACAACAGAAGATGTGGAAGTAGTTCTAATGCATGAAAAACCACAAACATTACAAGCGCTTCCTGAAATTATTAAATTTTATAAGGAAAAAGGATATGAATTCGGGGTATACAATGAAGCGGATCATTTTCAACTAAACTTCCAGAAAGATCAACGTCTATAGTATCAAATAAATAAATTAAGAGCATGTTCTGATTCATCTTTCTTCAGGACATGCTTTTTTTGCTTGTTTCTATAAGCTCATTAGTACCAATTTAACAAAGCATCAGTTACAAGTTACTTTATGGATACCTCATTTTAGAATAACTAACTTATAGAAAAAATTGAATAATTTTCATGTGTAAGGAGATTTTAAGAAGGATATAGAGGGGATATTTTCCTTTTGTTTTCTAGATAAATGATTACTTACCCAAAACATTATAGTGGAACGGTTTCTAAAGCTTGTCTGTCAAGAAATCCTAACACTAAAGTTCAAGTATAAAAACATAAACCACTCGATAAATGGGGTAGTATGATGAAAAAACTTAGTAGAAAGCGTTTGAGAAAAGATATTCAGGAACTTGAGAGTGCAAGTATGCTGCTCCATAATAATCAAGAGTGTGAACTCAAGCAGAATGTATCTGCGAATGAAGAAGTTTTGAGACAAGTTTTTGAAAATTGTTCCGATATTGTTTTTCGTCCAATAATCATAGATAGTCAAAATAAAATTCTTTTTATTTATATAGATGGATTAGTCGACACTAAAGCTGTGGAACAAGTTGTTTTGAAACCAATGATGTTCGAAGGTCTGCCTAGTGGAGTAAAGAGTGTGGATTCGGTAGGAGAAATTATACAAAATCAGCTAATTGCGGTTTCTCAAGTAAAGACAATCTCTAAAGTTCGTGAGGTTATAGAAGCAGTATTGAAAGCGAATATCGTCATTTTAACAGAAGGAGAGAGTCAAGCTCTAGTCGCTGATTTAAAAGGTTTTGAAAAACGAGGTATTGAAGAGCCGGCTGCCGAGATTTCTGTTCGTGGCCCTCGGGACGGATTTACGGAAACAATAAGGGTCAATACGAGCCTGATTCGCCGAAGAATTCGAAGCCAAAAACTAAAAATGGAACCTTATTCGATTGGGGAATTGTCACAGACAGATGTGGTAATTGCCTATATTGAGGGAATTGCACCTGATTCGGTTTTGGATGAAGTTCGCCAAAGGGTAAAGCGAATTCAAATTGATGGAGTGTTGGAGTCAGCTTTCATTGAAGAGTTTATTGAGGACCAACCCTTTTCTCCCTTTCCACAAATTCAAAATACTGAGCGGCCAGATGCGGTTTGTGCAAGTTTATTAGAGGGGAAAGTCGCCATTTTAGTAGATAACACACCTTTCGTTTTGATCGTTCCTATGACATTTTGGACAGGTCTGCAAGCAGCGGAGGATTATTATGAACGCTCCATCTACACAACTTTTGTTCGATGGATTCGTTTAATATTAATTAATATTTCATTATTTCTTCCTTCTCTCTATGTTGCTATTACAACCTTTCATCCTAAATTAATTCCGACAAATTTGCTTATTAGTATTGCAGCTGCGCGAGAAGGCATTCCTTTCCCGGCTGTCATAGAAGCGCTAATGATGGAGTTTTTATTTGAAGGTTTGAGGGAAGCGGGGGTTCGGTTACCAAAACCTGTTGGATCCGCAGTTAGTATTGTCGGAGCACTTGTTATCGGGCAAGCTGCTGTGCAAGCAGGTATTATTTCGGCACCTTTGGTCATTGTTGTGGCGACGACCGGTATTGCGTCATTTGCGTTCCCGCGCTACAACTTAGGAACAGCTTACCGGATGTTACGCTTTCCTATGCTGTTATTGGCAGGAATGCTCGGGCTATACGGTGTTGCAATAAGTACCCTTGCGATTTTGATTCATTTAACTAACATTCGTTCTTTTGGCATTCCGTATTTAAGTCCAGTTGCACCTCAGACTCCTCGTGATTTAAAGGATGTTTTTCTCCGAACACCTCGTTGGAATATGACCCACCGCCCAATAATGGTATCTGGTGAAGAGAAAGTCCGTTTTCCAGGTGGACAAAAGCCAGATGAGAAACGGGGAGGGGAAACAGAATGAGCCTGCACAAGGCACTCTGTATGATACTGGTCATTTCTTTATGCTTCTTGACGGGATGTTGGGATCGGACAGAATTAAATGATTTGGCAATAGAATTAGGATGGGGACTTGATCAAGCGAAGAATAATAAGATTGAAATTAGTGCTCAGTTTATTATTCCATCAAAAATGGGAATGGGACAGAGCGGAAGAAGTAATGCAGGAAAAGCGTTTTTTACAGAATCGGGAACGGGAAGGGATACACATGAAGCTATACAAATGATGCAAACAAAAATGTCGAGAGAAATTTTTCGAGGGCACCAGCGTGTAATATTGATTGGAGAAAAAATGGCTAAAAGTGGTCTTGCTCCAGTTTTAGATGCATATAGCCGCGATCCTGATATTCGATTACGAGTAGGTGTGTTCGTCATAAAAGGGAATACTGCAAAAGATTTTCTGAAAGCGTCCATCCCTTTAGAGTCTATCCCGGCACTTGGGGCACTTAAAGAGCATATGCAAATAGAGGCAGCGGGAGATATGTCTTTATTAAATTTTCTTATTGCTGGTACGAGTGATGGAATCACCCCGATTTTGCCCGTTATTAAACTAAATGTGTCTCATGAAAAAGGTAAAACCGTGGTCAAAGGATTTCAAATTGTAGGCGGTGCTATATTTAACAACGATTTCAAATTGGTAGGATACTTGAACATGCAGGAATGGTTAACTACTCTTTGGATAGTGAATCGTTTAAGTAAACAGACAGTTACAGCAACGGCCTCTAAAGGAAATGGTAGTGCAAGTTTATATATGACAAAGATCAATAGAAAAATCATACCTACTATACAAGGGGACACAATTAAGTGTGACATTGTTTTTTCTGGTGAAGGAACAATTCAGGAGAACAATACGAATTTAGATCTTTCGCAGCCAAAAAATCTTACTCTTTTAGAACATGTATTGGAAAAACAGTCCGAAAAGGAAGCTCTCCAAACTATTAAAAAGGTTCAAAAACAATACGGAACCGATATCTTTGGATTTGGAGAAGCCATTCATCAAAAATATCCATCCGAATGGAAAGGGTTAAAAAAGAATTGGAGTAAACAATTTCGAAAAGTGGAGGTTTCTGTTCATACAAAGCTTACTATTCGGCGAATAGGACTGACTGGACCACCGTTGCAGTTGAAGAAAAATGAAATGAAAAAATAAGGAGGAATATAGAGTGTGAGAAATTCGATGAAAATCTCTGGCAGGCAAATCTTTTGGATGATGTTCACATTTGAAGTGGGACAATCACTCCTTCTAGTTATTCCAGCGACGATTCGTACTGTCAAACAAGATGCGTGGATCTCGATTTTGATTGCAGGAGTGATAGGGGTTGCTCTTACTTTTTTGGCAACTACACTTGGTTCGCTTTATCCGAAACAAACTCTCATTGAATTTAGTCAAACTATTCTTGGTAAATGGCTAGGAAAGCTACTGATGATTCCTTACTTCTTTGGGTGGTACATGATAATTTGGATAACCGTCCGTGAATTTGGTGAATTCATTATTATCGCTTTGTTTCATAATACACCTTTGTGGGTCATTGTCTTTACTGCGATGTTATTGCTCATTTTTATCATTTACCAAGGAGGGGTGGAAGGTATTGGACGTTTAAGTGAAATCATAGGGCCAATTGTACTTTTAATGATAACGTTTATAATCATTTTGAATGTTGGCAATATGAATTGGGATTATATGCGGCCTATTTATCACGATTCTGGCTGGCTTCCCATCCTTAAAGGTTCCTATACCCCTGTAGCCGCATTTTTTGGAGAGGCTGTTATGATGATGATGTTCGTTTTCTTTATGGATAAACCAGAGCAAGCGTCATCAAGGGCGATGTTGGGGGTAGGATTAGCCGTTTTCATGGTAACAATCGGAACATTAGCGGTCATTTTAACATTCGGTCCGAATTTATCTTCAAGTTTTTTGTATCCGGTTTACGATTTGAGCCGATACATATCTGTCATGGAGTTCATTCAAAATGTGGATATTTTGATAGTTATTATTTGGTTTTTTAGTATTTTTGTGAAATTGGCGTTATACATGTTTATCGCTTGTTATGGAACAGCACAAATATTTCATTTGAAGGATTGGCGAAAAGTAGCGTTAGTTCTTGCTCCTATTTCGTTCATCATAGCTGTGTCAGTTAAAAATATCCAAACATTTACCCATTATTACTACATATTTTTCGTAATTCCAATTGCATTTCCCGTTTATGAGCTAGGGATTCCTTTACTGTTATTGGTGGTTGGCAAAATTCGAAGGAAATATGCATAAGCCCAATCGGTAATATATTTGGAGGGCAGGTATACTTTTAGTTTTTTGACTAATATAAAAAGAGAAAAATCCTACTTATAAGTGTAGGATTTTTCGTTTGTATATTACGTTACAAGAGTTTCCTTATTTTCTCCGGAATGTCCTTTTTAGAAATGTATGCAACAGAGCCTTTATAGTAAGAGTATTTTGTTGGGGATAATCAAAAAACATATATTGCAATATAAAAATTCACTTTAATACTAAAGGATACATGACAACGATTCCTATAAATTCTTCTCAATAATTGAAAATAAAATCAATCCAGATTATTATATTGTTAATGTAATTATAAATATAATTACATTTTATTGAAGGAGGATACAAAGATGAAAAACTCAAAAGGCTCTATTGAATCAGAGATAAGCAAAGCAATTACTCACTGGGAAAAGGACTACCTAGGACGCGGGTCTATATCCGTTAAGACAGATATATTACGGGATATGATTATCGTAAATTTACAAGGGATTTTAACGCCGGCTGAATATACGGTTTGCGAAACAAAAGACGGTATGTTAACGATAAAGAAAAATCGTTCGGAGTTAGTTGAATCTGGAATTGAAGATCTAAAAGAGATTATACTAGAATTAACTGGAGAGAAAGTGAAAAGCTTTCATACGGATATAAGCTCCCGTACAGGTGAACGAGTAATGATTTTTAAATTGCTTCATAATCTTGAGGAGAAATTTTAAAAATACCTTAAGGTTAGTGGAAGGATTAAGAAACCTACAAGTTTTGCAATTTGTTTAACTTTATTAACATGCTAATAATTAAAAATTTGAAGTTATTAAGGTATAATAAATTCTGATTGAAATAACGTTCAAAAAACGGATAAATAAATTGACAAACTGCTTAATATGGTTTATCTTATAATTGTTTTAAAAAATTGATAGATGCTCATTTTAACAGTTTGCTATAATTAAGGCTTTAGCATTTTTTTAATATGTAATATTGACTAAATGAAAAAGTTTCTTAATTAAAAGATAGCTTATAACATAAATTGATATATTGATTGCATAGTCTAGGAGATCAGAAATATACATTTCTTTTTAACAGGAGTAATACATACATTATTATCCTCTATAAAATGGGAGCTCTTCAAAAAACTTTATTGAAGTTAGTTGAAGGGAAACCGACAATCTCCATAATTCAATGATGATATAAAATCATTGAATTATGGAAGTTGTCGGTTTTTTTTATGGGAAAAAACGATGTACTAAAAAGAGTGAATGAAAATTGAAATTAAAGAACTATCTTACTTAAAAGGAATTTTTATAGGTTATTTTCGCTTAGAAGGGAGTATTTAACATGTTAATTTCGCTGAGTTCATCAACACTGTTAACATTATTTTTTATGGCGCTTAGTGCTTCTTGGCTAAGTGGATTATTGTTTTTACATGCAAGGATACCTTTACGTTTTGTTCATATCCATATTGGTATCGCTGCTTTGCCTTCATTGATTTCTTTACTCGCACTTGTTAATAACAATGGAGATAGAGTTGTGGGGCCTTGGCATCTAGATACTTTAGCTTGGTTAATGGCTTTCTTTGTTCTTACAATTGGTTTAATCATTCAGCGTTTTTCTGTACGTTACTTAATGGGAGACCGCTCATATCGAAAATACTTTTTACTTTTTACATTTACTACAGGTGTATCTTCGGTTGCATGGTTAAGTGATGATCTTCGTTTAATGATCATTTGTTGGGGAGCAACGCTTATAGGATTGGTTCTACTCATAGGGCTAAATAAAGGTTGGAAAGTAGTTAGTGAAGCAACTAAAATCTCTGGCTATTTATTTACAATAAGTTGGATTGCGTTGCTATCAGCTATCATTTGGTTGTTTCAAGGCACTGGACAGTGGCAGTTAACGTCAGTTTTAACGAATGAAAATGTAGCGCTACATGGAACATTGGAGAGAACAGGAATTAACTTATTGGTTATAGTAGCGGTGATGATTCCAGCAGCACAATGGCCTTTTCAAAGATGGTTAATTGAGTCTGCTGTTGCTCCAACTCCTGTTTCTGCTATTATGCATGCTGGTTTAGTAAATGCTGGCGGTATCATGTTAACTAGATTTTCACCTCTTTTTCATGATGATATTGCACAAATCATTTTACTAATTTTCTCAAGTATTTCTGTCTTAATCGGAACAGGAATTAGCCTAGTTCAAGTTGATTATAAACGTCAGTTAGTGGGATCAACTATTGCACAAATGGGATTTATGCTTATTCAATGTGCATTAGGAGCCTATTTAGCGGCTGTTATACATTTAATTTTACATGGTTTGTTTAAAGCTACGCTGTTTTTACAAGCTGGTTCTTCAGTAGAACGTTTTGGGGTAGTGAAGCAGTCTAATGAAAAGATGTCCAATTTATGGATTATGGTCGGACGTGTTTTAGGATTATTTATAGCAATTACTTTCTGGTTTATGACTTCTGGAGAGGGGTATCAACTAGTTAGTGCGTTAATCTTAGGCTGGTCACTATACTTTTCATGGAAACAGCTTGTTGTTTTTGGAGAGGGAAGAATGGGACGAATTGCTGGCGTAATTGTTTTGATTGGATTTTCTCTCATTTACTTTACCGTTCATAATTCTCTTTACAAATGGTTGCATACTGACATGTATCAAAGTGTTCAACCTTCAGCTTCAGCTGTTATTTTTGTTATATGTCTCTTATTGTTTGGTAGTGCTATTAGTACTCTCGTTACTCGTAATCAATCCTCTACAATATTTGCTGTAATGTATCTTTGGTTCGTTCGAGTAGGTGAGGCGAGACAAAAGTCAGTAGAAAGTCATCCAAGCTATCTTAAACATTATGTATCAAAGGGAGGTAATCGGTGATGAGTATACCGTCAATCGTAACGAAAGAAACTTTAAAAAAGAAAGATACAAACATTGAAATACAAGAAAAGAATATGAATGATTTAGTTGAATCTGCTAGCCGAGTGATTGCACCACTTTGGCCGATTGCTACATTTGCAGCTCATCACCCTTGGATGGGACTTGAAAAGCAATCATTTGAACAAGTTGCAGATTGGTTAAAAGAAATTCGTAATGTGGATATATATCCGAGTGCTGCTATGATTCATTCGGCAAAGGCAAAAGGGGAGATTGAGGAATCATTTTTACAAAGTGGCTTGTCTCGTTGGCTTGATTCACAATCTTTTCATATCCCGCGAAAGAAAGTGGAGCAGTTTTGCCAAGTAGCTTTAAAATTAGAGGAATTACCTTCTAGTCTATTATCATTGCCAGAAGTAAATAAACTGGCAGAAGAAATGAGTTATATAAATACAGAGAGTATGAAAGACTCTTCTTTGCAACCTGTAAGTTCACTTATAGAGAACCAAAAGGGTGAAAACCTATCTGATATTCTTAATTATCATATCATTAAATGGTGTAAATTATATCTTGATGACTCCGGATCAAGTTGGACGATGCCAAATCGAGAGAAAGGTTTTTATCGTGCATGGCAACACCTTATTACATTTGATCCAGCGCTCAGTAAAAATGAGCGTAAAGTTTTAAAAGATTGGCCACAAGATGCCCAAGTAGCTTTAGCGAGAGCATTATCTGAACTAGGAATTTCTGAATCTAACATACAAGCTTACCTTGAAGGGCACTTACTTTCTTTGCCTGGGTGGGCAGGAATGATACGATGGCGCTCACAACAATCAATTCAGGAACAGGAACTCCTAATAGAATATTTAGCAGTTCGAATTTCTATGGAGCTGGCTATTACAAAGCTTTATTTACCTTTAAAAAATCAAAAGGTTGAGAAAAAAGTTGCAATCGTCCCGCTTATAGCTTCTTGGATCTATTGGGGGAATATTTCAACACGGGAATGGTTACAAATGCCTGCTGCTGAACAAAGTGAATTATTAGTATTCGCTTATCGTTTTGATGAAAATATTCGTAGGAAACTTTGGCTGGAAGCTTGGGAACAGACGCATGCAGAGCAATTAAGGAAGAAGATTGCTTCTAAACAACGTGCAACTAATGATAAAAAGCGTGTATTAGCTCAATTAGCATTCTGTATTGATGTACGTTCAGAACCGTTTCGTCGCCACCTTGAAAAATTAGGTCCGTTTGAAACATTTGGAATAGCTGGTTTCTTTGGATTACCAATTGCAACTAGTGAACTAGGTAGTAATAACAACCATCCTTCTTTGCCAGTTATACTCAAACCGAAACATCAAATAAAAGAGCTCACAAATGAAAATGAACTTAAATCTTATGAGCAACGTAAGAGGGTAGGCAGTTCGGTACGTTATACATTTAAAACGATGAAACAGAACGTACTGACGAGTATGGCGCTACCTGAGTTAAGTGGTCCTTTATTTGGTCTACAAATGGTGACAAGAAGCTTTGTCCCAAGAGGAGTTGGTGCTTTCATTCGTAACCTTCGTAAAACTATGTTACAAAAACCTGATACAACATTCTCACTTAATCATGTTCATGACACAAAGGGCGAGATACCTATCGGTTTTACGAAAGAAGAAAAAGTGAACTATGTGCGTCAAGCTTTAAAAATGGTGGGACTGACAGAAAAATTTGCTCCTTTAGTTGTAATGTGCGGACATAGTAGTCAAAGTACGAACAATCCTTATGCTGCAGCACTTGAGTGTGGTGCTTGTGGCGGAGCAGCAGGGGGATTCAATGCAAGAGTTTTTGCTACTTTATGTAATCTTCCAGAAGTAAGAGAGGCATTGGCTGCTGAAGGTATTAAAATTCCTGAGGACACCATTTTTGCAGCAGCTGAACATAAAACAACAGTGGACGAATTGGAATGGATTTACGTCCCGGAACTTTCGGAAGCTGCGCAAGAAGCATTTGATTGTATCGAGTCGATTATGCCAAATGTGAGCCAACATGCAAATAGAGAGCGTTTAACGCAATTACCAAATTTTAAAACGAAAATAAAAAATGCGAGTAAAGAGGCACATCGATTTGCAGAAGATTGGAGTGAAATACGTCCAGAATGGGGATTAGCTCGTAATGCATCTTTTATTATCGGGCAACGAGAATTAACTCAAGATTGTGACTTAGAAGGTAGGGCGTTCCTCCATAATTATGATTGGAAACAGGATGAAAGTGGCGATATATTAGCTAACATTATTGCAGGACCAGGAACAGTAGCTCAGTGGATAAATTTACAATATTACGCTTCAACTGTAGCACCTCATTATTATGGTAGTGGAAACAAAACAACCCAAACTGTAACGGCAGGTCTCGGTGTTATGCAAGGGAATGCAAGTGACCTGTTGCCAGGCTTACCTTGGCAATCGGTTATGCAGTCAGATAGTGAGACGTATCATTCACCACTTCGTTTACTAATTGTCATTCAAGCACCTATTGAATATATAGAACGTTTGTTAAATAATGATTTCACATTTCGAGAAAAAGTTCAAAATGGATGGGTTAGACTTGCAAGTGTTGACCCAGAGGGACGCTGGAAAAACTGGTAACAATTATTATTGTTACTAGCTTAAAAGTTTCATAAATACAATAATGAAGAAGGAGTGCTCCATATGAATTCAAAGAATAAAAAAGTTTTATTATTAACAGACATTGAACACGGAATAGAGCCTAGTATCCAACAAGTAACTAACATTCACCAAGAAAACATGTTGACTATACACAGCTATGATTCTGTAATTGTACATCCTTATGGAGATATAATGAGATCTATTATTATTGCTATTTATCAAGAAAATGTTAAAGAAATTTTTGTTGTCGGAATAGAGGATAAAGAAACGTCTTCAGTTAATCTACAAACTCAACGTGATTTCATAAAAGATAATATAGAATTAGACTATCTCTTTAAAAATTGCATGCCTGAATTTTCAAGTGGTAGCCTCGATGAATGGCTAAGTGGAAAAGAAAATGTTAGTGAAAATATTGAGAAGAGTATAGATATGATTTGTCATCATCCACTAGTACCGTCTGATGTTAAAGTTCATGGTTTCAAGATTGATAGAATAGGGGAAAAAGAAACGGTTGTTAAAATTCCTACTAATAAAATAGTTGAAAAAGTTAACTAATTTATTAAAGACAAATAAATTCTTATGTATAAATTGCTGTTGTATAATAAATTTTATTATGTTTTAAGAATCAGAAGAGGTAGCCATGCAAAACAAAATTATCGTTATGTTTCAAAAAGATTTTCGTTTATATGATAACCCAGCTCTATTTGAGGCTGTTCAGTCCGGGGAGGTTCTTCCGGTATATGTACAAGATGAAACTTTTTCAATAGGAAGTGCGGCAAAGTGGTGGTTACACCATGCTGTAATAGATGTAAAGAAGCAACTTGAGGCATTGGGCTCTACTTTAATAATTCGTAAAGGACGTACGGAGGAAGAAATACTTTCTCTCATAGAACAATTAGATATAACGGCTGTATATTGGAATATTTGCTATGATCCGGACAGATTACAATCTAATCAAAAAATGAAAATGATGTTAGAAGATAAAGGTATTATTTGTAAGGAATTTAATTCGCATTTATTATTAGAACCGTGGATTATAAAAAAGAAGGACAACACTGAATATAAGGTGTTTACGCCTTTTTACAATGCATTTCAAAAGCAGGTAATACCTAAACCTATTAGCAAAGTGCAGAGTATAAAATGGGGAAGCTCTTTACCAGCAAGCTTATCTGTTTCAGAATTACACTTGCTGCCAACTATACCGTGGACATCTCATATTGAATCAATATGGGAGCCTACAGAGGAAGGGGCATACAAAACATTCAAGAAATTTTTCTCTAGCAAATTAGCCTCTTATAGTGAAGGAAGAGATTTTCCAAATCAAAATGCTCATTCGATGTTGGCGCCATATCTTTCATTTGGCCAAATATCAGTGAAGTTAATGTATCATTACTTAATAAATAAAAGTACCGAAAGACAATGTAGTCTTTTTGAAAAACAAGTGAATAGTTTTATACGCCAATTAATTTGGCGAGAGTTTTCTTATTATTTGCTATATCACTATCCGTTTACAGTATATAAACCTCTTAATAAAAACTTTGAACATTTTCCGTGGAATAAGGAAGAGGAGTTATTAAGAGTATGGCAAAAAGGTGAAACTGGTTATCCGTTTATTGACGCGGGAATGCGGGAGCTTTGGAAAACAGGTTTTATGCATAATCGGACAAGAATGGCTGTAGCCTCTTTTCTTGTAAAGCATTTGTTAATTCCGTGGCAAGAAGGAGCAAAATGGTTTATGGATACACTACTAGATGCTGATATTGCAAATAATACAATGGGATGGCAATGGGTTGCTGGAAGTGGAGCAGATGCATCACCGTACTTTCGTATTTTTAATCCTATCACACAAGGAGAAAAGTTTGATAAAAATGGAGAGTATATAAGAAAATGGGTACCAGAATTAAGAGATATACCGAATAAGTATATACATAAACCTTGGGAAGCACCTGAGCATATTTTACAAAAGGCCAATATAAAGCTTGGTAATACATATCCTTTGCCAGTCGTTGATCATAAGGCAGCAAGAGAGAGAGCACTGTGTGCATATAAAAGTATGAAAGAGTTCGTATAAAATAGATTAAACGATATGTATTTGAAATTTAAATATTAGAAATTTATCCATTACAAGGGCATACTAATCATATAAAGTTTCTATAATCTTCTAGTAAAAAGGAGAATGTTTATGAAAAAATCTAGTATTATAGTATTTTTACTAACATATGGTTTGTTTTATGTTTCTAGTGTTTTATTCCCTATTGATCGTACTTGGTATGATGCGTTAGAAAAGCCGTCTTGGACACCTCCTGGTATGACAATCGGAATGATATGGGCTGTATTATTTGGACTTATTGCATTATCAGTTGCAATTATTTACAACAACTATGGATTCAAGCCAAAAACATTTTGGTTTGTATTCCTTTTAAATTATATGTGCAATCAAGCGTTCAGCTACTTTCAATTCAGTCAAAAAAATTTGTTTTTAGCAACAGTAGACTGTTTACTAGTCGCTATTACTACGTTACTTCTCATTATGTTTTCTTCCAATTTATCTAAAGTATCGACATGGTTGCTAATTCCATATTTTTTATGGTCTGCATTTGCTACATATTTATCTTGGACAATTTATAGTATAAATTAAAGACGTAAATGAAAACTTGAGCACAATAAAAATGCTCGAGTTTTTATGTTTATTAATGATAATCTAAAGTATAGAATATATACATCTTAGGGAGGTCATACATATGAAGAAATGGATGAAAATTGTTCTGTACTCTTTACTTGGTATTTTACTTATAGGGAGTATTACTTTTTTTACTTGGTCCCAGTTTACTTACAAACCAACGAAAGAGGCTTTGTCGTTAGTGAATGATAAAAAAGATGAAGATAATATAGTTTTTGGACAGAAAGATGCTAAAATAGGGGTTGTTTTTTATCAAGGTGCTAAAGTAGAAGCTGAAGCTTATAGTTACTTAGGAGAAGCTCTTGCAAAAGATGGGCATTTTGTAGTAATGCCTAAGTTACCATTAAACTTAGCGATACTTGGAATCAATGCGGTAGATAGTGTAATTGAACAGTACCCTGAAGTTCAAAAATGGTACGTTGCTGGACATTCAATGGGCGGAGCTATGATTTCTAAGTATGCCTTTCAGAATGAAGACAAGGTAGATGGGATCATTTTCTTAGGCTCTTATCCTGCAGATGATTTCTCTACAAAATCGATTCCAATGTTATCTATTTATGGAGAAGTAGATGCTTTAGCAACTGTAGAAAAAATAGAGAACAATAAAAAGTTAATGTCAAAGAATACAACTATGCACATGATAAAAGGCGGAAACCATGCTCATTTTGGCATGTATGGTGAGCAAAAAGGTGATAATGCAAGCTTAATTACGTCAAAAGCACAACGGGATGAAACAGTTAAAGTAATTGAAGAATGGTTGTTAAAACAATGATAACGAACTTAATAAATCGATCGAAAAAATTCTCCAAACGGTAGATGGGAGCGATAATAAAGAGCCAACTCGTACGAATTGGCTCTTTTATTTCTTTGCTATCTCCAATTGTCCCCTTATTTTCTCTGGAATGTCCTTTTCAGAAATAATATCGTAGGAATAGACATACTTACCTTTCACATGAATTTTTAAGTAAATTTTTCTTGTAAAATCATTAGGCGTGTTCGTTCCAACTTTATATTCTTTTTCATTGCTTAATTCATCAACACCTTTTAGTGAGTACATAGCTCTTCCTTTATGATGATAATCTGGAACACCATATCCTTTCGCAACGGCATATACATTCTTTTCTTCAGCAATCGGATTAAATCTGTCTAAATCTCCGCGTAATATGAAAGGTAGTAAGTATATAGGGAGGCCTATTCCTAGTATGCAAATTACAAATTTCTTCATGATCGTTTCTCCTCTTGTTCATTTACATGATTCAGTATAGAAAAAAATTCTTATAAATATAGAGGGAAATTCCTTAAGGTTTTCTTAATAAAGTTTAACCGTGTGAAAAAAGACTAACTTGAGCAGTAAGCTTACGGAATGAATAGCCAAATAACCTGTTTTCTTTATTTTTTGAGGATAGGTTATTAGGTTTTATATTGGTATGAGTGAATTAAGAAATAAGTGAGATTTAGGAAATAGAATAAATTTATTTTACAGTAATAAGAGAATTAACTAAATAAATGAGAGTGAGAACAATTAAAGAAAGCATCTAGTGGGGTGCTTTTTTCTTTTGAAACAGAGAATCTCATGGGTCATTTACATGTAAATTAGTGCTGTGCTTCTAAGTCCTTGGAAAATCCAACAATAAAAAAAGAGGGGGAGGGCATTTTTTATTGAAGTTTGTTAATGATAGATTTTTAATTAGTTAGGGGGGATCGTAAAATAGATTATTAATCTCTTTGATAATTTTTATTTTCCTTATAGTTGGCATACTGTATTAGAAATTTTAAATTTTGAAAGGAGAATCAATAAGTATGGGTAAGAAAAGAAGAACAAGTAATAAGTTATTACTTGTTAGTGCGATTTTTTCAATAACAATTCCCTCAGTCTCATATGCGGAGGAAGTAATTTTACCTGAAAATTTTACGAGTTCTTCAAGTTTGTATGAGGGACGGAATACGGAAGTATTGAAAACAAGCTTATATCCTGATACATATAATTATCCGTTTAACCATCAATTTATTTCGAAATTAAAGGAAGCAAACACACCTATAAAAAAAGTAGACAATAGTGATGATGAAAATCCTATTATATCTACTACTCTTTCATTTATTCGTCATATGAATAGTGAAGATTATAAATCTGCATTTGATTTAACCTCAAGGTCATTACAGAAAATAATATCCGAAGAATGGCTGAAGAGCTATTGGGAGGGACTCCCAGTACAATTACAAGCAGGTTCTTTTATAGAAATTGGAGAGGTTACACAAAAAGAGACAAATCCTGTTCATACAAATGTGGAGATTCAATTAGTTTTTGAAAAAATGACTGTACCTTTACTAATTAAACTAGATCCATCTGGAAAAATAGACGATTTTCAACTAAGCATGTCGTTTAGTCCTGTTGCAGAGCGTCCATCATATAGTAAGCCTGAATCATTTGTTGATAAAGAAGTAGTAGTTGGAAGTGGTGCATTTCCATTACCAGGAACATTGTCGGTTCCAAAAGGAAAGGGTCCTTTTCCAGCGGTTATTCTTGTTCAAGGATCAGGAGCAACCGATCAGGATGAAACAGCGTTTGCTTTAAAACCATTTCGCGATTTAGCTGAAGGTCTTGCATCGAAGGGAATTGCTGTTCTTCGCTATAATAAAAGAACTTATGAACATGGGTTGAAAACACAATTTAGTCCCTTTTATACAGTTGATAAAGAGACAACAGATGATGCTCTTTTTGTAACTCAATTTCTTAAAAATGAGCCTCTAATAAATAAGAATCAAATATATATTCTTGGTCATAGTCAAGGTGGAATGATGCTTCCGAAAATGATTGAAAAAGACCAAAATAATAATATTGCTGGGGCAATTGTAATGGGTGGGCCAGCTCGTACGATCCAAGACGTTGTTTTAGATCAATTTGAGTACCTTTTTTCTATTGGAGCAATGAATCTAGATGAATATAAATTCTACAAAGCACAATTTGAATTATTAAATGATCCAAATTTCTCTAGTCAGAATCCCCCAAAAGATTTTTACTTAGGATCAGCAATATTTTGGGATTCTATCCGAAAAATTAAAGCAGCCGAAATGTCAAAAGAACAAAAGACACCGCTTCTTATTATTCAAGGGGAAAGAGACTATCAAGTTCAATCAAAAATCGAAATGCCTCTTTGGAAAGAACAATTAAAAGAACGAGATAACGTCGATTATCGACTATATCCGAAGTTAAATCATTTCTTTACAGAAGGTGATGGAGAAATAAGTAAACCGGATGAATATTATAGTCCTGCTAATATCCCTGAGTATGTTATAAATGACATTGCTGCTTGGGTGCAAGGAAGATCGCAATTAAATTAGCAACTATATGTTTTAATAAAGACTTTCTTTCTGTAATCAAACTAGAAACATTATTAGGTTATATGTTTTTTAGCACTCTTTTAAAAAGAGTGCTTTTTTATTTTCCTAGGATTTAATTAACGAAAAAAATATCTTGTACTCCTTTTGTAACTTTTTCTAAATAGAAATTTTCTATAAAACAATGGGCTTGCCTTCCAAACAAATCGTTATTTGTAGCACTTTTATCAAAGCAAACTTCTCGTGACATCGCTGTGATATTCAAAAACATTTATAACTTATTTTATGAAATTTTTTGAAAATTTAGGTTTAACATCTTTAAAATAGGTGTATTACATATTACATAACAACTAAATAAAAAAATAAAAAATTTAAAGGAGGAAAAATACAATGCACAAGAATGAAAGAAAACCGGTGGTTCATGAATATGAAAATGAACAGGAAGTAGTTATGAAAGTAAAAGAGCTAGAATTGCAAGGGATTCACCAAGATGACATGTATGTCTTAACACATGAAAAACATCTAACAAAAAAGATTGCGGATGATACAAACACAAATACGATTGGAGTAAAAGAACAAGGATTGGGAACAAGTATTATCAACTTTTTCTCCAAAAAAGGGGACGAACTTCGAAATCAAATGGAAGAAATGGGATTGTCGAAGGAGGAAGCTAACTTATATGAAGAAAAGCTAGATCAAGGGAGGATTTTACTCCTAGTAACAGCTGAAACACCAATGGCGAGTGATAGGAAGTCGCAAACCTATCATTCTCTCTAATAGATTGCAATAGGTAAGGTAATTATTTTAAGTTGTAGCATTGAAGAAAATAAAAGTAGAGAAGGGTGAGAAAAATGAAACATACAATATTTAAATATGCTGTGATTGGGATTACGACCGGAGTCATCGTCTCCCTATTAAAAAAAGAAAATCGGAAAGCTATACAAACAAAAGGAAAAAGCGTAAAAGAAAAACTACAAGAAGGAAACATAAAGGAAACATTGGAGAAGGTAACTGAGACAAGTAAACAATTCTCTGCAACTGCAGCTAATGTTGCAAAACAAACATTACCACAATTGCTTACAGCCACACCAGTTGTCATTTCTACCATTAAAGACTTAACAGAAAACGAAAGTAACAAAAAGAAAAAAGATGAAAAGGATTACGAAATAAATGAAAATAGTAGGAACCTAGACGGAGAAAAAACGGAAAATGAAAAGAAATATGTGAAAGAAGGGAAAGAAGAGAAAGAAGAGAGTGCCTAGATTTAATTCTTAAAAGAGAAAGTGAGGAAAAAAGTATGAAATCTCTGTATGCAATTGATGTAGGAATTGGCTTTACCAAGCGGGCATATCGACAGGATGTAGATTCTGAGATGACGATTAAGAGTGAAGCTTCCACACTAGCCCCTGTACCTAATCATACTGACAGTGAAGATTTAACAAAGGTGAGTTTTATAGACTTAGACTTTGCATACTACATGGGAAATGAAGCACATCAATCTGACGCTTCATTGCTTCCTCCATTTAATGAAGAAATAGAAAATTATTATGAAAGCGAACGTTTTAAACAACAAATATTTGGTTGCATTGCAAAGGATTATAAAGAAAATGTCGTGTTACCTTTAGTTGTTACCGGGCTTCCAGTCACTTGTTTTGGTAGTCAGCACGAGCAATTACAACATGCACTAAAAAAAGAAACTTCCGTGCAAATTGATGGGAAATTTATTAATATTACGGTGGAAAATGCTTTGATTCTTCAGCAACCAGTCGCTTTACATGCCTATTTCTTAAAAGAGGGAATTATTCAGGAACAAGATCGCATCTTAATTATTGATGGTGGATTTCGTACATTAGAAATGGCAGATATGAAACAGAATCTCATTTTAAATCATTATGAGACGGAACTAGGATGTAGCAAGCCTTTGAAAAATATTAAGAATATCCTGCAGAATCATGCGGGTGAAAGTAATCAATTGCATATTAACGACATGCCAAAAATATTAGAAAAAGGATATGGAGATCGAGACGAAAATTATGAGACAAGTCAGGTGGATATTTTAATTCAAAAAGAGTTGGATGCACACTTCCAAGACGTCATGCGTGTATTACAAGAACAATTTAAGTTAGACCAGTATGATACTATTATTTGGACCGGAGGAATAGTAGATATCCACAAAAAACGAATTGAAAAAATGCAAGGTGAAATTGCTTCTTTCCGTATGGTAGACGCTTCAAAAGAGGCCGCGCTTCATGGATACTATATTATTGGAAGTCAAGTATTTGAGGACATCACCAATCAATCTGCACAAAAATCCCAATTATAATAACGATCGAAATGAATTTTGTTGAATAGAACTGCTAAATTATAGGGCTTGATTTCCATATATAATAAATTATTTATAAGAAAAGATAAAAAGTGCTTGTATAGAGGAAATGTTTAAAATTGAGAATAAAAATAACTAATATATAGGGGGTCTTTCTTTTAAAAGAATAAGACCTCCTATGCCATTTATTTTGTAATTTAGATGATTTAAAAACTTTTCCTCCAAGATATGAATACCTACATACAAATTTCATATTACGGATATGATTCGATCAAACATAAAACTATTTAGAAAGGAAGAATAATATGGAATGCATAAAAATGACGAAATGGAGTTGGTATCATGTGAAAACTAGTGAGCTTGAAAAACTTTCTTCTATAATCCCTCGTGATGTAACATCTTATTTCTCTCAATTTGTAAAGAAAATAAGTTCTCCTTGTGAAAATGGATTATATGTTTATACGTTATCACCAAGTCAAACTTGTGTATATGGTTCGTTTTTATATGATCAAGATAAAAAGGATGCCAAAATTCAAAAATTTATTCATTATTTCGTAGCTCATGGAATACTGATAACAGTCCAGGAAAAAGAGGAAGAGGATTTCCAAAAATTAATACATAATTTCCCTATGGGTATAAAAAATTGTAATAGTTCCGCTGAAGGAGTATGTGCTATCTTATCAATATTTATATCTCACTATTTACGAAAGGTTGACTATTTTGAAAACAATTTCAGAAATGTATTATGGGATTTTTATCATCATAATAACATAGCAGTTTTAGAAAGAATTTATCATATTCGTCATGAATTATTTATGAACACACATGTGTTTCGCTTAATACAGGAAGTGTTACAAGGCTTGGAGGAAGCTTGGTTAGAAAACTTAACAAACACCCTTTGTTATAAACAAACACACGTAAAATTAGAGCGTGGATTACAACTTGTTAAAGAGTACCAAGAAGAATTAGACACGATGATTCATTTACAAGAAGTTGTTTCTTCTCATCGTGGGAATGAAATTATGAAAGCTCTTACTGTATTAACTGCTGTGAGTACGCCTTTGACAGCTTTAGGAGCATTATGGGGAATGAATTTTAAATACATGCCTGAACTAGAATGGAAATATAGCTATTTAATCGCTCTCTTATTTATTTTTTTCACAACAGGGGGTATGTATTTATATATGCGAGTCAAAGGATGGACAGGTGATTTATTACGAGTAAAGAAAAAGAAATCTTTTTTTAAATCTAATTAATCCTGTTTATAAAAAATATGATAGATATATAGTTAATAATATTTATTAATTGGGGTAGTGCCATATCCCTATCAAGTTAAAGTTTTGATGTCCCCGCAATGATAAAAATTGTGAATATTTATATGAAAGATTAGAGCTCTCCTTCTTGTAGGAGGGCTCTAATCTTTGTTTAAAAACTATAGCATATACATGGGCAGACTCAATATGTGAACTTTGTCCGGATTCAATTTAGAATATAAAAAAGGAGAACTTGCGTTAGAATACAAGCTCTCTTTAAAAGAAATAACGTAATTGAGATACTTATATATTAACAATTTTTTCTTCTAATTCCATATTTCTTATGTTGAGAAATAAATGATAAGGGGCTTAATAAAACTAAAATGAATTATTGACATAATATTTCGACGATAATATAATAAATCTCGAATTCAAGATAACTTGTAAAGGATTGGTAATTATGAGTGTGATTAATGATGAGAGCTTATCTTTAAAGTTATTTGTTACATTATCAAGGGCAGCACAGGCAATTACTAAGCGTATTGAAGAGGATATAAAAAGTTATGGACTTAATCCAACTGAATTTGCAGTGCTTGAGCTACTATATAGTAAAGGCGATCAGCCTATACAAAAAATTGGAGGGAAAATATTACTTGCAAGTAGTAGTATCACGTATGTAGTGGATAAGTTGGAAAAGAAGAGGTTCTTAATACGAAAACCATGTCCAAAAGACCGCCGTGTCACGTATGCGTCAATTACTTCAGATGGTATTCAGTTAATGGATAGTATTTTTCCTCAGCATAAAGAGGCGATTCGGCATATATTTGGTGGTTTGGACTATATTGAGAAAAAAATGATAATCGAAAAGTTGAAAAAATTAGGGTATTATGCACTCGAACTATAAATTTTTAGAAATATATCTCGAATTAGTAATGTCCTAATTAAATCTAATTTAAATAAATAGGAGGAAAAATTAATAAATGGTAGTAAATTTATTATAATACAAAATGAATAAACCATGTAATTTCAATTGGTATAGCATGAAATAAAGTTGTTATGTTAACGTATACATATCGTCCTTTAAATTATAAATCTTTCATAAAGCGGAGAGTGGGTATCAAGAATGGAATTACGTCATTTAGAGTATTTTATTCAAGTTTGTAATAATAATAGTTTCACTAAAGCTGCGGAAGTTCTAGGTATTTCACAGCCGACTTTAAGTCAACAAATCCGTGTTTTAGAAGGGGAACTTGATACACCCTTGTTTCATCGAGTTGGAAGAGGTATCAAAATGACAGAAGCGGGTAAGCTGCTATTTGATAAAGGAAAATTTATCATGCAACAATTTGATGACGTGTATAATGAAATTTTTGAATTAAAGGGTGTAAAAAGAGGTGTGATTACTATAGGAGGTTTATTAGAGGATCTCACTTATTTAACACCTTATATTATGAAGTTTCAACAACATTATCCCAACATTGTAGTAAAGATTATAGAATCCGAAGTTGCTGTAAATCAAATCGTTGACAAAAATATTGATTTCGGGATTACACGTAGTGCTCAAATTCCAGACATATTAACAAGCACCCTTTTGTATAGTGAAGAGCTCGTCCTTGTAATTCCAAAAAATCATCCTTTGAATGAAAAATCATTTGTTTCTTTTCGAGAATTAGTAGGGCTGAGTAGAATAATGGTTTCATGTAGTTGTCGTGAATCTATTAAGATATATTGTGAGAGTTTAGGGTTATCTTTATCTGAAGCAAATATAGAAACAAAATCTTCTATTTCTCTATTGAGCCTTGTATACAATGGACATGGGGTTGCCATAATACCTCTTTCACTGGTTAACTTTGTTAATAATGATACTTTGAGCATAGTTCGTATTACTGATCCAACACCAAGCCAAGATATTAATCTTATTCACTTTGATGATAAATTTTTAAGTTTTGCAGCACGTATCTTTATGCAGAAGTTAAATGATTCGCAAAAAGTATCAGTGTAATAGAAATAATAATGATTCTAGTGTAACAATTGAAAAATTAAGATCTATATTAAAGTCAAAGGGCAGTGGATTTATATGTGTGGTGTAGTCGATCAAGAGGGGGATACCATTGACTTTTAATTAAGGAAAAAAGGACAGACTTTGCAAGGAGAGAAGGCTATCAAAAACAAGTTAAGTTAATCAATCAATTCTTCGGTCTTATCGCATAGTAACACATTCCATGTAGGGATATACAATGCTATTTCGAATCTACATACCCTTATTGCAGAAAGAAAACCACCGGCATTATACCGGTGGTTTTGACTTAGAAAGCAAAGCAAGTACAACCGATACCCCATGTAGTTCCATCTTTTCCTATTACGGTATGAGTGTGTTGATGGAGAGGGTTACTGCAACTATGTAACTTGTTATCATGGGAATCGTGGGAAAGTATAGTGTTGGCTAGGTTAGCACCACCATAACCATAAACGCCCGTCGGTGACCAATCAGGTGATGCTGGCGGCAATTCAGGTGATAAATTTTTAAATTCATCATTTCCATAAACAACCTGCCCACCCATAATGGTGAGTAATGATTCAAGGTTTTTGATTTCTTCTTCTGGCACAGTAAAGTAGTCAGCAGACAATACAGCAAGATCAGCAAACTGACCTACTGCCAGGGTTCCCTTTTTACCTTCATCATCAGAGAACCACGCACTTCCTTTTGAATATAATTCCAGGGCTACTTTTCTATCAAGTTTATTTTTTTCATCGTATATGGAAAGCCCACCAATGGTTTTTCCGGCAACCATCCAGTAAAGGGCAACCCAAGGGTTATAGCTGGAAACCCTAGTTGCATCACTACCGGCGCCAACAGGTATACCAAGGTCTAACATACGATAAATCGGAGGAGTACGCTTTGCAGCTTCCTTTCCGTATAAATCAACAAAGTATTCACCTTGAAAAGCCATGCGGTCTTGGATGGCAATACCGCCATTTAAAGCCTTAACACGTTCCATACTACGATCTGAGATTGTTTCTGCATGGTCAAACCACCATCGTAGACCATTAAAAGGAATTTCACTGTTAACTTCCTCAAATACATTTAAGAAACGTGTGATTGACTCATCATAAGTTGCATGTAAACGGAAGGGCCAACGGTTTTCCACCAATAGAGAAATTACTTTCTTTAAGTCAGCTTCCATCATCGTAGCTAGTTCAGGCCGTGGCATTTGAAATTTTTCAAAATCGGCTGCTGAGAATACTAACATCTCTCCGGCACCATTCATTTTATACTTATCACTTCCTTGACCTGGAGAAACAATTTTTGCCCATGAAGCAAAGTCTTCATATTCATGATTTGGATTTTGCGTAAATAGATTATAAGCAATACGCAAAGTTAATTGTTCCTTCTCGGCTAAATGTTCAACAACTTTGTAATCATCCGGATAATTTTGGAATCCACCACCTGCGTCAATAGCACTTGTAATACCTAATCTATTTAATTCGCGCATAAAATGGCGAGTTGAGTTAATCTGGTCGTCAAAATTAAGTACTGGTGCTTTACCCAAACTTGAATAAAGAATAGAAGCGTTAGGATTCGCAATTAAAAGGCCTGTTGGATTACCTCGTTTATCCCGCTCAATTAAGCAGCCTGGAGGGTCTGGTGTATCTTTCGTATATCCCAGTGCATGCAGCCCTGCACGATTTACAAGTGCTCTATCGTAAAGATGTAGCACAAAGACAGGAGTGTGTTCAGAAACGGCATTAATTTCTTCCAAAGTTGGCAACCGTCTCTCTTTAAATTGAAATTCAGACCAACCTCCAACTACTCTTACCCACTGAGGAGCAGGTGTACGCCTTGCCTGTTCTTTGAGCATTTCTAGAGCAATAAAAAGTGATGGCACGCCTTCCCAACGTAATTCCATATTATAATGTAGACCACCACGAATAACGTGTATATGAGAGTCATTCAGGCCTGGAATAGCTCTCTTTCTTTTAAGGTCTATTTTCTTTGTTTTTTCCGTGGCACTATTAAGAAGCTCATCTCCACCTACTGCAGTGACTAAACCATCAGTTATGGCGATAGCAGATACCTCAGGTTGAGAAGGGTCAAGGGTAGTAATTTTTCCGTTATATAAGATCATATCCGGTAAAGTCATGTTCACACCTCGTCTACTTTCTATTATTTTGTAACCATGGATGAAATAATTTACCGAAAATCGGCATGACTACCCATGATAGCAAGGACACTATACATACAGAAACAAAAAAAGCTGACATAATAGGATTCATATGTTTTATAATAGGTCCTATCAATTTAGGAACTAACATGCTAAGAGGCCATACACCCAAAAGGGTAACGATAGACATTTTCCATTTTGGCGGTGGAACTGGCGTTTTCGGAGTAACAAACCAATAAGCCAAACTGCTTTCAGTTTTGTAAGTTGGATTAGTGGCTTGAAATTGCTCGGCCGTTTTTAACAAATCCCGGCGAACATCTGATTCTTGCCAAGCACGTAGATGCTCATACGTATCAAAGCGAAAAATAACAGTATACTCTCTGGATTCGTTACTTGGGACTATTAGATTTACACCTAAATGTCCTGGGAATTTAGTAGCCGCAGCCTCAATTTCATGTCTCCATGTTTCAAACTGTTTTTCTTTACCCTGTTGAATTTCCCATGTAACAATCGTTGTTACTGGATTAGCAGCATCCATTGTGTTCTCTGTATGAGTCTCTTCGACAGCTACTCCTTCTAGTTTCATATTTTTCTGCTTGGAAGCGCGCCGTGAACCATAGTATATGCGTATTCTACACCTTGACCATAAGCGCCAGTGTGTTCTTTTACAATCTCCATTACAGCATCATAAGTGTCTTTGTGTGCCCAATCACGTTGGTATTCAAGTAAAACTTGAATTGCTGTCACTGGAATTGCACCAGCTTGTTCTACACGACGCATAGCAGCGTTATGTGCTGTCAAACTAGTACCACCTGAAGCATCATCAACTGCATACACCTCATAGCCAGCTTTAATTGCTTCAAGCACAGGGAATGCAAGGCAAACTTCAGTCCAAAGTGCTGCAAATATTAATTTCTTTCTACCTGTTGCTTTAACTGCTTCAACAAATTTTGGATCTTCCCAAGAATTCATTGAACTGCGTTCTATAATTTCATGGTTTGGGAATATGTCAAGAATTTGCGGCCAAAAATAACCAGAAAAGCTGCGTGTTTCAACTGTAGTAAGAATAGTAGGTACGTTAAAAGTTTTTGCTGATTTAGCAAGCAGCATAACGTTATTAATCAATGTTTGTCTATCAATACTTGCAACTCCAAAAGTCATTTGAGGCTGAAAGTCAATCAAAATTAAGGCACTGTTCTCCGGATTTAACAATTCTAAATTACTCATAATAAAACGCTCCTTTTTTAATTGTTTAAAATCAATATTATTGAAAATAATGTTTTTTCTGTTAATTAAAAAGAGAGTGCTGATTTAATCAGCACTAAATGTATACTATCCATTTTTTAAAAAGTGATTTAAAGCTATTTCCTTGAAATACATTTATGCATTTTGTTTACTAAGATCTCGCTGTGCGCCCATATAGCTTCCAATTATATTTTGATAGCCTGGAAGATTGCTAGCAAGCAAATTGCCAAAACCTTCGACATCGTTGCGCCAATCGCGTTGTAATTCGCAAGCTACGCTAAACCAGTTCATAAGTTGCACACCACTATGTGCCATACGAGTATTTGCAGCATCTGCAACTTGTTTATTGAAAGTACCTGAAGCATCAGTAACAGCAAATACTTCATATCCAGCTTTTATAGCGGAAAGTGCAGGGAAAGCAACACAAACGTCCGTAACTACGCCGGCGATGATAATTTGCTTTTTTCCAGTTTCTTCGATTGCTTTTACAAAATCATCATTATCCCATGCGTTAATTTGTCCAGGTCGAGCTATTTTTGGTGCATGAGGAAAGAGATCAACCAATTCTTGCATTAAAGGTCCGTTAGGTCCGTTTTCAAAACTTGTTGTTAAAATAACTGGTAAATCAAAAAACTTAGCAGTATGAGCAAGAGCTAAAACATTGTTCTTGAATTCATCAACACCATAGTCACGTACTAGTCCGGACATAAGACCAGTTTGATGATCTACTAAAAGCACGACAGCATCATCTTTGTTAATACGAGAATAGAGATCAGTCATTATGTATTCCTCCTAAAAATTAAGTAATCGAAGAAAGTTTAAATAGTCGAATACTATCATAAGTTTCTTCGTTTATAACTAAGCTGACCAATAATATTGGTTATAGCAGCATTCACAGAACATGAAGTGCTATACAAATTTATAGTATTTGAAAACTGATTCATTAATCAATTCTAAATTATCTATAATTTGTATAGGTCGTAACTATAGTTGTTTTCACTATAAAATAGATTGGTTTTACCTATACATCCTATAGATAGAACAATATTGATAGTCACCTATTTTTGTTATTACAATTGAATATGAGTAATGTTCAGTAATTATTTTATGATGAAAAAGGTATTAGAGGGGGGATTGTTCCAAACGGAGAAAAAATGCATTGGAACAATAGAGTTTCATACTTAGAGTTCACAACATAAACGTGCATGAATAGCTTATGAGATTCATCCGAATTATTGAAGAAAAGGATACATATTAAAGGAGGTAGGAGAATGGCAAAAATTACTGTAGGAACCGAAAATCAAGCACCAATTGAGATATATTATGAGGATCATGGTATAGGAAAACCAGTTGTACTCATTCATGGTTGGCCGTTAAGTGGTCGATCTTGGGAATATCAAGTTCCCGCTCTTGTTGAGGCTGGATACAGAGTTATAACATATGATCGTCGAGGCTTTGGAAAATCATCTCAGCCGTGGGAAGGGTATGAATATGATACCTTTACTTCTGATTTACATCAACTATTAGAACATTTAGAGCTTCAAAATGTCACACTTGTTGGTTTTTCTATGGGGGGAGGCGAAGTAGCCCGGTATATTGGGAAATATGGAACCCATAGAATAGAGAAGGCTGTATTTGCCGGAGCTGTACCACCATTCCTTTACAAGTCAGCAGATCATCCTGAGGGTGTATTACATGATGTAGCAATTCAAGGATTTGAAAATGGAGTGAAAAGTGATCGCATAGCATTCCTTGATGAGTTTACGAAAGGTTTTTTTGCTGCTGGAGATCGAACTGACTTAGTTAGTGAACCATTTCGACTTTACAATAGGGATATCGCTGCGGGTGCATCACCTAAAGGAACATTAGATTGTATCGCTGCTTTCAGCAAAACAGACTTCAGAAGCGATTTAGCCAAGATTAATATACCTACCCTTGTCATTCATGGTGATTCAGATGCAACTGTACCATATGAATATAGTGGGAAATTAACACATGAAGCAATTCCTAATTCTAAAGTAGCATTAATAAAGGGTGGTCCACATGGGCTCAATGCAACGCATGCTAAAGAATTTAATGAAGCACTCCTATCATTTTTAAAGGACTGATTACAACTATATAATTGTTAATTGAGACATTATAAATAAGTTAAAATAAAGCTTTATAAAAGATGCTCTTGGATAAATCCAGGAGCATCTTTTTAAATATTGATATTGAGATGTTAGGTTAATAAATCGCCATTAGTTTTGGATTGAATATTCTTCTTAACAGCTAAAATGTATTGATTAGAGTTTTTTAGATTTCTTAGAAGTATTGTTATATTACTATCAAGATAATATTTCTTCCTCAAAACAAAGAAATATACATTTTTTTGAGGAAAAAATATCTTGTCAGAAAACAATAAAATCTTATTAATTTTTATAATTGGTAGAATTTTTATGGAAATAATTTTTTTAATATATTAAAATAACATCGTATTATGTCAGATTTTAATTAGGGGAGAGAAATTTTATGTTGAAAAAAATCATTCCAGTTGCTTTAGCATTAAGTACAGTTACTTTTACTAGTGTATTTGCTGCGCCTTCAATCCAAGCAAGTACAGAACAAAACCGCTACATAGATGTACAAATGCTCGGTATTAACGATTTTCATGGGCAACTAGACACAGTAAAAAAAATTAACAATAAAGATGCAGGGGGAATTGAGTACTTAGGGGCTTATTTACGTGATCGTGAAAAACAAAATCCAAATACATTAAAGGTACATGCCGGCGATGTTGTTGGAGCAAGTACTCCTGTTTCAGCATTATTACAAGACGAACCTACAATTGAATTTCTAAATGATTTGAAATTCGATGTTGGAACTATAGGGAATCATGAATTTGATGAAGGTGTTGCGGAAATGAACCGCCTTATTTATGGTGGGTACCATGAGAAAACAGGGAATTTTAAAGGAGCAAAATTCCCATATGTTGCTGCGAATTTCTATAATAAATCCACCGGGCGTCTATTTTTACCACCATTCACTATAAAAAAGGTACAAGGAGTGCCTGTTGGCTTTATCGGAGTCGTAACAACGGATGTTCCTAACCTTGTTATGCCTACTATGCTAAAGAATGTAGAAATTACAGATGAAGTTGAAGCTATTAACAAATCCGTAAAGCAATTAAAAAAACTAGGCGTTAAATCTATCGTTGTTCTTGCACATAACGGAGGTACAACAGATGGGAACGGCGTAACAAATGGTGATATTGTCCGATTAGCAAATGAGACTGATCCAGAAGTCGATGTTATTTTTGGTGGCCATAGCCATACTTATGTAAATGGAACTGTTAATAATAAACTTGTCGTACAAGCAAATTCATATGGTATGGCTTTTGCTGATGTTGATGTAAAGATTGATCGTAAGACACAAGATATTGTTGAGAAAAAAGCAGAAATTGTTACAACTTACCATGAAGGCATGGAGCCTGATAAAAAAATAAAGAAGAAGATGGAGAAATATCAAGCAAAAATCGCACCTCTTGTTAATGAAGTTGTAGGTAAGTCTATTGCTCCACTAGATCGTAAACTCAATACGGCTGGTGAATCTACTCTCGGAAATTTAGTTGCTGATGCCCAGCGTGCAACAATGCAATCCAAAATTGCACTTATGAATCCTGGTGGTATTCGTAATGACTTAGATGCTGGTGATATTACATGGGGAGAGATATATGGTATTCAACCATTCGGAAATCAATTAATAAAAGTAAATTTAACAGGTCAAGACATTCGTGATATTTTAAATCAACAATGGCAAAAAGATATAACAAGAATGCTTCAAATTTCAGGTATCCAATACACTTGGGATGCGAACAAGCCTAATGGAGAAAAAGTAACAAGTATTCGCTTAACAAATGGAGAAGAAATTATTCCTTCTAAAACTTACAGCGTCGTTGCTAACGCATTTCTAGCTTCAGGTGGAGATGGATTTGTATCTTTTAAAAACGGTAAAGATGCTGAAACAGGACCAACTGATTTTGAAGCATTAGTAGATTATATAAAAAAATCAAAAGAACCAATTCAGTCTATTATTGATGGAAGAATTCAAAAAATAAATTAGGTTTTTATTAATCTCAAAAAAAAATAGATTACCTATACTTTTTATTGTACAGGTAATCTATTTTTTGTGGGTTTGAAATAAAGTCTTACTGTGGCCAATTAATAGTGACGGTGAATTTGGCCCCTATGGAACATTAAAATTGGATGATCCAAACAGTTATAACTACATTTTTGGACAGGTCAAAAAAGATCAATTTTTTATTGATTTACGTAAGGCGAACGGCGTGACAAAAACTTGGTTACACGAACAACATCCAATTTTCGCTGGAATAACTACCGAAGGGCCTGATATACCAAAAACTGTTGATATATCATTAGGTAAGCGTTTGATATACTTGTTCAAATTCAAAAAGTGAGTCCATCTCAAGTACATCAATAAATTTAGAATAATATGCCTTAATGACAAATTTCATAGTGTTTCATATAACACAATGAAATTTGTTTTATATAGCAAGAAGAATAATCGCATTAGAAAAAATTAGCAGTTTAACCTGTTAAGAGTAAAACGAATCTTCAATATGTAAAGCGCAAAAACACTGAAGCGAAAAGCATCGGTGTTTTTTGCGCTTTCGGGCACAGATGCTACTTCAACCCTAGTGTACAAGTGATTTTGTATGTAAGGAATTTGTAAGGAATAGGTAAGAAAAAAGAGATTTTCATTGTGTAGGATAAAAATATAAGGAGTCGTGAAGGGGGGATAAGTACGGCCTATATATAACAATCAGTAACAAGAGTGTTTTGTGAAAATAATGAGTACAATGATTGCAAATGCATTGTTGCCTTTTCATCATTGGGAGAATGGATAGCTGTGTGGTTCGTATATGACACTGCTATCAACTATCTATACAATTTTAATAGAAGAGACCTGCGGTAGTATGTCAACTGAAAAATAATATATTTTGAAGTTATCAAAGGACAAATTGCTTAAAAAAGACATCACGAAACTAGACCAGCACCGCATGTAAAATACTGGAATTGATTGAAAGGTAGCGATGACAAGTTTTATGTCACACTTTCACACACCTTTCAGGCGTAAAGAGTTGGTGATTACGTAGTAGCGCATCCACCAATCGCACAAATTTTCTTGCGGTTAGAACGAGTGCACGTTTGTGTTGATGTTTTGGTACTTCATTATACTTTTTTGCGTAATATTCTTGGTATTCCAATACATGCTTTCTTACAGAGTTGGCGGCTTCAACTAAGTAATACCGCAAGTAATGATTCCCATTACGAGATAATGAAGTATTTTCAGCGGTGAACCGGCCAGACTGGTATGTACGCCAATATAACCCGGCATATTTTGCGATTTTGGTTTCATCGTCAAATCTTTCGATTTGGCCAATTTCAGCGATAATACCAGCGGCATATATAGGCCCGATTCCAGGAATGGATTCTAATGTTTGCGTTAATCCAGCCATGATCCGCTTAATAGATTTTTCTAGTTCTTTAATTTGTCTTTGATAGGTACGAATGATTTCGATTGATGTTCCTAAAAGAATATCGATTGAGTCTTCTACCACCTTATCTAAACGGTACGACGTGCGAACAGCCTTTTGAATGGTTGATGCGACACATTTCGGGTCACCAAATCGATTTTTACTCTTTTCCTGTAGGAACTCAGCGAGTTCCTCTAAAGGCATGTCAGCTAGCTCTTCTAGACTGAATTTTTCAAGGAACAATTCCATCATGGCGTTACCAAATATAGAAGAATCGACTTCTTGTGAGAACGTATTACATTTATAACTTAGGTGTTGTAGAAAATGTTGTTTCTCCTTTGTCAACATTCTAACGAGTTGATAACGAGCTCTTGTTAATTGCTGTAATGCCACGTATTGACTTTCTTTCACGATGGACATTTGATTTCGCCCAAATCGTAAATAATCAGCGATGACAAAGGCATCAATTTCGTCAGTCTTATTCATGTCTGAATAACTTTTCTTGAAGTTTGCGACTTGTTTTGGATTTAGAAGAAATACCTTTGTGCCAAATCTTTTTAAGTCTTCGTCATGATGGAGAAACATGGATGGGTGAAAACTGTAAACAGATGTAGATTCTAAGCCGATTTTTAAAGTTTCAACCTCTTGATTGGTTGTGCACTGTAATAATCGTTCTTTAAGTACCTGTGCACCTGGTAAGTCATTACTGACTGAAAAAGAATCTAGCTTTTCTCCTTCACCATTTAAAAAGCAAACTTTCATATCAAACGAACTTACATCTAGACCAACAAATAATCTCACGTAAGAGACCTCCTTTCGATTTAGAATCATTGCTTGGACGTCTCGAGATATCTCTAGTGTGTACGCCGACCAACAACCTCGTGTATAAGAGCTAGTCCTGAATCGAAAGCCGCCCTAGAGCTACTAACATCTAGGTTCGAGGATCAGGCTGCTCAGCCTGCGAGTAGGGAGCCCCGCGCGTTCACTGAGAAACACTCTTTTCGTGTGGTAAATCCACAGGGGAATACAGAATTGTCCCAAATGATCCTAAGACCATTATCTAGAAATATCTTGAGACGTCCAAGTATTTTCTTTATTACTGGACTCTTATTAGAGAGAAAAACTAAGCCTGAGATAGGGCTTAAATATTAATATACGAGAGGAATTCTTTATGAAAACACGCAGTAAAATTACATGTGCAAGTCTAGCACTTTTAATAGCTGGAAGTTCCCTGTTATACATAACACCAACATCAATTGTAAAAGCAGAACCTACGAAAAATGTATCTAGTTCGTTACAAACAAGTACGAAAAGCGATCGTACTTCCGTTAAGAAAGCAATGCGAGATGAACTGCAACTTGGATACCCGGGAATACTCGCTCAAATTTCTAAGGGGGGTAAAACTTGGAGTTATAGTGCTGGGATAGCGGATTTGAGAACTAAGAAACCAATGAAAGCAGATTTTCGCTTTCGCATTGGCAGTGTGACGAAAACGTTCATTGCAACAGTTCTACTTCAATTATCTGGAGAGAACCGTTTGAATCTAGACGACTCAATTGAAAAATGGTTACCTGGTGTGATTCAAGGAAACGGATATGATGGTAACCAGATTACTATCCGGCAAATATTGAATCATACAAGTGGTATTGCTGACTATATAAATTCAAAAGACTTTGATATTACGGATATAAAAAAATCGTATACGGCTGAAGAATTTGTAAAGATGGGGATTTCACTTCCCCCAGACTTTGCCCCAGGAAAGGGTTGGTCTTATTCAAACACAGGATACGTATTACTGGGGATCCTTATTGAAAAAGTAACTGGCAACAGTTATGCCGAAGAGGTTGAAAATCGGATTATTAAACCGCTTGATTTGTCAAATACATTCCTACCTGGCAATTCAAGCGTGATTCCAGGGACTAAGCATGCCCGTGGCTATTTGCAACTAGACGGAGCGAGTGAGCTAAAAGACGTTACTTATATTAACCCAGGTAGCTCGGATGGAGATATGATTTCTACTGCTGACGACTTAAGCAAATTCTTCTCTTACTTACTAGGTGGCAAATTACTGAAGGAACAGCAGTTAAAACAAATGCTTACTACAGTTCCTACAAATAGAGAGGGAACCGGATATGGTCTTGGAATCCTTGAAATTAAGCTTCCGAACGGTGTCTCGGTATGGGGACACAGGGGGGCCGTTCCAGGCTTTTCCACTTTTGTTGGTGGAACACTTGGAGGTAAACATATACTCGCTATCAATTCGAACAGTTTAAACATTAATAACCCGGAATTTTTTAAAAACATTTTACTTGCTGAATTTAGCAAGTAGGAAAAACGGATAAATTTTGTCATTTGTAATTTCCATCGGAATGGATTACCGCTTGAAATGAGTATAGAGGGATTAAGTATCTAGAAACAATCAAGCCAATCATGAAGGATGGCTAAGTAAAAGGATTTGTTTATACATTGGCCAATTAAAAGAGCAACACATATAATGAGTGATTATGTATATAGTATTGCATTTGTGTTGGTATCGTCACGGATTGTAAATTTGTATAAGGTGCGAAGTCTAATTTAAGACTTCGCACTTTTGCTGTTTAACAGCTTTTATTACGAAGCTATTAACAATAGAAAAAGGAGAATGTAACTAGTTATGTGGATACTACTGTATGATTGGTGCAACAAATTGTGACTCTAACGTATTTGAAAGGTTTGATAAATTCACCGTTTATCGTCCTGACATTGATATTAAAAAGGCATTTAGTGGTACTGCAAGACATCTTGCTTTTGGATCAAGTATCTATAATTGTGTAGGAGCAGCATTTGCAAAATTAGAAATTGAAATAGATTCAACGATCAAAGATAATATTAGCGGAAAAAAATTGAGGGACATTAAAGATTTTGTGAAGAGGACTTCAAAAATGAAATAACATTGTAATAAGTTATATTTCTATTATTAATTGAAAGTTATTACCCTATAAATTCAGTCATTTATTATATAACTGAGTGCATAAAAAATGAACCGAACTCTATTAAATAACGTAAAAGCTAAAAGGTTTTCGCTTTGGGAACATCTCAAAATATTAAATTGATGGTAACTTTGTTGTAGCTCTTTAAACATACCTATATTAAAACCCAAATTTCTCAATTTAATGCTGAGAAATTTGGGTTTTTCTAAAGGAATCAATTTTTTAAAAAATTTTTAGAAATTTAAAGATAAAGTATTGTATACATGTAAGTATGATTAAAAATGAAAAGTTGTAAATGCTAAATTTAATTAAATATGCCTTACTCTCTTTAACATTGGCCTGAATGAATAGTTTATAGGAGATTACACTGGCTAAAGATGCGATAATTGTTCCAAGCCCTCCAATATTTACTCCTAGTAATAAAGCTTTCCAATCAGAAGTAAAGTTTGATAGAAGAATTGAAGTAGGAAAATTGCTAATCAATTGACTCAAAAATATGGAACTAAAGAAGACTGAAGTATCTCCTCTTAAATTAGCGCGAGCAAATGTCCCCAGTGCATCGGAATGGGAAATGTTTCCGATAAAAATAAAAAAACAGACAAAGGTTATTAGAAGAAAGTAATCGATCTTAAATAGTAAGTTTCTATCTAACGTAAATGCTGCTATCAGTGTGACTATTAGCGCGATGTAATAATTAATAACACCAAAAATAGATGCAATGATAGTAATAAGTATCAAAATCCAGACGGTAGCTTTTTTTCGATTTTTCACGGTAATAACAGGTAGTTCTATTTTCAAATCTGTTTTTTGAAGTTTTTGAGTAAATATAAATAATAAACTAATTCCAAGTACAGCTAAAAGCAGAATTGAACCTAAAAATGGGATGAGCTTAATTCCATAGTAAGAATATAGGTATAAATTTTGTGGGTTTCCCATAGGCATCAAGCTACTACCGATGTTTGCTGCAATTGTCTGCAGGATGATTGTCTCCATCATGTTCATTTGTGTTTTTTTACTAATGACAAGTGTTATTGGTACAAAAGTGAGGAGAGCAACATCATTTGTTACAAACATGGAGCAAATAAAGCATAACAAAATTAGAATAATAGATATTGACCTGCTGTTATTGCATTTATTTAAAATCGCAACGGCAAGTTTGTCTAATATCTTTAGCTGTTCCAAGGCCTTAATGGCTACCATCAGATTAAATAAGCTAATTAACACTTCAAAGTTAATATATTCGATCTTTGGCGAATGTATTAAGCAGCTTACAATTGCTAGTATCAGTGAAATGGTAAGCACTAAATCCTTTTTTAAAAATTCGAATTTCATAAGGAGTCTTTTTTTATTTTGAACGAATACTATTTCTTTCACAATACACCACCTGTAATCTATGTTAGTAAATATACGTTTTTTGGGATAACTCGATATTGCTAGAAAAGAGGATGTCATAAGGTCCTAAATAAGAGTTTTGTAATGTTTCATCCCTTCAACAAAATCTTTTTTTCTTAGTGTCTTTCCTGTTGTAAATATGTGCAATATAGACGAATCCAACTAGGGGGATTAATTGAGAAAACAAATGTTTTTTGTATGATAACATAAATAAATTAAATGTTTTATTTTTTTAATATTCTTATAATATTCCATTGATTCTTGATTTCAAATACTTTATATGAACTTCTAAAAGAGAAAAAATATGCATGTTTTTATGAAGAAAATAGAGGCTTGTCAGAGGTAAGGTAGAACAGCATCCGCGACGTTTGGATACTGTATAAAATTCACAAAATCTCACTGTTTTTTTAGATGAAAAATCTTAAAATATTTTTTTGTTTTTATAAAAATCTGTACTTTTTCGTAACATTCTGTACTTTTAATTATAAATTAAAGACAAGCTTCTCTTAGTTGAAGATTGAAAGCGCTTCATAGTTTTTCTATAAATTTTTTATCTAGCCTATTTTTGAGATTAGTAGTGAGAAAGGAGATATTTCCATGTTCTTGAGAAAATTAACAAATAACCAGTTAATCACTATTGATTTTATGATTTAAATCACCGGTAAACGAAACAAACATAATAGTACAACAATGTTAGTGGATAAAAATATTAGTTTGCAGAAAGGGGTAGAGCATCCGTTTGTATAAGCGTTAAGTACTTCAAAATTTCAGTTTTACGGTTACATGTTGTGCTGTTTGCTTAAACAGGCCAATCCGATTAATATAGAAAATTTTTATCCTTGTTGTATTTGAATATGAAAGAGGTATTTATACCAGGAAATATAGGTGATTTTATATAAATTATAATATATAAACTTTGGCATGGAGTGATGATATGGAAAGGTTTTTTGTAGAGTTAGTCGGATCAACAAATGATTTTTTATGGTCTAAATTGTTAATTATTATGCTTGTTATTTGCGGAATTTATTTTACATTTAAATTGAATTTTGTACAGTTTCGAATGTTAAAAGAGATGGTCCGTGTATTAATGGAGGGGAAAAGTGGTTCTAAAGATCAAATCTCTCCTTTTCAAGCGTTTTGTATTGGTATGGCAGCCCGCGTTGGGACAGGGAATATTACAGGAATTGCGATTGCAATTGCATTAGGTGGTCCTGGAGCTGTATTTTGGATGTGGATTATTTCTATTATTAGCTCGGCATCTAGTTTTGTCGAAAGCACATTAGCACAGATATATAAAGTAAAAGATAAAACTGGTTTCCGCGGTGGTCCATCCTATTATATGGAAAAAGGGTTGAATAAACGTTGGATGGGAGTATTATTCTCTATTTTAATCACAATTACTTTTGGACTTGTATTCAATTCAGTACAATCAAATACAGTTACAATTGCTTTTCAAAACTCATTTGGTACAGATCGTCTAACAGTTGGGATAATCATGGCCATTGCTTTCGCTGCGATTATTTTTGGTGGTGTACAACGTATTGCAAAAATGGCTGAATACAAGGTGGTATTTTTAGCGGTATTATACATTGGAGTTGCATTATTTGTTGTAGTTACCAACATATCAAAAATGCCGGAAGTTCTTTCTCTTATTGTTCAAAACGCATTTGGTTTTAAACAAATAGCAGGCGGTTCAATTGGTGCAGCACTTATGAATGGAGTTAAACGCGGTTTATTCTCAAATGAAGCTGGTATGGGAAGTGCACCAAACGTTGCTGCAACAGCAACAACAAGTCATCCGGTGAAACAAGGACTGATTCAAGCATTTGGTGTATTAACGGATACACTAATCATTTGTACTAGCACCGCCTTTATTATTTTGCTGTCTGATGCATATAAACAACCGGGGTTAAATGGTATTGCACTTACACAAGCAGCATTAAGTGAACACATAGGCCCTTGGGCATCGGGTTGTCTTGCTATCTTTGTTTTTTTATTTGGATTTGGTGCGTTAATTGGCAACTATTATTATGGTGAAACAAACATTCGCTTCTTACATACAAGTAAAGTGTGGTTAATGATATACAGAATAAGTGTGTTGGCTATGATTGTATTTGGTTCTGTTGCAAAGATTCAAATTGTATGGGATTTAGCGGACTTATTTATGGGCTTTATGGTTATTATTAATTTAATTGCTATTACCTTACTTTCAAAAGTAGCATTTGCGGCGTTACAAGATTATATAAACCAGAAAAAAGCTGGTAAAGATCCTATTTTTTATAAAGAAAACATTAAAGGACTTGAAAATATTGAATGTTGGGATAGTTATGAGAAAACTTCAAAAAAGAAAAGTGTGTAATAAGAAGGATATTCAGACTGCAATATGTCTGAATATTTTTCTTGGTTCTAGTGCAAATATTATTGATTATAGTAAAGAAAAAATCATTCTATATAAAGTTAATAGTACGGGGGAATATTATTAAATGATAAAGGATTCTAGCGTTCAAGTTGAGGGGCAAGAAAAAGTTTGCTTAGATCAATGGGTAGCTCATTATCGAGCGTATGCAGCTAAGGGACGAAGCGCCAGTTATATTCCCGCTCTGGGGGAAATAAATGTATCGCAGTTAGGTATTTGTATAGTAAAGCCAGATGGAACAATGATAAAATCAGGAGATTGGGAGATACCTTTCACATTACAAAGTATATCAAAAGTAATCGGTTTTATAGCCGCTTGTTTAAGTCGCGGTATTTCTTATGTATTAGAACGAGTTGACGTAGAGCCAACTGGAGATGCCTTTAATTCAATTATTCGTTTAGAGATACATAAACCAGGAAAACCTTTTAATCCTATGATCAATGCTGGAGCGATTACGATAGCTTCACTTTTGCCAGGGACATCGGTGCAAGAAAAATTAGAATCTCTATGCGTATTAATTGAAAAAATGATAGAGAAGCGTCCCGCTATTAATGAAATAGTATTTCAATCAGAATGGGAAACGGCTCATCGTAATAGAGCATTAGCATACTATTTAAAGGAGAATGGTTTTCTAGAATCAGATGTGGAGGAGACACTAGAGGTTTACTTAAAACAATGTTCGATTGAAATAAATACAGAAGATATTGCCTTAATAGGGCTTATACTAGCACATGATGGATATCATCCTATTCGCAAAGAACAAGTGCTCCCTAAAGAAGTAGCTAGGTTAACAAAAGCTTTAATGCTTACTTGTGGAATGTACAACGCTTCTGGAAAATTTGCTGCTTTCATTGGATTACCAGCTAAGAGTGGGGTATCCGGCGGAATTATGACACTTGTTCCCTCAAAATCTAGGAAGGATTTATCGTTTCAAGATGGATGTGGTATTGGTATTTACGGACCAGCCATTGATGAGTATGGGAATAGTTTACCAGGAATTATGTTGTTAGAACATATTGCAAAAGAATGGGATTTAAGTATATTTTAAAAAGGAGCACAGATATTTTGGTGTTAGAGCGAGTCCAAAAGTGTTCAGACCTTATATTGTGTCTGAACATTTTTGAGTTATAAAGTATCTTTCTTAAGTAGAAGAGTGTAATGAATACTCACAATCTATAATGCTTTCGTTTATAACTTATTTATCAGTTTTTGAAAAAAATAGAGTAAGTATTGTATTAATGCAAATAGGTTTGTATACTGACTGTTAGGCGAAAGTGAGAAGTGATTATTTTGAATCTTAGTAATTTAGTAAAAAAAGACATCTATATTCTCGTTTTAATGATACTTACAGTACCCTTAGTAGGTGAAATAAAGTCATTTCCTTTAAATGAAACATTTAGAATGAGCTTTGGTGCACCAACATTTTTCTTTTTTTTATTATTGTTTCGACGATTTCCAGCATTTTTACCGGGTTTTTTAACAGCGATAGTCGTGGTAGTATTTCGTATCTCAATGGATGTCATTATAAAGGAAAATATGGATTGGCTAGCCGCTTTTCATACTCACTATCCTAGTTTTTTCTTTTATTTTACTTATTCGTATCTCTTTCATTTAGCAAAAATCAAACGTTTTTATCATCAACCACTAATGATTGGTTTTATTGGTTGCATGATTGAAATACTGTCAGACTGTGTGGAATTAATGATTCAATATTTCGTATTAAAAACATCGATCACATCCGAGGCAATAAATGAGATCATTGTTATCGCATGTTCCCATAGTTTTATAGTTCTAAGCTTTTTCAATATGATGAAATTGTATGAAGCACAATCAAGGGAGCGACATATAAAGAAACAAAATGAACAGTAACTACTCAGCTTCCTCACGGAGGCTTTTTTCATTTACTAGTCTGATATGTACTTTTTGTGTGAATACTAGATATATCAGACAAGGAGGTGGTATTTATGTTGAAAAAACAAGAAATTCTAGCTGTCTATCAAAAGGGACCTCAAGCTATTTACGATTTTGTTCATCAATTAGAAAGTCAAATACAGAATTTAAAAGAGCGTATAGAAGAATTAGAAAATCGTTCAAAAAAAAACTCTACAAATAGTCATAAACCACCCTCTACAGATGGTTTTCGTAAGCCTATTACAAAAAGTTTGCGAAAATCATCCCAGCGTCAAACCGGTGGCCAGTTGGGCCACAAAGGACATACACTTCATTTGACAACGACTCCTGACAATATGATTACCTATTCTCCTACGCATTGTATTTGTTGTCACACGTCCTTAAAACATGAACCTGTAAAAGGATACCGCATTCGCCAAGTGTATGATTTACCACCTATCCTGATAGAAGTCACAGAACATAAAGTGGAACAAAAAGAGTGCCCACATTGCCATTCTATCCAAGAATCCCAGTTTCCCTCTACTGTCTCTCGTCCTGTTCAATATGGTCCAAATATAAAAACACTGATTCCTTATTTAACACATTATCAATGCCTTTCTTTGAAACGAACAAAAGAATTCTTTCAAGATTGTTTTGGACATTCGATAAGCGAAGGGACGTTAGTCAATCATACCCATGCTTTTTCTGCTCAATTGCGGCCGTTTCTCGAAGAAGTAAAAGAACAGATTCTGCAGTCTTCTGTTGTCCATTTTGATGAAACCGGTATGCGAGTAGAAAATAAAACACAATGGTTACATACTGCGAGTACACCGGAGGTGACATTTCAACATATTCATGAAAAACGCGGAAAAGAAGCGATGGATGCAGGTGAAATCTTGCCTTCTTTTTCTGGAATTGCTATGCATGATGGGTGGAAACCGTATGATGTGTATACAGATTGTCGTCATGTTTTATGTAATGCCCATCTCTTGCGAGATTTGCAAGGGATTATAGATAGTACCGGAGAAACATGGGCACAACAAATGAAAGAATTCCTTACACAAGCTTTGACAATAAAAAAGCAATACAAGGGAAATATTCCAGAAATAGAGAAAAAGAATCTGTTTGCCGCATACCAGGCCATATTGAAAGGCAAACAGGTGCCTTCTGCAGAACAAAAAAAGAAAAGAAAACAGACGCCTTCTCAAAATTTATGGAATCGCTTTGCTAAGTATGCGGACAGAATTCTAGCGTTCTTAGAAAGTCCAGATATTCCATTTGATAACAATCAAGCGGAGCGAGATATTCGGATGACGAAAGTCAAACAAAAAGTGTCTGGGACGTTTCGAAGTAAGGAAGGTGCAGAATCATTTTGCCACATACGTAGTTTTATGAGCACCATGAAAAAACAAAATCAATCAGTATTACAAGCGATAAGTCAGGTGTTAAAAACCGGAACGGTTCCTTGGAATACCACTCTTTCGTAAGAGAATGTTTCTATTTCATATAGATTCTTTCTCTTATCGGAGTGTGTTCTTTTTCATGTTTTCGAACAGGAAACATGTATTTGGCATGCTTTTTTGTTTAACTAAGCTGAGTAGTTACAATGAACATATGCTCATGCTCATCTCTAATTTATATGAAGATGCTGTTCATTTAAAAAAAACATTACAAGATGCTGAGAATATAACAAAAAAATCCTATGATTTATATAAAACTTTAGACTCTTTTGAGCATAAACAGATGGATTTTCAGTTTGAGGATTTAAGGCAACAGGCATTACAAATTGCTGGTGAGGTCCATGACGTTAAAAAGGATAACCAACGTATTTTTGCGGGACTTTCAAAACTAATTTCTGATGAAAGTTTTACAGATTATATGTCTGTACATGAACTAGTAAATATCATTATACGGGCAAATACGAAATATGCACAGTTGTTAGAGAAAGATATCCAATTTGTGTATAAAATTGATGGTGTGCATCCTCATTATCATATTTATACAATCTTATCTATTATAAATAATATCGTTACAAACGCTGTAGAAGCTATCCAAGGTATGGGAACCATCACAATTGACATTAATAAAGACCACCATTTTGTTGAATTTCAAATAGGCGATAATGGTCCTGGTATTTCTTCAAAATATAAAGATTCAATTTTTGAGCCTGGGTTTACTTCTAAATATGATGATTTAGGCAATCCATCGACAGGTATCGGATTATCGTATGTTAAAGAAATGGTCGCACAACTTGAAGGTGATGTTACGCTTGGGGACAGAACCGAAGGAAAAGGATCAATTTTTATAATTAGATTAGGGATTGATCATATAATTTCGAAAGGGTGATTCTATGTATTTTTATATAGTAGATGATGAAAAAGCGGTTCGCTCAATGTTGGCTCAAATTATCGAGGATGAAGATCTTGGGGAGGTTATAGGAGAAGCTGAGGATGGTTTATCTTTAGAGCAACAAATGGTAATCCTTAAAAATATAGACATTTTATTTATCGATTTGTTAATGCCGAATCAAGATGGAATAAAAACAATTCGTCAAATAAAGCCTTCGTTTAAAGGGAAAATCATCATGGTCTCTCAAGTAGAATCAAAAGAATTAATTGCTGAAGCTTATTCGCTTGGTGTTGAATACTATATTATTAAGCCAATTAACCGGATTGAAGTATTAACAGTTGTTCGGAAAGTCATTGAACGAATTCGTTTGGAAAAATCAATAAAAAACATTCAAGAATCGCTTAATATGGTACTAAAATTGGATAGTAATTCAAGTGTGCAAGAAAAATACCGTAATGAAAAACATTTAAATACTTTCAATCATTTTCAAAATTTCATTCATTTTCTTTTGTCTGAATTAGGAATAGCCAGTGAAAGTGGAAGTAAAGATTTAATGGATATGCTAGATTATTTATATAAATATGAACAAGATAACACGTTGGAACAAGGCTTTCCCTCACTAAAAGAGATTTTTATGAATTTGGCTCAAAAAAAACTTGGGGATTCAGCTGAAGATGCCGAATTAAAAAGGTTCATAGAAGCTTCCAAACAACGGATTCGGAGAGCTATTTATCAATCATTAAACCATTTAGCATCCCTTGGACTTACTGATTTTTTAAACCCGAAGTTCGAAAATTATGCTTCTAGATTTTTTGATTTTACTACCGTAAGGAGAAAGATGACAGAATTGAATAATGAACCAACATTACCTGCTCGTATTGATACGAAAAAATTTATTCAAGTTCTTTATTTTGAAGCAAAACGAATACACCTGGAGTTAAGATGATAAACTCTTGCTAATTATTATTTTCAATTGCTAGATTGATAATTGTTTTCATGTTATTTGTTTTATATAGTTTTTCTAAGAGAGTATTTTCCTTTATTTCATATTGATTTTAAAATCAGAAAATTCCGTATCGATTTGGTAGAAGTGTATGAACTTAGAACAAAAGAATATGTATTTTTTATTTTTTTAAACATTAATATTCATTAAAAAAAACGAGTATTTTCACAATAAAATATAAATACATAGTAAGTTGAATTTAAAAAAAGATGCTATCTTCTAGCATCTTTTTTTCTTTAAGAGGAAATATCATTGATCCTTATATTATTTGAAATTCAAATGCGGGCATATAAATAACGGAAAAGGAGATAATATTTAACAAATTATAATTGGAAATGGTATTTTAGGTCAGAAATGTTTTTATACTAATTAGGTTATTGGTACTAAATAAGCATAAAGTATCGCTTTTCTGCTCTTTAATCTTATCGTTATTTTTTATTAAGCACATATCGTTTTTTAGAAATCTCAATCCTAGCAGAGTATATAAATTGGGTGATAAAAATGTGGAACATAATTACTTCTTATCTTCCAGATTGGAAAGTCTTTGTACAAGCTTTTATCTTGTTTTTAATTCCGTATACTATCTCAAGAGTTTTTCATTGGGTTCGTATGTCAGAGAAAGAGTGGGAAGAATGAGTTGGTGGAAGTCAAGAGACAAACAAGTGAAAAAAAATAATATTCAAAGTAAAACGAAACAAGAGCATAAACCTTCTCAAAATGCAATCGTTCATTTCACAAATGATTTTGCCTCTAACTTAGAACTTATAAAGCAACAAATCGGACATAATTCTGATGTTCGCTTTCGGAAGTTTAATATTGGACGCACAGATATTCAGGCTGGGATCGTTTTTGTTGATGGCCTATCAGATAAAGAGATAATTGACAAACATATTATGAAATTACTAATGGATGATTTTTCTGATGAATATAAAAATGAAACTTCTTATGTGGAGGGGACTGTTTCAAAAGAATATATTAAAAATAAAGTTCTTACAATTAGTGAAGTAGCAGAAGTCCATTACATAAAAGATTTAATACCCAAAGTATTGATAGGTTCAACAGCTCTTTTAATTGATGGTTTAGCAGATGTGTTTATTCTTGGTACAACAAAAGCAAATAAACGAAACATTGAAGAACCAGTATCGGAGGCATTAGTCAGAGGGCCACGGGTCGGTTTTACTGAAGTATTAAGTGATAATACCTCACTTTTGCGACGACATTGTGCGGATGAGAGCTTATCATTAGTAAAGCTACCAGTAGGAGAACGTGCAAAGAAAGAGTTAGTTGTCGCATTTATTAGAGATCTTGCTAGTACAGAATTGGTGGATGAAGTAAAAAACAGAATTCAGAAAATTGACATAGACAGTGTACTCGAATCTGGTTATATAGAGCAACTCATTGAAGATAATTATCTAAGTCCTTTTCCACAGATTCAAAATACAGAACGACCTGATCGTGTTATTAGTGCTTTAATGGAAGGTCGAGTAGCTATTTTGTTAGATGGAACACCATTTGTTTTAATTGCTCCAGTTACATTTAGTATGCTGCTGCAATCACCAGAAGATTATTATGAAAGGTGGCTTCCTGGTACGCTTCTCCGCTTATTACGCTTCATGACAGCTTTTGTTTCATTATTTGCTCCAGCACTGTATATTTCTTTTATTTCATTTCATCCAGGATTAATTCCCACTAAGCTCGCTATTTCTATTATCGGATCGCGAGAAGGAGTTCCTTTTCCCGCTTTAATAGAAGCGTTAATTATGGAAGTAGCTATCGAAGTTTTGCGAGAAGCAGGTTTACGTCTGCCTAAACCGATTGGACCTGCAATGGGAATTGTGGGCGGTTTAATAATTGGTCAAGCTGCCGTAGAAGCAGGAATTGTTAGTCCAATAATGGTTATCGTTGTTGCGGTAACAGCTATTTCTTCTTTTACTATTCCACAATATAGTGTAGGAATTACGTTACGCATTCTTCGTTTTGTAGCTATGTTTTGTGCTGCGATATTTGGTTTGTATGGAGTTATTCTCTTCTTTCTTTTACTTTGCAGTCATTTAGTGAAACTGAAAAGTTTTGGCGTTCCTTATACCAGTCCTGCTGTTCCATATCGATTCAGTGACTGGAAAGATTTTATGGTTCGCATGCCATTAAAAATAATGAGACGTCGACCAAAAATAATGCATACCCAAAAAAATATCCGCAAAAGGTAGCTGATGACGAAAGGAAGTGGCCTTCAGTGATTACTAAACTTAAAGACCGAATAACAACTTCACAGGCAGTTGTTATTATTGTAAATTACATACTTGGGACAGGAATTCTCACTCTGCCTAGAGCATCTGTGGAAAAAGTGAAAACACCAGATGTATGGATAAGTGTGATATTAGGTGGAATACTGGCAATGGTTTCAGGAGTAATTATGGTCAAATTAAGTCAGCAGTTTCCAGAAAAAACATTTTACCAATACAGTCAAGATATTGTAGGGAAATGGATAGGCAGGTTGCTTAGTTTTCTTATTATAGGGTATTTTCTTACAACTTCAGCATTTCAAATTCGTTCAATGGCAGAAGTAATAAGCTTTTTTTTGCTCGAAGGAACCCCCACATGGGCTATTGTTATGCCTTTTATGTGGATAGGTCTCTATTTGATTATGAGTGGTATTAATTCAATTGCACGGATGTTTGAAATAATATTTCCTATTACTGTTTTTATTTTTTTAATCATTTCCTTTATGAGCATCGGAATATTCGAGATAGATAATCTCCGTCCCGTATTAGGTTTGGGAATTAAACCAGTATTAGATGGGATAAAAACAACGTCTCTCGCATATACAGGTCCTGAAATTATGTTAATTCTTTTGGTATTTATGGAACAACGAAATAAAGCAGTAAAAGCTATTTTAGTTGGAATTTCTATTCCGTTAATCTTTTATGTAATAACTGTTGTAATGGTCATTGGTGCATTATCAATTGATGGGGTTGTAACAAGAACATGGCCGACAATTGACCTTATGCGCAGTTTTGAAATTTCTGGATTGATATTTGAACGTTTTGAATCTTTACTGCTTGTAATATGGATTATGCAAATATTTGCTACCTATACGATTAGTTATTATGCAGCTGCATTAGGATTAGCGCAACTCTTTAAAAAGAGTATTCATCCGTTTATTTTTGCTTTGATTCCAATCATTTACATCATTGCTATGACTTCGAAAAATATAAATGACTTGCTTAAATTGGGGGATATGCTCGGTAATGCTGCTTTATTTTTATTTGGTTTACTGCCACTGCTTCTTCTTATTATTACGCGATTAAAAGGAGGAGTAGTGTGAAAAATAAATTTAATTATATGCGGTTCTATTTTGCTTTGTTATGGACGCTTTTGCTTCTATTTTTAACAGGATGTTGGAGCAGTAAAGAAGTAGAAGAGTTGAGTTTAACTGCAGGTATAGCACTAGATAAAGGGAAGAATTCAACAATTGAGAAAGAAGATGAGGAAGGAGGTTATCCTAAAAGAAATCTTATAACAGCTACTTATCAAATTGTTAGTTCGCAAGCACAAAGTAAAGGAAATGGACAACAAAAACGTTATATTAATGTTTCTGAGACAGGTGATTCCATTCATCAAATTGTTCGTGAGTTTTCATTGAAAAGAGAGAGCACAATGTTCAGCCCACATTTAAAAAACATTGTTATTAGTGATAGTCTTGTACGTACATACAGTTTAGAACAATTACTTGAACAGTATCTCCGTGACAATGAAGTTCGGCTTAGCTGTATGCTCTTAATTAGTAAGGGGCTAGCGAAGGAGGTACTGGAATCAAACAAAAAAGGAGAAATTCCAGCATTTCGTTTGTCTGGAATTGCAGATAATAGAAATAGAACAACAAGGATTTTACCTCCTGTATCGCTCGCTAAATTGGAAGGAAAGATGCGGTCAGGATCCAGTTTTCTTTTGCAAAATATAATCTCGATAAAAGGGGAAACAAAATTTGCAGGAGCTGCTGTAATTAAAGGGAGGACAAAAAAGTTGATGGGCTTTTTAAATGAACAGGAATTGGAAGGAGTAGTATGGATAAACGGAAAAAGGAATGGTGGTGTGGTAAAAACTTTTGATAAAGAATCAAAGAAACTCATTATATACGAAATAAAGTCAATAAAAAGCAAAATCATACCACATGTTAACGGAAATAATATTTCCTTTGATGTAAACATTGAATCAGAAGGGCGTTTGTCTGAAAATTGGATGCAATCAGGAAAAGATTTTGAAAATGAATTTTTAAAAAAGGAAGAAAAAGCTATTGAAAAAGAAGTAAAGCACTTAGTACATCATGTTACAAAAAAAATACAAAAAGAATATCAAGTCGATATTGCGGGTTTTGGCAACCAATTAAGAATTAAACACCCGAGAACATGGGAGAAAGTCAAAAAAGATTGGGATCAAAAATTTAGTAAAGTACCGATTAAATATCATATAAATGTAACTATACAAGATTATGGAGCGTCAAGTTTAAAACGATGAGATACCTTAATTGAAATTATATTTGAATCAAAACAAAAAGTTATAAAAGTTTTAATTTGAAAATTTTTGTAACTTTTTGTTTTTTTTATGTCCTTCTTATTATAGATTAAAGAAATGATTTTATCCCGCTATTTGCCGGGCAGTAAGACTCACACCTGAAAGCAAAGAAGTTATTAGAGGTATATGTAAGCTCTATATAGGAAGGAGAATTTTGAAATTCTATTGATAAACCAAGTAATTGTAATAGCCCTTATTTAGAATAATAATTTCAAAATCAATAAAATTTAGAGTAGAAGGAGCAAGAGCAAATTATTATGAATAAACAAATAGGTTTTATCGGATGTGGAAACATGGGTATTGCTATGATAGGTGGGATGATTAAAAAAATATAGTTTCTCCAGATCAAATAATTTGTTCAGATTTAAATGTCATTAATTTAAAAAATGCTAGTAATGAATATGGCATAACTATAACTACTAACAACAATGAAGTCGCTAACAGCGCTGACATTTTAATTTTATCAATCAAACCAGATTTATACTCATCGGTAATTAACCAAATAAAAGATCAAATAAAAAATGATGTAATCGTTGTAACTATTGCTGCAGGAAAAAGTATTAAGAGCACTGAGAATGAATTTGGTAGAAAGTTGAAAGTTGAAAGTTGTTAGAGTAATGCCTAATACACCGGCACTTGTTGGAGAAGGAATGTCTGCGTTATGTTTTAATGAAATGGTTACAGAAAAAGATATAAAAGAGGTACTGAACATATTTAATATTTTCGGCCAGACGGAGGTCATAAATGAAAAACTAATGGATGTTGTTACATCTATTAGTGGTTCTTCTCCAGCATATGTGTATATGTTTATAGAAGCCATGGCAGATGCTGCTGTACTTGGCGGTATGCCGAGAAAACAAGCTTATAAATTTGCGGCTCAGGCTGTATTAGGTTCTGCAAAAATGGTATTGGAAACAGGAATACATCCAGGTGAATTGAAGGATATGGTTTGTTCTCCAGGTGGAACGACGATAGAAGCTGTAGTAACGCTAGAAGAAAAAGGTTTAAGAACAGCTATCATTTCAGCTATGAAACGTTGTACGCAAAAATCTATGGAAATGTCTAGTTTAACTAGTAAGTGAGAAGCGAATTTATATAATATTTCAAATCTATTTAATGTAAAAGAAATATTATAAGACTATCTAATAACTAAGTAAATTTATATACAACAATAATGAGAAGAGCAAACCTTATTTTAAAGGGGATACAGAGAATATGAGTAAGTTATTAAAAAAGAAATCCGTTACACAATTGTTGGAGCATAATCAAAGTAAGACCTTAACGAAAACATTAGGAGCATTTGATTTAATTATGTTAGGGGTAGGCTCGATAATTGGAACGGGGGTTCTTGTGTTAACTGGATTAGTAGCAGCAAGAGATGCTGGTCCAGCAGTTATTTTTTCATTTGTACTTGCAGCAATTATATGCGGATTTATAGCATTATGTTACGCAGAAATTGCTTCCACACTCCCGGCGTCTGGTAGTGTATATACGTACTCATATGCAACAATTGGTGAGTTTGTTGCTCATCTAGTAGGTTGGTCTTTACTGTTAATATATATTGTGGCAACAGCGGCTGTCGCTGCTGGATGGACAGGCTATTTCCACAATTTAATAAAAGGGTTTGGATTAGAGATACCTAAAGCTCTAGTAACGATCCCTTCACATGGTGGTATTGTGGAATCTACCAGCAGTAATCATTACATTGATATTAGCATGGATGTTATCCCGTGGTACAAGGGAAAGTAAACGAATCAATAATATAATGGTATTGATTAAAATTGGTATGATTTTGTTGTTTATTACAGTTGGTATATTCTATGTAAAACCAATGAACTGGATACCAATTGCACCATACGGTTTAAGTGGGGTTTTTACGGGTGGAGCAGCTATTTTATTCGCTTTCACAGGTTTTGATATATTAGCAACTTCAGCAGAAGAAGTAAAAGATCCGAAGCGTAATCTTCCCATCGGTATTATTGCATCATTAATCATATGTACAATTATTTATGTTATCGTATGCCTTGTTATAACAGGAATGGTTTCCTATAAAGAATTAAATGTCCCTGAGGCAATGGCTTATGTAATGGAAGTGGTAGGACAAGGAAAAGTCGCTGGTGCAATTGCTGCAGGTGCTGTAATTGGCCTTATGGCTGTTATTTTTTCCAATATGTATGCAGCAACACGAGTATTCTTTGCAATGAGTCGTGATGGATTGTTACCGAAATCATTTGCGAAAGTTAATAAGAAAACTGGAGCACCCACTTTTATAACTGGATTGGCAGGAATAGGGAGCTCTATAATAGCTGGGTTTATTGATTTGAAAGAATTGGTTAATTTAGTTAATATCGGTAGTTTGGTGACGTTTGCGTTAGTTTGTCTATCAGTTATTATTCTACGTAAATCACACCCAAATTTAAAACGTGGATTTATGGTACCTTTTGTACCTGTATTACCAAGCGTTTCAATTGTATGTTGTTTGTTTTTAATGCTAAATTTACCGTTAAGGACATGGATGTACTTTAGTATTTGGATTACTATTGGGGCAGTCATATATTTCTTTTATTCGATAAAACACAGTAATTTAAATGAGGAAACGATCTCGAAATTACATAATAAAATTGCGAGATAATAACGATAGAAAATTTTATTAATAATCATATTGATAGTTGAGCAACATAGAAACAGTTTTTTGATATTTAGCAAGAAATAAAATGAAAAATCCTAGGACAGCTGAGTGCCTTTTTTAGAAACCTTGCCTGTTTTTCATGATTTAAAACTAATAAGGAGAGGAAAGTATGAGTGAATTGCATTTTATGAGTCTAGAAGAACTGGATAATGAATTAGAAAAAGATGACAGTGGTATTTATTTTATTAAAGATTATAATGACAATATTATTTATATAGGCAAGGCTTTTAGTATAAAAAGTAGAGTATTAGCTCATTTTAATAGTTATTCCAATATTAAGGAATATGTACATTTATTTAATAAAGTAGCGTATCTCATTGAAGATAGTTTGTTAAAACGCTCATTGTTACAAGTTACTTATATGATTAAATATAAACCAGTATTAAACAAAGAAGTCCAAAAAGAATTCCCAGAGTTATATACTCAATACATTAAGCAAACAAATAAAAAATCCATGTTGTTAGAAATTGAGGAAGCTAAAGAAAAAAGGGATGAGTTAAAGAATAGATTGATAAAATTAGTAGGCGGAAAAACTATGTTTTATGACATAATTTCTCTGTTAAACAATGGATATAACTATCATGTTCTCGCAAAAGTATTGAGCATAGAACTTCAAACTTTAATTATAATGAAAGAACACCGAAACAAATTCCCGATGCCACATAATTATAAGAGGACAATAAAGCATCAAGATATAATGTATGCTTTATCTGGAAAAAAGAATTTAAGTATTTCAAGGTTAAACACTTAACTTTAAAGTAGTAAATTCGTTGCTTTTGTAGCTTTTATTGTTATATTGAACTGCAATGTACATTTGTGTTTCAAATTTAATTGGTGGAATAAGGGGAGGGAAAGGGTTCCTATAAAAATGCTGGAAGAAATTAGGTTACTTATGCATAAATAGCATAAGTAGGCACATGTTATTTATAAATATATTGGAAGTGCAATTATAAATATTCAAAGATACGAAAGTAATACAAATGAAATTCTTATTTCTGCTACTACAAGTACTATTGAGCAAATAAAGTATGAAATTGCTTTTGAACTAGGAGTCACACTGGGACCTGATACATCACATCATCTGCAAATGGTTCGGATCGGTGGAGAGATTACAAAACGCTTAGTTCGAATGGCTGATAAACAGTTAACAGGTCAATACAGATTACACTAAGAAAATAATCCGTATATATATGGATTATTTTTCCTTTAATTTACAAAAAATAAATTTCGGAATTGAAAAAACCTCTCAGATTCCTTTGTGATAATCTTTTTTAGTTGTGTTAATGACATAGGTATCTAAAGGTGGTAAATTCGATACGAACGATGTATGAGCTCTTAAAATAGTTTTGGTGTTATTTGTAATTTTAATTCCATAATACTTAAGCTGATATAATATAATGTTTTATGTCTAAATCGATATAAAATAATAATTGTTAAGTGATATTTCTTTTTTTATAGAATAAGTAAAAACTGATACTGTAGTAATTACTGTTTTGAGATCAATTTACTGTGTACCTTAATTATTGAAGTTTTTTGTTGATTAACAACTATTGTGTTTGGAAATTAATAATAAGTTTATCCCGCTATTTGCCGGGCAGTAAGACCCCCACCTCAAAATTCAGCGGAAGCAAAGAAGTTAGGTGGGGGATCAACTGTCTGTAAAAGCCCGATTTGTGTGGGCTAATAATCAGTGGGGGATGAACAAAACCCCCACTGATTAAAGTTTCACTTTATGTGATGCGGTAATAAAACTAGCTATTTTGCTATTCTTAGTATTTGTAAAGTCTATATATTTTTCCCTCTTTTGTGGAAAGTAAAACTAATGTTACGACCAGTAATATAGTGTCATTTTTTGAATATTCCATTCGTTTTTTATTTTTATTTTTATTTTTAGTTGATGAAAAGACCTTTCTCTCAATTAAATGTTTAATTGAGCACTTGAATTTCCTCCACCTTGTACTTTTCAAAACATAGTGTTTCAAAAATAGCCGTATCGCTTTCCTCTTTTTCCGATTTCACGACTTCTTTATTATCTTTTTCTAAAATTTGGAGCAAAATAGTTTTTCAGTTTCATATTTAAATTAGCAGTATTTATTTTTTGAATTCAATTTGTATAAATGATTGAATTGGAACTTTGACTGTTATTTCTTGCGGTGGTACAGTATCTCCTGTTACTTTCGTTTTATTTGTAATATTTTTCTATCTCGGTCCTCGCATTGACTACCACTGTATTTTGTAGTGCTTCACTGTTTTCTCAAGTTCAATAATTATATCTTGTAGAATTAAGAAAAGAACTTAGCTTATTTCGTTTACTTATCTACTCTGATATTTAGATGCTAACTACAATTAAATAATATATGATTTTTATAAAAAAGATATAGTAATATTTTGTTGTGAATTGTACTAATTTGATATTTTATAGTATTATTTGTCGTGAATTATATCTAACAGAATATATTTTATGGATCTATAAAGGAGAATGTAATGAATACTTCTATCGATATACAACACTTGTGTGATCTTGCACATAAAGCATTTAATGCCCCTGTACATATTTTATCTGCAGACAGAAAAATTTTATATCATTCTACATCTGATAATGTTTGTAGTCCTTTTTATTCTTCAAAAGAAGAACATCTTAGTGATATTTATCAAGAAAACGATCCCTTTAACTTGCCACTTTTCCGAAGTAACAACTATCTTGAAAATTTTGTTCTAATTCATATAGAAAATCATGATGATATTAAAGGGACTATTATAATCGGTCCTACTATACATCCAAAAGATTCAGATGATATGATCATAAAATTTCAGAAAGAATTTAAATCAAATGATAACATTCAAGAAAGACTTGCCTATTATCAGTGTTTATCTGAGATTAAAAAAACTACATTAATTGATATGGGAATTCTATTACATTACATGATTTTCAATGAAAAGTTAGATGTAGATATTGTCTTGGAAAAAAATAAAGTACTAGAGGAAATTCCTAATAAAAATGTGAAACCTGATTTATATATTTTAAAACGTCGACAAAACAAACCTAAAACGCACAATATGTCATTAGTAAATGATTTCTTTTCGACTATTAAAGAAGGGAATAAAAAAAAGTTAATACAGTATATGTATGCGGTTTCGCAAGAAGATGTTGAACTTATGCTAATAGAGGATCCGCTCAGGAATCAAAAAAACCTTGGAATTATTGCGATTACCTTAGCCACTCGATATGCAATAGAAGGAAACCTGCCACCAGATATTGCTTTTGCTCATAGTATTTTATATATACAAACCCTGGAACAATTAGATAATGTAGAATCTGTAAAGCGATTGTCAGGGGATGCTTTACGTACTTTTGCAGATCGTGTGAAAGAATACAATGCAAAAAAGTATTCTTACGCGGTTACTACATGTATAAAATATATTAATAAAAATGTTTACGATGGAATATCTCTGAATGAACTTGCTAATCATTTAGAAATTACGCCTACTTATCTGTCTAAACTATTTAAAAAAGAAATGGGAATTACTTTAAGCGAATATATTCAAAGGGAACGAGTGGAAGAAGCAAAGAAATTATTAACACTCACTACTTATTCGTTATCAGATATCTGTGCTTGGCTTAACTTTAATGACCAAAGTTATTTTATAAGAGTTTTCAAAAAAATCACTAGCATGACCCCTAGGCAGTACCGTGAAAAATATACAATAATATAAGTTTGTTACCTACTGTCTCCAATGTAAAGACTTAAACATGGGTGTAAGTATCCCAAAAAATGAAAATTCACTAACCATTATTTTGCTAAAGGAAACAAAAAGATAGAAGGCTGCAAAGTGTTCCAAGGAAGCTTTGTAGCTTTTTTGTAATTTAAAACCTATGTTTATAACGATGATAAGTTTATAGACTAATATCTTCATATTAGATATTTATTAATAATGATATTGGGATATTTCGTGAAAAAATCAATAATATAACATATATTACTAAATATATCTACATTTTATGCAATTATACATAACTAAATAAAGGTAAAAAAGTATAAAAAAACCTATTATATTATTCTATAAGTATTTTTTCTAAAATAAAATTTCTTGGTTGAGCTAAAATAGTTATTTTTAACCGTATACACATTAATTTGTAATCATTACAATTACAGAAATGAAATTTACGAATAACTATATTTATATAATTTTTTTCGGTTCATATTTTTATTTAACAGTAAATTATCGAGCATAATCGACAAAATTTTTCTATTTACGCATTAAAAATTTAATGTTTTAATGAACAACATAACTGGTATGACCAGACAGAAAGGAGAAGGTTACGCTAATAGGAATTATAGTGAAGTTATAAGTAACATTATGTCTTTAATAATTTTCTGAATAGTCAATTTATTTACAAGAGGTCAAGAATCAAATTGGTAATAAACGTGTTCTAAGTTTCTGCATAACAAAAGTGAAGTTATTCCGCAATAAAAGTATAAGTAATGTACAGTATAATTTCACCTTTTGTTGTCTACTAAGGAGTTTGCTGACAAAACTAAGAGGGATATTATCAAATTGAAATTAAACAATGTTATGACAAGATTAACTGTAAGCATTGGTTTATTGATCCTCACGATTCTGTAAGTTAAACCGCAACTTTAGGAAAGAATTAATAATTTACTACTCATAAGGTGCCTGATTCAAATATAGTTAATAAATTTTTGTTATTTATATTTAAAAAAATAGAGTATCGAAATGAGAGATAAATAAAATCCTTACATCCTATTAGAAGTAAAAAACAACGATATTAACGTATCTGAAAGATTTCTCCTTCTTATCCAGTTTACAAAGAGAGCGGTCGTACAAGTTATATGAATTAAGTTATAAAAACAATGGTAAAGGAGTGTACGGAATGAAAACTAAAATAATGACAGGATTATTAGTCACATCCATTGTAACTGGAGCAACTATTCCTATCAATACTCTCGCAACACCAATCGTTCAAGCGGAAACTCAACAGGAAGGCATGGATATTTCCTCTTCATTACGAAAATTAGGTGCGCAATCTAAATTAATCCAAACGTATATTGATCAATCTTTAATGAGTCCTAATGTACAGCTAGAGGAAGTCCCAGCTTTAAATACCAATCAATTCCTAATCAAACAAGATATGAAGGAATGGTCATCGGAACTCTATCCACAGTTAATTCTATTAAATTCAAAAAGTAAAGGATTTGTAACAAAATTTAATAGTTATTACCCGACATTAAAATCGTTTGTAGACAATAAAGAAGATAGAGAAGGGTTTTCGGATAGACTTGAAGTACTTCAAGAAATGGCTATGACGAATCAAGAAAATGCGCAACGACAAATCAATGAATTAACAGATCTTAAATTACAGCTTGATAAAAAATTAAAAGATTTTGATACTAATGTGGCAACTGCGCAAGGCATACTAAGTACAGATGGAACAGGAAAAATAGATCAGTTAAAAAATGAAATATTAAATACCAAAAAAGCAATTCAAAATGATTTACAGCAAATTGCATTAATACCAGGAGCTTTAAATGAGCAGGGATTTGCTATATTCAAAGAAGTTTATAGTCTTTCAAAAGAAATTATTGAACCAGCTGCTCAAGCAGGGGTGGCAGCGTATAACAAAGGAAAAGAAATTAACAACTCTATTCTAGAAGCGGAGAAAAAAGCGGCGCAAGAAGCGACAGAACAAGGTAAAACTGCTCTAGAGATTGAATCAGCAAAAAAAGCAGCTCGTGAAGCAATTGAGAAAAGCAAACAAGGTGAAATAGCAGCCGCAGCCGCAGCAAAAACACAAGAGTATGACCTGATGAAGGTCATTGATACCGAAAAGATTAAGAAAACATTTGGCGTTTTTGCTGAAGTAAATAAATTAACAGCAGAACAGCGAGCATATTTAGATGATTTAGAGAAACAAAATCAAAAAATATATGATTTAACAACGAAACTATCAATAGCTGATTTACAAAAATCAATGCTTCTTCTTACACAAAATGATTTGCATACGTTTGCAAATCAAGTAGATGTAGAACTGGATCTACTAAAGCGCTATAAAGAAGATTTAAATCTAATAAAAAATAGCATTACAAAATTATCTACTAATGTTGATACAACTAACGAGCAGTCTCAAAAAGATACATTAAGACAATTAAAAAATGTAATAAGTTACCTTGAAGAACAAGTATATAAATTTTAATATTGCGTTTTTAGGGAATTCATACAGATTATAAGCATTTAGCGAAAGAAGGAGAATAGTCATGAAAAAATTTCCATTCAAAGTACTAACTTTAGCTACATTAGCAACTGTTATAACTGCTACTACCGGTAACACTATTCATGCATTTGCACAAGAAACGACCGCTCAAGAACAAAAAGTAGGCAATTATGCATTAGGCCCCGAAGGACTGAAGAAAGCATTAGCTGAAACAGGGTCTCATATTCTAGTAATGGATTTATACGCAAAAACAATGATTAAGCAACCAAATGTAAATTTATCTAATATCGATTTAGGCTCAGAGGGGGGAGAGTTGCTCAAAAATATTCACCTTAATCAAGAGCTGTCACGAATCAATGCGAATTACTGGTTAGATACAGCGAAGCCACAGATTCAAAAAACTGCTCGTAATATTGTAAATTACGATGAACAATTTCAAAATTATTACGACACATTAGTAGAAACTGTACAAAAGAAAGATAAGGCAGGTCTAAAAGAGGGTATAAATGATTTAATTACTACAATCAATACAAATTCAAAAGAAGTTACAGATGTGATTAAGATGCTACAAGACTTCAAAGGGAAACTATATCAAAATTCTACAGATTTTAAAAATAATGTTGGTGGTCCAGATGGGAAAGGTGGATTAACTGCAATATTAGCAGGTCAACAGGCAACGATTCCACAACTTCAAGCTGAAATTGAGCAACTTCGTTCTACACAGAAAAAACATTTTGATGATGTATTAGCATGGTCAATTGGTGGTGGATTGGGAGCAGCTATTTTAGTTATTGCAGCTATTGGAGGAGCGGTAGTTATTGTTGTAACTGGCGGTACAGCAACACCGGCTGTTGTTGGTGGACTCTCGGCTCTTGGTGCAGCTGGTATCGGTCTAGGAACTGCGGCTGGTGTCACAGCATCTAAGCATATGGACTCCTATAATGAAATTTCTAACAAAATCGGAGAATTAAGTATGAAAGCAGATCGTGCTAATCAAGCAGTTCTTTCGCTTACTAACGCGAAAGAAACATTGGCATATTTATATCAGACTGTAGATCAAGCGATATTGTCTCTAACAAATATTCAAAAGCAATGGAATACAATGGGCGCAAATTATACAGATTTACTGGATAATATCGATTCTATGCAAGACCACAAATTCTCTTTAATACCAGATGATTTAAAAGCCGCTAAAGAAAGTTGGAATGATATTCATAAAGATGCAGAATTCATTTCAAAAGATATTGCTTTTAAACAGGAGTAGAACTGAAATTTAAAACCTAAATTGGAGGAAAATGAAATGATAAAAAAAATCCCTTATAAATTACTCGCTGTATCGACGCTATTAACTATTACAACTGCTAATGTAGTTTCACCAGTAACAACTTTTGCAAGTGAAATTGAACAAACGAACAATGGAGATACGGCTCTTTCTGCAAATGAAGCGAGAATGAAAGAGACCTTGCAAAAGGCTGGATTATTTGCAAAATCTATGAATGCCTATTCTTATATGTTAATTAAGAATCCTGATGTGAATTTTGAGGGAATTACCATTAATGGATATGTAGATTTACCTGGTAGAATCGTACAAGATCAAAAGAATGCAAGGGCACATGCTGTTACTTGGGATACGAAAGTAAAAAAACAGCTTTTAGATACATTGAATGGTATTGTTGAATACGATACAACATTTGACAATTATTATGAAACAATGGTAGAAGCGATTAATACAGGGGATGGAGAAACTTTAAAAGAAGGGATTACAGATTTGCGAGGTGAAATTCAACAAAATCAAAAGTATGCACAACAACTAATAGAAGAATTAACTAAATTAAGAGACTCTATTGGATATGATGTTAGAGCTTTTGGAAGTAATAAAGAGCTCTTGCAGTCAATTTTAAAAAATCAAGGTGCAGATGTTGATGCCGATCAAAAGCGTCTAGAAGAAGTATTAGGATCAGTAAACTATTATAAACAATTAGAATCTGATGGGTTTAATGTAATGAAGGGTGCTATTTTGGGTCTACCAATAATTGGCGGTATTATAGTGGGAGTAGCAAGGGATAATTTAGGTAAGTTAGAGCCTTTATTAGCAGAATTACGTCAGACTGTGGATTATAAAGTAACCTTAAATCGTGTAGTTGGAGTTGCTTACAGTAATATTAATGAAATGCACAAGGCGCTTGATGATGCTATTAACGCTCTTACTTATATGTCCACGCAGTGGCATGATTTAGATTCTCAATATTCGGGCGTTCTAGGGCATATTGAGAATGCAGCTCAAAAAGCCGATCAAAATAAATTTAAATTCTTAAAACCTAATTTAAATGCAGCGAAAGACAGTTGGAAAACATTACGAACAGATGCTGTTACATTAAAAGAAGGAATAAAGGAATTAAAAGTGGAAACTGTTACTCCACAAAAATAGGGAAATATTAATTCTGCGTAAAGTGAACTAAAACATAGAAAGTCTATGATTACACTGTTAAACAGAAAAGTAATAATTAATAAATCCTTATATAACAGAAAGGCGGAGTCTCATTAAAGACTTCGCCTTTCAATTATATATAAGTATGATTCGAATAAAAAATAACCTTGTAGTTTAATTGCTTTTTTAAAATTTGCAACAGAATCGGTTAATTTGAAGCAGATTATATACATTTTCTTTAATACTTAATGATTTGAAGGCTGCTAAAGAAAGTTCAAACGATACTGATAAAAGATGTAGAACTCATTTTGAAAGACATCGCTTTTTAATAAGATTAGAACTTGAAACCATACCTTATATAGGAGGAATACGAAATGATGAAAAAAATCCCTAATAAACTACTCGCTGTATCAGCGTTTTTAACTATAACAACTACTTATGCAGTCATACCACTAGAAACTTTTGCGATTGAAATTGAACAAACGAACAATGAAAATATATCTCTTTCAGCAAATGAAGAACAGATGAAAAAAGCTTTGCAAGATGCTGGTTTATTTGCAAAAGCTATGAATGAATATTCTTATTTGCTAATTAATAATCCAGATGTGAGTTTTGAAGGAATAACTATTAATGGAAATGCAGATTTACCTAGTAAAATTGTACAAGATCAAAAGAATGCAAGAGCACATGCTGTTACATGGAATACACAAGTGAAAAAACAGCTTTTTGATACATTGACAGGCATTATAGAATACGATACAAAATTTGAAAATTATTATGAAACATTAGTAGAGGCGATCAATAATGGAAATGGAGATACTTTAAAAAAAGGGATTACAGATTTACAGGGAGGAATTCAACAAAATCAAAAGTCTGCAAAAGCATTAATAGAAGAATTAATTCAATTAAAAAATGCTATTGGAGAAGATGTTAGAACATTTGGAAGTCATAAAGAGACAGTGCAATCGATTTTAAAAAACCAAGGTGCTGATGTGGAGGCTGACCAAAAGCGTCTAGAGGACCTTTTAGGACAAGTAAAATATCAGAAAGACATAGAATCTAAGGGGTTAGACATGGTAAAAATCCCCTTTATTCCAACCTTGATTGCTGGTGGCATAATGATAGGTGATGCAAGAGGTAAGTTAGGTTGGCTAGAACCTGAATTAGCAAAATTGCGTCAGACTGTAGATTATAAAATAACATTGAATCGTGTAGTTGGAGTTGCATTTCATAATATTAGTGATATGCATAGTACGCTTGATAGTGCTATCACTGCTCTTACTTATATGTCTACGCAATGGGAGGATTTAGATTCTCAATATTCGGGTGTACTGGGACATATTGATAAAGCTGATCAAAAAGCTGATCAAAATAAATATAAATTCTTAACCCCTAGCTTGAATGCAGCGAAAAACAGTTGGAAAACATTAAAAACAGATGTTGTCACTTTGCAAGAAGGGATAAAAATTGCAGAGAAAAAAGAACAGGATTTTTTGAATCAGCTTCGTCCATCAAACGTTTTCTACTTTTATAAAAAAATTCATAACGCATACACTTTTGAAATAAAGACTGGAACAAATGCGCCAAATGCGTCTTATAAAGTTATGAATTTAACTAAAAACACTGTTCATAATATGTGGAGTGGAGGGGCTAATACTAACATGTGGGCTGATTGGCTTTCATTCAATCCAAATGATGAATTTGCGGTAGTAGCAGTAGTGGATGGTAAAGAATATGTTGTGTATAAAGACAAAGTACAAAATATAATGAACTGAATCTGAAAGTAACGAAGTAATTGGAGCTGGAGAATAAACTAGACACCAAGTTAATTGAAAAATCTCCTTATATCCTAGAATATTTTGCTCAAGAAAAAGAATTTGTTCAGCGAAAAAGTAAATATTGAACCAAGGAGTTAGTTGTATTATGTGTATGGTTTTACCGAAAGGTTTCAAGTACATTACTCATACAATTATGTAGTTATCCTGAAGCATCTACAGGTGTTCTTATCGACCTTGAAGAACTACTTAGCTTCCTAAGTGGAGTGACTTTATGCAAAATTAAGTGAACGTTTTTGTACATAGATTAGTTGACATTTATATAGATTTTTTCCATTTTCAAAGATAGTTTTGTTTTTTTATGTTATTTTTCAAAAATTACTGTTGAAGTTTCTATATTCATGACTCAGCATATAATCATTGTTTAATGAAATGACATACCACGTCCCTTAGAGTTTCATACGTATTACGATAACTTAAAGAAAAAAGATAATAGTAGTCAACGGTTACTATTATCTTTTTTGAACTATTTTTCATTAAAATATCTCATCTGCTGTGCTCCTTATTTACTTTTCCAGATTTTATCCTAGTTTAAAATTTATGCATTTGAACTGTTTATACAATTTGTAGGATTTTTAGCTTTTTTGTCGAATACACTTAATGCAAGGAGGGACATTACATGATTATTAAAGATTATTTCATCAACCTTTCTATTTTTTCTTTATTAGTTAGCGCAGCAATATTTATTCAAGTGTTTACAATTAATTCTAGTCGATATTTCGAAAAGCTCTATGGAGGGATTATTGCAGTTACGTTAATGTTCTTTTCTTTTCCATACATGGGATTTTCTTACGATCTTCGAGTTGTTTCTCTTATTCTATCTTTTATTTACTTTGGTCGTATTGCTGGTTGGATTACGTTAATTAGCATAATTGTAATGCGTATCTTTTACACAGGAGGGTACTGGGAACCTCCTGTGATTGCTTATTTAGGTATGGGGATTCTATTTTCTACCTTTAAAACTTATTTTAAAAAACTACATCCTTTTAAAAGTGCATCGTTATATTTTTCTGTTTTTATTGGAATAAAGTGGTTAGTTGGCGTATTATTTAATACTACATTACTTTACACAGGAGGCTTATTATATATAGCGTTAGGACTTTTAATTGGGCTATTTCTTATGGAAGCCTACCAGAGATTGTATTATTTAACACAGGACTTATCTAAAATGAATCGAGAATTAAAAAAATCGAAGCAAGAACTTGCAGATACCGTACATGAGCTTCAAGGAGGAATTTTTAAATTTAAAAAAGTGGATAAGCACTTTATACACACTTTATGTGATGGACAGTTTTATTATCAAAACGGATTTTATTCTGAACAGGTGGTAGGAAAAAGCTTACGTACTATTGATGCTTCTATTGTTCCTCCACATTTAGTTCCACAATTGATGAAGTACTATCTTCAGGCATGGGAAGGAAAAGAAATTATATTTGAATTACCTTGGCCAAATGATAAAACTATTATTCTTATTGCGCTTAGGCCGATTAAACGAAATGGACAAGTTATTGAAGTTGTTGGTTCTACAGTTGATATAACCGAAAGGAAAAAGGTAGAATCAGAATTAAGCGCTACCAAAGAATTATTGGAATCATTTATAAAGCACAATCTAGATGCTATTACCATTTCTGATCGAGAAGGGCATATTTTACAAGCAAATAAAGCTTATGAAAAGATATTTGGGTGGTCATCACAAGAAATCATAGGTAAGAGATTACCTTGTGTACCAGATTTTTTAATGGAAGAATCGCTTAAAAATATTCAGAAAATTCTAACAGGCGAATCTGTGGTTACTAGATTAGAAACTGTTAGACAAAGGAGCGATGGGAGTCTTCTTGATGTCAGTCTGACAGTTTCTCCTATACTAGATGTAAGAGGAAATGTGATAGCTTTATCAGCAATATGTAGAGACATCTCTGAAAGAAAACAAGCAGAAAGAGAACGACATCGATTACACCAGCAATTAAGAGATAGTGAAATGAAGTACCGTGCACTAATTGAACAAGCAACTGATGCGGTATATGTAGTAGAGCTGAATGAAGATAATGCTCCAAGTCGATTTATTGAGGTAAACCCTGTTGGGTGTAGAAGATTTGGATATAGTAGAGAAGAGTTGCTCTCATTATCATTTTCAAATATAGTACCACAAGATTCTCAAATGATCGTAAGGCTATTAGAAAAAATTAAAAAGGGACAAACTTCCTTCACTTTGCAAGATGAATATGTTTTTCCAACAGGAAAAGTAATAACAGCTGAGTTTAGTGTTCGTGTTTTTAACTTAAATGGTAAAAAGGTTTTCCTAAGTATTTCTCGTGATATCACTGAACGGCTAAAAACAGAAGAATTATTACGAAAATCTGAAAAACTTGCTGTTGTAGGACAATTAGCGACTGCAATGGCTCATGAGATTAATAATCCATTAACTGCAATGAAAGGGTTCATGCAATTACTAAAATCAACAGAAAATGAGAATAATCAGGGTTATATTAATATAGTATCATCAGAGATTGAGCGTATAGAGAGCATAACAACTGAATTTATGGCGGTAGCCAAACCACAGGTGGTAAAAATACAACCTAATGATATTAGTGTGCTAATGGATCAAGTTTTAATGCTACTACAACCTCAAGCAATGATGCATAATATAAAATTTAGAATCGATCTTAACCCTGGTATTCCATTGATTTCATGTGAAGGAAATCAATTAAAACAAGTATTTGTTAATATATTAAAAAATGCAATTGAATCTATGCCGATGGGAGGGGAAATTCTGATTCAAATAAATATACTTGATAATAATCAAGTAAGAATTCGTTTTATCGATCAAGGGTGTGGGATTCCAAAAGAACGTATACCATACCTTGGAGAACCTTTTTATAGTATTAAAGAAGAGGGGGTTGGCTTAGGGTTAATGATCTGTTATAAAATCATTGAAACACATCAGGGAAAGGTATTTATTGAGAGTGAAGTGAATAAGGGGACTACAGTTGAAGTCACTCTCCCTATTTGTACACTTCAAAATTAATATATTCTTTTACTGAAATTTTTAAAGAAACCATACAGAATGTAATGCTAATGTTACTTAATGAAATAATAAAGAGAAGAACACTGGTAAATTTACCCTATAGAATAGACAATTGAAAAAGCTTGTTATAAAAACATCCTTTCTTTAGAACTAAAAGAAAGGATGTTTTTAATATTGTAATTATGCTCGAAAACATTTCTTATTTTTACTTTTAATACATTTTTTAACTAATTTTGGTTAAGTTATTTTCAAAGGCGTTATTATTAATTCAATAAGTATATTTACATATCACCATCCCTAATTTTAAAAATAGCAATTTCCTGAAAACTATATATAGTTTCTTTCTGAAAGGAAGGGTATTATCAATTGAAACCACATGAAAGAATATCTGTTTACTCTATAGAATCTTTGCAGGATTTAATGAAATTACTAAAAAAATCTAAAGATTTTATAACGTTGGAAATTGCTTCTAATAATTCCTCTATAGTCATTTCATATTTTAGAACATTAATCGATGTAAATATATTTCATGAAGAGGTTTTGACTTATATAAAAGAGAAGAGCTTCGATTCGTTACAAGATATTCACTCTGTCTTACCTTTTGAGAATTCAAAAATAACAAATCAAATGGAAGATATTCAGGATAGTATTTTAAATGGCTATATACTGATTCAGTTCGATACAGATAAATTAAATTGTTTGTTAGTAAATGTGTCAAAGAAAGAAAAAAGGGATATTACAAAAGCCGAAATTGAATACAATATTGTGGGTCCGCAAATCGCATTTGTCGAAGATTTAGATGTAAATTTAAATTTAGTACGTAGAAAGCTTCCAACACCTTATTTACAAATGAAAGAATTGAAAGTAGGATCTCTCTCTAACACAACTGTTGCGATTGTATTTATTGAGGGAATTGTAAATGATCAAAATCTACAAGAAATTATAAAAAGGGTAAGTCAAATAAAAACAGACCATGTTTTGGATAGTACTTATTTGATGCAGTTAATTGCAGACAACCCGAATTCTATATTCCCTCAATTTTTGAATACAGAACGTCCGGACCGTGTGGCAGCTGTATTAGCAGAAGGGAAAATTGCACTTTTTGTAGATGGCTCGCCTTATGCTATCACTCTTCCAACAACATTAATTGACTTTTTTTCTACGACAGAAGATTACACCATGCCTTGGATTATTTCCTCCTTTTTTCGACTGCTAAGGCTTTTTGCTTTTATTTTTTCTGTCTTAACAACTCCATTATATGTTGCAATTTTAACATATCATTACGAGCTAATTCCGAGAGAACTTCTTGAAACGTTAATCATATCGAGAAGTAAAGTACCTTTTCCTCCAGTTATTGAAGCACTTTTTTTAGAAATAACGATTGAATTACTGAGAGAAGCGGGGGCACGTTTACCAACTAAAGTGGGTCTAACTGTCGGTATAGTAGGTGGTATTGTAATTGGACAGGCATCGGTAGAGGCAAGTCTTACAAGTAATGTACTTATTATCATTGTTGCACTTTCAGCCCTTAGCTCATTTACAGCACCAATATATCGAATTGGTAATACAATTCGAGTAATTCGTTTTCCTTTTATAATCGCCGCACACCTGTTGGGTTTATTAGGAATTGTTTTAACAAGCTCTTTGCTTTTAGCACGTTTATTACGTACAGAATCATTAAGACGTCCTTATTTGTTTCCTTTTTATCCTACACGCCTTACAGATTGGAAAGACAGTATTGTACGTATGCCGATTTCAGCGATGTTTCGACGTCCTATTTTTTCAAGGTCTAAACAGCGTTTTCGCTTTAATCCAGAAGAGGTAGAGAAAAATAAAATACTATCAAGAAATGATTTTGATGATTGAATTTAACAGGGAGGAGCATTATGAAACAGATCCCAATTGAGTATCAAGTCTCTCCATATATGGTATTTTTTTTAATTATTACTATACAGATGGGGGTTGGTATGCTTGGTTTTGAAAGGATTAGTGCAAAATTAGTTGGAAATGATGCGTGGATTAGCACGCTACTTTTTGGAATATCTGTTAATCTTATGATTTGGATCATATATCAGATTTTAAATCAGGGTAATGGAGACATCATTGCAATCAATCAAAACGTACTTGGAAAATGGATTGGTGGAATATTCAACTTCATTTTTTTATCCTATATTGTATTGTTAGGTGCAACAACACTACATACTTATATCGAAGTAGTACATGTTTGGATGTTTCCTTCTATTTCATCTTGGGTTATAGCTGGGGCTTTTTTGGGTTTATGCTATTACATTGTTACTGGAGGATTTCGTGTAGTTGCCGGAATCGGTTTCTTTGGAATCGTTATCCCAAGCATTCTAATCTTCACATTTTTTTATCCTTTGCAGTATGCAGATTTCCGAAATTTATTTCCAATTGCACAGCATTCATTCCTAGAAATTATGAAAGGAATGAAAGGAAATATGTTTAGTTTTTTTGGATTTGAAATGTTATTGCTGTACTACCCATTTATTAAAAAGGCAAAAACGTCTCAAAAATATGCGCACTATGCAAATTTAGTAACGACTATTGTCTACACATACCTTATGATTTTAACTCTTGCGTTTTTTAGTGAAAAACAACTAGCGAGTGCGATATGGGCATATTTAAGCATGATTAAAATTATACAATTTCCCTTTATAGAGCGGTTTGAATACATTATTGTTTCTGTTTGGGCTTTTTTTATATTACCCAATGTTTCCTTTACATTATGGGGAGTAAGTCGTGGTATAAAAGAGGCACTGGGAATAAAGCAAAAATATGTTTTGCCAGTTATCATCCTATTCATCTTTGTTTTATCATTTTTCTTGAATAACCGTAATAAAATTAACTTATTAAATACTTGGACAGGTCAAATGGGCTTTATATATATATATGTATACCTACCTGTACTATGGCTAATTCAAACCGCCAAAATAAAGTTAAGGAGATAAACATGAAGCGATGGATACTTTTCCTTATAGTAAGTGTCTTCTTAATAGGTTGTGCTAAAACGAAAATTGTGGATGACATTGACTTAGTTCAAGTTGCGGCATATGATACCGAAGCAAAAGGTAAGCTAAAAGGAACCTTTGCGATTTCAGCTTATAAAGGAGGCGGGGAAGGTGAAACGAAAATCTATTCAGCATCAGGCCAGACTGGTAGAGAAGTTCTTGCAAGAGCATCCGAAAAATCTTCTGGACCTCTAGAGTTGGGGCAATTGCGTGTTATTATATTTAATGAAAAAATAATTGAAAAGGGAATGCAGGAAATTTTAGAGACTTTGAATCGAAATCCTAGTGTAGGAAATGCAATTTATTTAGCAATTACAAATGTAAAAGACCTGCGGTAGTATGTCAACTGAAAAATAATATATTTTGAAGTTATCAAAGGACAAATTGCTTAAAAAAGACATCACGAAACTAGACCAGCACCGCATGTAAAATACTGGAATTGATTGAAAGGTAGCGATGACAAGTTTTATGTCACACTTTCACACACCTTTCAGGCGTAAAGAGTTGGTGATTACGTAGTAGCGCATCCACCAATCGCACAAATTTTCTTGCGGTTAGAACGAGTGCACGTTTGTGTTGATGTTTTGGTACTTCATTATACTTTTTTGCGTAATATTCTTGGTATTCCAATACATGCTTTCTTACAGAGTTGGCGGCTTCAACTAAGTAATACCGCAAGTAATGATTCCCATTACGAGATAATGAAGTATTTTCAGCGGTGAACCGGCCAGACTGGTATGTACGCCAATATAACCCGGCATATTTTGCGATTTTGGTTTCATCGTCAAATCTTTCGATTTGGCCAATTTCAGCGATAATACCAGCGGCATATATAGGCCCGATTCCAGGAATGGATTCTAATGTTTGCGTTAATCCAGCCATGATCCGCTTAATAGATTTTTCTAGTTCTTTAATTTGTCTTTGATAGGTACGAATGATTTCGATTGATGTTCCTAAAAGAATATCGATTGAGTCTTCTACCACCTTATCTAAACGGTACGACGTGCGAACAGCCTTTTGAATGGTTGATGCGACACATTTCGGGTCACCAAATCGATTTTTACTCTTTTCCTGTAGGAACTCAGCGAGTTCCTCTAAAGGCATGTCAGCTAGCTCTTCTAGACTGAATTTTTCAAGGAACAATTCCATCATGGCGTTACCAAATATAGAAGAATCGACTTCTTGTGAGAACGTATTACATTTATAACTTAGGTGTTGTAGAAAATGTTGTTTCTCCTTTGTCAACATTCTAACGAGTTGATAACGAGCTCTTGTTAATTGCTGTAATGCCACGTATTGACTTTCTTTCACGATGGACATTTGATTTCGCCCAAATCGTAAATAATCAGCGATGACAAAGGCATCAATTTCGTCAGTCTTATTCATGTCTGAATAACTTTTCTTGAAGTTTGCGACTTGTTTTGGATTTAGAAGAAATACCTTTGTGCCAAATCTTTTTAAGTCTTCGTCATGATGGAGAAACATGGATGGGTGAAAACTGTAAACAGATGTAGATTCTAAGCCGATTTTTAAAGTTTCAACCTCTTGATTGGTTGTGCACTGTAATAATCGTTCTTTAAGTACCTGTGCACCTGGTAAGTCATTACTGACTGAAAAAGAATCTAGCTTTTCTCCTTCACCATTTAAAAAGCAAACTTTCATATCAAACGAACTTACATCTAGACCAACAAATAATCTCACGTAAGAGACCTCCTTTCGATTTAGAATCATTGCTTGGACGTCTCGAGATATCTCTAGTGTGTACGCCGACCAACAACCTCGTGTATAAGAGCTAGTCCTGAATCGAAAGCCGCCCTAGAGCTACTAACATCTAGGTTCGAGGATCAGGCTGCTCAGCCTGCGAGTAGGGAGCCCCGCGCGTTCACTGAGAAACACTCTTTTCGTGTGGTAAATCCACAGGGGAATACAGAATTGTCCCAAATGATCCTAAGACCATTATCTAGAAATATCTTGAGACGTCCAAGTATTTTCTTTATTACTGGACTCTTATTAGAGAGAAAAACTAAGCCTGAGATAGGGCTTAAATATTAATATACGAGGGGAATCACTATTAAAGGGGAACTATTCTGAAGAAAAAGAAATTGCTTCCTATCTATCCTCTTTACTGGAGCAAAATATGGATAATGGAACGCAGCCAAAAACAAATTTTTTTATGTTTTTAAACCAACTTAATGATGATGCGAGAGATTCATATTTACCGATAATATCTAAAAAAGGTAATGTGTTGGAGTTAGATGGAATAGCACTTTTTAAAAGATGTAAAATGGTTGATAAAGTAAACCCTAAAGATTTATTTGTATTTAAATTGTTGACAGATAATTTTAAACAAGGTACATACCAATTCAAACTACCTGGTTCCCCAAATACTTACGCCACGATAGAGAATATAAAAGCTAGAACAAAATATAAGATGGAGGGGAATAGTAAGCATCCATTCGTAAATGCTCATATTCAAGTTAAAGCTGAAATTCAAGAATTTACAAAAACAAAAAATCTAGATAATCCTAAAGAAATAAAAAAATTAGAAAAAATTATGGAAAAAGAAATAGAGAAAAAAGCAACTACATTGATAAAGAGATTTATTAAAAAAGACACAGATCCTATAGGACTTAGAAAGCTTGGTAGAACTCACGTAAGAAAATGGAACAGTCAAGAATGGGAAGAATCCTATAAACATTTACGTTTTCGTGTAACAGCTGATGTAAAAGTAACCCAATCTGGTGTTACAGAATAAATCAAATAAGATATGGGGAATTTTAATGAAAAAATATAGTCTCGCAGGAGATTAGGGAGAAGAGAAACGATTAACAAAGAATTTCATAAACATTAAGATGCTTTGTTAATCGTTTTTATACCTGTAGCTTTATCACTTATAGTAATCATAATTATAATAAAAGAACACCGAAACAAATTCCCGATACCACATAATTATAAGAGGAAAATAAAGCATCAAGATATAATGTATGCTTTGTCTGGAAAAAAGAATTAAGTACTTCAAGGTTAAACACTTAACTTTAAAGTAGTTGTAGCACTTCAACTAGACTGTGCCCCCGAAAGTTAGAAAGGTCGGTTTATTAAGTAGTCTCTAGGGAATGAGCCTAGTACAATACTGGATTCATTTCCTTTTATTTTTCCTTGATTCTTTCATGATTATAGTACTTTATCTACTTTATCTACTTTGCTAATTCTTGTTAATTCTGTTATACTTTCAAATTCTTTCGATACAGAAATAGACATACAAAAACGCCATTCTTTCTTATAAATCTACAGAAAGAATGGCGTATTCTTCAAAAGTGAGTTCCTTTATTGAAAAGCTTTAGTTCTATATGACAGATAAAAGGGCAAGCAACGCTAAAATAGCGAGAAATCCTTGTTTCATGATAATTGATTTATTGGATGTGAAACCTCCGAAAATAGCTGCTACCACTACACAAATGATGAAAAATAATTGAATCATATAACCAATGGGATTATTTCCAAGTATAAGTCCCCGAATGAGGCCAGCTGCTAAGAATTCATTATATAAACCGTTTGCAAATTAATTGTCTAAGTATTTCTAAGTTTAAAGAGTACAGTGTCTTCGTTTTTTATTGAATCAACTTTTACATGTTGGTTCAATATTTTCTATTCTCTTGGAACTTAGTTCTCGTTTACTTCTCACAAAAGCAATAAAATCTATTATCTCTTCTGTTGACAGTGCTTCTCCATCTATTAAAAGTGTTGGATCTGGATCGTTTAGGAGTCTTGTAATATCAATTACATCTTTGTTTTGATGTGAATGTTCAATTCGACCTAATATATAATCTACAGATGTATCAAATAAATCGGCTATTTTTGATAAAGATTGTAATGAAGGTAATCTATAACCATTTTCATACCCGGCATAGGTGCTTTTCGCAATCCCAAGTCGATCTGCTGTCTCTTGTAAGGACCATTTTTGATTTTTTCTTAATTTAGATAAACGTTCCAGCATTCGTCTCATACCCCATCTAATTTTATTAAATTAATTATAACATAGAAAAAGAATCAAGAATAGAAAAAAGTACGCGTATTGAATACAAAATCTTGATTAATTCAAATTAAGTTCTATAATGATAAATATAAATACGCATTACGCGAACGATATATCGTTGTTTATTTTATGGAGGGGTTGTGTATGAAGAAAATTTTATTACTTGCAACTGGTGGGACAATTGCATCTGTGGAGGGGAATGAGGGGCTTGTTCCAGGATTGTCCGCTGAGGAATTATTGAATTATTTTTCGAAGTCTTCTCGAAACTTAGAAATAGATTGCAAAATCTTAATGAATATTGATAGTACCAATATGCAACCTGAGCACTGGAAAGAAATAGCTAATGCTGTTTTTAATCACTATGATGACTATGACGGGTTTGTGATTACACATGGAACGGATACGTTAGCTTATACATCTTCCGCGTTATCTTATATGCTTCAAGGTTTAAGAAAACCAGTTGTTTTAACAGGTTCACAAGTACCTATTAGTTTTAAAAAGACAGACGCAAAGAAAAATGTAGCTGATGCTCTTAGATTTGCCTGTGAGGATGTTGGGGGTGTGTTTATTGTTTTTGATAGTAGGGTGATTATTGGGACGAGAGCAGTTAAAATGCGAACAAAAAGTTATGATGCATTTGAAAGTGTGAATTATCCATATGTTGCTGAGGTAAATGAAGATGAACTGAAATATCATTGGAAGCCAAAGTCCTCCCATAATGAACTTTCAATAAATACTAATTTATGTACGGATGTTTTTCTTATGAAATTGTATCCAGGTACAAAACCAGAGATATTTGATTGTTTAAAAGATTTGTATAAAGGGGTTATTATTGAAAGTTTTGGTAACGGTGGATTACCTTTTGAAGGAAGGAACTTGCTTTCGAAAATTCAAGAGTTGACTGAAATGGGGATTGCTGTAGTGATTACTACTCAATGCCTGGAAGAAGGAGAAGACATACTTCTCTATGAAGTAGGACGGAAAGTGGCACAACATCAAGTAATATTATCTGGAGATATGAATACGGAAGCCATCATAGCAAAATTGATGTGGGCGCTTGGGAAAACTAATAAATTAGAAGAGATTAAAAAAATTATTGAAGAGCCTTTAGCCTACGATTTAACAATAAAATCTGATAAGGATTGGTAATGACTTCATATGATTTATTTAGGTTTTACATTTAATATGGGGGAGAAATTAAAATGGCAATGACAAACAAGAACGTGCGAGTGGAGAATGATTTTTTGGGAGGAAAGGAATTACCTATTGAGGCATATTACGGAATTCAAACTTTACGCGCTGTTGAAAATTTCCCGATTACAGGGTATAAAATTCATGAAAGTTTAATTAAAGCGTTCGCAGTTGTAAAAAAAGCTGCAGCGCTTGCCAATACAGATGTAGGAAGATTGGAATTAAACAAGGGCGGTGCCATCGCAGAAGCTGCTCAAGAAATTCTTGATGGAAAATGGCATGATCATTTCATCGTAGATCCAATCCAAGGCGGAGCGGGTACTTCAATGAACATGAATGCAAATGAAGTCATGGCCAATCGTGCTCTTGAATTATTAGGGATGGAAAAGGGAGACTATCATTATATTAGTCCAAATAGTCATGTAAACATGGCGCAATCAACAAATGATGCATTCCCAACGGCGATTCATATTGCAACATTAAACGCATTAGAAGGCTTATTACAAACGATGGGTTATATGCACGATATATTTGAATTAAAAGCAGAACAGTTCGACCATGTGATTAAAATGGGTCGTACACATTTACAAGACGCTGTGCCAATTCGTCTTGGACAAGAATTTAAAGCATATTCTCGCGTACTTGAACGTGATATGAAACGTATTCAACAATCGCGTCAACACTTATATGAAGTAAATATGGGGGCAACTGCAGTTGGTACAGGCTTAAATGCAGATCCAGAATATATTGAAGCAGTTGTAAAACATTTAGCTGCAATTAGTGAACTCCCGCTTGTCGGTGCAGAAGATTTAGTAGATGCGACGCAAAATACGGATGCGTATACTGAAGTATCTGCAGCACTGAAAGTATGTATGATGAATATGTCTAAAATTGCGAATGACCTTCGCTTAATGGCATCAGGTCCTCGTGTTGGTTTAGCTGAAATTATGTTACCAGCTCGCCAACCAGGTTCTTCTATTATGCCAGGGAAAGTAAACCCTGTTATGCCAGAAGTAATTAATCAAATTGCGTTCCAAGTAATTGGTAATGACCATACAATTTGCCTTGCTTCAGAAGCAGGACAATTAGAATTAAACGTTATGGAACCAGTACTTGTTTTCAACTTACTGCAATCGATTAGCATTATGAATAACGGTTTCCGTGCCTTTACAGATAATTGCTTAAAAGGAATTGAAGCGAATGAAGATCGCTTAAAAGAGTATGTTGAGAAAAGTGTAGGAATTATTACAGCCGTGAACCCTCATATCGGTTATGAAGCAGCAGCTCGCGTTGCGAAAGAAGCAATCGCGACAGGGCAATCCGTTCGAGAACTTTGTGTGAAAAATGGTGTACTGTCACAAGAAGACTTAGAATTAATTCTAGATCCATTCGAAATGACACACCCAGGGATTGCAGGAGCAACTCTTTTAAAGAAAAATTAAAAGAAGAGGGGGGAGAAGTCCCTCCTCTTTGTTTACAATATAAGGATGTTATACGTGAATAGAGGTAGAGAGATTATAAGTAAGTATACAGTGGCGTTTAATGGTTCATAGAAACAAAATTAAGAGGAGCAGCAATATAATCAACATCACTTTTAAATAAAGAGGATTTATTAAAACATCCTATCATGTTAACAACAAGTTTACATGAATCTTTATAAATAACTATGACCAACCATGAATCAATAGTTGGCCATAATGATCTTAAAGACCCATATCTTTTAATCCAGGACTATGCTCATTTGGCATTTCAGGAAGTTCTGGTACAGGAAAACCTTTTGGCGGGTCAGTTACTGCTAATGTTCCTTTGTTTCTACTTGGTGATTCACCTTGGAATATTTCTCCCATTCTTGTTGGATCTAAGCTAAAATTAAATTGTGCGTTATGGAATCCCATGTCTACATACTTTCTGCACTCTGGGTATTTATTAATATCATAGTTCGGCACAGGGAAGAGTTTTCCCCATTCAACACCCAATGTCTCTAAAGCTTTTGCGAAAGCATTTTGATGTGCATTATCACGTACAATTAAAAATGCAAGAGTTTCTCTAAATGTTTGATTAGAACTCATTTCATAAATTCTAGTCTTTTGAAGTACGCCTGTAGATTCAAGTACGACATTATCTAGTAAATCGCTAATTAAGTTTCCATGACTATATACCCAAGATCCATTCCACGGATTTCCAGCTGCATCAACAGGCAATGAACTTTGAGCACCTACAATAAAGTGGTGAGGGTTTGCATGTTTAACCGCTTCATCAAGCGGTGCTTTGTCAATACCAGCATTTCCTGGCGTAGGTTCACCAGATCCAGTTAGTAGCTGATTAATTGTATGTTGTACAAGTTCTACATGGCTTATTTCCTCTAAAAAAACACCTCGAAGTAAATCGCGATATTGCTTCTCTTTACCTCTAAAATTTGAGCTTTGGAAGAAATATTGCATCATTGTACGCATTTCCCCATAATGCCCGCCTAATATTTCTTGTAAAACTTTTGCAGCAGCTGGGTCTGGTTTATCCGGCTTAATCATATTAATTATTTCCTCTTTATAATAAAACATGAAGTACACCTCTTTTAAGTTAGTTAACATTGTTATCGTGTCCGCTATTTGGTTGCTTAATACTTTAATTCATGTTTTTACCAATTATTTATTAACTCAAAATGCAAAGTTTTTGAAAATAACTATTTTAGATGTGAGATGAAAATAGGGGATAGATACTTATCTTTTCATTAAGAATAATGAATTGTAGCTTCAAGGCTTCAGAATGACTTTTATACAATCATCTTCACGATTATTAAAAATTTGATAACCGTAGCTCGCTTCTTCAAGGGGGATTTTGTGTGTAATAATCTCTTTTGGATCAAATTCTTTATTTGTTATTTTTTTAAATAGTTCCGGCATAAAATGAATGACAGGTGCTTGTCCCATTTTAAGATTAATATTTCTAACCCAAAATGCCCCGAGTGGAAATGCATTATAATTGCCACCATAAACGCCAGTCATTTGAATCGTTCCATATTTCCTTACGGCTTTCGTAGCGATTTGAATAGGGCCGAGAGTTCCGCCTTGTAGTTTCAATTTTTGTTCCAGAAATTCTAGAGGCGATTTTTTTCCATCCATTCCCACGCAATCAATGACTACATCGGCACCGCCATGTGTAATTTCCTTTAAATGTTCTCCCATATCTGGAAATTTTGTAAACTCAAATACCTCAACATTGTTAATCTTTTTTGCGTAATTCATTCGATAATCTAAGTAATCCACTGCTATTACGCGCTTAGCACCTTGCATCCAGGCAAATTTTTGTGTCATTAATCCAACAGGTCCACAACCAAGGACGATAACGGTATCACCTGGTTTAACGCCTGCGTTTATTACACTCCAATAGGCTGTTGGTAAAACATCTGATAAAAATAGTAGGGATTCATCTTCAAGATCGCATGATTCCGGTATAACAAATGGAGTGAAATTTCCAAAAGGAACTTTTAAATATTCTGCTTGTCCGCCTGGATGATTACCAAATTTCTCCGTATAACCAAAGTATCCACCAGAATCGTAATGAGGGTTTGAGTTATCACATTGACTTTCCATTTCATGTTGGCAATAGAAACAATGTCCACAAGAAACGTTGAAGGGGATGACAACACGATCGCCTTTTTTCACTTTAGTGACATCTGGCCCGACTTCTTCAACGATTCCCATTGGTTCATGGCCGATAATGTATCCTTGAGGTAAGGGCATGTTACCTTGATATAAATGTAAATCAGAACCGCAAATAGCGGTTGAAGTAATTCTTACAATAATATCATCTTTTTTCTCTAACTTTGCATCATCAACTTGTTTAACTTGTACTTGATTTGGTCCTTGATAGGTTACAGCTTTCATCTCATATCTCCTTTTGGATTATGTCTCAAAACATAATTTTATTTAATCTCTTGGTGAAATAGAAATCTTTCTTTTATATACTGAAGGGAATTAGGAAGTATACATAGTGTTGTTATGAAAGTATGTTATATCAGTTATTCTTTCTTATATGTTTTGCCCTACTTTAAGAAAAAAATCAATTTTTATTCATAATCTAATTCCCACAAAAAGGATAATTATTATTTCATAATTTGTAGCATATTAAAAACATCGGAGGTGAAACAATATGGCAAACAATAATAGTGGAAGTCGTAATGAATTGTTAGTTGGAGGTGCTGAACAGGCCCTTGATCAAATGAAATATGAAATTGCACAAGAGTTTGGTGTACAACTTGGTGCAGATACAACAGCTCGTTCAAACGGATCTGTTGGTGGTGAAATTACAAAACGTTTAGTAGCAATGGCTGAACAACAACTTGGTGGTAGAGCTAACCGCTAAGTAAATTGGCATACAATATAGCAGATATGTAAATCAATTTCTTTTGTATATGTATAAAAATAAAAACCCTTATAGTAAATGGATTCTCACTCAAAGATTATTGATAATCTTCTTTCATAATCTTTGAGTATTTAATTTGTAAACTACTTTCCTAAACAATAAACACGCAGTGTTGGAAAGGTGTTTTCCATGCATAGTAGAAAATCTTTTGCAGGAAAAAGCATACTTAAAAATTTGATTTCAATATTGAAATCAATATTGATTATGATATTTTCGAAAGGGAGGAATTTAAAAATGGGTATTTTAAGTGGAAATCCTCAAAATGAACCGTTACATTACGGAGAAGTATTTGATATTTGGAGTTATCTTCTAGCTGCACAAGGTGGAATCGCAAGCCATCAAGTGTTTATGAATCACACAGGTGACGAAGATTTGAAGAAGTTTTTAGAAAGCTTAATTGAAAATGATATGAACTCGGAAATAGAAGAGTTAAAAACTCTTTTAAAGGTTAATGGCGTAGCTTTACCGCCTGCTCCTCCAGAACGACCAGTTGCATCTATCGAAGACATTCCCCCAGGGGCACGTATTAATGATGCTGAAATAGCAGCAGCTGTTTCTACAGGATTAGCAGCTGGACTTGTGACATGTAGTCAAGTGATGGGAAAATGTCTTCGAGAAGATGTAGGGATGTTATTCGGACAATTTCATATGAAAAAAGCGCAAGCAGGTGTAACTTTGCTGCGTTTAAGTAAGAAAAAAGGGTGGGTAGTTCCACCACCGTTACATGTAAGAAACTCTGATCAAGCTTAATAACCAAAAATAAAAAAGTGGCATTGGCCACTTTTTTATTTTTTAGATGTATCCCCAATTTTGGATTTATTTATTGTAGAAGAATCCATATATTCATCTGACATTTCCATAGCATATTTATCATGATGAATATGCTTGTGATTTCTTAATTCATCGTCGTTACGCAGCACTAGTCTCTTCATATAAATGTGGAAGAAAATTTCTGTTCCACCAATAATTAAAGCGGCTATAAATGAAGAAAGTCCAATATTACGAGTAGTGTCTAAATTAGTGAATAAGTATGTTAGTAACCAAATTCCGAAAAAAGTTAAGCCGAAATCTGCCATTGTAGCAATCATATTTCCGTATTTAGGTAAAATGAAGAGATCGCCGATTAAATAGGCAGCCCCTGTTAAGAAAAGAGAAATGAGTAATACTCTAGGAATTGAAATGCCTTGAAAGATACTGAGTACGATAAGTAATACTGCAGTTATCGCTGTGTATTTAATTAATAAAGCAACAATATGTTTCATCATTTTCCTCCATTATTTAAACGTATATGGAATAAAAGATTTCATTAAAAACGGGTTATGCTATATAGCGTAACCCATTTTAATCAACCTTTAATGGTAAGAAGTACAACCTGGGTAAGAAGCGGGCTTATACTACAGATAGTATTTGAGGAATATCGAGTTTTATTCACAAGGCGTAGTTCTATTCTAATAATAGAGATGTTGCCTAAGTACAGTGTTTTTTATTAAACTTAATAATTTTTTCCGTTTTGATTTTGTTTCTTAAATATAAGAATAAAAATTATTTTCATGCTTAATGTATCTTTTAGTCTACATATTTTCCATAATCGGGTAAAGCGATTTTATCAAATTCTTGAACGAGTGTTTTGAGGCTTGTTGATAGCAATTCACCCGACATCGGTATCCCATGTCCAGTAACAGCGGTTAGAGGCTTTAACTTCTCTAGCTTAATAACTGACTCTTTAGCGGCTTTCCAGTCTGTTGTTAAATAACGAGGCGGACCGCTTATTTCCTGTTCTTGAGTTATTACTTTATACAGATACTCCTGTTTCACTGTAACAAAAGCGTCCCCAGCAATTAAAGTTCGTTCTTTTTCTCGGAATAATGAAATATGCCCTGGAGTATGTCCTGGTGTATGAATCCATCTAAACTCTGGCATATGGGGAACAGTTCCATCGGTAGGTAGCGCTTTTACGTTATTTCCTAAGTCAATTGGTTCGTTTGGGAACAGAGGAGACATTTTTGCTACCATACCACCTTCAACTGTAGGGTCTGGTTCTGGATAGCTTTGTTGTCCGGTCAGGAACGGTATCTCCATCTGATGTGCATAGACGGGAACATCCCAATACTTGATGAGTTCAATTATTCCCCCAACATGATCAAAATGGCCGTGAGTTAAAATAATGGCTTTTGGGCGACTATTGGTACCAAATCGATCCTCAGCGATAGAGATAATTTTATTTGCACATTTAGGCATTCCAGCATCAACTAAAACAAAATCATTGGTCTCAGGATTTCCAGCAAAGCATATATTGACGATTTGAATCGTGTAACAAAATAAATCAGGCAATACTTCAATGCCATGACCACTTTCAATTGAAGTTGCTGGAATAAACTTGTAATCACTTCCATAATTCATTTCATTGTCCAATTTTTCTCCCCCTTAATATATTTTAATACGACATTATAGTTCCCTAATCTTGAAAATTCATTTTGGCGAATTTGAGAAAAGAATTAATGTGGGATTAAAAAACAATAATTTAGTCCTAGAATTAAGAGAGATTCATATCAATTTATATAAAGTGCAAACAGGAAATATTGATTTTACAATTGTAGTTTCTACTATTTTTTGAGGAGGGATTACGAGTTAATAAAAGATTCATCTGGATATTATAATGTAAGTTTATACAAAAATTACATAACAGTAGCTGATATAAATCCATTAAATAAGACGATTACTTGTATCGATGCTTTTCATAATCAAAGAATGTTTAAGTTTGGAGATATAATTGAAGTGAATTCGAGGGGATAAATAAAAAAGATTATCTCTTCCTAACTTAATTATATCATGTAAATTAAGTTCGAAATAGACTGTTTCTTCTCATTTACTACTGATACAATCAAGAACACAAGTAAAGTAAGGAGAGATGTTACATGAGTTCTTTCGTTCTCGATTTTCAGGAAATAGAAAACACGTACCTTTCACTTGTCGGTGGAAAAGGTTTGAATTTAGGGGAGTTATCCAACATTCAAGGGATACAAGTGCCAGAAGGATTTTGTGTTACAACGATAGGGTATGAAAAGGCCATCGAGCAAAATGAAGGGCTTCAAATTTTGTTGCAGCAGCTAACGATGCTAAAAATTGAGGAACGAGGTCAAATTTGTGAAATTAGTAAGAAGATTAGAGAAGTCATTATGGCGGTGGAAATTCCAGTTGATGTAGTGGAATCAGTAGCTCATCATCTCTCTCGCTTTGGCGATGAACATGCGTATGCAGTGCGTTCGAGTGCTACTGCTGAAGATTTACCGTATGCCTCGTTTGCTGGTCAACAAGATACGTATTTAAATATTATTGGAAAAGAAAGCATTTTGCAGCATATTAAAAAATGCTGGGCTTCTTTATTTACAGATCGAGCGGTTATATACCGAATGCAAAACGGTTTTGATCATAATCAAGTTTCTATATGTGTTGTCGTTCAAAAAATGGTTTTCCCTGTGGCTTCAGGGATTTTATTTACTGCCGATCCGATTACTTCGAATAGGAAGGTGTTGTCAATCGATGCCAGCTTTGGACTTGGCGAGGCGCTAGTATCTGGATTGGTTTCTGCCGATAATTATAAGGTAAAAGAAGATGAAATCGTCGGAAAGGTCATCGCAACGAAAAAATTAGCCATCTATGGACGAAAAGAAGGCGGAACAGAGACAAAGAAAATTGCTCCTAATCAGCAAAAAGTTCAAACACTTACTGAACAACAAATTTTACAACTAGCACGCATCGGAAGACAAATCGAAGTTTATTTTGGTTGTCCGCAAGATATTGAATGGTGTTTAGTTGATGATACATTTCATATAGTCCAAAGCAGGCCGATTACGACTTTATATCCAATTCCAGGAGTAAATGATGGGGAAAATCATGTGTATATATCGGTTGGTCACCAACAAATGATGACCGATGCGATGAAACCACTTGGGTTATCTTTTTTCTTGTTAACGACTAGTGCTCCTATGCGTAAAGCGGGAGGCAGGTTATTTGTTGATGCTACGCAACAATTAGCTTTACCTGCTAGCAGAGATTACTTAATAAACACTTTAGGAAAATCGGATCCACTCGTAAGAGATGCATTAACGACTATAATCGAGCGAGATGATTTTATTCAATTGTTACCGGATGATGAAAAAGGAAAGAGTGCTAGTAAAAGTAAGCAACCTGCAAGTTCGCAAACAGAAATCGAAAATAATACGGCAATCGTTACGAATTTAATACAGAATAGTCAAGAATCGATCGAAGAGTTAAAACGAAACATGCAAACGAAATCAGGTGTGGATGTATTTGATTTTATTTTGCAAGACATCCAGCAATTAAAGAAAGTATTATTTAACCCGCAAAGTATAGCTGTTATTATGGCTGGTATGAATGCTTCAACATGGATGAATGAAAAGATGGAGCAATGGCTAGGTGAAAAAAATGCAGCAGATACACTTTCTCAATCCGTACAAAATAATATTACTTCAGAAATGGGTTTAGCATTATTAGATGTTGCAGATGTGATTCGGCCGTATCCAGAAGTCATTGCGTATTTACAGCATGTAGAAGATGACAGCTTTTTAGATGAATTAGTTCAGTTTAAAGGCGGGGAAAAAGTTCGGGATGCAATCGAGGCGTTTCTAAGCAAATATGGAATGAGATGCAGCGGAGAAATCGACATTACGAAAACGCGCTGGAGTGAAAAGCCAACAATCATTATCCCGATGATTTTAAATAATATAAGAGACTTTGAAGCTGGCGCTAGTAAGCGAAAGTTTGAAGAAGGACTACAGGAAGCTTTGAAAAAAGAAGAAGAGTTAGTAGATCGATTACAAGACTTGCCGGATGGAAAACAAAAAGTAGAAGAAACGAAGCGAATGATTCGCAACATCCGTAATTGTATCGGTTATCGTGAATATCCAAAATACGGCATGATTAATCGTTATTTTATATATAAGCAGGCGTTATTGAAAGAAGCTAAGCAACTTGTGCAGAGCGGGGTCATTCATGAAGTCGATGATATATACTACTTAACTTTTGAAGAACTTCACGAAGTCGTCCGCACAAATAAACTAGATTACGAGCTTATTCATAAGCAAAAAAATGAGTACAAATTATATGAAAAACTAACGCCGCCGCGAGTTATGACGTCTGATGGAGAAATCATTACAGGTAAATATAAACGAGAAAATCTCCCAGCTGAAGCAATAGTAGGTTTGCCTGTTTCTTCTGGAGTGATTGAGGGGAGAGCACGCGTTATTTTAAATATGGAAGACGCGAATTTGGAAGAGGGAGATATATTAGTTACGGCATTTACCGATCCTGGCTGGACACCTTTGTTTGTTTCTATAAAAGGGTTAGTAACAGAAGTCGGTGGGCTTATGACGCACGGAGCAGTAATTGCACGTGAGTATGGATTACCAGCAGTCGTCGGAGTAGAGAATGCTACGAAACGAATAAAAGACGGTCAACGAATTCGGATACATGGAACAGAAGGGTATATTGAAGTGTTGTAAGTAAAAGAGCATCCACTATTATAGTGGATGCTCTTTTATTATATAGCTGACTTATTTCTTTAAACCAGCCGCATAAAAAGGTCCATGAACTGCAATAGTTGATAAAAAGCGAGCAATCTCCTCAGGTGTTTCTTTTTGTCCATTATTTAACCATTGCTGTATGACACCTATATGTGCAGATGCCATATAAGAAGTTAAGTATTCGCTTGGAACAAGTAAATTTTCCTTATTAATGAGAGGACCATTCGTATCTTCAAATAATGTTTTCCACATAAAATCTTTCAGTTTTGTTTGGAAAGATAAATCTCCATTTGGGCTAAGCACAGCTCTCATAAAACCACTATTTTCATTTAGAAATTCAAGAATAGAAGTGATAAGTATAAATGGCATTGTTGGAGAAGGATTTGTTCCAAGATCAGCAATAACTTCCGGGAATTTCTGTTTGGCAATTTTAGAAAACTCGTACATAATGTCTTCTTGGCATTTTGTCATTAAATCAAATTTATCTTGATAGTGCGCATAGAAAGTACCGCGATTAATGTTTGCTTTCGTAGTAATATCTTTCACTGTAATGGCGTCAAAACCTTTTTCTTCAATTAGCTCCACCAATGCATTTCGTATGGCGGTTTTCGTACGAACAACACGCAAATCTAAATTGCTATCGCGCAACGCATGTCCCTCCTTAATTTTACTCAACACATTTAGAAAATGTGTCTTATAACCGACACATTCCCGATTTTTGATTATTGTATATGGTTCAACTCGAACATATAATTCAAAATATAAATAAACAACACGTTGTTGATTATTATAAATCAAATTAAAGGAGGAAAAAAGAAAATGTTTAAAAATAAACTTTTATTTTTATCACCAGTTATTGCACTGCTTGTTGTTTTTATTTTTTCATTAACGTTATTTCCAACTGTTCAACCGCAGCCGAAAAACTTGCCAATTGCAATTGTAAATGAGGATCAAGGTGTAGAAATTCCAAATCAACCGAAAATGAATATGGGGCAAACAATTGTTGATACGGTGAAAAAATCATCGAAATCAGATGAAGAACCTGCGGTAAAGTGGGTAGAAGTGAAGAATAAGGAAGCAGTTCAAAAAGGGCTAAATAATAAAGAGTATTATGCAGCGTTAGTCATTCCGAAAGAATTTAGTGCAAAACAAGCATCGTTACGAACACCACAGCCATCTTCACCTGAGATAGAAATATATATTAATCAAGGAATGAATACGGCTGCATCAACTATGGCAGGACAAATATTACAGGCGATCGTTGATAATATGAACAATAATGTCCGTACACAAATATTAGAAGGGTTGAAAACAAAAGGAGCTACTGTAACAACAGACCAAGCTGAGAAATTAGTAACACCTATTGTAAAGAACGTGAAAAATGTGAATGAGGTCGGCAAAAATAGTGCGAACGGTAACTCACCAATATCATTGTTCCAACCGTTATGGATTGCAAGTTTAGCTAGTGCAGCGATTATTTTTATTGCGATTAGTAAAATGCCAGTAAGCTCAAGAAAAGAAAACTTTCTGTTAAAAGTAAAACAAATCGTAACAGGGGCTATTGCGACACTTGTAATTGGGTTTGGTCTTACATGGATTGCAGATGGGATGGTAGGGTTAAATATTTCGAACTTCACGGATACAGCTCTATTCTTATCTATTACTTCTTTTAGTTTCTTCTTAATGATATCTGCGGTACTTTCATTAGTTGGGCTAAAAGGAATCGGTTTATTCGCTTTATTACTATTCTTCGGGGCGCCGTTATTATCGTTAGCACCTGAGATGTTGTCTCCGTTTTATCAAGACTGGGTTTACTCATGGTTACCAATGAAATTTATGATTGAAGGCCTAAGAGAAATCTTCTTCTTCGGAAAAGGATTAAGCTGGAATACACCTGTTACTGTACTCGTTTGGATTGGTATAGTAAGTATGGTTACTATATTAGCAACTACATTCAAACGTAGTGTAGTAAAAGGGCATAAAACAGAATTGAACGCTTAAAAAAAGCCGTTTCACTAAATTAGTGAAACGGCTTTTTTGTGATGAAATCTAAAAGCTGAAGAATGAGTATCTGCTGTTGTCGCCTTAGAATTAAGTCGGAATCTCTAAAAATCGCGTACGTTCCAAACAATCTCACCACGTTCATCATCCCACGTACTGTGATGACGCTTAAATCCTATCTTTTCTAGTACCCGGAGTGAAGCGATATTCCAAGCGCCTACAGTCGACCAAAGTCTATGGCGCCCAGTAGCAATCGCAGCGTCCAGTACAACGGATGCCGCCTCAGTTGCATAACCTTTACCATGGGCGCTGCGGAACAACTCGTATGCAATCTCCGGCTCTTCAAGTGTGGAACGACCGATAATTAAGCCGCAGTATCCGATGAAATCGCCTTCATTGCGCCTTCGAATAGTGAGAAGGGAAATGCCATTTTCCTCTGCCTTCTTGCGCATCTCAATGAGCCGGTTACGAACGGAATCAACGGCTGGAATGTCCACACCACGTTCGCCAATTAATTTGCTCAGCCAAACGGAATCGGATTCCTCCCACATACTAAGCTCAAGTCTTTCGGTTTTCAGCTGGAAGGCCATAGGTTTAAATAAAGATGGCATAGTGGTACCTCCTAGTTATATGACTGGATTCATAATAGCTTCGCATCTCAACACCACATCTGGTTGGAAACCTGATTCATTCGCGAATTTATAGCAACAGCGTACAAAAAAATAGTGATATTTTATCCGCTATTTGCCGTGTAGTAAAATCCCCATTGATTATAGTTTCACTTTATGAATAAGCAATTCCTTTGCAAAATAGACCCTTTTCTCAAACTTTACTTTCAATCTAAAGTCGTCCCGTTATATACACAGGCTCCTACTATTTCTAAATGCATAAAATGTTAAGCGAAAGTATGGAGGGATACGATGTATAATTCGAATTATTATGATTGGTATAGACAAAATGATAAGTTGATTAGTGATATTGAAAAAGCTATAAACGGAGAGTATAGCGCTATAAGCTGCTATGCAAAATTAGCGAATATGGCTCCAAATCAAGTAGAACAAAAACAAATTCTTGAAATTCGTAATGATGAAATAAAGCATTTCCACAACTTTGTACAAATTTATACGAGTTTAACTGGTAGGCAGCCAAAACCACAAATTACTGAAGACTGCCCAAATACGTATTTACAAGGATTAGAGTTCGCTATACAAGATGAACAAAAAACAGTAGATTTTTATTTGGAAATTTCAGATGAGACATCGGATGCACATCTGAAAGAGTTGTTGCGGAGAATAGCTGCGGATGAACAAAATCATGCAGTATGGTTTTTATATTACTTCGTGAAGTCGAAGTGAGCATTAAGAATGAACGACTGATGTGGTGCATATATTAAAAAATATTTTAAAACGTAGTGCAACAATTGAATGAAATATTTAAATGTAAGCAGAAGGAAACCGTTTCGCTAGTAGTGGAGCGGTTTTTTTATGATGTACATATGTATCGACAAAATATAGTAATTACATTTGATATATAATGTATGAAATGAAAATGAATAAGTTAGGAGCAAGCATATGAAAAGAGGGATTACAGTAGATATTCTAGATGGATATGATAATTTACTTTGGAAAGTATTAAAGCCAATTGATATTACTGTATTTGATTGGCAAGTCATGGGAAGGGAGGAAGCTTATATAATAATAGGGAATGAATTAGGTTCAGAGTTATTTTCAGAAGATAACGAGATTATGGAAGGATCAGAATTAAAAAAGCTAATAAAAGATAACATATATTATCTTTTATTTTTAGATTTAAAAGCATGTCCAAAAGGAGAGGTACTAGGAGAAATTGCAACATTTGAAGAATTTAAGGAGAGTAAGTGTGAAGTAGTCGTATTAGTAGCGGATGGTGAGTATATACAAATTTATGCGAAAAACCAAGAAGAGATTGAAATGATGTATGAAAACGCAGTGAATCAAGGATTTTATGTAGAATATATTACAGATGAAAATGATGGAAGGATGCATTTGTCAGTATGGTAGCAATTTGAAAGGGGAACGGCAATATGGAGAGAAATATAAGTAAAGAACATGAAATTCGAATTGCTACTGAAATTGAAAGTGATAGTATTCTCCTTTTATTAAAAGAAGTAGCGCAATGGCTACAATATAAAGAAGTGGATCAGTGGCAGTATCTTTTAGGAGAGGAAGCTACGGCTGAAATACTAGAATGTATAGGAGAAAAATATACATATGTTGTTCTGAAAGAAGATGAAATAGTTGGTACGGTTACAGTTTCTCCTAAACAAAATGAATGGGATGAACATATTTTTGGTAAAGAGGAAGTTTCTAATTCATTATATATTCATAGATTTGCGGTGAAACGGAAGTATAAGGGAAATGGAATAGGCGAATGGATTTTACAGTGGGTAGAAGAGAATGTGCAATGTGATAAAGAGTATTTGAAGTTAGATTGTGTGGGGCATAATCGTACGTTGAATGATTTTTATAAGAAAAATGGTTTTGAATATGTTGGAAGTACGGATGGGCTTAGTAAGTTTCAAAAGAAAAGGAGAGTGTGAATGCATCTAATTAATGTAAGTTTAGTTGAAAAGTTAATACAGGAACAGTTTCCCGAATGGGCCCATTTAGAAGTGAAACCTGTAAAGTTTAGTGGGCATGATAATAGGACGTTTCACTTAGGGGATGAGATGAGTGTAAGATTGCCAAGTGATGTGGCATATGCACCGCAAGTAGAGAAAGAAAATAAGTGGTTACCACTATTAAGTAAGAGGCTTTCTTTACCGATTTCTACACCACTTGCGAAAGGAAATCCGTCTGAAGCGTATCCATTGCCTTGGTCTATTAATAAGTGGATAGAGGGGGAAACAGTTACGAAACAAAACGTTCGTGATTTAAATGAATTTGCAGCGGATTTAGGATCTTTTTTAGTAGAATTGCAATCTATTGATGCGAGTAACGGACCTTTAGCTGGAACACATAATTTTTACCGGGGCGGACTTATATCGGTATATGATGAAGAGGCGAGAGTTGCTATTGAAAATAATAAGGATGTTTTTGACGAGGCATTATTAAAGCACCTTTGGAATGTAGCACTTAGTTCAACATGGGACCGTAAGCCAGTTTGGGTTCATGGAGATGTAGCGCCAGGGAATTTACTCGTTAAAGATGGAAAGCTTTGTGCTGTAATTGATTTTGGTATTTTAGGAGTAGGAGATCCTGCATGTGATGCGGCGATGGCTGGGACATTTTTTGATGAAAATAGTAGAAACGTATTTAAAGAAGTGTTACGTATGGACGAAGAAACATGGAATAGAGCGAGAGGATGGGCACTTTGGAAGGCGTTAATTACATATGACGCAAATAAGGATAGTAATGAGAGGGTGGCAGAAGAATCTTATCGTATCATTCAAGTGATTGTGGATGATTATAAAGGGGAATAGAAAAGCCTATTTCAAAATAGGTTTTTTCATATGATTAAATAGTAGAAACGGAAAGAAGGAATATAACATAATTATACAGAATATTTAGATAATAGGAGGTGTCGAATTTTGAGTGAAATTGAATTAAAGAGCAATATAATTAAGGCAGGGCGAGAGAAGGGGATTATTCTCCGGTTTATACTTGCTAGTCTCGTTGGAGTGTTTATGTTTTTCGTTCCTGTTACGATAAACGGTGCATCGTCTATTATGATTGATCATATCGTATCGTGGATTAGGGCTTCGGTTCCTGACGTAGTACCTTATTATGCATTATTTGTTATGGCAATTGGTGCGATTTATCCATTTTATACGAAGAAATGGAATGCATCTATCGTAGACATTTGTTTTTCTATTTTAAAAGTAGTTGGCGTTGTTTTTGGCATATTATATTGTTTAAAAGTAGGACCAGCTTGGTTCTTTGCGCCAGATGTTGGACCGTTTTTGTATGAGAAGCTAGTCATATCAGTAAGTTTGCTCGTTCCAATTGGCTCGGCGTTTTTAGCGTTATTAGTCGGATATGGATTGCTTGAATTTATCGGTACATTTTGTCGTCCGATTATGAGGCCATTATGGAATACGCCGGGGAGATCGGCAATCGATGCAGTTGCGTCCTTCGTTGGAAGTTATTCGCTTGCTCTCCTTATTACGAATCGCGTGTATAAAGAAGGAAAGTATACCACAAAAGAAGCGGCGATTATCGCTACAGGATTTTCTACAGTATCCGCTACATTTATGATCATCATCGCAAAAACATTAGATATTATGCATTTATGGAATGTTTATTTTTGGACTACGCTTGTTGTAACATTCATCGTGACTGCTATCACCGTAAGAATCCCGCCCCTCAGTAGAAAACCAGATACATATGTAACAGAAGAAGGGTTCCCAGAGCCTGTTTATAAAGAGAAAATGTTAGAATGTGCTTGGGAAGATGCGTTAGAAGTATCAAAGTCTGCACCGAGCATTATGAAAAATATTGCAGTGAATTTAAAAGACGGATTTATTATGACGATGGGAATTTTACCATCCATTATGTCAGTAGGATTAATTGGTATCGTCTTAGCGAAGTTTACGCCAATATTTGATTGGATCAGTTATATTTTCTATCCGTTTACATGGCTATTACAATTACCAGAAGCAGACTTAGCCGCTAAAGCCGCATCAGTTGGTATTGCAGAAATGTTTTTACCGTCATTATTAGTTGTAAGTGCGCCACTTGTGACAAAGTTTGTCATTGCAGTTGTTTCCGTATCATCTATACTGTTTTTCTCCGCTTCCATTCCTTGTATATTATCAACAGATATTCCGTTAAAAGTATCTGAACTTATTATTCTGTATGTGCAGAGAACGATTTTAACGTTGCTTATCATTACGCCGATTGCTTATTTGTTGCTTTGAACTAGAATGTAAGTTCTAAATATATGACGTTTACTAACTTGTGTAAATGAATATTTATCGTAAAATCGTAGGTAGTGCGAAATTATAAGTGCGATGCTTGAATAAAGGCATCGCATTTTTTATTTTTAGATGTACTACACGTTTACGAAAAAATATTTTTATATATTAATAAAACGATATTGATGGTATGTTATAGTAACAACAAAGGGGGCTTACAAATGGAAATTATTCACGAAAGAGCAAAGTTGCGGTTAATGGATAATACTGATGTCGAAACTTTGTTTTCGATTGTAGAAGGAAATCGGGATATTTGGGCGTATTTAATCTCTAAAATGGATAGTGTGCAAGATATGCAACAATACGTTCAAAAAGCGATAAAGGGTTACGGAAGAGGTACTCAAATACCTTTGGTAGTCGTAGATCAACAGACGAATAAGATTGTAGGAAGTACACGTTTATATAATATTTCAGTAGAAGATAAGACAGTTGAGTTAGGGCAAACGTGGTATCATCCGAGTGTGCAACGTACGAGTATAAATACAGAGTGTAAGTATATGCTTCTCCAGTATGCTTTTGAAAAACTGCATATGCTTAGGGTACAAATTAAGACGGATGCAAGAAATGAAAAAGCACAACGAGCAATTGAAAGGTTAGGCGCAGTAAAAGAGGGTGTGCTTAGAAATGAAAGAAAATTACCGAATGGTTATGTGAGAGATGCGGTGGTGTACAGTATTATCTCGAGTGAATGGCCAGGCGTAAAAGAACAATTGTTAGAAAAATTACAGTTATATAAAGAAAAGGTATAATTCGTGTTTTGAAAGGTATATTGTTCGTGAGATATGAAAAATATACCTTTTTTCTTACAAAATGCTACTTTATTTTAATTCCTTTTGTTTCATCGTTCCCTTCTGAGAAAAAATTCGTTACAATGTAGTTGTATGGTAATAAACTTATGAATTTAAAAAAATGTAATGAATACCGCAAATGAAAATGAATTGATAATCCTCAATTTTAAATGAAAACCCTTTTATATATAAATAACAAGTAAAGTTCCTTCTTTTAAATAAACTCAAACAAAACGATTTGATATAAATGTTTTTTATAGAAGTATGGATGATGTACGGAGGCAATTACAAATGAAAGAAAATAAGAAGAGTAAGAAAAGACGAATCTTTCAAGTATTTTTACTAATGATTTGTTCTGCTATTTTATATGTAAGTTATGCAGCTTACGATATTTGGAGTTATCGTTTTAAAGCAAATGATGACGTGAAAACGGATGCTGGTATCGTACTAGGCGCAGCTTCATGGAACGGAAAACCATCTCCTGTATTTAAAGAAAGAATTAATCATGCGATTTCTTTATATAGGAACGGAAATATTAAAAAGATTATTTTTACAGGTGGTACAAAGTTCGAGGCAGAACTTGAGGAAGCACGTACTGCAAGAGTATATGCAATGAAACAAGGTGTAAAAGAGGAAGATATTTTAATTGAAACAAAATCCCTTTTCACTGAAGAAAATTTAAAGAATGCGAAGCAAGTTGGAATAGAGAACGGAATACACACATACACGATTGTAAGTGATCCACTTCATATGAAACGCGCAATGAGAATCGCAAAACATATTAATATTGAAGCATATGCTTCACCAACGCCGACATCAGCATATAAAACGTTAGATACAGAAATACCATTCTTCTTTAAAGAATTATTCTCGTATATTGGATATGTAACCTCTTTGCCGTTAAAAGCATTGAAGGGGGACTAATATAAGAAAAGGATCTATCCTTAAATAGGAACTTTTCTTATTAGTCAAAAACATTGTATTTTTATCGGAATAGTGAAACAATAGAGAGGTAGCTTCATATAATCATAATGACAAAATGAACGGTTTATGAATCGAGCATAAAGTGAAACTTTAATCAGTGGGTGGGTTTCCCACTGATTATTAGTTGAACCAATCGGGCGTTTACGGGCAGTTGATCTCCCACCTAACTTCCTTTGCTTCACCTGAATTTTTAGGTGGGAGTTTTACTGCCCGCAAATAGCGGGATAAAGGAGATTATAGTATGGCACTCTCATTTGTTGAAACAGAAGAACAGTCTTTAATTATTGAGAAAATAAATAAATTGATTCCGAAGTTCATGGAAAGGGAGCATCAACTAAGTGAATTAGGATCATTTCCGTATGAAAATATAAATGATTTGAAAGATATCGGATATACGAAATTAACGTTACCGAAGGAATTTGGTGGTAGTGCGATTTCTTTATATGACTTCGTTTTATTTCAAGAAAAAATCGCGGAAGGCTGCGGAGCTACTGCATTATCGATTGGCTGGCATCTTGGCATTGTGAAAGAATTAGCGGAAAATCGCTCTTGGGATGATGATGTGTTCAAATGGTTTTGCGAAGAAGTAGGCAATGGTGCGCTCTTTAACAGGGCAGCAACAGAGCCAAAAACAGGGAGTCCGACGCGTGGTGGTAAGCCAGAAACAATAGCGATTCAACAAGGCGAGAAGTGGATTATAAATGGAAGAAAAACTTTTACAACAATGGCGCCAGTACTTGATTATTTTATTATTTCAGCAAGTATGGAAGGCCAAGAAGAAGTTGGTGAGTTTGTCATTCCAAGAAATACGCTCGGTGTATCCATTGAAGAAACGTGGGATAGCGTTGCAATGCGAGGGACTGCTAGCCACGACCTTGTCTTACAAAATGTAGAGATAGACAACCGCTTTTTTACGGATGTAAAAGGCGGGAAAGTGAAACAAAAGGGTATTGGCTGGTTGCTACATATACCAGCATGTTATTTAGGAATTGCACAATCAGCAAGAAATTATGCAGTTCAGTTTGCGGGATCATACAAACCAAATAGTTTAAACCATTCTATTAGTTTATTACCGAATGTTAGAAGATTAGTTGGAGAATTAGAACTCGAGCTTATGCAAGCTCGCGTCTTTTTATATCAAATTGCGAAAAAATACGATGAGGCAGAAGATAAACTGTCACTGCAAGCAGAATTAGCGGCAGTGAAATACGCCGTAACAAATGCGGCGATATCCATAGTGGATAAATCAATGCGCATCGTAGGAGCAAAAAGTTTATCAGAAAAAAATCCGCTCCATCGTTACTATTTAAACGTCAGAGCAGGATTACACAATCCGCCAATGGATGATGCAACATTGTCTATGCTGGCGGATGCGGCGTTTCGGTCGTAGTTTTTAAAGCTTATATTTTATTGTTTATGGATAAAATAGTTGTTTTGAAAGCACGGGTTTGATTAGTGATCAAATCCGTGCTTTTTATGTGTATGAAGTACTTGGGTGAGATGTAGGTTTTTAATATAAATGATTATCATGGTTTTGTGATTGTTTCTTGTTGAAAAATTCTTGTTGTAATGCCAGTTTGAAGGCTGTATAAACATTTTTCGTATTTAATCCCAAATTAATGGTCTTTCTAAGTTTATCATTCGTAAATATTGTAAAAATTGACCTGCATGGACCGCATCATGATAGGCAATTCGTAATAGCATGTCTCCTAAATATCTTTGATAGCCAACATCGCTTCGATCGATAAGGGTTGAATCTAGCTCTGCTATGTTTATGGATTGAACATACTCTATGAAGTCAGTAAAGTATGATTGTGCCAATTCAATTTCCTTTTTTACACAAGTAATTGGCTCTTCATCATACGGGAAATGTATATCATTTATTGAGCCGTTGTTTTTTAAAATCATATGATAGTAAAAAGTTGAGCTCCATACGTGACGAATCATCTCACCAAAAGAAATAGCCTCATTATCAGGCCTCCAATTAAGAAAATTATCGGGAAGAGAATTCCATAATTTTTCTGAGCGCCTTCTCGTCTCTTTCAAATTTAATATACTAAGATCAATTGCATTCATAATAAATTCTTCTTTACTATTAAACTTAAAATAATTGTATCAATTTAACAGTTAGGGTATCATCGAAATATGAATGTATATCCGAATATCTCATATATAGCTAAACTAATTGCTGAACCTACAAGAGCAATCATCTTAGATTGTCTAATGAATAATCAGGCACTACCTGCTAGCGAATTGGCTTATATGGCAAAAGTGTCACATCCAACAATTAGTTCTCATCTTTCTAAATTAGTAGAGGGGAATCTACTTACAGTTGAACAACATGGTAGACATCGTTATTATCGACTTGCTAATCAAGAAGTTGCAGAAGTGCTTGAAAAGTTAGAGACAATCGCACCAACAGTTCAAGTTCGCTCTTTAAAACAATCAGGTCAACTAAAACAAATTCGTTATGCTCGAACTTGTTATGATCATCTTGCAGGCAAACTCGGTGTAGAGATAACTGAAAAATTACTAGATAGGAAATTTATAATTTTAGGGGATGGAGAATACATTGTAACAGAACAAGGTAAACAATGGTTTCTGAATTTTGGAATAAATGTTGATGAGGCAGATACAAAAAGGAGGGTATTTGCAAAACCTTGCCTTGATTGGAGTGAACGGCGTTACCATATTTCTGGTTGGCTAGGGTCTGCAATTGCAAAACTGCTTTTTGAACAAGGATGGATTACGAAAACGGATAAGAACCGAGCTGTCCATCTTACAAAGAAAGGTGTAAAGTTATTGGAAGATCAATTAGGCATTGATATGAAAACTGAGGAAAGAAAAGCTTGAAATTAGAAAAGTACGTCAAAATGACGGGCTTTTTCATTATGGTAGGAGTGTACATGAATAATAGGATGTTACCAATAATCGTTGCCAATAAAAAATCTTTCTTTTCATTCTTCTTTTTTAAGTTTTAAAGGAGAAAGCTAGGCTTCTTATTTTTACTAATGTTATAATAAGAAAAAAGCACGAAAAGAGGTCATCTCATGTTAGAGGTTATTGCAACATGTTTAGAAGATGTAAAACGAATTGAAAGCGCTGGCGGGAAGCGGATTGAATTAATTTCATCTTATACAGAAGGTGGTTTAACACCAAGTTATGCTTTTATAAAAAAAGCGGTAGAAGCGGTGAGTATACCAATTCATGTTATGATTCGTCCGCATGCGAAGTCTTTTACATATACGGAAGAAGAAATTGAAATGATGAAAGAAGATATTATAGTTGCGCAGAAGTTAGGAGCAGCTGGTGTAGTATTAGGCGTATTAAACGAACAAAATGAAGTAGATGAAGAGAAATTAGCGGATTTACTATCTGTTGTAGATGGAATGAATGTAACGTACCACCGTGCGATAGATGATATAGAAAATCCAGTAGAAGCGATGAGAACTTTAAAGAAGTTTCATAAAGTAACTCACGTTTTAACTTCAGGTGGACAAGGAGATATTGTAGACAATATTCCGGTGCTTACAGAAATGCAAAAAGTAAGTGATGGTCAAATTCAGCTTGTAGCTGGAGCTGGCGTGACGAAAGAAAATATAAAGCGATTGCTAGATGAAACTGGAATTTCGCAAGCACATGTCGGTACAGCGGTAAGAGAAGCAAAATCATGTTTTTCTGAAATAGATCCTAATGTAGTACAAGAACTAGTTGAAATAATAAAATAAGTGCTTAAGAAAGAGGAGAAACGATGAAGGAAAATACGAAGAAAGAATTATTCTCTTGGGCTAAAACGATAGGGTTTACCCTTGTATTAATTGCTATTATTCGCGGTGTTTTATTTACACCTTCTTTAGTACAAGGTGAATCGATGATGCCCACTTTAGAAAATAACGAACGAGTTCTCGTGAATAAGATTGGTTATAGTATAAGTGGATTAGATCGCTTTGATATTATCGTCTTCCACGGAAAAGAAGGGTACGATTTAGTAAAACGAGTAATTGGTTTGCCAGGCGATACAGTTGAGTATAAAAATGATGTTTTATATGTAAACGGCAAAGCGATGGAAGAACCATATTTAAAACAGTTTAAAGAAAAAGCAGTAGGCCGTGTATTAACTCCAGACTTTACGTTAGAACAAATCACAGGGAAAACGAAAGTGCCAGAAGGCCAAGTATTTGTTTTAGGGGATAATCGTGAAGTTTCTAAGGATGGTCGCATGTTTGGCTTTATTTCAGAAGATGAAATTGTCGGAAAAGGACAAGCTGTTTTCTGGCCGTTAAAACAAGTAAGAGCGTTATAAAGTGTGGTGAAGTATGGGAGAGATATTCTTCCATACTTTTTTATTTGCTTAAAATCTATTGATTGAATTGAAAGAATATTTTATAATTTTAAATTATATGTTTGTTTCGAAAAATGGAATTTAAGTTCCGTAATTCGGAACGAAAGGGAGATAGAATGAGTATAAATAAAACGGCAGTTAAGACAATGGATATTTTAGAGTTGTTTTATGAGCATGAAGAGCTAAGTTTAACTGAGATGGTTCAGCTTACAAATATGCCGAAAACATCTGTTTATCGTTTAATTGGCTCGTTAGAAGAGATGGAGTTTTTACAAAAAAACGAAAAGGGGAAATATCGTTTAGGGGTCGTATTTTTACGGTTCGGTCAACTTGTTTCACACCGGTTATCAGTAAGAAATATAGCAATTCCTTATATGAAAGAACTTAGAGATAGTTTAGGACAGGCAGTTAATTTAATAATTCAAGATGGTAATGATGCAATTTATGTTGAAAAGATGGAAGGTGTTCAGCCGGTACGCGTGTATACGGCGGTTGGAAGAAGAGCACCACTTTATGCTGGCGCATGTCCAAGAATTTTACTATCATATTTCTCTGAGGAAGAGAAACGGAGATACATAGAGGAAGTGGATTTAAAACAGTTTGCAGATGGAACAATCGTGGATAAGAAACAATTGTTAGAAGTGTTGCAAATGGCAAAAAAGGAAGGCTACACAATTAGTTATTCTGAGTTGGAAAATCATACAGCCGCGATAGCAGCACCCATTTTTGCGAGCGATGGAACGGTTGTAGCAGGCATTAGTATTTCAGGATTAGCAATTGAGTACAGCGAAAGTAACATTTCATATTTTATTGCGAAGGTGAAAGAAACAGCGCATCGCATTTCGAAAGAACTCGGCTTTTTGGCATAGAAAGAGGGAGTAGGATGAAATTTTCTGCGTTAGGGGATCAAGCAATTATTGTTACATTTGGTGAAGAAATTAAGATGGATATATATGAGAAAGTACAGTGGTTATTTCAAGCACTGCAGCAACAGCCGTTTGCAGGAATGATTGAGTGCGTTCCGTCGTTTACTTCATTAGCTGTTTACTACAATGCATATGAAGTATGGAAGAGAAATGAGAGAAGTGAAAGGTCATATGATTACGTTCGTCAGTATATAAAGGAGCTGTGTGATTCTTATAAAGAAGAAGTAAAACAGGATGTGAAACATATTTCTATACCAGTGTGCTACGGGGGAGAATATGGACCTGATTTAGAAGAGGTTGCACATTATAAAGGTTTACAAGTAGAAGATGTGATTCGAATACATAGTGAAACTACATATTTTGTATATATGCTTGGTTTTACACCAGGGTTTCCGTATTTAGGAGGACTATCAAAAGAATTAGAAACACCTAGAAAAGAAACGCCACGATTACAAATCTCTCCTGGTTCAGTAGGTATTGGCGGAAATCAAACAGGTATTTATCCGCTTGAAACACCAGGTGGATGGAATATTATCGGCCGAACACCTGTTACTCTATTTAATCCGAACGAAGAAATACCAACATATATTCAAAGTGGTATGTATTTACGATTTATCCCAATAACGAAGGAAGAGTACGTATCGCTTGAGGGGGCTAAAAAATGGATGTAGAGGTTTTGCATGCAGGGATGTTTACAACAGTCCAAGATTTAGGGCGATCTTATTATCAACAATATGGTGTACCTGTTGGCGGGGCTATGGATCAAAGTGCAATTCGGATGATCAATATGTTAGTTGGTAATGAAGAGAATGAAGCGGCACTCGAAATGACGATTATGGGACCTAAATTGTTAATAAAGAAAACGACTTTACTTGCGATTGGTGGAGCAGATATGGAACCGTTACTGAATGGAGAACGTATCCCGTTATGGCGTCCCATTTTAGCGGAAGAAGGTAGTATGCTTTGTTTTGGAAAAGTAAAAAGTGGTTGCAGAGCGTATGTGACTTTTGCGGGTGGCATCCATATTGATCACACTATGGGAAGTAAAAGTACGTACATACGTGCTGCGATTGGCGGTATAGAAGGAAGAATGCTCAACAAGGGTGACTACTTCCAAATTGGTGCACAACCAGAAATGGCGAATCGTTTCATTCAAGACTTACAAAAAAATGAGCGAATAAAAACGAAATGGGCAATTAGCAACAGCGTACTACCAAAATATAAGAAACATCCTAAGCTTCGTGTCATAACTGACTTTGAATACGATCAATTTACAGAAGAAAGTAGAAAGACATTTTTTACGAAAGAGTATAAAGTATCTAATTATGCTGACCGTATGGGCTATAGGGTTGAGGGAGAAGTTTTAAATAGGATTGAAGAAAAAGAGATTTTATCGAGTCCTGTTACATTTGGAACCATTCAAGTTCCTAATGGTGGACAGCCGATTATATTAATGGCAGATAGGCAAACGACAGGTGGCTATCCGAGAATGGGAAATATCATTTCAGTAGATTTCCCTCTTCTTGCCCAGCTAAAGCCGGGGGACTATGTTTCTTTTGAGAAAATTACGCTTGAAGAAGCGGAACAATTGTACATAGAACAGGAAGTAAATATGAATCTATTAAAGAAATTCATCGCTTTACGAAGCTGGAATTAGGAGGAATACATTGTGACTACAATCGATTTAAACTGTGATTTAGGAGAAAGTTTTGGAGCTTATAAAATGGGGAATGATGATGAAATTCTTCCGTTCGTTTCCTCTATAAACGTTGCTTGCGGTTTTCATGCGGGTGATCCGTCTGTTATGCGTCAAACTGTTGAAAAAGCTTTGGAGCATAACGTAGCGATAGGAGCGCATCCTGGATTTCCTGATTTAATTGGATTCGGTAGAAGAAACATGAATGTTTCAGCAAGTGAAGTATACGATTATGTTTTATATCAAATCGGCGCATTAGACGCATTTGTAAAAGCGGCAGGCGGGAAAATGCAGCATGTAAAGCCGCATGGTGCCTTATATAATATGGCGGCAACGGATTCGAAAATTGCAGATGCAATCGCTAAGGCAATTTATCATATGAATCCGAGTCTATCGCTTTACGGATTAGCAAATAGCGAGGCGTTTATACAGGCTGCAGAAAAATACAATGTAACTCTCGTACAAGAAGCGTTTGCGGATCGTACATATAAGCAAGATGGAACGTTAACGAGCCGTACAGAAGAAAATGCACTTATAAAAAATGAAGACGAAGCGATAAAGCAAGTGCTTCAAATGGTGAAAGAAGGCTATGTAAATTCGGTCAATGGAGAGGAAGTAGCAGTTCAGGCACAGACGATTTGTTTACACGGTGATGGAGAAAAAGCAGTACAATTTGCGGGAAAAATATACAGAATATTCGAACGTAATGGTATTTCTATTTGTGCACCGAAATAAAAAATAGGGGGAAGTGCTGGGATGATTAAATTAATCGGAATACTACTTGTTGCAGTGGGCTTTTTATTTAGATTAAATACACTTTTAGTAGTTATGGTTGCAGGTATTGTTACGGGGATGGTTTCAGGATTAAGTTTTTATGATGTGATCAGCATGTTCGGTAAATTTTTCATAGAAAATAGATATATGTCTATGCCAATTATATTAACTTTACCGGTAATCGGAATTTTAGAGCGTTACGGTTTAAAAGAAAGAGCAGAAGCACTTATAACGAAATCAAAAGGAGCAACAACTGGAAGAGTATTAATGTCATATTTTACGATAAGAGAATCGTCAGCAGCACTAGGGCTTAATATTGGTGGGCATGCACAAACGGTAAGACCGCTCGTTGCACCGATGGCAGAAGGGGCCGCGCAAGGTAAATACGGTAAACTTCCTGAAAAATTAAGAGAAAAGATTAAAGCAAACGCAGCTGCTGCGGAAAATACAGCTTGGTTTTTCGGAGAAGATATTTTCATCGCAACTGGTGCTATTTTATTAATGAAAGGGTTCTTCGATTCAGTAGGTATGCATGTGGGTGTATGGGATATGGCACTTTGGGGCATTCCAACTGCAATATCTGCACTTATTGTAAGCTGGATTAGATTTAGAAGGTTTGATAAATATATAGAGAAAACAATGAAGGCAGAAGGAAAAGAAGAGAAGGAGGCAATCTAATATGAACATCATCACAATGGATACAATCTATTATGTATTAGGGATAATCGTTGCTTTTATCGCTGTTCGTATCGCATTCGATCGTGAACATCCCAACAGATTCGGTTCTAGTTTATTTTGGGCATTGTTTGCAGTTACATTTTTATTCGGAAATGTAATTCCTTCGTTTTACGTTGGCTGTATCGTGCTCGCTATGGTCGTTTTAGCCTCGCTAAATAAAGTAACAAAATCAGAGGAAAAAGAAGTTCCAGTACAAGAGCGTGTAAAACATGCTGAGAAATTAAAAAATAAAATTTTTATGCCTGCACTATTAATTCCTATTTTTACAATTATCGGTACGTTGACCTTAGGGAAAATTAAATGGGGAAATGTCTCTCTTGTTGATCCAGATAAAGTAACATTAGTTGCATTAGCGCTTGGTGCATTACTCGCATTCGTTGCGGCGATGCGTATTACAAAATCAAAAATAACAACGCCTGTACAAGAAGGAAGCAGACTATTACAAGCTGTCGGCTGGGCTGTAATTTTACCACAAATGTTAGCAGCACTTGGCGGTATATTCGCGAAGTCTGGCGTTGGACAAGTTGTTTCAGATTTAGTCGGACAAGTGTTACCGACAGAGTATCCGTTCGTTGCTGTTATGGCGTATTGTTTAGGAATGATGCTTTTCACAGTCGTAATGGGAAATGCATTCGCAGCGTTTGCCGTTATTACTGGCGGAATTGGTTTACCTTTAATTGTTCAAATGCACGGTGGGAATCCAGCAATTATGGCAGCACTCGGTATGTTTGCTGGATATTGCGGAACGCTACTTACGCCAATGGCAGCAAACTTTAATATCGTTCCGGCGATGCTTTTAGAACTAAAGGATAAAAATGCAGTTATTAAAGCACAAGTACCAATTGCTCTTTCAATCTTTATTATCAATATGTTTATTATGTACGGCCTTGTATATCGTTTCTAATTAGGAGGGAAAACTATGAAAACAGTATTATTAACAGGATTTGATCCGTTTGGCGGAGAAAGCATCAACCCAGCTTGGGAAGTAGCAAAAAGTTTGCATGAAAAAACAATTGGAGAGTACACGATTATTAGCAAACAAGTCCCAACGGTATTTCATAAATCAATAAAAGTATTAAAAGAATATATAGAAGAACTAAACCCTGAAATGATTATATGTATCGGACAAGCTGGGGGCAGACCAGATATTACGATAGAGCGTGTCGCAATTAACGTTGATGATGCAAGAATTGCTGACAATGAAGGGAATCAGCCCATAGATGTGCCAGTTGCAGAAGAAGGACCAGCTGCTTATTGGTCTACACTTCCGATGAAAGCAATCGTAAAAAGACTGCAAGAAGAAGGTATACCAGCTTCCGTTTCACAAACAGCAGGTACATTCGTTTGTAATCATTTATTCTACGGTCTCATGCATGAACTAGAGAAGCGTGATAAGAAAATAAAAGGCGGATTTATTCATATTCCGTTCTTACCAGAACAAGCGAGTAAATATCCAGGGCAACCGAGTATGTCACTTTCTACTATTCGTAAAGGGATCGAATTGGCAGTTGAGGTAACGACAACAGTTGAAGTAGATATTGTAGAGGTTGGGGGTGCGACGCATTAAATAAAACGAATTGTACAACACCTCCTGTAAACAACTGGTATAATAAGTATAGGAATATACATAGAGGTGATTTTTGTGCAACAATTTGAAGAAGTACGTTCAATTTTAGAAAAAGCGAAGAAAATTACAGTATTAACAGGCGCTGGTGCAAGTACGGAAAGTGGTATTCCAGATTTTCGTTCAGCAAATGGATTGTATGCTGATGCGAATGTGGAGATGTACTTATCAAGAGGGTACTATAACCGAAGTCCGAAAGAATTTTGGAAGCATTATAAAGAAATCTTTCAAATTAATACGTTCCATCAATATAAACCAAATCGTGGCCATCGCTTTTTAGCTGAGCTAGAAGAACAAGGGAAAGATATTACGATTTTAACGCAAAATATTGACGGTTTACATCAATTAGGTGGCAGTAAGCACGTCATTGATTTACATGGAACACTTCAAACAGCACATTGTCCAAAATGTAAATCAGGCTATGATTTACAGTATATGATTGATCATGAAGTACCGCGCTGTCAGAAGTGTAATTTCATTTTAAATCCAGACGTTGTTTTATACGGAGATACATTGCCGCAATATCAAAATGCGATGAAACGTTTATATGAAACAGATGTACTTCTCGTTATGGGAACGTCATTAAAAGTACAACCTGTCGCTTCATTCCCAGAAATCGCAAAAAGAGAAGTAGGGGCAACAACTATTTTAGTAAATGAAGAGTTAACAGAACAGGAATATAACTTTGATTATGTTTTTCAAAATAAAATTGGTGAATTTGTTGAAGGATTATCTTCAATGAAATAAGTTATCGAAAAAACTGAGGTATCCGCCTCAGTTTTTTATTTGAGTAATCACTGTTTTAAGCCATATGAAAACATTTTGATAATGTAGTAACCACATCTCTATAATTTATAAAAATCAATTTGCCCCATTTTTCTTTTAGAATAATATTCATGTTATTGTGCATTAAGGGAATGGTAATAAATAGGATAATTAATTAAAAAACTGAAAATTAAATCTTTTATTTCTTTTGTAATTAATATAAAATTCTATATATATCATATAAATAAATTTGATACATAATGATTTTGCGTAGAAATGTTAATAGAATGAAGCGAGGGAGCGAAATGAGACAGAAAAAGGAGCAGAAGAAACAATCGAAAAAGAAAAAGACTCATATTCCTTTTCGGTTAAATGTACTATTTTTTATTGTCTTTCTTTTATTTTCAGCTATTATAATTCAATTAGGTAAAGTACAAATCATTGATGGAGAAACGTATAGAAATGAAGTAAACAAAAAGGAAGATGTAACGGTAAGCACTCCCGTTCCTAGAGGGAAAATGTTTGATCGGCAAGGTCACGTTATTGTAAATAATAAACCATTGCGAACCGTTACATATACGAAAATGAGAGGAGTAGACTCGAAAGAAGTTTTACAAGTAGCAAGAGATTTAGCCAAGCTGATTGAAATGTCGCAAGAGGACATGGATAAGTTAACAGAGACAGATAAGAAAGATTTTTGGATGCAGTTAAATGAAAAGCGGGCAGCAGCGAAAGTAACGAAAGAAGATGAGAGTAAATTTAGAAAGCAAGAAATAGAAGGAAAAGAATTAGATAAAAAAGTAGAAGAACTGCGCCGGGAAAGAATTACACAAGAAGAATTAAATGAGCTTTCAAAGGAAGATATAGAAGTATTAGTAATTAAAAGCAAAATGAATGCGGGATATAAAATGACACCGCAAATCGTTAAAAAAGATGTAAGTCAAAATGAATATGCTGTCGTTAGTGAAAGATTGGCAAGTTTACCGGGGGTAGATACGACAGTAGATTGGGAACGAGAATACCCAAATGATAAAATACTGCGCTCTATACTAGGTAGCGTTTCTAATGAAAATGAAGGGTTGCCAAGAGAACAATTAGATTATTATTTAGTTCGTGATTATAATCGAAACGATCGTATTGGTAAAAGTTACATTGAAAAACAATACGAAGATGCACTACATGGAACGAAAGAACAGTCTAAAAATATTATGGATAAAGCAGGGAAAATTGTTCGAACAGAAAAAGTGACCGAAGGAAAAAGTGGAAATAACTTAATGTTAACAGTCGATATGGATTTACAGAAAAAAGTAGAGGGAAGCCTTGAAAAGAATTTACGAGCTTTTCATGCTGCAGAGCCGATGATGGATCGTGCGTTCGTAGTAATGATGAATCCGAAAAACGGTCAAATTTTATCAATGGCAGGAAAGAAAATTGTAAATAAAGATGGCGGTATGCAAATAGAAGATTATGCATTAGGAACGATGACAAGTTCTTATGAGTTAGGATCAACTGTAAAAGGTGCTACTTTATTAGCTGGATATCAAACAGAAGCGATTAAGCCATATACACATTTCTTTGATGCACCAATGTATTTTAAAGGAAGTTCTAAGCCGAAGAAATCGTGGAAAGAATTTGGGGATATTGATGATTTAAGAGCTTTACAAGTTTCATCAAACGTTTATATGTTTAATACAGCTTTAAAAATGGCAGGCATTAATTATGTCCCAAATAATCCATTAGATATTAAACAAGAAACATTTAATAAAATGCGCTACTATTTTAGACAATTTGGCCTAGGTGTGTCGACTGGTATTGATCTGCCAAATGAAGCAATCGGTCAAGTAGGTAGAACTGATAACATACCCGGATTTTTACTTGATTACGCGATTGGACAGTATGATACATACACGCCGCTTCAGCTTGCGCAATATATTTCCACAATTGCAAATGGCGGTTACCGAATGAAACCACAAATTGTACAAGAAGTTAGAGAGCAACCGAATAGACCAGAGGATGTAGGAAAAGTCGTTCGGTCGATTGAACCAGTTGTATTAAATCGAGTGGATATGGACACTTCGTACATTAATCATGTAAAAGAAGGGTTTAGAAGAGTTTTTCAAGAAGCTGACGGAACAGGTACCGGAACGTTTAAAGGTTTACCATATAAACCAGCGGGAAAAACAGGAACAGCTGAGACAGTATATGGTGGAGAAAGTGATATTGGAAGAGATGAGAATAACAACCGAAAAAAATGTTATAATTTAACTCTTGCCGGTTATGCACCATATGATGCTGATCCGGAAGTAGCTTTTTCAGTTGTTGTACCATGGGTGAATGATGATAAATCAGGAATTAATTCTGCGATTGGTAAAGAGATTTTGGATGCGTATTTTGAATTAAAAACAAATAGATCAAATACAAATTCAATTCCAGTAGAACAACCGAACAAGGCACAGTAAAAATAGTATCACTGCATGGAAACATATTGTGCAGTGATATATTTTTTGAGTTAAAAAGCGCTTTATAAGGTGGGAATGGATATGAAAAAGGAAATTAAGAGAGGCTGGGGAAAGTACATACTATTTATATTGGTGATGGTAATAGGCTACCATTCTTTTACTTTATGTAAAGTGGAAGGGGAATCGATGCAGCCGACTTTATATGAAGCAGATTACGTATTTGTAAATAAAGCAGTAGTACGTCTTTCTAATTTACAACGCGGAGAAATTGTTATTATAAAGGAAGCGGATGAATCGAAATATTATGTGAAACGTGTAATAGGGCTTCCGGGTGATGTAATTAACATAACGAACGGAAAGGTATATGTGAACGATAAAAAGCAAGAAGAACCATATACGAACAAAGATTTATTTAACAACACACAAGTGTTTTATAACTTTCAAAAGACAAAAATTCCGCCAAATAAGTTATTTGTAATGGGAGATAACCGCGAAGTAAGTAGAGATAGTCGAAATGGCTTAGGATATATTGAAGAAGATAACATAATTGGCAAGGTGGAATTCGTATATTATCCTTTTTCAAAAATGAAAATGATAGAATAAGTGGGGGAGAAGCAAAACCCCACTTATTAAAGTTTCACTTTATTTTCTTTAAAAAACCTTTTGGATTAAATGATATGAAAAATTTATGTTTAGACTCGTCGATTATGAAGTTATTATTTTTAGTTAAAAACTCATCCACAGCCTCCATCGGACCAGGACCCCAATCGGGAAGAAGCGGATTTCCATTAATGGAGGTATCTTCTACAATCATATAACTGCCAGTAGTGACGATAGATTTATATAGTAATAGTTCTTTGGATACATGCTCTTTACTATGATCAGAATCTAAAATAACTAAAACCACATCATCAGGTTTGCGCATGCTTACTATTGTTTGGACGGCCTGCACAGAAACAGAAGAGGCTGTTAAATACGTAATCCGATTATGTGATGGCCGATTTGGCTGCGGAGTTATATCGATAGTAAGTACGTGACCTTTTCCAATTAAATCTAACATAGAAGCTAAATACAGTGCACTACCACCGTGAAAAGTCCCGCATTCAATAATTAAATCGGGCTTTAATTCATAAATAATTTCTTGATACAAAAAGAGGTCAGAGGGAAGTTTACAGATTGGAACTCCGAACCAGTGTGTATCGTTTAACCACACGAGGCTGTTGTAATATTGGTTTAGAAATTCATTGCTTATATTATCGATTTTAAATTCTCCTTTCTAAAAAGGATTCTCTCGTTTGACGTAAAGTGTTTACGCATGAAAGTTGTACTATATATTATGTAGTAAGGAATTGTAAGGCGAGTGTTTTTACTTGAAAATAAGCCAAATAACTCATGTGGAAAATGAAAGGAAATGATTGTATGTACAAATACACAATTTGTTTTATTAGAAAAAGCGATAAAATACTGCTATTAAATAGAAATAAAAAGCCGAATATGGGGATGTGGAATGGTGTTGGAGGAAAAATAGAAGATAATGAAACGCCATACGAAGGAATAATTAGAGAAACGTTTGAGGAAACGGGTATAGAACTTTCAAGTGTAATGTATAAAGGGACTGTTGGTTTTAAAGGTAAAGATGAGCCCCAGGCTAGTGAAGGAATGTATGTGTTCGTTGCTGATTTGCCAGATGGAATGCAAATGAATACACCATTTCGTACGGCTGAAGGATTATTAGAATGGAAAGAAATTGATTGGATATTAGATGGTGATAATAGAGGTGTTGTTAGCAATTTACCAAAATACTTACCGACAGTATTAACAGAAGAAAATAAGTTAAAACATATATTCACGTATGATAACCGGAATATTATTCATTACACAACTGCATGTTTGACAGAAGATGATGCGAATAAGCGATATGAAAAACAACTCATTTCTCAATAGAAGAGGATAGTGAAAAATCACGTTTTTGCTCTCATTATATATGCGAGATAATATGAAGTGACCTCCTAGATTATCAAGTCAGGGATTTTAACCCATAATAATGAATGAAAACATTATGAATGGGGTTATACCCTATGATAATAGGAGGCCACTATGGAAAATATAATATATATTGGGATGGATGTCCACAAGGAAAGTTTTAGCTTATGTGCACTACACGGAACAACTGGGGAAATTGTAAGAGAAGCACGATGTGCTTCAAATGTATCTCTCGTAAAAAAATTCGTTGAGAAACTGAAAACAAAATATGGTGAAGATATAAAAATTAAAGCTGGATATGAGGCTGGTTGTTTAGGGTATTCACTTCATAATCTTCTTGAACAAAATGGAATTGATTGTGATATTTTAGCTCCCACAACAATGTACAGTTCATCAAAAAACAAAATGGTGAAAAATGATAAATTCGATGCCAAAATGATTGCTCTTAATTTAGCAAATGGCACCTATAAAGAAGTATATGTTCCAGAAGAAGAGGATGTTGCCGTGAAAGAGTATATCCGCATGTTAGGTGATTTTAAAACATCTTTGAAAAAAATAAAACAACAGATAAAAGCATTCCTTTTAAGACATGGCTATGTGTATGAAGGGAAATCAAGCTGGACAATCGCTTATATGAAATGGTTAAAGAATCTTGATCTACAAGGATTATTCAAAGAAACGTTAGGCGAATACCTATTACAGTATGATGTTCTAGTCGATAAAATTGAGCGGTTCAGTTTGAGATTAGAAGAATTATCTCATCGTGAAAGGTACGAAGAACCAATCGCAAAGTTAAGATGCTTAAAAGGTATAGATACAACATCGGCAATGACTGTTCATGTGGAAATTGCAGACTTCACTCGTTTTCCCACGGCTAAAGCATTTATGGCTTATGTAGGATTGACGCCAAGCGAAAGCTCAAGTGGAGAGAAAATCAGTCGACGTTCGATTACAAAACAAGGAAATTCGACCGTTAGGTCTACTCTTGTAGAATGTGCAAATGCGTTGGTAAAAGGAGCAATCGGATTAAAATCGAAGCGAGTGAAAGCAAGACAAAAAGGGCAACGAAGCGAAGTGATTGCTTATGCGGATCAGGCTGTAGAAAGGTTACAAAGAAAATATTATCGCATGATATATCAAGGGAAGCCTAGAAATGTTGCCGTTACAGCTATCGCAAGAGAACTGGGGTGTTTTATATGGGGATTAGAAACAGGTAAAATTCACCGAAAATAAAGAGGGAAGGATATGAAGTTGATTGATTCATAGTTAGAAATCAAAGGTATCAATTGATGGCATAGATGAGCTTCAGAGATAGTGAATTACAGGTCTGGCTATCTATGACTCACCTCTTCTGGCATGGCTGAAATTCTGATAAACAAGCTATTTATTAGAATTTGAAAAGGTGTGATCCACGCAGTGAGATTATAAGAGCCTAACGACGAACCATTAACCTGAGGTAACCAATCCACGAATAACAGAGTGGTTAACTGTCGATAGATCTTATTTCTGAAGCTTTTGTATGCCATCAAGAAAAATATTATGGGTGAAAAACTATTGACAAAGGTCACTTCATAACAGGTGATTATATGTTTCAGAAATACAATTCATTGGTCAGAATTGTAATATATATGATATAACTTTTCTTATGGTGAAAGAGTAGAGAATATACGTAAACGGAACAAAAAGGAGGTGGCTTTGCCACCTCTTTTTGTTAGCTACGAATCGCCTTAATTATAAATCGATGTTGATTCACATCTAAATATCCTTTTTGCAAAATAATCTCATGTATACGATATAACTCCTCAAAGTACTTTTCGACAGTAAAATCAGGAATTTGCCACGGAATTGCTTTTAAATAATAGATGATAGCGCCAATATCATAAAAACGTTGGAAAGGGAATTCTTCTTTTGCTTCTAAAATAGTAAATCCATTTTGGTTTAACTCACTGCATGCAGTTTCGAGAGACCAATTTGCAAACTCACTATTTAGAGGCGTACCCAATTGTTCATTAAGTTCAACGCAATCAAGACCGCCAACTTGTTGTGTAAGAAATGTTCCATTAGGAGAAAGTATTCTATTTACCTCAGAAGCAGAATAGGATTCATGTTGATTCAGAATGAAATCAAACTGTTCATTTTGAAATGGTAAAGCAGTATCATCACTTACTGCCACAACTGTAACCCCTAAAGGTTCTAATTTCTTCTGAGCAATTGGCACGTTTGGAGCGTAGCCCTCAGTAGCGAATGTAGTTGACGGGAACGGTTGTAACATAGATAAAAACTCTCCGCCACCAGTACCCATATCGAGCATTGATTCTGCACGTTGCATAAGCTGAAAAGCAGTACTGCCGTACGACCACGATAATGGCTCGCTCTTCATTCGACCCGTTTCTGAAATGAAAGAAAAATCCCAGCCACTAAAGTTTGTATTTGCACTTTCTAATAAAGTTAAAAATAATGGATCACGTTTCATAAATTTGTCCTCCTATTTTTTAATGGATAATATGATGAGAAAAGAAAAAGGGAGGACCTCTTATTAAAATGAAGCAGTTTTATGTTTCATGTTCGAATAGATTCATATAAATTCGCTCCTTGTGAGAATGGTTATTTATATATTCGGGATAAATAAGTGGAAATCCTTTGATCAAGAGCTAGGGAATTTAGTAGATATGACTAAGGAAGTTCTAAATCGCTTGGAAAGCATGATAAGTGATAAAAATATATTAATTGGAATGCACCGAGAGAAATAATCGTTATTCACGAAAAAATATAGATGGAGGAAGCTTTGTTAAACCTGTTGAAGAATGCAATAGAACATTCTAAACCAGGTGGTAACATAATGATTCAGGTCAAAAATTCTCCAATCTATATCGAACCAGTGATCCAAGATTTTGGAGAGGGAATTTTAGCTGAAGAATTACCTCATATTTTTGAACGATTCTATAAATCAAGTAGTTCTAAAAAGCTTGGCTCGAATGGAATTGGGTTGGCACTTGTCAAAGCTATTATTTAGGCTAACTAACATATTGTATGTTTCAGTATCTATTTTATAAAAAAGAAAATAGATGTAACGGTCCTCCTTTTAATAAAAAAATCCTATAAAAATATAGTGCTCTTAAAAAATTTTGTTACAAATTTGTTTTGTTTGACTTTAAAAAAGGAAAGTAATATTTATTTGTAGAAAATTTTTAAGGATAAAAATAGGATGAATATCCATGGTAAGAAAAAGGGGGCACTTAAATGTTAACAAATGATTTAGATTTTCGATTAGAACCACGTTTAAAAGAACTGTATGAACAACATAAAATAAGAGCGCAGAAGATAGACTGGGCTTATCATGAGTTTTTACCATGGGATAAGGGAATGGACTTTAAAAGAGTTCCTTGGGATGAAAGTCAAGTTACTCTCCCTTCTGGTGTAATTACGGCCATTGAAACAGCTTTATTAACAGAAGTGAATTTACCATGGTTTACAACGTATTTATCTGCGACTTTTAAAGGTTCCCTTTCTGTTATTACAGACTTTATTCATACTTGGACCTCAGAAGAGGATCAACATTCGAATTTATTAGAGACATATTTACTACTCACTCGAAGTGTAAACCCTAAACGTATACATGAATTAAGAAAATCAGTCGTTGAGTGTGGATTTGAGCCTGATTTTCATACACCAATCGAAGCCATGACATATACGACGCTACAAGAACTTGCAACAATGGTGTTTTACAATAATGTAGCTAAGGTGGCAAGTAAGCATGATCCAGATCTTGCTACATTATTACGCCGTCTTGCAAAAGATGAAACACTTCATTATGCGTTTTATCGAGACGTTATTCGAACACATTTAGAATTGGAACCAAATTATTGCTACCATATTGCCAATGTGATTAGGAATTTTAAAATGCCAGGTGCCGTCATGCCTGATTTTGAAAATAGAATGGCTGTGATTGCAAAAGAAGCAAACTATGGCCCACTACAATATTTTGATCAAGTACTTGATGTAGTGGTTGAGTATTGGGGGTTAAAAGATTTACGACCAATTGCCCCTCTAGCAGAAAAAGCAAGAATTGAGATTTTGGAGTATCATATAAGATTGAAAAAAATACGGGATCGATTTGGCCGTTTTCAAGGGGAAATTGATCTACGTTAATGGGTGGAGATTTCAGGATATACGCGTATGGATTCCCTTTTCTTTTATTGGAAATCTCGAACGCTCTTTGGTATTTTACGGCTGTTTTACTTGATTTAACTTTTGAAGAAAAAAGTAATTGACACCTAAAATGAACTTGTGATATTATTAAATATTTGATAAAAAACAACATATGTGTTAAGCTTGAAAAGGTTACCACATATGGAGGTGGATTATATGTTTCAAATTGGCGATAACATTGTTTATCCAATGCACGGAGCAGGTATAATTGAAGCCATAGAAGAAAAAGAATTCTCAGGGGAAAAACAACAGTATTATGTCATCAAAATGTCAATCAGTAATATGCAAGTCATGATTCCTACGGGTAAAATATTGAATTCGAATATACGCCCAGTTACTGATATACTTGCATTAAAACACATTATACACATTTTTCAGCATGAAGAATCATGTAAATTACTGCCGTGGAAACAAAGGCATAAAGTGAACACGGACAAAATAAAAACGGGTGAAATACAAGAAGGTGCTGAAGTTGTACGCGATTTAATGCGTATGAAGAAAGAAAAAACACTGAATACAAGTGAAAAAAAATTGTTGGATGATGCATATAAGTTTTTGGTCAGTGAACTAGAATTAATTAAAGGAATCACTGAAAATCAAATAAAAAGTTTCTGTTAAGGTTTATTATAGATAATGTATTATATTTCCCGAAAACATCCTGAATTTTTCGAGAATATGATGAGTATTAAAAGTAAATCATTTCAAAGACATTCAATTTCTTCAACTCACTTTTAGAGTAGGAACCTCTTTTGTTATTACTTCAATCTAATCCATTTTTATTTTTAAATTTATTTTACGAACATTCGAAGTTTCATTAAATAACTCGATTAAATAGTCACTTGATTTTTGCAATCCTGATTCACACTGGCACGGACAAGGAGCCGTAAGGATGAAAGAGAGGTAGGGCTTTCATTGTTTTAGGTAATATACTATCTAAGTCATTATTTCTAGAAGAAAAAACAATCAATCTCACCGCCAGCTTTAAGAGTTCCTTACATCTACTGAGACAGTGAATAGTAATTGTTTATCTTCTTTACGTAAAATTGATAAACGAACTGGTAACACCATATGGTAAACTACAAAAAATGGTTTCCAGACCAAGAAACCATTTTTTATTTTATTTACATAACAATAGTAAATTAAGCAGTAAGAAGGAGTCCGCACATGAAAAAAATGTTAACAAAAGAATTAAGTAATGAATTAAAGAAGCGAGAAGGGATTATTTCTATTACAGTTGAGCCTTATGAAAAAATCGAAGTTGGTGGAATTCGTGTAGATGGACCAGCTATTATTCTAATTAATCAAGAATAGGTAAAAATAGTTGCATGCAAGGAGAAAAGGATCAGCCTTTAAGAAAAGGGGGATCCTTTTTGCTTGCTGCAGCTAATATGGGATATACATAACTTTTATCTGATGTGTTGGGCTTAAAAGGAAGGAGAGGATGGAGATTATCATGGTGGAAAGCTTAATATTGGTAGGATTTCTTTTTACGTTATATAAATTAGTTGATAAAAAAACAAACTAATTATTTAAAACGATAGATTGTTTCCTTTTTAAGGGCGAGATTTATCTGAGAGTGAAATGGATCATCTAAAGGAGGAATTAAAATGGATGCAAGGAAAGAACGCATAAAATACGAGAAGATGTCAAAGAATTATGATCGTATTTATTTAGTTTCGTTTATCCTATTAATTGTACTTGTTTGTAGTAGTGTGATTATCATAGGAGCTACAGGCGGAAAATATGGAGTATTTTTATTGTTAGCAATTTTACTTAACGCACGTATTACGAAAGAATCTCAAAAAAAGTATGAGCACTATTCTAATAAAGGGCGTATTTAAAATGATACATAACCAGAAAGGAACAACCTAGATGTATATTCAAAATATCCCTTTATCATCTCCTATTAACTAGTAAAAGTAACTTTATATAAATCATTTTTTTAGCAATGTAGAAATAGAAACCGTACCCTATTAAAATGTTATTTCCGTCCATATAATGAATTATCCTTCTAGCATATTTATAAGATTTATATCATATATTAGTAGAAAGAATGCAAGTTAGAAAGGAGTTTTATAGAATGAGTTATTTGGAGGGAAATGACTTTAGTAAACAAAATATGGTAAGTGTGCCTAATCCCTATGTATATCAGACATTACAATCAGTAATTGGTAAACATGTGGTTATTGAAACTGTAAGAGGCAATATAAGAGGTAAATTAAAGGATGTGAAACTAGATCATTTGCTCATTGAAGATACGGTGCCATATATTGTACGCATTCAACAAATTGTATGGATTATGCCAAAACAATAATCACATGTAATTTGATTTATAATAGATTAGCATTATAGAGCATCAAATAAAAACACAGGGTTTTATCTCTGTGTTTCTTCAAATTTTCGTTTTTGGATATATGCTTGAGCATGGATAATTTCTTTCTGAAGTTCTTTTAATTCTTCCGTAGATCCAGATTCAATCCTCATGTACGTAGTAACTAGACTAATCATCATATCCATCTTCTCTACTATATTTTGAATGACCTGTTCAGATTGCTCTTTTTTAGGGTGTTGTATTGCTATTAGAGCATTTTCTATATAATTGTTCTTTCTTTGCTGGATATCATAAATAAACTGTTTTGTGTTTGAGTTCATTTGTTATTCCTCCGTTTTGGATATACTACTATTCTATCATATTTGAATGGTGAATATTAGATTCCCCTAAATATACACCTGTCACATACATCTCCTCAAATATAGAAACTAATTCCTTAACGTACAGGGAGCTAATTAAACTATGTTAATTTTGTGTCTAAACGTACAATTTTTGTTTTTGATATGGTGAGCCCTAATTGTAGTGCCCAATCCGATGTAAATTCCTCAATAACAACAGATTTTTCCATATCTCTAATACCCTTATGTATTTTGTGCTTGAATATAATATCAGATTTAGATAAGCAAAACTATTTCAAGTGAATAGAATCCACTCTTTAAGAATACATAAAAAATATATATACAAGTGTATTCTAATCACTGCATCATTGGTGAAAGTAGAATTCTATAAATTTTGGAGGAAGAGATATGCAAAAAAAGGTTCTCCTGTTTACAGATTTAGGGATTGATGATGCGTTTGCTATACTGTACACCTTTTTTCGTAAAGACATTCAACTTGTAGGAATTGTGGCCGATTATGGAAATGTATCAAGAGAAGATGTAATAAGAAATATTAACTATTTAAAGTACATTGCGGGAAGAGAAGAAATACCTGTATTCCTTGGTGCTTCTGTACCGTTGACAGGTATAGTGATTCAGTATTTCCCTGAGGTACATGGAAAAGTTGGATTAGGACCTATTATTCCACCTGAAATTTCATATCCAGTTTATCCTTTAAATGATATTTATCAAATTATAGAATCAAATTTAGAAGATCTTACAATTATCAATTTAGGAAGACTTTCTTCGCTAGCTACGACTTTTGTATTAAATTTAGAAACAATGCGAAATGTAAGAGAATGCATTTGCATGGGGGGAGCTTTTTTCTATCCAGGTAACGTAACTGCTGTGGCTGAAGCTAATTTTTACGCAGACCCTTATGCAGCAAACTTAATTCTGCAGCATGCAAAGAACTTGACGATTATTCCTTTAAATGTGACTCAACACGCGATTGTTACACCCGAAATGGTCCAGCAAATTGATGCATTTCATCGGAGTACACAGGATCTTGCAGGACTCATCATCAAACCTATGTTAGATTATTATTATAATTTCTACTCCAAGTCTAATCCTGGTATAAGTGGAAGTCCTATGCATGATTTTGTAACAGTTTGGTATTTGCTAAATCAAGACGCTGTTAGTCTTTCAAGAGTACCTATTAAAGTAATCCCTGATCAAGGAGAAGGATTTGGTCAAAGCATTGCAGATTTTCGTTTTGTTACTAATCCAGGCTATAAAACGCATAATGTAGCTTTTCAGTTTGATTATGAAAAATTTAAGAAAGATATTATGGAAACGTTCCTAAAGAAGAGAGTGTAATAGACTTTATTAACTTCAGATAATACGGATTATGAGAATCAAATGTCACTTAACTTAACTGTAAATATCAAATTAACAAAACAAGTTCCCCTAAAATAAAAAAGACGTTGACTTCTCTATGTAATTAACTGTCGTTTCATGTCCAGCGATGATGAATAGCCAAATTGTCGAAAGAAGCTCGTTCTTATTCAACTTGTTTTCTTGCTCTCTTGTTTGAATGAGATCGTTTATCAAATCAGAATCAGGATTTAGACGCTTTTCGTTAAGTAATGTCTCAATGTAATGAATAAACTTTTAAGTGTTGTTTTAACTTCAGTTCCCTGAATAGGTTCCACAGAGGTGTCCATGAGTTTTTTGTCTATTTGCGGAACTGGTTTCGATCAGTGGCGGGAATCCCAAGCACCTCTGAAATGAAAATAATGGGTAGTGGTTAAGCAAAATCTGCAATAATTTCCATCTTTCCTTGTTCTTGTACAGCAACTAACAATTCGTCGGCAAGTTGCTGAATACGGGAACGAAGGTCCTCAATCATACGTGGTATAAAGGGTTTAGAGACCATCCGACGCAGGCGAGTATGATTAGGAGGATCTACCGTAAGCATATTCGGACTCTAGATTCTACAACATTTCAACTTACAGACAAGTTTTCTTGACATATACATTATTTTAGACAAGCCTTTTATAATGCATATAGGGTAAATTGTTAAATTTTGATTTTTTATATGTAAAATGATAATAAAGTTATTTAATTTCAAAAGTCCAAATAAGTATAACCCGATCTAAATTTAGATCGGGGTTAAAAATATAGTTGTTTAATCTTGATGTAAGAAACGTCACTAGATTGAAAAATATAACAAAAAAGTTATTGAAAAATGAATCTTTTCACTTGATATATATTTCTTCTGGAGCATTTATACATTTTCATAGTAACCAACCAGCTAATCAATATGATTCCTGCAAAAAGTAATAGTAAATTACTATACAAATGAGTGAAAGAATTAGCATTCATAGGTAGTAATTTTCGGTTTAGCAAATGTATCGATAATAATCCACCTACAATCGCAATCCCCATTCCTTTCGTTAGAAAGCCTGGGAAATTAAGCAAACTCATTCTAGTACCAGCAGCCTTTTGTTCCAAACTACTGAAACACTGATAGAGATAACTGTTTTGGTCATGAACTCACTGTTGTAATATGTCTAGTGTGTCTTCATGGTATGTTTCAAGAAAAGGCCGAATGGCATATTCAGCGTTATTCCTTTTCGTTATTTCATACATGGTGTTGAATGAGGTTTCAAAATCGTTCAGACCATATTTTTCAACGTATTTTGCGATAGGCATGTACATATATCCGTTTGTGAATGTGCCTACTTCTGTTGTATTTTCTGGTCCTAATGTTTTCAGTAATATATGTATTGCTACATTAAAATCTTTTTGTAAAGCATTGTGTAATTCATCTGCTATTACTTCAATACGTTGTTTTAACTCTAAATTTTCAACTTTATATGTTACAGAATCTACAAAGATTCTTTTAGAAAAATTAGGATCGTGTTTACAAATAGAATCAGCTATTTTCTCTGCTAATTCTTCATTAAATAAAAATTTTAACGGAACATATTTACCCATTTTTTCACCTCGGTGGTCAAATGAAAACAATTTTTATTTTTTAATCGACAATCCATAAACTAAAGTCTCACTCGGAGTCGTAATACTAAAACCTGTCGTCTTATAATCAAGTTTCACTGTATCACCAGTGTATTCTTTCGTGAATGAATCCATTTGTACGATAAGCTCTACATCTTCATATACAACATCATCTGCGTTATATGTATCCCAAATTAAATCGACATCAACGAAAATACTACAAGAGTTCGTCATTGTTCCTCTAATGCGAACGATCTTTTTATCTTCACGTTCTAATCTACGTATAGCTGCTTTTGCTTCATCAGTAATACGAATGTTCATTGTATCCCAACCTTTATTTATATTTCCTTTATTATTGCAAAAACAGGAGCAATAATAAAGGAAAGAGGTTTGCAACAAAAAACGAGCAAACAAATTTGTTTGCTCGTTTCACTTTATTTTAGTTCACATTTATCAAGTGGAATCACTTTTGTTTTTTTCGTAAATTTATAACCTAACCATAGTACTAAGAAGAGTGGTAAACCGATGTAAGAAACGAGTACACCGTTCCAATCAATTGCTTCACCCATAAATGCGCCGTAGTTTTGTCCTAAAATTACGATGATACAAAGTGTAAATGCGAAGATTGGACCGAATGGGAACCATTTTGCTCTATATGGTAAGTCTTTTAAATCTTTTCCTTGTGCGATATATGCTTTACGGAAACGGTAATGACTAATTGCAATTCCGACCCATGCGATAAAACCAGACATTCCAGATGCGTTTAATAACCAAATGTATACAACACCGTCACCGAATAAAGAAGCAATGAAAGCAATACTACCAACAATTGACGTTACGATTAATGCGTTAACAGGTACACCGCGGCTATCTAATTTACCAAGAAACTTTGGTGCTTTTCCTTGGCGAGCTAAATCCCAAAGCATACGAGTTGATGCATACATACCAGAGTTACCAGCAGATAGTACAGCAGTTAAAATAACAGCGTTCATAACAGAAGCAGCAAAGGCAACGCCCGCTTTTTCAAAAATAAGTGTAAACGGACTTACTGTTACATCACTTGCAGCAAGGCTTTCAGTTGTATAAGGAATTAGTAAACCGATAACGAGAATCGCAAGGATATAGAATAAAAGAATACGCCAAAAGATTGAACGAATTGCTTTTGGGATATTACGTTCTGGATCAGATGTTTCACCAGCAGCTACTCCTAATAATTCAGTTCCTTGGAAGGAGAAACCAGCTGCCATAAATACACCGATAATTGCCATGATACCGCCGTTAAATGGTGCATCTGCAACTGTGAAGTTTTTAAATCCAACAGTTTCGCCGCCCATAATTCCGAAAATCATCATGAAACCAACAATTAAAAAGATAATAATAGTAACTACTTTAATAAGTGCGAACCAATATTCAGATTCACCAAACCCTTTAACAGATAAATAGTTTAAAAGGAAAATAATAGCTAAACATAATCCACTCCAAATAAGAGAAGGAGTATCTGGGAACCAAAATTTCATAATTAATGTTACAGCTGCAAGTTCAGCAGCAATCGTAATTGCCCAGTTATACCAATAGTTCCATCCAAGTGCAAAGCCAAGTGATGGATCAACAAATTTTGTTGCATACGTACTAAAAGATCCAGTAACAGGCATGTAAGCTGCAAGTTCAGCTAAGCTTGTCATTAAAAAATAAACCATAATTCCAATTGCGGCGTATGCAATTAATGCGCCACCAGGTCCAGCTGTATGGATGACACCACCGCTGGCAAGAAATAGTCCGGTACCAATTGTACCACCGAGAGAAATCATCGTAAGGTGACGAGATTTTAATCCGCGTTTTAATTCACCTTGTCCTTGTGTAGTTTGCGTTTTAGAGGTAGATTGATTTGTTGCGCTATTCATGTTCAACACTCCTTTTCTTGTAGGTTAGGAAGGAGCGGGGGAGAAAAATACAAAAAACCGCCAAAGGAATTTGGCGGAACGTTTCACAAATAACCACCCCATCATACCCTTCCGTTAAGATAGCACCCCACGTTTACACGGTAATTTGTAAACGTGACAGTTCTGTTCCTTTCGGAGACAGCCCCAGCTCATATTTCCAGAGAAGAAATATAAACTTCGGCAACCTTTCCTTTCAAACGGAGTTGGTGACATTCTCTGTGTCTCGTCCGTTTTACTCATAAAAGTCGCAACCTCTACCTCATCGGATTGATGAGGATTTGATATATTGCTAAGATTTTTAATATATGGCAATTGTAATGACTTTCTGAATATATTGCAAGATATTTTGTTAGGAAAAGTCAAAAAATATCGGTTATTGTATAGGAAACGCTTGCAAAACTCCACCCGAACCTACTGTTATGTAACAAAAAAAAAAGAAAGAAATTGTTATACAAATGTTTCGCAAAAAATATTGAAAAATCCTTTAAAATTAAAAGAAAATTCAGAAAATATAATTCGACATAACTATCAAAAGAGGATTATTCCTTAAATTCGTTTCAAAGAATAAGTATAAATCTGATGAATAGAATGAATATTCTTTTTATTTGTGATAAAATTGAGGCGTTGTTTAATTGAAAAGACCTGCGGTAGTATGTCAACTGAAAAATAATATATTTTGAAGTTATCAAAGGACAAATTGCTTAAAAAAGACATCACGAAACTAGACCAGCACCGCATGTAAAATACTGGAATTGATTGAAAGGTAGCGATGACAAGTTTTATGTCACACTTTCACACACCTTTCAGGCGTAAAGAGTTGGTGATTACGTAGTAGCGCATCCACCAATCGCACAAATTTTCTTGCGGTTAGAACGAGTGCACGTTTGTGTTGATGTTTTGGTACTTCATTATACTTTTTTGCGTAATATTCTTGGTATTCCAATACATGCTTTCTTACAGAGTTGGCGGCTTCAACTAAGTAATACCGCAAGTAATGATTCCCATTACGAGATAATGAAGTATTTTCAGCGGTGAACCGGCCAGACTGGTATGTACGCCAATATAACCCGGCATATTTTGCGATTTTGGTTTCATCGTCAAATCTTTCGATTTGGCCAATTTCAGCGATAATACCAGCGGCATATATAGGCCCGATTCCAGGAATGGATTCTAATGTTTGCGTTAATCCAGCCATGATCCGCTTAATAGATTTTTCTAGTTCTTTAATTTGTCTTTGATAGGTACGAATGATTTCGATTGATGTTCCTAAAAGAATATCGATTGAGTCTTCTACCACCTTATCTAAACGGTACGACGTGCGAACAGCCTTTTGAATGGTTGATGCGACACATTTCGGGTCACCAAATCGATTTTTACTCTTTTCCTGTAGGAACTCAGCGAGTTCCTCTAAAGGCATGTCAGCTAGCTCTTCTAGACTGAATTTTTCAAGGAACAATTCCATCATGGCGTTACCAAATATAGAAGAATCGACTTCTTGTGAGAACGTATTACATTTATAACTTAGGTGTTGTAGAAAATGTTGTTTCTCCTTTGTCAACATTCTAACGAGTTGATAACGAGCTCTTGTTAATTGCTGTAATGCCACGTATTGACTTTCTTTCACGATGGACATTTGATTTCGCCCAAATCGTAAATAATCAGCGATGACAAAGGCATCAATTTCGTCAGTCTTATTCATGTCTGAATAACTTTTCTTGAAGTTTGCGACTTGTTTTGGATTTAGAAGAAATACCTTTGTGCCAAATCTTTTTAAGTCTTCGTCATGATGGAGAAACATGGATGGGTGAAAACTGTAAACAGATGTAGATTCTAAGCCGATTTTTAAAGTTTCAACCTCTTGATTGGTTGTGCACTGTAATAATCGTTCTTTAAGTACCTGTGCACCTGGTAAGTCATTACTGACTGAAAAAGAATCTAGCTTTTCTCCTTCACCATTTAAAAAGCAAACTTTCATATCAAACGAACTTACATCTAGACCAACAAATAATCTCACGTAAGAGACCTCCTTTCGATTTAGAATCATTGCTTGGACGTCTCGAGATATCTCTAGTGTGTACGCCGACCAACAACCTCGTGTATAAGAGCTAGTCCTGAATCGAAAGCCGCCCTAGAGCTACTAACATCTAGGTTCGAGGATCAGGCTGCTCAGCCTGCGAGTAGGGAGCCCCGCGCGTTCACTGAGAAACACTCTTTTCGTGTGGTAAATCCACAGGGGAATACAGAATTGTCCCAAATGATCCTAAGACCATTATCTAGAAATATCTTGAGACGTCCAAGTATTTTCTTTATTACTGGACTCTTATTAGAGAGAAAAACTAAGCCTGAGATAGGGCTTAAATATTAATATACGAGGGGAAATCAACATGAAATTAGAAACAGAAAGACTCTATATAGTACCGTGTACAGAAGAGAGTATGCAAGTTGCTAACGAGCAAGGATATAACAGTGGTCCGCATATTGTAGGGCATGTAGAAAATGTAAAACAAAATAAGGTTTTATTACCTTGGGGCGCGTGGTATGTCATTCGCAAAGAAGATGACATCGTTCTAGGTGATATAGGATTTAAAGGGAAACCAAATGAGGAACATACAGTAGAAATTGGTTACGGATTTATTGAGAAATATTGGAATAAAGGGTATGCGACAGAAGCTGTAAGAGAATTAATAAATTGGGCTTTTCAAACAGGAGAAGTAGAAACGATTATTGCGGAGACACTTCTTGAAAATGATAGCTCGATTCGTGTATTAGAGAAATTACATATGAAGAGAATTGACACTACAGAAACGATGATTAATTGGAAAATAAAAAAATAAAAAATACCGCTCGAAGTATATCGGGCGGTATTTTTGTCGTTATGGTAGCATTTGTTTTTGATCATTCGGATATCCGGCTGTCGATGCGTTAGAACGCTTGGAATGATTGCGAACAGCAATGAAAATAGAAATAATAACGACAAGACCAACTGCCACGTAAGAAAGTGAAATAATAGTTGGATCCACTTTAAATGTAGTCAGCAGTGTACGTATATTCGTAAAGATAATAAGACCACCAACTAATACCCCAAGTAAATGTGCTGGAACGATACGAACTAACCATGCAGCAATTGGAGCTGCGACAATACCGCCAAGCATTAAGGCAAATACCCAAACCCAGCTTACTTGTTCCCAGCCAAGTGAGATGAAGAAACCAATTGTTGCAGCGAGTGAAACAGGAAATTCACTCGTATCTACAGATCCAATAACTTTTCTAGCTTCATTTCCTCTTGCTAGAAGAACGGGTGTCGTAATCGGCCCCCAGCCACCGCCACCAGTTGAATCAACGAATCCAGCGAATAAACCAAGCGGCACAAGTTGTTTTGCAGACATACGTTTATTTGAAGCAACAATTTGTTTTTGAAGGACGAATCGTAATAAAATATAAACCCCTAAAGTAAATAAAAAAACGGAAATGTACGGTTTAATTACATCGCCAGGTAAATTACTTAAAAAACATGCCCCAACAAATGCACCAATTGCTCCAGGTAATGTAAGTCTGGAAACTGTATATTTATCAACGTTTCCAAATTTGATATGAGATGCACCGGAAGCGGCGGTTGTAACGACTTCAGCTAAATGAACAGAAGCGGAAGCTACAGCCGGTGCGATACCAAACATTAATAATAGTGAGGTAGATGTTACCCCATACGCCATTCCAAGTGCCCCATCAATCAATTGAGCGAAAAATCCGATAATAGCAAAGACAATTAATTTCTGCATAAATAATCCCCCTGTAATAATAAATGAAAAAGGCACTTTTCCCGTATGAGAAAAGTGCCTTTGGTTTTTCCAATCAGCAATAATTAAATTTGTTTCATTATAATACATATTAATCGTATAAATCAACTGGGTTTTAAAGTTTTTTGAATTGAATGAAAGAAAAATAAAATATACAATAAAAGGATGGAGAGAAAGGGGAGAAGGACATGTTGCGATTTGATCATCTAGTACACGCCGTACATTGTACACCGGAAGAAGCGGCAAAACAAATGCAGGCGCACGGATTTTATACTGCAATAGGTGGAGAGCATATTACTTGGGGTACTTGGAATAGTTTATGTTATTTTGATTTATCATATATCGAATTTTTAGCAGTGCAGCATGAAGAAAAAGCGAAAGAAGCAGACAATCCATTAGTACAAGAAACAGTAGTGAAATTACAAGACGGAGAAGGAATGCTGCAAATCGCAATTCGAACAGATGCAATTGAAGACCTAGCAGTAAAGTTTAGTAAGCACGGTTTACATACGATAGGACCATTTGAAGGGAAACGTATGAGAAAAGATGGCCGCCTTTTAGAATGGAAAATGTTATTTGTAAAGCAAGAAGAGAACGGACCGAAATTACCTTTCTTTATACAATGGAATGAAACGGACGAAGAAAGAAGAAATGATTTACGTAACATTGGAACAATCACGGAACATAAAAATAAAGTACAACAAATTGAAACGATCCATTATGCAGTGAAAAACGTTCGAGAAACGGTGCGGAAATGGAAAGAAGTAATGGGGCTATCTACAAGCTCAGTTGTGAAAAGTGAAAAATGGAATGCCGAGTGTCAAAGTGTAGTATTTGGAGATATTCATGTGCAGTTTTGTGAGCCGATTGGAGAAGGGCTAGTGCTAGAACATCTGAATAAGAATGGCGAAAATCCTTTTGCAGTGGAGTTTAAAGGTGAAAATAAACGAGAGCATGAAGTGTTACATAGTTTGTACATATATTGATAGAGGTGAACGTTGTGAAGGAAATGCTTAGAGAGATAGAGAGTAAACTAGAATGGCCTCGTATTGTAAAGTGTACAGTTATTTCAAAAGGTTTTTCACATGAAGAGAAATATAAAATAGAATTAGAAAACAGAGTAACATATTTTGTGAAAGTATGTGATGCTGTTCATTTTGAACGTAAACAAGAAGAATATATGTATATGAAACAATTAGAGTCATTACATATTCCAACGCCTAAGTTAATTCATTTTATAAAACTTGAACAAATAAATAAATGTGTTCAAGTATTTGAATGGATCCAAGGTATAAATGGTGAAGAAGGTTTAGGGAAGCTATCCGTGGAAGAACAGTACCATGCAGGAAGAAAAGCAGGAGAAGTACTAAAGAGGATTCACTCAATTGAAAGAGAAAGTGCAAGTAATAAATGGGAAACAGTTCGATGGAATAAATACGAAAGATACGTAGAAGCGTTAGCAAATTATGAAATAGACTTCCTTGATTTGAAGCCAGTATTAAGATTTGTAGGGGAGCATAAACAATTATTGAAAAATCGCCCTATTACCTTTTTACACGATGACTTCCATCCAGCAAATAGTATGATTCATAATAAGGAGTTTATCGTTATCGATTTTGGTGGATATGATTTTGGTGATCCAATACATGATTTTTATAACGTAGCGATTTTTACTACAAGAATAAGTAAACCATTTGCGGTTGGACAAGTTCACGGATATTGCGGAGGCGAACCGTCGCTTCATTTTTGGAAACTGTACTCATTATATGCAGCAATGACATTCCCAGCTGATATCGTATGGACAAACCGAAGCACGCCACATTTAGTAAATGATATGAAGGAAAGATTGAACGGAATTTTAGAAGATCATAATCAATTTTCATCCTATATTCCAAAATGGTATCAATCACAACATGAGGATATAATAAACTATAAGTAATGGAGGGATTCATTTGGATAAAATAGCGGTAATTTCAGATATACATGGTAATATTCCAGCATTAGAATCTGTACTGCAAGATATTAAATTAAGAGGAATCGAGCGCGTCGTGTGTCTTGGAGATTTAGTCGGAAAAGGTCCTCATTCTAGCGAAGTGATTGAAATCATTCGTAAAGAATGTGAAGGAGTTGTAATGGGGAACTGGGATGATTTCATTACAAAACCGACTGAATTTGAAACGTTAAAATGGCATCAAAAACAATTATCGGAAGAACAAAATGACTATTTAAGAAGCTTACCATTTTCAATCGAATTTTTTATGAGCGGCAAACTGATCCGTATGTTCCACGCTTCACCGAGAAGTTTATATGAAAGAATTCAACCACATGCCTCAAGAGAAGAGCGTATTAGTATGTTCGAAAATAGTGAGCTCACAGAGAATATAGAAGGGGAAAGAAAACCAGATGTCGTTTGTTACGGTGACGTTCACCAAGCGTTCGTTCAAAATTTCAGAGGGAAAACGTTATGTAATGCCGGTAGCGTAGGAAACCCACTTGAAATAACACAAGCTTCCTATTTAATATTTGAAGGAACTTACAATGAAAAAGAAGCAGCGAGCTTTTCTATTCAACTCGTACGAGTACCGTATGATATTGAACTAGCCATCAGACTAGCAGAAGAACTCGATATGCCAGAAATTGAAGAATACAAACAAGAATTACGGACTGCTTTATATCGAGGGTTTAAGGGAAAGTAAGCCAATCATAATATATCAACGATTTTTTTCGATATATCGACGATTCGAAAAAGAATATTGACTTGCCGACAAATAGCGACATAAGTTATAACTCATAATTATATTATGTAAACCGATTGTGTGGAGGCAATATCATGAACCGAAAACAACAAATCAAAAAAATTGCAGATCATATTTTAAAGCTAAACTTAACCCATCCAACAAGAGTTGGAGTAAGTGGTATTACAGCGTCGGGAAAAACAACATTTGCAAACGAACTAGTGGAAGAAATAAAAAAACGAGGATTACCAGTAACACGCGCCAGCATTGATGATTTTCATAATCCGAGAGCAATTCGATACGCGCAAGGAAAAGAATCTGCAAGAGGGTATTATGAAGATGCACACGATTATACAGCTTTCAAAGAAAGATTATTAAAGCCTTTAGGGCCTAACGGGAATTTACAATATGATACGATTTCTCATAACTTAATAACGGATATACCTGTCCATAATGGGCAGCTATTGGCTCAACCTAATATGGTACTAATAGTAGATGGGACGTTTCTATTGAAAAAAGACGTAGAGCATTTATTTGACTATAAAATTTTCGTAGATACAGATTTTGAGATTGCGAGAAAACGTGGTGCAAAGCGCGAGACTGAGGCTTTTGGAAGTTATGAAGAAGCTGAGAAAATGTTTTTAAACAGATATCATGCGGCCTGTAAGATGTATATAGATGAGCATAATCCGAAAAGTTGTGCGGATGTTGTATTTCAGAATAGTGATTTAGGAAATCCAGAAGTTATATTTCATGAATGAGCGTATTACATAATCAGAAATATATGTATAGCCTTTTGTTTATTGTTATAATTAAATTAATTTTATGAAGCAAATAAAAGGGGATAAGACAATAAAAAACGCAAAAAGGGGACAAGAAATATAATGAATGAAGTACTAGAACTAAAAGAAGAACTACTACAAATTAAAAATAATAATTATGCTGTACCAGAAGACGTAGATGCTTATCCATATGCACAGTGGATGTTAGATTATATCGGGTCAACTGATGCTGAATTACGTGATGATTTAATTTATAGTACGCTTCACAAATGGATTACAAATGATGTGTTTAGACAAAAAGAATTACGAGGATTAATGCTGCAAGCAATTAGCCCTGATTATTTATTTTATAAAATTGGTGAAAAGGGAACAGATTCTGTCTTTAAACGTGCCTTTTCTGTATTAATTCCACCACTTATTTTATCTGTTCATGAAAGAGAACCATTGTTATCTGAAGAACAACTGTACAGTGTGGCAGAACAAGTGCTGGAATATGTATATTTAGAAGAAGATGTAAGAGGCTACGTAGAAGGAAAAGGCTGGGCACACTCTACTGCACATGCAGCAGATGCGCTCGATGCTTTAGCACATACAATCCAAAATCGTGAGTTCTCATATGCAATACTAGCTGCTGTTCGCCAGAAGGTACGCTTACATGACTACGTATACATTCACTTTGAGGATGAGAGATTAGTAGCACCAATTATGTCGTTACGTAACCAAAATCTTTTAACTGAAGAAGAGTGGAGCAACTGGTTACATAGTATAGCAATTGTTGAAGACATCCCGCATCCTCAATATGATATTTTAGTACAAAATATTAGAGCTTTCTTAAGAAGTTTATATTTTAGAGTTTTAGAGACAGAGGGTAGTACAGCCTTTACAGAGGATATATTGGAGACTTTGAAAGGGTTGCGTAGGTATTAAAAATACGTTTTTCTAAGAGAAAAGTACATAAAACCACTACCTCCCAACCATACTAAAAAATGTGTTGGAGGTGAATGTTATGGACAATAAAGACTTTGAAAAAGTTTATAATGATTACTTACATCAAGGAGAAGAACAAGCTCAATTTGAAGTAGACCATGAAGTTAATTCAGGAGCAGAACAAATTGTTGCTGTTCGTAAAAATGATGATGGTGATTTAATTGCGTTTAAAACAAGTAGCGGGAGAGAGTTAGATTATATGACTGCCCTTGAAGAAGCAAAATCAGGGAAGTTAGCTCATGTAGACGTATTTCATAAGTATGGCAGAGATATTATACGTAGTGAACCTGATGGAATAAAGGAAAATAACTTAGATAATTTACCTTCATTTTAAACGGGTAAACCTCAAGAAGAGAATGTTCATTTGGATATTCTCTTCTTTGTGTTGCGAAGTTTTCCTTGCGAAAAGAAGGTTCATCTTTAATGAGCGATCATACTTTTAAAGAGCGCTCTAAATTTCTCTTTATCTTCTGCTGTAAATGGTTTCGGTCCCTTTGTACGCTTACCGCTTTTTCGAACCATTGCACTTAAATACCGTGTTTGTAACAATTGTTCAATGTTGTCATTCGTATACTTATAGCCTTTATGGTGTAGTACGATACAGCCTTTTGCTAAAGCGAGTGAAGCAAGACCGTAATCTTGCGTTACGATTAAATCTTCTTTTTTTGCTAACTGCATAATCCGGTAATCCGCAGCATCTGCTCCAGAATCAACATAAATTGTTTCGACACCTTTTGGCTGCTCTGCATTAGAATAATGTGAAAAGCTAGTAACGAGGGTAACAGGAATTTCCACATTCGTAGCCTCAAAAATAATTACATCTTTTACAGGACAAGCATCTGCATCAACGTAAATCTTCATTTTATCACTCCTATAAATAGGTTCGAGTTGATAATAATGGTAGATTTAGGTTTTGTCAAACGAGAAAGCTTTATTTAAAGTTATTTTCACATACCAAAATAGCCTCGCGTAAACGAGAAATACCTTCCTCAATTTGATCAATATCCACTTTTCCATAAGATAAACGTATATAACCATCTTTCGCACCGAAAATACTACCTGGCATAAAAGCAATTTCTTGTTTTAAACTTTGCATAATGATTTGTTTTTCGTTTATAGGTTCTTTTAATTTCCCCCAAATGTATATACCACCAGTAGGGTTTGAAAAAGAGATTTTATCATGAAGTTGCTCGTTTAGGGCACGAACGATAACGTCTCTTTTTTCTGCTAGTTGTTTTCGTAACGGTACGATATGAGACTGAAATGGTACAGTTTCAAAAAATTGTTGCATAAGCCACTGCGGGAAAATACTCATTCCTAATTCCATTTGGTGCCGTGCATCTGATAATCGCTCTACGACAGACTGCGGGGCGACAAGCCAACCGACTCGTAAACCTGGTGCAATCATTTTTGATAAAGAATGTACATAAATGACAGTTCCATTTTCATCTATTGATTTCAAAGTAGGACAAGGTTGTTTCTTTTCTAGCGTCAGCAAACTAGATGGATCATCTTCAACGATTGCAATTCGTAAATCTGCGCAAAGTGATAATAGTTTTTTTCTACGGTTTGGATGAAGCATCGTCCCCGTAGGGTTTTGGAAATTTGGATTTAAAAAAATCATTTTAATGCGGTGCTTTCTGTATAGCTCTTGTACATCGTCTGGATTAATGCCGTGTTCATCGACAGGTAATGGGAAAATACGAATACCTGCTGATTGGAATAACGGCAGGGAATAACAGTGTGAAGGACTTTCGAAAGCAACAGCATCACCTGGATTTAATAAACATTGCACGATAAGGTGCAGTGCTTGTTGAGCGCCGGATGTAATCATAATGGATTGTTCAGTCGCCTCAACTTTTAAATATTCTTTCATATATTTTACGACCGCTTGTCTTAGCGGGAGATAGCCTTGCGGATGATCGTAACTTAATGAATGCGTTAACGGTTGTTCACGTAAAATCGTTTGTAGTTGATCGTGAGGATAAAGATTACAACCGAGTTCTCCATTAGCGAAATCTATAATATTTTCATTTTGTTGTACTTCTGCCCGAATATGGCGAAGTAGTGGTAAGTTTGGTAAAAAAGTACCACCTTCTACGAAATTTCTCCAGTTCGGCGTTAATGTTGGAGAAACGCCCCACATATGTGTACTCACACGTGTACCTTTACCAGTCGTACTTTCTACAATTCCCATAGCACGAAGTTCATTATAAGCAGTCGTTACTGTACTTCTGTTTACATTTAACTGCGTAGCTAATTTCCGTTCTGAAGGGAGGAAGCTTCCTGGAGGAAGTTCTCCATATGTAATACGTTTTTCAATAAAGTCAACCACTTGCTGATAAATAGGGATTTTACTGTCACTATCTAGCTTCCATTCCATACAAACGCCTCCGTATCTCTTATATACATTAAGTATAACAAATTGGCTGGGTAAAAAAACAGCCAATTGGACGGTGCTATATCCAGCCAATTTTACTATGCTAAATATGGAAGGGGAGATTCGGATGAAAAGATGGCAAATGGAATGGCTCCTAGTATCAGTAGCGTTAGTATGGGGAGCAAATTATACAATAGGAAAGTATGGCGTGGCATATATGTCATCCATTCAATTTAATAGTTTACGATTTTTAGTAGCATCACCGGTCTTATTACTTATTACATTTATGATGGAACGCTCATTACGTATTGAAAGAAAAGATTGGTTACGATTAGTAGTAGTCGGTATCGTTGGTACGGCAATGTATCAAACGATGTTTATGTTATCTGTGAAATATACTTCAGCAACGAACGCCTCATTATTAATTGCGATGTCACCTATATTTACAGGGATATTAGCAGTATTGCACAAACAAGAACGTTTTTCGATGAAAGTACAAATTGGTTCAATAGTAGCGTTTATTGGTGCAGCATTTGTTTTATTAACAGGACATACAGGAGGAGCTACTTACGAATATGCGTGGCTCGGAAATGTAATTGGATTAGTCGCAGCAATTGCGTGGGGATGGTATCCAATATTAGCGCAACCTCTTATTACAAAATACTCCGCAATGAGAGTTACATCATGGTCTACTTTAATTGGAATTGTACCACTTGTTATATACTGTTTATTCAACGTAAACTCTTTAACATGGCCAGTAGATACGCCAAGCTGGGGTTCACTAGCATATTCAATCATCTTTGCGACCATCTTCGGACTAGCAATGTGGTATGTCGGTATTAGTCAAATAGGCTCAACGAAAGTAATGGTTTATATGTATCTCGTACCATTGTTCGCAGTTATCTTTGCGGCAGTTACAATTGGAGAGCAAATTAATATGATGCAACTCGTTGGCGGACTTATTATCTTCATCGGCTTATATGTTGTAAAAAAAGGCGGAATCAAAAAGCCTGCTTTCAATTTGAAAAAAGTCAGTTAATAGTAAAAATGATCTCTTTCATATAGAAGGAGATCATTTTTGTTTTCGTAATAAAAGTGCTTGTTCAACCGCCCATTTTTGATGATCGTGAATGAGAAGCTTAACAGCAAGTAATGGAGACATCCATCGTAAAACATGATCCTCCCCACAGTTTTCAGTTTGTTTCTGCACCATGTTCGCAATATAAAAGAATCCATCATTCAAATAATATGTATCTTCCTTTTCTGCATAAAAATATCGAGCCGCATTACCGATATACTGATCAATTTTAATTGCCCATCCTAATTCCTCTAGTAGTTCACGGTGCAAACATTCTTCTTTTGTTTCATTACCTTCCATACCGCCACCAGGTAAAAAGTAACGGTCACCTTTTTGGATAACAGCAATCATTGAAGAAGATGAATGGAAAATAACTGCATAACAACTAGGTCTTAATACATAATGAACGGTACGCTTTTTCGAGCCAAACGTAAGTTTTGAAATCATAAAACACGACCTTTCTCTATAAAATACATAAAAGGGATATTAAGGTAAATGCAGAATGATATAAGTATAATCTTAATAGATTGGAGTGGTAACAACATGATAAATCGAAAATGTTCAAGGTGTAAAGAGATAACGGGTACAATACATGGGGGTAAAAAAATTAAGGAAGAATTTTTATGTGAGGACTGTTTGCAAAAAGGAATTGCGAGCGGGGAAATCGAATTATCACAAGTGGAGAAAGAACAAACTTCGTATCTTTCTATAAAAATATTAAAAATAATGAGTGTTATTTATTTAATAGTATCAATTATAACCGCTTTTTCTGCTGGAGCATTTATACAGGATCCAGGGCTTGGTGGAATATCTTTTTCAATAACAGGTGCAGTTGGTGTTATGATAATTGGATCGATATTTCAGTCTGTTCTTGTATTTTGTGGAATATGGGTATTCATCCTTTTAGTAGAAACGGTTATTAAAATTTATGAAAAAATGAAGTGAGTGAAAGGGAGAAACATATGCAAGTAAGAAACATCCAAGGGGAAGATTATGTAAAGATTCATTCTGTTTTAAATGATTGGTGGGGCGGTAGAGATATGGCTGCTATGTTGCCAAAACTGTTCTTCGTTCATTTTCAAGAAACGAGTTTTATCATTGAAGAAGATGGCGAAACGTTAGGTTTCTTATGTGGATTCTTTTCACAAACATATAAAGATGAAGCATATGTTCATTTTATCGGTGTCAATCCGAAGTATAGAAGAAGAGGAATCGCATCGACATTGTATTCTTATTTCTTTGATATCGCTCGTGCAAATAATCGTAAAGTTGTAAAAGCAATTACGTCACCAATTAACAAAAAGTCGATACAGTTTCATCAAGAAATCGGTTTTCGAATTGAGGCCGGGGATGATGAGGTAGAGGGTGTATCGGTACATACAAATTATGATGGGAACGGCGGTAGTAGAGTTTTGTTTTTGAAAAATGTGTAAAAGTAGGCTAGCTTAACGGTAGCCTTTTTGTTGTGAGGAGATAAAAATATGGAGAGTAAACAAAGTAGAAATGAATACTTACGACGCATTTATAAAGTGCAAGATTATATAGAATCACACATAAATGATTCACTATCCATTGAAGAGCTAGCGGATATAGCAGGATTTTCAAAGTTTCATTTTCATCGGATTTTCAAGGGGATAGTAGACGAGCCATTATCACGGTATGTAAACCGATTGAAGTTAGAAAGGGCAACAAATCTACTTACATATCGCACAGATATGACGATTACACATATTGCGTATCACTTCGGGTTTACAGATTCAGCAGTTTTCTCCCGAACATTTAAAAATTATTACGGTGTAAGTCCGTCTCAATATCGAAATGACAATAGCAAGAATTGCAAAGACGTAAGCGAAACTTCTCAATACAATGAGTGTAAGAAGGTTCGAGGAAATGTTGAAATTGTAACAGCGGATAATATAAACGTCGCATACAAAAGACATATCGGTACATATGAAGAGTTAACGATAGCTTTTCCAAAAATGATAGAGAAATTATTTCATTACGCAGCGGTGGAAAACTATTATGTATTTGAGGATACGAAAGTATTAACCATTTACCACGATCATCATGAATTTACTGAGGACAATCATTTAAGAACTAGTTTATGCATAACAATTCCGAATGAGTCCGCAGTAGAAACGAACGACATTGGAATAATGGTTATACCTTCTGGAAAGTATGCGGTAGGTCATTTTGAAATATTCCAAGATGAATATAAAGGAGCATGGGATTTCTTATACGGTGAGTGGCTTCCAAATAGCGGATATAAACCGAGAGATTCATATCCTTTTGAAATGTATAAAAATGACCCAAGGCAGCACCCGGAAAAGAAACATATAGTTGATATATATGTACCTATCGAACCTTTTTAATCGTTGATTAAGGGGGAAGAACAATGCAAACTGCTGAAAAGCTAGACTGTATTATAAAAGAAGAATACAAAAATATTAATGGTATGTTAGTAGTGCAGAAAGATAATGTTGTTTTTGAAAATTATTATAATGGTTACAGTCCAGATAATGCGTTTCATGTAGCGTCAGTTACAAAAACGATAATCTCTGCGTTAATTGGGATATGTATAGATAAGGGCTATATAAAAAGCGTTGATCAAAAAGTAATAGAGTTTTTCCCTGAATATACACTTAAGGCATCTGACATAACAGTGCGACACCTCCTTACAATGACAGCACCATATCCTTTTACGGATTGGCAGGAACCGTTAGAAGAACTATGTACACAAGAGGATTGGGTACAGTATACACTTAATAGAATGGGGAACGGCGGAGAAATCGGATCTTTTAAATACTCATCTGCAGGAGCTCATTTACTATCAGCAATTATTACGAGCACAACAGGAAAAAGTGCTCGTGAATTTGCAAACAAATACTTATTTCAACCACTCGATATGAGAGAAATTCCAAACTATAATATGAAAGCATTTGGATTTGATGACCTATTCGGAAAAGATGTGAAAGGATGGGTTCACGATCCAAATGGTATTTCAACAGGCGGTTGGGGACTAACGTTAACGGTTAGGGATATGGCGAAGTTTGCACAGATGTATTTGAATGAAGGTATTCATAATGGAAAACAAATACTATCAAAATCATGGATAATAGAATCAATAGCGATGAATTCAAATCAATATGGTTACTTATGGTGGTTACGAGAAGAAGATGGAATCTTTTCATACTGTGCTATGGGTGATGGTGGGAATATGATTTGTTGTATTCCGAAGCAGGATTTGGTTGTAGTAATTGCTTCTGAAATTATACCGAATGCACGGGATAGATGGGAATTGATTGTGAAATATATTCTTCCTTACTTACAAAACAATTAAATTTAAGATATAAAGGCGGTATGAGATCTCATACCGCCTTTATATATGGCATTTTACATAGAAAGGGAGATGGGAAAATAACTTAATGTCATTAAGTTAACTGGAAAATAAATATAGCGTAAAAAAATGTTAAGATTTCGAAGGCTTGATTTTAACCTTTATTTTTCTATGTATAATGAAGCCGCATACTAAAAATCTTTTAAAGAAAGGGGATGAAGTGTGTATGAAAAACGAATTAAAAGCTAATGTGCATTTCTTGATGGCTTAAGGAAACAGAATAATATTTTAAGTTTTTTTGATAAGTACAGCGTTTATATGGAATTTGTCAAAAAGGATATTTATCTTTTTGACGTTTGGAGGGTATATGAATCTAATATTAAAAGAAATAGCAGTGAACATAAAAATATTCATTATGTTATTTATTGGATTTACTTTAACAATTCTGCCCATACTTATAGCGATGTCGATTCGAGATTATTACGATGAAAAATTTTATGAGTATAAAAATGGTTATTTTAAATATTACTATGCTATTCAGCTTACTAGTTTTGGGGAATTGGATTTTAAAGCAATCCAAGCGATAACAGAAACTAGTTTTAAGAATTCAAGTGTTATTACAAATGATATGAGAACCAAACTGCCAGGCATAGGTGAAGTAACGATGGTTGGTCTTATAAATAAAAATTGGTCTCCGCCTTTAATAAAGGGTTCTCATATGGAAGATGGGGAAGAAAATAGTGTAATTGTCGGAAAGAGAATTTATAAAGAATCTGAAACAATAAAACTGTTTAGTAGAGAATATAGAGTTAAAGGCGTGAGCGCTGCGAATACCGGATACGCATATGACTACAATGTTTTTGTCGGCTTAAGTGACATGCCTGATGAGATAAAGCGACGTATGCAAAATGAAAATACATTTGAAATGATAGTAAGGTCTAACGAAAATCCTAAACAAGAAATAGATACATTTATTCGGTATGTTAAGCAAAATAGAACTGATACAAATGCGAAAGTGATAAATGAAAAAGAGAATTATGAGAACGAAAAAAGCTCGAATAAAGCTATGAGAGCACAACTTACTCTTCCGTACAGTCTACTTTTTATTGCTGTAATGAACTGTATAATTGCGAGTTATTTTTGGATTTACACGAAGAAGAAGAGTATTTCCTTAAGGAAAACGTTGGGAGCAAGCAATTTGAATTTATTTGTATTTATATTTAGCCAATTATTCATATGCGCAATCGTTGCAGTCATTTGTGCGATATGTATGCAGTGGATTTTAAGTACAATGAATAAAAGTATAGTATATGTAATGGGTTTTACTATTCATATAGATGTTTTCAAAGTTGTGATGAGTGTAGTAATTTCCTTGTTTATTTCGTTCATCACCGCTGTAATACCATTTTTCAAAATACTTAAAATTGAACCTGCTAAAGCGTTAAAGGAGTAAATAAGATGAGACTAAAAAGTGCTCTTATGGCTTTGAAAAATAGATTGCTCATTTCCATATTTCTCTTAATACAATTCACGTTTGGATTAGCGGCAATAACCCTTTCCATTAATATGCTTTGTAATTTTCACTATCTTGGAAACAGTTCCAACTCGTTGCTAGATTTAGAAAGTACATATTTTATCACTTATGATGAGATGACTACTGATAGGTTGAAGGCAGATCAATTTAATAAAGGGCAAATCGAAGAAGTTTATAAAAAAATGCAGCAAAATAAAGATGTGATTTCGTATGGTACATACGAAGAGAGCATAATCGAACTAGAATCAAGCAATCGACTGCTCCAAGAAATTATGTTAGAAGAATTGAAAAATAAAACTTTTCGCGATAAAAACCCTACTATTCTTATAATTACAATAGATGAAAATTATTATAAATTACTGAATATACCTATAAAAGCTGGAACAGGCTTTTCTTATCAAGACTTCCAAAAAAATAGTGAAGAGAAAACGAATGTTTTACTAGGTCCTTACTTTAAGAAATATTTTCAAATAGGGGATACAATCAATAATCAATATACGATTATTGGATTTTTGCCGGGAAATAAATTCATTATAAATGGTAACGGAGCGAATATATACCAGAAATTAGATAAGGCTATGCTATCACCCATGCCAATTGATAGATATGAACATTATGAAATAATGTTTTCAAGATTACATCAAAGTACAATTATGAATTTAAAAAGAGACGCAGATGTAAACAAACTACAAGAAATGATTCAACTGAAGGGAAGCGACGTTACGTTGTACTTGAAAAATTTAGGAGAAGAAATAAATGAAGCCGTTACTAGTAGTATGGATACGGAAAATATCGATCTTATAGTAGGAAGTCTATTTATTTTATTTATAATAGCGGGAATTGTCGTAACGACAATTGTTTCCATCATGATGAGAAAGAGGGAATTTGGTATTAAGATGGTCCTTGGAGAAAGTAAGTTTGGGATGTTCATTCAAATTGTATTAGAAAACATATGTATTGCGATAGTTGGTAAGTTTTTATCGATAGTTTACTTTTTATGGAGATATGAGGATCATCTGCAAGTTTCGAAGGACTTTGATATGGCATCTGTACGCGAAATAAATTTAAATATGCCTATTTTATTATTTGTATTCCTATTCTTATTAGTGATCATCATTATTTCAAATCTCATTGTCTTCTTGTTTATTAGAAAACTTGAACCGAAAACATTAATAGGTGGGATGGAATAATGAGTTTAATTGAATTGAAAGACATTAAGAAGGTGTATAGTAACAAGAACCATAATACGTTCGCGTTAAATGGTATAAACTTAACGATAAATAAGGGCGAAATTATAGCGATAATGGGTCGATCAGGGTCGGGGAAAAGTACGCTATTAAATGTTATAGGGTTAATTGATATGCCAAATGAGGGTGAATATACGTTAAATGGAAAACCATTAAATGAAATTAGAGCGAATAAAGTTCATAAAACAAGAAATGAAATGATTGGATTTATTTTTCAATATTTTGCATTGTTAAAAGAACATACTGTACTGGATAATGTAGCACTACCACTCACATATAGAAAGTTAAAGCAACGAGAAAGAGAAAATAAGGCGAAGTTCTATTTAGAAAAAGTAGGTTTAAAAGAACATATGCATAAAACACCGGACGAGTTATCAGGTGGACAACAGCAGCGCGTCGCAATTGCTAGAGCGTTAGTAGGCGAACCAGAAATAATTTTGGCTGATGAACCGACAGGGAATTTAGATAGAAAAACAGGAGAAGAAATTATGGATCTACTATTACAACTGAATGAAGAAGGACGAACGATTATTATTGTAACGCATGATATTGAGGTAGCGAATAAGTGTAATAGAATTATTGAGTTAATTGATGGGGAGATTGTGTAAAGGTAAAGAATGAGCGCTAATAATTACTTTTTATTTTATAGAACTAAGATTATAGTGAAAATCTGCATTCCACCCGTAACTTTTAAGAGCAAAAAATCGTTTAACAAAAGAAAGGATTTTTAATGATGAATGGGGGAGAACCATGAAAATTCTAATTCTAGGCGGTACACGATTTTTAGGAAGAGCATTTGTAGATGAGGCTTTACAGAGAGGGCATGAAATTACGTTATTTAACCGAGGAACAAACAAAGAAATTTTTTCTAATGTGGAGCAGTTAACCGGTGACAGAAATAACGATGTATCAAGTTTAAAAAATCGAACGTGGGATGTTGTCATAGACACATGTGGATTTTCTCCGCATCATATTAGGAATGTTGGAGAAGTGCTTAAAGATAATATTGAACACTATATATTCATCTCAAGCCTTTCCGTATATAAAGATTGGATTCTGCATGACATAAAAGAAGACTATATATTACAACCTGAACCGACGGAAGAGCAAATAAAGGCTGTAGAGAATGGTGAAATATCTCCTTATGAGCATTATGGTGCGCTGAAAGTATTATGCGAAAAAGAAGCAGAGAAGTATTGGCCGGGGCGTGTTTTACACGTAAGAGCAGGACTTCTTTCAGGAATGTTCGATTATACAGATCGACTTCCATACTGGATCGGGCGTGTAGCAAAAGGAGGTAAAGTGTTAGTTCCAGGAAGAAAAGACCGTCCAGTACAGATAGTTGATATAAAAGACGTCGCAAACTGGGGACTAAACATGGCAGAAAACAAAAATGCAGGTACATTCAATGTAACAGGTCCGAATTATGATTTGACGATGGAAGAGCTATTAAATACGTGTAAAAAAGTTACGAATAGTGATGCTGAATTCGTTTGGATAGAGGAATCGTTTATGAATGAACATAAAGTGCAGCCTTGGACAGAGATGCCTTTATGGCTTCCAGAAACTTTTTCATTAGAAGGTGAAACGAAGCCGTGGAAAGGTGGATTTTCAATTAGTATTGAAAGTGCTGTTAAAGAAGGACTTACTTTTAGAAGGTTAGGACATACAGTTACAGATGTGTATGAGTGGATGAAGAGTGTGGACGAATGGGAATTAAAAGCAGGTATTTCAGGGGAGAGGGAGAAGGAATTGTTAGAAAGATGGTATCAATAAATTTAGCGGTGTCCTTTGAATATACTTGATTGCACATAAGGAGGAGAAAAGGTGATGTGGAAAGACACCATTCACAGTATCTCATCAAACTTAAGCTTAAAAAATTCGGCTACGAAGGAGGAACTTACTGATATACAACAATGTATACATGTGGAGTTACCGAATGATTTATATCAATTATTACAGGAAACAAATGGTATAGAAGGTGAATACGGTGACTTTATATGGTCTGCTTCAAAAATTAAAACTGAAAATATGAGTATGAGAAATATAGTTGATTTTAAGGATTTATACATGCCTTTTGACTGTTTATTATTTTTTGCTGATGGCGGAAATGGTGATTTGTTTGGCTATTCCATTTTGAATGGAAAAGTGCAAAGAGATGATATATATGTATGGAATCATGAAAATGATAGTAGAACGTGGGTTGCTCCTTCTTTAAAGACTTTTATGGAGTGGTGGGAGAGTGGGAAGATAATAATTTAAATATAGTATCAAAAAAAGCGCCTTGTTACTAAAGAAACAAGGCGCTTTTTCACGAATAATTAATCTACTACTCAATCGGTTCTTCCCCATACATCTCCCATAGCTTAGGAAACATCTTTTTTAAACCTTCTTCATCGTCTTCATTCCAGTCAAATTCAAAATCTACATCGTCGAATTCTTCATTAGATAAGACATGGTAAAGTGTAAAGTAAGTATCATCTTCGTCACCAGTTTTTTCTGCATATACAGTGAAACCGAAATATAAAGAAAGTTCTTCAATCTCTGGGACGTCATACTCACTCAAGTTTTCTAATACAGGAATTAATCGTTCTGGATCTTCAATACAAGCTTCGTATGTCTCTTTTCCTTGATATAATAACCATCCGCGGAAGTAATCGAAAGTATCATCTGAACAGCCACCCATAATAATATAGGCTGCTGCCCATAAACGGGAGGTATAGGAGTCTTTCAAAAGACGATGCATATGCGTATCAAATGCTACAATTTCATGTACTGTACGTTTAGCAAGGTGAGAAGTAAGCCATTCTATTTGTTCTTCTTGGTCCTCACCTTTCGTTTTTGCACGATGAAGTAGTTCCCAAAATTCTTCTTCGGTTATCGTTTTTTCTTTTATGTAATCTTCCCCAGGCAACGGGTCTGTATATCCTTTTTTACGTTTGGAAGCAACTAGTTTATTAGCTTCTTTCATACATTCTTCTTCTGTTTCAAACTCTTTCGCTTTCACACTGCCAGCTGTGCCAATTTTTCCGTAAAACACAACATAGTCTTTTTCTTTCACAACGATTTTCCAAAACTTATTTGATTTCTCAGTTTGCTGGATTAATAACGTTTCCATCCGTACCCCCATAATGTTTTCTAGTGTGCAATGTGATTGTAACATATGTATATACACTTGTAATGATGAAAAATAATAGTTTAGAAAATTCAAAAACCATTGAATGAAGTGGATAAATTTAGTAACCTTATTTGTACAGTAATTACATAATTGTTTTGTAATAATTCGATATTTATATGAGGGGGCATTACGGATGGATCTTACGTTTAAAGTAGAGGAAACATGTTTTAATTATCGCGTCGGAGCAATTTGTAAACAGGATAATAAAATACTTATTCTTCAAAACAAAGGGGAAGATTATTGGTATGTACCAGGCGGAAGAGTGAAAATGCTAGAAAATAGTGAAGATACGTTAAAACGAGAACTTGCAGAAGAATTAGGTGTTCCTATGAAAGGGAAAAGATTAATATGGTCAGTAGAAAATTTCTTTACACTTTCTGAGCGAAAGTTTCATGAAATTAGTTTTTATTATGAAGTAGAGCTACATGAGTTACCTGCAAATGGAGCGGATCAATATATTTTGGAAGAAGAAGGTAGAACGTATTTCTTTAAGTGGGTGCCGGTAGAAGAGTTAGAGGCATATAATTTACAGCCTGCATTTATAAAAGAGAAAGTAAAGGATATAGCAGTTCATACAGAACATATCGTTTTACAAAATTAAATGTATTCGGAGGGGAAAAGGGTGAAGGGGACTAAAAAAGAAATACATATAGATGATAAAGTAATTCGTTACACACATATCGAAAAAGGTTCTAGTAGGATTTGCTTTATGTTCTCCGGTTCAGGATACAATTACGATAAACCGTTATTTTATTATGCGACGATGCTTATGCTCGAAAATAAAATAGATGTAGTACATATTCATTATTCTTATGACGAACAAGTAATGAATAAAACAATGGAAGAAATAACGAAAGTAATGATGGATGATATTAATTCTATAATGAAGGGCGTATTAAAAGGTAAGCAATATAACGATACTATGTTTTTAGGGAAATCACTCGGAACAATTCCGATTGCAAATGATTTAATGAAGAGAGACGAATTCGCGCAGTCAAAAATGATACTACTTACACCTTTACTGACGTTTGATACAATTTTTGATTCTATCTTACATAGTCGACACGAAGGGTTTTTAGTTATTGGGGATAAAGATTACCAATACAATGCAGATCAAATTGATCAGTTATATAAAACGAATTTACAGATTGAAGTTGTCAAAAATGCAAATCATTCTGTAAATGTTGGGGGATATGAAACGGAAAATTCAATTGAGGCTATAGCGAAAATAATAGGAGAACTTAAAGAAGTTGTTAGGACAAACTAACCTATTAATACATGCAAAAGAGGTGCGAATTGCACCTCTTTTACTTTAATAAGCCTTCAAAACATGAAGTAAATAATCCTTACGGTTCAGCGGATTATAATCAACACGTTTTCGAGTAGGGAAGGGAGCCATAAGCTTTGTGAAACCAGCTGGCTTCGTTGTAAATATGCCGTCTCCTTCTGTAAATGAATGTAGCATTCGTTTAAAATTCTCTGTTTTTGCAACAGGTAATGATCCTGTTAACTGGTAAGAGTTATTATTCAATATAGGCTCTCTAAAAGTTGCTGGAACGGCAGCGAGCTTATACATCGCGGTACTAATTGCGTGCTCCGGTACAGTTAATTCAAACTCGTTTATTGGTTCATATACATGTGTTTCAGCTTGCTTTAAAGCATCCATTAATACGATCGGTGTTAAATTTCTAAAGTCACTCGCTGTTGTAACAGGACTAGCATAACCAGTATGTGTTAACGTGACGATAATATCTGTAACTTCCCATCCATATAAACCTTGTTTTAACGTTTGAAATACCGTATCTTCAATCGCTTTATGGAATGCTAATGGAAGTGATCCAAGCTCAACACCTAAGTTATACGTTATGCCAGAATTAAGTTCACCACGCTCCACTTCGAAGCCAATTGTTGCGTAAAATGGATTCGCTTTTTCGCCCATTACTTCAACGCTATTCCCTATGCCAATTGGTTTCTCAATACATACAACTCGTGTATTTGAGAAAGTAACCTGCAAATTATACTTCTCAAAAAGTGTGGTTTCAATTACTTCTTTTTGCACTTCACCGAAAAGGCGAATGTATAGTTCCTTATGAACATCATCTTTCCACACTTTAATGAGTGGATCTTCTTCACAGAGTTCCATAAGTGCAGCGTATAAATCATGAATTCTTTCTTTTGATACTGCATCAATGGCCGCTTCCATTTGTGGTTCGGCAAAGTGAATATCTTTTATATAACGAGTCCGTTCACCGATAATATCACCAATTTTAATATCATTCAGTCCCCACACTTTGCAAAATTCTCCGCTAGGAACGATAGAAGCTTGAACAACATTCCCGTTATGAAATAGACATATTTTCTTAACCTTTTCTTTATGCCCCAGAACGTCTCCGCGCTGTATATCAACATATTTTCTTACGTGTAAACGACCAGAAAAAACTCTTACATAAGCAATCTTTTCTCCAGAAGGTTCACGTTCAATTTTAAACACAACACCGGATAATGTTTCGTTTTCTGCCGACTTATTAGCTGGAAATAAGGTTGAAATATTTTCGAGCAGTTCAGTTACACCTATACCTGTCATGGCTGAACCGAAAAAGATTGGGTACACACTTGCTTGCTGTATTTGTTTTTCGAGTTCTTCTCTTAATAATACGTCCGGTACGATTTCATCATTTACATATGACGCAAGTAACGATTCATTATATGGCGCTAACAGTTCCGTACAATCGTCATATGATTTGTATGCAATAATCCGGGCTCCTTTCGTTCCTACGTTTAGAACAGAGTAGAAGGGGAATGCTTCATTTGAAAGAATCTCTTTTATTTGTTTCATAACTTTTTCAGTATTTGCGCCATTACGATCAATTTTATTTACGAATAATATTGTTGGTATGTTTAGTTTCTGTAATGTTCGCATTAAAATCTTCGTTTGTGCTTGCACACCTTCAACGGCAGAAATAACTAAAATCGCACCGTCTAAAACGCGGAAGGATCGCTCCACTTCAGCGATAAAATCAGCGTGTCCAGGTGTATCAATTACATTTACTTTTAAGTCATTTATATAGAAAGAAACGACAGATGCTTTAATCGTAATTCCGCGTTGTCTTTCTAATTCCATTGAGTCAGTTTGTGTATTACCACTATCAACTCGGCCAATTTCTTTAATTACATTTGTTTCATAAAGAATACGCTCAGTCAAACTCGTCTTGCCAGCGTCTACGTGCGCGACAATCCCTATATTTATTGTTGTCATATTTAAATATCCTCATTTCATTTTCCATTTTCATTTCCTCATTTCTATTTGTGTATTGCCGCATTACAATCACTCTCCAGTTCTTTAAATTAGTATTATTATAGTGCAATTAACATTATTTGTAACGCTACAAAGCGCCTTAATTTGGAAAAAATAAAATAAAAACAAAATGCTTGCATTCTAAATCGATATAGATTATATTAATTGACATATCAACTATTGATACATCAAATGTTTTTATTTTGATTGTAAAGGAGGGGTAATTTGACAAGTTCATGCTCAAAAGAAGCGATTATTTTATATAAATTACACTTTCTAAATAAAGAAGTAAGTTCGAAATTTGAAGGGTGTACGGGTATGAGCCAGTCTCGATTAGAGCTTATACTTCAATTATTTGAAGTAGGTGAAATTAGTCAAAAAGCACTTCAGCAAGAAGTGAATATTGATAATGCTGCGATAACAAGGCATTTAAAGCAGCTTGAGGCCAATGAAATGATTGTAAGACGTAAAAATCCAGATGATAACAGAATTACGTTAGTTTCTCTTACTGAAGAGGGACGAAATAAAATTCAAGCATTTCAAGAGGAAAAAGAACGTTTTGCAGCATCTGCATTTAAAGGATTAAGTGAGGAAGAACGCGATAATCTTTTAAATATGTTAAATCACATTCAAGAAAATATAAAAGAATTATAAAAAAATTATAAAAAAGGGAGAATACAACTATGACTAACTCAGTAAAAACAAATGATTTTAACGAAATTTTAACAGGACGTCGTTCAATTCGTAAGTACGACCCTTCAGTGAAAATTAGCAAAGAAGAAATGACAGAAATTCTTACAGAAGCAACACTTGCACCATCTTCAGTAAACATGCAACCATGGAGATTCGTAGTGATTGAAAGTGACGAAGCGAAAGCAACACTTGCGCCACTTGCGAAATTCAATCAATCTCAAGTAGAAACATCTTCAGCAATGATTGCTTTATTTGGTGATTTAAACAACTTTGATAACGCAGAAGAAATTTACGGTACAGCAGTAGAGCGTGGTTTAATGCCAGCAGAAGTAAAAGAAGACCAAATGAAAAAACTTTCAGCTTACTTCTCAATGGTTACACCAGAAGTAATGAAAGACACTGTATTAATTGACGGTGGTCTTGTAGCGATGCAGTTTATGCTAGCAGCTCGTGCGCACGGTTATGATACTTGTCCAATTGGTGGATTTGAAAAAGACCAAATTGCAGAAGCATTTGGACTAGATAAAGAACGCTACGTACCAGTTATGTTAATTTCAATCGGGAAAGCTGCAGACAGTGGTTACCAATCAGTACGTCTTCCAATTGAAAAAGTTGCAGAGTGGAAATAATTTTATAAAAGAACTTCAATAAGTGAAAGATGAGAGGGGAAGCACCATGATTATTATTCACGCAATATTTCAAGTAGATCCAACGAAACAACAAGCATTTTTAGAAGAAATTCGTCCGCTTATTCATGGTTCAAGAGAAGAAAGTGGAAATGTATCTTATGACTTATATAAAGATACAGAAAAAGAAAGTGTTTATACGATGGTAGAAGTATGGAAAGATGAAGCAGCAGTTGCGAGCCATAATACGAGTGCACACTTCACATCTTTCGTTAGTAAAGCAGCACAATTTTTAACTGCTCCGCTTAATATAAAAGCTTATAATGGAGAATTAGTAAAATAATAAGGTAGAAAAAGATGACTTTAGCATATGGCTGAAGTCATCTTTTTTGTATAAGTAGAATCCATCTTGGACTCAGTTATGTTGATAGATAAGCGTTGCTCGCACCCTCAGTAACAGTTCTGAATTGTATGTTAAATTCGAACATTCGGTTTATTTGGATATTTTTCCGTGTTATAATTTTCTTGTAAATAAAAGGTAGAGGGGAGTAAGTAATGGGAGAATTTCAAAGTAATTTGCATACGGCAACGCAACTTGCAACGAAAATGAGAAATGCTTCAGATAGGATGCAAAGTGCTACTAGTCGCTCTATAAATAAGGCAACGCGTACGACACTATCTGTGAACTTCAAAGCACAAGAAGCAAATCAACAAAATTTACAAATCACGAAACAATTTTGCGCTACTTTTCAACAAACGATTGATAATATCCATTCCGTAGCAAATGAATTTGAGAAAATGGATACTGGACTTCAAAAGACTTTTCAATAATGTAACAACCTACGTAAAGGGGAAAAGGTAGGGAGAAAAGATGAGTCAAGAAATTGAAACGAGAATCAGTCAATGTAATCAAAAATTACGAATTATATTTGAAGAACAAAATGAAAACCGAATCGCGCTGCAAAATCAAGAACGAGCTGAGGCTAGTTTTCATGAATGGAAAAATAGAAGCAATCGTTTATTTAACCGAATACTAGAAACTTGGCACGACGACAAAGAAGTGTTTCACCTTTTTACGAATATGCGGCAAGAAATCGGACAGTATGAAAGAAAACTTACATTCGAATTAGAAAATGAAAAAGAGACGTTGCTTAAAGAAAAACGGCATCGCAGTGAGAAAGAAAACGACCTTTCCTATGAACAGCAGCAACTACAAAGGGAGGCCGATACATGAGTTTAAACATGTATTTGGGAGAAGTACAAAGTCAAACTCAAAGTATGAACGCTATATGTAATGCTACGATTCAAAGTATGGAACAAGCCATTCAATCTATTGATGCCTTTGCGATAGACACAGTATTACAAGGACAAACATACAGTAGTGCAAAAGCCTACCTTGTCCAAACATTTCGGCCATTAGCGCAAGGAATCATATGCTTATGTGAAGAATTAATTCGCCAAAACGAAGCATTTCCAAACGAGTTCCAAGCGAAAGTTGCTTCGACAGATGTGATCGAACAAGAAATAAGAGAACAAATACGGGGAATTAATCAATCGATTACAAGTATAGAAGCAATAGAAGTACTTACACCAATGCCTGGAGTAGACGCAATTATTGCAGTCTTAATTGCAATGAGAAAAAAACTAGAAGAAAAACTAGAGCGTCTATATGAATTCAATCATTCGTCCAGCAACAACTACAGCACCGCCCTCCAATTAGCCGCTAGCATCACAGCCGGACTCGCTGAAGTGCAAAGCGGGAAAGGGTTTAGTCCTGTGAGTGGGACGTTTCATAGTGAAAAGTTAAATATGGAATGGGCAAAGCAAATTCAAATAATTATAGAAGAAAAAATACGGAAATCTGACAATGGTATTGGAAAAAGTGTAGATTTAGAGCACAATGTGTATAACGACTTTGAAGGAATAAGCAGCGAAAATCAATCTATCAATAATAGATTTACAAAAGATGAGATACAAGCGACACAAAAATACCTTGAAGGAATTAAAAATGGTACAATAAAAGGGAATATAGGTGAGGATTTCCAAGTTGAAACCGATGATTATGAAATGGAGCATAACATTTTTGGCCAGCCAGTCGGTGGTAGAAGGCCAGTACTCGATCCTTTTTTAATCGGTGTGGCGAAGTTTGGATTCGATTTTCTCTTTGGTGATCTTTTCACACTCTTTGACCCAGAAGCTACCTATGGTGAAAAACTCCTAGCAGTTGGGATGATGACTCCATATGGGAAAGGTGTAAAAATAGTTGATAAACTTCATGATTTAAAAAAGGTTGGAGATGTGAAGAAAGCAACGTCTGGGAGTGCGGGGGTTGCTAAGGGGATAGATAATCCTTTACTACCAGGTGAAGGGAAAGTTGGAACATATGAAGAATTAATTGATGCAGGAACACGTGGAGACAATATAACTCCTCACCATATGCCGTCTGCAAAATATATGAAAACAAAAGCAGAGGTACATAAAAATGATGGAGTAAGTATGAATATGGAGCACCCTCATCCAGGGAAAGGGGGCAGGCACCGTCAAACTGAAACATACGGAATGACTGGTAAGAAATTAGATGCCTATCTTAACCTTGAACCACGTGACGCTTTAGCACGTGATATAATTGATGCAAGGAATATTTATATAAAAGAAGGACTTTACACTCCTGAGATACGTTCAGGACTATTGGAAGTAATAAAATTAAATAAAACAAAGTACCCAAATATTTTTGACAGACAATAGGAGGTGGGGAAAGTTGGACATTTTAGTCGAACTTACCGAATTAAAGAATAGTCGTTTATTAAGAGATGAGAATGAAGTAGAAAAATTTGAAAAATCTATTGGGAATATTTTAGAAATGGAGGATGTTAACCATATAGAAGTATTGTGTCAAGGCTTTGATGATTTAACTGAAAATGATGAAGTAATGTTTGGTTTAATTCATGCTATAGAGTCGTATGACAAGATTGTTAGTTCTGAAGTTTCGCTGAAAGTGTTAGCTAATTCTATTCCTAAGATGATTCCTCATGCTAAGGAATGGTTAAAGATACTTCACAAAAGAATATTGAATCATGAACCATCGAGGAATATTTATAAAAAAATCATCCCTACATTAAACAATGATATTCAGAAATATGTTGTTTCTCAATTAACTAGTATTAAAGAAAGAAACCCAAGTCGTTTTGAAGAAAGTGTAAATTCAATATTAGATTTTTTAAAGTAAGTTAAAAACCTTGACTGGCTAAATGCCTTTCAAGGTTTTTTAGTAAACTAAAAGGTTTTACTTTTTGAAAATTTCACATGTAAATCAAAACTTATAATAGTAAATTGATATTCAAATATAGCGACAAAACTTACAGAATAATAGTTATCTATTAAATGAAACTACAATTCATAAGTGTTGATTTCTTTTTCTACCATTTTAAAACAAATATTATATTACTCCTAAGATTAACACAAATAGCTACCACAATATTAGGCGATAAGGCACTAAATAAAGTAGGCTATATCACAAAAGGAGCAAAAGCATCAAGTGGAGTAAGTACATTTGCTAATGCAGTAAAACTAGCAAAAGAATTGAAGCCTACGCTTGAAATGTTACAATCATTTAAGAAAGAGGCTTCCTATGCATTCTCTAATGTTGGTGGAACTATTATAACCAAAATACCACAAGGCGAATTATTAGAAGCTTTTTATAAGTTTGCGAAGTCTAAAGATGGTGGTAAGGGTAAAACTGGTGAAAAACTATCTAAAAAGAAATCAATACCGGACTTTGTGAAAAAGCAATGGGAAGCAGGGAATAGATTTAATAAGGAAAATCGTCCTCGATATCCTTATAATGAAGTAGAGTTAGAGGCAAAGGAAATCAATGGGAAGAAATATGTTGTAGATTCTTATATTCCGGGTGAAGAAATTGTCTCGAGGAAATTTACCCAATTGGCTGAAGTAAAAGAAAAGACGGCATTAAGTTATTTAAGTGAGTTTACTAAAAAGTATTCTTCCGGTTCAGAAGTTTCTTCAGGTAAATTTAATCCTAATGCTTTAAAAGGTGGTCGACTAGATGGAGAGTTAATTTTGGAAATCCCTGTACAAACAAAGCCAGTTCCACAAAAAATTATTGAAGAGGCGAATGAGAAAGGGATTATTATTCGTGATATTAATGGGAAGGTGTATAATTAATGGGAATTTATTATTGTGATAAGTGGTCTAATATAAAAAAGAAGCCTTGGAATATTATTGATGAGAATACAGCCAAGACACTTCATGAAAATCGTCATTCTTATACTGCTGTTCTTAGTGATGGAGAGCAGCCAAAGTATTTAGTAAATGTCACTGAGAAATGGGTATCGGTAAGTTTTTTGGATGATTTTCTTCGTAAATATTTACACTACGATTTTATTGTTAAAGAAGATAATAGACTATTCCTAAGGACAATAATGTATTGGGAATATGACGGGGATACACAGTTAAAAAGTATGATTTTGGGGTATCAAGAAAATGGTCATATTGCTATGGAGCAAAAAGATTCTAAAACTGGAGAAGTAGAAGAGCGAGAGATAAAAGATGATGTATCTAGAAATTGGGATGCATTCCCTAAGTTTGGCCAATACTTATATTTGTGCAAAGAAGAGAGGTAATTCTTTTGAATATAAGAACAATAACTAGGCGAGATAGCTATTAGTGGGCTAAGAATATAAATAAATGGAATAAACATGAAACTAATGAATTCGTAAGTTTTAAAGATATTGTAAAGTTAATTGGAAATTTCCCCAAATAATCCTACTTAATAAACAGATGAACTTAAAGCACTTGATTGCCGACTAAAAGCAACAAGTGCTTTTTATTTCGGAATTACAATATTTGGTACGGTGAATTATATATTCAAAAATACCAAAACAAAAGTTTCAAATGATGAAGTGCTTCCACAATTCTCTTTCATGATATGAAGAAGTTTTCAACGACTGGATTATCGTAGCAGTTTACTCTACGAGACATGCCAATCAATCGATTACAAGTATAGAAGCAATAGAAGTACTTACACCAATGCCCGGAGTAGGTGCAATTGTAACGGTATTAGGTACAATGAGAAAAAAACTAGAAGAAAAACTAGAAGAAAAACTAGAGCGTCTATATGAATTCAATCATTCATCCAGCAACAACTACAGCACCGCCCTCCAATTAGCCGCTAGCATCACAGCCGGATTCGCTGAAGTGCAAAGCGGGAAAGGATTTAGTCCTGTGAGTGGGACGTTCCATAGTGAAAAGTTAAATATGGAATGGGCAAAGCAAATTCAAATAATTATAGAAGAGAAAATACGGAAATCTGATAATGGTATTGGAAAAAGTGTAGACTTAGAGCACAATGTGTATAACGACATTGAAGGAATAAGCAGCGAAAATCAATCTATCAATAATAGATTTACAAAAGAAGAGATACAAGCGACACAAAAATACCTTGAAGGAATTAAAAATGGTACAATAAAAGGGAATATAGGTAAGTATTTCCAAATTAAAACCGATGATTATGAAATGGAGCATAACATTTTTGGCCAGCCAGTCGGTGGTAGAAGGCCAGTACTCGATCCTTTTTTAATCGGTGTGGCGAAGTTTGGATTTGATTTTCTCTTTGGTGATCTTTTCACACTCTTTGACCCAGAAGCTACCTATGGTGAAAAACTCCTAGCAGTTGGGATGATGACTCCATATGGGAAAGGTGTAAAAATAGTTGATAAACTTCATGATTTAAAAAAGGTTGGAGATGTGAAGAAAGCAACGTCTGGGAGTGCGGGTGTTGCTAAGGGTACGGGTAAAACTGTAAGCAATTATCTTGATGATATAGTCGAGGCTGGTGGTACCAGAGGAGAAATAGATTCTAAACTTCGAAATCCATTAGATAATCCTAAGATAGCAAAGGAGATTGAGGGAAATACTGAAGCTATATATGGATATTCACCTAAGAAGGAATCTGCCTTAAATAAGTTTGGGGTAGACTGGACAAATGGTGATGAAGTAGCTTATGCAAGAAGTGAAAGAATAAAGTATCATGAAAAAATACAACAAAAAAGAATACAACTAGAACAAGATATTAAAAATCTTCAAAATGATGGACTATCTATGGAGGAAATTGCTAGATTGAAAGTTGAAGAGCGAAATCAAGGAAGAATGGAAACGTATATAAAATCTAATAATTTAGATGGATTGAATGCAATGAAAGAAAGAAATATTCTTGAATATGGCAGGGCAGAAGGACCTACACCTGAACAACTTTATAAAAAGTATGGTTCATGGGAAGATGTGATATATGGCAGTTTAAAAACAAATCCAGCAATGGATGTCTTGACAGGATTATTTCATAGTATGGGAGGAAAATAATTATGAAAGAAGAAAAAATACAAGGTAATATAAAGTGGATTGCATACAATAATTTAAGATTTAGAATAGAGAAGGTTAATGATGATTCATCCGTAATTTGGGTTTCTGATAATTTTGTGAATTTATGTTTTACCTTAGTAATGAATGACTTTTTAAGTAGATGTGAGGATGAGTTGAATATAAATATTGAAATTGATTTTACTTGGAATAATCATAGAGGTTTGATTATAAAAAATCATGATATAAATCTAATTTTAGGAGAAATAATTAATTTTATTAGTGAATGGGAGTTAGAAGGAAATTCAAATGCTGATAATTTTTCTACGGAAGAGTGGTATTCAGCATAAGCTTACAAGGTATGCTAGCTTTCCATCATTCTTAGGAATTTAAAAATATGGAGGGAAATTTAAATTTAATGTATGTTTAGGGGATATTGAATGTGAATTGAACCTAAAGAGTTAGATAAATATTTTAAGCAACTAGTGAGGAATGAATTCTGTATAGTAAAGAATTCATTCCTTTTAAGTTTGTTTTAATTTACTTGTAATTATAGTAGTTAATATTTGAAGAGGCAATCACCCTAAGTCATAAAGAGACGAAAGCCTATACTCAAAGTAAGATTTCAAAGCTTTAGGAAGAAATTGGTTGAGTTAAAGGGGCTAAGGATGATACTTAGGCTGCGGCTAACGGTAAACCTAGCAGTAACAAAAATACAAATGTAGACAATTTTGACGCAAAAACAGCTACAAATAAGCAAAAAGGTAATTATGGTGAAATAAAATCTAGTGACAATTTATTGAATAATCAAAGTTTAAAAGAAGCTGGATTTGATTTTAAGCCAGTCGGAAAAAGTGCACCATCAGGCATAAATGATAAAATAGTAAAAGGGATTGATGGATTATACGAAAATGCAAATCCAAATTCAAATATTAAATATGTTATTGATGAAGCAAAGTTTGGTAGTTCACAATTAGGAAAAACTAAAGATGGACGACAAATGTCAGATGGTTGGTTGACAGGTGTGAATACTGAAAAAAGTAGAATATTGAAAGCTGTTGATGGAGATAACAAATTAGCAGATAAGATTACAAAAGCGTTGGAGAGAGATAAGGTAGAAAGAGTATTATCAAAAGTCGATAGTAGCGGAAAGGTTAAAACATTTAAGATAGATGCAAAGGGTAACATCGTTGGAGAATGGCCATAATTTAGAAGCTAGGAGGAATTGAATGGTATGAGAGATTATTTATGTATAGAAGAAAAGTGTAGAGAAGGAATTGAATATCATAAAGAGTTTATAGAGGAAAATAGAGAAGATATTAAAAGTTTAGAAGAAGATACTAAAAATGGAATTCAAAGATATTCTAAAGATAATAAGAGTATTATAGAAGGGACATATCTAGCCAATTTTAGATATGAGATGGAGGATATTAGGGCAAAGTATTCTTTAGGGGAAGATGTTAGTGTAATAGAAGAAGATTTTCATAATGCAATTTATGATTTAGAGAATACAGGAAGTAGGGAAATTGGATATTTAAGTCTGATTTGGATGATTTCCTTAGGGATTTTGTTAGAAACGGATAAAAAGAATATAGAAAGATTAAAAAAGATAGTTGATAAAAAAAATGTGAATGACGCAGTAATTGATTTCCTCTTATGCGCTAGTGATATCGGATACACAAAAATGATGAATAGATATTATAAAGAAAATCCATATGCAAAAACGAGAGAGATTATAGAACTTGCACAAATAGATAAAAAAGAAGCGTCTAAAAGATTACAAACGTACATGGAGAAAGAATGGTTTAGAGGCCATTATGATTATGAATGGAAAAATGCGCATAAAGAACCTGGATATGTAGGATATTGGAGCTTTGAAACGGCAGCGCTTGCGAAAATTTTGGAACTGGATGATATAAGTTTAAAAGATAATAATCATTATCCATATGATTTGGCACATTATAAAAATGAAATGAAATTTAAGCATATAGACCTAAGTGAATATCACTATGAAGATGAGACAGAAGAAATCGAGGATATAGTAGAAGGAATTGAACATAATCCTGCATTGGAAAATATTATTCCGCCAAAATGGCATTCATTGGTCAATGAATTAATACATGATTATGAGAATATGAATGATAGTAGTTTTTATGAAAAATACAAAAAAACGATAGGAATAGGTCAAGTGTGGTTCTTACCACAAGAGTATGAAGAAGAAAATGAGCAAAAAAATCTATTAGGAAGTTTAATTGTGTTTGCCCTGACGGTAAGAGATTATATACTACAATTGGACTATAAAGAAGATTTAGAGGACTACATCGATAATCTTAAAAATTTCTGGAATGTTTCAGAAACAAAGTTAGTTCAATTTATGTTAGAGAATGATCAAAATTATTATGCATGGGTACCAAAAGAAGTAAATATCCCAAATATGTATGAAGTGAAGATAGAGAGTGTCGATGTAGAGGAAGTTCTATAATAAGCATATTAAAACATTGTGTATCATGAGTAACGTTGAAAAACTAATTTATACGGAATTTAATGAATTAAGAGGTTAAAAATAGTGGTAGTTTGGAGAATCCAACTGCCACTATTTTTGTGTTTACGAATGGTTCTGTAAATTAAGTAGAGTATTTCAGAGTATATATATTATGTAGGAGAAGTAAATAAGTTAAAGGCGCTAAATAAAATCGGTCATATCGCAAAGACATCAAGTGGAATAAGTACAATTGCTAATGCAGAAAAACTAGCAAAAGAATTGCAGCCTACGCTTGAAATGTTACAATCATTTAAGAAAGAGGCTTCCTATGCATTCTCTAGTGTTGGTGGAACTGTTGTAACCAAAATACCTCAAGGTGAATTAATAGAAGCTTATTATAAGTTTGCGAAATCTAAAGATGGTAGTAAGGGTAAAACTGGTGAAATAGCTAAGGAATCTAGAAAAGTAGCCCAAACATTAGAAGCAGCTAGAGCACAACAACGTACGGTAATAGAATCAGTAGAAAGTGGCGAAGTAGCTTTAAAAACAACGAAGCGTAAAGGAAATTATGGTGAAATGAAGATGGATGACTTTTTTGAAAGTCAAACATATACTAGAATTAGTGATGATCGTGTATTAACATTAGATCAAAAAATTGTTAAGGGAATAGATGGTATATATGAAAATTCATCTCCGCCGCCTAAGTATGTAATAGCGGAGGCTAAGTATAATACTGCGCAACTTTCAAATACAAAAGATGGAAAGCAAATGAGCGAAACATGGATAGATGGTTCTAGACGTTTGGAATCAACTGTTGGAGAAGAAATGGCAGATAAAATTCGAGAAGAAATGCTTTTGAATCCTGAAAATGTACAAAATATACTAATTAATGTTGATAAGGATGGTAATGTGGTTAAAAGCATTTTGGATTCTTCTGGGAAGAAAATAATTGAGTAAGGAGAATGAAATGAGAGATATTTTAAAAAATGAAGATTATTTCGAGGATTATTTAAATAGACAGAATAATAGAATAGAAAAGTATAAAGAATTAGCAATGAAAGTAAAAAATGAAAGACCAAATGATTTAGGTAGTATTAAAAGAGCTTATGGATATATTGAATCAATTTGTATTGATAAATTTAATTGTTTATATTCAATGGGAAGACCTATGGAAGTACTAAGAGATTTTTACCCCGAAATAATTGAGGCGATGAAAAAGGGGTGGAGTGGCAAATATAGATATATAGATTTATTGTGGGTTCTTTCTATTGGGATAATGCTAGATGTTTCAAAAGATTATATAATTGAATTAGAAAAGTTGGTAGAAAAAGAGAAATTGAATGATTATTTGATTGATTTTTTATTTAGTTATAAAGATGAAAATTGGGAAGGGAATACCACAGAATTTATCTTTGCAGACCCATATAAATCAATTTATCGTGTGGTCAATGCAAAGAATAAAGAAGAATCAGTAAAGGAATTGAAAGAATATTTAGAGGGAAAATGGTATAAGGGGCATAGTGATACAGGCTGGTATGATTCACATGAAAATAAAAATGATATCTACAATGGTTATTGGAGTTACGAAAGCGGAGCAATCGTAAATATTTTAAAATTAGATGATTCAAGTTTAAAAAATACTTTATACTACCCTTATGATATGGTGCATTATCAAGGAAAATAAATGTAATAATCCACAGTGTTCAACTTTTTACACTGTGGATTTTTTAGTTTGTGTTAAAGTAGCTATAAGGGTAATGTTGGTAAGGGATCTAGTGAGCTAGAAGTAAGGTTGATGCAGAACTAATTAGGAATTATCACTGTTTTTTTATCTAAATATCCATAATATCTAATTGACTGTTAGTAAATTCATCAACATGTTGTTATCAGAATATATTTTTATATATATAAATTGATTTAAGAGTTTAGCTAAATCTTCAATAGGCCATATCACAAAAGGAGCAAAAGCATCAAGTGGAGTAAGTACATTTGCTAATGCAGTAACACTAGCAAAAGAATTGAAGCCTACGCTTGAAATGTTACAATCATTTAAGAGAGATGCTTCTTATGCATTCTCTAGTGTTGGTGGAACTATTGTAACCAAAATATACCTCAAGGCGAATTAATAGAAGCTTATTATAAGTTTGCGAAGTCTAAAGATGGCGGTAAGGGTAAGACTACAGAACCATACGATGTAGTACCGTATAGACCAAGCAATTCACCATTAGAAAATCATCATGGCGTTATGGATGTATGGGCTGAACATAATGTCCCTGATTATGTTAGTAGAGGGGCGAATACTCCAAATATAGCTTTAACTAAAGAGCAACACAATGATACTAAAGCTGTTTATAGACAATGGCTCTTTGATAAAACAGGGAAAAAGGTTGGAGGTAAAGTAGAGTGGAAATCTGTTTCAACAAAGGAAATACAAGAATTGACGGAAAAAATGTTTGATGCTGCGAATGTACCACGTTTAGCTAAGCAAGAGTATTATAGGGCTTTTAATCAATATAATTTTAGGGAGTAATTCAGATGGAAAATATTAATCAGTTGATTAAAAAAGTAAAATCATTACCTAATTGTCGAGTTCAGGAGCCTACAGAATTACCGTTAATTGATAAGAATAAGCATATGCTACCAGGTGATTTAAAAGAATTTTATAGTCTTTGTGGTGGTCTAACTTTATTTGAAAATGAGGAATATCCTATTCATATTGTTACCCCAAAGGGGTTTATTTTGGCTAATCCCGTAATTGTAGGAGAGTTATGTGAAGAAGATATTTCATCAACTTGGTATATTATATGCAATGATGGCAAGGATGAATATTTAACAATAGATCTTAGTGAAGAAAGACTAGGTAGATGTTATGATAGTTTCTTTGATCGGCATGGAATAGTTGGGGAGTCGCAAATTATTGCCACTTCATTCACTGACTTACTTGAAAAACTTATTAAGAATAATGGACAATATTGTTATTGGCTAAAGAGTGAATTTGAATCACTGGGTGATGCTTATGATGATCAAGAGTGAAAAGAGAATCTTTAAGTGAGATAGGAAAGTGACAGGGTGTTTGAAAATACGTATTCTATGATGGTTGAACCATTATGGAGTACTATGTGCAATTATAGAATAGAAAAAGAAGTACGAGTTTAGGTGAGATGAGACCATGAACAGAGAAGATTCTCTGAAACGATGTAACAATGGCAAAAGAGAATTTGTAGAACGAGAGATATTATTCCGTTATATGAGTCTGTTCGTTATGGTGAAAAGACGTATACGGATTTAGATGTGGAAGAAATAATGAAGTGGGTAGAGGAAGATGGGAAGGTGGATACATAAATATCCACCTTTTCTTTTTTTATACGGAAATTTGATTAACATGAATTCTTTTTTTATATGAAACCGTCTTCAAATAGGTAAACAAAATTAACTTTATTTACTTATACTTTATTACATGTTAACCTATACTTAATTTTTATAAAATATACTTAATTTTTGATTTTTTAAGGGTGTGAAAATGTAATGAAATCGGTATTAAAAAGCATACTTATTTCCTTTGTTTTTTCTGCAGTAGGTATGTGTTGGTTACTGTACGTATTATTCAAAGGGGACGGAGACTGGTTATTGTCTTGGATAGGTGTATTAATGGCATATTTATCTTTATATACTTTAATAGATTTATATTGTAAAAATACATACGATAAAAAAATAAATAAATGGCTTATAAAAACATCGGTGACTAGTTTTAGTTTTGCTGTATTAGGAATCTCATTTTGTATCATACATGAGCTATTAACACCATGGAGTCTTAGTTTAATGGTGTGGTATTGGTTGCTAATGTTAGTATTATTTTTAACGACTATAATATCATTAATCAGTTTAGTATTTGTTAATCGTAAAAATCACAATTTCACCGTTGGATATAAAATGCTCATACTTCTAAATGTATTTCTTACATTGGGACCAGTATTATGGCCGCTATTACTTTCTATTATTGGAAATGGTATGAATGCTAGTGCGGGCTGGTAAAAAGGAATTTAGATTAGTTGTGCAAAGAATAGGATGACAAGTTGATATAGAATTTTAAATGTTTATGAGAACATGTTTACATAAAAAATGAAAACATGTTCTCTTTTTATTTGCATGCATAACTCTTCCTCAGTTTACCGTATTTAAATTTAAACGTAAGTATTTCGTAAGGAATGGATAAGAAAAAAGAGAGATTTATCATATAGGATGAAAGTATAGCTTGAATCAATCCGATATTAATGGAGGAGAGAAAGCCTTATGAAAAAATGTAATTCAATTAAGTTAGCAAGTTTTGCAGTTTTATTAGCGGGTACTGCTCTATTCACACCTGGTTTTACTGTGACTGCAGAGTCAACTCAAAATATTTCTAGTTCGTCACAAGTACATGATCAAAAGAATCGTAATGGCTGGAAACAAGTAATGCAGGAAACAGTACAGCTTGGTGCTGTAGGAATATTAGCTAAGGCGTCTAATAACGGAAAAACTAGTAGTTTTACTGCTGGCTTGGCGGACTTAAGTACAAAGAAACCGGTGAATTCGGATTATCGCTTTCGGATTGGTAGTGTGACGAAGTCGTTTACTGCCACGACTATTCTTCAATTAGTAGGAGAAAAGCGCTTACAACTTGACGATCCAATTGAAAAGTGGCTACCGGGTCTCGTGCAAGGAAATGGGTATAATGGTAATCAAATTACGATACGACAACTTTTGAATCATACGAGTGGTATCGCTGAATACTTAAAGTCAAAAGACGCGGACATAATGAATTCGAAAAAAACGTATACAGCAGAAGAAATAGTGAAAATAGGCCTTTCGCTGCCTCCAGATTTCTCGCCGGGTAAAGACTGGTTGTATTCAAACACAGGATACGTAATACTAGGAATGCTTATTGAAAAAATAACTGGAAATAGTTATGCGGAAGAAATCGAAAAGCGAATTATTGAACCTTTGGACCTATCAAATACGTTTTTACCAGGAAATTCACCCGTCATCCCAGGAAAGAATCATGCTCGTGGATATGTAAAAATGGAAGGAACAGGCGAGTTGAAAGATATTACTTATTATAATCCGAGTTTAGCTAATGCAGCTGGAGATATGATTTCTAATGCGGATGATTTAAATAAGTTCTTTTCATCTTTACTCGGTGGTAAGTTACTGAAGGAACGCGAGCTAAAAGAAATGCTTACTACAGTTCCTATAGAAGGAAAAGGGGTTGGTGACGCATACGGTCTTGGAATCTATGAGACTAAACTTCCAAACGGTGTTTCAGTTTGGGGGCATGGAGGAGGAATTCCTGGATTTACAACTTTTGCTGGGGGAGTAATTGGAGGCAAACATACATTGGCTATCAGTCTCAACTCTATAGGTGGGGTCGATATTGTTCCACAGTTTAATAAAATGATGCAAATTGAATTTAATAAATAGATGAAAAGAAAGTGAATGGAATTTTTTTATAGTTATATTTAAAAGAGGTGCTTTTTTAAGTTCGCAACTATGGACAGTAGTTGCATTTATGATATGGCATCAAGTGTATTTCAAAGTGAAAATCAATCTTAATGCTTACGATAAAAATAAAAAGGATGTCAGTTGCATGGCATGCTTTTTATTTTGAAGAAAAGAAATGTGTTTATTTCTGAAAATTGTTATTTTTATAATCTTTTCATATAATGAAAGTAATAGGGGGTATAAAGGGGAGTTATGAATAGATGATACTTTAGTTTGTTAATTATTTCTAATATTAACTAATATAACAGTGGAGTTGAATACGATGGGACAAAATCATTTTAAATGGAGTAATAAGCAATTACGAGAACATGTTGAAGTACTAGACGGCACAAGAAGTCCACACATATTATTAAAGAATGTAACATATTTAAATTCCTATATACGCGAGTGGATGACAGCGCACATTTGGATATATAATGATCGAATTGTATATGTAGGGGAGCAGCTGCCAAAGCAATTAACGGAGTGTGAAGTTGTTGATTGTGAAGGAAAGTATGTCGTACCCGGTTACATAGAACCCCATGCACATCCATATCAGTTGTATAACCCAGAGACGCTAGCGAATCATGCGATGCAGTTTGGGACAACAACTTTTATTAATGATAATTTAACTTTATTTTTCACATTAAAGCGTGAAGAAGCATTTCGTTTATTAGATGAATTCAATAAGATTCCAGCAAGTATGTATTGGTGGTGCCGTTTTGATGGACAGACTGAATTACAAAACGGGGAATCTTTGTTTAATAGTGAAGAAATAGTAGAGTGGCTACAGCATGAAGCGGTGATTCAAGGCGGCGAGCTAACAGCATGGCCCAAATTATTACATGGTGATGATGAAATGTTACATTGGGTGCAGGAAACGAAACGATTACATAAAAAAGTAGAAGGACATTTTCCAGGTGCATCTGAAACGACTTTAGCGAAGTTAAAACTGTTAGGTACAGATTGTGATCATGAGGCGATGACAGGGCAGGAAGCTTTCGCTCGTCTTATGCAAGGTTACACTGTTTCCCTAAGAAATTCTTCAATCCGTCCAGATTTAGAAGTTTTACTGAAAGAATTGTTGGAACTAGGCGTAAAGCAGTTTGATAGATTTATTCTTACTACAGACGGCTCACATCCTTCGTTTTATGCAAATGGAATGACAAACGTTATGATTTCTACCGCGATAAAACAAGGAGTGCCAGTAATAGATGCATACCATATGGCAAGTTATAATATTGCTCGCTATTATAATATGGAGCATGTGCATGGTTCAATTGCGACAGGTAGAATCGCCAATGTCAATATTTTAGAAAGTAAAGAAAATCCGGTGCCAACGAGTGTAATCGCAAAAGGACAATGGGTAAAGCGTGATAGAGTAAACAAAAATGAATCGTTACTTATAGAATGGAGTAACTTCAAAGTAACTCCACTACTGTTAGACTGGACCATAGAAAAAGAGGATATGGTTTTTTCTAATAAAGCAGGTATACACTTATTGAATAACGTTATAACAAAACCATACGTTAGCGAAATCGACTTAGGCCTTAATGAACTGTCTATTGTTCATGATGAATGTTTCCTCATGATGATTGCCCGTGATGGCAGTTGGCGAGTGAATACAGTTGTGAAAGGTTTTGCGAATGAATTAGGTGGCCTTGCTAGTTCTTATTCAGGTACAGGCGATATCATTCTTATTGGAAAGAGTAAAGAAGATATGCTTACAGCTTTTCATAGAGTAAAAGAGCTTGGCGGAGGGATTGTAATTGCTGAAAAGAATGAAGTATTGCACGAAATTGCATTACCATTGCTCGGGATTATGTCGGATGTAAAGATGAGTGAATTAATACAAGAAGAGAAAAAGATGGTGAACTTACTGCAAGCGCGAGGATATGCTTATAACGATCCAGCATTTACGATTTTATTCTTTTCTGCGACGCACTTGCCTTTTATACGAGTAACACCTATAGGATTATATGATGTGAAAAGTAGTAAGGTAGTTGCCCCGCCCGTGAATTTGATAAAGCAATATTAAAAGGAAAGGTCCTATAAAAAATTTATTTTATAGGACCTTTCTCATTTCTAGCATAAGAATATTGTAAGCCTCAAATAATATAGTATCTAAATCATTTGAGGTGATATGTAATTATGAAAAAAATATTGTACATCTTAAGCATATTTATTTTGTGTGTATCGATACAACACGTTGTACATTCTCAAACAGATGCACCAAAGTTAACTTCAGATTGTCTCGAAGAAAGTAAAATTCGGGATGAAAAGTATGTGGAAAATATTATGAAGGACATTAAATCCGTATTTCATTTGGATTTTGATGAAGGTGGCTTTTGGGAAGTTAATAAAAGAGATTTAGAAGCTGCACATTTAATGTATGGTGGTCGGATTGATGATACGTATTATAATTCGTTAACTAAAGTTTTTGAAAGTGGTGGATATAGAGGAGAGCCAAGATTGTTTGTAAAGCCGCTTGAAGCATTTTTACTCTATAAAGAAATAGACGATACAAATGTGATAAAACACCTTGAACTTGAAAAAGGGGAATGGGTTGTTACTGAAACGCAAAAGAAGCAAGGGGAAATAGTGGAATACAAACCGTTGCAATGTGAAAAAGATTATTTGAAAAAGAGATATGAGTATCATAATCCCAAATGAAATAACGGAAATTTTGAAGGAGAAAAATTTCGTTAATACTTGTAAATGAGGCGGTAGAAATTCCTAGTAATTTCGCCATAAAAAAAACGTCATTTTATAGATTAAAAATGACGTTTTTTTTATTCTCAAAGCTTTTGTATTGCACTCTCAATTTTATTCACCAAATCAGCTGACACTTTATGAAAATACCCCAAAACTACCTTTCGAATATCATCGGATATAACTTTCAAATCACTAGCTAAGTTTTCAGCGAGATGTTCTTTTTCTATCGGCTGTAACTTCGTATAAAATTCACCAGCCTGCGTAAAGTCATTTTGTTTTGTTATAGAAGTTCTTTCAAGTTTACCTTCAACGTATCTTCCGTCACCGCTCGTTATTTGCTTAGTCGGTGTCCAATCTTGCTGCTGGTTAATCGTTAATTTGCGAAATTCGGGACCAATTCTTCTTCGTTGTGAATCACTGTAAATATTAGCGCGCCCTTGCAGCATTTTATCATCTGATAGTTCTGCACCATCCAGTAAATTAGAAGGGGAAAATGCGACTTTTTCTACTTGTTCCATAAAATTTTCAGGATTTTTATCTAATACCATTTTCCCGACTGGTATGAGAGGATACGTCTGTTCATCCCATACTTTTGTGTCATCTAAAGGATCATAAGATAGGTAAGCTTCATCTTTCGGATCCATGAGCTGGACGTATAAACCATACTCCAATGGTTTACCATTTTCAATAGCATCATATAAATCTTTCCCGCTATAATCAGGATTTTCAGCAGCTAGTTTAATTGCTTCTTTACTAGTAATGTACTGTACACCTTCAAATGGGTACCAATGATACTTTACATACTTTCGATTACCTTCCGCATTTCTCCATACATATGTATTAACACTATGTCCTGGAATGTGGCGAAGACTTTTGGCCGTACCATTATTAGAGTATAAACGGACAACAAAATGAATAGATTCAGGTGCTTTAGCGACAAAACTCCAAAATCTATTAGGGTCTATTAAGTTATTTTTAGGTGAAGGCAATAATGCTTGAATCGTTTCAGGGAAACGCATCGGATCACGAACAGAAAAAACAGGGATGTGATTGCATAAAAGATCAAAAATGCCTTCTTTCGTATAAAATTTTGTGGAAAAACCGCGTACATTTCTAGAAGTATCCGGTGTTCCTTTCGTACTAACAGCTAACGAAAATCGCACCATTACAGGAACTTTCTCATTAGAATTTTGTAAAAAACTTAATTTAGTATGTTCAGACATCGAATATATCGTTTGAAAATAACCGAACGCACCAAATCCTTTTACATGAACAGGTCTTTCTAAAATTTTTTCATGAATAAATTCTTGTAATGACTCATGCAGTACACTATCTTGCTCTAGTACGGGTCCACGTGAACCAACTGTTTGAGAGTGAAGTTTAGCTTGTTCATTACGTTCGTCATTTTCATTAAAGTCTTTCCCTAGTATAGATTGCCCCTGTTTATCATAGTTTTCATCCATCGATATAGCCTCCAAATCTTTTTTGTCCATTGTTACTAAATATGATTCTATAGCCTTAATTATGTATGACACGCACAGTTCAAAGCAGTAACATACCGCTAGATGAAAAAAACACATATGTAGTGGACCTGTTGAAATAGAAGAAATTATGGAAAAATGAATATCGGGAAGAGAAAGCACACGTTTTACTAAAAATGTGGAAGAAAACCACTATTAAAATTTCAATCTTAAAACTTAATTTATAAACGATTATATAGAGAATGAACGTTAAAAAAGGGAAAATAACTAGGAGGAATTTAGCATGTCGGATTGGTTTCAATTAGATAAAGAATATATGATGTCTACATATTGTCGTACAGAGGTTGCAATGGAAAGGGGAGAAGGGTGTAAACTGTATGATGTAGATGGTAAAGAGTATTTAGATTTATTTTCTGGCGTAGGAGTAAATGTATTAGGATATAATCATCCTAAAATTGTACAAACGACAATGGAGCAAGTTGCGAAATCGTTGCATTTACCGTTTCATTTTTTAAACCCAGTTGCAATTGAGTATGCAAAGAAATTAGTAGGTTGTACTTTAAAAAGCGGAAAAGTCTTTTTTACAAACTCTGGTACGGAAGCGACAGAAACGACATTAAAATTAATTGATAAATATAGATCTATTGCGAATGAAGAGCGTGATGGAGTAGTTGTGTTAAAAGATAGTTTTCACGGGAGGACGTTAGGGGCACTACATTTTACGAGACAAGAAAAGGTATATCAAAATTTTCCTAAAACATCTATTCCTGTATATGAAGTAGAGCGCGAGAATATAGACCAATTAGAAGAAACCATTATTAAAGAAAATCCAATTGCGATTATGCTAGAGCCTGTTTTAGGTAGCGGGGGGATTTATCCTTTATCAAGTGAATATTTACATGGTGTTCAAAATTTATGTAAAAAATATAATGTACTTCTTGTCGTTGATGAAGTTCAAAGTGGAATGGGTCGAACGGGAAAACTATTTGCTTATCAAAATTTTAATATTACACCGGACATTATTCAAATCGGTAAAGGAGCAGGAGGCGGGATACCGCTAGGGGGAATTATTGTAGGTGAAAAGTTATGTGATGTATTTTCACCAGGAGATCACGGGACAACGTTTGCTCACTCATCAATGGGAACAGCATTAGGTTTAACTGTATTAAATACATTACTTGATGATGGGTTAATGCAAGAAGCTTATGAAACGTCACTATATTTAAATGACAAACTGCAAGACATTCAGAAAGAAAATTCTTATTATATTCAGGAAGTGCGTCATGCGGGGATGATGTTTGGGATAAGTGTGAATGACACGAATGAAAATGTGAAGAAATTACAGATTGAGTTAATGAATAAAGGGATGTTGGTCGATGTAACACAAGGGAATATTATTCGATTACTTCCGCCGTATATTATTACGAAAGAGGAAATTGACGCATTCACTTATGAGTTTATTTCCTGTGTTCATAACATAGCTGCTACAGCAAGTATTTAAAAAAATATAAAAAAATATAAAAAGCTAAAGAAGCCGCTATTTTAGCGGCTTCTTTAGCTTTTTAAAATAGTAAATTACTTAACATAGAGAGCATCTCATTGGACAAATAATTAATTATGTGAAACAATAATAACAGATAAGGAGACGTTAATTTTCCTTAAGTGCTTCGAATTAATTTTATTCAATAAGAGAAGGTGTGCTTAAAGAAGTTAAATTAAATAAGGAGCTGTTTTATTATATGCAACAAAATAATGATTTAAATTTTGAACCTCAAGACGTTAATATTGTCAATCCTAAACAAGCCAGGAAAGCAGTAATTGCTACTGGTATAGGAAACGCAATGGAGTGGTTTGACTTCGGATTATACGCGTATTTAGCGGTTATTTTAAGTCAATTATTCTTCTCAGGTGTTGATAATAGTGGATTGCAGCTTGTACTTACATTCGGTACATTTGCAGCAGCCTTTCTCGTTCGACCAATCGGAGGTGTATTCTTTGGTAGAATAGGAGATAAGTACGGCCGAAAAATCGTGTTAAGTACTACTATTATTTTAATGGCACTTTCTACATTATTCATCGCATTACTACCAACCTATGAACAAATTGGTGTATGGGCACCAATACTACTTTTAGTTGCCCGAATGATTCAAGGCTTCTCTACAGGCGGCGAATATTCAGGTGCAATGGTTTATATCGCAGAATCTTCTCCAGATAAAAAGCGTGGTATACTCGGTAGTGGTCTTGAAATTGGAACACTCTCAGGTTACATTGCTGCATCGGTAATTGTTACCATTTTGACGTTATTGTTAACAGATGAGCAAATGCTCAGCTGGGGATGGCGTATTCCGTTCTTAGTAGCTGCACCAATTGGTTTGGTCGGTTTATACTTACGCCGTCATCTAGATGAATCTCCAATCTTTGAAGAGATGGAAAAAGCACAAGAGGAATCTGAAGACAATGAACAATTTTCATTTATGGATATTATTAAATATCACAAAAAAGACTTCTTATTAAGCACAGTAATTGTCGCCTTCTTTAATATTACAAATTATATGATTCTTTCGTATATTCCTTCTTATCTAACTCAAGTACTTAAAGTCGAAGAAACAACAGGCTTATTAATTATTTCTATTACGATGGCACTTATGATTCCACTAGCACTATATTTTGGTAAGTTAAGTGATAAAATTGGTAATAAACGCGTTGTGCAAATTGGTTTACTTGGTTTAACTGTATTTGCAATTCCAGCATTTTTACTAATAGGTAACGGACATATTGCAGCTATATTTGCAGGTATTTTCGTACTAGGTTTCTTCTTAAGTGTATATGAAGGAACATTACCTTCATTATTACCATCACTCTTTTTCACCGATGTACGTTATCGAGCACTTTCGATCTCATTTAATATTTCTGTATCGATATTCGGTGGAACAACACCGCTCGTATGTTCATACTTAGTTCATGCAACTGGTAACCCGCTCGCACCGGCATTTTATTTAGCAGGTGTAAGTATTATTGGATTAGTTGTATTTAGTGTACTATTTGTTACGACTTCAGGGCGTGCGCTAAAAGGTTCATATCCTACAGTAGAAACGAAAAAAGAAGCACACCTAATCGCTAAAGAAGACCCTGAAGAAACACTTTGGTGGCATGAAGAGTCATTAGAAATTGAAGCAGGGAAGAATGCTTCAATTTAAAAAGCAACGTAGAAGTATAAAAAGACTCCTATGAATAAATAACGGGTTCAGTTACGGGAGAGAAAATATAAAATAACAAACAAAAAAGGGATGTAAATCACATATGATTTAGCATCCCTTTTTATATTGTTATTAAAATGTTTAAGCACTTTTATGTACTCTTGCTATTTTATATACTAAAACCATTGCTAAATTGGTTGTCTAGAAAGACCTTTAATGATAGCTCGTGGAGATGGTAAAAGTTATATCCATTCTAATTTTAATCCAAAATACGCACAAATGGCTCTAACGATAATTCGAACCCATTATAACTTTTGTATACCATTTACCACAAACGAAGGGAAAAAGAAAACAGTAAAAACACCAGTATAACGATTGGGTATTACTGGAAAACAGTTTGATTTAAAAGATATAATTTAATTTAGATAGTTCACTCAAATAATGGTGGACTATATTTTTTAAAAGGTAAATGGAAAATTACGTTAAAATAATTATAGAGATTGTGAAAAAATGTTCTTAAACTAACGGTCAGGTTACTTTAAGCAGGATTTTTCAAAGGAAATGGTGAATATCATATTTTGAAGGTGTGATTGCAGTGAAGTAAGTGATTTTTTTATCTTGGTTAAATACTTTGAAGAAAGGGATTTATAATTATGAACACAAAACTAATAATAGTAGAAGGTTTACCTGGATTTGGAAAATCAACCACTGCAAAGCTAATAAATGAAATTCTAAGCCAAAATAAAATTGAAGTTGAACTATTTTTAGAGGGAAATTTGAACCATCCAGCCGACTATGATGGTGTATCTTGTTTTAATAAATTTGAATTTGATAGATTATTATCTAACAGTGGAGATTTTAAAGAAGTGCTTCTTAAAAGAGTTCTAAAAAAAGGAAGCAATTATTTATTACCATACAGAAAGATAAAAAATGAGTTTGGTGATCAGTTTTCGGACGAATTATTTAACGATATTTCAAAAAACGATATATATGAATTGCCATTCGATAAAAATGTTGAATTAATTGCTGACAAATGGAATGACTTTACTGAAAGTGCTCTAGAAGACAATAAGGTTTATATCTTTGAATGTTGTTTCATACAAAACTCATTAACTATTGGGATGATTAAATATGGTGAACAAAAAGAAAAAATAATAAATTATGTAATGAAAGTTGCAAAAATCATAGAGAATTTAAATCCAATGTTATTGTATGTAGAACAAGATAATCTTGAATTTTCATTTAGGAAGGCACTAAAAGAAAGAACTCCAGAATGGTCCACAGGAATCGTCGACTATTACACTAACCAAGGCTATGGGAAAGAACATAATCATTCAGGTGTAGAAGGAGCGATAAAAGTTCTTGAAGCTAGAAGGAATTTAGAATTAGAAATATTCGATATGTTAAAAATGAAAAAAGAAAAAATCAATAATACAAAATATGAAATTGACTCATATAGCTCAATGTTAAAAGATAAGTTAACAATACAAATGGTGAAATAGCTTTTTGCACTAACTGGTACTTTAGTTGAAGAAGGAAATGAAAACGCTCAGAATATTTTCTGAGCGTTTTAGTTTGCTATTTATAATGCGAAATACATACAAATTATTGTGTTATTTCTAATGGTTATTAGCATTTTTCTCTCCCTAAACTGAGCACATGAATGAAAAAATAGGAGTCTTTTGTTGTCTTATTTCTTTCTTTTCTTCAAATGTTTTTGATATGCATAAAGCTTATGAATCTCTTCCTTAAATTCATGCAGAAGTACAGTGTTTTCACCATTTGAATAACGCACCGTATTATAAGCATCTATAATAATATCACTTTGAATATTTACATCTTCTTCATCATGTATTCTTTCTAGCCAAGCCTCAACAGTTTCTCCCCGTTTTCTATTTAAAGGAGGGGTTAACTTACTCTCTAGCTTGAAAATTTCCTTCCGAATTTCGTTATGCGGCGGTTTATTTCGTTTAAAACGATTTTGGCTCATTCCTTCTTTATCAGTAATGATAGTAGATTCGAAGACGTGCATATTTGGTAAACTTAAATGTTTTCGTTTTTTTACTATTTTCCAAACGACGTAAATAGCGATAGCTGTACAGACTATTATTGTAGCGCTATTTATGAGTATTGGATCAAAATCAGGAATTTTTTTTCCGTCTTCAATTTTTGGTTTTAAGAGATGTCCTTTATTTGCCCAAACATCTTCAGTATCTTTTAATTCCGCTGCTTTAATTAATGGCATTAAAGCATAGCCGACGCCTAATGCGACTACTTCCGTTATAAAACCAAAAATAAGTCGAATGAAAGGAAATATTTGAACAATTAATATACTCATTAAGCCAATCGTAATGATAGAAGCAAAACGTAATAGTTGTTGTTTGCGATTTGCCCCGGTTAACCAAAATGTAATCATAAGATGCAAGGCTAACATTAATAGTTTCCACAACGGTGGAAAGGGTGCATAAAATATAACTGAAACGACAAACCATACAATACCACCTAAAGATTTTTGAACTGGATATCCAGGTCCGACCACATGTACGATAAAGAAAAATAGTGGTAATATGATTGTGCCAAAAAGAGAAAAAGGTAAAAATAAAGAGAAAAGAACGATTTGAAGAACTAAAAGTATTACAAATCCTGTTGTTTTTTTCTGCATAAATTTATGAATAAGAAATACTCCAATATAGCCTGTTGTTAAAAATATTGCAATACTAATTAGTTCATCTCTTTCTGTTAATAATGAAAGCAGGAGGAGCAGAATGAAATCATGAATGTGATATAGCCAAGTTTTCAACCGATTCCACCATCCCTTCACTAGTAATGAGAAACGTTGGCTGCGAGAGAAGAGGGAGTTCATTTCTTTGTAAACCAATGTATATCATTGTAGACGATCGTTCTCTCTTTCTCTTTACATAATGAAGGAATCCTTGTTTCGGAAGTAACGTACTATCATCTGAAATACGGGCTAATTCTTCTAAAGCTTTTGCATATTGTGTTTGTCCTTCATGTAACGGTACATGTAATGCACCGCCTTCTGCTAATACACTAATAAACAATTCAAACGGAATGTGGTGCTTCGTTGTGTACTGGAAAATGTATGTTGCATATGAAATAAGTTCTTCTACATTATCTTTCCAACCAAATCCACGATCGGCAGCTAAAGAAAGACAAATCGTCCAACTATAATTTTTTACAGGTTCATATTGCTTCGCTTGTAATTGTTGCATTTTAGCAGATGCCTTCCAATGAATAGAGCGGAAAGACTCACGCTCATATCGCTTTACACCGATAATAGATGTTTCATCATTGTAAAAAGAAAAATTCGTTCGATAAAATCCATTCAAAAGTTGCTGAAGTTCTTGCAAACCTGCTACTTCTTTAGGAGAAGGATACACAATAATTTCAGTCCTTAATTTATCAAAAACAGGTAAATGTACAGTTAATAGATGAAATGGATCTTTTAATACACATTCAAACTGTTCAATTTGAAACACACCACGCTTCGTTGCGGTTAATGTTAAACCCCATTTTTGTGCCGAATGTGCGGGTTGTGAAAATGGGAAAGAGAATAATGTTTTTGATATTTGTTCAATGCCTTGCTCTTTATGCGGTATAAGGGACGAATTTAAATGAAAGTAACAAACACCATTAACGAGCGGTATGCTGGCTCCATTTTTTAAATGAATAAAAAACTGTCCAGATTCCTCAGGAAAAAGCCGTGTAGTTTGTTTCTCATTTATGATTTGAAACTTCTTCTCTATGAAAGCGACATATTTATAAATAAAAATCGCAAATATATAATAGAAGAAAAAGAGAAACATAAGCATTCGTTGCGGGAAAAAGAATGTGAAAAGTAACGCGATTGGAACTGTTAGTTGAATAATATGAAGTTGAAAAAATAAAGGTACAGTTACAACGCGCTGTCCATTCATGCTTGCTCAATCTCCACAGGTACGTCAACTTCTTTTAAAATACTTTTCATAATATCATTTTTTGTCGTACGTAATGCACCTTCCATTGATAAGACGATACGGTGATTCCAAACAGAAGGAACTAACAATTGTATATCTTCTGGTGTGCAATATTCTCTCCCGCGTAAAAAGGCTAAAGCTTGAACAGCACGTACTAAAGCTAATGTGGCACGTGGGCTTACACCGTTAGCGATATAATCATGATTTCTTGTAGCATGAGCAAGTTTAATAATGTAATGTTCTAAAGGTTCCGAAACAAATATTTCTTTTACTCGTTTTTGAGATTCTAAAATATCTTCTAATGAGATGACAGATGTGACACTTTCTAATGGTAAATCGTTCCGAAAACGTCGCATCATTTGTAACTCATCTTTAGGAGTTGGATAACCAATTGAAATCGTCATTAAAAAGCGATCAAGCTGTGCATCTGGAAGAGGGAAAGTCCCTTGTGATTCGATTGGGTTTTGCGTCGCAATAACAAAGAACGGTTTCGGCAGAGGCGTAGATTTTTTTTCGAGCGTCACTTGTCGTTCTTCCATCGCTTCTAACAAACTCGACTGCGTTCTCGGCATTGCACGGTTAATTTCATCTGCTAGCAAAATGTTTGTCATAACCGGTCCAATTCTTAATTCGAATTCGCTTGTTTTTGGGTTGAAGTATTCAATACCTGTTACATCACTTGGAAGTACATCAGGGGTGAATTGAACGCGAGAAAAACTACCACCAATACTTTTGGAAATGGTTTTCGCCAGTAACGTTTTCCCAGTACCAGGCACGTCTTCGAGTAGTGCATGTCCATCAGCAAGAAGTGAAACGAGCAGTAGATCAATAACATTTTCTTTCCCAACAAACACAGATCCGATGTTTTCTTTCAATTTATGTATCATATGTACCATTCCTTTCATTATAAAAGAGCTAATATTTCTATATTTTAACAAATTATTCAGAAAATTTGTATGGTTTTTTAATTCAAAGAAATGGATATTTAATTATTAAATTACTCTTGCATATTTTGGAATATGATTATACAATATCGATATATGATGTATCGCAAGTCGATATATCATAAGGCGATGCATCGGAGGTAGTTATAATGAATGCGAAGGCGCAAAAATATATTCCGTTAACTGAGGCGACATATTACATACTGTTATCACTAGTGAAACCAATGCACGGATATGGAATTATGCAAATGGTAGAAGAGATGACAAATGGGGAAGTAAAGCTTGGTCCTGGTACTTTATACGGGAATACGACGAAGTTACTAAAAGAGAAGTTAATTGTTGAAGTTGCCTCTACAGATAGAAAGAAGTGCTATGAGTTAACGCCGTTTGGGAGAGAAGTGCTGGAACTGGAGTACAACAGATTACAGCGGTCTGTAAAGAATGGAAACAGTATATTAGGGGAGTGAATGGAAGATGGAGACAAAGAAGATATTCAAACCTTTCGCAGTATGGAGCTTAGAAAAAGAAGAAGCGTATTTACGTAAAATGCATCAACAAGGCTGGGCGTTACAAAAGTATAACGTAATGTATAGGTTTAAGAAAACTGAGCCGAAAGATGTAGTATATAAAGCAGACTTTAGATTAGAGTATAAAGATTCGACAGAAAAACAAAAAGAATATATCGAAATATATGAAATGTGTGGTTGGAAACATGTAACGAGTTTTGCGAAGTGGAATTACTTTTGTAAAGAAGTAGAAGAGGAAAATGAGTTACCTGATATTTATTCAGACAAAGAAACGAAGATACAAAAACTTGTTGAATTGATACAGTTCGTTGCAATTATGTTTGTAATGTTAATTCCAGTGCTTTACTTATGTTTTCTTGGAGTATCAGAATCAGGATTATATAAAGGTATGGTAGGGTTTTTAGTTTGTATATATTTATATGCGTTTATTAATTTATTTAGGAAGATTAAAAAGTTAAAAAAGGAAATATTTTAACAAAGAGTGATATTCTTAGAGAAGATATATATTGATGGGAATCAACTTCTCTAATTTCTATATATATTTTTTTTGTTCATTCTTTTTTATATAATAAAAGACCAACTTTTTAATTCATAGAACTAACAGTTACAAAGATAATATCAGTAACAACACCTAAAAAAATCATAAATGAAGAAGAAATAATCAACAATAACGAACTAGCAATTAATATTAATTTATTAGATTTTTGATTTTAAAAATGGTAGTAAAGTAAAAGACTACAAATAGTAGAAACAATCCATATTGTTAGATCGTAAGGAGTCGTTATTTTCTCCCAATCGAAGATCCAAAAGTAAAAGATGACTATATGACAAGTTAATAGTAGAAATATTGATGGAAGCGTTATCTTTTTATTGTTTGTTTTACCTCTCTTATGTAAACATTTCTAAAAGAGTGCGAAGTTTAACATATAATAAGGAAGAAACACATTTTTAATTAAGTTATTAAACGGAAAAATCCCTTATAGAAAAATCTATTTCTATAAGGGATAATAATGTTTTTATTAGAAAGACTGATTTTGAGCAGGTTTAATAAATTGTTCTGGGTTTTCAACAAGCCCACATACAGCGCATTGGACGCGATAAGTAGGTCCTTGATAGGCCATATGAAAAGCATTCATCGTGTCATTTGTATATTCTTCTTCTACTTGACCAGTTTGTGGATTTAATTTGACTGGTTTTACTTGTTGCTCAAGAATATTAAAGCGAGTACGGTTCGTTTTACAACTTGGACATAGCATTGGTTCCATATGTATACACCTCCATTTGTATCATTTCTTAAACTCTTTAATTTTATGCAAGCAAAAAACTTTCTCAATATAAATAGGTGTTTAATGTATTTAAAATTCAGAAAAAATAAAATATAATAAAAGTACGAACTGGTTATGTCCAAACCAAATCTCCTGTTTTATGCCAATAAGCTGGGGGGCCGAGAAATCGGCCTCATTTTTTTTGCTCATTACTACAAAGAACAAGGTTTTTATGAGACTTTTGTCGAAATTTTAGGGGTAGATATAAAGGGGGATGTAAAATGGATTTGAAAATGAAGTACATCATTTTATATGTAGAAAAGTTTGAGGAATGTTTAAAATTCTATAAAGATATTTTACAGTTACCTATAAAAGCAGAGCACGGTACATATATTGAATTTAATACTGGAACTACCATTTTAGCGATGAATACGCGGCAAGATGTGAAAGAATTAACAGGACTACCGCTTACAGAAGGTGAATTACAGTCTTCTCATTTCGAATTAGGATTCGTTGTTGAGAATGTACAAGAAACGATTGAGCAATTTAGAGAACAAGGTATTAAGATTTTAGTTGAACCTATTGTAAAACCGTGGGGACAAACAATTTCTTACATTGCTGATCCAGATGGAAATTATATTGAAATTTGTAGTTCATTAGAATAGAGGGAGAAAGAGAGATGGGATTTCCGAAACTAGAAACAGAACGTTTATTCTTAAGAGAACTTACACTATTAGATGCGGAAACGATGTTCCGTTATTTTTCGAAAGAATCTGTTATACGTTATTTCGGAATGGATTCTTTCCAAAATATTGAGCAAGCGAAAACAACGATTCAAACGTTTAAAAATCGTTATGAAGAAGGAAGTGTATTTCGCTGGGGAATCGAGAAAAAAGGGACGGGCCAATTAATTGGGACGTGTGGATTTCATTTAATTAACAATCATCATAGACGAGCTGAAATTGGTTATGAATTAGATGATACATATTGGGGACAAGGGTACGCAACGGAAGCGTTACAGGCGATTTTAGCTTACGGGTTTGAAACATTGCAACTTATAAGAATTGCTGCTGTTGTATATGTAGAAAATAAAGCTTCTCAAAAATTATTAAGTAAAGCAGGGTTTCAAGAAGAAGGATTACTTCGAAAACATATGATTCAAAATGGAGTTGCTCATGATACTATTTTATATTCTTTATTAAAAGAAGAGTGGAAGAAGTAATGAGCACAAACGAACTTATAAAGATTATGAAGAAGCATAGGGAAAATAGATTCATTTTAGGTATAGATGGTTTAAGTCGATCTGGAAAAACAACATTCGTAGCAAATTTAAAAGAAAATATGAAACAAGAAGGCATTCCGTTTCATATTTTTCATATTGATGATCACATAGTGGAGCGTAATAAACGCTATCATACAGGATATGAAGAATGGTATGAGTATTATTGTTTACAGTGGGATATTCCATACTTGAGGCAGAAGTTTTTTCAGAAGTTACAACATGAGACAAAACTGACTTTGCCTTTTTATCAAGAGGAAACAGACTCATGTGAAATGAAAAAAGTACAGATTCCTATTGTAGGCGTAATTGTTATTGAAGGAGTCTTTCTACAGCGAAAAGAATGGAGAGATTTCTTTCATTATATGGTCTATTTGGACTGTCCAAGAGAGACAAGGTTTCTACGTGAGAGTGAAAAAACGCAGAAAAACCTTTCAAAGTTTGAAAATAGGTATTGGAAAGCAGAGGATTATTACTTAGAAATGGAATTGCCGAAGGATAGGGCGGATTTAGTCATTGAATGATTTGAAAATAGAAGGTGAATAGAATGAATATTTTATGGGATTTTGATGGGACGTTATTTGATACGTATCCTGCATATACAATGATGCTTTCTGAAATATTAGGTGATTCAGTAGAAAAACAAGAAATATACAAAAACTTAAAAATATCATACTCTCATGCAATTCAATATTATAATATTTCATGCGAGCAGGAAGAAAAAATTAAAGTTTTGAAGGGGAAATTTACTCCAAAAGATATGGAACCTTTTGCGGGTGTCGAAGAGGTTTTGAAATTTGCAAATAAAAATGTGATTATGACCCATAAACATAGGAAAGGGGTTATGGCCATTTTAAAATATTACGGCTGGGAAAAATACTTCGTAGATATGGTTACAATTGACGATGGCTTTCCTCGAAAGCCGAACTCTTTGGCTTATAATCATCTGCATAAAAAATACAATATTGATTTAGCTATTGGAGATAGAGAATTAGATTTATTACCTGCAAAAGAATTAGGTATTTCAACATGTATGTTTCAAGGTAATTGTGATGTAGCGAATTATTCTTTATCACATTACTCGGAGTTTTTTAAGGTAGTGATAAATAGAGAGTTTTCTTTATAAAATAAGTTAGTATTTAAGACTGTATATTTCATTTTAAAGGTACAGTCTTTATTTTTTAGAACTATTTCATTTTATTTTCTGTATATAAAAATTGCTAGGAGTTAAAGAATGTCCGTCCATCTTTATTAAAGAAGTAGCCAGGTTAATTGTTAGATAGAAATAAACTGAAGGATAAAGTGATAGCGTCCACTTTATCTTTTTTATGTTTTAACCAAATTATGGTTATTCGTGTTAATATGAACTCATAGCTATATAGAAGGGGTGGGGTTAGTATGAAAACAGAAATAGTTCCTAAAAAGAAGTACAGTATAATAAGCTATATATCTTTACTCATCGGTATTTTGTGTTTTCTATTCGTGTTTATAACGCCAACAAGGATAGCGAATGCAGGTAATATAGTTGGAGATTATATTACAATTGCCCTGACAGGTGTAGGTATCATGCTTTCAATAATCACAATGACGAAAAGAACAGAGAAGAAGGGAATTGCTATTCTTTCATTAATACTGTCCTCATCATTTTTTATATTTTGGATCATAGCAATTATCCTATTGTTTACTGGTCAAATTAGTTTTGCGCCGTAATGTGTAATAAAAAGAGTCCTTCTCGTATGAAGGACTCTTTTTATTCGGTTTCTTCAGGTTGATATTCTAAAATATCACCCGGTTGGCATTCTAATGCTTTACATATTGCTTCTAAAGTTGAAAACCGAACTGCTTTTGCTTTTCCGTTTTTCAAAATAGAAAGGTTAGCCATTGTAATTCCAACCTTCTCCGAAAGCTCTGTTACACTCATTTTTCTTTTCGCTAACATTACATCAATATTAATGATAATTGCCATATTATTCACCTCAGACCGTTAAATCATTTTCTGATTTTATATCTATAGCATCTTTTAATAGTCTTTGGAGAACGGCAGCAAAGACCGCGATTACCATTGAAGCAAAAATCATAATCATTCCGATAATAATAATGCCAGGGGCGTCATCTCTCTCTGCCACAAGATAGAAAAGTGGCATACCTAATACATATAATACACTAATTGCCAATGCGCTGTACTTAATATTTTTTAAAGCTTTAACAGATAACTCTGAAAATGCGTTGTTTTTATCAATATAGTTTAAAAGCTTAAATGTTTGGTACAGTGCGAAGTAATAAGGTAGTGCTGTTGCGTATAAGTTGATAAATACAAGATATTTAATATATGCAATATCTGGATATAATTCTGCGGCGAAATTTCCTATTTTAGGGACTAAAAAAATGCACATAGCAAGAACAGGGATTCCGATCAGAATCACAACGGTCTTTAAAAAGAGTGTGGATCCTTGTTTCATAAAAAGCACCTCATTTATTTAATATCTTATTAATTTAACATGAAATTTATTGTTTAACAATAAATTTTTATTTCTTTTAATCGAGGATTTATTGTTAAACAAGTAATTAATGAAAAGAATGCTAAATCTTTTTTATAAGATAGATGAAACATACCGATATTTAATTAAAGAAAGAGAAGGTAACTATTGTTAGCTTTATGAGAATTGGGAACTAATAAAACATATGTAGGTTTTGGAATGGAAAAGGAAATAAGGTGTATTTAAATGAATGCAAAGTTTATGGAGGAACAATCATGTTGAATTATGGTGTGAAGATAAAAAAGTTGCTATTAGTGGCAGCTATAATAGTAAGCGTATTAAGTACGGAAAGTATGATGAATTATCATGCGGCCAAAGCTAAGGTGAAAAAAGTAGAACATCAGCCTAAAAATATAATTATGATGGTTATGGACGGGACTAGTTCAACGGCGACAACATTGGCTCGCTGGTATAAAGGGGCACCGCTTACGTTAGATCAAATTGTAACAGGAGGTGTTCGTACGTTTTCGGCGGAATCAGCTATTACAGACTCAGCGCCAGCAGCAACAGCATTAGCAACTGGAAATAAATCGAATTCAGGATATGTAGGTGTACTACCTTCTATTGTAAATTCACCTAGCTTAAAGCCAATAAAAGAAGAGGACAAGTTACGGCCGGTCGCAAACGTATTAGAAGGTGCAAAACGTACTGGTCGTGCAACGGGAATTGTTGCTACATCTGAAATTCAGCATGCTACTCCGGCGGGATTCTCAGCTCACCATGTCAATCGCAAGCAATTTAACGTAATCGCGAAGCAGCAAGTATATCAAAATATAGATGTCGTATTAGGCGGGGGAAAAGCGGCGCTTCTACCTATAAAAAGTAATGGAATCCGAAAAGATGGTGAAAATTTAGTAAAGGTGATTCAAGACAAAGGATACGATTTTGTTGAAACGAAAGATGCGTTATTGAACTCCAAATCTAATAAAATTTGGGGCTCTTTCTCACATCATGCTCTTGCGTTTGATATGGATCGTATAGCAACAAATCCAGAACAACCGACACTTTCTCAAATGACAGAAAAAGCAATTCAAACATTATCAAAAGATAAAGATGGCTTTTTTTTATTCGTAGAAGGTAGTAAGCCAGATTGGGCAGCTCATGCTAATGATCCGATTGGGATTATTAGCGATGTATTGGCATTTGATGAAGCGGTAGCAAAGGCGTTACAATTTGCGAAGAAAGATGGGGATACGATGCTTATCGCTTTAACTGATCATGGTAACAGCGGCATCTCTATAGGGAATAGGAATACGACAAAAGGATACAATACTACACCGGTTTCTGCATACATTGATCCATTGAAAAAGGCGAAAATGACACTTGAAGGAACTATAAATAAACTGAAATCTGATTTATCAAATGTAGAAGATGTAGCTAAACTATACGGTTTGGATAATCTAACTCATGATGAAAAAGAAAAATTAAAAGCGGAAAAAAAGAAAATGGATGTAGGACGAATCCTTACTACATTATTGGCTAATCGTGCAAATATCGGCTTTACGACAGGAGGACATACAGGTGAGGATGTATTCTTATATTCTTATGGACCTCAAAAACCAGAAGGCTTAATCCAGAATACAGACATTGCGAAGACGATGGCCAAAGCGATGGGCTTTAACTTAGAGGAAGTAACGAATAAAATATTTTTAGAGAGTGAGCAAGCCTTTAAGAAAATCGGTGCAACTGTAACAGCCGACAAAACCGAAGGAGTAAACCCGTTACTTGTGGTAAAACATAATAAAGTAGAAGCACAACTATTTGGTAACAAAAATATAATTCGTATCAATGGTAAAGGGTATGAATTAGGAAGTATTATTGTAGAGAGTAATGGAAAGTGCTATGTACCACAAGAAGCAATTCAACTATTTGTAAAGCATTCTCGTTAAAAAATTGCCAACCAGTTAAGCTAACTGGTGGCAATTTTTTGTGTTCATTCTAAATATAAGGGCTCGGATTGTTTTGTAAAGTTTTTCAGAGGAGACTTGTATAAATGTTAAAGGGGAATTATATTCTTTTCTTACATTAAAAAATTTCGTTTTGTAGAATAGAGAATTTATACATATAGTAAAGTCTAATGTATTATCAATTAATATTTACGAAAAATATATTAATACTTTAGAATTTCTTTAATTTTCATTATTTTTTATTTAAGGTTATCCGTTATATTTATAATGTGTTTATTTCAATTTATCGTATTGTAGCGCAGTTTCATATAATTAGAAAGCAATCCTCAAAATAAAATCTCCACTAGAGTAAATTTATTATTTTTTTGCGTTTTTTATTTACAAAAATTATTATGCCGCTAAGAAAACTGTAGTTTATTGAATTAGAGATATATTAGAATTTATTTGAAGAAAGAGAGAGGGAATAAAATGAATATAGTGCACTTACGTCCTAAACAGCGTTCTAAGTATCGAATTATGCTAGGGACGTGGTATTACTCTACAAAGAGGTATATTCAGTGGTTATCAGACGGAAAAACATATGCAAAAAGGTTCCAACAAGAAAAGCTACCTTGTACAGCAATTCAGCACCGAACGATATTACTCCGTAAGCTCAAAGATGTAGATATGTGGTATCAACAGAATAAGGTTGTTAATTTGAAAATTGCTGTTAAAAAACTAAATGGTATCGTCATTAGACCAGGAGAAACATTTTCTTACTGGCGTTTAATAGGTAAGCCTACGAGGAAAAAAGGGTATGTAGAAGGTATGGTATTACATTACGGATCTTTTCAAACAGGTATTGGAGGAGGTCTTTGTCAGCTTTCGAATTTAATATATTGGATGACTTTACAGGTTCTTTCCCGTATTAGTTGAACTCTCGTAATAGAATCTTTTTTCGCAAAATATCAAAATTATTCCTGCCATACATAATCCGTTTGATGAGCTTTGTTTTATTCACACTGCCTTCCGCTAAACCATTACTATAGGGATATTTACAAGCATGGAGTACAGACTCAAAATCTCGTTTTATTCCATGTAGGAAGGAGTCTACTTCTGGAATAGAAAGTTTTTCTGCTTTAAGTATCCATTCAGACAATTTTTCATACTGTTTTTCTGCCAGTATAGTTTGAAACTGGTATAGCAAAGTTAACAATTCCTGAACAGATGGATAAAGCTCAAAAATTTCTTCTATCTGTTGACTCTTCAATGCAGGATCCCCTGCTGGATTAAAGATCAATCTAATAATTTTTTGTCTAGGAATAGAATGAAAAAATGGTTTCTTGATGTTCTGTTGCTTCTTGAGCAATCGGATATGGTAACGAGTTGTAGAAACACTGCCTGTGTATCCTTGCAAAACTAAATGATCATGAATTTTCTTTGAGGAGTATCCTTTTTGCATATATGTAATCATGTGCTCCAAATAAGAATTGATTTTTGTAGTTCGACCAGAACGGGTTTGTACACTGATTGTTCGTAAATTTTCCTTTATATACCTTCGTACCGTTCGTCGATCTAAATGTACGTATACAGCAATTTTTCTGATACTCATTCCTTCGGAATGAAGTTTTTTCACCTGTTTGATTATCTGCTTTTTTCGTTGTATGTTTTCAAATCTTTCCCTTTCAAATTTAGTCATGAAAAGAGTAGACAATTGATGTTTAGGCAGATGAATATACTTTTGAAGCGTACGAATGTCCATTGCTAATTCTTTTGCAATCCTAGAAATAGGTATCTTTTTTTTCTGTAATTTTTGCGCGATCACAATTTTTTCTTTTCTGGTAAGCAAAGAGTAAGCTGGATTTATTTCGTCCACTAATGGGCTATTAATTTGTATAGAAGTAGGTAGTAATCGTTGAAAATATTTTTTTATATAATCCATTACGTTTTTTACTAAATGAAAGCGGTCATTAACTTGAATAGCTGTAGGGTGTGCCGCTGTAATTGCATTTCGAAAAGTGACAGAACCGTCTCTAGAAACGATTTCTAGATGGGGAAATGTTTTCAACCAGACAGTCACATCTTCTAAATCCCTAGAAGGGATTAAATCGACGATTTTATGCGTTTCAATATTTACCATAATCGTTCCATATCGATGCCCTTTTTTAATAGCGAAATCATCAATACAGACCTTGGTAATATTACTTTTATCGATTATGATTTCTTTTTTTTAATCCAACGGCAAATGGTGCTTTTACTAATTTTAATTTTCTGTTGATGGAGCCTTTTAGCAGAGTTAATCGAACTCATTTCTAAAGAAAGAGCCAAAATTTCCTTTTGTAAACGCTTTGTTTTGCGTGCCTTCGGCTCGATATAAGGAAGTGGCATGCTAAAAGTCGTATAAGAGCAGCTAGCGTTTATACAAAAAAATTTAGGCAGCTCTAGATGAATAAGGGTTTCAAAATTTGAAACAGGAAGATCTTGAAAAACTCGATAGTATTTTGAATGTACTTTGTCTGATTCCATCATACAATATGGGCATATAGCTTTTATATATTTTGTTTTAGCTTGAAAAACAATTTGATCGTCGATAAATTCATGTTTTACATATTGAATGTTAGAATCTAATACACTTAAAATATTTTCCATCGAATATCCCCCATACCTTTTCCCTATTTTATATGTCATTATATCAATTTCAACTAATACGGGAAAGAACCACTTTACATACACCACTGACAGTAACAGAACGATATCGTCATAGCTTTGATGTCTTTCCTGATTCTAGGCGAACTCAACCGTTTGGGAGTGGAGCAACTTGTTCCTATAACTATTTGGATTTACAAATTAAAAATGAAACGGACCAACCGTATCAACTTCATCTTTATATGACAGATGAATATTTAGTTGGTGAATGGAGAACAGTCTATCCGCAACTTTATCAATATGAAGTGTATGAGAAAGAACATTCAATTCAACCTGCATACTGGGGCGGTTATATACGACATAATGTGATTCAACGTAAAGTATATAATCAACAGAAACAGTTAATAGAAGATCAATATGTAACAGAGAATCACGCTATAATGATGTACGAACCACTATTAGCTTGTAATAATGAGAATAGTGAGTAATATGGTAATCCATAGATTAAATAGTATAGAAAATATTTAATTCTTATTTTTATTAAAAAAGTATGAATCCCAGATTTACTGGATTTTAATTGTAACTAAGAACATATAAAAGTTCACTGTTATTTATAGGAGAGTCTGTTTGTTTTTATATCTTATGTATTTCACCCTGCATAAAAAATATTTCTCAACATTTTATTTGTTGAAAAAGATTGAATATTCGTATTATAACGAATATTATGTTGTTATCGGCAAAAAACGATAATTTGCAGACACTGGGGAGGAAATACATTGAAAAAGAAAAAGAAATTAAAACCATTAGCGGTATTAACAACAGCAGCAGTACTAAGTAGTACGTTTGCTTTTGGAGGTCACGCAGCTTATGCTGAGACACCAACATCATCTCTACCAATAGATGAGCACTTAATACCGGAGGAGCGTTTGGCAGAAGCGCTAAAACAACGGGGGGTAATTGATCAATCTGCATCACAAGCTGAGACGTCAAAGGCTGTCGAAAAATATGTTGAGAAAAAGAAAGGGGAAAACCCTGGGAAAGAAATCTTAACAGGAGATAGTCTTACACAAGAAGCTTCTGATTTTATGAAAAAAGTAAAAGATACAAAAATGAAGGAAAATGAACAGGCACAGCAGCCTGAAGTAGGCCCAGTAGCTGGACAAGGTGCAGCATTGAATCCAGGGAAATTAAATGGAAAAGTACCTACTACATCAGCGAAGCAAGAAGAATACAATGGAGCTGTTCGAAAAGATAAAGTACTTGTTTTACTTGTAGAATTTAGCGATTTTAAGCATAACAATATTGATCAAGAGCCAGGATACATGTATTCTAAGGACTTTAATCGTGAACATTATCAAAAAATGTTATTTGGTGATGAACCATTCACTTTATTTGATGGATCGAAGATTAACACATTTAAGCAATATTATGAAGAACAATCTGGTGGTAGCTATACAGTTGATGGGACTGTAACAGAGTGGCTTACTGTTCCAGGAAAAGCATCAGATTATGGTGCTGATGCGGGTACTGGGCATGATAACAAGGGGCCTTTAGGACCAAAAGATTTTGTGAAAGAAGCATTAAAAGCAGCGGTAGCAAAAGGAATCAATTTAGCAGACTATGACCAATTTGATCAATACGATCAAGATGGTGATGGAAATAAAAATGAGCCAGATGGCATTATTGATCATTTAATGGTTGTACATGCTGGCGTTGGTCAAGAAGCTGGCGGCGGTAAATTGAAAGATGATGCGATTTGGTCACATCGTTCAAAACTAGGTTCAAAACCATATGCAATTGATGGCACGAAATCTTCTGTTTCGAACTGGGGCGGAAAGATGGCTGCATATGATTATACAATCGAGCCTGAAGACGGAGCAGTTGGTGTGTTTGCACATGAGTATGGCCATGATTTAGGCTTACCAGATGAATATGATACAAAGTACTCAGGACAAGGTGAACCTGTTGAGTCATGGTCTATTATGAGTGGTGGTAGCTGGGCTGGAAAAATTGCAGGAACAGAGCCAACGAGTTTCTCGCCACAAAATAAAGAGTTTTTCCAAAAGAATATGAAGGGGAACTGGGCGAATATTCTTGAAGTAGATTATGACAAACTTAGCAAAGGAATCGGTGTTGCAACATATGTAGATCAAAGTACTACAAAATCTAAACGACCTGGAATTGTTCGTGTTAACTTGCCGGACAAAGATATAAAAAATATCGAATCGGCGTTTGGTAAGAAGTTCTATTACAGTACAAAAGGAAATGACATTCATACAACACTTGAGACACCAGTATTTGACTTAACAAATGCAAAGGATGCTAAGTTCGATTATAAGGCATTTTACGAACTTGAAGCGAAGTATGATTTCCTTGACGTATATGCGATTGCAGAAGATGGAACGAAGACACGCATTGATAGAATGGGCGAAAAAGATGTAAAAGGCGGCGCGGATACAACTGATGGTAAATGGGTTGATAAATCATACGATTTAAGCCAATTCAAAGGGGAAAAAGTAAAACTGCAATTTGAGTACTTAACAGATATTGCAGTAGCTTATAAAGGATTTGCGTTAGATAATGCAGCCTTAACTGTAGATGGAAAAGTTGTTTTCTCTGATGATGCAGAAGGTCAGCCAGCAATGACGTTAAAAGGCTTTACTGTGTCTAACGGATTTGAACAGAAAAAACATAATTACTATGTAGAGTGGAGAAATTACGCTGGTTCTGACACTGCGTTACAACATGCACGTGGCCCAGTATTTAATACAGGAATGGTTGTATGGTATGCGGATCAAAGCTTTACAGATAACTGGGTAGGCGTTCATCCAGGTGAAGGGTTCTTAGGAGTAGTAGATTCTCATCCAGAGGCAATTGTAGGGACATTAAACGGACAACCTACTGTGAAGAGCAGTACGCGTTATCAAATTGCCGATGCGGCATTCTCATTTGATCAAACACCAACATGGAAAGTAAATTCACCAACACGCGGTATCTTTGATTATAAAGGATTACCAGGAGTGGCAAAATTTGATGATTCTAAGCAATACATCAACAGCGTTATTCCTGATGCAGGACGTAAGTTACCGAAGCTAGGACTGAAGTTTGAAGTAGTAGGCCAAGCTGAAGACAAGTCTGCAGGTGCAGTTTGGCTTCATCGATAAAATAAGGTAAAAAGAAGAGAAGCTGCGATAAGTCGGTGAAACTGACTGATTGCAGCTTTTTTCTTCTTGTGAAAAAACTCGCTGTTTTTTATGTACTTATTGGAAAAATATGAAGTTTTTTTGATACATAAAATGCTCCGTCTGTCCAATTATAGAAGCTATTTTGGACGTAAGAAATTTGTAAGTAATGAGTAAGAAAAAAGAGATTTTCATAGTATAAAATATTTATTATAGCTACTTTTAACACCTGATACTAATAGTGTGCTATAATATGAATTAGCAACAAAAAGGAAAGGAATTAGAACAATGACCTTAGAAAATACTAAAAATTTAAAAAAACAAGTTGCTCCTTTTGAAAAATCAACGATTAAAAAAAGTGTTTGGCAACTGATCAACACAATCGTGCCATTTATTATTTTATGGTACCTTGCTTATAAAAGTTTGTCAGTTTCTTATTGGTTAACATTAGTTCCAGCACTGTTAGCCGCTGGATTTATGACAAGGATTTTCATTATTTTTCATGATTGTACCCATTATTCATTCTTTAAAAGTCGACGTGCAAATAGAATAGTTGGAACGTGTATGGGTGTTTTAACATTATTCCCATTTGATCAGTGGGGGCATGAGCATTCTATTCACCACGCTACGAGTGGTAATTTGGATAAGAGGGGTACAGGGGATATTTGGACGCTTACAGTAGATGAATATGTAGCAGCACCATTTAGACTCCGTTTAGCATATCGTTTATATCGCAATCCATTCGTTATGTTTGGGTTAGGCCCAATTTATGTTTTCCTGCTTAAAAATAGATTTAACCGAAAAGGTGCTAGAAAAAAAGAACGTATGAACACTTATTTAACAAATATTTTAATCGTTGCTGTAGTAGCTATACTTTGCTGGGCGATTGGGTGGCAATCGTTTCTGTTAGTACATGGTACTATATTCTTAATAGCAGGTTCAGTAGGGATTTGGCTGTTTTACGTACAGCACACATTTGAGGATTCTTATTTTGAAGAGGATAAAGATTGGGAATATGTGAAAGCGGCAGTGGAAGGAAGTTCTTTTTATAAGCTTCCCAAAATTTTGCAATTTCTAACGGGTAATATTGGATTCCATCATGTTCACCATTTAAGCCCAAGAGTACCTAACTATAAACTAGAAGAGGCACACAATAATACGCTTCCTTTAAAAAATGTACCAACGATTACGCTTGCTACAAGCTTACAATCACTACGTTTCCGTCTTTGGGATGAGAAAAGTAACAATTTTGTTAGCTTTAAAGATGTCAAAAATATAATTAAAAATAATGTTTCTGTTCGGGTGAAATCTGAACTATAATTGCATCGCATATAAAACTCCCCTTAATCATTTTCGATTTAAGGGGAGTTTTTGTTATATATAACTGATATCGAGGACGTGGAATACTCATATGTAGGTATAAATTTAAGGATACGGTAATTATATTATGTAAATAAGATTAATCATCATAATTTTTTATTATTGTGAAGGATATCATACATATATAATGGAAAGCAGAAGGTAGATGATAGTAATTATAAGAACAGAAACAACGTAATATAATAATTCTTTCAAAAGGAAGGGGACATGAAAGATGTTGAAATTACAAGGAAAATACAATGAAGCGAAAGTATTTACGAATAACGTTGATGAGACTGCGACTGGGCAGATTATTGATCTTTGTAATCAAGAATTCGTAAAGGATAGTCAAATTCGTATTATGCCAGATACACATGCAGGAGCAGGTTGTACGATTGGAACAACAATGACAATACAAGATAAAATTGTTCCTAATCTTGTAGGGGTAGATATTGGGTGTGGAATGGAAGTTGTTGTAATTGATAAGAAAAAAGAAGAAATTAATTTCGATTGTTTAGACGAAATAATTCGTAAATTTGTTCCAAGTGGTTTTCGTATACGAGATAAAGAACATCGATTCTCAAAAATGATTGATTTTGATGGTGTGAGAGCTCCATTTACATTACAACGCGCTCAAAAAAGTATAGGTACTCTTGGGGGAGGAAATCATTTTGTCGAATTAAATGAAGATGAAAAAGGAAATGTATATATTGTCATTCATAGCGGTTCTCGTAATTTAGGTAAGCAAATTGCAGAGTATTACCAAAAATTTGCATATGAACAACTCACTGACGTTACATCAATGAAAGATGAGATTATTAAGAGATTAACTGAAGAGGGTAGAGCAAAAGAAATACAAGAAACTTTAAGAGGAATTCAGAAGCCTAAGATTCGTAAAGAACTAGCTTATTTAGAAGGGCAAGGATTCAAAGATTATATGAATGACATGAATATTGCTCAAAAGTACGCTACGTTAAATCGTAAAGCAATGATTGATGAAATTGTTATGAAAATGGACTGGAAAATAACGGATCAATTTACTACAATACATAACTATATTGACATGGAAAATATGATTCTACGAAAAGGTGCTATTTCAGCCCAGAAAGATGAACGAGTCATTATTCCAATTAACATGAGAGATGGTTCAATTATTGTATTTGGTAAAGGTAATCCAGACTGGAACTTTTCTGGTCCGCATGGGGCAGGACGTATCATGAGTCGTAAGAAGGCTAAAGAATTATTGAGTCTAGAGGACTTCCAAAATACGATGACAGAGGTGTGGACTACATCGGTAGTAGAGAGCACAATTGATGAGGCACCAATGGTATATAAGCCAATGGATGAAATTATCGAAAATACGAACGAAACAATAGATATAAAGCACATTATTAAGCCATTATATAATTTTAAAGCGAATTAGAAGGGTTAAATAAGCAGCTAGAAAAAACTATTTTTCGCATTTTATGTTCGCAAACAATCTAATCAAGGGAAGTAGTTTCATTTTATGGTGATGGGATACGAAAAAAAGTCGATTTCCTGTGGAGTTAAGAAATCGACTTTTTTATTTATTATGTGAAATGAAAACAATCATTAGCTTAATAGTAAATGATTATAACCGTCTATTTCTCCCAAAGTTCAATCAATCGACCTTCAGGATCCTTAATCCAAATAAACTTTCCAAATTCACTCATTTCTTCTTTCTTTTCAAGAGGTACACCAATATTCTCAAGATGCTTTATAGTCTTGTTTAGATTATATACTTGGAAATTTAACATTACTTGTTGTTCTGTTGGAAAATAATTGTCATTCTCAGTAAAGAAAGAAAAGATGGTCTCATTTCCTAACTGGGGTTTAATCACAGTCCCATTCCAATCTTCTATATCAAGTTTCAACACTTCACTGTACCATTTTTTTATAACATCAAGATTCTTAGTTCTCCAAAATATTCCTCCGAAACCTTTTATCATCGTATCTAACTCCTGTCTGTCTTTAAATATATATTAAATATATCAAAACAAAACAGTAATAGTAAGCTGAATCATCAACTTATGAACAGTAAAAATCATAATTGCTAGTATTGTAGCATTTACTACATTAACACTTTCAACATCATCATTGGCAAAACTTGAAATCTGGGGGGAAGGTATTGAAATGCTCACTTTTCAACCCATAGTTCATCTGAGAAATTCAGAACTTAAAGTGTTATAAATAATCCTTTCAATAGTAGGGAGAAATGAAAGAAGGAACGATAAAAGACCATACATGAAGTGAAGCGCCACGTGTGGTCTTTTATGTATCGTCAAATATTACATAGTCTCGCTAATTTTACTTTCACTATGAGTGTTAGTAGATATTCTTTTCTTAACTTTAAAGTGATAGTAGGTATAGCAAAAGATGATAAATGGTACAGTGCAATAGATTCCAAGTCGTTGTTCTGGGATAAAAATAAGACTGATTAATATAATGCCATACAATCCAAAACCAAGAATTGGTACGAGTGGATAAAGTGGTGTTTTAAATTTTAAGTCTTCTAATTTTCCACCGTCTGCTAAATAATGTTTGCGGAAAAAGAATTGAGAAACACAAATTGACATCCAAACAATAATGGTAATGACTCCGGAAATTGAAATGAGCCATAAGTAAACCGTTTCAGCAGCTACTACGCTTGTCAAAAGAGAAAAAGCAGAAATAGCTATCGTCATGATTAAAGCGTTGAGAGGAATTCCACGTGATGATAATTTCTTTAAAAAGGTTGGAGCCATTTCGTTTTTTGATAAAGACCAAAGCATTCGAGTAGCAGCGTATAGTCCTGAGTTTGCAACAGAAAGAACAGCAGTAAGAATAACAAAGTTCATAATATCAGCTGCATATGGAATACCGATATTATCAAAAACAGCAACGAATGGGCTCTTTGTTAATCCAGCTTCTTCCCAAGGAATTAAAGCAACAAGAACAAAGATTGCTAAGACGAAGAAAAACATCGTGCGCCATATAATATTTCTAATAGAACGAGGTAAAGTTTTTGCTGGATCTTCACTTTCACCTGCTGCGATTCCAACAAGTTCTGTACCTTGGAAGGAATAGTTGACTGTAACCATTGTTAAAAGAATAGCGGCAAGTCCATTTGGGAATAAACCACCATGATTTACGAAATTTGATAATAGCGGAGCGGGTTCGTCGCCTTTTAAATCAATAAAACCGAACATAGCGGCGCCGCCAAGAATAATGAAAGCGATAATGGCAGATACTTTTATACTTGAAAACCAAAATTCTGTTTCTGCATAACTACGAGCAGATAATGCGTTAATAGTGAAGATTGTAACGCCAAATATTAAACACCAAACCCAAACAGGAATATCAGGAAACCAGCGCTGCATTGTAATGCCGGCAGTTGTAAATTCAAGACCGGTCGTATTCGCCCAGCTTAACCAATACAACCATCCGATTGTAAAGCCAGTTGCAGGATTGATGAACTTAGTGGCATATTCCTGGAAAGAACCTGAGACAGGCATGGCTACAGCGAGTTCACCAAGACATAGCATAACGAAATACATTAATAATCCACCGGCCATAAAGGCAAGTACGGATCCACCAGGTCCAGCTTGACTTATTATAAAGCCAGATCCGTTAAATAACCCCGTTCCAATCACACCACCGAGTGCAATCATGAATAAGTGTCTACTTTTCATCGTTCGTTTTAATTCATTGTTTGTATTACTTACTTGGGCCATTGTTTTCCTCACTTTCGTAGTTGATAGAATAAAGTTTGATGTTTTTCCGTATTATGGAATGTATTCCGTGATGTGAAATCTTGTTATAATTTTCAGATAATTAAAAAGAAAAGTCAATATTTTTTTGTTTGCGTTTTCAATTCTTTGTTAGTGATATGTTTTTATTGTTAGAAAATTAAATAAATAAATTGATTTCATTTCGAATGTTTGCTAAATTGATAGTTAATTAAGCATACTAACATATTACGAGTAAAGTTGAGGCGAGTTATGGTACAGTCCATTGATCGAGCGATAAGTATTATTAAATTATTGAATTCTACAAATGAAAAAGAGTATTGGGCTATTTCTGATATAGCAGATGGAACACATCTCCCAGTTAGTACAGTACATAGATTACTTAACTCTCTAATGGAGCATGGGTTAGTTACACAAATACCAGAGACAAAACAGTACAAAATTGGACCAATGTGGATGGAAATAGGGTTACGTCAATTGGAGAAGGTAGACTACAGATCAGTTGCAAGAGAAGTGATGAAGCGGTTGGCCTTTGAAGTCGAAGAAAGTGTCTATTTAAATATTCCAAACGGAACACATTCTATTATCATTGAAAGAATGGATAGTCCTTTAAAAATTCGAGTTATCGATAATCTAGGGGAACAAATTCCACTTTCAATTGGTGCCGCAAATAAAACGATGCTTGCTAATATGAAAACGAATGAAATGGAACATATTGTAGAACATTTACTTTCTTCATTACCAGAACAAAAGCAAATTCTTCTTAATCAAATAAAGCAAATAAAAAATGAAGGATATGCTGTCAGTTATGGTGAAAAAACAGAAGGGACAGCTTCAGTAGCTGCACCTATTATCGGATTTAATCATAAAGTAGTAGGAGCATTAAGTGTTGGGTTAATTAGTCATCGTATTAATGATGATCGACTATCTTTTCTTATTAGCAAGGTAAAACAAGCAGCTCATGAAATATCAATAAAAATCGGCAGTACATCAGAACTATAATTTTGATAGCTGTCGTCATTTTTTTATTCATATACTGGAATTCGTTTTCATAATGCGGAAAAATAGGGGGATTTATATGTCAAAGTGGCAATCAAAAGAACAATTGATTCAATTATTAAGCAGTCTTGTTGAAATTCCTAGTATTACCGGTTCAGAAGCTGAAGTAATATTGCCAGACTTTGTTGTGGAACAATTATCTGAATTACAGTATTTCAAAGAAAACCCGCATCATTTACAAAAAAATCCGACAGGGGACGGACGATATTTTGTTACAGCACTAGTAAAGAAAAAAGATAGTACAAAAAATACTGTAATTCTAGTAAGTCACTTTGATGTTGTAGATGTACAAGATTACGGAGTGTGGAAAGAAGATGCATTTAATCCTAAAAAGTTAACATCTATGTTTTATTCTCATAAAGATGAACTTCCAGAGCATGTGCGTGAAGATATAGAACATGGGGAATGGCTGTTTGGTAGAGGAACAATGGATATGAAATGCGGTCTAGCATTACAAATGGCAATGATTGAACAAGCATGTGAAGGAAGATTCGATGGGAATGTTCTTTTATTGGCTGTACCAGATGAAGAAGTGAATTCTGTAGGGATGAGGGCCGCTGTTCCGGGACTGTTAGATTTAGCTAGAGAGCATAACTTAGATTATAAAACGGTCTTAAACTCAGAGCCTATGTTTTCAAGACATCCTGGTGACCAAAATAAGTATATTTACACTGGCTCTATTGGTAAAGTGTTACCTGGTTTTCTTTGCTATGGAAAAGAGACACATGTAGGTGAACCTTTTGCAGGCTTAAATGGGAGTTATATGGCTTCATTAATAACAGCAGAATTAGAGTTAAACACAGACCTTTGTGATATTGTAGAAGGGGAAGCGAGTCCTCCGCCAACTAACTTACTTCAAAGGGACTTAAAGGAGGATTATTCTGTACAAATTCCGCATCGTGCAGTTACATTATTTAATTTGTTTTTATTAGAAAAATCAATGACAGATGTAGTTTCATTGTTACGTCAAAAAGTAACGAAAGTAGCAGAGAAAATAGAAGAGTCGTATGAAAAACATGCATATCGTTTTTCTAAATATAATCCATTTATACCACCTAATCTCAAAGTAAATGTATTAACGTATGAAGAGCTTATCACATATGCAATTGAGCAACATGGACAAGAAAAAATAAATCATATTCAATCTAATATTATAAAAAATAGAGAAGATAAAGATGATCGTGCGGTAACGATTGATTTAGTAGATAAATTAGCGATTTTATGTAAAGAAAAGGCACCGATGATTGTACTTTTCTTCGCTCCGCCGTACTATCCAGCTGTGAGTTCACGCAACAATCCTTTAATAAAAGAGGTGGTTGTAGAAATGGAAAAGTATGCACACTACAATCATAAGATTACATTTGAAAACCAAAATTATTTTGGGGGGATTTCAGATTTAAGCTATGTAGGCTTGCAGTATCCACTGGATTCAATGAGTTCGCTTGTAGACAATATGCCATTATGGGATAAAGGTTATTCAATTCCGCTTCAGGAATTAGAAGAGTTTGATGTTCCAGTATTAAATATGGGGCCGGTAGGAAAAGATGCACATCAATGGACAGAACGTCTAGATGTAAACTACGCATTTGAAACACTATTAGATATGTTACCGAAATGCATTGAAAAATTATTAGTTTCTAATAAAATTACACAATCATAGTAGGGAATAGGTAAGGGATAAAACAGAACCTTTAAAGAAAATTCAAATGAAATTATTTTAATATAATTAAAAACGGAACGGCCAAGCTCAATTTTATATGAGTTTGGCCGTTTATCATGTAGTGAATTTTTAATTAAAATTATGTGAATTCATAGCTAACGTAATCTCTTTTATAGTTTTATTTTTTAGTTTGACCAGATAGTTCAACAGACTTTTGCGTACAACGCTGCATAGCTGAAATAATCGCTGTTCGTAATCCTTTTTCCTCTAATGTTGCTACAGCTTCTATTGTCGTTCCACCAGGAGAACAAACCATATCTTTCAATTCACCTGGATGTATTCCTGTTTCTAGTACCATTTTTGCAGAGCCTAACACAGCTTGAGCAGCGAATTTATATGCTTGATTTCTAGGCATACCATCTAGTACAGCAGCATCTGCCATCGCTTCTATAATCATATATACATATGCTGGTGAAGAACCACTTACAGATGTTACAACATCCATTAATTTTTCACTTACGATCTCTGTTTGACCAAAACTATTGAAAATGTTTAGTACATCTTCTAAATCTTTTTCTGTCACCATTTCATTAGGGCATAATGCAGACATTCCTTCTCCAACAAGAGCAGGAGTATTAGGCATTACTCTTACAACTTTTAATTTTTTATTAAAGGCATTTTCAGTACTTTCAATACTTTTACCAGCAGCGATCGTAACGATGATAGCATCGTTTTTGATTACTTCTTTTATTTCATTAATTATTGATGCGTATAGGTCTGGTTTAATTGATAAAATTAAAATATCAGCATTTTTAGCTACTTTATTGTTGTCGGTAGTTGTAGTTAGCCCATATTTTTCACTAGCATTTTTTAAATTAGCAGTGTTTAAATCTGAACAAATAATATGATTTGAAGACACTATCTTTTTGTTTAGCATCCCGCCAATCATAGCCATTCCCATATTTCCGCAACCGATGAATCCAATTTGTTTATCCATAATAACTCAATCTTGCTCCTTTTATAATCAATTATATCGGTTTGGTATTGTTATCTTAGAATAATAATAATATCCCTGTGCAATATAAAGAAACATTCTAAGAGAATATATTCCTTTTTGCAACACTAAAAGATAAAAATTAATTATATTCGACATTATGTAAATATATACACTATAATGTAAGGTTTTATGTTTATGAATATGAGTTAAACTTATATCAATTTGTATTTTCATTCAGTAGGGCAATAATTTCATACAAGTCACTTGTGGCACTATTTATTTTTAAAAATACCTCTTGACACCGAATTGAACTATATCGCATAATATAAAAAAATTAGATTGAAAATCGTTGAAGGGAATTAGTACATATGTCTTCTTGCGAAAGAGAGTGGAATTCACCGGCTGAAAGATTCCTCGTATAGAATGTATCGAACCTATCCCCGAGTCTTAAATGAAAGTTTAGGCGTTCGCCTGCGTTATAGGCACCAAGTGGATATCTATGTATATCAATTAAGGTGGTACCGCGGAACAATGACCGTTTCGTCCTTTTTATTTTATTAAGGGCGAAGCGGTCATTTTTATTTTGCTCTTAAATACTTCAATGCAGCATTGATGAGAATAGATATAGTTGCAAAGTGAATGAAGTGTAAACTATAAAAACTTTGATTTTAGACTTGGGGGATAAAAAGGTGAAAAAACAACGAATTGTTGTAAAGATTGGAAGTAGTTCCTTGGCAGATAGTCACGGAGGCATCTCTACAGAACAGCTTTCAGATCACGTTGCCGCATTGGCTCGGTTGAAAGAGGAAGGGCACGAGGTTGTGTTAATTACATCTGGAGCCGTCGCTGCAGGTTTTTCAGCGCTAGGATATCCTAGTAGACCTGTAACGATTAAAGGGAAACAGGCTGCAGCAGCTGTCGGACAAAGTTTGTTAATGCAGGCGTACACGGAGGAATTCCGTAAATATGGCATCGTTACTGCGCAACTTTTGCTGACGAGAAGTGATTTTTCTAGAAAAGAACAATATAGTAATGCTTACGCTACGTTAGGAGAATTACTAAACCGTTCCGCTCTTCCAATTATTAATGAAAATGATTCCATCTCTTTAGAGGAGCTGACGTTCGGTGATAATGATATGCTGTCAGCTTTAGTAAGCGGGCTTGTTTCGGCGGATATGCTTATGATCTTTACGGATGTGAACGGGTTATATGACAAAAATCCTCAGAAAAATGCGGATGCAAAAAAATATTATTTTCTTCCTGAAGTTACGGAAGAAATTTCTTCTCTTGCAGGAGATGCTGGCTCAAAACTTGGGACTGGTGGTATGAAATCAAAAATCGATGCTGCAAAGACAGCACTCTCTCTTGGTGTGAGTGTATTTATCGGGACAGGACGTGGACAGGAAAAGTTTGTAGATGTTTTGAAGGGTAAGGGTGATGGAACGTATGTTGGTAATGCTCCTCAAAAAGAAATGAAGATGAACAAGCAATGGATTGCCTTGCATTCGCTTGTTAGCGGACAAATTGAAGTAGATGCTGGGGCGGCTACTGCCATCATTCAGCATGGTAAGAGTTTACTTCCAGCTGGTGTTACGAATGTATCAGGATTTTTCCAAGTGGGTGAAGTTGTAGAGGTTGTAACGCAACAAGGGCGCGTAATAGGAAAAGGACAATGCACATATAGTGCAGAGGAACTAAGAGATGTAAAAGGTATGCAAAGCCAAGATATTCAAGTAAGAGGCGAGAGACATAGTTATGAAGTCATTCATAGAGATCATTGGGTTTCACTTTAAAAAGGAGGAAATGAAAATGAATGAAGTGTTGGCAAAGGGGATAAAAGCAAAAGAGGTTGCTAGAGAACTTGTGCTTAAAACTACAGATCAAAAAAATGAAGCACTTGCTGCAATTGCTAATCAGTTGATAGTAGAAACAGCTTATATTTTAGAAGAAAACAAACGGGATATTGAAGAAGGTAAGGAGAAAGGATTTTCTGATTCACTCCTTGATCGCCTTTTGCTGAATGAACAGCGAATTGTTGATATGACAGAGGGTATTAAGCAGTTAATTGAATTACGTGATCCTATTGGAGAATGTGTAAGTGCATGGGAACGACCAAATGGACTATCTATTCAGGAGATGCGCGTACCACTTGGTGTTGTCGGAATGATTTATGAGGCAAGACCGAATGTAACTGTTGATGCTGCTACAATTTGTTTAAAAACAGGAAACGCAGTAATACTACGTGGTAGTTCTTCTGCTATCCATTCTAACAAAGCCATCGTTAGCGTTATTCACCGGGCGCTTAAGCAAACTAGCTTGCCTTCAGAAAGTGTACAGCTCATAGAAGATACAACGAGAGATAGTGCAAAACAGCTGTTTACATTGAATGAGTACTTGGATGTTCTTATACCAAGAGGCGGTAAACAATTAATTGATACAGTAGTGAGAGAAGCGTCTGTTCCAGTACTTGAAACAGGTGCGGGAAATTGTCATATATTCATTGATGAAACAGCGGATAAACAAATGGCATTTAATATTATTATAAATGCAAAAACACAGCGCCCATCTGTATGTAATGCAATTGAGACGATTGTACTTCATGAGAATTGGGCAGAGCAATATGGTAGCGAGTTGTTTTCTTCTTTGAAGGAAAGAGGAGTAGAGCTACGCGGTGATAATAAAGCAGTGGCGATTGATACTTCTATCTTACTTGCGACAGAAGAAGACTGGGAAACAGAGTTTTTATCTCTCACACTAGCAGTGAAAGTGGTTGCCAATGTTGAAGAAGCGATTCATCATATAAATACGTATGGATCTATGCATTCTGAAGCGATTATTACTGAAAACGAGGAAAACGTCAGCAAGTTTTTTACTTCTGTAGATGCCGCGGCACTTTATCATAATGCATCGACTCGTTTTACAGATGGATCCGAATTTGGATTCGGAGCGGAAATTGGTATCAGTACGCAAAAATTACACGTAAGAGGACCAATGGGGCTTCCAGCATTAACTTCCACAAAATATGTAATTCGTGGAAATGGACAAATTCGGAGCTAAGAATAACAAAAGACATCCAATTTAATTGAGATGTCTTTTGTTATTATAATATCCATTTACCATACAAAAAGCCCTACAAGCATAGCGCTTAATAAAGAAACAGCCATCCCGCTAACAAGAAGCTTCCAAACATTTTTACCGATGACTGATGATTTTTCCCCGCCAAATAATGAATTGTAAGTTCCGTAAATCATACCTACTGTACTAAAGTTAGCAAAAGAAGCTAGAAATGTTGTTGCAACCGCAACCGTATGCGGTTGTAGCGACTTTAAGTTTGATTTTAAATCCATCATAGCAACAAATTCATTCGTTGTAATTTTTATTCCCATTAATTCAGCTACATACATAGCATCTTTGCCGGATAAACCGAGTAAAAATGCAAAAGGACTAAAGATAATGGAGAAGATTTTTTGAATTGTTAACCCCGTTACAAAAAAGCCTAAAATCCCATTTAAACATGCTGTTAAAGCTACATACCCAATTACCATGGCTAAAATAACGATAACCATATTCATTCCAACTAACATACTGTTTGAAATAGTAGAAAAGAAATCCTTTTTTTCATGCTTTGAAGGTGTATATACGACATCATCTTCTTTTGTAACTTCCACAGGATTTAATACATTGGCTAAAATTAATGCATTAATACAGTTTAAAGGGATTGCACTGAAAATATATGTAGCTGGTACCATTGATAAATAAGCGCCAAGAATGGATCCGCTAACGCTACTCATACTCATAATTCCAAAAGTCAACAAACGATTTTCTTTTAAAACAGATAATTGATCACGAACAACTGCAAGTGCTTCAGTGTTTCCTAAAAACATCATTTGAATGGAAAAGAAATTTTCTAACTTTGGTAAACGAGAAATCTTTGAAATAACCGCACCTACTTTATCAATAATCCAAGTTAAGATTCCGAAATACGAAAGAATATCGAAAAAAGTAATAACAAAGATGATAGGCAGTAATGCACTAAAGAAGAAATCAATGTGTGGACTGTCCATAGCGGAAGGAAATGCAAATCGAATACCTTCGTTCGCGCATGCCAGTAGCCAACTGAAAAATGACGCAATTTTATTAATGATAATACTGCCGAGCTTCGTGCCTAACATAAACCACGTAATAAAAAGCTCCAATATGATGAGAATTACAATTGGTCTCCATTTTATATGGTTTTTGTTAGGTGAACATAAGAAAACGATTAATATGACAACGAAAATCCCTAACATATTTAATATGAAATGCATGTCAACCACTCCTTGAGCTTTATTATTTGTATATAAAAAAGCTCTTATTCTTCTTAATTTAGAATGAATGTGGTTTAATTTATATTTTTATAAATTCTAAAAATATAGAAGGTGAAATTCGATAAAAATAGAATTTAATACATAGCAAACAAGGAGGGGATAAAAATGGAGGTCTATCACATAACGAGTAGAAAGAGGGAAACATACAACGTTCAGGTGAAATATTCGATACTTTTCGAATGTGCACTTGGCATTGCAGCAATTACTCATAAAAGGTTAATTAATACACTTGAAAAGACTGAAAGTGAATGGGAAGGAATTAGACAATCATTAACAAATGAGATGAGAGAACACTTACAGTTTGTAGAAGAACATAATACGTGGAAAGCATTGCTTCAGTTATTGTATGAAGAGGATTTTCAGGACTTATCGCAGTTTAATTTTAAAATTGATTCACTTTCAGAAGAGGATTTGAAATTTATATGTTTACCGTTTTTAGGAGAGAAATATGAAGAGAAAAGACGTTTAGCTGCAACGGGAGTTGTATGTGCAATACACGAACTAAAGGAACTAACAGATGATCATCCGTTTTTTTCTACTTATATTAGCTTTATATGTGATGTAGATGTACAAGTGCTGAAATCTCATTTAATCACTGTAATGACAGGTTGGTATGAGAGCATAATTAAGAAAGAGGAAGAAGAAATACTTTCTATATTAAAACGAGATTATGAAGCAAAAAATGAAATGAATAAAAAGATGAAACCGGAAGAGTTTGTCGAGTGGGCGACTGGCGGAGTGAACTATATGCCAGAGCCAAGTGTTCATCACGTACTTCTTATTCCGCAAATGACGTACAGACCGTGGAATATTGAAGCAGATATTGAAGATACGAAAGTATTTCATTATCCAGTTGCGAATGAAAGCATTCATCCTGAAGATCCGTATGAACCGAATTATTTTTTAGTTCAAAAACATAAGGCTCTTGGGGATGAGGCGAGATTGCGAATTGTAAAAATGTTGTTTGAAAAAGAACGTACATTACAGGAAATAACGGAAAGATTGCAGCTTGGTAAATCGACAGTACACCATCATTTGAAATTGTTACGTGCAGCGAAGTTAGTTGATATACATGACGGAAAGTATGTATTAAGGAAGAAAGCAGTACAGTCGTTAGCAAAAGAATTAGAAGCGTTTTTGAATAGATAATATGCAACAAGAATGTACATAAAGGGAGGAATTTAAGAGAAAAGTTGGTGAGCTATAGTGAAGAGTGTATTGAAAAATCGTTCTTTCTTTTTTATGTGGATTGGTAGTGCAATCTCAGAATTAGGAGGGGCTTTCGGAACGTTATGTAATTCAATTCTAGTATATGAATTAACAGGATCGGAAATGGCTTTAAGTAGTATGTGGCTATTATATTTCATCCCATCACTCATATTGCAATTAATAAGTGGCCCATTTATTGATAAATGGAGCCGGAAGTGGATTATGATATTTTCACAATGGATACGAGCGTCCGTATTTTTATTACCTTTGGTGATGCTAGTTTCGGGTAGTATAGAAGTTTGGCACATTTATGTTGTTCAAATTGTAGTGGGACTTATTACACCACTTTATACACCTGCAAGTCAAGCAATTACACCGAGCATTGTAGGGAAAGAACAACTTCAAGATGCAAATGCGTATATTGATGGGATGACTCGCCTTATGATGTTTCTTGCGCCAGTATTAGGCGGAGTAGTCATTCATTTGATTGGAACAGAACTTACATTATCTTTCGTATGCATATGTTTATTTGTTAGTGGCACTTTCTTATTTTATATAAAAGAAAATAGAACGTCGCAACCTATTCGGAAAACGTGGCTAGAACAATTTCTTCACGGTTTTACATATTTTTTCACAAAACCAATCATCGTTTGGCTCGGTATATTTCTTACTTTCGTGCAGTTTGGAGTAGGGGTAACGATGGTCACAAATCTTCCTTATATAAAAGACGAGCTGTCAGCGGGATATGCAGAGTACGGTTATTTCATGGCAGGTTTTCCACTTGGCTACGTAATTGGCTCAGTATTAGTCAGAAAAGTAACATATAAAAGTCGGCGTATACTTATGCTCGGAGGATTGTTTATAGTGGGACTCACATACATTTCATTAGGATTCAATCATAGTATTATCATTGCAATAATAATTGAAGTAATAGCAGGGATTTGTATTGCATTTTTCAATGTTCATAACACGACAATATGCCAACAAACCGTCCCAAATAATATGATAGGACAAGTATTTTCAGTGCGTTTATTTTTTATACGATCCGCTATGCCATTAGGTGTGTTAGTAGGGGGAATATTGAGTGAAATGTGGGGAGTAAGAGCGCTATATGTAATCATCGGTGCAATTATATGTGTTACATCTTTAATAGGGATGTTACTTCCATATTTCAAATTTTTAGATGAGGCGATAGAAAAGAAATCAGCATAATTCAAAAAATTAAAACTTTACAATTGAAAATAATTATCATAATCAATTATAATAGAAGAATACTAGTATTCGTATAACAAAGAGGGAGTGGGATATATGTTTATCGAAACGAAAACATTTACAGTAAAAGAAGGTACATCAAATATAGTTGTAGAACGTTTCACTGGAGAAGGTATTATTGAAAAATTTGAAGGCTTTATCGATTTAAGTGTTCTCGTGAAAAAAGTAAGACGCGGCGACGAAGAAGTTGTCGTAATGATTCGCTGGGAATCTGAAGAAGCATGGAAAAACTGGGAAACAAGTGAAGAACACTTAGCTGGACATAGAGCAGGCCGTGGTAAACCAAAACCAGATCATATTATTAATGTGGATCACGCAGTTTATTATGTGAAATCATCGAAATCGGCTTATCAACAGTCTTAATATACAAGCAGAGGATACATGTTGTAGAAGCAAACATGTATCCTCTTTTTTATTACTGGGGGATGTAAATGATAGGAAATCTTTCATTCATTAAAAAAATGTTCTAGGATATAGAAAAAAATATTAGACTTATAAAGCATAGTCTTAGATGGAACGCTTGAATATCTTGCCTTACATATTTAAGGGTTATGAAAATGAGTCTATATCCCTTCTGTTTACAAGGAGATGAGTACATGAAGCTGAATCATTTAAATTTATGTGTTGATGACTTATCAGAAGCAAGACATTTCTTTGAAACATTTTTTGATTTTCAATTTTTGGAACAAAAAGGGAAAGCACTTGTAGTTATGAGTGATGAGAGTGGATTTATACTTGTGCTAAGTGATCCAAAAGCATTTAAAGGGAATAAGGAAGTTACGTATCCGGAAGCTTTTCATATTGGTTTTTTAGTGGAAACTACAAATGAAGTGGATCAAGCGTATAATCGTTTAGTAGCAGGCGGCATTGAAATAGATAAGGAACCTTATTCGATGCGAGGTAGTAGTTATGGTTTTTATTTTACAGTATTTAATGGCTTATTAATTGAAGTGTCTTGTCTTGATTATAGAGAAGGTAAGAAAATTTCAAAGCTTAATAGTAATCACCAAGAGTAATCATTTGAAGGTGTATAAAATTTAAGTATGTATCATATTAGAAGACGGATTATGAAAGTTTCACTGTAAAGTAAAAAAGACAGACTAATAAATAGTCTGTCTTTTCACATTAATTTTTCACATCATCATAAAGTTCAAGCGCCTCTTTCACATTCAATCTATTCTTCACAATACCATGTATTGCTTGAATCATCGCAGCTGGGTGCTCAGATTGCCATATGTTTCGGCCCATGTCTACTCCGATCGCGCCTTCTTGCAGTGCATTGTACGTAATGTTTAATGCGTCTTCGATTGAATCTAGTTTTGGGCCACCCGCGATGACAACTGGGGCAGGGCATGTGCTCGTTATTTTTTCGAATCCTTCGCAGTAATACGTTTTAATAATATCAGCACCCATTTCAACACATACGCGGGAAGCAAGTGCTAGAAAGCGAGCTTCACGTTTTTGTAATTCCTTTGCGACTGCGGTAATACCGAGTACTGGTAGGCCGTAATCGTGAGCTTCAGAAACTACATTTGCGAGATTCGAAACAGTTTGTGTTTCATAGTCTGATCCGACAAAAACAGAAACGCCAACGCCAATTGCGTTTTGCTTCACTGCTTCTTTTACAGGTGTAACAATTGTTTCATTCGCTAAATCTTTACCAACGACAGTAGCGCCGCCAGATACACGCATAACCATCGGTGTACTGCAGTTTTCAGGAATACAGGAGCTAAGTACACCGCGCGTTAAAAAGAGGGAGTCTGTATAAGGAAGTAAGTTTTTTACTGTTTCAAGTGGTTGTTCTAGTCCGTGAATTGGTCCTAAGAAATATCCGTGATCTATTGCTAACATAACCGCTCTACCATCAGGTAAAATTGTATTTAATCGATTTTTAAATCCCCAAGTCATTCGAAATCACTCCTTCGTTAATGTTGGATTTTCCGTTTGTACCGTATCTTTATTTGGTAAATGTGGTGACTTTATAAAAACAGCTTTAAAAGGTTTATCAGAATGGTTAATCAGATAGTGAGATTCATGAGGGCGAACTTGCAGGACATCACCTTGTTTAATCGGAACTCTTTCGTTATTTACATAGAAGTCTATTTCACCTTCTAACGCATAAAAAACTTCTTCACACGTTGTATGATAGTGATTTTGAAACTCTTGCCCAGGCTGAATGACAACAAGACCAAGATCAATATTCGGGCCTTGTATTAAATATTTCGGCCCGTTATCACCGAAGCGATAGGAGAAATCATTTTCATTCGCTTTTAACATACAGTTCACTCCTTTATGTAAACGAGTTACAGTGCACCTGGCGCAATCCACATATGTGTTGTAAGTCCTTTATCAGCTAAAGTGAGCTGACTGTTATACACGGTTTTCCATGTTTCATAGAATTCCTTGTATAGCTCGTGATTTTCCGTGATTGGTTCAAATGTATTTTCCCACTGTAAAAATTGTTCGGCAGCCTCTTCCATAGATGTATATATTCCAGCGCCAACTCCAGCAGCAATCGCAGTTCCTAAAGCAGCTGCTTCTTTCACAACTGGTACTTTTACAGGAATGCCGAGTACGTCTGATAGAATTTGTGGCCATAGTTTCCCTTTAGCGGCACCGCCAGCAAAAACAACTTCAGAAGGGAATGTATCAGTAAGATTTTCAATTAGTTTTAAGTTTCCAAGTGTAACGAAGGCCGCATTTTCTTCAATAGCACGGAACAGTTCCTTTTTTCCGCATTTGTCAGCGTCTAAACTTAAATTTAAGAATGAAGGTGCGGCATGACGCCAAGAAATGTAGTTCATAACGTTTGAAAAAGTAGGGATAATACCATATGAACCGACAGGTACGTCTTTCGCTTGTTCTTCTAATAATTCATAAGCGTCTACACCGAGTTTTTCAGCGAGCTTTTTTTCTTCTTGGCAAAAAGCGTCTCGAAACCAGCGCATAACAAGACCAGGGAAAAAAGCGATTGTTTCATATTGCCATAGATTCGAAATGACATGGCAATTTACACGAATCGCAGCATATGGATCTGTAATTGGTTCTGTAATATTTACTTCTTGTTGCCAAAAGCTGCCTCCGCATATTAATGTTTGATTTGGTTTCACGACTCCAGTTCCGAGTGATGCCATTTGAGCATCTCCGCCGCCAGCGACGACAGGAATTCCTGCCAGTAATCCAGTTAATGCTGCACACTCTTTTGTAACGTTTCCGATTACTGTACCAGCCTCATTTACTTTTGGTGAAAATGGCAAAGTTATACCACACTCTTTAGCGACATCGTTATCCCAATTTCTATTTTGTAAATCAAAGATTCCAGACGTACAACCGTTGGAAGGGTCGATTTGCAGTACATCGCTTAATTTATACAAAATCCAATCGTTTAACATCGTAAAGGAGTGGATATTACAATAGATTTCTGGTTCATGTTTTTTAATCCAAAGTAGACGTGGTAAAGCACCTAATGAAAAAGTTTGCCCAGATTTTCTGTATAAATCTTCTTCAAGATGTGAGCGGATTTCTTTTAGCTCACTAACTTCAGCGGATGCACGGCCATCAACATTTGCACATGCCCATATTTCTTGCCCATTTTTATCATATAAAACAAAACCTTCTCGCATACTTGTAGCGCTAATAGCTTGAATAGAAGAAGGAAGTATATTACTTTTTTGTAGAACTTCTTTCGTACACTGTTGTACGAGTTGCCAGTTTGCTTTTACATCAAAATTCATAGAACCGGGGTAACGAGGATCAGTTTTATGAACCCATTCTTTTTGGCTTACTGCAATTTGATTGCCTTGTAAATCAAAAAGAACAGCTCGAATGCTTCCTGTACCAGCATCGAAAGCTAATAAAGTAGACATTAAGAATCACCTTCCTTTCTTAATAAGGAGAGCGCAGTTTCTTCATCAGTAATTAATGTATGAATAAATTTCCCTTTTAAAGCCCCATAAATGGCATCTATCTTTTGAGTACCTCCAGCCACACCAATGACATGCTTCATACTGCGAAGAATCGTAAGTGGTGTGCCAATTAGACGATTATGATGCGAGAGCTCTAATAAATCACCATTCGTATTATAAAACTGTCCTAAAATATCGCCCGCCCCGTTTTGACTTCGAATATATGTCATTTCACGTAGCGTTAATTTTTCTTCTTTTACAATCGTAGCGTCTTGAGATAACCCGCCAATACCGACAACTGCCGTATGTGCAAGTGAAGCGACATGAAGCATATCTTTCACGCTTGGTTCTGATAAAATACTTTGTGCCATTTCAGTAGAAGATGCTAGAAAAGGAGTAGGAATAATATGAAGATCACCTTGCATGTAGTGTAAATAGTTTTGTTTTCTTGGGAGATAGTGGTTTACTCCGCCTGTTAGCGTTACGAATGAAAGATTAATAGAACTTTCAAAATGAATGTTTTCTAGCATTTTACTTATTGTTTCACCCCAGCCGATGCCGAGTAAATCACCTTGTTGGAGATGAGTCTCTAAATATTGTGCAGCGGCTTTTCCGAGAGAAGCGTGATAATTGTCTATTGGAGTAGGGATAATGAAAGCATCTTTTAAGTGGAATTTTTTCATTAGGTCACGCTCAATACTTAAACAGTGTAAACCAGTTCCTTTTACGTGAAATGTAACGATACCTTCACTGCGTGCCTTATCTAATAACCGGACAACTTTATTTCTTGAAATGTGAAGAAGTGAAGCAATTTCCTGTTGTGTTAATTGGTCTTTATAATAGTACCAAGCTACTTTAGTTAATAAATTCTCTTCAAAGTTCAGCTGTGTCATACTCTTCATCCCTTTCAACAATTGACCACTCCTTAAACATATGTGCCACATATTTTGTTTATTCCAGTTGAAACGATTAATTGTACGTAGAAAAAAGTGTTCTAGATATAAAAAAAGGAATATACAATGCTACAAAACAAGTAGAACAAATAATCATTTTCTCAAAAAATGTTCTGGATAAAGGCAGGTGACATCATGTGGAGAACGTACCTTTATTACAAATAAAGAAAATGAGTAAGGCGTTTTTAAATCAACTTGTATTAAAAGAAGTGAACTTACAAGTAGAGCGTGGAGATATATACGCTTTAGTGGGAGGGAATGGCGCCGGGAAATCAACATTAATGAAAATATTAACGGGGTTATATTCGTATGATGATGGAGAGATGTATGTAAAAGGAATGAAGCAACAGTTTTCAAATCCGTCAGAAGCACATAGAAAAGGTATTTATTTAATACCGCAAGAACCACTCATTTTTCCGCATATGACTATTGAAGAAAATATATGTATCGGGTTAAAAGAAAAGAAAAAGAAACTAAGAGTACAGATTCAGCAATTGATTAACAGTCTAGGGTGGGATATTGACCTTTATGAGTTAGGAGCATCATTATCCATTGCGCAGCAACAGTTAGTAGAAATCGTTAGAGGATTAATAAGAGAAGCTGAGATTCTTATTCTAGATGAGCCAACATCGACATTAACAACACACGAAATTAAGAGTCTTTTTGTGTTGATGAAAAGTTTACAAGAAAAAGGAATTGGGATGATTTATATTACGCATCGTTTTCCAGAAATCTTTGAAATTGCCAACAAAGTAGCAATACTACGTGATGGAATGATTGTAAGCCAAGGTGATGTATGTGACTATACATATGACATGCTAATGGAGGGACTATTGCCAAAAGGATATAAACAGAAAGAGAAAATAGAAGTAGTTCAAGAGACAGCAAGGACGAAAAAAATATTAGAAGTGGTTGATATAAATGGTCACGCATTCAAAAATATATCATTCACTGTACATGCGGGAGAGGTTGTAGGTGTTGCTGGCATTATAGGATCTGGCAGAACGGAATTAGCAGAAGCGATATTTGGATTGAAAACTATAAAATCAGGGTCTATCTTATTAGATGGAAAATCAATTGATACGTGTTCTTTGCATAAAAGGCTAGACGAAGGACTAGTTTATGTGCCAGAGGATAGGGCGAGGAATGGAATTTTCTCAATGGCTTCTGTTAAAGAAAATATTGCAGCAGCAAGTTTACAGCAAAATAAGCGCTTTTTTATAAATCAAGAAAAAGAAAGCGCTTTAGTTAATTTTTTTATAGAACAATTCCGAATTGTTGTACAGAATATGAATGAAGAACTCGCATCTTTATCGGGAGGAAATCAGCAAAAAGTCGTACTTGCGAAGTATCTCGCATGTAATCCGAAAATTATTATTCTTGATGAACCGACTCGCGGAATTGATGCGAAAGCAAGGCTTGAAGTGTATGAGACGATAGAAAAAATGAAAAGGGAAGGACTTGCAATTTTATTAATCTCTTCAGATGTTGAAGAAATTGTTCAATTAGTAAACCGTGTATATGTAATGAGAAATGGACGATTTGTTTCTCATATGGAAAAAGAACAACTGAGTGTGAATGAAGTTACACGCCTTGCAAACGGAGGTGTAGCGAAATGAAACGTATGTTAAAAATGCATGAAACGTCTATCATACTGTTACTACTAATTTATATAGCCATGGTCGGGATAATAAATCCTAGTTTTGTTCAGTTTAACTCGTTATCGTTAATGATGAAATCAAGCGTTATTTTAGTCGTTCTAGCAATTGGCCAATCGTTCGTTTTATTTACGAAAAATATAGACGTATCAGTTGGCTCAATTATGGGATTAAGCGCGGCAGTTTGCGGGATGTTATTAACGAACGGATATAGTGCAGTCTTGTCGATACTTGCTGCTATAATGCTTGGTGCTATTATCGGTTTCATAAACGGGATTGGAGTTGCAAAGTTTCGGGTACCAGCCATTATTATGACATTAGGGATGTTAGGAATTGTTAGAGGTGCAATGTTAATCTTCACAGGCGGGAAGTGGATTGAAGATACTCCAAATAATTTTAAGAAACTTTCATCTATCGTCATACTTGGTCTGCCGATAATTGTATGGGGTGTTCTTATTATTTTATTACTACTATACTTCTTTTTAAGGAAGGTACCATACGGAAGATACTTCTATGCGGTAGGTGACAATGAAGATGGTGCGAGGCTCATTGGGATACCTGTTAATAAAGTAAAGATAAATGCGTTTATTATATCGGGCATAAGTGCGGCAATCGCTGGTTGCATATTTGTTATGAATATCGGGTTCGTTCCAAATCAAACTGGTACAGGAATAGAACTACAGGTGATCGCAGCTGCTGTGCTAGGAGGAATTCATCTAAAAGGAGGAACCGGTTCTATATTTGGAGCCGCATTAGGAGCATTATTTTTAGAAGCAATAAGCAGTTCACTCGTCTTTTTAAAAATACCAGCATTTTGGAATAATGCTATTTCGGGTTTTTTACTATTACTTATTATCATACTAGATAGTGTCATGAAGAAGTGGAAAGTAGAGAGGAGGATGAATCTATGAAGTATTTTTACAGATGGGAAGGTGTTCTAATCGTATTACTTCTTATAGAATTCATTCTCTTTAGTTTTATAAATCGTGATTTTTTAAATATTAGTAATCTCCTTTTTAGTACAAATGATTTTCTGTTTATAGCAATCGCAGCGATTCCAATGACTTTCGTTATTGTAACAGGAGGAATTGACGTATCTGTAGGATCTATTATGGGGCTAACTTCGATTTTAATTGGTGTACTTTGGATGAATGGGATTCATATTTTATTAGCAGTAATAATGGCACTTATAGTCAGTTGCTTAGCAGGCGCTTTAAATGGATTCATTATAAAAATGACAGATGTAGAACCACTAGTTGTTACACTCGGAACGATGTTTTTATATGGAGGAATTGCACTCGTCATTTCAGGAGGGGCGGGTGCTTCTGGATATGAAGGGATAAGTGGTTTACCTGATGCTTATGTACAACTAGCAAATGGTAGTTTTATAGGAATACCTAACTTATTATGGCTTCTTATCGCATTAACAATTGTATGCACGATTTTGTTTCACCGAACGATATATGGACGCCACGTACAATTAACAGGAGCGAACGAAAATACAGCAAAATACACCGGGATTCAGACGAAGAAAGTAGTAATCATTGCTTACATACTTTCTGGGTTAGGAGGTGGATTAGGGGGTGCTTTCTTAACTGCATATTTCGGTTCCGCACGTGCTGATATGGGAAGTGAAACAATATTACCAATCATTACAGCAGTCGTATTAGGCGGGACACTTATTACGGGAGGAAAAGGAAGTATTATTGGTACTGTACTAGCGAGTATTTTTATAGGCCTTATGCAATATGGCCTACAAATGACAGGTTTAACAAATGAACAATCAAATGTAGTAATAGGTATTATCCTTATTCTTTCAGTTATTATGAGACATTTCAAATTACATCAATTCTTAGCAGGGAAAAGACGGAATTTGCATAAGGGGGAAATGTCATGAAGAGAAAACTAGGGATTGTATTGATCGTATGTATTTGTTTAATTGGTTTAATCGCTTGTTCCAGTCAAACGGCAGATAAGAAAAAAGCAGATGATGTGAAATTTGCATTTATCCCGAAATTAACTGGAGTTGGCTTCTTTACATCGGGCGGTGAAGGAGCAAAGGAGATGGGAGATAAGCTAGGCGTACAAGTGAAATATGATGGGCCGTCTGAAGCGAGTGTATCAGGGCAAGTAAAGTATATAAATAATTTCATTAATCAAAACTATGATGCACTTATGGTTTCCTCTACATCAGTTGATGGTTTATCGCAATCACTGCAGCGTGCTAAGAAAAAAGGAATGACTGTCTTAACGTGGGATTCTGATGTGAATCCGAAAGACCGTTCTTTTTATATAAGTCAAGGGACACCAGACCAACTTGCTAACTTATTAATTGAAATGACTTCCAAGCAAATTGGAGATAAAGGAAAAGTAGCTTTCTTTTATTCTAGTCCAACAGTAACGGATCAAAACCAATGGGTAACGAAAGCGAAAGAAATTATTAAAAAGAAATATCCGAACTGGGAAATTGTAACGACGCAGTACGGTGAAAATAATGCGCAAAAATCGTTATCAGTAGGGGAGAACATATTAAAAACGTATCCAGATATTAATGCAGTCATTTGCCCGGATGCAACGGCACTACCAGCGATGGCACAAGCAGCTGAAAACTTGAAAATGGATAAAAAAGTTGTTGTAACTGGCTTCTCTACACCAAACGTTATGCGTGATTACGTAAAACGAGGAACAGTACAACAATTTGGATTATGGGATGTAAAACAACAAGGTGCACTCGCAACGTATGTAGCAAATGAAATAGTAGTAAAAGGGAAGAAGTTAAAAGTAGGGGATAGTTTTGAAGTAAAAGGAATCGGAAAAGTGAAAGTAGAGCCAAACTCCATCCAAGGTTATGATTATGAGGCAGAAGGAAATGGAATTATTGTATTGCCAGAGCGGGTTGTATTTACGAAAGAGAATATTGATAAATATAATTTCTAGTAACGAAAAAACGTCCGAATATATCGGACGTTTTTTATTTCTTCATTAGTTATGAACTGTTTCTTTTTCATTTAATCCAAGCGTACGACCTGTAGAAGTGTGTAGGTCTTGGAACAACCTTGGATTTTCAGTTAGTGAAATGCCATATGAAGGAATCATTTCTTTTATTTTTTCTTCCCATTCTACCATGCGGCTTGGGAAACATTTTTCTAATACTTCAAGCATGACGTGAACAGCAGTAGAAGCACCTGGTGATGCGCCTAGTAATGCGGCGATTGAGCCGTCAGCTGCACTTACTACTTCTGTACCAAATTGAAGTGTTCCTTTACCGCCAGCATCAGTATCTTTAATTACTTGTACACGTTGTCCAGCAACTACAATATCCCAATCTTCACTTTTCGCGTTCGGAATGAATTCGCGTAATTCTTCCATGCGTTTTTCGTGCGATAACATAACTTGCTGAATTAAGTATTTTGTAAGTCCCATTTCTTTTACACCAGCAGCTAACATCGTTAAGACGTTATTCGGTTTTACAGAACCGATTAAGTCAAGATTTGAGCCAGTTTTTAAGAATTTAGGTGAGAACCCTGCGAATGGTCCGAATAATAAAGCTTTTTTATTATCTATATATCTCGTATCAAGGTGAGGTACAGACATTGGCGGAGCGCCAACTTTAGCTTTACCGTATACTTTCGCATGATGTTGCTCTACAACTTTTTGGTTTTTACATACCATAAATAGTCCACTTACTGGGAATCCACCGATATGCTTTGATTCAGGGATACCAGTCTTTTGAAGTAGAGGTAGACTACCGCCACCACCGCCAATAAAGACGAATTTAGCAGTATGATGCTCAATTTTACCACTATTCATATCGTGTACTTTCACTTCCCACAAACCATTTTTCGTGCGCTTAATATTTTCAACACTATGCTTGTAGTTTAGCTCGACATTTTTCGTTTTTAAGTAATCAAACAACATACGTGTTAATGCACCGAAGTTAACATCTGTTCCAGAGTCAATCTTCGTTGCCGCCATCGGTTCATTAGATGTACGGCCTTCCATAATGAGTGGAAGCCATTTTTTTAATGTTTCAGGAGCGTCGGAAAATTCCATTCCTTGAAACAGTGGATTTTTTGAAAGCGCTTCAAAACGGTTTTTTAGAAACTCAACATTTTTTTCCCCTTGTACTAAACTCATATGAGGTAGTGGCATAATAAAATCTTGTGGATTACGAATTAATTTGCTTTTTACAAGATATGCCCAAAATTGTCTTGAAAGCTGGAATTGCTCATTCACTTTTACAGCCTTACCAATATCTATAGATCCGTCAGATTTTTCGGAAGTATAGTTCAGTTCGCATAGCGCAGAATGCCCTGTACCTGCATTATTCCATTCGTTAGAGCTTTCTTCCCCGGCACTTGCGAGTTTTTCAAAAACTTTAATTTCCCATTCAGGTGCTAATTCTTTTAGTAATGAGCCTAACGTTGCACTCATAATTCCTGCACCAATTAAGATAACGTCTGTTTTTTGCTGCATGTTGCTCATGATAATCTCTCCATCCCCTATATTGGCAAAAAAGTGTAGGTGTTTTCTATGTCTAAGCCGTAAAAGAGAAACACCGCCTAGGCCCCACCTAGGTGTATACCTTTTTTGTCTCAATTATATAACCATCTCATACTCTATTATAATAATTAATAGACTAAAATATCTAGTGTTATCTGATAATTTTAAACTATTTAACGTTTTATTCGCTAAAAATCTTATTTAACAAGCTCTTTTAAGGTGGTAAATAGAAAAAAATTACAGTTTGAAATTATCTCGAAAAAGCTTACGTATCCTTAAGTGACTAAATCGAGTACCTTTTTATGGGATTATTCTTTCTGTAATGGTAAGATTATTCTGAAAAATAAAAAGGAGGGACTCTAATGTGTACAAAAGAACAAATTTCAAACTTATTTCGAAACTTTTCAATAAAGGAATGTAAAGGGTCAAGTGATTTATATGAATATTTATCAATGAAAATTGCTGAAGATGAGGAAGTACTTACACTATCGTCCTATGCTCAGGTAGGTCAACCAGTCCCAAACTTACTATTAGGTGCAGTACATTATTTATTGCTAGCAGGGAAAGAACATCATTTAAAAACGTATTATAGTAGTTTAGTTGAAAATGCTGATACAAATTTAGATAAAGCTTTTAATCATTTTAAAGATTTCTGTAAAGAGTACCGAGAAGAAATCATTACTTTGTTACAAACGAAACTCGTTCAAACAAATGAAGTAAGACGGTGCGCATACTTATACCCAAGTTTCTGCTACATATTTAACAAAGTGAAGAAGCCGTTAGCGTTAATTGAAATTGGGACAAGTTCTGGGTTGCAACTGTTCTGGGACCAATATCGTTATTCGTACGGGACGGATGAAATGTACGGAAATATAAATTCAAATGTGCATGTAACTTCTGAAATAAGAGGGGAGAATGTACCGCATTTTCTAAAAGAAAGCCCATCTGTCGTAGAAAGAATCGGACTGGACTTACATGTGAATGATTTACATAATGAGGAAGATTATTTATGGTTACGTGCTTTAATTTGGCCAGAACATAAAGAAAGGCTTGAGATGTTTGATCAAGCTGCATCTTTAGTGAAAAATGAATCTGTCCAATTCATAGAAGGAGACGGTGTAGAGCTATTATCATCTATTATTGAACAAATAAGTGAAGAAGCTGTTATTTGTATTTTCCATACACACGTCGCAAACCAAATACCAGAACAAGTTAAACATAAATTAGAAAAACAAATACAAGAAATCGGCGCAAAACGTGATGTATTCCACCTGTATAACAATATGTGGGATCGTGACCTTCATATTGATTATTATATTAACGGAAACGAATATCGTGAAACGGTTGGAGAAACAGAAGGACACGGGAGATGGTTTAGCTGGAAGATTGGAAATGAGACGCTTATTTAGATTAATATTGGCGCTCTCACTTGTAAAAAGTGAGGGCATAGGTTCAAGCATTAACTAAATGACTAAGGAATAAATATTATTAGTACAATACAAAAAAAGCTTGGGAGAAATCCTAAGCTTTTTTTGTATTACACTTAAACCCCATAATGGATCATGTACTTTTGTTCTGTTGTAGCTTGTTCAATTTTTGAAGCTAACTCAATCAGCTCATCAGAATTTTTGAAGAACTTTGAAGATGTAACTGTTTCATAGAATATTGCTAATGATTCAGGCGGGATAATTGTAATACCGTAATAAGCTAAACCGTATTCCTGATTTTTGACTGTATGAAAGCAGGTTTTCATAATTGATAAATTTCGATTTAAGCTACTGATAATATCATCATCAACAGAAATACAATGATATTTCTCTGGTGTATAATCTTCGTAATTTTTTTGAGAAGTAAAATCGTCAATTATTCCAAAATCATGGACACATGCCATCATTATCATCCTTTCAATTTTAATAAAGTGAGTTCTATTAAAGTAAAATGGTCATTCGTTTAAGTGTAATAGAAATAGTTATGTAGTTCATAAAATATCTTCGGTTCTTCTTCGTGAAGACAGTTTATTTATCGATAAACTCATCGGGAGCCCAAGTGGCGATTTCATTCCCAGGTGCAGCGACTACAAGCCATTGCTCACATAGAACACCAGATTGCCAACATTCATAATAATCATGAAAACCATTTACAAAAATAATTTGTCCACTATCTAATGTAATAATTAAATGAGGGCTTTCTAAGCCAAGTTGTATATCGGTAACTTTTTGTCTTCTTATCTTAAATATTCTTTCATATTCTTCTTCCCCAGAATAAACTTCAAATTCATCTTCATTTAATGGGTATCTTTTTTGAGGTTTATTAAATAAACACCATTTTGATTCGATATTGATATATAATTGTCCGTCATAATCAACTGAGTCGTGAAAGTTTGTGAAATGAATCTTTATAGCGCCTGGAGAAATACCAAATTGTAATCCATCAACTTGTGATCCGATGAATAGATTTTTCAACACTTTTTCAGCGTAAATTTTATCCTCTTGATTCATTCTTGAAATCCTCCTTTTCTTAAAAATATACCTTATATTTTTATTGTAATAAATAAATTTTCATGTAAAATGAACCTTTTGTGAAAAACGAGCGAATATAGTGTGAAAGATCACGAGAAGGGGTTGTAATGTTGGATGAAGTAAAATTGAAAGAATGGCTATAGAGTTTACTTTACTGTTAAAGTATTTCATATAAAAATCACGCATTCATTCTAAGTCATTTACCCAAATTACGATATGTTCAATTTTCATAGGTTTCATCCATCCTATCTGTAGCAATTAGGCTTCCACTGTATTAAGTTTGCATTTGCATTGCAACAATTTTGCTTTGGTGTTAAAGCTAGTTGTTAATTTTTGATTATGTACGTACATACAATATGTAATTAAGTAAATGATCAACATAGTAATTACAGAAAAGGGTGAATGAAGCATATGAATCAATTTGAGCAAATGATGTACGTTGGTGTCATCATGTCTATTGTACTATCCGTTATGATTTTAGGGTCCTTATATTATAATCCTCGACTTTCATTAACTGATTATCCGAAAGATATTCAAAAAGTAGTTTTTCCAAAATCGATTCATGAAAAAAAGCAAACCATTTACTTTAATATTGTATATAATGCTATTCTTTTCAGTTGTCCTTTCGTTTCTACATATATATTACATAAGCATGAAAAATTATTGTATATTGATGCTTATTTACACACTTTTGGTATTTTAATGATTTTTAATTTAGTAGATTTATTTATAATTGATTGGCTAATTTTTTGCTGGATTACTCCGAGGTTTGTTGTGATTCCTAGTACAGAAGGAATGAAGGGATATAAAGATTATAAGTTTCATTTAAGAGGTGCTATAGTCGCTACTAAAATTTTAGCAATCGTAAGTTTATTTTTGGCGGGAATTGCAACAACTATTTAGTGTGAAGAAGGGCATGAAGCTTTTATAAAAGATAAGGATATTTATAATATATAGAATTAGAAATAAGAATTTGATAGTATTGGAGTAAGGAGTTTTAATAACAGTATATTAAACAATATTAATATACTGTTGCAAATGTTTTGATATTATGTAAAATTATACAATTTTACAGAGGCATTTGATAAAATTCAAAAAATATAATGGAGGCTAATATGAAAAAAGTAATTGGCGCAGCAACAGCAACTATTTTTGGATTGGGGGCGTTTACCTCAACTGCTACCGCAGAAACAATCGTAACAGCAGATGTACTTAACGTACGTGAAAAACCGACTACAGAATCAAAAGTGGTCGAAAAAGTAAAGAATGGGCAAGAGTTAAAAGTCATCAATACCGAAGATGGTTGGTCAAAAATTGAATTGAACGGTAAAGAAGTGTTTGTAAGTTCGGAGTTTACAAAAGATGTGTATCATGTAACGGCGAATTTGTTAAATGTACGTACCGAAGCAAACACAGAATCAGAAATTCTTGGCAGACTGAAAAAAGATGATGTAATTGAATCAACGCATCAAGTAAAAGACGGATGGCTGCAATTTGAGTATAAAGGAAAAACAGCTTATGCAAACGTTTCTTTCCTATCAAGTACAGCACCAACTGAAAAGAAAACCGAAGAGAAAACGAAGCAAGTAGCGAAAGTACAAAAATCAGTTAAAGAAAAGAAAGAAGTAAAGACGCAGAAAGTAGCAAAAGCGAAAGAAACAACGAAAGCACAAGAAATAGTAAAGCCTAAAGAAGAAGTAAAAGTTAAAGAAGAACCGAAAGCGCAAGAAATAGTAAAGCCTAAAGAAGAAGTAAAAGTTAAAGAAGAACCGAAAGCGCAAGAAATAGTAAAGCCTAAAGAAGAGGCAAAAGTCAAAGAAGAAGTAAAAGTTAAAGAAGAACCGAAAGCGCAAGAAATGGTAAAGCCGAAAGAAGAGGCAAAAGTTAAAGAAGAAGTAAAAGTTAAAGAAGAACCGAAAGCGCAAGAAATAGTAAAGCCTAAAGAAGAGGCAAAAGTTAAAGAAGAAGTAAAAGCTAAAGAAGAAGAAAAAGTGCAAGAAATAGTAAAGCCTAAAGAAGAGGCAAAAGTCAAAGAAGAAGTAAAAGTTAAAGAAGAAGAAAAAGAGCAAGAAATAACAAAAGCTAAAGAAGAAGAAAAAGCAAGAGAAATAGCAAAAGCTAAAGAAGAAGAAAAAGCAAGAGAAATAGCAAAAGCTAAAGAAGAAGAGAAAGCGCAAGAAATAGCAAAAGCTAAAGAAGAAGAAAAAGCAAGAGAAATAGCAAAAGCTAAAGAAGAAGAGAAAGCAAGAGAAATAGCAAGAGCTAAAGAAGAAGAGAGAGCAAGAGAAATAGCAAAAGCTAAAGAAGAAGAGAGAGCGAAAGAAGTATCAAAAAACAATATACAGTCTGCTAAACGTGAATTAACGGTAGTAGCGACAGCGTATACTGCTGATCCAAGTGAAAATGGTACATATGGTGGACGCGTTTTAACTGCGATGGGGCATGATTTAACGGCAAATCCGAATATGAGAATTATCGCAGTTGACCCGAAAGTAATCCCATTAGGATCTAAAGTATGGGTAGAAGGTTATGGAGAAGCTATCGCTGGTGATACTGGAAGTGCAATTAAAGGTAATCGTATTGATGTATTAATGGGGTCAAAAAGTAAAGCTATGAATTGGGGAAGAAAAACTGTTAAAGTAAAAATTTTATAGTAACTATAATGATCTAAATAGAAGTCAGTTCTCTTTATTGAGGCTGGCTTTTATTTTTTTAGTGGAAGTATAATAGGATTCTTAAATGACTTATTAATAAAACTGTAATAAAACATAAAAATTGTATCATGTTTAGAAAAACTATTAAGAATGAGGTAAGGAAGTAGAACAGAAGGTTATTGAGAAGTAGAGAAGAATAGTATGTTGCTACAATTACACAAGATATCGAGGAACGTGAACTTATTTCAGTAGTTGATTTCCAGTTTGGGGAAATGAATATATACTATTATTTATGTAAAGATTGTTCAATTATAAAAACGGAAACACAAAGTACATAACAAGACTAACATATTATATTAGTCTTGTTTTTGTATCGCAACATCATTAAGAATCGCATCAAATATATCTTTTTGCGTAAAGTTATCTGTAAAAATAGTTTCTCTGGAAACCTCAATTGTATCGTGCGGATTATACCATTTTTGTAGGGAATCTTCACCAAATTCATGTCGTTTGTCCCTTGTGTTATGTCGTCTAATAGTTTCCTCTAATGATAAATCAAAGTAATATGTAAATGCATTTTTATCAAAATAACGAATTAATTCTTTTAACATCTCACCATACCTACGACTGTTCAATATACCTTCTAAAATAACAAATTCACATTTTCCTTTTCCGTACTTTGTAATTTCAAATAGTAAATCATGTGATAAATTCCCCATTGTGTCGTGTACTCTAAGCATATCTCTACGCACAACATCCTGTGATACTAAAAGTGTACCTTGTCCGAAATGTTCTTGTAGTTGCTTTGCAATCGTTGTTTTACCACTTGCGGAGTTTCCTCTAAGAATGATTAAAGTGGATGTAAATATAGGATTAGACATAATGTATTCCCCCCAACAGTATTAATTATATAGAAAATTTTAACAAATAAAGTGAGGAAAGTGTATAATTAATATGACGGATATTTAAGGAGGGGGTTAGATGGGGGATATATTAAAAAATGCACGACCTATATGGAAACGGACTTGGTTTCGTTATCTAGGGGCATTTTTTATTGTTCAGTTACTGTTTATTCCGCATTAACGGGCAGTAAGACCCCCACCTCAAAATTCAGCGAAAGCGAAGAAGTTAGGTGGGGGATCAACTGCCCGTAAAAGCCCGAATGGTTCAACTAATAATCAGTGGGGGATGAACAAAACCCCCACTGATTAAAGTTTCACTTTATTTTGTGTGAAATAACTGCGTGGGCACCAAACTTTAGGCCAGGCGGAGAGTTTTTTAATAGAATATTAAATTCTCAATTTTTCACTGAATGGTTCACACTCTATACAATCCCGCAATTTAACGTATTTACAGCATTTTTTTCGATTACATTACTACCATATGCATTAGTAGGTGCAATGAAAGATATAACATCAAGAAAAAATATAAAGGAATAATAGAGGTATAATATGCTTTTTCAAAAAGAAGGTTTATTGATTAGATACGTAATGGAAGATGATGCATCTATCGTTTCTAAATGGTTAACGGACCCAGCAGTCCTGCGGTATTACGAAGGACGAGATAATCCGCAGTCTGTAGAAAAGGTGCTTGATCATTTTATACATAATCCAAACAATAATGAAAAAAGATGTTTAATAGAATTTGATACCGTTCCGATTGGTTACATACAAATGTACCCAGTTGATTCAGAGTGGAAAGCGTTATATGGCTATAAAGAATCACAAAATGTATGGGGAATGGACCAATTTATCGGTGAACCAGCCTATTGGGGAAAAGGAATTGGACAAAAACTCGTTCAGGCAGCAATTACATATATTATGGGTGAAATGAGAGCAGAAGCAATTGCAATGGATCCGAAAGTAAATAATGAACGAGCGATAAAGTGTTATGAAAAATGCGGATTTAAAAAAGTAAAGATTTTAAAGGAACATGAGCTGCATGAGGGGAAATTAGAAGATTGTTGGATGATGGAATACAAACAATTATAATGAATATGCAATGGCTTATATAAACGAAGGGAGCTGTGCGAAATGAAAAAAGCGTTAATCGTAATTGATGTGCAAGCGGGTATGTATACAGCTGGAATGCCAGTACATAATGGGGGAAAGTTTTTACAAACACTGCAAGAGCTTATTATGGAATGTCGTTCAAATGATATCCCAATTATTTATGTCCAACATAACGGTCCTAAAGACCATCCGTTAGAAAAAGGTACGGATGGATGGCGAATCCATGCGGCCATCGCTCCGCAAGAAGGAGATAATATTGTTGAAAAGACGACGCCAGATTCATTCCATAAGACAAACTTAAGCGAAGTGTTACAAGAGAAAGGAATTGAACACGTTATTCTTTCGGGAATGCAATCAGAGTATTGTGTAGATACGACAACGCGCAGAGCATGTAGTGAAGGATATAAAGTAACGTTAGTGAGTGATGCGCATAGTACATTTAATACAGAAGTGTTACGTGCTGAAGATATTGTGCAACATCATAACGCAGTATTGGGAGCGTTTGCGGATGTTGTTGCATTAAAAGACTTGAAAGTGGCTGCCTCTAAATAAGAGGTAGTTTTTTTATTAGAAAAAAGCGTCAAATATTGTCGGTAAGTCGATATTTTGAAATAATCGTTTATATAATTTCACGTACCATAATGAAAATATACAAAAAAGGAGCACCACATAATTAAAAAGGGTGCTCCTGCATTAAAATGTTACTTCTTCTTGTCTTTATCCAATATATTTTGTTCTTCAGCAAATTCCGTACCATATGCAAAGCGGCGATTAATACGAATGTTATCATTGTTGTGCCTTGTATGAGAGTTAGAGAAGCGATGAACGATTACTTCAGATAAAGTGAAGACGATGGCAGAAAGGATACTGCCCCATGCAATTTGCATATAGTTGTCTAATAAAATATTACCGAAAATCCATACGCTTAAATATGTTAATAAGAAATCCGACATAATGGCACCAGTATTGCCAATTCGATTTAAAATGATTTTATCAACGAACATGTAGGATACGATTGTAACAAAGAGACTGAATGAAATAATTTGAACAAACGTTGCAGGGAAAAATAAAGCAAGCCCAATGCTAAATGCGATAATGCACGATATAAACTTGATAAGCACTACTGTGAAATCATTCAAAATTCACACCTCCGATTTATACATAGTTTTTCAATAAATTCTGGAGTTCATACATTGTAACGGATTTATTTACGTAAAACTTTTTCATGTTCGGAATTTAGTCTAAATATTATAAAAACAACGGAAAAATGTTATAGTAAAATGAGAGTGTATGACATTTTTAGGTAAGGGGGAATCCAGGATGTGGATTACTTCAGAAGTAGAAATTCCAGATGAGTTAATCGATCACCTTGAGCAAGGAAAGTTAGTGTTATTTGTTGGAGCGGGAGTTTCTATGAAAGGGAAATCAAACTTACCGAATTTTGATGATTTAGTTGATGCAATTGCAAAAACGTTATATGTCGAAAAACGTGAAATAACAGAACCACATGATTATTATCTTGGTAAAATTGCAAAAACAAAAGATGTACATCAAGTTGCAAGAGATCTTGTTCATATAGAGAAATCAAAACCGAATCCATTGCATTTTGCAATTCCAAGGTTATTTCCTTTAGATACAGATATCCGCATTGTAACAACAAATTTTGATCAACATTTTACAACTGCAATTAAGGAAATAAATAGAGATATCAATGTTTATTATGCTCCAGCTTTACCGACTGGGAGAGCATTTAAAGGTCTTGCTTATATACATGGTAATGTAGAACAGGAGAAAGAGGCTTTAATTTTAACAGACGGTGATTTTGGAAGGGCTTACTTAACCGAAGGGTGGGCGAGAAGATTTTTAGTCGATCTATTCTCGAATTACACCGTTTTATTCGTTGGATATAGTCATAATGACCCAGTAATGAAATATTTAGCAACTGGTTTACCACCAAGTACAAGACGATTTGCTTTTGTCGCACAAGGGGAAAATACGTACCACTGGGAACATTTAGGGATAAGACCAATTGTGTATCCGAATAAAGTGAATAATCATCAATCCCTCGTAAAAGCGGTAAAACGCTGGGCGGAATTAATGGGCGATAATTATATTACGAAAAGAATGCGTATTCGGGATATTGTAACGGTTCCCCCGTCAGTAGAACAGGAACAATTATCATACATAAAGCAATCAATTAAAAAAATTGAAACAGTTCGTTACTTTGTGGAATTTGCTCATGATTATGAATGGGTCGAATGGTTAGAAGCAGAAGGTAAATTACAAAATTTGTTTATGCTTACGCCAAACTATAATGAAGTAGATGAATTACTTGCAGAATGGTTAGTGGAACAATTTCTTTTTAGTCATCAGAAAGAATTATTTCAATTAATTTATAAAAACTATTCTAAAATATCACCGTTATTATGGAGAACGATTTGTAACTACTTAAACGAAACGAAGAGTAAGATGGATCCGTTGTTGTTTGCAAGATGGACACTCTTTTTATTAGAAACAGCTGAAAAAGATAGTAGCTCTATAGAAAAGATTTCTAAGTTACTGCAAAAATGTTCTTTTCCTGAGCATAAGGAAATTGCCTTATTGTTACTAACTTTTATTTTAGATGGAAAACTGAAGTTGAAACGTGTAAGAAAATGGGGAAATGATACGCAAGAATCAATAGAACTCGAGGAATCGAGTCGCTTACCAGTATCTACATTTTCTCATGTGGAGCAAATTTGGAACGAAAAGATGAGGCCATATATCACCCATTATGCTGTTCCAATTATGATGATCGGATTAGAAAAATTGAGAATGTTGTCGTTAAGACAAACGGCACTGAAAAAAAGAAATAAGGAAGATGTAGAAAAAGATTTTCATCAAAATGATCTTGCATTTTTAATACAAATTGTAAAAGAGTGTCTAACTTATTTATGTGAAAACAATGAGAAAAAAGCGGATTATTATATTACAGAAATGATAGAAGCAAATAGTGTACTTCAAAAGCGAATTGCAATTGACGCGATGAATAAAAATATTTTTGTTCGTGTAGATGACAAAATGAAATGGTTGTTACATGAAGGACTTCTTTTAGATTTCACTTATAAACATGAAGTTTTTCAACTTTTAAAAAGGCATTATGCACATTGTTTAGAAGAAACAAAAGAAGAAGTCACTCGAACTGTAATAAAGCATCTTACAGAAGAGAGGGTATTTGATGCATGTCTCGTATTAGACTTATTATTCAAGTGTGATTCAAATAGTCCATCTACGGCAAATGGGTATGAGTTAATGAAGCAAAAGCATCCTCATTTTCATTCTGAACGATACAGTGTACAAAAGAAAGAGGATACAGCGCAAAGCATTACTTGTAATGTAACAGCTGACGGATTATTGCAGCTGAAAGATGTTGAAATTATGAAGCAAGTTCGGCAATTTTCGCAAGATGGTGTTTTTGAACAACGCCATTTTTTAGAGATGTTATCAAAAGCATGTAAATTGAATACAGAGTGGAGTATTTCATTCGCATATCAATTAGTAGGAGTGCAAGAAATAAGTAATGAAGTATGGTTTGTTTGTATTAGAGAATGGCGAAATAACCGAGGATTGACAAATGATCAAATCCAAAAAATTATTCCGCTATTGCAGAAATTTGTTAGAAATACTGCTTATCATTGGTTAATTAGTAGTTTTCTATATGAAATTAGTAATCGACTAGAAGAGTTAGAAGAGAATAGTATACGTGTTGTAAAACGCTTTGCTTTTTCAGTGTTTCCTCAAGTTATGAAGAGTGATACGGATTTTAAGCTTGGAAAACAAGATTTTTACAATGAATCAATTCAGCATCCTGTTGGGAAAATGACGGCTGTATTATTAAAGTTGTTATCATATGATCATTTATACGATCGTAATGTATATGAATATTTATTTTTATTTGAAGAACAAGTAAGAGTTAATTTGGAACGAACAAACTTTATGTTTGCTCGTTTAATAGCAGATATTACATTTCTATATCATATTGAAAAGCAATGGTGCCGAAAATATTTGTTACCATACTTAGATTTAAAAAAACAAAATGAAATTACGGAATATGCATGGGCTGGTTTATGTTACACGCAAATAAATTTACCTTTATTTACAGAAATGAAGCGTTTTATTAAGTATGCGATAGAACATTTGGAAGTATTACATCCGCATACGAGGGAAGCTTTCTTGAAGTGGCTTAGCTTTGTATTTATTAAATGTGTACTATATTGGGAGCAAAAAACAGAGTGGTTATACCCTTTACTCATACTAGAAAATGAAGAAAATAAAATTAAATTTATGCAGTTTTTATGCTATTACGTCAAAACATTAAGCGTAAAAGAACAACAAAAATTTTGGACAGCTTGGCTCAGTGTATTTTTACGAGAACGACCAAAAATGGGTGAGATAACTGCGAGAGAATATGTAATGCTTTTACGTATTATCTTATACATGGATGAAATATTAGAAAAAGGATTATGTATTATGTCTCGTGCATTTTCAAGTGTACATGGTAAATGTACAGGTGAGGAAATGAAGCAGTTATTGATTGAAATGCTTCATAAAAAAGAAAGTATGAAAGCGCATAAAGAAATGTTTGCAAATGTGTTTTTTATTTTACTACAAACATGTCACGAAGCCGTTTTATTTGAAAAAGAAATCATACAAATAAAAGAATTATTAGTTCAGTATGAAGTAGAGGAATATGTTTTACATTTACTAGAAAATGAAATAATTCGCATAGGAATTGTAATGGGTGATTTACAAAAAGAATTATAGGATGAAAGTGGAATTTTAAAAAAATATATAAAAAGTTGTTGACAGTGTTTTAAAAAGCGTTCTATAATACGAATCATACTTATTCAATTTCAAAAACATTTGAATAAACAAAGTGCAATGAAGAGATCACAGTAGTGGTTAGTCTTACTGTAACAGAGAGCTGGTGGTTGGTGTGAACCAGTACAGGGATAATCATGAATTACAGTCTTGGAGCATCTTTTTCGTAATAAAGATAGTTTGTCTTTATGAGGAAAAAGCGGTCAATTGATCGTTAACAGTGAAGAGAGGTAGACGGAAAGTTAGTCTACAACTAGGGTGGTACCGCGATAAATATCGTCCCTACTGATTTATTCAGTAGGGACTTTTTGTATTTTAGTGGTCCAACTTGAAAATAAAATAGTCATGCATTGAAAGGAAAAGCAGTAGTTGTTGTTTCCCTGTAACAGAGAGCTGGTGGTTGGTGCGAACCAGTACAAAAACAAGAGCGAATTACAGTCCTGGAGCATCTTTTTCGTAGTAAAGATAGTATTTGTCTTTATGAAGGGAAAGACGGTCAGATGATCGTTAACAATGAAGAGAGGTAGACGAAAGAAGTCTACAACTAGGGTGGTACCGCGATAAATATCGTCCCTACTGATTGCATCAGTAGGGCTTTTTTGTACAAAAAAGTGGGTTTTTAACTAGTAGTTCATGTCTTTGTACGAATTATTAGTTTAAAATAAGAAGAGGTATCGATTCCACTATAAATTTGTATAATTAACCAGTTCAGAAAATAGAGAATCTTTTATTCTCTTACTATACTTTTAAAACATTAGAGGAGGATTTCCAAATGGCAAATCATGAATTAGATCAATTACGTAAACAGGTAGATGAAATTAACTTACAACTATTACACCTTTTAAACAAACGTGGTGAAATTGTTCAAAAAATTGGAGAGCAAAAGCAAGTACAAGGTACGAAACGCTTTGATCCAGTACGTGAGCGTGAAGTACTTGATATGATCGCAGAGCATAACGAAGGACCATTCGAAACATCAACTGTTCAACATATTTTCAAAACGATTTTCAAAGCAAGCTTAGAGTTACAAGAAGATGATAACCGCAAAGCGTTACTAGTATCACGTAAAAAGAAACAAGAAAATACAATCGTTGATGTAAAAGGTGAATTGATTGGAAACGGAACACAAACGTTCATCATGGGACCTTGTGCAGTAGAAAGCTTAGAGCAAGTTCGTCAAGTAGGGCAAGCGATGAAAGATCAAGGCTTAAAATTAATGCGCGGCGGTGCATTCAAACCGAGAACATCTCCATACGATTTCCAAGGTTTAGGAGTAGAAGGACTTCAAATTTTACGTCAAGTAGCAGACGAGTTCGACTTAGCAATTATTAGTGAAATTTTAAATCCGAACGATGTTGAAATGGCATTAGACTACGTTGATGTAATTCAAGTTGGTGCACGTAACATGCAAAACTTCGATTTATTACGTGCTGTAGGTAAAGTTAACAAACCAGTATTATTAAAACGTGGATTAGCAGCAACAATTGATGAGTTCATTAACGCAGCGGAATACATCATTGCGCAAGGCAACGATCAAATTATTCTTTGTGAGCGTGGTATCCGCACATACGAAAGAGCAACACGTAACACATTAGACATTTCTGCAGTACCAATTTTAAAGAAAGAAACACATTTACCAGTTATCGTTGATGTAACACATTCAACTGGACGCAGAGATTTATTATTACCAACAGCGAAAGCGGCACTTGCAATTGGCGCAGATGCAGTAATGGCTGAAGTGCATCCAGATCCAGCAGTTGCATTATCAGATTCTGCACAACAAATGGACATTCCAGAATTCCATAGATTCATGGATGAGTTAAAAGGTTTCAAAAATAAATTATCTTAATTCCATATCATATATGCATTGAAGAGGAAACAGTAGTGCTTATCTCACTGTTAAAGAGAGCTGATGGTCGGTGTGAATCAGTACAAAGGTAAGCATGAATTACAGCCTTGGAGCATCTTTCCCGACAACTTATGGAGGGGAAGACGGTCAAACGATCGTTAAAGAAGAAGAGAGGTAGACGACAGTTGTCTACAACTAGGGTGGTACCGCGATAAACATCGTCCCTACTGAGCGCTCAGTAGGGACTTTTTTGTACAAAAAAATAGTAAAGGGGCAAGAGAAATGAGATACATTACAGCTGGAGAATCACATGGACCGCAGTTAACAGTTATTTTAGAAGGTGTACCAGCAGGTTTGACACTTACGGCGGAACATATTAATAAAGAATTATTAAGAAGACAAAAAGGTCATGGACGCGGAAGACGCATGCAAATTGAAACAGATACAGTTGAAATTGTAAGTGGTGTTCGTCACGGGATGACACTTGGATCACCGATTACGTTAATCGTAAAAAATGATGATTTCAAACATTGGACGAAAGTAATGGGTGCCGAGCCAATTTCGGAAAAAGAAAGTAAAGACATGAAACGTACAATTACAAAACCACGTCCCGGACATGCGGATTTAAATGGAGCAATTAAATATGGTCATCGTGATATAAGAAACGTATTAGAGCGCTCATCTGCAAGAGAAACGACAGTTCGTGTAGCTGCTGGTGCAGTTGCAAAACAAATTTTAAGCGAATTAGGCGTGGAAATTGCAGGACATGTTCTTGAAATTGGTGGAGTAAAAGCAAAACATATTTCAAACTTATCAATTGAAGAAATTCAAACAATTACTGAAAACTCACCAGTTCGATGTTTAGATAAAGAAGTAGAGCAAGAAATGATGAATGCGATTGACAACGCAAAAAGTAGTGGAGATTCAATCGGTGGCATCGTGGAAGTCATTGCAGAAGGTATGCCAATTGGCGTTGGTAGTTACGTTCATTACGATCGTAAATTAGATGCAAAACTTGCTGGTGCAATTATGAGTATAAATGCATTTAAAGGTGCTGAAATTGGCGTAGGTTTTGAAGCGGCACGACAACCTGGAAGCAAAGTGCATGATGAAATTCTGTGGGATAAAGAAAAAGGATACACGAGAAAAACGAATAATGCCGGCGGTTTAGAAGGCGGTATGACAACAGGTATGCCAATTGTCGTAAGAGGCGTTATGAAGCCAATTCCTACTTTATACAAACCGTTAGCAAGCGTTGATATTGATACGAAAGAAGAATTCCAAGCGAGTATTGAAAGATCTGATAGTTGCGCAGTACCAGCAGCGGGTGTAGTAGCTGAATCTGTTGTGGCATGGGAACTTGCAGATGCACTAGTCGAACAATTCGGAAAAGATCGTATGGAATTATTAAAACAAAACATTATGCAACACAATAACTACGCAAAAGAATTTTAATAAAAAGGTGGGTTTAACGTGCAAGTAAAGGATCAACTATCATCATTACAACCATATAAACCAGGTAAATCACCAGAACAAATGAAAGAAGTGTACGGAGATCATTCGTTTGTGAAATTAGCATCGAATGAAAATCCATTCGGTTGTTCACCGAGAGTTTTAGAAGAGTTGCAAAAATCTTGGTTGGAACATTCTTTATATCCTGACGGAGGTGCTACAACGCTCCGTCAAACAATCGCAGATAAGTTGCATGTGCAAATGGAACAAGTACTTTGTGGTAGTGGTTTAGATGAAATCATTCAAATAATAAGCCGCGCCGTATTACGAGCGGGAGATAACATTGTAACAGCAGGTGCAACATTCCCGCAGTACCGTCATCATGCGATTATTGAAGGCTGTGAAGTGAAAGAAATTCCTTTAAATAAAGGTGTATACGATTTAGACGAAATTTCGTCAGCGGTAAATAATAATACGAAAATCGTATGGATTTGTAATCCGAACAACCCGACGGGCACATATGTGAATGAGCAAAAATTAACTCAATTTATTGAAGGCGTTAGTGAAAATACGTTAATTGTCATTGATGAAGCGTACTATGAATACGTAACAGCAAAAGACTTCCCTGAGACATTATCGCTTTTAGAAAAACATAAAAACATTCTTGTACTTAGAACGTTTTCTAAAGCATACGGATTAGCTTCTTTCCGCGTTGGATATGCGATCGGACAGGAAGAGCTAATTGAGAAATTAAATGTTGTACGTTTACCATTTAACGTATCTTCATTAGCGCAAAAAGCAGCTACAATTGCTTTTAGTGATGACGAGTTTATTAAAGAAATAGTTCGCGTGAATACAGAAGGATTACAGCAATACGAGAGTTTCTGTAAGGAAAACGGTATACCATTTTATTCGTCACAAACTAATTTCATCTTCTTACCGGTAGATAATGCTGGAGAGATTTATGAAGCTTGCGCACATGCAGGGTTTATTATTCGTCCATTCCCAAATGGTGTCCGTATTACAGTTGGAACAAGGGAGCAAAATGAAGGAGTGATTTCAGTGTTAAAACAACACTTTGAAAATAAAAAAAGTAAGTCTCGAGATGAGGCAAATGCGTAAAAAGGTAGTATTAATTGGAACAGGTTTAATAGGAGGCTCTCTCGCATTAGCAATTAAGAAAGAGCACGATGTAATGATAACAGGTTATGATATATTTAAAGAGCAAGTAGAGCGTGCAAAAGAATTACACGTAGTAGATGAAATAGCAGTTGATTTACAACATGCATGTGAAGAGGCACATTTAATTGTTTTTGCTTCTCCAGTTGAAGAAACGAAGAAGTTATTACACAAACTTGCGTCATTCCGTTTACGAGAAGATGTTATAGTGACTGATGTTGGTAGTACAAAAGGGTCTATTATGAACGAAGCGGAAGCTTTATTTTCAAAGGAAGTTTCTTTCATTGGGGGACATCCGATGGCGGGTTCTCATAAAACGGGAGTTGAAAGCGCAAAGGCGCATTTATTTGAAAATGCATTTTACATTTTAACACCGATGAATCATGTACCAAATGAACAAGTGGAAGACCTTAAAGTATGGTTAAAAGGAACAGGATCACATTTTCTTGTTTTAAATACAGAAGAACATGATTATGTAACAGGGATCGTTAGTCATTTCCCGCATCTTATCGCAGCAGGTTTAGTAAAGCAAGTTGAGAAGCATGCAGGAGATAATCCGCTCATTCATCAACTAGCTGCTGGAGGTTTCAAAGACATTACACGTATCGCATCTAGTAGTCCGAAAATGTGGAGTGATATTGTAAAGCAAAATCGAGAGCATTTAATGGTATTATTAAAAGAGTGGATCTCTGAAATGGAAGGTTTATATAAGACAGTTTCTACTGGAGATGCAGGCGAGATTCAAAACTATTTTGCAGATGCGAAAGAATACCGTGATTCTTTACCAGTAAGAAAGAGTGGTGCAATTCCTGCTTATCACGACTTATACGTTGATGTATTAGATAAGGTGGGGGCATTGGCTCATATTACGAGTATTTTAGCGCGCGAGGAAATTAGTATTACGAACTTGCAAATATTAGAAGCGCGTGAAGGACTGCTTGGGGTATTACGTATTAGCTTCCAAAGGGAAGAAGATCGTATGAAAGCAAAGCTAGCGCTTGGAGAAGAAGAATACCAAACTTATGAAACAATTTAAATGAGAAGGTGAAAAACGTGAAAGAAAGAACAATACAACCTGTTAATAACGGATTGAATGGCAATATTACAATCCCAGGTGATAAATCCATTTCACACCGTGCTGTTATGTTCGGTTCGATTGCAGAAGGGAAAACAACAATTAAAGGTTTCTTGTCCGGTGCAGACTGTTTAAGTACTATTTCATGTTTTAAAGAAATGGGAGTAGAAATTACGCAAAACGGTGATGAAGTTACTGTAGTTGGTAAAGGATTAGAAGGTTTACAAGAACCGAAAGCTGTATTAGATGTTGGTAATTCTGGTACAACAATTCGATTAATGTCAGGTATATTAGCTAACACACCATTTTTCTCTTGCGTACAAGGTGATGAATCTATCGCAAAAAGACCGATGAAGCGTGTAACAAACCCATTAAAACAAATGGGTGCAAACATTGACGGCAGAGAAGAAGGAACATTTACACCGCTAACAATACGTGGTGGAGATTTAAAAGCAATTGAATATATTTCTCCTGTTGCAAGTGCACAAGTAAAGTCAGCTATTTTACTTGCAGGGCTTCGCGCAGAAGGTGTAACAGCTGTTACAGAACCACATATTTCCCGCGATCATACGGAAAGAATGCTTGAAGCATTTGGTGTTAAAGTAACTCGAGAAGGAAAGACAGTGAAGCTGTCAGGTGGACAAAAATTAACAGCAACAAACATTCAAGTGCCAGGTGACGTATCATCAGCAGCATTTTTCTTAGTAGCAGGTGCAATCATCCCAAATAGTAAACTAGTATTACAAAATGTAGGAATGAATCCAACTCGTACAGGTATTATTGATGTTTTAGAGAAAATGGGTGCTACGTTCACTGTAGATCTAATTAACGAAGGGGCATCAGAACCAGCTGCAAATATTACAATTGAAACATCTTCATTAAAAGGAATTGAAATTGGCGGAGATATTATCCCTAGATTAATCGATGAGATTCCTGTAATCGCATTAGCGGCAACGCAAGCGGAAGGAATTACAGTAATTAAAGATGCACACGAATTAAAAGTAAAAGAAACAAATCGTATTGATACAGTCGTTGCTGAGTTAACGAAACTAGGAGCTCGCATAGAAGCAACTGATGACGGCATGATCATTTACGGAAAATCAGCTCTAAAAGGCAATACAGTAAATAGTTATGGTGATCATCGCATCGGAATGATGCTTGCGATTGCTGGCTGCCTGGCAGAAGGAAAAACAATTATTGAAGATGCAGAAGCAGTAGGTGTATCATATCCTACATTCTTTGATGAACTTCAAAAGTTAGCTAAATAATAAGGATGGAAAGCAGATACGTGATGTATCTGCTTTTTTTGTTAAAACGTCTTTCTAATTTCACTTACCGAACTACAAAAGTAAGAATTGTGATACAATTCAAACGGGGAATGGAGGAGAATTATATGAATGTCATACAATTAAAAGAAGATAAGTTCAGAGAAGCATTACGTTTATCAGAATACGCTTTTCAATATAAAGTAGATGAGGAACGATTACAGCAGCAACTTACAAAGATGAAGGAAAGTCATAAAATATACGGCATTATGGAAGGGGAAGACTTAGCAGCAAAACTACATCTTATTCCGTTTCATATTTACATAGGTAAAGAAAAATTTAAAATGGGTGGCGTTGCAGGAGTAGCGACGTATCCAGAGTACAGAAGAAGTGGGTATGTAAAAGAGCTACTTCAATATTCACTTCAAACGATGAAAAAAGATGGCTATACAGTCTCTATGTTACATCCATTTGCGGTTTCATTTTACCGTAAATACGGCTGGGAACTTTGTGCGAATTTAGTCACATGTCATATGACTAAGAGCGATTTAGTGATGAAAAAACAAGTAAATGGCACTGTGAAACGTTTCAATAAAGAAAATCATCCAGAAGAAGTCGAGAAGCTCTATGAAGTATTTGCAGAACGTTTTTCAGGTATGTTAGTTCGAGAGAAGAACTGGTGGTTTCAAGCGGTTTATGATGATTTAACATTAGCGATTTACTATGATGAAAATAAAAAGGCAGCCGGTTACATGTTATACAAAATAGAAAACTATAAAATGACAGTAGAAGAATTTGTACCACTGCATAATGAAGCACGAAATGGTCTGTGGAACTTTATTTGCCAGCATGATTCTATGATTAAAGAACTTGAAATGACAGTAAGTGAAAACGAACCGTTGCTATATTCATTGCAAGAGCCACGCGTGAAGACAGAAATAAAACCATATTTTATGGGAAGAATTGTAGATGTAGAGCAGTTCTTAAAACAATATGAGTTGAGCTGGAACAATGTACAGCAAGAAGTGATTCTACACATTACAGACGCATTTGCTCCGTGGAACAACGTATCAGTGAGGCTTGCGAATCATGAAATAACAATTGTAGAAGAAACAACGGAAAAAGGAATAAAACTGGATATTAATGCACTATCGGCAATAATGTTTGGTTATAAACGCCCATTAGAACTAAATGAACTTGAATTAATTAGTGGAAGTGACGAGGCAATACGGTCAATTGAGAATCTAGTACCAGTGCGTAAGCCATTTATTTATGATTTCTTTTAATTTGTATGTATGAAGGTGGGCTATCCTAAGTGGAATTTCGGGATAGCTTCCTCTTATATTGTGAATTTTTGTCGGTAAGTCAATATATCATGAAAATCGCTGATATAATTAGAGTTGCGCCAATATATCCAGAAAGTCGCTCGTATAATTACATTCACAAATAAGGGATAAAAAATCACAGCTATACTTTGTCACGCACTTGACTTTTAATTCATGTAATTTATAATTAAAAACGGAATGAATTTTCATTCCTGGAAATTGAGGTGGAAAAATGGCTAAAAACAAACAAGAGGATATTTTTGATGCTGCAATACAACTTTTTGCAGAACGAGGTTATGATGGTACAACAATTCCGATGATTGCTGAAAAAGCAAAAGTAGGCGCAGGTACGATCTACCGTTATTTTGAAAATAAAGAAGCGCTTGTTAATTCTTTATTTACGAAAAGTGTTTTACAACTATCAGAATTAATAAAAAATGATTTCCCGGTCGATGCAAATATTCGTGAACAGTTTAGCCATACATACAACCGTTTATTTGAATTTGCGAGACAAAATGCAGATGCTTTTCTTTTTACAAATTCTCACTGTGATAGTTATTTTCTAGATGAACATAGCAATGAAATATTCGAGGACTTCATGGGTTTCTTCATGAACTTGATTGAAGATGGAATCGAAAAAGGTTTGCTTCGTCCATTACCACCAATTGCTTTAATTATTATTGTATATCAACCAATTGAAAAATTAATTAAAGTAATGGAAACAGGGCAGTTAGAATATACAGATGAATTGGTAAAGGAATTGGAAGAAAGTTGTTGGAATGCTATTAGAATCATTTGATTCTATAGCGTTATAAGGATAGGAATGAACATTCATTCCGAGAGAGGTATGAAAAAGAATAACAGGAGATGATAACTCTTTATAACTAAAGGAATGAATATTCATTCCGATTCACCTAGTTTAATAAAGTTAATTAATAAATTAATAGAATGATAGGAATGAACGTTCATTCCGGAAAGTGTTTTCAAAAGATTAGGAATGAATATTCATTCCACATGTGAATTTTATAATGGGAGATGATTCAAATGAGCAAGTTAAAAAGTTGGAGAAGTTTATCTTTTCTATTATGGATAGTTATTACTATTACAATGGTCGTAACGATGCCTAATATGGATAAATTAGTGAAGGAAAAAGGGAAAATTACAATCCCTAATACAGAACAAAGCAGCATTGCTGACAAGATGATTAAAGAGATGGATAAAGAAGGGGTTGAAAAGTATGAAATTATAGCCGTTTTTAATAGTGGCAATAAGGCAGCTTTAACAGATGAACAAAAGAAGGAAATAACAAAAACGATCAACGCCCTGCAAAATGAAAAAGTGCAATTAGGAATTAAGGAAGTTGTTTCGCATTTAGATAATAAAGACTTGGAGAAACAATTAGTTTCTAAAGATAATACGACTATTTTAACGCAAATATCGATAGATAAAAAACATGGTGAAATATCAAGGGTTTCAAATAATCTGCATGAAAAGGTGCAAACGAAAGGAGTAAAAACGTATTTAACAGGAAGTGACTTAATAGCGGGTGATTTTCTTAAATCCTCTCAAGAGGGAGTGAAAAAGACAGAAGTTATTTCAATCATTTTCATTCTTGTAGTATTAATCCTCGTATTTCGTTCACCAGTTGTTCCGATTGTTTCTCTTCTTACAGTCGGTGTGTCGTATTTAGTTTCAATGGGGATTATTGCTCAGCTTGTAGATCAATTTAATTTCCCATTTTCAAACTTTACACAAGTGTTCGTAGTCGTCGTCCTCTTTGGAGTAGGAACAGATTATAATATTTTATTATATACGAGGTTTAAAGAAGAATTAAGTAAACAAGAAAATGCATTTTGGGCCACGAAAGAAACATTTAAATCGGCAGGTAAAACCGTATTATATAGCGGTATAGCGGTGCTAATTGGTTTTGCATCACTTGCGTTAGCAAATTTTAAATTATATCAATCTACTTCAGCGGTAGCAATTGGTGTTTTAGTATTACTACTCGTATTAACGACTTTAAATCCATTTTTCATGGTGCTTTTAGGAAAAGGAATGTTTTATCCAGTTAAAACATTTAACGGTCATGAGGATAGTCGCTTATGGGGATTTCTTGCGAAAAACTCAGTAGTAAGGCCATTTGTCGCTTTAATCATCGTATTTGTAATATCGATTCCTTTCATATTAAAATACTCTAATACACTAAATTACAATGATTTATTTGAAGTAGATAATAAGTATGAATCAAAGATGGGTATTAACGTAATAGAGGATCATTTTCCGCCTGGTTTCTCTTCACCGAGTACATTAGTCATTCAATCTGATAAAAAGCTGGATGAAGGAACCTCTCTACAAATTTTAGACGAATTAACTGATAAAATTTTGAAAGTTAAAGGTGTATCAGAAGTATATGCACCAACACGTCCAACTGGGGAAAGGATAAAAGAATTATATTTAAATAAGCAAGCGGGAGAATTGAATACAGGATTAGGAGATGCCGATGGTGGCATAAAGGAAATTAATGATGGATTAACGGATGCGAAAAATAAAATGGGAAGTAATGATTCAAATAGTCTTGCGAATGTTCAAAAATTAATTGATGGAACGAACGAGGCGAAAAACGGGGTATCAGCATTAGGAACAGCTTTACATCAATTATCAAATGGCATAAACGACGGTGCACAAGGGGCACAGCAAATTGAGAGTGGCTTAGCTTCAGTAAACGAAAATATAAATGTTCTATCTAATGCAACGTCGCAGCTGCATGCTGGCTATGCACAGTTAGAAAAAGGTTTAAGCTCTTACAATCAGTACTTCGGAAGCATTTCTCAAGCAATTGATGGTGCGAAAAAGGGATATGAACAAATTGAAATGTTAATGACCAATTTCGTTCAAACGAAACCAGAACTAGCGAATGATTCAAACATACAACAAACGATAGGGATTGCTAAAGAAGCTCAAAAACAATTAAATGTACTTTCAAAAGAATTAAATCAATTAGCAACGCAGCATAAAGCAGCGATGAGTTCATTTAAAGAAGCGAATCAATCGTTACTGAAAGTGGATAACGGCTTAAAAGAAATGAACAATGGAATTAATAAGTTACAAAAGGGAGCAGCCGATCTTAAAAATGGATTAAATGAAGGTTCTGCAGGTTCAAAACAAATTGCGAATAAATCAGCTGAGTTACAATCTGGATTAACGAAAATAAACGATGGGCAAGGGCAACTTTTAACGGGCCTTAAAGACCTGCAGGAAAAGATGGGGCAATTACAATCTGGTTTATCTAAAAGTACAGAAGGGCTTGGAAAAGTAAGCAATGGCCTGCATGACGCGCAGAAATATTTAGGGGAGCTCAATGAATCGAAAAGCTCTGAGAAGTTTTATATTCCAAAAGAAGTGTTAGAGGGAGACGATTTCCAAAAAGCATTGAACACGTACATGTCACAAGATAGAAAGATTGCTAAAATGACCATCATTTTAGATGTAAATCCGTATTCAAAAGAAGCAATGCCGATTATTCAAGAAATCAATAAAACAATCGAGGGCACTGTAAAGGGAACGGAATTAAAGGATGCGAAAACAGCAATTGGCGGAACAACAGCTAGAAACGTTGATTTAAAAGAAGTAACGGGGCAAGATTTCTTACGTACAGCTACGATTATGTTAATTGGAATTGCGATTGTATTACTTGTAATTACACGTTCATTATTAAATACAATATTTATTATTGGCTCATTACTATTAGCGTACTTTGCATCGCTTGGTATAAGCGAACAAATTAGTGCACATGTATTACATGTAGAGTTATTAAGCTGGAATGTTCCATTCTTTAGCTTCATTATGATTGTCGCTTTAGGAGTGGATTATAGTATTTTCGTAATGATGCGCTATAACGAGGTAGAAGGGGATTCGGTAACGAAAATTATAACTGCATCTCGTCATATAGGAGGAGTTGTATTATCAGCGGCGCTAATTTTAGTAGGGACATTTGCAGCATTAATCCCTTCAGGTGTATTAACACTTATACAAGTAGCATCAGTTGTTGGCGTTGCACTATTACTATTAGCTTTAATCGTGATGCCGATATTGTTACCTGCTTTAATGGGGTTAACGAGTAAATTGAAGAGTTATAAAGAAAAGATAATAAATACGAAATAAGTGAAGACTGTAGGGGATGATTTCTCTACAGTTTTTCTATATATAAAATTTTGAATGAAAAATGAATCCAATGTATTACAGAATGAGAAGTGAATGGTTATATGAGAAAGAGGTCAATGATATACATACAATAGCTAGGGGAATGGATAAAAACTATCCGATTTCATTATAGAAAGGTAATCAACCGTTGCTATTCATCCAGCTTCTACTATATAATAGCTATAGTCTACAATAATTGAGTCGTAATATGCGATTTTTTAAGACAATCGGTGAGAAAACGCTGAAATAAGCGGTATTAGTAGGAGGACACAAATGATTACAGTAAGTAACGTTAGTTTGCGTTTCGCGGATCGCAAATTATTTGAAGATGTTAACATAAAATTCACGCCAGGTAACTGCTACGGTTTAATCGGAGCAAACGGTGCTGGTAAATCAACATTTCTAAAGATTTTATCTGGAGAAATTGAACCATCAACAGGTGATATACATATTACGCCAGGTGAGCGTCTAGCAGTATTAAAACAGAACCACTTCGAATATGAAGAGTTCCCAGTATTAGAAACAGTAATTATGGGTCACACGCAACTTTACAAAGTAATGCAAGAGAAAAATGCTATTTACATGAAAGAAGACTTTAGTGATGAAGATGGAATGCGTGCTGCAGAACTTGAAGGTGAGTTCGCTGAGCTTAACGGTTGGGAAGCTGAGTCAGAAGCTGCAATCCTTCTAAAAGGTCTTGGTATTGGTGAAGATCTTCATGACAAAAAATTATCAGAATTGACTGGTGCAGAGAAAGTAAAAGTATTACTTGCTCAAGCATTATTCGGTAAACCTGATATTCTATTACTAGATGAGCCTACCAACCACTTGGACTTAAAAGCGATTCAATGGTTAGAAAACTTCTTAATGAACTTTGAAAATACAGTAATCGTTGTATCCCATGACCGTCACTTCTTAAATAAAGTATGTACGCACATGGCTGATCTTGATTTCGGTAAAATTCAACTTTATGTTGGTAACTATGACTTCTGGTATGAGTCAAGCCAATTAGCTTTAAAATTAACACAAGATGCTAATAAGAAAAAAGAAGAGAAAGTAAAAGAGTTACAAAACTTCATTGCACGCTTTAGCTCAAACGCATCTAAAGCGAAACAAGCAACTTCTCGTAAAAAATTATTAGATAAAATTACATTAGATGATATTAGACCATCATCACGTCGTTACCCATTCGTTGGCTTCACACCTGAGCGTGAAATAGGAAATGACTTATTAACTGTTGAAGGCCTTTCTAAAACAATTGATGGCGAAAAAGTGTTAGATAATGTGTACTTCACTTTAAATAAAGGTGATAAAGTTGCATTTATCGGTCGTAACGATATCGCGATGACAACATTATTTAAAATCCTTATGGGTGAAATGGAGCCAGATAGCGGTTCATTCAAATGGGGTGTCACAACATCTCAATCTTACTTCCCAAGAGATAACTCTAAATACTTTGAGAACAGTGACTATAACTTAGTTGATTGGTTACGCCAATTCTCTCCACAAGATGAGTCAGAAAGCTTCTTACGTGGTTTCTTAGGCCGTATGTTATTCTCAGGTGAAGAAGTTAAGAAGAACGTTTCTGTATTATCTGGAGGCGAAAAAGTTCGTTGTATGTTATCTAAAATGATGTTAAGTGGTGCGAACGTAATCACACTTGACGATCCAACGAACCACTTAGACCTTGAGTCTATCACTGCATTAAACAACGGTTTAATTGCTTTCAAAGGTACAATGTTATTCACATCTCATGACCATCAGTTCGTACAAACAATTGCAAACCGCATTATCGAAGTAACGCCAAACGGTGTAATCGATAAAGAAGCAACTTACGATGAGTACTTAGAAAATGAAGAACTTCAAAAACAAGTAGATGCAATGTACAAAGGTCAATAATATATAATGAAAAAACTCGCTCTTTTTAGAGCGAGTTTTTTTGTCGAGAAAACATAACACCATTGGTGGGGGCAAATGAATAATTATTCAAATATAATATTAGTGAACATGAGGATTTTTCATGTATGGAAGAGATGTAATGACTTTAAGATTTAGTTGAAGCAGGGGAATGTAAGGTGAGCAATATAATTAAATAACATTATTTTGTCATGTGAAATATGTACCAAAATTGGGGATAGAATAGTTTGCGAATGAGTTTATAAAGGTATATAGTATGGGATGTCATAATTAGTGGATGAATCTTGGGAGAAAACAGGAAATGTTACAAATTTATTTTATTAAATAGAAACCAAGGTCAAAATGTTTAAAAAGAAATAGTTGAATAAATACAAGCTTCAAATTATAATTACTAATATTCTTCATATAGTTAAATAAAAAAATCTATTTGAAGAAGAAAAATCGAATAGAGAGACAGACTTATAAAAAATAAGCCTTGGATGATCAAAAGAGGTGGAGAAATGAAACAGTTCTTATTAAAGAGCAAAAGTGTGTTAAGCAATCATTTTGGATTCTTTCTGTTTGCCGTTATTTTATTGTGGCTCAAAACGTATGCAGCCTATGTAACGGAATTTAATTTAGGAATTTCAAACACAATCCAAAAATTCTTGCTGTTTTTTAACCCGCTTAGTTCAGCAGTTCTATTTTTAGGACTTGCATTATTTGCAAAAGGGAAGCGATCTTATATTTGGTTAATTGTTATCAACTTGTTATTGTCGATTCTTTTATATGCAAACGTAGTTTACTATCGCTTTTTCAGTGACTTTATTACGTTCCCAACATTAACACAAACGAATAACTTTGGAGATTTAGGTGGTAGTATTCTTGCGTTGCTACATCTTTATGATCCACTATACTTCTTAGACACGATTATATTAATTGTGTTAGTTGCAACAAAATTTGCAAATCCAAAACCAATTCGTGTTGCGAAGCATAAAGTATCTCTAGTATTTGTAGCAGGTATTTTATTATTCAGTGTTAATTTAGGTCTTGCAGAGTCTGACCGTCCTGAATTATTAACAAGAACATTCGATAGAAATTATATTGTGAAATATTTAGGGGCATACAACTACACAATTTACGATGGTATTCAAAGTGCGAAAGCATCAACAGAACGAGCATTAGCTGATGGGGATAATATGACAGAAGTAAGAAATTATTTAACATCAACTTATGCAAGTCCAAATCCTGAGTATTTCGGTAAAGGAAAGGGAATGAACGTAATTTATATTCATTTAGAGTCATTCCAAAACTTCTTAATTGATTACAAATTAAATGGTCAAGAAGTTACACCGTTCTTAAACTCATTTACAAAAGATGCGAATACGCTATACTTTGATAACTTCTTCCATCAAACAGGACAAGGGAAAACATCTGATGCGGAGTTTATGTTAGAGAATTCAATGTTTGGTTTACCGCAAGGTTCTGTCTTTACAACGAAATCTCATAATACGTATCAATCAGCACCAGCTATTTTAGGACAACAAGGATACACATCAGCAGTATTCCACGGTAACTACAAAACATTCTGGAACCGTGACGATATTTATAAATCATTTGGTTTTAATAAATTCTTTGATGCGTCATACTACGATATGAATGAAAAAGACGTAGTAAACTACGGATTAAAAGATAAACCGTTCTTTAATGAATCTATTCCGTTATTACAAACGTTGAAACAACCGTTCTATACGAAGTTTATTACGTTATCGAACCATTTCCCTTATCCAATTGATAAGGCAGAAGCAACGATTGAACCAGCAACAACAGGTGATTCATCAGTAGATACGTACTTCCAAACAGCACGCTATTTAGATGAATCTGTAAAAGGCTTCATCGATTACTTGAAACAATCTGGTTTATATGATAACTCAATTATCGTTATGTACGGAGACCATTACGGTATTTCAGATAATCATAACGCAGCAATGTCAAAAGTAATGGGTAAAGAAATGAACTCATTTGAAAATGCACAGTTACAACGTGTGCCTTTAATCGTTCGTGTACCAGGAGTGAAAGGTGGCGTACAACATCAATATGGCGGTGAAATTGACGTTCTTCCTACGTTATTACACTTACTAGGTACAGATACGAAAAACTATGTTCAATTCGGTTCAGATTTATTATCACCAGAGCATAAACAAGTCGTTGCGTTCCGTAACGGTAACTACGTAAGCCCAACTGTTACTGCACTAAACGGCAAATACTATGATACAACAACTGGAAAACCTGTAGAATTTACAGATGAAATAAAGAAAAATGAACAAATGGTTCAAAACTCACTAAAATACTCTGACCAAGTCGTAAATGGTGACTTATTACGATTCTACACACCGGAAGGATTCACTCCAGTAGATCGTTCGAAGTATAACTATAACAATCGTGATAAAAACAAAACGAAGGTAAAAACGTCTCCGGAAGGGGAAGCTAAATAATAAAAAGCGCTATTCATATGAATAGCGCTTTTTATTTGTAAATATACCATCATTATTAGACAGAACTAGCTGTTGCTTTTTGTTTTGCTTTTCCGAAGAACACTACACCAACAATGATCATAATGATAAATGCCCATTTAATGAAAGGGTTACTTTCGAAAAATCCAGCGAACCATTTCTCATCTACAATCATTTTTGCAGCAGTATAAGCTAAAACCGCTGCTCCAATCGTAATGATGACAGGAAAACGATCTACCCATTTTAAAATCAATGTACTGCCCCATACGACTACAGGAATAGAAACTAATAGCCCGATGATTACTAAAGAAAAGTTACCATGCGCAGCTCCTGCAACAGCGAGTACATTATCAATACCCATTAACGCATCAGCAATGATAATGGTTTTAATAGCAGACCAAAATCCTTCTTCTGCCTTAATATCATGGTCTTTGCCTTCAGCAATTAATTTGTAAGCAATCCATATAAGAAGTACACCACCAATTAAAAGTAATCCTGGTATTTTTAATAACCAAACGACAACTAAAGTAGCAAGAGCTCTTATAGCAATTGCTCCAACGGTTCCCCAAATGATAACTTTCTTTTGTTGATCTTTCGGTAATCGTCTTGCTGCTAATCCAATTACAATGGCGTTATCTCCGGCTAACACTAAATCGATTACGATAATTGCTAATAAAGCAGACAAATATTCAGGTGAAAGAAAATCCATAAATATATCACTCCTTATAATTAATATGTACTTATAAGCTATTCCGTATTAAGAATTCTAAGGATTATTTATTAAAATACAATCTCTTCAAATAGTAATTAAGGATTATAATTATGGTGCATAAACACTTAAAAAGATGGATACGGTACAATTCTGGAACCATCTTTTAAGTGCTTAATTTTTAATTATCATTTTTTGTTTGAAGATTTACTTTCGTATCTTTGATTATTACTTTTTTAGGCGTGAAACATGCAATAATTAAAGCCACAATAGATAAGACTAACATAAATACGTACGCATCACTTGAGCTATAGATAGAAGATAAGTTTGTTACTTGCATAGCTGATATATTTCCATTCTCACTAGATAACTGTGAAATGTGTGAAGTGGATTGAATTGTATACACCGTGATAATAACTGCTGTTCCAATAGCACCTGCTAATTGGCGAATCCTACTATTTCAAGCTTAACGGTTCAGAAAATCGCAACAAAAGCAGGGTTAAATCGAACAACATTTTATTTGCATTATCAAGATATTCAAGATTTACTAGACCAAATCACTAGCGAAATTTTAAATGAGCATTCAAATAAAATTGTTGATTTAATACATGCAAAAGATTTATCAGAAAAACAAAAGCTAACACAATTGCTAGATTATTTATGTATTCACCGAAATTTTTTATTTATATTATTTAAAATGAATCAATTTGAGGAGCAATTGTTTTTATTTTTAAAGCAATTAATAGAAACGAGAAGAGAGAATACGAAAAAGAATTTACCTGATGATTACGTTGCAGTTGATATTAAAACAGCCTCTTTGGTAGGGATTATCATGTGGTGGATAAGGAATGGACTTCACTTTAGTTCAGATTATATTGCAAATCAAATTTATTTAATGTATAAAGGATGATATGTTAAAATCAGTCATATGTATTAGTAAATAAAAATCATTATATCTAAGAGTTGAAATTAATGGGAGATAGAAAGTGTCTTACAAGTTAAGAAAGGCGTATAAATTTCAAATTTATAAAGTAAAAGTTTTATAGCAAGAAGAGGAGGAATTTATGAATTTTCAAAATAAAAAAATAGTATTACATTTAGAGGTGGTGAAATACCAATTTAAAGATGCAAAAGAGGAGTGTGATAGAAATTGGCTAATAGTAAAAGCGAAACTGTCAGAAGGAAATAAAGTTTTTGAAACGATGGATCCTTTTCTACAAACGTTCGACTTACAGCGTATGAAAAAATGGTTTCAATCATTACCGAATCCTACATATACCGAACTAGATTTCATAGAGCCTAATATAGCGTTTGAATTAATGGGGGAAAATGAAGATGAGTTTCAAATTGTAGTCCGATTATCTCAGGAACTTACCCCTTCATGGTGTAAGGAAGAGGAGTACGAATTTTCTATAAGTATTACACAAGAGGACAGAGAAAAGATTATTCTTTTTATTGAAGAGCAACAAAGAAATTTCCCAAAACGATAAAAAAGACTTGATAACCTACTAGAGGGAATCAAGTCTTTTCATTACATACGATTATCATGCCAGAAGTTTAATGGGAAGTGTTCGTTCTCATTATATGCTTCTAATTCATATCCTTTTTCTTTCAGTCCTTTAATAATTCCAGGTACTGCTTTTACCGATTGTGGATGAATATCATGCATAAGGATAACTTCTGTTGGATTTGTAGCACCATGTAGTACGTTCTCTACAATTTTAGCAGATGCAGCATCAACTTGCATTTTGTTATATTTCCAGTCTAAAGAATCAATTGTCCAATCCCAAACCTTTAAGCCATTTTCTACAACTTTGTTGCGAAGAGCTTCGTTTAATCCTGGCATTGATCCGTAAGATGGGCGAGTTAATACTGGTGATTTACCTAAAACACCAGCGATTAAGCCTTGATCTTCCTTCATTTCATCTACATAATGACCTTCAGTGTAAAGTTTCTTGTAGTTATGAGTCATACTGTGCATCCCAACGTAGTGGCCTTCAGCATCTTCGCGTTTTACAAGATCAGGGAAAGCTTTTACGTTTGAACCAATTAGGAAGAATGTTACTTTTGCATTTTCTTTCTTTAACATATCTAAAAGCTCAGCTGTGTATTTTCCGGGACCGTCATCAAATGTTAAGTAAGCGACTTTTCTAACTTGTCCGTTATAATGCTTTGGAGCCTCTTTCGGAGCAAGAGATGTTTGAATCTCACTTACAAGTTGAACAGATTTTGCTTCATCCTCTGTACTAGCTAAAGCAGTATGTACTGATCCTAAAGCGGCTTCGTATGTAAATAATACCCCCGCACAAACCAACATAGCCCTTTTTACCAAAGTTGTCATTCGAATTCCATTGTGCATAATTTTCCTTCTCTCTATAAAAGTTCTACTCTACTATATTAGCAATTATAGGTAGGGAAATGCAAAAAAACTTTTTTACAAGTGTAAAAAAGTTTGGCAAAAAGTATGCAAGATTTTAAAGGAATGTCATTTTGGAAGAAACATCACAAATGATTGGATAAATTGAATGGTGAATTGGAAACAATACAAGGGATATTAATTTTAGGAGGTGCTTTAATTGAATTATAAAAAAATGCTTTCAATATTAATGACAAGCATATTTACAGTAGGATTATTAATTGGCTGTAATCCAGCTCCAAAAGATGAAAAGGAGCCAGATCCAACGGAGGAACCTTCTGAACAAAGACAGGAGGAAAAAAATAATGAATTAAACAAAAAGGATGAGCAAGAACCAGATCCAACAGAAGAGCCATCTGAGGAACAAAAGAAGAAAAAAGAAAATGAGTAGTTGTAGTTTAATGAAATGTGTAGCATGATTTTGTAACAAAAAATACTTTTTAAAACATACAACCACTTTTCTTGCTTTATAAAAAAGTGGTTGTATAAAATTGTATATGAATTTAAACATTTCATGGATATGACTTTTGCTTTAAGGCTAATTTTTAATTCATGTAGTTTGTGATGTTTATTTCCCCTAAAATGAAGCTTGAAATCAATATTCATCTCTCGTTACAAACTCTTCAATCATCAAATTTAATTGATCCGATATTTCTATCAACAAACTTCTATATTAAATACCTCGTACAACATAATAGCACCTAATGCAGTAATTCCTTCATAAAGCATTATAATGCTTTTTATTAAAATCTTTCCTTAATTTAAGCCTAATATCCCCCTGATGTGTGTTAGTAAGTATTGTTGTGTTAAAATTTTGACAAAAACTATTAATTTATTCGTTTATTTTATGAAGATTTGCTCCTTCTTTTAACGATTAAAGGATTAAATATATTAGAAAGTTTTAATAAAATTAAAACTCTATTTTCTTGGAAGTAGGAAATAAAAAAATTTATAGGAATTAGACTAAAGTCTTAAAACGAAAGGAGACTAATCATACTTTCGTATCACTTCATTTTCGTTCCAATTATTGATTCGAATATTTTTGTTTTTTATTAAAATATTGGTAAAGAAATAATTACATAAAAAAAGGAGTGGGAATATGAATAATTATATTTGTACTACATGTGGAGTACAGTATCCCGAAAATGAAGAAGCACCTTCTCGTTGTAAAATTTGTAATGAGGAAAGACAATATGTTAATCCAATTGGGCAGTCATGGACAACATTAGAAACAATGCAAAATAGCAATTTATACAAAAACGAAATAATAAAAGAAGAAAGCGGTTTGTATAGCATTACTACTAAACCTAAATTTGCGATTGGACAAACAGCATTTTTAATACAAAGTAAAACTCTAAATGTTATGTGGGATTGCATTAGTTATTTAGATGATAAAACGATACAACGTATATATGATTTAGGTGGTATTCAAGCAATAGCACTTTCTCATCCACATTATTATTCTACACAAGTTAAATGGGCAGAAACATTCAATGTACCTATTTATATTCATGAAGATGATAAAGAGTGGGTGGTTCGTCCGAGTAAGCAAATTAAATTTTGGTCTGGGGAGCATCTTTTGTTATCGGAAGAACTTATATTACATCGCTTAGGAGGCCATTTTAAGGGCGGGACTGTTATACATTGGAAAGACGGTAATGAAGGGAAAGGTATTTTGTTATCAGGTGATATTATACAAGTAGTTTCGGATCAAAAATGGGTAAGTTTTATGTATAGTTATCCCAATCTTATTCCATTACCAGCGAATAAAGTTAGAGATATGGCAGAGAAAGTAAAAGATATCCAATTTAGTCGACTATATAATGCATTTCATGGTGTGGTGGAAGATGCAAATAAAGCTGTACAAAGATCTGCTGATCGGTATATAAAGGCCCTGCAAGGAGAACTATTTCATACGTAATAGCTTGTATTTCATCTCTACATTTATATAACTAATTTTATATGAATTTTATACGAAAGTCCTATTGTTTATTAACTTATAGGTCTTTCAACTTAGGAAGCTCACACTAATGAGGGATGTTAAAGGGAATATATGTAACCTATACTAATTACTATAAAGCTTTGGAAAATGAAAAGGAGGAGATTTGCATGAAGAATTGGGTTCAATTTAGAATTGCAAGACCAACAGATAGATTTGAAGAAGTGATAAGTTTTTATGAAACAGGATTAGGATTAAAACGTATAGGGGAATTTCACAATCATGAAGGATATGACGGGGTTATGTTTGGTTTACCAGATGAAGAATATCATTTGGAGTTTACTACACATGTTAATGGAAGTCCATGTCCGGCACCGACAAAAGATAATTTACTAGTTTTTTATATGCCTAATAAAGGTGAAATTGAAAAGATAGTGAATCGATTAAGTAATATGGGCTATCATGAGGTGGAACCAGAAAACCCGTATTGGATAGAGAAAGGAACCACAATAGAGGATCCAGATGGTTGGAGAATTGTGCTTATGAATGCATCTGAATAAAGAAACTATTATTATATGAAATAGAGTGTAACAAAATGATTTAGACATAAATCCCTACAGTGTTTGTAGGGATTTTTATATAAGAAAATCTTATTGAGAGAGTTATTAAAATGTAGAAAGATTTTGGCTAAGAGCAAATGTAATAAACATAATTTATGAAGGAGGTATAAAAGTATGATAGTAAAACATTTTAAAGAGTTTTCTAAACATGTTGGAAATACACCTCTCATGAAATTAGAATGCGAAGAAACGAAGAACCTTTCTATCTATGCTAAATGTGAATGGCATAATCCTACAGGATCAATTAAGGATAGGGCCGCACTTGGAATGATTAATAAATATTTACAAGAAGCGGACAAAAAACAAAATATTTTAGAGTATAGTGGTGGAAGCTTAGCGAGGTCAATTGGGTGTATTTGTAATTGTTTAGGGATTGAATGCACGTTAGTGTTAAGTTCTGCAACTGGTCAATCTCTATTAAATAAACTCAAATATTATGGTGCTAACGTAATCTTAGTTGATAAATGTAAGGGGTTTTACGCAGTAATTGAGAAGGCAATAGAGATTAGCAAACAAAATCCAGAATTATACTTTTTATTCCAACATTATAATAATGCAAATATAGTAAGTCATATTGAAGGTACAGGGCGAGAAATTATTGCACAAATGATTGGAAAACCAATACATGCATGGGTAGCATCTGCTGGTACTGGTGGAACTCTAATGGGAGGCTATACAGCAATAAAGAATTATACAAAAAATGTTGAACTACATTTAGTAATGCCTGCTGAATTGCCTTATGCTTCGGAACAACCACCAAATGATTTAAAGAAATATGCTGGATCAGGTGGGTTCGGCTTAGGAAGGAAACAACATTTCATAGAACAGGAAGAAAATTTGATAGAAAAACAATGGACTTATTCATATGAAGATACCCTGTATGAAATGGCACGTTTTTACAAAGATACTGGTATAAAAATAGGAACTTCTGCGGCAGCGAATTTATTAGCTGCTAAACAAATTGGGAAAGAAAAAGGTGCGAATTTTAATGTAGTTACAGTTTTTCCGGACGCAGGGTCAATAGAAGAGTGGTCAGATGTAAAAAAATTAGTTGAAAAATAGGGAATAGACCAAATGATAGAGAGGACCATTAAAAGTTCTATTGTAGTTTATATCTTATTCTACGCAAAATTGATACCATTAAAAAACTGTATGTTTAACATGTACAGTTTTTTAATGGTGTAGCTGTGCAATGTTTAGAAATTTCACATACCGTATTTTAAAAATAAATATAGGAAAACCAAAAAGTAATGTAGAATATATCGTGCATACATGTATAAAGTCAACATAAAAGATAAAGAGGTGGGTATATGTTTCTTGAGGAAGTAATGCAGCAACTAGAGAAATATGGAACAGAACAAAATCGTAAAACGTATAAAAACCACGGAGCGAAAGAGCCACTATTCGGAGTTAGTTTTGCGAATTTAAAATTGTTAAAAAAGAAGCTAAAAAAAGATCATGATTTAGCAGTTGAATTGTGGGAAACAAAAAATATGGACGCAATGACATTAGCAACTTATATTTTAGATCCGAAGAAAATAACGACAGAACAGCTTAATAGTTGGGTTCAGGATGTTGATTATTACTGTTTAATGGATCTTCTTATGACATCTATATGTACTTCGCCAATTGCAATAGAAAGAATGGAAGAGTGGACAAAGTTTAATGATGAATGGATTGGAAGAGCTGGCTGGTCTTTATTAGCAAATATAGCGATTAAAAATAAAGCGTTACATGATGATTTCTTCTCTCCGTACTTAGAAGAGATTAAAGAAAATATACATAATGAAAAAAATAGAAAAAAAGAAGCGATGAATAGTGCTTTAATCGCAATAGGAATTCGTAATGAAGACTTAGAGCGACAAACGATTGGAATTGCGCGTGAAATTGGAAAAGTAGAGGTTGATCACGGTGCGACATCATGTAAAACACCAGATGCAGAAAGCTATATAAAAAAAGCGAGAGAAAGAGCTGAAAAAAAGAAAGTGAAATAAGAAAAGAGGAACGGTTATGAAACCAATTGAAGCAGCACAAAACATAATTACATCACAATTTCCGAATTGTGATGTAGCTTTACTCGGCGGAAGCGTTGCACGAGGAGAAGCGACGAAAACATCTGACCTTGATATTGTAATAGTCGATCAAAGTTTAACTTCTTGTTATAGAGAATCTTTCTATAGTAATGGATGGCCTGTTGAGGTGTTTGTTCATAATTTTGAAACATATAAAACCTTTTTCAAAATGGATTGTGATCGAGGGAGACCTTCGTTACCACAATTAGTTTCAGAAGGGATTGCATTAAAAGGGGAAAAGGAAATTGTTGAGAAATTAAAAAAAGAAGCGAATGGTTTACTACATAAAGGACCAGATAAATGGACGGAAGAAACGATTAAGCAGAAGCGATATTTTATTACGGATACTTTAGATGACTTTATTGGTGCAACGAAAAGAGAAGAAGAATTGTTTATCGCTAATCTATTAGCGGATTTAGTACATGAATATGTATTAAGAGTAAATGGTAGGTGGCTTGGGAGTTCAAAATGGTTCATTAGAGTGCTAAGAAGGTATGATGAGCAATATGCAAACAAATTTGTAGCCGCTTTTGATCATTTTTATAAAACGGGAGAGAAAAATGAATTAATTCATTTTATAGAAAAGACGTTAGAACAGTATGGTGGAAGAGTGTTCGAAGGATTTTCTATTGGTAAATAAAAAGGGGAGAGAAAAATGAATGTACCATATGTTCAATTAAGAGAATTGACATTAGATGATGTAGAAGATCGCTATCAATGGTCATTAGATAGAGATGTAACAAAGCATTTAGTCGTACCAGATCAATATCCTCCGTTCACTCGTGAAGATACGAGAAACTGGATTGAAGCTTGTATAAGCCGAAAAAATGGTTATGAACAAAGGGCAATTGTTACTGAGAAAGGTATACATATTGGATGGGTAGACCTTAAAAATTTTGATAAAACAAATAAAAATGCAGAACTAGGAATTGCGATTGGAAATAAAGACTATTGGGGTAAAGGATTTGGAATGGCAGCTCTAAACAGCATGTTACATATAGGTTTTTCCCAGTTTGAATTGGAGAAAATTTGGTTACGTGTAGATGAAGATAATACACAAGCTAAAAAGAGTTATGAACATGCCGGATTTGTATGTGAAGGGTTAATGAGAAATGATCGATTGAGACAGGGGAAGTTCATTCATCGCTATCGTTACAGTATATTAAAAGAAGAGTATGAATTAAAAAATAATAACCTATAAAAATATTATGTAAATGAAAAAGGGGAAGATAAAATGATTCGATTACTTACAAAAGCGGATGCAAAACAATATTGGGAGTTACGTTTACAAGCACTACAAGTAAACCCAGAAGCATTTGTAACGACTTATGAAGAAGCAGTACGTCAAGAAAACCCTCTTGAACGCGTTGCTAGTAATCTTTCATCTAACAGTAGTTTTACATTTGGTGCTTTTAATAATGAAAATCGTTTAGTTGGGGTTGTTACTTTATTAACAGAAGAAAAGGATGCATATAAGCATAAAGGGCATATCGTTGCAATGTATGTAGATACTGAAAATCGAAGAAGTGGTCTTGCACGTGATTTAATACGTAAAGCAATTGAAAGGGCAAAAGAGATGAAGCTAGAGCAATTGAACTTAGGGGTTGTGTCAACGAACGAACCAGCCAAACGATTATATGAATCAATGGGATTTAAAACGTACGGAATTGAAAAAAGGGCTATAAAAATGAATGGTGTGTATAGTGATGATGAACATATGGTGTTGTTCTTTTAAGAGAGGAAGTTTAGCATGAAAGATCTCCATTTAGAAAGAAATATGGACCTTCAAGTAGCGATTTTGTATGCGACGGTTGCTGATACGTTTAATAGATTGCAAAGGTTAGTAGAAGGTACTGAAGAGAACGAACTATCCTATAAAGGGTCTGAAAATAATGAAAATAGTATTGGGCAGTTACTTCAGCATTTAGCAGTTGTCGATTTACATTGGGTGTATCGTTTCAAGGGAGAAGATGTTCCAACAACATTTGAAAATAAATATGGTCCTATGTTGAATGAAGTAGGAGAAATGCCGAGTTTAAGAAAATACACGTTGCAAGAGTTAATGCAAGATTATGAAGCAGTGCAAAAATTGTTTCATGAAGAATGTATGAAACTAACAGAAACTGATTTAACGCGGGAAGTTTTGTATGAAAAAGGGGAAACTGCGACTATAAGATGGGGAATTTGGCATATAGCAGATCATAATCGATATCATCAAGCACATATAAGTCGATTGAGGAAATTATATAGAGCTAGATTACATACAAGTTAAAGATTGTGAATTTTAATTATATTTATTTTGTTGTATAGTATTAGGGAGAAACTAAACAAGGGGTTTTACAATGAAAGCAATTGTTATAGGGATACTGGCATCATTTTTCTTTGCCTTTACCTTTGTTTTAAACCGGGCAATGGACTTAGAAGGTGGAAGCTGGATTTGGAGTGCATCATTACGGTATTATTTTATGGTTCCAATGCTATTACTTATTGTTATGTATAGAGGGAACTTAAAGCAACTCTTTCAATATATGAAAAACAATCCGAAAGAATGGTTAGTATGGAGTATCGTTGGATTTGGTCTCTTTTATGCACCGCTTAGTTTTGCTGGAGCGTTCGGACCAGGTTGGCTTGTTGCATCAACATGGCAAATTACAATCGTTGCAGGGATTTTGTTAACACCATTTTTTGCGGTGGATCCACTACATAAAAAACTTCCGATGAAGGAATTAGTTATGTCGGGTATTATTTTATTTGGTGTTGTTCTCATGCAAGTAGAACATGCTTCTTCATTAGGTATTCGTGAAACCGTTTTATGTGTAGTTCCTGTACTTATTGCAGCATTTGCGTATCCTCTTGGAAATCGAAAAATGATGCAAGTTTGTAAAGGGGAATTAGATGTATTTCAGCGAGTACTCGGTATGACATTAGCAAGTTTACCATTTTGGTTTTTATTATCTGGTTACGAAGTATCAACTGGCGGATTACCGTCAAGTAGCCAAGTTTTTCAATGTTTTATTGTAGCAGTTAGTTCGGGGTTAATCGCGACAGTATTATTTTTCTTTGCAACAGATCTTGTGAAAGATGATCCACAAAAACTAGCAACAGTGGAAGCGACGCAGTCTGGTGAAGTTTTATTTGCGCTAGTAGGAGAGCTGATCTGGTTATCTGCACCAATTCCGTCATCATTATCTTGGATTGGTATGAGTCTCGTTATTATTGGGATGATACTTCATAGTTATGTAGCTGTCGTTGTAAAAAAAGAAGAAAAAATAACGGCGTAATGAGACTAGCTCTTTTTATTAAGAGCTAGTATTTTTTCGTAGAAAGGGATGAAAGTATGAATTTACAACTTGTTGAACAACTTGAAAAAGATTCAATATTAAATGTGCTACAATATGCCGTCGGTCCAAATGAAATAAGCTTAAAGAAAGCAGTATTACTTTATCAAAATAATAAAGGGACTTTGTACAAATATGAAGAAAAAGCTTGTATAGGTATAGAAGTAATCGGAGCAACTAAAGCACGAGTATGTCATATAGCAGTGGATCCAGATTATCGTCAAAAAGGAATTGCACTGCAAATGATTAAAGAGGTTGTAAGAATATATCAATTGACTTATATAGAAGCAGAGACAGACGATGGGGCGGTAGAATTTTATAAAAGAATTGGTTTTCGAGTTAAAAGTTTAGGAGAAAAATATAAGGAAATCGAAAGATTTCATTGTTATTTGGAAAAATAGTATAAAAATATGCATATGGAGTATAGTCTGAAAAAATAAGATCTACATTTTTCTTCATTTCAAAAAACTCTCGTTCATCATTATCTACGATTTTAATAGAGTTTTGAGTCTTCAGTATAATAATATACATATTTTTGTAGTAATGAATATGATTAAGTTAAAAATTAAGAAAAATATGATAATATATTTATATAAAAGTTTAAATTTACATGGCTAGTGGGGGAACCAATATGAAAATGAATGATATAGTAGCAAGTACAAAATTTCCAAATACAATCGAAACAATAACAAAAGATTTAAAAGCATTAGGAATCGAAAAAGGAATGACAATTATCGTTCATTCATCACTAAGTTCTATCGGGTGGATATCTGGTGGTGCGGTTGCCGTAGTAGAAGCATTAATGAAAGTTGTTACGGAAGAAGGAACGATAATAATGCCAACGCAATCTTCGGATTTATCCGATCCGAAACATTGGTCAAGACCACCTGTACCGGAAGACTGGTGGCAAATTATCCGAGATAACGTCCCGGCATTTGATTCACGTATAACCCCAACAAGGGGAATGGGTGAAATAGTTGAATGTTTTCGTACATATCCGAATGTAGTACGTAGTAATCATCCGTTAGGAAGTTTTGCTGCATGGGGAAAACATGCAGTAGAAATAACAATGAACCATTCGTTATCAATGAGCTTTGGAGAAGAATCTCCATTAAGAAAAATATATGATTTAGACGGGTACGTATTATTAATTGGTGTTGGATATGATTCCAATACGTCTGTTCATTTATCCGAGGTGCGTACTGGTGCATGTGAGTTAATACAAGTAGGAGCACCTATTATAGAAAACGGTGAGAGAGTGTGGAAAGAGTTTGTTGAAATGGATTACGAATCTGAGAAGTTTGTTGAAATTGGTGTTGAGTTTGAGCGAAAAGGAACTGTAAAAAATGGGAAGATAGGGAATGCAACGTGTCGTCTAATGAAACAGCGTGATATAGTTGACTTTGGAACAGAATGGTTTCGTAAGAAAAATTAGTAAGGGATGGTTACAATGAAAGGGAAAAAGGTATTAATTACGAGCGGTGGTTGTCTAGAAAAATGGGATCAAGTACGCGGGCATACGAATATGGCTAAAGGTACAATCGGAAGGATAATCGCAGAAGAACTTCTAGCTAAAGGGGCACATGTTATATATTTACACGGTTATTTTGCGGAGAAACCGAGCGATGTACATAGAGGGTTAGAATTACATCCATTTGAAGGGATTGTTGATTTACAAGATAAAATGAAAAGTATCATCACACATGAAAAGGTTGATGCGGTTATTATGGCAGCGGCTGGATCAGATTGGATTGTGGAGAAGATCTGTGATCAAGATGGTAATGTTCTTAATATGAACGGAAAAATTTCAAGTGATATTGCACCGATTATTCACTTTCAAAAGGCTCCAAAAGTATTAAAACAAATAAAAGAATGGGACCCAGAAACAGTACTTATTGGTTTTAAACTTGAAAGTGATTTAAATGAAGAAGAACTGTTTGAAAGAGCGAAAAATAGAATGAAAGAAGCAAGGGCGAATGTAATGATTGCGAATTCACCACATTCTTTATATTCGCGCGGAGCTGTGCATTATGTAATTGGACAAGATGGTAAAGGGAAGTTGTGTAATGGGAAAGATGAAACAGCGAAAGAAATTGTCAAAAGCTTAGAGGTATTATGTAATCGTGTCACTGCTTTTTAAAATTAAGTTTTTAGATAAGAATGAATCCGCATAGTAATAAGTAAGCGAAACTTTAATTGGTGGGAATTTTACTTTTACACGAATGTGAAGCGTATATCAATCAAGAGCTATACACAGAATAATTGGTGAGGAGTGGATTCTATGGAACATTTATTAAAGCAAGCTATTAAACTTAGAAACGAAAAGAAATATGCGCAGTCTAAAGAGATGCTTATAGGATTAACAAACTTTACAAAGGATGCAGAAGTACTGTATCAGTGTGCGTGGATACATGATGTAATGGGGCTAGAAACAGAAGCAGTTCCGTATTATGAGCAGGCAATCGCAAATGGACTTGATGGCGAATCCCTTTGCGGTGCTTATATTGGTCTAGGAAGTACATATCGTTGTATAGGGGAATATGAAAAGGCAATTACAGTATTAGAAGCTGGGGTGAAAAAATTCCCAGAGAACGATCCGATGAAAGTATTTTTATCATTAGCAAAATATAACGTAAACGATCACGAATCAGCTATGAAATTATTACTTGAAACTGTCGTGAAAGTAGAGGAAGTAAAAGAATTTGAGCGTGCCATTTCATTTTATAAAGACCATTTAAATGAGGTTTTTAAATAAAGGAGTGAACGTATGAATGTTACACTATCGCGAAGGCGAAAAGGTATTTGGATTGGACTCGTCTCTTTAATAATACTATCAAACTACTTATTGTATGCCCTTCCAATAGTACCAGCTGCGCCGAAAGAAGTTGTGCTTGGGTCATTATTAGATTGCATGTTTGTCATTCCAATCATCACGTATTTCTTCATTATTCGAAAAAGATACTCGTTAACGTATATATTTCCTGTTGTAATAGCTGGATATATTTTTGCAAGATTTATTATTCCAAGTTACTATTTACAAGCTTTTTCATTCATCTCTTATATTATTGTTGCGGCTGAAATTGTATTTGTAGGTCTAGAATTATTCCTTCTCTATAAAATTGTTAGAGTGCTTCCTAAAATAATAAAAAAATATAAAAAACATAGAAGAGAAAATTATTCCTTTTCTTATGCGATTGATGCAGCATTTGAAGCTACTATGAAAAGAAATAAATTAATAGATATCATTGTAACGGAGTGTAAGTTAATCTATTATGCATTTTTATCGTGGCGTGAAAAAGTACCAGAAGGTGAATCCGTATACTCATATCACAAAAAGACTGGTGCAATAGGTGTATATATCATGATCATCCATGCGACCTTAATAGAAAGTATCGGTTTTCATTATTTGTTTCATCAATGGAATCCGGTTGTAGCATGGATTTTACTTATTTTAAATGTATACGCGATGATTTATTTTATAGCTGAAATACAAGCGATGCGTAAAAATCCACTTATCGTAACAGAAGAACAAGTAATCATTCAAATTGGATTAGGAAAGAAAATTGTTATATCATTTACACAAATTGATAATATTGCGTTCTACAAGGATGAATTGCTAACGGCAAAAGAAGGGAAACAGGTATTGGATGCAACTGTTATGGAGTTCATAAAAGAACCTGCTACTTTTGAAATAACATTAAAAGAGCCAGTGAAAGCACAGTTGTTATATGGATTTTCTAAAACAGTAAGTCGTGTGCACTTAAATGTTGATGAAGAACGAAAATTTTATGATGCGGTTAAGGAAAAGTTAAAACATGAGTAATAGTGCTGTTAGTTACATAAAAACAAATAAACTTCCGTTAGAAGTGAAAAACTCTTTCTAAATAAGAAGGAGTTTTTCTTGTATAAATCATTATATAAAAAACTATATACTTCTTTATCACTATATAAATGGATATAATTGAGGATAGAACTAGTGTAAGGGGAAACAAAATAATGAATAAGTTACTTACATCGAAAAGTGAAATTATAGAAAGAAAAATCCGGTATAACTCAACAATAGTAGATCACAATTGTTTATTACTTGAAAAGCAATCACAAAGTATCGTTTTATTTCACGAGGTGCAGTATTCATTTACAATGACTGCAAATGATACTAAGTTAACAATCCCAAAAGGGAGTTATACAATCGCATATTACTGGAAAGATTGTCCGTACAATTTATACGTATGGAGAGATATAAAAGGGAAGTATTTAGGTTCCTATTTTAATATCGTAAAAAATACACAAATAAAAGACGAAGTGGTTTCCTTCGAAGATTTAATCATCGATATTATGGTACTTCCAAATGGAGAATACTTCATATTAGATGAGGATGAATTACCAGAACCATTAGGAAATTTCGAAGGTGGTTATGTGAAGGAAGCTCTTTATATATTAATGGATACAATTAAAACGTTCCTTCCAAAAATAATAAAAGGGACTGCTGATATCTTTAAAAATAAATAATGTTCGCTAAAACCCAGTTGACTTATCGGAAATATTTGTATAATATGTACTTAATTCCATAACGTATTGCTGATTGGAGAAACCAAAGGCATTTTATCTGTTGATAAAATGCCTTTGGTTTTTTTATTGCACAAATACTGAATCTGTTCATTTATATGAATCATTTTAAGGAGGGGAAGAAATGACTGTTTCAATTGATGGGGTATCAAAATATTTTTTGAAACAAACTGGTACTGTTCAAGTATTAGAGAATATTAATTTTCAATTAGAGAAAGGGGATTTTGTTACAGTAATTGGTCCGAGTGGGTGTGGAAAAAGTACATTACTAAAAATTGTTGCAGGTCTAGATAATGATTTTGAAGGGGAAGTTGTTATTGACGGGGAGTCTATCTTAAAACCGAGTAAGAAACAAGGTTTTATTTTTCAAGAACATAGGCTTTTTCCATGGTTAACAGTTGAAGAAAATATAGCGGCAGATTTGTCGTTAAAAGATAAGTATGTGAAAGATAAGGTGAGAGAATGGGTTGAAATCGTTCGTTTAGATGGCTTTGAAAAATCGTATCCGAAAGAAATTTCAGGTGGGATGTCACAACGTGTTGCGATAGCGAGAGCGTTATTAAGAGATCCGAATGTATTATTACTTGATGAACCTTTTGGAGCGCTGGATGCTTTTACTCGAAGTCATTTGCAAGAAGTATTGCTAAATATTTGGGAGCAGAAAAAAACAACAATGATATTCGTTACACATGATATAGACGAAGCGATTTATCTTTCAAACCGAATCATCATTATGAGTGCAAAACCAGGGAAAATACATAAAGTGATTGAAAATAATTTGCCTTATCCGCGAAATAAAACTTCTCAATCGTTCCAACAACTTCGAACGAAAGTATTACAGCAGTTTGAATATGGAGGATTGATTCAAACAAGTATATAGGAAAAGGGTGATTTTATATGTATAAAAAATTTAAAGTTCTTTCTTTTGCTTTAGCTATATCAGTATGTTTATTAGGATGCGAAAAAAGTACAGCAAGTAGTAAGAAAGAAGATGTAACAATACAAATTGGTATACAGCAAGGATTAAGCCCGCTATTACTAGCAAAGAAAAAGGGATGGTTTGAAGAGGAGTTTAAAAAAGAAGGAGTTAAAGTGAAATGGACAGAGTTCCAAAGTGGACCTCCTTATTTTGAAGCAATCGCATCAAACCGGTTAGACTTTGGTGAAGTAGGGAATTCTCCAGTCATTTCAGCGCAAGCAGCAGGTATTGGATTTACCGAAATCGCCAATACAAGTTATGCGAGAAAAGGAACTGGAATTCTCGTTCAAAAAGATAGCAAGATTGCGAGTGTAAAGGATTTAAAAGGTAAAAAAATTGCAGTAGCAAAAGGAAGTAGTGCCTTTAATTTATTGTATCGAGCACTTGATAAAGAAGGTATTGATGCAAAAGATGTAAATGTCATTCAATTACAACCAGATGAAGCGCAGCCTGCATTTGAATCAGGATCAGTAGATGCATGGGCGATTTGGGACCCTTTCATATCATTACATACGTTAAATAAAGGTGCGAAGGTGATTGCAGACGGTGAAACATTAAATGTCTCTTCACCAGAATTTTTAATTACGAGGACAAAATTTGCGAAAGAACATCCAGAATTAGTTGAGAAATTCCTCAAAGTTTATGAGAAAGCACGTGTATGGCAAGATGCTAACTTAGATGAAGCAATAAAAGTATACACTTCTGTAAAAAAGATAGATGCAGAGATTGTAAAAGAAGTGTTTAATCACGACAAACCAATTTTAGTTCCGGTAACGAAGGAAATAATAGCAGAACAACAAAAGACAGCGGATTTTCAATATAAGCTCGGTTCTATAAAGAAAGAAATTAAGACGGAAAAAGTTGTAGATAATTCTTTCGTAGAAAAAGCATTGAAAGCGAAGTGAAAAGAGGTTTTGTAAAGTGGAAAATACGAAAGCTGTTATGAAACCAGCGAGTATAACGATTAAGAAAAATGGCATAAAGAAGGTACGAAAGTTAAATGTAAAAGTTTTAGTAAGGGCGATTACTATACCGGTTATTATATTAATAATTTGGCAGTTGGCTGGCGTATTCGGTCTTGTTTCTAAAACAGTTTTACCAACACCATTAGATATTTTTCTAGCTTTCCAAGAGCTTATTAAAACAGGAGAGTTATTCGGCCATTTAAGTATTAGTGTATTCAGGGCTGCGGCTGGTTTCTTTATTGGTGGGGGCTTAGGAATCATTTTAGGAACGATTGTTGGATTTTCAACGAGAAGTGAGCAATATTTAGACCCATCTGTGCAAATGTTAAGAACTGTACCTCATTTAGCTGTTGCGCCGCTTTTCGTATTATGGTTCGGTTTTGGTGAAACATCGAAAGTGCTATTAATTGCAGATGGTGCATTTTTTCCTTTATACGTAAACGCATTTTTAGGTATTAGAGGTGTGGATTCAAAGTTATTTGATGTTGCGAGAGTGTTAGAGTTTAGCAAAAGAAAACTAATTACGAAACTAATTTTACCATCTGCATTGCCTAACCTTTTACTAGGAGCAAGGTTATCGTTAGGTGTTGCATGGGTGAGTTTAGTAGTAGCAGAACTTATGGGATCTACAGAAGGTATTGGTTATATGATTATGGATGCAAGGCAATTTTCAAATACAGATATCGTATTTGTCGGCATAATTATCTTTGCATTTGTTGGGAAGTTTTCTGACTCTCTAGTACGTTTATTAGAAGTGAAGTTTTTAAGATGGCGAGATAATTTTAAAGGTGAGACTAGGAATTAACATATAAATTATTAGGGGTAATTTATATAGAATTTGTTAGTATACGTTTCAAAATAAATAAGGGGTGTGTAAAGGTATGGAATTATTATGGTTTATTCCGGCTTATGGAGATGGTCGATATTTAGGAACGACAAAACGAGGAAGAGCAGCTGAATATGGTTATTATAAGCAAGTTGCTGCGGCAGCTGATTATTTAGGATATACGGGTGTTTTACTTCCAACTGGTCAAGGATGTGAAGACCCTTGGGTGTTAGCTTCAGCTCTTGCTGCTGAAACAGAAAAACTAAAATTTTTAGTAGCAGTGAGACCAGGACTAATGTCACCTACAGTTGCAGAGAGGATGGCATCTACATTTGATAGAATTTCAGATGGGAGACTACTTATTAATGTAGTAGCTGGAGGAGATCCAGTTGAACTACAAGGAGATGGATTATATCTTGAGCATGATGAAAGATATGAAGCAGCGGATGAATTTTTAAAAGTTTGGAAATCGACATTGCAAGGTGAAACGATCTCTTTAGAAGGAAAACATATTCAAGTTACAGATAGTAAAGTTGTATTCCCGCCAGTTCAAACACCATATCCTCCTATATATTTCGGAGGATCATCAGCTGCTGGAAAAGAAGTAGCAGCTGAACATAGTGATGTATATTTAACGTGGGGAGAGCCACCAGAGCAAGTGAAAGAGAAAATAGAAGAAGTAAGAAAACTTGCAGAAGAGAAGGGGCGTACAGTACGATTTGGCATTAGATTACACGTAATTGTAAGAGAAACAGAAGAAGAAGCGTGGGAAGAGGCAGAACGTTTAATTCAATATGTGGATAATGAAACAATTGAGCTTGCTCAAAAGACATTTGCAAGATATGATTCGGTTGGTCAAAAGAGGATGACACATTTAAATAAAGGTACGAGAGAGTCGTTAGAGATAAGCCCTAATTTATGGGCTGGAATCGGACTTGTAAGAGGTGGGGCAGGTACTGCACTTGTAGGCAATCCACATACAGTAGCAGAAAGGATAAAAGAATATGAATCGTTAGGAATTGATACGTTTGTTTTATCAGGATATCCGCATTTAGAAGAAGCGTATGAAGTGGCAGAATTGTTATTCCCATTATTGAAAAACGAGAAGAAAGAAGAAAATAAAATGGTTGGTGAAATGATTGCTGATGCATATGCATTAAAAAAATAGTGAGAAATAAAGTTTCACCTATTTATTGCTTTATTTTGTTTACTGCCTGTTAATACGGGATAAAAAACCCGCAAGTTATTCGCTTGCGGGTTTTCATCGTAAATTATTAGAAAATATGGTAAAATTAAAGGGTAACTTAAGGTGCGGTTGGTTGTTCAATTATCACTTCTCCGAGTAGGAGGGGGGTGATAATACGTGAGTGAAATAGCGTTGCTACTGCAAGGTGGACTGTTTCTCGTTGCATTGTTAACGTTCGTCGTCGTTTTAATAGACAAGCTCAAAAAATAACAACCCACCTATGCTTATAGAATGTGGGTTGTTTTGTTTGTAAGAAACAAATAGGATAAATGAACAATCCAATCTGCTAAGTTACGTGGACTAGTGTGTAGCCGCACATTAGTCTTTTTTATTTATATACAATTTATAATTGGTTTATGTGATTGTATTGTTCTTTTCATACTCATTATAACACAGTGTCTTTTCATCAAGAAAGGAGACCGTATGTTCTGGTTTCTGTTATATAGTAGGTGCTTTTTCTTTAAACAGCCCATCCATATACTGTTTTAAACTTTGGACATAAAATTTCTGCGTATTCACATTATTTACACCGACAATCGGCGATGGAAGGTCAAATCTTTTTTCTGATAAATGAACGACAACATCAAAGATGTCAAACAAACGAATGAAGCAAAACAGGCCGTCTTTATCGCTAAGTAAAATAAAGTAATGATTTTCACTACTTGTATTTAGCGTATTCCATAAAGAACTTTTGCTTAAATCACGTACAATGCTTTTTTCTTTTAGTTCCACGAAATCTGCATTGGAGAGAATGGTAGAAATATCAATTGCATCTTGATCTTCAAAGTAGCCGTCAACTGCTTGTACAGCGAATGTATAAGCCATTTTTAATACACTCATTTTATATTTACGGTTATCTAATAGTAATTCACGTTGAATAGAACTCGCTACTTTCGTTACACGTTCCTCTTTCCAAATTTCATTATGTAAGGAAATATCGTGCTTTTTACATAGTTTCATAATTAATGCATTAGAATAAAGAATCTCGTCGCTTACTTCGACAACATCAGTCTCAGCAGCCGCAAGTTCCTCACCGTGCTCATTCGTATAGAGTGGGGAATCAATTTGTCTTTTCATTTGTTCAATCTTAAATTGACTCAATTTATGCCTAATTAAAGGACGATCAATATTTGTTGTCATTTGTTCATGACAAGTATCACAAATTGAGTTTGTGAAATAATATCCACATAATATTTCTGGAATGACATATTGTTCACTAAGTTCTTTCGTATCTTTTCTGCAAATGATGCATTGTGTCATTTTTATCACCTTTACCTGCAAATTTGTATGTAATCTCATTGTAGTGTATTTATCGGTATTTTGGAATATTGTAAAGGAAAATATTATGTGAAATTCATACTTATTTTGGTACAATGAAGAGAAGTGCTAGTTTAAAGGAGGCCGTTTTTTTGAAATCAAAAGTGCACTTTTGGACATTAGAAGTGCTAATGGTTGTAGGAATCATATTTATTTGCACAAAAATATCATTTTTATTTCAACCGATTGGTATCTTCATATCAACATTATTTTTCCCAATCTTAATCGCGCTTTTTTTATACTTCATATTTAATCCTGTATTAATCTTTTTGGAGAATAAAAAAGTACCTAGAAATTTAGCGATATTACTGTTATATCTTTTTATCATAACATTAACTGCGGTTGGCGTTGGAGTAGTTGTTCCTACGATTTCACAACAGCTAATGGACTTAGTAAAAAATATGCCAGGCTACATAAAAGAGGGAAAAGTATACATACAAGAATTATCACATCATAGGTTGTTTGAATGGTTATCTACACAAAACTACGTTTCCATTGAAACAATTGAAAAAAATGCAATTGAATACTTAAAAGATATACCAAATACAATTACGTCGAGTGCAACGGCTTTATTTGGTATTATCACGAACGTTGCATTAGTTGTATTTACTGTACCGTTCATTTTATTTTACATGTTTAAAGATGGACATGCCTTTCCAGGAAAAGCGGTAAGTTTATTACCAGAGTCTTACCGTGAAGAGGGGCTTCGTATCATTAAGGAAACGAACGAAACATTATCTGCATATATTCAAGGACAAGCGCTCGTTTGTATATTTGTAGGTGCGTTTACATTTATCGGTTATTTAATTATCGATTTACCGTACGCTTTCGTTTTAGGAATTATTGCAGCATTTACAAACATCATTCCTAACTTAGGTCCATTTATTGGGGCAGCGCCAGCTGTTATTGTAGGACTGTTCGTATCTCCGATGCAAGCATTGTACGTAATTATTATCGTAACAATTGTACAACAGTTTGAAAGTAATATTATTTCACCACGTATTATGAGCTCGAAATTAAACATCCACCCATTAACAATTATTATCCTAATTTTAGGGGTAGGTAACTTTGCTGGAATCATCGGAATGATTTTAGCAGTACCAGTTTATGCAGTAACAAAAACAGTTGTTTCGAACTTAGTGAGATTGTTTAAGACGAAGAGAAGTAATCGGAAATAGTAAAACCTGAGAAAGATACACCGCTTTTTAAGTGGTGTATCTTTTGTTTATAAAAAATAATTAAAAGTGGGTTGATTTGATTTTATTATATATTTTTTATACATCAAATTCAGTGATGAACTTGTGTGATATAAGGCTCTATAAAACTATGTGGAATCCCTCTGAACTATCCAAATCATTTCCTTACAGCACGCTATCAACATCAAAATCGACTCCTTTCAATTCTATATAGTTAAACGATTAAAGGTGAGTGTAGTATTTGCTTCTACGATCTCGAATTTCATTAATAACTTGTTTATATTGTCTTTCTTGTTTTAATTCATTTTGAGATATTGTTTCTTTTTGAATCGTAATCGTTAAAAAGAAAAGGTGAAACTTCATATGTGAATTCCTCCTTTCGAATTGGAATTACAGATGACTACAGTAATGACTTTGTCTTTCTTTTACAGAATCCATAGCTTGATTAATTTGTCGTTCATGAAGCATTTCAGACTCAGAAAATTTATTTTTTTGAATGGTAATGGTTAAAAAGAATACTTTAAATTTCATTGGATAATTACCCCTTTATAAGTGATTTAGAAAAGACGAGTGTAATAAGAAGATTGGCGCTCTTTTACTTCGTCCATAATGTTTTGGATGTGTTGCTCACGTAAAATCTCTTTCTGTGAAAGCTTACGTTTTTGAATGGTGATTGTTAAAAAGAATGCTTTAAATTTCATGAATATATTACCCCTTTAAAATATATTTTTAATACATTTGAGTGTAGTATGAACTTTTAATGTCAGTTATTTTATCAGTCAGTTGTTTTAACTGTTGTTTACGAATGATTTCAGTTTCAGATAAAGTATTTTTTTGAAGCACAGTCGTAAAAAAGAAAATATGAAAAGTCATAAATGAATTCCTCCTTTCGAAAAGGAATTACAGGTGATCACAGTAAAGTGCTTGGCGCTCCTTAACATCATTCATAGCTTTTTCAATTTGCTCATTATGAAGAATTTCATCTTTGGAAATTGTATTTCTTTGAATCGTAATACTTAAAAACAATACGCTAATAGTCATTGAATGTTGCTCCTTTCTTAGAAAAATAATGTAAGAGACTAAAAAAACCGCGCAAAAAAACCACAGGAAGATACAGTTCTCCTATGGCGGGGCGTGAAAAAGCCACAGGAAAGTATACGACCTCCTGTGGCGAATTTATGAATTAAATGAAATAAAGTACGATTTTCAATTCTCCATTAGGGTGGTCGAATTCATATTTAATTGTCCAGAAAACACAGGTGCAGTTAACGCTAAAGTTAATGCATGTAATTGTAATTTCATCATTTCCTTCGACCTCCTTTTAGAATTTTTTTCTTACGTTAGTAAGTATATACAATTAATGGATAATTGTAAACATAAAAAATGAAAATTTTTAATTTTGATTAAAATGCGTATATTTAAAAAGGGATTTGAAAGTAAATATTGTAATTAACGAAATATCGATAAAAATGGGGGATGCTAAATGAAATATATGCATCATAACATAATCGTTATGCTAACAATTTTTTTATTCATTACGGCTTGTTCTAACGGAGAAAGAATAAAAGATATATATGATGTTAGGTCAGATGATTTTAAGAAATATACTGGGACATACGTTGGTAATAATTCAGATGTGGTTGCAATTATTAATCATTTATCCGGTGGTGGAACAGTTCAAAGTATAAGTTTAGAAAATGAAAATATAAAAGTGAACTATGGTGCAAAAGAGAGTGGAGCTCTTACAGAAGAAATGATTGAGACGTATTGGTTTGATGAGAAAGATACGATGAAGAAGAATTTTCTCTTTAATGCTACCTATCTAGTAATTTTAGTACCAAACGCAAAAGCTTATGAGTTTCAAATAGAAAATAAAAACTTTAAGATAACGAGGGAAGAAATGTTATCAATTTTGCATAGGGAATTCGATGATTTTCCAAAAGAAAAAGATATATGGGATAAAAATAAAGTTATAAAGTTCTTTAACGGCAATGAAGAAAAAATTAAAATGCTTGTGGAAGATAAAGATTTTCGGAAATCTTTATTTGCTAAATATCCAGTGAGCCAGTTGAAATAATGGAGGGGAGAAGATGGAGTTAGTATACAAAATTTCTTATCATAGAATACAGGACCTTTATTACAATTTTTGAAAGAAGACATTCCGTACATCCCGCATGTAACAGTCGGAAGAAAAGAAAGTGTCGCGTTAGCTGCTGAAGTAGTGAAGGAGATTCCTAGTTTTCATGGGAAGTTAAATTGTGTGATTGATAGAATAAGCGTGGAGCGAATTGGAGAGAACGGGGAATCAATTATTGAATTTGAAGTGCCATTTCTAAAAAGCTGACAAAAGTCAGCTTTTTATTTCGTAGCATGAAGTAATGCACCAATTGCACCGCTATTACCACCATCTTGTAAAAAGATTGGTGTTTTATTTTGATATTCGGTGTAGCTACTAATAATATGTTGAAGTTGTATGTTATTACATAAAGTTGAACCAATATAAATAATGTGTTCAATGTTTTTTGTTTCAGCGAATTGAAGGCTTAATGCAGTAACGACTTCACCGACAAGTCCTTGTACAGTAGCTAGTATATCGGAGCTACTATTATTTAATTCTGTAATGGCTGCTTTTCCGAAGTTACTAGCAGTTAAGTTATTATCGATAGGGGAAAGAATACCACCATAAATATCTCCAACCGTAATATCTAGTTCTTTTCTAGATCCTACTTTTGTTAGAGGGATTACATCTTCAAAATGATCTATATTTGTTAACAATTTTGAAAGTCCCATAATAGTCCCACCGCCAACTCCGGTTCCACCAGCGCGAATATATTGTTCATTATAAACGTAATGGATAGAAGTACCTGTACCGATATTGGTTAAAATAAAATTGCGTATAGCATGTTTTTCTTCTTTTAATATGTATTGGATACCTGCAAGAGTAGCTTCAAATTCGTTTAGCTCTATTATTTTATATGAACCTGTAAGCAGATGCTGTAATAGTTTCGATTTACCACCCGTAATACATATTTGTTTTATGCCATTGTTGTTTTTAATCCAATCTATTATTTTATGTTGTTCATGCGAATAAAATTTTTCAAAAGTTAATAGCTTTTTTTCGTTAAAATAAGCTATTTTCGTTAATGTGCCTCCAGCATCGATACCGATAGTACGTTCCATTTCCCTGCTCCTAACTACGTAATATATTTTCTTATTTATTTAATTGGTTGAGAATAGATATTTCCAACTGATATAAGGAACACTTTAATCTGCTTGATATATTAATAGTTTTTCTATAGTTACAATAGGCTGGTCGTTTACAGTTGCAATACCTTTACCAAGAATAAAACCTCGACGATTGCGCGTTAGCTCATAATGTAAATCAAGTTTATCACCGGGATATGCTTTTCCGTGGAATTCAACTCCATCTAAAGAGGAGAGAAATCCTAGTCCTTCAGAATCACTTGTATGTACAAATGCACTAAGCTGAGCAAGTGCTTCTACAATTAACATATGAGGCATATGTTTGTGACTATCGTTTATAAACCATTCGTTATTTGTAATGAGTTTATATCCTGTAACGAATTCATCTTGTTTTACATTTATTACTTTATCAATCATTAAAAATGGATAACGATGGGGAAGTGTGTCTTTAATATGCATATGAAAGTACCTCCAATTAATAATACCCCTGCTAAAGTTAAGCAGGGGAGTGGGAACTAATTTTTAACTAATTCATTTACTTTTTCAAGGACGAAAATGCCGCTATTTCTAATGTTTTCAACAACTTGTTGCAACACTTCTTTATCTTGAACGAGTGCAATACGTACGAAGCCTTCTCCGTGAGGTCCAAATGCATGACCAGGTGTAACAACGACATTCGCACGATCCATTAATGCATAAGCGAAGTCTAGAGAAGTCCATCCTTGTGGAATTTCAGCCCAGACAAACATACTACCGGCTGGCTTATCGACATTCCAACCAAATGTTCGGAATCCATCGACTAAAGTATCTCTCCGTTCTTGATAAATATCGCGGTTTTTCTCACAAAATGCAGCGCCATTTCTTAGTGCTGCAGATGCCGCTTTTTGAATTGGTAAAAATACACCGTAGTCGGTATTAGATTTAAATTGAGTAAGTGCACGAACAATTTCTTCGTTTCCAATCATATATCCAATACGGCTACCTGCTAAACTATAACTTTTTGACAAAGAATTGATTTCTACACCAACTTCTTTAGCACCATGTACAGAGAGGAAGCTAATTGGCTTATTACCATCGAAATAAAATTCAGCATAAGCAAAATCATGGACAACGATAATATTATGCTTTTTCGCGAATGCGATTACTTCTTTAAAGAAATCTTCATGAGCCATTGCTGGAACGGGATTCCCTGGGAAGTTTAAAATCATCATCTTCGCTTGATCGGCAATTTCTTCAGGGATGACTCCTAAGTCTGGTAAGAAATCATTCTCTTTCTTTAAAGGCATGTAGTAAGATGTTGCACCAGCCATTTGAATACCTGTTTCATAAGCTGTATATCCTGGATCAGGAACTAATATAATATCACCTGGATTTGCATAAACCATAGGTAAATGAACGAGCCCGTCTTGTGAACCCATTAATAATAAAACTTCTTTATCCGCATTTAATAAAACGTTATGAGTGTTGTTGTAATATTCAGTTACAGCTTCGTGAAATTCTTGAATACCTGATAATGTATACCCGTAGCTCTCTTTCTCACTCGCTGTATGTACCATTGTTTCTCTTACAAAATCAGCGGGCGGCATATCAGGATTTCCGATGCTCAAATCAATCATGTTATGACCTGCTGCAATTTTTTCTTTTTTATAGGCTCCTAATTCACTAAATATAGAAGATTGGAATGCTTTCATTCTAGTTGCTAACGTGTAAGTCATCAAAACCCCTCCTAAAACAGTGCTTTCATTCTGCGTTTTTAATTATTCTGAAAACACATGTTTATATTTTATCATTTTTTTATGAAAATTAAAACGATTGACAAATTTAGAGGAAGGATTAGCCTATTTTGAAAAGTATCGATGTAAATAGCGTAGACGTGTTAATTGAAATGTCTATTATAGGATTCATTTTATATAACTTAAGTTATTTTATAGTTTTTATTAAGTATTTGTGGAAGATTTCTAAAGTGAAATAACGCAGAAAATATTTTCTGCGTTTCCTCTGAAATGTAATCATTTCTTTTTATACGTGCATAATTTTTCAGCTATCAAAAAGTATACATTTAATGTACCGTCGGCAACTTTTAAAGTTTGCTCTGATGTAAATGAATTACCATAATCAATGTGATATACATTAGAATTTTTGACAAATGAGCCTTTATATAAATCGTCTTTATTCTTTGTGGTTTGCATTTCTACTAAATTTTGCACAATTTCCTCTTTATTTTCTTTTTTGACAACTGTTTCAAATTTATAATATACAGGGCATTCACCATTTTTATTGTCAACGACTTCCCAAGAACCGTATATATCGTTATTGCTGCATCCACTAAGTAGGATGATTAGTATAGGAATTGTAAGTAGAACCTTTTTCATTTTGTGCTCCTTTCTTTTAAATTTGAATAAACGTGCGAATACGATAGGGATATTATAATAAATAAAGTTTAAATTTTTTTAAAGAATTATTTAATTTCATATAAAAATTTAGGAGAAATTAAATAAGCATGAATCTAGTGTAAAGTCAGATTCATGCTAGTACCATAGCCTATGTTATATCTTTTTTGAGGATAAATAAAGAGGAAAGCAGAAGCACTATTCCATTTAATATATATACGCTTGCGATCATAAAGGCTAACGTACCTGCGCCAAATCCTGCTTTATCGAATATAGAAGCAAATGTTGCGATAGTCAAAAAGATAATGGGAGTCAGTAGTAAAAATATGAAACCTGCCACGATTCTTTTTTTTAAACTATGTTCAGATAAGGAAATGGCTAAAAAGTTTAGGATGCTAAACAGAGCAATTGCAAAGAGCAGGACAATAAATACTTCAATGCCATCAGACATTTTACCACTCCTTTTATAAAGAGTACTCTTTATAATCTATTCGAAATAAAAGGGGGATACTCCTTTAGGTAATTTCAATAAACGTAATAAATAGGCGTATTATAGAACAAAGAAGTATGGATTCAATATTATATCCATACTTCTTTGTTTATTTTATAAATTCGCAGATTGTGAATGCTGTTTTTCATAATGTTTCTGCTTAGAAAGGGAAATAGAAATAATCAATAATGAAACGACTCCGAAGATGAGAACCATATATTGTAACCCAATTGTATCTAAGAAGAACCCTGTGCCAAGTAAGACGATTTGGAACATAACCCTCTCAAACATATTACGGAATGAGAAGAGGCGACCGTGATAACTTTTTTCCACTTTCGTTTGGAAAATTGTCGACATAATAGGGAAGAAGCAGCCAACACTAAACCCAAACAAACCAAATGATGTAAGAGCCATCCATTTTATATCGCTAAAGAACAATGACAGGTGTGCAAAAGCAGTACAAATTGCGAAGAAATATAGTAATTTTTCGGGTTTGAAATGATCAGATAGACGTTTAATTACGAAGGCACCTAACATAAATGCGACACCTTCAATTGTATATATGAACCCTTTAATCGTAGGATCATGTTGCATTTCGCTAATGTTAATAACCATTAAATTAAACCCTGCTATAAATAATAGAGGGATGATACTTAATATAAGTGCTGTAAAAGCAATAGGAATTCCTTTTAAAATACGAAATACTTCCATAAAGCTATTATCTTTTGCAGCTTGTTTACTTGGTGTTGTTGATTTCTTGTCTTCGAATTGTAGGAAGAAAGTCGAGAGGAATAATAAGGCGTATGCTGCCATTGAGAAGGCATACATGTACTGTAAACTCATCACAACTAAAAGAATTCCACCTAGTGAAGTACCTGCAATACGAGCGATTGTACCAACATTCATATGTACACCATTCATTTGTAATAACTCATGCTCACGTACGATGAGTGGAATTACAGATTGTAATGCAGGGAAATAAAATGCTGCTGAAATTTGAAGAGCAACCATAAATGCAATCATAAATGCGATACTTTCAAATTGAATAGCAAAAAACATGAAAATAACACTTAAAACTCGACCAAACCCAGCGTAAAGAAGAACTTTTTTCTTTTCATACTGATCGATGACACGGCCAGCCATAGGTCCAACTAGAACACCGGCTAATAGTCCGATAAATAATATAACTGATTTCATGAAATCAGAAGGGACATATTTTTGCATAAATTCAAGGTTGCCAAGAATACCAAGCCATAATCCTAGACCTGCAATAAACTCCCCAATTAAAACAATCCAAACGTTTTTATTACGCCACATAACATAAAACCTCTCCGTCTTTTAAAATGAAAAACTCGTATATAAAACCTCCTTATTTATGTAGTATTTTTATACGAACTTTTTTAGAGTCAGAGTCTATATTACGTGTTTCATAATTGGATTTCAATCTTTTTGATTTGTAAAAAATTTGATGTATTAATTGATGAAATAAATGAAGCAAAACGTAAAAAATTCATGATTAAAGCTAATAGAAAGTAAGGATAAATATAAAAAAGCAAGAACGTATAACTACGTCTTGCTTTTCCAAAGTACAAAATTAAACATTAATTTCAATTAGCAATATTTACGCTCTTGTCCAATAGCTAAAGCGCTAAAAGATAGAGGACCAGCAACTTCTGTACTTGCACTACTAATAAGGTTTTCTACAGTTAATGAATATTCGTGTGTTCCACTGCTAACGTTTTGGTCTGTAGCTTGGAATGTTTGTACGTAAAATTGTTCAGAATTTGTTGATTCAATACCTACTTGTGTATTGAAAATTTCAATGTTATCAAGGAAAATTCGGAATAAAACTTGTGAAATCTCAGTTATACCTTCTACACCAACTGTAGCTATTAATTCTACTCGATTATTACGTGAATCTCTACTTGAAATTCTCAATTTCAAATTTGCTAGAATTACTTTGTTTGGAGAAGAGGGGATTGCAAAAGTTGTTGCATCAGTTTTACTTATAGGTTGAGTAGCTTAATAATCAATGATATGAGTCATATTCACAACCTCTTCATATACTGAAATACGGAAATAGGGATGAATTATCTTGGACAAATACTAGAATATTATAATAGAGTCCACAACAATTGTTGAAAAGAAGCAATTTACATAAAAGCATCAAGAATATATCATAATAAGATGATATTTTTCTTAATGCTTTTTGTAATTAAGCAGAATATTCTTCTTTACGTACTTCAAAAAATTCATTACGTCGTAAGTAATTATAAATTCTCTCAGAAACTTCTTCTTCTTCAGACACTAAGAAACGATGGTCAAAAGCGTAGAAAGATTGACCTTTAATTAATTTTACATAATATATATTAAACGCCTCCTGACACTAGATTATTACTTTCTTCATATTATGATGGCCTATATGTCTGCTAAAAATACTTGGAGTTTCAAAGGAAGTAAGTAAAGGGATGAAAGAGCTTACAATTTTGTAAGGTTTATGTCACCTTTTTCGATAGTTTACATTCACCAATTTCTTCTATACTACAAATAAGTTGCATAAAATAAGGGGGTAAAAAGATGGATGAAGTAATTGGAGAAGTTGTAGCAGGTATTTGTGAATTTGTAGTAGAAGTAACAGCGGATGCTATAGGAAGTTTAGTTTCCGGAAATGATGAGGAAAAAGAAACATTATAATAATTTGTAAAAGTATAAAGTTGATCAAATTGTAAAGGCTGATTTCTAAAGGGAAGTCAGCTTTTTATTTTTTACATTATATTAACTTAATTTGAATATTCATTTGTTATTATATTGAAGAAACCTATATAAGGAGGTGAATAAACAAATATGTCGAATTCGGGGGCTGATTTATCTGTTTCTCGTTTGATTGTGGCAAATGTAGAGGAAAAGGAATATCATTTTATTGTTCGTGAACATCCGATTGTAGGGAAAGTTATATCGCTATTTGAAAATGGTAAAGAATATGGTTTACTAGATAAACAAATCGCTAATAAAGATAAATTTATTACATCGGAGCTTACTAAATTAGATTATTTTAACTTAGATGTTTTATATCATACACCTGGGTGGATATGGATTGGTATGGATCAATTTGGTTTACATGCTCGTGAGGCTACTTATAACGAAGTAGATGTTATTATGAAGTTGAAAGAGGATTTATATTATATAGATATATACGAAGAAATAAAAATGTAGTAAATATTTAGTCAGGTTAGGGGACAAGTTCCCGTAGCCTTTTTTGTTTAATAGTAAAACGTAAAATTATATTATTTTGATTATAGGTAAACTTGATAAGAAGTGAGATGAAAAGAGGATTTGAAAATACATGAAGAGAATTGTAATAATTATATGAATCGTATATGTAAATAACAATAGAAAGAAGATGATAAAATGAGTAAGGAAGAGCTTGTGAAAAAACAGTTTGGCAGTAATGCAGATAAGTATGTGAATAGTAAAATACATGCTAAAGGACAGGACTTACAATATGTAGTTCAACAAGTTGCGTCTCGCCATAATAATCGTCTTCTTGATGTTGCTACTGGTGGCGGACATGTTGCGAATATGTTAGCACCTATGTTTGAAGAAGTAGTTGCACTTGATTTAACAGAACAGATGTTAGAAGAAGCAAAAGGTTTTATAAAGCAGAATGGTCATGGAAATGTGTCTTTTGTAGTAGGAAACGCAGAGGATTTACCATTTGCAGACCATTTTTTTGATACAATTACATGCCGGATTGCAGCCCATCATTTTACGAATCCGGCTCAATTTATTTTTGAAGTAAATCGTACGTTGGAGGATAATGGATTATTCATCTTAATAGATAATGTTTCGCCAGAAAATAATGAATATGATACATTTTATAATTTTATAGAAAAAAAGCGGGACCCAAGTCATGAACGAGCTCTAAAAAAGACAGAATGGCTTACTTTATTAGAAAAAAACGGTTTGCAAATGCAGTCATGTCTTACTTTTGATAAGAAGTTTGATTTTGACTGGTGGTGTAATATGATGAATGTCCCTGTACAAAAGCGCGAAAAATTAACAGAATGTATGATGAAAGCACCAAACGAAATGAAGGGATATTTTAATATTCAATTTAAAAATAATAAAGTAGATTCATTCTATACTGAAATGGCTATGTTTATATGTAAAAAAAGTACAACATTAAAAAGATAAATGTGTTGCAGTCTTTCTGAAGTACGATATACTTAGTACAGAGAAACTGAGAATTGAGGAATAGTTATAATGATTCGTGTACGCATTGAAGGTACTGAGGAAGAAATGCTTGAATTTATGGGGAAAATGCCGGACATTCCTGGATTTGAAAAGACACATATGAGAGAGCCGAGAAAAGGAAATAACCCGAAATACGATTCGAGTAAAAATGTACTAGCATATTTGTCTTATAAAAAGATTGAAGTCGCCAATAAATAGGCGGCTTTTTTAGTTTGCGCTGTTTCACCGCCTTGTCTTTTTCACATAATAATAATAGTAGATTATGCTGAAGAGGGGTGAGAATAGTTAATAAGAAAATCATCTTTTTTGGAGACTTTGGTATTGATGACGCCGTAGCGTTAATTTATGCAAATAAAACATGTAAATTAGATATTCTAGGTATTGTTGCAGAGTACGGGAATGTATCACGAGAAATCGTTACGGAAAATGTTTATTTTTTAGAAAGGTACTATGCTACACATGTAAAAATTATTGAAGGTGCGAGTAGGCCGATGACAGCTGAAGAACCTTTGTTTTTCCCTGAAATCCATGGGGATCACGGTTTAGGTCCTATTAATCCACCTGAGATGAGAATTTGTAAACGAGAAAATTTTTGTGAATTAATCAAATTAATCGAACCTTGTCCAGAAGATATTATAATTGTGGCGACAGGAAGACTAACGACGCTTGCTACGTTATTTTTATTGTATCCCAATATAATGGATCGTATTTGTTCGTATTATATAATGGGCGGTGCTTTCCTATTTCCAGGTAATGTTACACCAGTATCTGAAGCGAATTTTTATGGTGATCCAATTGCAGCAAATATTGTTATGAAATATGCGAAAAACGCTAGTATATACCCGTTAAATGTAACACAGGGCGCGCTTATTACGCCTGAAATGGCCAATATAATAGATAAACAAGGAACTGGACAGGCGAAACTCATTAAACCAATGATTGATTTTTATTATGAGAACTTCTATAAAAAAGAATATCCGGGTATTGGTGGAAGCCCTATACACGATTTACTACCGTTTGTCTCGTTTATAAATGATAGTATTTTTGAATATAAAAAATCGGCAGTGTGGATTAGTACGACAAATGATGTGACTAGGGGCCAAAGTGTAGCTGACTTTAGAAAAATAGCTGAACCAACAAGGTTTGATGGTCGGCCGATTCAAAGAATTGCTGTTGGTTTTAACTATCCTGCTTTTAAAGAAGAGTTTATGCGAACAATATTGAAGCCAGATTGTCCTTAATGTGTTAATAATAAGTCGGATAAATCGTTAGTCCGAAAAATGGTTTATCAGTCTGTATTATTCTCAAAAGTCTTATAGTTGAGCAGCATGAATAACTTATGAAAAATGTCACATAACTAATGGTAAGCAATTGTTTCTAATTATATTTTGATTGGTTAAATATAAAGGAGGTTATTATATGATTTGGTCTTTAATCGTTGGTGGTTTATTAGGATGGTTTGCAAGCTTAATTACTGGAAGGGATGTACCAGGTGGTGTAATTGGTAATATTATTGCTGGTATTATCGGTTCTTGGATTGGTACGAAATTACTTGGTAGTTTCGGTCCTGTAATAGGCGGATTTGCAATCATTCCTGCTTTAATTGGTGCGGTTATTTTGATTTTCATTGTGAGTTTTTTACTACGAGCAATGCGGAAATGAATGTAGCAGGACTGTTTACATTTGTAAGCAGTCCTTTTTATATGTTATGCTAGTATTATACAATCAGGAGGTGTCAGCATTGAAATCATTTACAGTAAATTTCCATCAAGAAGATAATGCAAAAGCGACAACAGTACATAAATTAAGTGAAGAGGACTTCAATAAAGCAACTGAAAAAGGTACTCGTCATTTATTTGATTTAGATACAAACGTTGGCTTCTTCGTATTCTTTGATGCAGAAGATGCAGAAGGAAATGATCAATACTTAATGTTACAATATGAAGGGGATCATGAAGAACCAACTGCGTGCTACGGATTTGATTTAAAACTATATTATCAATTTTTAGCGCTATACTTAAACGATCTTGAATTCCAAGGCGAAACAGATGAGGAAGAGGAAGAATACGGTCCAATTCATCATTTAGCGCACTTACTTTATCATATTGTTGAAGATGGTAAATCAATCGAAGTATAATATACATATTTGAAGCTGTCCTTTTGGGGCAGCTTTTTTATATGACATTGAATTGGTGTATTATTAGTTGAACCAATAAGGCTTTTACGGGCAGCCCTGCCCATCTAACTTCTTTGCTTCTGCTGAATTTTGAGGTGGAGATTTTACTGCCCGGCAAATAGCAGGATAAATTCATAATAGAAATTTATTTATTACTTTCATGTTAGCATCGTAAAACACCTGTTATAATGATTGTAATTAAATTCATGGAGGCTAATTCTATGCTTGTAGATGTAAAAGCTTTTATTAAAGCTGCAGGTTTAACATGTATTTCATCATTAAGTGGAGATAACACGTTTGTTTATAATTTTGAAACTGTAAAAAACACTATCGCTACACTTTTTAAGAAGCTAAGATTTACCATTTAATTTCATTTCAACCAGTAGGAAAAGAGTAATCACTTCCTACTGGTTTTTTTTCTGTTTGAAGGAGCTGTTGTGACAACATGTTTTAAGTGATAGATAGAGGATATTGTCATTGAGAAGAGAAGGGTTAAATAAGGAGATGAAAATGGTTTCGTTTATCAGGAGGTAGTTACTTCGGATATAACAGAATTGGTTACTTTTTAGAAACAGCTTTTGTAATATATTTTGTACAAGCTTTTTGAGAGAGTGAAGTACTGACTTTTTGGAACAAACATAATTTGAAAAGTAGTGTAGTGGGATGGTTAACGAAATAAATAAGATGCAATAGGGGGTAAAAATGATGAAAATATATTTAAAAATAGTTATGTTATTTTTGGTGTTTACATGTATGTTTGCGCTAGCCGCATGTAAAGAGACAGACGAAAAAAACGAAACAAATCCAACTTTGGAAAATAATAAAAATAAACAAAGTAATTCTTCAGAAGAACAGAAAGATCTTGAAACAAAACCAAGTAATGAAAAAACAACAAAACCATCAACTGAGCCAGATTCGAAAAATAGAACATTTAATCAAAAATCAATTAACCACGTTAAAGATTTGTTTGAATTAGCAAAAGAAGGAAAAGTACCTAATGTACCATTTGGAGCCCATACAGGGGATATTGAAGAAATAGAAAAAGCATGGGGGAAAGCGAATAAAACCGAACAAGCAGGGAACGGAATGTACGCAACTTTTACAAATAAAAATGTTGTTTTTGGATTTAATAAAGGGTCACAAGTTTTTGATGTACGCTCATATCATGCAGAACTAAAATCGATTACATTACAAGAAATTGAAAAAGTGTTAGGAAAACCATCTTCAGTTAAAGGGAATGGTGGAGACAAAATATATGTATACAAAGTAAATAACCAGTATGAGTTAAAATTTGTCATTCCAAAATCGACTGGTAATGTAGATCATATTTCCGTGTTTTCACCAGAGGATAGTATTAATAAAATGGCAGGATAAGAAATTAAGTGATTTCAAAAACACCTCGCTCTTTAAGTGAGATAATATGAAGTGACCTCCTAGATTATCAAGTCAGGGATTTTAACCCATAATAATGAATGAAAACATTATGAATGGGGTTATACCCTATGATAATAGGAGGCCACTATGGAAAATATAATATATATTGGGATGGATGTCCACAAGGAAAGTTTTAGCTTATGTGCACTACACGGAACAACTGGGGAAATTGTAAGAGAAGCACGATGTGCTTCAAATGTATCTCTCGTAAAAAAATTCGTTGAGAAACTGAAAACAAAATATGGTGAAGATATAAAAATTAAAGCTGGATATGAGGCTGGTTGTTTAGGGTATTCACTTCATAATCTTCTTGAACAAAATGGAATTGATTGTGATATTTTAGCTCCCACAACAATGTACAGTTCATCAAAAAACAAAATGGTGAAAAATGATAAATTCGATGCCAAAATGATTGCTCTTAATTTAGCAAATGGCACCTATAAAGAAGTATATGTTCCAGAAGAAGAGGATGTTGCCGTGAAAGAGTATATCCGCATGTTAGGTGATTTTAAAACATCTTTGAAAAAAATAAAACAACAGATAAAAGCATTCCTTTTAAGACATGGCTATGTGTATGAAGGGAAATCAAGCTGGACAATCGCTTATATGAAATGGTTAAAGAATCTTGATCTACAAGGATTATTCAAAGAAACGTTAGGCGAATACCTATTACAGTATGATGTTCTAGTCGATAAAATTGAGCGGTTCAGTTTGAGATTAGAAGAATTATCTCATCGTGAAAGGTACGAAGAACCAATCGCAAAGTTAAGATGCTTAAAAGGTATAGATACAACATCGGCAATGACTGTTCATGTGGAAATTGCAGACTTCACTCGTTTTCCCACGGCTAAAGCATTTATGGCTTATGTAGGATTGACGCCAAGCGAAAGCTCAAGTGGAGAGAAAATCAGTCGACGTTCGATTACAAAACAAGGAAATTCGACCGTTAGGTCTACTCTTGTAGAATGTGCAAATGCGTTGGTAAAAGGAGCAATCGGATTAAAATCGAAGCGAGTGAAAGCAAGACAAAAAGGGCAACGAAGCGAAGTGATTGCTTATGCGGATCAGGCTGTAGAAAGGTTACAAAGAAAATATTATCGCATGATATATCAAGGGAAGCCTAGAAATGTTGCCGTTACAGCTATCGCAAGAGAACTGGGGTGTTTTATATGGGGATTAGAAACAGGTAAAATTCACCGAAAATAAAGAGGGAAGGATATGAAGTTGATTGATTCATAGTTAGAAATCAAAGGTATCAATTGATGGCATAGATGAGCTTCAGAGATAGTGAATTACAGGTCTGGCTATCTATGACTCACCTCTTCTGGCATGGCTGAAATTCTGATAAACAAGCTATTTATTAGAATTTGAAAAGGTGTGATCCACGCAGTGAGATTATAAGAGCCTAACGACGAACCATTAACCTGAGGTAACCAATCCACGAATAACAGAGTGGTTAACTGTCGATAGATCTTATTTCTGAAGCTTTTGTATGCCATCAAGAAAAATATTATGGGTGAAAAACTATTGACAAAGGTCACTTCATAACAGGTGTTTTAGTTGTAAACAAGGAACGTCTCATTTCATATGCGAAATACTTCACTTTTGTTTTTTAGCATGCATCCAATAAGAAATGTTGATCTACTGAAAAAGTAGTAACTTATAAATTATGTGTAGGCTGGTTTGCGATTTTTTTTCGTTCCAAATTTTGAACAAATAACGCTTGTACAATACCTCCAACTAATAAGAAACTAGCGCAAATATAAAACAGCATACTTCCATTTAACTTACTTAATAAAACTGCACCAATAACTGGTCCACACGTTCGAGATATATCCCAGTGTATACCGTAAATTGAAAAATATAAACCACGTTTATCATGAGGTGCAATTTCTGAAACGAATCGTAATAAATGGTTTAGAGCAATACTTTCTCCAATGACTAAAAAGAGTAAGGTGAAGAATAACGACAATATCGTCGTTGAATAACTAAAGCCAACTGCAGCTATTGTATAGCAGGCGTAAGAAATAAGGATGATTTTCGCCATAGAAAATCGTTCAGACCATTTTACGAGGAAGATTTGTAGAATGATTTCCAAAATGGCTTTACATGTTGAAATAAATGCGAGTATGAATACGAGATTAAGAAATACATGTTCTGCGAAAATACGATAATTCGTCTCAGTTTGTGCATAAAAAAAGCTAATAGGAAGTGTAGAAACCATAAGACCGAATATGGCGTAATGTTTAAAAATAAATTGCTTTGGTGAACTTGCCTCAACTGTTTGTTTTGACATACTTATTGGTGGAACGGTTTCTGGGAGCTGGGTCCAAACAACAACGGCATATATCGTAAGGGTTACACTTTGCACGATAAATAAATATTCTGGGTGAGTATTATAAAAACTTGCACCGATTAAAGGGCCGACTACGGATCCAATTGCTTCCATCGTTTGTAGGAGAGCAAAAATTTCTGCTTGCTGCTCTTTTTTTGTTAAATCAGCAATTTGTGCACGTTGAGCCGGAATATATAAGGAACGGCCAATGCCATTAATGACATATAACAGTGCAAATATAAAAACGGATTGAGCGAAAACGAAACTACCGATTGCAACACTTTGTAGCAATAAGCCGAGTAACATAATCTTTTTCCGGCCATATTTATCAGTAATTCCTCCAGCAATAAGTGTAAATAAAATGTCTGAAAGTGGCTGTAATCCGAAAATCAGCATAGTTATTATTACATTGCCGTTTAACATTTTATTGACGTAAATAATCATAATGATAGCTAACATAGATTCAGTCGTTCTGGTTAATAATTCACCACACAGTCTAATAAAAATAGGTTTATTGTAACGAAGTAAGAGATAATTCAATATTAATTCCTCCTTTCTATATTGAAATGATAAGATGAAAGAAGAATTGGAAAAAGTGTAGAAACAATAGGGAGTATTTTTCACCTTTTAGGGGGATTATGATGTTTATTTTAGATCAATACATTGAACTATGGAGTGCTTATGGAAAAGGGGAAAAAGAGGGAGAACAATTGGAAGTAACAGTGCAAAATATATCTGAAACATTATTTTGTACAGAGCGTAATAGTAAATTAATTATAAAAAAATTAGATGAGTTAAATTGGATCAAGTGGTTTCCAGGTCGCGGCAGAGGAAATCGTTCTAAGTTAATATTTCAAAAGGACCCGATATCTTTAATTTTAGATAGAGGAAAAGAAATAACGAAAAAAGGGGATGTGAAAAGCGGGAGCATATTTGTGGAACGCTATAGCTCACATTTTCCATTAGTAAAGGAAGAATATCACTCCTGGGTGGATTCAATATTTGGTCATAAGATTGAAATGACATCTGAAGGGAGAAGAGATGTACTCCGGTTGCAAGTACAAATGAATTTAGATATCACATTAGATCCTGTATACGCTACAATGCGTTCAGAATGCCATATGGTAAAACATATATTCGATACACTCGTGTATGTAGACGGTAATACAAACATTATAGAGCCAAGACTTGCATTTCACTGGGAATATAATGATGCTGAAAAAATATGGACGTTTTATTTACGAAAAGGAGTTCACTTTCATAATGGAAAACAACTTACTGCACATGATGTTATATACTCATTGAATCGATTTATGAAGCTGGAAAATAATGCACACGCATGGATGTTACAACACGTTGAAAGTATTCGTTCAGTGGATGACTACGTTGTCGAAATTCAATTACATACGGAAAATCGAATGTTTTTACATATGCTAAGTGCAGAACAGTGTTCTATCGTGAATAAAGATGAAGCAGGAGAGCTAATTGGAACAGGGCCTTTTCAATTATATAAAAGTAATGAAAATTTGTTCATTTTAGAAGGTCATCCTTTATATTTTCGTGAAAGACCTTTTTTAGATCGTGTTGAGTTGTGGAATGTAGAACAAGGTGTAAGTACATACGATGTTTTAGTAAAGGCGCAGTATAAAGATAAAGAAAAACATAATAAAGAATTGTCTCGGCTTGAGTCGAACGTGACATATATAACATGTAATCATACGAAAGAAGGACCAATGCAAGATGAGTTATTTCGGAAAGCATTATATAAAATCATTCATGGTTATACAATCGTTCAAGAACTCGGCGGAGAACGTGGAGAAGTGGCACAGAAACTAATATTAGCAGGTGAAAGCATTGTAGAGATTGAGGAAGATGTAGAAAGTTTAATTAAAAGGAGTACTTATCATAATGAAGTGCTACAACTCTACACATTTACAGGACGAGATCATGTTGAAGATGCACAATGGATACAAAAAGAGTGTGTGAAGTACGGGATTCGTGTAGAAAATAATTTTCTTGACATAGAAGAGCTATTGGAAGTAAGTACGATACAAAAGGCCGATATGATGCATGATAGTGCCACAATAAGTGAACGAATAGAAGATAGTCTATTATATATGTTTCTTACAAAAAATAGTTTTATTCATGGACAAAGCAGCATGGACTTTCATGAAAAGTTGTCTCCTTATTTTAAACAAGAAGAATTAGAGAAAAGAGTTACACTGTTACGCGATATTGAGGATACTTTGTTACGTCAAATTCATATTATTCCTTTATATCGTAATAAACAAGAGGTAAGTACACATGAAAAAGTCCAAAGTATAATGATTAATTCACAAGGTTGGATTGATTTTTATAATATTTGGTTTAAATCTTGATATATAAGGGCTTTTGCGCATTTTCATAAGATGTGTAAGAGCCTTTTTTTGTATGTGGGAATAGGTTTGTTTTACACATTGTTACCCTACTTGTGATAAAAGTCTATTTACAGCGTAACAGTGTTATGTTACATTGTTATCAGGAAGGGGTGTTATACAGTTGAGTACAGATTTAATTTCAAAAAAAGATTTATTAGAACTAACTGGTATTTCATACGGACAGTTATATAGGTGGAAGAGAAAAAATTTAATACCGGAAGATTGGTTTGTACGAAAGTCAACATTCACGGGTCAAGAGACATTTTTTCCGAAAGAAAAGATATTAGAGCGCATTGATAAGATCCAAACGATGAAAGAGGATTTATCACTTGATGAACTAGCGAATATGTTTTCACCGAGTGTGAGAGAAATTCTTTTAACAAAGGAAGACATTTTACGTAAGGAGATTGCATCAGAACCAGTTTTACAATTTTTCATAGAACAAACGAATAAAACAGCAGAGTTTCAATTTGTAGATATTCTTTATGTGTACATGTTAGAAGAATTACTACAATCGGGAGAGATTAGTTTAGAAGAAGGAAAAATGGTCTTGCAAGTTTTACGTGAAAATTATGAAGCAATTAAACATAAAACTTGTGATTTAATCGTTGTCCGAAAATTAGGGATTTCTACATGTTTATTAGTTTCAAACGTGGACGATTTAATTTTTGAAAAAGGCACTAAAATCGTTTTACGCGAAGCGATTATGAAATATACCGAAGCATTAAAAACTAAATTGTTGTAGTGGAGGAGAAAGTATGCGTACAGATAATTTGATTATAAATGGTTACGGTTCATCCAATGGCGGCGAGTTTCATAAAGTACAATTAAACGGAAAAGGAACTGTGAATGGAAATGTTGAATGTGAGCAATTTGAATGTAACGGTTACGGTGCAGTTACTGGCGATTTGAAAAGTAGCAGTGCACGAATTAGCGGATCTGGTAAAGTCGATGGCACAGTTCATGCTGAAACGATGCGAATTGATGGGAAAGCAACAATTACGCAAGATGTAAAGGCAAACAGTTTGAAAATTGCAGGAAAAGGTACGATAGGTGGAAATGTCACTGGTGAAGAATTTAAGGTCAATGGTCAAGCTACAATTGACGGTAATTGTGAAGTGGATACTTTTTCTTCAGAAGGACAATTTACAATTGGCGGATTATTAAGCGCTGATGAAATAAATATTAATATTCACGGTACATGTCGAGCGAAAGAAATTGGTGGTCAAACGATTAAAGTAAAGCATAGACTAAGTACTTTTAGTAGGCTGTTTAAATCAGTATTTGGTATGCAATTAGAGGCTGAACTATTAGAAGGTGACAATATCGATATTGATTATGCTCACATAAGAACGGTAAGAGGAAATAATGTTACGGTAGGACCGAACTGTGAGATTGAACTAATCGAATATACGGGTGTTCTTACTGTTGATAAAAGCGCAAATGTAAAAGAAATTAAGCAGATTTAATGGAAGGGAGAAAATGATATGGAACATCAACACAGTCTTACTGTTAATGGTTCTGGTAGTTCAGCGGGCGGAGATTATAATAAAGTAAAGATTCGCGGTGAAGGAACGATTTCTAATGATATGAGCTGTAATGAATTTAAAACGTACGGCACGAGTGAAGTGTGCGGTAATATGAAAGTGAAAAGTTATGTCGTGTATGGAGATAGTGAAGTACAAGGAAATGTAGATGCGGAATCTGTAAAAGTATACGGAAATACACAAATGCATAGTGATGCTCATATTGAAAAAATAAAAGTAAGAGGTATGATAGAAGTTAAGGGGAAATTAACTGGTGATTTCGTAGATGTGAAAGGCGCTTTAAATGTAAAAGGAGATATTGAAGTTGAAGAACTATCACTAACTGGTGGCCTTGAAAGTGATGGATTACTTAATGCTGAAAATATTGAAATTTCACTTCGTTATGAAGGTAGCAAAGTAAGAGAAATTGGCGGTCAGAAGATTACCGTTCGTAAAAAAGTGAGATTTATTCCATTTACCAATCATGCTGGAAGCCTCCAAACGTCTATCATTGAAGGAGATGATATCTATTTAGAACATACGATTGCTGAAGTTGTAAGAGGAAACAACGTTACAATTGGTCCTGGATGTGAAATTAGTATTGTAGAATATCATACTAGTTTTAACCAAAAAAGTAATGCAGTCGTAAAAGAACATAAACAAATATAAGTAGTATGAGGGAGAGCAAGGTTATGGTTGAGAAGAATAATAAGCTCGGCTTTGTTGTAGCGGGCTTATTGCTAGGTATTTTAATGGCATCAATGGATAATACCATTGTCGTTACAGCGATGGGAACAATCGTTGGTGATTTAGGAGGCCTTGAAAACTTTGTATGGGTCGTTTCTGCCTATATGGTCGCAGAAATGGCAGGTATGCCGATATTCGGAAAACTATCAGATATGTATGGTAGAAAGAGGTTCTTTATTTTCGGTTTAATCGTCTTTATGATTGGTTCGGCACTTTGTGGTACTGCTGAAAATATTACACAGTTAGGGATTTATCGTGCCATTCAAGGTATTGGCGGCGGGGCATTAGTGCCGATCGCGTTTACTATCGTTTTTGATATTTTCCCTCCTGAAAAGCGTGGGAAAATGGGTGGTTTATTCGGAGCAGTATTTGGTTTATCAAGTATTTTTGGTCCGTTGCTTGGTGCGTATATTACAGATTACATAAGCTGGCACTGGGTATTTTATATTAACTTACCGCTTGGCGTTTTAGCACTTATTTTTATTACATTCTTTTATAAAGAGTCAAGAGTTCATAGAAAGCAAAAAATTGATTGGTTTGGCGCAATTACTTTAGTTGGAGCAGTAGTTTCTTTAATGTTTGCGCTTGAACTTGGCGGACAAAAGTATGATTGGGATTCTAAGTTTATTTGGTGGATTCGCTATTTTAATTATTGCATTCATTTTTATTGAACGTAAAGTAGAAGAACCGATCATTTCATTTGAGATGTTTAAACAACGTTTGTTCGGAATGAGTACAATTATTGCTTTATGTTACGGAGCTGCGTTTATGTCAGCAACTGTATACATTCCATTATTCATTCAAGGTGTATACGGTGGCACTGCAACAAACTCGGGATTATTACTTTTACCAATGATGTTAGGCTCAGTCGTAACAGCGCAGTTAGGTGGGTTTTTAACGACAAAGCTTAGCTACCGAAACATTATGATCATTTCTGCGGTTATTATGCTAATTGGACTATTTTTATTAAGCACATTAACGCCAGAAACAAGTCGTGTATTATTAACAGTGTATATGATTATTATCGGATTTGGAGTCGGCTTCTCATTCTCTGTACTAAGTATGGCAGCTATTCACAACTTCGGTATGGAACAGCGCGGATCTGCGACTTCGACGAGTAATTTCATTCGTTCATTAGGTATGACACTTGGTATTACAATCTTCGGAATGATCCAAAGAACAGGTTTCCAAGATCAATTAGAAGAAGCATTTAAAGGCATGAGCGGGGGAATGAATACAAACACATTAGGGGATTCAAGAGCCATTTTATCAGAATCGGCAAGATCTCAAATCCCTCCGCAAATATTAGATAAGATTATTGATGCTCTTTCTAGTTCAATTGTTCAAACATTCATGTGGGCATTGGTACCAGCTGGATTAGCATTCATATTCATTTTCTTTATGGGAAATGAGCGCATGGTAATTAAGAAAGAAAGAACAAACAAATAAAAAAAGTGAAACATCAAAAGCGTAATGAAAAAGCTCCTTTCCAATTGGAAAGGAGCTTTTTCGTATGTATGGTGTTAGATTAGCCTTCAATAATTTCGTATTCTTCGTCTGCAAGTAATAAAATTTGTGTTTTCTTACCTTTGTTTTGAACTTCAATTACATCGTATGCACCTAAGTCTCTTACTTTGCTTTGAGAAGCGTTAACCATAACTTCCATAGAATCGATTAAGATATCTTCTTCAATGTATGATTCAGGCAATGCCATATCTTCAGTTTCTAATACACATGCATATAGATTTTGTAAGTTTTCAGCAGTTGGGTTTTGTTCCTCAACATCAATGATGTTTTTTACTGCTTCCATATTTTCTTCTTTTACTTGGTATACTTTAATTTTAGCCATTGTTTTAATCTCCTTTATAACGTAATCGTAGAGGCTACACTTCATTATAACGTTTTTTTCATGAAAGATGAAATTGTTATATGTATTTATAGTAAAAATTATGTGTTATTACTCATTATTGGTGTAATTCCCGTACTAATGTTATGAATAGATAACGATATTCCTACGTTAAAGTTATATTGTCCAAGCTTTTTTGTTTTCCTTTCATATATATGTATTAGCTATTCTATATAGAGAAGGGATGGAGTGTAAGTGGATTGTGAGCCGAAACGTGATTGTGGGTGTTGCCAAAATAGTATATGTGAATTTTTACAAAGTCTAGAACCGTATACTAAAGTTGAAAGTATTGTAATAGTAGGAAACGAAATCGTTGTATCTTATTTTCTTTCATTTAATGCGATGAAAGGGATTGTATCATTCGTACAAGAAGACAGTGAGGTTATTTTTGTAGATTGCTCAAAAATTGATGTAATCCGAATAGGAAAAGTTTGTAGTTGCAAATCGAAAGTTAAATATATTGAAGAGGACTTTAGCTTGCTAGGAAATGTGTGCCCGCAATGTTTAACAGAGGGGAGTACAATCTTTTTTGATTTTCATAATCCAGAATTAAATTTATCTTTACAAGCGAAAACAATTGATGCACCTATATGTACTGAATTTACAGATGAACTTGGGAATGTAGTAAAGCAATTTGCAATTGTAGGTGAAGCGATTGTTTCTAAGGATTTTGTTCAAGTACCTGAACTGTTAGATTTTCGATTAGTTTTATCGGATACTGCTGCGAACCCTTTGAAGTTTGGAATGCTGTTCATTAATTTTCCTGATATTACATTCGTTATTCTTTTCGCATCTAGTGGATACTTAAACATTTCAAATTGTTTAAAGGTAGAGAGTGGAACTGGTAATATCGAAATAGAAGAGCTGAAAAAAATGATAAAGGATGACGTTAACACGTACAAGTCAGTTGTTAAATTGACTAAAGTATATAAAAATGGTGAAATGGAATCTTTTATTTCTAAGAAGGAGTTATAACGCATTTTTTGATAAATCCTCATACATTATGTTGAGGGTTTATACATACACGATGTATATTCTAAAGTTTAAAAAGTGAGATACTCTTTTTTTATTAGATGTTATAATAATTTTATATTTGTGAATGATTTATAATTATATAAAAATTTAGTTTAATAGGTGTTTTCTTATATGGTAAATGGTTGATTGAAAAATTATATAAGTTTATTCTAAAAGATTTAGAATAAGATTGATTTTATAGAAGGCGGGAATGTAAATGATACATGAAGCGAATATACATACAAGAAAAAAACTAGTTTCTATGTTTGATGATTTCAATAACGTTATTTTACTTTCTTATTTACAAGGGCATATGGGGACTGCTTGGGTAAATGATCTTGAAAATCCAACAGTAGCACAAGTTACGGTAGGAATTTTCACATTTTACGCTGGAGACCCAAATGTGCAAGAAACAGAAGAGTTATTACGTAACATTCCTGAAAGAATTCTAGTTATCGTAAATAGTGAAGAGTGGAAACAACGCTTAGAAACATTCCATGAAAGAAAAATAGATAAGTTTTTACGCTATAAGTTCAAACGAAATTCAGAAGGTTTTAATCGTTCAAAATTACAGTCTTTTATATCAATACTTCCAAAAGGATATGAGTTAAAAAGAATAGATGAGCATATCGCAAATAGCCCTACATTACATAAAATCTCTGAAGATTTTATAAGTCAATTTCAGTCGGTAGAAGATTATATAAACCGTGGTATAGGTTATAGCATTTTATATAACGGAGAAGTTGTATGTGGTGCATCCTCGTATAGTATTTATAATGATGGAATTGAAATTGAAGTTGCGACTGATCACAATTATAGAAGAAAAGGCTTGGCAACTGTAGTTAGTGCAGCTCTTATATTGGATTGCTTAGAAAATGGAAAGTATCCAAACTGGGACGCAGCGAATACTACATCTGCTAACCTAGCAGAAAAGTTAGGATATGTTTTTGATAAAGCGTATGATACTTATTTTGTGGATAATAGATGAGTGAAGGAAATTACATACTAAAAAATAAATACGCCCTAGTACGTAAGTCTAGGGCGTATTTATTAGTTGGTAAATATCTTCATAACAATCTTATCACATTTTATCTTTTGAATGTTTGGAATTAAAGATATTTATGTGACTTTTTGAAAAAATAAAAGAGCAGCTAGCAAAAGCTAACTGCTCCTCTCCAAGGGAGAATGGAGAAATACAATCATGTTACCTATAGTATTGACGGAACATTGAGTTTTAATCAGCCATTTATAAAAGGAGAGATAAAATATCTTTGATTAATCCTTAGGCTCCGATTAGGAGTACTGATAGAAAAACGATTGAGAATATACTTTTTATTATATTTACAATTTAAATAGTAGAACGTGTTTATCGTAGTTCTCCAAACACCAATTATATTTTTTTAGAATAATTGGATGGACTGCTTCTTTCGTAGTATCGACTTCAGTATAGCCATATTTCTTATAAAAGTTTTCTAATTCCTCAAAAGGAAGACAATATACATCTTGTATTTGTGATTTTTTTACAGTTTCTACTAAAAATGAAACAAGCTCACCAGCTAATTGTAGCCCTCTAAATTTAGGGAGAATAAAAATCCCGCCCATTTCTATAGTATCTGCATCTATTTGGACTAATCGTCCAACACCTGCATACTCGTTGTTATATGTAATAATTGCAACTTTATCTCTCTTTAAATCACTTCGTACAAATCCTATTGATTCATATTGATTATTAATCCATTTTAAATCGTTAGATGTAGCTAGTTGAATACTCATATACATGCTCCTTCCGAATACTAGCGCTCTCTTCATTATATAGAACATAAGATACTATATCAAAGGAACCTTGAGATAGCACATTTGTTTAAGTTATTAGTTAAAAGTGTGGGGTTGCTGGCATTGAAATGTAGGCTTCACCAAATATAGGATAATAATGTTGTGAATTTAGTGTTACATAGTCAAAATAAAAAATAGTTCATGTGTTCGATAACGCACGATTTTTTTAGTGTAGAGAAAATCATAGGGATATTTTAATTAGTAGCTACTGTATTCATTGAAGCTATTAAGGAAATGTGGTAATCGCCAGCCTTAGTGATACAAATCATATTAGGATTTAGTAAAAAAACTCTTCCTGAAAAAGAGGGAGATTAAAGATAAGAGCACTTCGAAAAGTGCCCTTCAGTAACGACTACTCATTCTAAAAATATTATATGAAGTTAAGTGTATTTAAGTATGGGTCTTTTATATAAATGTGAAATAAAAGATGGTTGTCTTCTTGTTAGAAGGCTATTTTTTGTTATTACAAAAAAGAATTAGAAGTAAAATATAAATTCAAGTTACTTGTCCAAACAAATTATTAAAAAATACATAAAATGCTAGTAGTTAGCCAATATTTTAATATTGCTAATTTTTTAGTTTAAAAGGGGTGATTTTATGTGTGATTGTGAAGTTTGTAGACGAAAGAAAAACCGGGATCCATTAAATCGGGATTCTGAACGAAAAAAAGTGGATTCTGAGCCAATAAAAAAGGATTGTGAACCAAAAAAACAGGTTTCTGAGCCAATAAATCAGGATTCCGAATCAGTAAATTCTTATTCATATAGTAAAAATGCAAATTTTTTAGAAGAAGCTATACAAACAGATGAAATCGATCAAGTTTCTGAGGAATATATTGAAATAGTAGATTCAGCAGATGTACAAGTTACTACTACAGATACAAAAGCTGCGCTATCCATCCAAGCTGCGTTACAAGCAGCTATTGTGGTTGTAGTAAGTATTTCTATAGCAGATAGTGAAAAGGCAGATAAAATAACACAAGAATTGTTTCAAAAATCATCTATTAAACAAATTAATAGACAAAAAACATTTATTAAAAATTCCAGAAACGTAACCGTAACAACTACTGATACAGATATTGCAGTGAATATTCAAATTCTCCTTCAAATTTTATTAGCGTTACTAGTTAAACTAAACATTTTATAAAGTGTCTATCCCATTTATATTTAGCTATAATGGTTGACTCAAAGTAAATATTTTTTTGTTGTAATATGTGGTACAAGCTTGGACTTCTTATTATGACTAAATTAAAATTCAAGATTGATGGGAAGGTAAGTGGGGATAACTATACAATAGCAAAGGTGAACTTATTATTTAACAGTAATTAAAACTTATATATGTTAAGTAACGGGAGGCTGTCTTCGCATTAGAAGACAGCCTTTTGATTTCATTAGTAAAAAGAAGGGAAAATAGAAGATTAAGTTACTTGTCCAAGCAATTGTTATTTAAATACATATAATGCTGGTAGTTATTTGAAATTTTTATAGAAAACTGATAGGAGTGAACATTGTAAATGGATGATTTAAATAAATTTTCTTCCTTTAAGTTTGATAAAGATCAAAAGAATATAATTATAGACCTTTTACTCTCAGATATTTTTAATAGGCATGGGATAAATGAAGAAAAACTAAAAAATTTATCGCCAGAAAAAAAGCAGCAAATTAAAAGTATTATTTCTGAAATACAATCACAGGTTAATAATTATTTAGATTGAAAGGGGGTGAACTTATGGAAAAAACATGTCATTCAGATGGAAATAAAAAGTGGAGTGCATTAGATTCTTCAAATCCTCATCCGTCTTTTAAAAATGCTAGCGTTTCAGAAGCAGCTGCGCAAGAAAGTAAAACTTATCAAATTTCTGAAGAATCTATTACAATAGTTGATTCAGCAGATGTAGAAGTTACTACTACTGATACAAAAGCTGCGTTATCTATTCAAGCAGCTTTACAAGCAGCTATTGTGGTTATAATAAGTATTTCTATAGCAGATAGTGAAAAAGCTGATCGTGTAGCACAAGAATTGTTTCAAAAATCATCTATTAAACAAATTAATAAACAAGAAACTGTTATTAGAAATTCTAGAAATGTTACAGTTACGACTACGGATACAGACATAGCAGTAAATGTTCAAATTCTTCTCCAAATTTTATTAGCTTTACTAGTAAAATTAAATATTTTATAAAATGTTTAACCTGTTTTTTTATATAGTGATTCTTACAGGTGAATATAGTACAGGCTATAAATATTAATCATTAACATCGCCAAAATAATAATGAGAACAATGTGATGGGAAATAAAGTTTGGTTGTTTTATGGAAATTTAAAAGCCATTTCCTTTATTGGATGTGGCTTTTAAATTTTAAACAGTATAAATTTTAAACAGTATAAATTTGAAAAGATTATATTAAGATAAAGAATTAAAATATGATGATACAAAATACTTATAAAATTATTCGTGTTATTGAAAAATGATAAGAAAAAGGTGTTTAAAATAGAACCATTTTCATTAATAGTTCAAGTTTTGAAGAATAGTGCATACAATATAAAGTGTTTTCCTTTCTTCATTTAAGTTTTACGTATATAATTTAAAAGTACTATTTTTATTTTATTATTTTATATTTATAACAGAATAGAGGTTTAAAAATGGGTGTTAAAATCATTACGGATAGTGCGGCGGATTTACCAGTAGAATTGCTGCAAGCATATGATATTGATTTAATTCCACTCCGTGTATATGATGAAGTAGAAACAGAGTATTTAGATGGAGTAACATTAGAGTCAGTTACATTACTGCAAAAAATGAGAGAAGGCGCTGTTTATAAAACGTCATTGCCTTCACTTGAAACTTTCCAAGAAAAATTTGTTTCTTATGCAAAAGAAGGTAATCCTTGTATATATTTAGCTTTTTCATCTGAACTGTCTGGTACATATCAATCATCAGTTGTCATTAAAGAGGAAGTAAAAGAAACATATGCAGATTTAGATTTAGAAATTATTGATACGAAATGTGCTTCGCTTGGTCAAGGGCTTGTCGTATTAGAAGCTGCTAAAATGGCAAAAAACGGCGCATCAAAAGAAGACATATTAAAACGTGTCGCTTTTCTAATGAACCATATGGAACATATCTTCACTGTAGCTGACTTACAGTACCTTGTTAGAGGCGGGCGCTTAAGTAAAGTAGCAGGATTTATCGGTGGTTTATTAAACATTAAGCCGATTTTGAACGTGGAAGAAGGAAAACTTGTCCCACTTGAAAAAGTACGAGGGAAAAAGAAAGTATTAAGCCGTATTGTTGATATTATGGAAGAACGTGGAAAATACCTTAAAGGTCAAACAATCGCTATGACTCACGGTGACGACTTAGAAACAGCTGAAGCGTTAAAAGCATTAATTACTGAAAGATTTGGCTGTGAAGTATTTATCGTAAATACAATTGGTGCAGCAATCGGTGCACATACAGGTCCTGGCGTTATAACGTTATTTTTCTTAAATGAAGTAGAGTAAAGGATTGATCTTTTGATCAATCCTTTTTTATTTTTTAATCTGTGATAATCGGTCGATATGGTATGGATGAAGATGAAACCTTTGAAGTTAGCCTATATCAAATGCAATCCTGTAGAGGGAGTATTTTTTATATGTGAAATGATACTTTATGGTAGAAGAAAAGATATAAATAAGAATGCATTTATAGAAATCTGAATATTTAAGGATATCGAAATTTTTTTATTTCATATATAATTGTGTAGGAAGAAATATCTGTAACTATTTGTAAAAATAGGAGGCGGCTATAAAAATGCAAGAAATTGCTAGATGGGATTTAAATCGATTGTATTTGAATGAGGATATTCTATTTCCGATTTTAGAGTTGAAAGAGCAATATTTTGTAACAAAAGATGTAGAGGTTCTTTCAAAGCTTATACAAGCTATTGAAAAAGCAGAATACTATTTGTATTGTCAATGGGTTGAAGAAAGTGTTTCATCTGACCTTACTAAATTGAATGTGAAAGTGAAGGAACTAAAAAGTGAAGTACAGCAAATAATAAAACATAGTGAAGTAGAAACTTCCGATAATATTAATATTAAGTTTATAAAAAATGAACTTAGTGCGTGGGAAGATATGTACATACAATTACGGGATAGGATAGAAATAGAGCACAATAATAAACAATTATCATTTGGACAAGCAAATAATATTGCAATGAATAGTGAAAATGAAAAGGAAAGATTAGAAGTATTCGAGTTACTTACAAGTACTTTACATAAGGAAAAAGAAATCTTTGCTACTGTATTAAATCAAATAGGGAGATTGCGTAATGCAAAGAGTAATGAAATAGAAGATAGAGAGATTTTAACACAATCTTTTCATGCGAATGGCATTTCAGAAGCTGTATTATTCCAAATGTGGAATGCGACAGAAGAAAACCTTGATAAATTAGTAAGTGCTTTAAACGTGTATAAGAAGGGAAAAGAGTCAATTACATGGCATGAACTTATGACAGTAAAGGAAAGTAATGAGGTTATAATTCCTTTTTCAGTAGCAGTACAAAACGTTTATGATGCATGTAAGAATATTGATGAAGAATTAGCAGAATTTGCACGTAATGCGATAGAAAGTGGATGGGTAGATGCTGAACCGAGAGAGAATAAACCACCAGGTGGGTTTTGTGCTCCATTTTTCAGTGAGAAAGAATCACGAATTTCAATGCGCTATGATGGGAGTATAGATAGTGTAAGAGTGCTCGCTCATGAATTAGGACACGCTTGGCATTTTTATAATATGAGTTTCGAACAATCTATATCTTTTTTAGATGATAATTTGCCAATGAGTACGGCTGAATCAGCATCTATTTTCTTTGAAACGGTACTCTTAAATTATCTAATTGAAACAACGGATAGTAAAGATATGAAAAAGTCATTACTTAGCTGGAAAATAAGAAATAGTTTTAATTATGTAATGGCAATACGAGCATCGTATCAGTTTGAAAAAACATTTTATGAAAAATGTAAAGAGGGTCCTTTAAGTGCTGATGAAATTGAGAAATTATCTATAATGGCACAGAAAGCAGCTTATGGAAATGCTTTAAGTGAATACCAACCGTTTGTATGGATGAAATATATTCAATTTTATATAGCAGATGTTCCTTTTTACAATTATCCATACACATTTGGATATTTAGTAAGTTTTAGTTTATTAGAAATCGCTCAAGAAAGTAAAGGTACTTTTCATTCGAAATATAAAGAGTTTTTACGAGAAACAGGAAAGGTTCCAGTAGAGGAGCTTATGAAAAAATATTTTGAAATAGATATAAGAAATTATGAATTTTGGAATAAGGCTTTTATTCAAATTTCTAAAGATATTGATGAATATTTGCAGCTTATGTAAGGGGAGAGTATAGTGGATCAGCAGTTTATAAAAGGTATACCTTTTTCAACTTTAGAATATGCAAAAGCTATAAGTTTATTAAAAGGTTGGCTACATGAACAACAAGAGAAACCAAGGTTTGTAGTAACTGCAAATCCTGAAATTGTTATGTCTGCAAAGGAAAATACGGAAAAATCAAAGCAGTTTAAAAAGATGTTACTATCTGCGGATTTAATAACAGCGGATGGGATTGGTGTCATAATTGGCTCGAAAATATTAAAAGGAACTTTGAAAGAACGTGTTACTGGAGCGGATTTAACTCACGATTTAATAAAATATTGTAACGACAATGAATATCGTGTCTTTCTTTTTGGAGCCGCTCCAGAAAGTAATAAAAAGGCATTAGAAAAATTAAATGAGCAGTTCCCAGGAGCGCAGTTTAAAGGACAGCATGGATTTGTAAATGGTGAAGAAATAGAAGAAATAAAAATGAAAATTAAGCAATTCAAGCCGCATTTACTACTAGTAGGACTAGGTTCACCAAAACAAGAAGAGTTCATCTATGAAAACATACAAACATTAAACGTTCCGCTATCTATTGGTATCGGAGGCATGATTGATATAATATCTGGTACTGTAAAAAGAGCACCGAAAATGATGAGGGATACCGGAACTGAATGGCTGTATAGGTTACTCTCACAGCCGAAAAGGTTAAAGAGACAACTTGTACTTCCGAAATTTTTATTGTCGGTTATGTCTGAGAGGATTAAAGGGATTAATTAATAAAGGAGACTACATACATGAACAGAATCGGCATTATTGGAGCAATGCAAATTGAAATAGATTTACTTTTAGAAAAACTAGTTATACAAGAGGAACAGACAATAGCGGGAATGCCTTTTTATATTGGAGAATTCATGGGAATAGAAGTAATTATTACACGTTCTGGTGTAGGGAAAGTAAATGCAGCTGCATGCGCACAAACATTAATTCATAAATTTGATGTAGACTCTATCATTAATACAGGCGTTGCTGGTGGGTTACATCCAGATGTAAAAGTTGGCGATTTAGTTATTTCAACTAACGTAACCCATCATGATGTAAGTAAAAATCAAATGAAAAACTTATTTCCGTTCAAGGAAGAATTTATCGCAAGTAAGGAATTGGTAGAGTTAGCACGTAAAGCATGTAATAGTAGTAGTTTACGTACTAGGGTTCATGAAGGAAGAATCGTCAGCGGTGAATGTTTTGTTGAAGATTCAAAGTTAAAGGCGAAATTAATAGACGAATACGCACCTCATTGTACAGAAATGGAAGGAGCAGCAATTGGACATGTCGCCTACATAAATGATATACCGTTTCTTGTTATAAGATGTATTTCTGACAGTGCAGATGATGAAGCTCAAGTTTCTTATGATGATTTCGCGAAAACTGCCGCAAATTATTGTTCAGAAATTATCGTTGAGATGCTGAAAAATATATCGAGTAATACTTATAGTTCAAAAGGGGAGAATGACATGTTACAAGCGTTAATTTTTGATATGGACGGAACGTTATTTCAAACAGATAAAATTTTAGAATTATCGTTAGATGATACTTTCAATCACTTAAGATCACTACAACTATGGGATACAGTAACACCAATTAATAAATATAGAGAAATTATGGGTGTGCCGTTACCGCAAGTTTGGGAAGCTTTATTACCGGACCATTCTATTGAAGTAAGAGAACAAACAGATGCATATTTTTTAGATAGACTAATTGAAAACATAAAAAGCGGAAAAGGCGCTTTATATTCAAATGTAAAAGAAATATTTACATATATAAAAGAAAATAATTGTTCAATTTACATTGCTAGTAATGGTTTAACTGAATATTTACGAGCAATCGTAACTTATTATGCTTTAGACAAGTGGGTGACTGAAACGTTTAGTATTGAACAAATACAATCGCTAAATAAAGGTGACTTAGTTAAAAGTATTATGAACAAATATGATATAAAAGAGGCAGCGGTAGTTGGTGACAGGCTATCTGATATAAATGCAGCGAAAGACAACGGTTTACTTGCGATTGGATGTAATTTTGATTTTGCGCAAGAAGATGAACTTGCTCAGGCTGATATAGTAATAGATGATTTAATGGAGTTGAAGGGGATATTATCTGAAGTGAAGAATACGCACGCTATAAATTACATAAAGTAACAACCATAAAAATGCTCAGAATAAATGATTCTCGAGCATTTTATATATTTTCGTACTTAGGGGGAATGGACTTGAAAGATATACATATTCAACAAATAGAAAAATTAATGGGATATGAATTCAGTCATCTCGTTCAAGACAGTGAAGAAGAAGGTTTTAATTTCCTTATAAGGCTAATAAGTGAATATAAAAACGAAATAAATACATTCAATAAAACTGGAGAATGTTTATATGGTATTTTTCAAGGTGATATGTTAATTGGAGTTGGAGGTTTAAATGAGGATCCGTACACAAAAGACAATAAGATTGGGCGGTTAAGGAGATTTTATATTTCAAGGGATTATCGGCGTTTAGGGTTAGGGAACTTATTATTAAACCAACTATTATGTCATGCGGAAAAGTATTTTGAAGTGATTGTTTTACATACTGACACGAAGCAAGGGGATGTGTTTTATACTGCGAATGGATTTGTAAAAGGGGGATTATATAAGGGATCGAGTCACTACAAACTATTATAGAGATTGCTATCCAAATAATAGCTACGAACAGGTTTTTTGTTGGTAAATCGATATATCTTAAAAATCGCTGATATATGAAGTTGCGATCCTTATATTAAAAACCAACTTTTATAATTTCATTTACTAAATTGTTATTATAAAAAAGAGCACCTTAGCTTTTAAAATTTAGCTTATAAGGTGACTCCTTTTCAGTCAATTACGTTTTAACGTTCATTTGTTTCAATAATAATCCTGGTTTACCTTTTACATAATAAAAATGCGGATTATTTTCATCATCATAAAGCATAATATAAGGCTTTTCATTTAGTGGGAGCAGTATAAGTACTTCGTCTATTGTAGTGTGTAACCATTGATTAGTAATAGAAACCGGCTTAGATAATGGGATTTTTATCATATAGCCATCTTTTGGAACGACATTTAAGTTTTTAAATGGACCGGTTATTGCTTTAGCGTATTGAACTGCTTCTTTTTGGATTACTGGATCTAAAGATTGTTTTTGAATGACCATTTCTTTTTGACAATCAAATACTTCAATTTGTTGATTGGTTTTTGCGAACGCATTTGTTGATAATAGAAATAAAAGAAGAGAAATGACCCCGATTTTTTTTATCATAATACAACACCTGTTATGAAGTGACCTTTGTCAATAGTTTTTCACCCATAATATTTTTCTTGATGGCATACAAAAGCTTCAGAAATAAGATCTATCGACAGTTAACCACTCTGTTATTCGTGGATTGGTTACCTCAGGTTAATGGTTCGTCGTTAGGCTCTTATAATCTCACTGCGTGGATCACACCTTTTCAAATTCTAATAAATAGCTTGTTTATCAGAATTTCAGCCATGCCAGAAGAGGTGAGTCATAGATAGCCAGACCTGTAATTCACTATCTCTGAAGCTCATCTATGCCATCAATTGATACCTTTGATTTCTAACTATGAATCAATCAACTTCATATCCTTCCCTCTTTATTTTCGGTGAATTTTACCTGTTTCTAATCCCCATATAAAACACCCCAGTTCTCTTGCGATAGCTGTAACGGCAACATTTCTAGGCTTCCCTTGATATATCATGCGATAATATTTTCTTTGTAACCTTTCTACAGCCTGATCCGCATAAGCAATCACTTCGCTTCGTTGCCCTTTTTGTCTTGCTTTCACTCGCTTCGATTTTAATCCGATTGCTCCTTTTACCAACGCATTTGCACATTCTACAAGAGTAGACCTAACGGTCGAATTTCCTTGTTTTGTAATCGAACGTCGACTGATTTTCTCTCCACTTGAGCTTTCGCTTGGCGTCAATCCTACATAAGCCATAAATGCTTTAGCCGTGGGAAAACGAGTGAAGTCTGCAATTTCCACATGAACAGTCATTGCCGATGTTGTATCTATACCTTTTAAGCATCTTAACTTTGCGATTGGTTCTTCGTACCTTTCACGATGAGATAATTCTTCTAATCTCAAACTGAACCGCTCAATTTTATCGACTAGAACATCATACTGTAATAGGTATTCGCCTAACGTTTCTTTGAATAATCCTTGTAGATCAAGATTCTTTAACCATTTCATATAAGCGATTGTCCAGCTTGATTTCCCTTCATACACATAGCCATGTCTTAAAAGGAATGCTTTTATCTGTTGTTTTATTTTTTTCAAAGATGTTTTAAAATCACCTAACATGCGGATATACTCTTTCACGGCAACATCCTCTTCTTCTGGAACATATACTTCTTTATAGGTGCCATTTGCTAAATTAAGAGCAATCATTTTGGCATCGAATTTATCATTTTTCACCATTTTGTTTTTTGATGAACTGTACATTGTTGTGGGAGCTAAAATATCACAATCAATTCCATTTTGTTCAAGAAGATTATGAAGTGAATACCCTAAACAACCAGCCTCATATCCAGCTTTAATTTTTATATCTTCACCATATTTTGTTTTCAGTTTCTCAACGAATTTTTTTACGAGAGATACATTTGAAGCACATCGTGCTTCTCTTACAATTTCCCCAGTTGTTCCGTGTAGTGCACATAAGCTAAAACTTTCCTTGTGGACATCCATCCCAATATATATTATATTTTCCATAGTGGCCTCCTATTATCATAGGGTATAACCCCATTCATAATGTTTTCATTCATTATTATGGGTTAAAATCCCTGACTTGATAATCTAGGAGGTCACTTCATATTATCTCACCATTACTATCCCCTCAAAAGCTTTAAATATTTTTCTGTCACATTCATGTAACAAAGATGTTGTATGATACAATTGGTTTTTGTTTAAAAGCAATGGAGGAAAAAATATGAAAGTTTTAATTGCAGATGACGAACAAGATATGTTAAGAATTTTAAAAGCTTATTTTGAAAAAGAAGGCTTCGAAGTTTTATTAGCGAAAGACGGAGAGGAAGCACTTCAAATGTTTTATGATGAAAAAATTGATTTAGCAATTTTGGATTGGATGATGCCGAAACATAGTGGTATTACTGTCTGTCAGGAAATAAAAAAGAATTCAAGCGTAAAAGTGTTAATGCTTACGGCGAAAAGTGAAAGCGAAGATGAATTAGCAGCGCTTCAAAGTGGGGCAGATGAGTACGTAAAAAAACCATTTCATCCAGGAGTACTAATTACACGAGCGAAAAAGCTTATTCAGCATGATGATATTATTCAAGTACAAGATGTAAAGATAAATTTCGCCAAAAATAAAGTATATAAAAATGATATAGAGTTAGAAATTACAAAAACAGAGCTCGAATTAATAAAATGCTTTTTAAATCATAAAGGAACGATTTTAACTCGTAAAAAATTGCTAGATATTGTATGGGGATTTGACTATTTCGGAGAAGAGAGAACTGTTGATACACATGTAAGAAGGCTGCGTAAAAAAATTGGAGAAAATATTATTAAGACGCATCGCGGGCTGGGCTATAGTTTGGAGGAACAAAGTGAATAAACTTGGAAAAAAGTTATTTTTCAGTATTTCTGCAACTGTTATTCTCATCTTTATGATTTCGTTATTATTCATTAACAATCTCTTACCGAACTATAATATTTATAAAACACGTGAAAACTTAAATAAATTTACAACACAAATACAAAATACAACAGTGGAAAATATAGAGGATGTTATTCATACAATTGAAAGTGAAAATAACGTTACAATTGCGTATACGCCAATTAATCAGTCAGAAGATGCTATGAACGAAGCATTACGCATGCAACTTACGAAAAAGAAAGTGACGTTAAATAAGCTTTGGATTACGAAAGACGAAGTCATGAAAGTGAAGACGGAAGGGCAATCGAATAAACTGTACGATCAAGGAAAGGTAAAAGCGAGTTTTTTTGCTAAATATATTGCGAAAGATGATACGATAATTTTAATTGGGACTTCTATTGCGAATTCAAATGAAATTATAAGTACGTTAAATACATTTTACTTATACATCGTATGTTTCTCGCTGCTTCTTATTATTTTACTTGTGTGGATACTTTCAAAAATAATAACGACGCCACTGAAAGAGCTAAGTGATGTAGCTCAGGATATTTCACATTTGCAGTTTAAAAGAACGAAAGTGAAAACGAATGATGAAATAGGAGAGTTGGCCAATAGTATTAATATCATGAGCGAAAAACTACATGAAGCACATCAAGATTTAACTGATCGTAATGAACATTTAAAACGATTTATGGGTGATGTGACGCATGAATTAAAGACACCGATCGCATTAGTAAAAGCATACTCTATGGGGATTAAAGATGGACTAGATGATGGGACTTACGTAGATACAATTATTAAACAAACAGATCAAATATCAAACTTAATTGAAGAACTATTACGATTTTCTAAACTAGAAAGAGATATTTTACAAAAAGAAGAATTCCCTATTGAACCACTGGTCCAGAGTATATTAGATAAGCATCAGATTGAACTGGATTCGAAAGAAATTAACTTGCAAGTAAACTGTAATACGAGCGATACAATCGTTTATGCAGATTTAAATAAAATGAGAATGGTATTTCAAAATTTAATTTCTAATGCAATAAAATATTCAGCAAATCAAAACATAATAATTACTTTAGAAGATAGAAATAAAAGTATATATTTTCAAATAAAAAATGGCATTCATACGGAAAAAATTAAAGATATCGATAAAATTTGGGAGCCTTTTTACGTACTAGAATTTTCTCGTAGTAAAGAAAAATCAGGTACAGGATTAGGACTAGCGATAGTGAAAAGTATTTTAGAAAGACATGGTTTTGAATATGGAGTTTCCTCTATAGATGGAGAAATTCAATTTTATATAAATGTGAAAAAGGATTAATGAAAATATTAGTCCTTTTTGCAGCTTTAGAGGTTAGCGATACAGGATGAATCACCATAATTTTCAAAATTGATGTATTAAATGGAGAATTAGCAAATGTTCTACTTTCATTAAATTCACGTGAAGTTCACAGGGAAACGTTACATTTACATAGTTACATTTGAATTTAATGAAGTGAGGTATTCGGATTTGAAAAGAAAGAAATTAGTAATAGGTAGCATTTTAATGGGGATGACGTTATCTTTATCCGCATGTGGTTCATCAGATACTATTGTAACTACAAAATCAGGAAGCATTTCAGAAAGTGATTTTAACAAAAAATTAAAAGAAAACTACGGTAAACAGAATTTATCTGAAATGGTAGTAGAGAAAGTATTAGATGATAAATATAAAGTTACGGATGAAGAGGTAACGAAACAACTAAAAGAATTAAAAGACAAGATGGGCGATAATTTTAATACATATATGGAATCTAATGGTGTGAAAAATGAAGATCAGTTGAAAGAGAAATTAAAGCTTACTTTCGCTTTTGAAAAAGCTATTAAAGCAACCGTAACGGAAAAAGATTTTAAAGATCACTATAAGCCAAAGCTTCAAGTTAGCCATATTTTAGTGAAAGATGAAAAGACAGCAAAAGAAATTAAAGAAAAATTAAATAGTGGCGAAGATTTCGCGGCATTGGCTAAACAATATTCAGAGGATCCAGGTTCTAAAGAGAAAGGTGGAGAACTATCTGAATTTGGACCAGGTATGATGGTGAAAGAATTTGAGGATGCTGCATATAAGTTAGAAGTTGGTCAATTGAGTGAACCTGTTAAATCTTCCTTCGGATATCATATTATTAAGTTAACGGATAAAAAAGAGCTTAAACCGTATGAGGAAGAGAAAGAGAATATTCGTAAAGAATTAGAACAGCAACGTATACAAGATCCTCAATTCCATCAACAAGTTACTAGAGATCTGCTTAAAAATGCAGATATAAAGGTATCTGATAAAGACTTGAAAGATACCTTTAAAGAGTTAGAAAAATAATAAATGGAATGTAAGACAATCGATAGAAATATCGGTTGTCTTTTCCTCTATTTATCCCGCTATTTGCCGGGCAGTAAGACCCCCATCTCAAAATTTAGCGGAAGCAAAGAAGTTAGGCGGGGGCCCTGCTGCTCGTAAATGCCCGATTGGTGAGTGCTGATTACAGTTTCACTTTATAAAGAAGGGGGGAGTGGGAAAATACTTTCACACCTGCATTAAATTTTACTTAATAAGAAATCTTTGAGTTTCTCAACTTTTACATAAAAATAAAACTGAATTTTCAGTTATTTTTTATATAGTAAAAGAGAACGAATAAGGGGAGGGAACATTTTGAGTAAAAAGAAAATGGCAATTACACTGTCAGCAATGCTATCTGCAACAATTATACCTAGCTTTACTATGGATGTGCATGCAGAGAAGAAGGAAGAGACTAAAAATACGAAAATTGAATTAGAAAATGGGATGACAAAGCCGATTTATTCTCTCGATGAAGCTATTATCGAAAATTTATATGTAGAGACAGAAGTTGATAGTGATCGCGACGGTAAGAAAGACAGAGTATCGATAAAAGTTATGCGTCCAAAGACAGATCCGAATGTGAAGGTTCCTGTTATTTATGAAATGAGTCCATATCGATCTGGATTAAAAGATGTTCCTGTATATAATGTAGATGAAGAATTGTATGCGTATGAAGGAAAACCGTATGGAGCAGTTAATCTTGGTTCGTATGGGAACTATTACGTGCCAAGAGGTTATGCAGTTATTCTAGGCGAAAGTATCGGTACTGGAAAATCAGATGGATGCCCTACAACTGGAGATGAACAAGAAATACTCGGTACAAAGTCTGTTATTGATTGGGTAAACGGTCGCGCGAAAGCATTTACAGAACAGGGTGAGGAAGTTCAGGCAAATTGGTCTACAGGAAATGTAGGTATGACTGGCGTTTCTTATAATGGTACATTACCAAATGCTGTTGCGACTACTGGAGTTGAAGGTTTAAAAACAATTATTCCAATCGCAGCAATTAGTAGTTGGTATGATTATTATCGTGCAAATGGTGCAGTCATTGCTCCAGGCGGATATCAAGGAGAAGATACAGATAATATGGCAGAAGCAGTACTGACAAGAAAGAATCCAGAAGTTTGTGGTCCGATAATGACAGAACTTACTGCTGGACAAGATCGGAAAACGGGTAATTATAACGATTTTTGGGATAAAAGAAATTATGTAAAAGATGCTAAAAATGTAAAAGCGAGTGTATTTGTTGTTCATGGTTTAAACGATTGGAATGTTAAAACGAAACAGTTCGCACAATGGTGGGATGCTCTTGGAGAAAATGATGTACCTCGTAAAATGTGGCTACACCAAGGTGTTCATGGTGGGACATCAAGTAATAACTGGCAGCAAACACAAAATAAATGGTTAGATTATTGGTTGTACGGAATTGAAAATGGAATTATGGATGAACCAATGGTTGATGTGCAAAGAGAAAATAAATCGTGGCAAAAGATAAAAAATTGGCCAGATCCAGCGGCTGTACCTTCAAAAATCCGTATGTATTTAAGTAATAAATCAGTCAATTTGCGACTAAGTATGGGATCGGTTAATAAAGTTTTCTCATTCGTAGATGATGCACAAATAAAATCAAATCAATTAGTAGCAAACCCAGAATTAGAAGTAGCCAATCGATTAGTATATACAATGCCTGTACTGCAAAAAGATACGCGTATAAGTGGTATACCAAAGATTTCAATTACAGGAAATATTGATCAATCTGTATCAAATTTAACAGCATTACTTGTTGACTATGGAGGAGCGAAGCCGGAAATCGTAACGAGAGGCTGGATGGATCCACAAAACTTAAAGAGTATAGAAAATTCAACGGCGATTCAACCGGGCAAAGATTATACATTTACATGGGACATGCAGCCAGATGATTATGTATTTAAAGTGGGGCATCAAATCGGAGTTGTTTTAATTGCAAGTGATTATGATTATACAATTAGACCGAAAGCTGGAACGAAACTTACAGTGAAATTAAGTGAAGTGACATTGCCGATTGTGAAATAAATATTTTTTCTAAAGAGCTTACTAAAGTAAGCTCTTTAATTTACAGTCTGAATTTTTAATTTTTATATTTCAAATTGGAAGGTTATGTAATACAATATCATTATATTCTATGGAAAGTGAGTGATATATTATGACAGTCAGCTCTTTCAAAATCTCATTAAAATTCGAGGTACAGGAAGATTAGTTGAATTGAAATCTTCCGTACGTAAAAACGGAGGAGAAAATAAATGTTTAGTTTTTATAGTACACTTTGTACGGAACTGTATGATTACACAAAACCAGTCGGTTATTCTTTGAATGGTGATATTGAGTATTACAAAGAACGTTTAAAAGATTGTAGAGGAAGAATCCTCGAAGCTGCAGTAGGTTCAGGGCGTGTCATCATTCCACTTCTAGAGGCTGGTTTTACAGTAGATGGGATAGATTATTCACCTGAAATGCTAGATTCTTGCCGTAAGCGCTGTAAAGAGAGAGGCTTACATCCTAATTTATATGAAGGAAGCTTGCAACAATTATCACTTCCGCATAAATATGAGGCAATTATCATTCCTACTGGATCTTTTTGTTTAATTGAAAATCGTGTCGATTCTATAAACGCATTGAAATATTTTTATGAACATCTTAATCCAGGCGGCCGATTAATCGTAGATATTATGCTTCCGTATGACTGGAAGACTGGGGAAATTCATATATCGACTTTTTCTTTGCCGAGCGGAGACGGAATCACATTAGAAAATAAATCAATTGAAATAGATTGGCTGAACCAAGTTACTGTATCATATTTGAAATATGAAAAGTGGAGTAAAGGACAGTTAGTACAAACAGAACTACAACGCTTTGCGGTACGTTGGTATGGAATAGAAGAGTTTAAACTTCTGTTAGAAAGTATAGGTTTCTCTAATATTACTTGCTCTGCTGAATATGCTTATAAAAACGAACCGTCAAATGCAAATCAAATGTTTACTTTTGAAGCTGTGCGAAAAGAATAGAACTAATACTATGAATAAAAAAATAAGGCAATCGATTAAAAATCGGCTGCCTTATTTTTAATTTTATGTAATTGTTTATAGAGAAAGATCGGAGGGAAATAAATGAAACTTATATTAATATTTGGCCCACAAGCAGTTGGGAAAATGACAGTGGGTCAAGAATTAGCAACATTAACCGGTTTAAAACTTTTTCATAACCACATGACAATTGATTTAGTAAGTCCAATTTTTGATTACAGTACGACAGAAGCAAAAAGGCTAGTAAGTTTATTTCGTAATGAAATATTTGAAGAAGTATCTAAAAGTGATTTATCTGGAATGATTTTTACGTATATATGGGCATTTGACCTCCAATCGGATTGGGATTATATACATTATGTAGAAAGTATTTTTGAATCAAAAGGTGGGACAGTGTATTTTATAGAGCTGGAAGCGGAATTAGATGAAAGATTAGAACGGAATAAAAGTCCGAATAGATTAGAACATAAACCGAAAAAAAGAGATATTGAGTGGTCTCAAAATAATTTGAAAGAGACGATGAAAAAGCATAGATTAAACTCTCTTCATGGTGAAATTGAAAAAGAAGAGTATATAAAAATTAATAACACGTATTTGAGTGCAAAAGAAGTAGCGGAAATGATTAAAGAGAAGTTTCAATTGTAAAATTTTCGAAGTCTATTTCGTTTCCATTGTCTAAGCATTCTCCTACTAATTACATATACTATTTATGTTAAAATCGGTCGCTATTTTAATATATATAACTATACAGGGAAGAGGAGAGAATAAATTTGGAAAACGTAGAACAAGATAGAATTGAAAATCAAGTGTATTCAAATCGTGTAGTAAGATCAGAATTTGATGCGAATTGGGAAACTTGTATATCAAAGAGTGGTTATGTAATTTATGTAGCAACAAGTAATAATGCTGAAGTAATAGTGCTTCTTGCAGATGGTTCAAGTAAATTATTAATTTTCGAAAAAGGCGGTAAAGTAGTAGTTGGTGGCGGTGGAACAAGTCATTACAGTAAGCCGCATATTGCAATAAATATTTAAGGTAAAACATGTTAATTGAGAAGAAGCTGAAAGACGGTTAGTCATTCATATTTAGAGAATGACTAACCGTTTTTAAATGTAGTTTTTGAAGAATTATATATGTTATAGTATAATAGTGTTTTAAAACAATGTTATTTTAATATATTTCAAATTTTGTTATGTATTATTTTTATATTAAATTAGCACCTAAAGTATTTTTTTATATAAGGAGTAGTAATTAGAGAAATGAAAAATATAGACTTTATACTAGAAAGTGATGAGGCATTAAAACCGTCTGAACGATTAGTACTATTACTATTAGAGAAGCATAGAATGTTATATACGAACGATCTATTGGCATTATCAAATTTATCATATAAAACATTAACAGATTCATTAACGGCGCTAGTTTTAAAATCGTATGTGTTAAAGGAAACAGGTAAGGGAAGAAGACAGAATTGCTATAGATTAATATGATAAGGCGGCTGTTTTAGAAGCTTTTACATATGTTTTTTCAATCGTAAGGCGAAAATGTGTTTTTGTTTTCAAACGAAAATCTTACTATAAGAGTGGTTAAAATAGTAGCATTTCATTTTTGTAAGTGTAATTATTTCGTCATTGAAAATACTAAAATAAAATAAACCGCATAAAACAGAAATAAAAAAACAATCCATTTTAAAAATGGATTGTTTTTTTATTGGAATAATATTATTTGATATGTTGAAAGCATGAATAGCAGAATAAACATTACCTGTTTTAGTTCATGCAACTGAACAAATATGATGAAAACTATGTGTATAGTTTTTTTAATTGCTTTTTTCAGTAACTCTAATGAAATCATAGTCTTTATTGTTTAAAGGTATTATTTTTAACATTATTGCTATTCAACATTTAGTACAAAAGTGATTTATAATATTATTATGTAAACTTAAGTTTTTAAAAGGAAAATGTAATAATTAATAGAACATGTAGAAGGGGATGCTTAAATATTTTGAAGGATAGGAGATTATTATGGAGCATTTACAATCAATAGCACAAGCTGTTTTAAGTGGTCATAAGGAAAAAGTAGCGGAGTTTATAAAGGCGAGTCCAAGTATTGTTAACGAATGTAGTGAAGATGGATGGACACCACTTCATTTAGCAGCTTATTTTGGACAGAAAGAAATAGCGAGTTTTCTTTTAGAAAGCGGTGCAGATATACATAGTAGAGCGAAAAACGAAAATGAAAATACGCCTTTGCAAGCAGCAATTGCGAACAAGCAAAGTGAACTTGTTGCTTTCTTAATTGAAAAAGGATCAGATGTAAATATTATGCAAAGTGGTGGCTGGACAGGACTTCACGAAGCGGCATTATTAGGAAATGAAGAAATAATTATGTTACTCCTTAAAAATGGAGCTAATAAGATGATAAAGAAATATGATGGGAAAACAGCGTATGATATTGCATTAGAAAAAGGATATGATCATCTATTACATCATTTGAAACAGGAAGTGAACTTATGATGAATAAATGGAGTGTTGGTATATTTTTATTTAATGAAGTAGAAGTGTTAGACTTTGCAGGGCCATTTGAAGTTTTTTCTGTAACTGAGGTGAATGAAGAAAAACCATTTACTGTTTATACCGTTAGCGAGAATGGGGAAATGATTACAGCAAGGAACGGATTGAAGGTACAGCCAGATTATAGTATTGAAAATTTACCACCAGTGGATATTTTAATAATTCCGGGTGGGCTAGGTGCTAGAGAATATGAAATAAAAAATGAAATAGTAATAAAATGGATTGGCCAGCAAATGAAAGAAGTAAAGCTGATGACGTCAGTTTGTACAGGAGCGCTATTACTGGCGAAAGCAGGTTTATTGGCAGGTTTAAAAGCAACAACACATTGGGCTAGTATTGAAAAGTTTAAAAATGAGTTTCAAAATGTTGAAGTTATAGAAAATGTAAAGTTTGTAGATGAAGGACATATTATAACATCTGCCGGAATTTCAGCTGGAATTAATATGGCATTTCATATTGTGAAAAACTTGTTAGGTGTGCATGTTGCGGAGGACACAGCGAAGCGAATGGAGTATGATATTAGTTTGCCAAATTAAAAAGCCCGGATTGGGCTTTTTATATTGAATGAATATAGTTAAGCTCTTCATCACTCAAAATAGGGCGAACAGATGCATTTGCATTTTCTTGTGCTTGCGTTCCTGACTTCGCACCAGGAATTACAACACTTACTGCCGGATGAGAGAGTACATAGCGAAGTGCAAGTTGCCCGAGGGTCTGATTTTTATTTGAGAGCAACCTAAGTTTTTCTACGGTTTGTAAGTCTTCTTGAAACCAAGTTTCATTTGGCCATTCTTTGCGTAAATCTCCATCTGGAAAAATTGTTTTATTTGTGAATTTTCCAGTTAAAATGCCCATTTTTAATGGACCACGAATAATAGCTCCTAGATTTTTCTCTTGTAAGAATGGTAATATATCTTTTTCTGGTTTTCGATTTAATATATTGTAATCAAGTTGTACGATATCAATTTCGTTGTTTTTATTGAAATGATGAATGTATTGTAAATCATGAGTCGAAACACCGACTGCTCTTACTTTGCCATCACGTTTTAATATGTCAAATGCACGTAGAAATGCTTCTGTTTCTCTACGATTATGCCACCAAATATGACAAAAATAAAGATCAATATAATCTGTTTGAAGACGTTGTAAACTTGTTTCGAATACGGCGATGATTTTTTCGGGAGTATCATATACAGGAACTCCATTAGGATCGTAGTGGTGTCCGATTAAACCACCTTTCGTTGCTAGGATAATATTATTACGATGTCCTTTAATCGCGGTAGCTACCAACTTTTCACTATGTCCTAAACCATACACATCCGCAGTATCAATAAAATTCACACCACACTCAATTGCTTTTTTTATAGCAGTTATAGATTGTTTATCGTTAACAGGTCCCCATTCATCACCACCGATTGCCCATGCCCCAAAACCTATTTCAGAAACAGTTATTCCAGTTTTACCTAATGTGCGGTAATGCATATTTCCCCTCCTTGTAAGCATGTTATAACATGGATATGTGGGGAAGGAATTTTGTGTGTAAAAAAACTCTTCTACAATAGTAGAAAAAGAATTACAGAAACTACTATTTTATAGCAGCATACATAAAAAATTTCGATGTAAATATGGAAATGTCGTCGAATGCTATCTTTAATTGGTTAATTTATGGGATATTTTTGTGAAGGAGTTTATTTTATAAGAATAGAATTTAGTTTAGTAAGAAAACGTGCCGATGGTAGTGAAAAATATGGGTTAGGGGGATTTGAATGAGGAAACTCAAACGAGTAAATGTTCCTAATATACCAGAGCAATCATCACAACCTAGTGACAAGCGTAAGATAAATAAAAAGAAGTTAAGGCGTCTTATTTTAATGGTCCTTTTTATTGCGGCAACTACTCTGTACGTTCAATATATTTTAACGAAACAACAAGAAGTAATTGATAAAAAGAAAGATATGATTACGGATCAAAAGAAACAATTAGTATCTTTAAAGAAAGATAAAGGTTCTTTAAAGACTAACATAGAAAATTTAACAGACGATGAAGAAGAAATTTTGAAGTTTGCGAGAAAAGAGTATCAATTTTCTAAGTCAAATGAAACTATATTTGTGATGCCAAAGTAATGAAAAAACAGTTAGCCATAGCTAACTGTTTTTTCATGTTTAAATGTCATGGTACAAGGAACAATCACATATTGTAAAAATGAAGAGTTTGAGATATTTTCACAATTATGGAATATACACTGAAATAAATATTGTTAAAATTCTGTTAATTGTATTATAATACAAGATAAGCGGATACATTTTTTAATCAACGTTGAGTTCATCGCTCATACGACTATTAAGAAACCCGTTATCCTCGTATAAGAAAGGAAGGTAGCTGTGTACGCTTCAAATACAATTTATGTCGTAGGGGATGCGAAAGCACCTCAAAATAATCCCATTACTGAAAAGTTTAAAAGCTATTTCGTAGCATTTGTTCTTGTTAAGGATACAGGGGAAATTGTAGATGCAGATTGCTCAGCGACAATTGCATTAACATCTCAATTTGTTAAATATTTATTTTTACATAAAAATATAAATGACCCAGCGTTAGTAATGGAAGTGAAGAACCGTTATTTCGGTTCTTCTCAAAAAGCGTTACTTGTAGCGCTAAAAGATGCACAGAAAAAATATAATCAGATTGCTGCTTTGTCTACTCAATCATAGACAAAATCCAGCCGTAAGAATCATTCTTATGGCTGGATTTTTTTATTCCACTAAAGTCCTACATCAAAAGCAAAGTAGAGAGATAGGAGAGTAAATGCTCAATAGGTTTACCTAATAATATGTGGGTATAAATTTCCGGTGGATTAAGATTTCACTTCATTGGAGAACGAAAGGATGAACAAAATGAAAATTACAGACGTAAAAGTAAATCGTAGACGTATAAAACTTCATACACCGTTTAAAACCGCGCTTCGTACTGTAACAGAAATTGAAAGTATAGATGTTTATATTCATACAGACGAAGGAGTGATTGGTAAGGGGGCTGCAGCCGCAACGCCAGTTATTACGGGTGATTTCACCAGTGGAATGGAAGAAGCGATTTTAGGACCGATGCGTTCATGTTTAATTGGTCAAGATATCATTCAGTTTCAGCAGTTACTACAGCGCATTCAAATGAGTTGTATTGGAAATTCAAGTGCGAAAGCAGCGGTAGATATCGCTTTATATGATGTATATTGCCAATATCAAAATGTGCCGTTATATGCATTGTTAGGCGGGAAGAAAGAAATTTATACCGATATTACAGTGAGTGTGGATGAGCCTGTATTAATGGCAAAAGAAGCGAAGAAACATATAGAAAAAGGATTTCAAACATTAAAGATTAAAGTGGGTAAAGAGGCGCATTTAGATTTGGAACGTATTGAGGCAATTCGAAATGTGGTACCAAGAAATACGACATTACGTTTAGATGCGAATCAAGGTTGGAGTCCAAAAGAAGCGATCTCTATCATTCAAGAGATGGAAAATCGTAATTTAAATATAGAATTTATTGAACAACCAGTACACGCGAAAGATTGGGATGGGTTAAAGTACGTCAAAGATCGTGTGCAAACGCCAATTATGGCCGATGAAAGTATATTTTCAGCAAGTGATGCATTAAAGCTCGTTCAAGGAAGATACGCAGACTTAATTAATATTAAATTAATGAAATGTGGTGGCATACGTGAAGCATGGCGTATTGCAGATATCGCAGAAACGGCTGGTGTGAAGTGTATGGTGGGAAGCATGATGGAATCTTCACTTTCCGTTAGCGCTGTTGCACATTTAGCAGCAGCACATCCTAATATACATTATTTTGATCTTGATGCACCGCTTTGGTTAATGGAAGAGCCAGAAGGAATGACTTATTCTGGATCAAAGGTAAACCTTCAATCAACAGTGAATAGTAAGTCTTAGGAGAAGAGACTAGTAAACTATTTTTTTAAGGGGGATATATATGAAAAAAGTAGGAACTGCATTTTTAACAACTTTATTTATATTTTCATCGTTTACATCGGCAAATGCTGAAGAAAAGAAGGATAATAAAGCATATATAGATGTATCTGCTGCAACGTTATGGACAGCACCTGATTCATTAAGGTCAATCGATACACCGAGTGCAACAAATCCAGTGGATCTTTGGAAATGGACGAAATCAATGACACTTGACGAGAAACTATGGTTAACAAATGCAAATAAATTAGAAACACAAGCGTTACTCGGTCAAGAAGTAACTGTTATTGATAAGAAAGGCGAGTGGGTGAAGGTATTAGTGCATGGACAGCCAACACCACGAAATGAAGAAGGTTATCCGGGCTGGATGCCTGAAAAGCAATTAACATATAATCAAGAATTTGCAGATAAAACAAATGAACCTTTTGTGTTAATAACAAAGCCAACAGCGATTTTATATATAAATCCTTCTGAAAAACATAAATCACTTGAAGTCAGTTATAATACAAGACTGCCGCTATTAAGTGAAGACACAATTTCATACCGTGTATTGTTGCCAAATGGTCAGAAAGCATGGCTACGAAAAAATGATGGAACAGTTTACCGTTCTCAAACTGATATTCCAAAACCGACAGCTGATGATTTAATTAACACAGGGAAAATATTTTTAGGTTTACCGTATATATGGGCTGGTACAAGTGGTTTTGGATTTGATTGCTCTGGCTTCACGCATACGATCTATAAATCGCACGGCATTACAATTCCGCGAGATTCTGGACCGCAATCAAGAGCAGGAATTGCAGTTGATAAAGAAAACTTACAAAAGGGAGATTTAATCTTCTTTGCACATGATCAAGGGAAAGGTAGTGTCCATCACGTTGCAATGTATATTGGTGATGGCAATATGATTCACTCACCAAGAGCTGAAAGGTCGGTAGAGATTATACCGCTAAATACACCAGGATATATAGAAGAATACGCTGGTGCACGTCGTTACTTACCTTAAAAATAGAGGGGGTTTTCAAATGAAAAAAATTGTTCGTTACTCATTAGTTAGTACTCTATTAGCTTCTTCATTTTTAGTTGGCTGCGCAAAAGAAAAAACTGCAACAAAGCCGAAAGATGAGAAGAAAGTATTGCAGTTACTAGAAATAGGTGAAATTCCGTCGTTAAATTCAGGAAAAGTAACAGATGCAGTCTCGTTTAACGTTTTAAATAACGTAATGGAAGGACTATTCCGTTTATCGAAAAATGATGAAGTAATTGAGGCAGGCGTACAAAAATATGAAGTGAGTAAAGATGGAAAGACATATACATTCCAATTGCGTGATGCGAAATGGTCTAACGGAGATCCAGTAACCGCTCATGATTACGTATACGCTTGGAAGCAATTGATTAATCCAGATACCGCTTCTCAATATGCATACATTGCGTACGATGTGAAAAACGCTGAGAAGATAAATAAAAAACAACTAGGTCTAGATGAATTAGGAGTAAAAGCGAAGGATGATAAAACATTCGTCGTAGAGCTAGAACATCCTGTACCGTATTTTACGAAATTATTAATTTTACCATCCTTCTATCCAATTAACGAAAAATATGCGAAAGAGCAAGGTGATAAATACGGATTAGAAGCAAATAAAGCGGTATATAATGGACCATTTACATTATCAGAGTGGAAGCATGAAGCTAGCTTTACAATGAAGAAAAACGATAAGTATTGGGATAAAAAAGAAGTGAAGTTAGATGAAGTAAACTATCAAATTGTAAAAGAAATTTCAACTGCGGTAAATTTATATGAAACAGATAAAGTTGATAGAGCTGTTATTTCTACAGAATTCGTAGATAAATATAAAAATAATAAAGAGCTAAAACAATACACAGATCCAGTTATGTACTTCTTCCGATTTAATGAAAATGTACCGATTCTTAAAAATAAAAATGCAAGGCTTGCGCTAAGTACAGTTTTTGATAAGAAAGGACTCGCAGATTCATTTTTAAATGATGGTTCGGTTGCTGCAAATTATTACGTACCAAAAGGATTCTTAAAAGGCCCAGATAAGAAAGATTTTAGAAGTACGGCTGGTGAGTTTAATAAGACGAATGTAAAACAGGCGAAGGAATATTGGGAGAAAGCAAAACAAGAGACAGGTACAAATGAAGTGACGTTAGAACTATTAAATTATGACTTAGAAAACTTTAAAAAAGTCGGAGAGTACATTAAAGAGCAGCTTGAGAAAAATTTACCTGGATTAAAAGTGAATGTGAAATTACAGCCACATACGCAAAAATTAGCACTTGAGAAGAAGAAAGAATATGAAATGTCGTTATCACGCTGGTTACCGGATTATCCAGATCCAATGACTTACTTAGAAGTATTCCTTTCTGGAAGCAGTGTTAATAATACAGAATATGCAAACCCAGAATATGATGCGTTAATTAAGAAGATTAAAACAGAATTAGGTAATGATGAAAAGGCTCGCTGGAAAGCAATGCAAGATGCTGAAAAAATGCTACTTGATGATGCAGTAATTGCACCGGTATTCCAGCGTGGATTATCTTACTTACAAAAACCATATGTGAAAGATTTATATGTACATCAATTTGGTCCATCTACAAGTTTAAAATGGGCAGATGTACAAAAATAAAAGAATGGGGAAACAGACTTCACGTGTGTGATAGTCTGTTTTTTGTACAGTTCCGAATGAAATATAGACATTTCATATGTTTTTTCACGACTTAAAAATAAAATTATTACTAAAATTCCAGTGTGAAATTTATGTAGAATCTTGTATAATTAACGTGTTTCTATGGAAACATTTTCTGGCGCTATTTATATAGGGCTTAATAGAACAAGGAAGGAAATACATACATGTATATAATAGATAAATAGAATGGAACATGTATAGAGAAAAAGGAGAGAAAAGATGACGTGTCAAAAACAAGGGTTACAAGTTAATAACGATAGAAAGAGGGACAGAAGATGAAAATGAAGCATGCTTTTGGTCCTATAATTTTAGCGTGTGTGCTGTTTTTCATTATCATTCTAATCCCATCGAAAAGTTTGGTATCGCTTATTAGTGATAAGAAGGTAGAAGATGCGGCAACTTCTTTACAAAAAGAGAAATTACAAAGTGCTTTCTTACAGCAAAAAATGTTAGATAATTCACAGTATTTACCGATGTACGGTTCATCAGAATTTTTACGAATGGATGCATATCATCCGTCTAATTATTTCAAAGTAAATCCAGCTGGTTTTACACCGTTTTTAATTGGAACTGGCGGTACACAAAGTTTAGCTCATATTTTAAATATGACATCTACTATGGATGAATTAGAAGGTAAAAAAGTAGTCTTTGTTCTTTCACCACAATGGTTTACAAAGACTGGTGTATCACAAGGGGATTTCACTAATAATTTCTCCAAACAACAAGCATATCATTTTATTTTTAATGATGAGATAAATCCAGAAATGAAGAAGCAAATCGCGAAACGGCTATTAGATTATAAAGTTGTTCAAGAAGATGATATATTAAAAAATTCATTAGAAGGTATTGTATATAATGATACGAAACATAACATAAAAGCAGGTTTAGTTAAACCACTTGCTTATATGCATCGAAATATTTTAGATCATAGAGATTTATTTAACTCTTTATTTAAAATCGAACCGATGAAAGAGAAAACAAATAGCGGACTTCGTTCAATTTCTTGGGAAGATGCACGTAAACACGCAGAACAAGAAGGGAAAGCTGAGTCTACTACAAATACATTTGGAATTGAAAATCCGTATTATCATAAGAATAATCTGAAGAAAAAACTTAAAGGTTTAAAAAACTTTAGAGCAAATGAAACATATGATGAATCACCAGAATATAATGATTTACAAATTATTTTAGATTTATTTAAAGAGAAAAATGTCAAACCGCTCTTTATTTCTGTACCTGTAAATGGGCCTTGGTATGATTATACTGGATTCCCGAAAGAACGCCGTGAAGTGTATTATAAAAAAGTTCGAGAACAGGTTGAGAAAGCAGGATATCCAGTAGTTGATTTCTCTGGCCATGAATATGATAAGTATTTCTTAAAAGATACGATTCATTTGGGCTGGAAAGGTTGGATTTATTTTGATGAAGCAGTGCAGAAATTTTATTCTGAGAAATAAAGTATAGAAATCGGAATGGCTATGAGCCGTTCCGATTTTTTTAGTATAGAGGATTTTGGTGAGGACAATTTGGGAATGCATGTATATCTTGAACCTGTCTATAATCATAATGTTTCATTGCGAACTGAGCTTGATAAAGGTATTCATACACATATAATTGACCATCATGCGCTGAACATAATACGCCGGAAGTTCCTTGCCCATTTATGAAGGAAATACCGATAGGGCGTCCGATTAAGTATGGTATTTTTTGCTGCCAATGCATAGGGGAATCACTCCTTTTTGAGATAATATACGAAAAGAATGATCGAATGGTTGCTTATCCATGTAAATGTAGATGGAAAGGTGTTATATAATTTCTGAAGATTAATTCATATATAAATAAAAAACCGCTATAACTTCGAATGAATTTATAGCGGTTTTTATTATATTCTTAAGCAAGATTTTTGCGCTTTTTTGTCCATTTTTTTATAACGAAGTATAAAAGTATAAGTACGACGCCACCAATTGCAAATGATTTCACATACGGACCAGCAATATCGTTTATATTCTCCCAATTTTCACCTAGTTTTTCACCTAAATAAATGAAAATAATAGACCAAGGGATAATCGCAAGTGCTGTTAATGTAGTGAAACGTAGTAAAGGCATTTTTGTAATACCAGCAGGAATTGAAATCGCATGACGCACTACTGGAATGAAGCGTGCTGTAAAAATGACGCCAGTTCCGTAACGATTAAACCAATCTTCTGCAGCATCTATTTGTTTTTTATGTATGAAAATATATTTTCCATAACGTTCTAATATAGGGCGTCCGCCGTATCGTCCAAGCCAATAAATAAAGATTTGGGCAATAACACCGCCAATTGTACCGAATACAACTGCGCCTATAAATGAGATACTACCATTGAATACTAAGTATCCTGCATAAGCAAGGACAATTTCACTTGGGATAATCTCAATCATAAGTCCAAGCATAATGCCCCAATAACCTAATCCTTCAAAAAACGTTAATACTGAATGAATAAAACTACTTAACATTGTTGCACCTTCTAATTTATGGATTTTTGAATATATGCCCCTTTACTTAATAATATAAAAGGTTCACTATATGTATATTATACCTTATTCATATAGGGGATTGCTATTTCAATTCTTTTATGTCTCCCATAAGTATTATAGTAAAGGATATAAGCCACGTTTTCATGAAGGGTTAATGAAAAGATTATTAAAAATTTCTTATAAAAAAATAGAAGCATTTCTGCTCCTATTTTTTAAGGCTTCACATCTAAGTTCTGTAAAAATAACGTTGCTGTTACGTAACGTTTTGCTAACATTTGTACATAAGCGGTATGTACAGAAAGGGTCGCAATAATAATAGCGTTACGAATTGCTTCGCGTTGTTCGTTATTAATTTGATCGAACTTGCTTGCGATTTTATCAGCTTTTTCTTTTACGATGTTTTCAATTGTATGAACTGTATCTGTTGCATTTAGTTGTAAGCAATTCCCTTGATTGAGTTCTTCAAATAGAGAAGAGTATGCTACATATAAATGAACAGGATTGATTAAATCATCACTTCGATCGGCTGGGTCATTAACGATAAGGCGTAATAGCTTACGAATTGATTCAAAATCAAGTGCTGTTTTTAAATCTTCGACAATGAACAGTAAGGCTGCTTGTTCAATCGAATATTTTTTCCCTTTTTGAGGAGAGCCAATCATTTCTTTTATATCTCGTTTCACCCAGTTTTGCATAGCAGTTACAGAGAAACTTGTGTTTTCAATCTGATTGCCAAGCGCAACTATTTCATTTAAAGAAAAACCGACATCAGTATCGTCAATTTTAATCAGCTTTTCAAAAATAGGTGAAAGTGCGGTAGTAATAAAAGCTGTAACGCTTTGTCCGCTTTCAATATCTTTTTTATGTGACTTTGCCCAAGCTTCTTGTAAAATACCGAGAGGCTTTTTCGTATTCCATCCTCTTAGTGATAGAAGAAGGGTAGCCATTTCGTTTCGTGTGAGATGAAATGTTTCCATCTTTTCACCTCCAAAATAATAAAAAGTTCTTATGAACTTATAATATGTTTTGTTTCATTTAAAGTCAATTCTGTTTTGCTTAATTTTTCCTTTGTCACCAAACTGTCGGAAGTAAATAATACTTGCATATTTCGACAAAAGTTCATATAATAAGTTCATAAGAACCTTTAAAATGTTCTTAAAAACAAATCTATCATTCTGAATTTACTAGAAAGATAGATTTCACATATATCTATATAAAAGGAGAATGGATATAATATGTTGAAAAAACTTGTAGCAGTAATGACAGCATTCATGGTTATCTTTGGGGCTAGCAGCTTTATGTTCGTAGATCATGCAGCAGCGAAAAGTTACAAATCTGGTAAAAAATCATTTACACCAAGTTCAGGTCAAAAGTCAAAAGTTGATTTAAACAAAAAAGACTCAAATGTAAATTCTCAAAAAACGACTCCAGATTCAAAAACGAAAGCAACAAACACAGCACCAAAAAGTAATAAAGGAAGCTTTATGAAAGGTTTATTACTAGGTGGTCTTGGTGGTTTACTAATGGGTAGCTTATTTGCAAATATGGGAGCTCTTGGTTCTGTATTAGCGTTTATGGTAAATATGTTAGTAATGGCTGGTATCGTAATGTTAGCAGTTCGTGCATTTAAATACTTCAAAGACCAACGTAAAAAGAAGGCAGATGAAGTAGCATGGAAACAATAAAAATTTCTGAACAAGAATTAATAAATGCGCTTTGCGTATATATAGCTGAAAAAAGACAAGTGGGTCCAGAAGAAGTGTTAGTTGAACTCATGTATGACGATGACTACGGTTTCTCTGCGGAAGTAGAGGTAAATGGTCGCCAGCAAATTTTAATTCAAGCAAACTTAATCGAAGCATTACGCTTATTGCTTGACAGAGAATATAATGTCAATTCATTCGCAGCGAGATTACAACTTGAATTAGATGATGAAGAAGGTATTTACGCATTAGCGAAAATTAACAGTGACGAACAATAAGACTGTTAGGGCTTTATGCTCTAGCAGTTTTTTTATTTTAATTTCTATTATTAGTATGTTTCCTATTTTGGGATAAAATTCAATTATTAATAAATGAATGAATTGGTAAAAATATGTTATTCTTATTAAGAATGTTTTATATTAATAGGAGGATATTATGAAAAAGAAATTATTAGCAACAATAGCTGCGGTATGTTTATCTTTAACTGCTTGTAATTCAACGGAGCAAACAAAAGATGTACAAGCGAACGAAAAAAAAGATAACAATACTGAACAGCAAACAGCAAAAACTAGCCCGAAAGCTAAAGAGATAAAAGAAAAAAGTGCAGTGGAGAGATTATCACAAGATCATAGTGTTTCGTTAGAAGGTGATGGCGCGAATTCTTCTGATTTTTTTGAGTTAAAATCCGGATTTGTTATTGCGGAAGTAGAACATACAGGAGAAAGTAATGCAATTCTAGAGTTAAAAGATGAACAAGGTAATGACTCTGGTTCACTTTCGAATTTTATTGGTAATGGAAAAGAAAAACGTGTAGTTTTATTAAACAAGAGTGGAAAATATTTTATTAATCCAATGGCAGATGGTCACTGGAAAGTGAATATGTCTCAGTCTATTCCAATAGATAAAGTAGTAACAGCTCCAGGAACAATTAGTGGTCACGGATCTGATGTTGTTTTTGTGAAGCTTGAAAAAGGTTTGAAAGAATTGCATGGTGTACATAAGAATGGTGAAAGTAATTTTGTAGTTGATTTAAACGATAGCATGATATTTAATGAAATTGGTGCTGCCGATACTACGAAAAAAGTACCTGTAAAAGAAAATGGTATACATATATTCACTATTCAAGCTGATGGTGATTGGACAATCGAAGTGAAATAATTTGAAAAGCTCTCCTTATGTTTTTGATAAGGGGAGCTTTTTGACAAATAAGTCTTATTAAATAATTTCTTGTTGTTTATAGAAATCTTTATCATTTGTTTGGAATTTATGCCATAAATTATTCATCTTTCGTCTACCGATATCTACCATCGGATTAAACTGAATTGCAGCTTTCTGACGAACAAAGTGAACGTTTTGAATGGCGTGATATAATTGTTGGTCGACTATATCACGTTTTTTACTTGCATATTTAGCAATTGATAGACCTGCAACAGTTCCTTGCGCCATCGCAATTTTTCCGCTTTCAATGCCTGTAATATTGCCAGCTACAAATAAACCTGGAAGAGGGGTTTCCATTGTTTCGGAATGGAGAGGAACGTGTCCGCCTAATTCTGAAATGTAATGGAAGGGACAACCAGCTACAGCTGCAAGTTCGGCAAGTGGGTATAATCCCCCGGCAATACAAACAAAATCTGCTTCATATATTTTCTCTGATCCATTAATAACATTTCCTTTAGAGTCAATATTAGCAATACGTACACCTTCAACTTGATCTGTTCCGATAATTTCAAGAGCTGCTTTCCGAAGGTGAAGTGGCGTTCCGTTTATTTTCATTCCGCTGTTTGGATAGAATGTTAATCCAGCTTTTCGAATCCAATCATATTTCATAAAGTGGCTACCTATTCGTAAAATAGCAGAAGGAGCGAGATGTGCTGCATTTAAAAGAGAGTTTAAAACTTCTTCAGGTTCACCAGCTTTTTGACTTAACTCGCTTTTTTCAGGGAGTACAATATGATCTACTTTAATTCCCGCTAATTGCAATTCACTTAAAATGGCGAAAGACAAAATGTTAGCACCAATAATGATTCCTTTTTTTCCAACTTGCACGCGATGAACATTTGTCATAACTTGAGCTGCTCCAATTGACATCACTCCTGGAAGTGTCCAGCCTGGAAGGGGAATAGAATATTCCGCAGCACCAGTAGCAAGTAGTACGAACGGTGCTTCTAACGTACCGATATTAGTATGTACAAACCAATTGTTTTCATCTTTATCTAAATTATAGACCGAAACACCGCACCTGATATGTACTGAAAGTGATTCTGCTTCTTCATGAAGTCGCTTCGATTCTTCTATTCCGTTCCACCATTCTCCAGTAGGCTCTTGATGCAACTGTCCTAACAATCTCCCACCCGGCTTCATAAATTCATCAATAACGAGCACTTTTAGTCCGAAACGAGCACAAGAGATAGAAGCAGATAATCCCGCTGGTCCTGCACCAATGATAATTACATCACTCATCGTTTTTTCACCATCTCTCTCACGATATTCGGATGCTGTTTCCCGCTTTCAACAACCATGTTTTCTTCTACAACAGTTAAGCATGCGCGTACATTTGTTTGATTATTTACTGTCACGCGGCATTCAGAACAGTGCCCAATATTACAATAAATACCTCGCGGTGTCCCGCTATCTTCATGAACTCTTAATGTCCGTATTTCATTTGCTAACAGGGCAGCAGCTATCGTTTCATGTTCATATGCTTCGTATTGATGACCGTTAAATTGAAAAGTAATACGCTCACTACTTTGTAAAGTACCTAAAATAGGGTGATGTGTAATTCTACTCATTTACTTTCACCTACCGATCCAAAAGTAACTGCACGTATTGGTGGTTGATATTTTAACGGTAGTTCATTAAGAGTTACGTCAGGATTCGCATTTTCAATCATTCGATCTATCATTATTCTGCATGTACGACCACCGCAAAATCCCATGCCAGCACGTGTTCTTAGTTTTAATTCTCTTGCCGAGCAGTTATATTCAGCAATTGTCGATTGAAGTTGTCCGTATGTAACCTCTTCACAACGACAAACGATTAAGTTGTTTTTATTGGTCATGTGTATTCCTCCTCTAGTTCGGTTTGCACAAATTATATATGCAAAAATCATGCCAATATAGAGGAAGGGGAGAGAGCTACCTGTAAACGCCTAATCGGTGCATACTGCTTCTTTATTGAAGTCCAAGTTTTTTTAAACGGTTATATAAAGTAGCCCTTGTTACGCCAAGTTGTTTTGCACATTCTAATTTATTCCCATTTAAAATTCGTAAAGCCCTTTCAATAACTTTTTTCTCATGCTCATCCATCTCTTCTTGTAAAGAAAGGATTGTATTATTGTTGCTGAGTAATAGGGAATGAGCTGTATGATTGTCTAAATTTTCGGTTGTATGAAATGGTAAATATTCTTGTTTTATAATTCCGTCTGTCGCAAATACCACAAGTCGTTCAACAACGTTTCGAAGTTCGCGAATATTACCTGGCCAATTGTAATGAAGCAGTTCATGCATAATGCTTGAAGGTAAGTCACGAATTGGTCTGTTATAGTTGATTGAAAAATCGTTTAAGAATGAGTATGTGAGTTCGATAATATCCTCTCGTCTTTCACGCAGCGGTGGAATATGCAGGCTAACTACATTTAAACGATAATATAAATCTTCTCGGAAAGTTCCTTTTCTCATTTCTTCTTGTAAATCCCGATTTGTAGCAGCGATAATGCGGAAATCAATATTAATTTCTTTTTCTCCGCCAACTCGGTAATACTTTCGTTCTTGTAGTACACGTAACAGTTTTACTTGCATATCGAGCGGCATTTCGCCAATCTCATCGAGGAATAAAGTACCGCCTTGTGCGAGTTCGATTTTACCTTTTTTCCCTTTACTATTCGCTCCAGAAAAGGCCCCACGCTCGTAACCGAATAATTCACTTTCAAATAAAGCTTCTGGAATTGCCCCGCAGTTAATCGAAATGAAAGGCGCCTTCGCTGCTTCACTTGCTTCATGAATTGCTTTCGCAAATACTTCTTTTCCAACTCCGCTTTCCCCAAGTATTAAAACAGTTGATTTCACCGAACAAACTTTTCTAGCTAATTGTATCGTTCTTTGTATAACAGGACTTTTCCCATTCATCGCAAGGAATGGATCGGATTCATCTTTATACTTTGCCACTTCTTGTTCTAAACGGTGCATTTCATGTGACATATTAAATAGTTTTTCATTTAAAGCGACTTGATTTGTAACATCTGTTTCTGAAACGACTGCTCCTATAATTTCATCATTACAATAAACTGGATTTGAATTAATTAATACGAATAAATCGGGACGAGGCTGATGGAACTGAGCGACTATATTTTTTCCATCATGTAAAGATTGTAAAATTTCCAAGTCTTTATAATCAAAAAAACGAGTAATCGGTTGCCCAATAATCTCATTATGGTTGACTGAAAATATTTTTTCAGCACCATCTGTCCAAGTTCGAACGCATTCTTTACTATCAATGACTGTAACAGAAGAGTCAGTTGTTTGTATTACGGTGTTATAAAATGACTGTAGTTCATTGTAGGACTTATAAAGAAATGGAATCATTTGCTGAGAGGTTATACAGAATATCGGCTCATCATTTTCGTTAAGGATGATAACAGCTAATTCATAAGAAAAAGCGTCAATTAATGTAGTGAATGAGTCATCTACATAAATAATGGCGCAATTATATTCTTCTGTAGTAGAAGGGAGATAATAAAACCTTCCGTTTACTTGCTTAATGTGATTAAGGCTACATGTATGATCGATTAAAATACTTTCCAAAAACTCTTGTATAGTCGGAAATGAAAATGCCATAATATCCTCCCGTTATGTATAAAAAATTTGACAGTGATAAAAAAATAATACACCTATTTACTATAAATTTGAATTATTTTTACAAATAAAAATATTGTTTATGGAAATTGTATATGTGCAGAATTGGCACGTCAATTGCATAAAAGAAAGTGAGAGGTTTAGGGAAAGGAGGAGTATATTGTGAGGCACTGCGACGTTTTAATTATAGGTGGTGGAATAATAGGGTGTTCTATCGCTTATTACACTTCAAAATACGGAAGAGACGTAACAATCATTGAAAAAGGAGAATTTGTCAGCGGGACGTCTTCACGGTGTGATGGGAATATTTTGGCCATTGATAAAGACCCAGGGTTTGATAGTCAAATGTCTTTAGTAAGTCAAAAATTAGTAACTGATTTAAGTGAAAAATTAGAGCATTCATTTGAATATAGGGCACCAGGAAGTATTCTCGTATGTGAGTCAGACGAAGAGATGGAAGCTGCGCAGCAATGGGTAGATCGGCAAAAAGAAGCTGGATTACCGTTTCGAATGCTTGATAGGCAAGATATAAGAGAAGAGTCGCCTTTTTTTGCTGATGATTTATTAGGCGGTTTAGAATGTGCGACGGATTCAACTGTGAATCCATATCTCCTTGCTTTCTCGCTTCTGTCAGAGGCACAAAAGTTTGGCGCAAAAGCCTTTAAGCAGACCGAAGTAAAGAGTATGAAAATAGAGACGAATGGTTCATTTGTTGTAGAAACTACGAATGGTACTTTTACAGCAAAACAAGTTGTAAATGCAGCCGGTGTGTGGGCTCCTAAGATTGGTCAGATGTTAAATGTAAATATACCAATTGAACCGAGAAAAGGGCATATTATAGTAGCATCAAGGCAACAACATGTAGGATGCCGTAAAGTAATGGAATTCGGTTATTTAATTTCTAAATTTGGCGGAAAAAGAAAAGTAGATGCTTTAACTGAAAAATACGGGGTTGCGCTCGTATTTGAGCCTACTGAAAGTCAAAATTTCTTAATTGGAAGTAGTCGTGAATTTGTAGGGTTTCATACGAGAATAAACAATGAAGTCATTAAATGTATCGCAAATAGAGCGATTCGCTTTTATCCGAAAATGGCAGATATGATGGTAATTCGTTCTTACGCTGGTTTACGTCCGTGGACAGAAGATCATTTGCCGATTATTTCACGAGTGGAACATATTCCGAATTATTTCATTGCCGCTGGACATGAAGGGGATGGGATTAGTCTTGCAGCAGTTACTGGGAAAGTAATTGAAGAGTTATTAAATGAAAAAGAGACAATTATTCCTATTGAACCACTTCGTTTGAGTCGTTTTACAGAAAGGGTGTTAAACGGATGAGGTCACAAAGAGTCTTTACGACTATTGATACACATACGGGCGGGAATCCAACGAGGACATTAATTAGCGGACTTCCAAAGTTGATTGGAGAGACGATGGCAGAGAAGATGTTACATATGAAAAAGGAATATGATTGGATTCGAAAATTGTTAATGAATGAACCGCGTGGTCATGATGTAATGTCAGGGGCATTATTAACAGACCCGTGTCATCCTGAGGCTGATATAGGTGTTATATACATAGAGACAGGTGGATACTTACCGATGTGCGGTCACGATACAATCGGTGTATGTACAGCGTTAGTTGAATCAGGTTTAATTCCAGTAGTTGAACCGATTACTTCTTTAAAACTAGATACCCCGGCTGGCTTAGTGGAAGTAGATATTGCTGTTCAAGATGGAAAAGCAAAAGAGGTATCTTTCTGTAACATACCAGCTTTTTTATTGAAAAATATTACTGTACACGTCAAAGACATTGGAACTGTAGAGGCTGATATTGCGTATGGAGGGAATTTTTATGCCATTATTGATGCGAATTCAGTAGGCCTAGAATTAGTACCAGAAAATGCATCTACAATCATCGATAAGGCGATTCATATAAGAAACACAATTAATGAGAAGTTTGAAATCATTCATCCAGAGTATTCGTTTATTAGAGGATTAACACATGTTGAATTTTATACAGATGCTACTCATGAATGTGCGAATGTGAAAAATACAGTTGTTGTACCACCAGGCGGAATAGATCGATCCCCATGCGGTACAGGAACATCTGCGAAGCTAGCTGTATTATACGCTCAAAAAGAAATCAAAATTGGTGAAGAGTTCATTCATGAGAGTATCGTTGGTTCTTTATTTAAAGGATATGTCGTGAATACGACACATGTTGAAAATATTGAAGCTGTCATAACGAAAATTACGGGATCAGCTTGGCTTATGGGTATGCATAAATTTTTTTACAATGAAATGGATCCACTCAAAGAAGGATTTTTGCTAATTCCGCCGATGGAACATGAAACGGAGGATATAAAATGAACATTCAAAAAATGTATACAGCAGTAGACGTACATGTAAATGGCGAGGCATTTCGTGTAATGAAAGACGTACCATGCAAATACTACTACAGTTTGGAGCAATTAAATGAACAATTTTCAGGTGAATTAGCAGAAGAGAGGAAGCTTTTATTAAATGAACCACGTGGTTTTATCGGTTTGAATGGGTGTATTGTCGTTCCATCTATCCATAATGAAGTGGATGCAGCTGTATTATTTTTTAATCATGAAGGTTCGATTCCGCTTCATTATGGGGGCATTGTTGCGGTAATAACGATGTTACTCGAAAGTGGGTATTTAAAAAAGAGAGAGTCCAATCAATACAAAATTGAAACGTTATCTGGAATATTTTTAGTTCATGCGTATGTAGAGAATGATGAAGTTGTATCTGTTTCGTTTGAAAGCAAACTTTGCTATTTGATTGAGGAAAATTTACAGGTTGGTAATGTAAGTTATTCTCTCATACAAGCAGATAAAGTATATGCAGTTGTAGAAAAAGGTGCGTATTCGCCAGAAATTCGTGTTGAAAACATTCCAGAATTGAAAAGATGGGGAGAAGCTACACTGCAGGTTATACAAAAACAGTCGCTAATAAAAAGGCTTATTTTAGTAGATCCTTCGCAAAAAGAAAAGAACCATATAAAGTCGATTACATTTCATGAAGATAACTTTATCGTACGTTCGCCAGGTTTTGTTTCTACTATCGTTTCCTATGTTCATGCGTTATTTAAAAATGATTATATGGCGGATAAACCTTTTAAAAATGAAAGTATATTTAATAGTTTTATAACTGTGGAAAAAGTGAAGAAGGAGGAGCTAGGATACATTTTCGGTTTTGAAAGTAGAGGATTTATTACAGGAATGCAGACGTTTCTATTAGACCCTACGGATCCATTTCCGGCAGGGTTCTTATTAAAATAAAATGTGATAAGGAGAGATAAATATGCAAAAAATTAAAGGGGCATTTCCAGTATTAATAACACCGATGGATGAATTTCAGGAAATTAATTGGGATGGGGTAAAACAAAATGTAAATTACTTTATCGAACAAAAGGTTGCAGGCATCATCATTAATGGAAGTACAGGAGAGTTTGTAAGTTTATCAAAAGAAGAGCGATTTAAAATGGTAGAAACCGTTTTGAAAGAAATTGATGGCCGTATTCCAGTCATTGTTGGAACTGCTGCGGAAACCACGAAAGAAACAATTGAATATACGAAACATGCAGAAGCGCACGGAGCGGATTGTGCATTAATTATAAACTCTTACTATTGTAAACCGAAGGAAGAGGAGATCTATTTTCATTTTAAAGAAATCTCAAACTCTGTAAATATACCAATTATGTTATACAATAATCCATTTACTTCTGGTGTTGATATGAGTACAGAGCTAATGCTCCGTATTGGAAAAGAGTGTGAAAATGTTACACATATTAAAGAATCTAGCGGAGATATTCGAAAAGCAAGAGATTTAGTAAGACAAAGTGAAGGGGCTTTCCAAGTCTTCTGTGGTTCTGAAGATTTAGTTATGGAATCATATTTAGTTGGTGCCTCGGGATGGGTTTCAGTAGCAGGAAATATCGTTCCTGGTCTCGTTACAAAAATGTATGAGCATTTTCAAAATGGTGAATTAGAAAAAGCATGGGAAATAAACGATGCTATTTTACCACTTTGCGAGTTTCTTGAAGGGTCAGGGAAATATGTTCAAATCGTTAAACGTTCCATGGAATTACATGGGCAAGCGGGAGGACCTTCTCGCTATCCAAGACTAGGATTAACTGTTAACGAAGATCAAAAGCTTCAAACGATTTTATCAAATATTGCAGCTCATGCAGCTGTTTAAATAAGGAGGAGAACATAATGTTAAAGACAAATATTGAGCTGAAACCAAAAGTGGAAGCGTTTTTAAATGAAGAAATTAAAATGTTTATTAATGGCGAATTTGTTTCTGCTATTGGCGGAAAGACGTTTGAAACGTACAATCCAGCAACAGAAGATGTTTTAGCAGTCGTATGTGAAGCGCAAGAAGAGGATATTGATGCTGCAGTAAAAGCAGCAAGATCTGCATTTAAATCTGGTCCGTGGGCAGAAATGACTACTGCTGAAAGAGCGCATCTTATTTATAAATTAGCAGATTTAATTGAAGAACATAGAGAAGAGTTAGCGCAATTAGAAGCTTTAGATAATGGGAAGCCGTATCAAGTAGCACTTGAGGATGATATTTCAGCGACTGTAGAAAATTATCGTTATTACGCAGGATGGGCTACAAAAATTATTGGGCAAACAATCCCGATTTCAAAAGATTACTTAAACTATACGAGACATGAACCTGTAGGTGTTGTAGGTCAGATTATTCCGTGGAACTTTCCGCTCGTTATGTCTTCTTGGAAAATGGGAGCTGCACTGGCGACAGGTTGTACGATCGTATTAAAACCAGCAGAGCAAACACCTTTATCCTTACTATATACAGCAAAACTCTTTAAAGAGGCTGGATTTCCAAACGGTGTTGTAAACTTTGTACCAGGCTTTGGTCCTGAAGCAGGAGCGGCAATTGTAAATCATCATGACATTGATAAAGTTGCTTTTACAGGATCTACTGTTACAGGAAAGTATATTATGCGTCAGTCTGCAGAAATGATTAAGCATGTAACGTTAGAGCTTGGCGGCAAATCACCAAATATCATTTTAGAAGATGCGGACTTGGAAGAAGCAATTAGTGGTGCATTCCAAGGTATTATGTATAATCACGGTCAAAATTGTAGCGCAGGATCACGTGTATTTGTTCATCGTAAACATTATGAAACTGTAGTAGATGCACTTGTGAAAATGGCGAACAACGTAAAACTTGGAGCAGGTATGGAGAAAGGAACGGAGATGGGTCCACTCGTATCTAAGAAACAACAAGAGCGTGTGTTAAATTACATTGAGCAAGGGAAGAAAGAAGGTGCTACAGTTGCGGCTGGTGGTGAACGTGCGCTTGAAAAAGGTTATTTCGTTAAGCCAACTGTATTCACAGACGTTACAGACGATATGACAATCGTTAAGGAAGAAATATTTGGACCAGTTGTTGTTGTACTTCCATTTGATTCGACAGAAGAAGTAATTGAACGAGCGAACAACTCATCTTATGGCCTTGCTGCGGGTGTATGGACGCAAAATATCAAAACGGGTCATCAAGTGGCAAATAAATTAAAAGCAGGAACAGTGTGGATTAATGATTATAACTTAGAAAATGCAGCTGCACCATTTGGTGGATACAAACAATCTGGTATTGGCCGCGAATTAGGTTCATATGCGCTTGATAATTATACAGAAGTGAAAAGTGTTTGGGTAAATATAAAGTAATAGGGCGTTTTACTGACAAAAATTGAGGGATGAAATAATGAAAGATGCGGACAACTAGAAAGTTTGATAATAGTTGTCCGTTTTCTTATATACAAAATTGTTTTTCAAAAGAATGATAAGGGGGATTTGGATGGAGAATTTAGTAGAATGGTTAGTAGGGCAAGTGTGGAGTATCGGTTTAGTTGTTTTTGCATTAGGGGCAGGCGTATATTTCACGATTGCAACACGCTTTTTGCAAATTCGTTATTTTAAAGAGATGATTAAACTATTATTTGAAGGAAAGAGTTCAGAGACGGGAATATCATCTTTTCAGGCATTTTGTTTAGCCTTATCAGGAAGAGTTGGAATTGGTAATATCGCAGGGGTAGCGACAGCAATCGCTTTCGGCGGGCCTGGAGCTGTATTTTGGATGTGGGTAATGGCTTTGTTAGGGGCAGCGAGCGCGTTTGTTGAATCAACATTATCTCAAGTATACAAAAGTAAAGTAGGGAATGAATATCGCGGCGGTACTCCATATTTCATTGAGAAAGGTTTAAAAATGAAATGGTTTGCAGTCATTGTAGCGGTAGTTGTAACACTTTCATATGGCGTGTTATTACCAGGTATTCAATCTAGTAGTATCGCAATTGGATTTGAAAACTCTAATGGTATTAACAAATATATAACTGGTATATTTTTAGTCGTGTTACTAGCAGCAATTATTTTTGGTGGTGTAAAGAGAATAGCTGGCGTTTCTCAAATGCTTGTTCCATTTATGGCAATTGGTTATGTAATTGTTACATGTATCATATTAATTGCGAATGTAACGGAGATTCCAAGTATGTTTGCTTTAATTTTCTCTAGCGCATTTGGTGTAAATGAAATGTTTGGTGGAATTGTTGGTGCAGCTATTGCATGGGGCGTAAAACGCGCTGTATTTTCAAACGTTGCTGGTGTCGGAGAAGCGACGTATAGTTCGGCTGCTGCTGAAGTATCGCATCCTGCAAAACAAGGATTAGTTCAAGCGTTTTCCGTATATATCGATACAATTGTCGTATGTACAGCGACAGCTCTTATGATATTAATTACAGGTATGTATAATGTTATACCTGAAGGGAAACGCGCTATTGTAAAAAACATAGGAAATGTGGAAGCAGGTCCAATTTATACGCAACAAGCAGTTGAAACTGTGATGACAGGGTTTGGTCCAATATTTATTTCAATTGCAATTTTCTTTTTTGCATTTACAACGTTACTCGCTTATTACTATATCGCTGAAACGACACTTACTTATTTAGATCGTCAATTGAAGTATGGCTGGTTAAAACCAGTTTTAAAATTTGGATTTTTAATTATGGTTTACATCGGTAGTGTTGAATCAGCGTCGCTTTTATGGAATCTCGGAGATTTAGGAATCGGTAGTATGGCATGGTTAAACTTAATCGCGATTCTATTATTAAGTAAAATCGCATTAAAAGTGTTAAAAGACTATGAAACGCAGAAAAAAGAAGGGAAAGATCCAGTATTTGATCCTAAAAATGTAGGGATTGAAGGATTAACATTTTGGGAAGAAAGAAGTAAAGAGGTTGAAAGGAAAAGTTCTAGAGAAAAAGTTATAGTAGATGATAATTTAAAATTATAACGTAAATTAACTGAAAATTCTTGATTTAAAAGAAGGTATATTGCCTCCATTTCATCGCATACTACAATAGGTATGGATAATATGACTGGAGGGAATAAGATGGAACATGAGCAACATAGTTCGATAAATGATATTCTACATCATTATAAAGAAGGTATAGGTAGTTTTACAAATCAAATTCCTGAAATCGCTGAGACATATAATGCGTTTACGCAAGCTTGTTTTCAAGAGGGTGCTTTAACAAAAAGAGAAAAACAACTTATTGCATTAGGAATTAGTTTAGCAACGCAAGATGAGTATTGTACAATTTATCATACAAAAGGTTGTCTTGATCAAGGATGTTCGGATAAAGAGATTCTGGAAGCATGTGGTGTTTCAGCAGCATTTGCTGGCGGAGCTGCGATGAGTCAAGCGGTAACTTTAGTGCAAGAGTGTTTAACAGAACTGAAAAATCAAAAGCATTGAATAAAAAAACGTTTTAAACTTTATGTTTAAAACGTTTTTTTATGTGAAATTAAATTTGTATTCACTTTAGTATTCTATATCTTCATAAATCGAATTCTCTACATCAGGAAGAACTGTGTATATACTCTTACCGATTAAAGCTTCTAATTCTTTCTTAATTGCATAAAACCCTTTCCAATGTAAAGATGTATGAGATGTTGTACCATGACGCAAACCAACGGAAATTAATCTTCTTTCCAGCGTAGTAAAGCCATCCGCGTCAGCAAGAGCGTCACAAAGAGTAATTACTTTATTGTATAAGTCGTAGTTACTATGTTCATTCAATATTGCAACCAACCGGCTTTTCATATGGTCAGGAACGAGATGCCATTCCGCTGCGATATCTATATGTTCATTTTTACAGGGAAATGAGTGTGTCACACAAATAATGGCGTTTCCTGCATATCCTAAATCATTCATATACATATAACCATCATAGGAATGAATGACCGATTTGGTAAAACCTTTGTATCTTCCGATATCATGCAAAAGGGCAGCGTTATATGCTATGTCAGCGTCTAGGTCATACCCTTTTTTGATAAGCTCTATAATTATGTTTTCAGTTGCATGAGCAACATGTAGTGAATGTTCAAACCAAGGGCCCGGGTTTTGTTCATATGCCCATTCGAGTAATTCTTTTGCATATGTTCTATCTAATATATATTTCATATCGTTATCCTTTCAAAAAAAATCATATCCTAAATAAATTCATCTTATTATTTCATTATTCCTTCTTTAAAAATTGTTACAATGAAACAAAAGGGGGAAAAGTAATGCGAAATTTAGTAATTGAAGAAATTAAGCAACTAGAAAATGATATGGAAGAACTTTCGAAACTTTTGAAAACGGTTGTAAATGATGGGGCATCAATTGGTTTTTTGCCTCCACTGGAACAAAAAGACGCAACAAAGTATTGGCAAACAGTATTAGCGCCAGAAGTGATATTGTATGTGGCTAAAATAAACAACGAAGTAGCAGGGAGTATTCAATTACAATTAGTTACAAAGCCTAACGGAATTCATAGAGCCGAGATTTGCAAATTAATGACTCATCCAAACTTTAGACGTAACGGTATTGGACGATTGCTTATGCAAAAAGCAGAGGAACGAGCGAAGCAAGAAAACAGGTCTCTTTTAGTATTAGATACTAGAGAAGGAGATCCTTCCAATAAATTGTACAAATCACTAGACTACCAAGAAGTTGGAACAATACCAGGGTATGCAATTTCTCCGAATGGAAAGTTAGATGCTACGGTTCTTTATTATAAATGCATATAAATTGTGATTAAAAGGTTATCATACTGAATAATAAGAAACTATTTTAACACCGTCTATATTTTTCTGGCGGTGTTAAATAAATTTATTGATATAATCCATTTAACGCACTAAATGAATTTGAGAAAGTTTTTAGAGGGTTCTTTTAGTAATGATTCTCGTCTTATAATAAATGTAGAGAAGATGACTAGCCAACTATAGTTATTTTCGCTTTATTATCGGAAGGGGATGAAAGAATGAAAAAGAATAGTTTACAAAAGATGAAGAAAGTTATTTTAAGTGGTGGCGTATTACTTACGGGATTATTAACATTTGGATTTTCAGAAAAGGCTTCAGCTCATGGTTATGTAGAATCACCAGCGAGCCGATCTTATTTATGTAAGCAAGGGGTAAATGTAAATTGTGGACCGATTCAATATGAACCACAAAGTGTAGAAGGGATAGGGGGATTTCCGCAACTAGGACCTTCTGATGGACAAATTGCAGGGGCTGGTCATTTTCCTGCTTTAGATGTTCAAACTGTGGATAGGTGGAAGAAAGTTACGTTAAATGGCGGGACGAATACATTCAAGTGGAAACTAACTGCTCCTCATAGTACGAAAGAGTGGAAATATTATATTACGAAAAAAGGCTGGAATCCAAATAAACCTTTAACGCGATCAGATTTAGATTTAGTGCCATTCTATGTGAAAAATGACGGTGGGGCTAGACCAGGGACAACAGTAACGCATGAAGCAAATGTACCAACTGATCGTAGTGGATACCATCTTATTTTAGCTGTTTGGGAAATTGCAGACACTGGAAATGCGTTTTATCAAGTTATAGATGTAAACCTTGTGAATAATGGCTTAGCTTCAAATTTCGCTTTTAACAACGTAGTGCAAGCTCCTACACTATTTTAATTGAAACATATATTTCGATCATCTAATTCATTTTAGATGATTTTTTTTATGAAAATGATGAAAAATATAGAAGAAAGTGCAATTATTTATAAAAAAATATGCTTTAAATATTGTCATATTTGCTTCTTTAAGATATCCTTTTCATGAAGAGGTGGAAAACATGGAAAAAGTACTAGTTTTCGGGCATAAAAACCCAGATACAGATGCAATTTGTTCTGCAATTGCTTATGCAGAATTGAAAAAAGAATTAGGAATGAATGCTGAGCCTGTACGTTTAGGCGAAATCAGCGGTGAAACTCAATTTGCGTTAGACTATTTTAAAGTAGAAGGACCGCGTTTTGTTGAGACAGTAGCAAGCGAAGTGGACAACGTTATTTTAGTTGACCATAACGAGCGTCAACAAAGTGCTAACGATATCGAATCAGTTCGTGTGTTAGAAGTTATTGACCATCACCGTATTGCTAACTTTGAAACAAGCGATCCTATATACTATCGTTGTGAGCCAGTTGGATGTACAGCTACAATCTTAAACAAAATGTACAAAGAAAATGGCGTTACAATTCGTAAAGAAGTTGCAGGTTTAATGTTATCTGCAATTATTTCAGATTCTTTACTATTCAAATCTCCAACTTGCACAGAACAAGACGTAGCAGCTGCTCGTGAATTAGCGGAAATCGCTGGTGTAGATGCTGATAGCTACGGCTTAGAAATGTTAAAAGCTGGTGCTGACTTAAGCGGAAAAACAATGGAGCAATTAATCTCTCTTGACGCTAAAGAATTCCAAATGGGTAATGCGAAAGTTGAAATCGCACAAGTAAACGCTGTTGATACAAACGACGTTCTTGTACACCAAGCGGAACTTGAAAAAGTAATTTCTGCAGTAGTAGAAGAAAAAGGTTTAGACCTATTCTTATTCGTTGTAACTGATATCTTAACTAACGATTCTGTCGGTCTTGCGATCGGTAAAGCAGCAAACGTTGTTGAGAAAGCATACAACGTATCACTAGAAAACAACACAGCTACATTAAAAGGTGTTGTATCTCGTAAAAAACAAATCGTACCAGTATTAACAGAAGCATTCCAAGCTTAATTTTATTGAGTACACATAAACAGCAAGGACAAGTAGTCAGATTGGCTACTTGTCCTTTTTTATCTCTAAAAAACAGAAAATTAAATGCAGGATTTAATAATTATAGTGAGTATGCCTTTAAACAAAAAAATAGAGATTACAGTATTGAAGATTGTTTTAAGTTTCATGAGTCGATAGAAAAGTGTGTTGTACCAATTTGGAAACAGTTAGGAAGTTTTCTTAAAAAGAATCTTGATGTAAAAACGTATCGTCCCTGGGATCTTGTTCCTTGTAATTTGCAAAAATATCCATTTGAAAATTATATTAATTTATTGGATGGAATTGAAGAAATGTTGCGGAAGACAGATTCATGTTTTCATGAGGAATTTACTCATATAAGGAAAGCGGGATTAATTGACGTACAAGAACGGAAAAATAAAGCACCAGGAGCTGCTTGCTTTACCTTATCTCATAGTAAAGACGTTTTTGTTTATTCTAATTTTAGTTCTTCATTTTATGCGATTCATGCATTAATACATGAATTGGGGCATGCATTTCACTTTTATAAACAATTTAACAATGAAAGTAGTATGCAGGAAAGATACCTTCGTGAAGAGGTGGCGGAACTTTATTCCCTTAGTCTTGAATTACTATTAATGGATAAGCTTAATATTTTTTATACGCAAGAGGATGATTATAAAGAAGTACAGCAAGCTCAATTATATCGTACTTTATCGTTATTAATATCGTCAGTTTCAGGAGATGTATTCCAGCACTGGCTTTATACAAATCCAAACCATTCACCAGAAGAGCGAGATGAGAAATATATTGAACTATGTAAAAGGTATCAATATTCATCAGTTGATATTGCAGGAGTAGAGAATGAAATTGGTTCGAGTCATTTCACTTTGTTCAGTTTCCTTTTTATAAAATTGAATATGCAATTGCGCAAATAGGAGCGATGCAATTGTTTCAAATTTATCGAGAGAATCAGGAACAAGCGATTGCTTTCTTTAAAGAGGGAGCGAGTTCAGATTGGAATTTACCTATACAGGAAATATATATAAATACAGGTGTTGCGTTTGACTTTTCGGAAGAAAGGATACAAAGTACTGCAAGGGCTATTTTAGATTTGATTAACGAATTAAAATAAGGATAGCGTTAGCTATCCTTATAATCGTTTATTCGTAAGATTTTTTCTTGTTTATATAAAATGTGATTATCGCAGTAATGAAGAAAATAGGTATCGCATACACTTGCCCAACAAATAACTTCCAGCCGACATAATTATAGCCTTCAGATGCTGGGATGATAACGGAAATAACGCAAACGATAAAATAGACTAATAGTGCAGGGATAATATTTTTCATTTTTATGAACCTCCTTTTTAATTATATCTATACATCCTTATGTTAAAATTTATATTTAATATTTTGAAGAAAAAAAGCAAAAATTTTTATGGTATTATAATATTTGCAATGAGAGTGATCCATAGTACGTATATGGTAAAATGTGTAATTTTAGCTTTCGGAATTATTATATAGTATTTCGAGAGAAAAATGTACAAAATAACGAATTTTATTTACAGAAGTAAAGGGAGTAGAAATATATATGAAAAGGCTATGTATAATTCCTTGTGGAAAAAAGAAAATTTGGGATAAGCATTCAAACTACGGACCGATGGAAGCAAAAGATGTATATATTAGTCCGTTCGGAAAAGCATGTCAGGCGTACACAACTATGTTTTTCGAAAACTGGGTTATATTATCAGCGAAACATGGATTTTTAAGACCAAATGATATTGTATTAGAAAACTATGATCTTGCATTTGATTCAAAAAGCGATGAGGTAATAAGTATAGAGCAATTACAAAAACAGATGGTAGATAAAAGTTTATTACAGTTTGACGAAATCGTCTTACTAGCAGGAAAAAAGCATAAAAAAGTAGTGACAAAGTTATATCCAGAAGAAATGATTACATATCCGCTAGAGGGGTGTAAAGGGATTGGGTATATGTTGCAGAGGTTAATAGAAGCTGTGAAGGAAGGGGAGGAAATATAGGTGAAGTTTCAGTGATTTTAAACTCTATTTATTTAGGGAGCTTAGGCATCGCCGAAAGGGTGATGCTTTTTTGTTCGTACCGTCAATTTTAGAAAATGTAGGGTGTATGGGTACAGTTAAGATTGTAAGTGGGAATAGCAATAAGACAAGTTTTGAATAGAATATTAAGAAAGGAGATGTTGATGAATAATGGCTAGATATAGTTTGCACGGAGGACATAATAGTATTGTTCAAGGTGCTAATTTCGGGAATCGGAAAGAACACGTTCTGGATAGGCAAGTTAAAGATGCCGTGGCGGCTAAGTTAAGAGCCTTAGGACACACGGTTTATGACGATACGGACGAGGTAGGAACAACTCAATCACAAAATTTAAATAATATCATTCGTAAAAGCAATTCCCATGCTGTGGATTTAGTTATTTCTTTTCATCTTAATGCAAGCGATGGAAATGGACAGGGTGTTGAGGTTCTGTATTATGATCAGAAAGACTTGGCGGCTAAAATCTCAGCTCAACTAGCAAAAGATATTGGATGGCGTGATCGAGGTGCAAAACAGCGTACAGATTTAGCGGTATTAAATGGGACGAAAGCACCTGCTATTCTTATAGAATTAGGATTTATTGATAATGAATCTGACATGGCAAAATGGAATGTTGATAAAATCGCTAATTCTATTGTGTTTGCTCTTACAGGACAAACTGGAGGAGGTACAGTGGATTTGCTCAAAGTAAAAACTGGCGGTGTAGCATTTAGTAATTTACAAGCTTTGGCTCAAGCGATGGTTGATGCGGGTATTGATGGACAAATTGTCGTTCAGAAAGATGGCATTGGTTATGCTATAACGAATGGCTATCCAGCTGGAAATATCGATAAATTTACAGCTTGGTTAGATGCGCGTAAGTGGTACTATGAGTATGTGAGATAAAGTAAAACTTTAATCAGTGGGTTAAAAATACAAGTTGGCTTTTATTATTTTAATGGCTCACGATAATATACTATGTAACCACAAATATGGACAATGTATATAATTAAAACCACCTATCAAAAAGGTGGTTTTAATTATATACTTTAGTTTTTTTGAATAATCATCTTTTAAATCTATAATAATATTCTATTTTTCGATACATAAGTTAAATTTTAAATCATTATCAATGAATACAAAATCTCTACTGCTAATTAAAAAACTGACTTGATTGTTTAAGGGATAAGAGCAAAAAATACAATCTCTGAATATGATAATAAAAAAGGAGATGATGAATAATGGGTTACATTGTAGATATTTCAAAATGGAATGGCAATATTAACTGGGATATCGCAGCCCCACAATTAGATTTCGTAATTGCACGTGTGCAAGATGGTTCAACTTATGTTGATCCTTTATATAATAATTATGTACAAGCAATGAAAGTAAGAAATATTCCGTTTGGTAATTATGCATTCTGTCGTTTCGTTTCAGTAGAGGATGCACGGATAGAAGCAAGAGACTTTTGGAACCGTGGTGAAAAAAATGCCACAGTTTGGGTAGCTGACGTAGAAGTAAAAACAATGAATGATATGAGAGCGGGTGCACAAGCATTTATTGATGAATTACGTAGATTAGGAGCTAAGAAGGTCGGTTTATATATTGCTCATCATATGTATGCTCCATTTGGAATGGCAAATGTCAATTCTGATTTTGTATGGATTCCTCGTTATGGTGGTAACAAACCGGCGTATCCATGTGATATTTGGCAATACACAGAAACAGGGAATGTAGCTGGTATCGGAAAATGTGATTTAAATGAGCTAATTGGAAATAAACCGTTAGCTTGGTTTATAAATCAAACTGTTGAGCCAATAAAGAAACAAGAAGGGGTTGGAATTATAGTGAATAAATATAACAAAGTAGTTACTTATGAATTTGGTGTAAATTTAATTCCTGACATGATTCAAATGATGGATAAGCTTGGATATACTTCTAAAATAATATCTCCCGGAAATAACCAAGGACTTGTGTATTTCGAGACAGATTATCGTCAAGGGAACGAACTGGACAAAGTAACGGCTTGGTTAGATACGAAAGGAATTAAATTTTTTTATACAAAAGAGTAGTTTGCTAAATAAAAAGCCGTCATGTGACGGCTTTTTATTTTTATGTAATCTTCTAAATCTAGTTATAATATGGAGAAAATAGACTAATAAACAAGCCTTTGTATACTTTCAAACATAGAATATGATGAATTCTATTAAGGAGGAAGCATATCCATGGGGAATACTTGTCATTGTGGGCATTCCCGAAATTGTAATAAATTTTGGGATAATTTAATGTTTGGGAGATGTAGATGTAAACGCAGTGATTTTCACGAATGTTGTTGCAAAGAGAAACCGAAATGTGAGTGTGAAAAATGTCATTGTAAAACAAAACCGAAATGCCATTGTAGAGATGAAGATGAAGGGTATTAATAATAAAAAAGAGTACGATACTGAACTGCACCCCAATTGTTAGACACAGTCTAACAATTGGAGGTGCAGTTTTTCTATGGCTAAATTTACAGCTGATGAAAAAATACAAATCGTTCTACGTTATTTGAACGGAAATGAAAGTTATCGAGAAATGGGTAGATCGCTCGGTATAAGTGACACAATCATTTTGAATTGGGTAAACCAATATAAACAGAATGGTCTGGAAGCTTTTCTAAAACGATGTACAAATTACACACAACAATTTAAACTAGACGTACTAAACTTTATGATTGAAAACGGTATGTCCTTATTTGAGACGGCAGCTATCTTTAATATTCCTGCCCCTTCAACGATTTCTGTTTGGAAAAAACAGCTCGAAACACAAGGAATTGATGCCCTTCAATCTAAGAAAAAGGGGCGTCCATCCATGAAAAAAGATTCAAATAAACAATTAAAACAACATTTAGCTGAAGGGTCAGTCGAAGCACTTGAAGCACGCATTAAACAGCTTGAGATGGAAAATGAGTACTTAAAAAAGTTAAATGCCTTAGTTCAAAACAAGGAAAAATCACAAAACAAGACAAAGCGCAAGTAATCTATGAATTAAGGCATAAATATTCGGTGAAGGCACTCGTGGAGCTAGCTACTATTCCTCGAAGCACGTATTATGATTTAGTAAAGAAAATGAATCGTCCAGATGTAGATGCCGATTTGAAAGCTGAGATTAAAGCGATTTATGAGGAAAATGAAGGTCGTTATGGTTACCGTCGCATTCGTGATGAATTAACGAATCGTGGCCAGAAAGTGAACCACAAGAAGGTTCAGCGCATTATGAAAGAGCTTGGGTTAAAGTGTGTTGTGCGTATGAAGAAATATAAATCCTATAAAGGAAAAGTCGGTAGAATTGCACCTAATATTTTAGAGCGTAATTTTCATACAGATGCACCGAATCAAAAGTGGGTAACAGACATCACAGAGTTTAAATTGTTTGGAGAAAAACTGTATGTATCACCTGTATTAGATTTGTATAATGGTGAAATTATTACCTATACAATTGGTTCTAGACCGACGTATTCGCTTGTTTCAGACATGTTAGAGAAAGCATTGGAACGTTTACCTGAAACGCACCAGCTACTGATGCATTCGGATCAAGGATGGCATTATCAAATGAGACAATACGTCCGTACACTAGAATCAAGAGCTATCGTCCAGAGTATGTCTCGAAAAGGCAACTGTTACGACAACGCAGTAATAGAAAATTTCTTTGGGATTATGAAATCGGAGTTCCTCTACATAAAAGAATTTGAAAATGTAGAGCACTTTAAAATAGAATTAGAAAAATATATAGATTATTATAATACGAAACGGATTAAGGCAAAATTAAAAATGAGCCCGGTACAATACCGGACTCACTTTTATCAAGCTGCCTAATCAAATAACCGTGTCTAACTTTTAGGGGTCACTTCATACGTACTCTTTTTTAGGGTGGTTATATTCCATCTTGAACAGATTTCTTTACAATTACCCATGTGTCTTTCTTTTTAACCGTTATAGCTACATTAGTTCCATTAGATTCCTTATAAAAGATATATCCATTGTTTGAGTTTACATATGTTACTGGCTCACCTATGCAATCTCGCGAGCAGGATTTGTTGACCAGTTCAATTAGGGATAGTTCGCTTGGATCGGTTTTACTTGCTTCTATAACAGCATCAAGGTTTGTTTTTCGATAACCTTGCAAGTTTATATGAAAAAGCTGCTCTATTTCTCCTGTAATGCTAGTATTCATTACTTCTACTGAATTCTTTTTTTCTTGAAGAAATCCGTTTTCATAAAGTAATTTTGTATATCCAATCCATGCTATTAATACTAGCATGAAAAACATACCCGTCATTTTAAGCGTTCGAAGTCGTTTACTTATAATTGTTTCTGAGTATTTCATTCAGTCTAATCCTCCAATGTTTTTAATTTAAAATATGCTTGGATACATACTTTTAGAAGAGATGAGAATGAATGAGTTTTCAATAAAAAAGAAAACATCCAGAGCTAGATGCTTTCCTTTTTTGTATGTTTCGCTATCTGTTAGTTACTTGTTTCATCAGCGGTCTTATTTCTTTAACTGGTGGTTTCTTATCATAGGCATCAACGTAAGAAAAGTAGTAGTTTAAGTTTCTTAGAAGACCTTTTCCTATTTTTGCACTTAAGAAAGGAAATACTTGTCCAGTATAATCATCGAGAGATTTACAGTAATATTTTTCATCTAAATATATACTGTATTTACATGTTAGTTCTACTAAAGGATTCCCTTCATCATCAAATACTTCTTTAGAATCAATAATATCTATTAGTGCAAATTTTTCATTTAGGTAAACTTTCTTTTTTTTCTCGTGTTTATTTGTAAGTATAAAAACGAGCCCAATCGCGTTAATCAAACTATTTCCTCCTATAAAAAACGGATATTAATAAAATATATCGATATAAGCTAAATGTAAAGAGGAGAGGTGAAATATCATGGAGAGAAAGTTAAATAAGCCGATTTATGTTGGGGAATCGACTTATTTTATCAAGTATTACTTAGTAGTAATACCTACTCTGATTAACATTTCACTTTATTGAAATACTTGTGGGAATTGTTTTACGATTGCGTTTGTTATCATGTCGGCCATTTCTAATGCTTCTTTTTCAATTTTATCGTAAAGTTGTACTCCTGCTTCATAATCTTTATTTAGGAAGGTAAGTGCTTCTGCTTTCGTTAGTGCTAAATGTTCATAAAACATTTTTCGGAATTCTTCTTTTCCTATATATGGGTTGATGTTATTAAGAAACTCAACGATTTCATCACCATTAGCGTACCATTTTTTCTCTATAGCGGCAGCTGCATTTTGATTACCAGTTTTTGCGGCTTTAACAAGATCTGCTGCAATGACTAAGTGATCCTTAATTAATGCACTATATTTTTTTACTGCATCTTCACCGTAAAATGGTTCAAGTGATAGTCCCATATGTGTTGCGTTTTGTAGAAGTCGTCCAACAGTAACGTTAACATCGGGTAAATTAAATACAATACTTATAATAGCCAATCTCGTCCAAGCGACGTGTTGTTCCCATAAAGAACGCATATACCCTTTTAAAAAATTCTCGTTTTTACTAATTCGGTAGTTACGTACAGATAAATCATAGTTTACATAAGGGTTATGGTAGGGGGAGTAATACGATTGCCAATAAGAATACATAAATAGTAACACTCCTTTGAACATGTATAACTCAAAGTATGATATAGATTTATGTTTAGTTACGTGTCCTAGATTATTTTTAGGGAATTTTGAATTGGAGAAATTAGGTGAATGATCTTGTGGTATATATGAATAAATTGAATATAAAGTAAAAGAGGGTCTGCAAGGGAAGTTACAGACCCTCAAAAGGGTATTGCCGAGATGTCGGACTCGACTACGTAATGTTATCATAAAATTCTTTTGAAAAAACCTGGTAAATGTGTCCAAATGAAATTGGGACCTTAATAAAGTCAAAGAGACCTGCTTCCCGCGGCAGGCCCCATTAACTAGATAATGTCGATGAGCAAAAACTCATCTGGAGTACTTTCATAGTAACAAGTAAAATGTGTTTTGTGTATTGAGAAAGAAGAATTGCATAATTATATGTGAACAATTAAAATCCCAACAATTTATGATTATCATTAATTGTTGGGATTTAAATATGGTTATAAAATGGAAAAAAGACTTGGAAGTGAGATTGAGGTGTAGAAGTAAGTAATCATGAAAAAGACCTGCTAATATAAGCAGGTCAACTTAAGGGGTTTATCCAACAGATTATTATATATGGTAACAACTGAATTGTAGTAAGTCTATACATTTAATATTGAGAAAAATTCTGCGAATGATATATTTTTTGCGCATATATTAACATCTAAAAAGTTGAGAAAGAAAATTAAAAAGCTTTTTATAAGAGAATAATGGTTGGTACTTATAGTATGATTCATATTTCCACGCATCATTATTAGAGAATTGGAGTTGTGTTGTTTTCTTTTTTGCCGTGATGGAACTCATATTATGATGTTTCATATAGAAACCTCCTGAATTTATATGTATACGATTAGTAGTATTCAAGAAAGGGAAATAAAATGAATATTTAAATTGAAACTCTTTCTTCATGTTTACTGGATTTACGTTATAAATGTTGTAAAACATATAAAACATGGATGCTAATTCATATTAAATAGGTGGAGAAACATAGAATAATGAAAAAATAATAAGCATCTATTCATCTCTTTCAAGTCGCATAAGTGATTGATATAATAGAAGTAGATGAAAGATAAAGAAAAGCAGGTGACTCTTTTTTGTTTACTAAAGCACAAGAACTTTTAGCGTCCTATTTTGGTTATTCTTCGTTTCGAAGAGGACAAGATGAAACAATTAAAAATGTACTAGATGGGAAAGATACAGTATGTATTATGCCAACGGGTGGCGGTAAGTCGATTTGTTATCAAATTCCGGCATTAGTATTTGAAGGAACGACGTTGGTTATATCGCCTTTAATATCACTTATGAAGGATCAAGTAGATACATTGGTACAGAATGGCATTTCAGCTACATATATTAATAGTTCTATTTCTATTGCCGAAGCAAATCAGCGAATTCAATTAGCGAAACAAGGACATTACAAATTACTTTATGTCGCGCCTGAGCGTCTTGATTCGATGGAGTTTGTTGACCAACTTATCGATATGAAAATCCCTATGATTGCGATTGATGAAGCACACTGTATTTCACAGTGGGGACATGATTTCCGTCCAAGTTATTTACATATACATCGCATATTAGATTATCTTCCAGAAAAACCGCTCGTATTAGCATTAACAGCAACAGCAACACCGCAAGTACGTGAGGACATTTGTAACACACTTGAAATTAATCAAGAAAATACAATTATGACAACGTTTGAGCGTGAGAACTTATCGTTTTCTGTCATTAAAGGGCAAGATCGAAATGCATATTTGGCGGATTATATTCGTCAAAATCAAAAGGAATCTGGGATTATATATGCAGCTACTAGAAAAGTAGTCGATCAGTTATATGAAGATTTAATGAAGGCTGGAGTTTCTGTATCAAAATATCATGCTGGTATGAGTGATAGTGATCGAAATGAGCAACAAGAACTCTTTTTACGAGATGAAGTAAGTGTAATGGTAGCAACATCTGCATTCGGGATGGGTATTGATAAATCGAATATTCGTTACGTAATTCATTATCAGCTTCCAAAAAATATGGAAAGTTACTATCAAGAAGCAGGACGTGCTGGTCGTGACGGATTAGATAGCACATGTATATTGTTATATTCTTCTCAAGATGTACAAGTACAGCGTTTTTTAATTGATCAATCAACTGGAGAATCACGTTTTTCAAATGAACTTGAAAAATTGCAAAATATGACTGATTACTGTCATACAGAACAATGTTTACAATCATTCATTTTGCAATACTTTGGAGAAGAACCGAAAGAAGATTGTGGACGCTGTGGTAATTGTACAGACGATCGCGAGAGCATTGATGTGACAAGGGAATCACAAATGGTTTTATCATGCATGATTAGAACGAACCAACGCTTTGGGAAGCAAATGATAGCGCAAGTATTAACGGGGTCGAAAAATAAGAAAGTTATTGAATTTAATTTTCATACTTTACCAACGTATGGGCTTTTATCGAACCGTAGTGTAAAAGAGGTCAGTGAGTTTATTGAGTTTTTAATTTCAGATGAGTTAATTGCAGTTGAACATGGCACTTATCCGACGTTAAAAGTAACAGAAAAAGGGAAAGAAGTATTACTTGGTAAAGAGAATGTTTTACGAAAAGAACGAGTAGAGACAAGACAAATTGTACAAGACCATCCTTTATTTGAAGTGCTTCGTGAAGTACGTAAAGAAATTGCACAAGGAGAAGGTGTACCTCCGTTCGTTATTTTCTCTGACCAAACATTAAAAGATATGTGCGTGAAAATGCCGCAAAGTGATTCCGAATTGTTGACGGTAAAAGGTATCGGAGAACACAAACTTGTGAAATATGGCTCGCACTTCTTACAAGCAGTTCAGCATTTTATTGAGGAAAATCCAAATTACGCTGAAACGATTAAGACAGAAGTAGTTGCAGAGCGTAAAAAGTCAGGAAAAGCGTCCGCAAATTCTCATTTAGAAACGTATGAAATGTATAAACAAGGTATTGATTTGAATGAGATTGCAAAAGAACGTAACTTATCAAGACAAACAATCGAAAACCATTTAATTCGCTGCTACGAGGATGGAATGGAAGTAGAGTGGCAAAGTTTTGTTCCAGCAGAGTATGAATCTCTTATTGAAACTGCCGTTCAAAATGCTGAGGGTGGTCTGAAATCTATTAAAGAACAGCTTCCGAATGAAGTGAGTTACTTTATGATTCGTGCTTATTTACAAATAAGAAAGTAGAGACATATAAAGGGGATAAGATTTTATGTATCATGTTTTCGTTTATGGCACGTTAAGAAGAGGACAAACGAATGCTCATTATATGTTAGGTGCAACGTGCATTGCAGACAGAGCTTGGACATATGGAAAATTATTTGATACGAATGAAGGATATCCGGCTATGACTTATTCGATTGAAGAAAAGGTGTATGGAGAAGTTTATGTAGTAAATGATGAGATATTGTGTAAGTTAGATGAACTAGAAGAATATACAGGTAATGCGGAGACCGATTTATATGATCGAATCACGCAAACAGTATATGTTGCTGATAGGGAAATAGAAGCATATGTGTATATCGCTCAAGATAAAAAGATGATATTGAAAGTTATTGATTCTGGTGACTGGGTGGAGTATCAAAAAGAAAAATAAAAGTAGCTAAAGAGTAGATAGTGGAATAATCCATTATCTATTTTTTATACTTTCACTTTCAAAATTCTTATTATTTTGATGAATTGTAAATATAGGGAAATCAAAAGGAGGATTTTTCATGGGCATTAGAAATTTAGTTTCTCACCTGTAACAGAAAAATAATTTGCAGGAGGAGAATAATAATGAACGAATTAAATGTAAAAGAATTTTATAAAAAACAATTTGAACTAATAAGCTATGATATAAATAATGAAAATTGGTTACAGGAAGTTGCTAAAGAAGTGCAAGAACAAGTTGGATATCCAATTCAGACGATGTTAGAACTAGGAGCTGGAAATGGCGGATTTGCAAGGGCGATGTCTAATTTGAATGTAAAAATGACTACTGTTGAGCTTGTACCGGAGTTAGCTATGTTTGCAAAAGAACATGCTACTAATGATATTGAGGTTCATTGCGCCGATTTTTATAAAATTAACTTTAAAGAAAAGTTTGATGTTGTTATTTATTTAGACGGATTTGGTGTAGGAACAGATGAGGAACAATTGATTCTATTAAAACGAATTAAAAATTGGATGATGGATGATGGATGTGCACTTATTGATATTTATCAACCGTTATATTGGGAAAAGGCCAATGGACAAGAAATGCCGATAGGTTCTGCAATGCGAAAGTATGAATATGATAGTGAAAATGCAAGAATGCTAGACCATTGGTGGGAAATAGATTCTTCAAATGATATCGTGACACAATCTTTACGCTGCTATGCTGTAGGTGAGATTAGTAATTTATGTGCCGAGGCTCATTTAAGTATAGTTGGGATTTTCCCAGGAGGAGCGCATGATTTTGAAGCTGGGAAATATAAAGAGCGATCCTCTTTAAATGAATGTTTATCATATCGAATAAAAGTAAAAAAGAGTAGGGATTAATGAAGTGACCCCTAAAAGTTAGACACGGTTATTTGATTAGGCAGCTTGATAAAAGTGAGTCCGGTATTGTACCGGGCTCATTTTTAATTTTGCCTTAATCCGTTTCGTATTATAATAATCTATATATTTTTCTAATTCTATTTTAAAGTGCTCTACATTTTCAAATTCTTTTATGTAGAGGAACTCCGATTTCATAATCCCAAAGAAATTTTCTATTACTGCGTTGTCGTAACAGTTGCCTTTTCGAGACATACTCTGGACGATAGCTCTTGATTCTAGTGTACGGACGTATTGTCTCATTTGATAATGCCATCCTTGATCCGAATGCATCAGTAGCTGGTGCGTTTCAGGTAAACGTTCCAATGCTTTCTCTAACATGTCTGAAACAAGCGAATACGTCGGTCTAGAACCAATTGTATAGGTAATAATTTCACCATTATACAAATCTAATACAGGTGATACATACAGTTTTTCTCCAAACAATTTAAACTCTGTGATGTCTGTTACCCACTTTTGATTCGGTGCATCTGTATGAAAATTACGCTCTAAAATATTAGGTGCAATTCTACCGACTTTTCCTTTATAGGATTTATATTTCTTCATACGCACAACACACTTTAACCCAAGCTCTTTCATAATGCGCTGAACCTTCTTGTGGTTCACTTTCTGGCCACGATTCGTTAATTCATCACGAATGCGACGGTAACCATAACGACCTTCATTTTCCTCATAAATCGCTTTAATCTCAGCTTTCAAATCGGCATCTACATCTGGACGATTCATTTTCTTTACTAAATCATAATACGTGCTTCGAGGAATAGTAGCTAGCTCCACGAGTGCCTTCACCGAATATTTATGCCTTAATTCATAGATTACTTGCGCTTTGTCTTGTTTTGTGATTTTTCCTTGTTTTGAACTAAGGCATTTAACTTTTTTAAGTACTCATTTTCCATCTCAAGCTGTTTAATGCGTGCTTCAAGTGCTTCGACTGACCCTTCAGCTAAATGTTGTTTTAATTGTTTATTTGAATCTTTTTTCATGGATGGACGCCCCTTTTTCTTAGATTGAAGGGCATCAATTCCTTGTGTTTCGAGCTGTTTTTTCCAAACAGAAATCGTTGAAGGGGCAGGAATATTAAAGATAGCTGCCGTCTCAAATAAGGACATACCGTTTTCAATCATAAAGTTTAGTACGTCTAGTTTAAATTGTTGTGTGTAATTTGTACATCGTTTTAGAAAAGCTTCCAGACCATTCTGTTTATATTGGTTTACCCAATTCAAAATGATTGTGTCACTTATACCGAGCGATCTACCCATTTCTCGATAACTTTCATTTCCGTTCAAATAACGTAGAACGATTTGTATTTTTTCATCAGCTGTAAATTTAGCCATAGAAAAACTGCACCTCCAATTGTTAGACTGTGTCTAACAATTGGGGTGCAGTTCATAAATCCTTACTCTTTTTACTTTTATTGTGTGAATAATTGTCGTTTTTGTATACATCAATTTAATATATGTGTAGTTGTGTGATTTAAATGTTGCATATTCTTTTTAAATTAGAAAGATGAAAAGTAAGTTTTTTCGGAAAATTTAAATAGAAACTATTGACTTTATGATTGGATTTTTAATACAATGATACTTCGACTGAAAAATTAGAACGGACAGGAGGGAATCGTCGAAATGAGCAACATATTTGAAGATGAGTTACAAAAAATGAAGGATACTTTGCATACGATGGATGAGCAATTGGATAAGCTTGAAAAAATCCCAGTTTATTATGGAGAAGATTTTAAGGAGCAAATTCTTGAAAGTATGAGAGAGTCTAATAGACAAAATTTACGTATTGGTGTGCAAGAGCCATACTTTGGAAGGTTAGATTTTCAGGAAGATGGTAAAGAAGCAGCTATGCCGATTTATATTGGAAAAGTAGGGGTTTCGGATATGGACACGATGAAACCAATCATTATTGATTGGAGAGCACCTGTCGCAAGTATGTTTTATTCATTTACCGGTGGAGAAGAATTAGCATTTTATCAATCACCAGATGGGTTAGTAGAAGGTGATGTGTATTTAAAACGAAACATTTCTATTCGAAAAAGAGAACTTGAACGTGTCGTTGATACATATGTAAAAGGAAATGAAGATGTATCACATGCCGATGATTTTCTTCTATATCGATTAGGTGAGAATAAAGATAATAAACTAAAGGATATTGTTTCAACGATTCAATCGGAACAAAATGATATTATTCGTGCGGAAAGAAACTTGCCATTATTAATTCAAGGGGTTGCAGGGAGCGGAAAGACAACAATTGCTTTACATCGCCTTGCTTTTTTGATTTATGAATATCGTGAGCAGCTAGAAGCTGAGAGAATGATCGTATTTGCGCCGAATAGTCTGTTTTTAGACTATATTTCGAGTGTACTTCCTGAATTAGGTGTAGGGAATATTAGTCAAACAACGTTTCCGGATTGGGCATTACGCACGTTAGATGATTCAGTGAAACTAAAGCAGACAGAAGAAAAATTGAAAGAAGCATTTTCAATTAATCGTGATGAAGAAAAGGTTATGCTCGGTAAATTGAAAGGTACACTGGAATTTAAGTTCTTTATTGAAGAGAGAATGATTCAATTTGAAAATGAATTAATACCAACAAGTGATTTTGAGGCATGGGACAAAGCTATTATTCCAGTAGAAGACATAAAAAAATGGATGCAAGTTGAATATAAACATTATCCATTAAAGAAAAGAAGAGAAAGATTAGTCGGCCGAATGAAGCGCTGGATTGAAATTGAACTGAAAAAGTATGGAGAAACAAACGAGAAGAAATTATTAAAAAAAGAAGCGACAAAGAGATTGAACACTTATATGAAGTTTTGGCCGAAAATGAGCCCACTTTCACTATATAGTTCAATATTGAAAAGTAAAGAAATACTCGAAGTATTGCCTGAAGAACTTGTGAAAGAAACTGAAAAGAGTTGTCGTAAAAAAGAAGTGTATGTAGAAGATTTACCAGCTTTAATTTACATACATCACCGCATAACAGGTATTGAAATCGGACAGAAATTCCATCACGTCGTTATTGATGAAGCGCAAGATTTTCCACCATTCCAAGTTTATGTATTAAAAGAAATTACACTAGGTAATTCTTTTACTATATTAGGTGATTTATCTCAAGCAATTTATGATTATCAAGGAATTGAAGATTGGAGTGCTTTTAAAGAAGTATTCCAAGAAACAGGTTATTATGAACTGACGAGAAGTTATCGTTCTACAAAAGAAATTATAGAATTTGCGAACGAAATAATTAAAAATGCAGAGATTCCAGTTGGGCTCGCAACACCAGTTTTTCGCAGTGGTGAAGATGTTAAGGTAATCCATGCAGAAGATCAATTTAATGAGATTATGAAGACGTTAAAACATCTACAAAACGAAGATGTGAAAACCATTGCGGTAATAGGAAGAACAGACGATGAATGCCGCGATATATATGAGAAATTAACAAAAGCAGGATTGGCTGTAAACGTTATTGAAGCAGATCAAAGTAAATATGAAGGTGGTATTTCAGTAGTACCTGTCTATTTAGCGAAAGGTTTAGAATTTGATGCGGTGCTTTTAATTGATGTGGATGAAGAACATTACAAAAACACAAAACATGATGCAAAGTTACTATATGTCGGATGTACGAGATCACTTCATGACTTATGGATTTTCCATAGTGGGGAAGCGTCACCTTTAATTAAAGGATTAAAATAAAGTGAAACTATAATCAGTGGGGAGTTTTACTGCAAGCTAATGTGGGATAAATATAAAAAGAGGATTTTCTAGTACTGTATGAAAATCCTCTTTTTTATATTGAAATGGTAGATGTGTAAAATGACAATAAAGTTATTTAATTTTAAAACCTAAAACAAGTATAACCCCGCTCTAAATTTAGGACGGGGTTAAAACATAGTTATTTAATTTTCGATATAAGATACTTCACTGTACTTAAAAATATAACAATAAAGTCGTTTGAAAATCTAAGTTTTATTCAACAATACCGCCCATTGTTGAATAATGTTCAATTTTAAACGAATAAAGCCATTAATATTAAATTTTGATAGCTATCATCCAATTTTACACCCTTTGCTTTTCTACCCTCTTCAAAGAAGCCTAGATTCTTATATAACTGGATTGCACCTAGATTATCTTCCATTACCTCAAGACAAACTTTTTCAATCTTACTGTTATTTTTAGCCCAATTGATTAACGTTTCTAGAAGAGCTCTTCCAATACCATAATTTCGATATTCAGGTAGTATGGTCATCGCAAAAGCCCCTTGATGACTAATTTTTTCTTTGTTTCCGTTCTTAAAATCTATTGCACCGACTAACTTACCATCAACTTCAGCAATAAACTGTACATAATTTGGATTTTCATGATAAGCTTTTAACGTTTTTTGAATAGCATCGATACGCACCTTTTTTACATCCTCAACCGTACTTAGCATGTATGGAGCGTTTATTAAAGCTTTTGAAGCAGAATCTAGTATTCTTTCTGCATCCTGTTCTTTAGCTTCTCTAATTATTACTGTTTTTCCATCCTTAGATTTATAAGTAAAAACATTAGTTGATAAGATACTACACACACCCTTTCGGAATATAATTAATTAAAATTTTTAACTGTTTCGCGATTCTTAAGTAAGAAAAAGTCGTATCACCTTTTTCTGCATTCGCTCTGCTTCAACTTAATAACGATTATTTCAAATGTTTCTAATTTTTACAATAATTTATTCCGTTATATAACCCGATTTTTGAATAACATGACTGGCGTTTTTTAAACAAATTCATTATCTCTGTACAAGATGAATTAACGACTTGAGCTGTTGTATAAATAATATACAATGACCTTTTCTAATTCCTTAGTTTGTCCTTTTTCCCGTATACGAACGGCATCTACTGGAATTTGTGTATGTTTTAACCAATCTAGAATAAGGTGTAGTTGTACTTGTATTTGACCAATGTGTAGCTTCTTTATGTTCTTATTCTGAATTCTATTAATTAATTGCAGCATATAGGGAAGTTTTTCTATACATTCGCTTAAATCTCCGCAATAACCTGAAGGGAATTCATTTGTACCAAATTCTAAAGTATTGATGTAATTAGAAACTAGGTATATCATGGCTTTTTGTTCGGTATAACCACCTAATTCAATCGCTTTTCGAAGGGATTTTTCTAAATCGTCTTCTTTATTGCTAGAGTCCATATAAATTCCTATCCATCTAAAAGGTCTTGAATCAATCGGATTGTTTTCTGTCCATCTATATAGAATATCAATTAGAAAACTATTTAGTGAGAAAGTTAAGACCTCATCTTTTTCGTTTAATGCATCTAAAATAGTAAACAGCGAAATGGCAAACTCTTCTTGATCTTTTGATTCCCATTTCTTTGCATTTGAAATAAATGTCTCTAAATGTTTATAAGCTAATTTTCGAAGTCCCGCTTCGCGATGCTGACAGTAACAAATAAAATCATGCCAATGTTCATTTGTATTCATATTTATAATAATGGTTTGTAATGCAGTGTGAGGTTTATGTATTATAAGTCCCCCAATCTATTAAGAACGTGTTGAAAATTTAGTGTTATTATATCATTACATAAATTAAAAAGGGAGAGTTACTATGATTACAAAAGTAATTACGAAAAGTAATTGGGAAATAGCAAAAATAATTGGAGAAATTAATGAAGATTCACTTATAGAAGAGGGATTTATTCATTGTTCATTAGTAGATCAAGCTTTAAAAGTTGCAGAAAAATATTTCAAGCATGAAGAAGATGTTTTATTACTTACAATTGATCCAGCCCTATTAAAAGCAGAAGTAAAATATGAACTTGCTTCTAACGGTCAAGAATATCCGCATGTTTACGGAGTAATTAATGTTGAGGCGATTGTAGAGGTTGTTCCATTGCATAAAGAAAACGGAGAGTTTATCCCGCATTAACAGACAGCTCGATTGGTGAGGGCTGATAATCAGTGGGGAATGAACCAAACCCCCACTGATTAAAAAAGATAAGTATGTTATATATGTTAGTGAGAAAAGCGCAAATCATATAGTTAGTGTGTTTTATTATCCGTTTTTTTGTAAAAAATATTGTTTTTATCACACTAATACTGTACGATACATAGTATAAAACATATACTGTATGACATATAGTAATGGAAAAGAGGTGAGTGAATGGATGCTTTATTAAATTCGTTAATTACTGAACTAAGAAGAGGAACATTAACATTAGCGGTTTTAAGCCAGTTAAGAACACCGCAGTATGGGTATTCACTTGTCCAATTATTGGAGAAATCAGGGATCACAATCGATCAAAGTACTTTATATCCACTACTTCGCCGATTAGAAAAGCAAGAGCTAGTGACGAGTAGTTGGGATAAAACGGAGAGTAGACCGCGTAAGTATTACGTTTTAAGTGAATACGGATTAGAGATATTTTTGCAGTTAAAAAAGGAATGGATAAAGGATTCGAAGGAACTTTATAACTTATTAAAGGAGGACAAGAATGAATTTAATTGATATTTATGTCGAGGAAGTAGCGAAGAGATTACCTGAAAAAAATCGTGAAGATATTATTCTTGAACTACGGTCAACAATCGAGGATATGTTACCGGATGATTATAATGAAGATGATGAAAAAAGAGTTCTTGAAAAATTGGGAAGTCCAGTTGCATTAGCTAATGGGTACTTGGATAGACCAATGCATTTAATTGGACCACGTTATTTTGATGTATATATGACATTATTAAAAATGATCTTACCAATCGCAGTTGTAATTGCGCTTATTTCAATGGTTGCAGAAAATTTTATTAGTTATAGTGGTGATCAGGCTGTATTAAATGTTATTTTAAAATTGATAGGTGAAGGCATTGGAAGAACGTTTGAAGTAGGTTTCCAAGTATTTTTCTGGCTGACAGTTGTGTTTGCTGTTATAGAAAGAACGGATAAAGAAAAGGACCCACAACCATTAACAACAAGTTTAAAAAAATGGACGCCAGATGATTTGAAAAATATTGCGTATATCCCGAAGAAAAAGGCGATCTCAAAGTTTGAAGTGTTTGGAGGTCTAATGTGGACGGCAATATGGGCTACACTTTACTTCTATGCGAATCATCTCGTTGGCGTATACAATGGTACGGAAAATGGACTGAAGTTTGTCTCGCCAACTTTTAATCAAGATGTTTTACTGCAGTACTGGCCAATTGTTGTAATTATGATCGTTTTTGAAATAGGTATATCCCTTTATAAATTAGTGCAAGGAAAATGGACGCAAAGATTGGCGATTGGAAATGCTATTCTTCAAGTAGCTGGGACGATAGTATTCATTGTAATTGTAGTAAATCCACATTTATTTAACACAGGATTTATTACGTATTTGGCAAATGCATTTACTATTTCCACAGAGGAGTTTAAAACGTGGCTCATTGGGGGAGGAATTTTCTTCTATACGTTATCTGCTGCAATAAATATATTTGATGGTTTCCGAAAAGCTAGTATTCGTACGTAGATAAAAATCGGAAATTTCGGTAAAATAAAACTATTAAAAAGATAGTGAAATAAGATGAACATGATGAAAGGAAGAAAACAATGATAAGGGAAGCAACGAAAAGAGATTTAGCATACATTTTAGATATTTATAACGATGCGATACTTTATACAACAGCTGTATATGCGTATAAACCTGTAACCCTTGAAAATAGAATAGATTGGTATGAACAAAAAAAGGCCGAAGGGTATCCAATTTTTATATACGAATTAGATAATAAAGTAGTAGGATTTGCGACATTCGGCCCATTTAGAGCGTGGCCTGCTTATAAATATTCAGTTGAACATTCTGTGTATGTAGATAAGACATATAGAAAAAATGGCATTGGGTCTTTATTCATGAAAGAATTAATTAAAATTGCGAAGGAACGAGAGTATATGACCTTAATTGCTGGAATTGATGCAGAGAATGAGAAAAGTATTGCCTTGCATCAAAACTATGGATTTGTTCATGCAGGGACAATAAAAAAAGCTGGTTATAAGTTTAATAAATGGCTAGATTTAGCTTTTTATCAGCTGGAGCTTAACGGTCCTGAAAATCCTATAGAAGAATAAATATTTTTCGGTAGCAAGAAAAAATTCATGCTACCTTTTTCTTATTTTAATAGCTGATGAAAAGGTTTTTTATATTCAATATTGAATTATTAGAAGTTAATATAACGATATGAAAAGACCTGCGGTAGTATGTCAACTGAAAAATAATATATTTTGAAGTTATCAAAGGACAAATTGCTTAAAAAAGACATCACGAAACTAGACCAGCACCGCATGTAAAATACTGGAATTGATTGAAAGGTAGCGATGACAAGTTTTATGTCACACTTTCACACACCTTTCAGGCGTAAAGAGTTGGTGATTACGTAGTAGCGCATCCACCAATCGCACAAATTTTCTTGCGGTTAGAACGAGTGCACGTTTGTGTTGATGTTTTGGTACTTCATTATACTTTTTTGCGTAATATTCTTGGTATTCCAATACATGCTTTCTTACAGAGTTGGCGGCTTCAACTAAGTAATACCGCAAGTAATGATTCCCATTACGAGATAATGAAGTATTTTCAGCGGTGAACCGGCCAGACTGGTATGTACGCCAATATAACCCGGCATATTTTGCGATTTTGGTTTCATCGTCAAATCTTTCGATTTGGCCAATTTCAGCGATAATACCAGCGGCATATATAGGCCCGATTCCAGGAATGGATTCTAATGTTTGCGTTAATCCAGCCATGATCCGCTTAATAGATTTTTCTAGTTCTTTAATTTGTCTTTGATAGGTACGAATGATTTCGATTGATGTTCCTAAAAGAATATCGATTGAGTCTTCTACCACCTTATCTAAACGGTACGACGTGCGAACAGCCTTTTGAATGGTTGATGCGACACATTTCGGGTCACCAAATCGATTTTTACTCTTTTCCTGTAGGAACTCAGCGAGTTCCTCTAAAGGCATGTCAGCTAGCTCTTCTAGACTGAATTTTTCAAGGAACAATTCCATCATGGCGTTACCAAATATAGAAGAATCGACTTCTTGTGAGAACGTATTACATTTATAACTTAGGTGTTGTAGAAAATGTTGTTTCTCCTTTGTCAACATTCTAACGAGTTGATAACGAGCTCTTGTTAATTGCTGTAATGCCACGTATTGACTTTCTTTCACGATGGACATTTGATTTCGCCCAAATCGTAAATAATCAGCGATGACAAAGGCATCAATTTCGTCAGTCTTATTCATGTCTGAATAACTTTTCTTGAAGTTTGCGACTTGTTTTGGATTTAGAAGAAATACCTTTGTGCCAAATCTTTTTAAGTCTTCGTCATGATGGAGAAACATGGATGGGTGAAAACTGTAAACAGATGTAGATTCTAAGCCGATTTTTAAAGTTTCAACCTCTTGATTGGTTGTGCACTGTAATAATCGTTCTTTAAGTACCTGTGCACCTGGTAAGTCATTACTGACTGAAAAAGAATCTAGCTTTTCTCCTTCACCATTTAAAAAGCAAACTTTCATATCAAACGAACTTACATCTAGACCAACAAATAATCTCACGTAAGAGACCTCCTTTCGATTTAGAATCATTGCTTGGACGTCTCGAGATATCTCTAGTGTGTACGCCGACCAACAACCTCGTGTATAAGAGCTAGTCCTGAATCGAAAGCCGCCCTAGAGCTACTAACATCTAGGTTCGAGGATCAGGCTGCTCAGCCTGCGAGTAGGGAGCCCCGCGCGTTCACTGAGAAACACTCTTTTCGTGTGGTAAATCCACAGGGGAATACAGAATTGTCCCAAATGATCCTAAGACCATTATCTAGAAATATCTTGAGACGTCCAAGTATTTTCTTTATTACTGGACTCTTATTAGAGAGAAAAACTAAGCCTGAGATAGGGCTTAAATATTAATATACGAGAGGGATGGAAATGGAAACTGTCATAAATAAAATAAAAGAGGTACAATCTAATTATGTGGGAATGGAAATTTATTCTACAAAAAAAAATCGTATAGTTGCTTCATATAATAGTGAATTAAATATTCCGTTAGCATCAGCAGCAAAATTAGTTATTGGATTTGTAGTAGCACAAATGGTGAAGGAAAATAAACATAATTGGAATGATATACTTCATCACATTAAATTTAATCCGCATGAAGATAGTACGCAGTTATATCCGCATTTACAAGGAAGAACTTCTTTAACACTTAGTCAAGCGGTCGAGGTAATGATAGCTTGTCATGATAGTTACGTTGCACAGTCAGTTGTAATGCACTGTGGTGGATGGGATGCTGTGAAAATGTATGTACAAACGTACTTTTCAAAAATTCATATACAAGAGAATGCTAGAGATGAGAAAAATATTGGAGACTTAAATGAAGTTCTTGCCCTTTTGATACAAACCTTTCAAGGTTATAAATCAGAACCAGAATTATGGGAACCAATTATTAGTGGCATGGTAAGACAACAAGGAGAGTATGAAGAAATCCCATATTATCATTTAGCTCATATGACAGGTGGATTGCTCACAGCTACAATAAATATTGGTATAATAGGAATGTTTAACGAATTTCCGCTTCTTTATGTGATTGGGGGAAAAGATTTACCGAATCGACGTGAAAATAAAGAGGTAGATGAAGCTTTTGCAGTAGTTTTAAAGTACATATACAAAGAATATAGTGAAAACATGCTAGGAGTGAGCGGTTGAAAAGAAACTTAAAGACTTCAACAATCATTATTTTAATTTTAACGATTATTGCTCTTGAAGTTGGAATCGCACTATCTAATCACAATTTGTCATTAGATACAATTTACTTTGCAGCAATCCTTATTTGTATTGTATTGCTTTTTGGTACACGTGTTTCTGAAAAGAAAGAAAGTAAATCGAAACGAGGGCGAAGAAAAACAGCTCTTATATTTTGGCCATCTATTTTATTGTCTATCACTTGTTTCGCAGTTATAAGTTACATAAGGATAGGCTATGTCTCTGTACCAGGGATAATTGGCTTTTCATGCTTTGTTACATATGGTGGATTCGTATGTATTAGTATTTTAAAGAGAAAAAATAAAATGTAGCTTACTGAGCTGAAAGGAAGCAATATATATGAAACATATAAAGAACGGTACACGCACTGAAGGAGAATATATTAAAAATAAAGTTATTCAATATAATATGTCCATCTTAACAGATGAGGCAAGACAGACGATGGAAGAAGTAAGCCTCGTAGTAAAAAATGAAGAAGGAAAAATTTTTGGTGGCGTAACAGGTACGATGTATTTTTATCACCTTCATATCGACTTTTTATGGGTTGATGAATCAGTTCGTCATGACGGTTATGGTAGCCAACTTTTACATGAAATTGAAGGTATTGCGAAGGAAAAAGGGTGTAGATTAATATTGCTAGATTCATTTAGTTTCCAAGCACCAGAATTTTATAAAAAGCACGGTTACAGGGAGTATGGTGTCGTTGAAGATCACCCGAAAGGTCATAGTCAGCACTTTTTTGAAAAGAGATTATAAAGTGAAACTTTAATCAGTGGGGGTTTTACGGGTAGCCGGATCCCACCAAACTTCTTTGCTTTTGCTGAATTTTGAGGTGGGGTCTTACTGCACGGCAAATAGCGGGATAATAATATTATGTATACTGGTTGATGGGAGAAAGCATATGTACACGTATAAATTGCAACAAGAACAACCAGTCTGTGCAGAAAAAATAAAAAAACTTTATGATTCTGTCGGTTGGTGGCCAGAAAGAAAAGAAGTCGATATTGAAATAATGTTAAAGAATAGTATAGCAATTGGAGTATGGGAAGAAAATGAATTAATTGGATTTGCTAGAGTCGTTTCTGATGGTGTTTTTCGAGCATACATTGAAGATGTTGTCATACATGAGAGTGTAAGAAATAAAGGTATTGGAGAGAAGATGCTTACAATATTACTTCGAGAAATATCTCATATTGATATTGTTAGTCTATTTTGCGGAGAGAAGCTAATAAAGTTTTATGGTGAGCAACAATTTCAAGCAACGAAGCAAATTGTGATGCATCGTAATCAAACAGGGAAAGAATAAGAGGTGCCAATTAAAATGAATGCAACAAGAGCGTACTGTTTATCGAAAAGAAAAGCGACAGAAGATTCTCCAGATGGTTGGAGTGCAACATGTATGAGGCTTAATAATAAAATATTTGCGATAGTAAATCATGAAGAAGGTGAAAAAGCTGCGATTACATTGAAGTGTGATCCAGAAGTCGCATTAAGAATAAGAGAAGATTATCCAGAAACAATTATTCCAGGGTATCATATGAATAAAAAACATTGGAATACCGTTTATATTCGTAAGGGTATAGAACAGGAGCAAATAAATAAAATGATTGATTGGTCGTATGATTTAGTACTACAATCATTTTCAAAGAAAAAGCAGCAGGAGTTAATGAATTAATATGTATTAGGAGTGTGTGTAATGAAAGATTCGATTAAAGATACGTATGATAAATTAGCGAGTACATATAAAGAAAATCTAGATTTCGCAAATCCATATAACAGTTATTATGAAAGACCGGCGATGATGGAGCTTATTCCAAAGGAACTAGAAGGAAAAAAGATACTAGATGCTGGATGTGCAGCTGGATGGTATACTTCTCAATTCATAGGAAGAAGAGCAAATGTTACAGCAATTGATATAAGTCCTGAAATGGTAAAAGCAGCAAAAGAAAATATAGGAGAAGAAGCAACGTTCCTTTGTCATGATCTGCAAGAAACATTGCCATTTGAAGATAGTACGTATGATGTGATTGTAAGTTCGTTAACTCTTCATTACTTAGAAAATTGGAATCAAGTATTTCAAGAATTTCGTCGTGTACTGAAGCCAGGTGGAGAACTTATTTATTCTATTCATCATCCTTTTATGGATTTCACAAAGTTTCCATGTGAAAATTATTTTGAAAAACAGTTATTAATAGATACTTGGGTTAAACCGAATATTACTATTGAAGTCAAGTTTTTCAGAAGGTCACTACAAGACATAATAAATGAAACTACAAATTATTTTGTATTAGAAGAGATAGTGGAACCGAAGGCAGTTGAAAAGATGAAAGAAGTAGACGAAAAATCATATTATTATCTAAATATGAATCCACATTTTCTTATCATAAAAGCAACTAATAAATAGCTAGTAAAATAACTTTATTTTACTAGCTATTTACAGTTATACATTATATATTAGGAGACTTTAAAATGAATACGAAACGAAATAGAGTATTATATGCACTATTTACTATAGTTGTTATTATTTTAGGTCTTAGCTCAAGGAAGTTTTCTTTTGCACTACCACATCTATTAAATGATTACTTAGGCGATGCTTTATGGGCATTAATGATTTTCACTGGCTTTGGATTTTTGTTTCTTAAAACAGAGACGAAGAAGTTGTCTTTTATTAGTTTAATGTTTTGCTACGGGATTGAAGTGAGCCAATTGTATCATGCTGAATGGATAGATAGCATGCGTGCAACGACTTTGGGTGGACTCGTGTTGGGATACGGTTTTTTGTGGAGTGATTTAGTGGCTTATACAATTGGTGTTGGAGTGGGAATACTGTGTGAGGTTATTTTTCGGAAGAAATAAGAATTGTAAAAGGAGTATTTGTAAATGGAACAAGCACTGGAAATTGCAAAGTTTTGGTTTCAAAATGAACATGTCACAGCTACTGTAATGCAACCAAAAGTAGCGAAGGTTATATGCAAGAATAAAGAGTATATTTTAAAGAGAACGGGATCGATAGACCAACTTCTAGTTGAATTCGATGTTTTGGATCAACTGTATGAAAAGGGAATTAAAGTACAGAGAGTAGTAAAGACAGAAAATGATGAACAATATGTATTATATAAAGAAAAATATTATTGCTTATATGAGTATGTTGCCGGAAGTGTTTTAGAAATAAAAGATACGGATAAGCTGGAAAGGCTAGCAAGTACAATTGGAGAAGAAATAGCTAATCTGCACAAAGCATTACATTCGGTGAATAGTGATCATGAGTTAATAAAAAGAAATTTATATAAGACGGTATTTGAATGGGCTATACCAATTTTAGAAAAGAATGAGTATGTTCATCGAGAGGTAATTCAAAAGATGGAGCGAATGCACACAGATTTCAAGGAAACGGTCCATCCATTACCGAGACAAATTATTTATCGTGATATGCATCTATCAAATGTAATCTTTAAAGATGATAAACTGGAAGGGTTTATAGATTTCGATATTTTAGAAAATAATGTAAAAATATTTGATATATGTTATTGCTGTACAAGTGTATTAAGCGAGGTATTTAGTGATGAAAGATTAAGAGGAAAATGGTTACATATCGTTAGCAAAGTCTTTGAAGGTTATTATAAACAAAATGATTTAACGAAAGAAGAACTAAAAGCTATTTGGTATGTTATGCTTTCAATTCAAATTATCTTTATTGCTTATTTTGTCCAGTTACCAGATTTATTAAAGTTAAATGAAGAAATGTTCTTCTGGATCTTTGCTAATAAGGAAGATATTGAAGAAGTTATAGAAGGTATCGTAAAGGTATGAAAAAAATAATATTAATTGGTTCTGGTGGTTCAGGAAAATCTACACTAGCAAGACAGTTAGGAAATAAATTAAATATTAAGGTGCATCATCTTGATGTATTATTTTGGAAACCGAATTGGGAAGGTGTTCCGAGAGAAGAACAAATAACAGTTCAAAATAACTTAATTAAAGATGAGAAGTGGATTATTGATGGGAATTATGGCGGGACGATGGGTATCAGACTGAATGCAGCTGATACAATTATTTTCCTTGATATTCATAGAACAATTTGTATTTATCGTGCTTTTAAAAGAATTGTAAAATACCGAAATAAAACAAGACCAGATATGGGCGCGGGGTGTGAAGAAAGATTTGATTTGCAATTTTTTAAATGGATATGGGAATATCCTAATGCTAAACGACCTACAATTTTAAAAGAGTTAGAGCAATTGCCCGAAGAGAAAAAGGTTATTGTTTTAAAATCTCCAAATGAGGTTCGGAAATTTTTAGAGCACATATAATAATAGAATGTAACACAAAAATTCTTTGTGGATCTTACCGATTAGTTTAATAAAACTAATCGTTTTTTATTATGAAAAATTTAACGCTTTTTGAAAATTGTATTTTGTAATGAGTATATGACTATAAGTTCATATAAAATGAACGTTTGGAGGAATAGAAAATGACTAACGATTTAATTCAACTAATCGATTCATTAATGGTCAATATTCCAGCTGGAGAGGTAGTATTAAGAGATGATCGAATAAAAAAAGAATGGCTAGTACAAATTCAACCATTTCTTCTTGCAAAGTATGCTGTAACAATGGAACTATATGATGCTATTACAAATAGTACATTAAATAATTTTGAAAAAAATCATAAACCAGTTGTAAATATTTCATGGAACGATGCCATTGCGTTTTGTAATGTACTTTCAAAAATAGCGGGATTAAAAGAATATTATTCTATTAGTGATGTTGGTCAAATTGTGAAATGTAATTTAGATTCGAATGGCTACCGATTACCATCTGAGGCAGAGTGGCAATATGCATGTAAAGCAAGTACAACCGGATATACATACGGGAAACTTCTTGATATAGCGTGGTATAATGAAAATTCAAATGGACAAATTCATGACGTTGGCCAAAAGGAACCGAATGCATGGGGACTTTATGATATGCTAGGGAACGTTTGGGAATGGTGCTATGATTTGTATGATGAAAAAGTATACGGATCATACCGCATTTTTCGTGGAGGTAGTTGGGCGGAGGCAGCGAGAGGTTGCGGCGCTACTTGTCGTCGCCGAAGCCATCCCACATTTCATATAGAAGATCTCGGTTTTAGACTTGCTAGGTCAATTTAGCAGGAATATGATACGAACAACAAAGAAAAGAGTATGGAGAGAATCCATACTCTTGCTAACATAGAAATGATTTAACGTAAGGAGTGTTTATAATGGCGCGTGTTTTATGTATTAACGCTGGATCAGAAGGACATATAAATCCAACTTTACCGGTTGTAGAAGAATTGATTTCTCGCGGTGAAGAGGTCGTTTATTTCTCAATAGAAGCTTTCATGGAGCGGATTGAAAAGACAGGTGCTACTGTACGAACGATTGATGATCAAAAATTTATAAAAGCGTTTCTATCTGGAGGCAGAAATTATTTACAGGAAAGAATAAACGGTCTTCTACATACAGCGGATATTGTTATACCTAGTGTTCTAGAACAAATTGAAGGTGAACATTTTGATTACATAATTCATGATTCTATGTTTGGCTGTGGGCACTTAATTGCTCAAATTCTTAAACTGCCATCCATAAATTCATGTACATCTTTTGCGCAGGATGAAAAATCTTTTGAACAAATGTTAGGTCATCTGTCAAAAAATATTCCAGTAGAAATTCATGATAAAATACAGAATGATTTTCAAAACTTAACGAAGGGAATTGCTGAAAAATATGGTGTTGAAATAAAATCACAGTATGAAGTTTTCTGTAATCCTGCACCCCTTACTATTGTGTATACAATTAAGGAGTTCCAGCCTTTTGGTGATACGTTTGATGAAACATATAAATTTGTAGGACCATCTATCTCTGCACACGTGAAAAACAGAGACGTTGATTTTACTTCAATTGAAGAAAAAAGTCCGATTTATATTTCATTAGGTACTGTTTTTAATGAAGCGATTGACTTTTATAAACTGTGTATGAAGGCCTTTGAGAATAGTGAGCATACAATTGTTATGTCTATTGGTAATAAAACGAAAATAAGTAATCTAGGCGAAATTCCTAAAAACTTCATTGTGAAACACTATGTGCCTCAAACCGAACTGCTTACTTATACGAAACTATTTATTACACACGGCGGGATGAACAGTACGCATGAAGGACTATATAACGGGGTTCTGCTCGTTGTAATACCGCAAAGTGCAGATCAGCCAGCAATCGCAAAGCAAGTGGAGAGTCTTGGAGCAGGAGTTCAATTACATATGAATGAATTAACCGTGGAGAAATTGCGTGAAAGTGTGGAGTTAATTTTAAATAACCCTTCATATAAAGAGGCTGCTTTGAATTTGAAGGAATCATTCCGAACATCGGGTGGATATAAGGAAGCTGTTGATGAAATTTTTACATTTGTAGGTCAGTAATAAATATAAAGTTATACATGAAAAAAGTGTCTATATTAAATGATATAGACACTTTTCTGTTGTAAGAAGAGAAGAATTGTTTAAATGGAAAAAATGAAAATACTAAATGTGAATTTTGAGAACTAAGTCTACAATTTCTGCTGCACACTTTTATTTTATCCCGTATTAACCGACCGTAAAACCCCAACTAATTAAAGTTTTACTTTATGATTTCAGGATGTGGTTTTATATGTTAGTAATAATTTCACTGTTTCTGCACAACTTCTGCACATGCTTAGGCGAGTTCTATGTCATGATATATTCATAAAGTGAAATATTTCACAAGGAAAAAATATATTTTCACTGCGGTGTATGCATAATTAATACATACATCGGTACAAGTTTGTCTCTTGTTATTCTTTTACATCAAAGCCCACATTCCACTACAAAGTATAACAAGAAGGAGACATGAACATGAATAATCGATTTTTAAAACAACTACAAAACATGAAAATGAACAAAAAAAGTTTAGGAGCTGTAGCATTAACAGCTGGAATTATTAGTACGACACTTATTCCTCAAAATGCTTATGCGCACGGTTTTGTTGAAAAGCCCGGTAGCCGATCCGCTTTATGTAGTCCAACTTATGGTGCGCTAAATGTAAACTGCGGAAGTGTTATGTATGAACCACAAAGTTTAGAAGCTCCAAAAGGGTTCCCACAAGGTGGTCCAGTAGATGGACAAGTTGCTTCAGCAGGCGGAAAATTTGGTGGTATTTTAGATCAACAAACAGCAAATCGTTGGTTTAAAAATACAATCACTGGTGGGGAAAATACATTTACTTGGAAGTATACTGCGCCTCACTTAACGAGTAAGTGGCATTACTATATTACTAAAAAAGGATGGAATCCAAATAAAGCGCTAACAAGAGCAGATTTTGAACCAATTGGAACTGTGCAACACGATGGTTCTGCAGCTTCAAATAATTTAACTCATAAAATTAATGTACCTACTGATCGTAGTGGATATCATGTGATTTTAGCAGTATGGGATGTAGCTGATACAGCAAATGCATTCTATAATGTAATTGATGTTAATCTTATTAATGATGTGAAACCAGACATAGAAGCGCCAAGTATTCCAAATGGACTTCAGACGAAAAAAGTAACAGCGAATAGTGTAGAACTAACATGGAACTCTTCTACGGATAATGTAGGGGTAAAAGGATATCAAATCTTCCGTAACGGAGAGATGATCGATACAATACTAGGCACTCATTTTATTGATAAGAAATTACAACCAAGCACAGAATACTCTTATACTGTAAAAGCAATTGACGCAGCTGGAAATGTATCGAAAGAAAGTACAGCGCTTACAGTAAAAACAACAGTTGCGACTCCTGATACAGAAGCACCAACACAACCAAAAGGATTACATAGTATGGGAACGACAGCATCAAGTGTGGATTTAATGTGGAGTCCATCTGACGATAACATTGGTGTAGACCATTATGATATTTATAGAGAAATAGAAGGATTAATGAAAAAGATTGCAACATCCAATACAACTTCTTATATGGATAAAAATCTGCTTGCTAATACTACTTATAAATATGTAGTGAAAGCTGTTGATGTAGCTGGAAATGAATCCGTACAGAGTGATATATCCACAATTACTACAAAAGCTGAAAGCGCTTCATATGAAGCGTGGGATGCAAAAAAAGCATATAAAAAGGGAGATAGAGTTCTACACGAAGGAAAAGTATATGAAGCAGTCCAGAGTTATCAAGGAAATGGTGATCCAAACTGGATTTATGCATTATCATTATGGAAAACAGTGTAAGCTTTACCTAGGCATGAACTAAGAGATGATGGGCTTTGATGCAAAAGGGAATCTTGAGAATTCGCTTTTCTATTTATAAAAAAGACGACGTATTGAACTGACCCCAAAAAGTTAGACAAAGAAGTTAAGCGACTGATTGGATGTGAGTCCGGTATTGTACTGGACTCATTCCATTTAACTTCACTTTAATTCTTTTGTGATTATAATAATGAATATAATTCTCTAATTCTATCTTAAAATGCTCCATACTTTCAAAATCTTTAAGATAGAATAATTCAGATTTTAATAAGCCAAAGAAGTTTTCTATGACTGCATTGTCCAAACAGTTTCCCTTACGGGACATACTTTGGATAACCTTATGTTTTTTTAGTGATTGTTGATATATCTTCATCTGATAATGCCATCCTTGATCTGAATGAAGAATAGGAGTTTCTCCATCATTTAAGCGTGTAAAGGCTTTATTAAGCATTTTTGATACAAGTGAATACACAGGTTTATTTTCTATATTGTAAGCTATAATCTCCCCGTTATATAAGTCTAAAACAGGAGATAAATATAGTTTTTTACCATGGAGATGAAATTCAGTGACATCTGTTACCCACTTTTCATTAGGCTTAGATGCATTAAATTCACGCTTCAAAATATTCTTTGCGAATTTCCCTACTTCTCCCTTATATGAACGGTATTTTTTTATACGAACCATGCATTTTAATCCAATAATATTCATTAAACGACGAACTGTTTTATGGTTTAATATATATCCACGGTTACGTAATTCTAATGTGATACGACGATAACCGTATCTACCATAATTCTCTTCAAAAATCTCTTGGATTAATTCTTTAATGTTCTTATATTTATCTGGACGTTCCATTTGTTTAATCCAGTAATAGTACGTACTGCGGGCAATACCAGCGATTTTCACAAGATCGATGATTTTGTATTCGTGCCTTAATTCATAAATTACCTGTGCTCTGTCTTGATCTATGATTTGTTCTTTTTCTGAACTAAGGCATTTAACTTTTTTAAATAATCATTTTCCATACGTAAAAGTTCATTTTCTGCTTGTAGTGCTTCTATAGACCCCTCAACTAGCACTGTATCTTTTTTGGGTTGCACCTTAACCTTCTTATTTTTCATAGCTGGACGTCCCTTCCGCTTTGAACGTAGGGCATCCACACCATTTGAATCATAAGCTACTTTCCATCTACGAATTATTTCAGGAGAGGAAATATTAAAAATTGCCGCTGTTTCTCTAATAGATGTCCCTTGCGTATCCATATATTTAAGCACATCTAGTTTATACTGAAGCGAATAAGTTGTATAGCGTTTTTCAAAAGCTTTTTCTCCAAATGCCTCATATTGTTTGATCCACTGATAAATTACACTAGAATGAATCCCTAGAGATTTAGCAAGCCTTTTTCCACCATCTATTCCATTAAAATATTGTTTTACTATCTGTATCTTTTCTTTAGGAGAAAACTTTCCCATAAAAAAATACACCTCCAATTGTTAATTGTGTCTAACAATTGGGGTGCACATCAAATTCGTATGGGGCTTGAATCTTATACACCTGAGCATCTTACTTTACTACGCTTATTAATCGCTTCATTTATACTTCTGTTGTTTTCTTTTATCTACAAGTTACGGCTACCGGATTTAAAGGATATCCCAGCAATTTTTATGTTCGGTGCTTTAGGATTCACTTTTTATCACATTGCATTAAACTACGGCGAAAAAACAGTAAATGCTGGTTCTGCAAGTTTAATTGTTTCGGTCACACCTATAGTAACGGCAATTCTTGCTTCTATATTTTTAAACGAAAAAATGAAATTAAATGGTTGGATCGGTGGTGTAATTAGTTTTATAGGAATTGCTCTCATATCATTTAGTCAAGGAGATAGTATTCAATTAAATAGTGGGGGATTATTTATATTATTTGCAGCAATTTCAGAAAGCCTATATTTTGTTTTTCAAACTTCTTACTTAAAAAAGTACGGCTTCTTACCATTTACCATATATACAATTTTATCTAGTACTGTATGTATGCTTATTTTCTTACCGGGAATGTATCAAGAAATACTAGCAGCTCCTCTTGAAGTGAATGTGAGTGTTTTATATTTAGGCTTATTTCCAACAGTACTCCCATATATCGCATTGGCCTATATCATATCTCATGCTGGTGCTGCTGAGGCAACAAGCTCTCTATATTTAACCCCAGTAACTGCATGTTTTATTGCTTGGTTATGGTTAGGAGAAGTGCCAACTTTAGTTTCGATAATTGGCGGAGGGATTACTATACTTGGTATCGTGATTGCTCATATACCAGTATTAAGAAAAGAAAAACATAGGAATTTAGCAAATAATCAATCCGTATAATGTAATTCAATAATGATTTTATGATACTTTTTCATATAGTTTCTTTCTTATGTTGATAAATATAATATTTTGTATTTCAGTTAAATATTGTATGTTACATTTTATGTAGTAAGCATTTTAAAAGGAGATGACAACATAATGAATGGAAAAAGAAATATTTTCACATGTATTTCTATTATAGGAATCGGTCTAGCTAGTTTTTCTAGTTTTAGTTTCGCAGCAAATGTAACGGACAATTCAGTACAAAATTCTATTCCCGTAGTTAATCAACAAGTAGCTGCTGCAAAGGAAATGAAACCATTTCCCCAGCAAGTTAATTATGCAGGTGTTATAAAACCTACTCATGTTACACAGGAAAGTTTAAATGCTTCTGTAAGAAGTTACTACGATAATTGGAAAAAGAAATATTTGAAAAATGATTTATCTTCTTTACCTGGTGGTTATTACGTAAAAGGAGAGATTACGGGTGATGCGGATGGGTTTAAGCCACTTGGAACTTCAGAAGGTCAAGGGTATGGGATGATAATTACAGTATTAATGGCTGGTTACGATTCGAATGCCCAAAAAATCTATGACGGTTTATTTAAAACAGCAAGAACTTTTAAAAGCTCTCAAAATCCTAATTTAATGGGATGGGTTGTCGCAGATAGTAAAAAAGCACAAGGTCATTTTGATTCTGCTACTGATGGGGATTTAGATATTGCGTATTCTCTTCTTCTTGCTCATAAGCAGTGGGGATCAAATGGAACAGTTAATTATTTAAAAGAAGCACAAGACATGATTACAAAAGGTATTAAAGCTAGTAATGTTACAAATAATAGCCGACTAAATTTAGGAGATTGGGATTCTAAAAATTCACTTGATACGAGGCCATCTGATTGGATGATGTCACACCTTAGAGCATTTTATGAATTTACAGGTGATAAAACTTGGCTTACTGTTATTAATAATTTGTACGATGTTTATACGCAATTTAGTAATAAGTACTCTCCAAATACAGGACTTATTTCAGATTTCGTTGTAAAAAACCCACCACAACCCGCACCTAAAGACTTCTTAGAGGAGTCAGAATATACAAATGCATATTATTACAATGCTAGTCGGGTACCATTGAGAATTGTAATGGACTATGCGATGTACGGCGAGAAAAGAAGTAAAGTCATTTCTGATAAAGTCTCTTCATGGATTCAAAATAAAACGAATGGAAATCCTTCTAAAATTGTGGATGGTTATCAATTAAATGGATCTAATATTGGTAGTTATTCAACTGCTGTATTTGTTTCACCGTTTATTGCTGCAAGTATAACGAGTAGCAATAATCAAAAGTGGGTAAATAGCGGTTGGGATTGGATGAAGAATAAGAGAGAAAGCTATTTTAGTGATAGTTATAATTTATTAACTATGTTATTTATTACAGGAAATTGGTGGAAACCTGTACCTGATGATAAAAAAATACAAAATCAAATAAATGATGCAATTTATGAAGGATACGATAATTAATTAAATTTGAGAATGGTTACTTAAGAAAGGAATTAGCATACGCTAGTTCCTTTTTAATATTTTGTAAAACATTATCCATTCTAAAATTCGCATAGATATACTTGCTTTTTTCATATACATAGTTATTGATGACTCTATGTTTTTATGAGGGGAGAGTATTTCTTGGAAAAAGTATTATTTTTCGGAGACCCAGGTATTGATGACTCATTTGCCATTATGTATGGTTTACTGCATCCCGAAATTGAAATTGTAGGTATTGTAACTGGATACGGAAATGTTGAGCATATACATGCTGCACATAATGCAGCGTATATTTTACAGTTAGCAAATAGACAAGACATTCCTGTCATTAGTGGTGCAACAAAACCACTTACAGAAGAAATTACTACGTACTACCCTGAAATTCACGGAGCAGAAGGATTAGGGCCCATCCATGTTCCAGAAAGCGTATTATCTATTCCAATATACAATTTTGGTAGTATCGCTGCGATTCTTGTAAAGTACGGAAAAGATTTAACGATTGTTGATGTAGGAAGATCTACCTCGTTAGCAATTGCTTTTAATTTATGGAATGATTTAATGCTAAATGTAAAAGCAATATATTTCATGGGTGGTGTTTTTTTAGAAGTAGGAAACGTTACGCCGTTAGCAGAGGCAAATGTGTATGGAGATCCTATAGCAAGTAAAATTGTTTTCCATCAAGCAAATAATTTATTAATATTCCCTTTAAATGTAACAAACAAAGCTGTGTTAACACCAAATGTATTTAGCTATATTCAAGCTAATACAAAGAATCCATTTCATATGATAATGAAACCAATGTATGACTACTATTTATCTGCATACCAAAAACTTAATCCATCTATCGAAGGACCTTTGCTACATGATGTGGTTGCAATAAGTGGATTAGTAAATCCAAGTTTTTTTGAATTTGTGCATCGTACAGTAAATGTAGATACATACGGAGATACGAAAGGACAAACATTTGCTGATTTCCGCCCTAGCTCTATACCTGAAGGGGCCCATATAGCATTAGAAATAGATGAACAAAAATTCATTCAAGATTTTATAAAAATCATGTTATAAGTTGTTGTCGAAAAAGGGAATTATTTCAATGCGTTGAATATAAAAATACATCCCTCTAGATAAAGGAGCTTACAATATTGAATGTCCAGTTAAAGGTTGTTACGAGAGAAAATTGGGAAGAAGCATTAAAGCTACAAGTTAAAGAAAATCAGTTGAAATTTGTTCCATCCGTAGCAGTTTCGCTTGCTAAAGTATATATAAAACCAGATGGTGACAATGTAGAGTACATACCATTCGCTATATACGTTGGTGACCTTATGGTTGGTTTTGTAATGCATGCAGTTGTAAGAAAGACATCAGATATGTATTGGATTAACGGATTTATTATTGATCAAAAGCAGCAAGGTAATGGATATGGAAAAGCAGCATTACAAGAAAGTATTAATATAATAAAAAATACTTTTAAATCGTGTAAAGAAATTAGATTAACCGTACATAAAGATAATATCTCTGCAAAGAAACTATATGAACGATACAGTTTCAAATCATTAGAACAGGAGTATGATGGCGAGCAAGTATATCGTTTATTTGTTTAACTATTAGGAAGTAAAGGCGTGAAATGAAATATGCAATTTACTGAAGTGAAAATTGAAGTGTTCATTCCTGAAGAATATATTGAAACATTAAGGGATGAATTAAATAAAATTGGAGCATGTAAAACGGGCGAATATGACCATTGTCTTTCCTATAGTTCAGTGAAAGGATATTGGAGACCGTTAGACGAGGCATCTCCTTTTAATGGAGAAATTGGTCGAATATGCGAAGGGCAAGAATGTAAAGTTGAAATAAAGTGTAAACGAGAACTTGTAAAAGATGCTCTTGAAGTTATTAATGATATTCATCCGTATGAAACACCTATGATTTATATTATACCAATACTAAATGACTATTTTGAGCAACTATACATTGAATAACTAGGAGGAATATCAATTGAAAAGTAAATTTCATCATATTGTACGAGCAGTCATGATAAAAGATGAAAAATTATTAGTTGCTGAATATATTGGCCATCATTATTTTTTACCTGGTGGCCATGTTGAAATTGGAGAATCAGCAGAGAATGCATTAATAAGAGAGTTAAGAGAAGAACTTGGAGTAAACTGTAGTATACAACAATTTTTAGGAGTCATAGAAAATCAATGGCAAGATAAAGAAGTGCTTCATCATGAAATTAACCACATTTTTGAAGTAGAGTCACAAGATTTACATACGGACTTACCACCGAAATCTAGCGAGTCTCATTTAGCATTTCAATGGATAGATTGTAATAAAGAAGCCTTAAATCATTATGAAATCATGCCAATGCCTTTAGTGAAGGAAATTACTAGAAAGAAAGTTAAGTGATGAACTACTAAATTGTTGGATTAGTAATTTTTAAATCACTTTATTTATAGTAAATACGTCCATCGAATGAATATAAAGAAAATAGGCTGAAAAACAAGGTACATCACCTAGTGTAAGTTCATATTTTGTTGATGTACGCATTTAGTCTATAGTCTTGTTTCTACTTTGTTCACAAGAATTTATTAACTTTAATATTTGGGCGGAATTTATATTTATAAATGGAGGGGTTCTTAATGAATCAGTTTCAACATGAACTACAAACATTAAATCTTAATGATTATCAAACTGGTAATGTTGTGTATTGGGATCAACAACAAAGTCAATATCCATACTACTACATTCAAGACGATGCACGTCGTTGCGGAGGATGCGGAGGTTGTGGTGGACGCTGTGGCGGTTGTGGCGGCGGTAGATGTGGTGGCTGTGGTGGACGTTGCGTAGATTTGTATACATACGAAAAGTTGATTTCTTGGGTAGAAAATATAAAAGAAAAAAATCAAAGTTCTGCTGCAGCACTTTGTATTATAAAAGATAATAAAATCGTGCTAGAGCATTATAGTGGTTATCACTCAAATACATCTACAAGCAAGAAAGTAACAGCACCTTCACAATTTAACGTTGCTTCTGCTAGAAAAAGTTATTTAGGATTAATAATAGCGTATGCGCTTTATGAGGGGAAAATAAACTCTATTGATGATGAAGCGATAAAATATTTTAAAGACTTTGATCCTGTATTGCTTGGTAAAACGACGATAAGACATTTAGTAACACATTCGCACGGATTAGAAGAAACGAATGACGGGACAATTTTTCGTGAATTTGAACCGGGACAATCATGGGCGTATAGAGATATTAATGTAAGAATGATGACACGTCTTATTTATCAGCTATATAACAAAAGTTTTCCTGAATTGTTAAAAGAGCGTGTTTTTAAACCTGCTAAATTTCAAGAAACAGGATGGAGAATACAGCAAGATGAAAATTTGGTTGAAATTATTAATAATCCAAATGAAGACCCGATAAGTGGAATTGGTACAGTAAATGATGGTACTGAAAAAAATCTATTTGTCTCAGCTAGAGAATTTGCGCAGTGGGGCAATCTTCATCTAAATCAAGGCATGATACATGATAAACAAATCGTTCCAAAAGAAGTTATAAAAATTGCTACGAGTTTGCAGAGTCCAACATTTATAAACAAAGAGCTACCACAAAATGGGGTGTTTTGGTTCATCCAAAATGAGCCTGCACAATTAAGCGAACTTGGTGAACGTATTCCAAAAGGGTCGTATCAAATATTAGGGATTACTGGACCGACTATTTTAGTAATACCTGAATATAATGTAGTTGTTGCAAAAATGTATAATAAAAGATATAACTACGGCGGTGATAATTACTTATATTATTTACGTGAATTTAGTAATTTAGTCGCTGATACATTTAGTAACCGTATTAGGGCATAATTACTCCTATAACAAAAAGGGGTGATTGAAAGTGAAAGATAAAGTGAACAAAAATAAAAAGCAAAATATAAAAGATGTAAATACAGAGCAAAATGCAATTTATAGCGATCCTAAAGATGCAGCTAATATGCAAACTGTACCGCAGCCGAAAGATTTTGATGAAATCGAATATTAATTTTTCATCCGACTATATGATGAATGAAAAATACGTCTTAAGTCTCATAACATTTAAGAAATTATTTGATAACATATATACATAAGCATTTGAAAATGTCTTATCTTAACAAAGCTTTCTTTAGAAATATCTGATATAACCTGCAAAAGGCACTTCTTTATGAAGTGTCTTTTTGTGTATATGAACTTAATTACCATTTTCCGTACAGTATCTTGTAATTTATGATGGATATACTAACTGTGAAAATTCATGTCAAGATAAAAGAAGGGGACAAGTTAGTATGAAACAAAGTTCTATAAATCCGTTACTAATTGTTCTAGGTACAATCATTGTTCAAATTGGCCTTGGAACAATTTATACATGGAGTTTATTTAATCAACCCCTTGTAAGTAAGTTTGGATGGAATCTTAATTCAGTAGCGATAACTTTCTCCATAACAAGTTTTTCTTTATCATTCTCAACTTTATTTGCAGCAAAGTTGCAGAAAAAATTAGGACTTCGAAAACTTATTGCTACTGCAGGAATTGTTTTAGGACTCGGCTTAATACTTAGTTCACAAGTTTCTTCTTTACCACTATTATATTTATTAGCTGGTGTCGTTGTTGGTTATGCGGATGGAACAGCTTATATTACATCACTATCTAATTTAATTAAATGGTTTCCAAATCGGAAAGGGCTTATTTCAGGTATATCTGTATCAGCGTATGGAATGGGCAGCTTAATCTTTAGATATATAAACGGAAATCTTATCGATAACCTTGGTGTATCACAAGCATTCTTATATTGGGGTATTATCGTGTTACTTTTAGTGTTAATCGGATCGTTCTTCTTACGTGAGGCAATTGTAAGTAATGCTGTAACTGAAACATTACACAATGACTATACTCCGCGTGAAATGATGCGAACGAAACAAGTATATCTCCTATTTTTTATGTTATTCACCTCGTGTATGGGTGGTTTGTATTTAATAAGTATGGTAAAAGATATCGGCGTACAACTCGTTGGACTTAGCGCAGCAACCGCTGCAAACGCCGTTGCTATGATTGCAATCTTTAATACAGTAGGTAGAATTATTCTTGGGACGCTATCAGATAAAATCGGCCGAATGAAAATTGTCTCTGCAACGTTTATTATTATAGGATTGTCAGTCTTTACTTTAAGTTTTATTCCGCTAAATTACGGAATCTATTTTGCTTGTGTAGCAAGTGTCGCCTTTTGCTTCGGTGGTAATATAACTATATTCCCAGCTATTGTCGGAGATTTCTTTGGATTAAAAAACCATAGTACAAATTACGGCATTGTCTACCAAGGTTTCGGATTTGGTGCGCTTGCAGGATCATTTATTGGAGCGATACTCGGGGGATTTCAACCAACTTTCATTATAATCGGTATTTTAAGTGTTATTTCCTTCATGATTTCAATATTAATCCGTCCACCAACTGCAGAAAAGAAAAAGGAACTAAAACATTTACATCGGAAAGTTGCTTAATTTTAAAAAGAGTCCTCATGTTAGGGCTCTTTTTTATTCCATTAACTTTGCTTCTTTACTAACTCATTAAAGACAGGACAATATCATTATAAAATTGAATAGATAAGTAAAAAGGAGCGTGACACTTAAAATGAAAATAGTACAGCAGTGGGTACAAGAAGATAGTGATTACATAAGAGAGAAAGTAATTGAATATAATCAAAAATATCTCGCAGATGAAGAAAAAACACCTTCAGAAAAGGTTAGTTTCATAGTAAGAAATGAAAAAGAAGAAATCGTAGGTGGGGTAACAGCAATAATTTTTTGGCACCATGTACACGTTGACTTTCTATGGGTTTCTGAAGAATATAGGCATGAAGGTTACGGAAACAAGTTAATAAAGCTTATTGAAGAATTTGCAATTGAAAAAGGTTGTAGGTTAATTAATTTAGATACCTTTAGTTTCCAAGCTCCTGATTTTTATAAGAAACATGGATATAAAGTAATTGGAGTAAGTGAAGATCATCCGAAAGGACATAATCATTATTATTTAGAAAAACGGCTAAAAAGTATATAGAATTTGTTAACATTAGTATTTGGAATACAAATGTAATCAAGGCGAGGTTATTATTAATTTTAGTTTTAATTTAATCAATTTTCATGCTAAAACTTCAAGAACGTTCTTTGGATAATCTTCCTAAGATACGTTCTTTCTTTATATATCAGTGGCCCATTCTTATTAACTCCACCAATAGCGGTAAAGGCAAGACTTAACTAACTTATATATATTAAAAGGAGTTAATGGTAGAATGGATAGAAGACAGAAAATTCCTTTTATTAAAAATAGAGGAGGTACATATGAAAAAAGTTAATGTTACATACGCGATTTTGTACGATAAAACTAATGAAAAGATCTTAATGGTAAAAAACACAGGGGAAAATGGTTCTTATTATACATTACCGGGTGGCGCAGTTAAATTAGGAGAAACCTTAGAAGAAGGAGTAATTCGGGAAGTAAAAGAAGAAACAGGGTTACATATAAACGTAAAAGGGATTTGTTCTATCAGCGAAGCCTTTTTCGAGGAAAGAGATCATCATGCAATTTTCTTTAATTTTCTAGGCGAAATAATCGGCGGGGAGACATATATATCAAGACCAAAAGAAATCGAAGAGATTACTTGGATGGAATTACATATAGCAGCACCGTATTTACGCATACCAGAACATTTACTAGATTTATTACAAAAGAAAGAAACAGTACCTTATTTTTTTAACGGAACAATCGTTCATCAATCTTCATAAAAATATTATCTCATGTAAGGCGGGGAAAACATGGAGTTCATCGTTAATCACAAACAATTTACTCAAGCACTTTCAGAAGTTAACAAAGCGATATCAACAAAATCTTTAATTCCTATATTATCTGGTATAAAAATAACTGCAGATCAATCTGGAATTACTTTAATTGCAAGTAACTCGAATATTTTTATTGAAAAATTCATTCCTGTTTCAATTGAAGACGAAAAAATTGCAACTATTTTAAAGGCAGGAACTATTGTTGTACCTGCAAAGTATTTCATTGAAATAATAAAGAAAATGCCAAGTGATATAGCAATAAAAAGTAAGAATGAGCAAATTATTAAGATACAATCAGAAGAAATCACATTAAGTTTAAATGGATTTCCTGCAGATGAGTTTCCGAATGTACCGCTTATAGACAATCATGCAGAAATCAAGGTAGAGACAGAGCAATTGATTGAAGTATTTAAACAAACAGTCTTTGCGGTAGCGAAAAATGAATCTAGACCTGTTCTTACTGGGGTGCATATAGAGTTATCTAATAATAAGTTTATTTGTGCTGCAACTGACTCACATAGACTAGCGATACGTGAAACGCGACTTTCCTCAGATGTAAAAGCAAATTGTATTGTACCAAGCGCAACCATTAGTGAACTTCTAAAATTAATGAACAGCAATTCGGAATTCGTATATATTTACCTTTCAGAGAGTCATATTATATTTACGCTGGGAACAACTACATTATATTCAAGACTAATTGAAGGGAAATATCCTAATATTTCTAACCTTATTCCAAATGACTTTAAAACGATTATTAACATAGATAGAAAAAAGATATTACAAGGTGTAGACCGATCAAGTTTATTAGCAAGTGAATGGGCCAATAACAATGTTAACTTAGAAATCATAAACGAATCTACAATTAAAATTTCTTCAAACGCTTCTCAAATTGGGCAAATATCCGAAACGCAACAAATAGATGCGATTCAAGGTGAAAAACAATTAAATATATCTTTCGATGGGCGTTTTATGGTTGATGCTTTAAGAGCAATAAAAGAAGAAACGATTACTTTAAGCTTTGGCGGTTCTATGAGACCGATATTGATTGAAGCAGGAGAGCAATCTGCAGCAATCCATCTTATATCTCCAGTAAGAGCTTATTAAAAACGGAGGAAGGAATCACATTATGTACAAGCACACTTTATGTTTTATAAAAAGAAATGAAGAGATACTTATGTTAAATAGAGAATATGATCCGGTAAAAGGATTATGGAATGGGGTAGGAGGAAAGATAGAAAAGGGAGAAACTCCTTTAGAAAATGCGATTCGTGAAATAAAGGAAGAGACTAATATAAAAGTTACGTATGACCAAATTCAATTTAAAGGTATTATTAAATGGGAGGATTCTTCATATTCTGGCGGTATTTATGTTTATCTAGTAGAGTTACTTCATGAATTTACATATCACACTCCAAAAAAAGTCTCAGAAGGAATTTTAGATTGGAAAGAGGTTTCTTGGATTCTTAGTGACTATAATTACGGTGTAGGAGAGATGATACCTAAATTTTTAGTTGAAGTGCTCCACAATGAATTAATATTAGAGCATAATTTTATTTTATCTAATCATAAATTAATAGATTATAGGAATAAAGAATTAGCTAAGCAGGACAACTCTATAGATAATATAATTCCATTATAAAAAGTAAGAATCGTAATCTATCATACACAGCAAAATAATTATCACCTAAATATAAAAGCCATAGATTATTCGAAGAGTAGCTAAGGAGAAAATTTATATGAGGATGAGTGTGATGAAGAAAATAATTATTTTACTCATAGGTATCGTTTTAATTACTATTGCTTTTTATCAATACAACAAAAAAGAAGGTTTAGCTAAAAATGATAAGGTGTATGTAGAAGACTTTAAAGGTAAAAATGATTCAAACAAAATACAATCTGCTATTAATAAAGCAGAATCTAGTAAAATTAAAACAGTATTGCTTGATGATAAGAAGTATAAAATTACGTCACCAATCGTAGTGAAACAGGGTGTAAAGTTATTATTTGGTTATGGAACACAATTTGTTGTTGAAGGTAATTTTAGAGTTCTAGAATTAGAAAAAAACGCTTCTATTGAAGGAGCTTATATAGCTATAGATGATCCTAAATTTAATTCTGAAGTTATATATTTAGACGGAAAAAATAAGTATTATAACACTTGGCACAAAACACAAATAAAAGATATAAATATTATCAATTGGACAGAAACGAATAAAGGTACCGGCATTTCTTTGTATTCTGGTGGGAAGGAAAATGAAATTTCATTTATTAATTTTGAAAACATAAAAGTTGTAGGCATGGAAACTGGGGTGAAATTAGTAGCAAAGAAACCACAATCTGGACATGCATGGATAAATGCCAACCGTTTTATGAACTTCTCTCTCGAAGATTGTGTAAATATGATTTTTATGGATAGTAATGTAACAACGCCAAATGAAATTAGTGGTAACCTATTTACAAACCTTCAAATACAACCTACAAATAAAACGAAAAGTATTGTAAAGGTAAGTGGACAGCATAACGAGTTCCATGGAATGGTGTGGGATTTACAGAAAATCAATCACGAAAACGAACTCATTGAACTAAATGATAAAAGTATGAATACAGTGATTGAAATGTCCAGTGTACCAGCAAATAGAATTTTAGATAGCGGGAAATCAAATATAGTGAAATAAGTTTAAATACAGAAAAAGAGCGAATTCCTTATAAGAGAGTTGAACTGCACCCCAATTGTTAGACACAGTCTAACAATTGGAGGTGCAGTTTTTCTATGGCTAAATTTACAGCTGATGAAAAAATACAAATCGTTCTACGTTATTTGAACGGAAATGAAAGTTATCGAGAAATGGGTAGATCGCTCGGTATAAGTGACACAATCATTTTGAATTGGGTAAACCAATATAAACAGAATGGTCTGGAAGCTTTTCTAAAACGATGTACAAATTACACACAACAATTTAAACTAGACGTACTAAACTTTATGATTGAAAACGGTATGTCCTTATTTGAGACGGCAGCTATCTTTAATATTCCTGCCCCTTCAACGATTTCTGTTTGGAAAAAACAGCTCGAAACACAAGGAATTGATGCCCTTCAATCTAAGAAAAAGGGGCGTCCATCCATGAAAAAAGATTCAAATAAACAATTAAAACAACATTTAGCTGAAGGGTCAGTCGAAGCACTTGAAGCACGCATTAAACAGCTTGAGATGGAAAATGAGTACTTAAAAAAGTTAAATGCCTTAGTTCAAAACAAGGAAAAATCACAAAACAAGACAAAGCGCAAGTAATCTATGAATTAAGGCATAAATATTCGGTGAAGGCACTCGTGGAGCTAGCTACTATTCCTCGAAGCACGTATTATGATTTAGTAAAGAAAATGAATCGTCCAGATGTAGATGCCGATTTGAAAGCTGAGATTAAAGCGATTTATGAGGAAAATGAAGGTCGTTATGGTTACCGTCGCATTCGTGATGAATTAACGAATCGTGGCCAGAAAGTGAACCACAAGAAGGTTCAGCGCATTATGAAAGAGCTTGGGTTAAAGTGTGTTGTGCGTATGAAGAAATATAAATCCTATAAAGGAAAAGTCGGTAGAATTGCACCTAATATTTTAGAGCGTAATTTTCATACAGATGCACCGAATCAAAAGTGGGTAACAGACATCACAGAGTTTAAATTGTTTGGAGAAAAACTGTATGTATCACCTGTATTAGATTTGTATAATGGTGAAATTATTACCTATACAATTGGTTCTAGACCGACGTATTCGCTTGTTTCAGACATGTTAGAGAAAGCATTGGAACGTTTACCTGAAACGCACCAGCTACTGATGCATTCGGATCAAGGATGGCATTATCAAATGAGACAATACGTCCGTACACTAGAATCAAGAGCTATCGTCCAGAGTATGTCTCGAAAAGGCAACTGTTACGACAACGCAGTAATAGAAAATTTCTTTGGGATTATGAAATCGGAGTTCCTCTACATAAAAGAATTTGAAAATGTAGAGCACTTTAAAATAGAATTAGAAAAATATATAGATTATTATAATACGAAACGGATTAAGGCAAAATTAAAAATGAGCCCGGTACAATACCGGACTCACTTTTATCAAGCTGCCTAATCAAATAACCGTGTCTAACTTTTAGGGGTCACTTCAAGTTCGCTCTTTTTCTATTTATAATTAAATTTCTCTCCACCAAGCTGTTGAAGGATAGTTTGTAGATTTTAACGTAATAGATTCGCCAATTTGAGGCGTTGTAATTTTAACTTCTAAACGGTTAGCTTCTTTCGTAACACGCTCTATCGGATCACTCCATTCGTGTAATGCTAATGTAAAAGCACCCCAATGAATCGGAAGAAGTAATTCTCCTTGTACATCAATATGAGCTTGTACAGTTTCTTCAGGCAACATATGAATCGCAGACCACCTCGGATCATATTGTCCGCATTCCATCAATGTAAGATCGAATGGACCATATTTATCACCAATTTCCTTAAAGTGAGGGGCATAACCGCTATCGCCACTAAAGAAAATTTTAGTCTCTTGACCAAGGATAAGCCATGAACACCATAATGAACAATCTCTATCTGTCATACTTCGTCCAGAGAAATGCCTTGCAGGCGCACATACTAACTTAATATTATCAAACGTAATTTCGTCCCACCAATTATGCTCACTAATTTTACTAGGCGAAACACCCCATTTAATAAGATATTGTGCAACTCCAGTTGGAACATAAAAGTGCTTTGCGCGATCTTTTAACTGAATAATACTTTTGTAATTCAAATGATCATAGTGATTATGAGAAATGATAATCGCATCAATTTCTTGAAGGTCATCACGTTCTAAAGAAAAAACACCACTATAGCGTTTACTATTAAACAAAGGAAATGGGGAAGAGGCATCTCCGAACATAGGGTCTAATAACAGTTTTTTACCTTCTATTTTCAAAAGAGAAGCAGAATGGCCAAACCATGTAACACTCTCTAACGGTTCATTATCTTTATTTGATAAAACGATAGGCAAACCCTTTATAGGACGCAGCTTTGATTTTATTTTAAAGTAATCCGTCATTAAACTTATAATATCTTTCGGTTTAAAACTCATATCAGTATGAATTTGATTTGTATATTTCTTATTCATTCGTTCTCCTTTTTACGATTAACAATTTACGTATGTTGTTATTGTAGCTATTTGTAGTTTAAACTATATTATTTTACCTTTCATCTAAAATGCCTTGTATTTCATAAATCCGTCAAATTCATTATTTGTATCTATAAAGTACAAATCGCACAGCAGCAGCTAAGACAAATATTAAGTACATGTAAATTGTTTTTATTTAGTAAATTCCTTCTTATACGCAACAAAGAACATATGTTTCTTTGTATGTTATAGAAGAAAATATGTCTCTAATAAAAGAAAGGAAGGAGAGGATATAAGTGCACATAGAGCGAAAAAAGAAATCAAAATGTAAACTATCAAAATCTGAAATCATGCATTTGTATACTGAAGGGAAGAGCACCTCAGAAATCGCTGTGCTTGCTAATGTGTCTGCAAGGTATATTCGTATGGTTTTATCAGACAATAACGTACCAAGGCGCGCTATAGGGAGTTGGAAGAGAAAGTATGACATAACAGAAGATTACTTTAAAACGTGGTCAAACAATATGGCTTATATTTTAGGGTTTATAGCAGCAGATGGTGTTATACAGAAAGAAAATCAATGTGTCAGTATATCTCAAAAAGAAAGTTATATTTTAGAAAATATAAAAAAAGAACTAAAAACAAACCAGCCACTTTATCAAAACAAAAAAACAAGCGTATACATGCTAAATATTAATAGCAAAACAATAAAAGACGACCTTATGAACATACACGGAATTATGCCATGTAAATCATTTAACATCGAATTTCCTTTTGTACCAGAAGAATATTTGCATCATTTTGTTCGTGGGTATTTTGATGGGGATGGTTACGTCAAGTATGAAACTTATACAGTTAATTTCATAGGTGGATCATATAACTTTATGAATTCTTTACATCAAATTCTTCAAAATCGCAATTTACGAGCCGATTTACTAAATCAAAACAAACATTACCGCGTTATTTTATCTGGAAGAAAATCAATACAACTATTTTCAAATTGGATTTATAAAGACAAAGATATTTATTTGCATAGAAAATATGAAGTGTTTCAGAGAGAAAGTCTGAGTTTAGATCAATTACAAGATCGAAAATTAAAACAAACTCAAACTGCCGTTAAACAAAGAAAACAAAATTTCCTTGAAGAATATATGAAAAATAAATGTAATGCTACAACTTGTTCAAATTTAGAAATAAGTGAATCGGCTTTCAAACGTTGGCTAAAAAATGATAATCAATTTAAAAGAGATTATGAAAAGATTAATTTAACAATGTCCACTAGCGATAACTAAATATAAAATCCTAAAAAACCTTAGAATAGGTATGAAGATAGCTATTCTAAGGTTTTTTATTTTTAAATCATAAAGGATTCTTAATTTTATTGATTGAATATAGTAAATACATAGATTTTACAATTTTCTTGATAAAAAAGGAGAGAGGCACCTTGCAAAAGAAATTTATCAATCCAGAAACGATGCCACCAACTTTTGGATATTCACATGTAGTGGAAGTTAGTAACGCTAAACGAACAATTTACATATCTGGACAAGTAGCGATTAACACTGATGGTCAAATAGTTGGCATTGGTGATTTAGCTACACAAACGCGACAAGTTTTCGAAAATATTAAAAGTGCATTAGAAACTTCGGAATTAAGATTTAATGATGTAGTAAAATTAACATTTTTCCTAACAGATATTTCTCAAATGGCCATGGTTAGAGATATACGAGATCAATACGTTGATACTAAGAATCCACCAGCAAGTTCAGCTGTCGAAGTTAGAAAGTTAATTAACGATAACTTATTAATTGAAATTGAAGCAATTGCTATAGCAAACTAATTTTAAGAACTTATCCGTAATCATATCAATGCAATTCGTTTAATGCGTTCAGTTAAAACGAATTGCATTTTTTATTGTCTTAAATATAATTTATATCTGGAGACATTTTCATCAACAACTTATAAAACAAACAACTAAACAATCCATCACACAGAATGATTAAAAAGAACGAGGGGAGGCTAATCACAAAAGCTGTCTTATTTATAATAAGTTTATAATTTGAAGTTAGTTAACATAATATATATTATAGGTAGTTATAGAGACAAAGCGATTACAGGTATCAAAAACCAAGTAAACTATACTTAATGAGACGGAACGGAGATTTTTAGTGAGATTCATATGAAATCTTATCTAAACAAATTTCTTCGGTTTTTATCGTTTTTATTTGTTATAAATTCATCACAGCAAATCTTACTCAATAATCGCTTAAGATTTAACGAATCCAAATCATTTTTGATCGGCAAGAAATTTTTATACAGAAAAATTATTTCTATACAAAATATAAATTAGTAATTTTATTTTATGTTTTACTTAATGAACTTATTGCTATTTGCACACGTTTTACAACTTTACATTATTTGTTGTTATTTCTGTTATTTAGGCTTGCCTTTCATTACACTCATTGTTTTTTATTCTAGTTAACATAACGCTTATTTTTAACATAAAAAATCCTCCTCACCTTCAGGAAGATTTTTTGTTTGCTATTAATTTATTTATATCTTCTAGTAACAATCCCAATTGTAAATGACATTGGAAAAATCTAGATTTAACAGCTCTTCCTTACGTATAAAGAAATTAGCAACCCCAGAATCGCCCCACATAATATTTAATGAGTCGTCTGTATCGATTTGCAGCAATAATATGTCATGTTGCTGGTATTTTTCTTCCCATTCTCTCGGATCTGTCTGTGTGAAAAATGGATATCCACCAATTTTATGTCCTTGATCTTTACATAAATCATCATACAGTTCGCCTAATTCTATATTATTTTCTTCATCAACAATCTCTTCCCAATCAATGTTATCACTAAAAATCATTTCAAATCGATAATCTCTTGGTGTTACTGGTTGATATGCCAACTCAAACTTTAGTTTTGCTGCTTCGGGTATGATAAAATTCTCTAAATGTAAAGTGTTTAAATAACTAAAATCAGTAATCACCTTAGTTAAATCCGCTGTGATTGTAGAATGATAAACAATTCGAAAGTCTTTTTGGCTTGTGGGATGATCAAAATCTGCTCCAAAAAGATCTTCTTCAGGACTTACGAAAAACTGTAACAATCCCTTTTGAGGCATATATTCAACATGCGGCATTTCTTCAAAGTTTAACTGCGCAAGTAGCATCATAGGTTGTCCATTTGAGTCTTTAGGATGCTCTTGATCTATAGGTAAATACGGATAACCACCAAACTTACTTTCAAAAAGCGTTGTCTCTGCTAATGTTCCAGACACTTTAACATACGGTTTCACACTTTCTTCTAAAATACTACGATACTGTTCTAGTTCTTTCGGAATTTGAAGTTGATACGTATTCTTCACTACATTTGCCTCCCTTTAGTAACGAATTGAAAATGCCTAACTTAATTATATAGTAAGCGATAGCTTAATTGAAAATCGTTAAAAATCCATTTTCACCCTCATTTTTTGCGCGCTTGTCGGACAAAGTAAATTATGCTCTAAAACCTTTTTATTGATAGTTCGAATTAATTCCGCTGCTTCTGCCGTATTTGTATTTTCTTTTAGTCTTTCTTTTAAATCTTCAATTTCTTTTGAAAGCTCAATCCACCTAGGCAAAATATGATTATTTGCTAAAGTTCTATAAAGTTGCTTTTCAGGATTGTAAGAAAGATCTTTATCGAGATTAAGAGGTTTACCTTTACCAGGTAAATTATCAAAAGCTCCTTTCTGTTCTGCTTGTTTAACGATAGAACTAATATGATCCTCATACGTATACGACCAAACTTTTTCATCTTTTACTAAAATCTCTTGTTTCTTTAATTTTTTATCGAGTTCTTCCTGATTCATAGATTTTCTCTCCTTTTTATTTTATAGTGTGGTTTTTATCTATTTCAAATCTTTCAATCCATCAAATAACTTTTTTCACCCTCACACGCTATCATGACCGTCTTGAAACTCTTCATAAGTGGTTTTGTACCCTTTATCTTTTAAAGCTCTATACAAGTGATTATTGGCCGTTAAAAGAGGTTTGTTTTCAAGTTGTCCTGCTACCATATAAAAGTGAAGTTGAGTTGCATTAGAATTTATAGATGAAATTTGATTTTCAATGCGAGGAATATCGTTTTCAAAAGTTAGTTCTTCTAGCTGATTAACATGATCTACAGCAATACATGGCGGTATTCCATTTTCGTAAATTAAATAATTGAGTGTTTTTGCGATTGAAGATTACTTAATGCATGGATTTTTATTAAAGACAATGAAATGTTCTTGAAGATGTGAAGTTTGAGAATAATTATGAGGTAGATCAAGATGTTTTGCCTTTGCTGCAATGTGGCAGTAAGGATATTTAATTTTGATAGAATGATATAAGAGTTTTGCTACACTTTTGTAATAAGACTCTTTAAATAAGTTATTTACTAGAATAATTGTCTATTGCTTGAATAGAAAGTTCAAACGATTTTATTCTTCTTTCTAAAAGCGTTCTTTGAGGACTCCCAAGCTTTGACTTAACGTAAATCTTTTCAATTGATGGAAGCAAACCAATCAGAACATTACGAGCTTCTGCTAAATCTTCCTGAGTATAATGATGAGTTTCTTGCTTCCAAACACTTTCTAACATAGCTAAGCCGATACTAGCTGCTTTGAGTCTTTTTTTCACTAAAGTAGTATTTGATCCTTTTTGAGTCATCTGTGATAAGGCATTTTCAAGTTTACTAATTGTTGACTGTAAAGATTTTATTGATTCTACTTTATCTATATTTGATACGTTTTTCATGTTAATGTTATCCCTTCTACGTTGCTAACTTGTTTTGTTTAATGTTCAATGAAATCCTTAAAAGCTTGATTTCACTCGAAATATTTTAACATAAATAACTAACTGTATTCGAGTTGGACAATAACTTAAAGCAAAACAGCTATTCCTCTCTCCTCCCCTGTATCATTCTATTATATGTACTTCTTTCTTCTCATTAGAATTCCTATATAAACTAATTGTTAATATTGAATGTTTTATGAACAAAAAACGTACAAGTAATGTAACCTGTACGTTTTCGCTTTTATTCAGTAAGGTAATAAAGTAATAGCTTCCTGGTCTTCTCATAACTTATGAAATCTCTATACAAAATGGGATAATTCACAATTTCTGTTTCTAGAAAACGATATTGCGGAAACCACTCAAAAAACGATTTTCTTAACCACTTTATTTGTTGAAACGTAATGTTCTGTTCGTTTCCATTTAGTACAGAATTTAAAGTAGCTGCTGTATGCATCCAATGATGATTAAAATCAGCGTTTATACAATTATCTTCGGTAAATCTACTTTCTAAGTTTCGCTGCAATTTTGCTGTAGCGCGATAAGGAAACGGTTTGTACAGCGGACTAGGCATTTTCTGCAATTCATTAAAAATAACCCTTTTTCCTAACTTCAACTTTCTCCTCCTTTATTTCTCTATCCAATTTAATAAGTTTTCATAATGATATTGAGCATCTATATAGCCAAGGTTATATAAATTAACAAGTTTCTCTTTATTTCTTTCTATTCCGCTTATTGGAAGCTGTACGCTAGGCTGAATGACATAAAAGTTGTCTTTTTGTTCTATTTGATTCATATAAGATATCGTCTCATTATAAAAACGATAATGTTCTACTAAAGATTCTGCGATATTCGGATATTTTCTATATAAAATTTTAGCCAGTCTAGAAAATTTATTCCGCTGCTTTTCGTATCCTTCTGGTTTTGTCATGATAACTACATTCTTTTCATAACCATCAGTTTGAGCTTTTAGAACTGGAATAGGATCTATAATTCCTCCATCTAACAACTTACGATTATCGTATTCTACAGCAGGTGCTATAAACGGAACTGAGCTAGATGCACGGATGATTTTTAAAATATCATTTCCATGTTCTATTTTATTATAATAAACAGCTCGTCCTGATTCGCAATCAGTCGTCCCTATAACAAATTGTTCATTACAGTTTAAGAAAGTTTGAAAATCAAACGGGACAATTTTATTAGGTACTTCATCAAATAAAAAGTCCATCCCAAATAATTCACGTTTTCGAATTAAATTTCGATAAGATATATACCTGTAATCTGATACTAGTTCTGTATTTACTTTCTTATTTCTCCCTTTTTGACGTGACAAATAGGTTGCCCCCATACAGGCTCCAGCTGATACGCCGACTACATACGGAAAGAATAAGTTCTTTTCCATGAAATATTCGAGTACACCTGCAGTATATAAACCTTTCATTCCTCCGCCCTCTAATACTAAACCGATATTCTTCATGTTATATCCCTCTGCTTCTTTTTTCTTAATTTCATATTAGCACAAGATTTTAAGATGAAGTTATATAAACTAATTACAACAATAACCAGAAACTACTAAAGTAATGTCATAATATCTTTGTGAGTAACATGTTACAATATAAGTAATTCATTCCACATATATTAAAGGAGGAATTTAATATGGGTTTATTTAGCGGTATTTTAGGAAATGCATCAAATACGAGTTCTGAAAGTGTAGAACGTGATTTAGAGAAGATTATGCTAGACGATGAAAAAGTAGAGCATGCTTATAAATTAATTCGTGATCTAATCGTATTTACAAATCGTCGACTTATTTTAGTAGATAAACAAGGAGTAACCGGCAAAAAAACAGAATACCATTCTATTCCTTATAAAAGTATTACACAATATAGCATCGAAACGGCTGGGCATTTTGATTTAGATGCAGAACTTAAAATTTGGGTGTCTAGTATGGAGGATCCAATTACGAAAGAATTTAAAGGTGACGATAGTATTTTAAGCATTCAAAAAGCGTTAGTGACATATACGACAAAGTAGTGGTTTCTTGTATTTTTATTCATTTCAGAAATTACTAACCCGAGTATTTTGGAAGAAAATACATCATTTTTGTATATTTAATCTAAAATAACATAAAAAGGTAAAGCGTGTTTTATATGCTTTACCTTTCTTTTTTGTAATAAATAAGTGTAGTTTTATCATTTAATTTCTTTATAACTTCTGTTCTTTTATACTCCATCTTTTCATACAAAAAACAATTTTTCTCTTCTTCTAAAATAGTAGCAAGTTCCCAGCTCGTTGCTTCAGGAAACATTTCCTCAATTAATGTAATCACCTTTTGAGCAATTCCTTTTCCTTGATAACCCGGATGAATAAACATTGGACTGATCCAAAATTTAGAGGGTGTTTCTTTTTGTGAAATGCATATCGCTCCAACAAGATTCATATCCACTATTATTTTATAGAAGCCACCGTTTACTTGATTTATTCTACAAATAGTTTTTTCGATAGTTTCATTTGCTGGATTTGTTTCATAGTCTTTATATTTATGTAATAAAGGGCTAAATGAGTCTATTTGCATTTGAAATATAACTTCTACATCAGTTTCTGTCGCCTTCTCTAATATAATATCCATGTTACCAATTTAGACGCTTTCTTAAAGAAGTAATATGAGCGGTATGATGACGACCATGCCATGCGTATAGTCCTATTGCAACAGCAAGTTTTGTTTCACCAGTTTCAGGATGGTTAAATGTCTTTTCTAAATCTTCAATTTCTAGAGAATATAAAAGGTTAACCCATCTTTTATGTAATGAATCTAGCATTACTAGTGAAACATCTACCGGTAATTTTGAATCGGGTAACTCTGCCCACTTCTCTTCTTTATACGGCTTAATAGTTGGATTCTTTTCTGTCAGTGCTAATTTAAAGCGTATGTAGCTATTCATATGGCTATCAACGACGTGATGAACTACTTGGCGTACAGTCCAACCTCCAACGCGATATGGTGTATCTAACTGCTTCTGATCTAAATCTTTAATTGCCTTTGTTAGTTCATGAGGTAAATCTTCAATTTCTTGAATCCATGTATCAATCATTTCTTCCGTTATAGGACGTTTGTATGTAAATTGGCCAATTGGATAACGCAAATCATTCATGAATAAGTCCTCCTTATTATAAGCGCGAAGTATTTCTCCAAATATAATGTACAAACTTCACATGTTCTCCATTTAATTCTACAGATGTTGTATCTGATTCGTTTTGATAAGAAGAAAATCCGCTTTTTTCTAGTACAATTTGTGATGCGAGATTATTAGTCGTTGTTTTAGCATAAATGTCAGTAATTTCATTATTTTTCGCTACATCTAAAATTAATTTTACGGCTGCTGTTGCAACTCCTTTTTTAGTAAATTTTTCTCCGACCCGATACCCTAGTGAACTAATTCGAGTTTCCGTATCTATATCTACTAAATTGATTCGCCCTACAATTTCTTTTTCTTCATTACGAATTAAATAAAAATAAGAATCTCCATCCGCTTGTTCTATTAATAAATCGTCTAGTAGTTTTTGGAAATATTCAAATTCAAAATATTTCGAGCCACGATTTGGTACCATTGTTTCAAAAAAAGATTTATTCGTAAGTTCAAACGTAAATAAATCCTTAACATCTTGTTTCTTTAGTTGCTCTATGTATATTTCCATCTCGTATTCTCCTTCTTGATTTACTAACTGTTATACATTCTTTTTTAATCAATTATATTCCTGCTATTTCTTTCGATTAAGCAATACAGATAGTAGCACTTTCGGATGAAAAAGATGAAATGGACTACGAATTAAATTCATCACTCGTACTAATCGAATATAAACATCAGAATTACTTGCGGATAGTCGATATATTTGTTTCGTATACCATAGCTGAAATTTTTGTTTTGTAGTTAATTCTCTCTTTAGCTGCGGGTGACGTGATATTTCTGTCGTTGTCATATCCCAAGGGGTTTCTATTATATTAGCTGTCTTTTTATAAAATTGTTGTGTAAATGTTTTATCAAGCTGTTTTCTGCCTTGCAGAAGTAATTGCAACTGGTGAGCCTCCATAGCAGCAACTGATACGCCTTGGCCGAAAACGGGATCAAAACGACATTGCGCATCTCCAACAACTAATAAGCCTTCTGGTACATTATTCACTAAATCAAATCGCCGGCGTACTTGATAAGGAATTTTGTATGTCTTTATATCAGTAATTCCCTCAGCCTTGTTTAGGAAGTCTGTAACATTAGAAATTGATAGGTTTTCAGCAAAATCATAAAACTCATCATCTGTTTGTGGTGCTTTCTCATTTGCGTATCCACTGAAAGTAACAAAATAACGATTATCTTCTATCGTTTGAATAAGAACGCCATAAGGGTTATCAGGGAAACTCGGAGACATTAGCATATTACAACAGTCTAACTCCTCATTTTCTTTAAGTTTGAACATTTTCGTTGCGTAAAATAAATCAATACGAACTTTCTCTTCTTTTACTTCAATTTCGTATTCTCGTAGCCATTCTATACTTTTTGAGCCAAATCCACTCGCATCAACTACAAGATCTGCATGAACTTCTTCTTGTGTGTCTGTCTCTAAATATTTAACTTTTACTCCACACACTTTGTTAAGCTTTGCATCTACCAATAACCCTTTAACCAATATTTCATATTTAATAGTAATATTTGAAATTTGATGTATTCGTTTTTGAATATGCCATTCTAGCAAAGGACGACTTTGTTGAATCATATGTACTTCCCCTATGAACGGTTGTTTCCATAGACCGAATTGATGCCATTTCAAATCACGCGTAAAGTTGTTTATAATACTACCCGCTTCTATTAATTCGTTCGTAATATTAGGAAACAATTCTTCAATTGCGTTTTCTCCACCTTTTAATAACACGTGAGGATGATTACTTTGTGGAACTCTTTTTCTCGAAGACTTTCCATCCCATCTTTCACCAGCTTCTATAATGATTACTTCTTTAAAAGAAGTTGATAATGCTTTTGCTGCAAACTTTCCTGCCATACTTCCACCAATAACGATAGCCGTATTAAACATATTTTCCCCCTTAATAAAAAGAGATCCTGCCTTGTATGAATGAAACAGGATCTTAAACTAATTAACTTCTTTATCATTATACTTAAAATACATCAGTAAATTGCAACATTAAAATTAAAATACCTAATCCCCATACGTAATACGCGAATACTTTTAAGGAGTGACGTTTTAAATATTGAATCATCCATGAAACGGCTATGTATCCAAAAAACGCTGCTGATAACGTTCCGACAATTAAAGATGTACTAGAAATAGATTCTGCTTTCCCTTGAAAAACGTCTACAAATTGCAAAATAATGGCTCCGACAATGGCTGGCGTTGATAATAAAAAAGAAAAGTAAGCAGCAGTTTCACGGTCTAACTGCCTCCATAATGCAGCGACGATTGTCATACCAGAACGAGAAATCGCTGGGAAAATAGCAGCCGCTTGAAATGAACCGATAATTAATGCGTCTTTATATGTGATGTCATCCATTTTTTTACGACCATTCTTTTGTTTATCTGCCATGTAGAGAAAGAATCCGCTCACTAAAAACTCCCAACCGATCGTGATTCCTGTTTTTGAAATATCTTCAAAGAAGTCTTTAAACAATAAACCAATAACAACTGCAGGTATCGTCCCAACAATAAGTAATAACATGAGCTTTGAAAATGGGTTTTTAATTAAATATATAAATTCTTTTTTGTAATAAATAAACACTGCAAGTAAAGTCCCAATATGCAACATCGTATCTAAAAATAAGCCTGCTTTATCTAATTGAAATAAATGCCTTCCTAAATAAAGATGTCCGGTACTACTGATTGGTAAAAATTCTGTTAAACCTTGAATTATACCTAATATGAAAGCTTCTAACCAATTCATGATGGTCTCCTTTCTCTTTTGCTTGTACCAATATATGAGGGTTAAATTTTCGATATGAAAAAAACTATATTTCTCTATGAATTTACTTTTAATTTATGGATATATATGTAAAGAGAATTAAGGAGGGTTATTATGTGGAAGCACACAAAATTTGGTAATGTATTACTTTGGGTAGGCCCTATCCTTGTATTTTTAGGACTATGTATGACAAATGTTATTTCAGATATTCCTTTCTTTGAGGGAAAACATAAAACGCTTGGTATTGTACTTATATTTATAGGGATATTCTGTTTTATTGTGGCTAATCATTTGAAAAAAGGAGAAAGATATGAAGAATAAATCTAAATAAAAAACAATCCTGGCATATTAGCTAGGATTGTTTTTTATTAATGTTCATTATTTGTAGAATACTTTATCAACGTTATATTTCGCTTTATATTCATTAATGATATATGTTTCGTAAATTTCTCTTTCTGTTGGATCTTCTACGATACATGCATCAATGCGGTATACTTCATCACGGTGATTTTTAATTGGTGAAACATTATCTTCAAAATGCTTCTTAATACGTTGTCTAATTTTACGAGCTTTACCTACGAAAAGAAGTTCGTCATTAATATTGTAAAACATAAAAATGCCGCCTTTATCTCTAGGGAACAAGTGAAAATCGATAAATCCATTAATTGGAGTAATGATTGGCTCGTCTCCTTTAATAACTTGTTTACGTTCAGTAATTGTAACATCAACTTCAGGGATACTAATTTTAATCAAGTTCATTCACGTCCTCTTTTATTATAAAGATAAATAATAGCATACATAAGTAAGAAAAGCTATGTTCAGAGGCATATTTCATTTTATAATTCAAATATTATAGGTGTATCATGTAAATTGTTCTTCCAAATCATATGATCACTGGATTCGCCCCAGTAATCTTTCAATACATAGCTAGGTTTTCCAAACTTTTTCGTCCATATACTTTGCGCATTTTTATATCCACTATCTAAACAATATTCTGTTATCCCTCTGCTAAGTAATGTAAGAAACATTGTATGTAGTAATAAACTCCCTATTCCCTTTCTTTGATACTCCGGAAGTATGAATACAGTTCCTATTTCATACAAATTTTTAAGTACACCACCTGTACAACTATTAATCAATGTACTTGCTGGACCAATTTCGATTGTTCCAATGATTTTATCGTTACTTGTATCAATTGCTAATAAAAAGTAACGACTTTCTCCGTTACTATCAAAATCACTTTTCAAATACTGCTTTTTTGAGTTAATTTCATTTTCTATGTCATCCAATAATTGTGACAATCCTTCATTTTTGTATGTATTTGTAATAACTATACGGAAAAATAAATATAGTTCATCTACATCATTCAAATTTGGTCTTCTAACTGCAACGTTAGTCATGAATGCATTCTCCAATCTTCATTATGCCATTGTCAATACAACACTTTACATAATCTATTCATCATTATTCTGCAAAAACCTGCATAAATCCAGCAGTATAGAAAGCTCAGTATAAATATTGATAAAATAATTTTTATGTCCATAGTTGTATGAACAGTAGGACCAAGTACCGGAAAACGGAAAACATCGAGAACGATCATAATCCCTATAAGTAGACAAGTCGCTGAAAAGGAAACAATCCAAATTCTCCTCTTGAATTTTAAAAAGGCTAGTCCTAAGGCTAGACCTAATAAGCCTGTAGTAAAAGGAAAGACAATTAGTTCACTTGGCTCAATAATAAATAATAGAAAAATAGTAAGAATATAAGAAAGTATTCCCTCACGAATAGAATAGAGAATAGCAAAAAAAATCGGCAATGTCGAAAATGGACTAATGAGCAAACCTATACCAGGAATTAAGTTCCCCGCTGCTTGAAACATGGTGGCCAATGCACTCATCAAAGCTGTAAGTACTAACTTATTCGCAAGGGACAAGTTTCTTTTATGAACAAAGCTTATATCATGCTCTATCATCAGTTGAAACCAATAACGTACAAAACGATTCATTAAAATACCCCCTAAAGATACCTCATTCATTACTTTCTATATTATTCGTACACATATGGTTTATGAGTTACTTTCTCCAAGTTAATAGATGCTAATACATTGAAGATTTTTAGGGGGACAAGTTAAGTCTTGCGTTTTGGAAACAGAATAAATTCCTTATGTTTTTAGACTGAGCATTTGTATCGTATCAAGGAATAATTTCAAAAATGGTACCTTTGTTAAAATCAGTTACTTTCATAGAACCGTAAACTCCTAAATATAACCTAGTTTGAGCCGAATTTGTTCCTAAACTCATATAATAAGCTGCTTGCGTACCAAAATCATAATTGGTTTCAATAGCATGAAAGTCAGCATGTTTACCGTCTGTACCGGCTCTAGTATAAGCTAAAACACCCTTAACTGGCGGTCGAGAATCTTCTTTTTTAGCAAGGTCGGTAAAAACAACGCTACCCGTTAAATTTGAAATTGCATTTCCCATATATGGCTGAACTCCTGTAAGTGAAGTTCCTCCAAACTTATCGGTTCTAAAATCTTTATGAAAATAACTAAGTAGAGGCAGAATACGCTTCACTGAAGTTTGTATTGTTTCATCATAATAAACTATTGTTCTCTCATCCAAAGTCTGATTTTCGGAACAATGTCGTATAAAAGAAGTAGGTAAATCCCCTTCCCATCCTCGCCACCCAAAATTGATAAAACCATCTTGATTGGGAGTTAACCTCATAAAATGCATTTGAACAAGTTCTGTAACTGGTATAGGTTTATATTGAACAAATGAAAAAATAGACTCTACAATATCCTGTCCGACATTTCCGGTGTATTTGATATATTGATTATAAAACCTTTGAAATGAAATGCCGGTTATATTACGTACTCCTTTTGCAATTACTGTAAGTGTTTCTTGTATAGATAAAGGAAGGTCATTAAAGCGTGTAACTACAGGAGGGTTATTTATAAATGTATTTTTATTTACATCGATTTCAATTATTTTTCCTGCTATTTCTAAATCATCTTGGCTTAAATTAAATGGATCATAACCTGATCCGCCATCTCCATTTGTAAAAACAAGTTTTCCAGTCTCAGGTGAAAAGTTTAAACTATTGACTCCGTTATGATTAAAAAATGGTCTTCTTACATTCAGTAATGTTCGTCGCTTTTGAGCTTGGCCGTTAGATTGTAAAGTCCATTCTTCCACTGTATCAATGTGATCATATTGCGTATTTCTATTAACCCACTTTAAATTTAACGTTTTAGGGTCACAAGGATTCGGTTTAAATTGTTCAGAAAGTGCACCTGGACCTTGAGTTCCGGCTACTGAATAATGAAGATAAAATAAACCGTTTTGATAAAATTGTGGATGAAATGCAAGTCCTAGTAATCCTCGTTCATCATAACCGCTACTAGAAACACCTTCTTCAGATGTACCTAATTTAATAATTAGGTGACGCATATCTAAAAATTTCTTTATAACTCCGTCCCCTATGTAAAAAATCTCTCCTAATTGAGTTGCGATAAATAGTCTTTCGGTCGATTCACCTGGAAGTATCGTTGTTTTCAATACGGTTGGTAAATTTACGTTATGAACAATGGGTCGTAAATTAACTTTAACTTTTGTCAATTAACTGTACACCCCTTTTTCTTCTTTTTTATAGAAGAATATGATTAGAGTAGTTCTGTTAGTATTAAATAAGTCGCATTCCTTTTTATTACAATTTTGTATATAATATAAGTATCAATATACTGGGGGGACTAATTATGACACTCTTATTACAAATCATCGTACCACTTATATGTGCAATATACTTATTTACCCTCTATCATAACGGAACGTATGGATCAGCTTCATTTATTTTAGCAGTCATGATAGGAATTTTCGGTTTAGAGAATATTTTTCAATATGCTAGTCTAACAGATCATACTATTTATCCATATTGGGGAAGTTTGAAGGCTGTTGTTATCGTTTTATCAGTCGTATTTCTATTTAAAAAAGGTGGTTTAACAGGGAAATATTGATTTTTAATGAGGTACATGTTTTCTTGTTAAATTGCTTTTATTTTATAAAAGAAGAAATATTTATGTGAAAACAAGAAGGGATGTGATACATATGTCTATAAATATTATTTCAATAGTCTCTATCATAATATGGATTGTGTTAATTACAGAACTTATAAAACCTTCAAAAGAACAGAATGGACGAAAAATAGTAACTTTAGTAACTGCTGGTTCCGCATCAACACTAATTTTGACGGTTTCATTTATTCAAAATATCCCGTTTTGGAATTGATAGTGATATAACAACCAAAAATATGTATAAATAAAAAGATTAGGATTCACTCCTAATCTTTTTATTTTGGGGTAGCACCACACATCCATCAACTTAAGAATAAACGCCACCAAAACAAAAAAAGCCCCAAAGTTTTCTTGAAAATAAGTTGGGGCTTTTGAACCAGAAAAGTACATTTTCAACTATGAAAACTACGATAAATTTTTCCTTTTTTCCTACTTGCTAAATTCAGCAAGTAAAATATTTTTAAAAGGATTAGGACTGCCAGTTCTACCCAAACTATTCCAATTGACGACCAACGTATGATTGCCTCCAAGTGTACCTCCAACTAGAGTTGTAAACCCTAGAATGCCACCTGAGTGTCCCCATATCGAGACACCGCTTGGCAGCTTAGTTTCATAGATTCCAAGACCATATCCATCGATTCCTTCTTTTCCTGTAGGAACTGTAGTAAGCATTTGTTTTAGTTGCTGTTCCTTCAGTAATTTGCCACCGAGCAAGTAAGAGAAGAATTTGTTTAAGTCGTCAGCAGTAGAAATCATATCTCCAGCAGAGCTACCTGCACTTGGGTTATAATAAGTAACGTCTTTTAGCTCACTTGCTCCGTCTGGTTGGACATATCCACGGGCATGGTTAGTGCCTGGAATAACACTTGAGTTGCCTGGTAGGAATGTATTCGACAATTCAAGTGGTTCAATAATTCGATTTTCAACCTCTTCCGCATAGCTGTTTCCAGTTACTTTTTCAATAAGAATGCCCAGTAATACGTATCCTGTGTTTGAATAAGACCAGCCCTTTCCTGGAGCAAAGTCTGGAGGCAGAGAAACCCCCATCTTCACTAACTCTTCAGCCGTATACGATTTTTTTGTATCCGTAAAATCAGCGTCTTTTGACCTTGAGTATTCAGCGATACCACTTGTATGGTTCAATATGTGCCGGATAGTAATCTTGTTACCATCATATCCATTTCCTTGAATGACACCAGGCAACCAGTCTTCGATGTAGTCGTTTAGCTTCAGGCGATTCTCTCCAGCTAATTGAAGTACAACTGTTGCGGTGAACGTCTTCGTCACACTCCCAATGCGAAAGCGAAAATCTGTTTTCATTGGTTTCTTGGTTCTCAGATCCGCTATTCCAGCGGCATACCCCCACGTTTTTCCACCCTCAGAAGTTTTAGCAAGTATCCCCGGGTATCCAAGTTGCAATGTATCCCGCATTGCTTGCTTGACGGAAGTATGATCTCGTTGCGTATTTGTTTGTAACGAACTAGATACATTCTGAGTGGGCTCTGCTTTTATAATTGAGGTTGGTGTTGTATATAGCAGGGAACTTCCAACTATTAAAAGGGCCAAACTTGCACATGTAATTTGACTACGTATTTTCATAAGGCATTCCTCTCCTTTATTCATATTGTATAAGTGTTTGCTTGCTGTTCCTTACTTCCTAACAAGACTTAGGGAAAGGCCCTCACGCATATAGATTAAAGCCCCAGTACAAAGGTATCTATCAATACCAACAAGTTGAGCCATTTAAATCTCCATCCCTTCTATAACAAAATTATTCAAAGGTATGAAAGCATATTATGTACCCTTAGTTATTGTTAGGATTAACACAACATGAGACATAACCCTAACCCATATTTTACTTTATTTATCCATAATATGTATTGAGAAAGAATGTAAATTCGAATCCTTTCCGTAACCCAACTATTGATTGTTTTTTCACCTATTATAATTAGTTATTTTGAATTCCATAATAAAAAAACTGTAAAAAAATAACGATTCCCTTAACGTACAGGAAGCGGTTGAAAAATATGTCTATACGCACAATTTTCTTGTTTTGATATGGTGAACCCATCGCCATTAAGCTAAGGTTTTGAAGTACCCACTAAATGAAATTTTTCTTTCTCTACAGTTAGTTACTTTGAGAAGTCATCTCATTTTTTTGTTTTTGGGGTGTTTCTTTTTCTTAACTTGATGGATGTGGGGTCTCGCCACATCCATCAAGTTATCTAAATAAAATACCCTCTAAAAATTAAGAATATTCAAAAATTAAAATAGACATTTATTCACTTCGTTCGTTATAATTCAAACAAAATAAAAAATCGTTTACATTTTACGATATCAAATTTACTGGAGGGGATAAAGATGAAAAAAGCACTTTACATCAATATAGGTGGAGAAGGACACTTAAATCCAACATTAGGATTAGTACATGATTTAGTACAACGTGGAGACAACATTGTCTATTATTCATCAAATGATTTTGAAGAAAAAATCAAAAAAGCAGGTGCACAATTCCGTCCCATCAATCAAGAGGCACAAAGAGAGCTTTCGGAAACTATGAATCTTATGACTTCCCATCCTCAAGAGTACTTATTACACTTCCTTCATGCTATGGAAAGAATTACTGATTCCATTTTTGAAGAAACCTCCAAAGAAACATACGATTACATCCTCTATGATGCATAGTCTTTACCTGGAAAATGGGTTGCATATTTCTACGGGAACCATAATTAATAATCAGCCTGAATTCTATCAAAAATGTTTCGTCGGTTTAAAAGATCTCAATGCGAAAGTAGTACTTAGTATAGGCAAACAATTAATAGTGGAGCAGCTAGGAGATATACCTGATAATTTTATTGTTGGTAACTATCTTCCACAATTAGATATACTGCGTCAAGCAGATGTATTTATTAGTCATTGTGGAATGAATAGCACAAGTGAATCACTTTATTTTGAAGTACCTCTAGTTATGCTCCCATTTATAAATGATCAGCATACGATTGCTGAGCGAGTATACGAACTTGGCGCAGGATTTATGTTAAATATCCAGCAATTATCGGCCGAGGATTTAAAACATGCCGTTAATGAAGTGTTGCAGCATTCGATTTACAAAGAGAATGCCAAAAAAATTAGTCAATCATTCCGTGAGGCAGGTGGTTATATCAAAGCTGTTGATGAGATTGTTACATTTACTCGTTAATTCTGCTATTGTATGCCACTCAAGGCCTATTAACTTAAGAATTTTATAACACCCTACAACAAGAATATAGAAGATAGAAGAAATGCTGGCAGTATCCCATACTCATCAAGATAAGAAATTAAATACCCCATTACTATCAATTCTTAAGTTGATAGTAATGGGGTAGCACCATATACCCAGCAAGCTAAGGTCTTGAAGTAGCCCCTAAACAAAAATTTAAATTTTTCTACAGTAATTTATGTGAATTCAACTCGTTTTTGGGAACATATGTGGTCCTTTTATAATTTGAATTTCTTTTTAAGCTTCTTATATTTTCTGTACGAACGTCTAACAATGTTTAACATAAAATACGGTATTTTAACGGGGAAAGGCAATTTATAAATGAAAGGAAAATAAAAGGTGAAATATGCCTTTTCTAGGTCTCTCCACTTACTATCTTCTTTTGTTTTTAAGAAATCAGATACATCGACCACATATCCCCTTCCTTTTTCCATCATCACATTTTTCCCGTGAACATCACAAGGAGTTAACCCTTGTTCCCTCGCATACTCCAAAGCCTCATTGATATCAAGTATTACCTGCTTAGGAATTTTAATCCCCTTATGAATAGCATCGTATAAAGTAATTTCTTTTAAACGTTTCAATACTATGAAATTTTCTCCTTTATATATAAGCTTTGAATAAGAAGGATGATTTCCAATTCTTCGGTATGCTTCTGACTCTTTTTCAATTCCTTCTCCTTCTCGCACGTAAACTTTCACTACCCAATCTTTGTATTCTCTGTGCATGAATACTGCGGCATAATTACCTGTCCCTAAACACTTCCAAAGTCTAGGAATATCTTTAACTACTACAGGCTCGAATTCATCCTCACTTCGTATGCTTACCTCTTTTAATAATTCGTCCTTTATTAATCCCACAAAACTATTTATACTCATCATTCCCACTCCGGTTTTGCTAAAAGGGGCCCACCCACATTTTAACGAAAATATACACTAAGCGAATTTTAGCATAGAACGAGTCATCTTTCTTCTTAAAATAAAAAGATGACTCGTTCTATTTGAACTGTTGAATACTTAATATTTATTCCGCTATTCATAGCCAAAAACTGTACAACATAAAAATATTTCTAACTATTTTCATTTTTTCACAGGCAACTGTATAGGGCTTTTCTTAGTGCAAGTTCTCTTAGTTCATTACCCATGCCAAATCTATATTACTCTATTTTATAATCTAAAACACTGTTTAGAAGTGTAGCAAGATTTTTTTAATTGTTCAAATTCTTGTTCCACTAATATCTTTGTTAGCTAAAACTTTTATTGTTTTAATAGCCTTTTGTTTAATTCCCACAATGCTATTTTGTTGCTATCCCATTTCAAAAACGTTACTGCTTCCTCGAAGCATAACCATTTATAATTGAAGTGTTCTTTAGATAATGATATGTTTTTTGTAGGGACTTTAACTCCAAAAGAAAATTCTTTTATTACATAAACCTCTTCTCCCCAAAGGAATCCTCCAACTACATCCTCTACTGGTAGTGAAGACACAGAATCTAATTGTATATATGGACATTCTCTTGTAATACCAGCCTCTTCAAACGCTTCCCGTTTTGCTGATTCAATAGGAATCTCACCGTCTTCTCCGCCACCAGCTATTCCTTGCCAATAACCATAATCACTTCGGTTAAAAATACCATATTGAATAGAATCGTCAGTTTTTATATAAGGAAATATCAATACTTGATATGGTGCTCTCATTACTCAACCTCCTCTCGAAAATAAGTTTTAAATCAATATGAATAAAGAGTCGACATCACAATTCTACATTATTAATGCAGGTTTATAATGTCGGCCCTCTATTTTTAAAGAATTTTATTTTTCATAAACAGGCATACTCTTAACAGAGGAAAAACTGTTTATTCCTTGTCAAATTTGTTTAGCATGGTTTTCCTAAATGTTAGCAGTACTCCATATTATTCAATTGCTCCAGCAACGTCATAATCATTTAAATCTAATTCAATCGGTTGTCCGAGCGCTAGTTTAGCAAGTTCCGCTCCTAAGTATGGACCAGCTGTTAAACCCGAAGCTCCTAATCCATTCGCAACGAGAATTCCTTCAAAGTTAGGTAGCGGTCCGATAACAGGTAAGAATCCTGGTGTGAATGGTCTGAATCCAACTCTCGTTTCAAGCATTGTAGCATTTTCTAAGCCAGGTGCAACTGCTAATGCTTTATGGAATACTTCATGTAGACCACCTGCTGTTACACGATGATCGAAACCCGTATCATTCTCATGTGTTGCACCAATTACGACATGACCATTGTCGAACGTTAAAATATATTGATCGTTTGGCGGCATAACAACTGGCATATTTTCTGTTGCTGTATTTTCAATTTGCAGATGAACAATTTGTCCTTTTTGGAATGTAACTAAGAAATTAATTCCTAATGGGTTCAAGATTTCATTCGCCCATGCACCTGCAGTTACAAGAACCTTTTCTGCTAAAATTGTTTCATCGTTTACTATAACTCCAGTAATATGATTTCCTTCACGGACTAATATGGCATCGCCTTTTATAAAAGTTGCACCATGTTTTTTCGCAGCACTTATTAATGCATTGCGTAATAATCTTCCATTTACTCGTGCAGCACCACTAATATGAACAGAACTATATTCGTCTGATAATGCTGGGAATAATTTTTTTGTTTCTTCAGCTGATAAGCGAGTGATTTCACCAATCTCTGGGGCATCTTCACGTCGTTTATAAGCTCGCTCTTCCATTTGATCTAACTTTTTTTCGTCAGTATGTAAACTAATTGCACCTACACGATTATATCCTGTGTCAGTTTCACCGTCTTCTTCTAATTGCTGAATTAACGAAGAATAGTAACGTGCACCGCCTTTAACGATTTTATACCATGCTTTATTACGACGCTGTGATAGCCATGGACATACAATACCTGCTCCTGCATCAGTTGCTTGCCCTAATTGTTGGCGATCCACGATAGTAACATTCGCACCTGCTTTAGCAAGATGATAAGCAGTAGACGCTCCTAAAATTCCAGATCCAACTACAATATACGATTTCATTTCAAACACCTTTTCTCTTTTTGCTAATTATATAAATATAAGAACATTCCTTAGTATAATGGAAGGAATGCTTTTTTCAATGTACTCATCACAATTAATTGTTGCAGCATTGTGACTTTCTTAGTCATTATTTTTTCTTCTTACGGAATAATTCAATTGTTTTATAGCCTTGTGAAAGGATTTTTATCATTTTCTCTAGACGTTTTTCACGTGTTTTTTCTTGTTTCATAGAAAAAAGATTACGTGCCCAATCTTTTTGGTATCCAGGCGTTAAACTTTGATAAAACTTAAGTTCATTCGGATGATTAGCTAATAATGCTTCAACATCTTTAATTCGATCTGCATAATCGGCAACACATTGACTCATAGCAGATGTTTTCATTGTTTTTTTCTTTTCACGTTTTAAACCTACAACAGTAAAGACTTCATCCATACTTACCATTCGTGCAAATTTAATATTGCTTTCTCCCACATAACCATCTTCTCCAACGTTTAATGCCGGAAACATCTCATCACGGTGAATAAACGTACTATAACGAGCATTACCTTTTTTCGGATATGCGAAGAACACGTAACCTTTTTCAATTAGTAATTCTTCATTACTAATAATAAAATTCGTTTGTTTCACCATTTCATCAAGCGTTTCTACAAATATAAAGATAGCATCGTGTTCTTTTGAGAATACAGTTTCTTTACCTGTAAAAATGTCATAATTACTTGGTTCGTTAATTACGACCATATTTGTATACTTATTAAGTTTCAATTTATCAATAACTGACATAATAATCTTCCTTTACATTCAAAATTCATTGTACATACTTTTTCGTACTGTTCTAGTGTATTATATGTATTAAGAAAATCAAACTTTAAATCATATTATTCTGCTGCAAAAGAACCAGTTTTTCATACATATGAAGAAACTGAGGAAACATTAACTATACCGCAGTTTCCGAAACATATTAGACGAAAACCATTTACACCAAAAAATAATAAAGATAGCCGCCTCTGATTAAGTACCGGCTATCTTTATTATTCATAACTTAATAGCAAATAAAGTATATAAAAGCTCTCTATATTGCTCTTCTGTAACCTCACGCTTAGTTTTTGCTCCATAAATAATTTCAGTTACACTATTATTCGTTAAAGAGACATGCCCAGAGTCCGTCAATTTCACTGCAATTGGTCCCTTATTAAAAATAGATTTCTCATCTTCTATTACTCTTCTTTGAACATCGTTTACTACTATCTCATCAATAATATGTTTATAAAAGGCATGACAAACTTTCCATTCTCCTTCAGCATCTATTCTTTCTAAAACATAATTTCCTTTACTCGTATCTTTTCGTCTCACCCGGTACGAACCATTCTTTGAAGAAACAGACTCATCAGTAAAAGGTACAGGAACAAGAGGTACTAATGAAGCTATACCTACATCAATTAAATACTGTAGATTATCATAAGTTAAAATAATTGTTATATGGCCATCCTCAAGTGCCCATGCATTTATATCATTTTTATAAACCGTACCTAATGCCAGTTGTACATCATAGCCACAGTCTTTTAAGAAATAGTAAAAAAGGGTGTTTAATTCGTAGCAAAGTCCACCACGGGAACTAGTTAAAATTTTCTCTCGTAAGTTTTCCAGAGAGATTTGATTCGTATTTCGTGCTATAACGTCTAAATTCTCAAATGGTATAGTATGTGCAAATGAAAAGAGTATAGTAGGTAATTCTTCAAACGTTACTTCATTACGTTTTTTAAGATTTAATCTTGCGAAAAGCTGATCTTGTAAACTTGTCATATTTAGCACCCCTTAAAATTTTATAAGTTTAAATAATATATGCTGATTGTAAGTTTTAAGGGGTACTGTAACAACGTACATTTTATGTAACTGTACCGGTACAAAAAGTCTAACCGACAAGATCACTAAAGATAAGAAGCTACAAATACAAATTTAATAGTTTGTCTATAGGTGAATTATTACAATCGCTTAAATCAACAAAATACTGAAGTTGCCACATTTGGCTCTTTTTAAAAGATAAGAAAGTATAAGTTTTTAAGCACGAATTGCTTCCTTGGAAAGCTTGTTATGTAAGGGATTTTGAACAATATTTGGAATTTCCATAATGCGCTAGATTGTGATATTTTTTAGTTATGGAAGCAAATATATTAAAACGTATTTTCTTTGATGAACATAATCATTGGGAACGATTTAAAGATAAATATGGAGCGAGGATCCGTCCAGTTGTTTTGAAAGAAATTGAAAAATTTAGAGGGTGTGGAGACCCTGAAAATGGATTTAAATTGTTTGTATGTGAAGGGTGTCATCATGTTCGAAAAGTTCCTTATCGTTGTAAAGGACGATTTTGTACAACTTGTTCTGTAGGAGAAAGTGAAGAATGGAGTAGACTTCTTTCAGAAGACGTACTTCAGGTGAATCATCGTCATGTTATTTTTACCGTAGATGAAGGACTTCGAGATATTTTTCTTTTGCACCGCCATTTATTAAAGATTTTTATGGATGAGGCCGCCAGGCTGTTGGTGGATTATTTTCAAAAGAAAATTAAGGTAACACCCGGTATTATCGTAGGTCTTCACACCTTCGGCACTAGAATTAATTTTAATCCGCATGTTCATATACTTGTTACAATGGGTGGGATGACAAAGATTGGAGAGTGGAAAGGGTATGATTTTCTTCCGTTTGAGATGCTTCGGAAACAGTGGCAAACCATCGTGTTAAAACTGATTCGAAAAGAGCTCACGGTGGCAGAAAAAAAGCCAATTCAATCGAAACTTCAAAAAGCATTTTCTGATAATGGGAAAGGCTTCTATGTACATGCTCCGAAACAGAAAGGAAACGTAAAAAAACAACTTCGGTATATTGGCCGCTATATTCGTCGACCTGCTATTGGGTTGAACCGGATCGAGGAATATGATGGGCAATCTGTTTCTTTTACATATACGGACAAATTAGATGGGAGGAAAAAAGTAGAAACGATATCTGTAGAAGAGTTTATTTCTCGATTAATTCGTCATATTCCAGATGAGCAATTCAAAATGATTCGTCATTATGGCATGTATGCACGTCGAATTAAAACATTATGTAAAAAACTATTAAATGAATGGCAAAAGAAAGCCAGACGTTGGATAATAAAAGTGAAAAAAACACTACGTCGTCAGACGTGGAGGGAACGAGTTATCGCGAGTGGAAAAAAAGATCCTCTTCTTTGTCCAAAATGTGAATCATTTTATGAATACAAGGGGGAAGTCTGCCTAGAAAGCAGAGAATGGAAAATAAAAGTAGCTTTATGCCAAAATACGCGAAATTATTTAAAGAGGGTGATTGATTATTTCGCCAGTAAGCAAACATCGAAAAAAGAAAAAGAAGAAAAACACAGTTGGACATAAGCGAATTAGCTATGTACAGTATGTTTGTGTAGGCTGTGCTCAAACAGAAAATATTCCCGATTCTGTGGTAAGAAGATTTGATATCATGGATGTAGGAGATTCGATTGTTCCGCCTAGGTTTTCCTGTGAACGATGTGGTGAAGATATGTATCCGCAGGATTACACAGGGATTGATGGGATTATGTACAATTTATCGGATTTTCGCTAGACGAAAAAGGACCGGGTGGTTTTCCCGGTTTTTCTTAGCTTGATTGCTGACAGGCTTATCCCATATAGGATAAATCCTCATAGCCATCTTGCCTTTTTGATTTTGTGTTCTCAAGATTTTTTCCTTAAGAAGAATCTCTTTAGGCAAAATGAATTGTCCTAGTTTATGATCATCTATACAAGTAATAACTAATAAATCAGGAGCAGCGTCATAAGAAAATGCTTGATTTTGCATGTTGTCATCTTTCTCCCAAAAAGAAACAAATTGACCAATTTTATTAGGAGTAACTTTTGATTTTCTAAAACGAATGGTTTTGTTATTTAAGCGGAATAAACATCCTGCATATTCTGCGTTTTGCTTTTCTTCTTTTAGATTCGTAATCATTAAATTGTTAGGTTGGTAAACTATATTATTTAAATTTCGGATCGTATCATTAAAATTGTTCAAAAAAACTCCCCCTTTATTCATCTCTTAGTTTACCACAAACATCAGTTCTTCTATATCGTATATAATCATGAACTAAGTGAAATGGGGGAATTTAGCAGGATATAATTTTTACTTTAATGTACTTAGTTTTTCAATTGCTTGTTGCTCAGTTGCTAAGTAAAAAATGTCATTCCCTTTATTACATTCATAAATAAAGTCTTTTAAGCTTTTACTAGTGTAAATAGAGAAATCCCCAATGATAGCAATCTTTACCTTGTAGTTTATAAACTTTTGAAGGATATCACCCGCAAGACGTGTTTTTAAATCAAAGAAGCTTTCACTTATTAATGACTTGTGGATAATAATATGCTTCGCATCTACCTCGTATTGAACTGTTGCCATAGTATCTAATGCAGACTGAACATCCGATATTAATACCTTATCGTTTCTAATGACCGCAATATTGATTCCATCGATTACTACTTTCTTTATGTCCATAGTCCCACCCCTTTATAATGTGCACCGTATGAGTAAAATTGTTTTACAAAACTTCGTATTAATCATAGATTAAATTAGCCGCAGCTATTAAAATCGCCTCTATTCTTTATTACTAATACGGTCAATGAAATTAATGATAGTTTCTCTTTTTTATATTTTTGAATATATATATGAAATTGCTTTTACTTGTTATAAAAATATTGTGGAGTAACATAACTTAACAAACTATCCAAAGTGTTAATCTCGGCATATGGTTGTATTTTGGTAGTATTCTTGATTTTTTGAGGGTTAAACCACACACCTTTTATATTTATATTTTGAGGACCAGCAATATCCTTTTCTAAGTCATCCCCAACAAATAAAGTATTTTCCGGCTGTAAATTTAGCTTATTTAACGCTAGTTCGAATATACGTTTATCAGGTTTACTAAATCCCACTTCTTCAGAAATAATGATTGTTTCAAAATACCTATTTAAATTCGTGTTAAATATTTTAGCTTTTTGCCTCTGAGTTGAGCCATTTGTTATAATTCCAACTTTAAAGTGCTTCTTTATTTGATTTAAGAAATGAATAGTATTTTGGTCTATTGAAAAACATCTAGGGAAATTATTATTCCAAAAATCTTGGATATAATTGCGTGGCAATCTATACTTCGGCGTGAATTCATCAAACAATGATTCTAAAACTGTCGTTTTATTACTTATGCCATATTCTCTTTTATCGTATTCTTTGAATTTCTGTAACATGTTGCTTTTAGCCGCACCATCTACATTTTCATAACACTTTTCTAAAACAATTAAAAATAATGCCGCTACTGCCTTATCCCTATCAAGTAAGGTATCATCTAAATCAAACAGCATACCTTTATAACACTTCAAATCATTTCACAACCTTTCTAACATTATATAAATCTCTCCAAGTTTGTACCTTTAAACTTTTGGTTTAGCCAGAACATTGTTATGTAGTGATTAACGATTAAATAGAAACTTGATGAGAGAAATCCAAAGTTCTTGGCACACACTCTAGTATTACTGTAGCTTCTTCTATATTAAAATTCCTTTCCCTCTTTTGGTAAAGAAGCACAAGTATATTTTCACAAACTTTAAGAAATTACATACAATTCACATTATTATACATTAGTTTTTCGTAAATATTATTCATACATCAATTCATACGATAAGTTTTTTAATCAATTATTTCTCCATAAAAAAGTAATATAGCTAATAATACTTTTTGGTAGTAAACGTCCTATGAAGTTTACTACTGTATCTCCACATAAACTCCAGATAGTACGGCTATAATGACTACCAGAGGTGATATTATGAAAAACTATCATATTCTCGTGGTAGAGGACGATCAAGAAATTCAGGAATTAATTAAACAATTTTTAATGACACAGCATTATACAGTGGTAGTCGCTTCAGATGGACTAGAGGGTATGACACAATTTAATAAGCAATCCTTTGATTTAATTCTCCTAGATGTCATGATGCCCAATCTTAATGGGTTTGAAGTTTCTAAAATGATTCGAAGTCAGTCAAACGTACCAATTATTATGCTAACTGCGTTGGAAGAAGAGGAAGATCAAATGAAAGGATTCGATCTTGGGATCGATGATTATATAACAAAACCCTTTTCATTTCATGTTTTGATTAGACGAGTCGAAGCTGTACTTAGAAGAAGTTATGATAAAAATGTAAATAATCATTTGATATTTAAAGAAGTTCGTATCGATGTGGATGCATATAGAGTCTATGTAAATGATGTTGAAATTATATTAACGACAAAAGAGTTTGAAATTCTACAACTACTATTTCAAAATGAGAGAAAAGTACTTACAAGAGAAAATATCGTAGAGAAGGTTTGGGGGTACGATTATTTTGGAGAAACACGAATAATTGATACACATATTAAAAACCTACGCAAAAAATTAGCTATCCCTTATATTAAAACAATAAAGGGTATTGGTTATAAAATTGATGAATAGTATTGTGAAACTCATGAAGATGAAGCAAATTACTTATAAACTCTTTATGACTACATCTCTCATTTTGTTATCCTTTGCAGTATTGATTTATTTAACTTTATACTTCTTTCTCCCTACGTTTTATGAGCAATATAAAACAGATCAACTTCAAACAGGGATAAACGAAATCATTGATAAGTCTAAAAATCTTACGTTTCAAGATGCGATACCACTTTTTGATGAATACGCAAAAAAAAATAATGCGATGCTTTACCTTCAAAATAAAGAAGGAGTAATTATTTACTCTCCTTCATTTTCTTTTATTCAAAGTGGTACGCAAAAAACAGTAGTTACTAAAGCAACACGATTCGAGAATGCAAGTACCCTTAGCAATTCATATAACGTTACGAAACCAATTCAATTCCAAGATGGTAGTTTAACACTTATAGTCTTTGCTACATTTCAACCGATTGATGAAGCTTCACAGGTTTTAGTACGATTTCTCCCCTATATTAGTATCATTGTGCTCATTATTGGTATAGGAAGTGCTTATTTTTATTCCAGGTTTATTACAAAGCCACTTATTTATATTAATGAAGGTGCACAAAAGATGGCAAATTTAGATTTCTCCGAAAAAATTGAGGTTCGCTCTACAGATGAGTTAGGAGAATTGTCTAATAGTTTGAATGACATGTCTATTAACTTACAACAAGCTATGTTTGATTTAAAAAAAGCAAATGAACAATTAAAAAATGATATTGAAAAAGAAAGAGAAATAGAAACAAAACGCAGAGAGTTTTTTGCGATTGTAGCACATGAATTAAAGTCCCCTCTTACTGTAATGAAAGGATACTTAGAAGGGATGATATACAATATTGGCCCTTATCAAAATCGCGATCAATATTTAAAGAAAAATCATCAAATTATTGAAAGTATGGAACAATTAGTTCGTGAAATTTTAAGCGTATCGAAATTAGAACAACACACCTTCAAACTAAAAGTAGAGGAAGTTAATCCTTCAAAGTTAATAGGTACAATCACAAAAGATCTCGAATTTTTTGCTTCTCAAAAAAGTATCGAAATAATAAAAGAATTTGATTCTGACCTTTCTATTTATACAGATTGTGCTCTTTTAGAAAAAGCATGCAAAAATATTATCCACAATGCGGTTATGTATTCACCACATAATGAAAAAGTCTATATAAAGTTAAGAGAGAATTCTAAACAAGATCAAATCGAAATGAAAATTATAAATACAGGTATCAATATTAAAGATGAAGATATTCAACAAATTTTCAAACCATTTTATCGAATTGAAAAATCAAGGAATCGAAATACTGGAGGAAGTGGTTTGGGGCTATATATTGTTAAACAAATTCTTGAAACGTTAGATATAAAGTATTCAATAAAAAATATGGAACATAGTGTGCAATTTTGCATGAGTATTCCGCTATCTAAACATAAAAACAAATAAACTCTCCTTTAAATAGGGCGAGTTTATTTGTTTTTGTAGTAAGTATAAACTTATTAACAGGCTTTTCGTTTAATGACGTATGCTACTTTTTAAATGGCGATTGTCATAAGTAGTGACAAACTGTATTCAACTTAAATGTTTACCTATAACAGCAAAAAAAGCGAAATTACGCTTAGCAGCAAATTAGATTCTCTTATTTGAGATACATTTCATCTATGAAACTGAAAAGGAGGATGAAAAATGTTTATTCACCTCCATTTTTCAGATTAATTTGGAATTCTTTTATGATAAGCTATATGTAAAGATTAAACATAAAGGATGATTCGTATGGAAATAAGACCAAAGGTAAGTGAATATAACTCCTATTATGCAACGTATACCAACTTGGTATCAGACGGAAATATCATACATATTCTAGAACAACAAATGAAGGAAACGAATCTTTTATTAAAGGGAATTTCTAATAGTAAGGGACTTTTCCGGTATGCTCCTACTAAATGGAGTATAAAAGAAGTAATCGGTCATATAGCAGATACAGAACGTATTATGGCGTATCGATTGCTATCTATCGCTCGAGGCGAGACAGCAGAACTTCCAGGCTATAATGATGATATGTATGTTCTTAGAGCTGCTTTTGATAAGCAATCTATGCAAGATCTTCTTGAGAATTTAATAGTTGTTCGCCAATCTACCCTGTATTTACTTAGAAGCTTAGATAAAGAAGCCTGGTCACAAAGAGGAAATGCGAATAATTCTGAAGTTACAGTTCGTGCATTAGCATACATCATTGCCGGTCATGAGCTTCATCATCTTCAAATTATAAAAGAACGTTATCTTGGTTCTGATGCATATCCAGCAAGTTAATATTTGAAGAACAAGAGTCCTATTTATGTAGGGCTCTTGTTCAGTATTTATAACGTACTAGCACTTAGAATCATGGCAATTAAATGCATTTATTTATAAAATTCACCACATAATATATATGCTATCCTCTTTTATTCTGTACATAATTTTCTTTAGGTTGATATACTATAAACACAATAGTTCTGGAAAGGTGATGATATTATGTATGAACAACAAAATAATAGAGATAGAGATCAAAAAATGATGTTTTCGATGCAAGGAGTTCCCACAAATAAAATTAACATGAATCAATTACCTAAATGGATTAAAATTTTTGGATATTGCGCGTTTGGTTGGATGATAGTATTTAGTTTAATTATGATTGTAGGTTTAATTCTGCAATAACTATACAGATACATAGATAGGTAAACGGGACGATATTTAGATTATACATCTAGTTAATGTTCCGTTTTTTATGTATGATTATCCCATGATATAGGTAACCAATTATACTAAAAAGAACTTGTAGAATATCCTACAAGTTCTTTTTCAAATATTATTAAAACGGGAACAACAAACTATTTTAACATTCAGTACAGGGAGACCATTTTGATTATGGCTTGATTTTATTATAAAACAAATATAAGCTTTTGAAAGGTCTAGATTTTGAAAATTATGTGAATTGAACAGCTACGATGTTTATATTAGATTTCATTTACAACCAACTTCTTCTTACTTAAATACACTGCACGATCTGATTTTTTAGCAACCTCCTGTGAGTGCGTCACAACAATAATACATTTATTCTCTTTATGTGCAAGTTCTTGAAACAGTTCTATAATATCCATTGCGGTTTGCTCATCAAGGTTTCCTGTTGGCTCATCCGCAATCAATAAATCAACATTACAAGATAGTGCTCGAGCAATTGCTACACGCTGTTGTTGCCCACCGCTTAGTTGCAGGACGTTTCGTTTCGCTTCAGCTTCTGAGAGTCCTACCCTCTCTAATAACTGTAATGCTCTTGCTGTTTTATTTTGCACTTTAACACCTGTAATTTCCATTGCTGTTAAGACATTTTGAAGAGCTGTCATATAGGTTATTAAGTTATAAGATTGGAAAATTACAGATACATTTTGATTACGGTATCGATCCAAACCAATTTTTCTAATATCTTTGCCATTATACAGTACATAACCATTTTTAGGGACATCTAGTCCACAACCTAAGCTTAGAGTTGTGGTTTTACCAGATCCAGATGGTCCTAAAATCGTGTAGAAATGTCCTTTTTGAAAAGAAAAGTTAACATTTTCTAGTATTGCTACATTTTTTCCATTACTTTCATAATAATAATCTAAATTTTTAAACTGTAAAATTGTCTCCATATCGAGCCTCCTCATTCATCTTTTAAAAGAATTTGTTTTGGGTTTAAACGTAGAATAGATAATGCCGGAAGAAGCGTTGCTATTATAGCAATAGCTAGTCCAATTCCACCCATTTTTCCTACATCTTCTCCTGTTACACTTACATCAATTTTATCAATTGGATCTTCTTTTTGATTTTGTAGCGTACTACTACCAGATCCAGACATCATTACAGTACTATTTCGCGTAGTGTCCGTTTCTTCGTTTGCTGTAGCAATTTCACTCGAAAGTAAATTATCCCCGATATATTGAGAAACCTTAGCTCCTGTTGTTATGGATAATCCAAATGCTAAAATAGCGACACATACTACTTCTACTACGAACTGTGCCATCAGTTTCCACTTTTTCTCTCCAATAGATAACAGAATCCCCATTTCCTTACGACGTCCTTTAATTGATAGCATAATGATTAATCCTAAAATGATCGCACCTGCAATCGATACAATATAAATAATCATTTGAGAAGTCGAAGAGATATTTTCGATAGGACCAATCATTTGCTTGTACAATGAATCATGCGCATCTAATTTATAATAATTAAAATCAATATTAAATTTTCTTGCTTCTTTTTTAAATGCATCAATATATTGTGGATCATTCAAGAAATACACGACTTGAACACTACTTATACCTTGGTCTACTTCTAATTTTTTCATAGTTGAATGCGGCATATATAGTTTATTAGCTGGATCCATAATAGGAGGAGCCTGTTGACCCATTGCTTGCTCATTTGTTTCGTAAATACCGATAATTTCAACCTCAAGGGTTTCCTTCTTATCCCCTGATTGCACTTTAACTTTGTCTCCTACTTTCAAATTGTTTAATTCCGCTAATCGTTTTTCCATTAAAGCTACATTCTGATCCTTCATTTGCTCTGTTATTGGTTTTCCATCAATGATTTTACTTTTTCCGTTTTTAAAGCTTTCTTGTAATGCAGTCTTGCGAACTCCCTCAATCATAAAAGAAGCGTTCATATCGATTTCTGTACCAGAGCTTGAACCGCCTCGCGCAGCCGCCATTCCCACTTTACCTTTTCCTTCTCCTTCTGAAGCTCCTACTAGTTTAAGCCCATCAGAAATACCGAAAGTGTTAGCTATGTAATTATAATCTTTTACATACTTGGACTTCGCTAATTGATCTGTTTCTTTTGCATCGAGCTGCGGCGGATTTGGCATTTCTCCAGTTTCCTTAGCTTTTTGACCTAATTTGTCGAAATCAAGACCTAAAGTAACATCTGCACCAAGTTTTTTTCTTGCAGCATCCGCTGCTTTTTTTGATGCATTTTGGATTGTGAAACCTGAAAGAACCAAATTTGTAACAATCAGAAAAACTGCCATCAAAATTAATGATGTTCCTGTCCTTTTTTTCATACTGAGAATTGCTCGTTTCATAAAATTCATTTTTTCTTACCTCCTTGATAACTTGTATTCTATATAGGTTATCTAGAGTTTATATGGAGCTAATCGGTAGTTTAACTAGAGATATAAGGAGTTTATGTGTAGTTATTTACCTGTTTCAGAAAAGCTAGAACACAAATTCAAAAATGCAGCCGTTTTTGAATATTGATATGGAGTTATTCCGTTTAATAAATTTATTAAAGGTTAAGATTAATTTAATGTATGTAGCACAAAAAATATTTACTGTGTAATTTCTATACAATAAATATAGAGAAACCTATTTGTAAATATTTATATGAGAATGTAAGTTCCTAATAGAAATTACATCTTTTAATAAGAAAAGAAACAATTTAATATTCTTTTATATGGATATGAACATTAACTTACTTCTTAAATTTTAGTATATATTTATAGTTTTATTTTATTGCAAGCTTTATAATATGATATACAAATTTATCACCTACTATTAGGAAAAGAGAATATTTTATAATTAATTTACAACATAAATTTTGTCCATGTTTTAAACAATATGTATCTTGGAGGAGGTTAATTTGATTTTTTCAAAACTCATTGATCGGTACGCCTTGTATGATTTACATAAAAAAAGAAGTGTAGAGTTTCAGTATACTTCCCTTTCTAACACTTCATTAAATATAAAGGACATAGAATCTTTTTATAAAGTAAAACCATCACATATTCATTTTGACATTAAGCATTCAAAGCAGGAAAATGAATACATGGTTGGGCAATTCAACTATAAAAGCTCGGTTCAATCCGGTGATTCACGCAACGATTCTGTAACTGGGGAATTATTCTTACATAAAACTGAAGATGCCCCTCATGTTATCTTTGTTCACGGTTGGAGAATGGATTCTAACGAACGTGTAAAAAAAATATTCCATGACCATATGACCAGCCTGAAGTGGAATATGTATTATTTCACTCTACCCTATCATTTTGAAAGAAAACCCGATCAATCCTTATTCAGTGGAGAGTACATGGTAAGTGCAAATATTGAACGAACAGTACAAGCAACTAGACAAGCGGTAGCTGATTTACGGGCTTTGATTAAATGGATTAAAGCAAATAAAAATGGGCCCCTCATTCTAATAGGAATTAGTTTAGGCGGATTTATTACTAACTTAACCTCTCTTGTTGAAGAAGAAATTGATGTGTTAGCATCCATTTTCTATGCAAATCGACTTTCTTATTCTATTTGGAATACAACTCCAGGTAAATTTATTAGAGAAGACTTGGAACATCATGGTGTTACGTATGATGATTTAATAGATTATTGGAAAATCACTGAACCGAGTCAAGCATTGCCAAAAGTAAAAAAAGAAAATATTTTATTAATTTCAGGTAAGCATGATCTATATGTGCATTCTGAGGATACAGACTACTTGTGGGAATCTTGGGAAAGACCTCCACGATATATTTATAAATGTGGGCATGCCGGGATCGTTCTTAAACGTAAAAAAATTGCAACTGATACTATTGATTTTATTCAAAATCGATTGAACTCCCCGCACTTATCCAATGTCATGCCTTAAATCGCGAGATTACTAAGTACAAAATCTTATACTTATATTGTTATATTTTTTACTAGTCACCTTTGTAAATCTTCGCCCCTAGCCTTACACGATTGAAAATGAAATAAAATAAATAACTAAGGAACTAATTTACCATATGGAAAAACATTGCTCAACATTTTCACTAGTAGTCCCTGTATATGCAATATTACATATAAAAATCTTTATGTATTCCGTTATTAATTTAAAAGGAAATTATTCATCCATTAATCTATACCATCCGTATTTGCAGTTAAGGATACCCTAATTACATATGAAAAAGAGAGAAGAACATTGGTTAGTTCTTCTCTCTTTGTTTATTTTTAAGATAACTATCTATAAAATTTTGCTTTTCATAATTCTTCATGAGTCTAGAAAAGAATCTAATCCTTTTCTAGACTCAAAAAGAAATTTTTCTAATGTACATAATTACAACGACATTAAACCACTTTGCTCTTAAATCCAATACTTGTATTATTAATTGCATGAAAGTCCTTCTTGAGAAAGGTTTTAATTTCCGAATATTCTGTTGACCGTTATAACATATCCAATTTACAATTTAATTGTGGTGTTCTTTCACAATTAAACTACTTAGAATATACACTTCATTTATTTGAAAACAATTACAAATAGAGGTGCTAAAATGAAAACTAGAGTAAATCCAGAATTATTACAAGGGTTAGAGATGTTTCCGGATCTCGATTTACGCCCGGAAAACTTGCAATCAATCAGAGAAGGAATAGCTCAAATGAGACCACCTACCGTTGTTGATGACTCTCTTTCTTTAACAGATAAAGTCATTGTTGGGCCTGATGATAATCCGTTACCATTACGAATTTATCGTCCAAAATCAAATCATGAATCTTTACCTGTCTTATTATGGATACATGGTGGTGGTTATATCTTAGGTTCTATAGATGATAACGATGATACTTGTATGAGGTTTGCAAAAGAAGCTGGCTGTGTGGTTGTATCTGTAGACTACCGCTTAGCACCTGAACACCCTTACCCAGCACCAATTGAGGATTGTTATTCAGCTTTAAAATGGATTGCTGATAATGCAAAGTCATTAAACATTGATTCAAATCGTATTGGGGTTGCAGGAGTAAGTGCCGGCGGTGGACTAACAGCAGCATTATCATTATTAGCCCGAGATCGAAAATATCCTTCAATTTGTTTACAAATGCCACTATATCCAATGATTGATGACAGAAATGATACACCTTCAGCGAATGAAATTAAAGAGGGATTTGTTTGGAATCAAAAGGCAAATGAAGCTGGCTGGAAAATGTATTTAGGAGAAATGTATGGAACGGATCAAATCCCTGCCTATGCAGCACCTTCTCGAGCTGAGGATTATAGTGACTTACCGTATACTTACACATTTGTTGGTCAATTAGATCCATTCCGCAGCGAAACATTAACCTATGTAAGCAAACTAGCGCAAGCTGGTGTTGATGTGGAGTTTCATTTATATCCAAATGCCTATCACTGGTTTGAAGGGTTAAATCCAAATGCCGATGTATCTATTTATGCTGTGAACGAAATAGTACAAGCAATAAAGACTGGTTTCAAACGAGTATCCAAGGTTGAGGCTTAATCCCATTACAAGATAAATACTTATAAATAGTATATATGTTATCATTTAAACATAATAGCCGATTCTAAATGAGAATCGGCTATTAATATGTAAAATCCGCCTAATATATCAAGGTTGAGAAACAGATATAAGATGTTTAGGCGATGTGTTTATTTCCTCTGCCAATGCTTTTATGTTCATCATGATTTGAAGTATTTCTTCTTTTGTTGTCCTTGGGTTGATAGAGCAAAGTCGAATTACTACTTTTTCTTTTAATTTAGTAGTACTTAGCATAGCAAATCCTCTTTGATTAATTTTTTCCACCAATTTTTTGTTTATTTCATGAATTGTATCTGTAGATGTTAGCTCACATGGAATATAACGAAAAGTAACAATTCCTAATTGGGCGGGTGTTACTACTTCCCAATCTTTTTCTTTCCTTAAAAACTCTTCAACTTGTTCAGCTAGCATAATGCCATGATCAATTGCCTCACGAAAAGCTGTAACTCCGAATGCTTTAAAAGAAAGCCATACCTTTAATGCTCTAAATCTACGAGAAAGTTCAATTCCACGCTCCCCAAAATTCACTTTTTCTTCTATATTAGTTTCTGTATCCTTAATATACTCTGGGATCATACGGAATGTTTCACTTAAATATTGGCTATTTCGAATAAGTACACAACCAACATCATAAGGCTGAAAAAGCCATTTATGCGGGTCTAACGTTAAAGAATCGGCACGATGAATTCCACTTAATAACTCCCTTCCTTTTTCACTGAGAATTGCTGCAGCCCCATAAGCCCCATCCACGTGTAGCCATATATCTTCATCATTACATACATCAGCCAATTCATCGAGGGAGTCCACCGCTCCGCAATTCGTTGTCCCTGCATTAGCAATAACACAGAATGGTTTTTTCCCTTTTAATCGATCTTCTTTTATTTGTTTTCTTAAAGTACTAACTGAAATTTTTAAGTCTTCATCTGTCTCAATTCGGCAAATTTGATGCTGTTTAAAACCTAATACTTTAAGTGCTCGATCTACAGAAAAATGAGTTTGGTTAGAAAAATAAACAATCGCATTTTCTATGTCATTATTCAGCTTGACCTGTCTCGCTACAGTAAGTGCAGTCAAATTAGCCATGGAACCACCACTGACAAATAGTCCTTCAGCTGAATCAGGGAATCCTAGCATTGATTTTAACCAGTTAATTGTCGTTAATTCAATTTGTTCGGCACCTGCACCTACTATCCAAGCTGTAGGAAATACATTAAACCCACTTGCTAAAAAATCTGCTAATACACCAACATAATTGTTAGGACCTGGCACAAAAGCCATAAAATGAGGATGATCCACATGAGTAATTTGATTAAACACATTGTTATTAAGAAAATGAAGTAATTCTTTTGGATTAGATCCGTTTTCCGGAATCGTTTCAATTAGCTTGTCTCTAAAAATATTACTATCAATCGTTTCTGAAACTGGTTTACTTTTTAAATGATTCATATGATCAACAATCAAGTCAACCGCTTGATATCCTAACTGACGCATTTCTTCGGCTGATAACTGTAATTTTTTTGTCATTTGATTTACTCCTATTCTATTTAAAAAGGCGAGTTCTTGCTCGCCTTTTCATTTTTTATAATTTGTAATCACAAATTGTTTGTATTGGATTTTGAAGAATCGTGTTGATTAACCCATGGATGTGATTTAATATTTCCTGTATTTTCTCTGCTTCATATACCGTTTGATCATATCCAAACTTTATTGTAAGTCTTTCTTCAGGGAAGCACATAATTCCATACTTTACATGTGGCTCATCAACAACTTCGTAATCCGTGATAGCAAAATGTCTGTTTTCATTTGAAGAAAAGATTGCTGGATTAGTTGGATAGTTTTCAAAAACCCAAAGATGGTCAGTCAACTCAGTTTTTAATTCACTTTGCTTTTGTATATCAACAAATGAATAGTATGCATACTCATTACATTTCAATGTCTCTAGTTGTACCTTTTGCAGAAAATCCACAAAAGATTGCGTTTCTGTCCATGCTAATCGGATAGGCAAAACATTTGTGAACAGACCGAACATATTTTCAATTCCTTCTACTTCGGGAGGTCTGACTGATACTAGATTAGGCAATACTACTTCTCTCGTTCCGTTAAATTTGCCAAGCAATATTCCCCATACAGCTAGTAATGCCGTATTCATAGTTATATTATTTTTAGTTACAAATGTCTGTAACTGATCAGTCAAATCCTTGTCTAAGGTTAAATCCATAAAAGTGAAGTTTAACCCTTCACTTTTAGATGGGACTTTCTTTTTAGGAATACTAATTTTCTGATTGTATCCTGATAAATAATCCCTCCAAAAATGACGGGCTTTCTCATGATCTTGTGCCAAAGTCCAATCTATAAATGTTTCAAAAGGTTTTACCATAGGTAACTCCGCCGTAGTTCCCGCATTTGTAGTTTCGTAGAGCTGGAATAATTCGTCTATCAAAATGCTGACGCTCCAACCATCACATAATAGATGATGGGAACTCCAAATTACCTTATACTCGTTATTACCTAGTTGGAATATACAGAGACGGGTCATAAGTTCACCATTTTTAAATCCTTGACTTAAATTTTCATTCATCCACTGATCTAGGAATTCTTGCTGTTCTTGTTTCGTCATCTCAATCAAGTTTTTTATTTCTGAATTTATTTGAACATCATATAGAACAGCTTGCCAAGGTTTTGCTTGTTCATCTTGCACAATTATTGTTCTTAAAGAATCATGACGATCAACTAATTGTTGGAAACACTGAATAAAGAGTTTAATATCCAGCTCCCCCTCAAGTGCCCAAATTGTTTGTTCAAAATATGCATTTGTATCAGGTTCATTCGTAGCATGCTCATAAATAACTTCCTGGAAAGGTGCTAGCGGGTAAATACGTTCTATTTTTATATCCGGCATTTTTTCTTGTATTTTGGTAAGTGTATGTTGATTAAGTTGTTTATCTTTAACATTTAGTAATGTAGCTTTATTATCGTTCATTATATTTACATCATTTGTTTGTGAACTTGAAAACTGGTCTAGCTTTTTAACAAATTGAACCATATCTCTTAATATAGGAAATGAAAATAGATTTTTTGGTTCAAGCTCGAATCCTTGTCGATACAGTCTAACGGACACTTGAATTGCTTTTATCGAATCTCCACCTAAGGCGAAGAAATGATCATTTACTCCAACTTGATCTATTTTGAGTACTTCTTGCCAAATACTAGTTAATATTTTTTCCATTTCAGTTTTTGGGGCAATAAATACTTCATTTTTTTGTTTCTCCGGAGTAGGGAGCGCTTTTCTATCTAATTTCCCGTTTGGAGTCAGGGGTAATTGGTCCAAATAAACAAAATAAGAAGGAATCATATAATCTGGCAAGTGATCTCGCAAATGCTTTCGTAGTTCTGTTGTACTAATATTTTGCTCAGTTACCACATATGCAACTAAAAATTTTATTCCGTTCTCATCTGTTTGATCAATTACGACAGCATGTTCGACTTGTTTATAAGTTAGAAGACAATGAGCGATTTCTTCTAACTCTACTCGATACCCTTGAATTTTTACTTGGTAATCTTGGCGGCCTAAAAATTCAATATATCCCTCAGAATGCATTTTTCCACAATCTCCTGTTTTGTATATAAGACCAAAATCAGGATGTGACACAAACGCTTCATTTGTTTTCTTTTCATCATTTAAATATCCTTTAGCAAGGCCCACTCCCCCGATATATAAATCTCCAATTACACCAACAGGGCACATTTTCTTTTCATAGTTCAACACATAATACGTTTGGTTTGCCAAGGGCATCCCGTATGGAATACTATTCCAATGTGATTCCACCTGTTTGACCGGATAATAAATTGACCAAATCGATGCTTCTGTTGCCCCTCCTAGTGAAACTACTTCTGCAATCGGAAAATGTCGTTTTATTTTTTCTGGTAAAGAAAGCGGAATCCAATCTCCACTATGTAAAACTAAACGTAAAGAAGAATGTTCAAAATGAGAACCTACTTGATCCAATGCCAAATCCATGATTGCAGGCACTGTATTCCAAATTGTAATCCCTCTACGTTCGACAGTGCGGATTAATTCTTGCATGTCTCTCGGATCACGAATCATTACTAACATTGCACCTGTGCTTAAAGCTCCGAAAATATCGTATACAGATAGGTCAAAACACATGGAAGAGATACTAATAATACGATCATCTTCATTTACCTCATATTTTTGATTTATGTCTTGAATCGTATTTGTAACCGCTTGGTGAGTAATAATTACTCCTTTTGGTTTTCCTGTACTTCCTGAAGTGTATATAATATAGGCAATATCTTCTGGACCAGCAATAGCGGGCATGTCTTCTGTTGTATAAAATGACAAATCATTTTCTTCATAAAGACTAGGTTCTAATAAAAGCTTGCATGAGCTATTTTTTAAAATATATGTTTGGCGATCTAAAGGATGATCGGGATCAATCGGAACATAAGCAGCACCTGCTTTTAAAATACCTAGCATATTAACAATTGTGTCAACTCGTCTTTTGGCTAAAAGACCCACTTTGTCACCAAGACCAATGCCCTGCTCTTTTAAGAAGTGGGCAATTTGATTGGAGCGTTTATGAAGTTCCGAGTATGTTAACCATTTTTGCTCAAATACCACCGCTACTTCATTCGGTGTACGTTTTACTTGGTCTGTAAATAATTGATACAGAGTAGTTGAAGGTATTTTTTCTGTTGTTTCATTATATTGTTCAATTAAAGTTTGATCCGACTCTTTCATCTGCAAAGATGTTATATCGCTTTGTTTCACCAATTGTTCCAATAAGTCAACAAATTGGGAAAACATTGCTTCTATCACATCAATATCAAACAACTCTTCAACATAATTCCAGCTAATTAATAACTCACCATTTTTTTCAATTACTACATTATCCAAATACACTTGTGGAGTCCGAGCATGAATATAGCGAAGAGAACCAAGTTGTTCCCAAGAGAAAGCACCTGCACCTGCTAACATCGAGGTGAAAACGATTGGCATAACTGCTTTTGGTGTCATTTGATGATATCGAGTAAAATCTCGAATAAAGTTAACTCCATCGTAATGACGATGTTCAAGGCCATCTAATAACGTAGATTGCGTTTCTTTTACTCTAGTAAAGAAAGTTTGCTCTGGTTTTACATCAACATCCAATAAAATAAGCGATGTGAAATCTCCAACAATCTGTTCTACTTCATCATGAACAGGATAACGGTTAAATACAGTCAAGTTAATTGCTAATCGACGTTGATTACTCCAATATGCCAACACATCACCATATATTGTACAAAGTAGAGCGGAAGGAGTTACCTCTTTCTCTTGTGCTAACTTTCTTAGCTTTGTCCATTTTTTATTATCCAGGATTTTTGTAAGTGATTGGAATTTAGGAGTAGCAATCTCTGCTGGATCCTTTTTTAACAGCAAAGAAGGTGCAAACGGAAAGTCAGGAAGCTTACTTGTCCAATAATCTTTTGCTGTTTTATATTCTTCGCTTTGTTCCATTTCATCATAGATAAACATATAATCTTGAAAATCAAAAGATAAAGATTCTAATTTTTGATTTGGTTTATAATAATAATGCAACAAATCCTGTCCAACAATGTTCATGCTTGCTCCGTCCATTAACAAAGCATCGTATCGAAAACATAATAAATACGTGTCTTCTTTTAAAAGAAAAGCTTTCAATTCAAACAAAGGCCATTGCCCCAAAGGGAATACATGGTTAGTCATTCGAGAACGCTCTTCTTGTAAGCGAGCATGTTGATTCCTATCATCTAAATCTATGAGACTCACTATTTCAATCTCGTAATCAGGAACGCTTTGTAATATTTGCTGTTTTCCCTCTGGTAAAATTACAGCTCGCAACATTGGATGACGATGGATTACCTTTTGAAAACTTTTTGAAAGACGATTGATATCCAATGTTGTTTCATATTCAAAATATGTTTGAGGTGAAATACCACTTAATTCAAACTGTGAATTCCTTCCTAACATATACGCTGTCTGAACTTCTGTTAAGGAAAATGGATTAGATAAATCTTTAACATGAGTTGGTCTACTTTCAAAGTTTTCCTCTTTATGCTCTAACTTTACACAAGAACTCAGTTGAGCGATTGTAGGGTGCTTAAAAAAATCTGTTGTACTTATTTTTAAGCAGTCTTTTCTTAGTAAATTAATTACTTGAAGTGCTTTAATGGATTCTCCTTTTAATGCAAAAAAATTATCATGAATACCGATTCCCTCAATCTCCATAACTTTTTCCCATGCACACACTAATTTTTGTTCAATTTCATTGCGCGGGGCAACGTATGGGATTGATACATAATCCGTTTGTGTTATATCCAATAACCTTTTTCTATCCACTTTTCCATTTGGATTCAATGGAATCTCTTCTACCTGAATCATTTTTTCAGGAATCATAAACTCAGGTAATTTATCACTTAAATATTTTCTGATTTCACCAAAAGACACCTTGTTATCCGATACATAGTAGGCAGCTAATAATTTCCTATTTCCATACACTTGATCAACAACGATAGCCTGGTTTATTTCTGGATATTCCCTTAATTGAGTTTCGATTTCTCTTAATTCAATCCGATACCCCCGAATTTTCACTTGATGATCCATTCGACCTAAATACTCAAGTTCTCCATTAGGCAACCAACGAACGAGATCACCTGTATGATACATCATTTCTCCTGCCGTAAAAGGATTCGGTACAAATTTTTCATCTGTCAGTTTACTTTTACCAAGATACCCTCGTGCTACCGCTACTCCAGCAATGCAGAGTTCACCAGGAATTCCAAATGGTTTTAATTGGCCATACTTATTCAATATATAGGAATGATAATTCGGATTTGGTTTGCCAATCGTAACTTCTTTGGAAATGCTCAAGTCTTTTACTGTTGAGCAAATGGTTGTTTCTGTGGGACCATAAATATTTAAAATTGTTGCTTCACTGATACAACGAATTTTTTCAACCAAATCAATGGAAAATGCTTCTCCTGCTAATAAAATAGATTTTAAATCTTTTAGAAAATTTGCCCCTTCTGGATCACTCAAAATCACTTCCATTCGCGATGGCGTTGATTCCCATAAATCCACCTTATGTTTTTTGACCAAATGAGCCAATTCTTTTGTTGCAAACTGGTCCTCTGTAGCAATTACTACTTTTGAACCTTGCGTTAAAGGAAGACATATTTCTAACAAGGAAATATCAAAAGATACACTAGCAAGAAACAAGAATGATTGATTAGCCTTTACTTTTTCTCTCATTACATTTAAAAAATGAACTAGCGATTTTTGTTCTATCATTACCCCTTTTGGATTTCCTGTCGATCCTGATGTGTAAATAACATAAGCCAAATCATTAGGATTATGTTCTCGTACTAAATTACTTTCTTCACCTTGGAAAAGATATTCTTTATCAAGATACAGTACTTCACCCGCAAATTGCGGCAATACTTCCTCTGTTCGCTTACTAAGTAAATATTTTGCTTGACTATCTTGTAACATATATTCAATTCGTTCAGTTGGGTAGTTAGGGTCGATTGGTAAATACGCTGCTCCTGCTTTTAAAATCCCCATCATACCAATAATCATTTCTAATGACCGATCTACCATAACGCCAATAATACTTTCTTTTGAAACACCTTTACTTTGAAGAATAGAAGCCAATTGATTCGCTTTCTTATTCAATTCTCTATATGTCAAAGATTGATCATTACAAACAACAGCAATTTGATCTGGAGTTTTTAATACTTGCGCTTCAAACAAATCTTGAAATGATTGAAACAAGTCTATGCCCGTTTGAAAAGTATTCAATCCTTCTAACAACTCTTTTTCTTCTTCTGCAATAATACAAATATCTTTCAATGCCAAATTCGGATTTTGTGAAACTTGCTTTAAAACATAACAATACGAATTGGCAAACTGTTGCAAAGAAGAGAATGAACGGGACTTACAAGAAATTTGAAATTCAAATTCATTATGTATTTCATTCCATTTTCTTCGTATCCATAGGGCTAAATTATTCTCTGCGTATTCTTCTAGCGAATTTTCATTATGTAATCCTTCCATCCCGATTACAATTTGAAAAGGAGTTAAATTGTGTTTAACTAATAATTCAGAGAGCGGATACTCCTGATTTTCATACCCGAATAAAGTCGTTTGTTCAATCTCATTTACTAATTGTTTAAAGGGGTGATGCGGATGGATTTCACTTCCTAAAGGAATCAACTTATTAAGATTCTCACTTTGTTCAAGATTCTTTTCAATTATAGGAATACCAATGGTAATTCTTTCTTGATCTGTATAATGTGCCAAACAAACCCTTAAAGCGGCTTGAAACCAGCTAAATAATAATAAATCTTGAGACTTACTTATTTTTTGTATACTTTTACTAAATTCTACATTCACTCTGACTTGAACGTACTCACAAGGTGTTTCTTTATTTAGTTGGTAATCGCTATTAAATTTAAATACAGAAAAATCGAGAATCTCGGAAGATAATTGCTCCTTCCAAAACGCTTCTACTTCTTTATTTTCATGAATTGAACTTCGATCTTTAATGTGCATTTTTATCTTTATCCCCCTAATATTCATTTCTTCTACTCGTTAATTTTTAAGCCAACTTCAAGCCCATGGAGAAACACTTGATGATTATCCAAACATAAAAATTGCTGAATATCTTCAAATTTCATATGACCAACTGAACAAACCCCTAAATTTAATGTTTCAGCAACCATATTTAAGGTAGCAGTGATAATGCCTGACTCAATACAAGCAAATAAATATCCATCTGAACCGTATTTCGGGATAGAAGCGTTCGCATTATAAATCAAATAAACTGAGAATGCAGATTGAGTAAATAAATCCTGATTAATTAACTCATGATCACTTTTGATCACTTGATCAATGTTGTTTACAATCACAAGACTGTTTTTTGATGGGTTATAATAATAAAATCCAGCTTTCATACCCTCTATACGTTTTGGTTTTATATAAACAAAGATATCAATGGGATAGAGCCCGCCTGCACTTGCGTAATGATAGTATATTTTTTCTTCCTTAACCTGTTTTAGAGTTGATAAGAATTGGGAAAATTCCGAAAAACTAATGTGTTTTTCCGTATCAAATTGACGACAAGATCTACGTTCCTTAATTATAGTAGGTAGCTCATTTGTTGTTTCAAGTTGAATTTCGGTCGACCGTGCAGCAACGTGCGTGCGATTTAATTGTTCACTCATATACTTATCTAACTTTTCTTTAGAAAAGCGAATCTGGTTGCTATATGGATTTGAAAAAATCTTTTCTTGTGAAGAAAATACTTCTCTTGGGTGTAATATATTACTTACTAACACACGATTTTTTATCATGAGCTCTATGTTTTTTTGTGTCTCTTCTACATTTCCTAACGAAAAGCGCTCTACTAGTTCACTAATTTTCACACCTTTTTGAGCCATAAAATAAAAATCTGGAAACCACTCAGACAGAATACCTGTAAATCTCATTTCCCCTATCAAAACTTCATTATGCAACTTCTCCCAATGCTTAATCGGAGACCAGTAATAAATTTTCTCGCTCATATAACCCTCCATAAACGTTTAACTTATTTTTGAAATGCAATTTTCTAATTTACAAAAATTTTTTTGGATTCTGCTCCTTGTCTCATAGTGATTATAAATACATGCACTTTAACGAAACTTGAAAATAATGAAATAACTTTTTCTTCATTAAAATTTTTTATTTCATCATAAAAAATGATTTCTTTTTGGATATTTCACATCCTTTCCCACAGTAATCCTATAAGGTATAAACCATTTATAACATTGAGAATATTCATGTATTTCCAATGTGAAATTATTGTAATGGATTGGAGAGCGGTTGAATATAGTTATTAAATCAAATAATGTTGAGAAAGTTTTATTTATTATATCGATAAAATTTTATGATGTAATTTATTACAAATAGATTAAGAAAAGAGTTTTAAATTTTTCTTAATCAGTTAGTGTGAAAATATCACATACTATTACATACAATCGAGTTACTTACATTTCATATTCAAAATAGAGAAAAGACACCTTGAATGGTGTCTTTTCTCTATTTTAATTCCTTATACTTTTTACGCCTTTGTTATTTTTAAACGATTTGTAGGAATTAATACAACTCGAACATCTAGTTCGTTATATGTTCGAATATATAATAAACATTATCTGAATTACGAATGTATTTCAGGTAATTTTATAAATAAACTCAAAGATATCTTCTTCTCCTACTGCCACAAAAGAAATAATCTATTGCTTATTTCTTTTATTAAATTGTAATATAATTACAGTATGTGAAATTATATTACATTAACTTTAAAAACGAAGTGAGAATAATCTTCACTTCGCTTTTTTTATTTGCAATCCTTGTTAAATTTGCTCAATGCAGTATTTATTTCCACATTCTTCGCTTTTATTTAATCGGTTTCTCTGTTTTTAAGACAAATGAACTTAATGCAGGAACTTTAATTTTATTGTCATGGACAACATAAAGTGGTTTACTTCCCGCCTGCTTCCCGTCTACTAGTACTTTCCAAGGACCTTTCGATGGAAGTGTTATATCAACAGCTTCTCTATTTGCATTGTGAGCCACTGTAAAGTATTCATTTTTATTCCCCTCTATTGTATAAGCTACCGTATTTTTCGGGGCATCAATAAATGATACGTGTGTTTTTATTTGCTCTGCAGATGTCATTCGAAAAGCTGAGTACTTTTTGCGTAATTCTATTAAACCCTTCATATAATCTACTTCATTATTAAACGTTGCAAGGCGCAGCCAATCCATCTGGTTAATTGAATCTGGAGATTTGTAACTATTATGATCACCGTATTTCGTCCGCATAAACTCTTGCCCTGCATGTAAAAATGGAACTCCTTGTGATGTTAATAAAATTGAAGAAGACAATTTGTGCATTTGTTTTCGCACTTCTTCACTGTCACCTGAATTAGTTAACTCAAGTTTATCCCATAATGTATGATTGTCATGTGCTTCCACATAAGTTAATACCTGTTCCGGATCTTGATAGGTAGACGAATTTGTATCGTAGTCAATACCTGCCGTAATACCTTTTTTAATACGATCTTCCATGTTTTCCTTTCCATTTATAAAACCATTTTCCTTTTCCTCAAATACACTACCTTTCAACCCATCACGTATATTATCGTTAAAATGAGCAATTCCTTTCATTTTCTCTGCATTTTTTTGATTTGCTTTCAGCTCAGCTGCAAGAGGTGTATTTAAATCCCATCCTTCTCCGTGTAGTATAATAGAAGGGTCAATTTGATTAACAGCTTTACGTATTTCATTCATCGTTTCATAATCATGAATACCCATTAAATCAAAACGGAATCCATCTAAATTGTATTCTTTTGCCCAATATGTGACGGAATCTATCATAAATTTCCTCATCATTTTTCTTTCTGAAGCAGTATCATTTCCTACTCCAGTTCCATTTGCAAATGTTCCATCTTCATTGTAACGATAATAATAACCTGGAACTAACTTATGGAAATTAGATTCAGCAGCGTTATACATATGGTTATATACTACATCCATCACTACTCGAAGATTATTATCATGTAGTGTTTGAACCATTTGCTTCAATTCAGTTATTCGCACAGTCGGCTCATAAGGATTTGTAGAATAGGAGCCTTCTGGAACGTTGAAATTTTTAGGATCATATCCCCAGTTATATTGCGGTTCATTTAAAGTCTCTTCATTTACAGAAGCATAATCAAATATTGGTAAAAACTGAACGTGAGTAACACCTAGATCCTTTATATGATCAAGTCCTGTTTTTACACCTTCTGGCCCTTTTGTTCCTTTTTCTGTTACACCTAAATACTTCCCTTTCTGTTTAATACCACTTTCAGGTTGGATGGAAAGATCGCGTACATGTAACTCATAAATAATAGCATCTTCCGGATTTTTAAATTTTGGCTTTTTGTTTGCTTTCCATTTTTTCGGATTTGTTTCTTCTAAATTAACGACTGCACCTTTATCCCCATTTACAGAAGCAGCACGCACATATGGATCAACCGCTTCAGTCCACTTATCACCAATTTTGACCTTATACGTATAAAAGAGCCCTTTTTGGTTCCCCTTTAGTTCTGCTGTCCAAGTTCCCTTTTCACCTTGTTGCATGTTTATTTCAGCACCTATTTTATCGTTCCAGTTTTTATATGTAACTAACTTCGCTTCGCTTGCAGTAGGAGCCCATAAACGGAACTTTGTATGTTGCGCGGTATATGTATTCCCTAAATCGTTACCACTATAATAAAATAAATTATCAAATTCCTCGCTACGAATGACTTTACCAATTTCAGTATTCGTATCAGCTAAGTTTTCTATTTTAACTTTGTATGTTTGTTTTAAATCAATTTTCTGTTCCGTAATTATTTTGACCTTATTAGTAATATCTCCACTATTTATATCATAAGGACTAATATTTTTAATTTTAATGCCTTCAATTTCAATTTTCTTTTCCCTAATATGAAACGGGACATTAGTCGTTATGGTAATTTCATGGAAACTATCAATAGTTGCTTTTTGAATTGAGAGATCTGAAGAAGGCTTAGAGTTATATACTTTTTCATCGCCCGAAAGAATCCATACTTCAGCACGACCGCCCTTTATATTTTCAATCCAACGATCCCCACCATCTTTTTCCCATTCATTTGTTCGAACTATAAATCCTACACGATTATAGTCACCGTCTATTTTTATCTTAGCGTATTTTCCAAATTCATCTTCACCAGTAAATTTATAAGATGTACCATTTGCATTTTCTCCCCATAACCAAAGATTCCAGTCTTTTGTATTTCCAAGCTTCTCTTTGTAATGAATGATAACTTCAGTTGTTTTCGAATTTGAAACTGCCTTCACACCCTGAAAGGAGAAAACAGATGATAACATAACGATTAAAGTAAGTAATAAAACTGTTTTGTTAATTAATCTTTTTATAATTTGCACCACATACACCCTTTCTTCAAATATTACTAGCGATTTATTATGCTTACACTGAATAACACTGCTTAAATTAATCTAGAAATCTCTTTTGCTTCACCTCCATATTGGCTATTTTCACGTATGTATTTCAATGACCTTTTAATACGGAAGCGTTTGCATAAATTGCTTAAAAAAATAGATTTGTGTATGCCCTCATATATTTGTAAATGCTAAAAGGTCAGGGAAATCATTTTAAAGCAATCGTTTGTTATCACTTTCATTTTATAGACTTTCTATCAAGAGGTCAATATATTATTAATTTTCTGTTTTTATATACTTTAAACCTTATTTATTTGTCGCAACTTCTTACAGATAACGCGCCTAATTATTGCTTAGTCAGTTTATTTTCAACAATACATCGCTACGTAAAAAAGCTAATATCCTTAAAATGATATTAGCTTTTTTTCATAATGTATTAATATATGAATGAGAACTATAATTCTAAATTACTTAATTTTTGCTGCATCAAATGCCTTTTGAACTGCTTGAACTTCAGCTGTATTCGCCCCATATTTATTAGTTGCCACTCGAATACATGCTGATCTCAATTCTTTGAAATTAGAAGTCATGTTTAACTCATCAGTATTTGCATAATAGAAAATATCAAACATTTTATCTTCACCAATTCCTTTAACAGTTACTCCGTTATGAGTTCCGCCTTTTGCAATGAGATACGCAACTTTATTAATAATACTTGAATTAAAATGAACACCGCCTTGATCCCATCCATTAAAATCGTTAAATTCACTGTAATCATCTGGATAAGGTACTCCGAGTGAAGATGGAACAGAAGCTGGGTTTTCCATATCACGGAAAACAGATCCCGTTTGTTCTCCCATTGTCCAATTAAAGTTTCCATTATTTACGTATTTCTCAATAGATGTTCCCATAATATCAGATAGCGCCTCATTAATCGCACCGGATTCACCGTAATATTCAAGATTAGATTCACTAGAAGTAACAGCATGTGTAAATTCATGTCCAGCTACGTCATATGCTTTAACAATAGGATCCCCATATACAAGCATACTTCCATTATTAGCACTTAATGCATTCTGCCAATTCTTCGGATCATTCGTCTCTTCAGAATCCCAAGCGTGTACAACTGAAACTACCTTTTGTCCCTTATTATCAAAGCTATTACGCTTGTATTTATCTTTATAAAAATCAAATACTTTTGTTGCTAAGTAATGAGCACTTACCGCTTTGGGATCGTTAAATGTTGCCGAAGTACTAGTCGCTAATGTACCAGGATAATAGCTTTCTTCTTTAGTAATATCTTTGTAATTCACATCATATGTTTCAATCCCTTGCCCTCTTGTATAATCAGCAAGAGCATATTTGCCATTACTTTGTTTAGAGATACCAAATGAACGAGAAATACCTAAATCATCTTTTCCTGTTCCAGTTAATGATGTAAGACTGCTTTGTTTACTTTTCTTTAAAGCTCCAACTAGTTTGTCACTGGCCTTTAAGTTAGATTCTTGTACCATATTTTTTAACATATCACCATTTTGTGCATTTACTAAATAAGTACCAGAAACATAGTTTGGTGTTGCGGCTTCAAAGGTAACTTGGTATGCATTTTTAGCTTGTCCATTATTTTCATCAACAAAAATAACCTCTTTAACTTCTGGCTCAGTAATAAACTTGATATCGTTCCCGTACTTCGTATAAATAAATTGTTTTGCTTCATCTTTTGATAGATTAATAGGTTTTTTCAATTCTTCTTGTTTTAAATTTTGCGCGCTATCACCTGAAACACTTTTAATAACACCATTATTATCTACATGTGCAGTTAATTGATGGCCATATACTTCTTTTCCTTCGTATGTTTGCTGCATACGTACAAGTGTAGTTCCATCATACGAACCACGTTTTTGAAGGACTTTATAATCTACTCCTGCTTCTCCATTGACTTGTTTTTGGGACAGAGCTTGCTCTGTTTTCTCCTTAAGTGCATCCTTTACTACATTTTCTGGTGCCTTTTGTGACGGTTGTGTAAGTTCACCCGAACGGAACGATTCCTCCTGAATTTGAACTTGTAGTTGATCTGTTTCCTCTGCATGACCTACCCCATATGGTGCCACAGCTGTTAAAGCTAATCCAGTTGTTAATGCTACCTTAGTTAATGTCTTTTTGTTTTTCATTATTTCACCTCGTATAATTTTTGAAATAGAAAGCTTGTACAAAGTATACTGTCTATTTCTGTCGGAAAAAAGAGAAAATACACAATTTATGTAACATTATGCAAAATTACATAAATTGTGGTCAATATTATAAATAATGAACGGAACACATATGTACATTAATTTGAATAAAAGAGAGTCCTTATAGGCGCTCATCCAATTGGTTAGTTATTAATTATCTATATTCATTGTAATAAAAGTATACTTACCTCCAAATAACAACATAAAAACCCACTCTTTACTATTTTAAGAGTGGGTTTAATGTTGTTAAAATAACAATTACTATAAGAAACCTTATAATTTATATTTTTTTAGTAATCCTACTAAGTTTTTTGTAAAATTCACCTTTCGTTTTTATATGCTTAAACTGATTTGGATTAATATTTGCTTTTTGTGAGAGTGCTACAATCTCTTCTTTTGTAATTGAATCTTTCGTATTTATAGATGCTATATTTGTGTATTTTCCGTCTTCTGTTTTTGGAATTTCTAAAATCCCTTTATTCACAAGATCAACTACAGCCTTATGCTCTGAAGAATGTAAATCTACACCAGTAATTTTCCAATTACGCATAACTTTTGGCGTGTATACACCGTTCTTTACCTCTTTTAAATATGTAATAGCAAGGTTACGAATGGTTCCACCTGTTTCTCCAAATGCATTCTCTTGTTTAGATGACCAAATTTGTTCAAACTTACGCCCCTCTAAAGCTCCTCCTTTTGCCTGAAGAGCCTCCATTCTGTATGCATTCATTCCCAGCGTCATAACATCGCTCATTTTGATTGGTTTGTTTGTACGAATAGAGCGTAAATTTGTAATTCTACTTCCGTATGGTTTTGTTAATTCAATTTCGTATTTTACGCCTCCAAAGAAATCGTTCGTACTGTATTTAGATGCACGGCGGGTTTTATCAAAGCTAACGGTTACATCTCCGGCACGAGATGAGTTAAAATATCCTGCTGCCCATTCCATATAGTCTTTTAAATCTTTTCCAGAAATCTTATATACTGTAATCTCTCCCAAGGCATATTGGTAATTATACGCAATATCTTTTTTCTTAATAGGACCTGTATCCAAACGGGCATAATCATTATCAATTTGATGGGCTACTACATCTGCTTTACTGTAGTAGAGCATGACTTCATGAAAGAAATCTGATAAAGGTGTTTCTTGAATCTGAACACTTGGAATACCCTTTATTTCATTTTCAGGAACAAGATTTCTACCCTTTAATTGAGCGACTACAACATTTGCATCTCCTCTCGCATATTCGTGAAAAGGTGTTAGTGTTTCTTCAAGTGTAGGATCAGATAATATCGTTGTTCCATCAGCATTTTTTACAGGTATAGCGGTAGCAGTTTTATCTTTTAAAACCAACTTCCCATCTTGCTTTGTAAAAGTAAGGTCAATACGTGAAATATATGTTCCATATTTATCTGGCTCTGTAATAATTACGCCATTTACAACTTCTTTTTTTACAAGTTTATGCATGTGAGCCGCAAAAATAGCGCTTAGTTCCGGACAAGCATTTGCAATATCTTGAACACCAGTACCAGGGATACCATTCTCATTTTCTAATCCCATATGCATAACTCCTACCATTACATCTACTTTACCTTCTAATTCCTTAATTGCCTTTTTCGTCTCTTCTACCGGATTTTTCACCACTAAACCATTTAAGTGATCTGTCCCTTTTTCAAAATCACTAATCATTGGTGTATTCATACCAATAATCCCAACTTTAATTCCACCTTTTTCTACAATTGTATATGCAGGAAGAAAGCGCTCTCCATTTTCCTTATAAATATTTCCTGCTAACGTTTTTCCCTTATATTGCTCACTAACTTTTTTCAATGTATCTAATCCAAAGTTGAATTCATGATTTCCAAATGCCCAGGCGTCATATCCCATTGTATTCATCGCTACCATCATTGGCGATTGTGGCTTATCGTTGAATAATTCTACTGAGTTTCCTTGAATTGTATCCCCGGCATCTACTAATATGGTATTTTGATTTTCTTGACGGACCTTCTTTATAACCGTATAAAGCTGCGTCAAACTTCCACTCATATTTGCTCCATCAAGCGCATAATCCCAAGGCATAAATCTGCCATGAATATCTGCAGTACCTAACAATGTAATATTAACTTCAGATTCCTCAGCCTTAGAGATAGGTGGTTTGACTATTACTGCTGTTCCGAGCAGTAATAGAATTACAAAGTAACATACATAGTTCTTCCATTTCATTTTTTGCATAATAATAATATTTCTCCCCTTTTTGTACTTTCGTAAAGTTGTTTGAACTTTAAAAATGTAACTTATTATTCGGGAAACTTCAACTACAAAAGATAATTTTGAAGGTGGTTCTGTTGCAAAAATAAAGAGAATAAATTGCATACATCCCCTAACAGAATTGTATTTTATCGTTTCCTGACAGAATACCCCTTCCTTAAGGGTGTGAAGTGTACTTTCAAAATAAGGATATATCATTCATTATCATTTCAATTTATTAAAACGTGCATATACAATATGTTATGATGATTAATTTTTTGAATTTCGTTGCTGATTTATTTCCTTTTAAATAAAAACACTTTCAAAAAAAATAACCCCGCTCTTCATTTAAGACGGGGTTACACTTATACAGAAAATCGGATAGTTTTATATTTTCTTAAGCTTATTGGTTACTTTCAACTAATTTCATTCTATTTTTGTTTTCTTCTGAATCAATATGAATCAATCGTTTCCCCTGTTTATAATACGCATCAATAAACAGGGAATGATTTTTACTTTTCAATTTCACAAAGCAATTTTCTCTCTTTGATTTGTTCTATATGACGCTGTTCATGCAAATAGATTAATTCTATCCACTGATCAAGAAATAATTCTCCAAGAGCTGGATGCATCACTGATTTTTTTACTAATTTAGATTCATCTTCTATTGTACTCAGAAAACGCATCAATTCTTTTCTTGATTCGTTTAGCATATTGAGCATTTGCTCCACTTCAAATGGTTCTATACTTGGTTCAATCATTTCTGGAGCTATAAACTTTTTCGTTCTATCTAATAAAATAGTGTGAATTTCTTTACGCTCATTTTGGGTACTATCTAACTTTTTTAACCCTGAGGAAATAACTGTTATCACTCTTTCATCTAATAAAACTAAATGATGACAAACTTGTGCAATACTCCATTTATCCTTATCTGGTTTCCTATTAAATTGAGCATCACTCAACAAAAAAATTTCCTCAACTAATTGATTTCTCGTTTCATAAAACTTGTCATTTACAAATGTATCCATGCGGATTCTCCTTTCATTGCAACCTACATACTTAAATTTCTACGCTAAAAATATTATCTTCGAAAACAGATTTTCTTTCACTACTATTCCAATTTCATTTTAAAGCCACAAATAAATCAACTTTTAACTTTCCTTCTAGATCTTCAGCAACATTATTTAAGCAAAACTCTAAATTATCTCTATCATAATCTGCACCATACTCACTATTTAGTAGCCACTCTGCATACATGTATTGATACGCTTCACTTAATTTATGAGGTTCATCATAGAACTGGTATAGACCATATGTACCTCCATCTAATCTTTTAAATTGCACATCATGATACTTTTCTTTATCGAAGTTTTCAGGAATCGTAACACATGCATCATGCCGGCACTTATGACTTGCAACGAGTTCAGGATTATCTAATGATATTCCGATAAATGATTGCTCTGGTGGATAAAGGTTATTTTCAATTGACCAGTTCAGTAACTTTCCCCAGTGATCTTGCGGTTCAAAGTAGCTACCAGTTCGTCTTATATACGCTACTTCTAATGGTGGTAATTTTTTTATAACAACTTTCATTTACATCTTCTCCCCTATAAATACGTACACTGTTTAATTAGCTTTTTTTAACATTTATTCCTTCTTAAATTAAAAGAATTCTCTAATCATATAAAGTGAACCTTTAATCAGCGGGGGATAAATTTCAATTGTAATATAATTGATTACTACTACTAAAGTAGTATGTACTTTCATACTTTTATTTGATTTTACATTCTTTTTAAATCGATATATTAATTGTAAGGAAATAAAAAGGTGGAGGATTTTAATTGATTAAAGGAATATACGAAGCACATTTACCAGTGAGTAATTTACAACAATCTATCGAATTTTATGAAAAACTAGGATTGAAGTTAGCCTGGAGCGATGAGTCAACAGCATTCTTTTGGATTGAGGATGGGAAAAGTTGGCTAGGATTATGGGCGGGCTCTGAATACGAAACAAAATATCATCCTTCTTTACGTCATATTGCATTTAGAGTTTCATATGAGGATTTAAAAGAATCATTACATTGGTTACACTCACTTCAAATTAAAACCGTTCCGTTTGGAAGTAATGAATCTATTGAACCCTTTGTCCGTCCACATCAAGGTAATGCATCTGTTTATTTTATTGATCCAGATGGTAATAGCTTAGAACTTATTTGTCATATTGTTGTACCTAATGCACTAAAACATATAACTAATAAATTATCATTTAAAGATTGGGAGACACTATTAGCTGACACATTTGAATGAATATAAGCTATAAATCATAGTGGCTCGCCTTTATTTTTATAACATGTATAACAATCGTGAATAATAATGTCCTATCAATTTATCATTAAATAAATGTAAAAAATGACCCTATTTATTCATTTTTCATGCGTATGTATGTACATTTGTGAATTTATTCGATATATTATGGGTATTGAATGATTACGAAAAGTGTATAGGTCGCTTATATAACACCTTATATTTTTATATCCGTGAAAACTACAAAGTGTATGAAAATCCATTTGTCAAATGAATTTAGTGCGGAAGGAGGTTTGTGGTTACTTCATAGGGTATAATAATCAGTTTTTACTGATAAAAATATAGGAGGCGACATAATGTTTCGTACGATTTCAAATTTCATGAGAGTAGCTGAGATAAGAAGGAAAATCCTTTTTACACTAGCGATGTTAATCGTTTTTCGAATTGGCACGTTTATTCCAGTTCCTCATACTAACGCAGAGGTATTAAAAGTACAAGATCAAGCTAACGTTCTAGGTATGTTAAACGTATTTGGTGGAGGAGCATTGCAACATTTCTCAATCTTTGCTGTAGGTATTACACCATATATTACAGCTTCCATCATAGTACAATTACTACAAATGGATGTTATACCTAAGTTTTCGGAATGGGCAAAGCAAGGAGAACTGGGCCGTAAGAAATCAGCTCAATTCACTCGATACTTTACAATCATTCTCGCATTCATACAGGCCATCGGAATGTCTTATGGCTTTAATAATATAGCAGGTGGACAATTAATAACAGATCAAAGCTGGACTACATACTTATTTATTGCGACAGTTTTAACTGCAGGTACTGCATTTTTACTTTGGTTAGGCGAACAAATTACCGCTAACGGAGTTGGTAATGGTATTTCGATGATTATCTTCGCAGGTCTCGTTGCCGCGATTCCAAATGTTGCAAATCAAATTTATTTACAACAATTCCAAAATGCTGGCGATCAGCTATTCATGCACATAATAAAAATTGTTTTAATCGGACTCGTAATTTTAGCGATAGTTGTTGGCGTTATTTACATTCAACAAGCTGTACGTAAAATACCGATACAATATGCAAAAGCTGTTTCAGGAAACAATCAATATCAAGGAGCAAAAAACACTCATTTACCTCTTAAAGTAAATAGTGCTGGTGTTATACCAGTTATCTTTGCTTCTGCATTTTTAATGACGCCGCGTACAATTGCGCAGCTCTTCCCTGATTCAAGCATATCAAAATGGTTAGTTGCAAATCTTGATTTCGCACATCCAATTGGAATGACACTTTATGTCGGTCTTATCGTTGCTTTCACATACTTCTACGCATTTATTCAAGTAAATCCTGAACAAATGGCTGAGAATTTGAAAAAGCAAAATGGATATGTTCCTGGTATTCGTCCTGGTAAAGCAACTGAACAATATGTAACTAAAATTTTATACCGTTTAACATTTATTGGTGCAATTTTCTTAGGTGCAATTTCTATATTACCGCTCGTATTCACGAAAATTGCTACGTTACCACCTTCTGCCCAAATTGGTGGTACAAGCTTACTTATCATTGTCGGTGTAGCACTAGAAACTATGAAGACGTTAGAAAGCCAGCTTGTAAAACGTCATTATAAAGGTTTTATTAAAAAAGTGAATTAATTATAAAAAACACAGTTGGAAAAATAACCAACTGTGTTTTTTATTGTATCAGTCCTGTAATATACAGGGCTGTTGCTTTATTAAACTACATCTCCTTCTCTAATAACCGCCCTTTTTTGAAATAAGTCCGTAGTGTAGAACGATTGGCTAAAAATACACCAATCAATATAAAACAAGCCCCCATTCCCATTATAGGATTTAAAGGTTCTCCTAAAATGATATATCCCACAATTATTGCAATTAATGGTGATACATATAACCACGTCGATGGAAATACTGGATTTGTTTTTGATAAGAGCCAGTAATATAGTCCGTGTCCACCGATCGATCCGATAAATATGAGATATAAAATAGGCCATTGTACACTCCATGAAGTTAATACAGTTACATTTGGTTGTTCTACAATAATAGATGCGATTAGTAGTAAAATCCCTCCATAAAACATTTGAATACCGTTAATAAGAAATGGTGATACATTTGATAAATCTGAAAGTATTTCTTTCGAACGAATAGAGCCTATTCCGTAAAATAACTCTCCTATAACTAAAACAATACAAGCAATACTCCATATGAAACTTACTTGTTGATGCATTCCTGGTAAAGAAACAAATATAACACCTATTAGTGCGATAACTAAAGCAACGAGTTGCTCCTTTTGTAATTTCTCCCTATTCCTCTTTGCTTGTATTAATAAAATCATCATTGGTCCCGTAGCAGAAAGAACAGCAGCTAATCCCGAAGAAATATATTGTTCTGACCAATATAAACTTGCGAATGTCATAAATGTTAAACAAAATCCAGCATACATAATACGTTTTGAAAATATATGTGGCATAATTTCTTTTCGCTTTAATTTAAAAATAATCATAAGGATTATGCCCGCTAAAAAGAATCGAATTCCTGCTGAAAACAACGGTGGCGCCCCTGCTTCAATTCCAATTTTTATTGTTAAAAATGTTGTCCCGAAAATAATACATACTAAAATGTAATTAAAAATGACCATTTTTCTTCCTCCTTTTTACTCTTAAAATGAGTATAGAGGGTATGGTGTATAACAGTGTATCAATACATATAACAGTTACTTCAAGTTGTAGTTGATTCCCTATATATTTTTCGCTTTAATTAAATTAAAAAGAAAAATAGGTGAAACTATGAAGATTGTATTGCGTAAAGAATCAAACATACCGTATTACAAGCAAATATATATGCAAATTGTTGAAAGAGTACAAAGTGGTATGCTTTCACATGGTGAATCCCTTCCTTCTTTACGTTGTATGGCCACAGATTTACAAATCAATGTATTAACTGTTCGTAAAGCGTATAAACAGTTAGAAACGAAAGGGTATATACGCATCGAACAAGGAAAAGGTGCTTACATATATAAACGTGTAAAGAAAGATTTCAAACCGATACCGTATAAATGGCAACAATCAAGATCTATTAATGTTATGCGTTCTCAATATGCAATGAATAAGCACCGTAAATATTATGATTTTTCACAAGCAATTCTGTATCCTCGTCTGTTACCAAATCCATTTTTGGCAGACGAAATGCATAAATTGCTAGATAAAAATCCGATGTTGTTAGCAACTTATGGGCCAGTTCAAGGCGATTATGAACTGCGAGTTGAAATAGCAAATTACTTAAATGAACACCAGAAATTAGTGACGGACCCATCTCAATTATTAATTACAAGCGGAGCACAACAAGGAATTGATTTAATTGCTCAAACATTATTAAAACCTGGAGATATCGTATTAGTAGAAATTCCATGTTACAGTGCTGCGCTTGACGTTTTCATCAATAAAGGTGTTCAAATCATTCCTATTTCTCTTGATAATCATGGAGTTCGCTCCGACTTAATTGATGATATTTGTCAAAGTAAAAATCCTGTTTTATTGTATACAAATCCCACCTTCCAGAACCCGACAGGTACAGTAATGAGTAAAGAACGAAGAATGGAACTTATAGAACTAGCGGAGCTATATCAATTTTTTATCATTGAAGATGATTCTTTCGGAGAAATATATTTTGAAGGTGCTATAGTCCCACCACCAATCAAAAGTTTTGATAAGGATGGCCACGTGATATATATAAAAGGATTTAGTAAAACGTTAGCACCAGGACTCCGTATCGCAGCACTTTTTGCCGATGGTCCTATTTTTGAATGGCTATATGCAGTGAAAGGTTCCATGGATATCGGTAGTCCTTTATTAACACAGAAGGCACTTCTACCTTTCTTACGTGCGGAACGTATGAAAAATCATTTAGAAAAATTACGTACAGCTTTACAAATGAGACGTGATTTAACAATTGATATACTATCGCCATTAAAAGGACTAAACTTTGAGATACCAAATGGCGGTTTTAATTTATGGGTGAAACTGCCTGATTCGATAGATCCCTTTACCTTATTACAAAAAGCAAATGAAGTAGATGTCTCTTTTTTACCAGGAACAGCTTGTCTATTAAACTACGAAACAAATGATAACCAATTAAGAATTAGCTATTCAATGTTAAACGAGAAAGATATGGCAATTGGATTAGAGAAATTACATGATACAATACGAAACAGTATTTGTTAGAAGTAATAACACAATAGCCAACAATAAATAATACCCGAAAATGACAATGTGTAGTATGGGCTATTATTTATTGTTGAGCTTTTTCGTTATTCTTAACAACCGATTTTAAAACTTGTCTTTCTTTCAATTCTTCAACACTGCCATATCGATCAATAACAATTGCTTTCATTTACTCTCCTCCTTGCTGTTTATTTTAATAACATACAATTATTTCTCAAATTTTTTTGTCTTGAATTACCATATAATTATTTTTGGGGGTAATTATGCAAGAAGCATTATAAAGTGAAACTTTAATCAGCCCTCACCAATTGGGCTCCTACTGCTCGTTAATACTGGATGAATTTCAAAACAAATCTTACACACATCTTAGAATCATCCAAAACTGTTTTATTAATTAAATTCAAAAGAAATGAGGCTAACTATATGAGTGAAAAGATATTTAAAATAAACGGAATTGATATATGTACAGAAAGCTTTGGGAACCCTAAGAACCCTGCTATTTTATTAATTATGGGCGCTACATGTTCCATGGTTTATTGGGACGAAGAGTTTTGTGAGCTGTTGGCTAGTACGGGGAAATTTGTTATTCGCTTTGATAACCGTGATGTTGGACGCTCTGTTGCCTACGAACCTAGAACTTCCAATTATACAGTAACAGATATGGCTGAAGATGCAATTGGAGTACTAGATGCTTATCATATTGATAAAGCTCACCTATTTGGTATGTCATTAGGTGGTATGATTGCTCAAATTGCCGCTATAAAACATCCCGAAAGAATTTTGACGCTAACTTTACTAGCGACTAGTGTAATAGGATCTGATGACAATACTCGCGATTTACCTCCAATGGATGAAAGAATTTTAACACATCATGTAAATGGCACAAGTATAGATTGGACAAATAAAAACGATGTGGCAGAGTATTTAGTTTCAGGATCTCGTCTATTATGTGGATCAGAACGAATATTTGATGAAAATAGAGTTTATACACAAGTAAAACAAGAAATAGAACGCGCAAATAATTTATTAAGTATGTTTAATCATGCTTTACTTCAAGGTGATGATGCATATGAAGGTGTACTTCACTCCATACAAGCACCTACATTGGTTATTCACGGAACAGATGATACAGCACTCCCATTCGAACATGGCCTCGCACTAATTGATGAAATTCCAAACTCAGTACTATTAACTCTTAAAGGGGCAGGCCATGAAAACCATCCAGATGACTGGGAAAGCATAATTACTGCTGTTTCTAAACATACATCTGAAATTTAGACAAACAAATAATTAACAAAAGGGGCACAAATTATATTATGCCCCTTCTATTTACAAACAAAAACCCATCACTGTATTCGTATGTATAGTGATGGGACTTCTTATATTTTTCTATGTTTAAAAAAATGGACAATCTAATTGATCAACAGATTCCCATAATTTTTTTTTTGCATTTTCGGTGGATGTATTTGTTTCTAGTGTCATGTTTTTAAAAGGGTTTACTTCAACTTTTAATAAGGATGAAGGCTCCACATATAATGAGAAAACATGGCTGCTTGGTAAAGCTTTAGAAACGTCAATATCTCCTACTTGTTTAAATAGTTGCTGCGCAGCAAAAAAGAAGAAATTAGTTGGATTTGATTGTTTATTCAGCCACGCAAGCATTTCAGGTGATACCGATTTATGAATATTGATTTTTACTCGATCACCACGTTTATATCGCCTAGATCGCATACTTCCACCAACTAACTTATCGTTAAGTTTGTAAATCCTAACTCTTTTTGCTTATGCTCTCTATATTTTGGCGAACAAGTATAGACTAATAATCCTCGTGCATTGGTAAATAACGGATTATCTACAAAGATTACATTTTTGAGTCGTCCTTTTTGCTTTAAAATCATTTTTAAACTGTTTTTAATAATTACTGCACCACCGCCATAAATAAACACGTATGGATCGTCTTTCATATCATCAATTTTATTTATAATATCTGTTGCAACACGAGCTGCTAAACCTAATAGTGCCGGCTGTGATTCCTCAACTAATAAGGTATTTCTCGGATGCTTATCATTTAAATAAATTTGATTGAATTCTGTAATACTATCAATCGTCTTAGTTGGATACTTTCGGTTCCATCTCGTGATAATTTGTAATAACGTCTCTTTTACACCATAAGATAAACCTTTACTTAGTTGCGGACGGAAATTTACCCCTAATGAAACAACTTCTTCTGTCGTCCCTGCACCAATATCAAAAGAGAGTAGAGTCTTATCTACAAAATCAATTTCAGAAACTTGATTCGGCTCACATTCTATTTTATGTTTCACAACATTTCCTTCTTCATCGTATACAATGCCCCACGTCCCAGATGCGCCCTCAGGCAGGCATTTACAAAACTCAATTGAAACATTAATTGTCACATCGCGTCCGTTCGGATAATGGAAAATAACCTTATGATTTCCCATATAACGTTTTGCATTTTCAGCAGCTATTTCTTGTGTAATAAGCTGCATAGGAAGAGCGACAGATAAATCATAACGAATATTAATATGGCTAGAAGTTGGACTTTGACGCATAGCGCTTACCGCCAAACCTGATAGTATTGTAATAACCATTAACTCATCCGTTGACTTATTCGATTTCTTCTCTACCTCAGTACCTTTTAATTGATCTTGAATGACTTTTTCTCCAACGATGTATCGTACATTATTTAGCATTAACGATGGCGAACTTATAGTCACATCAATGTGGTTTTCTAATTCAGATAATGAAACATCTACCTCATCTAAGAGTCCTGTAGGCTCACCTATATATAAAGAATAAATACTCGGAATAAAAATAGGGTCTTGCCCTTTCACCATTAACTTCAAACCGTTGTTTCCTGCATCTGCACCAGCTTTTAAAAGTATAGACATAACTACCCCCTAAATTAATCTGACATCCCTTCCAAATATATGCGAGCCCATTCTTTTACATTCAAATGTATTGTAATTTTTTATTTATCATAAAACCAAAATATTGCATACTTACATATTTTATGTAAAAAGTATTTGACATGATACTTTTCCAATTTTATACTTATATTTGTAAAGAGTTTTTTACAATCGAGGGGGGCAATTATTTATTGAATACTAAAAAAACTATTTTTATCATCATTGTTTTAGCATTAATTGCAATAATAGTACATGGCACATATAAATACATCACTGAAGGTTCTATTTTGGGTAGTACGATTTTTGCTATTTCGTTAATACTTAGTAATTTAATTAATCACATTACTTGGGGAGATCCCCACGGTGTATCAGAAGAAAGTCAAGATGAAATGGGCCAACAAATTACATATAAAAGCTTTAAAATTGCGTATTTTGTGCTTGTAGTTATAATGTTCCTTTTATTAATCTTCTCCGAAGGATTTTCTATGGGGGCTAATTTAGATGGCGTTAAAAACCTCCCTCTGTTCATCGCAATTTGCTCTTCATTCTTTATTTATCCTATTGTCGAACTCATAGTTGCAAAACAATATAAGTAAAAAGATGAGGTTTTCTACATGTAGAAAACCTCATCTTTTTATATTTACATACTCTCTACAATTGCTTTTAATTTATTCACAGTCCGCCAATTCCTAACTGTAGCTGGTGTATGTAACTTCTGAAACTGGTTCATTAATTTAGAATTTCGAATGCTATTTTTGAAAAACAAATAAGCAACCTTCTCATCTATATAGCAATCTTCAAGTTCACTTTTAAATGTAAGCAATTGACTACTCTCTTCTTCAGAAAGTACATTAGCTAAAAAAGCAACATGAACACTTTCTCCTTCTAACAATGAATGAACTTCATACGGACATTGTTTAATAATATTTATAAATTCATCATGTGTTCTTAGCATGACTGGAACATCGAAATCAAATTCATTTTTCATTTCAGATTGTATTCGGTCCTTTAGAAAGTTTATACCTTCCTCAGATTCGAACACGATATTACCACTTTGTATATATGTTTTCACATGTTTTAATTCTATTGATTCAAACAATCGTTTTAAATCAGCCATTTTGATTACTTTATGTCCACCGACATTGATTCCTCTTAGTAGTGCAACATAAATTGTCATATTATTCCCCCACAATAAAATGAATTTATCAACTGAATTGATTTTCCCACTCATATTTCTCGGATATTTGTTTTAATTCTTCTAACATATCATGAATAGATAATACCTCAAATAAAATAATAGATTCACTTGAAAAATGGTGATGATAATGATCTGGTTTATAATCTTTTAAAACATTTTTATAACTCCAAAATTGCTTGTCTAATTCAGCAATAAGTTTAAAATGTTCCTCATCAATTTCATTACAACGGTTTCTCAATATAGCAATTATAGAATAAGTTGTTTGTTGTAATATTTCCCTTTCACTTTGTGACCAGTCACAGGTCTCAATTGACACTCGAGCTAAATTATCTATATGGTAAATGATTTGCTGTAATAAATGCAATTGCTTTTGTACAAGTAAAAAGCTTCTCATTTCCTTCTTTGTATGGTGATGATACTTCCAATCTTTCTGCTCATATTGAACAAATTGTATCGCCTTATGCAATAATAAAGTCAATTTAGATAGATCCTGAGCTGTCTCCTTTTTCATACCTTTTCCTGCAAGTAATGCAGTAATCCATTCTTCCATAATATTTGCTGTTTTAGCAAATAGATCCTCTGTACATCCAAAAATCGTTTTCGTGTAGTGTGGTGGGAAAATGAAAAAATTCACTAAAGTAGATACTATAATACCAGTAGATGTAGTAGCTAAACGAATTAAAAATGCAGTAAAATAATGATCTGCCGTAATTGGAATCATAGCTACAGCAGTTAAAGTCGCGACTAATGTTCCCGCATGTAACCTTAGTTTTTGACATGTAACAATCGTAAACATCGCAGCTAATGCATAAGAAATTGCTTGATGGCCTAGGAAAAATGTGAAAGTCATGGCATATGCCGATCCAATTGTTGAGGCCGGAAAGCGAATAAGCCCTTTTTTTATTGAGTCTGTTGCAGTTGGTTCAATTGTAACAATTGCTGTTATTACAGCAAAAATAGTTGGGATGTTAAAAAATTTACAAACTAACACTGTAAGAAAAACTGCAATCCCAGTTTTAATCACTCTTCCCCCAACAATATTCCATTGTCTATCTTGATTCATTTTTTATATCCTTCATTTCTGTTTCATTTTATATACATATATTATATATTGTTAAAATAAAAAAACCTACTATATGAATATTCAAGAGTAAGTTTTCTATCTCATTATTTCATTATAGGTAAATGCATTATTATTTGTTGGCCAATTGGTCCCATTCTTCTAAAACCTTTATCTTGGAAGCCGACTTTTGCATATAAATTTTGTGCAGGAATATTTCTTTCATTCACAGCAAGTACAACTTCATTTTTTATTGGAAAATAACGTTTTACAAACTCTTCTAATAATAACAATGACTTTTTAGCGTATCCCTTTCTTTGTCTATTGTGATTAATAGAAAATGATGTTAAAAGTAAAGCATCCTCATTATCCGTAAACTCCTTTACTCTATCTCCCGTTTGCAATGCGAAAAGACCAACCGGTACCCCATTGTAATCTAAAATAACAATCACATTTTTTGTACGATCACTTTTTGCTTTCTCCAGTAATGCGCTTGGATCTGATGTAAACTGAACTTGTTCACTTGGTAAAGTAAATGTTTGTATAACTTCTTTATATTTCTCCTTATACGGAACTAATTGAATTTCCCCTGTGTGTATGTTCATGCTAAACTCTCCCATTTTTTGCTTATTAACTTATACCTTGCTGTACTTTTGAATGCACTCTTCCATCTAAAAAGGTAATTTCAACAAATGAATTTGGATCGTTTCCTTTCCAAGAAAAAATTTGTTTAATTTGTGTAGAATGCTCTCCCCCTTCTTCTATAAGTAAATCCCCTTCACAACCAATTAAATCTTTTACTTCTGTATAAGTCATTCCTTCATTTATGTTCGAGAAATGGTTTATATTGATAGACGCTTTCTGTTGCCTTTCCATCACAGTAGAAGAAGTTGCTGTTTGATTTTTCACTTCTTTTCTCTTTTCACACGCTGTCATACTGAAACCTAAGCAAAAACTAAACAATATACATGCGCTTTTTTTCATCATAACAGTTGTCCCTCCCATCATAATTAAACCATATATTCCCTTAAAAATAAACTGAATATTTAATATTTTATTCAAAAACCTCGTACAATTAAGTACGAGGCTAATTTCATTTATTCAAATGATTATTTGATTGATCATCCTGTTCTTTTCTTAGCTCTTGTTTTTCATCTTTTGGTAATTGTTTATCATTATCTTTAATTGGATTCGTTTCTCTATTTTCAATCATATCATTTGGAACTTGTGGCATTACTCGGCCCACAATAGCCGCTAATTCATCTAGTATACCTTCACCTGTTTTTCCTTTTTTAATTTGCTTTCCAATTTGTTTGAGGCGTTCATACGTATCAACATCTGCTACAACGACTGCATTAGCACCGTCAGGATCATTTTTTAAACTTTCTGCAACAGAGTATTTAATTGATTCAACTCGAGTTCGATCAAGTTTTGCTTTTACGTCTATACCTACAATTGCATATTTGCCGACTACTACGGCTGTCGCATCATTCACACCTGGCACACTTGCAGCTAAAGATGCTAAATGATCTGCTGCTTTTTCATTTGGCTTATTTAATTTATTCGTATAATTAACATTTTTCATTGAGACATTTTTTTGTTCCGGCTTTTCGTTTGGATTGTCTTTTTTTCCAATACTGCATCCAGTTATAACGAAGCAAAGCATCAATATATATATTAGAGTTTTCATTATTTTCACCACTTCACTATTAAGGTTTAATCATAAATTTTTTCAACAGCTTGCATTTTCTTTACCTTTTCTTCGGCCCCACTATTAGCATTAATGAATATTTGGTACGTATCTTTTCCTAAAGTACCTACAAATTCATAGCAAAGTACTTCATTATGCAAATCATTGACTACTACAGCTTTACGTTCTTCCATTACTTTCACATCCGGATTGATTTTCTTTCTTGCTTCTGCTACAGTTAACTTTGCCGATGGAACTGTTCGTTTTTGATGCGACGCTAAATATTCTTTTGCGGAGAACCCTACGATAGAACCGTCATCTAAAGCAATTTTCATTTGGATTGCTTCTGGATGAATTCGTACTCCATTTTCATTTACTACATACGTAAACACACCAACATTATCATATTGAGAGCTATCATAAAGCTCCATATTATTAAACTTATGGTCCTTTAAAAATTTCAAACCTTTACTACCTGCATCGTTTAAACTAACTTTCTGTTCTTTAATTTCGCGGTTATTCATAACCCAAATTGGATATCCGCCTTTTCCCGTAATATCCATATAAAACTCATTGTTCGTTGCTTCATCTTTAATTTTCACACTATAGAAAGATTCTTTCGCACCTTTTCCGCTTTTCTCAACATCTACTTTTTCATTTCCTTTTAAATTCAAAAACGATTTTGCAATTTTCGCCGCTTCATCTTTAGAAATTGCCTTTCCTTGCGCTTCAAATCCGCCTTTTTTATTTTTTTGCGCACTTGTAAAGGTCGGTCCGAAGTTTGTAGAAGAATATGATGTTACGTTTTTCTCTACAGTTTTCAATCCATCAATAATTGTGTTATCTGCTGGATCGCGATTTGATGCAAGTGCCATTTCTACATCCATCCAGCGTAAATTATTTTTCAAAACAAGATGTTGTACTTTTCTTAGTTCATCTTGTATATTTCCTGCATTTGAATATAAAGTTTGCAACGTTTTATATTCTTGCTCATTTAAAGGCTCTTTTTCTAAATCACGAATGGCTGCACGGTAACTAAAATCACCGATATTCGCTAAAAATTCTTCCGTTTTATTAAATGGCATTAATGTTAAAGGAAGTTGCCCTACATCTGAGCGAGCTTCAGATGTTAAACGCCATACATCCGCTAATGCAGGTGATAAAGATGATCGTGAATTCATCGCAAGTGTTGTGCCAATTTTATCGTGTAATAAATCGACTTCGTATGCTAAATCATGGAATGCACGTTGATAGCTATTTTCCGCTCTAATTAAAACCGCATTTTTCTCTTGGTGCTCTTTATAGCCCCAGTATCCTGTTCCTACTACACCGACTGTTAATAATACAATGATAATACCTCGTAACATTGTCCCACCTCCGCTCTATTTACAGAAAATATGTTTACCGATTTTTTTAATTTGTGGACGAGTCCAAATCCATTTACTAGTCGCAGTATCTGGATTGAAATAATATAAAGCATTTCCTGTTGGATCCCATCCATTAATCGCATCTAATACAGCTTTTTTCGCTGTTTCATTTGGCGTTAAATATATTTGCCCATCCGCAACTGCCGTAAAGGCTCTTGGCTCAAATATTACTCCTGAAACGGTATTTGGAAATGATGCACTTGTAACACGATTTAAAATAACAGCAGCTACTGCAACTTGTCCTAAATACGGTTCACCACGTGATTCCCCGTATACTGCGTTTGCCATGAGTTGAATGTCATTTTGCGAATAACCATTCGGAACATTTGTCCCTTTATTTTGAGATGGTTTATTTTTTTGTGCAGTACTACCACTATTTCCTTTATTGGCAGTGGACTTGTCATACTTCGTTGCCTTCACGAGCATTTGCTTCGTTTTAGCTCCAGCTAAACCATCAACGGGTAATCCGAATTTCTCTTGAAAATTCCGAAGTGCCCAATATGTACCCCATCCGAAAACACCATCCACTTTTCCCGTATAAAATCCGTTATATTTCAAACGAGATTGCAGTTCAATGACATCTTCGCCAGATGCTCCTCTTTGAATGACTTGATTAGAAAAAGCTTCTACATTCTTTAGTTGTATACTACTGACCATTAAAGACAGTCCTATGAACGCAAGTAAAACTGCTATTTTAAAAATAGCTTTTTGGCGCATACTTTTCCCTCCTTAATTACAGAAATGATTTCTTGGTTATGTTTTGTAAAAGCCTCGCTTTTATGTAAAGAAGACAAAAAAATCCAAACTAATATCGTTGAAAAAATATGTAAACAATATAAAAAAAGGATAAAAGGAGTTCATCATGAAAAAATCGTTAAAACGTGTCGCACTCGTCATTCTGTTCCTAACAACATGTTCAAATATATATACAGGCTCATCAATTGTTCATGCGCAGCCGCCGTATGCCAAATGGGGTAAACTTGCCGTAGAAAAGACGAAAGAACAATACCCAAAAGCAGAAATTATTGATTATCTACATATAGGTAGAAAACCCAAAACAGTTCAAATAACTGTTGAAAAATTTAAATTGTGGTTACGTGAAGATGGAAAAGAATATGGTGTTTTTGTTGATGTAGAATTTGAAACGAAGACGGAGAAATTTATAAAGTTGTCGTTTCAGAAGACGAGTAGATAAAGTGAACCCCCACTGTTAAAAACAGAAACAGTGGGGTTCTTGCATTTCTAAAATTCTTTCCTAAAATTTCGATTCCCTAAAAATCTTACCAATATACAAATAGCGCCAATTACAACAGCTATCCCTATACTATATAAAAGGACTCTACCATATCCTCCTATTCTCGGATCTAAAAAAGGATATGGATACCAATTTACGATTGGACCACGTAATAAGCTATATACAACGTAAAAAAACGGGAATAAGAGCCAACTTGCAGCTTTTTTCCAGGTGATTTTCTTATTTGGTGGATTTAAAATCCAATCTAAAAGCATGGTAATTGGCATGATATAATGCAGCACCGTATTTACCCATGGTATTGCAGTTTGAAGTGATTCTTCTAATCCTCTTAATAGTAAAAAATAAATTAGTCCTGTCGTAAGTATATATACCGTTGCCGCACCACGAAGTATACCAAACTGCTCTGATCGACCAAATGTAGCTGTTCCGATACTGCTTAAAAGGAGAATACATGCAACTAAAATGTTACTTTCGATCGTAAAGAAACTAAAAAAGTTAACTGGATTGAACGGTTTCACTTGTGCCCTGATTATGAATTGCGTAATAATGGCGCTACATGCTAGAAGACTTAAACATAATCTAAATAAAGATAAAGTTTTTTCACCCCTCATACATTCCCTCCTTTTCTTATAAATAATTAGAATTTCCCTGTACATGCTCAATAAATAATTTTAATGGAACGAGCCCACGCTTTGGCATATGACTACTTATAATAGCTACTACTTCTAACTGAGGAATGATAACGATGTATTGTCCGCCATATCCCATAGCGAAATATATACAATACGGTATGTGAAATCTTTCGTTATGTAATACCCACCAGTGATATCCATAGGCACCGACATGTTCATATGTTTCAAATTGCGCCCTGCTTGACTCTTCTAACCATTGTGCTGATACAATTTCTTTCCCATTCCAATATCCATTTTGTAAACATAATTTTCCTAATTTTAATAAATCTGTAGATTTCATTTTCATACCGAAGCCGCCAACATATATACCCTGCGGATCTTGTTGCCATTCGTATTCGTTAATTTCTAATGGATCAAATAAATATTTCTTTGCAAACCGCTCTGTCGACATTCCAGTAGCTTCTTGAATAATATAGCTCAGTAAATGAGAAGAACCTGAATTATAATTCATTTTTGTAGCAGGTTTTTCAATTATTGGCTTTTCTAATATGTACTGTACCCAGTTCTCTGATTCTACAAAGTCATTTGGGAATACTACTCCATTCCCAAACTCTTTCCAATCCTCACCAGTAGTCATTGTTAATAAGTGATAAAGCGTCAAATCATGTTTTTCCCCAGGTACATTTTCAATCCACTCTGTAATCGGTGTATGTATATCATTTATATAGCCCTTATCAATTGCAATACCAATTAATAAAGATACGATACTTTTTGTAATCGAATTTATTTTATATAAGTTATTTGTACATTCAGGTGTTTTATAATACTCAGTTGTTAATTCCCCTCGTATATTAATATTTAAGCCCTATCTCAGGCTTAGTTTTTCTCTCTAATAAGAGTCCAGTAATAAAGAAAATACTTGGACGTCTCAAGATATTTCTAGATAATGGTCTTAGGATCATTTGGGACAATTCTGTATTCCCCTGTGGATTTACCACACGAAAAGAGTGTTTCTCAGTGAACGCGCGGGGCTCCCTACTCGCAGGCTGAGCAGCCTGATCCTCGAACCTAGATGTTAGTAGCTCTAGGGCGGCTTTCGATTCAGGACTAGCTCTTATACACGAGGTTGTTGGTCGGCGTACACACTAGAGATATCTCGAGACGTCCAAGCAATGATTCTAAATCGAAAGGAGGTCTCTTACGTGAGATTATTTGTTGGTCTAGATGTAAGTTCGTTTGATATGAAAGTTTGCTTTTTAAATGGTGAAGGAGAAAAGCTAGATTCTTTTTCAGTCAGTAATGACTTACCAGGTGCACAGGTACTTAAAGAACGATTATTACAGTGCACAACCAATCAAGAGGTTGAAACTTTAAAAATCGGCTTAGAATCTACATCTGTTTACAGTTTTCACCCATCCATGTTTCTCCATCATGACGAAGACTTAAAAAGATTTGGCACAAAGGTATTTCTTCTAAATCCAAAACAAGTCGCAAACTTCAAGAAAAGTTATTCAGACATGAATAAGACTGACGAAATTGATGCCTTTGTCATCGCTGATTATTTACGATTTGGGCGAAATCAAATGTCCATCGTGAAAGAAAGTCAATACGTGGCATTACAGCAATTAACAAGAGCTCGTTATCAACTCGTTAGAATGTTGACAAAGGAGAAACAACATTTTCTACAACACCTAAGTTATAAATGTAATACGTTCTCACAAGAAGTCGATTCTTCTATATTTGGTAACGCCATGATGGAATTGTTCCTTGAAAAATTCAGTCTAGAAGAGCTAGCTGACATGCCTTTAGAGGAACTCGCTGAGTTCCTACAGGAAAAGAGTAAAAATCGATTTGGTGACCCGAAATGTGTCGCATCAACCATTCAAAAGGCTGTTCGCACGTCGTACCGTTTAGATAAGGTGGTAGAAGACTCAATCGATATTCTTTTAGGAACATCAATCGAAATCATTCGTACCTATCAAAGACAAATTAAAGAACTAGAAAAATCTATTAAGCGGATCATGGCTGGATTAACGCAAACATTAGAATCCATTCCTGGAATCGGGCCTATATATGCCGCTGGTATTATCGCTGAAATTGGCCAAATCGAAAGATTTGACGATGAAACCAAAATCGCAAAATATGCCGGGTTATATTGGCGTACATACCAGTCTGGCCGGTTCACCGCTGAAAATACTTCATTATCTCGTAATGGGAATCATTACTTGCGGTATTACTTAGTTGAAGCCGCCAACTCTGTAAGAAAGCATGTATTGGAATACCAAGAATATTACGCAAAAAAGTATAATGAAGTACCAAAACATCAACACAAACGTGCACTCGTTCTAACCGCAAGAAAATTTGTGCGATTGGTGGATGCGCTACTACGTAATCACCAACTCTTTACGCCTGAAAGGTGTGTGAAAGTGTGACATAAAACTTGTCATCGCTACCTTTCAATCAATTCCAGTATTTTACATGCGGTGCTGGTCTAGTTTCGTGATGTCTTTTTTAAGCAATTTGTCCTTTGATAACTTCAAAATATATTATTTTTCAGTTGACATACTACCGCAGGTCTTTTTGATAAACAAGAAATGTATTCACTTTTTTCTTTTCGAATTTATTTTCTAGTTGCTTGAAATCCAAAAACTTTACCTCCATTTAAATAGTTACTCCATTTATTATATCTTGTTACTTCATTTTAAACATAATTGTGCTCAAATAAAAATAAACCTGTCAGCCATAATGAACTGACAGGTTTATTTTTATAATTTCGTACGAACATTCCAAAGCTCTGGGAAGAATCTTTGATCAAGTACTCGTTTTAAATAAGAAACACCGGAGGATCCACCTGTTCCCATTTTATGTCCAATAATTCTTTCTACTGTTTTCATATGACGGAAACGCCATTGTTGTAGCCAGTCTTCAATATCAATCAATTTTTCAGCAAGCTGATATAAATCCCAATATTTTTTCACATCCACATACACTTCTAACCACGCCGCTTCTACTGTTGCATCTTCTTCATAAGGCTGCGTAATATCACGGTTTAACACATCTTTATGAATAGGGAATCCTTCTTTTACTAATGCTTGAATCGCGACATCATATAGACTTGGTGCATGTAGCGCTTTATGAAGTCGTGCATGTAATTCTGGATCCTTTTCATAAATTTTTAATGCGTGCGGCGTTTTATAGCCAAGTGCATACTCAATCATACGATATTGATACGATTGAAAACCTGAAGCTTGACCGAGTGAATCACGAAACTCAATATATTCTGATGGTGTTAATGTCGCAAGAATATCCCAAGATTGAATAATTTGAGACTGAATTTTCGATACACGTGCTAACATTTTAAAAGCTGGTTGTAATTTATCTTGTTTAATAGATTCAATCGCCGCATTTAGCTCATGTAAAATGAGCTTCATCCAAAGCTCACTTGCTTGGTGGATAACGATAAATAACATTTCATCATGATGGTCCGATAATCTTTTTTGAGAAGATAGTAAACTATCTAATTGTAAATACTCCCCATACGTCATATTCTCTTTAAAATCCGTATGAATCCCTTTTTCAATAATTACTTTTTCATTTTCTTTCATATTAGCCAAACGCCCCTTTTATATAATTCTACTTATATTGGTCTAATAACGGCTCGAACTGGACTTCCATCTGCATCAGTTAATGCAAGTGGTAATGCAATAAGTTCATAATCACCGTCTGCTACATGATCTAATACGACATTTTCTAAAATATGAATTCCATGTTTAAATAATTGATGATGCGCTGCTAATTCTTTATCATCTAACGGATCAACTGATGGTACATCTACTCCGATTAAACGAATACCTTTCTCTGATAGAAAAGGTGCTATGTCTGCACGTAAATGAGGGATCACATCTGGAAATTCTTCATTTTTTCCATGTGAAGATGTACGTAATAATAATCGTTCTACACCTTCTAAATGAAAGTTTTCTAATTCCTTTTTCCCGATGCTTTCAAGATTAGAAACGTCAATAATCCGTGCTGGGCCAACATAAACTTGAACATCTAAATCCAATACTTTCTTTCCATCATTATCAAAATGAAATGGTGCATCAATATGAGTGCCTGTATGAATACTCATCGTTAACTTTCCGACATTTACCGAGCCACTTTCTTCTTTTGACCATGAAACTTCATACGAGAACGGTGTGTCTCCTGGCCACGTTGCAATATTATTATTTAGCGGTTGTGAAATATCAATCCACTCTGATGTTTTCATACTTATGCCACAACCTCTCGCTTATTTTCAAACTGCTTATACTTTTCTTCTTTCATAATTCCCTTTAATATTTGTACAGATTTCCACACTTCTTCGTATGTGTTATATAAAGCGACCGGCGCAAGTCTCACTCCATTTGGCGCTCTAAAATCTGGAATTACTCCATTTGCCTTTAGCGCTTTACATATACGTGCTGCTTCTGCATGCTCTAAATAAATGTGCCCGCCTCGACTTTCATCCTCTAACGGATTTCCAATTGTAAATCCGAAATCTTTTAATTCATGATCAATTAAATTCAGCATGTATCTCGTAATATGTAAAGACTTCTCACGTAAACGTTCAATACCAGCATCTTTGAAAATTTCAAGAGAACCAATTAATGGTGCTATACTTAATACGTGAGGTGTACCAATTTGATAAGCACCTGCATGATCAGCGGCTGTTAATGTATGCTCCATATCAAACTGCTTATCTTTTTTAGAACTAAACCATCCAGACAACCCTGGCAGTCTATTAAAATGTTTATTATTTACATAAAGTCCTGCAACACTACCCGGTCCTGCATTTAAATATTTATAATTGCACCAAACAGCAAAATCAACATCCCAATCTTTGAAATGATGCGGAATAGATCCTATTGAATGACATAAATCAAATCCGATATGAATGTCTCGTTTATGTGCTTCCGTTGTTAAACGTTTCATATCAAGAATTTGACCACTTCTATATAAAACAGAAGGTAATAAAATTAAAGCGATATCATCTTCCATCGCATGAATAATATCTTCTTCAGAAAGTGTTCTACCATCTCGGCTTTTCACTCTTACTAGATGCTCATCTGGGTCTAATCCTTTTAAACGTATTTGACTTTGAAGTGCATAAATATCTGACGGGAAAGTTAATTCATCCGCAAGTATTTTTGTACGTATTCCTTTCGGTTCATAAAACGTCGCAATAACTTGGTGTATATTTGTAGTCGTAGAACCGGTTACAATAGTTTCCTCCGGTAAAGCTCCAATAAGAGGGGCTGTAAGTTTACCTAATTTCTCTGAAAGGAAGAACCACGGGTGCTCACCTTCAGTCCAACCGTCAATTCCATATTCTTTCCACGAATCTAGCAACGTAAGTAATGATTTCTCTGCTCTTTTTGAAAGTAGCCCTAATGAGTTTCCATCTAAATATATAGTACCTTCTTTTTTATAGAATTCAGTTTGAAAATCTTTCAGTTCATCATGTTTATCACATTCAAGCGCATACTTATAAGTTGGTTGAAATGGTTCTTTATACATGGTGTCACCTTCTCTTAATTTTCTTTTTATTCTAACTAATTGAAATATAGCACCTTAATTGATATAACGTCAATGATATTATGTCAGTTGACTTTATATATGAACTTCTTTTACAATACAGTTATATTTTCAGACATTTCAGTATAAAGAGGTGATTCTTTGAAAAACTCTACTCTTTCATCAAGAAAACACCGCTCCTTAGAAACGAAGAAGAAACTACTACACTCTGGTTACACTATTTTTATACGTAACGGATTTCAAAAAACGACAATTACACAAATTATTAAACATGCAGAAACCGGTTACGGAACAGCATATGTATACTTCAAAAACAAAGACGATCTCCTAATTAGTTTAATGGAAGATGTTATGAATCAATTTCATAATATTGCCAAGCGCTCCTTTTTGCCTCAAACGAAGGAAGAAGCTCATAAAATGATTCGAAATCAAGTTAGAGCATTTCTCCAACTAGCAAAGAAAGAACGAGCTATTTTACAAGTTGTAGAAGAAGCAATCGGATTATCAAAAGAGATACGTAAAAAATGGGACGAGATACGGGAACGCTTCATAAACAATATTACGCAGGATATTACATACTCTCAAGAAAGTGGATTAGCACAGCCTGAATTAAATAAAGAAATTGTAGCACGTGCTTGGTTCGCAATGAATGAGATGTTTCTTTGGGCGATTGTGAAAAATGATAAAAAATTAGAGTTAGAAGAGATAGTACATACATTGACGGAAATGTATACGACGGGGTTATATAAATAGCACACCTGCAATAAATACGGTGTGCTATTTTACATTTATAAAAATATTTTATCTGGGTATGGCAATGCTAAAAGGGGCTTTTCAGATAAAGGGAAATATTTTAGTTTTAACGATTCACCATCTATCGATTTCAACTCGCCACCGCTAACTTCACACTCAAACACAACAATAATATATTCTACTTCATCACCATTCGGATATGTATGGCGGTACTTTTCTCCTCCAAATACTCCTTTTTGTTTTTTTACTTGTACTTTCAATCCTGTTTCTTCCCAAACTTCCCTAACTACTGCTTCTTCTGGAGTTTCCCCAAGTTCAATTGCTCCAGCTGGCAAACTCCAGTATTCCCCACCAGGATATTGAAATAAAGTGAAACTTTAATCAGTGGGGGTTTTATTATCCCCCACTGATTATTAGTTGAACCAATCGGGCTTTTACGGGCAGTTGATCCCCCACCTAACTTCTTTGCTTTCGCTGAATTTTGAGATGGGAGTCTTACTGCCCGTTAATGCGGGATAAAATATCCCCCTGTTTATTTTTTATAATAGCAGCTACACTCGGCATGAATATTAGTTCATGCCCTAATTGCTCACGGATTTTTTATAATATAGTGACATTGATATACTATTCTCTCCTAATCTATTAATAACTGTATTTTCTGATATTTATTGTATAATATTCTTAATACAAACTTCTATATAGAAAGGATAAAAACATGTCGCAAGAAAAACTTGCAAACAAATTTCTATCATTTACTGAAAGTGGTACTCAATAGATTGAGTACCACTTTTACTTTACATGCTTTTCATTAGCGTACTTTTTCTTCAGTCACCCTACTCACAATTCCAACAATAAATTTATATTCAATCCTTCTCTTCTTATCTTTCTTAAAACCCTCTTTCGTATCAAAAATAAAACACGTTTTCCGAAACCAAATTCGTACGTATACAGACTCTAAGTAAATAGGTTTTATAATTCCTCGTTCTTCAAATTCAGTCCCATCTTTATTTTCAGTTTCCGTTCGAACGAACCACTTATTCCCGATTCCAATCTCAATATACTTCACATACTAACCTCCATTAGGAAATTTCCCTTCTAACAATTCTATTATTTCCCCGGTAAGCGCAGATTCCGACAGAACATGAGCCCACAAAGAAAAAGTAGATTACAAAAATCTACTTTATAACTTATATTTTTGCATTCGCTTATAAAATGTACTACGGGGTACATCTAATAGTTTTGCAGCTAATGAAACATTTCCGTTTGTCTTTTGTAATACCTCAATCATGCTATCACGCTGTATTTTTTCGCGAAAATTTAGTGGATGTTCTGTTTTATTTTCAACTTGTAACTCAAGTTGTTGTTGATTTCCCATCATTGTTTGTAGCAAAAAAGCGACTTGCTTTTCGCATATTTCCCGTCCTTGCGACAAGATGTAAATGCGTTCTAATACATTTACTAGTTCTCGAATATTTCCGGGCCATGTATGTTGTAAAAATTGATTGCAAATACTCTTTGGAAATACAACATTCCAATTCTTCCGTTCGCAAAAGTGTTGTATAAAATATGAGATATCCTCTTTTCTTTCTATTAACGATGGAACATATAACGGATAAACGTGCAAACGATAATATAAATCTTGACGGAATTTCCCTTCTTCTACTAACCGTAGTAAATCTTTATGTGTGGCAGTAATAATACGAATATTTACTGGTACCTCTTTTGAACTTCCTATTGGAGTTATTGTACGTTCTTGTAAAACACGCAATAATGCTACTTGCATCTCTGGTGGTACTTCACCAATTTCATCTAAAAATAATGTTCCTCCATGCGCTTGTTCAAATTTCCCTTTATACCCTTGACGTCGCGCACCTGTAAACGCACCTTCAACGTAACCGAACAATTCACTTTCCATTAATTCTTTAGGCAGAGAACCGCAGTTAACAGCTATAAAGGGCCCATCTTTTCTTGGGCTATTTTCATGAATCGCTCTCGCAACATATTCCTTTCCTACTCCTGTCTCACCACATACATACACACTAGCATCAGTCGGTGAAACAAGCTTAATTTCTTCTAGTGTGTGTTGAAATGCTTTGCTTGTCCCGGTAACTCCTGAAAAAGTAATTCCTTTTATAAATGCGAAAGCAGAATATGTATTTATTTGTTTGTTTTTCTTTAAATACATACATTTCCCAATCATTCTTTCATTACTATATACTGGTATCTCTAATTTAGTTTCCAATCCATGGTGCATTAACTCTTCAAGCTTCATTCTTGACCAATTATTTATTCGTTCACGAACACTCTTACTCGCAGAAACGATAACATCACGATGATTACAAATAACTACTTGTTCGTCACTATCAATGACATCCAAAAAACGATGAATTAAGTGTAATTCATTTTGATGAACTCTTATGCTACATTCACGTTCTATTGCATGTGCAATTGAAGTTACCATACCGAGCATATATGGATGCGAAAATTCAATTGGACAGGAGAAATCTAGAACACCAATTAATTTCCCGTCATCATTATGGATAGGAGCAGCCGCACAACTCCAGCTATGAGATGCCACGGAATAATGTTCAGTACCACTTATCATAATAGCTTCTTCAATTTCTAGCGCTGTTCCAATTGCATTTGTACCAACAGCTGCTTCTGTCCATTTTACACCTTCAATAAAATTAATATGTTTCGCTCGCTTTAACGTTTGTTTATTTCCACTTAACGATAGAACATAACCATCTGGATCGATTAATAATGCCATCATTTGTAGTTCATCAATGGTTTTTCTCATATTTTGTATTTGAGGTAATGCTATATCAAGAAAAATTTCACTCTTTTTCTTTTGTTCTTGAAAAACATTAGAAGACAAAATTTTCTGACCTTTATTCATATAAGGATTCACATTTGCTTGTCTACATCGATGCCATGACTCTGAAATTCTTTCGTTTATACGGTTCGAATCAAAGACTCCTTCATCAATAAACTTTTTCCATGTATGTAAGTAAAACGGTGAAGCTAACATTGTATCATCTCCCTTTTAATTGTTTTGGAGATTTATAAAACATACTTCTATTATAAAACTGAATAAAAGCGTTTTCAATACAACTAGAAAGATGACACAAATATGTTAATAATTTGAATATATTAATGTGCGTCTTTATTCTTTTTTAGTAGCACCATATTTTGTATAATGGACGCAAAGAAAATACATAACCAAAACCACTTTTGTGGATTACCATTTATAAAGAAAACAATCACGGCTATTGCAAATAAAATAGCGGCTGATAAACTAATATATAATTTCGTTCTGACCTGCATTAGTCTTCGCTCCTATTATTTTACAGTACATACTAACTCTTCATTTTTCATCTCTACTATGTACTTCTGTAAAACATATTCTCTTCCGCCATGTTTTTCATACCAATCATGTATTCTTTTTACATGAATCTCGTCACTTCTAATTTTCGATTCAATTTCTTTATACCTTTCAAAACTATCATATTCCCATATGGCGAATACTTCAGACGTACCATTCTTATTACCTTTCATCCAGCGTCCTATTAGCCTAGAGCCATGCTTTAACTGATTAGGTAAGTTCGTGTTATTGAAATGATCATTAAATACTTCTATGAATTCATTTTTCACTACATAGTACTTCCTTCTGTAAAACATACCTCTTCCCCTCTTTTATGAAAAGTATCAGTAAACCTTCCCATCACTACCGTATTATAATACTTTCCATCCGATAGTCTTTTGTCATTTTTCAAAATGCCTTCTACTTCAAAACCTAATTTTTTATACAGATGAATAGCTTTCTCGTTTGTCTCTAATACTTGTAAAGATATTTTATTTACTGCATTTTCATCAGCCCATTTAATAGATTGTTGCAATAGACTCTTACCCATTCTATATCCCCAAAACTCTTTTAAAATACAAACACCAAACTCCACTTTATGAGATAATCTCTTAAAATTTGACCCTTCACATCTTGAAAATCCAACGATTCGATTGTGCACTTCTACAACTAAAAAGAGATTCTTAGTCTCTTCACTATCTGTTTTTATTATTTTTTGAAATCCTAGATCATCTATAAATCCCTCTCCAGCATCTCTATCCATATTTTCAGTTTCTCCATCAATCTGAACTCTAATTTTCGATAACTGCTCTGCATCTTTCTCAGCTGCAGAACGAATTGTATAAGTTAATCCATTTATATGAAACTCTTGCTCTTTTACAATCATGTCAAACTCCTTTCAAATGAATATAATGGCGCTATTACAACTTGTTTACCTTGTTTCTCAAAGTCCTGAACAGTTTCTTTACTAGCCTCTTCGTCAGTTATAATAATGTCAATTTTTTTTAGAGACTCTCCTCTTATAAAACAATCTATTCCAAGTTTATTATGCGGAACTAAACAAATATTTCTTCTAGCAATTTCACTTACTCTTTTACTAAAATAAGCAACTTCAGGTGTTGCGGTACTAATACCTTGTAATGAAATGCCTCCACCTGTAGAGAAATACAGATCAATAGAAAATCTACTTATCAATTCAGAGGCAAGTGTATCAGTAATATTCCCTGAAGGTTTTACTTTTCCGCCAATTAAATACGTATCAATATTCTTATATTCTCGTAGATAACCAGCTATTTCTATAGAATTCGTAATAACCGTAAATGATACTTCCGGTAAATATTTCAGCATCGCATTATGAACGGAAGCCCCACCAATAAAAATTGAATCACCTTCTTGTATATAAGATACCGCAACTCTTGCAATTGTGTCCTCATATATTGAGCTATCACTATAACGTTTAGTTGGTTCCGCAGCTAAGTTTCTCACTCGCGTAAGTTCAATTGCACCTCCGTGCGTTCTTTTTAATAAACCTTCCTTCTCCATAATAGACAAATCTCTTCTTATAGAATCAATAGACATATCAAATCTTTCCGCAAGATCCTTTGCGATTACTCTTCCATCTGTATTAAGTAGTTCTAAAATTTTCTCTCGACGTTCTTCAGTAAACATGTTATCACCACCGTTATTGAAGATTCAGAAATTTGAACTTTATATTAATTATATGCACGTTTCTTCCGTTTCACAATATTTTCAATCCTTTTTCTTCCGTCTTTATGCAGTGTTTTCCTCTTTTTCTATTTTGTTAACTTTACATAAAATAAATGCAGATTTGCATATTTCACTAAAAGACTTCTATTTATTTCCTTATTCATGTAAAATTATTCCTATGTTTTACTTTTTAATACAGAAAGGGATTACTATGAAATCATTAATCAAAACGACATGTACAGCATTATTATTTACAGGAATATTAACAGGGTGCAATAGCAATACTACACCAAAACAAGAAAAGAGCGCTCTCGAAAAGAATGCAATGCACTATGGAGAAATAGTTAAAAACGAATACTATAGAGCGACAGTTGAAAATGCAAAGTTTGAAAAAATAGACGAAGAGCGGCGCCTTACTACTCGTGTTATGATTAATAATGTTCGAGACGATGGACAAACTATTGATCTTTCGGAAATAAAATATTTCATACAAGATGAAAAAACTGGTCAGAAATATGAAGGTAAAGCTCATCCGATAGGTGACGAGCACTATAAAAATGTTCCACACGAATTCTCTTTAACTACTGACGTTGTATTTGAACTGAAAACTTCACCAAAAGATTTAAATAATATGTATTTATACATAGATAGCAAAGCTGCGCCGTTAACAAATACATATTGGAAACTTGATAATTTAGTATCTAAATAGAAAGACCAGTCTTATACGACTGGTCTTTTTACATTCATACATTTAACTTTCATTAACACTTATATTAATTTTCTAATAACAACTTGAATAACATCAGCTAAACCAGTGTGCCCTTTCCCTTCAACTCGCTCTTGTTCTCCATTAAAGAAATGAATTACCTTATGTTCTTCACACCAAGTAAGGATATCAATTGGATCATACAGCATATCAACATCTTTTGGTCCACCAGTACTATAGTTTATTTGTTTTTTTGAGTAAACTTCAAACATAATTAATCCACCAGGTTTTATCGTTTGTATCATTTTATCTAATATCATTTTTTTATAATCATCATGAAAATGTCCAAATACCATAATTGCCGCATCATATTCATTTTCTGGCAAACTATCAGCTAATAAATCTACTTTTTTTGTATGCACGTTTACGTTATGCTTCTCTGCCAATTTTTTTGTCTTTTCTAATCCATCTTTCGAATAATCAATAGCTGTTACTTCGTTCCCTTGTCTTGCTAGAAATACAGCATTTCTACCTTCTCCCTCCGCAAATGCTATTACTTTATTGTGATTTGCTAAACGAAATGCTTGTTCTTTAATAAATGTATTAGGTTCTTCCCCGTAAAAATATTCATCTGATTTATATCGATCATTCCAAAAATTATTCATCATCTTCTCTCCTTCGTCATATCATTTTCTAACTACAATTAAAGATATTAAAGAGCCTTTTTATCCTTAATTAATTTAAAAATAAAAGCAGATTAAAAATCCACTTTTATTTTTTTCGCAAGATCTACGATTTTTTGATTTCTTAACTCTTCTTCCATTTTCTCTTCTGCTGCGAGCATTGCCTCATTAATTAAACATCCAGGTTTGTCATGTAAACAACAGTCAAACAATGATGTTTTGCCTTCAATTGCATGTATAATATCTAAAAATGAAATATCTTCCCAATTCTTACTAAGCGAGTAACCGCCCTTTGGACCAGATGATGAGTGTATCATCCCTTCCTTCGTCAACTTAGTTAGTATTTTAGACAAGTACGTTGGTGAAACATTTTGCATTTCTGCTAATTGGTAAACACTAACTAACTTATTTGGTGTGGCCTTTGCCAGAAAAAGCATTGTATGAAGAGCATAATTTGTAGCTTTAGAATATTTCATAGTACAGCTCCTATTGTAGACTCCATGTATCTACAATAACTTTATTTTTTTATTATGTCAAACGTTTGTAATACTCCATACAACATTATTTCTTCACAAGTAATACATCTGCTGCGCAAATCGTCACTTCTCTAAATGGAGAGTCAAATAAAACACCTAGTTCAAAACCATCTTCAGTAAGAGCTATTTCATGATATAGCCACCAAGCACTGTCAAAGTTTTCCTGCATAGAACACTTTGTTACTCCTATAAAGGTTACTTCAAGTTTATCAAATTCACTAAAAGTACCACTGCAATCTAATACGATAGACAAAGTATCTTCTGATTCTCTCTTTATTACTTTAATTACACTATCGTGTAGTGATGTCTTGTGTAACTGAGCGACATTTGACGGAAGTTTTTTCTCAATGGAATTAAAATATTCTACGTATGATTGATCTAATTGTGCCATTCTTTTCTCATAATCTGTTGTCCACTCTTGCATAAGTTTTTTCAGTTCACCTGATGGGTATTCTGAATTAATTGTTATGTTTTGTATAATTGAGTATATCGATTCAGGAAGGAATTTTAATAAATCTATTTTCCTTTCCTCTATTTCTTCCTTTAAACTTTGTATATCCATTTCCGACCATTCTTTTATAGACTCTATAAAACTTACAAATTCTAAAACTTGCATTTTTTTATACCATTCTCTTGTAAAATATTTCAATGACACCTCTCCTAAAATATCTTTACATCCAGTAAAAGCAATACATCCACTTATTATATCATTCCAATAACCATTTTTTCTAAAGAAATAATGTAAAAATGTAAATATTCCGCCTATTATTTCTAAAACTTCAGAATATTTACAAAAGTATAAAATTAGAATACATTTTAGCTGTACAAGATTCACCTGTACAAAAATTCAAACAAAAAGGGATGGTTATATGTTGAAGAAATTAGTAGCAGGGACATTAGTAGCGGGTTTTGCATTAACTGGAGGACTAGGTGCAGTAAGTGCTGAGGAAAAAAGTAACACAATTAAGTCATTTGATTATTTAAAAGTGGATGAACAAAATGTTAATTCATTTGCAAAATTAAGTGATCAGGATAAGAAAGATATCCAAATTACTATGGTATTACCTAAGCAAAATGAAAATGGAGATTGGCTAGCTTATGGTTTTACTAGCCGCGAAACATTGGATGCGTATATTGCAAAGGATAAAAAAGCAATTAAAAATAATATTAATCCTTTAGGTAGTGGTGCTGGTAGTACTGATTTTTATGAACATAAAGATAAAGGTGGCCAATATATTTACTGGAGCAGTGGCTTTAAAAACTTACCATCTAGCTGGAATGACAGAATTTCTTCTGTAAGTACAGCGTCGCCTTCTGCAAGTTATTCAACAACACTTTGGGAACACACTTCAACACAAGGATATGGAAAAGGCGTTTTATTTAAACACGCTGATTGGTACGGTAAAACTGCTAATTTAGCTCCTGAATGGAACGATAAAACTTCAGCTATTGACATTAAAAAGTAATAGAGGATTTAATTTCTTCTATAAAAATTCAAACCACTATTCTCTCATTCATTTAGAGAATAGTGGTTTATTATAATTCGATTTAAGCATGTACAGCCTGTCCTACAGCTTGCAATAATGCTTCATGAATCGCTTCAGATAAGGTTGGATGCGCTGCAATATAATCTCTCATTATATCAGCGGTAACTTCTGTATGAATCATTACGGTCCCTTGACCAATAAGTTCAGTTGCATGAGGACCGATAATAGAAATCCCTACAATTTCTTGGTATTTAGGTTCCACAATGACTTTTACTTTACCCGTTTGTTCTCCTAAAATAAGAGCTTTTCCGTTCGCTGTAAAATGGAATTCTCCAATGAGAATATCACCATATTGTTCTCTTGCACCTTTTTCACTTAACCCGACACTAGCTATTTCTGGAGCTGTGTATATACAACGGGGAACAGCGTGATAATTTACTTTCACGTCTTCTCCGCTTGCGTGTAATGCTGCTGTCGTTCCTTCATGGAAGGCAACGTGAGCAAGCTGAATTCCACCGATCACATCACCAACTGCGTAAATATGTGATACGTTCGTTTGCATATGTTCATTCACAGCAATCCCTTTATTTGAAAACTGAACTCCTGCCTTTTCTAATCCTAATTGTTGTACTCGTGGTTTTCTTCCTACAGAAACAAGAACAAATTCTGGAGTTACTTCGTGAGTAATTCCCTCGTATTCAAATGAAGCTTGCTTCTTATAGTTATTTAATCCTTTTAAAACTGCTCCCGTAAAAATTTCCACACCATCTTTTTCTAATTTCTCTCTTAAAATATTCGCGATATCTTCATCTTCACCAGGTAGTAATTGCGGTGCCATCTCAACTATCGATACTTTTGTGCCGAGTCTACTATAAATACTTGCAAACTCACATCCTATTACACCACCGCCAACGATTAACAATGAAGATGGTACACTCTCAAGAGACATTGCATGGCTACTATTTAAAATCCATTTTCCATCGAACGGAGCGAATGGTAATTCTGTAGGTTCGGAACCAGCTGCAATAATAAAGCTCCCTCCATCAATTACTTCTTCTTTATTTCCTTGTACAACTCGCACACGATGATCCGTTTCGAATTTCGCTTTTCCTTTTACAACTTTAATTTTATTTTTCTTCATTAAATATTGTATTCCTTGGACGAGTTGCTTTACGATTTGTGATTTCCTCGCCTGTATTTGACCCCAATCAATTGAGATATTTTCTGTATTAATCGTAACTCCATAATCATTCGCTTTTCTCACAATGTCATGTACTTCAGCACTTTCTAACAGTGATTTCGTAGGCATACACCCAACATTTAAACATGTTCCGCCAAGGTCAGCTTCATCAATAAGAGTGACATCTTTGCCATTTTGAGCCGCGGTAATTGCTGCTACATAGCCAGCAGGTCCACCCCCAATAACAACTAATTTACCCATTCTCTCACCTTCTCTTTATAAAAGAATTGTTATAGGTTCTTCTAAATAATGTTTAATTGTGCGTAAAAATGCAGCTGCTGGTGCACCGTCTAATACACGATGATCGAATGTTAAACTTAAAGGTAACATACTTCCTTTTCTTAGTTTTTTCCCTTTATATACAGGAACATGTTCAATTGCACCTACACCTAAAATACCAGTTTCAGGTGTATTTAATACCGGCGTAAAATATTCAATACCAAAGCTACCTAAATTACTAATTGTAAATGTCGTTCCGTGCATATCATCACTACTTAAGCTACCTGCTCGTGCCTTTTGTGCCACATTCTTAATCTCTTTAGACAACTCTACTAAAGATAAATTAGTTGCAAAGCGAATAGCCGAAACGACTAATCCTTTTTCTAATGCGACTGCCATGCCTAAATGAACATGTTCAAATTGATGAATTGCATCATCTATATAAGCGCTGTTCATTTCTTTATGCTCCCCAAGCGCTAATACAACAGCACGAGAGACGAAATCCGTAATGGTTAGTTTGTTATCATATCTTTTTTGTACAACTTCTGCTATTTCTTTATGTAAAGCAACTAAATCTGTTACATCTACTTTCATCGTTAACGTTAATTGTGCGCTATTTTGTAAGCTTGCGTGCATACGATTTGCGATTGCTTTACGCATACCAGTAACAGGAACCGCGTTACTTTCTTCTCGTTCAGATATTTCCGGAACGTTTACTCTTACCTCAAGTACTTTTAATACATCTGCCTTTGTAATCCTTCCGCCAGGACCTGTACCAACTAATGCCTTGATATCCAGATTTTCAGACTTTGCAATTTTCTTGGCTACAGGTGAAATTTTAATTCTTTGCTTCGATACTTCTTTCCCATTTGCTTCTTGATTTTGTACATTTTGTACTTCTATATTAGATGTTTTTTCTTCTACAACATGTGTGCTTTCCTGCATTTCTACCTTTTCATTCGGTTTACCGATGTAGCAAATTACAGTACCAGGCGGCACTCCTTCATCTTCACTTACAGCTATATCAAGTACCGTACCATCAGCGGGTGCTTCAATTTCCGTTTCAATTTTTTCTGAGTTAATACTAGCGATCAGTTCTCCTTTTGCTACATTATCGCCTGCTTTAATATTCCAGCTCGTAATAATACCTTCTTTCATCGCCATACCTAACTTCGGCATTACAACTTCTACAGCCATGTGTCTCTCTCCCTTCTCATCGTTTTATTACACATGTAATAAAGATCGGTCTCCAATCATTTCTGATACAGTTTCAATTACTTTTTCTGGCGTTGGCAAATACAACTTTTCAAGTGGTGGTGAGAACGGAACAGGTGTATGTGGTGCTGTAATTCGTTTAATAGGTGCATCTAACAAATCAAAACCTTTATCCGCTACAATTGCCGCAATATCTGTTGCAATACTACATCTAGGATTCGCTTCGTCAATGACGATAAGACGATTTGTTTTTTCAACAGATGATAAAATAGTATCTTCATCAAGCGGTGATAAAGATCGTGGATCAATTACTTCTACTTCAAGCCCCTTTTTCGATAATTGCTTTGCAGCTGCAAGCGCTGTATGAACTTGCTTTCCGATTGCGACAATTGTTACATCCGAACCTTCCCGTTTAATATCTGCTTTTCCTAATGGAATTGTATAGTATCCTTCTGGCACTTCACCTTTCATATTGTAAAGTGTTTTATCCTCAAAGAAGATTACTGGATCATCATCTTCAATTGCCGCTAATAATAAGCCTTTTGCATCATACGGTGTGGAAGGAACAACAACTTTAATACCTGGTATGCTCGTAAATAATGCGTACAAACTTTGTGAATGTTGAGCTGCTGCGCTAAAACCAGCGCCATGCATCGTACGTACTGTAACGGGTACTTTTGCTTTACCTCCAAACATATAACGGAATTTCGCACCTTGGTTTAATACTTGGTCAAGACAACTACCGATAAAATCATTAAACATTAACTCAGCTATCGGACGTAACCCAGTTGCAGCAGCTGCCATCGCAGCTCCCATATAACCCGCTTCAGAAATTGGTGTATCTAAAATACGATTTCGGCCAAACTCTTGTACAAGTCCTTTCGTAACACCAAGAACACCACCCCAAGCTTCATCATCTTGCAGGTGATCAACTTGTGCACCGCCTGCAACATCTTCACCTATTAAAATTACATTTTCATCACGACGCATTGAGATTTTCATCGCTTCATTAATTGCAGTTGACATACTTACTGTTCTAGTCATAATTTTTCACCCTCCTCTTATTTGTAAGAAACGTATACATCTTTTAATAATTCTTCATCGTCTGGGTATGGACTATTTTCACTAAATTCAATGGATCTTTGTACTGCATCATCTACTGCTTTTTCCATATCAACAAGTTCAGATTCTGTTAATAAACCTTCATGAATTAAATGCTTACGGAAATTCACAATTGCATCTTTTTCGTTTAAATGTTCTTCTTTTTCTTCTGATGTTTTATATGTTTGCGCTTCACCTTCGAAATGACCATAATTACGATATGTCATACATTCAATAATTGTTGGACCATCACCATTACGCGCACGTTCAACTGCTTCTGCAGCAGCTTTATATACAGCTAGAAGATCTTTTCCATCTACTTGAACACCTGGAATATTATAAGCTTTTGCGCGATCAGCGATAGAATCACAACTTGAAGCATATTCAAATGTAGTTGCTTCACCGTAACCGTTATTTTCTGCAATAAAAATAACTGGTAACTTCCAAATCGCCGCTAAATTAACCCCTTCATGGAATGTTCCTTCATTATTTGCTCCGTCACCGAAGAAGCAAACACTTACATCTTTTGTTCCTTTATATTTAGCTGTTAATGCTGAACCGCAAGCAAGTGGGAAACCCCCGCCTACAATGCCATTCGCACCAAGCATTCCTTTATCTAAATCGGCAATATGCATGGAACCGCCTTTACCTTTACATAATCCTGTCGCTTTCCCGAAAAGTTCAGCCATCATACCATTTAAATCACAACCTTTTGCGATACAATGTCCATGACCTCTATGTGTACTTGTAATACTGTCACTATCCGTTAAGTGGGCACATACACCAACTGCTACCGCTTCTTCACCTGCGTATAAATGAACGAAACCTGGCAAAACGCCTTGCGCGAACAATTCATGCACCTTATCTTCAAACTTACGAATTTCTAACATTTTTTCGTACATCCAATGAGCTTGTTCTTTCGTAATTTCATTCCCTTTACTTTCAGTTGTTTTTAACATGTCCAGCCCTCCTATTTTCTTGTTCGTCTTTTATATTGCAAGTATTGTGCCAAATTCTAATCCTTGATTTCATGGGTTTTCTCATTTCTTTCATAATAAAAAAGTGGACAAAATGAGACGTTTGTCTCGTTTTGTCCACCTTTGTTCACCTAATTTGAGAACTATTATCTTATTCATTCTCAAAGCTCTGCTGTAATTTTCGGATGTAAATAATTTGCCCAATATGATATGCATTATGAGTTGTTACATTCGCTAACACTTCCCACCACTTTGCAGAAACAGGAAATCCCACTACATCACTTTCAACCTTTTCTTCATTAATGAGATTTTGCCATTGTAACAGTTTTTCTAGTAGTTTTTCCCGTAATTCATCGAAAGTTTGATTATCTGAAAGCATAAAACTTTTGTTATTATCTCCTATAGCGGGTACTGCATTCACATTTGATTCTTTATACCTAGTTTGCCACGTAGAGTTCCAATACAGTAAATGTTGTACGATTTCAGCTATACTATTACTCTCTTCATTCGGTTTCCAGCAAGCTTCCCTCTCAGACAAACCCTTAACTGCATCTGAAAATGGCATATACCAACTGGGATCATTTGCATTTGCTAATAACTGATCCGCTAATACAGCTTTTACATGGACCATTTTTCTTCCCTCATTTCATTATCATATTAATATACACTACTCTATATACGCTGATTCCCTATAATCCCCTTTTTTTACATACAAATTGATTTCATACTAAATGTAAGAATAATAGATTTTCTTATCATAACTCGTTATGATAAAAGAAAAAGAAAGCTGGCGAAAAATGAATAAAAAAATCGCAATAATTACTGGAGCCTCAAGTGGATTTGGACTATTAACTACACTCGAACTCGCAAAAAAAGATTATTTAGTTATTGCTACAATGCGGAACCTTGAAAAACAAGTGAACTTACTATCTCAAGCTACTCAACTCAACTTACAACAAAACATAAAAATTCAACAATTAGATGTAACCGATCAAAACTCTATACATAACTTCCAATTATTTTTAAAAGAAATACAAAAAGTAGACCTACTTGTTAATAATGCAGGATATGCAAATGGCGGCTTTGTAGAAGAAATTCCAGTAGAGGAATACCGTAAACAATTTGAAACGAACCTATTTGGAGCTATATCAATTACCCAGCTTGTCTTACCGTATATGAGAAAACAAAGAAGTGGAAAAATCATTAATATAAGCAGCATTAGCGGCCAAGTTGGATTTCCTGGTTTATCTCCTTATGTATCTTCAAAATATGCATTAGAAGGCTGGAGTGAATCGCTTCGCTTAGAAGTAAAACCTTTCGGAATAGATGTTGCTTTAATTGAACCAGGTTCTTATAACACAAACATATGGGAGGTTGGTAAACAACTAGCTGAAAACCAATCTGATACAACATCTCCTTACAAAGAGTATATGGATAAAATACAAAAACATATTAATAGCGGTAGTGATACATTTGGTAATCCGATAGATGTTGCTAATAAAATTGTAGAAATTGCTGAATCTAAGCGTACAAATTTACGATATCCTATTGGAAAAGGTGTAAAATTTATGATTTTTGCGAAGAAGATTCTTCCTTGGAGATTGTGGGAACACCTTGTTTTGAGAAGCTTTAAGAAGATGTAATAAACTTTTTGAAAACTATTTTGAAAGAGGTGCTAATTAAATGTTAGGTTTACCGTATGGGAAAGTGTTTTTAGTGCCGTGGACTGAAGAATGGGAAATTGAGTTTATGAAAGAGAAACAAATCATTGAGGAACAAATTGGCGAACATATTTTAGCGATACACCATATTGGTAGTACTTCTATTCCATATTTAAGTGCAAAGCCAATTATTGATATAGCAATTGAATTAGAAAATTATACGGACGGTATACATTGTATTAAAAAGTTAGAACTACTAAACTATAAATATAGAAAAGAAGTATTACCCGAAAGATACTATTTTAATAAAGGTGAACCAAGAACTCATCAAATTCATATGTATGAACAAGGGAATACATATTTAATAGAACAATTACAATTTCGTGATTACTTAATAGACAATAAAACTGCACGCATGCAGTATGAACAGTTAAAGATTCAACTTTCACAAGCTAATCCTACTGATAAACATAAGTATGCAGAAGATAAAACTAATTTCATTACATCTATATTAACTAAAATAAATGCTTAAATAAACAAGAAACCATTTAGTAGTAAATGGTTTCTTGCTTATTAGTTATTTCATTATTTGTACTATCAAATTTTTATTATACAGCAGGTGGAAAGAAGTAAAATAGTATCGAAGTCATAAAAATAAACGTGAATACCCCAATTACCGAAAATATATATTCTTTCGATTCTTTATCATACTTCCATTCCATCAATGCTCTTAAGATTAACGTCCCACCTAAATAAGTAAAAATGACATAAGCGATATTAACACTTTCAAATTTAAAGATAAATATAAAGCTAGTTATTAAATAAATAAAAAGTAGTCCTATTTCCAATTTTTTATGTAAACTATTTACATGTTTCTTATATCCCCAAAAACCACCCTTGGGCATATTCAATTTTTTTCTTAAAAACTTATCGAGAAAGTAGACAGCTATACAAAAAACAATAGTTATAATCCCAAAAGTAGAAGCTCCCATTTTCACCCCTCCTATTATTTCATTTAATTACTTGAAATAAATTGGACTATATTACGGTTATCCCCTTCTAAATAACTTATGATGCCTTCAGGATATGTCGGCTTCTCCTGTAATTCCTCTAGACTTTTCCAAATTAATATAATATCCTCATGCTCTTTATGCCTTATTTCATTTGTAATGATTTTTTCAACAGTCCCCCAATGTATCAATGTACAATGATGACCATTTTCGTTGCCCCACTCAAAAATATGTTCATTTACAATTGCTAACTCTTGAACATCAACTTTCAAATCGTATTCTTCTATTAACTCTCGAATTATTGCTTCTTTTGACGTTTCACCAAATTCAATAGAGCCACCTGGAAAACGATAAAATGATTCATTCTCATCACATTGTACTAGTACTATTGAATGTTCGTCGTTTACAATCATTACTTCAGCCCGTAAACGTGGTCTTATCATTTTCTCACCCTTTATTTGTATGACCATTCATCACCAATACGTATTATAGAATACATTCAAAATAAAACCTGTAATTATTAGTAACGGAACAATTCCAAACGAAATAATATATTCTTTTGCTTTCCTATCATATTTCCACTGCATATATCCTTGAAAAATGTACAACGTCATAAAAAAGAAAATTGGTATATAAGTCATGTATATTGGATTCAAAATTGAACCTATCATCATAAGTACTACATAAGAAATAATGATAATCCATTGCCCCCATTTATGTGATTGGCTGACATATTTACTATTCCATCCAGTTTGTCTCGGTATATTTAACTTCTTCCTCACAATTTTTTCTAAAAAGAATAAAATTATAATCCATAACAATAAGACAATTAGTTTCAAAAGAAACAGAAAGGCCTCCTCCTTTACCTTTTCTCCGGCTGATCACTCGGATACGTAGCACTCTCTTTATTTTCAACGTCCCAACTAATTATAGTCGCACTATCGCGTCCGAATTGATGATGAACGTGCTCTAATACATGATGAACACTTTCTTCAAGTTTTTTATTATTTCTATTCATATTATTATACAGATTTACTGGCGTTTCATATCGGCGTTCCCCGCATTCTAATACTCCATCTGTCACCATTACAATTCGGTTCTTTCCAGTACGTAATTCACGAATACCTGATGAATAACAAGGAACAGGTAAATCAAATGTGTTTACATTTCCAATCCATTCGTAAAAATGACGTTGATTTAATGCATATTGTCCTAACTTATGTAACTCTTCATGAAATACATACACTAAACAATCACCAATAGAAAGCCACCATATATAATTTTCTTTTCTTACACATAGTAAGCAAGCTGTTTCACCTTGTATTCTTTTGCACTTTTCCTTAAATGAAGATGACTGAAAAATTGTAAGTATATGATTTTCAACATACTGAAATACTGTATCAATTGGTTCATTCAAAATTATTCTTATATTTTCATATTCTTTTTCGATTGTATTTACTACTAAATCAACACTTTCTGCACTATTATGTCCATCTAATATAGCTGCAAATTCCCATTCACCATTTGACCAAACTAATGCACCATCTTCATTCTTTTTCGCTCCAGCACTTATATTCCCGCCATATTTACCAAGTACAATATCACCATATTGCTTAACTGAAATTTCTCCTAAACACATTTCTATATTTCCAACCCATGAATATTGTGTATTATTTGTTGTATGCATACTCATTTACCATATACTTACGTATTCTTTCGCATAGTTTTTTTATTTTCTCTTCATCACCATATGGTGCACCAGTCCATTTCGCTACTTCGGTTGGTGACCAAAATTCTTTTGGTGTATTCGGATAACGTGGAATAATGTGCACCTGCATATGTGGTACACCATTTCCTGAAACAAAAGTGTAAATATACTCTGCACCTTCGCTTTCTTTTAGCGCTTTACTTACTCTACTTGTTATAAGTCCGAACGCTTTCGCTTCTTCATCTGTTAGTTCAGCGAGGCCAGGTACATGTCTTTTTATATCTATCATTACATAACCTAGGTATGATTCTTCACTATCCCAGTAGACATGTCCAACGTAAACGAGTTCATCTTCGTAAATAGCTCCACCTGGAACTATAATATTTCCTTTATGTTTTTCGCAAATGAAGCAGTTTTGTTCTACTTGATTGTTTGTTGACATATCCATCACCATCCTTTTCATATATAATATCACAAAAAAAGGAAAAACAGGTTTAACATTCCGAATATTCATTCTTTTGATACTGCAACTTTGAAATGAATTTACACCTCATTATTTCTTCAAAAACGCAATCCCAATTATAATCCCAATCACAATTCCGATTACTAAATTATTTGTAAAGTGCCCTTGAAATACACCGATCACAACCCCTATACCGACACCTATTGCCAAAGCATCATTTCTTTTTTTATTTTTAGCCAAAATTGCATCTCCTCCCATCATTTCTCCCTAAACAACATGCATTCACTTAAATGTATTAATATACGCACTATCTCGCTTGAATCTTTTCAAAAAAAGCACTTTAACTTCATATATAATATTTTCCATTTTCTGTACATACTCCTTTTATAATGAAAAAATTTCAAGTAACCATTAAATATATATAGGCATTTACTATAAGAAAGATCCGTAATTTATTGACGGAGGAACGATTCAAATGCATCCTCATTGGAATCCAAATATAAATCAACAGTATGTTTATTCCCCCCATCCTGTAAGGAATACATTGCATCATGATTCACAATATATGATGCCGCGCATCGCTAGCCTTGAAAGTCAGTTAGCTAAATTAATCTCATTAATCGAAGAAAATAATCAATTAATTAAATCCATGGAACAACAGCAAAACCAAGTTTGTGCACCAGCTGGAGGTTCTGTTATCGTTCGTATGTAAACTGGATGCAATAAAAAACACACTTTGTAGTATAAAAGTGTGTTTTTTGGTCATTATTTTCTTTTCGTATGGAACCCTTGTGTAATTCGGTCTAATATAATTGCGATTACTACGATAGCTAATCCAGCTTCAAATCCCATTCCGATATTAACTTGTGTTACCGAGCGATATACATCAACTCCAAGCCCAGGAGCTCCTACAAGTGACGCTGTTACAACCATTGATAACGAAAGCATAATGCTTTGGTTCACACCAGCCATAATCGTTCCGGTTGCAAGTGGTAATTGTACTTTAAATAGTTTTTGTGATGCTGTGGATCCAAATGCATTCGCTGCTTCAATTAAATCTTCTGGAACTTGTCTAATTCCTAAGTCAGTAAAACGAATTGTAGGTGGCATTGCAAAGATTACCGATGCAATAATTCCAGGTACTACACCAACTCCGAAAAATGTAATCGCTGGAATGAGGTATACGAATGCCGGCATTGTTTGCATAAAATCTAATGTTGGTTTTAAAAATTTTGAAAAACGTTCATTTTGAGATGCTAATATTCCAATTGGAATTCCGACAATAATTGAAATAATAACAGACGTAAGTACGAGTGCTAATGTTTGCATCGTTTGTGCCCAGTAGTTAATATTTAAAATAAACAATAAGCCGATTAGTGTAAAAATAATTAATGATACTTTTCTCGTTGTGTACCAAATGAGGAAACAAAGGATAATAATCATCAATATGGCCGGTATTATTGTTAAAAAATTAGTGAGTAAATCAACGAATCCGCCGATAATATAAGAGAAACCTCGGAATATGCCTTCAAGGTGCTCATATAAACTTGCAACAAATGAGTCGACCCATTCTCCTAAAGGAATACGTGGTATATTATTCATCGTCTTTCACCTCTTCCTCAATGTTTCCTGCAAGAGCTTGAATGACACTTTCACGTTTAATAATTCCTCTTAGCCTTTTCTTCTCATCGATTACTGGTAACGGATATTTCATCTCCGCCATTTTTGCATATGTCTCTTCCAGTAAAGTATCTAAATACACATGCGGAATATCATTAAGTAATAAATCAGCAATCGGCCATTGTTTTTGAACTGCTTTACTCGCATCATCCGCGGTTAATATACCTAAAAACTCATACTTTTTATTGACAACATATACAGTTGAAACACCTGCATTCCTCATAATTTGAAGGGCTACACGTGGTCCACGATCAATTAATAAAGTTTCTGGTCGTTTTAATATAGATTCCGCTGTAATTACTTTTCCTAAATTCACATCCGCAACAAACTTTTCTACGAATTCATTAGCGGGGCTCATCATAATTTCTTCTGGCGTTCCAATTTGGACAATTTCTCCATCTTTCATTAATGCGATACGATCCCCAATTCGAAGCGCTTCATCTAAATCATGTGTAATAAATATAATCGTTTTTTCCATTTTATCTTGTAACTCTAACAATTCATCTTGCATTTCTTTTCGAATAAGTGGATCTAATGCACTGAATGACTCGTCCATTAGTAATACATCTGGATTATTCGTTAGTGCTCTTGCGATTCCAACGCGCTGCTGCATACCACCACTAAGTTGACTTGGATAATTATCTTTATGATGATCGAGTCCTACTAACTGTAGCGATTCTAACGCTTTTTTCTCTCGCTCTTCTACCGAAACCCCTTGTATTTCTAAACCATATGCAACATTTTGTATAACCGTACGATGCGGAAATAGAGCGAACTTCTGAAATACCATACTCATTTTCGTTCTTCTTACTCTCCGTAACTCTTCTTTTCCCATCGTTGCGATGTCTTCACCATCTATGTATATATGACCTGCAGTTGGTTTAATCAATTGATTTAACATACGAACTAGCGTAGATTTCCCGCTACCAGACAAACCCATAATAACGAAAATTTCTCCAGAGTATACCTCAAACGTTGCTTTTTTTACACCAACGTTCATTCCTGTCTCTTTTAAAATTTCCGATTTGCTTTTCCCCTCTTTTAATAAAGAAAGGGCTCTTTGCGGATGTTTCCCGAATACTTTTGTTACGTTTTCAACACGCACCTTTGTATTATCCATGTCACTACTCCTTTTCTACCCATCTATTCACATAGTGTTGCGATTTTGCAAAGAAATATTACATAAAAATGACATTCATAAGATTTCTTTAAAATTCTCGTTTCCGTTCATAATAAGAATGCTTACTTATACATTTATTTTATAAGGCAAACACTACTTAGGAGGTTTTCGATGCGAAAGAAAATTTGGTTTATATGCCTTGCATTATTTATTACTATGATTTTCACTTCATGTAATGCAACAAATGCAAATTCGAAAGGAAAAATTAAACTTGGTGTAACAAGTTGGAAAGAAAATATTGCAACTGCAAACATGTGGAAAGTTTTATTAGAAGAAAAAGGCTACAAAGTTGAGCTTATGTATTTAGAAAAAGCCGCAATTTGGACTGGTGTCGCTCGTGGTGATGTTGATGCGAATTTAGAAGTATGGCTACCCGTTACGGATAAGCCGCTAAACGATCGTTATAAAGATGATATTGTCTTAAAATCAAAATGGTACGAAGGTACTGGACTTGGTCTAGTCGTACCTTCCTATGTGAAAAATATTAACAGTATTGAAGACTTAAATGCTCATAAAGATGAATTAGATAATAAAATTGTCGGTATCGAACCTGGTAGTAGTCTTATGAATTTAACGAATAAAGCAATGAAAGAATATGATATAAAACTAAAACTTGTCCAATCCTCAGAAGCTGCGATGATGAGTGAATTAAAGAAAGCATATACGAAAAAGAAACCAATCGCTGTTACGCTTTGGAATCCGCATTGGGGTTTTTCAGAATTTGACTTAAAATATTTAAAAGACCCTAAGAAAGTATATGGTGAAAAAGATGACATTTATTACTCCGTTCGTAAAGGTTTCGAAAAAGATCACCCAGATGTTATAAAATACTTTGATAAATGGAAAATGACCGATGAACAACTTGGTACGTTAATGGTCATGTTAAATAAAACAAAAGATCCTGAAGAAGCTGCGCGAAAATGGATTAAAAAAAATCAAGCATTAGTTGATGAATGGGTAAAAGATTAATAAAAAGGCTAGAGAATTAACATATCCTCTAGCCTTTTTCATCTTATTTTTTCGTAACAACATCATCTACAATTCCATATTCCTTAGCTTCTTCTGCGGTCATAAAATAATCTCTTTCTGTATCATGCGCTACTCTTTCAATCGGTTGGCCTGTTTTTTCTGCAATCATTTTATTAATATCATGCTTTAACTTTAATATCCTTTTTGCTGTTATTTCAATTTCTGTTGCTTGCCCCTGTGCACCACCAAGCGGCTGATGAATCATAATTTCACTGTTAGGGAGCGCAAACCGTTTTCCTTTTGCTCCTGATAATAATAACAATGCACCAAATGATGCCGCAAAGCCCATGCATAGCGTTTGTACATCTGGTTTAATTAAATTCATCGTATCTAATATTGCAAAACCTGCTGTCGTTGAACCTCCTGGGCTATTGATATATAAATATATATCTTTTTCTGCATCTTCTGCTTCTAAAAATAATAGTTGAGCTACGACACTACTCGCTACTTGATCATTAATTTCTGAACCGATAATAATAATGCGGTCTTTTAATAGCCTTGAATATATATCATAGGAACGTTCTCCTAATTTTGTTTGTTCTACTACATATGGAATTGCATTCATTTTAAATCCCCCCAATACTTGTTATGCAACGCAAAGCATACAACTGTAGGAAGAAGGTTCTTTTACACTAAATAATAAGACTGGCTGTTTAGATGGTAACTTAGTAAAATCTATTGTCGGAAGAAGTTTCGTTAACAATTCCGGTCTTTCCTCACGAATAGACGTTACAACAACTTCAATATCCTCTGTGAATTCGACTATCTCGATCCCTTCTTCACTTACAGTTTTCAGCCTATTTCTACTCCGAAATAAAGAAGCTTTCACTGCACCTTCTGATACAGAACACAATTTAGCAATATCAGCGATACTATATTGAAAAACATCTTTTAATAATAAAATTGCGGATTGCTGTACATTTAATGAAGACAATACTTTCCCTACCATTTCATGCAAATCTGCAATGTTCTCATGTGGTTCTTCAACAGTGATTTGTTCTCTTATTTTTTCATGAACAGACTTAGACTTCATCTGATCTAACCAACGATTTCTAGCTATTTTATAGACGAGTGTCATACAAATATCTTTATTTCTATATTTTTGAAGCACTTTACACACCGTTTCTTGGGCGAGATCTTCCCCATCCCATTTGTTTTTCGTTAAAAAAGTACAGTATCTTTTTAGCTCTCCATATTGTTCAATTAAAAAATTTATATTTGAATGATTCATATCGATATGATTCTTTAAAACATGAGTTACTTTTGTGCACAAAATAACCACTCCTTTTCAGCGCTTACTTAATAAACGATTCTACATTTAAAAAAGTTACGGGGGGTATAAAAAAATAATGTTTATGTTCAAGAATTCGCGGTCATAAATATGTTATGTACAATTTTACGTGAGGAGGAACAAATTTGCCAAAATTAACAATTGAAGGTGCGGGAACTTTTGATGTGAAAGAAGGAACAAAGTTAGTATTAGCAATTGAAGATAGCGGTGTCAACATTCTCCATCGTTGCGGCGGGAATGCACGTTGCACGACTTGTAGAGTAGAAATACTAGCAGGTGATTTCTGTGAAGCGAGTGCGAATGAGAAACATGCAATGACGGAAAAAGGGATTGAAGATCATTTACGATTATCTTGTCAAATGCGTGTACATAAAGATATAGTCGTTCGTCCGGTACTTACAGTTGAAAATTCAAGTCTTGATGCTGGGCCACGTCCGGCGGAGTAAAGCGATGAATTTAAAACAACTCGCTGGCGAATATGCTGCTAACTTTGTAAATGATGGTATGAAGATTGGGCTTGGTACAGGTTCTACTGTATATTGGACAATACAAAAATTAGGTGAGTATGTAAAAGAAGGATTATCATTTCAAGCTGTACCGACATCAAAGGAAACTGAAGCATTAGCACAGCAACTAAATATCCCCCTAATTTCGTTAAACGACGTACAAAGTCTTGATCTTACAATTGATGGAGCGGATGAAATTGATTCAAATTTACAACTTATAAAAGGCGGTGGTGGTGCATTACTTCGTGAAAAAATCGTTGCCTCTTCCTCTAAAGAACTAATTATCATTGCTGATGAATCGAAACTTGTAACACATTTAGGTAATTTTCCATTACCTGTTGAAATCATCCCTTTTTCATGGAAACAAACCGAAAATAAAATTCAGTCTTTAGGGTGTCAAACACATGCCCATCAACTTAAGAGAACAAATAAAATGAAGTTCCCTTCAAAATAGCTACCAATTGTTCATCATATTGATTATTTCTAAAAGCACGCACACTAAATAAACTCTACCGAGTTTTATTTTTAAAACTATGCAGCTTTCTTTTGTTCCCTAGCTATACTATACTCATAATGAACACCCATGATATCAAAGACCGTTTTCTTCTCATATCGATGAGATTTCCGTCCGTTTTGTTGTAGAAGGTGGAACAGACGAATTAGAAGCTTTGTTATCTCTTGGGTGTTTTTCTGTATGGCTTGATAGAGGAGAAATAGGTGATCTTGAATCATTCCTATCGCTTTATATTCACTTAATTCTATTTGTTTCTTCTGTAACAAAAGTTGGCGCATTTTAAATATAGTAGAAGAACATAAAAAAATAGCAATTAGTTTTCCATATAAGTGGCACTCTATTCTTTCTCGTTTGACAGTGCGACAATGATCTATATCAAACAATGATTTCCACGTTTTAAAAACAATTTCTATCTGCCAGCGTAATGTATACAATTCATGTACTTGTTCCATCGGAACCCATTCCCAAGGTGCATTTGTCACATATACATTTAATCCTGCTACTAATTTACTTTTCTCTGAATAGGTTCTATGTTTCAACTTTTCTTTTTCTGCAATTTTTTTCAAGCGTTTTTGTAATTGTGCTGCTGTTAAACGATGAAAAACGAGACGTGAAAATAACTGCTGTTTATCTCCAATATAAGCTTGCTGGTATTCTATTGTTTCACCTGGTTGGAGTTGATTCAAAATTTGCATGACATTGATTTGTATGTATTCTGATTGCTTTTTAATGGTACCATTTTTAAAGTACTCCGGACTTGGATTTTTTACATATACGTTCGTATTTAACTTTAACCTCGAAATATAATATGTCCCCCGTTGATCCATTTGGTCTAAATCTTCTAATGAGAAATACCCTAAATCACGAATACATAAATCGCCTGGTCGTAACGTATCTAAACATTCTGTTCCGAATGTTTTATCATTATTTTTTCCAGGTCCCACTTGAAAATTGAGAAATTGGCCACTATGTAAGTCATATTCTAATTGAATTTTGATCCCAGCTGTTTGCGCACAACCACCTGAACCAGGATATATATGTTCCAAAGTATTAGGTACCTGAAACATAGTGGCATCCATGATGCGAATACGTTTAAAATGAGTATAAAGTTGGCTAGAAATGTGCGTTTGCTCGCAGACTTTTTGTTGTAACAACAAAGAAAAGATATGTTTTAAAAATAACACTGATTTTTCATTAAATCGTTTATTTAAGCCCTCCGGACTAAGTACAGTACCTGTAACTGCGTGAAGCCTACTACATAATCGTACTAAAGGATCACTGGCCACCCTTTGGCTAATCCAAATACAAATGGTAGCTAAATCTGCCCCCGAAAATTTGCGCTTTCTCTTTACAAATTTCATCTCTCTTGCGAGTTCTTCCAAAAAATCAGGTGTGATATAGCGCTGTAATTCTTCTGCAAATGGTTGTAACTCCTCTTGAATCGAGAGATTCATAAAAAAACGTCACCCTTCCTTATAGTTTATTAAGAAAGAATAACGTTTTTTTTGTACTTGGGGGTAGTAAAAAGGCTTAAGTTGATGGGCATGGGTGTCAAACAACATTACGTTTGAAAAATAATGAAACCTATATAACCGATAACAATAACATGATTATCGATTGTATATTCTCTAATCATATTTCTAATCCTGCCCATTTACACACCCAATTAAAAATGATTACTGGTGTAGTTGAAACAGGATTGTTTATAAGTATGACGAGTAAAGCAATTATCTGCACTAAAAATGGGATAAAGGAATTGTAATAAAAGCTGACTTTTTAAAGTTGGCTTTTTAGTATGTTCATCTTCTCTTAATAGCACTTTATTATGATATACTATGAAAACACAAGCTGATTACACTAGAAAGGACTGAACATTTTGCAATCCAAACTTATAACAGAACTTACTGATTTAGAAACTGCCTTTCACATTCGAAAAGAAGTATTTGTAAAAGAACAAGGTGTCCCTCTTGCAGATGAATTCGATATATTCGATGAAATCGGAGAGCAATGTAAACATATTTTAGTTTATTATCATGAGTTTCCTGTAGGCACAGGGCGTATACGATTTGTTGATGGTGTCGGAAAATTAGAACGTATTTGTATTTTAAAAGATTATCGTACATACGGATTAGGTAAAGTTATCATTCAAACGTTAGAAGAAATTGCTCGTAACGAACAAGTTACAAAAGTGAAGCTACACGGTCAAACACAAGCTGAAGGATTTTATAAAAAATTAGGCTATCAAACTTCTTCTGATATATTCATGGAAGATAGCATTCCACATATACTTATGACGAAAATGTTATCATAATAGAAAGGTGACTATATTGTTTATTCATATAGTCACCTCTCTGTATCTTATTCACTTGAAAGTCTCTTTAGTGAATATTCCAATGAAAGAACTTTTAACTTGAAAGCAAAGAACCTAGCATACATAGTCTTAAAACACCCTTAATGAAATTGGCATTCTCTAGTTTTCTATTCGCACTATATTCTGTTTGCTTTCACTTTAAAAAGAATATTTTATTAAACTCACTATGAATTGTTGTCTAAAATCTCTTGTCTTTCTTCTCTTATTTGACCGATTAATGAAACTACTGAACCAACCGCTTGAATCCAGCTCCCCGTAATCACTATAATCTGTCCATCCTCCTCATTTCCTTCCGAAATTTCTTCCACTTTATCCCGACTAGCTTTCAATTCATCTATTCCACCTATTGCCTGTAATGAATTTCCAGTCGCTTGTAACACATTCCCAACAATGTTATACGATTCATCTATGTCGGAACTATCCTCTAATTCACCACCTATTGATGTAATACCACCTAATGCTTGAATCCAATTCCCTGCAATCACTACTTTTTTTTGTGTATTATCTTCAAATTCTATAATGAGTCCTGTTAAAACCGTTACATTACCAATTGATTGGATTTCATTACCGATTTTTTCAAGAGATATTTCCCCTTGTCCATCAGCTTCTAGGCCGTTCCCTGTTGCCTGTAATACATTCCCCCATACGTTTAAATCTCTTCTTAATTCGTCATTCAATTTTTTAAAAGGTGTACTACCAACCGCAGCAATAATTGTCCCTACTGCAACAAACCAAGCACCAACTATCTCCTTAATCGGATCATCCATTTTCAATCTATCCCGTCATTAATTTACTACTTACAGGATATGAATTTATGCATCTCCATGTTAATAGCCTACTTCTCTCCATTTGAATAAAAATCAATATTTCTTTAATATTATAAATACATCTAGTGTGACATCCCTGTTTGCCGTTAGCTTTTGCTAACGGCTCATTTATTTTTTTCTTGCTTCTCGGAGAATTCTCTAAATACGTTTCCCAATACGTACACATTCTTTATTCCTCCTCGAATACAATACATAACTCAATATAATATCTATATATCGATTAGTTAAACTTGGCTAACTGCTCCTTTATTTATAGTAAAATTAAATTTCTATAATTTTTTTAAAAATCCATCTCGACATCCATAATTCCAAACATTTAAAATCAAAAATATAATTTTATCATCACAGGAAAATTTTCTGAATAACTTTCTTGTTAAAAAGTTTTCACCTTAAAATTTGACAAGCATATGTTATTGAATGGAGATTCTCCATTCATAAGATTCTTACCTTTCTTATCTAGAGCACACTTTAATGTGTGCTTATTTTTAGTTAGAAACTACAACATTCTCAAATAGTATGCATATCAAATTGTTTTTTCAATTATTTTCAAGAGCGGATATTATTCTTTAGTACAAGCACTCTTTCCTTTTAATTAATACTATATATTGATATTCCAAAGAAAGGAGAGCAAAATAATTATGGCTAATTATTTTTATAAAGATGGTAAAAAATATTATAAAAACCAATCGTATTCGAACGATCAAAAAAATAACTGTTTTATTGAAACTCATACGATAACTGGTTCTGAAGAAAATGCAAATGGAAATATACCTTTATCTGTTTTCCTTGAAACCACCGCTCCACAAACTGTATTTGAGGATTTCACAAACAATCATAATAAAACATTAATTCAGTTATTCGTTGTCGGGATGAGTGCACCCGTTCAAGTAACTATTCTAACAAGAAAATCTAGCCGCCCAATTACTACAACATTACAACCTGTTCAAACAAAAATATTTCAAGTTGAAGATTTTCAAAGTCTTACTTTTACGAAACAGGAAGGCCCTACTAGTATAGTTAGTTTATTTGTGCAAAAAACATTTTGTATTTGCTGTAACGATAATAAAGATTCATGTGATGAATATCATCAAGATTGTAATTAATAGATTAACGCACCAAAAGAACCCGTTTTACAAAGGGTTCTTTTTATTTCACTCCATACATTTTCAAAAACATTTTAGAATCATACACAACGATTTTTCTATAAATCTCTCCTTTTCCCGCTATTTTATTAAAATAACACTTTAGTTTAATTAATTACGGGACTTATCATCATTGAATGAAGGGAAGTAAAATTTAGAAAAAAAGACGACGCTGAATATGATGTGCACCCCAATTGTTAGACACAATTAACAATTGGAGGTGTATTTTTTTATGGGAAAGTTTTCTCCTAAAGAAAAGATACAGATAGTAAAACAATATTTTAATGGAATAGATGGTGGAAAAAGGCTTGCTAAATCTCTAGGGATTCATTCTAGTGTAATTTATCAGTGGATCAAACAATATGAGGCATTTGGAGAAAAAGCTTTTGAAAAACGCTATACAACTTATTCGCTTCAGTATAAACTAGATGTGCTTAAATATATGGATACGCAAGGGACATCTATTAGAGAAACAGCGGCAATTTTTAATATTTCCTCTCCTGAAATAATTCGTAGATGGAAAGTAGCTTATGATTCAAATGGTGTGGATGCCCTACGTTCAAAGCGGAAGGGACGTCCAGCTATGAAAAATAAGAAGGTTAAGGTGCAACCCAAAAAAGATACAGTGCTAGTTGAGGGGTCTATAGAAGCACTACAAGCAGAAAATGAACTTTTACGTATGGAAAATGATTATTTAAAAAAGTTAAATGCCTTAGTTCAGAAAAAGAACAAATCATAGATCAAGACAGAGCACAGGTAATTTATGAATTAAGGCACGAATACAAAATCATCGATCTTGTGAAAATCGCTGGTATTGCCCGCAGTACGTACTATTACTGGATTAAACAAATGGAACGTCCAGATAAATATAAGAACATTAAAGAATTAATCCAAGAGATTTTTGAAGAGAATTATGGTAGATACGGTTATCGTCGTATCACATTAGAATTACGTAACCGTGGATATATATTAAACCATAAAACAGTTCGTCGTTTAATGAATATTATTGGATTAAAATGCATGGTTCGTATAAAAAAATACCGTTCATATAAGGGAGAAGTAGGGAAATTCGCAAAGAATATTTTGAAGCGTGAATTTAATGCATCTAAGCCTAATGAAAAGTGGGTAACAGATGTCACTGAATTTCATCTCCATGGTAAAAAACTATATTTATCTCCTGTTTTAGACTTATATAACGGGGAGATTATAGCTTACAATATAGAAAATAAACCTGTGTATTCACTTGTATCAAAAATGCTTAATAAAGCCTTTACACGCTTAAATGATGGAGAAACTCCTATTCTTCATTCAGATCAAGGATGGCATTATCAGATGAAGATATATCAACAATCACTAAAAAAACATAAGGTTATCCAAAGTATGTCCCGTAAGGGAAACTGTTTGGACAATGCAGTCATAGAAAACTTCTTTGGCTTATTAAAATCTGAATTATTCTATCTTAAAGATTTTGAAAGTATGGAGCATTTTAAGATAGAATTAGAGAATTATATTCATTATTATAATCACAAAAGAATTAAAGTGAAGTTAAATGGAATGAGTCCAGTACAATACCGGACTCACATCCAATCAGTCGCTTAACTTCTTTGTCTAACTTTTTGGGGTCAGTTCAACAGGACGGCTCTTATTTTTACTTTACAAATGTAACATATTCACCAGAAACCCATTGATTTCCACCAACATTATACCAACCATCTTTATATCCAAACGATTGATATTTTGCACCTTGGTACACATTTTTCACAATACCGTAATTTGTTCCTGGTCCGGTACGAACACGCAATACATCCGCTATTATAGTAACTACGCCTACACCATCGTTTGATGATTGTGAAGTTGCGGGTACATTTCCTCCCGTATAACGAATATATGATGGATCGTTATAAATCCACTGATCGCCACCTAAATTTAACCAGCCATTTGATTGCCCAAATACTTTGTAGGACTCTCCTTTCCCTAATTGGCGAATAACACCATATCCAGTACCAGGTCCTTTTCGTAAATTTACATTGCTACCGTTAATATAAGCTACCCCTACACCATCATTCGTTGGAGGAGGAGTCGCTACGTTTTGAGAACCTTTTCCAAAAGTATCCGTTCCATACCCTTTGTAGTTATATTGCAAATGCGGACTATCCACAAATCCTTTCCAGTCACCGCCCCATTCAAAGCCAATTTGTTTAGCATAACGAATTGCTGATGCCCACGGTTCTTTATTATAGCTATTCCAATCTTCTGTACCATTCGACTGAATTGGAACAAAATCTAATGCTTGTCCTACTAAGTGATATGAGCGCATCGTTTGCGATGCTCCTTTACGAACATATTCACGTTGTCGCTCGACCGTACGGATTGTTTCGTAAATTAACACTTCAATACCATTGTCAATGCAGTACTGATACCACTTAAAAGCGGCAGCTTTCGTATTATCCGCTAATTTATTCAGATTACTTACATTTCTATTGTGATATTTCAATATGCAACATCTCCTTTTCTATTATCATATGCAAAATTCGTCTCATGGGTTGTACATATACCTAGAACGATATGAAGTACAAATACATAAGAAGCCAATTCATCTAAAAAGGTTTTCACTTCTAGCTTCAAACTTTGTAAACTGAAATCAAAGCAATAAAAAACCACAACCTAGGTCTTCCAGTTGCGGTTTTTGGTATTTTCTTTTGATATGATACATGCCTTCTTGCATTGATAATCCTAGTATACAGGTTGTGTAAATTTTCCCTTTATGAATAACACTACTTATTCATGATTTTTCAAATCCAATATTGAATGTAAATGATCTGGATAATTGGTAAACATCCCGTCGACTCCCCATGCAAGTAACTTTTTCATATCATTTTCATTATCTACTGTAAATGGATGAACTTCTAATCCACTTTTCTTTATTTTCTTTACATAATCTGAATCGATATATTTGTAATTCATACCAAGACCTATGCAGTACATTTTATACTTTTCTATCTCTAATTTTGTTAATTGAACTGCTTTTTTATAAGGTAATAATTGTACTATGGATATATTACTATTTAAGCTATGAATCTTTTGTAGACTTTCTTCACTAAACGATTGAATAATAACTTTATCCTGTATTTCGTAGTAATTAATAATTTCTAATAATTTTTCTTCCATTCCTAAATATTCATCAGGTGATTTTGTTTCGATATAATAGTTCGCGTTATGCCCAAACGTTTCAATAATTTCTTTTAATGTTGGGACTTTAGCATTTTCAAATTCTTTCTTTGCTAAGTTCGGATATTTTTCATTAAAAAAAGAACCTGCATTTAGTTGCTTTATTTCTTCTAATGTATGCTCTTTCACTAGCCCAGTACCATTTGTTGTACGATTTAAGGTTTCGTCATGCATAGCCACTAAATGTCCATCTTTTGTCATTTGGAGGTCAATTTCTATATAATCTCCATTCATTTGTTGTCCTAATTTATATGCTGCTATTGTATGTTCAGGTGCGTACGCAGAAGCACCTCTATGTGCGATATTTTTTATATGATTTGATTGATTAATAGCTTTAGTATACTTATGTTCATTTATTTTCTGAAAAACAAAGATACTTATTACTATAAAGGCACAAATTATTGTAACAAGATATATCTTTTTCATAACGATTTATAAGCTCCTATATAAAGACGATTTAACTAGAATGATTTACTCAATTAAATGTCGATTTTCCAATACAGTCATTTTACCGATAGCTTGAAATCCCGATTTTTTATAAATATTGATTCCATCGTGTGAAGCTTGTAATACACAATAAGTATTTTTAAATTTTTGTGCTTCTTGCAGAAGGAAATTGAACATAGTAGATCCGAATCCTCGTCCTCTCATTTCTTCTTTAGTTGCTATGTCATAAATACCAATACTATCTTTTGAACATATCAATGAACCAACAGTTACGACTTCACCTTCATAAAATCCTAAAAATAGTTTCATATTCTCACTGTTCCATAAATCAAGATTAGAAATTTGATTATAGAATGCTTGTACATGTATACCTTCTTCTGATGTGCCGAATAGATTAGCTAATGTTTCTCCAAATTTTTTTATTTTTCCAGATGAAGATGCTTCTTGAATTGTAAAACTTACTGGCATGTTTATTGGTGGAGAAATTGTTTCTAAGTCTGCTACCATCGCAATATTCTGTTCCGCTTCTTTTAAACCGATTTTAATTAACTCGCTTTTTATATCTCGCTCTTGCTCCTCATCCCATAACCAAATACTCATTGGAAATTTTTTTTGATTATAGTAGAATACCTCCTTATATAATTTCTCAATCCCTTCCGTTAAATTATTATTTAGTAGAGTAATAACATTGAATGTATCGGCAGGTAATCCGCAATCAACAGAAATATAATCTTTCGTTTCTTTTACACTCATTCCGGGCACAAATTGCGCAACATATGAAGTTTTAAACACAAAGTTATCTATTAGTAATTGTTTATAATTCATCAATAGTTCTCCTTTTCATAAAAAGTACTACTCGAATCCTTCTATATTAAATATAACATATTAGAAATTTACCTTTTTCTATAAAAAGTACTTCTTTAAATTGTGCTCTATAGTTTAAAATAATTAAAAATGATATAACGTTGTCGGAATGAAAAAAGTGGTATATAATAAATATTAACATTACTAGTAATTATTTTAGGTATTCCTAGAATAAAGGAGCGATACATATGAAAATTACTATTTATTTCGGAAGTCATGAAGATCAAGATGTTCGTACTATGGACTGTCATTTAGATGTAGAAGATACAGAAGAGATTGTTTCTGTATCATAATATAAATAGTTAGGATAAACCCTATTCCTTACAGCGTTTAAGGCACCTTTTATAAGGTGTCTTTTTTGTTATATTTTCATCAAAAACCCTTTACTTTATAGCGTTTTAATAGTAAAATATAAACATACGAACAAATGTTCTTTTTATTTTAAACGTACATGAAGGGATGATTTTAACAATGGCTCCATTAAAGCGCAGAGGAAGAAAAAAGCAAGCACCTATTATTTCAAATACAGGCTTTATCGGCTCTGTCTTTATTGATACATTGGAGTTACAAAAGAAATCCTATTATTTCGCTCGTAAAAAACTTCAAATTGTTCATCACGTATTAGATGGTCTCTCTGGAGCAACAAGTGCTTTATTTAAAGAACATAACATTTCAGCATACATGTCATGTGTGTATTTACATAAACAAAAGAAAATTGGTTTTGTTCTTTCAACGAAACCATTTGAACAAAGTGATGGCGTTGCTTATTTTGTAAATTATTTAATCGAAAAGAATTTTTACGGCGACCATGACGAAGATGTAGAATATCAAGAAGTATTTAATACAGGTTTTATCGGTGTAGTATTCGCTGATTTGTCTAGTATAGATCGCTTTAATTTCGAGTTTGAAATGGGTATGCTAACGAAATTAATGAAAGATATGATTATTCCGGTTAAAGAACTCTTTTTACGCCATAATGTACCGGCTTACATCTCCACTTCTCATTTAGAAGAACAAAACAAATTAGGTTTCGTTCTCTCTGTAAAGCCATATGATGAACGCGCTGAAGCTGATTTATATTTTGAAGCGTATTTAAAAGAACGAGGATTATTTATTGGTGATGAAGAAGATGATATTGATAAAATTGTTATTAGAAAAACAGCTGAATTACGATAGAAAAGCGCAGGATGCTGATCCTGCGCTTTTTAAGTTACGTTAAACACTATAATCTTTTGAATGAATTTCTAAATTTAACTTATTTGTTAAAATTTTATTCAAAGTAAAAAATACAATCCCCCCTGCAATGGGAAGCGTGTAGGCTGGAATGAAATTTAATAATAGTCCTGATATTGCAAGTGCTATTGGCTGCATTATTTTACCTAAGCTTAATCCAATACTAAGAACTCTTCCTCTATATTCTTCAGGAATCTCATTTTGCATGAAATACATTAAAGGAATATCAATTTGTGCTATCATAAACCCTAAAAAGAACATAATCATGCAATACGTAGTAACATATACCAAATTATTTACTACAATAGATTTAAATAAAACAGGTATTCCTGAAACTATCATAAAAATTGCCAACATAAAACTTATTTTTTTCAATAGATAAGAATAAGAAAAACAATCAGTTATCTTTTTTACTAATATTGCACCAACTATCATACCTATCGGAAAAGTCCCTTGAATCATACCAAATTGCTTAGAACTAAGATTGAGAACTGTGTTAATAATGTATGGCAACGGAACAGTTACAGCAAAGCCTAAAAAGAAATTAAGTGAAATTAAAATACTAAAAGTATTTTTTAAGCTTTTCCGCTCCAATAAGTAAGAGTATCCCTCCTTTATATCTTCAATAAAATTAATTTCTCTAATTGAACATTCCTTATTTATGTTTTGCTCGCACAATTTAAAGTTTATAAACAATATGGATATAGCCGAAAGGATAAATGAAATACCATTAATAATTATAAAAGTTTTCATATCAAAGACTGCAAAAACAATGCCCCCTAACATAGGCCCTAAAATTAAAGATATAGAATCGATAATTTTACTTATAGAATTAATACTCATTAACCGTTCTTTAGTAACCATATTCGGTTTTACGGCCTCTAATCCTATTCCAAAAAACGTTGTAAATACTGTCATAAGAAAGGTAGTAGTATAAATGATGAATAAGTTTAATCCATAATAGCTGCTTAATATATAAACAGTTATTAATAATAATCCGCTTAGTAAATCCATACAAATAACCAGTTTCTTTTTATCAACCTTATCAGCAATGACACCGGCAAATGGATTCATAACAATCATTGGAATCGTTCCTAATATGAGCGAAATTGCAAAATTTAACGCAGATCCGGTTATTTGTAAAACATACAATCCTAATGCAAAACTATAAATAGAGCTACCAAATAGTGATACTGTTTTTGCAATTGAATATAAACTAATATTTCTTAATTCTTGATTGCTTTTTTTATTTTCTATATGTAATCGTAAACTTCCCATCACTTTTCCCCCTGCCTAACTTTGTGTTACGTACATTGTAAGTTCTTGGGTCAACCCAATAGCAATATGTACTATTTGAAAAGTTTTAAGGGAAAATAAATAAAAGATGGGGTTAACCCCACATGCCCATCAACTTAAGAGAACAAATAAAATGAAGTTCCCTTCAAAATAGCTACCAATTGTTCATCATATTGATTATTTCTAAAAGCACGCACACTAAATAAACTCTACCGAGTTTTATTTTTAAAACTATGCAGCTTTCTTTTGTTCCCTAGCTATACTATACTCATAATGAACACCCATGATATCAAAGACCGTTTTCTTCTCATATCGATGAGATTTCCGTCCGTTTTGTTGTAGAAGGTGGAACAGACGAATTAGAAGCTTTGTTATCTCTTGGGTGTTTTTCTGTATGGCTTGATAGAGGAGAAATAGGTGATCTTGAATCATTCCTATCGCTTTATATTCACTTAATTCTATTTGTTTCTTCTGTAACAAAAGTTGGCGCATTTTAAATATAGTAGAAGAACATAAAAAAATAGCAATTAGTTTTCCATATAAGTGGCACTCTATTCTTTCTCGTTTGACAGTGCGACAATGATCTATATCAAACAATGATTTCCACGTTTTAAAAACAATTTCTATCTGCCAGCGTAATGTATACAATTCATGTACTTGTTCCATCGGAACCCATTCCCAAGGTGCATTTGTCACATATACATTTAATCCTGCTACTAATTTACTTTTCTCTGAATAGGTTCTATGTTTCAACTTTTCTTTTTCTGCAATTTTTTTCAAGCGTTTTTGTAATTGTGCTGCTGTTAAACGATGAAAAACGAGACGTGAAAATAACTGCTGTTTATCTCCAATATAAGCTTGCTGGTATTCTATTGTTTCACCTGGTTGGAGTTGATTCAAAATTTGCATGACATTGATTTGTATGTATTCTGATTGCTTTTTAATGGTACCATTTTTAAAGTACTCCGGACTTGGATTTTTTACATATACGTTCGTATTTAACTTTAACCTCGAAATATAATATGTCCCCCGTTGATCCATTTGGTCTAAATCTTCTAATGAGAAATACCCTAAATCACGAATACATAAATCGCCTGGTCGTAACGTATCTAAACATTCTGTTCCGAATGTTTTATCATTATTTTTTCCAGGTCCCACTTGAAAATTGAGAAATTGGCCACTATGTAAGTCATATTCTAATTGAATTTTGATCCCAGCTGTTTGCGCACAACCACCTGAACCAGGATATATATGTTCCAAAGTATTAGGTACCTGAAACATAGTGGCATCCATGATGCGAATACGTTTAAAATGAGTATAAAGTTGGCTAGAAATGTGCGTTTGCTCGCAGACTTTTTGTTGTAACAACAAAGAAAAGATATGTTTTAAAAATAACACTGATTTTTCATTAAATCGTTTATTTAAGCCCTCCGGACTAAGTACAGTACCTGTAACTGCGTGAAGCCTACTACATAATCGTACTAAAGGATCACTGGCCACCCTTTGGCTAATCCAAATACAAATGGTAGCTAAATCTGCCCCCGAAAATTTGCGCTTTCTCTTTACAAATTTCATCTCTCTTGCGAGTTCTTCCAAAAAATCAGGTGTGATATAGCGCTGTAATTCTTCTGCAAATGGTTGTAACTCCTCTTGAATCGAGAGATTCATAAAAAAACGTCACCCTTCCTTATAGTTTATTAAGAAAGAATAACGTTTTTTTTGTACTTGGGGGTAGTAAAAAGGCTTAAGTTGATGGGCATGGGTTAACCCCATCTTTTTCCGAAAAATGAATATGTATAAATTTCTTCTCCTTGAACAAAGAAATCCTCGTACCTTCCCCCTCGTATCAAATAATTTGAAGTACTTTCATCAATAGATTGAAACTGTAAATTTTCGATTTCTTTTGTTACTTTTGCAGATGTAAAATTCTCTCTGAGTCTAGGTGCAATTTGGCTATTTATACTAAATTTATTAAATAAAATAAATGAACTTAATAAATAACAATTGTGTTTAAAAAGGGAATTTAATTCACACAATAAGAACTCCTCATATTCAAAACTATAATTACTTGTACCTGATTGATCGATTACAATATCAACAGAATTATTCTGAATAGGTATGTTTAGAAAGTCGGCACAGATAAATACAATATTTCTTTTCACATTTCTTCTCTCAATTACATCTTTTAAAAGTAAAAGTTTATTCAAATCTCGATCAACAGCAATATATAAACACTCTTCCGGTAGTTCTTCATAAATATTTCGTAAAAAGAACCCAATACCAGACCCTAAATCAAGTAGTATTTTTTCATTTAAATCTAATTGCATTAGTTTCTTTTTCGCCCATTCTCCTCCTCTTTGAACATTTTCCAAAAAAGCAGTATCAGTTTCATGAATATAATCCGAAATAGAATCTTCAAGTGATTTCTTTTCATACGCTTTCACTGAGTTGCCAGCTGTTAAAACCCCTGAAATAATCGTGTATTCTTCACCACAATTACAAATTAACTTTCCCTCAATAATTTGATTCTTATTAATAATGCCATCTTCAAGAATTAAATTTCCGTTACACTTAACACATTTAAATAAATGAAGTACTTTTAAATCTACCCCTAAAATTGAACTCGAAATTTCAGTTTCTATAGATAAATTATGTAACGCTTCCTTTAATTTGCATTTTCGTTCCTCTAAAGTTTTTATTTCTTGTTCAATCTTTTCATATTTTACTTTAAATAAAGATTGATAAAAATTATCCTTTTCATAGTCTAAGGATTTCCCTAAATTTTTATAAAGAAACAGTTCTTTAATTTCATACAAGCTAAACCCTAGCCATTTGTACTCTAATATAAGTTCTATATCCTTTTGACAATACTCGTCAAAAAAATAGTGACTTCCTTTTTTCTCGGGAATAACGAGTCCGAGGTCCATATAATGTCTAATCGTATCTACACTTACATTATTTACTTCTGCAAACTTACTGATTTTCATCCTAATCACTACCATTTATATATTTGTTTATACATACTTCTTTATTATTTTAAAAAATCCTTTCATCTGCCTATACAAAATTATTTATGCTATGAAAAAGATGTAATTAATTTTAAAGTTTCGCCACATACCCATTAAGCTAAGCTTATATAAGCTTAGCTACTCTTTTTTAATCTTGAATTTAAAAAAGAGTAGCAGGTAGTACGTTTATGTCTATATATCTAAAAACTGTGAGTTCATGGATGAATTTAAAACTGCGGCGTAAGTACTGCAGTTTCTTCCTTTTTCATTGAGTTGAAATATGTAAAGTTACGTACTTTAACTGTAGCGGACTTGTACTACGCGTTCATATAAATTTTATAGACGTTAAGGATTTTGTTTTATGGGAAGTGTTCTTGCTATGGAATCGGAATTGTAAATATAGATGAACGTGATTCAAATCAAAAAAAGGTACTCCTAGAAGTACCTTTTTAACTATTCTATATGTGCGAACGTTTTCAAAAATTATTGGATATAAATTGACGTACGCATTGTATTAAATGGCGCGTTTATAGATGTTTTTTGGTATTCAAATGTTCCTTGTTGATGTCCAGACGCATCCCATTTGTAATACCAGCCAACGATTGGTTTTCCGCCGATTATTGTGGATCCAATACTTTTTACATTAGAACCATTCATTTTAGTAAACGGATTTTGACCGTATCCCATCTCTTTCGTTGTAATATATAAGTATTTTCCCCCGTGGTTACGTGTTGTGCTAAAGCTGTTTTGGTTAATTGTTTCTACTCCGCCCAGCTCAGACTCTACTTGTACGACGTTTAGTGAAGTAAGTGGTGCTGCTGGTCCAGCTGAAGCTTCTGTTGCCATCCCTAATCCGACGAACGCTGTGATTGCTAACGATGAAATCCCTAGTGCTGCTTTTTTAAACATAAAAAACATCCCCTTCCATCTATTGTTTTTTCTTTCATTGTCAATATAATCCTAATAATCTTATATGTAAATAGATTGTAACTGTAGAAATAAAAGGTAGAATATTCTGATTTATTAGCATTTAAAAATATGACTTCAACTTTTTTCGTTAAAGATAGTCATCAATCTCTAACTACCTAATGACCTCAAATAAACGCTATTCAAGTCATTTTAAGAGGTACAAAAGACCTTATAGTATATAAGGTCTTTCCCAACACTCTGAAAAAACCCGTGAATGATTCACGGGTTTTACTTTAATAACTAATTGCTATTGTTCCCTCACCTGCATGAACCGCAAATGAAATTGGTAATGGATATAATTTGAAATCCATTTCGGGGAATGCTTGTTTAATATCTGCAATCCATTCTTCCGCTCCAGCTTTATCGTTAGCATGGAACATATGAAGTACTTTTGGTAATTCTTTTTCAAGTTCATTTTTAATATATTCTCGACATTTTTGGATTTTACGAACTTTCTTTTCAAGTAAAAGCTCTCCACCTTTTACTTCTAGTATTAAGTTCACACTTAATAAACTTCCAAGTAAAAATTGAATACCCTTTACACGACCACTCGCATATAAACCTTTTAAACTCTTTGGGAATACATGAAAAGGTCTTCTTTTTTCATCTACTAATGTTTTGTGTATATCTTGTAAAGTCATACCATCATTGTATAACGATTTCGCTTTTCTAATTAATTCATCCATTGGATAACTTGTTGTTTCACTGTCTAATACAGTTAATGGAAAACCTGCCATTTCTGCAGCTAACTTCATATTTTGATAGGTTCCACTTACTTTTCCGCTAATAGCAACTGCAAATCCTTCTTCATATCCTTCTTTGCATTTTGTAAACAACTCTACCATTTCCCCAATATTAGGTTGTGAAGTAGTGACTGTTTTACCTTCGTTTAACGCATTATAAACCCGTTCACGTACACCTTCTTCACAATCTTTGTACGAAATTCCATCAATAATAACTTCGATTGGGATAACAAAGTTATCTCCTTCTGTTTTAAAATTCGCAGTTGTACTATCAGTAATCCAAGCAACACGCTTCATGTTGTTCCTCCCTTAATTCAATTCCTCTTTTCTAATTTTTCTATATATTTATGTTATAAAAAGAGAATATCCCTGTAATAGTAACAGGACTTTATTATTTTGGCTATAGTAGATGTATATTAAATGTGACTATTTCTTGTCTATTCCACAAATAAAAAAGAAAATCAAGGAATTTGCTCGATTTTCTTCTTATTCATATACTATTTAAAAGTTTCATTATCTAAAATTACAACATAATCATTCGTTAATCTTCCTGCCTCTTTTGTATAACTAACAAGCCTTTGTATATTATCACAGCAAATTTTTGCTCCCCATACGAGTAACGGTACGCCAATAAAATCGATATGGAACCTTCTAGAAAACAGACCACCAAAAGTCATTGGTAAAGGTACGGTTGGTGATGTATTAGAAAAAATAATTTTTTCATGACTTTGATAATGTTTTTGCAAGATTTCTCCTAAATGCTTCATCGCTGGTACAACAACTTTTGATGCGCCACATCCAATCGTATATACAGGATGACCGTTTTCGTCTATTCCATGAAAAATAATTTTTCCCATATCTTCTGTTTTCAATTTATTAAAGTAATCTACATTCAAAATTTCTTCTTTTGTTAACTTACGATCCGTTGGTAATTTATTTAAATGATATGCTGCAGCTAGTGATGTTGTATGTGTACCGCCGAAGTCTGTGTAAATGTATATCATATTATCATCCCTTGTTGTAAAAGTTCAATGTTATTTAGTATTACCGTTCGCAACAATGTTAAACAAGGGATGCATGTATTTACGCTTTTTGTGTTAATTCATTATATTTTTTCCAAATATAATAACGTCTACTAATTACGGTGCCTAATGTAATACATAAAAAGGCATTTGTTACAACCATTAGTGTCTGGTGCGTGCTACCAGAAAACATACTTTGTTTAATAATAATTTTTGCTCCTAAAATAACAAGAAGAATTATTGTACTTACCCAATTTCCTTTCCGTAGTACATGACCCGTTTCACTATCTAATCGAAATGTTAAAGCTTTCCCCCGTATAATTCCAATACCTAAGCCAATTCCAAGCATTACAAAAAACAGTAGTCCTTGCAGCAAAGTTATTTGTCCCATACGAATAATGGACTGAACTGTTACAAAGCACAACAAAGCCGGAATGAGCCAAATACGGTTTATTTTCACTTTTCGTTCTTTACTTTGCATCAAAACAATAATAAGAACAACAAGTAAAATATCCATTTAGAATCCTCCTATAAACTTGTTTATCTTTAAAGATTATATTCTCCTCTTTTCATTCCATAATTGAAATACAATAGCTACTTTCAAGTGTAAGATGGAAAATGTGAGTTCTCATCAGCCTTAAGCATTATTTATAAAAATAAAAAGACGTACTTTTTACTCGTACGCTTTTAATAACTTGTTTAAACTCCTATTTATCAACTAATTCCACACCTTTAGAATTAGTTTTACCCAACAATCGAATGTTAAATTTATTAATAGCTTTTAAAAAGATATTATAAATACAATATCCAACAATAGAACCTATAACATTACAGATCACATCATCAATATCAGTAATACGTCCCACTCCACTAAATAAAGACTCAATTAATTGTAGCAATTCAATACTAACTGATATAGCAAATCCTAATAAAATATTATTTTTGAATTTCGTATATTTATCCCATAAGATTGGTGCTGAAAATCCTAAAGGCATTAATAATAAAATATTCCCGCCTACATTTCTTACAATTAGACCAATCATAAACAGGGCATCCCCATCATAAGCACTACCAATTTGATTGATGTCTTTAATAATTGATGCAAATGGTATTATATTGACCGAGCGATTCAGATTTTCAACATTAGAAGGAAAACCAATTGGTAAAGGGAATAAAGTTACTGCAACAACCATACAAATGTAGACCACGAATAAAAAACTTATTATTTCTTTCCACCAAATCACATGTTTTTTATTTTTGGTACCAATTAATATTCCACGTACAATTAAATAACAAATAACCCCTAAAATAATAAACAAACTACCGTTGATCATATACAAATTGCTAACACGCCCTTTCATATGAATGAATAATTAAAATTTACAACTATATAGTAATGTTTTCGAATTCCAAAATCTATATAATTGTATATATTTTTATGAAATTATAAAACCCTTTATTTACTAAATAAAGGGTTTCTCGTTAACTAAAATATTTTTCAAAATAGAAACTATCATGAACCCGTTTAAATTATTTTTGTATCTCTTCTTTAATATCCATATAATTAAAAAGCTCTTTCTATTTCTGTCATTAATTTTTCGGGTCCTGCCCCTTTATTCGATGGAATAACTAAAGTGATTCCTAATTCTGGATATATAGACGAGCGAAAACTGACGCCTGGATCATATCCCATTATATGATATTTGAATACCTTGTTTTCTCGTGTTTCAATCCATATTCCATAGCCGTAAGACTGTTTATCATTTACTTGAATGTGGGGAGTTAAAAGTAACTTTGTATATTCCTTTCCTAAAATTTCATTATTAAATAGTGCCGCCCAAAATTTCAGCATGTCTGGTGCAGTAACATATGCACCTCCATCAGCTCCTCCTTTTATTGGTATAGAGTAGGCGTTTGTTCTCCAATTTTGGTTAGTTTCATCCTTTATATATCCTAGTGCTGTATGTCTTGGTAATCTATCTAAAGAAAAATAGCCAGAATCATTCATACCAATTGGATTAAATATGTTCTTTTCTATATACTCCGTAAATTTAAATCCCGTCTGTTCTTCTATTATTAATCCGAGTATGATAAAACCTGCATTGTTGTAGTGAAACTTACTTCCAGGTGTAAACATCATATTACTGTTTTGGAATAATGGTAAAAAATCTTTTAAGCTCTTTAATAGATACATAGGTGTTTGTTTCCAAAGATCTTCGAAGTTATCCATAATACTTTCATCAAAATAATCTGGTATACCAGCGCTATGCGTTAGTAGTTGATGTATTGTAATATCTTCATCAAAGTTTGGAAATTTTATCTCTAGACAATCTTTTAATTTTGTATGAAAAGAAATAACACCTTTTTCAACAAGTTGACAGATGCCAATTGCAGTGAAAATTTTACATCCTGAGGCAATGCCGAATCTTGTTTGTATCGTATTGCTTATACATTCACTTTGGTTTGCGTAACCCAATGCTTTTTCATAGACTAGGTTTTTTTCTTTTTTTACTAAAACTACTCCAGAGAAATCTATTTCCTTTTGTATTTCTTTTACAATTTTATTAATCTCATCTTTTGTTTTTATCACGACAACCACCCTTATCTTTCCAAATTGTTCTTTCCCCTTATTAATTTTTCCATATAAAGGGGAAAGAACCCTCTTATTGAATACGATAAATTGTTAATGAGAACACAAAGTTTATTTCGAATTTATCCCGCATTAACGGACAGTAAGACCCCCACCTCAAAATTCAGTGGAAGTTAAGCGGGGGATGAACAAAACCCCCACTGATTAAAGTTTCACTTTATTGATTCAGTAGAATACAACTTAGATTGCAATGGGAATAAAGTAAACACACACAATACGATAGTGATAAATAACATTATTAATGACCCTACAATAACTACAAGTTGTATAGAAATGAACTGAGTCGCAACACCAGATAATATTGTAATAAAAATTGTTACTAACGCAATAATAAGCCCATATATACTCCCGATCCGTCCCATCATATGAACAGGGATGTTATTTTGGTAAAATGTATAAAATCCTGTATTTGCATATGCCATCGAAAAAGATAAAATAAAGAATCCAATAGCAGCTATTAAAAATACATTTGAAAAGGCATAAATTAAATAACCAATTGCGATGAATAATGATCCTATTCCAATTAGAAATGAAGGTGCTAATTTCTTTGACAAAATTGTATTTGTTATGGCACCTAATATATAGCCTGCACCAGCTATACTAACTAGAAAACCGTATTCACTATCTGTTAGTAGTAATACCTCTTTCGCAAACGATAGTTCAAGTGAATCAGTAGCAGTTGCTAATACGAACATACTTTGAAATAAAAAATACACATATACGACATACACATGTTTTCTACTAAAATTTATAACAGTGCTCCAATCTTTTTTTAATACTGTAAGGGATAATGTATTACTAGTTGTATCCGAATCTTTTTTCTTATCAAGGTTGGGTAAAAGTAATGTAATTAATCCTGATAAGAGAAATGCTATAGCATTCATATATATAGCGAATTCTGGTGTACCCGCAATTAATAATCCCCCCGCTACTGCTGGTCCAATTAGTGATGCACCAGATCCTATTAAACTACGTAGTGAGTTGAAACGTTGTCTTCGCTCTACTGGAATTAATTTCGTCATATACGTCATAGCAGTTGACTCATAAATTGCACTGGCCATACTTATAAAGAATACGAATACATAAACAATCCAAAGTGACGGAAGTAAAGGTAAAATAGCGATAAATAACGCACGATATATATCGAGGTGAATCATTAACTTCCGTTTATTTAAACGATCAATCATACTCCCAGACCAAGCGTTTGTAAATAAAGTGGCTAATGGTTTTATTACATATAAAGTAGCAACAGCTAAGGCTGAGCCACCCATATTATAGACAAGTACATTCAGTGCTATTAAGTAAATCCATGCCCCTAAATTCGCAATACCAATTCCGGACAATAGTAATAAAGGATATTTCCAATCTTTAAGTAAGTTTTTCATTTTTGGCCCCCGCTTTCCAAATTGTTTTACAACAATAAAAAAATCCCACCCCCAAGACTTTTAATCTTAGGGACGAGATTATCATCGCGGTGCCACCCTAGTTTGTTAATATGTCACCATACTAACCTTATCAGGTACTGCATTCTCATTCATGCTTATACCATAGCTCTATAACGGGAGCTCCCGTCACACCACCCCCTTCATAACAGGTTCCGGTGTACTGCTCAGAGGCTTGATTCAATAAAGAATTTTTACTCCTTTTCAGCTAAATGGAGCTCTCTGTGAAAAATTCATTTTATTTACTATTCTCTTCACTGCATTTGATTTTTTCCATATTATCACAAATGATTTTAACTGTAAATAAAAAATAATCAGATATTTAATAACGTAGTATTATTAATTCGCTTATTTATTATTTTTTCTAAAAATTACGGTGCGTGAAATTACTTATAACTCTAAAGAAAGAGCCATTTTCATATAGCTCCTTCCAAATACCTGAATTAATTTGTATTCGCCTCTGTTAACGGTTGTAACGGAGGTTCTAATTCTATTTCTAGTGTATCTCCTTCTTGTAAACCTTGTCCTTTTTCAATACTTTGGCTCGTTACATAACCCGTACCAGAAGTTTTCAAATCTAATTTCAAAAGCTTAGAGAAATACATAACATCACGCATGGACCAACCTTTTACATTTGGCATATGTGCGTTATTTCCTAATAAAAATATACGATCTCCTTCACTTATTACCTCGCCAGACTGTGGGTATTGTTTTATTATTTTTCCTTCTCCTAAAATTACCGGCTGTAGCTTCTCTTTTTCTACACTTTTCTCTATTGTATCCATCGATTTATTTACATAATTTTGCACTTTTAATTGAGATTGTTTCGCTGCATCAGCTATTTGTTTTTCTGTATACGGTTTCACTTTTAAATATTCAAGGCTGTTTTTTATAACAGGTTTAAATATTTCAGCAAGAGGCTGAGCTCCATACTCATCTCCTTTTACTTTGGCTGCTTAATAGCTAAGTATACGATTAACTCCGGATCATCAATTGGAGCCATTCCTAAAAAGGAGAAAATGTAATTCTCTTTCCCTTCCATATATCGGCCGTTTTCAGGATTCGGGATTTGTGCTGTTCCTGTCTTACCTCCAATTGGATAACCATCCACTTTATACATTGTACCAGTTCCTTTTGAAGATGTTATAACACGCTCCATTAAGCTTCTAACCTTGTCCGCTGTTTCTTTTTTTATCGGATTCCCAATTTCTTTCGGTTGATTTTCCATAATAACTTCTTTGTTTGTTGGATTTACAATTTTATCAACGATATATGGTTGCATCATTTTCCCATCATTTGCTATTGCAGTAGCCGCTTGGATTAATTGAATAGGAGTTACTGTAGAACCTTGACCGAAAGAAGTTGTAACTTGTTGAATTTGCGTATTTAATAATAAAGTATTTTTACTTTCACCAGGTAAATCTATTCCTGTTTTTTGATTGAATCCAAATTTATTCATATATTGCTTAAATTTATTTGGTTTCAGTAACTGATCTTCTAAAATAGAAAAAGCTACGTTTGATGACCTTTCAAAACCTTCATCAAACGTAATTGATCCCCATCCAAATCCACCATTATGATCTTTTATATCAGATGAACCCACGGAATATTTTCCAGATTGAAAATATTCTTTTCCGTTATATACACCTTCATTAATGGCAGCTGCTAACGTAAAAACTTTCATTGTTGAACCTGGTTCATATGCATTTGCAATCGGATCATTTAAAAAGTATTCGATATCACCTACATTAGGATTGTAACTAGGTTTACTAGACATTGCTAAAACCTTTCCTGTTTTTGGATCAGCAATAATTCCAATTAACATAGAAGGATCATAATGCTCTTGTGCTTTGTTCATCGCTTCTTCTAAAAAGCTATTAATTTGTTTATCAAGGGTTAAATATACGTTATTCCCATTTTTAGCAGGTTCTACTTTACCTATATCATTCGTAAGCGGAATCCCCCTTCGTGTACCCACATATTCTATATTCCCGTTTGTAGAGCGCAAATATTTATCCAAACTCTTTTCAAGCCCAAACTTTCCTTCTGTATTCCCTTTATCATCTGGTCTAGCAAAACCAAGTATATAGGATGCAAAGTCTTCATTCGGATACACTCTTGCTTTTTCCGTCATAAAAGATACACCTGGTATTTTTAAATTATTAATTTTTTCCTTCGTTTCCCTAGATAAGTTCCGACCAATTTTTCCAATTTCAACTTGTGTACGCCCTTCATGCAAGTTTTTCAATACTTCTTCTTTATCAATTTCAAGTGCATCGGCTAATTGTTGTGCGGTTTCATCTTTATTTTTCACTTTATCTTTTCCTTTTAAATTCACAACAACTCGATACGTTGTAGAATCTTGTACTAACACCTTCCCGGTTTGGTCATAGATAGTGCCACGATTCGCTTCTAAAACACCTTTTTTATTATGTTGTTCATTCGCTAGATCCTTTACATTCACATTATGCACGACTCCTACTGCCTGAATATAGAATATACGCAAAATCATAATAAGAAACAAAACAATAAAAGCAATCATCATATATCGAGCGCCTTTATTCGTTTGGAGTTTTTGCATACTTATCTCCTCTCTTTTGGAATGGATTCGTACGAAGATACGTTTTTAAATTTGTAATTTTTGTTTGCGATACTATATGTTTCGAAGTTTTCTTTTTAATTCCTTTAAAACAATGCAAAACTAACTGTTGTTATTTTGTGTCATTATTTTATATAATTTAAATTCGGTGCGTGAAATTTCGAAATATTAATTAGTACAACTTGATTACAGAGCACTCTAAACTCTTTTCGTATTTCCTATAAAAAAGTTCCCCTCTGGATGTCCAAAGGGGAACTTTTTTATAATACAATTATGCGATATGGTTATATTTCGCTAAGAAAGGAATTCGTCTCGCTACTAATGCATACATTTTGAATACAAGTTTCGCTATTGGTTCAAACATACGTGCACTTTGCATTACTAATGCGCTCATAATAAGTGTTAAGAATGCTGCACCAAGTATATCTAAAGGATAATGAACACCTACGTACATACGTGATATACCGACTAATACTGCCCATAATAGCGCGATATATTTCAGTTTTTCTCCTCTAAGAATAAATACGAAGACGATTGAAAATACAAGTACAGAATGATCGCTAACGAATGATGAATCTGCTGCATGTGGTACTAATTGATGTACATCATGTGATACGAACGGACGCGGATGGTAATATACTGCGTGTATAAGAACATTTACTAATAATGCAAAAATAACCGAAAGCGTCGTATATAAAACTGTATATTGTTTTCTAATTGCCTTATCTTTCTTTCCATTATTAAACCATAAGATAAGCATAAATAAAATGGCTACGTATGCAGCGCTATTTGTAATAGCAACCATTAACGTATCTAATAGTTTGGATGAATCAGCAAAATTATTAAACCACTGAAATACTGTGTAATTCATTAAACTCTCTCCTTACATACAAGTGTTCTTGATTTACACAGTATACAATACCATTATGAAAATAGGCTTAAACTTTTTTCATCTAATCCTCATTTTACTATTATTCATATGACAATTATAAAACAAATTTTATACGCAATTTATGTATAAAGCTGGTAAGCCTTTATAATAAGGCGGTTCGTATTTTTTCATGTTTGGGATACATAACATATTCATTTAAATATACTAATTGCAAAATCATATTTTTTAATTCATTTGAAGTACAATATTTCCGAATTGTTCTCCATGTTCCATACGGCTTAGTGCTCGAATTGCTTCTTCTAACGAGTAAACTTTATCAATAATTGGTTTAATTTGATGTTTTTCTATAAATTTTATCATCTCATTAAATTCCTCACCGCTACCCATGGATGTTCCCATAATATCAATTTGATTGTAAAATAGCGCGCGTAATGGTAATTCAATTTTATCTCCTGAGCTTGCACCAAAATTCACGATTCTTCCATTTGGTTTTAATACATCAAAATATTTCAAAAAAGTTGCCGGACCTATACTATCTATTATTAAATCTACTTTTTCACCTTGTAAGCTCTCTTCCCAATTTCCAGCACTATGAAAAGAAATATCTGCACCATATTTCTCAGCAAGTTCCCTTTTATTCTCTACCCTAGAAGTAACACTCACTTTTGCGCCAATTGCTTTCGCGAATAACATGGCAAATGTAGCAACACCACCGCCTATTCCCGGAATTAAAACGTGTTCGCCGCACTTCAGTCTACCTTTTGTAAAAAGCGCTCTATATGCAGTTAGTGCGGATAAAGATAAAACACCTGATTCTTCCCAAGTAAGATATGAAGGCTTTTCTACTACATTTTCAGCTGGTACAATTACATATTCAGCAAACGTTCCATCTTTCGGTCCACCTAGCACTTCCGGTAACTCCGGTACTTCAGTAGCATGTTCCCATCCAATACTAGGATTAATAATAATTTCTGTATGTAGTTTAATATTTGAAACTCCTTCTCCTATTTCTGTAACAACTCCTGATCCATCTGACCCTATTACTAATGATAGATCCATTTCTTTTCTATTATTTATAATAAATAAATCCCTATGATTTAATCCTGCAGCTTTTAACTTTACTTTTACTTCACCTGCATTAGGACTTATCTCAGGTGAAAATTTATATTCTAATCCCTCTAATCCTTTTTTATATTGATGTACAATAGCTTTCATTGCTTAATTCCCCCTTAATATTTCCAATGTACTCGAAATATCAAAATAAATAAAATAGTTTGCCTCCAATAATTAGAACTTATATATTTTGTCATGAAAAAAACAAAAAATCCCCTCCCTATAAAAAGTATAGGAAGAGGTTTCAAAACTAGTTAGATAAGAATCTATAAATTTATTGAATTCTAGCCAATTCTAATATTTTTCGAATAAATGGCGCTTTTGCCTTTGTATATGAAACACGATCAAAAGCATATGTAATAGCAAGCCTCTCTTTTAATTCTCTATATTCTTTACGTGCCCATTCATGGCTTATTAGAAAGTCACGAAATAAAATATTGTTTCTCCACTCATCACTATTATAAATATAAATATGCAAATGATGAGTACCCGCTCTCCATTTTCCCTTTCTAAAAAAACGCCAATTGGTTGCATCTTTTGGAACATACTCATATCCAATTTCCGATAGAACTTCAATCCAGTTTTCAGTAATTTGTAAGTCTGTTACGCCAATCATCATATCAATAAGAGGTTTAGCTCCTAATCCTTCTACTGCTGTGCTTCCTATATGTTCAACAGCAATTATTTCTTGTCCTAACAAGGAACAGAATTTCTCTTTTTCTTTTATATACTCTTCAACCCAGTCTTTTTGATATGCTTTAATAACAATTTGTTGATCCATTGTATTCACCTCTTTATAAGTATTTATCATTATATTTATAAAATTTTATATTATTAGCATAGGATTTCCATAAAATATGTCGAATAGTGGAATATACAACATAATTATATTAAATGTGAGGTAATCTATGAAAGATAATTCCGTGGAAATTCAGTTAAATAACGTAACATTCCAATTAAAAGAATATCATAATTTTGATTGGCTTATTAAATTAGGGACCGTATTTGCAGTTTTTGACCAGCAAGACTCAGGTAATATAAGTTTTGGTGTAGAAAAAGATGGGCATAAGAAATTTATCAAATACGCAGGAGCACAAACAATTGCATTTGAAGGAACAACGGGTCACGCTATTAAAAGGCTAAAAAATTCAGTTACTATCTATGAAGATTTAAAGCATGAATCGCTCATAAGACTAATTGATCATTTTCCAGTCCAATCTGGATATGTATTAATTTTCGATTGGTTTGATGGTGAATGTCTTCATTCGCATTGGAGTTTCCCACCTCCTGAAAAATATAAAAATCCAAACTCACCATTTTATAAATTTAGGCATTTATCTGCTATAGAACGAATTCATTCCTTATATTCCATTTTTTCTTTCCATACTTATGTAGAAAAGAAAAACTATGTAGCAATAGATTTTTATGACGGTAGTATTTTATATAATTTTAATACAAACGAAACAAAAATTTGTGATATAGATTTATACAGTAAGAAACCTTACATAAATAAAATGGGCCGGCTATGGGGTTCCTCCCGTTTTATGTCACCAGAGGAATTTGAACTAAACGCAACAATCGATGAAAGAACAAATGTATTTAATATGGGAGCAATGGCTTTCTCACTTTTAGGCGGTGAAAAAAATCGTTCTTTTATAAAATGGGAAGCAAGTAAGGAATTATATGAGGTAGCGTATCGTGCTGTAAATAAAGATCGCGCAGAACGGTATGCATCAGTTACAGAATTCTACGAAGCGTGGTTAAAAGCAGCTAACGCAGAAAAGATATAACCCTAAATTATTAAAAGAAATATAGAGTTTATACTGTTATCATGTATATTAAGACTGTTTTTATGAGTATTTCGTATAAAGTGTGATGTAACTGATTAAAGCTATTTTCAAAGGCGACATATCGGCAATAAGTTATGTCTATTCTGTATAAGTGTTAGCAAGTTCGTTTGCAAACTTGCTAACACTTTTTTGTTTAAATAATTCACACATTTTTTCTTAATATACTGATTATGTTTCCAATTGTGTATTAATGTGTGGGTTTGACTACCCATATTTTAGACAAAATGGACGGTAAGGGTGCGGACAATATAAATATGTCTTTTTCTTTGTATATGTTTATTTCACGAGCTATAAATTTTTTCAATTCCAAGCATGTGTATCATATTCTTCATTATTACAATAAATGCATTTCACGGTAAAGATAGGGAATTTGTATATCTAATATTCATAATTTACGTTATGGTACAATATGTTAATTAATTACAATACTTTCTAAAAGACCTGCGGTAGTATGTCAACTGAAAAATAATATATTTTGAAGTTATCAAAGGACAAATTGCTTAAAAAAGACATCACGAAACTAGACCAGCACCGCATGTAAAATACTGGAATTGATTGAAAGGTAGCGATGACAAGTTTTATGTCACACTTTCACACACCTTTCAGGCGTAAAGAGTTGGTGATTACGTAGTAGCGCATCCACCAATCGCACAAATTTTCTTGCGGTTAGAACGAGTGCACGTTTGTGTTGATGTTTTGGTACTTCATTATACTTTTTTGCGTAATATTCTTGGTATTCCAATACATGCTTTCTTACAGAGTTGGCGGCTTCAACTAAGTAATACCGCAAGTAATGATTCCCATTACGAGATAATGAAGTATTTTCAGCGGTGAACCGGCCAGACTGGTATGTACGCCAATATAACCCGGCATATTTTGCGATTTTGGTTTCATCGTCAAATCTTTCGATTTGGCCAATTTCAGCGATAATACCAGCGGCATATATAGGCCCGATTCCAGGAATGGATTCTAATGTTTGCGTTAATCCAGCCATGATCCGCTTAATAGATTTTTCTAGTTCTTTAATTTGTCTTTGATAGGTACGAATGATTTCGATTGATGTTCCTAAAAGAATATCGATTGAGTCTTCTACCACCTTATCTAAACGGTACGACGTGCGAACAGCCTTTTGAATGGTTGATGCGACACATTTCGGGTCACCAAATCGATTTTTACTCTTTTCCTGTAGGAACTCAGCGAGTTCCTCTAAAGGCATGTCAGCTAGCTCTTCTAGACTGAATTTTTCAAGGAACAATTCCATCATGGCGTTACCAAATATAGAAGAATCGACTTCTTGTGAGAACGTATTACATTTATAACTTAGGTGTTGTAGAAAATGTTGTTTCTCCTTTGTCAACATTCTAACGAGTTGATAACGAGCTCTTGTTAATTGCTGTAATGCCACGTATTGACTTTCTTTCACGATGGACATTTGATTTCGCCCAAATCGTAAATAATCAGCGATGACAAAGGCATCAATTTCGTCAGTCTTATTCATGTCTGAATAACTTTTCTTGAAGTTTGCGACTTGTTTTGGATTTAGAAGAAATACCTTTGTGCCAAATCTTTTTAAGTCTTCGTCATGATGGAGAAACATGGATGGGTGAAAACTGTAAACAGATGTAGATTCTAAGCCGATTTTTAAAGTTTCAACCTCTTGATTGGTTGTGCACTGTAATAATCGTTCTTTAAGTACCTGTGCACCTGGTAAGTCATTACTGACTGAAAAAGAATCTAGCTTTTCTCCTTCACCATTTAAAAAGCAAACTTTCATATCAAACGAACTTACATCTAGACCAACAAATAATCTCACGTAAGAGACCTCCTTTCGATTTAGAATCATTGCTTGGACGTCTCGAGATATCTCTAGTGTGTACGCCGACCAACAACCTCGTGTATAAGAGCTAGTCCTGAATCGAAAGCCGCCCTAGAGCTACTAACATCTAGGTTCGAGGATCAGGCTGCTCAGCCTGCGAGTAGGGAGCCCCGCGCGTTCACTGAGAAACACTCTTTTCGTGTGGTAAATCCACAGGGGAATACAGAATTGTCCCAAATGATCCTAAGACCATTATCTAGAAATATCTTGAGACGTCCAAGTATTTTCTTTATTACTGGACTCTTATTAGAGAGAAAAACTAAGCCTGAGATAGGGCTTAAATATTAATATACGAGGGGAATACATAATGAAAGCAACGAAACTCATAGCGTTGACAGTGCCAGTTCTATTATTGTTCGGTTGTGGGCTAGGAGATAAAGATTCTACTCCTAAGACTGAAGAAACTAGTAAAGCAATGTTGAAAACTACAATATCTGAGGAACAGTATCCAAGTTACATGTATGAACAATTACTAGATTTTAACTTTAATAAGGATGACATAATAATAGGTTTAGGTTATGCACTAAAAGGTGATGAAAAGTATAAAGAGGTATTCAAAACGGCAAGTATTTTGGATGAAGCTTTAGATCGAATGGAGAACGTAAAAGTACCTGATAAGTATAAAGACACGCATAAACTCATCTTAGAAGGGATAGAGGATGCAAGAAAAGGTACAAAACCAATATTAGAAGCTAAAGGTAAAGAGGTAAAAGAAGTTAGTGTAGTTATTGCGAATAGTTCTCCCCACCTGTTAGGCATGGATAGAGAACAGTGGAAAGAAGCAGTTTACCAATTAGCTAAAGAAAACAAGGATGATTTCTCTAAGGTATATGATAAGAAAGTAGAGGAACATCAAAATAGAAAGAGTAACTCGTAATCAATTATACAACACGATAAGGAAATATAAGAAAATGATGATCAAAAAGGTAAATTATTAAATTTTATTGAAGCTAAATACGAAGTTAAAGAAAAGAAATAATACATACTTAATATTTCTTTTAGGGCGCATCTTCATGAAAGTTGTACGCTCTATATTTAAAGGCTTTCGTTTAATGGGCTTAATTGTAAAGACTTAACTTAAAGCATTATCTAAAAGTAAACATAATATCCCTCCATGACTCTAATGGTACCATTAGCAAGGACAAATTTGAACAACTAGGATATTTATGTAAGTCAGATATAGTGTCTCTTTATCAGTTGCAAGAAAAAAAGTGGCTCCCTATTCTCTCACATGGAATCCACTCTTTCTATTTCTACAACTCTATTTTTATACGTTCCTCTTCTTGTCCTTAACAGGACTGCCATCACTAAATCATTAACATAATTATCTTTAGCGGAAGTTAAAAGTTTTTATTTTCTTACTCAATTAAAGCGCCCGTTAGTTAAAGATTATGGATAATTAATTTGAAAGTGTTTTATCTAAATACACCTTTTCTTTTGGAAAGCCAATCTTCTAAGGCATCTTCGTGTAGTTTTGTGAATAATTTTGGTATTTGGTCTATTGGGAAGTATTTTAAATCCAAAGTCTCAATACCATCTACAGTAAGTTCTCCGCCAATTGGCTTACATTGAAAACAATGAGTGATAGTCTGAGCTTTATCTCCGTTCGGAAACTCACCAGAATATTTAGAGTAGACACCTATAAGATGTTCAACCTCAACATTTAATCCTGTCTCCTCAAATATTTCTCGTTTAGCGGTTTCTTCAAGAGATTCTCCAAGTTCCATAGCACCACCTGGTAGACCCCGCTCATTTCTATCTCCCCGTTTTTGTAAAAGAATTTCATTTCGTTCGTTATAAACAATACCTCCAGCAAAATTAAGAAATATTAAATCATGCCCTACTTTTCCCCGGATATAACGAATGTAGTCCTTATTTGTAGTCATAAATTCCCTCCTATTTATATATAAAATACAAAATACAAAATACAAAATAATTATATATAAATATAGAAGAAAGTGGTAATAAAAATGATATTATTCCTTATTCTCATAAGGGATTCGCTTTCTTTTTTTATCAATCTATGCGTTTTTTAAACATTTCTATTTTGGCACAACTTAGGTTTCTCGTTTGTTACTGGATTAGCCGAAAAACTATATAAAATCTTGCATGCCCGTAGCATGTTTTTTCAATGCTACAGTAATTTGTATTCGTCTCTGTTTCCCTATTTTCTTTTCTCTCATAGATATATGACTACCTTTGACATCTCCTACCTTCAATTTCAAAATGTCCCAGATTCTTAGGCCTGTATTGATTCCGATAATGAATAGAATGTAATTACATAAACTCCTTTCCTTAAAGTAATCTTTCAGCTACTGTATTTGCTCTGGATCACGTATTGATTGAACGAAACTTATTAAAAAAAGTTTGATAATTAATATAATAAAGTATTCTTTTATAATGAAAAATAACACTTTTTCTTTTATACGTTATAATATAATATATAAATATATTATATTATTATATAAAATATTATAAGGAGTTCATTAAATGAATCAGATTGACTTTATTTCTATACAATCACCTGTTAATCAATTAGCTATACAGGCAGCTATTATGTTCCTTGCTATCGGAGTTACTTTTGGGTTAATTTATATCTTACTGTTAAAAATCCATGCTCCAAGATGGTTAGCTAGTGTTTTAGCAACCACATGTACTATTGTAGCTATTTATCAAACGCTTTTAATTTTATTTCCATGAATACAGCAAAAAAGAGACCCTATGGCTCTTTTTTATTCCTTAATAACAATCTAAATATGGTAAAATATATCCATCTCTCATATGTCCAACTATGCAATTTTCAAAGTAGCAAAATTATAACTAGACTTATACAACATGATTCAAAATAAAATGAAGGAGAGTTTTTAACGAAAGGACATATTCGAAAAAGAGGAAATAAGTACTGTATCGTTATTGATGTCAGTCCTGATTCAGAGATAGGAAAAAGAAGCTGAGAAAGATATGGTGAAAAAAAGGGATTTTTGTAAAGCCATCTAAGCTTACTTTAAAAGACTATCTGGTTTAGTGGTTAGAAATTAAAAAGATGAGTTTAGAAAAGAATACCTACGTTTCTTATAGTAGTTACATACCCCACCATTGTTATACCTAGCATGGGAAATTAACGCTTAGGATTTATTCTCATATTTTAACGAACTTGCAGGAAGAACCAGTAAAAAATTTTGATAAAAGTATCTTTAGATAACTAATGTTTGCATTTTATAAAAAAAGCTAAATAAATCTTGTATGAACAAGGTTTATACATCCTAACACATGTTATCATGTATAATACATATGTTAAGTAAATTCAGAATAACGAGGCAAATATTATGGACTTTGTTTATATTAACCAAAACGTATTAAATAACCTTCTATACATTTTATGTAGTATATTTGTTTTTTATTTCATATATGATAGCAGGCATTATTTGAAAAAATACAAAATATTACTGATTACCCTTTGTTCTAGTATCCCGCTTATTTTATGTATGCGATACCCTATCTATATGGATGAAAGTTGTATTCATGATTTAAGACAAATTCCGGTCATAATAGGTACGCTTTATGGTGGATTCCCTGTCGGTATCATATTGTTTACAATTTTATTAATTACAAGATTTATATTTTATGGCTTTAATATGCTAACAGTCGTTGTTTACGGAATAATGTTCATCGTTACAGCACTCGCATCTTCAAAATTTAATACATATAATAGAAAGCTTAAAGTAGCTTTTTCCATGTTTTTAACCTTTTTCCTAGCAATATTTACAACTGTAATTGTATTAACTTTATCAGATTTTGAAGTGAATAATTTGTATATTATTTATTTCATGGTATTACCGACTACTTTAATGTTATTTATTGTTTATATAAATGAAGTTATAAAAGATGCTGTATTAATGCGCTCAAAATTAATTAAAATGGAAAAAATGGAGATTGTTAGCCAACTCGCTGCAAGTATATCGCACGAAGTAAGGAATCCTTTAACGGTTGTAAAAGGATTTACACAGCTTTTAAAAACACCAAATTTAACTCCTGAATCAAGAGACGAATATATTAAACATATACTTGAAGAGTTAAATCGTGCCCAAGAAATTATCGATGATTACTTAACGTTTGCCAAACCTTCTCCAGAAAAATTAGATCAAATTTCAGTAAAACAAGAGTTAAATCGAGTTATTAATATGATATTGCCATTGTGTAATATGAATACGATACATATTACACAGGATTTTTCTGAGGCAACCATTGTTGGTAATAAACAACACTTTCAACAATGTTTTTTAAACTTAATAAAAAACAGTATTGAAGCAATGCCTAATGGTGGTACCTTAAATATTTCCTCATCTATCAATAATAGTAAAGTTGAAATACGAATTGAAGATAGTGGAGTTGGAATGTCACAGGAGCAAATACATCGATTCGGTGAACCGTATTTTAGTACAAAAACGAAAGGCACCGGTTTAGGTACGATGGTTGCTGTTAAGATTATTGAGACGATGTATGGAAGTTTAAAAATCCGAAGTATCGTTAGTAAAGGAACGACTTTAACGATTACGTTCCCAAAATATAGTAAGAATACGCATTAAAACAAATAAAAAAGGAGCATAGTCGCTCCTTTTTTATTTGTTTCGATACATAAGTATCTTCAATGTTTTTTAGTTTACATTTGTGAAGACTAATTAAAAATTAGTATCCTCCGCCCCAGCAGCTGCATCCTACAATTATTAATAGAATGAATAACACAACTAATAAAGCGAAACCTCCACCAAAACCACAAGAACCACCGTAACTCATATTTTCTCCTCCTTTTGGTTTGAAAACTAATAGGTAGTTGATCATTTTAACTGGTTCGTATTATACATTATGTGTATATCCCTTTTTTGAGCATGTCTACATAAAAATAAGTAAAAGCACTCGTTTAAAGAGTGCTTTAAAATGGATACCAAAAATTTTGAAATACGTTTAATTTTAAATATACGGCAACAATGAATATGAAAACACCGGCAAATAAAGCGATGAAATCTTCACGTTTCGCCTTACTTGTATAAAACCATGTACGTTTATCCTTCTTTCCAAATCCTCTTAAATCCATTGCATTTGAAACCGTATCTATTCTTTCTAGAGAATGAATGATTAGTGGCCAGAAAATTAAAACACGGTTCTTCATACGAACCCATAAACTTGCTTCTCCTTTTTCAAAAGCCACTCCTCTCGCTTCTTGCGCGTGTTTAATAATTTTATACTCAGACTGGATGTCAGGAATATAACGCAGTGCAATATTTATTGCATATGTAATCTTATAATGAATACCAAATTTACTTAAACTACTTACAAATTCACTTGAATCTGTCGTGTAAATAAAAAGAAGTGTAAATGGTAATAACGTAAAATACTTTAATGAAAGTGTAGCTGCATAAAATAATGTTTCATATGTAATTGTTGCATATCCAATATGTAAAAACGAGGTATATGATTCAGTTAATTCAGATCCATAAGTGGGTGTAATAAATAAAATCATGACAGAGTTTAATAAACTAAATGTAAATATGACACTAAAAACAATTAAAATTTTACGAAATGGAATTTTAGCAATTCCGAGTCCAATACACCCAATAATAAATAAAATTAGCAACAACCTAAAATCAAAAAACAAAAAAGTAATCGTCATACAAAAAATAAATAAAAACAATTTTACTACCCCATCCATACGATGAAAATATGTACTATGCACCTTCCTCCCTCCTATTACTGTCTAAATAAAGCTCCATAAATTTTTCTGGACATACAATCCCACTAAATTTAACAAGCTTGGTTAAAGAACTCTCTCTTAAGTTGGCTCTTTGTAAGGTTTCTTGATCACCAAATACATTAGACACTGTATTATCCGCAATAATTTTCCCTTCATGTAGAACTACTGCACGGTCTGCATATTCTAGTGCGAGATTCATATCGTGAGTGATAAAAACAAATGAGATTCCCTTTTTAGCTAGTTTTTTAATAAACGACATAAATTGTTTATAATGATAATAATCTTGTCCCGCTGTCGGTTCATCTAATATGATAAGCTTGGGATCTATTGTTAATACAGATGCGATTGTTACTCTCTTTTTTTGCCCATAGCTTAGCGCTTGAATTGGCCAATTACGAAATGGATATAAACCACAAATTTTTAAAGTTTCTTCTACTCTATTCTTAATTTCTTCCTTAGAAAAATTATTTAATTTTAATGTAAATGAAACTTCTTCAAAAACAGTGGGCTGTGTAATCATATGATTTGGATTTTGCATCACGTAAGATATGGTTTCCCCACGTTTACGAATAGACCAAGAACTAATATCTTCACCTTCTAACAAGATTTCCCCATTTTTCATTTTGTTTATGCCTATAAGACTATGAGCTAATGTTGATTTCCCTGCTCCATTATGTCCCAACAGTGCCACAATTTCTCCTTCATATATTGAAAGGTTTACATTTTCTAATACTTTTTGTTTATTAGGGTATGAAAATGATAAATTCTCCACTTTAAGTAATTCCTTGTTTTTAGTATTACCTTTTAATATGACTTGTTTCTCCATCCACTCTCTTATAACGTTGCTTACCTTTTCCTTTTGAAGGTTTTCCATTGGATATATTACGTCATTATTACTATCAAAATGTAATCTCTTTAATGCTTCGATGTAAATAGGCTCTCTTAAGCCAATACATGGTAATATATTTGACGCTAAGATTTCTTTTGGTGTTCCTATTGCAATGACTTTACCTTCATCAATTAATATAACTTTGTCTAAATCCAGCTTTAAAATTTCTTCTATTCTATGTTCGATAATAACAATCGTTTTATTATATTGCTCATGTATATCTTTCATAAGTTCTATCGTATGTAAGGCGCTTAGCGGATCTAAGTTCGCTAACGGTTCATCGAACAATAATATATCCGCATTTGTTGTTAATAAACCAGCAAGAGAAACTGTTTGTTTTTGACCTCCTGATAATTCATGTGGACTTTGTTTATGAAACGTATGCATCTTCACCTTTCTTAATGAGTCCGAAACAATCTTTTTCATATCCTCTTGATTTACACATTCATTTTCTAAATAAAAAGCTACATCTTCTTCTACTGTCAGACCAATAAATTGAGCATCTTGATCTTGCAAAATTGTTCCCACATGTTTACTCTGTTCAAAAATACTGCCTTCCCTCGGGTCTTTACCGGCAATTAATACGTTACCTGTACTAATCCCTTCATAAGAAAATGGAATTAGCCCATTGATACAATGAGCTAATGTCGACTTTCCTGAACCACTTCGTCCAGCAATTAGCACTTTTTCCCCAGGGTATATATGAAAGGTAATATCACTTAAAGTAGGCTGCGCAGCATGCCCGTATTGAAAGGTGAATTGTTCAAACGAAATAATTGGTTGCATGTTAACATCCCTACTTTTCAATTTTTAAATGTGCATGTTTCTTATTGGATTTCGCCAAGCCAATTGTAAGTGGCAATCCAAGAACTAAGAATACGATAACGTCGGAAATTGTTGCTCCTAATACTTGTATAACAATTTTGTCAAATGGTTCTCCCATCACAATAATATCGAATGCCCCAGCAAATATAATAGCAATGACAATACCAACTAACCCAGTAATTGCTAAATAAGAAATATCTCCCTTGTTAAATGACCCGTTTTTCACACTAAAACCAACTCTTTTTTGAATAAGACCCATTGAAAAACCAATAATCCCTGAACTAATAACCCAGCCCCACCAAATCCCCCAGCCAGCAATCGTATCTGTTACGGTATGACCGATAAGTCCGATTAAGAGTCCTGCCACTGGACCAAATAATGCTCCAAAAACAGTTAATATAGCTAATGCTGGTTTAATAAATGTATTCGGTGCAATAGAAAATCCCCAAAGTCCTAATATCCCGTATAAGGCTGCTCCAATCCCGATTGCTACTACTAACTTTGTTGATAATTTATTCATTACAATTCCCCTCTCATATTGGTCAACTTTTATTATTCTATATTTATTTTAAAAATGAATTATGCATCGACACTTCCTTTCTATACAACAAAAAAATGACCTCTTACATAAGAGGTCATTTTCTTTCACGTTCAAGAATCCTCTTATCTTTCAAAAAACACATCGTGTCCTCTGCGGAATTAGCACCTTCCTATAAAATTGCATAGGGGTTGCTGAGGTTTCTTAGGGCCGTTCCCTCCACCTCTCTGGATAAGTATTAATTTGTAATTCGTATTATGGCACTAAAAAGCATGAATTTCAATACTTTTCTAACTATTTTTATTTTTCGTTAAATAGTACATTTAAATCATTGTATTCTTATCGGAATTATGAAATAATAAATTCAAAATCGTTTCGGGAGGAATGCATTATGAAAGTTATTGGTTTAATTGGGGGATTAAGTTGGGAATCTACATCATTATACTATAAACATATTAATACACTTACACTCTCTCAATACGATCAAAATGCGAAGCTAGTTTTATATAGTATGGACTTTGGAGAAGTAACTACTTTATTACAAAACCATCAATATGAAGAAGTAAAAAATGAACTAGTCACGGTTGCAAAGAAGGTTGAAAAATCTGGGGCTGACTGTTTATTAATGTGTTCAAATACTGTACATCTATTTGCCGAAGAAGTAGAACAAGCAATCTCTATCCCGCTTCTTCACATTGGCGATGTAAGTGCTAAAGAAATGGTAAAACAAAATATAAAACGTATCGGACTATTAGGAACAAAACAAACGATGGAGCAAGATTTCTATAAATCACGATTAGCGAAATATAACATTGAGACAATTATCCCAAATGAAGAGGAAAGAACAGTTATCCATCATGTCATATTAGATGAATTAAGTAAAGGGATCATTTCAGAAGCATCTAAAGAAAAGCTATTACAAATTACAAAGTCATTAATTCAAAACGGCGCTGAAGGTATACTATTAGGCTGTACTGAAATACCTTTACTCATCTCCCAAAATGATCTTACTGTTCCCGTTTTTGATACTGCTTTTTTACATGCAAATACTGCTGTGCAATTTGCTGGATAAGAATATACAAGCATAAAGGTACGAACCTCTATGCTTGTATATAGTTACGACTATTTCCCCCGCTATTTACGGGCAGTAAAACCCCCAACGATTAAAGTTTCACTTTATTTAAAAGAGATTCAATAACTGCAATTACTTCTTTTGAACCACCACATTCTAAAAAGCTATCATTAAGTTTTCGTATACCATGCTTATACTTTTCGTTTGAAAGAACATCTGTTACAGCCTCTTTTAAAGTGTGCACATTAACATGTTCTTTCAATAGTCTACGCGCTGCTTCCAGTTCAGTTAATCTTTGCGCTATCATAGGCTGATCTTTATCATGCGGTATTATTACAAATGGGACATTATAATGAATGGCATCGTGTACGCTATTCATGCCGCCATGTGTAATAAAAATATCCGCTTCATTTAATATTTCTGATTGAGGTACGTATGGAGCAATTATAAAATTATCTGGTGCTTTCTTAATTTTAGAAATATCATTTCTATCACCAATTGCCATTACAACTATCCCATCAAAATCTGAAAAAGTATCAATACAAGTATTAAAGAATGGTTCGAGTCCTTCAAGCAGTGTTCCCATTGAAATATAAATAACTTTCTTCTCTTTAAGTGATTCCAGTGGAAACTTTATATTTGTTTTACGCTTTGAAATACTCGGTCCAATAAAAATGTTATTTTCTCCGAACGATTCGCTATTAGGTTGGAAATAACGACTTGTGTATACGAGACAAACATCACCCTTATTATTCATAAATTGAAGATTATTCTTTGGTTTTACTCCAAATTCATGTTCCATCTGGTTTAGTAATTTTTCAGAGATCTCCTCTGGTTGGAATGGTATATCTGCATTTGGATGAAAAGGTAATGTCTTCAAAAACTCTGAAGGAATTAAAAATATAGGCGAGGACACTACACCTGGAACTTGTAAATACTCCTTTACTAACTCTCCCGCACCAAATATATCATAAATTACGAAATCAAAATTTATGCTTTCACTTAATTGTTTCGTAATTTCTAATATATATAAAGAAGTTTGAACATGCACATGAAAGAAAGCATTTAACCCAGATGAGGTTTCAGCATCAATAGAAATCTCCTTTAATAGATCCGGATGTGTATGTACAGTAGCTCCTAAATCTTCAATCCTATCTTTAAAGTTTGCAGTTGTAATATAATGTACGTTATCCCCTCGTTCAGTAAAGGCTTTCACTAAATTTAATGTAGGGTTTACATGTCCCTCTGCTGGAAAATTAACTACTAAAATATTTAGCACTTATTCCTCACTCCTTACATTTCACTGTTTTAATTAAAGCATACTGTTATTTGTACATGTAATCGTCCCCTAATAGTCCTAAAATGCTTGCTACATTATGTTGATAAATAATTTTCAGTCATCAACATAAAAAAAGCATCTACCTATGTAGATGCCTAACCGTGATAAGGAGTGTTCTGTGAGGTTAGAACAAGCTTCTCTGCTTGTCCTATGCTATCAATATATGATTTATTTTATAAAACGTGAATAGTTAATAGAATTATTTTATCCATTTTATATGATCAAATGGATAAAATACCATTTCTACTTTACCTATTATATTTGACTCATCAATAAGTCCAAGTGTATTCCTACTATCTTTACTATGATTACGATTATCACCTAACACAAATAATTTATGCGTAGGAACTTTTATTTCTCTCAAATTTGAAAAACGATTGGATACTTGTGACATATCTAAATGTATATACGATTCATCACGCTTTTTACCGTTAATAAATACCTCATCCTCTTTTAGTTGTATGTTATCCCCCGATAATCCAATAATTCGTTTCACATAGTAAGTAGGCTCGTCTTCTTTTTTTATAATGACAACATCTCCATGATGAAAAGACGATAAACAGACGTTTACCTTATTAACAAGTATATAATCTTTTTCATTCAAAGTAGGTTGCATCGAAATTCCTTCTACCATACAAAATAAAAATGACTTATTAATAAAAATAACCCCTATTATAATTAAGATGTAGCTACATATGTTCCTCCAATATTTTAGAATAAACGGCTTCATATATACCTCATTTCTAATCTATTCCCAGATAAAAACGCCTCTAGTTCACATGAATGCTAGAGACGTTTCGTCCATTTTAATTCTCTTTAGAGGCATCTGTTTTTGGCGCTTCACCAGTTAATCGCTTATTTTTCAAATCAAAATAAGCATCTAAAACTTCTTTTCCAATATCGGAGTTAATGCCCGATTTATCATTTTCAACCCATGGTACTACAACAGAAAATGCTACTTCTGGATCATCATATGGCGCATATCCAGCTAATGTTAAGTTATAACATTCTCTACGATCGCCTTTCGCATTTCGCCCAATTTCATTTTCTCCACCATATACAGTTTGTGCGGTCCCTGTTTTACCAGCTGGTTTATATGGTGCTTTTTGGAACGCTCTTACTCCCGTTCCATCTCCTTCTTGAAATACTTTTCTAAATCCTTCTTTTACTTGATTAATATATTCTTGTTTCATATCGATTCTATTTAAAACAACGGGTTCTATTGATTGTACTACTTTACCAACCTCATCTTTTTGAACGGTTTGTTCTCTAATCTCTTGAACAATTTGTGGTTTCATTCGATACCCTCCATTTGCGATAGTCGAAATATATTGTGCAAGCTGAAGTGGTGTATATGTATCATATTGTCCAATAGAATAATCTAATAAGAAACCAGGCTGATTATCTTTTCTTCCAATTTGTCCTGCAGTTTCATTCGGTAAATCAATACCAGTTTGTACGCCTAGTCCAAATTGCCTGAAATAATATCTCATTTTATCAAAATATTCTTGTTTAATATCTAGTGAACTATTTTTCACATAATCCACACCAGCAATTTTTAATGCTATATTAAACATATAAACGTTTGAAGAAACTTGTAACGCTCTTAGATCGTCTATATCACCAAAATTTTTCCAAGACTTCTTTTCCTTAGTTCCTTTAAACTTCATAGGTGCATCATAAAAATGTGTTCCAGGAGTTATTGCATTTGTTTCAAACCCTGTTAACACTGTCGCACCTTTAACCGTTGATCCAAGCTCATATGAACTTGTCAGCGTGCCTAAAGCATAATCTTCTACTTCCATTTTCCCATCTTTTTCTACAAGCCTTTTCCCAGCCATTGATAATACTTGGCCATTTTTAGGATTCATCATCACTACGAAAGCACGGTCTAACATTGATTCTGATCCTTTATATTGTTTTAATATTTTTTCTATACTCTCCTCTACTTTTTTTTGCAATTCCATATCTATGGTTAAAGTTAAATTTTTACCGCTTTTTCCTTCCGAAACCGTTTCCGTTCTCATTGTATTGCCTTGTTTATCAGCAATGCTTCTTACTTCTTTTTTCGTACCATGAAGTACATCTTCGTATTGCTGTTCGATATAACTTTTGCCGACCCTATCATTTCGGCTATAATCACGCACTAAATAATAATCTAATCTTTCACGTGGCAATCCTTCATCAGCATTTGAAACGTTACCAAGAACGGAACGAAATAGACCATCATTTACATAGATTCTCTCCCAATCAACTGATGCGTCTACCCCTGGAAGTTTCGCTAAATTTTCACTAATCACCGCATATTCCTGTTCACTAACGTCCTTTTTAATAATTTGAGGTGCCATCTGAAAACCTGAGGTCATTTTACTTTTAATAGCTAACACTTCTATATCTTTAGCCGTTAGTTCTTGAAGATTTTTATCTGTAACGCGCTTCCTTTTTAAATCTTCTATTTTTTTGTCTAGCTCTTTTCCGGTAATATCCTTATCTCGGAACTTATCTATTTCTTTTTTTGATACTAAGTCTTGAGTAAGTTCTGGATTTAATTGCATCCAAAAGTCTTTCTTATCAGTCTCAGTTAACTTATCTATATCTTCTTGCGGCATTTCAATAATGTCTGCAAGTTGTCTTGCTGATTTTAATATTTCTTCTTGTTTTACACCTTTCACCTTTGTATATGTAATCGTACGTAAAGATTTATTATCAACTACTGGATTTCCTTCACGATCAAATATTTTCCCACGTGGTACAGAAAGGCCCACGGTTGTATTTTCTCTCTTCTCTACTTCATTTTTATATGTTTCTCCATCAAAGATTTGCACTTTTCCTAACTGAATAATGATGCCAGAAAATAATAAAAAAACACAAAGGAATAAAATATTTAACCGGAGAGGTACTACTCTACCACTCTTCTTCTCTTGTTTTTTCACCTTGTCATAATCTCCTCCTTACAATATTCCAAATAATAATCACTTTTCTATATTAAAAGTAATGTACAATTTTTATACATTGCTTTGTACAAATATTAATATAATGTTTAAAACTTAATAGAAATTAAAACAAATGTAAAGAAAAGATAAAGTTTACTAAATTAAATATAAAAAATACCCAATAACAAAAAGATTAGCTTTCACTAATCGCTTTGTTATTGGGTATTAATTGATTTAAGAATTACTACTAGTGCGTATTGCTATACATTTATCGTCACAATTAGAAAAAGATTGTTTACTTTGTACTTTCGGTAAGTAAATTGTTACTGTTGTCCCGACACCAACCTCGCTCATGATACTAATTGTCCCTTGATGACTTTCAATAATTTTATAACTTAACATTAATCCAATACCAGTCCCTTTTTCTTTCGTACTATAAAAAGGTTCACCTAATCTCTTAATTCTTTCTTCAGGTATTCCTATTCCTTCATCTATTACATGAATGATGACACCATCATCATTTATTTCTTTTATGTGAATTGAAATTTCCCCACCATTTGGCATAGCTTCGATTGAATTTTGCAAAATATTAATAAATACTTGTTTCAATTGATTTTCCGAGCATTCAATAATTATATCTTTGTCATCCGTAAATAGTTCAACTTGAATATTTGTCATAATTGCTTTTGTATTCATTAACGATACGACATTTTTAAAAATTTGATAAATATTTTTCTTTTCTGTATTTATCTCATCTGTTTTAGCAATTGACAAAAATTCTTGCAGGATCGCTTCTATCCTTTCAATTTCAGAAAGCATAAGATCAAAATATCTTTCTTGATCTTCTTTATTAATTTGGAATAACTGTATAAAACCTTTAATTACAGTTAAGGGATTTCTTACTTCATGAGCTACCCCAGCTGCTAATTGACCAATTGCTGCAAGCGTATCTGATTTGTTTAGCAATTCTTCTGTCTTTTTTCGCTCTGTAATGTCACGTACAATAATCATAATTTTATCATGTAATAATGGTAAGCACCTAGCTTCAAAGAAATCAATACTTCCATTAAGTGTGAGTGGATATTCTACAATTACATTCGTTCCTTTTTTCTTCACTTGATTAATGGCTTCCTGAAACTGCTGTGCTACTGAAGATGGTAATACTTCGTAAAACTTTTTTCCCATAAAAGCTTCTGCGGGTACGTAAAACTTTGTAGGAGATCCTGCTTTGTAATCTATAATTGTGCCATCATCTTCTGTTAAGAAACATAAATCTGGTAAAGCTTTAAATATTAATTCCAGTTCAGATGTTTGTTGTTTTAACTGCTCTTCTATCGCTTTTAAATGTGTAATATCTACACCAACAGCCCAATAACTATATCCTGTTACAGGAAACTGTTCTGATATATTAGACCACATTATTGTTTTGATTTCACCATTTTTACATGTTAAGTGCATTTCCCAATCTCTGAAATTTTTTCCACAAGTTAAAAATTTCTTTTGTATTTGCTGGCGATAACTATGATCAGGATATAATAATTGAAGTGCATTTGGATTTCCAATTATTTCTTCAGCGGTATAACCTGTTACAATTTCACATTCTCGGTTCCACAAAACAAAATCTCCATTATAATCAAGCGCATCGACCATAACAGGCATGTTTTGTAAAATCGTATGTAGTTCCTCCTCTTTCTGAGAAAGCAACGTTGTTTTTTTACTTTGAATTACTTTTATTGCGCCATCTAAAATTAAACTTGAGAGCATTTCAAAGTATTTTTGACAACTGAAAATTTCGCTTTTTTTGGACCATACAACAAAAGATCCTAAATGTTGATTGTATAAGAAAATGGGGATTTCAATCTTTGGAAGTTTACTCTTAATTATCTCATTCCTTCCGAATGAAAAAATACACTCTTTTTCAGCATCAAGAAGTTGATGTGATATGTTAGTTAATTTATAAAATTGTTCTGCCATGGTTTCTATTGTACTCACATCAATAAGTTCCATTAGCCGCGAATTCATTCCTTTTTCACCTCAATATGTAAAATTAATACAAATCTAAAATTCATACTTCTCCATTATACGAAGAAAGCTAGTGTAGGTATATAGCTGTAGAATAATTATTCGCACAAATTTTATTTTTCAATTAAAATAAGAAAAGAATGTATATACTGAATATACCTTTAATTAGTAGATATTTCGTTCATTCCTCCTTACATTCACTGAATTTTTCCTTGAGGGTCATACGCGTCACTAATAACGGTATAAAAATGCAACAAGTATAAAATTCATAAAATATTCACAAATTTCATGAAAAATATAAACATTTATTCCAATATATTCTATATAATGAAATGTAATAAGGCTTCTATGAATCTCATAGAATACCTTACCCCTAATAAAAAAGAAAAAAGAATCCCTTTGGATTCTTTTTTCTTTTTTAATTACATTACATATTTATATAAAGCATGTGCCACACCATGTTCTTCATTTGATAACGTTTCGTATTTACAGATTGTTTTTATTTCTTCAACTGCATTACCCATCGCAATTGATATGTTCGCTTTTTCCATCATAGAAACGTCGTTTAGCCCATCACCTATCGCTACAGTGTTTTCAACTGGAATATTAAGATATTCTGCTAAAGTATATAATCCATTCCCTTTTTGAGCATCTCTATGATTAATCTCTAAATTGTGCCAATATGAAGATGTAATTGCTAAATCTGTATTATGAATAAATGTTTCTTTTAGTTTTTTTAATTTCTCAATATCATAAGAAAATGGTAATAGTTTATGCACATGTATATCTGTTTCTACAATTGGCTTACAACTTTCCGCACTATGAAACGCTGTATGCTCAAGATATAATGCTGCGATTGTTTTTAACTCTTTCAAGTCGAAATTTTCTTTTGAATTCTTCACATACTCAATTTCATTACGTACACTCTCTACTCCATAATCCGGTACATACACACCTTTATCAGTATAAAGCTGATAATATAAACCATTCTCTTCAAGATATTCCACAATTTCAAGTGCCTGCATATTTTGAATTGGATATCTCTTCATCATTTTCTTATCTTTATATATAAGCGCACCATTTTCCGCAATGATTGGACACTCTAAATCAACTTCTAACAATAATCGTTCAATATCAACAATAGAACGTCCAGTACAAATTGCTACAACATGGCCAGCTTCTTGACATGTTCGAATTGCTTCTGCATTTTCTTTACTAATCATTTTATTCCCCGAAAGAAGAGTTCCATCTAAATCAATTGCGATTAATTTCATTATTTCTTCACCACTTTCTATAAATACACGAGTTCTAATTAATTATTAGGTATCGTTTTCATACAATCCTCGTGAGGTACTTCTTATTTATAATTTATGAAAAGCGTTTCAGGTCAAGAAATAATTAAAAATAAAATCCAAAGCTTTTCTTTTTAAAAAGCTTTGGATTTCAAACTATGAATTATAACTAATGTATTTTGTCTCACACATGTACACATTTTTTTCTTCAGTTGGGATATATACTTTAAACTTTTCTAACCGTTTTCCATAGATATGAATTGTGATAACGCTTTCCTTTTTGCTAATTTCAAGAATATGACAATCCGCAGGTGGAATGACTTTATCGGTTTCTCCTTCTCCCAAATAAAGATTTCCTGTATGTGTTAAATAAACAAGTGAATTTCCAAGTTGTTTCGTTTGTATAAAGTTCTGCACCATTATCCTTCCTGAAAAGACGCCTTCTACCCCCCATGTGCCGTCATGATCATGTAAAGGTGTAGATTGTCCATCTTTCCATACGAGAGCTAGTACTTCAAAACGTTTGAGCGGATCCTCATACAATAAATGTCGTGCATATTGAGTCGAATTCGCCTTCTGTTTATCTAACGGAAGCCATGTTTTCTTTTCTAAAAGTTCTTCTAGTAACTTTTCAATGCCACACACTATTTCTTCTTCAAATAAACCGTTTTCCATAAGATCTGTAACACCTTTAATAAACTTTTGAAATGATTTACTTCCATTACAAGTCAACATAGGAATCCTCCTCTACGTTTTATACAACTCCATATTAAGGTAATTACCTGAAACTCACAATTGAGAAACAAAAAACAAGATGCAAATGTATGCACCTTGTTGAGATTTTTATTTGGCTTTCAATCGAATAGGTAAGTATTTTAATGTTTGTTCATTTTCCAATATACATTTTTCTAAACAGAAAGATGGAGATAGCTCTATTTTTTCAAAAGCATTTATAAAGGTAGTTAATGCAATCTCAGCTTCTAAACGTGCAAGTGGTGCTCCTAAGCAAAAGTGAGGACCTTTCCCAAAGGTTAAATGCTTTTCATTTCCTATTCGATGTACATTAAATTGAGAGGGGTGTGAAAATTTTTTCTCATCTAAATTCGCTGCACTAACCCACGCAACAATCATCTGATCCTTTTTCATTAAAGGGCCAAATATATTTGTATCCTCTGTAATCCTCCGGGCCAATGTAACAGGAAAGCGATAGCGTAATACTTCCTCAATCGCTTTTGAAATTAAGCTAGGGTTTTTTCTTAAATCTTCATAAATTCCAGGTGAATCTACTAAAAAGCAATAAAAGCTATTAATAATTAAATTTGTAGTGGTTTCATTCCCAGCCGCTAGTAAACCTAATGAAAAGGTTACAATTTCTTCATCGGTTAATCTTTCTCCTTCATATTCAGCTCGAATTAAATCGGAAATGATATCATCAGTTAAATGATATCTCTTTTCCTGAACGATCGGTAGAAGATATGCCTTGAATTCATTTAATGCTATCCCTTTCTCAGCATCCAGATCATTAAACTTTTCTTTACTATACGGCATAAATAAAATATCAGACCATTCTTTAATTTTTTTACGATCTGTTGTTGGGACTCCTAATAAATCAGAAATAACGGTAACAGGTAAAGGGGCAGCAAACTGTTCAACGATATTAACTTCACTATATTTTTCGATATGCTGTACAAGTTCATCTGCGATAACCTGTATTCGAGGTTTCCACTGTTCTAGACTTCTTGGAGTAAATGCCTTAGAAACAATGGAACGTGCATTGCGATGTTCTGGTGGATCTGTAGAGTTTATATTTATTCTAGTTTCTAATGGAGGGATTGAGAATTGTCTGCGCTCCCTTCTACTTGAAAATAAGCGATAATCTGATAAAACACGATTTACATCATCATATAAAAAAACATTCCATACATCCTGCTCTTCATCATAATGAACTGGGTGATTATCCCTCATCAAACGATACCATTCATATGGATTCCATAATTCTTCTTTTGTTTTCAGCTTTGAAATTTCATGAACTAAAATAACATTTTCAGGTGAAGCCATAGTTCTTTCCTCCCTTTTCTTTTACAATAAAAGTGATAGGTCGGCAGTTCAAAGTTGTATAAACTATCATATGTTATTTTAACATATATTAAAGGAGATTTTTCATTAGAGGACTTGAGAAATATATAAGGGGGATTTTTATGTACGTTGACATTTTACTACTAGCAGAATTAACGACAGGACCAAAACATGGATATGAAATCAAAAAAAATGTTCAAAATCGTTTAGGTGAGAATTTTGAATTAAATCACAACATGCTTTACCCTGCCCTTCGGCGCTTTGAAAATATGGGTGCTATAACGAAAAAAATACATAAACAAGTCGGAAAACCAAACCGAAATATGTACGATATAACAGAAACAGGAGAAGAAATTTTTTCTGAAATGTTACGAGATTTTCCCGAAAAACTTGCGACAAACAATGCAGAATTCCTTGTTCGTATCGCACTATTTGAAAAACTTGACTATGAGGCTAGAAAAGAGATTTTAACTATACGCCAAAACGTACTACATAATCAGCTTACTGCTATTCAGTCTCTAGAGGTTACCTCATCTTTTATTACTGAAGTCATTGAATTTAGTAAATCACGAATTGAACATGAGTTGACTTGGATTACATCACTTATGAAAAAAATATGAAAAAATAACAAGAAAATTTAAAAACAATGAATGAAAATGATATTTATTATCAATACTATAATTAATAAAAGGGCAACCACGATTTGGCTACCCTTAAACAATTTACACTTCTGGATCGAAAGTTTTGCAATCTGTTTCTTCCGTTGTAGATGCATGTTTACCTTTATGACTTACTACGTAAATTGCCTCTGCACTACATTTATTACCATTCGCCCAAAATTTACAGTTGTTTACTTCACATAAAACGTCTTGTGCCATAGTATCACACCTCCTTGTTCTATTATCATTAACAAAATTCGGAGGTATGATACTCTTTGTCATGCATTTTTTATTACCTTTTTAGTTTTCTTAATGATTCAATATCTCCTCGTACAATCACATCTATATTTTCAGTTATTTTTTCAATGTCAAAATGCCACCATTGAATTTGCAATAATTCTTGAATTGTTTCATTTGAAAATCTCTCTTTTATTTTATTTGCAGGGTTTCCACCAACAATTGTATATGGTGCGACGTCTCTAGTCACAACAGATTTAGCTGCAATGATTGCACCATCCCCTATTTTTATTCCGGGCATAATTGTTGTATCCATACCAACCCAAACGTCATTTCCTATAACTGTATCACCTTTGTAAGGTAAATCAGACAAACTAGGTGTATACTTCTCCCACCCATTTCCAAATATATTAAATGGATATGCCGAAAATCCATCCATCCGATGATTGGCTCCGTTCATAATAAAGTTAACTCCAGATGCAATACAACAAAACTTTCCAATAATAAGGCGATCTCCAAGAAATTCATAATGATGTAATACTCGATTTTCAAATTTTTCTCCATCTTTCGCATCATAATAAGAATAGTCACCAACAAGTATATTAGATTTTGTTATTGTATTTTTTATAAATTGAACGTTTTGATTTCCTTCAATAGGGTATTTAATATTTGGATTAGGATTCATTCTGTACAGCACTTCCTTTACCACTTATTTCACTTTCTATCGCTATTACTGGCTTTAAATTGTATATAGGTATAATAAACAATAATCCAATTATAAAAAGTAAAGCCGTCCCTTCATACATCATACTTAATGAAAACATCTCTTTTAATGAGCCAGCTATACTCATCGTTACTACCATTGAACCGGTAAATAGCGGACTTAAAATACCATTTACACGACCTATAAAATCGGTATCGCTATTTTGAATAATAAGCGTATTAATACCAATTTGGATACAAGGAAGAGCTAAACCACTAAAAAGCTGCGCTGTAAGTGTAACCCATAAATTTGTAGAATACCCTATAATGCTAATACCAATTGCTTGACCAAGCATACCGATAATTAACATCTTTTGCGGAGCAACGTTTTTCGCAAATACCATCGCTAATGCCCCGCCAACAATCATTCCCGCACCATTTACTGTTAGTAGCCACTGTAAACTCTCTTTTGATAATCCTAACTGCTCAGTCACAATAAATATACCTAATGGCTGAATTAATCCTATACCTAGTCCTGCAGCCATAAAACAAAGCCCCAGCAAAGTTAATGCTTTTTTCTTTTTGACATACTTAATACCGTCCTTCATCTCCTGCAACAGAGTGATATCTTTCTTTTCTACGTCGTTTTCAAGATCTTTCGGAAGAAATAACAATACAACTGCCGCAAGTACAAACGAGATGCCTGTTATGATGATTGAAATATAAATTCCAAAACTATGAAAGATAAATGTCCCTAGGATTGGTCCTAATACCATAAATATTGCAAATATCGTTTGATATATAGACATTGCTAATTGAATTTGTTCCGTTGATAAATGTTGTTTAAACAACTTCATTCCAGATGGTTGTGAAAACTGTGAAAGGATTGCAGAGATGAGTGTCACAAAAAACACAATTTTCCACGTTCCAAACATAAGCGTAATTAATACAGCGAATACTGAAATGGAACTTAACGTCTCACACCATATCATTGTCTTCTTTGGCTTCCACCTATCAGCAAAAGTACCGCCAATAAATGAAAATATAAAAATTGGAGCGAATTCAGCAACTGAAATCATCGAAATAGCAAAAGCATCACCTTTTGTCATTTCCATTACATATAGTAATACCGCAAAGTTTCGAACCCATATTCCTATTTGTAAAAATAATGCTGATGCTAAAATCCCTTGAACAAACCGATTTTTTAATACTTGTGATACCCCATTGTTTTGTTTCGTTACTACATTTGTCGACATAAAAAAGCCTCCTATTTCATGTTCTGAACAGGAGGCAGCACAAATCATATAAAAAGACTATATATTCGCAGAGCGAAATACATCCCTTTTCTATAAATGTACAGACTAACCCTATTCAGAAGAATATTTCGTTTTTTAACGAAGATCTCTTACAAATAGAATTAGTTGATCATTGGGATGTCTTCACCCTTCCGTTTCGAATTTAAATAACACATACATACTCTATGTAAATCATTTTCGATGTATGCATGTCTCCTTTTACTATTCTAGAAAGTTAAAGGCAATTCCTCTAAAGAACGCATTAAATAGTTACCTTGCCATTTAATTTCTTCACGATTCCCTTTTATTTGTAGTTCAGGCATTCGATTAAACAGAGTAGTAATAGCAATCTTTGCTTCCAACCTAGCAAGTGGAGCGCCTAAGCAGAAATGGCTCCCATGACCAAAGGCAATATGACGATTATTTTCCCGAGTAATATCGAATACTTCTGGGTTTTCAAATACAGTTTCATCACGGTTTGCAGAAGCTAAGGCAATGACAACCATATCTCCTTTTTCGATTGTTTGGTCGTGAATTTGAAAAGGTTCATCTGCCCATCTTGAAGTTGTAACCTCAACTGGAGAATAATATCGTAGTCCTTCCTCAATAGCGGCATCAATTAATTTTGGATTTTCTTTTAATAACTGTAATTGATCTGGATTTTCGAGGAGCGCTAATACCGTATTTGTTATTAAATTTACCGTTGTCTCGTGTCCCGCCACAATTAGTAACATTATCATTGAATATAGTTCCCGAGCGCTAAGTTTATGCCCTTCACTCTCTGCAAGTATTAAAGCACTCACCAAGTCTTCTTTTGGCTCTTTTCGTTTAATATCAACTAAATATTGAAGATATGTAATAAACTCAGATAGTTGCTTTTCAGTTTCTTTTATTTCTTCTGGTGTTTCTGGGTAAGCAATGACAGCATGAGACCAAATTCTAAATTTCGCTTGATCTTCTTTTGGAATGCCAAGCATTTCACTTATTACAATAATCGGTAAAGGGAACGAATAATCATCAACAAGATTTAATGAACCCTTTCGCTCGACTTCATTTAACAAATCACCTGCAATATCCTGTATTCTTCCTTCCAATTGCGTGATCATCTTCGGTGTAAAAGCTTTTTGTACGAGTGATCGTAAACGATTATGGTTAGGTGGATCTGAATTTAACATATGAGTAGTTAAATAATCACTATTGTCAACAGTAAGAAACACATTCAATGTATCTTGAGAAAATACATTGGCTGGATCTTTTTTTAAGCGACTATCTTTTAAAAGTGGCAAAGCATCTTCATATCTTGTGATAAGCCATTCCGCACCTAGTTCAGTTTTATTCACAAATAAGATAGGTTGCATTTTTCTAGATTCTTTATAAATTTCATACGCATCTTCTTTAAATTGAGCTGAAGCTAAATTAATGCCCTCCTCTATTTTTAGTCCAACCTTGTTTTTCATTGACATTGTATTCCCTCACTCTCATTTGTTTTTGAAAACCAACCCAACATATGCATTATACTCTAATAAAAACGTGAAAATTGTAAATTTTTAACCAAAATCTTACTTCGTATATTGAAAAATAAAAAAGTGAGAGAGTAAAATCGTTTCACTCTCCCACTACTCTTTATGCGAAGCACATAAAATTACTAATTTGTTGATAGCGATAACTTACTTTACGACGACGACCACCTTGCCAAGTGTAACCTGATACTCCGTTTCTTCTCACTTCAGTCGGAAAGAACCATAAGTCCCTTCCGAAAGGACCAGGACGATGTAAACGTAAATAGCCCCATCTTCCTAGACAATTACACATCCATGATTTCATATTGCCCGCTTGAGATGGAGACGCAAAGGTAGACGGTAACGACGGAGCTTGCGACGGCGGTGGTGACGTTGGAGCATCTTCCGCATCATCTGGTCTGTAATCTTCTTGTTCCATATCTCTCGCTTCATCTACAGATTCATACCCGTAGTTTTGTGGATTATAATACATCGCTTGATCATATGGATAATTTTGTTGGTTATACATATTAACAAATCACCTACTTTTCATTCATTACCTTTAACATTTATATGTGATATGCCCTCTCTGGGAAGCTTATGTTATAGCCCAAATTCAACTTAAAAAGCTCGTATTATTAAAAATACGAGCCTTTCAAAAATAGAAGGTGTTTATTATTTCCTTAACTTCACACTATAAAAACGCATTTCATCTAACGAACCTTCAAATTCAAATACTTCTTGTTTAATTAATTGTTTCAAGCGATATTCTAAGAAAGTATCTCCAACCAATTGTTCAACAAGACCAAGTGCTTCACCAATTACTCTAGGAGCTTTGAGGAATTCTCGATCAGCACCCACACTTTTCGCGCATTCAATTATAAATTGATCAAAATAATCTTCTTGTACAGAATATACTTCATTTTCTTTCCACACTCTTAAACATTCTACGCTTCCCGATATTCTATCCCATTCATGTTCAAACTTCATTCGCTTCTCTTCAGTTAAATACGGTAACTTTGCAAAACTTTTTTGGAATAGAGCTAAACTTTCAGGTGGTAATTCTCCAGTTCCACGAATATCATACTCTTGTTTTAATATTTCTCGACTTGCTTCAGATGTATTAATAACTCGAATTTTTTTCTTATCCTTTAATTGTGCCATTACAAAACTTAGGCCTACATGTTCATGTGCATTATCAGCCTTCCAAATTGTAATAGGCGTTTCAACAGGAATAGTATGTAGTTCTTCTATAGTTGCTATAAATCTTGATAAATATTCTTCTTCAAAATAACTATCATAAGCAGTTAAATTATTTATTAACCACTTCTGTCTTGCTAGTTGCCCCCCATTCGTATGCAACTTATATATCGGTCCAATTGAAAAGAATTCAGAAAAAGCAACAACACTCTCTTCAAATAATTCTTCTTGACTTAACATATATGTTAAGCAACCAGCCGTTGAATCATCAAAAGCAATATGTACGTGCGTACTTTCTTTTACATTTCTTTTATAAGTAGGATTACTCGTTAATTGTTTCGGAATATCCATCAAATTTTTAATTGTATCTTCACTATAGTTTTCTTCTAATAAGTTTAACTGTATGAGAATACTTTGAAGTAAATCTTTAACCTCATCCTCGTACATATCCTCTACAGCATTTTTAATTTTATCTATCACACAAATCCCTCTATTCATTTCAAAAATAACATAGATTATAGTGTATCATTTTAGTATAGTTCTTTAAAGTCAAATCCAGATTGCTAGAGCAATCTGGATTTTCAACAAATACTTTCCTTATATTTTTGAATTGCTAAATATTTTTACTTTGAAAATCCTTGTATCTAAATGTATAATTATATAAAAACAAAAATATAGGAGCTACATTTATGGAGAAAGTACTTACTAATTATAGACATTACTTAAAAAATTGGAGATTTATATTTATTTGCATACTACCTGTTATCGCCTTATTCGTTACTTTCTATGTCATCTTCGAACTACTGTTTCATCAAGATTTCTACTTATCTAACTTAATTTCTGCTATCATATTATTTTTAATATTTACTAATGTTAAAGATAAATTTAACATTAAAGGCTAAAGAACATTATTTAAAAATAGCCCTTTATTCTTGCATCCTACTATAAAATAAGGCTTGCAGTAAATTTTTACAAAAATAAGAGCACCCTGCAATTGGATGCTCTTATGTGATTAGAGGTTTTTTCTGAGTATTAAGTAGGACACGAAGATCTTGTCCTACTACATAATATATGCTTGTACTTATTATTTCGTGCATATATTATGCACCATGTTCAGGTACTTAATATATGCATAGTCATTGCTAAAAAAATCTACTCAAATATTCACTATACAATTTCATATTTATAAATTAAAAAACATCCATTGGGGATGTTTTTTATCTAACGATTTTAAGCTTCCATAAACTTAGCCGGTACACCAATTTTCTCAACTACAGAAGATATATTAGTAGGATTAATCATTACATTTTCAATACATACTAATTTATTTTCTAATATCCCATTCTCTGTAGTAATAAGTTCTTCAAACCGATCTAAAGTCATTGAAAATTTGTGTTCACTTCCACCATTCATACTAACTTTTACATACTTCATAGTGTCACCGCCTTTCATAATAATTTACATTTCGACAAGAAGGCGCTTACACCCTTTTTTATTTACTCTTGGATTTCTCACGTTTACATATATTTTGAGAAAAGAAACTACTATTATTTACTCACAAAATTATTACTAATAAGAAAGATAAAGATAAAAATGCACAAAGTGGAATATATAAACCAGTATCCATTCTAGCAAAGTGCGTATCTTTTTGTCGTTTAAAGATACCAAAATAATTAAACTCACCAATTACTCTAATAGAAAAGACGCTCATACAAATCCAGGAACCGACTTGAATAATAACATTAGGAACTGCAAAATGAACAATATTTGCTTGTTGCAACAAAATTATCGCTGCCATACTTAATAATAATGCAATGAACAATGTCATTCCGGCACGAGGTGTAAACGCCTTTTCCCCTGATTTAGTTGGTATAACACTATTTGTCCCCCAATTACCTCCGAAACCCCAATATACATGTAAAAAGCTAACTAAGAATAATATACAAGCAGATATATATGTAATGATAAGCATTTTATCCTCCCCTTATTTTATTTAACTTCTCACCTATAAAATATGCTATCCCCCCTCATTAGCAACCTTTATTTAATTACATAAAAAAACCGTAATGATTTATCAATATTAAGATAAGTCATTACGGGGTTATTAAACTTCATTATGCATTAAACCTATTTCTTCGGCGTTCCATCCTTGTTTGACCTTGAACTTCATTTTCTTTGTATGGATCTATTTTCTCTGTCATTTTATATGTTGCAACTGGTTCTTCGTACTTATGCTCATGTATCTTTTCTGGAATTTTACTTTTAGATTCTTTCCCACCAAACTTAAATAGTTTCATCTTTAATTTCGGTAATCTCGGAAGACGAATCTTAAATGATAATTTTTTGCGTTTCTTTTTTGGTCCAAGTAGATTTATATTTTCTTTATTATTATCTTTCTCTTTGCGGTGAATGAACATCGCAAGTAATCCTCCTAATACAAGTCCTCCAATTAATAGTAATATATATACATAATGGCTTGTCATTAAACTCGTCATGCGTTCAAGTATGACTAACGACTGTACTTCTTTTATATCCCATAGTAAAGCGGCCCATAATGAGAATAATCCCAAAGTAAGTCCATATGTACGAAAACGAAATAAACATGGAATTAACGCGACACATGCAGCAATTTTCGCATTTGCTATGATTGAGCTTGTTGTAATATCCTGATGCCAAATAACTAACAGTAATGTTATAAATGGCGCATACGCTATCCAGCTGCATATACGTGAATACATCTTTTTAGCAAAATAACTACCGAAACTAGTAAAAAATAAAAGCCCTCCAATATATACAGATTGTTCTAGAGGGATTTGCTTTGTAAGTCCTGCAATTGGAAAGAGGACGCTCAGTAGCATTAAGAGCACATCTAATTTCTTCACCATTCCCCATTCCTTTCAAATTTTTTCAATTAATAAAAATCGCTTTTCCATTTGGTATAGTTTTTGTATTTCTAAAAAACATATTAATCCTGTCTGCACATAAAGTAAATATGTAAACGAAAAGATACTTGACAAATGATATCCTTATTTGCATAAAAAAATGACAAATCCTGATCGATATAACGAGCAGGATTTGTTTACTAGTATTTAAAGTAGAATAATTGAATCTTTCTTTTCTACTTTTACTACATCTACATCCAATTCATCATCAAATTCTTTAAATTCTCTTGCATCTATGTCAGTAATATAACTCTTTATTACTTTCTCCATATGTACGGAATATGTCATGTGTACATTCTTTTTCGAAAGCATACTAGAATTACAGCACATGTAATGTATCATTTTAGCGATATAATCCCTTTCTACAGGTTTTACACCTAATGGTAGAATTTCAATTATATATCGCTGAAAAACTTCACTACAATTAAGTGAATATTCACCAGCGCTATAATACATCCCTTTTTGATCTGCATATAAGCCTATTCTATCTAGAGCATCATCACATTCTATTACACCGTAGCTTGGTACATCAAAACCTGTATTTATTCTAATAATATTTAAGTTGGGAACCTTTAATACCTCTGGAACAATATTAGGTAAAATATCTGTATTAATTTCTTTATTTTGTAACTCTTTTATCCAATATTTTCTCAAATTTGCATCTACAATGAAGTAAACTTGTTCATTTTGTTCTTTTGCATATTGTACAATTTCCATTAATGTTTCGAAAACATATTGTTTAAAAAGAGCCCCCATATCATTTCTCTTTGATGGTTGTGATAAAAATGCATTATGTTTATTTATATTTAATAATACGTAATCAATCTTTTGCCACTCTGTATTCCCATATAATTTATATAAAATTTCTTTTCCTTTTATTTTTGAAAGAATAGGTAAGAAATCAAATTTCGATATTCGTTCAATTGATAAATTAACATATGTACAAGGTAAATTTATCTTATTCCAACTACGCTTCAAAAATCCTTTTTGTTCTAATAGACTAAAAACACTATTTACAATTGTTTTACGAGATACACTTTGGCCTATAAATAAATTAATAAATGTTGAAATACGATTTGTTCGTGCAAATCCCTCTCTAATGATTTGTTTTGGATCAATTTTTTCGCGTCCATCACAATTTTTCATTGCGATTAATGCTAATGTCGCATCACTGCGCTCACCCGCGGTAGCATAGACAGCTTTCGTAACATCATCTACAAGATTTGTTTTATATTTTTGACAATATTGCATTTTATATGGATTTTGTAACACCTTTTCAATATTGTATCTCACAATCTTTAATAATACTGGGAAATCTGTATTCAATACAAAAGAATTTTCACCAATTTTAGTCAAAACAATTTCGCTATCAAGTAATACTTGTTCTATTTCCAGCGCTATATTTTCAGACCAAACTTCTAATGTTAATGTCTCTAATCCTTTTGGTGCAAATAAAGGAAATAATTCATTTTTGTTATTTGTTGCTACCTTTTTACATTCTGGAAGTATTGTGAAATAAGAGAATTTACGCTGGAATTCTTTAAATAAATACTCTCTTTCCTTTACTTTTATACCTGGTTCTATTTTAGTACCTTGGACTTTATATATTCTTTCATTGTATGGAAATAACACCCTTTTATTTTCCCCGACAATATAATCTTTCGGATATTGGAGAATATGGTCTAAATCCAAATCTCCACCTATTTGAAAATCATCTTTTAAATTTCTAAATATCTTAATCCATTTCATGCCGGTTGTAGCTTGTTGCATTTTTAGTTTTACAAACCGTATTTTTTTATTATTTGATGCAAACTCTGGGGTAGAAATCAATATCATCCCTCGTTTTCGTCTGAAAAGTAAAGGAATATCTGGATGATTATATTCTTGATAAAATCTCCGAATCCCTATTGAAATATTTAATAATGGAGCGTTCTCACCACCACGGGTTATGCATTCGAATCGATATACATAGGAGAAAAAATCTTGTGTTTTTTCATCTTTTATTGGCCCTGACATCGCCTCACAAATATTTTGTGATCTAAGAGGAGAAAAATAGATTTCTTCTGCATTTGTATTTTCTAAATATATAGGACGCTCACAAAAAATATGTGAGATTAAAGCGGGCACCCACTTAGAATACGTTTCATTATCATGTAGTACTGGCAAATTAGAAATCAAATCGGATTGCCATTCATATTTTGGTGGCTCTACTAATTTATTTGGTTTCCAATCATGAATAATCTCATACCAACTTTGAAAAATATAATTGAGCTGCTCTTGTTTAATAGGTTCTTTTGATACAATCCATGGTGTATTTTCATTTAATACGTACGGATTATGCTGAATAAACAATATATCAGAAAACATATCATACAGTCTTTCATTCAAACGTTTCAACTTACTCGTTAATAAAAACGTCTTATAATGTATCTCTACGATGTCCAGCCATTCAATAGGAAAGTATATAAATGATACCTTTTCATTTAAAAGAGGTTCTACTATATTTTCAAATGTTAACAACCTTAATTTTTTCATAAAATGATTCTTTCCTTTCTTCAGTTGTCTTGATTATCAAAAAGCTAGAACAAAAGTTACTTAATCTAATCCATTTAAACAAAGTATTTAAAAGAAAAGTAAAAACTATCTACATAAAACATTATCAAACCGACTCTTTTAAAAATTAAAAGTAATTATTATCTACAACACCTCTTAGTATTCGTAATTTAATACATCTAAATTATATAATATATATAATATATTGTACTTATCATTTACAATAACTTTACAGAAAAACCAAAAAAGAACACCTTAAATCGGTGCTCTTTTTACAAATATCAAGCGTTATGTAGTTGAACATATAGATAACATGAACCCTCCAAATGAAATTACTCCTAGTAAACCTACTATAAATCCTGTTAAACAAATACAATCAGCAAGACAAATAGAAGACTGCGATAATGGAACGAATGACCTACTTGTACTCGACCCATATTGTTTTATTTTTTCATAATTCATATCTAACATTAAATGTAGACATGTTACACCATCCTCAATAGTATGTAGAGATTCTTTTTCTAATCGCTCCAATAATTTACTATCAAAAGAAACTGATAGAGGATACTGCTTATCTAATTTTATATTTTGATAAATTAGTTGCAAACGAGATAATATATTATTTTTCTTCTTTTCAGATGTTACTGTACATTTCATATTATTAAATTCATTTAATAACAGTGTCAATTCATCTCTTTTTCCGTATAAATCTTTAGCTATTTTTCTCTTTACTTTATAAGAATGGAAAATAGATTTTAGTTCAACCATATTCATACACTTCCTAATTACATATTATTTACCCAATTATTTTATAGATAAACAGTACTTTTTAATCTTATTTAAAATACACTCAAGCAACTTATTTTACTATCGATTAACATTACATTAACCTTACACGGTTGTAATAAAATCATTAGCTAGAAGGAAGCAATGCCCAAACTAGACAGATATTTAATGATAAAACCATAAGAAAAAAACAATGATTAGATTTTAAATCTAGTCATTGCTTTATCCATCACATCTTGATTACACCTATATATCTTATTGTTACTCTTTCACTTGAATGATTGAATATATCCATTAATAATGACTATATTCTTTGTCGGCACGTACATATATAAAACTAATGTTTTTTAATTGATAAGGTGAAACTTTAATTAGCCCTCATCCATCGGGCTTTTATGGGCAGCCGGCCACCTAACTTCTCTTTGCTCTCGCTGAATTTTTTTAGGGTCTTACTGCCCGGCAAATAGCAGGATAAATACAATCAATATTCATACGTTATAATAGTACCAGTAGTATCAGTAGTACCACTAAAACCATCAAAACAATTAGAGCAACCGCCACAACCTCCGCAACCAAAACAACCGAAGCAACCAATACAACGGAATCCGCCACAACGACCTCCGCCACAACCCCCACAACGACCACAACCCCCACAGCGACGAGCAGCATCTTCAATATAGTAATATGGATATTGATTTTGCTGGTCCCAATAGACAATATTTCCAGATCGGTAATCATTAAGGCTTAACGCTTGTATTTCTTGTTGAAACTGATTCATTTTCATAACCTCCGTTTATAAAATACAACCTCATTGATGCTTCCCTATATTTCTGTTCGTTACATCTAAGTAGAAATAGCGCTATAAACTAAGTTCAATACGTACACCAACAAAGTATGACTTATCACTAGATGATGCACCTTGTTCATATACCTATTTTTACTATGGGCTCATTTTTATAAATAGAAATTATAAAATATAAATTCTAGCGTCATATCTTCATACTTACTAAGCTCAATTAATTTCTCAATAATCACGCGGACAAATCCTATATATTTCCATATATCACTTAGATTTTCTTGTACTGTAAATGCCTTTGCTATAACACCTCTAAGTAACCGGTTTCTATGACGGTTAAGAAATTCCTATAAAGAAAAAAGCCCTAATTAGGGCTTTTTATTCTATTTCTCCAGCAAAGCTCTCTATGAAATTTCTAATGGAAAAAAGACACACTTAGATTGATGCGTCTTTTTGTGATGCCTCTTTTGTGAAATCATATAATGCAATTGCGCCTAAAAGAACAAGTATACCTTGAGGAACATCTAGTAAAATAGTTTTCCAAATTTCTGGAATTACCCATTTAATATCTGTTGCTGTTTCAAGATATGTTTGGAAATAGCTGATTGTAAAATTAATTATCCCTAAAAATACAAACAACGATAAACCAAATCGAATTAATTTCTTATTTGTAAACATATAACACCTCTCAAAATTCATTGGATATTCCTGCTTTTGCTTCTTTATATTTCCATATCTCTATATTTGATTTTAACACACAAAGAACTCAAAAAAATACAATATGCAAATTTGCATATTGTATGAACAGCACTTCATGTTAACTTAGAAATTCCTGCAAAGAAAAAACAACTCCGTTACAGCTAACAGCTCGGGTTTCTTTTCTTATTTAACTTCATACCACCAACATTTACGTTCTTTAATTGTAAAATAAATGTGACAGAAGTTTATCCAGTTAATGCGTAGACAATTAAATGAGCTAAATTATCGATATTCTATTTCACCATATTCGTAGCACTAATGACTTTACGCAAATTTGACAAGAAAAAATATAGAGATAGGTATGATCCATACCTATCTCTAACATTACTTCTATTCTTTATCCAATTACGTCTTTTACGTCTGTATCCACTGGCCACTTTTCTAATGTATAAGCCATTTCCCAAAATGAATATTCATATTGACTGCTAATAATAAAATGCTGTTTCATACGCTTGCGGTCTGCCTCTGTTACTTTTTCAGCAATAGTATCTAACCGTGTAATTTGTTCTTCAACTAGCGTACGGAACCAATCAGATCCATAAGCAGAAATCCATTCGTTATAAATTGGCTCTTCCGGCTGACATTCTTTTAAACGTTCCCCAATTTCGTAATACAACCAATAGCAAGGTAAAATTGCTGCAATGATATCTCCTAAATGCCCTTCATACGCAGCACGATACATATGTGAAGTATACGCATATGCAGTTGGCGCAGGAATAAAATTATCTTTTTCTTCTTTTGTTATCCCTAGCTTTTTAGCAAAATTCTCATGTAAAGATAACTCGGCCTCATATGTATTTTGAGCATGATGTGCCATACGAGCTGTCGTCTCTAATTCAAGAGCTTTTGCAGCTCCTAAAGTTTGTACTCTAGCAAAATGACTCAAATAATATGAATCTTGAAGCACATAATAGCGAAAACTAGCTAAATCTAACGTTCCTTCACCAAGTTTTTTTACAAAAGGATGGTTAAAACTCGCTTCCCAAATTGAATCTACTTCTTTACGTAATGATTGTGAAAAAGTCATTTAAATCCCTCCAATAATGTATAAAATATAAGTATTTATCCACAATTATTAAAGCTGTAAAATAAAAAAACTTTCTTTACAGGCGTAAAGAAAGTGAAATTGACAGTATTTATTTACTCATTAAATAGCAACGTCTTTCCCACTTCCCTACGCTGGCATTAACCAGATCAGGTACTAAGAGTCTCAAAATCACATTTAATCTCAGCCTATAAAAGGCCCCCCTAGTGGATAAATATTTTGTTTTTATAATGTATTCATCATAGCATACTTCGTGAAACTGTCAAAAGAATTAGTTATATAATCCCCTTAAAACCCTTCTTCTTTTCTAACTTTTAATGATGTTTCAATAATCATATCTAATAGTTTGCTATAACTAATTCCCGCTGCTTCTGCACTTTTTGGCAATAAACTTGATTGTGTCATCCCTGGTAATGTATTAATTTCCATTACATATGGAATTCCATCCTTCACCATCATATCAACTCTTGCATAAACACTACATTTTAATGCTTTATAACAAGCCAGTGACGCTTTATTTACACGTTCATTAATTTCCGCTGGAAGTTCGATAACTTCCTCAACTGTACTAGTATCATCATATTTTGCATTGTAGTCAAAGAACTCGGCTGCATGTCGAATTGAAACTATAGGTAACTGTTTTCCATCCAGAATGGAACATGTAATTTCATCACCTTTTATATACTTCTCAATTACTACTTCAGAATCCCATTCAAATACAGTTTCTAGCATTGAGATCAATTCATTTTTATTGTAAACGATTTTCACCCCGACACTCGATCCGCCAGAGTTTGGTTTTACCACTAATGGAAATCCTAACTTATCTAACTCATCAAGCTTTAGATCCTCCATTTTTGTAAGTTCAATCCAATCTGGTGTTTCTACACCTTCATAACGTAAAATCTTTTTCGAAATATTCTTATCCATACATATACTACTAGATAACATATTACTTCCGCTATAAGGAATCCCTAAACTCTCCAGTGTTCCTTGAACTGTCCCATCTTCTCCATATTTCCCGTGTAATGCGAGCAACGCAAAGTCAATGTCTTTCGCTTTTTCAATTAAATCCATTTTTTCATTTAATGTAATTGGGAGTATTTCATACTTATTTTTATCTAAATGAGCAATCATTTCATTCCCTGTCATAATTGAAACTTGTTTTTCAGACGATACCCCGCCCATAATAACACCGATTTTCATTTTCTCAACTCCAAATTTCATTTTTTAATGTATCACCAATTATTTTAATTCCCCGAACTATTTCTTCTTCTTTCAAGCGCGAAAACCCTAATCGGAAAGTGTTCGCCCCTTCTCCATCAGAGTAAAAAACATCTCCAGGTGAAAACGTAACGCCTTTCTCATAACACTTTTGTAAAAGTGTGCGGGCATTCATATGCTCTTCTAGCTCTATAAATAAATGAAGTCCACCATCTCCAGTCATTCTTTTGAAAGGAATGAACTGATTACACGCGCCGACAGCTAACTCATATTTTTTCTTATAAACCGATCTTGCCTTTTTTAAATATTTCTCAAAATATCCCTCATGTAAATATTGAAATAGAACCGCTTGATCTAACGTAGATGTGTGGATTGTTCTTGCTCTTTTTACGCTTTCTAAATAATGAATCAGCTCTTTATCTGCAATAATCCAACCTACACGTAAACCAGGGAAAAGTACCTTTGAAAAGCTACTAATATAAATCACATTATTGCCAGCTCCAGCAAAAGTTAATAAGGGAGCTAAATGTGAACCTGAATAACGTAATTCTTCATTAAATCCGTCCTCTATAATAGGAACCTTATATTTCGAGAATAACCTCATCAATTCCGTTCTTTTCTCTGAACTCGTAACAATACCGGTTGGATTATGATAAGAAGGAATTAAATAAGCAAAATCAAAATCTTTTTCACGTAAGCTTTTTTCAACTTCATTCGTATCAATACCATCCTCATTCATATCAATCCCATGAACTTCAAGTCCATGTAAACGGAACAGCTTTAGTGCAGCGTGGTGAGTTGGATTCTCACAAATGACACGACCGGATTTTTTTGATAAAGAAGAAAGTACAATATCCAATCCTTCTGTAAATCCATTTGTAATTAGAATATCTTTATTCGAAATGTCTACACCTTTCATTTCCATGTAATGAAGTAAATAATTCATTAACGGTTTATATCCCTTTGCATATCCGTAGTTCAATACGATGTCCCCTTCAATGGACATACGAGTAAGAAAAGCTCTTTTGAAGTTTTCAACATCAAATAGCTTCTCATCCGGGGCTATACTATTAAAAACAATCATTCCCTTTTCCCAACGAACACCATGTTTCATTAAATCTAATTCATCCGCTAATGCGGTCACTGTATTAAGTTTATTTTTCCAATCTATTTCAACAGACGAAGTGTTAGATATATCTACCTTCGCAACAAAGTTCCCTTTTCCTTTAACTGCATAAATGAGTCCTTCTTGCTCTAAATCTGCATAAGCAGCAAGTACAGTGTTTCTACTCACACTTAGTAATTCACTTAGTTCCCTTGTTGATGGGATTTTTTGATTCCCGAGCAAGTGCCCTTTCATAATCATCTTCTTCAAATAATCTTTCAATTGAATATAAACGGGACGATCTTTAACAACTTTAAAATCCTTAAACAATTCCTTACCCCCTGCAATCATTTTTGCATATTTATTTCATTCACAAAAGGTCCACGACATATGTATTTTTTATAAAGGGCGGTACGGTCTTACAAGTCTTTTCGATATAAGTTAATTACATCTTTTAAAGCTGCAGCTGCAGCGCCTCGTGGATTAGAAGCCCCACCAATTGTAGTAACTTGTCCCATCGTATCTGTAAAGAACGTAATTCCTTTTTCGGTCCCATTTACTTTTGCTAACGGATGATCTTTTTCTATTTCGCACGGTTCAACATTTAAATTCACATTGCCACCCTCATCCTTATATATTGATGCTATTAATTTAATAATTTTATGTTGTTCCTTAGCATTTTGTATTTGTTGTTTTGTAACGTGCTCGATTCCTTTTATATGTATATCAGTAAGTGTTTTCTCTGTTTCCATTAAGCTGTTTGTCAAAAGTAACAATTTACACGCACTATCTGAACCACTTATATCTAATATAGGGTTTGTCTCAGCAATTCCTTTATTTTGCGCTTCTTTCAGTGCTTCTTCAAATGTCATATCTTCCTCATACATTTTCGTAAGAATATAATTAGTTGTTCCATTTAATATTCCTTCTATTTTTTCAATACTGCAACCGGCTAAACTAAATTGTCCGATATCTAGCGTCGGTAGTGCAGCGGCTGTTGCACCGCTATATCGAATTCGTACATTTACGCCTCTTGCTGCTTCATTTATTTCTCTCCAGTTTGTAACGAGTGCACCTTTTGAAATTGCTACTATATCCATCTGTTTCTCAATCGCTTGTTTCATATATTGTTTCCCTGGATTTCCATCTTTAAGATTTGTAACTGTTGATTCTACCAATACAGTACCACTTATGCTAGTTGTTGCACGTTCCTTCGGATGATACTCTAAATATTTTTCAATTGCAGCGGTACCGCCACCATACATCAATAAATGATGAAGAGATAAGCCGTCTTCATTATGTATTGCAATATTTCTTCCTAATACGCCACTTACAACTAATTGAATCCCATATGTTTCATATATATATGAATACTTTTCATTTAATAATTTTATAAACTCTCTGCCTACTGTTCCGTATCCTGATAATACAACTTGAATCTTCATAATATCCCCCCATATTTTTCTACCAAACCCCTCTTTCAATATAATATAAAGCGCTCTCGAATTCCATCGAGAGCGCTTTATTATTACTTATTTCGGTAAACGTGATAGCTTTTCAGCAATTGTTCTATAAAACTCTTGAATGCTAGAAAAACCTAACGAGTCTGAAACACTTAATCCTACCATGTCGAGATGATCCCAATTCGCTTTCGTTTCGATATGATTCCATTTTCCAACCTGTAATGACTCATGATTATTTACAGCAACATTAGAAATTGGTGCAATCATAGAATTGGTATTTACTACACCATCATTTTGCCACCAAGAAGTATCAACTAACGGACGGTTTTCTTCATATCTCGCATAAGAACCTAAGAAAAATGCATTCCCCATCAACACTTTATTCATCGTTATATGAGGCAAATGTAAACCTGTAATAGGTGCTGCTTGTGATGCATGTCCACTATAAGATAAGTAATAAACATCCGGTTGCGTCTTTACCCAATTATTTAACTCCTTTGCACCATCTGTACTTAAATCCCATTGACTTATATCTTTTGTATTTTTCCAAAGTGAACTATTTAGAATACGATTACTATATTGGAAAAAGGACTCTCCAGCAATCTTCTTTATACCCCATTGATCCAATTTAAAATCATATAAAGATAAATTATTGTTTCCTCCAAAGCTCGCAGCTGTAATGAGTAAATCTTTAACGAACGGCAGCAGAAGACTACCATCCGCAAGTGTTGTACCGTTGTGAGGGGTTGCTAATGTTGTAACACTATGAACATATGATTTTCCGCCTTCAAATAGTGGTGATATTTTGGTGTCTGGGTGATTTTTCGCATAATTCTTTTCTTCAAAACTACCTTCTTTTAATAGCTGTACTAATGTTCTAATCGTTTGTCCACCCATGCTATGCCCAACTAAATGAACTTTATTTGTTTCACTCCAATTCGGCGTAAAACCACTATAAGTTCTGCCAAAACGATTATGTCCATGTTTCTCAGCATGCGAGGCACCATAGTCTACTGTGCCACCGCTAATTTGCGCATACAATTCACATGCACGATCCCAGTTACTAGAAACAGGTCCAACAGCTGCGGTATGTACCGTATAACCATTTCGTTTCAAATCTTCCTGTATATCATGAACACCACCCCAATACTTTACGCCAAGCATTTCTTCTCTACCCCATCCAGCAAATCCATTCACCAATATGATAGGATAATTATTTGGTTGCCTCTCTTCAGCATATGATATTTTCGCTACGAATGAACATAAGGTCACTAATGCGAAAAAACATATTTTTAAAAATAACTTCCCCATACTTTCTCCCCCTAATAAAACGTTTACATTTTTCTTCTAAAAATTAACACAATGTTTTAACAACTTAAACATAATGTAAAGTATTTTATATACGTTGTATATATAGAAAACATATACAATTGTTGATAAATATTAATTCAAGTGAACATTTACTTTTTACAATACAACTTGTAAATCTGTTTATTTGAATTTATAATTAGATATAGTTTCCTCATGTTAAAAAAATTTAAAAACCATAAGAAAACTAATCTCATTGCTTGAAAAGGAGGAAAAAGCATGCAAATCGGATCAAATATTCATACATTATCTCAACCTACTAAAATAACTCCATCTACTCTTGAGCATAATACTATCTCTTCTACTAAACTGGAAAGTAAGAAAGTAAATGATCCTATCAAGTTTGATATTCGTTCATCTGAAAAAGAAATGAAACAGCCTGAGCATAAATTTAATGAATTAGATTTATGGAAGATGTTAAAGGATAAAGGTGTTCCTTTATGGATCATCCTTGAAATGCTACAAAAGGCTCGTAAAGAAAAAGAAGCCCAAAATAATTCAGTTCAAAATTCAAATGCGATTGAGGAAACAAACGAGACTCGATTAAATGAAGTAATGTAAAGCATAATATTTGATTGGTCTACAAACTAAAAAGAGTTCGGGGGTGATAAAGTTTCTATCAACCTCGAACTCTTTTTTTATGATTTTTCTCCAATCGTTACAAACTGGAAAGATACTTTTCCTTCCAAACCTTTAATTAGTTTATTTACTTTAACATTTTCATTAACCAATGTATTATCTGTCGACATTTTAGGTTTTTCGTCACCTAGAGATTTTTTCAAATGAAGAAGATGCATTTTCATTTCATTTGCCTTTATTTCTTTATACACACTATTTTTTGCTACAATCATATACCATTCCGTTGAATATTTACGATTGTTACCTATCCAGGCATCACTATCGTATGTAACAGGAATCTCTTCCCCTCCTATTTTAATACTTTTCATAGTCTTATCGTCTTCACTTGTAAATAATAGTGACCCTTCTTTTGGGAATTTCGGTAACGTATCTATAATATAATTGGAGCCATTATCTTGTTTTCGAAAAAGTTTTTCTTTAATCAATGCTTGTGCTGTAGATTCATTTAAAATTAAGACATTTCCATTTCCAACTTCCCCTTTTTTCACAGAAAACACTTCATTTTCTTCCGTAATTTCCTGATAACGATTAATAATTGGTGAAATATTATTTTCATCTCCAATAATTAATACACCGTTTGCAGGAAATGAGTTGTCCTTTTTAGAACATGCACTAAAGCTTATTAAAAGTATTATAGTTAACATAAAAATAGTTAATATTCTTTTCATCACGATTCCTTTCATCATACAGTTCATTTTTCCACATACTTTAGTGTAGTCTTACAAGCTAATAAATTCTATTGCTCCATAACCTTATAAAGCTTTTGCAGGTAACGCCAACGGGTTATAAAGAAATATAAAACTTGTATACATATAAATGAAATTAAAATAACGATAGAGCTATTTATGATAGAAAAATCGACTAATTGCTGTAATGCTATATAAGCAACTACAGTATGAATCACTGCAACGAAAATTGGTAAAAAGAACATTAATAATAACTGCCTCGTTACAACTTTTTTCAACTCACCTTTACTTAATCCCATTTTCGAAATCATTTTATATTGCTGTTGGTCGCGATCCAAATCTGTATATAATCGGAAATAAATAAAACTAGCGGCGAATGTAAAGAAGACGATTCCAACTAAAATACTTACCATAAGTAATAAACCATTCTTTTGCTTTGCTTCCAACAAGTTTAATGTTAAAGCTTCAAAGTAGAAATCTCTGTCCCTAAGATTTTTATCGAATATACTCTTTAATTGATTTGAAATCTCTTTCGTTTTTATCCAATCATCTACAACAAATCCGTAAGTACGATATGGAATTTCTTTATTAACTGGGTCACTAGTAAGAGGTATTCCATCATATACCTGATCTTGAACAGCGATATAAATAGTTCTAGAATCATGTGGTAAAACTAAATTTTCTACAGCTTTTTTCACATGAAATGTCTTTGTCCAGTCACCTTGAATGACTTCTATATTCTTTTTATACTCGCCATTTTTAAATTCTTGTTTTTGTGATACGACTCCAGGAATTAATAAAATTTCATCTTCTTTTTCAATTGTTTCTTGTTGATAGCCTAGTGCTTTAGCAAGATCGTTGTATTCACTTAACTTCATTACATTTACGCCATTTTCTGTGTATATATATGAAGATGAAGCCATTCGATACGGAATATTAGCATCAGAAAGGTGTTTTTTTATAATAGAAAGATTTTTATTCAATACTTTGTCATTTTCAAAACTTCCATACAAAAATGTATACGGATTTGTCATCCTTACCAAATCCCTATTTCCAATTGCGGCTGTTGTACCAATTGCTGTAAATGCAACTGCTGAAACAATAGATACTATAAAAAACATCGTTGCATTATCTTTCATACGGTAAATTAATTCAGAAAATGTTAATATATTTGTTCTCTTTAAAAAGAAAGATTCTCTCCTTTTAGCAAGGTGCAGTATATACACGCTACACTGTGTATATAAAAAGTACGTTCCTATAATTACTAGAAGCACACCTATTCCAAGCGTAATAAAATTGGTACTTGGTATGAAGCGAAATACTGAAAAATATCCATACCCTATACTAATTAAAGAAAGTATCGATAATAAAACTGAAGATTTCGGTTCAGGTTTTGGCTTTTCCTCTGCTCGAATAAGTTCCACAAGTTCCGTTACTTTTATCATTTTAAATGTAAATAATGAAACAATTAAAAACAAGAAAAGAAATGTAATAACTGTTAATAATACAGCCTGCACTGGTATATAAAAAGGTAAACCATTATTAATCATTAATACACTTGCACTTATCAATAAGACTAGTTTAGAAAATATAAGTCCAATGAAAATCCCTATACAAATTGAACCAAGTCCAATCAACATATTTTCAATTAATAATAATTTCTTAAGCTGTCTCATTGACATACCTTGCATCATTAAAATACCAAATTCTTTCTTACGCGTTTTTAAAAACGAACTAACTGAATATAGAATGAAGAAAAATGAAAATACAAAAATCAATCCTTGCGAAACTGAAAATCCCAATGTACCAAATGCACTTATTGTTGCACTTGTCGATTTCAACTCACCTTGTAAATCAGGATGAAATAATAAAAGAGCATACGTAAAGAAAATCATAATAGAAAATGCACTACTTAAAAAATGGGCAGCATATGTACGCTTATTGCGAAAAATATTATTAAATGCGAACTGACGAAAAGTCATGCCTTTTCCCTCCTAACAAAGAAAGGACATCCATAATCTTTTGATAAAAAGTTTGCCTACTTTCACCACAATAAATTTCGTTATATAGTTGACCATCTTTAATAAAGATTACTCGGCTGCAAAAGCTCGCTGCATACGGATCATGTGTAACTAACATCATCGTTGCTTTTTCTTCTTTATTTAGAGTATCAAGCATCTCCATTACATCATTTGAAGATTTAGAGTCTAAATTCCCTGTTGGTTCATCTGCAAGTAACAATTGCGGCTTATGAACGATCGCACGAGCAATTGCTGTTCTTTGAGCTTGTCCCCCTGATATTTCAAACGTTCTTTTACTCAATATATCTATAATGTTTAATTTCTGTGCAATCTCTTCCACTCGTTTGTTCATATCTTGCACAGAAACACCATCTAAAGTCATCGGCAATACGATGTTTTCTTTTACAGTAAGTGTGCTAAGAAGATTAAATGATTGGAAAACAAATCCTAATTGTTTTCTGCGAAATAACGCTAATTCTTCTGATGATAATTGGAAAGGATTTGTACCATTAATAAATATTTCTCCCGATGATGGAGAATCAATAGTAGATACCATATTTAATAACGTTGTTTTCCCACTACCTGACGGGCCCATAATTCCTACAAATTCACCTTCTTGAATTGATAAATCAATATCTACTAATGCTTTAAAAGGTACTTTCCCTCTATATACTTTACTAATACTATTTGCCTGCAAAATTTCCATTTATATTCTCCCTTCATTTCCACCGCTCACTATAGAGTGTAAATGAATTGTCTTACAGCTCATATTGATTCATCTTTCATTTATCTTACACGCTTGTAAGATTTCTAAAAAAACTGATAACAAACCTATTTTCAATCTATAAACAAAGCATATCTATCTTATAATATTTGCATATTGGTTTGAATTACAATGCTATTTTCTAATCTTTATTTTATTAATATGAAAAGACCGATTTTTATCGGTCTTTTTACTTTCAAATATTATATTTTAACTGTTGTATGTAGTTAAAGCATATTTGAGTTACCCATTAAATACTATTTCACTTTATAATAACCTCTGCAAAAAAAATGAGTGCTTCGGTTTCATTGCAATCAAAAACGAATTGTAAATATCTGAGGCGGAAATGAATGTGTTTATCCAACATATAAATAATAAAATTGATTTAATATTTCCTGATACAAAGAACGACATCATGGCAGGTACTACTGATAATACAATAATAGGCAAGCTCATAAAGACCCAAAATCTCGTTTTGGATAAGACTGCATTTGTATTTAGCCCAAAAAATCTTTTACTAAATGTTAAGCTAATATCCCCTTTTTTACTTATTACTAAAATGTGTAAACATTCGTGAATGATAAAGATTAAGGTACCTATGCCGGATAAAATGAATATAAAAAAGCTTAGAGTTTTAGCTCTAAGCTTTTTTATGATTTCGTATTAATTCCTTTTACTGCACAATATTTTTTATCCATTCAGATTTACTCAATACATAATGATTATATAGTTGATTTGCTATCTTGTGTTCACTCAAATAAGTAAACCCGCATTTTTTAATAACTTTATTTGATGGTACATTGTTAATTAAAGTAATTGCGTTAAGGACAATTAAATTTGTTTCTTTAAACAAATAGTCAATTAAGCCTTTGGTCGCTTTTGTAGCATAGCCATGATTTTGATGTTTATTTGAGATAGCATACATTATCTCTCTGTTTGGTGAAGGGAGTTCTTCTTTCATGCCTGTGCAGCACCATCCAATGCATTCATTTGTAGCTTCCTTAAATATTCCTAGCTTTAACATATGATTATCTATGTTATTCGTAGTTTTCACTGCCTCAAGAAATGCTTTGTTTGCTGGTATTTCATAATTTGCAATCCAATCCACCCTTTGTTCTTTCGTCGATTTCCAGTCTGGTAAAAACTTTTCTATTTCCGGTTGATTGGCTATTTTATAAATACTTTCTGCATCTTTGACCATAAACCCTTGCAAGTATATATCTCCACAATCTATTCTAAATAACTTAGTTGAACTCTCTTCTCCCATGTTAATTCCCCTTACTTACGTTATAACGCCTTTATCTGCTTCGTAAGTTCTATAAATCGTTCATCAAGTTCTTTATATTCTTTGTCGTTAGAAGTTAAAAAGCATAATTTCCCTAATACTTCTTGTCTCTCTGTTTCTAACGTTAAACGTAGCTCTTCAATATTATCTCTTGTTTTAGTAGGTTCTTCTAGCTGCTTTTGTATCGTATTGTTTAAAAACACGAGTTTTATGTTAGTTGTTTTCTCTAGAAAATATCGATCGTGAGAAACAATTATTAATGTTCCATTATACTCAGCTAATGTATTTTCAAGTTGTTCACGTGAAGGTAGATCCAAGTGATTCGTCGGTTCATCTAAAATGAGTACATCTTTTTCATCTAAAATATAAGCCATTAGCTTACATTTTACTCTTTCTCCCATACTCATATGCTCAATCGGCTCTTTCCATTGAGAAGCTTGGAACCCTAAATGTTTCATTAAATTTTGGACTTTTCCTCTTTCTTCAAATGTCTCTTTAAAAAATAAATCTTCTGGCGTTTTGTCCAGTGGCAAATCAAAAACCTCTTGTGTTAAATAACCGATGTTTGCAGATGGTGAAATCCATATTTCTCCTTCAGCAGTTTCCGCTCCCATAATCATCTTCAGTAATGTTGTTTTCCCGCTACCGTTTGGTCCAACAATTGCAACTTTCTCACCGTGCTGAATTGTAAAATTAACGTTTTCAAATAATGCTTTTCCATTAAATTCTTTTTTTAATTGCTTTACTTCTAAAAAGCGTTTTCCTACTTTTTTACTCGCTTGAATAGAGAACTCAATTGAATACTCTTCTTTCACACGTTCTACTTTCGTTTTCTCCAGCTCTTTTTCGAGACGTTTTCTTTTTGACTTCACTTGCGCATCCATTCGTTTCGCTTTTACACGATAAAACTCTTTAAAACTTTCTTGTTTTGTAGACTGCGCGTGTGCCTTTTGTGACCATGAACTTAATTCTTTTATATGTGTTTCTACTTGTTCTATCTTTTTTTGCTGCTTTTCATATTCTCGCTGCTGCGACTTCCTTCTTTGCTCACGTGCTTTCATGTAGCTTGTATAATTACCACTATGGTCAATTAATTTTTTGTCCTCAATTGACCATATTTTTGTTGCGACAACATCTAAAAAATATCGATCATGCGATACAATGATAACTGTACCTTTCATATTTTTTATTTGTTTAATGAGAAATTCCGTACTCATTTCATCTAAATGATTTGTCGGTTCGTCTAATATTAAGACATTAGGATTTTTAGCAAATCCTTTTGCTAATCGAATTTTTAACTTTTCACCACCACTTAAAGTATGAAAATCGTTCGTTGGCACGCCCCATTTCGCAAGCAGTTCTGCTTCTTTTGCAATTACATCGTTACTAATAAAAGATTCTATTTCTTGCTCAACATATGCGGTTGTCATATTCATTTGCTGCCATTCAACAATCCCTTTTGAAGGCTCAATCTTTCCATTTATTAATCGAAGTAACGTTGATTTACCAGCACCGTTTTTACCAATTAATCCGATAACATCCCCTTGTTTTACTGTCACATTCATTTTCTCTAACAACATATTTTCTTTTATTTCAACATAAACATCATTTAATTTTAATAGTTCTTTCATAATACCGATCCCTTTCATTAAGGGAGAATAAAAAAATCCTCCCAAATAAATTTGGCAGGATTAGTCGTTAAAATATTTACACCCAAATAAGCTATTACGCAACATAAATAGCAATACCGTTGTATGGAAATCGGGCAGACTAATCCTATTTTTTAGAAATTGAAATTTATTGAATTTCAACATTTAAAAATAAGATTAGTTAATCATCGTCCACCCATCATTCCTTTCCCTCATTAGTAACCATATTGTACCATAATAGTACTGTATGAGTAAATGCAATTATTTGTGCTGCTAAAAAAGATTGCTTTCTTTTAAGGTCTATTCATTATTTCTTCACTTCATATCGAACAAGTATCAGCCACATTTGTTGTACTACTTGCTTTAGCTTTCCCTAGCAATAAAATTGTAAGCATTCCCTCTTATATAAATTTTATATAAATTCATCATAAATCATATATTATACATACTAAATTTCAGTTCTTATAATAAAGGTATCATTTTTAAGGGGTGGTTCTACAATGGAATTTAGTAAACTAGGAAACAGTGGATTAACAGTAAGTAAAATCGCATACGGGAACTGGATAAACCATGGTGGAAAAGTAAACGAAGATACTGCAAATGATTGTGTAAAAGCCGCACTAGATGTTGGAATTACAACGTTCGATACTGCTGATGTTTATTCGGACACGATAGCTGAGGAAGTACTTGGCCGATCTTTGCAAGGTATACGCCGAGAAAGTATAGAACTATGTACAAAAGTATGCCATCCGACCGGTCCTGGAAAAAATGATCGTGGATTATCAAGAAAACATATTATAGAAAATTGTAATGCATCGTTAAAACGATTACAGACAGACTATATCGATATTTATTATGCACATAGATTTGATATAACAACTCCTCTTGAGGAAACAATGTTAGCTTTCTCAGATCTTGTAAGACAAGGTAAGGTTCTCTATTTAGGCGTAAGCGAATGGACATCAGAACAAATTACCCGTGGTGCAGCACTTGCACGCGAATTGAACATTCCATTTATCGCTAGCCAACCTCAATATTCGATGTTATGGCGAGTTATTGAAACTGATGTGATTCCAACATGTCAACGTGAGGGACTTGGCCAAATCGTATGGTCGCCACTTGCACAAGGTATTCTTACAGGAAAATATCAACCTGGTAAACCATTACCAAATCAATCGCGTGCTAACTCCGATGCTGGAAAACCGTTTTTTGACAAACTCGTGCAACGTTGGATGAGTGATGATGTGCTTACCGCTATCCAGGAAATTAAACCTATCGCACAAGAAATTAACCTTACCTTATCTCAACTCGCAGTTGCTTGGGTATTACAAAATCCAGCTGTTTCTTCTGCAATTATTGGTGCTTCAAATCCGGAACAAATAAGAGAAAATGTAATTGCTTCTAGTGTTAAATTGCAACCTGAAATTATGGATCAGATTGACAGTGTATTAAAAGGTTTCGCTGAGTATGATACTAGTAAAACAGGTTGAATCATGAGTAAGTTTTATCTATAAATAAACACCCCTTGCCAACTTCCCACAGCCCATCCTATAAAGATGGGCTGTGGGAAGTCATATAAACCTCTCTAACAACTGTTAAAAAGTTCTTTAACACGACAGACTTTTCATCCTTCCTCCATCCAGCATATAAATTTATTTCCGGTGTATTTTCTAGAATATCTTTATACATCACTCCTGATTTTTTATAGCTTTCCACCGAGGATGGAACGACAGAAATCCCCATTCCAGCTGCAACTAAGTTTACAATCGTTTGCATTTGAACTGCTTCTTGAACAATATTTAAACTTACCCCATATTTCCAAAAGTAACTAATAATTAAATCATAAAAATTTGTACCGAAATGACGAGGAAATAAAATGAATGGTTCCTCCACTAATGATTTGATTGAAATATTAGGTAACGAAACGAAAGGGTGATTTTCATGCAAAACCAACTTTAAACACTCTTCAGAACAAACTTCAGAAGATAATATTTCATTATTTTGCTCCGAACGAATAAATCCAATATGAATTTGTTTTTCGTAAAGCGCTTTTATTTGTTGGTCTGTTGTCATCTCACGTAATATGAGCTGAATTTTTGGAAAACGTTCTCGAAATGTTTTTAATATGCCTATAACTGTTTCTGTAGAATCGACAAAACCGATGATTAAATGCCCGATTTTCCCTTCATCTGCAAGCTGTGTTTCTTTAATCGTTCTATCTACTTGAAGTAATGTTTGCCTAGCACCTTCTAAAAAGACTTTCCCCGCCTCGGTAAGCTCAACCATCCTTTTTGTCCGGTGAAAAAGTTGAACTCCTAATTCTTCTTCCAATTTTCGAATTTCTTGACTTAAAGGCGGTTGTGCCATCATAAGACGCTCTGCTGCACGACTAAAGTTTAATTCTTCTGCCACCGTTATGAAATATTTCATTTTACGAATATCCATTTCAAGCCTCCTATCATTCGCAACTTCTATAAGATTCTATTTTTATTATAAAAAATGGTTCATGTATGTAGTCTTACATTTATTCTTATTGGGTTCATTTTGCCTCTCTTATCTATAGAATATTTCATTCTCCAATGTTATCAAGGGTACAAAACAAGGCTAAAAAACTTATCTCCAAAGTTCTTTAGCCTTGTTTACTTTTTACACATTAAAAAATATTACTCGCACTACCGTACCTTTACCAACTTCTGAATGGATTTCCACACTATGTCCTAATTGTTTTGTAATTTCATATACAAGATATAGCCCCATTCCTGTTGATTCTTTAAAATCTCTACCGTTTTCTCCTGTAAAGAAAGGTTTGAATACTCTTGGTAAATCTTGCTTCGGTATACCTACGCCATTATCAGCAATTTCAAGTATAACGGTATTACCTTCCTTACAAGCTTTCATTTTAATCTTTTCTCTACTACCTGATGAATACTTAATCGCATTCGATAGTATTTGTCCGATTAAAAACTTTAACCATTTCACATCACTTTCTACAGTAATGTCCTTATCAATTTCAAGCTCTGGATATACAAAATTCCGTATAAAGAAACGTTTATGTTCATGTACCGAATCATTCACTATTTTATGTAGTTGTACCCTTTCTACATAAAAATCTTGTGTGAACGCTTCTAATCGTGCGACATATAGAGCCATTTCCAATCCCTTTTTTAATCGGTCTGTTTCCTCATTTATACTTTCAAAACGTGAATCTACTTCATCCTGTGTAATTAATTCTATTACAGATAAAGGTGTTTTCATTTGATGGATCCACTGATTCATAAAGGTTAAATGGTCATTATTTTTTCTCTCTTGTATTTGCAGCTGATTTTGATAATGTCGATATTGCACCTCAAGTAGTTCTTGAAGAGCAGCCGATACAGCTGCAAAATCAGATTTTTGAACAGATTCATCTAAAGATTGCATCGGGTTTGCTAGGCGCTCATAAAAAGAACGATGTGTAAAATAACGAAACACTAAATAACTTCCCATAAAGAAAACACCTAGAAACATTGCGTATAACGCCGTTGTAATATGATTATGCCCATCAAACCAATATACGAGAAATATAGCTAGTAGTTGAATTATGGTAAAGCAAATAACTGGTATATGATCACGTATAAACAACCTTATCATTTTTCTATACCATTATCCCAAGTAATGTGCAATCTATATCCAACACTACGAATCGTTTCAATCGCACCTTCTATATGTAACGTTTGTAACTTTTTACGCACACGTGTTGTATTTACACTTAATGTATTATCATCAACATAAGATTCACTATCCCATAATTTATTAAGTAACACTTCTCTACTCACAACACGCGGATAATTTTTCATTAATGTCTCTAATAAAATAGCTTCGTTTCTCGTTATATCAATTTCGTCGTTTCTAAGTTTCAATACAAGCCTTTCAGGATATAAACAAAGGCCTTGTTGCTCAATCATTCGCTCTTCTAGTTTCGGTGCATAATCTCCATATGCACGTCTTAAATGACTACGAATTTTCGCCACTACAACTTCATAATGAAAAGGCTTCGGAATAAAATCATCGCCACCGTTTTCTAACGCCATAACTTGATCCATCGTGCCTTCACGGGCCGAAATGAATAGTATCGGACATGTAGAAACACCGCGAATTTGACGACACCAAAAGTACCCATCAAAACTCGGTAAATTAATATCTAATAAAACTAACTCTGGTTGTTCTTCTAAAAAAATGTTTAATACATTTTGAAAGTCCGATACAATAACTCCTTGATAACCATATTTCGCAACATGTGTCGATAATAGTTCTGCAATTTTCATATCGTCTTCTACAATCATAATTTTGACCATTATTGAACTCCTTTTTAATCCACAATCTCAAATATACTTATATAAAATAAATACTACCTCTTTTCACAAAATCAGTAAATTAAAAAAAGGATGCTTTTATACGAAAGTATCCTTTTTCGTCCCTTATCTATTTAATATGAAATTTACTAAAAGTAAATCCTAGTTTCTCCACATAATCCATTCCTAGTTCCATACGCGCTGTTTTCAGCGGATCCACAACTTGGCAAACTTTTAAATTACCTGCTGCCGATAATAAAAGCGTTGCATCAGCTTTAGACATTGCCAATTCTTCATGTAAAAATGTCACCATATTACGTACAGCACGATTTGCTGCATCATCTAACAATTTCTCTGAAGCAATCGTCATCATTTTTTCTTTTTGAATAGCCATTGGTAATGGCCATTGTTTTCCTTTTATCGTTTGAACTGTTACCGTTACCTCACCAGCAACCTCTACACCACTAACACCAATTTCACCATCACCCATTGCTGCGTGTAAATCACCTAATGCTAATAGTGCTCCTGGGACATTAACTGGTAGTAGTAGTGTTGTTCCTTCTTTAATTTCTTTACAGTCCATATTCCCGCCGTGATCATGCGGTGTGCCACATGAAATGCTCTCTTCTTTCGGTGCAGTACCAATTACCCCAATCATTGGATTAATCGGGATTTGTAGTTCACTTGAAAACAAAACATATTCATTATGTATTGGGACAATTTTCACTGTATTTTCATTTAACTCATCACCCATTACACCAAGGTTTGCACCTGTAGTTAAAACACCCTGCTCTGCAATTTCAATTTTTTCAATCGTTACGACTAATATATCACCAGGTTCTGCTCCTTTAACATATACAGGTCCAGTCGCTGGATTAATTCGGTTCCAATCTAATTCTTGTAACACAACATCTTCAGAATCGATTTGATTTTCAAAGCAATCATATGTTTCAAATACAAGACTGCTCCCAATTTCTACTTCCATACACGGCTTATTTTCTGGTGACATTGAGTAAATGATATGGTCTTTATGAATTCGATACATAATACCTCTCCCTTTTATATTTATCTACTATTACTAATTAGCTTTTTTTATACAAGCTCCTCTTAAAATTAAATGTTATTTTCATGTAAAAAAGCACGCAGATTGTTTTATAACATACACTCTTTACTATAACAGAAAGGTGGTATCACTATGCCCCTTATTCCATACAACGAAAGTGATGTTGATTTACTAGCTCGATTAATTCGTGCTGAAGCTGAAGGCGAAGGTCGCCAAGGTGAGGAGTTAGTTGGATGCGTTGTAGTAAACCGTGTATTTTGTGATTGCTTAGATTTTAAACAACTCCGTACCGTACGAGACGCTGTATATCAAAGCCCCGGCGGATTTGAAGCAGTACAATATGGATATTTTTATCAACGCGCTCGTGAATCAGAAAAAGAAATCGCACGAAAAGTTTTACAAGGTCAATGGCGCTGGCCTGCACGATGGGCTCTTTGGTATTTCCGTCCAGTTGGAGCTTGTCCGCCTGAATGGTATAATCAGCCATTTGTAGGACAGTTTAAAAGCCATTGTTTTTATGAACCAAGTGGTGATGAATGTCCGAAAATGTATTCACGATAGTAAAATTTGCAACGCAAGTACTTAGAAATTTTGGTACTTGCGTTGCTTTTAACTGTGTTTTAGAAATCTAATAGTGTGATGAAATTTTCTATGCCTACTACATGTATTAATAATGGTATACGAGGACCATTTGATTGATTCATAATGAGCTTATATATAATAGTGAATAATTGTTTTTGATTTTCTTTCATTATTTTTTTATTTTCATGATGACAAATCGCATATAATTGCTCCATTAAGTGAGAGTAATCTTTGTTAGAACGAAGTATATCGCAAACTTCTACTAACCATTCTTTCTGTCTTTCATCCAATGTGTTGTAAAACTCTGTATTTCTCTCTTGATTTACCGCAATTAATTTTTCAGATTGAAAATTTCTTATCCAATACTCTGTGCGATTACTCACCGCTCTCATTTCATCTAATGCATAGCTCCTATCTATTTTCTTTAATATCCCCTGTAAAATAGTTGAATCAAAATTTAATAATGGTAACGTTCCTGCTACTTGATTAAATTTCGGATATTCTTTAAACCCGATAGTAACTCTAGAAAGTTTAATTGCATCAAGTAAATCTTCATTTTTGAGCGTTTTATTTTCATAACTATCTTTCAATCGCTCATATTCTGTATAATTGCGAATCACATCTTCATCAAGACCGATATGAAAAGCTGCGTTTGGTCTATATTTTGCAAACATAAACAGAATTACTTCTGGTAAATACACTTTTAACAACTCACTAGGTGTAATACTATTTCCTGAAGAACTAGACATTTTTTCATGATTGCCTTTAATTCCAATAAAATCATAAGCAACATAATGAGGAGCTTCACGATTGAATATTTTCCTTGCAATTTCTTTTGATACATTATAACTACCCGTTTCTGCTGAATGGTCTCTGCCACCCGGCTCAAAAACAACCTCCTCTATCATCCATCTCATCGGCCAATCGATTTTCCAATTTAGTTTCATTTTATTTGTATTTAATACGGATAACTCTTTTTCATTTCCGCATTCACATTCATACCGGATTGTTTTTAATACTTCATCAAAATGTGTAATAGTTGTTGTATCTTTCCCGCACCTCTCACAATATAATGTAGCTGGATAAAAGCTCTCTCGCTCTTCTTCACTACACTCTCCAGTTTTAAAATCCATTAAAATATCATATATATCTTTTCGTTTATACAAAGCCTCTAATATATTTTCGTTATACCTTCCGCTTCTATATTCATCATGTTGATAAATAAATTCCACTCCAATTCCAAATGCTTGAAGCGATTTTTCAAACTCTTTTTCAAAATGCTCCGCATACGAGTTATGACATCCATACGGATCTGGAATATCACAGTATGGCATACCAATATACTTTGCAAAAGATGGATCAATATTTTTTGGAACTTTTCTAAACCTATCATAATCATCCCACGAAAATATAAAACGAGTCTTTTTCCCTAAATCTTGAAGTGCTCTTACTACGAAATAAGTCGTTACGATTTCACGAAAGTTCCCAATATGAACAGAACCTGACGGACTAATTCCAGATGCACAAACAAACGTTTCTTTATTTGGATGTTTCCTAATTAATTCATGTGCTACTTCATACGCCCAATGCATATATTACTCACCTCAATTATTTTTTTGTTTTCTAATTTCCAGTTTTATGCAACAAAAAAAACTCTCACCCCCAAGATTATTCATCTTGAGGACGAGAGTTGTTAGCTTCGCGGTACCACCTCAGTTTGTTAATATGTCACCATACTAACCTCTTCAGGTACGGCAAAATATGCTTATACCCTATCTCTATAACGGGAGAACCCGTCGCACCATCCCTAAATAAATTAGTTCCTTGCGCAGCTCCAAGTCTTTTTTCGTTAAGATGTATACCGCTCTTTCTCAGCTACCAGAGCTCTCTGTACGTATTCTTTCTTAACTACTCTTCTCTTCTATGCCTTAAATATTAGTTTTTTAATATGATAATTTATAACACTTTTATTGTCAAACTTTTCCGAATCGAAATCGTAAAATTATCTAAAAAAATTCTTTATCGCTTCTAATTGAATTTTGTGGCTACACTCATCACAACAATATGCCCCTTTTGGTTTCTCTTTAAATCGCTTATATTTTTCACTACCTTCGTAAACACGAAATATATTCTTACAAGAAAAGCAAACAATTTCATAAAACATCATATGCATTTTCCTCTCCTTGTTTATACACTTTTTTAATCACTTGTGAGAAGGTCATTTTTCTACATTATAAATTTTAATATCCTTTGACTAAAAGGTTTACCTCTATTCTTATCGAATTATATTAATATCTTATAACGCGAGGTGAACATCTTGTTCAGTAATATAGAATTAGTTTTAGATGCTAAAGCAAGTTTAGCTGAAGGACCATGTTGGAATGAAAAAAAGCAACTTTTATATTGGGTTGATATTATGGAGAGAAAATTATGCATATACAATCCTACCGCTAATACGAACCGAGTAATTGCTCTCAATCAACAAATTGGCTGTGTTGTTCCATATTTAGAGGATGTACTACTCTTAGCTATGGAAAACGGCTTTTATTCTATTAATGTAAATACAGAAAAACTGACACATATTTTTGACCCCGAACAACATTTAATAGAAAATCGTTTTAACGATGGAAAATGTGATCCCGCTGGTCGTTTCTGGGCAGGTACTACAGATACATACGGTATTAATGCTGCAGGTTCCTTATATTGTTTACATAATAATTTGAGTGTAGAGAAAAAATTTCACATGTAAATACTTCAAACGGAATGGCTTGGTCACCTGATCATACATACCTTTACTTTATAGATACACCTACTAAAAAAGTGGTTCGCTATCAATATAATATACGTACTGGAGAAATTCATAATCCAAGTGATGTAATCATTTTCTCTGAAAATGACGGTCTACCTGATGGTATGACAATTGACGAAGAAGGTTGTTTATGGATTGCACATTGGGGAGGTTCAAAAATAACTAGATGGAATCCCTCTACTGGAGAACAAATATTAAGTATTCCAATTCCTGCGTTATATGTAACATCATGTACGTTTGGTGGGCCTAACTTAACTGATTTATATGTTACAACAGCCAGAACAAGAATGACGGATGACGAATTAAAACAGTATCCACATGCTGGTGGTATTTTTCGAATTCAAACAAATGTTAAAGGCTGCCCCACCTATTCATTTTGTAATGAAAATATTGGAACTGACACAATATGAACCGTATCGATTACATAAGACAAGAAGAAAAGGAATATCACGATCTTTGCTATGAACAATATAAACTATTTGAAACTGGATCTTGGCTTCACAAGCCGGTTAAAACAGTTATGGATTTAATGGACTACTTTGAAGAGAAAAACAAATTACAAGTGCTTGATCTTGGCTCTGGCGTCGGTAGAAATAGCATTCCAATTGCACAAAAGATTAAAAATGCTAGCGGAACTGTTACATGTGTTGATTTACTTGATTCCGCTTTAACAAAGCTACAAATTTATAGCAAAGAACATGACGTATTCGAGGTTATAAAAACAGAACAAGCAGCAATTGAAAACTATCATATTAGATCTAATACTTATGACTATATCGTTGCAGTATCAAGTTTGGAACATGTCAAATCAGAAGAAGATTTTAAAAATGTACTCCAATCTATGAAAAGAGGTACAAAAAACGGCGGTATTAATTGTTTAATTATTAACTCTAACATACAAGAAATTGATTCAATAACGAATGAAGAATTAGAAGCTTTAATTGAAATTAATCTTTCAACCGAAGAAATGATAAGTGCTTTAAAAAGCATTTATAAAGAATGGAAAAAACTAAAAGTTGAAATAAAGGAATTAGCTTATAATATAGTTCGTAATGAAAGACACGTTCAATTAAAAACAAATGCCATTACGTTTGTCGTTCAGAAATAACACTATAAAAAGTAAGAATATTTCCTCATATATTCATAGGAATACCCTTACCTTTTATTTTGTTATTAGTTTTCGCATCATCTAAAATATAATTTTCATTCGAAATACTACTCAGCTATTAATTGAATTCATTAACTGGAAGAAATATTCCACTTCATGAGTCTCATTCAATTTATACCATGAATGAAGTGTATCCGGCGCAAATACATCTAATTTCCTTAATACTTCCATGGCAAATTCTAGAGGTGCTACACCCGATGCAGTAATAAGATTTTCACTGGATGCTACAGGTCCTACTTCATAAAAATTTTCTCCTTTATAAGTAGGACAAACCATTTTCATATAATCTAAATTATTACTTGTGTGATTTATAGAATCCAAGTAACCGTAATTTGCAAGACCTATAGTTGCACCGCAAATGGCAGCCACAATTGTACCAAGCCTTAAGGCTTCACCAACTTTTTTCAAAATAGGTTTATGTATTTCTTCACTCCAAGTATTCCCTCCAGGTAAAATTAATAGATCGTTACTCTCAAGGATACATTCATCTAGGGAAATATCCGGCTTTATATTCAAGCCCCCCATTGAAATAATCGTTTCTTTATTTATTCCAACTGTTACTACTTTAAAAGGCGCTACATCTTTTTTGAAATATCTTCCTGTATTAAGTTCAGCAATTAAATGTCCGTATTCCCAATCAGACATCGTGTCAAATACATATAGATATGCTTTTCTTGTTTGCATTCAATAACACTCCATTCATATACTACAGTTTTAAATAAAAAAAGTACTCTTTTCAAGTTTAACATTTTATGCAATATTTATGGTTTAAAATTCCAAATAAAAGAGCACTTGTTTCCGCAAGTGCTCTTTTCGGGGATTTTGAGATACCCTATTAACGAAAGTTAAGGTTACTTAAAGTTAAGAGGTATTTATACTATATGCTTGTCCTTTATATTTGTGCATAATCAATATATAAATATCTTTAGGAATATTTAAAAACTTTTATTTATAGTTCTTTCTGGCATTTTATCATTAAGAAATTTATTGAAGGTTTATTCTCCATGTTCTTATTTGGTTCATCAATTTCGGAAACTTGTACTAGTCCATATTTATTAAAATCTCGTTTTATAGATTCAGAATTATAGAAGAACATTTTTATGCCTTCCATTATTTCGAAATAGTCTTTATCCAACTGTTTCCCCTTCCCAAACATTGGGGCTTTTTGAGAAACAGTTGTGAAAACCATATATCCACCTGGTTTTAGCTGATTATAACAACCTTTAATAAATTGCTCTCTCTCTTGCTTATTCAACAAATGTAGAAGTGCATGACTATATATACCCTCATATGATTTGTTATTAAAAGGCATCTCATTTACCGAACCGTGATAGATACTAATATCTTCTAGGCCATTTTGCATTGCTAAATTAATGGCTGTTTTTGAAATCTCAATACCTGTTACATTTATACCATTATCGATAAAAACCTTTGCATTTCTTCCATATCCAATACCAGGAACTAATATATCCTTAACGTTCTTTTCAAGGAAAAAATCTTTTGTACAAATTGCAGATTCTGTAGGTTCAAATCCCCACATCGTTTGTTTTTCAATAAAACTTGATTCCCAAAATTCCATTATGTATCTATCTCCTTATTTTCAATCCATTTTTAGTATCAAATTAAAAGCATTTTTGTATTTGCTATACAGTTTTTTCTTCTACTTATACCACTTACCTTAGTCATCGTAGCTCCATTGAATATAGCATAATAATAAGCCCATATCTAATATAAAGATTGGTTAAAAATCTACCCTATTTTATTAATCCTTACGTTTATAGAAAATAAAAAAACAGCCAATATTTTTTTGGTAGTATTGGCTGTTTCTCATGAGAAATTATCTTTTTATATTGTACCGATCTAATACTTTTTCTAACATTTCTAAAGTTATTGGTTGTGCTTCTTTTATTAATTGATAACCAATACGCCCATTCGGTTCCGCTGTAACTTGCTGTAAACTCTTTACGTCATGAATCCCTTTTTCTCTTAATTGCATATAAAGTTGTTGTTCCGACATTTTTGCCTGCATCAAATTCTCTTTTACAATCTCTCCGTTTTCAACAATTATAATGCTACTTCCATTTAGGAATTGTTCCACCTTCCTTGATTTCAATTCAAAGAAATGAATGATAAGTAATATGCTTGCAAATATGATAGCCGCAAATATAGATGGGACTACTTTTCTACTTAATACAGGTTCTACAATAATACGGCCAATTGATACAACTATAATGATTTCAGCTCTTGTCATTTGGCTGGCAGATGTACTACCTGTCATTTTCAAAACAATTATTCCAGTAAAAGTTAATATAATACTTTCCAAAATTATATTCATAACTACCCAATCCTTTAATGGTGTATTTTACTATCATTCCCATTAAAGGTGTGTTTTACTTACCTATTAAGTTGTTAAATCCTTCAGACCATGATGGAAATAAAGGTATCCAACCATACTCTTTACGTGCCTTATTATTGGAAGCTCCTCTTTCCCAACTATTTTTCCCATCTTGAACTTTAGGCTGAGGTGCCCCTATCGCTGCTGCATATATTGGTAACCATTCTTTACTAGTTGCTGGATAATTATCTACAATATTTACGATTCCTGAAGGCCAATTAAGGGCTAGCATAGTAGCTCTTGCAGCATCTTCAACATGTATAAACGAGCTTATCCCGTCTGATGCGATAATTTCATTATTACCATCAGAAAGTATACATATTTGTCCATTAGTTTTAAGAGCTTTTTGCAATGCATGAAATCCACTATTTGTAGCAGAACATTCGAAACCATAATTATATGTTTCTATTATTTTTTCTTCTGAATCATATATGTTTTTCGCACCAAAATTCTTTGCAAAATCTCTTCTATTTTTATTAGGCTCAACAACATCCACGTGCTCAACGCCTACATAGTATTTTAAGAAATAACAAGCGAGTAAACCAATAACTCCCATTCCAGTTATAAGTACTTTTTCATCCTGTTGCGGGTTTAGTTTCAATACTCCTTTAGCGGCATCACACGAAAGAATAGATAATAAAGCAACTTTAGGTTGTATAGAACTAGGCACTCGAATTACTTTATGCCCCTTAACTATCCCTATTGTTTCATGTCCATAAAAAAACTACTTTATCGCCTACGTTTACATGTGTTACTTTATTACCAACTTCAATCACTTCACCATAACTTTCATATCCAGTTTTTCTTGGATAAAAAGGATTCGTATCCGTAACATCGGATCCATTATACTGTGGTAACTCGGCCCCAATGCTTATAGCTCCTGCAATTGTTTTAACAATAATTTCATCGTCCTGTACGGATCTAATTTTACCCGGTTCCCACTTAAGTTGTTTCGCACCTTCTAAAACTAACTTATACTGTTCCATTCATATCCTCTCACTTTATAAAAATATATTCTCACTAAATTTCAAACAATGTATAATAGATTCATCCAAAATTAAAGCTATAACGTTGGCTAGCACCCAACAGTGATAACATGATAATTGAATTTGATGGATATAGAATAAACGAGTATGTTATTGGCCGTAACTGTTCTATTAACGAATTAATAACGATGTATTTAAATGTAAGAAATGAAGAGATATCTAATGAGGATCTGCTACGCTTATTTTGTGTACGATATTATTACAAAAAAAATCCAAAGTTACTACAAGAAGACGTCACTAGCAATGTTGTCATTGATTTAGATACGGACTATATTTATACCCCAAATAGATAACAGTAAACTAAATTGATTAGTATTTATGATTCAGCTAAGTGTTTAATAAAATAAGTAATTGCCCAAATTAATGTCGCAAATTGAGTGACAAAATACATTGTCCATTCAAAGCCAGTCAGTTTTCTCTCTCGTTTAACCTTCTTTAAGTATCTGTAAAATATGAGTGTACTTAAAAACATAAGTAACAATGATAATTGCTGTAAATCATCGACTATACGTACCGCCATAGACTCCATCGCCCTCCTATTCAAAATAAAAGCTATACTTTAAGAGTATCATTAATTGGTAGTTTATTTCCATTTTAAACAATTATGTCATAAATAAAAAGAGCATTCAGCTATTGAGTGCTCTAAAAAATATTAATTAAACTCAGTTCCTTGTAATGGTTACATGTAATTCCCCTTACTTTTTATAACTCAGTTCTATTACTTGTGGTATATACTTACTATCATATTTTCTCGTATAGATTTCTCCATCTGGAGTAACTAATTGTAAAACAATCTCACCACAAACCCCATCTAGTATTTCAAATTCACCTTGTGCATTTGAAATACTGCGTTCCTTACTTTCTTCAATTGAATCTTCATATATTTTCACATTAGATATAGGTTCGTTATTTTGATCTACGATAATACCTCTTGAATACTTACCAACCACGATGCATTGGTCATCTTTTTTATAATATTTAGTCACAACTATAGCTCCAATTATTATAGCGGCACACACAAACAAGAGAATTATTTGGCGCCTCACAACAAACCTCCTAATTCAAATTATTCTTTTCTAAACTGAAAATTCAAGTGTCTTGATTGGTTGATTTCCTCAATTACTTTACGAATACCTTCTTCAATCTTATCTTCTTTTACATTCGAAACATTTAACTTTAACAGTTTTTCTTTAGGAAAATTCCTCATATAATTCTTATCAATAGTATCGACACTTATTTGCATGTCACCTAATTTTTGTATAAGTGTTTCTGTAACTGTGTTTTTCTGCATTTCTAAACAAGTGTGTATTCCAAATGTGTTTTGTCTATTATATGTAAATAATGATTGATCTTCATTTTGCACTTTTTCTAATGTTTCTGCTAGTTTTATTGATCTATTGTAGTAGGAAGAATTAATTTTACTTTTATGACGTTCAAACATACCGCTCTTTATATAAATTTCTAAAGCCGCTTGAGAAATCATCGGACTATCAATATCTAGTATCTTTTTGTATGTATAGAAAGCATTTGCAATGGATGGTGGGATGACTGCAACTCCAACCCGTAAACCAGGAAAAATAATCTTCGAATAACTTTTCAAATATATGACATGACTACAATTATCCAAGCTATATAACGGATCTGCTTTTGAATCAGTTTCTAAATCTGCTAAATAATCATCTTCCACTATAAATACATTGTATTTCTTAGCCAATAGTGCGATTTTTTCTTTCTCATCTTTAGAATAAGAAGTTCCAAGCGGATGATGATATCTCGGTATCGTATAAAAGAATTTTATTTTTCCAGTTTGAAATATTTGCTCCAATTCATTCAAATCGATACCTTCATTCGTACGTTTAATACCGATTACAGGAACTTTATTTATTTCTAGATAATCAATATATAGATGATATGTTGGCTGTTCAATTAATACAGTTTCATTTCCATTCGGAAATGGTATAGAAGTTAATATAGCAAGCGCCTGCTGCACACCTGACGTTATAAAAATATTGTCTTCTTTCGTGAACACTTGATAATTTGCCAACTGTTTTTGAATGACTGGAATTAAAGATGGTAACCCTTTCGGTGTTCCGTATACGAACAAATCATTTTTATAAGTATCAATAGCCTTATTAATGCAATGCTGAAAATCTAAATATGGGAAAACATCTGGATCTGGTGCTGAAGAAGCGAAATCAATTATCTCGTTATTTTCTATGGTACTCCCAGATTTCTTAACAACGTAGTATCCACTTTGAGGGACAGAATATATAATGTGACGCTTTTCTAATTCATGAAGCGCACGTATAACTGTTGCCTTATTACATTCATATTGCGTAACGAGTGACCGTATAGACGGTAATTTCTTCCCTTCTTTTATTTCTCCATTTTGAATCATATTTTCTATGTCATTTAAAATATGTAAATACTTATACATATTACACCTCCTCCAGCAATTCTATATTTAATTACATCGGTTCTCTATTCATATAGCATTCATTCCTCAATTAGTTAATTTTCCGATCATCTATATCGTAAATCCCAATAGCATATGAATCATTTTCAATCCATTTCTTTACTGCTTCTGTTTTAAGTACACCTTCAACTTCTTTTTCTATTTTCTGTCCAAGTTCTCTCGCCCCTATTTCATCATCGCTAATCTTAGTTTTTATATCAATGGTAACAGGTTGATTCTTTTTATAATTTATTTGCTGAATACCAAACCCTTCATATCCGTTTTTTCTGAATGCGTCATCAAATATATGTCCAAAAACTTGATTCCATCTACTCTCTGCCTTTACAACTTCTCTATTTCTTTGAGTTATATTGATTTTATAAGCCATTACACCTTGTATCGCCAACCTTTTATTAATATCATTTTTTATTTCGTTACTATCTTCGCTATCAGCAATCTCTAAATCTACTATCCTTTCTTTTTCATCTCTTATAGCAGCACTAAAAAAAGATTCCTCCTTTACAGCTGCTGTAGCAATATCCATCACTATAGAATCTTCACTTTTAGCATCTTCAATGTCATTCTCACAGGCACATAATAAAGCAAATGGAAATAAAAATACAAGTAACTTCTTTCCCTTTCTCATGTAGCACCCCTCCAAACATTTTCATTTACGATAAACTTTTTACTTTGACATATAAATACCTTCTTTAATTATTTAAATTTAACATTATTTCACATTTACCCCACTTAACAAGGGAATTACAATTAATAAATAGAATATCTCTATGAATAAATAAAAAGTGAGGGATATATAATGCAACGTGTAAATACGATTGATATTAGTAATGTACTACAATTGGAAAAAACTCTTTCGACTTTATTAAATAAAATGATTTCTTCAAAACTAGACCTTGAAAATTGGTTAAAAGAGCAGTCAAAAGTAATTTGGGACATCGAAGAACAATTAAGATCACATTACATCGCCTTTCAATGTAATACGGATGATGAAGAAATAAAGGATACTTTTGAACATGATCAACAATTTGTAAAGCCACTTTTAAAGCGGTACCAAAATTTATTGGATAATAAATATTTAGAGTCACCTTTTCGAATGGAATTAGATTCTAACGTATATGGTTTATTAGATACAAAAATAAAAAATGCTCAAAAGTTATTTTGTGAGGAAAATATCGAATTAGAAATACAGGAAGACAAATTAGTCACAGAGTACTTTGAAATTACTGGAGGATTAAGTGGAATTTGGGACGGAGAAGAAAAAACGATAACAGAATTACAATCCTATTTACAAGATTCGAATCGTGACACCCGTAAAAAGGCAAAAACCATTATTTCTGAACAATTTTTATCTGTTGAAAAAGAACTCCAAAACATATTAAATCAATTAATTGAAATTCGCCATCAAAAAGCAAAAAATATTCAACTAGAGAATTATCGCGATTATATGTTCAAAAAATACGAGCGTTTTGATTATTCAGCGAAAGATTGCTATGAACTAGCTGAATCCATACGTAAGTATGTTGTGCCTCTTAAAGATAAAATATTGCTAGAGAAAAAAGATAAACTGCAAGTTGATACGCTTCGCCCGTGGGATGTATCAGCTGTAACTCCAGATCAAAAAGTACTTAAACCTATTGCAAATGAAAATGATTTAATTGAAAAGAGCACTCATATCTTTAATAAACTAGATGTTGAATTTTCAGCACTTTTAAACCGAATGTATAAACACAATTGTCTTGATTTAACAAGCCGCAAAGGAAAAGCAGCTGGTGGCTTTTGTGAGTACTTACCAGCTTCACAATTATCTTATATTTTTATGAACTTAAATTATACACAAGATGATATTGTCACTTTTATACATGAAATGGGTCATAGTATTCATAACGAACTCATAAAACCATTAAAATTACGACAGTATATAGAAATTCCAGCTGAAACAGCTGAGCTAGCCAGTATGACAATGGAGTTATTCTCGCTTAATTATTGGGATACCTTCTATACAGACAAAAAAGATTTAAAACAAGCAAAAATTAACTTCTTTAAAGATGTTATTTCATATTTACCTATTATGCTTATTGTCGATCAATTTCAACACTGGCTGTATGAAAATCCAAGTCATACTTCTGAAGAAAGAAATGAAAAATACTTACAACTTCAAAAACATTATCAGTCTAGCGTCATACATATTGATGGCTACGAAAACTGGATAGCAACGAGTTGGCTACCTGTACTCCATATTTTTGAAGTACCATTTTATTATATTGAATATGCGATCGCCCAACTTGGTGCATTACAAATGTATAAACAATATAAAGAGGATCCTAAGCAAGCGCTAGAAAATTATAAAAAGGCATTATCACTAGGAAGCTCGCAATCTATAAAAGAAGTGTATGATGCAGCCGGTATTCGTTTTGATTTTTCTGGTGAAACAATTAAAGAACTAATGCTATTTGTAGAAAAAGAATTAGAATTACTTGAGCAATTATAAGAAGAAAGCTGCACCTATATTTTTGGTGTAGCTTTCTTCTTTATTTTATTAATCAGCTCTATGTACTGAGTATCTCCATATCCGATTGTTGGAAAAAGATAAAACAACTTTATTAATAATTCACGAGTTGATAAATCTTTATTTTTAGAGATGAATTTCATTACTGCATTATCTTCTGTTAACATTTCTAAAAATAAGTCTATAGCCTGATACATTACAGGTGGTACCTTATGAGAGGTCTTTTTATGGTTTACTAATACTTCATTGTATATAGAAGAGTAATTCCCCAATTCAAGTTCAATTTGATTTACTTTAAATTCATCCTCTCTAAAGCTATTTAAGTATACCTTCCCTTCATAAGCAGACTGTTCAAGGTGAGAAAGTATGGTAAGTAGGTTCATTTGGCAAAACATATCTTCACCAAACCATAGAACAATACATTTATACTTTTTCGTAAAAAGGTTTTCTAACGGATCTATAACCTTTTTTATATAACTTTCTACTGAACTGTTATGTCCTTTCGCTCTTGTTTTAATAAACTCTTCATTAAAAACTTGAGTAGTAGCCAAGTTCACACACATTGCCTCATTAAATGGTGCATAATCAGAATCACCCATTAGCTTTTCGTTTTTAAATTCTTCATACATAACTTGACCATTTAATATGTTAAGTACCTCTTTATCAAATAGCTCACTCTTCCTATTTCGTAACTGCTCAACCTCTATTTTTCTAGAAATATTCATATTAAACGCCCCTTCTTTATTTAAATTTAGTTTAACAAATGATTGAATAGGCATTTTGTTAAGTTGGTATTCTCTTGGATTCATTCCAAAAACATTTTTAAAACTTCTACTATAAACCTCTTGGGAAGAGTAATCGTAATCCAATGCGACCTCAATTATCTTCCTACCATTCTTTAAATCCTCCGTAGATAAATACAACCTTCTAAGAAGAATATAACGTCTAATACTGAAACCCGTTACTTGATGAAATTTAAAAGAGCAATAATAAGGAGAATACCCCATGTAACGAGATAATTCATCTAATGAAAATCTCTTTTTTAAATTGCTCTCAATCCAATTAATCATCTGCTGTATATGTTCATTCATTTCCTTCACTCCTTATTTAAAAGTATAGGAGAAGTGCGTTTCTTTCTTTTGATATCTCTTGTGTTTTATAACATGAGCCTTTCTCTAAAGTCTTTATAATCTATATATAAGTATTAATTTTATATTTTTTCATCTATCTTATTTTGTCATACCTTCTATTCATTTTTCAATTTAGCGTTAATGAGTATGTTGGCAACACCTTACTAATTATTAAAGGTCAATTTACATCATATTTCATTTTAAAGGATTTCAAAAATTAAACACGAATTTTATAAAATAAAATTCTTTTAATTCCCAAGTTAAAAAATTAAGGTTTGGAAAGGACGTTTCAATGAACAAGCTAGAAAAAGAAATACTTCAATTCATAAATGAACAGTATCCGTTGAATTTTATTAACATTAAGCCAATAACAAATGAGATGTATGAATGTCTTACAGAACAAGGTACATACTTCAGTAGAATTACAAACTACAAAACATATGAAGAACAGATAGAGGAAGTTTTATATACAAATTTTTTATATCAAAATGGTTTAGGTGTTCCACCAATAATCCCTTCATTACAAGGGAATTTTGTAGAAAAATTCACATTAGACAAGGAGATTTTTGCTGTATTATATAAAGCTGCTCCTGGTATACATTTACCAAGGTCTGAATGGAATTCTAATATATTTAAAAAACTTGGTAAACAAATTGGAAAATTACATCGTATATCTAAAAGCTTTGAAAAGATTAAACCAGTAAAACATATAAACGATTGGTATGAAAATGAAGAATATAATTTTCTTAAATATATCCCTAAAGAAGAAAATACAATAAGAGAAATTGCATCTGACGTTTTAACTTCCATAAAAGAGCTACCAAAATCCCCTTCAAATTACGGCTTAATACACGGAGATTTATGGTTAGAAAACATTTTAGTCGAAAATAATTCAAACTTAACAATGATAGATTTTCAAGACTGCGAAAAACATTTTTACATATTCGATTTAGCCGTTCCTATTTATAGTGCAATAGAATATTCATTTGCTGGAAATGGGAATATCGTTGACTATGAGTATTCTATTACAAAAGCACTATTTGAAGGCTACCAAGAGGAAAATGAGCTACCAAAAGAGATGAAAGACAAGTTTCCGTTATTTATTAAATTAAAGGAAATTTTTGAATATAGCTTAATGCATATGTATTGGGATAAAGATGAATTAACGGAGGAACAAGTACGGATTATGAACCTTTATAGGATGAAGATCGAAAATAAGAATACCTATATCAATATTTAAGAATACTGTTGTTTAACTACAAGGAAACTTTGGTTAAACAACAGCATTTATTAATTAGCTGACAACCTTTTTTATGACTTATAAATACTGATTCAATAATCTTTTCAAATACACTTCATTTTGCGGTGATACTTTTTCAGAAAATCTAGCTGCAATAATAATAGGAGCCCATTGAAAAACTTCATCTCTTGATATGCCGGTACGACTGCAATATATATGTAAATACATCTCAGCTAATTCTACCGAAGATTGTGAGTACAACAAGTATGTTCGAAATACATCTGCGCGAATATCACCTGAACTAGCATCTACCCAATCTATAACTTTCACTTTCTCTTCCTTACTCAAAATCAAATTAAATGGATGAAAATCTCCATGACATAGCCTAAAATCAAATGTAATAGATTCTAATTTTTGTAATATATCCTTCTTTTTGCGTTCATCCAATTTATGCACAGATTTAATTTGACGCTCTAACCTTTCCCTCATTAACTCCATTTCATCTGTATTCACATGTATAGCATGGATCTTTTTTTGCTCATTAACACAAAGGCCGATATAACGCTCTGCCTCATTTAAATTATTAAGCAGAAGATCACCAATGTTGTCCCCTTTTACATGTTCCATAATAATTGCCTGTCTATTTTGTATCTTTGTCACTTCGAATACGTTTGGAACTGGCAGCCCGCATGAATAAGCATATTTTTGTTTTTTTGCTTCATTCATAGACTCTGTATCTGGGAGGTAATCTTTAAATAATTTTACAACCTTATCATCAGTTAAATAAATTTCTGCAGTATTCCCTTTTGCAATTGGATTACCTAGATTCACTTCATTTCTCTCCTTAAAATAAGTTTGAATAACGCTTAATCCTTTTCTTTGCATTCACTCTAATCATAACGAAAACCTTCTTCACGAAGATATAAAAAACTTACCACTTTCTATCCTTAAATAGAAAGTGGTAAGTTTAGTTCTTTAGGAATATTGGAATGAAACTCTGGTGTATACACAATAGAAAATGAATATCCCTGCTCAATAAATGATACTTCATTATGTTTACATTCAAAGGGAACATTATTTTTCTTAAAGTTATTTTGGATGTGCTGTAAAAATGCTGAATCCGGTGTTCCGAAAGAAACATGAACTTTCGGTGGTAAAGCTTTCATTGCGATTGGAATCCAAGGTCTCTGCCACCAAGTCGCGACGATATATGCAGTGCCACCTATAACAAAGTTAAAAATATCCCCATCTTCCATCGTTTTCATATTTAGATTTGATTTTAACCATTCCGTAAAAACAGGTACACTTTTAACAGGAAGACCAATTTCCCTTACGTATAAAATGTTTAAAGGTGAGTGTGGTACTAATACATCTTCTTTAACATAACTATGCGCGATAATTTCGAGAAGATTTCCATCGCCATCTCTGAAATATAAGTTGAATCGGCCGCTCTCTTCATCAATTGTATGACCATCTTTCCATTTTACAATGAGTAATCCAGACTTTTCAAGCCATCTTGCAACTTCATGAAATTTTGAATATGGAATCTCAAAAGCAAAGTGCGCAGGTGCAATTGGTTCATATAATTCTTGAAAACTAATTGTAGTGTACGGTGTTACTTTAAATTGAATAAATGATTCTGTTTCTTTTTTTATTGGAAAAGATAATATGTCCCTATAAACTTGTTTTACCCCTTCTATGGAAACCGTTTGTAATTTTATATCTAATATATGTGTAATCACGTTACATTCCCCCTTGTTTCTTATTATCTATTCGTATTGTATTACACTTATAAATAGATAAAATCAAACGGAAGGATGGATTTTTCATGTAGAAACTACAACTTTAGTATGAATATGTTAGCTCCAATTATTTTTTATTTCTGCTATAACAATTTCTGGTTTATCCCAGTGCAACATGTGTGTAGTATCAGGAATTACTTTTACTATACTGTCCGTTTTCTCTTTAAAAACATTTACTGTCTTATCTCTATAATCCGCCCAAACTTGTGGGACTGTAGCTCGAAGTAATACAATATTAGCCGGTAGCTTCTCATATATATCTATAGTTTCATCTTTATGCATACCTCTTATTATATTACTAGCTGTATTTCCCCTGGCATGCCACCATACTTTATTATCCATTTCGATCCCTAGATCCTTTACAGCAACTTCTAACAATGAAGACCACCTAGTATAAGCTGCTTTTTCACTTTTGAAAAATTCGTCCCAATTATTAAAAACGTATTCATCAAAGTCCTTTTCATAATAAGCCATTTCATCTTCCAACGTTTCTTCTTTAAGCCTTTTTGTTTGATATCCACCATCAATAAGAATACTTCCTTGTACTTTTTCTGGATGATTTAACAAATAAAATAACGCTACAAAACTTCCCCATGAATGTGATAGAAAATAGAAGTATTCGATTCTCAATTCATTTATTTTTTCATTGCTAATATAGTAACGTTTCAAAACATTTATCCTCCATATTTTGATTTTTTAATTTACACTTTATTTATTTCTATTATTTTCAAGTATCTCCTGTATTCTTTTCCACACAAAAAGCTGCTTTTCTTTAAATGAAAAGCAGCTTTTACACTAAAATATATTATAATTTAACAGCAATAATCATAAATCTTTTTGAATTAGTACGAATCCCTTTTTCAAAACTATACGTATCAATGAACTTTTGTAAAATAGTAAAATCCTCTTCCTGTTCTCCGAATCTAGGAATAATAGGGGTATGTTTTAATAAGAAAATGAGATCTTCAGACCTACTGTAATAATCAGTAACATCATATTCACGTACTTGCACGAGATCAAATCCTGCACTAATAAGTTCATTCATATACTTTTCTTTTAAAGTACCATCCCGTTCACCTAAGCATTGCCCTCTACCAAATGCTTCTTTCAGGTTTAATTTATCATTCTCACTTACTTGTTGTGTTAAGAAAAAGGCACCCTTTTTCATTACTTTCGCTAACTCAGATGCCAGAAACGGGGCATGACAACTTGAAGCAATATCAAAATGTGCATGTGGAAATGTTAAAGCTTCAGAACCCATTTGAAGAAACTCAACATTTTGTACACCTGATTTTTTCAAGTTAGAATGTGCCGTTGCAATCATGCCGTTAGAATTATCAATTCCAATCAACAATTTAGCTGATGATGCTATGTTAAGTACATTTTCTCCTCCCCCTGTACCAACATCAAGTAAAATATGTGATGGTTTACACCTTTCTTTTACCTCACTATAAAAGTCCCATGTATCTCCTACAGTTTCACATTTTATTTTACTAAAATCCCATCCATTTAATCTTCCTACTTTATCATAGAAGCTTTTATACTCTAATTCGTTCATCTTATTACTTCCCCTTTGTAAAAATAAATTAAATATGTATAATAACCTACGACACTCCTTAATTATATATTATAAATTACAAATTATTAAAACAATATTTCCCTTCACACTACAATAAGTTTACATAACATTTTTATGGTTTATCTTTATCTATATATTCTAAATGCCCTCTTCCCCAACTACACATACTATCCAAAACAGTACTGACTGTTTTTCCATGTTCAGTTAAGCTATATTCTACTTTAGGTGGTATTTCTTGATAAATTTCGCGTTTTATTAGTTGATCTTGCTCTAATTCACGTAATTGCTTCGCTAACGTCCCTTGAGATATATCTGGTATCAATCGCTTTAATTCACCAAAACGTTTCATTCCATCTGTTAGCAAAATAAACAAAATGAGTGGCTTCCATTTCCCACCGATTATTTGTAATGTTGCTATTACCCCTTTTAACTTCGGTTCTTGTAAATCCATTTTTCTCACCTCTCCTCAGATATCATAAAGTGAAACTTTAATCAGTGAGGGTTTTGTTCATCCCAAACTGATTATTAGTTGAACCAATCGGGCTTTTACGGGCAATTGATCTCTTACCTAACTTCCTTGCATTTTCCTAACTTTGAGATAATATGAAGTGACCTCCTAGATTATCAAGTCAGGGATTTTAACCCATAATAATGAATGAAAACATTATGAATGGGGTTATACCCTATGATAATAGGAGGCCACTATGGAAAATATAATATATATTGGGATGGATGTCCACAAGGAAAGTTTTAGCTTATGTGCACTACACGGAACAACTGGGGAAATTGTAAGAGAAGCACGATGTGCTTCAAATGTATCTCTCGTAAAAAAATTCGTTGAGAAACTGAAAACAAAATATGGTGAAGATATAAAAATTAAAGCTGGATATGAGGCTGGTTGTTTAGGGTATTCACTTCATAATCTTCTTGAACAAAATGGAATTGATTGTGATATTTTAGCTCCCACAACAATGTACAGTTCATCAAAAAACAAAATGGTGAAAAATGATAAATTCGATGCCAAAATGATTGCTCTTAATTTAGCAAATGGCACCTATAAAGAAGTATATGTTCCAGAAGAAGAGGATGTTGCCGTGAAAGAGTATATCCGCATGTTAGGTGATTTTAAAACATCTTTGAAAAAAATAAAACAACAGATAAAAGCATTCCTTTTAAGACATGGCTATGTGTATGAAGGGAAATCAAGCTGGACAATCGCTTATATGAAATGGTTAAAGAATCTTGATCTACAAGGATTATTCAAAGAAACGTTAGGCGAATACCTATTACAGTATGATGTTCTAGTCGATAAAATTGAGCGGTTCAGTTTGAGATTAGAAGAATTATCTCATCGTGAAAGGTACGAAGAACCAATCGCAAAGTTAAGATGCTTAAAAGGTATAGATACAACATCGGCAATGACTGTTCATGTGGAAATTGCAGACTTCACTCGTTTTCCCACGGCTAAAGCATTTATGGCTTATGTAGGATTGACGCCAAGCGAAAGCTCAAGTGGAGAGAAAATCAGTCGACGTTCGATTACAAAACAAGGAAATTCGACCGTTAGGTCTACTCTTGTAGAATGTGCAAATGCGTTGGTAAAAGGAGCAATCGGATTAAAATCGAAGCGAGTGAAAGCAAGACAAAAAGGGCAACGAAGCGAAGTGATTGCTTATGCGGATCAGGCTGTAGAAAGGTTACAAAGAAAATATTATCGCATGATATATCAAGGGAAGCCTAGAAATGTTGCCGTTACAGCTATCGCAAGAGAACTGGGGTGTTTTATATGGGGATTAGAAACAGGTAAAATTCACCGAAAATAAAGAGGGAAGGATATGAAGTTGATTGATTCATAGTTAGAAATCAAAGGTATCAATTGATGGCATAGATGAGCTTCAGAGATAGTGAATTACAGGTCTGGCTATCTATGACTCACCTCTTCTGGCATGGCTGAAATTCTGATAAACAAGCTATTTATTAGAATTTGAAAAGGTGTGATCCACGCAGTGAGATTATAAGAGCCTAACGACGAACCATTAACCTGAGGTAACCAATCCACGAATAACAGAGTGGTTAACTGTCGATAGATCTTATTTCTGAAGCTTTTGTATGCCATCAAGAAAAATATTATGGGTGAAAAACTATTGACAAAGGTCACTTCATAACAGGTGAGAGTTTTACTGCCCGTTAATGCGGGATAAACCATATTTAGCGATTTTTCCAATTACTTATCCGCATAAATAGCGATTAGTACGAAATTTACGACTATGTACATATAAAGTGCGTACTTTTCACTTGCTCCCTTTTAGCGAATAATAAAAGCATAGCACAGTTATATTCTAAATTTTTTATTAAAGGAGTGGCTAAAATATGTCTATTACTACATTAGAAAATAGTCGTATTGTTATCATTGGCGGGAGTTCTGGTATTGGATTGGCAACGGCAAAACAAGTAATTGAACAAGGAGCACATGTTATTATTGCAGGGCGTTCGGAAGAAAAATTAAAAGTTGCTAAAAAATTAATAAATAGCAATCATCTTCAAACTTATATATTGGATAATCAAAATAAAGAGCAATTACAAATTTTTTTCAAGACAGTTGGGAACTTTGATCATTTATTCACACCGGGAGCCTCTTACACACTTGGACCAATTACCTCTACAGAGGAAATTGCTGAAAGTAGCTTCATCGGAAAGTTTTGGCCTCAATATTATGCCGTAAAATATGCAATTCCTTTTCTTTCAAACTCTGGATCTATCGTGTTAATGTCCGGTGCATTTAGTCAAAGACCACTTAAAGGCGCACCTGCTTATGGAGCTTGCAATGGTGCTATTGAAAGTTTAGGGAAGGCTTTAGCTGTGGAATTAGCTCCTATTAGAGTTAATGTGGTTTCTCCTGGAACAATACAAAAAGAAAATGAACAAAATGAAAATAGACTAGTTGCTTACGAAGCTTATAAATCTCTTTCACTTGTACAACGAGCTGGATATAATGATGAAATTGCACATACTGTCCTATATTTAATGCAAAATAGTTTTACTACGGGTAATGTATTGTTTCCTGATGGAGGGTACACATATCATTAAATTATTTAAGACAAAAGCCCCTTATTACGGTGGCTTTTGTTGCTCATTTAAACATTGCTGAAATTTCCAAATAGATGATTACATTACTTTAGTACCAACTGGTTGGTTTTTAGATGATTCATTACAATCCGCTCATTTTGTACATTTGCAAATAAAATTGTGCTAGTAGTTGACGAATCGAATCTCGAAGTAATTTGTCTTGATATTTATGGATAAGTTTCCAAAGAAAAAAGGCATATAATTAATGCCTTTTTTCTTTATCATTATTTAACTGGATAACAAACTTCTGTAACCCACTTATTAGGATCCGATTCCATCGCTGGGCTCACATGATAAATATTAAACATCGGGCCTGCTAATTTGTAACCTTCTGTCTCAATCCATTTTGCCGCAGCCTCATTTACAGCTGTCATCTGTTCATAACTTCCATTAACTGTTATAGAAGCTATATTGGTTGATTTCATATTTTTAAATGTAACGTCTTTTGTATTTTCGTGCTTACCTAGAATACTTAGCTGTATTTCTATATCTACATCATTTTCTTTGTATTCACGATCATGGAAAACCGCAATACTATAACTCGGATGGGCAATACTAATATTTTTCATTTGAATTTCTTGCATTAATACACTCCATAAATCACCTTCGCAATTATACGATGGAATAATCTTTCTAACACTAGCTACAGTTCTTTCTGGAATTTCTTTTATTGAAACATGATAATTCATCTCAACAACATCCTCTCTCATCGTTTTCATTGAGTCTTCGAGGAGACGTAATTGTTTTTGGAGGTTATTCATGTCTTCTTTAATTTGAGCACTACGATTTAAAAATTGCTCTTTTATGCTATCTATATTATCGCATTCTATTATTTCTTTGATGGTAGCAATATTAAACCCCATAGCTTTTAATGTTTGAATTTGATTTACTTTTTTTAATTGGTCAGCTGAATAAAATCGATATCCACTCTGCTCATCGACTTTTACTGGTTGTAATAATTCCACTTTATCGTAGTGTCTCAACATACGTATACTAATGGAAGATAGTTTCGAAAAATCCCCTATTTTAAACATGATTTCCTCCTATAAGTTACATCTACTTTGAAGCTCAACTTCATCATAAACAATGACATTATGTGAGGGTCAACTATTTTTAACGATTTAAATAATAATTTAACATGTTATATTTATATAATTAAAAACCTATATTCCTGTTTTTATGACTACTGCAATTGATAACCATTAGTTATTTTTCTCAAGACATTCATAAACCGCCATCATATCTCGTTTATCCAACTCACGAATACGATTAAAAATTGGTATTTGCCCAACAGCTTCTGTTAATAAGCTCTCATCCACAACATCACTAACTTTTCCAGTTAACCACGTTTGTACATCCACGCCCTCGACAACTTCTTTTAACCCTTCGTCATTAATACCACTTGCATTACAAGTTACACATGGAATTGTTAGTTTAAAGACACCATCATGTAGATTATCTTCGGTTATCACTTTCTTACCTTTACAAAATGGACATGGATTACTTTTTTTAATTTTATTAATTTGGGTAACTATTTTTTTGTATCCAAACGCTTCGTATACATACGTAAGTTTTTTATATTTACCATTTGTGAAATACTTATCTATAATGTTTTCTCTCGTTTCATAAACATTAGGGAAATCACAAACAGTTACTTGATTATTAACACTAATGGATTCGATATTTCCTTTTATTTCACCCCAGAATGGTAAGACATTTTGTAACACCATTTCATAGTTTGAAAAGCTTGCTTGTTCTAATTCAAACATCTTCAGTGCAACTTGTGCTTTTCTTGGCAATAAAGAAACATCTTCTGTCAATACCATATCGCCACCAACAATAGACTTCAATTTAACAAGTGTCGGTAAATCACCAACTGTTTTCACTACTTCATTAATAGGCTGATTAATTATTTCACGAATATCTACGTTATCAAATTTAAGTGGTTTATGATGATTTAAAACCGTCCCCTCGCAAATTGGACATTTCATCATTTTTTTTGAACTTTTAATTTCTTCTTTAATAGGTGCTTTTGAAATAACAATATATCCACCAATAATTGTATTAAATCCTACCCATGTTCTGCGTGTCTTTCCTTTTTTATCATAAAATGATTTTTCAAAATACCCGTACCAAAACGTATGCTTTTCTTCTTCTGACATATCATTATAGCTCTTTGACAAATCGTGATCAAGCTCATTTTTTATTTCTTCGAATAGAAATTCTATTTTTTCATGCTGATAAAATTTTAATACCTTCATGATTTCTGGATCGAATAGCCCATCCCAAAATGGAACACTTTTATCTTGAATGGCAATATCTTTATCAAAAACTTCAATTTGAAGACGTCCAGAACAAGATGGACAATGATTGTCCTGTGAATAGAAATCAAAACTTCTCGTATCTTTATTAATTGGATGAGCAGCTACAATATGATTAATTAATCCACCAATCTCATATAAGAAACTATATTGACTATATAAATGTCTTTCAAGATCAATAGCAATAACAGGTGCGATTGTATCAGATTCATATTCACCATAAATTAACCTAGCCATTGATGATAAACTTTTTAAAATACCGCCCTTATAAATATTTTCGGCATTTTTAAAATAGTTAATATGATTTTCTTCTAAATAGTGAACCCCTTTTTTCTGCTTAAGCATTGAAGAGATGTGTATTTTCTCTGTGCTATTCACATTACTTTTTTGACGATAGTAATCCTCATGATTGACAACATCCAAATGCTCTATAGATTCATTCTGCCTTTTTCCAAAATCAACTATATAATCAGAGCTTTCTAACATGTAACGATTATGCTCAATCATAATGATCGAAACTGATTCATCTTGCAGAATACCTCTAATACTATCGATAAATTGATTCAAAATATTTTGTGATAAACCTTTTGAAGGCTCATCAAAAATAAATAATGTATGTGGATTTCTAGTGTTTGCAAATAATTCCGAAACTAAATGAACACATTGAAACTCACCTGTCGATAATGTTTGTGTTTTTCTCTCTAATGTTAAATAGCCAAGCCCTAATTTAATTAGTAGGCTCAAACGTTTATAAGCGATATCTTCATTTGGAAGTTCATCAATAATATCCTCAATCGAGCGCTCAAAAATATCATCAATGTCTTCACTATACTTTGTCAGTTTCTTTTTAATATCTAGGAAAGTTGCTACAGTTGATCGACTTGTAATTGATTGATTTCGGTCTTGTCCTACCATAACTAATTTATCTTTTGGATATCGTTTCAAAAAATCTGTAGCTAGACATTCGTTGACAAGTGTAGATTTCCCACATCCTGATTCTCCTGTAACTGTTACAAGCCTGTTTTTAGGAATTTGAAACTCAGCCATTTGGATATTACGGCAATATAAATCATAGAATGTATAATATTCTGTTGGTATTTCTTTATTTCGATCCCACAGTATTGACTTTGGTCTTGGTGATTCTTCCACAATTTTCCCGCCATATTTTCCGCTACCAGATCCAAAGAACAATTGCTCATCAGTTGTATCTAGTACTGTATCTGAATGATCAATAAGCCAAATTTGATTTTTACACCCTAATCGTTTAATCTCTTCTAAAATTTGTAATAAAGTTTCATGATCAAGTCCAACTGAAATCTCATCAATAATAATTACAGCATTTTCACTTACTGCCATGAATTCGGCCAAATAAAGTCGTGTTAACTCTCCACCTGATAACGTACCCATAATTCGATTTAATGTTAAATAACCAATGTTCATATTAATAATATTTTGCAGTATATGCTGTTTTTCTTCACTAATATTTAACTCTTTTGCTAGTGAAAGAATAGATTCAATACTTAAATCATTAATATTTGAGATTGAATGTGGCTTGTCCAACAAATCAATTTCATGTTGTTCAATTTCTTCACTATAACGTTTTCCCTTACATTTTTTACACTCAACATTTTTTGTAGTACCACGGCCTTTACAACCAGTACACCAGCCTAATTGATTATTAAATGAAAAGACCTCTGGAGAAAGATTAAATACCTCAGCAAGTTTTTCCCGAACCTCTGTAAAAACACCAGTATGAGTACCAATCGTTGAACGCGGATTAGACGAAATCGATGATTTTCCTAGAAAAAGTACTAAAGGTATTTCTTCCATCTTAATGGCACTAAAATTTGTTTCCATAATGTTAGGAAATAAATATTGATATTCAGCCTTTGGCAATAAAGAAACTAATCGTTTTTTTGATTCTTCACCAATTGTTTGGCAAAAAGTTGTTTTACCCGATCCAGATAAACCAGCAATTCCAAACGATTTATTAAACGGTATAGTTGCATCTAATTTATTTATGTTATTAGCAATTAATTGATTTACTTTCATATTAACCTCTATTCTTATTTATTCACAAAAGCATTTTTACAATATAATAATTACATAATGAATATTACCTATTATGCAATTATCCTCTCACTTCATGAACTTATACTTGTATATTTCAAACCACTGTTGCCATTCATCTTTAGAAAATTCTTTCTCTTCTCCTTCTAAAACGTAAGAAAAAAGATTTAAACAAATATGCCAACCAGCTATATCTCTCGGTGTATGATCTGTTAATTCATGAATGTACTCTTTTAGGAATAAAAGAGTACCATTTTCCTCTTTATGTATTTCAAATCGGACACGGTCTTTATCCCAAGTAAATTCAAGTACTGAGTTTAGTTGACACTCTAAAATATCAATGTTTATGAATGAACCGTCCATCATGTCGAACTTTATTATTCCACCAGTTTTAAGGCTTTCAATCTGTAAATTGGACATCCATTTTTTCAGCTTACTGTTTTCTGTTAATACAGACCAAACTTCCTCTACCGTATATGGAAATTCGCGTTCAAATTTTACAATATATCCACCAGTTAGTTTCCCAATTTCAGCTATCATTTTAATTGCCTCCTTATATAGAATATATGTTCTTATCTCATTTTACACGAATATAAATATAAAATAAATATTTATGTCAGCGAAGTGTTAATTTAAAGTGAATGGTGCTGAGAAAAACTTAAATATTTTCTAAATCGAGTTATATAATATTGAAAATTAAATATAGATTTGCGTACAAATAAAAAAGCCGCATTTGCGACTTATGAAATCATAGGATTAACTCCTGTTTTGTTGAATGATTAACGCTTAATCGCATCGACAATTAGCGATGGAAAACCAAGTTTATCGCCTTTATTTCTAGAATCATACCTTTTCGAACGGAAAATAACACCGTCGTTTGCATCCCATTCGTTGTAATAAAACCGACCATTTTCATCACAATATTCAAGTAAAACTACCTCGAATCCAGCAGTTTCAAACATTTCCGTTAATGTTATATAATTATGAACGATTTTATGACTTGCTGCTGGATGATCTTTCGGACCGGGTCCCCCTATTTGAACTATATTTTGATATGCCTCATCCTGAAAGAATGCATCAGGGACTCCGCACCGAATATGACCAGATGGTTTTAAAAATTCATAACAAATTTCAGCTGCTCTTACACCTTCTTAAAAAGTAAGGTGTTCCCATACATGCTCAGCTAAAATAGCTGAAATAGAGTTGTATTCAAATCTTTCTTCCCACGTAGCTTTATCTAGTAAGTTAAGTTCATCTTCTTGCGTTTGAATCCAACCTGGATTATTATTAAACACTCCAGCTCCGGCAACTACTTTAATTTCGTCTTGTTTTATTGCCACCATGTTCACCTCTTAAATATTTTAATTCATTAATATATTCTATGTTTACTATTATCCTTCCTCCTTTAACAAATTTAGTACCATGAGTCCAGTACAATACCGAACTCATGTCCTAAAACTCTCTAACGCAACGATCTGTCTAACTCTATAAAATTAGTTCATAATATACGATTTTTCTTACAGAAATATAGCACAGCAAACATTAGCATAATACCAATTACGTAAAAAATTGTTGTTCCGCTCCCACCAGTATTAGGAATTACCCAATTATTCTTCGCATTTTTCACTGTTATTTTTTGTGTCTTTACTGCTTCTGTAATTTCTATTTCTATTTCTATTGGATCCCTAAGTAACATGTATCCGTTCGGTGCTTTTATTTCTTTAATCGTATACTTTCCAATTGCTAATTGGTTGGAAATTACCTTTCCTTTTTCATCCGTTATTAATCTACTAACTTCTTTCCCTTCTTTATCTAACACTTGAAATACAGCGCCTTTTAGCTTTAATTCACTATCCTTATCATCAACTTTTTCAATTTCAAATTGCCCAGTCGGATCTGGCAATTTCTTATTTTCTATTTTAATTTCTACTACTGTATCTTTTTCTATTTTTACAGCTATTTTTTCTTTTAATAATTCATAACCTTTAGGTGCCTCTATTTCCACTAGGGTATAGTTTCCTATTGGTAAGTCCTTTGATATCATTTCTCCTTTTTCATCTGTTATTAACTCTCCAACTACTTTTCCTTTTGAATCTTCTATATGAAACTTTGCTCCTGCTAGTTTTTTATTTTTATCACTTATGTCTACTTTCACAAGCTTCATTTTCCCCATTGGATCTGGCAATTTCTTATTTCCTATTTTAATTTCTACTACTGCATCTTTTTCTATTTTTACAGTTATTTTTTCTTTTAATAATTCGTAACCTTTAGGTGCTTCTACTTCCACTAAGGTATAGTTTCCTATTGGTAAGTCTTTTGATATTACTTCTCCTTCTTCATTTGTTACTAGTTCTCCAACTATTTTCCCTTTTGAATCTTCTATATGAAACTTTGCCCCTGCTAGCTTTTTATTTTTATCACTTATGTCTACTTTCACTAACTTCATTTTTCCTATTGGATCTGGCAATTTCTTATTTCCTATTTTAATTTCTACTACTGCATCTTTTTCTATTTTTACAGTTATTTTTTCTTTTAATAATTCATAGTCTTTTGGCGCTTCTATTTCTACAAGGATATAGTTTCCTATTGGTAAGTCTTTTGATATCGCTTCTCCTTCTTCATTTGTTACTAGTTCTCCAACTATTTTTCCTTTTGGATCTTCTATATGAAACTTTGCTCCGACCAATTTTTTATTATCATTATTACTATCAACTTTTTTTATTTTTACTTTTCCAGTACTAGGCTTGTTCCAATGTTGCCAGTTAAATTTGAAATTGTGAAATTCAAATCCACCAGTTTGTTGTACCGCACCGACAAATGCTTGTCCATTAATCGAACCGCCTTTTGTTTCTAATACAGCATTGGGGGCAAACACACTACCAACGACACCATATCCCTCTGTTATAATTTTTTTCGCATTTGGAAAAACCCAAATCACTTTCCCATATAGCTGAGTAAACGGGGAATTAGGAGAATATGGTTGTGATGTAGGAACTATATCTGTAGCCCTTCCAATATTGTTCGTGTCATATAGAATAGACCCATTTTTAAATGTAACCTCTGTTGCATCCGAATACATAACAATAAAATCTTTGTCCTTAGCATTTGGTAAAAATACATCTCTTATATCTAAATTAATTTTCCCTGTCAATTCTGATGAAACATAAATATTAGGATTGTTTATATCTTTTCCGATTCCATGACTCATATTTGGAATTGGGGTATTTGTTTTATATTGACCTGCATTTTTACTGACTTGGTTCACTATATTGCGAAATTCATTAAATTTCGCGTCAATTTCTAGTTTTTCTTTATAAACGATACGATCATAAGAGGATTGTATGATGCGATCTGGATCACTCTCTTTTGTCATTACTACTATTCCGTTTTGAATGATAAAAGATTCTTCTCTTGATTTCTTAAATTTTCCAGACAACAACAAGGACGGATATCCCTCATCAACCCATTTTTCACCTACTATATTAGATGTTCCCGCTGCAGCACCTACAATTGTATACCCCGATGCATCCATATCACCTTGAACTGCAGTTGCTCCTTCAATGTCGCCACCTATTGCTTTATGGTTACCAAAGACAACTGCATTATAACGCGATATATCACCTAGACCTTCTAAGTTTGTCGTGGATCCATATACTTCTTTTGGTACATATATGACAAAACTTACACTTAACATTAACAAAACAATAAAATGAATACTTACCAGCTTTAATCGTAGCCTCAATTCCTTTGTTCCCACCTTTACCGTATTTTTTCTATAGTCGAATAAAATGACATATTCACCAATGAGGATTTACTTCATCTTTTATATACTTTATATACTTTCTTTACTTATCTCTGAATTTCCGGTCCCACTTCCCATTAATGCAGGATAAATAAATACATTCTATCGAGTTAACCTTTTCTTATAAATTACGACTAGAAACACACATAACAATAGGATTGGAACTATTACAGTCCACTTATTAAATATAAATATCTCTGTACTCACTTTTTGTTTTTCTTTCCCGTTTAACTCCACACGCACACCTCGAACTAGCAACCTATTGGTGTTTACTCCATAAGGCGTACACGTAATTAAAGTTGTATAATCTTTATTTTCTACAATTTGTAGATCGTCCGTTTCGTGTGGTAACACTACTTTAATTTGATCTACTTTATAAGCAAGAACTTTGTCTAAAGAATGAATATAAAAAAGATCTCCTTCACTCAACTTATCTAAATCTGTAAATAATTTTGCTGATGGTAAACCACGATGCCCTGTTAAAATAGTGTGCGTATTTTCTCCACCTATCGGGAGCGAAGAAAAATCTAAATGACCTATCCCGCGGCTCAATACTTCCTCAGATGTCCCTTGATAGATTGGCAGTTTTATATTAATTTTCGATATTTCAATATACCCCATTACATCTCCTAAATTTAACGCATCAGCATATGCTTGATGATTACTTTTTTTTTCAGAAAATGGATCAGTAAATGTTTTCGTGGAAGTGTGAACTTGTTTATTATATTCGGCTGCTTCTTTTTCCCTACGTTCGACTTCTTTCTTTTGTAATGCTTTGATATTCTTATCGTAAGAGCTAATCTCAGAATAATGTGCACGAGTCGCCAACCAATTACTAATAGTAGGATATAAAAAAACACCTAATCCAAATAAAAAAATACCTCCCAAAACAAGATTTCGTTTCATATTTCCACCTCTGTATATGCTTAAATATCGAAAAGAGGGAAGCATTTTGCTTCTCCCCTTTTCCCATAGTTACATGTTCCTAAAATCTTAATTATTAGCAGACTTTTTTCTAAAGAAAACAAATGCCGCTGTAACCATTAACGTAAGACCTATTACAGTAAAAAGAGTCGTTCCTATGCCACCCGTTACCGGAAGAACCCATCCACTTTTATTATTTTCAATCGTTAATTTAACCGTTTGATTATTTTCGCTAATCTTTACATCAATGGGATCTTTTAATAATTGATAAGAAGCTTTTGTACCATCTTCTTTTGTATATGTTGGAGCTTTCGTTTCGAAAATTTGATAGTCTCCATATGGAATGTTAGACCATTTAATAACACCATTTTCATCTGATACACCTGTTACTTCTTTTCCTGCTACAACAACTATTTTTCCATTTTTATCTTTAAGTACAAACTCTGCACCTTTTAATTTATTCTTATTAGCACCATCAATTTTTGTTAACTCAATTATTCCAGTTGTTGGAACAACAACTACAGGTTTAGATTCCTTTTCTTCAATTACATCATTTTTATTTGTAAAATCAATTTTTGCTGTATTTAAAATTTCCGAACCAGATGGTACTCCTTCTTTTACTTGAGATTTAATTTGCAAATGAAATTCTTTTTTACCATCTAATTTTGTGAAATCTTTTACTGTAGCTGTTACTTTTTGACCTTCTATAGCTACCTCTACAATGCTTGCATTTACTTCTGCTCCATCAATTTTCACGATTGGCTTTCCTTGAATCACTAAACGATTATCCAAAGTATCTGTTACCACATATTTTTTGTATTCCTTAATGTCTTCTGGAATTAATGTTTTAATATCATAATTATAATTAGTTAACGGATTGATCGGTAACGCTTCCAATTTTCCGTTAATCTTTTTATCAATTATTGGTTCTTCATAGTTTTTCACTTCTAATTTAACTACTGTACCAGAAGTAATAGTTCCATCTTCATTAATTGTTCCGGAGTTCTTAACAAAAAACTCACGTTTAGTTGGATCTATTACATAGCCTTTCGGAGCTTTTGTTTCTTGGAAATAGTATTCTCCATACACCAATCCTTGCACGCGAATATGACCATTAGCATCTGTTACTAACTCTTTTTTCACTTCTGTACCGTCTTTTTTAAATAAAGAGAATACTGCACCTGCTAATGCTTTTTCATTTACACCAGTTTTTATTAAATCCACTGCACCACGTTTAACCTCATTTTTAGGATACATGTGAACATCATAGTTTAGCACCTTACCCTCTTTATTCGTTAATGGGATATCCACTGTATACGTATTGGGATTTAGATTAACATGTGGAGGTCCTGCCACTTCTTTCACCTCATAACGTCCTAGTGAAATATCTTTTAATACAGCTTGTCCGTTATCATCTGTTACTACTTGCGTTGGAGTTGCTCCCATTACAGGTTTCACATCTTCTTTCACGATTTTCCCATCGTTTGAAATTTTTTCAAAAGACGCAACCTTTTTCACTTCAAACGTTACACCTTTTAATGGTTTCGCATCTTTTGGCACCTCTTGATTTGCAGAACCGTCACCTTCTAGTCCCTGCGCTCCATCTTTTTCTTGTTCATACTTATGAATCGTTAAAGTACCTTTAGATGGTGAATCTGCCTTTACTAATACACTAGACCATGTAGAAAATGTTAAGAATAACACTAAAAGCACACTAAATATTTTTTTCATTTCTCTTATCCCCTTTACTACTTCTATCATTTTAAAAATCTCTTTATTACTATTACCTTCTTAAAAGCAATAGTGTGCCAAGTATCAGATTTAAACGAATAACATAAAACATAGTCGTCCAACAATCCATTGTTTACAATCACTTATTCACATTTCTTATCTTCTATTATTACGTTGTCTCTCCACATGATATATGTAATTTTCTCCCCTAAATTACACTTATATCTCTACTTCAAAAATCATTACATTTGTTACATAATAGCTTTCACTGCTAATTTCGACTAGTCACTTACTGTCAATCTATTAATTTCTCACTTCCTATCCCTATTTAAAATCCAACCTTAATCATTTTTAATACATATAAGTAATAACCAACAAATAAGTGTGACGATTCATATTTTACGCTACTGTCCAAAACTATTACCTGTATATTCAAATAATATGTGCTATTCATGTTAAATTATGGTATTATTCTTAGAAGTTTATAACTTTTATTTATATTTTTTATTAATAAAGGTTTTCCGTTTCTACTTATGAAAAAAGGAATATATGTTTATTTAACTATTACGCATAACTGTAAGGAGGAAGAATATGACTAAAAAGCTCAGTCTAGTTGAGATAGAGTACATTTGCAATATGTTTTTCCAATCTTTTGAAATTCCAGTTTGTTTTTTAGATTGTAACAAAAATATCCTTTTAGAATTCACATCAAAAAATGATTCACACTTGTTGTATACATCAAAAATAGAACAGTTACATGTGCTTTTTCAGAGAAATGATACATATAATTCCCCCATCTTCAGAACTCACGAACATCTAGGGCACTTCATTTTAATTCACATAAAGAGCGATTATATGGTGAACGGTACTGTTATTATTGGGCCCTTGGCACATGTAAATTTTTCTACAAGTAAAGCGGATAGTAAACTTAATTTTATTCCAAATTATAAAAGAACAAGAGACCATTATTTTTCATTGTCAGTCAAAGATCAAAATTTCTTTGTAAATATAGCAATATTGTTCTATAACATTCTCTATAAAAAAAATTCAGATGTAAGCACATTTTCAAATAACAGTGACTCACTTCATATAAGTCATAGCAGAATCTTAAACGAAGATGTATATATTTCAATGCAAAAAGACGAATCCATTTATCATAATTTATATATAGAGCAGCAACTACTTGGTTCTATAGAAAACGGGGATAAAGAAACCGTGCTCAAATATTATTACGAATTCCAACAAGAGACTCTTTCATCTTTATCTTCATTCCATCAATTAAGACGTCATAAAAACATTTGTATTTCATCCATTACGCTCGCCACTAGATATGCGATAAAAGGGGGTCTTCCATCTGGGATAGCTTACAAAATTTATGATTTACATATTCAAAGAACAGAAAATTTAAAAGACAAAGAATCTGTTTGGGATTTATTAAAAAATGCTTTTTGTACCTTTGCAGACCGTGTAAAGGCACAAAAAACACAGCAACATTCACAGACTATTGCTATTTGCAAAAACTACATTCTTAAAAACATTTACAATCCAATATCTGTTAAACAACTTGCTAAATTTGCAAATGTGAATTCAGATTATTTATCTATATTATTTAAAAAAGAAGTCGGTATTTCATTAATTGAGTACATTCAACGTGAACGAATCGAAGAAGCAAAGAAATTATTAACTTTCACCACCTATCCCTTATCAGACATATGCGCTTCGCTTAATTTTAGCGATCAAAGTTATTTTACTAAAATTTTTAAAAAATTCACCAATGAAACACCTGGTAAATATCGAAAATCTCATGTTGTCATTTAGAGTGACACTTCCATTAAAGCAAAGTGTTTTCAGTAACTTATCAATGGCAAATTAGAAGTACTCCTATATTCATGAGCTATAGGATTTATGCTATTTTCAAATCAAAAAACACGTTACTATTCTCATTAAAATAAAAGAATAGTAACGTGTTTTATATGTAATATAGTTCTGTAGACAGAATAGTATCCAACTGCAAATTTTTATAAAGGTCAAATGTACCGCTTAAGTATTAAAATCTTAATAAGTAAAAAATCCATATTTCGTTTTATTTACTTTCTACTTTATTTCTTTTGAATACTGAACTCTTTTCTTCAAACGAATAATCCCTACTATTATTTTTGTATCTTTCTAAATTTGCGAATCAAAGTGAGTACTGTACCTGTAATAATCATCAATATGCCGATTGCTGCACTGTTAGTTGTACTTACACCCGTCTTTGGCAGCTCCTTATATGTATATTCTTTTTTATCGCTATTACTGTTGTTTGAAATATTACTCTTATTTGTCTTATTAGCAAGACCATTAGGTTTGCTAGTTTCTTTATCTTTCACTAATACTTTTTGTATTGTATTTACCTCATTACCCACGGAATCTCTTACACTATATATTATTTCATAAATACCAGCTTTAGTTGTATCTATAGTTCCTTTATACGCTACTTTAGAAGTAAGATCACCGTCTTCTTTGTCAGTAGCCGATACTCCTATCAACGGATCAAATTGATCACCCTCAGTAATCGAAGTTGTAGCAGGTACTTTTAGTATTGGTTTTTCATTTTTAATTTCTTCTCTAACTTTGACCGTTACAGTTTGCTTCGCCGTTACTTCATGACCTTTAGAATCTGTAACCGTGTACGTTAATACGTAAGTACCGGCTTTTGATGTATCTACTTCACCATCAACTTTAATTTTAGAAGTGAGATCACCGTCTTCTTTATCGATAGCTAATACTTCTGCCATTGGAACAGATGAATCTCCTACATGAAGTATCGCTCCAACAGGCACTGTTAATTTAGGTTCTAAATCTGATATTTCTCCATTTCCCTCTACAATTACAGTCTGTATAGCCGTTGCATTCCCGCCTTTAGAATCAACAACCAAGTATTCCACAATGTATGTACCTGGTTTTGAAGTATTTACATCGCCTTTATGCTTTACTTTATTTGTTAAATCACCATCTTCTTTATCAACAGCTTTTACATTTCTCATTGGATCAAACGTATCTCCTACACGTAGTGTAATCGTAAACGGTACAGTTAACTCTGGAGCTTGGTTTTCTGCTGTTTTTTCGTTTTCTTTCACTTTTTCTATAATTTTTGCAGCATCAAAAGCATTTTGGACTGCTTGAACTTCAATTGAGTTCGTTCCATATTTATTAGTTGCCACTTTAAGGCATGCCAATTTCAATTCAGAAAAATTAGAAGTCATGTTTAATTCATCAGTATTTGCATAATAGAAAATATCAAACATTTTATCTTCACCAATGCCATTTACATTTACACCGTTATGAGTACCACCTTGTGCAATTAAATACGCAACTTTATTAATAATACTTGAGTTAAAATGAACGCCTCCATAATCCTCTCCATTTAAATCATTATATTTACTATAATCATCAGGATACGGTAGTCCATCTGAAAAATTAATTGCAGTTGGATTTTTCATATTACGAAAAATCGATCCAGTTTGTTCTCCTATTGTCCAGTTAAATTCCCCATTATTTATGTATTTCTCTATAGCCGTTCCCATAATATCCGATAATGCCTCATTAATTGCCCCAGATTCTCCTGAAAATTCAAGGTTAGATTCACTTGATGTAACTGCATGTGTAAATTCATGACCGGCTATATCGAACGCTTTTACCATAGGATCTCCATATAAAAGCATACTAATGTTATTAATATTAGTACTAAATGCATTTTCCCAATTTTCAGGATCATTTGTTCCTCCAGAATCCCATGCATGTACAACTGAAACTACTTTATTTCCTTTATTATCAAAACTATTACGCTTATATTTTTCTTTATAAAAATCGTATACCTTTGTTGCTAAGAAATGAGCGCTTACCGCCTTTGGATCATTAAATGTTGTTGAAACGCTAGTTGCTAGTATACCAGGATAATAACTTTCTTCATTTGTAATATCTCTATAATTTACATCATATGTCTCAATTCCTTGTCCTCTTGTGTAATCAGCAAGCGCATAATTCCCACTGGTCTGTTTAGAAATACCAAATGTACGAGTTACGCCTAAATCATCTTTTCCTGTTCCAGTTAATGATATAAAATTGCTAGTTTTATTTTCCTTAACGGATTGAACATACTCTTCACTTATTTTCAAACTTGATTCTTGTACCATATCTTTTAACATTTCACCATTATGAGCATTCACTAAATAAGTTCCAGATACATAATTTGGTGTTGTAGCAGCAAATGTAACTTGATATGCATTGCTAGCCTGTCCATGATTTTCATCAACAAAAATAACTGCCTTAACTTCTGGCTCAGAAATAAATTTAGTATCGTTTCCGTACTTTTTATAAATATATTGTTTTGCTTCTTCTTTTGATAAATTAATAGGTTTCTTTAAATCTTCTTGTGTTAAATTTTGTGCGCTATCTCCTGAAATACTTTTAATAATACCTTTTTTATCTACGTGAGCAGTCAACTGGTGACCATATACTTCTTTTCCTTCATATATTTGTTGCATGCGCACAAGTGTAGTTCCATCATAAGAACCACGTTTTTGAAGAACCTTGTAATCTACTCCTGTTTCTGCACTAACTTGTTTTGGAGACAAAGCATGCTCCGTATTTTCCTTAAGTGCATCTTTCACTACATTCTCTGGCGCCTTTTTTGATGGTTGTGTAAGATCACCTGTACGGAACGAATCCTCTTGAATTTCTACTTGCATTTGACCAGTTTCCTCTGCATGACCTAATCCATATGGCGTTACACTTGTTAAAACGAATCCTGTTGTTAATGCAACTATAGCTATTTCTTTTTTATTTCCCATGATATTCCCCTCGTATAAATTCCTATTATTTATATGAAACTGCTAAAATGTATACAATCTATTCCTAACATAAAAAGATGACTTTTGTAATCAACAAAAGCCACCTCTTTAATATGTAATATCCCTAAAATGTTTTTAATACATAATTTCTATACAAAAAAGAAAAAAGCATTCATTAACGAGCATTTTGCAATACTTTTATTAGGTCATTTATATTTTCAACTTTCTGTTGAAACTGATCAAGTCTGCTATGTAGCAATGAAGGATTTTTATCTTCAGTTGAAATAACTTGTTTTAATTCGTTTTCTAATTTATCATACATATCAAAGAAATTATCAAATTCTACACTTACAAGCTCTTCATTTTCGCGATAGAATCTTTTTGCTTCTATATAAGTCATATATGATTTATTTAAAAATCCTAATGAAATTAAATATTTAGAAGTGTTTTCTTGATAAATAGCAATATCACACGCTATTTTAATATCAGAATAAGTCTTTTGAACAAGACAATGCAATTCAAAAATCTTAAACTTTAATCCATTATTCATTTCATCCCCTCCCATCGTATCTATTCTACATAAAATTAGAATATTATACAAAGAAAATTATTAGCATGAAATTGACAATTAAAAAGATAACTTAAGGATAAACAAATTCCTCTCATTACAAATTATAGTTGCGAAGCATTTACCAACTTAACAGAAAAAATAAAAAGCGAAAAGAATAAATCCCTTCCGCTTTTAGAGTAATAAATACATTTCATATTGCGCTAAAGAATTCTTTTCAAATCCACATTTCTTTAAAAAACCCTCCAGTAAATTATTGTTAGGAAACCCAATTGATAAACTTGATAAAATTAATTCTTCTCTTGCTACTTCTAATAATTTCATCCCAACACCAATATTTCTATAAACTTTGTCTACGAAAATAAAACTAATTTTACCTTGTTCATTTACACATAGAGAGCCTTTTAAGTCATTATCGACATATGCACCATAAAATACATTATTTGTTTTTTCGATATAATCAACATCATTTTGCCAATTTATATGGAAGTTTAACCATTTCTGAATTTCATCTTTAAAAGTTGGAAATTCTAATTGTTTTACTTCAATATCCTTACAATCTTTATTCATTATTTTAGTCAAATCATTTAAATTATAATAAGAAAGATCGTACACTTTTTCATAGCCCAACTTATTATAAAAATGAATCGCTCGGTCGTTTCCTACAATGACTTCGAGAAAAAGTTGCTTACATCCATGTTGAATCGCCTCTTCTTTATGCAGTTCAAATAATTTTTGACTCACACCAATACCGCGGTAATTAGGATGAACCGCTAATGTTCCACAGCGCATAGTCTTTATACTTTCATAATCCTTTATACCACCTAATATTACGCCAACTGATTTGTCACCGTCTAAAGCAAGAAAAGAATGTTCTAGCAAATTACCTTCTGGTCCAAAAAAACGTTGTATAAAACCCTCTTTTGAAACTTCCATCTTAATAATATAATCGGAAAATCCATCTTTAAAAGCTTCATATACTAAATCAATATTTACTTCACTACACCTTTTATATTGAATCATATAAAATTGCCCTCCAATTGCTTGTATTAATCTCAACATGTACCCATATAATATATTCCATCTATTATAAATTTCAGCTCTTAATTTGAAATGAACGGACATTTCCCTACATATAACTTACTATTAATTTGTTTTATAACAAACTATCTATTATTTACTACATTAATCTCATAAACACGTAAAAAAGCAATTAAATGCTCACATGCTCTTTCGCATGCTAGCATTTTAAAGATTTTTTGTTCTTCTTTCGTTTTATCATTTGCTTGATCTGAAGCAGCTTTTAAACATAAAAATGGTTTTTTATTTATTTGACACACATAGGCGAAAGCTGCTACTTCTTGATCAACTGCCAATGCTCCGTATACAGTATGAAGTAAATATCTCATTTCTGAACTACGAATACGTTGATCTCCAGATAAAAATGTACCGAAATGTATCGGATCATACAATCGTATTTTTTTTATTCTTCTTACAAGTGATTTTGTTGTTTCAATAGGTGCTGTTCTACCGTTATATAAATTAAAAACATCTTCTCCTGAGCCAGCAGCAGTAACATCGTGTTGTATTGCGTTTAGTGCTACTACAATATGACCGTTTTTCACTTTGTTTGATAAACTTCCGCATATTCCTGTCATAAACAACTCATCTGGCTGAAACTCACTAATTAACAATTGTACACAACTAGCGCAGCTTACTTTACCGACACCAGTTACAACTGATATAATTTCCAGCTCATTGATAGTATGAAAATGAAATTCCCAAGCTGCTCTTTTTTCAACACGTTCACTCGGATAATGTTGATGCAAATACGTCAGTTCTGGTTCCCATGCAGATACAATTGCAATACGTTTCATTACACGCTTCACTTCCCCTATTGTCATTTAAATAAGTTATCTATACTTTCTCGTTCATAATCTGGAATCCATTCTTTATATTTCTTATATAAATCTCGTATTATTTCTTTATTCTTCGCAATTACTTCACATCCTCTATCATCATACATAAACATGACAATATCTTTCGTTGCATTTATGAGAAATACATCTGGATAAGAAATTTCTTTTTTCCGTCCAAATCGAGGATACAAAACAGAGAAATCCTCATGATTAGCAGCTTGTATAAGCGATTCATATTTAATATCTTCCGCAAGACATTTTAAAGAAAATTGATATGTACAATATAATGTGAAACTTTAATCAGTTCATCCCCCACTGATTATCAGCCCTCACCAATCGGGCTTTTAGGGGCAGCCCGCCCCCCACCTACCTTCTTTGCTTTCGCTGAATTTTGAGGTGGGGGTCTTACTGCCCGGCAAATAGCGGGATAAATCTGCCTCTTCATCTTCAAATAGAAACGGTAACGTTTCTTGTCTTATATGAAATCTTAAATCTCTTTTCTTAATATATTTATTGTATACATTTATTTTCTGTGGAGTTTTTGTGTTTTCCTTTTTAAATCTATAAACATTTGTCACTACAAACACTACATCTTCTTTTGAAAATATGTCTTCAAATAAGAATTTATTATATGTATATAGCTGAGAAAAGTATTCCATATTTAAATCGTCGGTTCCTTCTACAATTTGATATTTATCTTTTCCAAAATCAAAATACAAATGATTTCCCCACTGAGAATATAAGTACGGTACTAATGTAACTCCTGGAAATGTTTGATTCATATATTCTTTTAATTGCATTTCCTTGTCCCTTCTACTGTACAATTCTTTTTAAATACCAATATGCTTCTTCTAGCCACGGATGTATAACTTTCAATGTTTCTTTCCTTTCCCACAAATATGAAATATATACAAAAGCAGCTTTTTCCAAAGATTTTTCCAATCCTTTTTTTATTTCTATTAAATATGGTGGTGTCCCCTTTTGATCCCATTCTATTTTATCTGCAACAAATAAAACTAAATCCATCTTTGTTGGGTGTTTACGCAGTGTAGTATGACAACAAATTGCATCTAATACGTCTTCATCTTCTACTTTAAATATTTCTTTTGCGATTACTCTCGATAGTTTTTGATGAATAATCATAGGAAACTTTCTTTCTGCTCCCTCTATTTCTACCCCAAATTCTTCAGCAACTGCAATCCGCTCCTCATTCGGAAAAATGCCACTAATATCATGTAAATATCCTGCAATTGCTGCTTTTTCTTTATCTACGTGAAACTTTTCTGCAATCTTTTTTGCCTCATTTGCCACACGAATTGAATGTTTATATGTAAACTCTTTATTATATTTTAGTAGAAAATCTTTAATATCATTGTCTATTTTTCCAGTTGGAGCAAATGAATATATATCATTATATAACATAGAAAATCCCCCTTATAACTAACTTTCAGTATAATGCAGAATTTAAATATCTTTGTTATTTTATATTCGTTATTAATCTTTTTACTCCTTTTTAATACGTTACATGAAATTTTATACAGAATCATTGCTACAAGTACATAAATGTTTGATATTATAGTAATGTTGATGATTTGTAAGGAAAGGAACTACAAAATGAATAAAAACATATTAATTATTGATGATGATAAAGAAATTGTTGAATTACTTGCTGTTTATTTGCGAAATGAAGGCTATAACATTTATAAAGCTTATGATGGCGATGAAGCATTGCAGAAGGTTTCTACATATGAAGTTGACCTTATGATTTTGGATATTATGATGCCAAAACGAAACGGATTAGAAGTTTGTCAGGAAGTACGTGAAAATAATACTGTACCAATTCTAATGCTTAGTGCAAAAGCAGAAGATATGGATAAAATATTAGGTCTTATGACAGGTGCCGATGATTATATGATCAAACCATTCAATCCATTAGAATTAGTAGCTAGAGTGAAAGCTTTATTACGAAGATCATCTTTCCAAAATGCTACTTCGCAAAAGAATGAAGATGGTATTATTCGTATTCGCTCTGTTGAAATACACAAACATAATCATACTGTTAAAGTAAATGGAGAGTATATTAAACTAACCTCTATTGAATTCGATATTTTATATTTACTTGCGAGTAATACAGGAAGAGTATTTAGTTCAGAAGAAATTTTCGAACGCGTTTGGAATGAAGATGGTTATGGTTCAAATAAGACGGTAATGGTCCATATTAGCAACTTACGGGATAAACTTGAAACGGTAATGAATGGAGAAAAATTTATTCACACTGTTTGGGGAGTTGGCTATAAAATTGAGAAATGAAGCATTTGATATATTAAAAGATATCCCTAAATGGAAACTTATTTTTTGGCTCTTACTAGCTATCACACTCACTCCTATTACTGAATTAATTATTTATCGCCTCGTTACGAGTGTAATTGAAAGTTCACTTACTCTAACCGAGCTCGGTAAAGAATTCATTCGAATTTTTGGTTATGAAAAGTATAAAGGGGTTAAAGAATCTTTATGGATGATGATTGTTTCTTATTTGTTTTTATTTTCTATTTTTTCATCCTATCTTTACATTTTTTATCGTCACGAGAGAAAACTTTACTATGAAACTTGTATAAAAAAAATGATAGAAGAAATTCGTTACATTGCAAATGGAAACTTCAATCATAAAGTTTCTGTTGTAAATCATAATTATTTGGAAGAGTTAGCAATCGGGGTCAATGAAATTGTTGAACAATTAAAAGTCTCAATTGATGAAGAAAGACAAGCGGAACAAGCAAAGAGTGAACTTATTACAAATGTATCACATGATTTACGTACTCCCCTTACTTCTATAGTTGGATACGTAAATTTAATTCATCATGATAATTATAGAGATGAAGTGGAATTGCGATACTATATTCAAGTCATTTATGATAAAGTAACTCGTCTTAATGCATTAATGAATGACTTGTTCGAATATACACGTGTTCAAAATAAAGAGTTAAGCTTGTATTCTGTCCCCATTGATATTGTAGAGTTACTTGGACAATTAACTGTTCAATTCCGAATACAGGTTCAAGAAGCTAATATAGAATGTAGACCTTCTTTCCCATCTCAAAAGCTCATGGTATTAGCTGATGGTGACAAATTAGTGCGTGTGTTTGAAAATCTTATTATAAACGCTATCGCTTATGGAAGCGAAGGTCGCTATATTGACCTTACTGCTTATGAAAGCAATAATATGATTACAATTGATATAACAAATTACGGACAACCTATTCCTAGTACGGATTTACCTCATATTTTTGAACGTTTTTATCGCGTTGAAAAATCGCGCTCTACAAACACTGGTGGATCTGGACTTGGATTAGCAATTGCAAAAAGTATAGTCGAATTGCATAAAGGAACAATTGAAGTATATAGTGATGACGAAAAAACAACTTTCACTGTAAAACTACTCCCCTACAAAGGTTAATATCACAAATAAAAAGTTCAATTTCTTATCATATAAGAAATTGAACTTTTTCCATTAATTACAAAAAATTAATAATCCTTTATAATTCTTTAGAAATTCTTTACCTTTTCTTTCTTCCTAATTAAGCATTCTTTTTTACAATACTATTATTGATGTCATAATAGGAGGATCGCTTATGCAATTCTTAAAAAAATTCGCTATTTTATTATTATCTTTTTTCATTACTGCACTTATCGTTTTATATTTTTACCTTTATGTAAATGGTCCGATTATTCAAGCTAAATCAGCTATCTTAATAAATGCTAATTCAGGTGAAATTGTTTATAAAAAAAATGAAGAAACTCCAGTACAATCAGCTGCTTTATCTAAATTAATGACAGAATATATCGTATTGGAGCAACTAAATGATAGAAAAATACAGTTAGATGACTTCGTACAAATAAGTAACGAAGTTTTCCGAGTAGAAACAAGCCCTATACAAGTAACATCGAATGATAAAACAACGGTTCGTGATTTACTTCATGCATTGCTACTGGCAGGGAATAATCGTTCTGCACTCGCTCTTGCAGAACACATTGCTGGAAATGAAGATAACTTTACAGTATTAATGAATAAAAAAGCAAAAGAACTAAAGTTATTACAACCATCTCCATTTCTAAACTCTACTGGAATTAATAATGATACAAATAAACAATCAACTACAACAGCAATAGACGTAGCTAAATTAGCAGCACGATTAATAAAAGATTTTCCAGATGTATTGAATATTACGAAACTAACCTCTTACCAATTTTCCTTCAAAGATTCCCAGGTTTTCAATACGAATAAAATGATATATTCCCTTAATGAAAACATTAAACTTCAAGGTGTTGATGGCTTACAAACTAGTTTTTCAACTAATGGTAATTATAGTTTTGTCAGTACAGCAAAACTTGAAGATACTAGACTAATTTCAGTAATATTAGATGCAGATGAAGAAAACATTTCATTTATTGAAACAAAAAAGTTGCTACAGTATGGTTTTGATCCTTCCTCGTACTCTGCACTCCAAGCTTTTAAAGACACCCTTACATCGTGGACAATATTGCTTCAGTTTAAAAATTTAATTATACAAACTATAATGATTTTTTTAATCATTACCACCTTAATGTTTTTACATATACGTCAGAAAAAATCCGAGGATTTCAATTAAGAAATCTTCTTATATATAAAAACCGACTTGCGTTTGAGATGCAAGTCGGTTTTTAATTCTATCATCCTCTTCCAATTAAATTTGCTGAAACTGGTTGCAAGTTTAACTGCCTCGCCCATATAGACAGCTGACCAATATGATGAATTTCATATCCCATGTCTTAAAACCTATGTTTTTCGAGGCATACACCCATCTCTGTTTCCGTTCGTTGTGTTCGTTTGTTTAGTTTAAATGGGTTAATCTATTAATTCTATTAAATCCAACAATTTAACTATTACATATTAAAGTTCTATTCATATACTATAGTAGATTACTAGAAAGGAGGCTTAACTATGGATAGTTGCGTTGTATTTGTAAACGGACAACCTTTTTTAGTTCTTTCAGTAGCTGGTATTGAAATTGCTAGATTAGAGATTTCCCTTCAAGTAGCATTAGCTCTAAGAGTGCTTGGGATACCAATCTGTGATTAATTACCAAATTAATAAAAAAAGAGGGCATTAGCCCTCTTTTTTTTATTTTCTTCTCACCTTTTCTTAACAACAAACAAAATTCAAATTTGATTAATTATAAAAAATTAAAGTACATGAACGTTACATGAAACACTTGTTAAGATCGCTGTCCTTCACACTATTTATTTCGCCGACATTATATAATCAAAGCACACGATGATTAACTTTTTATACGGCTTATTTTAAGTGTGCTAGCCAATACTTTTACTTGTATGTTCTATACACTCACTCTCTACGGTATACTGATACCAACTTATATTTTTTGATGAGAGCCCATTTCCCTATATCCCTCTTTATTCCCATGCACTTTTTTCTCAAATCCAAGCTAAATAATCTATATTGTTATCTTTTAAACTCGCCTCACTATCCGATTATATTAATAACCTATCACCTGGTAACCATTATCTAATTTATCTTCAATTGGATGGTCCATCATTTATACTTACGGATTGGCTTTCCCGTATCTATTGTGCATGGACATTAGGTTTTCTAGCATCTAGCTCATTTCTTTAAAAATGTAGGGTATTTCGTCTATTATTAAATGAATAATGTTTAGAAGGGTGATGTAATATGACAGAAATTAAAGTAGGGCTTACACAATTTTTAGACTTCACACTGAAAGGTAGTACAGCTAAAACAAACTTTATAAAAAATCTAAAATCCCAACCTGAATATCAACCAGCTTTTGATTACTGGAAACAATTACGAGAAACTGTTATTAAATTTCATCAAAACAAACTACCTTTTGAATGTTTCGAAACATTAGTACAAACGGTTGATCAGAAAAAAAAACAAAACTACATTGATGTTATAAAGCAATACAAAAAATTCATTAAAAATAAAGACATCTCCTGGTTTGATCCAGGTAAATCACATTGGAAATCAGATGATTTAATCGTCCGTTCATCACCTGAACTTGGCTTATTCATTAATAATGAGCCACATCTTATCAAACTGTTTTTCAAAGGAAAAAAAGAGCGAATTGATAAATACAACATTAACTCGACACTTACACTATTAAATGAATCAACATTTTCAAATGAACGAAACGATGTGAATTATACGGTACTTAACATCCAAAAGAACAGAATGTATACGAATAACTCTATTAATAATAATCATTTAGTAGCGCTTAAATCAGAAGCTAACCAGTTTTGTTACATATGGAATAATCTGTAAAGTTTACTATTCATCCCTTTCAATACCTTGTTGATGCATACTTTAGTTACAATTTTTACAGATTCATTCAGTTTCGTTTAATTAGGGCTCACCCTCTTATTCCTCAGAAACAATGCAGGTGGGCCTTTTCAAAAATGGTTTCTTTGTCAGTTTTAATATACTAGCTCTCCCCCTGAAACAGCTGCAATTGAAATTATTTTTGTTTTATTATCCACTATACCCACCAAGCCCCTTTTGTTAACATAATATAATTATAAATTACTATTGTTGCTACTTCTTCCATTCATATTCTAACATACTCATTTCCCATAAATTCCAATACGTTTCTCCTACTCTTTTTGACTCTCTTAATAAGCCTTCTTTTACAAACCCTATTTTTTCGTAACAGAAAATGGCCGATGTATTAAAATCGTACACACCAAGAGTTACCCTATGTAGTTTTAATTCGTCAAAAGCAATATGAAGTACTGCTTTCATCATATGTTTTCCTATAGAACGTCCTCTCATCTTCGTATTACCAACTAATACTTTTCCAATTCTAGCGGACTTATTAATATTATCTATTTGCCCAAGCGAAATATGACCAATAACGTCTGAAGTCACTTCATCTACCACTTTGAAAGCGAGTGTATTTGCACTTTCTATATACTTCTCTAATTGCTGTTCGTCTAAAGGGAATGTGAATGCATTTCCTGACCATTGTATTAGAAATTCTTCGGAGTTAATCCAATTTATTAATTGTTTAAAATCAGATTTCTTAAAGCTTTCTAGTTTAATCACTTCCTTGCTCCTTTCATACATCATGCTTTATAACCTCAAACTTATTTCTATATAAAGAATATATTCTCCTTTTATATGAAATTAAAATAAAGCCATTCATGTGAATGGCTTTACAAAAAAGCAGCATAATTATGCTTTGTTTGCTACATCAATACCATTAAAATCAAAGTCAGCAGTAACCGTTGTAACAGGTGGGAAAATTGCTTCAATTTTACAAATGGAAATAATTACTCCAACCGATCCAGGAATAGCCGCAAGCCTAACTACATCACAACTTACAGACGAAACAGTACCTACATAAGTACGTCCCTCTGTATTAATTTGAACTGTTCGATTAATTAATTTCTTAAGTTCATCTCTAATTCCTTGTACACAAGAATTATCACATTTCTCATGCTGTTCTTTTTTACACTCTTCGAATACTTCCCAACAATCATCTTGTTTACATGTACACTTCTTTTTACAATTATTAAATCGAGAACCCAATACCTCACCCCCTAATCCTTTCTATTAGTAAATTATGTCCACTAGCTTAAAAGGGTACGAGGCAAACACATAAAAAGAAAAAAACAAACAATTGTACCAAACCTTCTTTTCATTATTCATTATAAAAACAGACTTCTCCTAATTAAAATCTTGTTTAATGAGCGGCCGTGAATTTAGTCCTACTCCATTTAATGTTTAGACACCACTTTCTAAAACAAATCTTTTTCTTTTAATAAGACGCCCCTTAAAAACACACTAGATTTTCCCATTAACTCACATATACATAGACTTTATTTGTGGATTTCCCATTTTTCATTGTGAAATATACATTTAAAAAGCGTACTCGAAAATAAGATATTATTTGTAATCAGAACATTTTCTTCAATAAATGTTTATTGAAAAATACCATAACTAGTAGTAGTTCTCTCCACTTTCTCTTAAAAATTAGCATAGTTTGTATGAATTCTATATCGAGTAGAAGACACTCTATCATATAAAGATAAAATAGTAGGTTAATAAACAAGCCATTTTTTTATTAAAACATAGAATAATATGAACACTTTTGAAAGGAGGTAGAAATAAATGTCCTGGAAAAATGATTGCTGGAGTTCTCAGAAAAAGCATTGTTGTGATGATTGGTGGAAATCTAAAGAAAAGCATCATTGTGATGATGATTGGAGTTCTAAGGAAAAACATTGTAATGATGATTGGTGGAAATCTAAAGAAAAGTGTCATCGTGATGATGATTGGAGTTCTAAACGAAATAAGTGTCGTTGTAAATGTTTCTTTATTTGTTGCCATTGTAAAAGAAAAAATTGGTAATATTTTTAATGTCAACGTAAAGAAAAAAATATGTCTTTTGGAATCAATCAGGCTTTTCCGGAAAGTTGATCCCTCACCTACTTCCTTGCTTTCGCTGAATTTTTAGGTGGGAGCATTACTGCCCGGCAAATAGCGAGATAAATACTAGGATGTAATATATAAAAAGCTGACTGAGTATAGTCAGCTTTTTATATATTAATACGTAAAGGTTTAAACCGGCATATAAGCAGTCGCGCTTTGTCATCACCTTGTTGTTGTAAATTAGTATTTCTCCATTGAATAGACATTCCATAATATCGTATTTTGATTAAAACAAAAAACATACTTAACACCAATAGTAGAATTTTTCTTCTTCATCAAATTCACTTCTTTTCTTTTTATTAACATAAAAAAGGAGCTCTGTTTATATAGAGCTCCTTTCTAATTTTATAATTTACTAGACTGTAACCCTTGAATAAACGGTACTACTTCAGGATTTACAAGTGACGACAAATCACCTAATTCTTTTCCTAAATAAGCTGCTTTAATAACACGGCGCATTACTTTAGAATTACGTGTTTTCGGTAAATCTTCTACAACGTGGATGTCTTTAGGACACAATGCTTTTCCAATATGTGAGTTTACTAAACTCATTAATTCTTTCTTTAAATCTTCTGTAAATATTACCCCTTCTCGTAATACAGCAAAGCAATGACAAACTTCACCTTTCACTTCGTCAGGTACACCAATTGCAGCAGCTTCGATTACATCGTTATGTTTCACAAGAATAGATTCATATTCAGCAGGTCCAATACGTTTACCTGCAATATTTAACGTATCGTCTGAACGCCCTGTGATGATATATTGTTCACCATCGTAAATGACCCAGTCACCGTGGACCCATTTATTTTCAAAACGCGACCAATATGTGTTCACGTAACGTTCATCATCTTCCCAGAAGCTTTTCGTCATACCTACCCAAGGTTTTTCTAAGCATAATTCTCCGACTTCATCTCGAATTGGTTTACCTTGATCATCCAGTACGACAGCTGCCATTCCTGGTAAAGATGCGTTAAAACTAATCGGTGCGATTGGCTTAATAAGAACATTACCGAAAATCCCACCTGAGATTTCAGTTCCACCTGAGTAGTTACAGATTGGAACATTTCCTTTTCCAACTGTTTCAAACAGCCACATCCATGGATCAGGATTCCAAGGTTCTCCTGTTGATGCGAATACTTCCAAACTCTTTAAAGAATGTTTATTGACATACTCATCACCTTTTGCCATTAATGCTCGGATTAACGTTGGCGAAATACCTAGATGAGTAATTTCATATTTATCAACTGTCTCCCATAACCGGTCTGCTTCTGGGAAGTCTGGAACACCTTCGTACATAACCATCGTTGCTCCATTAATGAGTGAACCGAATAATAGAAACGGCCCCATCATCCAGCCCATATCAGTTACCCATAATACACGATCACCTTGTTTAATATTCATTCCAAATCCTGCATCAAAAGCTGCTTTCAAAGGAAATCCTGCATGCGTGTGTACTGTTCCTTTCGGCTTACCAGTCGTTCCTGATGTATAAATGAGCATTAATGGATCATCACTTTGCATTTCTTCGGCATGTATGAATGGTTTTTCTTTTTCTAGCGTACTCCACGAAAAGTCATAGTTATGTGGTGTAAAATCATTTCCTGCATGACGAACGATAACAACTTTTTCAACAGTTGGGCAATGTTCACAAGCTTTATCTACTTCATCTTTTAAAGAAACAATTTTACCGCGGCGTGAAAATCCATCTGCGGTAATAATCATTTTTGAACCTGCCGCTTGCACACGTGTCATAACTGCATCAGACGCAAAGCCTGAGAATATTGGTGAAATAATTGCTCCAATTTTCATTACAGCTAGCATCGCAACAACTGTTTCTGGAATCATCGGCATATAAATTGTTACACGGTCACCTTTTTCAATACCCGCGTGTTTCAAACCATTGGCAACACGGCTTACCCAGTTATCAAGCTCTTCATATGTAAATGATTTTGAAGTTCCATTTTCTCCTTCGTACTGAAGTGCTGGCTGTATTCTTGTCTCTTCATCCGCAAGCCAGCGGGATAAAGCTGATTCTACAACGTTACATGTTCCGCCATTATACCACTGTGCAAACGGTGTACCATTTTCTAAATCTAACACTTCTGTATAAGGTTTCATCCATTGATAGCCAACTGCTTTTTCTGCCTCTCCCCAAAGCCAAGCTGTTTCCTCAATAGATTTATTATAAAAAGTTTCATAGTCTTCATATCCCAATGATTTCATCCAACTATATAAACGTGTTTTTTCCTTGTACTCTTCTGTTGGAAACCAAACTGCTTGTTTCAATGTTTTCCCCTCCTTAACTTTTTGAGCAAGAAAGCCCTAAATAGGGCTTTTAAACTGGATATACAGGATGTTTACGATCCGTGAATACTTGATATTTACTCATATACATTTCGAAACGTCCTTTTAACTCTTCACGTAAATTGTTTGGATGAACAATACCATCAATCACCATCTCTGATGCTAAATGATAAATATCAATATCTTTCTTATACTCTTCACGTTTTTCAGCAATGAAGCTAGCACGCTCTTCTTCTGGTAAAGCTGCAATTTTATTTGCATATACAGCATTAACCGCAGCTTCTGGACCCATTACCGCAATAGAGGCTGTCGGTAATGCCAGGCAGCAATCTGGTTCAAATGCTGGACCTGCCATCGCATATAAACCAGCGCCATATGCTTTACGAACAACGATAGAAATCTTCGGTACAGTTGCTTCACTCATTGCAGAAATCATTTTTGCACCGTGGCGAATAATACCAGCACGCTCTACTTTTGTACCAATCATAAATCCTGGTACATCCGCAAGGAATAATAATGGAATATGATATGCATCGCATAAATTAATAAACTTAGCAGCTTTATCAGCTGAATCGTGAAATAATACACCGCCCTTCATACGCGGCTGATTTGCAATAATACCAACTGGCTTACCATCAATACGTGCTAAGCCTGTAATTAGCTCTTGAGCAAATAATTTTTTTACTTCATAGAATGAACCTTCATCAATAACTCTATTAATGAGATCTTTCATATTGAAAGGAGCATTTTGATTTTCTGGAATGATTTGTTCTAACGTTTTATCGAATTGTTTCGGTTCTTGAGGTGTAACCAATGGAGTCTTTTCTAAGTAGTTGTTTGGAAAATATGAAATGTATTGTCTTGCTTGTGTAATCGCATCTTCTTCTGTCTTACATAAAACATCTCCGCATCCTGATACAGAGCAATGCATACGAGCTCCGCCCATCTCTTCTAAAGTTACCTTCTCACCGATAACCATCTCAGCCATACGAGGAGATCCTAAATACATAGATGCATTTCCTTCTACCATCATTACAACGTCACAAAAGGCTGGAATATATGCACCACCAGCAGCAGAAGGTCCAAATAATAAACATACTTGAGGAACTTTACCTGATAATTTCACTTGATTATAGAAGATTCTTCCTGCACCGCGGCGCCCTGGGAACATTTCTACTTGATCTGTAATACGCGCTCCAGCAGAGTCGACTAAATAAAATAACGGAACACGTAATTTTTCAGCTGTTTCTTGAATACGTAAAATCTTTTCAACTGTGCGTGATCCCCATGATCCAGCTTTTACAGTAGAATCATTAGCCATTACACACGCAGTACGACCATGTATTTTACCCGTTGCAGTTACAACGCCGTCCGCAGGTAAGCCTGTTTGTTCACAGTTAGCAAATAATGCATCTTCTACATATTCGCCATTATCAAATAGAAGCGCTAAACGATCTCGAACAAATAATTTTCCTTTTGCTTTATTTTGTTCATGATATTTCGGTGCCCCGCCTTGTTTAATCGTTTCAACACGTTCTTCAAATGAATTAGATTGTTGTTTTTGGTCTAACATATTTACTCCCCCTTATACATCGGTTTACGTTTTTCTTTGAATGCCTGTAATCCTTCTATTCGATCTTTCGTATGGATTACACCTTCATACGCTTGTTTTTCCATTTGTAATCCGGTATGTAAATCAACTTGAATACCATTTGAAATTGCCTCTTTTGCTAATCGAACAGCAATAGGTCCATTACTAGCAATTTTCTCTGCTATTTCAATCGCTTTCTCTTCAAGTAAATTAGCTGGTACAACAAATTCTACTAAACCATATTCTTTTGCTTCTTGCGCTGAAATACGTCTACCTGTATAAATTAATTCTTTCGCTCTACCAACTCCAATTAATCTTGGTAAGCGCTGTGTACCACCTGCTCCTGGTATAATTGCAAGTGTCGTTTCAGTAAGACCAAGACTTGCAGATTCAGCAGCAATTCTAAAATCACAAGCTAAACTTAATTCCGTACCACCACCAAGTGCGATTCCATTTATAGCAGCAATAACTGGCTGTGGTAATTGTTCAACCATCTCCATAGTAGTGCGAATCATACTAACAGCATGACGAACTTGTTCTTCATTCATATCGGCACGCTCTTTTAAATCTGCACCAGCACAAAATGCTTTTTCACCAGCACCAGTCAAAATAACTACACGTGCGCTTGAATCTTCACTTATTTGAGTTAATATAGTTTGTAATTCATCTAATAATGCCAAAGATAATGAGTTTGCTTGTCTCGCACGATTTAACGAAATCTTTACTACGTGAGGTGTTACGTAATCAACGGAAATGTTTTGTAATTGTAGCATCTACTCACCTACTTATCGTTTTATGTTGAAGCGCTCTATACACATGACTCGGTAATTGGATATTTAACTTACTTTGAATAAATTGACTAGCTCTCAATAACTTTTCTTCGTCTATATTCGTTTGGACTCCTAATTTATGGAGCATATGTACTAGGTCATCAGTAGCAACATTACCTGATGCTCCTGGTGCATAAGGGCAGCCCCCGAGCCCACCACAAGAACTATCAAACGTTGTAATACCGTATTCTAATGATTTAACTACATTCGCTAGAGCCATTCCATACGTATTATGAAAATGCATTGCAAACTGCGAAGCATCATACTTCTTTAATAGGTGTTCTAATACTTGTTCTACTTGTAATGGATTCGCTACACCGATTGTATCCCCAAGAGAAACTTCATAAATGCCGTATGAAAACAGTTGATTACATAATTCGTCAACTGCTGTAGCACTTATATCCCCTTCATAAGGACATCCAAATACAGTAGAAACATAGCCTCTTACCTTTTTCCCTTCGAATAATGCCTGTTTTGTTATATCTTCAATTACAACTAATGCTTCTTTAATCGATTTATTAATATTACTTTTATTATGAGATTCACTTGCTGATAAAAAAACATTCACCTCATCTACATTTTGCAAAAAAGCTCGTTCCAAACCATTTTGATTCGGAACAAGCGCAGCATATGTAACATTTGGATCCCTTTTCAGCTCAGAAAATACATCATTTGCATCTGCTAATGCAGGGACCCATTTTGGGTGAACGAATGAGGAAACTTCAACATACGACAATCCTGCTTCTGTAAGTAGTTGAATCCATTTTACTTTATCTTTTGTGCCAACAATCTTTTTTTCATTTTGTAAGCCATCACGTGGCCCGACTTCTTTAATGACAGCAAAATTAGGTAGTTTCAATTCGCTTCCCCCTATATCTCCCTATTCAATTTCTAATAATACATCTCCTTCATTTACAAAATCGCCTTCTTGCACATTAATTTTCATAACTGTGCCGGCTTCTTCTGAAATGATTGGAATTTCCATTTTCATAGATTCCAAAATGACGACATCCTGCTCTTCCTCTACTGTATCTCCTACTCCTACAACAATCTTCCAAACGTTTCCTGCCATCGATGCGTATACTTTCGTCATCATTTTTTCCCCCTTAATATTGTTAAATCTTATTTTTTAACGAGTTGTTTCGTTACAAAACCCGTTGTATAAATACCCTCTTTGAACACTTCGTCTTCCAAAACTTGCAGTAGCATTGGCGTGTTCGTTTTAATACCTTCTACTTTTAATTCTTCTAGAGCATCATGTAATTTCGAAATTGCTTCTTCACGAGTCTCGCCATGTGCAATGACTTTCGCAATCATTGGATCATAGAAAGGTGTAATCGTTACATGATTTTCTAAGAAGTGATCGATCCGTACATTTGACGGTAATGTTAAATTTGTAATTTTCCCAGGTGATGGGAAGAATGTTTTCGGATCTTCTGCATAAATACGAGCTTCAATGGCATGACCACTACGTTTTACACCATCCTGAGTAAATGATAGTTTCTCTCCACTTGCGATAAGAAGTTGCTGTTCTACAAGGTCTAATCCCGTAATTTCTTCTGTCACTGGATGCTCTACTTGTAATCTCGTATTCATCTCTAAGAAATAGAAGTTCTTCTGATCATCTACAAGAAACTCAACTGTACCTGCATTTGTATAGCCAAGTGCTTTGGCAGCTTGTACAGCAACTTCTCCCATTGCCTTTCGTGTACCTTCATCTAAAAATGGTGAAGGTGCTTCTTCGATTACTTTTTGATTTCGGCGCTGCACCGAACATTCACGCTCCCATAAATACACTGTGTTACCATGTGTATCTGCTAAAAGCTGAATTTCAATATGATGCGCGTCTGCTATATATCGCTCTAAATACATTTCTCCGTTACCAAAAAAGTTTTGCGCTCTTGTTTTATTACTTTCAAACGCTTTGGTGAGCGTTTGCTCAGTTTCCATCAACTGCATACCAATGCCTCCGCCGCCTGCGGATGCCTTAAGCATTAATGGATAACCAATTTGTTTTGCAATTTCAATTGCTTCTTCAGCAGTTTCAATATTTGTAGTAATACCTGGGACTACTGGGACATCTGCTGCTTGCATTGCGATACGTGATTCGATTTTACTTCCCATCTTCGTAATGATTTCTTCTGAAGGACCGATAAATACGATTCCTTCTTCTTTGCAACGAACCGGAAAAGACGGATTCTCTGATAATAAACCATAACCTGGATGAATCGCTTCTGCATTTGTCTTCTTAGCTATTTCAATAATTTTTTCAAGGTTTAAATAACTTTCTTGAACACGCGGTCCACCTACTAAGTAAGCTTCATTTGCCATCTTCACATGAAGGGCATTTTCATCTGCTTCAGAATAAATAGCAACAGTGCGTATGCCAAGTTTTTGACAAGTTTTCATAATACGAACAGCAATTTCCCCGCGATTCGCAATTAATATTTTTTGAAACATAGTGATTCCTCCCTTTTATCTACATCCTAAATGTCTAGCAATTACGAGACGTTGAATTTCAGAAGTTCCTTCACCAATTTCTAATAGTTTCGCATCACGAATATGTCGTTCAACTTCATATTCACGCATATAACCATATCCACCATGAATCTGTACTGCTTGATTCGCAATACGGCTTGCTGCTTCCGATGCAAATAGTTTTGCCATTGCCGCTTCTTTGCCGAAAGGTTTATCGTTATCTTTTAACCAAGCTGCTTTATGTACTAAATTGCGTGCTAGCTCTACTTCAGTCGCCATATCAGCTAATTTAAATTGAATCGCTTGGAAATTAGAGATTGACTTTCCAAATTGTTGACGTTCTTTCGCATATTGCAATGCACGTTCAAAGGCTGATTGCGCAATACCAACTGCCAATGCTGCGATTGAAATACGCCCTCCATCAAGTGTATATAAAAATTGTTTAAAACCTTTATTTACATCACCAAGAATATTTTCTTTCGGTACACGCACACCATCAAGTACGATTTCACAAGTATTAGAAGCACGAACACCCATCTTATCGTATGGACTTGAAATCGTTAATCCTTCACTTGTAGTAGGCACGATAAATGCAGAAATACGTTTTCTACCATTCTCTTCAACGCCATTGACAGCGGTTACAATAATTGTATTTGCATACTCTGCGTTTGTAATCCAACACTTCTCACCACTGATTACATACTCATCGCCATCTAATACCGCTTTCGTTTGAGTACCACCTGCATCAGATCCAGCATTCGGCTCCGTTAATCCGAAGGCACCTAATGTTTTACCTGACGCCATTGGAACTAAATACTTTTGTTTTTGTTCTTCTGTACCGAAATAATAAATTGGAGAAGCACCTAATGAAATTGTTGCAGCATAGCTTAAACCAGTGCCACCACAAGCGCGACCAATTTCTTCAACTGCTAACGCATACGATACCGTATCGCCACCTGAACCTCCATACTCTTCTGGGAATGGGATGCCTAGTAATCCTAGTTCGCCCATTTTTTGAAATGTTTCATATGGAAACTCTGCAGTTTTGTCATAATATACAGCTTTCGGTGCGATTTCCTTTTCAGCAAAGTCACGTACCATTTCTTTAATCATTTGTTTTTCGCGAGTTAGAGTAAATTCCATTCCGCTACACACCCCTTATCGAATATTGAGTTTCGACAGCGTGCGAGTTTCTACTACAAACATAACAACTTAAAAGACAAGAATATTAGTTAGACAATTGCTATAATTCTGTCATAACTTAATTTTAAAACAGATTCTGTACTAATGCACAAAAAAATTCCTACATTGTTCTACAACAACATAGGAGGTTTTGTGTCGAATTATGTAATTTATTGTTTAATAATCTCTACCTTTTCCGGAATCAGAAATTTCTACTAATGCTTCAGGATATGGTTCGAAATATGTTTGTCTTAATAAATACTTTTCATCAAATCGAATAGCCCATGATTTTAAAATTGTAAGTAAACTACTAAGTGGTATTTTCTTTTCTGCATACTTTTGTAACAGTTCTATAAAATGATCTTTTTCTTGTTTTTTTAACTTTGTTTTAAAATATCCAAAAATGTGCTCGCATACATTTACATTCGATGTATAACGGGGCGCACGCATAAATAATTCATATAAAGTCTTCTCATAGTTTTCAAATACCACTTCAATCTTTTCATTTTTTTGATTTGCAATTATACGACCTAATTCCTTTTGTTTCACCTGATTATATGCCATAAATAAATATTTATTATCCGACTGAAACGATACAAGTTCTTTCATATTTTTATTGTGTTTAATCATTTTGTAATATGCGATTGTAAATAGCCTTGTAAAGAAATGCTCTCTAATAATAAAATTCGACAATCTACCTTCCTCTTCAATAGGAAGATGCGAAAATTTTTTTACTACTGCTCCGCCAAATAAGCCAGCTCCTTTTCCCTTTGCTGGCGCTTTTTCAAAACCAGAATAAATTTTCACATCACGCGTACCACAACTTGGTGAACGATTCTTTAAAATAAAACCATCCACATCCGGTATCGTTTGTAAAAAGTCATTTGAAAACTGCTCCATTTTTTCAGTTACATCTTCTCGTGTCGACGGTTGCACAAGTCTATTCTCACCATTTTCTTCTACAATTCGTATCGTTTCACGAGGAGTCCCCAATCCAATCTCGACTTCTGGACAAACAGGTATAAATGTAACAAATGGCTGCAAATTTCGTATTGTTACATCTGGAATCATCTCTCCATTATAACGACAAGCATCAAATTCTAAACATTTACTTACGACGATTGTAGGTTTTGCAAATTGTCGCATCTTATTACCTCCTTATTACTAGTCCGTATAATATAAATTGTACTAAGATTAACATTTTAAGCAAAGTTTGATTCAGTTATTTTTATGAGAAATATAAATCCAATGATACATTAACAATCATTCAACTCTATTTTCTATAAATGTGCGCCCTATTAATGAGGGTTTAGATATTGTGAAATGAATAATACACACATGCTTCGGAGAAATTAATGATTAAGAAAGGAGGGATTGTTATGAAAAAGAAATTATCATCTATTTTAAGTGTTTTAACACTATCTATTATGTTTTTAGGTACATCTACGCAAGCTGAATACGATGGAAATAATATGAATAGAGTTAATAACACTGATATTTCAACTCGAGTAAATGACAATAACTTAGACAGAGTTAATAATGATGTAAGAACTCGAAATGTAAATACAACAAATGATTTAAATGATAATCGTGATAAAAATAATAATTGGGCTTGGCTTGGTTTATTAGGACTAGCAGGATTATTAGGTCTTAGAAGAAGAGACAAAGAAACACGCTGATTTAGAATGTTTTTAGTAAACAAGCACTTATTTATCAAAAATATATAATGAAAATAAATCGCCTTTTTAAAGGCGATTTATTTTTACTTAAAAGTAATGTATGTAATTCACACTTCAACGATTAAATTCGTGGAGTTAATCCATACAATATAAATTGAATCGTATTTTCAATTTCCGCTTCATCATTCCATTTTTCTTCAGGCAATAATAAAAATCGTGTTAATAATAAACCTAATACAGCTGATAAAGTAAGACGTAGTACGGAAGATGGTGGTATCTCAATAATTTCCCCTTCTTCTTGAAATTTCACAATCAACTTTTTGAAATGTGAAAACAGTTCTGTTTCTACTAATTGCTGTATTTCATTTTTCAGTTCTGGTTGGAATGGCACCTCTTGAATTAATATTTTTATCATAGGAAAGTGTTTTTGAGCAAATTTAAACCTATTATGAATTACAACCCTTAAAAGTCCTTCGTATGATTCATACTCCGATTTAAATATTTCTTTTGCAAAGGTTTGTACGAAAAATGGTGCAGCGAACTTAGTTAAAGTTGGCATTACGACCGCTAGTAATAAATCTTTTTTCGTCTTATAGTAGCGGAAGATTGTTCCTTCCGCTACACCAGCCCGTTTTGCAATTTCACTTGTTGAAGTTGAAGCGTATCCTTTTTCTCCAAACATATCAACAGCCGCCTCTAATATTCGCATTTGACGTTCATTTCGTTTATCCGTATTAGTTGCAGCTATTAATTCCTCCAGCCAATCCTTCTGCATTTATAAAGCTCCTTTTTGTCATTATTATATTTTGCGATGTTTCTTTAAAGCAAATACGTTTCCTACTGCAAATAATATTGAAAAAAGTAATAATACAGTAAGATCTAATGCAATCTCTGTAAACCCTTGATTCCGAATCATCACTTGTCTCATTGCGTCAGCGCCGTATGTGAGTGGAAATACTTTCCCTAACATTTGTAGCCACTTGTTCATAGATTCCAATGGAAACAATCCAGAAAAGAAGATTTGTGGCACAATAACAAGCGGTATAAATTGAATCATTTGAAATTCATTATTTGCGTATGCCGATAAAAACGTACCTAATGTTAGTGCAGTTAAAGAGAGCATACATGTAATAAGTAGCGTTAGCCATATGGAGCCAGCTACGTATAAATCTAAAATATAAACGGAAAAGCTTACGATAATAATGGATTGTATAAAGGCAAAGATTCCAAAACCAATAATATAACCTGCGACTATTTCCCATCTTCTTACTGGGGTGGATAATAACCTTTCTAGCGTACCACTTAAACGTTCTCTTACGAAAGATACACCTGATAATATAAATACAAAGAAAAATGTAAAGAAACCAATTAATACAGGACCAAGCCCATCAAACATCGTAAAGTCTTTAGAGCCATGTAAATAATTTACTTCAGGTTTCATAATCGATACATCATTCTTCTCTGTGCTTTTTTGCAATACTTGAAGTACAGCACGATTTTTTGACGAATCACTACCTTCCAACAGAAGTTTCATTTTTCCATTCTCTATACGAAATACTGCATCTACCTTTTGTTTTTCCAACTCAGAAATCGCCTTTTCCTTACTGTATTCATAAATTGACGCTTCTTGATTTTTCATCATTTTTACTATTTGAGCAGGCATATCAACAACAGCAATTTGCGGTATATAGTCTTTCTGTGTAAACACTAGTGACAAAAGCCAAAGTAATAACATCGGTGCTCCAAACATCATTGCTAACGAACGCTTATCTCGAAAAAATTGACGAATAATACGTATAATTACACCAGTAACTCTCATGATGGCACCACCTCTTCCAGCAAAAAGACATCTTCAATCCGTCCAGATGACACGCGTTTTTTCAATTCTTCAGTTGTTCCAACCGCAACTAGTTTCCCTTCTCTAATTAATCCTAGACGCTCACAAAATTCAGCTTCATCCATAATGTGCGTCGTTACAATAATCGTTGTGCCTTTCTTTTTAAGATCATAAAATTTTTCCCAAATCGTTTTCCTAAGAAGCGGATCTATCCCCACTGTAGGCTCATCTAAAATTAATATTTCTGGTTCATGGAGGAGTGCTATTGCTAATGATAAGCGTTTTTTCATTCCACCTGAAAATTGTTGTACTTGCTTTTTCATATACTGTGACAATTGTACAAGTTCAAAAACCTCTACAATTCTTGTCTTTTTACTTTTTCCCTTTAATCCATACATCGTTGCTATAAAATCTGCATTTTCATATGCTGACAATTCTTCATATAATGCATCCGCCTGGGCCATATAACCAATTCGTTTCATTTCATTTAAATTAGGCATATTAGTATTATTAACAAGCACTTCACCTTTCGTTGCCTCATTAATACCTGCAATCATTTTAATGAGCGTTGTTTTCCCCGATCCAGAAGGTCCAACAAAACCAAAAATCTCTGCTTTTTCAACTTGCAATGAAAGATTGTGTAACACTTCTTTTTTTCCAAAACTTTTTGATACAGTCCGTAAAATAATTGAAGGTTGTTGCACGTTTCATCCTCCTTTTCCAATAAAAATGAGTGAGTACTCACTTTTATTTTACTCTTGCTTAATTATATGTCAAACTTCGTTGATTAGTATGTATGTTCAATCACCGATATTAAAAAATGAAACAGAGTCGACATTAGAATTTCATTTCCTAAAGTCGACTCTGGTTCATTTAAACTATAAATTTCACTTTACGTTTTTAAATTCATATACTTCCGAATTCTAGCAACGTCTAAAGAATATTCGATAACTAATTGCTGTAACGGTAAAATAACTGTGTCAGGATATAAATGTGCATATTGTAATGTTTCTGCATATTTTTCTAACCTTTTTTCTAAATATTTTATTATTTGATCAGGATGACTTACTAATAAACATTTACAATAATAATGTATTTGTTCCTCAATCGCCGTGTATTCTTCAATTTCATATTCTTTATGCATGTGTACACCCCTTTAAGTTTTTTACATGAATTACTTATCACAATTTTCACTCGACAAATTTTAAGTTTTTTGATTATTTACACTATAACAAACACTCAAGGTCAAATTTTGTTACTTTATGTAACGTAGAAAATTTTTAACAAAATTGTAATGTTAACTCCTGCAAAATACATAAAGCCCCTTTACTCATTTTTGTATAAAAAAAATCGTACAGCTTAATTTAGCTGCACGACTACAATTTCTGGCCTATTCAAAATCCTTTGCGGAATGATACTATTTCCTAATCCTCTACTCACTACCATTGATGTATTTTGTTCTACATATAAACCCGCTGTATATTTAGGTAAAACACCTTGATTTGGCGCAACTAATCCTCCGATAAATGGCAATCTAACTTGCCCTCCATGAGCATGTCCCGATAAAACCAAATCCAACCTCTCATTCGTATATTCCTTTATAAATTCAGGCCGATGGGATAATAATACATTATATTTATCTGGCTGCATTTCAATTTTCGCTTTTTTAATTTCATCTATTATAATATTTCCTTCATCACGGTTTCCAGTAACAAACTCTGGATCATCAATACCTAGCAAGTTTATTTCTTGCTCACCCTTTCGAATGCCTACATGTTCATTCCTTAAAACATTGACATCATATTTCTTCAACTCTTTTTCTAAATTGTTATACTTTCCAGACCATTGTTCATGGTTTCCTGTCACAAAATATACAGGATATTTCTTTACAATTTCTCGTATTAATTGCATACTAACTTCTGCATCGTATGATTTACTGTCAATTAAATCACCCGTAATCGCAATAATATCTGGGTCTATACTTTTTATTTTTTGAATTAACACATCTTGATTATCGCCAAATTTTTTATTGTGTAAGTCTGAAATTTGTAGAATTTTATACCCTTTAAAAGAGGATGGTATTTTACTAGAGGTTATTTTAACCTCAGTTATACTTATTAAATTGTTCTGTAAATATAAAAAGATTGTAAAACCTACTAATATACAAATAATCATTACGATTCTATTAATCTTTTTTTTCATATTTTCTCCTTTATATTCTCATCAAACACTTCTATATGCTAACTGAATTATATTATACTTTCTTGAAATTTATTTAAATTAATAAAATAATACAGTACAGAAAATTTCATATGAGATACGTCATATATATTCGTTATATTTTTACTTTTACCTTTTTAATAATAAGAACACAAAAACGACTCTTATCACACGAAAAGAGTCGTTTTCTAACTTTATACTTTTAATACTTTTATGTTAAAAATGCGAAAACTAAAATACTATTACCTAAGAGCCTTAACTATAACTTCCGTTGCCTCTGCAATGAGTTGATTATCATAGCTAGCCTCTTTCTCATCTTTACTAGATAAAATTGCGATGATAATTGGTGCTCTATTCGGAGGCCAAACGATAGCAATATCATTTCTTGTTCCGTAACTGCCAGCACCTGATTTATCTCCAACTACCCAGTCAGTTGGTACGCCTGCACGAATAAGTTTGTCCCCTGTAGCATTTCCTTTCATCCACTCTGTAAGAATTTTACGTTTTTCAGCTGGAAGTGCATTTCCGACCGTAAAAGCTTTAAGATTCGTAGCAATTGCTTTCGCTGTACTAGTGTCACGAATGTCTCCTGGAATAGCTTCGTTTAATTCTGTTTCAAAGCGATCAGACATAGTAACCCGATCCCCCATCTTTCTAAGCGCTTTTTCATATCCTTTAGGTCCGCCTATTTTATTAAATAAAATGTTCCCTGCAGTATTATCACTTGAACGAACAGCAGCCTCAGCAATTTCTCCTAGTTTCATTCCAGTATCTACATGTTTCTCTGTAACAGGTGAATAATCCACTAAGTCTTCTTTCGTAAATGTGATTACTTCATTTAATGTATCAATTGAGTTTTGCTGTAGTAATACTCCTGCTGCTAAAGCCTTGTAGGTTGATGCGAAGGCAAATCTTTCGTTAGATCGATAAGAAATTGTTTGATTTGTACCAGTATCAATCGCATATACACCTACTCGAGTATCAAATTTTTTCTCAAGTTGAGAGAACTCTTTATGCGTCGCCTGATTTTTATGTTTCACTTGTCCAGTCTTTTCTTTCGCTTCAACTTGCAGTGCCCCTCCTGTAAAAGCTTCTAGGCTTGTAATACTTAAACCTAATATACCAACGCATATTCCTATTTTTAGCATCCTCTTATTTTTCAAAATCATCATTCCTTCCAAATTTTTAGCACCTTTTTATACGTACACATAATAGACAATCACCGAACCAAATTTGTTCCATAAACTAAAAAAATTATAGCTAGTATGAGAGTTATTAACAAAATAAGAGATAGTAGCTACGACGCCTCTATCTCCTATTTCATATTTCATTTTTTTACTTATAAATGGCTTTATATGAACAGGTTCTTTCCCTGAGAAAAGTACTCTAATTTTGCTTAGAACTACCTGTACTAGTAGCTTCACCATGTATACGTTGCTGTTTTAAATCAAAGTATACATCTAATACTTCCTTTCCGATTATAGAATTAATTCCATTTTTATCATCATGAAGCCATGGAACTACTACGGAAAATGCTACTTCTGGATTATCATATGGAGCATATCCAACTAACGTTAAGTTGTAACATTCCATACGTTCTCCTTTTGCATTTCTACCAATCGGGTCATCTCCACCATATACAGTTTGGGCTGTTCCTGTCTTTCCTGCTGGTTTATATGGCGCGTTTTTGAAATATTTCACGCCAGTTCCATCACCTTCTTGGAATACCCATCTAAACCCTTCTTTTATCCGATCAATGTGTTCTTTCTTCATATCAATTCGATTTAATACGACAGGCTCTATGGAACGTATAACTTTGCCAACCTCTTCTTTTATTGATTGTTCTCGTATTTCTTGTACAATTTGAGGTTGCATTCTATAACCACCATTCGCAATCGTTGAAATATATTGCGCTAATTGCAACGGCGTATACGTATCATACTGACCGATAGAAAAATCTAGTAAAAACCCAGGTTGACTATCTACTTTTCTCGTTTGTCCAATTATTTCATTCGGTAAATCAATACCTGTTGGGACACCTAAACCAAATTGCTTGAAATAATAGCGCATCGTATCAAATGCTCCTTGCTTAATATCCAATGAGCCATTTGGTACGTAATTAACTCCCGCAATTTTTAAAGCTGTCTGGAACATGTATACATTCGAAGATACTTGTAAAGCCCGTAAATCATTAATATTACCAAATCCGGATACATTCCACGATTTCTTAGCTTGTGTACCTTTAAATTTCATCGGCGCGTCATAAAATTGATCTCCTGGATGTATTGCGCCTGTCTCATATCCAGTTAATAAAGTAGCACCTTTTACAGCTGACCCTAGCTCATACGAAGTTGTCATGTTTCCTAATGCCAAATCCTCAACTTCTATTTTCCCTTCTTTTTCTACAATCTTTTTGCCTGCCATTGATAAAATTTGTCCGTTATTTGGATTCGTCATGACAACAAAAGCTCGATCGAGCAGTGGCTCTGAACTCTTAAAAGCTCTCAAGTTTTTCTCTATACTTTCTTCCACTTTCTTTTGTAATTCCATATCAATCGTTAATGTTAAACTATTACCACTTTTTCCTTTAGAGATTATTTCTGTGCTAACAATGTTTCCTGATTTATCAGTAATATTTTTCACTTCTTCTTTTGTGCCGTGTAATACATCTTCATATCGTTGTTCAATATAACTTTTTCCAACACGATCATTACGGTTATATCCACGTACTAAATAAGAATCTAAATTTTCTTTCGGTAATCCTTCTTCACTACTCGTAATATTTCCTAATACAGAACGAAATAAATTACCGTTTACATAATTACGTTCCCAATCAACAGTTGCATCTACTCCTGGAAAATTCGCAAGATTTTCGCTTATCCGCGCATACTCTTCATCTGTTACATCTTTTTTAATGATTTGTGGTGTTAGTTGATAACCTGAACTCATTTTACTTTTAATAGCTAACACCTTTAAATCTTGTGCTGTTAATTCTGCTAATTCTACCTCTGTAACACGACCTCGTCTTAAGTCTTCTATTTTTTTATCTAACTCTTTTCCCTCTATACCCTTTTCTTTAAACTTTTCTATATCTTTCTTAGTAATCTTTGTCTCCGCACGTTTCGAATTCAACTGCATCCAAAAATCTTTTTTATCGATATCTGTTAATTTATTTATATCTTGTTCAGGCATTTCAAGTACTTTCGCCAAGTCTTTTGCTGTTTTTAAAATATCTTCACTCGTAATTCCCTTCATCCTTGTATACGTAATTGTGCGAAGAGATTTATTATTAACAACTGTTTTCCCTTCTCGATCTAAAATTTGTCCACGTGGAACTGGAATACTAGTTATTGCATTTTGACTACTTTCCACTTGGTTCTTATAAGCCTCTCCCTCAACGATTTGTACCTTTCCTAGCTGCATAATAATAGCTGAGAATAGTACAAATATGCAAAGGAACATTATATTTAATCGAATAGATATATATGTCTTCTGCTTCTTGCCTTTTTGTTCTTTCATAAATCCTCCATTTAATCCTTTCAGAAATTGCTACAAATACTAAAAGCATTCCTTATATATTAGATACCGATAATCGGTTATAAATATTGCCTCAATTTTTTGCTTAATCCTTGTAAGCAACCATTTCTTTTCGTTTAGATACGGAATTAATAACTCTCCCTTCCTGTTTTCTCTCTATTTTTTTGCCACTTGCATGAGAAGTGCTAAACTGTATAATGACCCTTATCAAACTTACATATAAACTTGCTAGTAAATTTTCATGCTAATTATTCCTTTCTTCATGCTGTAATACTTAATAGACAACCTAAACAATAAAGTTGTTCCACATTTACAAAAAAAATAATTAAATATAAGATGAAATAGGCTACATAAGGGAGGGTTATATGTTACATATAAAAAGATGGAGATTTTTTGCGGTTTTTTCTATCGTAGGTTTGATTTTACTAATTTTATTAAAAATCAACTTCATTTCAATTACTATCGCAACTTCTTCAGCTGAAAGAGGAAAGATTTTTGATCAAAATGGTGTAATACTAGCTACAAATAAGAAAGTTAAGTCTCTATATTGCACTTCTAATGACGAAAAGCTATCGAAACAAGATACATCAAACACATTAGCTTTTTTTAATCAATTTTCAAGCGAATTTCAACATGATATTTCTACAGAGAACATAAAATCTCAATTACAACAATCTTGTAAAAAGCAGACTATGAATGATATACCGTTATACTCTGATATAACTGAAAATGAACTTGCATTCATAAACAAAAACAAACCCAATAATGTAATAATTAAAAATGAATGGATTCGATATTATCCTAAACACGAAATTGGTTCACAAGTAATTGGGTATGTAGAAAATGACCTTAATTCAAAGCATAAGGCTGTTGGAAAAAGCGGGATTGAGCTGCAATATGAAAATGATTTAAAAGGAAAACCAGGTAAAACTCTTATTTTTAAATTGAATAATAAAAAATTCTTATGGAATATTCAAACAGTACAAAAAGGTAAAGATGTACGGCTAGCTTTAGACTCTGAGTTGCAGCAAAAGGCAGAAGAAGCATTAAGATCTCAAATTAAGAAAACACCTGATGCTAAAGCTGGTTATGCTGTAGTAAGCGATGCAAAAACTGGCGCAATTTTAACTATGGCCAACACGGCAGTTTTTGATCCAAATATATTAAATACACGTATATCTTCTAGAAAAGAAAACATTAACTCTCTTTCGCAAAATAAAGCAATTCAAAAATTAAAGTATGGTGAATCTTATGTAAATATGGCTTCTACTATAAAACCACTCACTATTTTAATTGGATTAAACGAAAAGCTTTTCCAACCCGAAGATACTTATTTAGATAAAGGGACTTTTCAGTATGATAATCAAAATAACATTACGAATGCACCTGGAACGCCAACAGGTGAGATTACACCGAGGCAGGCTATCATTAATTCATCTAACACATTTATGACAGCAAAAGTAGCTCTGCCCCTATTCAACCAAAATAATGGGAATATAGAAAAAGTGGCACATATATGGACAGATTATTTAATACAATTCGGCCTACGTTCTAAAACCGGGATTGATTTACCCTTTGAAGAAGACGGACAATATGAATTCCACCCATCTAATAAGTTTGAAAATGGAATCTCCGCTTTATTAAACGCCTCTTGGGGAGGAAATGAAGTGCATACCCCTCTTCAACTCGCTCAATATGCAGCAACTTTGGCAAGTAAAGGTGATAAATATAAACCTCAAACTGTAAGTGCAATTATTAGTCCGGACGGTAAGGAAACAAAAAAGTTTAAACCAATTTTAGAAAGTTCAAATCGTTACCCGATGAACTTTTGGAGTGTCGTGCAAGGTGGAATGAGTCAAAATATAGAGGAAATTAAAAAGTTGCCTTTTGACGTCGCAGGTAAAACAGGTATTACAGGCTTTCCAAATGAGCAAGAAAGAATGATAAATCATTCTCTTTTCATTGCATATGCTCCTACTGAAGATCCACAAATTGCCGTTTCTGTCGTTATTCCTGGTAGTAATTCAGAAAAAAACATTGCCGCTCTCGTTACATCAGAAATTTTAGAGTCTTGGCATACACTTCAAAAAGAGAATAAAAACAAAGAGGAAGGTTCATTAAAGTGAACCTTCCTCTTTTACCAAATAGAATCTATATTTATTATTTTCCATTCACCATTATCATTTTTTTCGAACATAAATGAATACTTAATATCAGTTAAAACATACTCTTTTTGTACGTATCCAGTATTGCCATTAATTGTCGATATTTTTATATATCCATCATTTTGCACTTTTTCTGGAATCCAAGCTTTTACCATTTCATTAGATACTTCATATAACACTTGTGATTCTCGTTTTGGTTCAGCTAAAATTTTCGTTTTATTTCCAGTAACCGTTGCATATATAAAATGCGCTTGCTTTGGTTGGTTACTTTCTGTCAATCCACTTGGTACTTTGTATACTTTTTTTGTATCATTTGCAAACTCTCCCCCCATTGTAAGAGCGACTTGCAACTCATGAAAAATATCTTCATCAAACTTCAGTTCATCCTTCTTATAACTCTTCCCTTTAAATAGAACTTCATCATTTAACGCTTTGTACAGGTCATTTTCATTTTTCGAGTTCGTACTTTGATATAGTTCATTCATAAATTGTTTTAATGATGGATCTTGAGCAGACTCATCTTTTGTTTTAGGCTTAATTTGAGTACTACTTTGTACCGGTGATTTATTATCATCAAGCCAAGGTTGTTGAACAATGAAAAATAACATTGTACAAACTAAAACAACTACAATTGGTAATGCTTTTTTACGAAATGGTCTTTTATGTTTTACAAAATCCACTTCATTATTTTCATATATAGACTGCTTTATTTTAGAAATAAATTCTTCTTCATCTTTACGATTCTCCATTGGCCCTTTTTTTATTTTTCTATACCAGTCAGGATTTTGTTTATTGTTCATCACTACTACCCTCCCCTATTAATTTTGAAACCTTACTTCTCGCTCTACTTAATCTCGATTTTACAGTTCCAATGGATACTCCTAATGTTTCAGCCATTTCTTCATAAGATAATTCATATTTTGCGTCCAATATAATTATTTCACGGTGCTTTTTAGGTAGTTCTAATACAACCTTCCACACATCATTCATTTCTTCTTGCTTAAAAAATTCTTGTTCTGCTGACAGGGATTGCTTATCGTCACTAAAAAATCCTATTAAAGATATCCTTTTAAAATAGGAGGATTTCAAATAGTTTATTGCCGTATTTCTTGTGATTTTTAATATCCACGTTTTAATAGATGACTCCTTTCGAAATGAATTCCAATTTTTAAACACCTTTATAAATACATCTTGCGTGATATCATCTGATAAGTGTGGATCTTTCGTAATAATAAATGAATAATTCCATACATCTTGCCAATAGTCTTTTATAACATAGTCCAGCTCATCATGATTACACTTTTCAATAAACGTCTGTTCCATTTCCACACCTCAAACTTATTTGAATAAACATAAAAACTGCCCTCACTTTTATTATGGTTTCAATATATAGACAAGATACAAGTTTCATTTGTTCCATTGTTTATCTTTTTTCAGGCAGTATAATACTACTAAAAAAACAAGTAAAGCATACAATGATAAAAATCCACTCATAAAAATCTGTTTTTTTGAATTTAACGTAAAACTCCACTTGTCCATTTCAATTTGCTATCCCCTTCTATTTACCATTAGCAATGCCAACTTTTCTAGAATCACAGCAAAAAAGCATTCTCGATTAGAAAGAATGCTTTTTTGAAATTTAATTGTTCTATATTTTCCCCAATTTATATCTTTGAGTTAAGCAAACATGTAATAAATTTAGTGAAAAAATTCACCTTATAATTAAGTATTATTTCTGAAATACATGTTTTACTTTTTCACCTGGAACGTTACTTCCTCCTCTTCCTTTTACATCTTCAATCATCATTGTAACAATCATGTCTGGTGCATTTGCATCGAAAGCTGCGAACCATCCCAGTTCTTTTCCGTCTGCTTCTTTCGACTCTTTCAGTTCTGCTGTACCAGTTTTACCAGCAAGCGTTACACCATCAACCTTTGCAATTCTCCCTGCGCCATCAGGGTCATTAATGACTTTGATTAATGCACTCTTTAATATCTCTTGATTCTTTTTAGAAACCACATTTTCTTTCCAATTCCCTGCTACTTTTGCTTCTTTTAAAAGATGTGGCGACGGAATATTCCCTTCATTCACAATCGGTGCATATGTTAATGCTAAATGAAGTGGCGTCATTAATACTTGTCCTTGTCCATAGCCCGTGTCTGCTAGTTGAATATCGTTTTTTATCCCATCTTTTGCAATGATTGAAATAGGAAATTCGTATTCGATTGGTAATTTTTCATGAAATCCGTACTTTTTAAATTCCTTTACATACTGATCTTTTCCCATTTTCAAAGCTTGTTGAGCAAAATAAATATTATCAGAGTACTTCATTGCCTTATCAAAATCAATTGGACTTGCATCCTTTACACGCGTTACATAGTAATTTCCCCAAGACGAATCTTTTGTCCACTTCAATCCTTGAATTTTAAATTCTTCCTTCGGATTTATTGTGTTTGTTTCCAAACCAATTGCACCTGTGATCGTTTTAAATACGGAACCTGGTACAAATGCTTGTGTAAAGCGATTCGTCATTGGTAGTTTCGAGTCGTTATTCCATGCTTCTCGTTGGGCTTTCGATGCTCCTCTAACTATTATATTTGGATTATAAGCAGGGCTACTTACAAGTGCGATTGTTTCACCTGTTTTAGGATTGACCGCTGCACTAGATCCTGCTTCAGTTTTCATCTCATTAAAGATTTTTTCTTGAATTGCAGCATCAATTGTTAACGTAACATTTTCTCCTTCTTTTGCTTCTTTTTTTGCTACGTTTTTAATCTCTCTCCCATTCTCATCTTCTATAAATACGCGTCCACCCTTTTCACCACGCAATTTATTTTCTAACACTTTCTCTAAACCGGTCTTACCTACTAAATCATCTGCTTGATAACCTTGTTTTTGAAGTGATTTTAACTCCTCCGCATTCACCTTTCCTATATATCCAGTTAAGTGTGCCGCTGCTTCACCTAATGGATACGTACGAATATTTACTGGGCGAGATGAAACTCCTTCTAATTCAATATAATCATTCTGTCTAGTTCCCTCTTTTAAAACGCCAATTGGTACAAAGGAGTCTGGTTTTATCCATTTCGCTGTGAGCTTTTGTTCGACCTCTTCTATAGACATATCAAGTAATTGCGCTACTATTCCTTTCGTTTGCGCTGCTGCTTCGCCTAGTTTCTCTGGAATAATTCCAACCTCAGTTGCTTTACCATTCGTTGCAAGCCCTTTTCCATTTCGATCATATATTTCTCCTCGTTTTCCTTGCTCTATTTGCATACGTACTTTGTAATCTTTTTTCATTCCTGGGAAAATGAAGTCCGGTGTCCAATCTATTTTCCAAGATTCTTTATCTTTCACAAGTTTTGCTTCGTGGATGAATGAAACTGATCCTACATCCGTATCCATTTTAACTTCAAAAAGAAAAAGCTCTTTATCTTTCGTATTCTCTCCTTTCATTTTAACTTTTAAATTTTTAGCTCCAATCCCCTCATAGATTTTTTGATATTTTTCTGTGAATTCTTTTTTAGAAATCGATTTTTTGGCATGATCTGATAAATAATCATACATATTTGCAAATTTTCTATCATTCCATAAGTTGATATATTCTTCAAATGCTTGTTTTGGCGGTTCGTTTTTATTACATCCTACCAACATAACTGCGAAACAAACGAAAAGCAGCATCCATAATTTTTTCAATTCAATCTTCTCCCTTAGTTAAAAATGATGATTCCTTTCTTAATTTATTTAATAAAAAATGTTTAACGCTTAATAGACAGTGTAAGTAAAGACATTGTTCCATATTTACAAAAAACTAAAAAAGAGTGATAAGAATTCCGTAAATTTGGAATCCTCATCACTCTCGTTTGATATTGTGCAAATCATGAATATGAAATAATAATTTCTAATTTTAAAAAATAATTTTAATTTTCCAACTAACGAGATAAAAATCATGTATTTGTTCTATTTTTAATAATTCATAAATTCGTTGAAATGTTCGCATCAAATTCATCTGATGTTTTGGTATCTATTTTTCTCCCATCAATTGTCATCTTTATTTTTTGTTTTTGGTTTGCTGTTACCACCCAAGCGTTCGGTAAATAACGATCTTCATGGGATAATGTAGACGGTGAATTTATAACCTTTCCTCCTAAATATAGCGTAGCAGAAGAACCTCCATCCATTGCCATTGCATTTATAGCGCCTTTTTCATATAGAATATCTTGACACTCTTTCAACGTAGCCCCTATACTATGCGTCTGTCTACCGTCAATAACTAGAAACATAATTGTACCATCTTCTTTTTGGGCCATAATACTTCTTGGAGCCGACCCCCAACCGCCGTCTCCTTCTGTAATCATTTTTTCTCCATTTACAATTAACTGTGGCATAAATCCAGCTGCGGAAACGACTTGTTTATCCAACAGTTGTTGGGTAGAATAATTTCCTGTTATCATTTGACCAAACTTTGTTAATCCCGTAATAATTGTAGGGGCATTTCTATCCATATTTGTATCAATAGCTTTCCCATTTTCTATCACAATTCCAGTAGCAACATTTCCTCCACCCCTTCCTGTTTCGTCAGCAAATCCACTTGCATTCACAGCAACAAGTGCATGATTACGTTTTGCCATTACGCTAATTTTTTCTCCCCTGTTAGCGCCCTGTGTTCCTTGATGGCTAACAAGTTTAACATTGAAGGGATTGCTAATAGTAACTAATTTTCCTTCAAAAAGAAAGCGACTATCTTTGTTACTTTTAATCGTTTCTACATCAATTTCTAATGGCTGATTTTTAAATTCTTCTAATCTTTTTCCTGCTATTTTTTTATAAATATGCTCATCACTATTTGACCATTTTGGATGATTAATTCTATCTTGCAATTTATCTAGTTCCTTTTGGGATAGGAATGTATACTTCGCATATTGTGGATGCTGAGAAGTTAGTATACTCCCAGCCATTGTTATGCGAAGCTCCCGGCCATAGCTAGTACCAAATAATATTCCTATGCCAATAAGCATGAAAATAGACAATAGAAGCAAAATTCGTTTGAAGATTTTTCTTAGATGTTTCATAGTTTTATCCTCCGGTATTAATTACATTCAATGAATCTTTTAAAATATTTTTTAATAAAGACAAAGGTGTTTGATTTCCTCATGCCTGAATTCCCCGCTATATTTTAGCAATTAGGGCAAAATACTTATTCCGAATTTCATTTTTTCAGTGTATATTTATAAATTTAATAACATTTTTGCAACCATGAAATAAATTACTAATCCTGTTCCGTCAACAAATGTTGTAATAAATGGACCTGAAACAACTGCAGGATCTAGTTTTAATTTTCTTAGAATCAAAGGTAAAACAGCTGCTACAAGAGAGGCCCAAATAACAATAAATAATAAAGTAATTGCTACAACTTGTGCAACTTCTGTTCCAACTCCTAACATATAAGCACGAGTGAGCCCAGCTATCCCAAGTGCAAGTCCAAGAAGCATACCTATTGCAAATTCCTTTTTCATTACACGGAAAATGTCTTTAAATTTCACCTCTCCAATACCAATTGCACGAGTAATTGTTGCTACAACCTGTGTTCCTGTATTCCCTCCAGTACCTACTAATAATGGAACAAAGAAAGCAAGGGCAACTACAGTTTCAATTTCGTCTTCAAAATACTTTAATACTGTACCTGTATATGCCTCAGCAACAAAAAGAAGTAATAACCATGGTAGACGTTTGAAGAAAATACTCCAAACGCTAGCTTCAAAGTAAGATTGATTCAACGGTTCACTTCCGCCTAACTTTTGAATATCTTCTGTAGCTTCTGCTTCCATAACATTCATTACGTCATCAAATGTTATAATACCAATCATTTTATTATTTACTGTTATCACAGGTATGGCTGCTAAATTATAATTTAGTAGCTTTTTTACAACTTCTTGCTGGTCAACTTCAGCATGTACTGAAATTACCTCTGGCATCATGATAGTAGATAATATCTCTTCATCTGCTGCTAGTAATAACTCATGTATGGAAACGATTCCCTCAAGATAACCATTACTATCAAGAATATAACTATAAGATATTGATTCTACATTTTTAGAATGCTCCCTAATGTACTTCAATGTCATTTTTACTGACCAATTCCCTCTAACTGCAACAAAATCACTTGTGACAAGACTTCCTGCCGTCTCAGGTTTGAAAGTCATCAATTTTTTTACGTTATGTTTTGTAATTTTATCTAGATACGCCATTAATTTAGCTTGTTTTTCCGGATGAACCGCTAGAAGTAAATCTACTAATTCATCAATCGGCTGTAAATTTAATAATTTTTTAGCTTTATTTTCAGATAAGTGAATTAGGATATTATATTTTTCTTCTGCAGTCATATATTGAAGAATTTTAGAGCTTTTTAATACAGGAATCGTATTTAGTAATATGACTTGATCTTCAATTGAAAACTGTTTTACTTCTTGCGCAACATCATACGAAGGAAAACGTAAAACCTTCTCTGCATCCAAATTATTTTGGGTCACAAGTAATTCATTTAATAATTTCTTCATGTTAACTCCTCCTCATATTGCTAAGGGAGACTCTAGAGTTTCATGAGTGGTTTTGTTTTATTTTATCTGTCTTAGATTTTTTATTAGAGCAATAATAGTTACATTGCAATCAATTCATTATTTAGAATTACCTCCTTTTTGAATATAGACAAGATAAAAATAAATAACATTAAACAGAAAAACCTTTACTCTAAAAGGAGTAAAGGTTTTATCACAATACAAATAAATGATTATTAAGACAGCTCTGCCGAAATCACAGAGGTGCCTTTCTACCAAATCGTATACCACTCCCTCGTTGAGTTTTAGCACTGTATAGCATAGGTTTTTATAACCAGCTACATTAAGAAGGGCCTTAATCCGACCGTTCCTGTTGACCCATTGGCGTCTCTCGACATTTTTGGGCAGCAGCGTTTCTCTATACAGGAGCCTCACCTAACAAAGTTTATTGAATTACTTCAAAATTTAAACCAGAATTTAATATTTGTCAACTGACTTTCAATTCCATTCATAAAAAAATCTTTTATAGAAAATGAAATTATATTTTATTATAAATTTAAAATTCCCCTTAAAAAACATAGAATTCAAATAGATTTAATTCGAAGAAACGTAATAAAACATATGAAACTTATTGTTTTTAATCAAATTCCAACTTTATAACAAAAGATGAATAATTAGTCATTCTGTATATCAAAAGAACATTCACAAAAAAATCTTCTTTTATGATTAAAATCTTCTTTACTGTTTATCAAATTTATATGGTTAAACTACTTAATCAAACGATACACTACAAGTCAAAAATATGTACTTATACAGAATGATTACAGACATTTTTTCATATCATTTCTCAAAGAACTATAAAGCAATAAAACAAATAAAATTAGCAATATGGTTGCTTGACAAGCAAAAAAAATATATTTATGCTTGCTACACGAAACAAACACATAAAATTTATATTGCTTAACCTGTTAGGTGAGGCTCCTATGCAAACACAGGCTATTGCCCAAAAATGTCGAAAGACGCCAATGGGTAGAACAGGAATTGTCGGATTAAGGCTCTTCTTAAGATAGCTAAGTAATGAATTTTCATTACTTTACGTTGTATAGTGCCAAAGCTCTACTAGAGGGAAAAAAGCCTTATTTACTCATGCCATTTTGAATCCCTCTAGTTACATACTAGGGGGATTTTTGCGTAAAAAACAGGGAATAAGCGATAGAATCTTCCTAAACAAAAGTCATATTTAGTAATTGACGAGAACAAGATTCTATTCATTAGCAAATGTAATATTATGTTTTGTTTTAAATCAGGAGGATATTAAAATGAAAAAAATATTAAAACTCGATTATCTATTGCTCCTTCCTCTATTCATAACATGTACTTTAGGTATTATCATGATGTATAGTGCAAGCTCCATTGTCGCTGTCCAACATTACGGTTATAACAGTAGACATTTTGTTGATTCTCAATTAACAAAGCTACTTTTAGGAACAATAGGATTAATAATTTGTGCTTTACTCCCATATGAAATATGGAAAAAACGAATAGTCTCAATCTGTATTATGGTTGGGGGGATTTTTTTATTAATTATGGTTTTATGGAAAGGAAAAGTGGTAAATAATGCTCAATCATGGATCTTTGGAATACAGCCAGCTGAATTTCTTAAATTAGGAACAATCCTTGTAACAGCCCGTTTTTTTGCATTGCGACAAGAACAAGCTAAAAATAACTGGAGTGGTATCGGAAAACTTTTATTTTTTTTAGCTACAATTTTTTTTCTTATCTTTAAACAACCAAATTTAGGATCTGCACTTTTAATATTAGGTATAGGTTTTAGCATATTTCTTTGTTCAGGAATAAATATAAATCTACTAATCAAAAGAACTACCATCGGTTCTATTTTATGGTTACCTATTTTATATTATTTGATTCAATATAGTTTATCAGAAGTTCAAAAGACACGTATTACTACGATTTTCAATCCCTTTCTTGATGCGCAAGGAAATGGATACCAGCTTGTAAACTCTTTTATTGCCATGGGCTCTGGAGGAATCACTGGTCGTGGATTTGGAAATAGCATACAAAAAACAGGTTATCTTCCAGAACCACACACTGATTTTATAATGGCAATAGTTTCTGAAGAACTAGGATTTATTGGTGTATTTATTCTATTGGTTGGAGTTTTGACTATAGTACTTCGCTCCTTAAAAATTGCACAATTATGTGTAGATCCATTCGGCAGTTTTATAGCAATTGGTATAGGATGTATGATTGGTATGCAATCAGTTGTAAATTTAGGTGGTATTACGGGACTATTTCCTCTTACAGGTACTCCATTTCCATTTGTAAGTTTTGGTGGAAGTTCTTTAATGGTGAATTTAATAGCAATAGGAATATTGCTTAATATCTCAATTTTCAATAAAATAAAACTTTCTCCTTTTTAAAATCTATTGTACTTTAGTCATTTTTGTTACATTTAGAGAGATTATGCAGGCTTTCATAATGATTTGATTAAACTGTAGATTTATTAATTTTAAACGAACATTTAAAATATTTTATAGCATAGAATAGACAGTATACAGTAGACACCACTAATATCTACTAGGTGAATAAAAAAGAAGGAGAAAATAAATGACTCTAAATATAAATAGAGTATTCCCACGTAATTGGTATGCTGTGAGTTATGTAAAAGATATAAAAAAGATCCCAGTAAAAAAAGAGTTACTGGCAAAGATTTTGTATTATATCGGGATGAAAAAGGCGAAGTTCAGGCTCTATCACCTTACTGCCCTCATCGTGGCGCTGACTTATCACTGGGACAAGTAGTAAATGGTAAACTAGTCTGTCCCTACCATGGTTGGGAATTCGATAGTTGTGGTACTTGTGTAAGAATTCCATCCCAACCCAATAAACCTATCCCGAAATTTGCTCATACCTTCTCATACCCTGTAAGAGAAAAAATTGGGTTGATTTGGATATACCCTGATAGTGAGGAAACTCCACCTGAATGGCAAACTTTTCATGTAATGGAGAACACTCCTTTTAAACTCTCTTTCTTCCACGCCACTTGGAATGCACACCTTACTCGATCAATCGAATCTGTGCTGGATACTGCTCATCTTGCTTATATACATAAAAAAACGATTGGTAGAAAAACAAAAGCCGAATCAACCAATTATAAGCTGGAGGGAACACTGGATCAGTTTATATTCTCAAATGGTGATGCTTACCTTGAATACAAATTCCCACATCAGTGGATGCTTCACAGTGGCAAACAGGAGAATGAGTCATTTATTCCGTATATTACGTTTAAACCAATTGATGAAGAAGAGACATTAATTATGGGATATACCGGAAGGACATTTTTAAAGTACTTCCCTTTACTAGACCAAATTTTAGCTAAATTTAGTTTAAGAGTACTAAAAGAGGATCAAATTATTGTAGAAAGTCAACATCCTAGACCTATACCAGAAGCTTTAAAAATGGAGGCCCACGTTCATGCAGATATGGCTCAAATTCAGTTTAGAAAACGTTGGTTTCAGTTTTTACAAAATGGGTCTTGTTTTTCACTTGATTAAAGGCACGTAACGCAGTATTAAATATAGGTGTAGTGATGTTGATAGACGTGGATGCTACCCCATCGCCATCAAGCTAAAATTTTATAGTACCCCCTGAACCCAATTTTGTACTAACTCGTAACAAAAAATCCCTTCAAAAAAAGAAAGGCGCCTATGCACCTTTCTTTTGTAATTCATTCTCACTCTCTTAGCATTCAGAATCCCTTATGAATCACTTTAATGCATCATTGTACGAACCTAATGACTCTTTAGAAAAGTAATAATTTGTCTCCTTACTTTTCAGTAACATATTTCCTCTTATTATTAAAAATAAGTCGTTTCTACTTAATATTTTTACTATAACTCTAACTAGTGCTAACCAAAGGATCATAATAAGCCAAATATAATTTATTAATCACGTTTAAAGTACATAAGTCTGCACTGATTGAAAATGCAGAACCAGCATTAATATCGTTTAGCGTATTTCTAATCCGCTAACGACTTAAATCACCTTATTTCACTCTCTTCGGTAAAGTTGAGCCTGAATGTTCAATTACTGGATGAACATAAACATTAATGTCAGCATTACTAAAATAATTTTCACCTTGATCCCAATTCTTACTTATTTTCTTCCATTCTTTATAATTATTCCGCTTATATACTTCTCCTAATGCTAATACATCCACCTTATATTTTTTTGAACAAGCTTTATTGATTTTTGAATCCTTTGCTCCATCTCTTTTGAAATATCCTTCGTTAAGCGTTTTTCATCCATAACTTGTTTATAATCGCTAAAATGCAACTCCGCCAAAGTACCCTCGAGAAACAAATAGACGGATGTTTCTTCTCATTTCATGATCACGAATATGTACATCTAGCGTATTCTGTAAAACATTAGGATTCGAGAGTGATTTTTCAGAAAAAATAATCACTTGTATATGCGGAAAAAATAATTCACGACTAATTTTTTTAGCAATAATTCGTATTTGTTCAAATACACTATCTGCTTTTGCACTCACATTAATATAATTATTCCCTGCCCCTTTTCCACCTTGCTGCGCTAACTTACTGGGAAGTACCATCTGATACGTCCCTTTCATAATTGGATTTGATTTCTTTTCCTTAACAATATCGTAAGACGCGCCTACTACAAATCCTCTTTCTTCTATCTCCATTAACTCAGAGCAACCACTGTATTTTTCTGTTTAACTGTTGGGATTCAGCTCATAATGAAACATATTTTTACATAAAAGACTTTCGTATATAAATTTTTCAAATGATTTATTAGCGAATTGTTGACCAATATCACTTTTTTGAGTGAGTAATTTTTTAGATTGATGATGTAATGAATTTTGTTCGTTTCTTTTATGTAAAATATTCTAGTTTTGCATTAGGAAAGAACTGTTTCATATAGGAATAGAGATAATTTTTTATATCCTCTTCTTCTTCTTTTTGATAAATGTATTTTCCGATTCCATATTTCCCCCATTTATACCTTCTTTTCTCTTCATCTAATTCTAATTTTGTCATCGGGTAGTTTTTTTCAATCACTCTCTTAGCTGGCTTTGTAAAACGATGTTGAATAAATTCAAATGTAATATCATCCCGTGCATCAAGAGGTAATTCAGCATTTAGGCGTTCAAACATATGATAGTATCCTTCCTTCCAGCCTTCATGTAGGTAAATAGGAGCTACAATGAAACCAAGAGGATATCCAGCTCTAGCTACTTTTCCTGCTGCCTCAATTCGCTTAGCTAAGGGAGAAGTTCCTGGTTCAAAGTTTTTAATCACATAATCAGCGTTTACACTAAAGCGAAATCTTGTTTTTCCATTATGTTTAGCATCAAGTAAATGATCTACATGGTGGAATTTCGTAACAAATCTCAATTTCCCATATTCAGATTCTCCAAAATGCTCAATGGCCCGTTTAAGGGTATGCGTTAAATAATCGATTCCTACAATATCTGAAGTACACGACGCTTCAAATCTTGTTACTTCAGGTGCACGCTCTTTCATGTATTTATCAGCAGCATCTAAAATTTCTTCAACATTTACATACGTTCGTATATAAGGCTTACTTCCCATCGTTGTTTGTAAATAACAATAATGACAATGTCCCATACATCCCGTTGCAAAAGGAATTGCATACTCTGCTGAAGGCTTGGAAGTATCGAATTTCAGTGTTTTTCTAACACCAACAACCAGCGTGGATTTTGCTACTCGATACTTTTGAAAATCGTTATCCCCTGGCAAATCTCTTACTTGATTATGAGAAGTAGTATGTCGAATTTCAACATCCATCTTTGAAAACTTCTCAAACAGCTCTTTCCCCAAAGGATAATCTAGTGCTTTCGGTTCAAAATATACGAGCTTAGGCATAAATGGCTTATTCATTCTAACATCCCCTCTGAAATATCACCATAATAGTAAGTGTAAGCTTGGTTTGCCTCATCTTCGGTAGCATATATAGCCATCTCATTTGTTAGTGGATAATACGTTTCGTAAAGAAATAGTGCTAATTCATTAGGTCTTTCAGGATTATTTACAACTGCTGCAGCTTGTATGTTAGCTACGTCTTGAGTATGAGGATTTCGGTAAAAAATATAAACAATGTCACCAGCATGATACGTATTACTTTCAGAAGAAAATTCCATTCCATCACCATCTCATTTCATAAAATTCAATGCTCACAGTTTTACTTTCTAATTTCCTTGTAGTGTAACTATTTAATTACATTGATAATGATTACGTCATACAAACATATTTGAAAAATGAATAATAAATGTACTCCCAAAAAGGCAAGCATATATCAATGCTTGCCTTTCGTTCTAACGACGATGTTCAACAAGATCGATTACACCTAAAACGACGTGTGCTAAACCAAAACCAAATACTGTATTTGCAATCATTTTATTAGTTCCACGAGTTTGTTTAAGAGCATAACCTGCTGCTGTCACTGCTGTACCTAAAGCTGTTGGAATTAATCCTTCACGAATGTCCACAGTGATGCCTCCTTGTTTCGCAGTTAGTAAATTTGTTTTAATAACTCTAGGTAAAGTATTAAAACAAGTATTAGTATTTTTCTTTTTAATAAAATTATGTGAAATTTTTATGAATAATATTTTAAATTCATAACAGCTATAAAGATTGAAAAAATTATTAATTAACAAATAAGAAAATATCTTCAAAACGTATTTTCATATGAAAATTTTATACCTCTGACAAAAAAACTTTGCGGAAATTCTCTCCATAAAAAGTGCTCCTAAATTTATATAGGAGCACTTTTTTATGAAACACTATTCTTTATTTGCTTATGAACCACTTTATTATAATAACCATGCTTTACAACCTGCCTAAAATCATCTATCTCGATATCCATTCTTTCCGCAATATCTACAACAATTGTATTTTGTAAAACATTCACCACAAATCCCATTAATTGCAAATTAGGATTTTTACGATATGAAAATTGAACGTAATCCCCAAGTGTTACTTCTTTATTATGCTTCATTTGGCGCCCCCTAAATTATCGATAATTATACAATAGTTTTCCCCTTTTTCACTTCTACATACTGGGTCACCAGTTTATCATTTTAGCCAATTCATCTCCCACCTACTTATTTCGCGTTCCTTGAGGAAGGGGTCTTCTTGGTTAAAATGATAAAAGTTATGCATATAATAAAAAAAGACAAACTCTCCAATGTGAGGAGTTTGTCCAAAACCATGATTTCTTTAGTTTAACAATATAGAATTCAGTTCCGATAAGAATCTTTCTTTTTTCCATATCCCACGATTTTTGCATCGATACTAACAATAGTGGATTAGAATAATGACTTAATACTTGCTAGGACAGTAAGAATACCTATAATAATGACAAATACATTGCTCGATTTCCCTTTGTATTTAGCAAGTACTGATACTTTATGGATTGCATACATTGGTAGTATACATAAGATAGCAGCAACTAGCGGACCGCTAAGGGCATCAATGATTCCAAGAATACTTGGATTTGTATAAGCAACATACCAGCATGTTAATACGACAAAAGTAAGAATCATTGTCTTAACTGTTTTTTCTCCTATATCTTTCCCACGTTTTTTACTGGACTTGATAATCATGTCACGCATTACCTCATACGCTCCTATATAATGACCAAGGAAAGACTTTGTAATAGCCACAAATGCAATGATAGGAGCTGCAATAGTGATTACTGGCGAATTAAGCTCATTAGCAAGATATGATAGGATTGACAAGTTCTGTTCTTTTGCCACCTTAAGATCATTTGGAGTCAAACTTAAGGTACTGCTCCAAACAAAGAACATAACAACTACGAATGTCATAATATAACAAACTTTTTGTATTTGAGCACATTTAGCATCAGTAGCATCTATTCCATACGTAGCTCTCTGTTTCATAACAAATGACGAAATCATAGGCGAATGATTAAACGAGAATACTATGATTGGAAGTATCATCCATATCGTTCCTAAATATCCTGTTCCTGTTGAAGCAGTAGAAACACTTGAAAAACTAAGCATTGACGTATTCCACTGTGGAATCAAAGATATTGCGATAAAAAGGAGAGAAGCTATAAAAGGATACACTAGCATGCTCATGATCTTTACAGTTATATCTTGACCAAAATTTAGTATAGCGATAAGACCGAGTACTAAGACAAGCGATAAAATGGACCTTGGAGGCTCCGACATGTGCAATTGATGCACGATAAAGCTACTAGCGGTATTTGTAAGTGCGACCGAGTACATCAGCACGATCGTATAAATGGAGACAAAATACACAATATTAAAAATGATACTTGCCTTATTTCCAAAATACTCTCTTATTGTACCTGTAATCCCCTCATCGGCAGAGTTCGAAGCGTAAATCATTTTAGCAAGCGCCCTATGTGAATAATACATAACAGGATATGCAAGTATGGTAATTAACAGCAATGATAATAAACCACCTGAACCTGCATTAATCGGTAAAAAGAGTACTCCTGCTCCAATTGCTGTTCCAAAAAGGCTCAATGCCCAGGTAGTATCCTGTTTATGCCACTTTTTAGGGTCTAGATATTTCTCATTTTTTACTGCAGTGTTATCAGCTTGAAATTCTATGTTTTTTGCAGTATTCCCATCCATATAATAATTCCTCCTTGTGTCCTATTCTTAATTTTCTTTTTTTAGATATAGGAATATAGACCGTTCTTGAAAAATGAATAGCTTATATAGTGCGCCACAACGAATATCCCCCTTCTAGGTTAATAAAAATTAAAAAATTAGCGAAGCATCAACCTGAAGGGTTTATTACCACTTATAAAATATTTTAATTATATAGTAGTATATTTTATTGATAACTCCCCCAATATACAGACATCCTTAGGCGAACAATAGAGTAAAGATTGTTAAAATTTTCACAATACACTCGATAACTTATTGATTTAATTGTTTCTCCCCAAAGATTTTATTTTTAATGGCAATTCCTGTAGGTGTAGCTGCAATACCACCTAAACCTGTCTCTCTTAATTCGCGAGGCATCTGTCTTCCAACTCTATACATGGCTTCAATCACTTCGTCAGCATTGATGAGATTGTTTACGCCGGCTAATGCGATGTCCGCTGCTGCTAAAGCATTTGCCGTTCCAATGGCGTTTCTCTTTACACAAGGAATTTCTACCAAACCAGCGACCGGATCACAAACTAAACCGAGTAAATTTTGTAATGCAATCGAAAAAGCTTCAGAAGATTGCTGTGGCGTTCCACCCGCAGCTGCAGCCGCCATCGCTGAGGCACTTCCTACTTCAGCTTGACATCCTCCGTACGCTCCTGAAATACAAGCGTTGTTTGCGACTATCGTTCCAAATAACGCTGAAGTGAATAGAAAATGAATCATATCTTCATGACTTAACTGCAACGTATCTTTAATACTAAATAGGACTCCCGGAGTCGTCCCACTCGCACCTGCTGTTGGAGTTGCACAAATAGCTCCTAATGCAGCATTTACTTCATTAACACCGATAGCACTTTGAATCCCTAACACCATCAAATCTCCAGAAAGAGTTTTCCTATTTTCTCGATAGTTTTTAATTTTTACAGCATCCCCTCCGGTCAAACCTGTTGGAGAAAATACACCGTCGCCCTCGATACTTTTATTTATTGCATGTTGCATAGTCGCTAAATTTCGTTCCATTTTACTCCATACTTCTTCATAAGAAATTTTAGTTTGTTTGATTTCCTGTTCGATTGCTAATTCATAAATTTGCTTTTGGCTTTTATTAGCTGCATCCACAATTTCTTTTATGGCCATATACATATTTTTCACTCCTAAATGTGACTAAAGAATAATAAGATTAGCTATATTGCTTAAATCTCCTAATTCCTTCTGAGCATTACCTGGCAATATCGAATCCAAAGCGAATGCATATAAATATTTTGTTTTATCTTCCAAACTATGAAAGTTGTTAATTTCCACATCATATTGTTTAAAGATCCTGCGTAAAACAAATTCAAAGTCAGCTCTTTCTGAAATCGCAATAACAACTGGCAATGGCCCCTGCAGATTTAAGCTAAATCCATCAATTTCAACATGTTTGACTTCAATCAACCCACCACCGACCGAAATCCCCATTACTCTAATACTTCGACTTTCATCCTCTGCATATACATCTGCCGTATTTGGATGACCAGCAGGACTATTACCCAATTTTTCAATAAAGGTAATGTCAATTCCCTTAGACTCTGCTATTTTAATAGCATCTGGCACTTTGCTGTCATCAGCAGCAAAGCCTAATATACCAGCAATAATTGCAAAATCAGTTCCGTGACCTTTATGGGTTTCAGCAAATGATTCATAATACTTTACCACAACTTTTTTGGGAAGACCTTGAAATAATTTATTAGCAACTGTTCCAATAGCCAAAGCACCTGCAGTATGTGAACTTGAAGGGCCTATCATTATGGGCCCAATCACATCAAAACAACTTTTGTATTTAACAATCTTTTTTTCTTTAATAGATGCTACATTTATGTTCATATAAGCACCCCCATAATTTATTATTTTTAGCTGTAGTTGAATCTAAGTTGTTAGAATGATCGATTCAAAACAAGTTTCATTTGATAACGCTTTCTTTATTGAGTTGAATAAACTTTCCTTCTAATCCGCTATCCACCGTATAGTAATCATATCAGTATGTCCAATTTTAAAAAATTACTGGCAAGTTCTTTAGAATTTTTAATCCAAAACAAGGTTTGATATTTTCTCTAGAGGTAATAAATTGTGTCTCGACGCCCTCATTATAACTTGTATATTTATAAGTTTAATCTTTTTTTATTTTTAGAAAGATTGAATAGACAGAATTTTGAATAGGTAATAAATCACACTTAGTATGTAGCAATTGTGTCCTTTGTTTGAAGCTGTATTAGTTAGTAAAAAAGCAAAAATAACACAGAGTTCCTTTCATAAACACATTGATTATATTGAAAAATCATTATAAAGATACTTATATTGTCTTTTGTTTGAACATCTTATTTTGGACGGGAAATCTGTTGCAATAAATAATTCATTCAGATGAAAAGGAATACATTAATGAAATTTAAAACCACTTCCGTATACTAATTACACAATTTGTATAAATATTAATTATCAGAAAAAACAAACTTCCCATTCGGATCTTAACATAAAGGATACATTCCAAATAACAATGGAGATTCTGCTTTATCAATTTCTTTATACGTTATATTTCCCTCTTTACCTGCAACAGCAACTTGTACTTTTTCATTTGTTTTCACCTCTTCTGCACCTATTGCACCACCCGCCAATAATCCTGTACTTAACAGACTCTCGTGAACAAAAGTTAGAGAGTTATGGAACAAAATATAATGTGTATGTACATACATTTCTTTTAAAAGAAGTTTTGTAGTATGCAACTGAATTAAAAAAATATAGATTTTTATGACTCTTTTTAGGGGATATAGCAAAGTGGGATCTTTTATATGCACATTGCTATACCGAACTAGATTTCAGCATAGTATTTTTTTGCAACTCATTGATTTTTACCAAACACGTATAAAAACCAAAAATATGAAAATAAATGACTGGCTAAAATTTTACTTTCAATAAAATAAAAAAGAACCTGCAAATTTGCAGATTCTCCTGATAATGATTTATATGAGTAAGACTCGGAAATATAATACAATGATTCAAAAATAAGTTCAAGTAAATTCAAAGAACCCGCTGGAGTTCGAGTTCTTTCAGAAGTGATGATGTTTTCTAGGCTTAGCAAAGTGAGAAAATACAAGAATATAATACATTGAGATTTAGAGAATTTCAATACTTAAATTAGAGGTTATTTTAATATGATGTAACATCAGCATTTTGAAGGAATAGCAATGAATACCTTATACATTCCCAGTCTACATAACGCTTTATTATCAGTAGAAAGAAAAAGGAAAATCCCTACTTTCACAATAAATCCGTCTTGCTACTCTATTCATTTTTTGATACATTCCTATCCACCGTTTTAGGCTTCTCTTTTGTACTGTGTTAGCCGAAAAATTGTATAAATCATAATTCGTTTTTCTTCCACCTGTTTCACCCTTTCTACACCCTAGTTTTACAAAATAAGAAGTCATCAAAACTTATATTTATTACTTTCTGTTATCTCCTTTCTCTTGTTCTATGCATAGTCTATCTGAATTTTTATTAGCTACTAAAAAAAGAATTTACAGGACGATTAAAAAAAGCCAAGTGCATTGCACTCGGCTTTATGGTCGATTAAACAATTTTACTTCAGACGTATTAAACTGATGTAGATAGTCTTTAGTAGAAGTATAGCCTGAATTCATGAGTGTTTTCTTTTCTTCTTCTGTGATATCGAAATTAAACGACGGCGTAAAGAATGTATTGATAAATACAGTACGGGCAGCATCTTCTTTGGTTGTTTTTCCGCTCTCATGACCTTTGATCATCGTTTGAGACAAATTCCATGCAAAATGAATAAGAGAATGGCCAATATGATGTTCTGTTGAAGTTGCGATATGTTTTAACATGGCAATCTCGGCCTGAGATTCTAAACGGAAACCCAGTGTTTCTTTGTTGTAGACAATTTCATCTGCAGGATCAAAGAAAGATGCATTGTATTTCGTGTGTAAGCTTCTTAGTGTAGAATGATCCTCCGTATTGCTTACCAGTTTATTAACCTCGTCAATCGTATCTGTGGTCGTGAAGTGTTCTTCTTTATTCACAAAACTTTTCCGATCAAATAAACGAATTGGGTAGTTATCCAGTACACCTCCGTCTACATAATAATCTTTATCCCATTCCACAGATTTAAAAAAGAATGGGATGGACATCGAAATCCGCACAGCAACTACTAACGGGACATCAGGTGTCGTTTCGCGAGAAAACGTACGAAGCTGGTGTGTAGAAATGTTCGTTCCTTGGAAAAACACGTCTTTTCCTGTTTTGTCATATAACTGCTGAAAGGTTGTGTCCTTACTCCCTGTCCACTTTTCAACGATCTTTCCTACCCACTCAGTGAAGAAATCCCCTTTATAGATACCAAAACCATCAAAAAATAAACGAATATTATCTTGTACAATCGAAAAATCATCATCTTTAAACGCTTTAAAATTCATGTCTTTGTGGATTTTTACAAGATCTGCGAATGGAATGGAAAGACCTAAAAGTAATGCAGTAATCGCTCCTGCTGAAGTCCCCCCAAATCGTTGTATTTCTGGTAAAATCCCTTCTTCATTTAGTGCACGGATGGCACCTATATAAGCGCTTCCCTTTACTCCGCCACCTTCAAATACTAAGTTACGAAATGGATATGCCATTATATACCTCCAATAGAGAAATTTTCGATCTGTTATAGTATCGGAAGTATATTGAAATATATTCCAAATGGTATTAAGAAAGCTTCATGCCCTCCGATACGTATGGCGGAATTATCTTTATTCAATGGATGAATTGTTTGAAAGAGAAGGTATCTGCTTGGAATGGTAATTTAGTATGATAGGAAACAGGAAACGGAGCGTATCTATGGATGCACTAACTAATAACCCTTTTTGAATCGTATATAACGTAACTTCTTTTCCGATGTATCCTCAAAGTAAAATCACGAGCAAAAAACCAAGAAACAATCTACATTTCATAAATCCCTCACCATCTATAACATACAATCCAGTGAAATAATTTGTTTCAGATACGTAGAAATATGATTTAACCAGCAATCAATAATCAGGTCTTCTTACCCTAAATATACCTGAATCTATTTGTTTCCATACCGGAAGAGTTAAATCATTTTGTTCCCATTCATGCAATTAAACAGATATGTATAATTGCATATCCATTAAATCGCTTTTAGTGCTATATTTTAATAGCGATGAATGCTATTATTTCATAAGTTGTCAACAAGCGTTATGTATGTATGAGAAAAAGGAAGGAGCCAAATAGGTCCCTTCCTTTTTCTACTAATTAAATAAATTACTCTCTGGTAAAAATTTAATTAGTGATGCTCCTTTACAAGCGTCTGATTATGCATTAAAAATGCTAGCTTTGCTTGCTGTCGGAAAAATTAAAGATGATAGCATTAAGTTATTAAGAGACAAAAATTCATCAACACGAAGACAGATTCGTCTTGGCTAGATAAATTTGGTGATAAATACAGGAAGTAACTCTTACGATTCAATGATTCCTTTTCCTGCCTTCTACCCTTGCCACTTCTGTTTCATGACTTGCAAATATAGATCTTCAAACTCGTTAAAATGGACGCGAAAAGCACCTAATGTATCGATATAAGCAGTAATCACATCTTCTTTATTAAAATGGATCCCTTCCTGTGCAATATCATAGCTATCATCAAGGCTGTATAAATCAAAATATTCCTCTTCCCAATATACGCCTCTGTTTACTAGTAAACGAGTGGAGCAAGTAAGCGCTTGTTTCACATTACATTTCTGAGCTACTAACTTTTCATTTAAGACAGAAAGAAGGATATTTACCGAGTATTTTTCATCAACTATGCGGCTATATGACAGTAAAGCCGATTCTATATATATCAGCTTTGCTTTAGACATTAAAGATATCTCCATAATTTCATATGGCGGGTGCTCATTTGCTTCAATCAACCTATCGCACCATGAAATTACCTCCTCTCTATCCCAAAGCCCGCAGCCTAGTCCTAATGCATACAAGTGGGCTAACGTTTGATAAGATTTCAATATGTTTCACCTTCTATTTAACTGTATAGTGTTATTGCATTCATTTTGGAAATAATCACGTTTAGTAATAAATACAATAAACTCCCCAAACGGACAGCTTATTTGCATTAAAAACGCTACACATGAACTTTTGCTTTTTTTCGACGAATAAGCCACCAAACTAAAGATAGCAGTACTAGAGGGAACGGAATTACCTGAATAAAGAAAAATACTTTCCAAAAATCGTGCATCGTACTACCAGGGGAATCTGTTGCCATCCCGCCAATAAAAAAAGACAATGGAATGACAAGTATATTTATACCTAAACTAATCATTAGAAATGATAGATTCTCCTTCCAGATTATTAGTAATGCAGCCACGATAAATAAAACCAATGCAGTACCCAGTATAAGAAACAGTGCTCCAAAAAAAAAATACAAAGTATAAAATACCATTGATTAAAGGTTCCACAATAGCCCTCCTAAGGATTCATTCTATAGAAACACTCATGTTATTTAGAAAGTCAGGATGCTAAACCTCTTAGTTCTCTTTCAATTTCTTCATTGCTATAGTCTTCTTGTCTTCTACCATTTTATCAGCTAAGAATACTTTATCTACATGCTTATATTCTGGACTGCGTTAGGACATATGTTTCTATTGTACAACCCGCTAACACTTAGACCTGCTAATACGATACCTTTAAAGGCTCTGTTCATATTCATTTGCCCCTTTTATCTTTTCGTATTTTTTTCTCCATCCATAGACAGTCCATTATGAACGTTTTCATTATAAGTATTGTCTGCTGTTACTGTTTTACTTTCCTAACTATCTGTTTCGGCCCTGATTCTTACCGTTTCAGTATTACACTTCAATTCGCATTATCATTACATAAAAAGGACATACCTATTTATATATACCCCTTTATTATTTTATAAATATTATACAAAAATTAACAATTAATCATTTACTCAACAATAGATAATATGGATAAAGAAAAAATACTAGAGAGTATCACAGTGTAGTAGTCTCCTAGTATCTGTTCATAGTATTTTAACGGCTATGCAAATGAGGAGGGATAAAAAAAGACCTCTTACGGAAAGATAAGAGGTCATCAAGAAGATAAAAATGTTGTATTTGAAACACGCGAGTTTCTAATTCACATCATAACACAATATATCCGCATATTCAATATATACATTAATTAAAGGAATGTATGTTCAAAAAACACATGGAATATTAATTTGGAACAGTATGTTTTCTTCTTTTATCCTACTTTTTCTACACTGCCGTAATTGTAACAATGGATGGTCTCCTCTATATACTGATGAGCAATTGTAGCAAGTTTTTCTAAATTCTCTTCCGTTACCTCATGAATAAACAGAACAAAATTACTGTCGGATTCGGAGTCTGTTGAAATGGAACCATCGATCCGTTATGAAATGTTGAGCTTGCATCTCCTAGATTCCATGTAAATATTCGCTAATTCCAATCCCCTTTCGTGTCTATTTTATGTTTAATATAGTCTCGTACCGTACAAACGGGAAATGTTGTTAATTTGAAAAGAGAGAGGAATAAAATTTCTTTATCGCCTCTGTTCTTTCTTCTGTATGATAGAAAAAACGGAGAAAGGTAGAATTTTATCTATTCTCATAATTTGTTAGAAAATTCTAATTTGATTAAATTAAAAGAAAATGATATATTGATTTTATAATAACAATCCAATTAATGGATGACAACCTAATACCTGTAAGTAGACTATGAAAATGTCAGATAAACGGGAGGAATTTAATATGAAAAAATTATGTTCATTTGCTTTAATTGGTGCCTTAACCTTTTCGGGTTTTATCGTTTTAGACAGTACGCTACCTGATAAAGCGCGCGCTGAAGTAAATACGATTAAGCAAGCTTCAGCTGTTGTGGATGATTGGCCATGGCAAACGTATTTCTTATTGCATCACAATGCGGACTATATACAAGAATTAGCCCCTGGTAGGTTAAAACAAGGTGGTACGTTTGATACGACGGTATATATAGGCGGAAAAGATGTGGGTGTTGTAAAGATTTATAGATTGAATGGAGAAGGTGAATTGCAGCGCTACAAAACCATTTCTGCAGGTGAGGCTGGGCACCACTACTATTCTAGGTTCACAACACCTATTACAACAGTTTACACACCAGGTACATATGTAGCAGTACTGAAGATAGACACTTCATATTATTATGGTGGCTCCTTCCAAATTACAAAGTAAAACATATAGGTATATTTGTCTGAAACGCACTGGGTTACGGTGCGTTTTTGTTATCTAACGAATAAATGATCACGCGGGAATTCAAAGCATATTATCGAAACGGAGCTGAATGTGATGAAAATTGTAACAGTTAGTGCGGATGCAACAGTCCATGTTGGTATTTTAAAAGGGATGACAGGAAGTGTTACTAGTTATGATGCGGATACTGAGATGGCCGAAATCTAATTGGATCCATTTACAACGGTTATAATTAGGTCTGTATTTCTAACACAATAAGGTTTGTATAGGATTCTTTAGAAAATTAATATTTGATTTTTATAGTGACTCAATACATTCTATGATTAAAACTGAGTTACATATTTTAAAATCATCACCAGGAGAATCTGCAAATTTACGGGTTCTTATTTAAAACATAATGCCAGAAAAGCTGAGGTGAATAAAGTGCAAAGTTTAAAATCTTTAAAACGTGACGTATACATTTTTCTTCCATTGTCTATTTATTTTTCCTCCATTTTTATTTCATTCTATATTATAGAGAATACATTCAACTTGCTAAGTTTTTTACCAGCACTTGGAACCCTGTATGTCTGGGTAACTAGTGTGATAGACATTAAAAATAAAAATTACAAAATAAAATAAAAAAGCAACTGAACTAAATGCTTTGCTCTTAATGTTATAGAATATTGACGCCCATGACCATACAGCTACCAAAAACAATACATACCAAACCTAAAAATATTAAAAACCCTGGCAAATCAATATGCTCGAGTAGCGCGCATATTAATAATAAAAAGGGATAGACTAGAATTTCAATCCAGGTAACGCCCCCTGCTTTCTTTATTTCTCGGTATGATACTATGCTGACAAGTAAAATGCCTAATACAATTAGCCCTATCCCTAACATCATCCATCCATTCACCCTTTTTAGAATTTTAAAATTTAGCTCTTCACTTTCATATACTGCTCTTTTACACGCACCAGTAAGTCCCTCAGTTTCTTCTCTACAGGATGTTCTTGATTTTCTGGTACTTCTCTCCCGTATGATGAGAAGCTTTGTGAGCATGCACTAGGTGTGACTTCCAATTTCGCGTATGAGAAAGTATGCTCATTTTCTTCACCGATGTTTTCAGTAGTGCTTCCATTTGAACCAACGCGTATGCAGCTTTCGTCAAGTTTGGTGCGCTTTCCTTCCTTGTTAACCGTGTAATAGGTATCGTTGACTTCCCCATATTTCATATTAGGTGTTGATGTTACTGCGGTCCCGTCTGCAGAAAAAGTAACAACACGAAACCCATCTTCTTCTGGCAACAACTCAGCTCCTGGAACATTGTATAGAACCAAAAGGTCTCCTTCGTATGCTTCTGGAATGAGATAAATGGTATCTGTAGTGTCTTTTCCGAATCGGATACAACCGCTTAAAAGAATCATACTAAAGATCCCACAATACATTATAACTTTTCTCATAGAGTCTCTCCCGTTATGTGTAAGAATGGTATAGTATGTATTATATTCCCTTGGATAGAATAAGTTTCTAGTTTGAAGACGATTTTACTATTGTTATATAAAATATTTATGTCAGTGGATGATTAGCACGAAGAGAAATGGAGTGAATTGATGAGCAGACGTTTTGCATTAACATATGAAAATAAGATTTTGAGAAAGATAATGATTACCGTAAGCATTATCACACTCGTTTTCATTACAACAGGGTGTGATTCAGTCCAAAATGATGCAAAGGATGTAACGGAGATTCCGCTAAACAGCAAACTAGGTTCCCTTATTTCAGAAAGTATCATTGCCTGGAATCAAGACAAATTAAATCATACAAAAAAACAATTTGAGACGCATGTAATCTATGGAACTGAGATGAAGGATGAAAAAATGTATGTCTATCTCCATTCCCTCATGCAAGGATATAACCGCGAAACACAGACAGTTCCTCAAGCAGGACATTTACTTCCAGTCCGTGTGACAGTCACAAAAAATGGCGATGATTACATCATTGAAGATTACCGTGAACCAGGAGATGGTGCTGAAAATGAACCTACTTTGCGCAACATGTTCCCGAATAAGTATGCGGATCAAGCACTTGCTATATCAAATGAAACGATTCAATCATTAGAATCTCGTATGCAAGAATATGTTTCTAAGTGGTTGGAAGATACAAGTAATAAGAGACAAGATAGATAACAAATATAAGTATGAACAACCTCTCTTGATATATGAGATGCTCGTTTAGTAACTTGTAACATCCCATCAGTAGAAAAAGTAACTTCTTGTGTTGTGTTTTTTACTTCTCCAATTAATTTTTGCAAGTTATCCAGCATACTATTAAAAGACTTCACAATGCTCCCCTTTATTAAGGCCCCAAAATCCTAGTATAGATAATATGATACAAGAGACACTTGCTATAACTACCATTACGTTTAGTGTTGTGCCAATTTTACTGTTTTTTAAAAACGACAATTAAATTCATTCAATATTTATATAACAATTAAGTAATTTATTGTATAAAAATAAAAGATATTTAATTATTTATATACGATAAAAACCCTATACTTACATTTAAATAATAAAAAATAAATAAAGAGCGTGTTGGTATATATTTAGATCAACGCGCTCTTACATATATTTAAACCCTATATCAATTTCTTATTCCATTCATTTAACTCATAAATACTTTTATATCCGGCTATCATGCCAGAAGTTTATTGGAAAATGATTGTTCTCACCATAAGCTTCAAATTCATACCCTTTTTCTCTTAATCCTTTTATAATTGCTGGAACTGCCGCAACAGATTGTGGATGAATATCGTGCATTAAAACAATTTCCTTTGAAGACGTCGCACCTGCTAAGACATTTTGAACAATTTTTGCGGCCGCTACATCCACAGGTAGTTTATTATATTTCCAATCTAGAGAGTCAATTGTCCAATCCCATACTTTTAAATTATTTCTGACTACTTCATTTCGAAGTGATTCATTTAATCCAGGCATTGATCCATATGGTGGGCGTGTTAATTTCGGGGAGTTTCCAATAACATTTCTAATTAAAGATTGATCCTCTTTCATTTCCTTCACATATTCCTGATTGGTGTATAAATTTTTAAAATCATGTGTCATACTATGCATACCCACATAATGGTTCTCTACATGCTCTCGTTTCACTAAATCTGGGAACCTTTTCACATTATCGCCAATTAAAAAGAATGTTGCTTTCACATCATTTTTCTTTAATACATCTAATAGGTTAGCTGTATATTTTCCTGGTCCATCATCAAAAGTTAAATATGCAACTTTTCTTTCTTTACCATCAAAACGATTAGGTATTGGTTTTTTTAATTCATTTTTAGGTAGACTGCTCACTTGTTGAACACTGTTTCCCTCTTCCGCATTTACCAGCTTAGGATTTGTAATAGATTGAAACATGTAATACCCTATTGCTACTAATGTAATAGCTAACAATACACTTATAATTCTTTTTTTCTTAAGCTTAATTTTCATATTATAATCTTCTTTCTATCAAATCATTCCACTTTATGTCGTTTAGTTTTACTATCCTATTAGCTTATTAAGTTTTTTAACTTAAACAATCTCAATTTTGGACTAATCATTTTAATAATCTATATAGGTGAAAATTAGTGCCCTGCACTAACGTTCATGGCATTTCCTATAATAGTTAGAACTACTGGAAATAATACTGGTCCTAAGGTAAGGACAATGTTTAAAAGTATAATAAAACTATATAGTAAGCTGTAATTTTTACTATTACCGTTTTCGAATACTAGGATGACTAATGTTATTACAGTAATTAAATGTAGTAATAAAATTATCAGCCAATAATACATCATTATAGTAAGATTCCACTTTCCTAATAGTTGGTATGTTACCCCTATTATTATCCCTAATATAGTTACATTAAAGGAAATAAACAAAGTTCTTTTTAGTATTTTAGGAAATGTTTTGTGATCCACAGTTTTATTATATAAACCGATTAAAATGCCCAAAGATAGATATGCTAGTAATAGCCCTACCCAATTCCAGATCCAATCTTGATCCCCCATTAAATTAAACAAAAGCGAAAGGATCCCTCCTACTGCAAAAATCGAGGAGATCATAATACTATTTAAAGCTGATTTCATACTTTTTTCACTTCCTTAAAAATTTTACAATACAGCATTGAAGTCTACTCTTAAGTTGTCCTTTACTTATTAGAATCCTTTTCATTAAAAATCTTGTATGGGAATCCCATCATATAATCCGGTCATCATACCTATTAGCATATACGAAGAATGGATAGCCCAGCAAAAATTACATGTACATGATCCCATACCATAATTTTTAAACTAAACGAAGCTCCACCAAATCCTACTCCACATGGTAGATATACAAATAGAGGATGCGATCCATCAACTTTTATTTGTATATCAATTATTCAGACGAGTAGCAACTACTGCATTACCTTAAAATACATGCTTTGATTTTTCATCGTTAATAAAATAGCACATTTGATTCTTATTAACTTATGTTCCCCCTTCTTCTACTGCTTTACTATAACCAGCTGTATATTCAAAAATAGTAGCCCCTTTATTTCTAAGTAAATCTTTTTCCCACTTTTTCGCAGCTGCTGCCATATGTACATACGATATTTTAAAATTAATCATAATTTATTATAATTAAGTATATATTAACAATATATTAAGTATAAGTAAATAAAATTAATAATAATTTAATTTCATTTACTTATTTAAAGGGGATTACATATATGAACAATATTAATGTTGGTCAAAAAATTATGGCATTTAGAAAAGGTGCCGGATTAACCAGTAAACGTTTAGCAGAGTTAGCTGATATAACACCTTCCATGTTAAGTCAAATTGAGAAAGGAATCACAAATCCATCATTACAAACACTAAAATTAATTTCTGTAGCATTAAATATTCCATTGTTTAATTTTTTCTTAGAGGATACCAGTACAGAAGAATTAGTTGTAAGAGCTAACTAAGAAAAACCGGGAAAACCACCCGGTCCTTTTTCGTCTAGCGAAAATCCGATAAATTGTACATAATCCCATCAATCCCTGTGTAATCCTGCGGATACATATCTTCACCACATCGTTCACAGGAAAACCTAGGCGGAACAATCGAATCTCCTACATCCATGATATCAAATCTTCTTACCACAGAATCGGGAATATTTTCTGTTTGAGCACAGCCTACACAAACATACTGTACATAGCTAATTCGCTTATGTCCAACTGTGTTTTTCTTCTTTTTCTTTTTTCGATGTTTGCTTACTGGCGAAATAATCAATCACCCTCTTTAAATAATTTCGCGTATTTTGGCATAAAGCTACTTTTATTTTCCATTCTCTGCTTTCTAGGCAGACTTCCCCCTTGTATTCATAAAATGATTCACATTTTGGACAAAGAAGAGGATCTTTTTTTCCACTCGCGATAACTCGTTCCCTCCACGTCTGACGACGTAGTGTTTTTTTCACTTTTATTATCCAACGTCTGGCTTTCTTTTGCCATTCATTTAATAGTTTTTTACATAATGTTTTAATTCGACGTGCATACATGCCATAATGACGAATCATTTTGAATTGCTCATCTGGAATATGACGAATTAATCGAGAAATAAACTCTTCTACAGATATCGTTTCTACTTTTTTCCTCCCATCTAATTTGTCCGTATATGTAAAAGAAACAGATTGCCCATCATATTCCTCGATCCGGTTCAACCCAATAGCAGGTCGACGAATATAGCGGCCAATATACCGAAGTTGTTTTTTTACGTTTCCTTTCTGTTTCGGAGCATGTACATAGAAGCCTTTCCCATTATCAGAAAATGCTTTTTGAAGTTTCGATTGAATTGGCTTTTTTTCTGCCACCGTGAGCTCTTTTCGAATCAGTTTTAACACGATGGTTTGCCACTGTTTCCGAAGCATCTCAAACGGAAGAAAATCATACCCTTTCCACTCTCCAATCTTTGTCATCCCACCCATTGTAACAAGTATATGAACATGCGGATTAAAATTAATTCTAGTGCCGAAGGTGTGAAGACCTACGATAATACCGGGTGTTACCTTAATTTTCTTTTGAAAATAATCCACCAACAGCCTGGCGGCCTCATCCATAAAAATCTTTAATAAATGGCGGTGCAAAAGAAAAATATCTCGAAGTCCTTCATCTACGGTAAAAATAACATGACGATGATTCACCTGAAGTACGTCTTCTGAAAGAAGTCTACTCCATTCTTCACTTTCTCCTACAGAACAAGTTGTACAAAATCGTCCTTTACAACGATAAGGAACTTTTCGAACATGATGACACCCTTCACATACAAACAATTTAAATCCATTTTCAGGGTCTCCACACCCTCTAAATTTTTCAATTTCTTTCAAAACAACTGGACGGATCCTCGCTCCATATTTATCTTTAAATCGTTCCCAATGATTATGTTCATCAAAGAAAATACGTTTTAATATATTTGCTTCCATAACTAAAAAATATCACAATCTAGCGCATTATGGAAATTCCAAATATTGTTCAAAATCCCTTACATAACAAGCTTTCCAAGGAAGCAATTCGTGCTTAAAAACTTATACTTTCTTATCTTTCAAAGAAAAAAAATAACTTTTCCTGAAAGCGGCAATGTTTCGTATGAGCTATTATCTCCTAATTTAGATGGATCACTAGAATTGGCTTTAATGAATCTGTTACCTCAAACTGCTTCATCTATGGAGCCTGTGGCACATAAAGGGGAAGAAATAGCATTTATTATGGAAGGACAAGTAAAACTATATCTAAATGATGAGGTTTTACTTCTCAATACAGGTGATAGTGTTAAAATCCCACCTTATGCAAAGCATAAATGGGAAAACACTTCTTTAAACAAGGTCACTGTTATATTTGGAGTAACTCCACCATCTTTTTAATTTCAAATACTAGCGAAGAAAAGTTAGAGAAAATAATCCTCTAACTTTTCTTGTATACATAACTTTATTTTAAGAAAGTAAAAAAATTGTCTCTCAATTATATGAGATTATAATCTAATCGATTAAAAGTAGTGAAATAGATCTTTTTAATTACATACTTAATTTACTTTTTAATGTCCAGTATTTTTCTCCATTCGCTTCAAAAGAGAATTCTACCCATCCATTTGGATCTTCACGATAAATAAAGATGGTTGTTCCAGAAGTTACTGTACCAACTTTATTCTCCTCGACAGCTACATCTGGTCTACTTTTAATTTTTAAATTAAATGGATAAGGTACCTGATAGTAAGTAGCTGATGATACAACATTTGAGCTTGAACCGTCTGCATACATTTTATATGGAATTTCATTAGATAATGCGTCGACATCTAATGTTTCAGGATTCTTTGGTAATTTTTTTGCATATGTATAGTCTTCTACACGAAACGGTTTAATACGTTCCATAATACCCGCAATTTTCTTAGCCCAACCTTTATCTGATGCATATTTCACGTTCATGCCAGTTAATGTTGGCCCGTTATAATACATACCACTTTCTTCTAAATATCTTTCTCGTACATAATTAGCGTTATAAGCAATGCTATCGCCGTAGCTTGGTAAATATTTCGCATATTTAAACGGATCTCCATCATATGCACGTAGACCGAATAGATTATGTTTTTGATATGCGATTTCTGATTTTCCGTATCCAGATTCTAAAATCGCATGCGCTGCTAAATAATGAGCACTCACGCCATATTGATTTTGCGCATTGATAAAATCTTGCCCATGTCCAACTAAAGGACTATCCGAATGATATTTCGCAATAAAACTATCAATCTCTTGAGCTGTAATTTTCGAAGCCACTGTTAAATTTAAATCTTCATATGAAGTAGCAGTAATAATCTCTTTTTCATCGTTTGAATTTTGTTGTAACATATCTGTTTTTGCAGTAAGTTGAGCAGCTTCAGCACGTGTTATAAATCTATTTGGTTGCCAACCGTTCTCAGTACCATTAGAAATTTTTAAATCTATTAAAATATTGGCATATTTTTCTCCCCAATGCCCTTTTAAATCTTCAAATCTAACCTGCTCGTTATAATTTGGTGTGCTTTGTAGTTTATATGCATTTACTAGCATCGTAGCCATAGCAGCGCGAGTTACTTTCCCGGATGGATTGAAGATTCCATTACCTTCACCTTTAACAATACCAGCTCTTTCAGCAGCAGCAATATAAGGAGTAGCCCAGTGGTTTTGTGAATCTGTAAAAGATGGTTTTGCATTAGGATCAATTTGTATCCCTAAAACTTTTGTCATAATTTTTGTAGCCGAAGCTCTGTCTAATGAGTCATTTGAACCAAAAGTTCCATCTGGATAACCATTCAATACCTGTTTATCAACTAAATAATTAACAGATTTATCAGCCCATACAGGAACATCAGGGAATTTATGAGTATCTGCTAAAATATTAGAAGAATAGGATAATATAGATCCTGCAAGGATACCTGTTGCAATTAATTTGTGCTTCATTAAAATAAACACCTCTACCATTGTATTTATCAAATTGGGATTTTCTATTTTTATATTTACATGTTTGTAATAATAATAAAATCGTATTATCACACATTCAATTTGATGTAACGAGTATAGTTACTTATATACGCAAGTGTCAATGAATGTCTTTTACAAAAATGTATAACATTTACATAATTTTAAATTTTACATGATCTTATAATTGACTTATGTATAAATTTTGTAAAGGACCTTTTGATAGATTACTTATTAGCTTACCTGAAGAAATCTCTTTAGTTGTTAATTTGCCAACCTTTCTTATTTACTATGAATCAATTAAAAAAAGAAGTTTTTTGTTTAAGAGCTACTTTAAAATCTTAAGTTGATGGATGTGTGAACGTACCGCTACTAAAATTCTTGCTTTTAAATCATTATCACTGTATTATGTTTACGTAGCAATATAAGGATTATAGTATGTAAAAAGGAATCAAATCTACAAGTAATATTTAAATCCTTTTCCAAGTCAAAAAGACTTTGCCAAAATCTAATATAATTTATACTTGTCTTTTTAATATGTATCAAGTAAAAACATATTTTTTATCAATAGAATTCTGTTTTCAATATAAATTCAAACTTTTAAATAGAAGTTTATTTAATTTCAATGATAGGAATTATTGTTCTAAACAAGGAACCATACAAAGTGATCTGAAAAACCTGATAGATATTGTATGTAGTTTGCTCATCTCGAGGTACTACAATAAAAGAGCCTTACCTCTCTAGGTAAGACTCTACTAGTTTCGTTGTATAATATTTACATGATAACTAAGAAGCAGAAAACATATAACACCAAATAACAGCACCCTATTACTCCTCCTACAGCTAATACCTGTTTAACCCAACTCTTAAATTTTTGATTACTGTAAATCGCTTGCACTCTTTCCATATTTCCTCCTATTAAGGAGAACCCTTAAAGACTCTCACCTCGCTATAGTACCATTAAAAAATGAATGATAGAGATCTAATGTATAAATATGCAATATTGCATACGAAAATGTATTGTAATAATTGTAAGCGCTTACTATAATGAATTTATAAAGATTTATCATATCCTAATACGAAAAAAGAGGAGAGAATAATATGGAAATCGCAATGGCAGTTTTAAAATTTATAGGTGGAGCAATCCCATTAATTCAAGAACTTCTAAAAGCATTTATGTAAATTCACTATTCAGCAATTATTTACAAAAATTATCATACAAATGATCTGCCTATCAAAAATGAATTGATTTACAGATCATTTGCGTGATCAAGGTCCCTTTAACATGACTAAGGGGACTTTTTTAAAATTTCCAAATAATTAAGGTTACGTCACATCACCATCAAGTTAGCAAAATAAAATGAAACTTTAACTTGATGGTACTGTTGTGATTTAGAGATAAGATCAGATTATACAAAGATTACCCACTGATATGTGGAAGATAAAGAGATAAAGAATACACTTGCGAAATTTAAACGATTGAATTAAAAAACTTGATATTAGTGCGGTTAACAGAATATGAAAATTACTTAAAAATCGTGATATTAGCTAAAAAACACCAAGCCCCCCTCCCCTTCAGGGCCATCTTGGTATTTTTTACGTTCACCTACAAATTATTATTTATATTGTTGCATGGGTTTCCTTTTAAATTATATACGTCTACTTTACCATCGATAAGCAATGACTCATGTCTCCCATTTAATCGTACTGATTATGTTTTAAAAACCATCTTGGCTAAAATGATAAAGTAATCTAGCAACTTAACCACGTATAATACTATCACCGAAACCATATATACGATTTCTATAACCTGCTACGATATTTTTCTCTTTTATGCTTTATATGACCAAATGATGATCAGTAAGAACATCTTTAAAAGTTGTATCTGCCCGTAACATTTGTTGCTGCAAGTACTGAGCCTGTTAAAATCATTACTTTCATTTTCATGCTATTTTCCCCTTCTTATCCTAATTATTTTTCATTATTAATAATAAAAACATTAATTTCTCCCAGAATGCTATAGACTTACTAAAAAACTCTTCTTGCCTATAGAAGAGTTTTTACTATGATGTGACTCATACATCAAGGGTACTGTTAATTTTATATGGAAAATAAAAAGACTCCATTTTGAAAAAAGGTTAATCAAAATGGGGTTTTTTATTATAAATCTGAATTTATATATCCTTCTACCTAAAACATCGTATTATCATTAACTGCTTCACTTGGAATCTCTTGAATTACATCCCAGTGTTCGACAATCTTTCCATCCTTGATACGAAATATATCAACTATAGCAACTCCCTTATCTTGAGAATTAGTACGAGAATGTACATGAAGAGCAACTGTATCCCCTTCAGCTAATTCTTTTTTTCAAAAAACATTTAAATTCTACCCTAACGCTTGCAGAATTCTAGCATCCATTACTTTTCTTCTTGTTCTTAAATTTGTCATTGTCCTTAGTAAATTAATCCCAAAACTTATCATAAACTAACGCTCACTTTTCAATATAAGTAGACATGAGTATACTTATATTGAATTCCTTGAAACTTAATAAGTCCAATATTTTCTCAAAAAAATAGCAATGTAAGCTACCTCCTTTTCTACCATAGTACTAAGACACCTCTTATACGATATATTCAATAGCAAACATTTAAGCATCAAAAAATCACTTAGCGAAATTTGTACTATCTTAGCTATATTTTGTCGCATTACAAAGGGTGGGTAACTGCCATATTCTGAATATTCTGTATATTGATGAAAAAAACTCATTGTTAAATTTAATGTATCTAATTCCTGTTATTATCAGAATAAGCCTTTACATAGAAAAGGGGGATATTATGAATGTTCAAGAGAAGAGTAATGAGCAATTGATGGGATTATTACACGAATGGTATGAAGAAATTCGTTTATATCATGTAAAAGAAGCAAAACAAACATACCTAAAAGTAAAAGAAAGTTTAAAAGGACTAAAAGCAGATCACTATGTATCATTCTATTATTCCCTACTGAATTTTAGATATATGGTCTTGGTAGATGCAATGAGTATTACAAAAGATTCTTTTAATCAAATAGAAAAACTCTCTACTATCAAAGATGATTTTTTATTTTTAGCTTACTATTATCATTTCTTTAAGGCAATTCATTCTACAATTTTAGCAAATTATACTGAAGCGAAAACACACTATGAAAAGGCGGAAGAACTTTTAATTGATATACCTGACGCAGTAGAAAAAGCCGAGTTTGAGTATAGATTTTCAACTTACTGTTATCAATCTTATCAACCATTTGAAGCAATTCAACATGTAGTAAAGGCAAAAAAAGTATACCAGAATCATGTAGGCTATGAAATTAATGTTGCCTTATGCGACAATGTATACGGTTTAGCTTGTATAGATCTAAGAGAGTTTGAAAGAGCTGAAGAATGTCTCAATACGGTTATTGATGTTTTTAAAAAGTATAATGAAGAACAATTATTATTAAGAGTACGTCATAATTTGGGCTGGTTATATAATATTCAAGATTTATTTCCATTGGCGATCAGACAGAGTTCTGAAATTATAAATACCCTACCGAATCATTTTAAAGCATTATTTGTCTTAGCAAGAGCATATTATAATTTAGAAGGCATTGAAACAGCAAAATCATATATCGAGCAAGGAATGAAGTATACAAATGAATCAGGAAATGAGGAATATAAGCATCGTTTCGCAGTTTTAAATGAACTAATCACAGAACTACCTAGAATTAAACTAGAAAAAGTAGTTACTGATGCTATTTCTTATTTTGAAAAAGAGGAAATGTGGGATTGTGTAAAAGAATATGCAGGGATTTTAGCAATCCAATTTTATGAGGCAGATAATCATGTTAAGGCAAGCAAATATTTCTATATTAGTAATAATGCTGATAAGAAATATTTGAGAAAAGGAGCGTTAAAATAATGAAAAAGATTAAGAAAATTGTATTAAATATGGTAGTAGTAAGTGCATTAGCATGTAGCATAATTAGTTTAAATGTATCACAACACTCTTCGTTTAATGGTGGAGATACGCCAGCACCAACAAAACTGATTGTCTCTGGTGGAGTATCTATTGATTAACCTAATACATTTCCTTTATTAAAATCCAGAAAATTCAACTTATTACCTTTTACAAACCGTTGAATGAAAATGGATAAAATCTCGAACCTCTAATCCGAAACATATTTGTTTCGGATTATTCACATTATCTTTTTATATCCTCCCCTTCAAGCCCAGGAACTCCGTATTTACTAGGTAATGAACTCTATTAAACAATTATTAAATCTCTTTTCATCCAAGTTAAAGTAACTGTAAAGTTCATTTCATTCCTGCCACATTCTTATAAATATATGCCTTTACAACAACTATTGATTATTTTTTATTTCATTAATTCTATAATTTCTTTAATACACTTACCATTATCCATTGTTATATCTAATTTCTAATTAAAACCCTTCTTTGTAAGTTTATACCTATATATCGTGTTAAATTGTGTATGGCAAGATAAAACAAGCTGTTAAATTTAAATTATTGTTAGGTAGTTTCTACAGTATGATATTATCACACAATTAGTTATACATATAAAAAAGGTTTCCTGCCTTGTAACAGAAAACCTTTTATGTATTATTAATCTACAAACCTAAAATTTCAACAATCTGACGTGCCTTAGCATTATCTATATAATAATGCATCTCTAACCCTCTTCTTTCTGAACGGAGTACGGTTCCCCTTAATTTTGATAGATGTTGTGAAACAGTAGATTGGGGGATTCTTAATATTTCCGTTAACTGTGTAACATTACACATTTTATGGTGCATTAATTCATTTACAATTTGTAATCGAACAGGATGTGCCATTACTTTTAATACATCTACATCGTCTTCGTGGATTTCAGCTAGATTTTTTTCAGATATTAATGTTATCATTTCGCATTCTCCTTTATTATTAATTTCTATTTTCCTTTTATTCTTATAACTAATACTTATAGCTGATTACCATTTGTCCTGTTGAGAAAATATATTCTCTTTTTAAAACAAAAAGGACACTAATTCATTAAAACGTTTTTACTGCTTTAATGAATTGGTGCCCTCTAATTTTTTGAACCAAATATATCTTATTTTAAAGGATATTTTCAATTCTTTTTTCTCACATCTAGTAAAAATTTTGTATTTTCTTTAAAATCAATATAAAGAATATTCTTCAAATTATGAAAGTATAAATTTGCGACAAACTTATGCTTTCTATCACATTCCATACCAATCAAGATAGTTAACACTATTAATGTAGTACTAACTATCTTAATTAAATATTACTAATAGTAAGTCTAAATATTATCAATTCACTTTATATTACATATATGTAAAAATAATAACATGATAAGCTTTTTCAAATTTTTCTCCTTGTAAAGATTTGAAAATAGCATTTCATTACTCTCCTTACTGTTAATATGCCTAGAAAAAGAACCCCATAGGGTTCTTTTTCTGTTCATTCCCTAAAGTCCCATATTAATAAAAAAAGAAGAGGGATATATCCTCTCTTCACCAATAAAATCGAACATCTTTACACTTAAGGAAGGGCATACATTCATCAAGAGATGAAATGAACAATAATAGTTCACCTAGTGAATTATAACATAAACCCAATTCCATTAATAGATAATATTAACATTTATGGAATAATTGTGACAGAATTGTTAAATATCTTAATATTAAAAGGCTTTATATGTATGTAAATTGAAAGTGGATAGTGTAAGGATAAAATATAAGGGGGATATATCATGTTTAACAAAAAACAAACATTCGTAACAACGGTAACAGCTTTAACACTAGGATGTGGATTTACATTCGGATTAACACCGGCCTTTGCAGATTTTAACAAGATTTCCGCCAACAATATTCCTGTTCATTCTATTCAGAACCAAGAACAAGAACCTTTTACTGGATATGTCATTTCAGTAGAGAACAATTATTTAGTAGTTGCAGCTACGTCCACAAAAGATGAAGCTCTTGCTTATCAACATGATTGGTGGAATCTAGTTTCTCAAAATAAGATTTTAAGAGTTCCTGTTTCAGATAGTGAAAACTACACATTAGGTGAGAAATTAAATGTATATGCAGCTGCATGGACTAAATCCCTACCACCAATAGCTGTTATGCCCACAATTGAAAAAGTATTTCATTAAATTATATTTAAAATTAAGAAGGGCATCATTCTAATTAGAATGATGCCCTTTATCTCACCAACTTTTTTCTCTTATTAATCAAGCTGTCTAGTGATAAATAAGAAATGGTTACAGTAAGAAAACCCCATAGCCTTTGTTTAATAACTGATTTACCTTTTAGAATAAGCTCTTCTCATTATTCAAATAGATCTTTAAGATTCCATAAAAGATCATTTCAAAGAGCATTATATAAAAATTGAGCATACTGTTCACGAGTTGCTGTCATAAATGGAGCAAATTCCCCTATCTCTACTCCTGCTAAAATATAATTAGAGTAAACTACACTAATTTCTTCTTCTACCCAAAAGTTAGCAGGTATACCTTTAAATTAATGCGGAGCTTTCACACTGTAGGGAAAAGCATTTTTAATTATTTGTTCCATCTCCGCGCGTGTAAACGTACCTTTTGTCCTAAGATTTCCTTTTTTGTCTCCTTTAAAAATCCCTAACTCTGTCACCGTCAAAATTTCTTTTAAAAACATTGTTGAGTTTTCATTAATATCATGATAAAGATTAGCAAATGACGACTTCCCTTGAATATGTAGTATCTGATCATCTTTCACATACCCCTTCAAATGCGCTCGATAAAGTAGTGCATCTACTTGTTCACAGGTACATTATCTCCCAAACCAAATATACCATCTCCGTATCCTACAATAACATTTCCCTCATTAGATAAATTATATATTGCATAAATGACCAATAATCCATTGGCACCTCATCAAACAGAATTCGTTTCGCTTTTACTTCAGCAAAACCTGTACTAGTTAATAGTCTCCCTATAATCGTATTGCTCTTAACACTTTTCCACTCTTGTTATTCTGTATATTATAATTTTATATAAAATCACAAAAAATTATACACATATTTCATAATTAATGTTAATATAACGATATACAGATTTTATTATTAGTAATTTATAACAGGAGATGAAAAGATGAAAGGACTTGAATTTTCAACCAGCCTATTATTCTTTTGGATAAAAGGCAGAGTAGACGTTGATAATAGGTTTGTAAAAACCAACTTATCAAACACATTATTTGGTTTTGTTCCTGCTGGTAAAGACCAACAAAACATTCCTCTAAAAAATATTTCTGGAGCAATGTTATCTACCAAGTATTTCTTTAAACCAATGATTTTAGGAATACTAATTTTCTTATTTGGATTAGGTACTTTAAGTGATAGTTTTATTGGTGGATTAATTTTACTACTATTAGGTATTGGAATTGCGGGTAGCGGTATCCAGACAATATTAAGAATTGAAAAAGCAGGAACACCTTATTATATTAGTGTCCCATTCTTTGAAAAAGAAAAAATGCAATTATTAAATGATATTATACAAAATGCTTTAGCAGACGACACAGACAAAACAGATTTAAATTTATTCTTCGATAAAAAATCACAATAAATATTATTATAGTTAAAATAAAACCTTATAATATAATTATATTATAAGGTTTTTTAAGTTAATCTAGCACAAGTTATTCTCAATAAAATTCTACTTTTACCTTCTCTTCTTGTAAAATTCATATGAATTCCCATCCCATCCCATCTCGCCTTTTACAAAATATTTTTTTATTTCTCAACATAAAATGATTAGAATTAAATTCCTAATCATAGTACCTACAGTTGTCAATTATCCTCCCTTTTTGAAAGGTCCTATCTTTAATGACAATTCCATTCAAATTTTCCTAACCTAAAATATCCTCTCTATTTCGTTTTCTTTTTAACCCCAATAGTATATATCCTCTTTTAATCTATTATATTCAAGTTACATGCCTCCATTTAGAGATGTTAAATTAACAAATATCTACTAAATGTCTATTAAAAACTCATATTACAATCGTTATCCAGAACCCAAAATACAAACAGATAAAGTACTCTTATTTCCTATTAGTGGCTATATCAGCGTAATTGTCTCTTGTCAGAAGATCCTATAATATTATGTACAACGAAATTAATTTTTCACTAATAAATTGGTGGGTGATATAAGTAAATCCACCTAACGCATCATCAGCAATCTACGTATTAACGGATTTATTCTAAGTAGATTAAAATGAGAGATTGATATCAAATTTACAAAAGGAAAAGAGAACGTTTAATTTGATTAATGTTATAAAACATATAAAGGAGGTTAAAACGTGGTACTCTCAAGACAAGATTCCTGGACGAACGATAACGATTTACTTCTCGCATCCACAGTACTCCAGAAGATTCGTAACGGTGGAACACAGTTAACTGCATTCAAGGAAGTAGCAAAGCTACTAAATCGGACACCTGCAGCTTGTGGATTTCGCTGGAATTCATACGTGAGAAAACAATACCAAGAGGAAATACAACAAGCAAAACAAAATCGAGAAGTGGGAAACAATATTTCTCCCTCTCAACAAAAAAAGAAACATACTCTTTATCTTTGACATTAGATGATATTATTCTCTTTCTACAAAATTATAAAAAAACATATGAATTTACAAACTTACAAAGTCAAATAAAAACTTTAGAGACAGAAAATCATTCCCTTCTACAACGTGTAACTATGTACGAAGAAGAGTATCGTATGTTACTTAATCATATTGATAAGACAAGAAGTCTAGTTGAAATTAATTAAATAAAGTAGCAAATTACTTTTATACACTTAAGTCGTCACCTAAAAAACTCACTATATATAAATTAAGTTTAAACACTAATAAATAAAGTGCACGTTTACTCTTAATAAACGTGCACTTTATTTAATCCTTAAAACATAAAATTTAATTTTCAACTCATTAACAATATTAAAATTAAGATGTTTGTTTTATAGGTATTTGTTTACTTCTATTCTCAATAAGTCTATCTAATAGTAAGTAAACAAATCCAGAAATAATACAACCCACACCTAAGATTGTAAATAACATATGTCCTAAAAGCTGATCCAGTAATACACCGCCTAGAAGAGGTCCAAATACATTACCTGTAATCCATTGCAGATTAGCCGCCCCCATATAAGTCCCCCTCAAATGTTCTGGAGCTATATTAGCGACGAATGTCATTTGGACAGGTGACATGATCATTTCCCCTACTGTATAAACTGTATAAGCTATTAATAATGAGCCTAGAATAATTAAATCATTTGCGTCTATTACTTGAAACCACTTTGGTAACCATCCTATTGCTAAAAGGCCAACGCCAAAAAGAATAGCACCATATAGCATTGATTTACCAATTGGTTTGTGAGTTAACCACTTTGAAATAGGAAATTGGAAACATACAACCAATAAGCCATTTAAAGTCATTAAATATGGAAATGGATTACCATTTCCAAAAATCATTGTATTCTCATTACTAAAATGAAGTGGTAACATACCTTCCGATTGTGAGAATCCCATAAATATAATGATTCCCGTCACTATATAGAATAGAAATATTCTATCTCTTATAACAACTCTTAACGTAAATCTTATTGACTGTTTATGTGTTTCCTCATGTATCATTATATTTTTAGGCTTTGTTTCCTTTAGAAACAATAACATTAATATTGTATAAAACAGCATGGTTCCAGAAGTAATCAAAAATATGACATCTTTTGATACAACCACAACTGCTGCACCAATTATAGGGCCTATCGCAGCTCCTATATTATGAGCCATTCTAAGTAATCCATATGCCTCAGTTCTTTTTTCAGGTTCTGTTACATCGGTAACCATTGCAGATGCCGCTGGTTCAAAGAAAGAATTACATAGCCCTAAACCAATAGATAAAATGGCATACCCTATAAAACTATCAATAAACAAAAAAACAAGCATTAGTAGCCCATTACTGGCCATAGAGAGTACCATAGTTGGTTTCCGTCCATAAGTATCCGCTATATGCCCTCCAATTAATGAACCAAAACTCGCCGCAATTGGGGATAAAGCTATAACTATACCTACCTCAAGTAGAGAATCCACTTTATCCTTTAAATATAATGCAAAAAATGGCATTAACATCATCATTGCAATACCATTTAAGGCTTCTCCGATAAAGCGGATCCAGACATTAAGATCCATCCCCTTTAATTCTTTCCATGTACTCCTCATATAGTTACCTCGCCTATGCTCAAAGTATATTTTTATCCCAACAAAAGTTTTACTATATTATTATTAAAATCTAAATTTAGTCGGCTATGCTGACCCCCCCCCCCCGAAAAAACCTATCTTTTGATAAAGTAATATAAACTTGTCCCTATAATTTCTAGTGCCTCCTGCATACGTTGAGGAGAAATATTTTCTAAAACGGTATCTTGAGGTGTATGGAATACCTTTTCAACATGATAAATTAGGGGATTCCAACTCTCTACATCCATCCAAATAAATAGTGCTGAGGAAATTCCAGCTTCGTAAAATGGTACATGATCACTAGAATCAAACTTTCCAGTTAATACAACCGATTTCCCTAATGCTTTACTAGTAGCTACTGCAGTATTTGTTACTTCATTTTGAGAGCCATCTAGTGTCATTGCATATAAGTCCTTAGCCTGTTGGTAACTTGTCGCTATCATATCTGCATTAAAAACCCCTAGAATATGTTTCTTATCTGTTGTAGATAACTGATTAACATAATGGTAAGCACCTAAGGATTCATTTTCTTCTGCTCCAAACGCTATGAATTGAATTTCTTTATTAATCTCTATATCTTTAAAATTGTATGCTAACTCTAATAAAAGTCCTACGCCAGAAGCATTGTCATTTGCTCCAGGTGCTCCGATAACACTATCATAATGAGCACTCATTATTGCTACATCCTCATTATCTGTCTTGTATTTGGGCTTTTTTTTCGCAATAACATTTAATGAACTCAAATTCATTTCATGTTTTGCCTTTAAACTAACTATATTTTTATTATGCACTATTTTATCTTTCATTCTAATTCCCTGATTATAAGCAAGCCCAAATACAGGTATTGATTGTTTCTTTTTTAGAACTGGGTTAAAGGCTTCTCCATAGTTGCCTCTATCCCCAATCGTACTATATAACAATACAGCTTTTGCTCCCTTTTCTACTGCATACTCAACTTGTTCATTATATTTCTCATACGTATCAGCTTGTTCCAGTAATACTATTTTCCCATGAATTGGCTCAGGTGAATTTTTAATATCGTTCTCTTTTCCTATAGAAACTACCGGCCCTACGACAGGATCTTTAGGTATAGATGCATTAGATGCTGCTCCAACTTGCCATTCTTTTTCTCCATACACACTAAAAGAGATACTCCCAATATATTGATCTGGTACAGGAAAGGCCTGATACTCAACTTCATACCCTAATTTTTTTAATGTATCTCCAATGTATGTAGCTGCTTTATGTTCTTCCTTAGTCCCACTTGGACGTGGACCAATTTTCTCAGACAGAAAACGTGTATGTTCAATAGCTCGACTAGCACGAACCTTATCTGACATGAGAGAACTTTGGTCGTTCTTAGTCATAGCATGTACTAGTATTACATCCTCAGATAAATTACTAAAAAGGAAAAGCAACAAAATCCCAAAAGTTACAATAAGCTTCTTTATAAGAGTTAGTTTTTTCATTTGTCCTCCCTATGATTAAAAAAGATTAATATTAAAACCTTCCCTCCTAACACACTTACTTAGAAGAAAAGGTTCATTAAAATAATCTCTAACTCAAGTTACATGTAAAAATAAATAAACCGATAGTGCCTTTTATATCTCCAAATAATTCATTTTTGTTTGCATACCAGTAATATTTTTATGAAACCAATTAAGAGTCTCCCATGACCTCTTTCTATTCGTATAATCAGTTTCCTGAACCTCAAATACAATTCCTATGTTTTTATCCAAAGTATTGTTCTTCACTTTTAATAAAGTTTCATGTAATAAACTTTCATCAATAGATCCATTAGCCGGATTCTCTCCCTCATAGCAACGTATCTCACTATAAGGAATCGTTAAATGCTTAAAAGAACTAAAATGAAAATGTTTAATATAATCCATTAAGCTTAAATACTTATGAAAATCCTTATATTCAATTTCTTCTTGCCTTAATAATTTAGAAATACCTAAACGTGTAAGATAGGTTATAGACCAATGACATATATCCCATGTTATTCCAACGTTAGATAACTCCAGATTAACCAAATCAGTAAAATCTTCGGGATATATAAATATAGGATCAAAATCATCGCCCAAGTTTCCAATAATGGGTAGGTTTTCAACGCCAATCCATATATCAGTCCCTTTTATTTCCTCATCTAGCATATTAAAGAACTCTATAATCCTTTTTCTATTATCTAGAAGATTATAGTTTTGAAATTCCGCGACATTCATGAATTGATTAGCATGCACTGTTATACCTGATGCATTATACTTTATAGCAAGGTTAATAAATTCATATAGTTGCTTTTTAATAAATTCATCATTGAGATAGTCTGCATTATCAGTAGGAAAATGCAGCGTTAACAAGGATGGATTAAGGGTTTGAACAAAAGACAGGACCTCAGAAAACCTTTTTGTATATGAGTTATCAAATAAAGATGTCCCATCAAAAATATTTGCTTCTAATCCATAGCCTTTTTCAACCCATTTTAAGTCAATCTGTTTACTATCTAAACCAAAGAACGGGACCTGTGGTATTAACATATTCTCTTCACCTACCATGTCCCCCTTACTAACATAAATGCCTCAGCCGCTTGGTATCCAGATTTGGCACCCCATACAAATGCGTTATGTCTCATTGCTTCTATAGAGCGTGGATGAGGAAATTCCCTTAACTCAGATTCATAATGTCTCATCGCACTTAATTTCTCCTCCAAATGATCTTCAATATTCACAAAATAATTAGGAAGAAACTTATCTTTTTCATTATAATTCCACTCTGTAGAAGATAAAGTTTCATATGCAAATACCCATTTGATATTAGTATCTGGCAGAGGGCGTGTCGCTGTCATTACTGCTCTGTAAACAACAGTATGATCAATATTTATATCTCCACCATATTGAGTATAAATAATTGTAGGATTTATTTTTTTAATGTGATTTTCAATCTCTTTCACTACATCAAGTAAGGGTAATGTATCAAGACGATTATCAGGGAAATCTAGTCTTGCAAAACTTTTTACACCAAGTGTAGTACATGCCCCCTCTGTTTCTTTATAAGATAAGTTCTTAACCTCTAAATCTAGCTCTTTATATTCTTTAGCTCTAGAAGATTTTCCCTCTGCAAGTATTACAACATGTACATCATCACCTTGTTTCACATGTTTCGCTATTGTTCCACCAACACCAATTATTTCATCATCCGGATGAGCGGCAAATACAAGTACATTCATAAAATTTTAGACTCCTTTAATTAATTTTTCTGTTTCCTTTGGTCCACAATTTAGTAAAATATCTAAAATAGATAAATGTGGTATAAATTCCCCAAATAATTGCTTGTAGGAATAATCCCTTATTCTTTGGTAGATAATTTCTATATTTTCATTCTCAAAATCATTTTCGTCTAAATAATCTTGCCCTAAACTTCCAGAATAATAAGTACTGGCATTAAATTTCTGACACAACTCTAATACAAAATCACTTTTCTTACCTGTAATCCCCTCTAAATCTGATACATAATATAGTTCCGTATCAATGTTTAATTCACGGATAATAAAATGAATAAAATTCATGTTCATATCATTTAAATTAATCCAATCTTCCGAATAAAAATTTTCTAAATAATCCTTATATACATTAAAGTAAGGTGCATTAGAATAATTAATTCTTATTGCTTTCCAATGCTTCCGTTCCCAATCTTGAGTATTGTCTATCTTTAACTTATTAAATGGAATTTCTTTATAATTCTTCATTTGTATTGGAACAGTTAACCAAGACGCTCCTTGTGAAGTTTTAATACGATTCCTATTTAAAAAACCTTTTTTTTCAAATTGTGCTATATCATGAAATACAAACACATCTGATTTATGAATTTTTTCAAAAAAACCATACCAAGGTAAATAACTTGGTTGGTGGCCACTAATAATCATAGTTTAAATCCTTTCTTTTAAACAAAAACATTTTTTCAAAGCTGCCCCCCAGTATATCTTAGGTCTAGCAATCCCTTTATTATGTGAATATCCTAAATCCGCATACTTTAATTTATTATGAATTGCTAATTCAAACGCATCATTTAGTAGTAAATATGAAGATTGTGAATTTTTCCCTTCGGTATTGTTAATGTTAATCCAATAATATAAAACCTTTTTATCCATTATAAAAATGCTGGAACTAATTAATTCTTCTTCTAAGAATGCCCCTAAGAAAAGGATTTTTTCTTGCAAATTAAGAACTAAATGATAAAAAAACTCTCTACTAAATGAATAACTCGCTCCTATACTTGTATTATGTTCTTGATATAATTGGTAAAACTCATCTAATTCCGCTACAGTTATAGGACGAACTTCAACATTCTGTTTACGTGCATACCTAACACTTGTCCTAGCTTTTCCAGAACACGATGTCCATAAATCCTCAAACCTATTTGGTAGATCTAGCATATAAGTTTCTTTATAATCCCACTTTTCTTTACTATAACTTTGAAAAGGATTTATCGTTATAGGTAATAAAAGCTTTTGAATTTTATTTTCAAACTTCTTATTTATTATGGATTCATAAACTGAAAAATCTATTTTATCTTGGCCAATTATTATTGGACCTCCATAACCAATTAAACTTCCCAAAAGCCTACCATCCTGTACATACATAGGAGTTAAAACTACTGTATCTCGTGTTTCTATTAGTACTGGGAAAAATTGAACACCAGGTAATAATTCCATTAACTTTCCCCATTCGTAACTATGAAATACAGAACCATTGTATTCTTCCATACAGGCATCCCAATATTGGGCGTCAGTACATATTTCGATTTCCATATAATCACCTTTTAATTCTTATTCTCTAAATATTTCAGAATTTGACTACATATATACTTAAGGTCCTTATTCACTAAAGGATATTTAAAAGGTATTGATAATACCCTTGGCCATAAATAATCTATATTTTCTGACTCAGTTGCGTACTTCGAAAAAATAGGGATCTCACTCAGGGGTAAGTAATTCCAACAAGTTTGTATACCTTTTTCCGCTAAATGTACAGAACACTCATATCTATCAGATAATTCTTTGAATATAATGGTAAAATAGTTTAAATAAACATTCTGAGCTGAAAATATAATCTTAACGCCATACTTTTCTTCAATTTCCTGCAGCATTGTATAACACAGACTAGCGTTGCATATATTTATTTCTAAAATCTTCTTTGTTTTCTGTAGGTGTTTATCAATTAACAATGAACGTACTATAGACATTCTTTTTGGATTTATAACTTCCGTTTTCTCCGGTAAAGAATCTAATTTACTATTATTATAGGAGGGCAGAATCTCTAATTTCCTCCAATAATTAGTAAATAAACTCAGTACTCTACTCTTTTTTATTTTTATAGCCAATTGTGTTTTTAAATGATTCTTATAATCTAAAATTACTTCTTCCTTCTTTTCTTCACCCATGTCACATAATTCACTTATTGTACGATTAAGAAGTAACGCTCCTCCCCCAATACTTGGGATCGGTTTAGTTCCCCCAAAACTTAAAATACCAATGTCGCCTAAACTACCAACTGGCTTTCCATTTTGATAAGAAAACATTGCTTGTGCAGCATCATCGATGATATAAATATTATTTTCTCTAGCCCAGTCAATAATTTCTAAATCGTCATGACATCCATACAAGTGCGTAAGAATAATTGCCTTTGTATTAGCATTCCAATGTTTTTTTATTTTATTAAGAGAAATTGAATGATTAGTGTTTAAATCAATTAATACAGGTTTTGCTCCCACCGTTAATATTGCTTCTATTACATTAGGACAATTAAAGTTTGATAGAATTACTTCATCTCCCTTTGCCACTTTTAAGTACTTTAAACCAACTACTAATGCAGATGTACCGCTATTAGTTAATACAATTTCTGCATCCGGATAAAGAGCTTGAAGACTTTTTTTAAGTTTAGAATCATTAGGTCTATATACACTTTTCAAAAAAAATACATGATCAGATATACTCCAAGGAGAAGAATATATGGGATACTTAATTTTCTTTGGATTCTTAGGATATAGATACTGTGTTTCCATACTTCTCCCCTATTATTATCTCTAGTCCTTTATCTAATGAAATAATTGGTTGATAGTTTAAAAATAATTTAGCTTTCTCTATTGAAGGGATTCTTCTAAAGATTTCAATGCTAGAATTTCGGACTCCCTCTTCACCTAAATCAAGAAATTTAATTTTACTTTTATTGCCCATTAATTCATTAATTTTTATTGCTAGTTCTTCCATAGATATAGGTTTGTTATTGCCAATATTAAAATCTGCAAAGTTTTCTCCTTCATATTCAAAGGCTAGTATAGTTCCGTTAACAATATCACTTATATAACTAAAACATCTAATTTGCTGTCCATCTCCATAAATAGTAATATCTTCACCACTATGAGCTTGTTTTAAAAACTTAGAAATTACAAAGTTATCATTTTGTTGTGAACCGTATACATTAAAATAACGAACCACTCTAATTTTTAAACTATTACTAGCGTATTCTTTCAAATAATCTTCGGACATTAATTTAGCTTTTCCATAAGCTGATTTTGGAATTTTAATATCATTTTCTTTAAACGGAACACTCACTCCATCCCCATATACCTCCGAACTGGAAGAAAACAATAATTTTTCTATGCCATTTTCGTTACAAACCTGTACAATATTTTTCGTGCCTTCAAAGTTCACCCTCACTACATCTTCTTCATTTAAAAGGCAATTATCAACACCCACTAATGCAGCTAAATGGATTACCCCATCGACATCAATAAGATTTTCTCTTAATGTTGCAATATCTAAAATATCAATTTCTTTAAAAGGAACATCGTAACTACTCAGCTTCCTCACGGAGGCTTTTTTCATTTACTAGTCTGATATGTACTTTTTGTGTGAATACTAGATATATCAGACAAGGAGGTGGTATTTATGTTGAAAAAACAAGAAATTCTAGCTGTCTATCAAAAGGGACCTCAAGCTATTTACGATTTTGTTCATCAATTAGAAAGTCAAATACAGAATTTAAAAGAGCGTATAGAAGAATTAGAAAATCGTTCAAAAAAAAACTCTACAAATAGTCATAAACCACCCTCTACAGATGGTTTTCGTAAGCCTATTACAAAAAGTTTGCGAAAATCATCCCAGCGTCAAACCGGTGGCCAGTTGGGCCACAAAGGACATACACTTCATTTGACAACGACTCCTGACAATATGATTACCTATTCTCCTACGCATTGTATTTGTTGTCACACGTCCTTAAAACATGAACCTGTAAAAGGATACCGCATTCGCCAAGTGTATGATTTACCACCTATCCTGATAGAAGTCACAGAACATAAAGTGGAACAAAAAGAGTGCCCACATTGCCATTCTATCCAAGAATCCCAGTTTCCCTCTACTGTCTCTCGTCCTGTTCAATATGGTCCAAATATAAAAACACTGATTCCTTATTTAACACATTATCAATGCCTTTCTTTGAAACGAACAAAAGAATTCTTTCAAGATTGTTTTGGACATTCGATAAGCGAAGGGACGTTAGTCAATCATACCCATGCTTTTTCTGCTCAATTGCGGCCGTTTCTCGAAGAAGTAAAAGAACAGATTCTGCAGTCTTCTGTTGTCCATTTTGATGAAACCGGTATGCGAGTAGAAAATAAAACACAATGGTTACATACTGCGAGTACACCGGAGGTGACATTTCAACATATTCATGAAAAACGCGGAAAAGAAGCGATGGATGCAGGTGAAATCTTGCCTTCTTTTTCTGGAATTGCTATGCATGATGGGTGGAAACCGTATGATGTGTATACAGATTGTCGTCATGTTTTATGTAATGCCCATCTCTTGCGAGATTTGCAAGGGATTATAGATAGTACCGGAGAAACATGGGCACAACAAATGAAAGAATTCCTTACACAAGCTTTGACAATAAAAAAGCAATACAAGGGAAATATTCCAGAAATAGAGAAAAAGAATCTGTTTGCCGCATACCAGGCCATATTGAAAGGCAAACAGGTGCCTTCTGCAGAACAAAAAAAGAAAAGAAAACAGACGCCTTCTCAAAATTTATGGAATCGCTTTGCTAAGTATGCGGACAGAATTCTAGCGTTCTTAGAAAGTCCAGATATTCCATTTGATAACAATCAAGCGGAGCGAGATATTCGGATGACGAAAGTCAAACAAAAAGTGTCTGGGACGTTTCGAAGTAAGGAAGGTGCAGAATCATTTTGCCACATACGTAGTTTTATGAGCACCATGAAAAAACAAAATCAATCAGTATTACAAGCGATAAGTCAGGTGTTAAAAACCGGAACGGTTCCTTGGAATACCACTCTTTCGTAAGAGAATGTTTCTATTTCATATAGATTCTTTCTCTTATCGGAGTGTGTTCTTTTTCATGTTTTCGAACAGGAAACATGTATTTGGCATGCTTTTTTGTTTAACTAAGCTGAGTAGTTACGGAACATCAATACTTGGTTTAAATTTATCAAATATAACTACTTCATACCCCCTTGCTAGTAACTCCTTTGTAACATGCTTACCAATAAATCCGCTGCCACCAATAACCCCAATTTTCATAAATATTTACCTCCCTATTTTTAATTGATATAGACTTTTTAAAGACGTTATAATATGTTCAACCTCATTGTCTGTAAGAGCACTATACAGTGGTAATGAAATAATTTGATTAAATATCTCTTCCGTTTTAGGTAAATATACGTTAAATCTCTCTTCATAATACGGATGCATGTGAACAGGAATAAAGTGAACACTTAGCCCAATGTTTCTCTTTTTCATTTCTTGAATTACCTGATCTCTACTAACAGGAGAATTAGAATTAATTTTTATAACAAATAAATGCCATGCGTGTTTTACACTTAGATTGTTAGTATAATTAGGTAACGTTATATACTCTTGAACCTCTTTTAATTCCTCTTGGTACCTTTCAGCTATTCTCTTGCGTTTTTCAATCATTTCATCAGCTCTTTTTAACTGACTAATACCCAAACTAGCTTGTAGATCCATCATGTTATATTTAAACCCAGGTAATAGAACATCATAACGCCAGCTTCCTTCTTCACCATAACGATTCCATGCATTTTTGGTGATACCATGCCAACCATATAATCTAGCTTTTTCAGCAATCGATTCATTTTTAGTGACTAACGCTCCACCTTCACCTGTTGTTATATTTTTTGTGGCATAAAAACTGAAACAAATAACATCTCCATGTGTACCAATTAAAGTATTATCATATTTTGTTCCTAATGCATGCGCTGCATCCTCTATCAAAAACAGTCCGTATTCTTTACATAGTTTTTGAAGTTCTTTTAATTTAGCCGGATATCCAGCAAAGTGAACTGCAATAATTGCTTTCGTTTTTTTAGTGATTTTTCTTTTAACATCTTGAAGATCAAGACATAAATTCTCTTCATCTATATCTACAAATACAGGTTTTGCACCTACATGCATAATAACGTTTACACTTGAACAAAAAGTAAAACTTGGAACTATTACTTCGTCTTCTAATCCAACTCCCAGAGACAGTAATGCTAAATGTAATGCGGCAGTCCCTGAATTACAACTTACTACATGTTCAGTATTCAGATATTCTTTTAAATTCTCTTCAAACTCTATCACTTTTGGCCCCTTTGAAAGCCATCCAGATTTAAGGGCAGAAACTACCCTATCTATATCTTCATCATTGATTTCCGGTCGATAAAAAGGAATAAACTCTACCATGTAATCACCTACAAACTTATAATATTTTTTTTATATACTGATTCATCTTTAAATATGTTTCTTGTGTCTAAAATTAAACAATTTACCTCGTTAAGCAATTTAAAATTAATGCAATCATGATCCGTATGAACAATAATTAAAGTGTATTTGTCTAATTGACTTAGGTTTAAATCTATAGATTTTTTCAATGTGTTATCGCCCACAATGAGTTCCTCTATAAACGGATCGTAATAATCCACGTTATAGTCTTCTATCATTAAATCATTCATAATATCCAAAGCTGGCGATTCCCTAGCATCATTAACATTCTTTTTATATGCAACACCAACCATAAGAATATCCTTACCATCTTTATCATCTAGTAACTGTAGTGCTCTATTAAGAACGTACTTAGGCATGTTTTCATTAATTTCTCTTGCCACATCAATCATTTTTGTTGCTAAATCCTTATTATTTGCAATCCACTTAAAATAAATAGGATCAATCGGAATACAGTGTCCTCCTACGCCAGGGCCAGGATAGAATTTTTGAAATCCAAATGGCTTAGTTCCTGAGGCATCAATTACTTCCCAAATATTTATGTTTAACTCATTACAAATTTGTGTCATTTCATTAATAAAAGCGATATTTATAAAACGATACGTATTTTCTAATAACTTAGCTGTCTCTGCTACTTCTGGACTGCTTACCTTATGAATATCCTTAATTAAGTTACTATAGAAAGCTGCTGCACAATCGGTACAATTAGATGTAACTCCACCTACGATTTTTATAATATCTTGAATTGAAAACGATTGATTTGCAGGATCGATTCGCTCTGGAGAGTATGCTACAAATATATCTACACCAATTTTAAAATTAGTTTTCTGTTCTAATTTGTATAAAACTTCTTCTCTTGTAGTACCTGGATAAGTAGTACTTTCTAAGATAATTAATGTACCTTTTTTAATGTATTTAACTATTTCATCAACTGCTGAATGAATATATGTTAAATCTGGTTGTTTACTAGTTCTTTCTAATGGTGTAGGAACACATATAACTACAACATCACATTCGTTTATATAATCCATTTCTGTACTAACAAAAAATCTATTTGTATGTAAAGCATCTTGGATTTCAGTATCTTGAATATCACTGATATAGCTTATTCCACGTTCTAGTTTTCTTATTTTTACTGAGTTTTTATCAAAACCTCTTACCGCATAACCTACTTCTAAACATTTAAGAGCCGATGGTAGTCCAACATAACCTAGGCCTACATATCCAATACACGCATTTTTATTTGCAATTTTTTCAACTAATAAACTTTTAGTTTCATTATTTAATACTGTGACCATTACTTATCACTTCCCCAAAAGATTTGATATTAAAATGCTTACTAGCAAATAATAACTGTGCGTTCTAAAATCCCATGGATGCATATAAAATACTGAATTAGCAACAAACTACATTTTTGGCACTATCAATCCTCCTAATTTAATAAACATCTAAATTTGTAGAAATTCATGCGAAATATCAAGATGTAATTTATATCTATAATATTCACACGTTATTTTTTGGGATTCAATTGATATTTTTCTATTTTTTTACTTTCTCAATATATAATAATATTTATAACTCAGAAAATTCTTTTTTTAAAAAACCAAATATTTTTATATCATTAAAACAATATAATAGTTGTTATATCTACATTTAGTACGATTTTCATCCTTGAATAAAGAAAAAATTATGCTTATGATTATCCAATAAATCCCATTTTTTAGTGATTTAAATGAACATTTAACCATAACTAAAATGGATGAGTTTCATATTTTTTACTTTTCATTAAAATTAATGGAAAAAAATCTATCTGAATTATAAAAAACAATTTGAAATATATTCAAATTGTTGACATAACAGATGAATTTATTAACACTTGTTGATTTTGTAATAATTCTCAAATACATAAACTCCTTAATGCTACCCAAAAATCATAATGACGCTTTACATCAAAAAAATTGCAACCCTCTACATTTAATGGGGGTTGCGATTTTTATGTACAAATAATTTTTATAAATTTTGCGTTAACCTAATCATATCCATACATTGAATACCATTTTCATATATTTCTTCATTATAATTTCGTAAGAAAAAGTCCTTATCCACACTGGTTATTCTAAAACCACATTTTTGATAAAGGCCTAGTTGCATTAAACTAGAATTTCCTGTGCCTATTTCTATAGTTTTATATTCTTCTTTTTTAGCATAGTCTATAGCAAACCCAAGTAAATATTTCCCATATCCTTTTCCTTGCTCTTTTTCGGAAACTGCTATATTTATAATCTCAATCGTTTCTGTTCGGGTAGGAATTAAAATCATAATACCTACAGTAACAGCACCTTTTTTTAAAACAAAACAATCTCCCTTTTTAAGATATCCATTAACTACTTCTGTTGAGGGATCAGCTAGTAACAATAACTCCATTTCTTCCATGTTAATACTTGTACTTTTTTCTATACTAATTCCATCCACATTATTTAATTCCATTTCTAACATCCTCCCAATCAATATTTTCAATTAATATCTTAAATGAATTCCTTCTTATAAGACAATATCAAAAACAATATTAATGTTTTTTAATAGACAGGGTGCTGGGAAATCTTTTTGAATTTTATAGAATGAATATAATGAAATATAATAAAGACTATAAATTTTCCACTTTAAATTCACTTAATCCGTATAATAGGTATGTTATTTTATTTCTGTTTTTTCATTTCTTCTTGCCATGTAGCACCAACACCACCTGATGGTGTATTCCACCGGTCTTCTTGTCGTTTAATACGCTCCATGTCTGCATCGCTCGGCTTAAATCCTTCTACTTCCTTATGTTGCTGTTCCTTATTATGATATTGTTCAACTTCTTTATTATTAGGTTTACAATTGGTAGTAGCTTCTTCGGGCTTATTATCTGCCTTTATACCTGCTGTACTAGATGCGGGCTTATCATTCGTTTCAATATTCTTGCCTTCGTTTATTTGAGGCTTGTAATTATTTGGATTATTCTCATTAGATTGCACGCCTACGTTTTTCTCTTCAGCCCAAAGATTATTTTTTTCACCCCATCCAACAGGAATAACTGAATACATTTTGTTATCTTGACCAACATAATCCGCACCAAGTAACTAATCATTTCATATTTATTTTTTCATTTACTTTTGTTGGAAACTCGTCTATCTTCACATCTTCCCAAGCTATTGCACTTTTTTTCAGTGTAATATACATGTAGAAATACTTCTTTACGAAGATTCAAGTTGTACCACATGTATCATCTCACTATTTACAAAATAAAGTTAGGCTCAAAATTCTTACACTTGAACAACTGTTTTGTTTTCATACCGTTTATAAGCCTTTGTAGAGGAATAGTATTAGTATGTCCAAGTTTGATAACTTTTTTTCACCAAAACCTACAACTGATCTCATCACTACCATATCTTTATCAGTAATTATCTTCATTGTGGGTTCTTAAATTAAACTATTTTCATAACATATGCAGAAGAAATATAACCTACTTGTTTTTAATCTGCCGTTTTAAATAGTGCGTTCTAAAAAACTACTCTTCTTCTAAAATAGCGTAATAATATTCATCCCACCATTCATTCCCATGTGGTATACACTTCCTAAAATAGCCTTCTCTTCTCATTCCAATCTTCTCCATCACTCGATATGATGGAATATTTTGTGGCTGACATGTAGCTATAATCCTATGTAATTTCATTTCCTTAAAGCCATATTTCAATGTAGCTTGTGCTGCTTCAGAAGCATATCCTTTATTGAAGTATTTTGGATTGAACACCCAACCAATCTCATATGTATGCTCACCAAAATATTTATGAAAAACTATATGACCAATCAGAATATCTTTATTAATTAATACTACAGGAAAGTTCTTAGCGTTTTCACCAATGTTTTCATTCACAAAGTTCCTTGTATTTTCTTCAGTAAAAACCCCTTCAGGTATGTATTTCATAACATTGATATCTGATGTATACTCATGAACAGCTTGCCAATCTTTGAACTCAAATTTTCGTATTAATAATCTTTCTGTTTTTATAAACATTTACTTTTCCCCCTCAAAAAATTGCAACTATATTTAAAATCCACTTTTAACCCTTAAAACAAAAAGAACTTGCAGGAATCTCTACAAGTTTTTTTATTTTAAGGTGAAAATACGGGCCAAACAAACAAACTATCTTACAGCTTGACTTTAGAAACTTTAGGGGTAATGCTTTGACAAATATACTATATAACAAATATTGACATCCACGGAATTTATTTTTGAAAATTTTGTGAATTAAGAAAGAAAGTAGTTTTTTTCTTAGATATTATTGTTAATAACTGATGGTATCATTATATTTCATTCTGCAACTTATTTAGAAGAGATATGTACATTTCGAAGAAGTTCTTCAATAAGTTTTGTTTTTTCATTTACCTTTGTGGCATATGTGAAATCACCATAACAATATGGATACCTAAAATTATTTTTATTTCCACCACAAGTATACATCGCTGGATTTTGATCAACCTTCATCTTAGAAAACGTTTTGGCTGAATCCTCCGAGTGTTGTTTAACTTCTTGACTAGCAATAAAATCAATATACCCTGGCCCCATATTATAGCTTTGAATAATTGTATCCATGCTAACATCCTTGTCCGTTCCATATTTGTACATTTTAGCAAAGTGTTTTACCCCTTGTTTAATGCTCAAGCTTGTCTCTTGAATTTCATTTGGTTTTAATCCAAGTGATTGTTAGTGATAGGTAAGGATTTGAAGTTATCTCTACCTTTTCCCCCACTCCACACCGTACGTGAGACTTTCATCTCATACGGCGCTCCATCTAATTTGCTTATTGTTTAATTTTTTCTAAATTACAAGCTCTTCGATATTGGTTTATTCGTTTAACTTGTTCCACAGTCAACGAATGTCTTTGAAAGTAAAATTCAATCGTTTGTTTATTTGTCATGTGAATTAATCTATGAAGTTCTTTATGAATGATTCTAAGATTTGCGTATTCATCTGTTCCACCTAATTCCTTCGGAATATAATGATGGCAATGCAGCTCACTTGCTGATAAAAATTCTTTGAGTATCTCACATTTTCCATTCAACATAGAATACCTTGCCATTCGATTATCCAAGTATTCTATACTTTCATTCGGGATATTTGCAGTTAATAGTTTCTTAATTTCGCTTAACACCAATTTATTTAACTCAATATGTTTGGCAATCCTTCGGCCTTGTTGAGTATAAGGCGTTTGAGTTTGCGTGTAATTCCATATAGTTGCTGTTTGTATATCCGCTAGTGGAAATAGGTAAATACCACATACTTTAAATGTTCGATACTTATTTTTAAAGAATTTTGTATACACCGGAGGTGCATTGATTGGAACTTCATATTTCCCGACACCTTTTAATCGATTGAATATTACTAATGATAGGTTAAATGCAAGCTGTTTCATTTCAATATTTACATGTGTAGCATACCTAAAATAGTTACGCAGTCCAAGTACATAGGCATTATATAATTGCACATTTTTCCGAGTTGTTGACAATTGAATAGCCTTTATTCGCTTTTTAATCTCAAGTTTGATTTGCTTCTTTTTCTTATTTGATATCCTAGAGTTACACACCCATTTGTTTCTTTTAGGTACTACATATAATGAATATCCTAAGAACTCAGATTTGTTTTTCCTAAGGTTGATTATTCTGGATTTTTCTGGTGAAATATCTAGCTTCAATCGTTCCTTGAGATACATTTTTATCGCGAAAAACCATTTTTGTGCCGTTCGGAAATCCTTTGCCATAATTTTAAAATCATCTGCATAACGAACAATAAATCCTTGTTTCAATTTAGTACCTTTCATCGCTCGCTTTTGATTTGCATTATTTGTATATGGATATGATGTTTCAAAATAGTGCCATTGACTTGCTATCCATTGGTCTAAATCATTTAAAACTATATTGGATAGTAATGGCGAGAGTATTCCACCTTGTGGTGTTCCCTTTTTTGGAATTCCAAATCCCTTAATTGGTGCTTTTAGAATTAAATAGATAAGTTTTAACACTCGCTTATCTTTAATACCCATATTCCACAATTGTTTTAGAAGTAATGTGTGATTAACATTGTCAAAGAATCCTTTTATATCTATATCTACCGCGTAATGAAAAGTATTTCTGCTTATCAAAAACATTACTCTAGAAATGGCATGTTTTGTTCCTCTCATCGGACGAAATCCATAACTATGTTCGTAAAATTTCGCCTCGCAAATCGGCTCCAAAATTTGCCTAATCATTTGTTGAATTAACCGATCAAACATAGTTGGAATACCTAAAGGTCTTTTATCTCCATTGGGCTTAGGAATAAAAACTCTCTTTACTGCTTTTGGTTTGTATATCTCTAGTTGTTTACAAACCAATGATAAAAATTCCTTTTTATACATTGGTTTATAATTATCTATCGTGAACAAATCCGTGCCAGCTGTTTTGGATCCCTTATTAGATTTTATTATTCGGTATGCTAAAAGAATATTGTTCTCCGAAGTAATCAGTTCATATAGACCATGGAATGATTTATTTCCTTGACTTTCTTCATATAACCTATCAAATGTTTCTTGCATATTGTAATATTCCCAATATCTCATTGTTGTGCTCAACTGTGGAAACCTCCTCGGTTTTTGCCCACATTCCTACCTGACCATTGAGCTTCATTTTCTTAAAATTAAACATAAACCAAACTAGACTTGGGACCATCCCTCCACGTTCATTAGACGCTTCAACGGTACTGTGCCCCTACCTTCACAAAAATAAAGGAATTTCGGCTCATCACCTTATATCCACCTGCCCAGTAGTAGCTGTTTGCATGTAGCAGTTTTTTGCTTCCCACGTTCCAATATATCTAGCTATTCATGATAACCGTAGGTGTTTGCTATAAGCCTGTAGAGTTTATAAGCTCATCGTTGCTTATCCCGAATTTCAGCCATCCGACCCTTACTTTTCGGTGCTCTACCACACTCTTGTGTGCTATACCTTTCGATATAGTGCAATTTTAGACCCGTACATTCGCAAATTCGTCAGACCCATAAGAGCCATTCTCACCATAGTTATCTTTTCAGCCATCCGACCTATCCTACACCATATGATTAAAAATCACTTAGGCTCGTTCAGCCGACTTCACCTAGCTTCATACACAATCTGTCTACTAACAAATCATGCATGTAGGAGTATTAATGGAGTTGTTTCAATTCAACATGACGAATTTCATTCCAACTCTCGATATATTAGTTATTGTTGCTAAAGATAAATTCCAGCAACACTCTCACTTCACGTCTAAACGCTTATAGAGAAACGTGTCGCGCCGGATGACTGCATAGGGTCGTTTCCCTCACCTCTACTCTCTTGGTACATAATTCCTAATAAAACTGCAGTTTTCTCTCCTAAATTATATTTTTCTAATTCTTTTTTTAAGGTAGACTCATATTGCAATACACGTTTTTCGGTGGCTAGTGCTTTATTTTGTTGAATATTGGTTTTATGATTAAAATAAAGCATTCCAAGTATTATTCCTAAGCCTAAAATACTAATAAGGAACACTTTTATAATTTGTTTTTTACTTGTATCCTTCATATATTCCTCCTCGTATAAAAAATTCAATTTTTCAAAGGTAATTGGTTATTTACAAACTATGTAATGAACATCTATCTCCCGCCCTTTTTAGACTCAAACATCAATACTTTAAGGTTTCAAGTTTAATATAAAAATTTAAAGATAAGGTAAAGATAAGATAAAGATAAGATAAAGGGCATTTTTTATACGTACTTTAAAAGATATTGGTACAAAGGGATATGTGGGGAAATTTGTTGATACAAAAGGAATTAGTAATAATGGAAAGGTTAACGTACAAATTATTAATTATGGAAATATCATTCCAGAAGATCTACCCTATCTTTTCAATATACTTCATATAAAAAATTACAACATAACATATAATAAAAAACGGCAAACCCTCGACGTAGGAGAATCCACCATCACAAATAAATGATTATTTCACACCTAGTTTTTTTTTTACTTTCTTAGGAAGCTCGTCTTCCTGCACTTCCTCCCAAGCTGTTACACCTTTTTTATCTAAATGATATACACGTAGGAATAGACCTACGCTACCTTCTTTCTTCACCTTCCCATAGAATTTGTTAACATTATCATCTTTCTCCTAACTAACATCTGTTACTTTTACTAATTTCATATGAGAAATCCCCTCCAAATGTACACACTAAGAATGAGATTTGATAGAAGATGCTTGTCTACATTTTGACTTTTCCAAAATACGAATAATATACCATTCGTTAATGGTCTGATTCGACTTTTCCTATTGAAACTGGAATATTTGGTCAAATATATTAAACACGCAAATAACTTGATATCGTATCTCATGATTTTTAAGAATAATTCTGTTTTTCATTGTAGTAGTAAGGTTGTTTATCTCATATTGAATTACCTTTCATTTTTCTTACAAGCTCGCAATGTTTTTGAAAATACAGTTTATAAAGCCGAGAATTATGATTTTTTCAGAGATAGCATTGAGGGGTTTTTCATATGCACTGTACTATACTCCCGTACAGGTTTCATTTACAATTCATTGTATTTTCTTTACCGTTCACCAAGTTAAAATGGAACAAATTTATTACTTAGAGTGTCTATTATGTGTATTCCTAAAAATATGAAAGGACTTATTATTCCCAAAAGTAAAGTGATGTAAAAAAAGTGTGTATTGAAATACTTCATTTAAATGTTACGAGTTTAATACTTTCACAGGTAAACTATTACAAGTGTAAGCAAAAAAGAAACACCCTAAACAGTAACCGTTCATTCATATAAACGCTTTGGTTCTGCTTATCCTGTTAAAATTCAACTTCAGAAGTATTGGTATCCAACACCCACTTTAATTAACATCGGTATTTAAAATACCAAAACAAAATCCATATATTGTTGAAAGAGGTTGAAAATTCATGTACGTTTTAAACAAGTTCTTTACCTACAAAAAGATTGTACCTGTCGTATTACTTTCATGTGTAACACTAATAGGGTGTTCTAATAGTAATACTCCATCTGAATCACCTAAGCAAACAAAACAAATAAAGCAAATTAAACAAGAAAATACAGGTCATGATTCTTTTGCTAAGCTTGAAAAAGAATATAATGCTAAGCTTGGTATTTATGCTCTGGATACAGGTACAAATCAAACTGTTGCTTATCATCCAAATGATCGTTTTGCATTTGCCTCTACATCTAAATCATTAGCAGCGGGAGCTCTTTTACGTCAGAACTCAATAGAAGCTCTTGATGAAAGGATTACGTATACGCGTGAAGACCTTTCTAATTATAATCCAATTACAGAAAAGCATGTGGATACAGGAATGACGTTAAAAGAACTTGCAGATGCTTCTGTTCGATATAGTGACAGTACGGCACATAATTTAATTCTTAAAAAATTAGGTGGTCCATCCGCATTTGAAAAAATCTTGAGAGAAACAGGAGATACGGTTACTAAATCTGAACGATTTGAACCTGAATTAAATGAAGTACATCCTGGAGAAACGCGCGATACCAGTACACCAGAAGCGATCGCTAAGACACTTCAATCATTTACATTAGGATCTGCACTTCCAACAGAGAAACGTGAATTATTAGTAGATTGGATGAAGAGAAATACGACTGGTGATAAGTTGATTCGTGCGGGCGTACCAAAAGGATGGGAAGTAGCTGATAAAACAGGCGCAGGATCTTATGGAACAAGGAATGATATTGCGATTATTTGGCCATCAAACAAAAAGCCAATTGTTCTTGCCATCCTTTCTAATCATGATAAAGAAGATGCAGAATATAATGATAAGCTTATTGCTGACGCGACTAAAGTCGTATTAGATACTTTAAAAGTTACGAATAAAAACTAATAAATTAATAGTTTTCCGTGTTAGGGAGTATATTCTCTGATAAGAGTAACCATACATGAACGTCAAATGATGTTAGAAAACGAAAAAACACGCAGTTCCATTTGGAATTGCGTGTTTTTATTTTGCTAATTTATTGGGGATAACCGCTTGTGTCATCCAGTGCTGATTGGATTGCACATGGTCTTTTTGAACAAATTTCCCTACGGATTTTGAAAAATCATTATAGTGAAACGCATCCGTTAATCTAAGTACATACCCTTCCTGAATCCCTCCAAAGAGTGAAGTACCGTTGTAGCACGAACGAATTACCTTTTCATTATAGGGGCCACGATATAACACTGGAACGTGTGCAAGGCCTAACTTTTTACACCATGCAACTGTTGCATCCCACGATAAACATTCATTTTTCTCATTCCATATTGAAAAGACATAAAAATAGGAAGTCAGTGCTGTGTAGTGAATGCTATGACAAGCATATACATTTTCACCACATATACGCCATCCTTCTGGAATTCTATACCCCATACTTCCTTGTAACGTTTTTACCCATGTTCTCGATGGGTGATGACCACTTGATAACGACCTTGCATGAATAGCATCTTTATAAAGGGATGTATTTTCACCATCTAACTTTTCTAGTACGATTACTTCTTGAGTTTCAAATCCGTCCATATTTTGTAGAACACGGTCATCACTTGTTACCCCTATCGACCAAGGAACGTGCAATGTTCGTGGATATTTACAAGCATTTTTTCCCTTCTTTACTTCGCAAATGCATCTGCATCTCGGAAAAAATATAATTTCGTAAGCATCTCATCACCGCAGTAATGATAGATTTCACGTGCTGCCTCTTCCCCGCCATGTAACATCTTCATATGAAACTCTGTAATCATTAATACTTTCTCAATAAACTCCTATTCGAAACCAAGTTCCATTAAAAAGTGGCAAGCGATGTGAGTACTGACATATTCGTGACCATAATACGAATGGTACCCTTTGAGCTTTTTAAATACACGGCAAAACGGTTTACCTGTATCATGGAATGCTGCAGCACTTTGCAGAAGAAATAAATCTTCCCCTACATAATTCTCTGTTAAATGAGCGTATACCATATATGTGTGCTGACATAATGGTAAGGAATGATAGGGGTTTCCTTGATTATATTGAAACATATCAGAAAAGAACGGGATGTTCTTCATGACAAATTGAACACCACACCCATGCGTCTCCTCCTGTTTCACCATTACAGTTTACTCTAAGTCCCGCTTTACTTGTTCGTTTATGGTTTCTTGTAGTTCGAATAAGACGATGCACAATCCGCTCTGATTTTATGTAATCTATTAGCTTGAATCGTTACTTAAATATAAAGGGTGTCTCGGAAACCTATCTTTTTTTCCTAAGGCAGTGTAAATCGTAATCTCTGAATAACTCATGAATATCTTTATACCAATTGTGATATCTACAATTTTCTCCCCAAGCAGCAATCAACATATTTTCCATTAAAGTTTTTTATTTCCAATATTTCATCTAACTTCGTACGATTAATTACTTCCTGTAGTAGTCTTTCTACTGTATCTATTTTTATCTCATTTGGTTTTCTCAATATTTTTCACTTCTATTTTTTGATTGTTATGACTGGCACCTGCTCGGTGTCGGAAAATTCACTGTAACCATAATAAAGTAGAAAAAACAATAAAATAATTGTCCAAATAAATATAAAAACTTTATAACTATACTTCATATGAAAAACCTCATTTTCCCTATATAAGTGAATGTACATACACCTTATAAATCCAATTACATAAATTATTGGATATTTCAGTAGTAGAGAATCATTAAGTATTAGAAATTGTTATTCATAAACATATCCAAGAAATCTTCTAAAAAATATCATCTAGGCATTTTAACATTTTATCAAAATGCACAGATAATATTTTTACGTTTAGCTAAGTAATGCTTTTTATGTAATAAATCCTTATCTCTATTTCACCTTAATGTTTATATGTACAAGAGTCTGTGTAGCAACTAGACTGTACTTTAAATATGTACTAAATTGTGTGTGGGAAAGGAAGCACATTTTATTTAAAGTTTTTACTTTAAACCCCTTAATTAGTTGGTAGTCTTCTTCATTCAGACAGAAAGGAAATTTAAAGTGTGCACTTATTTTCAACTCAGACTCTTTACTACACACACTCCTATACACATAAAACATCTATAAATTTCGTAACATTACAGAAACAACAAGAAACATTAACGAAACAATAATAACATTTAGTAATAGTTTTGTAACACAAATGTAACACAATGTATTTAATCGTACAATACTTTTTTAGCTAATTATCAACAAAGTTCTGTTAATATCGTTCAAATTTAATAATGTTCCCATAAAGTATTACATATTGCTTGTGAAATGATTTTTCAAAATATAACGAATCATACCATGACGGAGGAATATTAATTCAATTTAAAAATAAATGGATTGATATCTTTCTAGCTTTTGTATCCCAATCATGTTGTAGAGCGGATTATGGTTATCCAATTAATGTAGGTGACCATGCACAAGCTAAGCCTTCTAAATAATTACTGTACCTAAAAAAAACAAGTAATTATACTTGTTTTTTTAGTTTACTTTCCAATATCGAAACAGTTTTATGTGCTTTCTTTTCCTGTCTACATTGGATGCATATCTTACTAAAGATAGCTTCTATTTTTTTTTATGATTCTAGTGAAGTAATTAATTGCTGACGTTCTTTATCTCTATAAATTTTCATTTCATGTTTAAACTCGTAATTTCCTACTTCAAATCTAGCCCATTCCTTACTTGTCCAATATACTACATTTACATTTTCTCTTAAGATTGCAGAACACACATCCACTAATTCATCTTCGTAAAATGGAGCCTCTTTTGCTAATTCAAAAGCAAGCACTTTTGGATCCTTAGTTTTAATTTGAAGTTCCCTAGAGGTTTGCCCTAAATACTGCCATGGTGATGGTATTGATTGAACTTGGGCATTTCCCCTATCTTGAAACTGTGATGGAGAATCATTTGTTGAAGCAAATGTAGGTTTACTTACTCCTATTGCTGTTCCTAAAAAAATAGAACCAATAATAAGTTTTTTAATCATTTTTTCAGCTCCTTTAATAATTTTGGATATGCTTCATTTTTATACCACGTTCATGGTCATGTAAATGAAGAAAATTTGACATAATTATGCATTTTTCTCGAAAAATGCATATTAATTACGCACCTTAAATTTACCCAAAACAAAATTATTGGTTTAACGAAACTTTTTTGTCATAAGTATACACTTTTTGTATAAAAATTAGTTTTTAAAATATTTGCATACTTATTGATAAAGCTTCCTGCTATCCGTTATTCGAAGCCAGTTTATCTCCACCTACTCACTTCGCATTCCTTGAAGAAGGAATCCTCTTGACTAAAATGATAAAAAAAGTTGGGGATTCCCCCAACTTTTTAATACGTCTATTGTCTGATTAAACCTGTAGATGTAACCCGATATGTTCTTTTCTTTCCTATATATTCCTGTTTTCCATTCTCAAGGTTAGTTAAAGTCGCTCGTGTTTTTTCCTTCGCCACTTCCCCTTCTATATGAGTAAATTCTATATAATCTCCTACTTTTACAGGTACTGTTTGGGTTTCAGCATTTTGTTGTCTATTTCCCATAATTTCCTTATTGTACAAAACGCTACCAGATGAATTCTGGACTTTAATACTTGCATATGTGCTATTGAAATAAGAATGCGGCACACCAGCTTCTAATTTGATTTTCAGCTCTTCTGCTGTTTTATTATAATCTACTTTTGCAATTTCTCGATCACTATATCCTTTTAGGGACCATGCAAATTGTTTTCCATCTAGAATTGTTGTCTCTGGCATTTTTTCTACTTTCTTTAATCCCTCTTTTGTAACCTCATACCTTGCTGACTTTCCAATAGTCTCATTTTTATTATTTTCAAGATTCGTTAATGTTGCGCGTGTTTTTTCCTTTGCTGCTTCCCCTTCTATATGAGTGAATTCTAAATAATCTCCTACTTTTACAGGTACTGTTTGGGTTTCAGCATTTTGTTGTCTATTTCCCATAATTTCCTTATTGTACAAAACGCTACCAGATGAATTCTGGACTTTAATACTTGCATATGTGCTATTGAAATAAGAATGCGGCACACCAGCTTCTAATTTGATTTTCAGCTCTTCTGCTGTTTTATTATAATCTACTTTTGCAATTTCTCGATCACTATATCCTTTTAGGGACCATGCAAATTGGTTCCCTACTAAAATATCAGAATTTTCATTTGTAATTTCTACTTTTTTCTCTACAGTTCGATCAAATATGTCTGTTAATGTAATTTTAGCAAAAGCCGTTTGAGGCAATTGCATAGTTTGACTTACCTCAGTTTTGTAAGACTTAATATTATCGATTACTTTCAAAGGTTGTCCCATTAACTTTTCATTGTCATAGATTTCAATTTTCCCTTTAAACTGTGGAGTACTTTGTTCTTTCAATTTCCATGAAACATTTAATTTTCCATCTTCAAAGCGAGTATTTTGAATATCAAAATCTAAATTTCCCATTTCTGGTTGACTAGGCTGATTTATATTAAAGGTTTTTCCAGTACCAATAGTTGATTGAGTATTTCCTCCTGCCCTAACCCATAGATATTCTGAAGTTGCTCCTCCATCGTATTGATAGGACGTATCATGTTGCCCAGAGATACGCTGATTATTCCAAGAATTCCATTGTTTATCTGAAACTTTTCTGCTGTATCCATTTTTAAGACGTGCTTCTCTTACATCTTGTCCATTACCAGCCCAGTCCTCTTGAAACATCGATAAACCATAGTTAAATGCCACATTTGCAACTGGATGATCCATAATAGCAACTAACTTCCATTGATTTAATTTATTATCTTTTATCCACTGGCCAAACTTTGTATGGCCATCTTCTTGCCAAGAACGTAGAGTCATTCGATACCATTCACTATCTTTCCAATTATAAGTTGTTTGTACCTTTAGACCTGTTCCTTCTCCACCAAATCTACTGGCTTCTGAAGTCGGCGATAAATATTCAGCTTTTATTGCTTGGTTTGATGCTATTGGATCCCAAAGCGCAAAGTGAAGGGTACGTTTACCGAATTGATCAAAACCACTTTGTTGTTGGAAGCCCGCATAACCACCACCTTCTCCTCCCTGATTCCAGTTATGCACAGCCCAATATGTATAAGGTGCTGTTTGGACTGGTGACCAGTCTATGCTAATAATATCTGAAGCAGCAGTATTCTGTGGTGTTACATAAACTGATGGGGCATGAGATCGGGTTGCTGCCTCTGTACTAGAAATTGGTGCTCCATACATTGACAACATGGTACAAGCCGTTGAAACCATAACAATTTCTTTTATTTTTCCCCTTGTTTTTACTTTAAACATAACTTCCTATCTCCTTTTAAATTATTTTAGTTACATTGAATAATAACCCTATATATCCCTTTAAACAAATTACGTAATAAAGTAACATTAGCTTTAAAATCTAGATATATTTAATGTTTTTTTCACTGCTATTACTAATCAAATTATAGTATTTTGTATTAAAATCGTATGATTTAGGACTAAATATAAAGTGAAAATTTTATAAAATTTCATAAATATGTAGTTTTAGATATTTATGATGAAAGACCCACTAAATAACTTAATTGATTTTATGAAAGATTCCCTTACTTTATTGATTACACTATTAAACCTAGAATTGTTTACCAGAAAAATGTTATGTAAACTTTTAATTTTTCGATTAGAAAAAATAGTTTATCTATTTGCTGATATCTTATCATTAGTTAGAAAGAGCCTACTTAAAAACGTAGACTCCTTTAGGTATCCAAACGTTACATATATAACAAACATAAAAAAATAACATCGAATTCTTCTGTTAGTTTATTTAATATTTAATGACGTAGATAATGTATTCCAAGGTGCATTTGTAGATGTATTTTGATATTTAAATTGCCCATTTTGCTGTCCTGAAGCATCCCATTTATATTCCCATCCATCCACTGTTCTATCCCCATTTATATCAATCATCTTAGAATCTACTTTTTTTAGTTTTTGACCACTCATTTGAGCAATTGGATTTCTACCATATCCCATTTCATTTGTATAAATGTATAAATAGCTCCCTCCGTGATCTTTAGCTGTACTTAAATTATTAGGACCAATAAATTCAACCCCGCCTAATTGAGATTCAACTTTTACCACATTTAATGATGTTAATGGTGGTGCAGGTGCTGCGGATACATCAGTCGCTAAGCCAACTGTTGCTCCCACTAATAATGATGAAACTCCTATAATCATTCTTTTTAGCATACTCTCATCCCCTTTCGATTTAATACAAATTGATTCTATCATAATAATTTCATACATTTCCTTCCCTTTAAAAGAGTTAACAAAAAGTACCTATTTACATATGAAATTGTGCATATTCATTGCTTTTTACCATTTATACTTATCATAAATCATACTAAAGCATAATTAGTTCTCTCCCCTGATTGACTTACTACATTTGGCCCCATCTCAAGGTGACTATTCTAAGAACTAAAAAATGGTACATAGTTCACTGGTTTAACAAACAAATAATAGAATTGCAAAGTCAACTTAATTTAAGTTGGCTTTTCCTCTAATATTATAAGCAAGATCCACCACTTGCATCAATTAACTCACCAGTTATCCAACGACTGTCTGATGATGAAAGAAAACCTACAATATCAGCTATATCATTAGGTTCTCCCCACCTATTAAAGGTCGATAAACCTGCAGCATATTTTTGTCCATCTTGGTTGCCCAATGTCTCAGCATTCATTTCTGTGTTAATTATGCCTGGGAGAATTGCATTTACTGTAATACCACGAACACCAAGTTGTTGAGCTAAAGTATGAGTGAGTGTATTTATTGCCCCCTTAGATATACTGTAGGCAAAAACACTTGGGGAGGCTACCCTTGTGACAAAAGACGAAATATTTATAATCCTTCCCCCATCTTTTAAACGTGGCAAAGCCTTCTGAATAATGAAAAATGGAGCTTTCACATTAATATTCATAACCTCATCAAAAGACTCCTCTGTAGATTCCTCTAATGTTAAAACCTGCCCAATTCCAGCGTTGTTTACAAGGATATCAAATGTAGTATTACCTATATATTTTTGAAGAGATTGATCCATCATTGAATACAAGTTATTAATGCCATTAAAAGTACTTAAGTCTGCACGAATCGCAAATGCGGAACCGCCATCTTGTTTAATTTTATCCACTACACTTTCTGCTTCTTCTTTTCTTTTACTATAGTGAACAACGACTAACGCACCAGCATGTGCCAAATGTAATGCAATACTTCGGCCTATTCCTCTACTAGCCCCTGTTACTAATGCAATTTTCCCCTTCAATTTATTCATCTCATCATCCCCTTGTTTAAAAAATTCTACTTAGTTATATCACAAGATACCCTTTGAAATGTTGCTCACTAATTTGATATCCATAAAACCAAAAGGCCCACTCATAATTATAAGAGTCGGCCTTTTCACTTCACATATTCATTTGCTTTACATACAGCCTCTCTAACTGTTGTGTACTTTGTACTAAGTATAATAAGGAATCTTGATGGTATTATAGGTAAAGCCAGCTTAAACTAAAGTTAATTCATGTACATTTTGCTTAGAGTTTCTACCTTTAAACAGTTCGTTTAGGCTTCTATGCATATATTCAACAATATTTCAGCAATGCCTGTATTTTTCATCTTTCATATTTTTGTTTCTTAGGCATGAGCATACTTAGAAAAATCCTAAAAACTAGTTGATAATCTTTTAGAATTTAATTTTCCTATAATACTCTTTGCTATTTCTTCAATATTTTCATTTAGAAAGAAATGACTACCTTCAAAAGAATGAAAAGTACACGTTTTACTTGTATATTGCTTCCATTTTATTACTTGATCATATGTAGTAAATTCATCATTTTTCCCATTAAATATAAGAAAATCAATATCACATGGTTGTATATTATTTTCATGAATATATGTCTCGACAATCTTAAAATCTGCTCTTAAAATAGGGAGAAAAATCTCCATTAATTCTTCTGATTGAAGTACCCCAGATGGTGTACCTCCCATTGCAATAACTTCTCTTTTAAATTGTTCATTAGGAAGATTATATCGGATATTTTTTATTTTACTATTTGGATGGTTTCTACCGGATAAAACAAGAAATTCGGGTAATTCGTTATTAGAACCCTGTATTTTTCTAGCTACTTCATAAGCAATCAAACTCCCCATGCTATGCCCGAATAGAATGTACGGTGAAGCGTCTATTTGCTTAACTATACTAGTGTAGGCATCATTTACGGCCTCTTCCATACCTTGGTACAAGCTTTCTTCAATTCTATATCCTCTACCAGCTAATTCTATCGGGACTACTTCAATATATGGATTAAAGTAATTTTTCCATTTTGCGTAGTTAAACGCAGATCCCCCAGCATGTGGAAAGCAAAAAAGTTTAGTCTTCTGCATTGATTTTCTCCTTACTTTCAAATTTGTATATAGTTTGGCAAATTGTATAAATGTCTTTAATTATTATCTCTTGCGGAAATTCATCTCTTGTTGCACAAGCAGATAACTTATAATTTGGATCAATGTTATATTGTTTAAAGTAAAAGTTTTTAGGTATATTCTTGTATGAAATTGAAGTTCGTGATTCTTTTTTTATAGAGAATGAATTTAATGGGGTATAAAGCCCTTTTCCAATCGTTTTTATATAGCTTTCTTTTAATGTCCATAAATCATAAAAATAATTAATTTTTTCATTAGGATTCATATTAGATATATCATAAAATTCTTCCGCTGAAAAAAATTCTTTTGCTAATTTAAAAGCCTCTATTTCTGAAACTTTTTCTATATCAATACCCACGTTAAAATTAGCAGTAGTACAAACCACCCATTCTCCTGAATGAGACACATTAAAATGAAAGTCAGAAATTTTTTCAACAAAAGGTTTTCCATACTTATTATATATAAATCTAATTTCTTTATTATTAATTTTATACTTTTGGCAGATTAGAGATCGGATTAGTAAATCTCCTATTAGAGTTCTATTAATGTCGCATGAATTTAATAAACGCTTCATTCGTTCTTTCTTCTCATTTGAAACTAAGTTACTAAGTTGCTTAAACAAATGACTTTCAATATTCTTTGGTATTTTCACAGCTTGAATTTGTATAATAAATCACTTCCTTTTTTAAAGAATTACTTCATATATGAACGTTACGGAAATTCAAATTAACTTTATTCTATTGCATATACAATAGAATAGGTGCATATTTACATATCAATGAAAATATGCACCTTTCCTCAGTAATATCATCAGGCATTCGCTTCTATTACAAAGATTTCATAGTATTTACATCATACTATGGGTAACTCATAAAGATTTCTATGTCTCTACCAATTACTTTTTACATTATCCCCTTAAAAAGTAATGCTCTTAATATATTCATTATTCCCTACACTTGATATGCAGGTATTGGTCTACCCTTTTCGTTCATTGCATTGCATCTTTTATACTCTCTACTTTTCCGTTAATAAAATGGATTTCTCTTTTATTCCTTCAAATTCATTTAGTAGATACATAGCTATTTTTTCAACTGCAGGTGAATCCACTATTTCTTCATGTGATCCAGGGACTGAATACCTATTTACTCTACCTTTTAATAAAGGTCCCCAATCTGTAAACAACTCTTTTCCTTCCTCAGCACTAAAGTAGAGAACTTCTCCAGAGTATGGTATTAAATCATGCTCTGCCATTATGTTCAGGCATTTCCTATGCGCATTGATAACTTGCTTCAAATTGATAAGATCTGCATCAGGCGTGAGTACTCCTTCCATAATTAATTGCTCCACAAGCATATCTTGTTTATGGACAAGGTCTCCTTCCTGCTCAGTAAGATCTCTAGGAATGAAATGCTCATATATATATGAGAGCATATCCTCACTTGTTTTATGATCCTGCTTTGAAGGTACTTTAGTATCCATGAGTACCAACAACTCAACTTCCTCACCTTGATTCTTTAATACAGTTGCGATTTCATAAGCAATCGTACCGCCTAAAGACCATCCTCCAAGACGATATGGACCTTCTGGCTGAACACGTTTTATTTCTTCCATGTAAAGTTGAATTACTTCCGGCAAAGTTAACTCGTCAATTTCTTTCTTTTCTATAAGAGGATTCTGTAAACCATAAAATGAACAACGGCTCTTAAGCAATCTTGCTAGTTGAATGTAACAGAATACATTCCCCATAAACGGATGAACGCAGAAGAAAGGTCTTTTCTCTGATTCTTGTAGTGGAACTAGCGCTGCTACTGATTTCGTCATATCATGCTTATCACGAATAAGGCATGCGATTCCTTCTACTGTTGGATTCTTAATCAATGTAGACACCTTAATCTCTTTTCCAAACTTCTCCCTAATTTTTGAAACTAATTTAATTACAAGGAGAGAGTGTCCTCCTCTATTAAAGAAATCATCATTTACATAGACATCTTCTATCTGTAACACATCCTGCCAGATTTTAATCAACTGATATTCAATTTCATCCCTTGGAATGATTGGTGTAGAAAAGTTATTTTCTCTTAAAATAGTTAAATTGTTCAATGCCTTTCGATCAACTTTTCCATTCGTTGTAAGAGGAATCTCGTCTACCTTAATAAAGTGTGCGGGAACCATATAATTCGGTACTTGTGTCTTGAGATATTCACGCCAATCATGCATACTACCATCTCCAACTACATAAGCAACCAATCTCTGCTCTCCTAATTTATCCTCTGTTACCAAAACTACTGCTTCTTTTACCAATGGATGCCTCTCTAGATTCGCTTCAATCTCTTCAAGTTCAATACGAAAGCCCCTAATTTTTACTTGATTATCAATTCTTCTCAAGTAATCTAAATTACCATCAGGTAAATAACGAACCAAATCTCCCGTACGATATAAACGCTCTTCTTCATTAAATGGATGACGGATGAATCTCTCTGCTGTTAATTCTGGGCGATTCAAGTATCCTCTCGCTATACCTGCACCCCCAATATATAGCTCACCTGTTACACCAACTGGAACAGGTAACAAATTTTTATCTAATACATAAGTTTGAACGTTCGGCAACGGACGGCCAATTGTTACTCTCTTACTATCTTTTTTGATATGATAGCATGTTGCATCAACCGTACATTCTGTAGGACCGTATACGTTATAAAAATCAATTTTTTCTGTCTCTACTAGCTGTTCCCATAATGACGGCATAATTGCTTCACCACCGACTAATATCTTACTTGGTACATGAACATCAGCGGTTCTGTTGCAAAGTTTGAAAAAACATCAACCTGCTTACAAAATACGGTTGTAGTTTAAGCAGTTCTAAATAACTGCTGTAATTCCTTGTACGTTGAAAAAGAGAAGTCTGGAATGTGACTTCTCTTTTGTTTATATATGGCATGAACCGTTTCGATTCCTTTCAATGTACGTGAAGCATGGCGCAGGTTTTGAAATCCTGCGGATTTAACAAAACGTCGTTTGATATGTCTATGGTCTTGTTCGATGAGATTATTGAAATGCTTAACAGTACAATGTTTCGTATGCACATAAAAGCCATTATGTTTTAGTTTTTTAAACGCACAAAGTAAAGCATGAGCCTTGTCTGTTGTGAGAACCGTTGGTTCTCCAAAAGCTTTCACTAACCTTTTCATAAACATATAGGCTGCTTGATGATCTCGCTTTTTGCGAAGTTGAATATCCAATGTGTGACCTTCCTTATCAATCGCACGATAAAGATAACGCCACTTTCCCTTGACTTTGATATAGGTTTCATCTAAATGCCATACGGAATGTGCTGATTTATTTTTCTTCTTCCAAATTTGATAAATGATATTTCCATATTCATGGACCCAACGCATAATAGTTGTAGGATGAACTGAAACACCACGCTCTCTCAAAAGTTCAGATACGTCGCGATAGCTTAAAGAAAAACGACAATAGTAGCCGACAGCTACCAAGATAATGTCTCTCTCAAATTGTTTTCCTTTAAAATATCCCATATGTTAGGCTCCTCATCTCATTTTTCTACAGTCTAGCTCAGCTCCAAAAACTTTGCAACGGAACCCTTTAAGCACTCACCGTGTCCAAATCAATGAAGTATTATTAGCAGCATTGGTACAAGCTACAGCAGCATGTACGGGGCAGCCGATATTAAGCGTAGATTTAGAGGGACATGGTCGAGAAGAGATTATTGAAGATGTTGATTTATCGAGAACCGTGGGATGGTTTACAAGTATTTACCCAGTTCATTTAAATATTACTAATGCTAATACGCCAATTGCAGCATTAAAAGCAGTTAAAGAACAAGTTCGCAAAATTCCTAATAAGGGTGTTGATTATGGGGTGTTGCGTTACATGAACGCAACAATGTGTGAGCAATTAAGCTTCCAATATACACCGTCTATTAGTTTTAACTATCTTGGACAATTTGACCAATTGTTTTCTAGCGATGCAATGTTTATTCCAGAGAACGAATTTAAGCGTTTAGATCATGCTGCCGGTTCCAAGCGATCGCATGTAATTGATGTAATTGGGGTTGTAACGGATGGAAAACTTCAATTCACTTGGGTATACAATGTTGGACAATTTGCCAAATCAACGATTCAAAGTATTGCACAGAATATGCTATATCAACTGAGTACATTGATCCAATTTTCAGATAGAGAATCTGCACTGACCATTTCGGATTTTGCAATGGCTAATCTTAGCCAAGAAGGTTTGACAAATGTACTAAACAAAATGCATCGCGGAAAGAACAATCAAATTACTGATTTATATCCATTATCACCTTTGCAAGAAGGTATGATTTTCCACACATTGCATGACCAAGGGGATGAACATGTTGCACCGTATATAGTGCAATTGAGTTTTATGATTCGAGGGAAAATGAATATTCCTACATTTGAGCAGGCGTGGAAATCTGTAATTCAGCGGCATGAAATTTTTCGTACAGCATTTGTATGGGACGAAATTGAAGAACCTGTACAAGTGGTGTATGAAAATATCCCATTTAAAGTGAACAAAGAAGACTGGCGTACAATGACGAGTGAAGAGATAGAGGAAAAAAGAAAAGTCTTTTTGGAATTAGATCGAAAACAAGCCTTCCAATTTGATGAAGCACCATTGATGCGGGTAACAGTCATTCAAGAAGGTGAGGAAGAATATCGGATTGTTTGGACCCATCACCATATTTTACTGGATGGATGGAGTTTACCATTAGTATTTAATGAATTACTTACAGTCTATCAAAAGAGAATGAATGGAGAAGCTGTGAAGTTACCTAAGTCCTCACCATATAAGAAATATATCCAATGGCTCAGAGAACAAGATAAGGAGCAGGCGGAACAATTCTGGAGAGAGAAGCTAAAAGGTTTTACTGCACCAACTTTACTGGGCTTAGAAAGTAAAGAGGAAGAAAAAGGTTACACAGAGAAGGTTACGTATTTATCAGAAGAGCAGACTCAAGCGTTACAAGGATGGGCGAAACGCAATAAACTTACTTTGAGTACAGTAATTCAAGGTGCATGGGCATATCTCATGAGCCGATATAGTGGAGAAAATGACATTGTTTTTGGTGTAACAAGCTCAGGGCGTTCTACGGAGATTATTGATGTTGAAAACATCGTAGGTCCTTTCATTACAACGTCACCGACGCGAATTCAATTGATGGATGATATAAAATTAATAGATTGGTTGCAGAAGATACAAGAGGAAGAGATAGAAAGAAGACAATATGAGTATGCTTCTTTGACAGAGATTCAGGCGTGGAGTGAAGTTCCTAGAGGAATACCGCTGTTCAATAGTTTATATGTGTTTGAAAATTATCCAGTGAAAGAGGAGTCTTCAGAAAATCTGGAAATTGGTGAATTGGAAGGGGTAGAAGAAACCCACTACCCATTAGGGTTAGCTGTAGTTCCAGGAATCCAGTTATCGTTAAAGTTAATGTATGACCGTAGTAAGTTTAATAGAGTAACCATTGAACGAATGCTGGGTCATTTACACAAAGTGTTAATGCAAATGCTCAAAAACATTGATCAAAATCTATCGGAGCTAGTATATATTACGGAAGCTGAACAAAGAAAGCTATTGGAAGAATGGAATAATAATACTATATCCTATCCACGTGAGAATGCAATCCATCAACTATTCGAAGAGCAAGTAAATCGTACGCCTGACGCGTTGGCGGTGGTAGATGAAAAACAGCAACTAACATATCGAGAGCTGAATGAAAGAGCTAATCAATTAGCCCATCATTTACAGAAATGTGGAATTGGGACAGAGTCATTAGTTGGCCTTTGCTTTGATCGATCAGTTGAGATGGTTGTTGGTCTAATGGGAATTTGGAAGGCCGGAGCAGCCTATGTTCCATTGGATCCATCGAATCCGGAAAGCCGCCTACGATATATTTTAGAAGACACAGATATTCAAGTGTTAGTTACGAATGAGGTATTAGTGGGCTGGATACCTAAAGAAATCAAGGTAGTTTGCCTAGATAGGGATCAAGCCATGATTTCTCGAGAAAGCAAACTTTCACCAACATGTGAGATAATATGAAGTGACCTCCTAGATTATCAAGTCAGGGATTTTAACCCATAATAATGAATGAAAACATTATGAATGGGGTTATACCCTATGATAATAGGAGGCCACTATGGAAAATATAATATATATTGGGATGGATGTCCACAAGGAAAGTTTTAGCTTATGTGCACTACACGGAACAACTGGGGAAATTGTAAGAGAAGCACGATGTGCTTCAAATGTATCTCTCGTAAAAAAATTCGTTGAGAAACTGAAAACAAAATATGGTGAAGATATAAAAATTAAAGCTGGATATGAGGCTGGTTGTTTAGGGTATTCACTTCATAATCTTCTTGAACAAAATGGAATTGATTGTGATATTTTAGCTCCCACAACAATGTACAGTTCATCAAAAAACAAAATGGTGAAAAATGATAAATTCGATGCCAAAATGATTGCTCTTAATTTAGCAAATGGCACCTATAAAGAAGTATATGTTCCAGAAGAAGAGGATGTTGCCGTGAAAGAGTATATCCGCATGTTAGGTGATTTTAAAACATCTTTGAAAAAAATAAAACAACAGATAAAAGCATTCCTTTTAAGACATGGCTATGTGTATGAAGGGAAATCAAGCTGGACAATCGCTTATATGAAATGGTTAAAGAATCTTGATCTACAAGGATTATTCAAAGAAACGTTAGGCGAATACCTATTACAGTATGATGTTCTAGTCGATAAAATTGAGCGGTTCAGTTTGAGATTAGAAGAATTATCTCATCGTGAAAGGTACGAAGAACCAATCGCAAAGTTAAGATGCTTAAAAGGTATAGATACAACATCGGCAATGACTGTTCATGTGGAAATTGCAGACTTCACTCGTTTTCCCACGGCTAAAGCATTTATGGCTTATGTAGGATTGACGCCAAGCGAAAGCTCAAGTGGAGAGAAAATCAGTCGACGTTCGATTACAAAACAAGGAAATTCGACCGTTAGGTCTACTCTTGTAGAATGTGCAAATGCGTTGGTAAAAGGAGCAATCGGATTAAAATCGAAGCGAGTGAAAGCAAGACAAAAAGGGCAACGAAGCGAAGTGATTGCTTATGCGGATCAGGCTGTAGAAAGGTTACAAAGAAAATATTATCGCATGATATATCAAGGGAAGCCTAGAAATGTTGCCGTTACAGCTATCGCAAGAGAACTGGGGTGTTTTATATGGGGATTAGAAACAGGTAAAATTCACCGAAAATAAAGAGGGAAGGATATGAAGTTGATTGATTCATAGTTAGAAATCAAAGGTATCAATTGATGGCATAGATGAGCTTCAGAGATAGTGAATTACAGGTCTGGCTATCTATGACTCACCTCTTCTGGCATGGCTGAAATTCTGATAAACAAGCTATTTATTAGAATTTGAAAAGGTGTGATCCACGCAGTGAGATTATAAGAGCCTAACGACGAACCATTAACCTGAGGTAACCAATCCACGAATAACAGAGTGGTTAACTGTCGATAGATCTTATTTCTGAAGCTTTTGTATGCCATCAAGAAAAATATTATGGGTGAAAAACTATTGACAAAGGTCACTTCATAACAGGTGACAGGGGAAAACTTAGCGTATGTTATCTACACTTCTGGTTCGACAGGGAATCCAAAGGGGGCTTTAGTACAGCAACATTCTGTAATAAACCTATCCTATGGTTTACAAAAAGAAGTTTTCTCACATGAAATACCTAATAATATGCGCGTCGGTTTGAATGCGTCAATTGCCTTTGATGTATCTATTCAGCAATTACAAATGTTGCTTTATGGTTCAAGTTTATATATTATCCCAAGTGAAGTTCGCACTAATCCGGAACAATTTGTGTCCTATATTAGGGAGAATAAATTGGAAATGTTTGATATGACACCTTCATTACTTCAATTACTTATAGATGGAGGATTGCTAGAAATAAGTGCTGATGTGGTTCCGTTGCAAAGTTTTTGGAGCTGAGCTAGACTGTAGAAAAATGAGATGAGGAGCCTAACATATGGGATATTTTAAAGGAAAACAATTTGAGAGAGACATTATCTTGGTAGCTGTCGGCTACTATTGTCGTTTTTCTTTAAGCTATCGCGACGTATCTGAACTTTTGAGAGAGCGTGGTGTTTCAGTTCATCCTACAACTATTATGCGTTGGGTCCATGAATATGGAAATATCATTTATCAAATTTGGAAGAAGAAAAATAAATCAGCACATTCCGTATGGCATTTAGATGAAACCTATATCAAAGTCAAGGGAAAGTGGCGTTATCTTTATCGTGCGATTGATAAGGAAGGTCACACATTGGATATTCAACTTCGCAAAAAGCGAGATCATCAAGCAGCCTATATGTTTATGAAAAGGTTAGTGAAAGCTTTTGGAGAACCAACGGTTCTCACAACAGACAAGGCTCATGCTTTACTTTGTGCGTTTAAAAAACTAAAACATAATGGCTTTTATGTGCATACGAAACATTGTACTGTTAAGCATTTCAATAATCTCATCGAACAAGACCATAGACATATCAAACGACGTTTTGTTAAATCCGCAGGATTTCAAAACCTGCGCCATGCTTCACGTACATTGAAAGGAATCGAAACGGTTCATGCCATATATAAACAAAAGAGAAGTCACATTCCAGACTTCTCTTTTTCAACGTACAAGGAATTACAGCAGTTATTTAGAACTGCTTAAACTACAACCGTATTTTGTAAGCAGGTTGATGTTTTTTCAAACTTTGCAACAGAACCTTCTCGTTTAACACCACAGTAATTTCCTCAGTTACTGCGCTTACTGGATTACTTATAGTACCATCTACTGGCAGTATAACTACGTCTTGTTCAGCCTGCTGCTCCCAGTAATGTAGCACTTCTTTTGATATTCCAGTTTCAGCGTAATGTTGTAATTTCTCCGACCATTCTTTAAAAGATGTACTCTTCATAGGTAATTGAATTTTTTGTCCTTGGACTGCTTGCGTATACGCTGTTTGCAAATCTTCCAATAAAATTCGCCAAGAAACACCATCCACAGCTAAGTGATGAATTGTCCAAAATAATCGGCCAGTCTTCTCATCTTCATCAAAATACACCATTCTCATTAAAGGACCATCATGTAAATTCAATCTTTCTTGTGCAACATTAATCTCTTTTTGAATAACTTCATGCCAATCCGCTTCCGGCACTTCGTCTAATGAAATGACAGTCAGCATCAATTGTTCTTTAATTCCTTCATTCCACTGTTCCCAAGTCCCATTAGGTAAACGTTCATATCTTAAACGCAGGGCATCATGATGAAGTAGAAGGCTACGCGCTGCCTTTTCCAGTGATCCTATGTCCAATTTTTCTTTCGTTCTAAAGAACATGGATTGATTCCAATGATGTGGATTAGGATGATTTTGTGCAAAAAACCTTTGCTGAATAGGTGTAAGTATCGTCTCTCCAGTTATAATTCCTTGTTCAGCTTGTACACCTTGTTCTTCTTTGACTACTTGCGCCAACTCAGCAATCGTTTGGTGTTCAAATAGTTGTTTTGGTGTCAACTGTAAACCAGCTTGCTTTGCACGAGAGACAATCTGAATGCTAAGAATTGAATCTCCACCAATTTCAAAAAAGTTATCATAAATACCAATACGTTTTGAACCTAGCACACGTTCCCAAATGATAGAAAGCTTATGTTCACGTTCATTTCTTGGGGCCGCGTAGCCTTCTTGTGTTCCTTGATAATCTGGTATAGGTAACGATTTCCGATCAACCTTTCCATTTATGGTTAGCGGTAATTCTTTCATTTCGACAAAGTAGGAAGGTATCATATGGATTGGCAGTTTTGTTTTAAGATACTCTCGCCATTCTTCTAAACTACCTTCGCCCACTACATAAGCTACTAATCTCTTATCTCCCGACTGATTTTCCCTAACTATTACAACTACCTCTTTTACCAAGTCATGCTCTTGTAAAGTCGACTCAATCTCCCCAAGTTCGATTCGAAATCCTCTAATCTTCACTTGATTATCCATTCTTCCTAAGTAGTCTATATTACCATCTGGAAGATATCTCACAAGATCGCCTGTTCTATATAACCTCTCGCCTTCTTTGAATGGATGAGAAATAAATCGTTCGGATGTTAACTCTGGACGATTCAAGTACCCCCTTGCTAGACCTGCTCCTCCGATATAAAGTTCCCCCATCACACCAACTGGAACTGGTAACCTATTTCTATCTAATACATAAGTTTGGACGTTAGGCAATGGACGCCCAATTGTTACTCTCTTACTATCTTTTTTGATATGATAGCATGTTGCATCAACCGTACATTCTGTAGGACCATATACATTATAAAATTGTATTTTATCAGTCTCTACTAGCTGTTCCCATAATGACGGCATAATTGCTTCACCACCAACCAGTACCTTACTTGGAACATGAATGCCATCGCACGTTTCTAACAATCCGACATCTATAAGTAATTGAAGCAATGAAGGTGTTATATCAAAGATTTCTAACTTGTTCTCCCTAATATAAGCTACAAACTGCTCCGGATCACTTCGTACTTCATTTGGAATAATATACAAACTTGAACCATAAAGCAGCATTTGTAATTGCTGGATAGATGCATCAAAGGCAATTGACGCATTTAAACCGACATGCATGTTAGATGGTATCTCATGTTCGAAAACCTCTTTTTGTAAACCATGTGACAAGTTTAGTACAGAATGATGCTGTATCAAGACACCCTTTGGATTCCCCGTTGATCCTGAAGTATAGATAACATACGCTAAGGTTTCTCCTGTTACTTCACATTTTGGTGAAAGAATGCTTTCTTGTGAAATCATTGCTTGATCCCTATCTAGACAAACTATCTTCATTTCTTTAGGTATCCAGTCTTCCAATGACTCGTTCGTAACTAATACTTGAATTCCAGTGTCCTCCAAAATATATCGTAGGCGACTTTCTGGATATGATGGGTCTAATGGAACATAGGCTGCTCCAGCCTTCCAAATCCCCATAATACTAACAACCATCTCAACTGAACGCTCAAAGCAAAGTCCAACCAATGATTCATTCCCAATTCCGCATTGCTGAAGATAGTGGGCCAATTGATTAGCTTTTTCATTCAGCTCTCGATACGTTAACTGCTGTTTTTCATCTACCACCGCTACCGCATCAGGTGTACGATTTACTTGCTCTTCAAACAGCTGATGAATCGTACTTTCCTGTAGATATGCTACAGCATCATTATTCCACTCTTCCAACTGTTTTTGCTGTAATCCTGATAATATAGGCAACTTAGCTAATGATTTATCAGGATTCTCCACGATTACATTCAACCAGTTCCCAAAATGTTCAGCCATGGATTCAATAGTTAAGCTGTCAAATAAATCAGTTCTATAAACAAAAGTAAGTAATAAACCCTCTTCCACTTCTGCAGCAGTTAAACTTAAATCAAACTTAGCGATAGGGGCATTACTTTCCATTACTTCTATATTTTTTCCATGTAGTTCTGGTAGCTTCTGTCCCGTATTTTGCAAAGTAAACATGGTTTGGAAAATCGGAGAATGGCTTGTATTTCGTTCAGGTTGGATAACCTCTACAATTTTCTCAAACGGAACATCTTGATACTCATACGCCTTCAATGCTTTTATCCGTACTTGAGACAACAACTCTTGAAATGCCGGTGCATTACTTAAATCAGCTCGATAAACCAATGTATTGACAAAGAAACCAATCAGTCCTTCAATTTCTCGATAATTTCGATTTGCAATTGGGCTACCAACAATAATATCCGTTTGTCCCGTATAACGAGCAAGGAAACTTTGATACGCTGCCAATAAGGTCATGAAAAGTGTGGCCCCTTCTTGACGACTTAGTTCGTTTAATTTATCCAGTAATGAGCGCGATAACAAAACATTATGAGTTAATCCATGGTGGGTTTGCACTGGCGGACGCGGACGATCCATTGGCAACATTAAGACTGGTAACTCACCGGATAATTCTTCCTTCCAATACGCAAGTTGTTGATATAGTAATTCATCTTTCAACCATTCTCTTTGCCACTGAGCAAAATCGGCATATTGAACTGGTAGTGGTTCCAGCTCTGCTTGTTTTTCACCAATCGCATTCTCATAAAATGCCATCCATTCTTGAAGTAAGATTTCCATCGACCATCCATCTGAGATAATATGATGCATATTACACAGAAGAATCCATTCTTCTTCTGAAATTCTTATGAGTTTCCCACGGAACAATGGCCCTTGTTCTAAATCAAATGGAGATTCGACTTCAGTTTGAATCCATTGCTCCAACTTTCTTTCTCGCTCCTCTAATGAAAGCTTAGTTAAGTCCATTTGCAGAAGCGGACGGAAAACGTACGGTTGAATCTGCTGGATAGGATGGCCATCCTCTTCATAAAATACAGTCCGCAAAGATTCATGACGCTCTATCAACTGATTCCATCCCAACTCCAATGCCTCAGGTAACCAATTCCCTGTAAGACGGCATGCCATTGGCATATTATAAAGTGCACTATTAGGTGCAAATTGATCAATAAACCATAAGCGCTGTTGGGCATAAGACAGTGGAATATTTCCCCCTCGTTCTATCGGCATCAATGGTGGAATTTCTCGTTTTTCGCTCCCCTTACGTAACTGATCTATTCGTTTCGATAATGCCTCGACCGTTGAATATTCGAACAGTTCACGTACTGGCAATTTGATTTGAAAGACCTCCTGTAAGCGTGAGACCACTTGTGTAGCAAGTAGAGAGTGACCACCGAGCTCAAAGAAAGAATCCTGAACATCAATGTCTCTTATTCCTAGCACTTGACTCCACACTGAAGCAATAAGTTCTTCCAGCGGAGTTCTTGGGTATACAGTATTTTCAGCGGATTGTTCACTAAGTATAGGCAATGCCTTCAAATCAAGTTTTCCATTCGGTGTAAGTGGTAAAAATTCCATCTCAATAAAGTTTGTTGGAACCATGTAATTAGGTAAATGTGTTTGTAGATGTTCTCGCCATTCATGGACACTTCCTTCACCAACTACATAAGCTACTAATCTCTTATCACCTTGATTATCCTCTCGCACCAATACAACAGCTTCTTTCACAGAAGAATGCGCCTGCAAAACAGCTTCTATTTCTCCCAATTCAATCCGGAAACCACGAATTTTCACTTGGTCATCTATACGTCCACGGAACTGGAGATTACCATCAGAAAGATAACTTGCTTTGTCTCCTGTATAATAGAGACGTTCTCCTGACTTGAAAGGATGTGGAATAAATTTTTCCTTTGTAAGATCCGGACGATTAGCATATCCACGTGCAAGACTCTTCCCTCCAATATAGAGATCTCCAATTACACCAATTGGTACTAGCTGAAGATGAGAATCTAACACATAAACTTCTGTATTCGCAATCGGTCGACCAATCGATGGCGTACCTGTTGTCACTCCTACAGGTACATAACAATCTGTGGTAACAACGGTATTTTCCGATGGACCATACTGATTAATTACCGCAAAAGGAATATCGTTAGATGGATACTGTGTTAATTGATCCCCACCAGTAATGATAAAACGAAGATCCGTTTTATCTGGCCAAGATAATTTCAAGAGTCTTTCCAGAATAGGCGTAGGTGCAAAACTAGCTGTTATTCGTGAATCAATGAGCCAGTCCCTTAGTGCTTCTGGATTAATTCTCAGTTCCTCTGTTGACAAGTAGAGTGCTGCACCAGCAGTTAGATACGGCCAAATCTCCTGGACAGCCGAATCAAAAGCAACCCCTGCAATCTGAGTCGCACGATCCTCTGCTGAAATACGATAAACTTCTTGATGCCAAGAAACCATATTCATTAATGAGCGATATTCAACCATAACACCCTTCGGTTTTCCTGTAGAACCAGAGGTATAGACAATATAGGCTAAGTTCTCTGGATTTATTTGACGTATAGGTGCAATTACGCTTTCCACCGTTAATTCTTCTAACCTCACCATTTCGACGTGTGCGAAATGTCCTTCTTGTACTTCCGCCGTCACTACAAATTGAATTCCTGCATCTTCAATCATGTATTCTAACCTTGATTTTGGATACAACGGGTCTAAAACAACATAAGCTCCACCAGCTTTTAAAATGCCTAGTAAACTTGCCATTAGCTCTGCTGACCTCGGAAGATAAACTCCCACCACTGACTCTGGGGCTACTCCCTTTCGCTGTAAAACATTTGCCAACTGATTTGCTTGTATATCCAGTTCACCATAAGTCCACTGTTTTGTTTGATCAACTATCGCAATCGCATCAGGACGCATTGCTACTTGCTCCTCAAATCTTTCGCAAATAAGACCCTGATGGGACATTTCCATTACAGTGTCATTCCATGTTTCTAATAACAAATTACGCTCGGGTTCCGATAGCATGCTCAGGTCATGCAACGGATTTTGTGGGCGATGAGAAACTTCATATAGCCATTTCTCAAAGTGTCCTGCCATCCGTTCAATAGTAGTAGCATTGAATAAATCCTTATTGTATTCAAAAGTAAAAAGTAATCCCTCTTCTGTCTCAACTGCCATCACACTTAAATCAAACTTTGCAATTGGACTATGGCTTTCTATCATTTCAATACTTCTACTAGATAACACCGGAAACTCTTGTTTCATATTTTGCAAGATGAACATAGTCTGGAAGATTGGCGAATGACTTGTACTTCGCTCCGGTTGCACAACTTCTACAATTTTTTCAAATGGGATATCTTGATATTCATACGCCTTCAATGCCTTTTGACGAACCTGATACAGTACATCTTGAAATGTCGGTCCACCACTCAAATTAGTTCGATAAACCAGCGTGTTAACGAAGAAACCAATTAGTCCTTCAATTTCTCTATAATTCCGATTCGCAATTGGGCTTCCGACCAAAATATCTTCTTGTCCCGTATAACGAGATAGAAAACTTTGATACGCAGCCAACAGCGTCATGAAGAGTGTAGCCCCTTCTTTTCGGCTAAGTTCATTCAATTTATCATGTAGCGTGCTTGGCAAAACTAGAGTGTATGTCGACCCGTGATGAGTTTGTAGTGCAGGACGCGGGCGATCCATAGGAAGTTGGAGTACAGGAAGCTCCCCAGACAATTCTTCCCTCCAATATTGAAGTTGTTGATCAAGCACTTCCTCCTTCAGCCATCCTTTTTGCCACTGAGCAAAGTCGGCATATTGAACCGGTAATGGTTCAAGTTCCGCCACCTTTCCATCCGTTGCTTTCTCATAAAATGCCATCCATTCTTCAAGTAGGATTCCCATTGACCATCCATCTGAAATGATATGATGTAAAGTACAAAGGAGTATCCATTCTTCCTCTCCCACGTGCAAAATACTCGTCCTGATTAATGGACCCTCTGTTAAATCAAATGGCACTTCTGTTTCTTGTTGAATGAAACGTTTAACCTCTTCTTCTCGGTCTTCAGAAGAAAGCATAGTTAAATCCGTTTTCGGAATTGATTGAAAAGCATACGATTTAATTTGCTGTACGGGTTGACCATTCACTTCTTGAAAGACCGTCCGCAGTGATTCATGACGTTCTATTAGTTGATTCCATCCCGTTTCCAATGCTTCAAGTAGCCAATTCCCTGTAAGACGGCATACCATTGGCATATTGTAAAGGGCACTATTAGGTGTAAATTGATCAATAAACCATAAACGTTGTTGGGCATAAGATAGTGGAATAGCTTCTCCTCGCTCCATCGGTATTAGTGGCGGAATCTCTCGTTTTTTATCTCCTTTACGTAGCTGTTCTAATCGCTTTGCCAGTGACTCCACCGTTGTATATTCAAATAGTTCACGTACTGGTAATTCGATTTGAAAAATTTCCTGTAAACGTGACACTACTTGAGTAGCTAGTAGTGAATGACCACCGATTTCAAAAAAGGAATCCTGCACACTAATATTTTTTATTCCTAACACTTGGCTCCAAACGGAAACAATGAGCTCCTCCACTGGTGTTCGTGATGAAGTAATATCTTCACTTATGAACTGTTCTTCTAATTCCAATAATGCTTTCCGATTCACTTTACCATTTGGAGTGAGTGGCATACCTTCAATTTGGAAAAAGTATGCCGGAACCATATAATGTGGTAATTGCTTCTTGAGATATTCACGCCACTCTCCAGTATCCCCTTCACCCACTACATAAGCTACTAACTGCTTATCTCCTGGTCGATCTTCCTTCACCAACACGACTGCCTCTTTTACAGATGAGTGATCATGTAAAGCTGCTTCAATTTCTCCCAATTCAATTCGGAATCCTCTAATTTTGACTTGGTTATCTATTCTTCCAATATATTCTAAGTTACGATCATTCATATATCTCACCAAGTCACCCGTTCGATATAATCGTTCCCCGTCCTTAAAAGGATGCGGAATAAAACGTTCAGTAGTTAAATCCGGTCGATTGAAGTAGCCACGTGCCAATCCTACTCCTCCAAGGTAAAGTTCCCCTGCCACACCAATCGGAACCACTTGTTGATATTGATCTAACACATACAACTCTGTATTATCAATCGGACGACCAATCGGAATAAGCATTGCCTCTTTTTCTAAATCACAATCGTAATAAGTCACATCCACAGTCGCTTCAGTAGGACCATACAAGTTAATTAACTTTGTTTGCTGAACATTGTAAAAGATCCCCTTAAACCGGCGAACCTGCTCAGTGTTTAACGCTTCTCCACTAGTAAAAACTTGAATTAAAGACGATACATCCCTTTTCGAATTATATAGTTCCATATAATCTAAAAAAGTAGATAACATCGACGGAACAAAGTGCATGGTGGACACACGATATCGTTCAATATACTCCTCAATCACCGCAGGATCTTTCTCTCCTCCTGGTGGAAGTAAACAAACACGTGCTCCTACAAATGACCACCAAAATAATTCCCAGACAGAAACATCAAATGAAAACGGTGTCTTTTGTAGGATTGTATCGTCCTCGGACAATGGATATTTTTTCTGCATCCACTGTAGACGGTTGATAACGGAATGATGTTCAATCATTACCCCCTTTGGATTTCCCGTCGAACCCGAAGTGTATATAATATAGGCTAAGTTATTTGCTGTTACTCCACTCACCGGAGCTAAATTACTCTCTTTAGAAATCATTACTTGATCCCGGTCTAAACAAATTGCTCGAATATCTTTAGGTAACCAGTCCTGTAGTGCCTCTTTTGTTAACAGCACTTGAATTTGTGAATTCTCCAAAATGTATCTCAGGCGGTTTTCGGGATAACTTGGGTCCAGTGGGACATAAGCCCCACCTGCTTTCAAAATCCCAAAGAGACCAATAATCATATCAGGAGAACGTTCAATACATATACCGACTAATGATTCAGGTCCGATACCTCGTTTTTGTAGAAAATGTGCCAATTGATTCGATTTTTCATTCAGTTCTTGATACGTTAGCTTTCCACCCTCATAAACTACCGCCACTGCATTAGGTGTCCGTGCAACTTGCTGCTCAAATAGCTCATGAATCATACAATCATGACCATAAACTACGTCCGTATCATTCCATTCTTCTAAGAGTTGTTTTTGCTCAGTATCCGATAACATTGACAGCTTTGTATATGATTCATCTGGATGATACGTGATTTCATTTAGCCAGTTCTCAAAATGTCCTGCCATACGTGCAATGGTACTACTATCAAATAAATCCGTGTTGTATTCAAATGAGGCGAATAGACCTTCTTCCACTTCATAGGCAGTTAAGCTCAAATCAAATTTAGCAATAGACATATTACTTTCTACCATTTCAATACTTCTATCAGGCAAATCTAGTCGTTCTTGTTTTATATTTTGTAGCGTAAACATGGTCTGAAATATAGGGGAATGACTCGTGCTTCGTTCAGGTTGCACAGCTTCTACCACTTTTTCAAATGGTATATCTTGATATTCGTAAGCTTTTAACGCCTTTTTCTTTGTTTGGTTCAAAATCTCTCGAAAAGTAGGGATGCCACTCAAATCTGATCGGTAAACCAACGTATTAACAAAGAAACCAATTAATCCTTCTACTCCCTTATGGTTCCGATTTGCAATCGGACTACCAACTAGAATATCTTTTTGTCCCGTATAACGAGCAAGAAAGCTCTGGTATGCGGCCATTAAAGTCATAAATAAAGTAGATCCTTCTTGTCGACTTATATCCTTCAATTGACTAAGCAATTTATAAGGAAAAATTACGTGATGCGTAGCCCCAGAGTAAGTCTGCTTAACCGGTCGAGGTCGATCCACTGGCAGTTGTAAAATAGGAAGCTCACCAGATAATTCTTCTTGCCAATACGTAAGCTGACGATTTAGCACATCACCTTGCAACCACTCCTTTTGCCACTTCGCAAAGTCTGCATATTGAATGGATAATGAACTTAATTTAGCAGGATTTCCGCCCGTTTCTTCTTCATAGAAAGCAAGTAATTCATTCATGAATATACCAATGGACCAAGCATCAGAAATAATATGATGCATCGTACACAGTAATAACCATTCATCCTTCTCTAATTGAACAAGCTGATTACGAACTAAAGGACCATTCATTAAATTAAATGGTTCTTGCGCTTCTCTCGCAATTAAACTATCTACCTCTTTTTCTTTTACTTCTAGAGGAAGTTGAGAGTAATCTCTTACAGGTAATGCTCTAGGAAGGAATTCGACAATTTGTTGCACAGGTTGTTCTCCTACTTCTTTAAAAACAGTTCGTAATGATTCATGGCGTTCAATGAGTCGATTGAATCCCTTTTCTAATGCTTCAGGTATCCAATTTCCTTTTAGATGCCATACCGTTGGAATATTATATAAAGAACTATTTGGATTAAATCTGTCCATAAACCACAAACGTTGTTGTGCATAAGACAACGGGAGTGCTTCTTTATTCTCCTTTTTTTGCATTTGCTTCTGAAGCCATGCTCTCTTCTCAGGAGAAAGTGAACTCAGCTTTGCAAGTAAATCACTTCTCATTTTTTTACCCCTTCCTCAATCAAATTACTCTCGAATATCCCTTGTGCTTCTTCCTCTGATAGCTCTTCTAATTGCTTAAGTAGTTCCAGTAATTCTTCATCATTACTCACTTCTGCTTCTTTTTGAATATAGTCTTGAAGACTTACATTCTCCTTACTACCATTCTGCATTTCTTGATTTTTGTTATCGAGCAATTGATCAATCTGTTCTGCCAATTGCTCCACCGTATGAAACATAAATAAATCATGCAATGGTATGTCGATTCCAAAAGCCTCTTTAAGATTAGAAACAGCTTGCGTAGCAAGTAATGAATGGCCACCAATTTCAAAAAACGAATCCTGAATTCCGATGTTTTCCATACCTAAAACTTCATGCCATATCGAAACGATTGTTTTTTCCGTAGACGTACGAGGAGCAATATAACCACTTGCTATCTCCTGTTTCTCTGGTGCTGGTAAAGCCTTCCTATCAATTTTCCCATTAGGAGTGAGTGGAAATGCATTTAATCCAACAAAATAGGCTGGGATCATATAATTTGGTAGTTGATCCTTGAGATAATCACGCCACTTTTGAGCATCTCCGTCTCCTACAACATAGGCAATCAAACGTGGGTCGCCAGGATAATCTTCCCGCACCATCACAATAGCTTCGTTAACTAGTGTATGCCTTTGTAATATCGCTTCAATTTCTCCTAGTTCAATCCGGAACCCACGAATTTTCACCTGATGATCGATTCGCCCAACATACTCCAAATTTCCATCCGGCAAATACCTTACTAAATCTCCAGTCCGGTATATTCGCTCTCCTTCTTTAAACGGATGCGGTATAAAACGATTTTTCGTTAAGTCAGGGCGCTTTAAATATCCACGTGCTAATCCTGATCCACCAATGTACAACTCACCAACTACACCAATTGGAACCATTTTTTGTTCAGCACTTAGTACATATACTTCTGTATTGAATATTGGTTTACCAATCGGTGGGACCCTATGCATGACACCCTTTTCTAATTCCATATACGTGGAATACGTAGTATCTTCGGACGGTCCATATAGGTTGTACACCTTTTCAATCGTATTTCTCTCGTATAAATCTTGAACAAGCGAATATGGCAATGGTTCTCCAGCCAAATTCATCACCTTTACCGAAGAAGGTATTGTTTTTGCTCGAACCAGTTCCTTTGCTGCCGATGGCACAGTATTAACCAAAGTCACACCTTTGGAAGACAACTTCTCTAGATGTAGAGCATTTTCAGTGACAATCACCTTACCACCCATCGTTAAGGGAACAAATACTTCAAAAACGGATAAATCAAAAGATAGCGAAGTTGAAGCTAACACTCCCGCTAATTCCTTTCGGGAATACGTGTGGTGCGCCCAATGAATCATTGTTACTGTATTCCTGTGCTCAATCATTACTCCCTTTGGATTTCCAGTGGAACCTGAAGTATAGATAATATAGGCTAAGTTATCGCCCGTCACTTCACTCGTACATACCGTAGTTACTTCTTGTTCTATTTCTGCTCGATTACGATCAATACAAATCACGTTGACGAATTTAGGTATAACCATTTTTTGTTGTAACTTTTCCTGCGTCACCAGTACCTTTATTTGAGCATCTTCTAAAATGTACTGCAGTCGACTTTCCGGATACGCTGGATCAATTGGGACATATGCTCCTCCCGCCTTCATAATTCCTAAAAGACCGACAATCATCTCGGATGAACGTGTAACGCAAACCCCAACTAATGATTCGCATGTTACACCATTTTTTTGTAAATAATGTGCCAACTGATTCGAGCGTTCGTCCAACTCTCGATATGTTAGTTCTTCATCTTCGCACACTACTGCAATTGCTTCTGGTGTTTTTTTCACCTGTTCTTCAAACATTGTATGAATCGTACTTTCTTCCATATCTATAACACGCGATTTATTCCATTCCTCTAGTAGTTGCTTATATTCTACTTTCGATAACATATTCAGTTCTGATAGTACACATTTTGGATGAGAGACAATTTGATTTAACCAATGTTTAAAATGACTTGCCATACGTTCAATGGTTGTATCATTAAACAAATCAGTATTATATTCAAAGGTTAGTGATAATCCTTCTTCCGTCTCAGAAGCAAATAAACTCAAATCAAATTTGGCAACAGAAGCATGGCTTTCCATGAGTTCCATTTGTCTTTCAGATAGCTGAAGAAACTCTTGTTTCGTATTCTGTAAAGTAAACATAGTTTGGAATATTGGTGAATGACTTGTATTCCGTTCAGGTTTTACGGATTCTACCACTTTCTCAAATGGGATGTCCTGATACTCGTATGCTTTTAGCGCTTTTTTTCTTACCTGCGACAAAAGTTCTTGGAACGTCGGATTTTCACTGAAATCAGCTCGATAAACCAACGTGTTTGCAAAGAATCCTATTAATCCCTCAATCTCTTTCACATTTCGATTAGCGATTGGGCTTCCAACTATAATGTCGTCCTGTCCTGTATAACGAGAAAGGAAGCTTTGATACGCTGCCATCAATGTCATAAATAAAGTGCATCCTTCTTGCAGACTTAAATCTTTGAGCTTTTCCTGTAGGGAATTCGCCACTATTAAGGACTGACTTGCACCACGATGGGTTTGAACTGCAGGTCGAGGACGATCCATCGGTAATTGTAAAACCGGTAGTTCCCCAGATAATTCTTCCTTCCAATATTGAAGGTGCTGATTCAAATTCTCCTCTTTTTGCCATTCCTTCTGCCACATGACAAAATCTGCATATTGGATAGATAACTCCTTCAATTCCACTGGTTTTCCGGTTAGTGCTCCTTCATAAAAAGCCATCCATTCTTCAAGTAAGATTCCCATTGACCATCCATCTGAAATAATATGATGCATCGTACAAATGAGAACCCATTCTTCCCTGTCCACTTTCAATATTCGTGTTCGAATCAGAGGACCTTGTCCCAAATGAAATGGTTCCTCCGCCTCGTTTTGAATAAGGCGTTTCATTTCTCTTTCCCTTTCCCTATCTTCCAAAGAAAGATCTGTTAGATTCGTTTGAGGAATATGTCTGAACACATGAGATTGAACCTGTTGAAAAGGTTCATCCTCTTGTTCTAGAATTGTCGTCCTTAATGATTCATGACGCTCCAACAATTGATTCCATCCGACCTCCAATGCTTCAATTGACCATTTACCTGTTAAGCGACACGCTGCATGAATATTGTACATCGCACTATTTGGCATTAATTGATCAATAAACCATAGACGTTTCTGCGCATAGGAAAGTGGGATAACTTCTTCTCGTTTCATAGGTACAAGAGGAGCAACCTCTCGTTCTTTATCTTCTTTTCGTAACTGATCCACTCGTTTCGCCAATGCTTCCACTGTATCGTGCTTGAAAAGTTCACGTAATGGAATTTTAATTTGGAACAGTTCTTGTAACCGAGAGACGATTTGAGTAGCAAGTAGTGAGTGCCCACCACGTTCAAAGAAGGAATCCTGAATACTAATATTTTCTATCCCTAACACTTGACCCCAAACCGAGGCAATAAGCTCTTCCGATGGCGTCCGAGGTAGAACATTTAAATCTCCAATAGCTTGCTCATCAGGTATTGGCAAGGCCTTTCGGTCAATTTTCCCATTCGGAGTAAGCGGGAAGTGTTCTAACTCTACAAAGTGCGCTGGAATCATATGATTCGGTAATTGTTTTTGTAAATACTCTCTCCACTCCTCGGTATTTTCATCGCTTATTACATATGCAACCAATCGTTGATCACCTGGACGATCTTCTCTAACTAATACGACAGCCTCTTTAATAAACGAACATTTTTCTAAAGTGGCTTCAATTTCTCCTAATTCAATCCTAAAACCACGCATTTTGACTTGATGGTCCATTCTACCTATAAATTCTATATTTCCATCAGTTAGATATCTTACTGAATCTCCTGTTCGATATAGTCGTTCCCCCAATTGGAATGGATGCGAAACGAATTTTTCAGCAGTAAGATTCGGACGATTTAAGTATCCACGTGCTAAACCAGCACCCCCAATATATAACTCACCCTCAATTCCTATTGATTGCAAGCGTTGATTTTGGTCTAATACATATAATTGCGTGTTCTGTATTGGCTGCCCAATAGAAACAAATTCTTGATTAGGCTGAATATCAAATGCATTCACATAAATAGTGGCTTCAGTTGGTCCATAAAAGTTGGTTAATTTCACTTGTCCACTATAATTCCATTTCTGTTGAAATCGTCTAACTAACCCTGAACTTAGTTCTTCTCCACCAGAAAATACATGGCGTACGGACGAACAATTCATGTTCAATTCAATACGATTGAAGTGATCTAAGAAAACAGATAACATTGAAGGTACAAATTGAACTATAGTAACCTGATGTTGTTTAATCACTTCAGCTATAATAGAAGGATCTTTTTCTCCACCTGGAGGTAGGAAAGATACACTGGCACCAACGTGAATGCCCCAAAACAATTCCCAAACAGAGACATCAAATGAGAATGGCGTTTTCTGCAAGACCACATCCTTTTCAGAAAGCGGATATTTATGTTGCATCCATTCTAGATAATTAATTACTGAATGATGCTCAATCATTACTCCCTTTGGATTCCCTGTAGATCCTGAAGTATACATAACATACGCTAAATTTTCTCCTGTTACACCACTTATACATGGGGTTGATTCTTCTTTTTCAATTGCAGTGTAATCTTTATTCATACAAATCGTTTCTATATTTTCAGATACAAACAAATTTTTAGAATTCTCTTCCGTCACTAGTACTTCGATTCCAGCATCCTCTAATATATATCGAAGCCGACTCTCTGGATAAGTAGGGTCAAGTGGAACATACGCTGCTCCTGATTTTAGAATACCTAATAACGCTATCATCATTTGTAATGAACGTTCCATATATACTCCAACTAGAGACTCTGGGCCTACACCATGCTTTTGTAAATAATGAGCTAGCTGATTTGCACGCTTCTCCAACTCTTTATATGTAATTTGTTCATTTTCGTAACTAGCCGCGATTGCTTCCGGTGTTTTTTTAACTTGCTCCTCAAACATCGTATGAATCATGCCTTCAGCCGAATAATTAACTTGAGTATGATTCCATTCCTCTAGTAACTGTATCTGTTCTTCTTCTGTTAAATGAGTAATTTCAAATAGTTTTGAATCTAGGCTCTTCGTCATCTGAATTAATATTTGCAATAAGTGATTCTGAATCAGATTTATTGTTTCTTCATTAAAATAGCTTCGATCATACATCAACTTTAAAGTAATTTTCTTACCGGGCATTACAATGAGTGTTAAAGGATAATTTGTTTGTTCCGTGCTTGTAACATCTAGTAATCTTAAATCATCATTTCTCTCACCTTGAATTGGATAATTTTCAAACACATACAAGGTATGAAATAAGGAGCTATTTCGCGGAACCTCACTCCAGCCTTGAATATCTATCAACGAATTATACTCATACTGTCTTCGTTCCATTTCTTTCATTTGTATTTTACGAAGCCAATCTACTACTGATGTATTATCCGTTAATCGAATTCTGGTAGGTAATGTGTTAATAAATAGCCCCACCATATTCTCTGCTCCCATTAAATCAGTAGGACGCCCAGCGCTAGTTACGCCAAATACGACGTCACTGTCACCGCTATACCTACTCATCAAATAAGCCCATGCACCTTGTACTAACGTATTCAACGTTAATCGACTATTTCGTACCCACTCTTGTAAACTCTCAGTAAGTTCCTCAGATACTTGATAAGCACATTCTCCATAACCCTTCTCTTGTCCTTGTTCCTTTCTTTCCATTGCTAATGGAGTAGGTGCATAGAACCCTTTTAATTCTTCTTTCCAAAATTCCTCTGCTTGACTTTGATCTTGTTTATTTATCCATTGAATATATTTTTTATAAGGAAGAGGTTTAGGAAGATTCAACAATTCTCCCTTTATCATCTTGAGATAAACTTCCATCACTTCACTAAAGACCAATGACACACTCCATCCATCTAGCAAAATATGATGATGTGTCCAAATAATTCTCGTTTCCTCTTTTGCCTCTTTAATCGCAGTGACTCTCATCAATGGTGCTTCATCCAATAAAAATCCTTTTCTACGATCTACATTCAAAAACTGTTGTAATTTCTTCGCCCTTTCATCATGTGGATAGGTGCTCCAATCCTCTTGATGAATAGTAAAAGGAAGACGTTGGTAAACCGCTTGTAGTGGTTTTTCTACTTCCTCCCACACAAATACTGAACGTAAAACCTCATGTCGATGAATAACATATTCCCAGGCCTTTTCAAAAGTAGCAATATCCAATTGCCCCCCGAGCAAGAAGCCTACTTGTACAATATAGGAAAATGAATGTTCATCATCTTGATCGTATAAAGTATGAAACAGTAGTCCTTTTTGCAAAGGTGATAAACCATATATATCAATAACGTCTCCCATTTTTACACCCTCTTCTTTTTTAATTTAAGTAATACTTTGCTCAAGTTTTCTTCCGTAAGATCCTCTGCATCAGCAAAATCTGATACCGTAAAAGCAGACTCTGTTGTTGGTTTATTTATAAGTTGACGAAGATGCCTCAACATACCATCTGCTATCAATTGAATTTTTAATTTAGAAAACTGTTCTCTACTATACATCCAAACAAAATGTAACTTTTCATCTTTCACCATTCCGATAACATCAATTAGATGAGATGGTTTGGAATCTGGAGCATGATCTAAAAATGTAAATCCTGTCTCTTGCATAAACAAAGATTCCCTTGAGAAAACCTGATCAAATTGGCCCAAATAGTTAAAACTTATTGAAGGCTTTTGCTGATAAAACGGAAGTAATCCTTTATTCAAGTAACGTAAAATACCATAGTCAACTCCGCGATTTGGGATTCGACGCAATTGTTCTTTGACAGACTTTAATCCTTCAATAGGTGTTTGAGTTCCTTGAAAATTGAGATGAACGGGATAAATACTCGTGAACCAGCCCACTGTCCTTGATAAATCAATACCTTCAATTACCTCTTCTCTTCCGTGTCCTTCTAGATGAATAGAAACGGTTTGCTGATTTGTACAATCGACGATAGCTTGTCCTAATGCCGTTAATAGTACCTCATCAATCCTTGTCTTATGAGTTACTGGAACTTCGTGTAACAATTCATGTGTTTCTTCTATTCCTAAAGTCCTCGTCACTTGATCAATCGATTCCTCTGTCGTTTCTTGTATTGGATAGTCCATTGGAATTTTCATCGTTTCTTTTTCTACTTGTTGATTCCAATAATTTTGTACTTCTTTTGAAATACCCGAATCACTGTATGTCTGGAGTCGTTCAGACCACTCTTTAAAAGATGTACTTTTCGCAGGTAAGCGAACTTCTTGACCTTGTTTCATCTGGTTATATACCACCTGTAAATCTTCCAATAGAATCCTCCATGACACTCCATCTACTACTAAATGATGAATCACCCAGAATATTCGATCATTTCCAGTCAAGTTATCTTCAAAGTACACTACTCTCATTAACGGACCAGTAACTAAATTGAAACTAGCTTGATTAATGTTCATTTCTTCTTGTATTATTGTATTCCACTCTTTTTCATTAACTTGATTCCGTTTTACAACATGGAGTACTGACAGCTCATCAGTCTCTTCATTTCTCTGCCTCCACGTTCCGTTTGGTAACTGTTCGTACCGGAAACGTAAAGCATCATGATGTTTGAGTAAATTTAATATCGCTCCCTCTAGTAATTTCACATCCAATCTTTCTTTTACTCTTAAAAGCATTGATTGATTCCAATGCTCTGTATGTGGATGTTCTTGCTCGAAGAACCAGCACTGAATTGGAGTAAGAGGCACATCACCTATCACAATTCCCTGCTCCGCTTGTACTCCCTGCGTTTCTATAGCCACTTGTGCCAGCTCAGCGATAGTTGGGCATTCAAACATTTGCTTTGGAGTAAGTTTTAACCCCACTTGACTTGCTTGAGATATGATTTGAATACTGAGAATCGAGTCGCCACCAATTTCAAAGAAATTATCATAGATTCCCACCTTTTTAACACCTAATACTCGCTTCCAAATGGTAGTCAGTATCTGTTCGTTACTATTCCGAGGGCCAACACATTCACTATTAATCTGCTTTTCCTCCGGCATAGGTAAGGCCTCACGATCAACTTTACCGTTAGCTGTAAGTGGAACAGCTTCCATCGCCACAAATCCCGAAGGAACCATATAACTTGGTAGTTTCGCTTTAAGATACTCTCTCCACCCATCTACATTTCCATCTCCTACAACATATGCTACTAATCTTTTATCGCCCGGCTGATCTTCTCTTACAATTACAACTGCCTCTTTTACATATACATATGTATGTAAAGTAGACTCAATTTCCCCAATTTCAATTCTGAAACCACGTATTTTAACCTGATAATCAATTCTTCCACGATAATCTAGATTCCCATCTGGCAAATACCTCGCTAAGTCTCCTGTCCGGTATAATCTTGCTTTCGGATCACTACTAAATGGATGAGATATAAAACGCTCTGCTGTTAATTCAGGTCTATTTAAATATCCACGTGCCAATCCTGCTCCACCAATATAAAGTTCACCATCAACACCTATAGGAACAGGTTGTTGATAAGCGTCTAGTATATACACTTCTAAATCGGGAATCCGCTTTCCAATATTACTTCTTGAAGCATGCTGCACATCATCTAGAGTAATTGGATAATATGTAACATGAACTGTAGTTTCTGTAATTCCATACATATTAATTAACTGTGGGTTTTTCTCACCATACCTTTGAAACCACGGTAACAAGCTAATAGGTTCTAATGCTTCTCCGCCAAATATTACGTAACGTAGCTGCAAATTTTTATTCTTATCTTCTTGTTCACACACTCGTATTAATTGTCGAAATGCGGAAGGTGTCTGATTTAGAACTGTGACTTCTTCCTCCACTAATAATTGATAAAAATCCTTAGGTGATCGACTAATCCAGTACGGAACAACAACTAATTTTCCACCATATAATAATGCTCCCCAAATTTCCCATACTGAGAAATCAAATGCATACGAATGAAAAAGCGTCCAAGTATCTTTTTCATTAAACTGATACCAACAATCCGTTGATTTAAATAACCGAATGACATTGTGATGCTCTATCATAACGCCCTTTGGATTTCCCGTTGATCCCGAAGTATAGATTACATATGCCAGATTTTTGGGACCGACATTAGAAAGCGGCAAAGTCTTACTTTCTTTCCCAATCTCATCTTGATCACGATCCAGGCAAATCGACTCAACATTTTCTGGTAACCATTTCAATTCTTTTAAACTTTCTTGCGTCACGAATAACTGAATGCTAGCATCTTCTAAAATATATTGAAGTCGCTGCTCTGGATATGTTGGATCGAGTGGAACATAAGCCCCACCAGCCTTCAAAACCCCTAAAATACCTACAATCATTTCGAGGGAACGTTCAACGCATATTCCAACTAAAGTATCAGGTCCTACTCCCTTTTTCTGCAAATAATGAGCTAACTGGTTTGCACGTTCATTAAGCTCCTTATAAGTAATTTTTTCTTGTTCATACGTAACTGCAATAGTATTTGGATAAATCATCGCTTGCTGTTCGAATATTTCATGAATAGTTACTTGAGGTGGGACATTCAGTTTAGGATTGTTGAACTCAACTAAACTTATTCTTTTATCTTCCTCAGAAATGATTTCTATTTCAGCTACCTTCTGCTTTGGTTTTTCAAAAGTGTTTTCCATTATCGCTAACATCACGTTAAAAAACCGTTTTATCTCTTCCTTAGAAAATAGCTCCTCACGATAATCAATATGTACATGTAAAGAGTCAATATCAATTAGATTTTCAATATGCACTGCAAAATCTTGTACCTCTTCATGGTTTGGAATCCATAGTGAGTCACCACTTTCATCGCGATCCCTATAATCAATCGTAGTTCCGAAAAGTCTCACATTACTATTATTCTCTTTATTAATCTGCTTTAACAACAAATCAAATGGATATTTCTGGTGCCTCAATAATTTGCTTTGTTTTCTGGACACCCTGCTAATAAATGAAAGTACTTCTTCTTCTGGATCAATATCCATTCTTAAAGGAACTGTACTCACCATCATTCCAATCAATTTTCGTTCCATTTTAGTCATACGATTGCCGTAAGCCATTCCTAAACAAATATCAAGCGATGAAGTCCACCGATACATGGACAACGAGAAAGCAGCAACAAAAAAAGTGTATAAACTAATTTTGTAATATTCAGAAAATTTTCCTATCTTTCTCTTCAAATGCTCCGTTAATATAAATGTCTCACGTGATGCTTTAGTGCTAACTTGGTACGTATTATAGGGCTTCAATCCAGTCACAGATGGCAGTGTTTTAAATTCCTCTAACCAGAATTTTTGATCTTTTTGAAAGCGACTACTATTCAAGTATGTTTGTTCATTGGTCAGGAATTGAACATATGAATTTTTAATTTCGCCTTCCTCATTCTCGTTATGCATTTCATAATAATATTTTGCAATTTGCTCAGTAAATATTTGAATTGATAAACCATCCATAATAATATGATGAACATTTCCAAAGACTGCACATTCATTATCGTTTAATTTTATTAAAGCGAAATAGTATAAATCTGAATTAAATAATGTAAACGTGTCTTTTGTTTTCTGCTCAATCCATTCCTCAAGCAAATTTGTATTCTCCACATTACTGAAATCAAAAAACTCAAATTCTTGTTCTTCATGTTTAATAAAATATTGTTTCGGTTCCTGATGCCCATTTTCTTTTAACCTAATGCACAGACCGTCATTTTCACTGATAACGCGATTCACAACTTGGTTTAATTTTGAATAATTCATTTTCCGATGAAGTTTAAATAAAAATCTTAAATTACATATTCCTTTATCAGAATGAATAACTTCTGTATACCATATTCTTCGCTGCGGATGGCTTAATCGATAACATTCCTCATTGGTCATAAAAATCTCCCCTTCAAAAATTATTTGCTCTTATAGGTTCGTGTTTATGTTTAGCCCATAAATATTTCTGCAGTGAAACTCCAATTAATCCAATAATAACAAGCCCAATCCCTCCATAAACATAGAGTTGAGTTACTCCAAACAAATGCACTAATGGGCCACTCATAGCAGGAGAAATAATTAGAACTGCGTTTGTTAAACTGCTTTGTATACCAAATACTCTTCCTACTTGATCTTGGTCGGATTCTATTTGTAAAATGACTTGATTAGATACAAGCATCAGCCCACTTCCGATACCAGCGATAAAACTAATTAAATAGGCTAAAACGAAGACCGTACCGGGCGTTATCAAACCAATCCCCCCAAAACCAATTCCCATTAAAACCATACCTCCACATACTACCCAGCCATATTGAAATTGTTTTAATTTCTGAGTTAGTAGTGCACCAAGTATTCCGCCAAGACCAATAATAGAAATGATATATCCCATTTTACTTTTATCATGTGGGAATAAGCTCTTAAATAAAGTTGGGAATTGTGAGTCGACTAATTGTAATACTGCCATGGCTATTGTAACGAAAATCATGGTTGATAATATTATCCGATTAGATAACACATAACCCCACCCTTGTACCCAAGCGGTCCAAGTACTTTGTTTTTGCTTTTCAACAAATTCTTTCGATATAGTTTCTTTAAATTTTATTGTGGGTATGAGAACTAAGGTAGCTAATAAACAACTTATAGCTCTTATAATGAGGCAGAACTCTGGTTGAAACCAGCTCAGCAACATGCCCCCTATAAGTGGACCTACTATCTTGGTACCCTGCTCTACTATTCCGTTGATACTTACTGCTTTAGTAAGTAAGTCCGGGGATACAATCTGTCTTGTTAGTGTTTGCTGTGCAGGATAATAGAAAACAATAAAAATGGAACGAATCATTAATGCCACTAAGAGCCAGTGGATATCTTGTACAAATAAAAGAGCAATTGTTATTAGACCAACCATTAGATTACAGAACATCATAATTGGAATTTTTCTAAAACGATCTGCAATAACACCTGCCCATGAGCCAAAAATAATTCCAGGAAGTGCATATGCAACAGGGATCAATCCAATCATAGTAGGATCTACTTCCCATTCAAACCCAACTATAGTCATAATCGCTAACATATCAATAAAAACACCAAGCATAAGTAATGAATAAGCAGAGAAAACTTGTAAATAAACCCTATTTCCTAATAGGCCTTTTGAATCAGTAGTTTTCATAAAAGCAAGCTCCTTAGGTTACTAATATAAACGCTTTTGCGTATAAGGTACCCCTTTATTAAACCTAATTAATCATTATAAAGATTTCACCTAGAATGTAACTTCGTCAAAACCTAGACTAATCTCAAGGTTTAGTTTATTTTAAATAGTCAGATAAATTTAGGCGCACCTATTTCTTCGTATTTATATCAACTGTTACAACATAGACCTTTACCTTACACTAAAAAACAGCTAAACATTACCTTAATATAACCATTTATAGTTGTTTGCACATTCAATTCACATCCTTTTTAAAGTTGGCTTTTTTCTATCTCAAATACTATCACACAAATATTTTACCTACTATATTCATAAAGTTGAAATATTTGAATCAGAAAATTCGGATAAAAAAACCAACCCACAAATCATACCAAACAATTATTTAGTTATATTGTCAGTTTATAGATGGCTTTAGCCATAAGGATATCAAAAATTAAGTTTCTTAATTTTATTAACATAATAGTTTAAAGAGACTATAAATCCTACTAAACAAAAAGATAAATATACAATAAAGTATATTTATCTTTTCTTATCCTACATATTTTCTATGCAAATTAATTCCAATAACTAAAATTGATAATAAAAATATAATACTACCAATTACTAATGTACTCATAACAGAATTGAATAATATAGTATTAATACTTCTGCACCTACTACCTATTTTATTTATTAGATATTTACACTTCAAAAAAATTACAAATTATTCACAATTAGGATACACACCCAAAATATGATTTGAATATGTTATTATATTTTAAGATAATATAAAATCAGTTTTTCTATAAGAGAACTTAATTTTTATGTAGTACGAAATTGTTAGTACTACAGTATATATTTTAATTTAGTTATAAAAACGTTTAAAGACCACCTATTTCCATAAGTGATCTTTCTTTGTAATTCTACATTTATGCACTACTGTAGAAATATATCGTAGATACGCTTTGTATGCTAAATTTCTAGTTCTCTCCATTTACTAAAAAACATAGCTTAGCACAATTAATATCATATTCGTTAAATTGCAAACTATTATTTTGTCTTCTGTACAGACAAACTACTAAAAATCAAATCAGCAACTTTTACATATCCTTTTGAGTTTGGATGAATTAAATCCTTAGACCAAAGCGTATTGTCATTAACTAAATGATGATTCCAAAAATCAACATGATGAAACTTATATTCTCTGCTCAGTGAACGTATAACTTCATTTGCCTCTAATAATTGTTCTTTTATTACTTGTTTTTTTTCAGAAGCAAAAGGAAGCCTAACTGTAAAATCAGGAAGGTTTGCTATAATAATATCAGCCCCTGCTTTACTTAATGAATCTATCATAAATTCCATATCGTTCTTATATGCATCATGATTCCAACGTCCTTTTAAAACATCGTTTGCCCCTGCAATGAGACTAACCAAATCTGGATTAAAAGTTAACGCCTTTTCCAATTGCTGCGAGCGAATTTCTTTAGTTACTAAGCCACGCTTTGCCAAATTAGCATATTTTATATCGTTTTCACACAGTTGAACAAAATGATCTATCCAGCTTTTTAATGCAATTCCCTCAACTTCATCCCCTATCCCCTCTGTAAAACTATCACCAATTGCTACAAATCGCTTCCACATATGTATTCCCCCTTTATTATTAACCATATCTATACTATACAATAGCTCACACCGTAATTGTTATTTCTAAGTGGTTTTCGATTTCAATTATATTCCACTTTATTATATTTACATTTAGAATCCAAAATTGACCGATTCCTAAGTATACTTAGGAATCGGTCATATTCGTATATTTACTAAAGAAATAAAATTTCTCTAGGAATTATACTTTTTTCAAAAAATTGGTTGTTCTTTGTTTTGCCCAGTTGATACATTTCTTTTCGATTAAATGATATGAAACTATAGAAAAAAGTAGTGTCATTGCAATGCATAAAGTAAGAAGGAAAAAGATAGGTATCTTTGTATACAAAAGTTTAAATAGTACCATCATGATTGGAAAATGACACAAATAGATACTGTATGAAATTTCTCCTAAATATACAAATACACTCTTATTTAAAAATGCTTTTACTTTTAGGTTACTCATAGCCATTATAATAAATATACCAACCCCCATTACGACACCCCAATCTTTTAATAAGAAAGTAGTATCATTACGGGAAAAACCATAAATTAAAATGGAATATAAATACAGAATAATCCCTAATGCAATAAGAAATCCTTTTTTAAATTTTTTCATATTCCTATATGAGTAGATAAGTTTTTCCTGATACTTAAAAAGTAACATTCCAACCATAAACATAGATGTAAAATGCAGTGTATCAGCATAACCATTATAAAATCCTTCAGCTTTCCCAATATACAACACATTAAGAAAAACACTAATTAAAGAAAAGCTCAAAGCAAATAGTATCGTTTTCTTCCAATTCAATTTATAAAAAAGAAGGAATAACAAAGGAAACACAATAGATATACGCATTTCTTGAGCCAATGACCAAATAACTGGATTATAATTTTCCGTAAAAAAGTTATTAAGAAGCACAAAGTGGTTTAGAATATCTAATTTTGTTATAGACCCTTGCCACCTATCATAGAACCAATCCCGTAGTCCTACCACTTCATACGACGAAAATAAAATAAATAAAACAAAGGAAACAATTATCCAAAAATAATAAGGAATATAGATTCTTACAAATCTCTTAATTAAATATCCCCAATAATTTGTTTTTGAATGATAAAGTGCCATCGATAACACAAAACCACTTAGTACATAAAAAACGATAACAGCTTCCCCACCCGCCCATAAAAACCTAAGCGGGGAAAATTTAATAGAATTAGGCAACGATGGTAGCATTAAACAAAAATGTCCAAATACCACAGTAAGTGCCGCTAACCCTCGTATGGAATCTAATTCTTTTATTCTCTTACTCATAAAATGTTCTCCTTGTAAATTGTAGATTTTGCTTTTCATAAAGGCCACTATGCGAATGTAGTGAGAGAATTGTACACATCGTTTCTTTAAATTCCTAATATAAGCAGTAAAAAGTTAATTTGACCTCCATTTCTTTATATACATAATTTAAAACAAAATATTTAATACAAAGAAAAGATTTTATTAAATTTTTATAAAGTGAAACTTTAATGGGTGGTTTTTCATCATGTAACTTTATTAAACTAACCTTGCACCAGAATCCTTTAAATCGAAAGATTCATAATAAACGCCATCCCTTCTGTATATTTCTACAAAAAGAATAGCGTTTTTGGAGTATATGGATACAAATTTATTTTAGCTTAATAGAAATACAAAAAGTTCCGAAGGACCAAATTTGAAAAGTAATACAATCTTTCATTCCAAACTATCCACATAAGAATCTATAATACTTTGAAACCTTTTGTTTCAAACTAATATTTAGTTGTATCCTATAAAATTAGCTTTTTACTATATCAATCGCACTATCCCACATACCACTAAAAAAAGATCCAGTTTTACGTATAAAACGTGTAAACCAATTTGCTTGTTCCACATCAGATTTTGTTACAAGGTCTATTTGTAATGAATTACCTGATAAGAACCCAGGATCGGTATTATCTTTAGGCGAGATAATTATTTTACTAATTGTTACACCTTTTTTAATAGGCGCTTCTGGTTCTTTATTTGATACTTTAAATTCTTTTTTATAACCGTCTTTGTTTCCCTTCCGCATTGGAAGTGAAACAGCTTGCTTCGTTTGAACTACTACATCTTTCTCTTTTGCATTTGCTACTCGTACCGTTTCATGTCCTTTTACTACTGAATCTTTTCCGTAGACATTCTTCACTTCAAAATTCGCAAATCCATAATCGTATAATTTCTTTGTTTCATCAAAGCGTGCCGTATGAGATTTTGTTTTTATCACTACAGAAATTAGGCGCATACCATTTCTTTCTACTGTACCAGTGAAACAATCTCCCGCTTCTGGAGTCGTTCCTGTTTTCAAACCATCTACACCTTCATATTGCTTAATTAAACCTTTTAACATCCAGTTAAAGTTCGCCATATCAATTGGATATTTACCACCCTCTTGGAATGTTTTTTTAGGAATTTTTGCTGTATTCAATATTTGGGGAAAATCTTGAATAAGACGTTGTGCTAAAATTGCACAATCCCTTGCAGACATTTTATTTTTCTCATCTAGAGTTGTCCCTTCTAGGTGATATCCTTTTAAATCTTGATTTGTTAAGCCTGTAGAGTTTACAAATTTATAATCTTTCATTCCAAACTCTTTCGACTTATCGTTCATCATTTTTACAAAATTGCCCTCTTTACCAGCAATCTCTTCAACTAAAGCAATTGTTGCACCATTTGCAGAATAAATTGCCATTGCCTCATATAACTCTTTTACCGTATAAGAGCCACCATTTTCTAATGGAACATTTGATAATGAACGATCTTGCGAAATCTTATGTGCATATTCAGAAATTTTAACTTTTTGATCCCATTTAAGTTTTCCTTTATCTACCGCTTCATGAACTAAGTATTCGCTCATCATTTTTGTCATACTAGCAATTGCCAATGATTCATCTGCATTTTTTTGATATAAAATTTTTCCGGAATTTGCTTCTATTAAAATTGCTGATCCTGCTTCAACGTCTATAGCAGAAACTGTTTCCGCTGCTGCTCTTCCAAATGTAACGAACATACTAAAAAATAGTGTAAGCACTGTTACTATTGCAATAAATCTCTTGCAAAACATACCTTTCAATTCTGTTACCTCCAATATCTTTGTACTCAAAAAAGCGTTATTCTAACATAATCTCAAAAAAAATAGACAGTGTTCTCAAATTGTATATACATATTAAACGTTAGGATTGCTTTCATATAGACCATCTCATCTGACACTTTTAGGTGCCCTGATACTTTGTATTCCCACGCATATCCTTATTTTTAATCCCCTTATATTTTTTAAAATGATTCGCACTTTCATATTTTTTAGGATTACAATTAATAGACAATCTACATAATACATTTGTTCCACATTTACAAAAAATAAAGTGAAACTTTAATCAGTGGGGGTTTTGTTCATCCCCACTAATTATTAACCCTCACCAATCGGGATTTTAATTATTCAATTGAGCTATTTGCTAGACTTATATTAGAGATAAATTTTCTTTAGTCTAAACCATTAGTTTTTTGTAATAAAAAAACTACACCCAATACTGAATGTAGTTTTTCTAACTAACTAATTTATTTATTTTTTACTTCATTTTTATAAAAAGCAAATAATGGTTCGATGGATGGACTAGATAACAGCGGAATTGCCTTCTCGATCAATTTCCTATCCCAATCAAACCAACGCATTTCCATTAACATGTTTATTTCTGTATCAGTGAATCGTTTCTTTATTTCCTTAGCAGGATTTCCACCAACTATTGTATACGGCGGAACATCTTTACTTACGACAGATCCTGCAGCAACAATTGCACCTTCACCAATAGTAACGCCAGGCATTATTATAGCATTCATTCCAATCCAAGCATCACTTTTAATGACTGTATCGCCCTTAGTTTCATATGATTGTTCAATTTGCTCAGCGAATGGATATACTGTAATCCATTCTGAGTGATGATTATGGTTACCACCCATTAAAATGACTACTCCACTTGCAATGCAAACATAATTCCCAATAATGAGTTTATCAAGATGCCATCCCATCTGTTCAATTGGATTAAACAGTGCTTGTGACTTAGCATCCCCCCACAAATACCTTACACAACCATCTTCAAAATTTTGATGACCATAATACCCTGAATAATAGGAGTACTCTCCTACTTCAATGAGTGGATTTGTTACTATATCTTTTATATATTTTGTTTCTGACCAATGATTAAATAATGGATGCTTCATAACTTTATTCCTCGCTTCTAAGTATTATATATTTTGCTATTTACTTAGAAGCTTACTACGACTGCTACATTTTTTAGCTTTCTCAAACGACGAATCATTATCTTCAAGCCTTTCTTTTATAATAGAAAAAGCATAACGCAATACATTACACTAGTCAAATTGTGTAATTTTGAACACATCTTAAACAGTGTAATACTGCAATAACAACATGAAAACACTCTAACTTCGATACAAATACTATATTTATTACATTTAGTTCATATTTTGTAAAAAAATCTTAATTGCCATGACAAAGCAAACAATAACCACTATTGGTCGTATTAATGACGTCCCTTTTGTAAGCACCATCTTCGCCCCAATATATGACCCTATAATTTGACCAAGCATCATAATCAATCCAATTGTCCAATCGATTTGGCCAAAAATAATAAAATACAACAAAGCAGCGAAATTACTAGTAAAATTCAAAATCTTAGCATTTGCAGTTGCCCGTGTAGCACTATATCCACATAAAAGAATGAACGCTAAAGCAATCAAGCTACCTGTTCCTGGGCCGAAGAAACCATCATAAAATCCAAGGAATGGAGCCACTGTTAACGCAAACAACAACATACTTATTTTTCTCGGTCGATCTTCGTTTGCTATATTTGGAGATAATAGAAAATAAAGACCAATAATAATAAGTAAAAAAGGTAATATCATGATTAGATATTCTGCCCGTATCTGTAAAACAAGCCATCCACCCAAAACTGATCCAAAAAAGGTCATTAAGATGGACAAACGCATTTCTTTAAGATTAATTTCTTTCTTCTTAATAAAAAACACTGTCGCCATGAGAGTTCCGCTACTCCCTTGCAGTTTATTAGTTGCTATCGCTACAGAAGGAGACATACCTACTAATAACATTATCGGGATAGTTATCATACCACCGCCTCCAGCAATTGTATCTATCCACCCTGCTAATACAGCTACTAAAAATAGTAATATGAGTAATTCAATAGTAAAATCCATACAAAGAATATGGGAAGGCTTGAGCTATTATACCCCAAACCTCCCCATCGTCCCTCCTCTCTTTAAACTAGTTAATAATATCTGTAAAGTAACTTTCTTTCTGATCACGTAATCGGCTGGAAACGTACTGCCTGCAAACAATTCTTCTTCCGTACTTATTATCTCCAATCGGAATTTTATATTCTTCCTCAGATAACCTTTCCCTACCATGAGTTACATTTGTTTGTTTACCATAGTATGAATTTGGAATAATTAATAAATCTTCAGATGTAAGTGGAACCTTATAAGTGGGCGTTGTTCGTAAGAGTTCTAAAAACATGTCAAATTTCAATTTTTCTTCTTCACTTTTTCCCACATAAATCAATCTATTTTCTGCTCCATTCAAACAAGTTGCAATAATATCACCATTATCATCCAAAAATATGATTTGGTTTATTTCCCCTACAAATCCCGATATTTCACCATCCGCCATTCCTGCGATATGAGCAATAGGCATTTTACTTATCGCCAATATATCATCTTTACTGAAGTGATTTTCTTCAAGATGCTTTTGAAGTAATTTTGGCGTTCCAATATGAGTTTGAGTTTTTAAATTTAACACTCCTTTTAATAAAAGAGCATCAACTCTAGTAAATTTTCCACAAGTAATTTCAGACACTATTCGTTCCACGGATTTATTAAGTCTATTTGATACAATTTCTAAATTCGTATTGAATATTTTCAATCTTGCTTCAATATCTGATTGGTCTTTCATGTCTGTATACACTGTGGCATCGTTATGTTGATAAAAGTTCCCGCCACCGGTGCTTGCACCGACATTTCGCAAAACTTCATCGTTGTTCAAAGGGGAAATGAGGTGAAATCTATTTTTCCCTGCATGTTCGGATGGGTGAATTAAAGCATCATAATTAAAAAGTGTGGCAAAAAGCCATGTGACCCATTCTGCATAAAAATATTTTTTCATTCTATCGTCTTCGTCTTCACCATAATTAAAACCTTTGCGATTTTCCCCAGGTAATAGGGTTTCCATAGGATCACATGGAATATTTTTAATAAGAGTAGGTGGTACGTTTCCACCACAATTCGCTACTTTTATCATATGTAGTAGTTTTTTCATATCTGAATTCGAAGTTTTCTTTGAATAATCAATCAAACAATTAAGCCACTCTCTTGAAAAGCTTGCAGCTATTTCTTGATCACAAGTATAAGGATTATGAGTTTTTAATTCATGGTCTATTAGATTCTTGATTTTATCCTTCAATACATTAGGAATGCTAATTTCTTCGATTTCTGTAATCTGCAGTATTCCTTTATTCATTATAAAACCTCCGTTGTTTTATTTTTTCACCATATCTTCTATTAAATAAACTACCTACTTCTTTTTTGCTCCTTTGCTTTTCGTCAGAGCTATTACAGTTACCAAATTACAGAGCATAAACGTGGAGTAAACAAAATTTCTTTTTAGTTACATTAACCCCGTAAATCTCCATTAAATTAGTATATTTAATGGAGATTTCTTTTCATACTTTACTTTCAAACTATGTTTATAGGATTTTCAATTCAAGCACAAATATTCCTTTCCCTAGAATTTTCCTAAGATTGAAATCAGAATTTTCAATACACTAATATTAACAATAAAAATATAACACGAAACCAAAAAATGTAAACGAATAGTTTTTTTATAAAAAATAGTCAGACTATTTTAAGGTAATTTGTATTTCATTGAACTAACTGTAATAAAGTGGAACTTTAATCAGCCCTCACCAATCGGGATTTTACGGGCAACAGGGCCCCCGCCTAACTTCTTTGCTTCCGCTGAATTTTGAGGTGGGGGTCTTATTACCCGGCAAATAGCGGATAAAAAAGCCCCCTAAATGATAGAGGACTTTCTTTACAAGAATATTCTATTTTAAAATCCTTACTTACCTTTTATTTTAAAAGATATTGCTGTAACTTCTTTATTAATAGTTCCGTCCCCTCTGGACTTACAATAATCTTCCCATTCGCTAACGAAATATTGCTGTCTGAAATATCACCTGTAAGTGCACAAGCTCTTGGAGATTGATATTTTCGTAAAATAATCTGATCCTCTTCTATAAACATTTCAAGAGAATCTTTTTCTACAATTCCTAAACTCCGTCTTATTTCCATTGGAATAACAATACGCCCCATGCTATCTGCTTTACGAGTAATCCCTCTTGATTTCATAAAATGCCACCCTTTATTTTTATCTAATATTACGGTACTTATTTTAGCAATAAACAACAATAAGGAATAGTTCGTATTACAGTACTTTTTTTAGGAATAAATACCAATTAAAAATAGCTTATGTTAGGATTGTTTCTTGTTTATTCTTCATTTTTAATATATTTATCCTTGATCATTTTTATATATTGTTTTCTTTCTGTTAGTTCAAATATAAATAATGCCTTTTTTATGTATGTTAAACCAACTTCATTAGAGTGCTGAACTTTCAATAAAATTGCACCTTTTTCAAAAAACAATTCACCTAATAAGTATAAAGTATTCATATTTATGGCTAATTTTATACCTATTTCACTATACTTAATCGCTTCTTCATATTGATTTGCAAGGTGTAGACATTTTGTTAACGTATGAATGAGTCTTAATTTGATTTCTTTTTCTCTAGGAAATTCTATCTTATTAAAATTAATTAAACTTTGTTTTAATATATTTATGCTTTTCTCATACTCTTCATTTTCTGCATGTATTATAGCAATTGAATTCATTATGCTTATTTCTTTTTCTGATAAAAAGTTACTACTACTTAAAGTTTGTTTTAGTGCTCTATTTAAAATGTCAAAAGCATTAATTGTTGCTCCATTTACATAATATATAGCAATCGCTTCATGCCATAATAGAAATTGTTTATCTTCTTTTGATTGGAAATTATTTTCGTTTTTCTCTTTTTTCACTATTTCGTAAAGCTCATTATATTCTTTTTGTTTCACACAATCTCTCATTACACATTTTACATTTTCAATATATTTTATTTTTTTATTTTTGGTCAGTGCAAATATATAATTTGGATCAATACCAAGTCTTTCAGATAGTTGATACAACAATATGCTAGATGGATAAATAATCCCTTTTTCTATCTTACTAATTTGGCTTTGTGAACATATTCCATGACATAATTCAGATTGTGACATATTTTTTTCTTTCTAAGTTCTTTAATAATAATACCAAGATTGTAGAATTCCATCTTTCCTCCCTCAAATGTAACACTTTATGAGTATAAGAATATTTTCCAACTTTTAATGTAATGTAAAATTAGTATAGTTACAATTACTATTTATATGGATTTATAGTTTTTCACAAACTTGTATCACAATATGAGAAATTATTACAATAAAGTTCACTAATAACCAATGGGAGTTTTATTCATCACCACTGATTATTAGTCCACTCCAAGCAGGCGTTTACAGGTAGTTCGATTTCTTTGTCACAGCTAAATTTTGAGGTGAGAATCTTATTGCCCGCAAATAGCGAAATTAAAAGAAATAAATATGATTTTTGACCTTTATTTCTTTTAATAGTTTCTTTTGATTTTATATAAACAATTTCGAAGGGACTTATTTTATGAAAAGAATATTAACCGAAAGAGAATTAGAAGTGGCTATTTATGTAGCAAAAGGATATACAGATGCAGAAATTTCCAGAAAAATATATGTTACCCCTAGAAGAATTTCAACGATAATTAATCATATTAAAGAAAAATGGCATATTAATTCTAGAGTGGAATTAGGTATTTTAGTTTATCATTATGGTTTTATAGATGCACCCTTATTTTCTAATAAGGAAATTCAGCTATGCAAAAAGGTTGTACAGTAGATAGCAGAATATAAAAAGGTTAGAGAATTAACTTCTCTAACCTTTTTATATTCAATATTAGCTTTTAAACAGCCCTAATGCTACCATTAATCCTGTTATCTGTTCAACCTTGTATAAACACAAAAAAGAATTAGCCCTTCCTACTTTTCAAAACTAGTTACAATTCTCTCTTTCATTTTCTGTATTACTTCACTGCTCAATACTTTTTGACCAGCAGGAAGTTTTAATATGGCAGCGGCACCTTTGCTAAGGTATATTTCTTGATCATTATTTTGATTTACTACCAATATTCCTTGCCCTTCAAATTCGAAATAACTAATATCTTTTGTTTCATTTGTATTATTTTTTATTGCTTTATATAATCCATATAAATCTTTACTTCTATTTTCTCCGCCCGTTCGAATCGGTTCAGTATCATTCGCAACAATTAGTCCTTCTGGCTGCTCACCCTTCATAATAAACCACAGCTTTTCATTTGTTGGTAATAGCAATTGCTTAAATTCAGAGCTATTTAAAATTTGCTGTGCTGGAATTGTTGCATAGATTGGTAACGAAAATGGAGATGTTGTTATTTTTTCAAAATTTAAATTTTCAGAAGAACTTCCCTTACTATATTGATAATCTTTTAATGCGATCGATTGTACTGATTCACTTTTATTTTTTGATGCATAACTAATTTTACTAGCGAAAATAATAACGGTCATTAAACACATGCACGGTATCACAAGCTTAAGTAGATTTCCCATTTATGAACCCCCGCTTTTAATATTATTAGTTTGCATGGATATTATAAACAGTTTCACTCCACCAAAAATTATTATTGTTATGGAACGTACTGAAATTATGATTATAATGATCACCATACCAAGGGTCCATGTACGTTATATAATCTGTTCCATTTGTCCCTTTATAAAATCCATCAAGTACTAGAAAGTGTCCGATGTTAGCTCCATTTTGCCACATAATAAGTACAATCATCGGCTGATTACTATTAATTTGACTTTTGAACCAATCATACGATTTTGCTCCAGAACTTATAGCTGAACTAACACCATATCCCGATAATCCATATTGTATTTCACGTGAAGTTGCAGGATTATTATATGATCCACCCTTAACATACCTAACGTACTGATCTTGTGAAGGAGTTTTCCCAAAATAATTTAAAACTGAAACCGAAGTGCCTGCCCAACACCAATTTGATCTTTCTTGTAATATGTTAGGTACAGATAATTTACGGTCTATTGGTGTACTTGGAGGATTTCCATTAATATACGCTGACGTTACATATACTTTTTTTCCATCTTTAAAATAGTAAAACCAACGATTATCTAAATTTCCTGTCCAGTAATCTTTAACCGCTTCACCATACTCCCATCCTTTAAAAGATACTTTTGTATTTCCGGGAATCACATCTACAATATTTGCATTCAAACTTTTCGCCTCTCTAACATTTACATTCAATGGAGCTGTTGTCCCTGAAAATTCAACTTCTTCTGCTATTATTTTCTGAACACCAATAAAACTAAATGTGAAGAACAATAAAACCATACAAACAATAAAATGCTTTCTTCCCTTCATTTCTCCACCCCTTCATCAGTACTAAAAAACATCAACAATTCATCCTTATTAATTGTTCAAGCTTAATATTACATACTAACGAAAAATGACTTCTCATAAAGTAAAACTTTAATCAGTGGGGGTTTTATTCATCCCTCACTGATTATTAGTTAAACTAATCGGGCTTTTACGGGCTGCCCGATCCCCACCTAACTTCTTTGCTCTCGCTGGATTTTGAGGTGGGAGTCTTACTGCCCGGCAAATAGCGAGATAAATTCCAATACAAAAAAGGAGCCTATAAATTTTTATAGGCTCCTTTTTATTTCGTCGTTATTACTTAGCTAATTCTTTCGTACCCTTCATTACATCAACGAAGAATCCCCAGTTATTCACTACAGAAGAGATACTGATATGTTCATCTGGAGTGTGGACGTTAAAGATGTCTGGTCCGAATGAAATTGCATCTAATTCAGGCATCTTTTGAACGAATGCGCTACACTCAATCCCCGCATGTACAGCGAAGATTTCAATTTCTTTATTGTATTTTTCTTGATGTACTTTTTCAAATAAATTACGAATTTGTGAGTTTGGATTGTATGGCCATTCTGGATACTCTGACTCTATTTCAAATGTAGCACCAACTAATTCAGCAATATATTTGATTTCTTCTGCAACATGTTGTTTTAAACTACTTACAGAACTTCGCACTTCGTTACGTAATTTAATTTCATCTTGCAACGTTTCAATAACGCCTAAATTTGTTGAGCTTTCTACAAGACCTTTAATATCCATGCTCATACTTTGAATACCATTCGGAATTAAGAATAATGATGAAATAAGCTGCTTTTGTGTCTCTTTAGCAAATACTTTTTCAACTGTTTCATCCAATTTTGTCAGTGTAACATGAACATCTGAATCAACAGCACGCATTTCTTCTTGTAATACACGTGTCCATGATTCTAGTTTTTCTTCTACTTGCCCTACATCTTCTGTACGAATTAAAATTGTAGCTACACTTTCACGCGGAATTGCATTCGTTTTTAATCCGCCGTGAACTTCACTTATGTTAAACTCCGTATGTGCTGATAAATCACGTAACACTCGTCCTAATACTTTGTTCGCATTACCGCGTTGTTTATCAATTTCCATACCAGAATGTCCGCCTTTTAGACCGCCAACATATAGACGGTATGCATCCATATTCGCTGGTGTTTCATCCCAAATTACGGGAATTGTTTCAACAGCTTTCGCACCACCTGCACTACTTACAAGTAATTTATGATCTTCTTCAGAATCAATATTTATAAATATCTTTCCTTCAAAATGATTTGGATCAATAGCAAAAGCCCCGCCCATTGTCGTTTCTTCTTCAGTAGTGATAACGACTTCAAGTGCTGGATGCGGAATTTCTTTTGAATCTAATAAAGCTAATGCATACGCAACTGCAATACCATTATCCGCACCTAAAGTTGTTTGATTTGCATATAACATGTCCCCAATGATTCGTAATTCAATTGGATCTTTTTCAAAATCATGTACTGTTGCTTGATTTTTTTCGCAAACCATATCCATATGACCTTGAATAATAATAGCTGGTACATTTTCATAACCAGCTGTTGCTTCTTTTTTAATAATGACATTTAATGCTTCATCTTGAATGACTTCTAAGTTACGCTCTTTTGCAAAGCCCACTAAATAATCACTAATTTCCTTTTCATTACCTGATCCTCTAGGAATCTTTGAAATTTCTGCAAAATGATAAAATACAGGGTGCTTTGTTAATTGTTCTAAAGTAGAATACATTTTTCAAGCTCCTCTCAAAATGAAAAAATAGTATGTAAGTCTTTTATCATTATACCATGATTCATTATTTTACCTTTCTTTTAACTTTTATTGTTCATTTTATTTACAACACTCATACAACATTATAAGGGCGTTGTAAGCTATATCGATTTTTCTCATTTAATAATAGTCGTATACTTTTTAAAGAAACACATTAAAGGAGATAAAGAAAATGAAAAAGTTTGCAGCAATTATTACACTATGTTTATTATTTTTTAGTTTTACTATTGGCTGTGAGAGAGCGTCACTAAATAAAATTGGTAAAGATGTATATTACATGCAGATAAAAGGCGAAGGAGCTATCGAAAAAGTAGATGGTAGAAACTTACGAAACTATACGCTGCCCGCATATCATGAAGATGGTGTCAAAAAACAAATTACATTTAGAAGTACAAAAAAAGAAAACGACCATAAATTAAATGAAGACGCGTTTTTACGCCTTTATGTAGATCAAGATGATAATAGCAAAAATGAAATATCATCAATTGAAGTAAAGTCCTATGAAGAGATTCAGAAAACAGATTTACCTAAAAAAGTAAAAGATAAGTTTACTATTAAATAAAAAACAAAAGAAAATGCTCTATGCATTTTCTTTTGTTCTTTTCACTTGTATATATTTTGAACTACTATTATTCATCAGTTTCTCTAACCGATTTATATTCTCCGTTAATGCACCTTTCACAAGAGAGAAATCTGTATTGGATTCTTCTTTTTTTTCTTTAAAAAACGAAGACTTTTGTACATTGACTTCAGCCATCTCTTCTCCCCCTTTTCAAAAAGATACAACCTTTTATTTATATTATATAGCAAATGTAGAAAGAGTGTACACTTATGATTTTCTTTTTAATTCTTCTTCTAATTCTTCTACTTGCTGCAACGCATCCCCTTTTATTAAAGAGAAATCTGTTGTATCTTCGTTATCTTCTTTAAAAAAATCATTGTCATAATCTTTTACCACTACAATCACCTCTACATGCTAGTGTAGGAATGATTGTCCAATTTTATTCAACTTTGTCGGATTTTGTTTTTAATTTATGTATAGAAGAAAAGGACAGAAAAAGATTCTGTCCTTATTTACTAAAATAACTATGATGTATTGTTAAATTATATACATTTTCAAAATCCCGATCTTGCAGGTTATTTTTCTTTCCATCAATAACAATGAAAACATCACTTACTATTTTTGCTGGTATAATCCCGACATTTTCTACTTGCACTGCTTTCTGCTCATTCAATTGCTCGATATGTTCTAACGGAACGATAATACTAAATTGCGAGCGAATACCACGAAAGTTTGTATTTAATTCCTTTGCCGCTTCAAAAACAACAATTTTCGCGCCAATTTTTTCCCCATATGAATCTAAAAATACATTTAAGCTCTTTGTATATTCTTCTTCCGTATGCCATTCCATCGTACCGAAAACTGCTGGATTAACATTTTGAATAATTGTGGTGTATATTTCTCCTCTCGCTTTAGATGCAATTAATGATCGTTTTATTGATTGAACTGTCTTGCCAATATCGCTAAATTTCGCACCCCATATTTCTGAAATATTAGGCGTTAAAATGAACGCAATATCAACAAAAATAACCATTGCAGTAAACATTAAAAGATTTTTCCAGAGGGTTAAATCAATTCCTTTTATCATGAAATACACGGTGACAGATATGATAAACAAACCATACCAAGTCTTTCTAATACGTTGCTTTTTCTCTTCGTACAACTCCTCATTTTTCCAATAAAAGAAAACAAGGACTACAAAGACAATCGCTAAAACAAATAAGCCAATTCGAATGTTAGAGATCATTAATCACATCACCCTCCATTCAAAAACTACTCACGATATCATTACATGCGCAAGCCGCTCTCTTTATGACAAAAGACATGGACAAGCTTCTAAATTTAGCTACATCGCATATATATTAGAAGGTACCACGTCTTTTATCCTGCTATTTGTGGGCAGTAAGACCCCCACTGATTAAAATTTTACTTTACCATGAGTCTATATTGTATATGTAGACAAGCATTCATTTCAAATTTTCGTATTAAAAAGAAATATGTTTCGGAATTTCCCCTTCAGGTACTTCTCCATCCATACTTAAATAATAATGACGAATCGGACGTAAGTTTTCGTCTAATTCATAAACAAGCGGAATACTAGTTGGAATATTTAATGAAACTACACCATCACTCGAAAGGTTGTCTAAGTATTTTACTAGCGAGCGAATTGTGTTACCGTGTGATGAAATAATTACTTTATTACCATTTTTTAATATCGGCGCAATTTCTGAGTGCCAATAAGCAAGTACTCTCTTCTCCGTATCCTCTAAACATTCAGTTAATGGAAATTCACCTTTTTTGAGTGTTTTATATCTTGGATCGGTCGCTTCATATCGAGGATCGTCTTCAGTAAGAGCCGGTGGTCTTACATCAACACTTCTTCTCCAAATATGAACTTGCTCCTCACCATATTTTTGAGCAGTTTCATCTTTATTCAACCCCTGCAATGCACCATAATGTCTTTCATTTAGCTTCCAAGATTTATGTATTGGGACCCAAGTAAGATCCATCTCATGAAGTACAATCCATAACGTCCGAATTGCGCGTTTTAATACAGATGTATAAGCCACATCAAAAGTATATCTGTTTTTCTTTAATATTGCTCCTGCTTCTCTCGCTTCACTTAATCCATTCTCTGATAGATCAACATCTGTCCATCCAGTAAAGCGATTTTCAAGATTCCATAAACTTTGTCCGTGACGAATAAGTACAAGTTTTATCATTATAATTCCCCTTTCGGAAATGTGAATTTTATTGTTCCATTGCGTACACGTATAAAGTATCTAGTAATGTATCTTTTTATCCATTCACTCTATAACCAAACGATAGTTGCCAAATGTATGGATAAAATTTGTTCTTTTTCAAACTATAAAAACAGAAGTTTTTCATTATTTTTGATCGACTGGTATTTCCCGTTTTGATATCCAAGCATCAAAACCTGATCGACTATTTGCCATTTCATTCATAACTTGATGCCAATTGTCTTCACATGATTCACCAAATTTTGAAAAAATAGCGCCCATTTGTTGTCTTTGTACATCGCTCAATTTTTTCTCTAAATCTGCACCTTGTTCTGTTAAAGACAACTGTTTCACACGGCGGTCATGTGTAGCTTCATTACTCTCAATTAAGCCCTTTTCCACAAGTTGACGTAGTGGCCCGTGGAGAGCTTGTTTACTTATTTCTAATAATGATAATAACTCATTTACACTTATCCCTGGAAAACGTGCGATAAAAAATAAAATTCGATGATGTACTCGTTGAATGCCATATTCTTTTATAATTTCATCTGGCTTTTCAGTAAATGTTTTATATGCAAAATAAAATAATGCTAATGCCTCATTCATCTGTTCTTCTTTATGTTGTGTCATCTACTTTCCCCCTGTATGTAAATTATACCACAATCTAGTAATGAATATTTTAATCAACTTATTAGAACCTGTTTAGTCTATTGAAACATTCACTGCATAATTAGGAGATGATTCATTTGAAAAAAATATACTGTAAGTACATATTTATTGGATAGACTACACGGATTAGGAATTGAACATACATTCGGGGTTCCTGGTGATTATAATCTTGCCTTTTTAGATGATGTAGTACCACATGAAAATTTAAAGTGGATTGTATTATTAGTATTGGTGTGAAGTTAACTGATACTATTACAGGCGGCTTCACACAAGGTTTTACAAAAGAACAAGTTATAGAAATCCATCCCTACACTGTGAAAATTATAGATAAAAAATACGGTCCAGTTGTAATGCAGGATATTTTACAACATTTAAGTGATTCAATTGAGCATCGTAATAAAGATACTCTTGACGTTAAGCCATTTATTTTAAAATCATCTCTTTTTACTGAAGAGTTCAATCCCAAATCACAAATGGTCACACAAAAACGTTTTTGGCAGCAAATGTACCATTTCTTACAAGAAAACGACATCTTAATTGTAGAGCAAGGAACACCTTTCTTTGGTAGTGCTGCTATCCCTCTACCTAATAACACTGCATATGTAGGACAACCGTTATGGGGATCTATCGGATATACACTGCCCGCTCTAATTGGTACACAGGTCGCCAATTTATCACGGCGCAACATTTTAATTATTGGTGACGGTTCTTACCAAGTAACTGCCCAAGAGTTATCAACTATACTACGTCAAAATTTAAAACCGATTATATTTTTAATCAATAACAACGGATACACTGTTGAACGTGCCATTCACGGCCAAAACCAACCATATAATGACATACAGATGTGGGATTATACTAACTTGCCGAACCTATTCGGATCAGAAGAAAAAAGCCTAACATTTAAAGTGGAGAATGAAACAGAGTTAACAGAAGTCTTAACAAATATAACTTTTAATAAGAATCAACTTATCTTTATTGAGGTAATAATGAGCCAAAGCGATCAACCTGAATTGTTAGCTAAACTCGGGAAAAGATTCGGTCAGCAAAATTCTTAATATAAAAAAACTAATTATACAATTGGTAGTGTAAAATTTGTTTTGAGAATAGTTTCGACACTCAAAATACATAAGGAAAAGGATGGAAAGCACCATCCTTTTCTATTTTAAGAGCGTTCTTCGACTAACGCCCCGTGTGACAAACAAAAATTCTTAATCCATCTTTAACTTTATAGCTTTTGTCGCAATAAATGTTTTAATATGCTTATCTAATATCCTTGTCCCACCAAAATCATCCTCATAAAAACCTGTCATAGCAAAACCAGCTTCAATTTGGCCTTGGATTTGGTCTTCTAAAGTATGCGCATATTCTATTGTTTGATTTGAATCGATGTAATCTTGAACTTCATCCTCTGGTAAATAATCCAATGTTGATGAAGGAATTGAATGTTTAACATCAAGAATACCTTTTTGTTCTTGGTTATCATCAAAGATCCATAGTAATGGATTTGTAAATCCAGCAATAAGAATACCTTTATTCTTTAAAACCCTAGAAACTTCATTCCATACAAGATGAACATCTTTTACAAACAAATTAGAGACAGGATTTACAACAATATCAAAATATTCATCCTCAAAGTCACCAAGGTCTGACATATCTCCTTGTACGGTTTTTAAAGTCAAACCATCCCGTTTTGCTACCTTTTCATCTTGTTCCAATTGCTTCTTAGATATATCAGTAACTGTTACATCTGCTCCAGCAGCAGCTAGAACAGGTGCTTGTTGTCCACCACCTGACGCTAAGCAAAGTATCTTTAATCCATCTAATGACTTTGGAAACCACTCTCTAGGAACTGACTTTTCCGTAGTGACTGTAATCTCCCATTCACCTGATTTGCTTTTCTCAATAATCTCGCTACTTACAGGCTGCGTGTATCTAGAACCTTCTTCAACCTTCTTCAACCTTCTTCAACCTTCTTATCCCATGCATTACTGTTTTGTTGTGTAGTATCCATTGCGATTAGTCCTCCAAACGATCTAGTGGCATTCAATGTGTAAGCTTATTAACTATTTATACTTTCCTTTTCCTATTAACCTGCCTGATAGTTCATACATAGTTGTTTACATTTATATTAACAGATAAATACTAATAATTACTAAAAATTCTAAAAAGAAACAAAAATATACATCTATTCCATCATTCATTTAAAATAATCGTAGAATTGGTAAGTTTTAAACAACTCATTTCCACAAAAAAAGCATTCCAAAACTGTTGACAGTTGGAACGCTTTTTTATGTTATTTCATTTTTCAAGCTTTTAACTAAATCCATTAAACAAATAAGCTACGCTTTTTCTTTTTTATTCAGCAAGAGTTAACTGCCAAGATACACCATACTTATCATTTAACCAGCCAAACTTTTTACTAAACGGATAAGAACCTAAAGGCATGAGAATTGCTCCATCCTGCGCTAGTTTATGAAAGACCGTTTCAATTTCTTCTTCTGTCTCACAAGTTACATAAAGAGACATAGCTGGAGTGAATGTAAAATTATGATTTACATAACTATCAATACACATAAACTCTTGGCCATTTAGCGTAAAAGTTGCATGAATTACAGTTCCCTCTTTACCAGGTCCATTTTCATCGTAGCGAGAAATACTTACAATTTCCGATTGATCAAATAGCGACGTATAAAAATTCATTGCTTCCTCAGCTTTGCCTTCAAACATTAAAAACGTAGTAATTTTTTGATTTGTGTTACTCATATGGAGACAGCCCCTTGTTATATATTTATGTAAAACATAAGTCGGCCAAAAAACCGAACGTATATTCCCATAAGTGTATTGTCTATAAAAACGATGAGTTTGTCAATTATCTACTTTCTTATTTCTTCTTAAATAATGCTGTCCAAAGAAATGATTCTCCAAATATTTCTTTCGGTTGTTTCATTTGTTTCATCCTTCTAATCTCAATTACCTCAAATTCTTTAAATATCTCTCTTAACTTTTCTTCCGAGTATGCAAGACCACCTTGTAGACTCCATTCTCTATATACGTCCCAATCTGTTATTTCTGATCCATTTCGCTCATCTAAATTGCCTGCTGCAAAACATGTTAATCCGAAATAACCACCCGATTTTAATGAGTTTTTAATTAAATCCACATAATTTATTCTTCTATGCGGTGGAATGTGATGCAAACAGCCCGAATCATATACAAAATCAAATTCGTTTTGAACCTCTAAATTAAAAATTGAATTACAAATAAAATGAATTTCTACCCCTTTTGCCAATGCCCTCTCTTTTGCCCAGTTAATGCCTTCTACAGATAAATCCACTGCTGTTACATCAAATCCTTGAGTCGCTAAATAAATGGCATTTCTACCTGGACCACATCCAAGTTCTAATACCTTCCCTTTTGAAACTCTCTCTTTTTGTATATTCGAAACTAGATTCTCATCTGGAACATTTTCAAAAAACGGAACATCCTTTTCTCTATTCTCATAAAACTCATTCCAAAATGGTTCTGCAGGTCTTAATAATGAATCAAGCATTTTTAAGATGTCTTCTTGTGTGTGTAACGTTTCAGTTTTCATTAATACCCCTCCATGAATTAATGTTCAGAAAATTATTATATATCTTTTTGAACTTTCAGACGAATAAAGGCTCCACATTTTAATTTTTTCTTTATTCTTTAAATTATTTTAAATACGGTAAATGAAATTATAAACTTTACTCTTATGGTGCAAATGCACGCCAACCTATTATTAAATACAAAAAGAGCCACAAATTTTTGTGACTCCTTCTGCATTAATAATTATATCAGGATTTTTTATTATATAGCGATTTCTCTATTAACAAACGATATATCTCTTCATCCAGATTACCATTTCATACTTTAACGGCCACGTCTTTGCTGACCTTGCTTTGTACTACCTTTTTTATTACTTGACTTATTAAATGATCGGTTATTTTCATTTCTTGAATCACTTCTCGAGCTATTTCTCGAATCACGTCTTGATTCACTTCTTGAACCTTCGCGGCTATCTCTTTGACGATTTTGACCTGATTTCTTTGGAGCCGGCTTTGGTACCGGTTTTCCATTTTCATCTACACGTTTTATCTTCGGTTGTTCGATTATTTCTCTTTGTATTGGTGCACCAAGCGTTTTTTCAATTTCTTCTAAATGTTTTTCATCTTTCGCTGCAACGAACGTAATTGCAAGACCTGATCCACCTGCACGTCCTGTTCGGCCAATGCGGTGAATATAACTTTCTACATCTTCAGGGATATCAAAGTTAAATACGTGCGTTACACCATCTACATCAAGTCCACGAGCTGCTACATCCGTTGCGATTAAGTACTGAATTTTAGCTTCGCGGAAACTCTTCATAACTCTTTCACGTTTCGCTTGAGGTATATCACCATGAAGTTCAGCACAATTATAACCTAGTCCTTTTAAATTATCATAAAGCTTACTTGCTCTAACCTTTGTACGACAGAAAATAACTGCTAAAAATGGCTGGTCACGATCCATAACAAAACGAAGTGCATCTGGCTTTGCACGATCTGTCGTCTCAATGACACGCTGCTCAATTGTATCTACCGTTACTTCTTCACTTTGTACTTGAATCATTTGCGGCTCATCCATATAACGCTTCGCCAATTTTTTAATATCTTTTGGCATCGTTGCTGAGAATAACATCGTTTGTTTACTACCAGGTGTCTCATCTAAAATATCTTCAATATCATATAAGAAACCGAAATAAAGCATTTGATCCGCTTCATCTAGTACAATCGTTGAAAGATTACTTAAATCAATTGTTTCGCGTCGTATATGATCTAATAATCGTCCTGGTGTTGCAACAACAATATGTGTATTACCTTTTAATTTTCTCAATTGTTGTGCTACATCTTGCCCACCATAAATCGCTAGTACATTAATATCTTCTCTTTGAACAAGCATTTTTTTAATTTCAGTTGTAATTTGCAGAGCTAGTTCCCTTGTTGGTGCAACAATTAAAGCCTGAACATCACTAGACTCTGGATTGATTTTTTCTAAAATGGGTAACACAAATGCTAACGTTTTACCCGTTCCAGTTTTCGCCTGCCCAATAATATCTTTACCTGACAGAATAACTGGAATTGCCTTTTCTTGAATTGGTGTTGCTTCTGTAATTCCATTTTCACGTAATGTATGATTAAAAGTTTCACTAATTCCTAATTCTAAAAAGTTTTTCAAATAGACCACTTCTTTTCCTTATTTTTCACATTAGCTTTCATTGTACCATTTGTTTCGCTAAATATGAAAAATAAAAAAATTCTTATCTTCTTTTTTTATATTCATCCTGTACTAGATGGACAAATTCTTTTTGCTTTTTCTCGGATTTTATTAATGGTTCCATATTTGCAGAAGTCAAAATATACTTTTTAATTTTTCTATTACTCCAAATTAAACTTGTATACTTCGGATCTTCATGTAGATTTCGAAACCACTCTAATTCACTTAATTTTGCAATATGGTGTTTCAATTTCATGTCATTTCGAGGATAAAACAAAATAACATTTGCTATTACATCAAATAACGAACCCATCTTCTCTCTCCTATATCCTTGCTCAAATTATATATATTCTTTTGTACATATACATTTCAATTTTACCGAAATATACTGTTACTGATTTGGTTGAAATCGCAAAATATATGAACTAAAAAACCGATCTTTTTGATTTAGGAAAGACCGGTTTTCATTATTTTATAAAGTCAGCTTTCCTCCATGGTAGCAATAATACTGTGCTGCTTTAAGACTTTTAATCCTATTTAAAGACTTTTCCGCCCTTTCTATATCTAAGCAAAAATCCGGATTAGCTATTACTAACTCACGATTCTCTTGAACCGCTGCATCTCCTGTAATTACACAGTCTAAATTCGGAAAATATAATGAAATATGCCCCGAAGTATGTCCTGGCGTCGCTACTATTTGACATTCATTATTCAAAATCATTTGACCATCATGTACTTTTTCATCGACGGAAATATGTTTTATATTTTTTAACTGTTGAATAAACCATTTACCAAATTCTTTTTCTTCATTTGGCATACGTTCTAACATTTTTTCAGCTTGAGCCAACCTCTCTGATCTTATATCACCACTAATATAGTTAGATTCAATTTCACTAGCAATAACATTAATATTTGGATATTTCATTTTAAAATCATATAAATCCCCTATATGATCGTCATCATAATGGGTAATAATTATATTCTTTAAGTTTTTCATCTCATATCCATGTTTTAATATTGCATTTTCAATTAAAGGTAAAAAACTTGGATATCCTGTATCGACTAACGTTAATTCATTATGTAATATAATTAAACTTGGATAAATACATTGTTTTTGCCCGTTAAATTCGAATTCAATTGGTAGTTCTATTATTTTCATTTTTCTCCCCCCATACCGCTTATAAAATGCATAATAATAACTAAATCATCCACATACATTTTACAATATATATACTATGTAACGGAACACTGTGAATCGTGGCATAATCCACATTATATTATTTTGAACAGGTAATCCCCTATTTTTATGGAAATATATAATAAGAAAAACAATAACATTGATTAATCTCTCACTTCTTTGTCTATCCTTTTAAAAAATCTATGTTTTTGTAAAAGGAGTATTTATATGGAGAAACAGACACTTTGGAAAAAGTTCAAAAAAAGCTCTGTAAACCTCGGTAAATCCAGCGTATATGAAAGTATTATCTTATTCTACACAATGAAAAAGAAAGAATTACCTACTAAAGCGAAATTCATAATATTAGCCGCTTTATCTTATTACGTATTAACAATTGATTTCATTCCAGATATAGCTGCTATTATTGGGATTGGCTTATTAGATGATGTTTTAGCAATCGCTGTAGCGCATAAATATGTTATGCGCCATGCAGATGCTGAAATTCGAGAGAAGAGCAAGGTAAAAATGGAGTCATTATTTACTTCAGCACAAGCATAATTAAACTATCTAGTCATTTACCATGAGAGCATTGCAGAATAAATCCCTAAACAAAAGCATTTCTCTTAGCTCTCAAACCGTAAACAAAAAGGGTGTCAGCACGTGTTCCTAAGTTCTGACACCCTTTTATTTGTTCTTATATCTATCTGTTATACAGTTGCATGTGTCCCCTTATACAAAACTGCTATTGCCGCGACTATAAGGATCATACCCATAAAAGCAGGTGCAGCATGACCAAGCGATACATAGATTTGCCCTCCAATAATAGGACCAATCATTCTTGCTAAAGCTTGAATAGATTGACTTCCCCCTTGAATCCTTCCTTGTTCACTAGAACCGCCAGACTTTGAAAGCATCCCGTTGAATGAAGGCCCGAAAATTGAATCCCCAAAACCATACATCAGCATTCCAACGATAAGTAGTGGATAGAGTGAAAACAAAGCTGATGCCGCAATAAAACTGTATCCTATAATCTCCGAAACCATCCCAAGAATTGCTATTTGTTTATCACTAAGCTGGATCAAAAGCTTTGGCATTATAAAACTTTGTGAAACAATGTCTTGAAAGCCCAAAATTGAAAACATAAGTCCGATTAGTGCAGGTTTCCAACTGAAAGTATCCATTGTAAATTGCGTGAAAATTGCTTGTAAAGATCCGTTAGGTATCCAAAGTAAAAACGCTGAGACAAGTAACCATTTTAAATTTTTCATGGAAAGTATGTTTGCTAGCTGTGCAAAAGGATTCAACCTTACAAAAGTAATCTCTTTTAACCTATTATTTTTGTCAAGACTCTCAGGCATATATTTGATCCCATATACAACATTTATTAACGTTATGATTGCTCCAAAATACATAGGTACAGTATCACCAAACTTGGCAAGTAATCCCCCAATAGTGGGGCCAATGATAGTTCCCGCACCTACAACTGCACTCACCCATCCAAAGTATTTCGTTCTCTGCTCTTTTGGAATGATGTCTGCAAAATATGCGAAGATAGTACTTATGCTCCCGCCTGTTATTCCTTCTATTATGCGTCCAGCAAATAGTACCCATAAAGCTCCTCCTATACCAAAAACTAAGTACCCAATTGCAGAACCAAATAAGCATATTAAAAGTAATGGACGACGGCCATACTTATCGCTTAAAGCTCCGAGTACTGGGGCAGCTAAAAACACGCAAGCCGCATATACGGAAGTTAGTAGTGTAACAACTAATGCTTGTTCTTCCGGATTACTTGTATATGGCTGTACTAAGAATGGGACTACAGGCATGATAATACTGAAACCTATACCACAAAGAAATACAGAAATAAGTCCGAATAGTAAAGCATGTTTATCTATGCTTTTTTCAGTTTTCCTTTCATTTTGTGATCTAAATATAGACATTTAACTTCTCTCCTTAAAATATTTTGTTGTCGTGTCAACAAAATGATAACTCCATTTTGTTGATTAGTCAACAAAAACAACATAATAAAAAAGCAGCCTATTCTCATTAGAGTAAGGCTGCCATTTCATTATTAAAATGTATTAGGATTTAATATGTATACCTTGTTTCTTTATTTCTGCATCCAAATGTCTACTATACTTTTCCACGAAACTAATTATACTGTCGAATTCTTCTTCAGTTACTTGCTCAAATACAGCTTTATCCCGCTCTTGAAACTCTTTGTGCAGATCTTCATGGATTTTATAAATTTCTTTCCCTTCTTCGGTAAGCCTAAAATAAATTTCTTTCTTATTTTCCGACTTTTGGTAGCTTTCAATAAGGCCTTTTTGTATGAGCTTCTTAGTCATTCTACTTATAGCACCGCGAGTCACATAAAAAGCCTCTGCAAGTTGTGTCACATTAGAATCCACATTATTTTCAATATATTCAATGCAGTGGACTTCAGAAGACTTAAAACCTTTAAGACCTTCTTCCATCTTATCTTTATTAAGCCAAACCAGCTTATTATATAATTCCCTGAAACCGTTCATGACCTGTTCTTCTTTATTCATGACCTGCCCTCCTCACCGCTCATTAGTACATTAAAACTATTATATTAAATTTCTGCTTACGTTTCGACAATATTGAAATAATTATTGTAACATTCAAGATATGTGTAAAAATTGGCGCTTAAATAAAACAATTCATTAAACAGCAAATTTATTGCTACTTACAATAAACAGTAGACAAAAAGTAAGAGCTAAAATTATTTCTCTTAGCTCTTCTTTCATAAAACTATTTCACTTCATTAGCGACAAAAAAGTGCTCACATACACTTGATATGCGCTGTAAGTCCACGTTCCCACCAGATATAACCGCTACTACTTTTTTTCCTTTTATATAGCTATCAACTTTTCCTGCAAGAAGTGCAGCAGTTGCTAATGCACCTGCACCTTCTACAACAGCTTTCCCACGTTGTAATAAATCTTTCATCGCTACTTCCAGTTCTTTTTCTGATACAGTTACAATATCATCTACTAATTCTTTTACAATTTCAAATGTTAATTCCCCTGGTATTTTAACAGCGCAACCATCTGCAATAGTAGGCGCCTCATAATGTTCTACGATTGCTCCTTTATCGTAAGATGCCTTCATTCCATGAACATTATCTGCTTGGACACCAATTATATTAATCGATGGATTAAAAGATTTTAATGCTACAGAAATACCAGAAATAATTCCGCCTCCACCTATTGGTACAATGACAGTATCTACATCCCACATATCATCAAGAATATCTAATCCAATTGTACCTTGACCAGCCATTACCTCTACATCATCATATGGATGTAAGTATGTCTCACCTGTTTCCCTTATAATTTCTTCACATTTTGCCTTTGCATCATCAAATGTTTCACCATGTAAAATTACTTCAGATCCATATCCTCTAGTTGCTTCGACTTTAGCCTGCGGTGCAGAAATTGGCATAACAATTTTACTCTTAATACCGAGTAAATGAGCAGATAATGCAACTCCTTGTGCATGATTACCTGCTGAACATGCAATTACACCTTTTTCTTGATCCGTGAGCCGCGACATTTTATTAAATGCGCCACGAAATTTAAAAGAACCCGTTAATTGCATATTTTCTAATTTCAAATGAATTTCTCCGCCCGTTTTACTAGTCAAGTAAAAAGATTTTACTAATGGCGTTTTACGAGCATTTCTATCTAGAATCTTGTGAGCTTTTTTAATATTGTCTATATGTAATGGTAGTTTTCTAGTTATCATACTTACACCTCTTCCAATGTTCTATTCCTAAGTTTTCGTAAGTCGTAGCTCCTTTATACGAAAAGAAAAAGTCTTTATATATGTACCCCACTCTGAAATAAACACATTTGCAAACAATTTAACATCCTCTTCATATCACGTTCTTTATAATGATTTAAACATGCAATTTGGATCCAGTTATTCTTTTGTAAATACGCTGATTCATAATGGACAATATATCCTTGTAAAGCTAACGCATCACCTACCGTTTTAGAAGACTGACCTTCGCTTAATTGAATTGTAAATATAATTTTCGCGGCATGTTCTTTAGGTGAAACAAGCTTTAACCCCATATCAGTAATAACTTCTTCAATATATTCGTATGTCTCTTTAATTTTTACAAATACCTTTTCATCTTCAAATCTCTTCAACGCTTCTTGCAATGCATAAATTAAATTCCATGATTGTGAGTATGGAATGCTTTCATTTTCTTCATACATACCAATGTCCATATAGGCCGGCACAGCCTCGTTTATTTTTACAATGTGGTTATGAAAAACGAAAGAAATTCCTGTATATGATTTAATCGCTTTACCGCTAACACCACTTGCAAAATACACATCCTTTAAGTCTAATGGTATTGCTCCAATTGAGCTTATGCAATCTACACATAGTTTTATTTGATTCTCGTTACAAAGAGTATTTAGCTCGTTTAAATCGTTTAACATTCCAGTAGATGTTTCATGATGAACAAACCAAAGCCATTCATAATTTCCAGTTGTCATGATTTCTTCTAATTCGGTATAAATAAATGGATCTCCCATTTCCTTTTTATAAGTATCAAAATGTAACTGTGCTCGTTTTGCATGTCCAACTAATCTATTACCAAATTCCCCATTTGTTAATACTAGTCCTTTCCCTTTTAAAGAACGGAACTGTAAAGCGATCGCATCATTTGCTAACGTCCCTGTTCCTAACATAAGCTGTACATGTTTTGCTTTTGTCATGTAAAGTAACCGTTTTTTCACATTGTCCATCATCACTTGAAATGACTTAGAGCGATGCGAAATAGGCCGCGTAGAAAATGCCTTTCGAACGTTCTCTTCAATATCTACTGGACCAGGTAAAAACGTATATTCTTTCGTCATAATCCCCCCAACGCTCGATTCTTCAAACATAGCAGGGGTAACATACATTGGCTGGTAGGTTGCTGCTTCTGTACCAACTAACGTATGGAAATCTTTGAATCCCATCTGCTCATATAAAGCTAGTTCACGTGTTGTTGCAGAAATGAGTGCTAATTCATATCCGTTTAGAAGCAAATAACGATGTAGAAAACGGATTAATCCTAACAACGCTCTTCCATTCCTATATTCACGTTCTACTGAAAGTAAACGAATTTCATACACTTTTTCTCCATGCTCTTGCAAATAAACATCTAAATTTGAAATTTTATAATCTAACGAGAATGGTCGTTTTCCCCGCACCGCGACCATACCTACTAATCTATCCTCATCTAAACAAATTAAATATGTATTTTCTTCATGAAACCTATCTATACGAAACTGGTCTTTCGTTTCTTCATGTTGTGGAATCTCTTCCACAAAAGTTTTATAATTTAATTTATGTATACTTTCAAATTCCCAATCTTGATCAGCAACTTTATAAATTAACCCCATGCCTTATCTCCTTTATCTATTTAATAAAAAATGATAAGTGGAGATTATCCCCACTTATTAAACATTCATTTTATTCTCGATTTACATATAGAATAAGTACAATAATCATTCCACTTAAAATAGTCGTAACAATAGAATAAGAATAAAGAATCATACAAATTGGTAAACAAGCAATCGTAATTAGTCCTGGCTTCGTAAATCCTTTAAATATTAAATAAAATACAATAAAAATGCCTATGAGGGTAAGCGCTATCAAATAATCAAATGCGATTAATCCTCCAATAAATGTTGAAATACCTTTACCGCCCTTACCTTTAAATAAAACTGGGTAAATATGTCCAATAATAACGGCCAATAATGTTAACATTACGAATGTAGGATCTTCAAAAAGATATTTTGCAACAGTAACAACGATTGCTCCTTTAATTGCATCACCTAAAAATGTAGCGATGAAATACCCTTTTCCATATAAGCGCCCCATATTTCTTGCACCAGGATTTCCGCTTCCTTCACCCCTAATATCAACGTTATGTCTCAATTTTGTTACTATATAAGCGGTCAAGATGTTTCCAATTAAATAAGAAGCCACCAAATATAAAAACTGCATACTATTAATCATGTAATCATTCACTTTCTACATGGGATTACATATACAATATTCAATTACTACGTATATTGTACGTTTTAATATACATCCCTTTATACATTTTAACATCATATTTTTACAAATCATACAAAAATTCTCATACGCTATTTTTAAAAATATATATCCCTCATTAAATAATATGTTCCTTTCACTGCCATTTCTGCTTGTGATACAAATATAATTTCTTTCATACTTTCTTCACAGCATTTCTTAAATACAGCAAATATTTCAGGAACTAAACGCAATATACTGCCACTTACTGCAATTGGCGTTGAGTGCTTAAAGTTTAACTTGTTATAAACATTTACTGTAATCCTTGCTAATTCCTTTCCAGCTTGCATTATAATTTCATGTGCATCATCATTTCCATTTCTCGCTTCCTGAATAACTAATGGCGCGATTGCTGCAATTTTATCTTTAGAAGAAGTATATACTAAGCTTTTTATATGAGACGGTGTCAAAAGTTGAAACTGCCTTTGAATATTCAAACTCAATGGACAAAGACTGATTCCTTGATCAAATTGAATTGCCATTTTCTTTAAAGATTGTAATGCAATCCAATATCCACTTCCTTCATCACCTAAAATATGTCCCCATCCACCGCTATACTCATACGCTTCTTCTTTCTTTCCAAGACAAATCGCACCTGTACCACCAATTGTTAAAATTCCGTCATTCCCTTTTAAAGTAGCTGCATGTGCGATCATTGCGTCATTGAATACTTCAATTGGTGTTCCATACTTCTTTTTTAGACGTAATGTTAATTCATTTGTATTTGCTCCACTTACACCCGCTAATCCTAAACAAATACAAACGCAATCCCCCTTTAATAACCCTTTCTGGCATTGATCAATCACTTCCATAATATGCACAAGAGCTTCTTCAAAATCTATTAATATATTTCCAAATCCACTTGTAGCTCTTGCAAATTCGTTACCGTCTTTATCAAATGCAATTGCCTCGGTCTTCGTTCCCCCGCCATCTACTCCAATCATATACTTCATATATTCGCCTCATTCTCTTCAAATTGGAGGGAATGTTATATTCCCTAAAACTACAGATTGCTTTGCACCTGTTGCGCTCGGCACATTACTCGGATTACGATGATACGTTTCGTTTGCTAAAATCGCAAAGGCGATTGCTTCTTTCGCCGCTGAGGAATAGCCTAAATCTTCTTGAGTAAATATTTTGCATTTTTCTTCCTTTAATCCAAATCGTATCATTTCAACAAGTGTACGATTATAACTTCCGCCCCCGCCTAAAATTACTTCATCGATTTCATAATACGGAAAAATAAATTCCTGATAATGATGAACAATTGAACTTGCTGTAAACATTGTGACAGTTGCCAATATATTTTCTCTACTATGCTTTTCAAATCGATTCAATAATTCAGTCACAAACGCTTCTCCAAACTGTTCTCTACCTGTTGATTTTGGTGGTTTCACGTTCAAAAATGGATGGTTCATACAATAAGTCAAAATTTCATCTACAACTACTCCCTGTTTTGCAATCTTACCATTTTGATCATATGACAACTGAAATAATCTTTGACATACTTCATCGATTACCATGTTGCCTGGTCCAGTATCAAAAGCAATAACACTCTCTTTACTTCGTTTACTTGGAACCACTGTAACATTACCAATCCCACCAATATTTTGTAGTAGTCTATTTTTAGTTTGATGCCGATATAAAATAATCTCTGAATATGGTACAAGTGGTGCACCTTGTCCCCCTGCCGCCATGTCCATCGTTCGGAAATTCGAGATAACCGTCGTGTTCGTTTCATATGCTATTACTGCTGGTTCCCCAATTTGCAATGTTGAAGAAATAATATTCCCTTCTTGCTTTGGCTGATGATAAATCGTTTGTCCGTGAGAGCCTATTAAATTTAATTGTCTCAAAGGAAAATTGGCCTCTTTACAAACTTCCTTTACAGCATTGGCGAAGCATAAACCAAGTTTAAAATTTAAACTACATATAAGTTGGACATTCGAAGTTTCAATTGATAACGCTTGTTGGATCTCATTTTTCATATCATTACAAAATGGAACAGTAGTAAAATGGATGAGTTCGATTTTAGAATCTACACCACTTCCTTCTATATGAACGAGCGCTACATCTATTCCATCTAATGAAGTACCAGACATTACCCCTGCAATATACATAACGTGCATGACCTCCTATTTACTAAAAAACAATCATGTAAGTAACGAACGTACAACCAATCGAAAACAATATAAATCTAAAAAACAACTGAGCTTTCGATGCAAACGATCCATCAATGAAAGAAACAACTACCGTAAGCAAAACGCTTGCCGCAATACTTGTAACGAGCCATATACTATGCATTTGTGATAGATTTAGCATGCCTAATAAAGGGACAAAAAGTAAATTTGCACAAATCACTCCAAATAATAATAAAAATACGCCTTTATAACTAAATTTTATATTCATTCTATTTCCCCCTTTCTAGTTTTAATGTGAAAGAAGTGATAGACAAAAAGTCTATCACTCAAAATAACAGCGTGCAGATTAAGGATTAACAGATTCCCCGTCACCATTCTTTTCAATTTCAAGCATATTTTTGTCGTACATTTTAAAGAATGGTAAATAAATAAGGAACGATATTGCTATATTTATAAAAACTAATACAATCGCACGCCAATCTCCACCTGTTGCTAAATATGCACCAATTGGAGCAGGTAATGTCCATGGCGGCATAATATGCGTTGGTGTTACAAATCCCATCGCAGTTGCTGAATATGCAACAGTTGCTGTTACAAGTGGTGTAATGATAAATGGGATAATTAAAATTGGATTTAGTACAATCGGTAATCCGAATATGACTGGTTCATTAATATTAAAAATACCCGGAACAATACAAGTTCTTGATAATGCTTTCGAATATTTCGATCGACCAAATATAATCATAGCTAATACAAGCCCTAACGTCGCACCAGAACCGCCAATCCATATAAACCATTGATATAACGGCTCTGGTGAAATAAATGGCAACTGATCTGCTCCACTAGCAACTGCTTCACCATTTTTCCCTAGGTATACTTCCCATAATGGCCGAGCAACAGTTCCAACAACCGACACACCATGGATTCCGAATGACCAAAAAAACGTAATTAAAAACACTGGAATCATTACACCGAAGTAACTATCCCCAGCTTTTACTAATGGTGCTGCTAATTTATCAACAACATGGTGTAAATCAATGCTAAAAACGACAGTTACTAGACTCATTATAATAATAACGAATGCAGCAGGTATAAGTGCTTCAAACGAACGCGACACAGATGGCGGTACTTGTTCTGGCATTTTAATCATTACATTTTTCTTCTTACAAAATCTTAAAATCTCTACGGATAAAATAGAAACAATCATCGTCACAAATAATCCATGACCTCCGAGATTTGTCATCGGAAGCATAAATCCTTTTTTATCAATTAACTCAGGCGTTAATGTTAAAAGTAGTGAACATACCGCAAGCTGTGCTCCTGATAAAGCATCTAATTTATAACTTTTCGCTAAATTATATCCTATTCCAAATGCTATATATAAGGACATAATAAACATAGTTAAACGATATGGTATCAATATACTTGTTTGATTCTTTAATGCCCAAACCGATATGAAACTATCTTTCGGCAGTGGTGGAAATGCTACTATTAAAAAGAAGCTTCCTACTATAATAAATGGTAACGCCGAAATAACTCCATCACGGATTGCTTGTAGATGCCTCTGCTCAGAAAGCCTTGCCATCGGGCCAGATAAGTTTTTATCAAGAAACGTGACAAACTTATTCATAACGCTTCCCCCTAACTGATTAATTCATTTACAGTTTTTAATAAAGTCGGGCCTCCAAGTGGCGTGTATGCTTGCGGTGGAATGATGCCACACGGAATAGATTCCTCCTCTGCAAATTTTTTTACAGAATCAAATCGGTGTCTTATTTGAGGTGCCACCATTACGACATCCCAGCCATTCTTTACTTCTTCCTCTACCTCATTCGTTCCAATTGCATGCACTTCCATGTTCACACCATTTTTCTCCGCTTCTTTTTTTAAAGCGTTTACAACAATTGCACTGGACATTCCTCCAGAACAGACGAACAAAACCTTCATTTATTAATCCTCCTATACTTATAATTTATTACCCTTCAAATGAAAGGAAGTTTCACTTTACTAACAAGCATATGAAGTAGTAAATGAATTTAGTTATAATGAAAGTAAATTTCATTAAAAATATTTTTCCTATTAAATTAATGTTTCAATATGCAATTTTCTCTATTGCAAGGTCAACCTTGCCTCAGATATTATTTTAAATAATCATATGATAGGGAGGCGTATAAATGATCGTTAAACGTTTATTAATGATATGTTGTATCGTTATCTTGTTCATCCCTTTCTCTTTCATTCCCCCTCACTCTACTTATGCTGAAGTAAATACTACGTACAAAAAACATGAATTACGTGCTGTATGGATCGCATCAGTTCTGAATATTGATTGGCCATCAAAAACTGGCTTACCTATTGAAAAACAGAAGCAAGAATTTATAAGGTTATTAGACAATGTAAAAAGCACTGGTATGAATACAGTTGTTGTACAAATTAAACCAACCGCTGATGCTTTCTATCCTTCAAATTACGGTCCTTGGTCTGAATACATTACGGGTACACAAGGAAAAGATCCTGGTTATGACCCGCTCGCATTTATGATTGAAGAAGCTCATAAAAGAAATATAGAATTCCACGCTTGGATTAATCCATACCGAATAACGATGAATCACACCGATATAAATCGATTATCAAACTATCACCCTGCAAGGCAACATCCCAATTGGGTTGTCCCTTATGGCGGAAAGTTATATTACAATCCCGGTATTCCAGAAGTGAAAAAATTTATAACAGAAGGTGCTTTAGAAATCGTACAAAATTACGATATTGATGCGCTGCATATGGATGATTATTTTTATCCATATAAAGTAGCCGGTGAAGAATTTCCAGATCAGAAAACGTACGAAACATATAATAACGGTAGATTTACAAATATAGAAGATTGGCGACGTAACAATGTAAATGAACTTGTAAAAGATTTAAATAATGCTATAAAACAAGAAAAATCATATGTAAAGTTTGGCATTAGTCCGTTCGGCGTATGGAGAAATATAGCTGACGATCCGACTGGCTCTAACACAACCGCAGGCCAAAGAAACTATGATGACCTTTATGCTGACACACGTGAGTGGATACAAAAAGGATATATTGACTACATTACACCGCAAATATATTGGAATATAGGTTTCACCCCAGCTTCATATGACATATTAGTAGATTGGTGGGTTAAAGAAACAAATAACAAACCGATTCACCTATACATTGGTCAAGCGGCCTATAAAATTAATAATAACTCCGTCCCTGCTTGGTCTGATCCAGAAGAATATCCAAGACAAATTGCATTAAACCGGCTATATCCTGAAATCAAAGGTAGTATGCATTTTAGCTTAAAAGATATTAATAACAATCCACTTGGAGTTAAAGATAGACTCTCAAAAGACATATATAAACACCCTGCATTAATCCCGCCTATGCCTTGGATTGATCATAATCCACCAAAACAACCGACTTTAAAAGGTGCCATTCCAAGAAATGAAGGTATTGCAATTGGCATCATTGACAATAGAGATAATGATTCTGCTTATTACGCTATTTACCGCGCGAATGGGAAAAATGAAGTGGATATACAAAACCCAAAAAATTTACTTACTACTGTAAGAAAAACAAAACTTGGAGAAATTTATGTAGATAAAACCGCTATTTCCGGAGAAACGTATACCTATGTCGTAACTGCAGTTGATCGATTGCATAATGAAAGTGTGGCTTCTAGTAAATCTACTATTCAAGCAAAATAAAAGTAAGAGCCCCCATTTTTTTGAATGCGGGCTCTTACTTTTATTTTCGTAGTTCACTATATTGAATATGAATTCTATTCTCAGGGTTTTTATCTACTGTGTAAAGTACAAATAAGAAGAACCATTCTAGTGGCTTCATTAAAATATAAACAAAATCAGCCGACCATTTCGTATTAATATGTTTACTAATCGGATAACCGTATTTATCATAAAAATTACGAATAACTTTATGACATTTTGGTACCCGATCCTCAATTACATTTTCAAAAGCGTTCGCAATTAATAACTGTCGATTAACTGTAATTCTTTCCCCATGCCTAATTCCTGCTCGTAATGGCTTAACGATGTTTTTATGGCCTTTCACAGAAACTGTACATAAATAATGCCCATCCCCGGAGACAATTTGAGGACTTGGGGCAGGAATCTTAGAATAATTAAAACTACTTGTTTCCATAAACACTCTTATAAAACTATCTGGTTTTTGGCCAAACAGTATTAAAATAAATTGAACAATTAACAAGACAGGAAATAAACTTATCATCCAGACTGTAGCCATTTTTTGATATCCAAAAGAAATACGATACAGCAATAATATAATTCTGTTGCTCTGCGTATAATCTTTCTCATTCTGAGATTGTATGAAATAACCTAATGTATTTCTTAATTTAGCTAAGAATAATAGACTAAAGGCAAGCATTCCAACTTGAATACAAAAGACTGGAATGTATCTCAATCCTCCTAATTCCGTATAAAAGGCAAAGCCTGTATGGGTAATATAGATGAATGTATATACAATGTTTACTATCATTAAAGTACTATAAAAAATATAAAATATTGGTGAAAGTTTTATTAAGCCTGTTGTTAATTTCCAATACGAAACTCCACCTAAAATAACTAAGAGAACTACTATCGTAACGTGGTCATGGGCTAAAGAAGCATATTGATCAGACATCATTCCGTTCTTTTCAAATTTATGTAATGGTATTCCTGCTCTTACATCATTTGCATTCCACATAATACCTAAACCAAAGATAAAATAACTCAAACCCAGTGATAATATTTCCTGTGGCTCGAACTTTAGTATACTTGAGGAATTCTCCTCCTTCGATTGGAAACTATCCCAAGCTTTACTAATAGGGTAGCCAAGAAATATAAATAGAATTACAAATAGTATAACTAACTCAAATAGCACAATATCATACCCCTTTTATAATAATTGTTTACACAAAGTATAAAAAAACACTCTATATTTTACCATTTATTAACGTTTGTATATATAATTTCACAAAAGATTGCACTCTCTAAATTCACAAAAAAAAACGCCTAAAAGCTGAAACATTCAACTTTTTAGGCGATCTCTTCTATTTATTCTTAAACTTCTCAGTCGCTGCTCTCATCTTCACATTTAAATCGTGATCAATCGAGTCGCGAATATCTCGCTCTACTACTTCCATTTCTTTTTTGAAATTTTCCAAGTAGACCTTCAGTTCTTCTTCCTTCTCTGGTCTTTGTGAAGGTGGTAATTGTACTACCAACGATAACATGGCCGTTAAATCTTTCATTAAGAATGTTTCAAGTTTATGTTGTTGTTCAAACATGCGTTGCTCTTGATAGTACGGAAGTGCATTTAATACTGAAATTGTAATATCATCAACCGTTCTTTGTAATGAAGGATTTATTGAGTGTTTATACGCTTGAATTGCATTTAATGCGTCTGGATAACGGTCATAAAAATACAATTTGTAAAATGATAAGTCTGTCGGTTTTACAGTTTGCTGCGTTTCTTGTCTTAAGAAATCTTTCACTTTCATCGCAGCCACATCAATATCTTCATTCGTAAGCTTTTTCGTAGTTTTTGCCATTACATGCACTTTTTTCTGCTTTTCTTTCGGTAACATCGAGAAGACTTGCTCCCTCGTACGTTGACCTGATGTACAAAATAGAGTATTTAATGTATTTTGTTCTTTCTTTCCTTCGGTGCGAATCCAGCGATAAAACAGTGGATGTTGTGTAAATTCTTGTAGAAACGGTATTGATTTGTTTGATATCTTATCTAGAGAATCTTGCGCTCTTTTATATGGCTTCGTCCATGAAAAATACAGTTTCCGCCCGAAGTATACGACTAAAACAACGACAGTAAATGCTATTAAAAGCAATGTACCGAGTAGTAATAGTACTGTTTGAATGAAACTCATTTGTTCACCTCCTCTAATAATCAGTTATTTCCTTGGACGCTGAATGAGTTTCTGCTTCATCTCATCATTAAATGTGTCTAGTTCAATAACGAACTTCTTACTTGACTCAATAATACGTTCTGAAGATTTTTCAGATGCTTCAATTGCAGCGAACACATTTTGGAATGATTCACGTAATTTATCCATGCTAATAGCAGGGTTTTCAAGCAATTTCGTCGTTTCTTCTGTATTTTGTTTTAACGCTTGAGAATTACTTAATACCATCGATTCAATTGCTTCATTCGTCGCATTTACTGCATCAATTGTTTTACGTTGATTCGTTAATGCAAGCTGAATAGCAGCTGAAACTGTTACAACGTTTTGCGTCATCGTAATCGCATTACGTATTGCCTCTGTTAATTTTTCGTTATTTTTCTTAATGATGTCTACAGAAGCTATAGATTGTAATAATACACTTTTCGCTTGCTGCATATTACGTGTACGTACAAGTATCTTTTCTAATGCATCGTTAATTAACGGAATATCCCTTTGACGCTCTGGGTTTTGTTTCTCAGCTTCAAGCATGCCAGCAAGCTTTTTCCCTAAGTATACTTGTTTATCAAGAGCATGAATTTTATCGTGCGATTGTTCTTTTAACATTTCAAGACCAACTGTATCCTCTTGTAAGTTATCACGACCAATTAGAAGGGATCTAATAATTTCCTCGATTTGTTTATCTATAGATTGGTATTTATGCACGTATGTTTCAAGTGGATTTTTCTTGAATACTTTAAACATTATTTTCTTCATACCACTTGCTTTAAGTGAATTGGGATCAAGCTCTGATACTACTTTGCGTAATTCTAACAATGTATTTGGAATTTCTTCATTTTTCCCATTCATCATCGCTGTTACAGGGCGTTTTAAAGCTGATAACGTTTGTCCTGCTGCTTGTTGCTCTTTATCCCCTAAATCTCCTAGCTGAGACAATACTTTTGATAAATCTGTATTTTGCTCGCTATTTAACTTTTGTACATAAAGATCCGCTTCTTTATTTAGTTCCTCTAATTCTGCATCTTTTATAACTGTATCAACTACTACTTCTACATTATTATCTTTCACAATGGATACAGGTTCTTTTTTCTCGAGTTCAGTCAACAAAATCGCTCCTTTATTTATATGTGCGAATTTATATGCACTATATTTCATCAATTATATCGTATTTCATATACATTCTGACTGCTTGAAATCGACTTTTTTAGAAATGCCTGTTTATGCAGTCATTCCCTGTTTCTTACTATAAGTATACCTGTAATCAACATAATTTTCCTCAGACTTAAGACCTAGAGAACAACATGCTGAAGGCGGATTCTTCATATATTTCCTAAATAATTTACGTTCTTTCAATCGTGCTACACTCAATCTTTTGACATTCACCTGTTTTCAATGTGATAATTCTATTACACTCACTTCTATTTATTTTTGCGAGCTACAAATGCTCCCTTTTGAAACGCTAATAACACCGTTTCAAACGTATCATCTTCTTCAATCATTTTTATAAACTCATCTAATTCACTCGCATGAGAAGTTGCATTATCAACAACAAGAAAACCTTTTGGTTGTAACATACGTTTTATATGCTCAAACCACCACATGTATTGCGTGCGCTCTGAATCTAGGAAAATAAAATCAAATGAATGATCTAATTGCGAATCTAAAAATGCCCCGGCTTCTTGATTATGAATATCGATTCTTTGTAACAGATTTGCCTTTTCAAAATTGACAAGTGCCTCTCCAACTCGTTCTGAAGAAAGCTCTACAGTTGTTACATTTCCATTTGTTTCTTCTACCGCATTAGCTAACCACAATGTAGAATAACCATTAGAAGTTCCAATTTCCAAGATATTTTTTGCATTACACCCTTTTACTAAAATTGATAAAAATTGCCCCATCTCACGAGAAACATTCCGTAATTTTTCTTCCCTTGTTTTTTTATTTCGATCATGCTCTTCTCCATATTGTTCAAGTTGCAATAATAATGAATCTACTGTATCCATTCTTTTCATCGCCTTTCCAAGCAATATGATGAAAAAGCTCTTGCTGCCCGTCTACTTTTTATTATATGCGAAACAAAAACCTTTTTCCTGTTATATGACAAAGATTTATAATTTTTTATAGCATATTGTTTCGTTTTTTGGTAAAGTTAATTTCTACGTGCAATTATTCCATTCATATTATTTCATATTAAAATTGCAGTTATTAAATTATATAAACCCCATTTAAATGAATCGATATTTCAAATTCAATTAAGCGCCCTTTTCGGACGCATTTTCTTTGTTTATATATTTCCAGAAGAAAGGATGCTTACAAATGAACGTGATTAGCTTAGATGCTGCTCGAAAACGAAAGCAGCATAAAAAATTAATGATTACTATACCGATTATTACACGTATTTATGAAGAAGACGGGGAAATTAAATTTGAGGTAGCGGGCGAAAAAGATGTACCTCTTGAAATGTTAGAAAAATAATAAAAAACGCATTTCTGAAGAAATGCGCTTTTTTATATTTTTACATTTAAATGCATAAGTTTTTCAGGATTAACCATCATATAAATATTTGAAATTTTCTCATCCTCAAATGCAAACGAAAGAACATACGTTACTTTATTATTTATTGTAACTATAACTCCTGGTATACCATTTACCATTTTGAAATCAACAGTGTACTCTTCTGTCAATCGTTGTGCAATCCCAAAGAACAAACGTATAATTCGATCCGCAGAATAAATCGGATTAATCGCAGTCGTAACTTTACCACCACCATCAGCTTTGAGTATAGCATCTGTTTTTAATACTTCTAACATACCTTCCGCATCCCCACACTGTAATGATGATACAAACTTTTCAACATAAGAAGCCATTTTCTCCGTGCTTAATTTTGATTGCTTCGGTTTCTCCAAAATGCTTTTTCGTGCACGTTGAAAGATCTTCCTGCAGTTCACACTACTCTTATCAACAATTGAAGCTATTTCTTCGTATTCATAACTGAAAACCTCTCTTAATATGAAAACAATCCTTTCTACCTCAGATAGTTGTTGTAAAAGTAATAAATATGCGGTGGAAAGGGATTCTTTCATTATAAATGACTTTGATGGCTCATCACTCTCGTCTACAAGTGGCTCTGGTAACCACATCCCTACATACACGTTACGTTTATGCGCTGCCGATCGTAATTTATCAATTGAACGATTTGTCGCCATCTTACATAAATATGCTTTCATATTTTCTATAGATTGAGGATCTTCTATATTATTTAGCGAGATAAATACATCCTGAACGATATCCTCAGCATCCATAACACTCCCAAGGATTCTGTATGCTAACGAAAATAATAATGGTTGATACGCTTCATATAACTGCTCCGTTTCCATGATGAACTGCCTCACTTCCATATTGCTTTAAAATGTGTAACGCTGCTCGTTTCCCGCTTGCTACCGCAGCATCAGCTAATATTTCATCATGCCCTGCCCAATCTCCTGCAACATAAACACCTGGCATTTCAGGTATATTAGGACCCGGCTTTTCAACACGGTCAATATGAGGAAAATCATGTACTACTGTTATTTTCGGTAAATATTGCTGTGCAACAACTTCTCTTTTCCAATTTGGATGTAACAACTCCATCGTACTTTCCAACTGTTCTTTATCTTCATGAATATGATTCATCTCTCGCATAGGATTATGGTACTTAATTAGACTCACTGCAATTGATCCATCTTCACTTAATTTAGCTGCTCTCGATTGATTTGTGAAAAATATAGGTTGATCTAATCCTAATACAAATTGATGTGTAGGATTGGGTAATTGTCTCAAGCCAATATCTAATGCAGCAACAGTAACCGGTACCGATTGTTCATTCCATCTATGCAAACTTGTTCCTTCTGCACCTTTTATTATTTTACAAGCCTCTTTTGGCGGAGTCGTCACGATGACTGTATCTACTGCAAAAACCTCATCATCAACACAATGTATTCTTTGTTTATCTTCATAATGCTCTATTTCCAAAACATGCTTTTTAGCCAAAAATTTTACCCCGACATCATTCGCTAAATCTCTTAATTTTGTTATTATCGTCTCCCAACCACCATCTACATAAAGCACTCCTTCTTTTATAGAAAGCTGTATTTGCTTTAGTACAGATGATGCTAATTGTATTGTAGGAGCAAACGTATATGTTGTTGTCCGGCATAGCGCATAAAATATATTACGAACCATTGGATCTTTTATTTCATTTTCTGCCCATGTAGTTAGACTCATTTTCGGAACTTCTCCTACATCTAAATTTCCTAAACGAATCATAAGACGTGAGAATTGTACTTTTGCAGACCACGAAAGTAGTGGTGTTGATAAAATTGAGCGAAAATCTGTTGGGATGGTGAATATATCCCCTTTCCATATTCCATGTGCTTTTGTAGATGGTATTCCACCTGGAAGATTCAAACCGAGCTCATTAAAAGTTATAAACGCTGCCCCGCCTCTATATAAAGCATGTGCACCAAGATTCATGCAGATTCCATTTTTATTTATAGTCATCCCTCGGCCACCGAATTGACTGGATTTTTCTAATACAATCACTTTCTTTCCAGCTTTCGCTAAATATATAGATGCTGTTAATCCAGCAAGCCCACCGCCAACAATTGCTACATCAAATGTATTCATAATAAAATCCCTCCTTATCGTTCTACATACAAGACGAACGATTAAGGAGGGATGTGACATGAAAATAAATTTTTATTACCCTACTTTATTTCATTACTTTTTAATTCGGTCATATTGCATACGAAATAACTCAATTGCAAATGGAATATCCTCTTCACTCTTTATATAATAACTGATCCATCCTGATTCAGGTAATACGTGATGTGGTTTTACCAATCCTTGCTTCACTAATTCATCTCGCTTTAACTTCGGAAATGGTAAATCAGCTAATTTATCACCATGAAGATGGCCAAGTTCTTTCTTACCATAATTTATTTCAATACCACCAAATCGATGCGGTTTTTCAGAAACACCCGCCCAGCTGAGTACTTCATTTCTAATCATTTCACTAAATGACATGAACATTCACTCCTTATAAATGATTGATGTACTTTTAAATTAACATTTTCATTACTTTTTTCCATCAATCCAAAGTATGAATGGGAATACGAATATAGTTTAATCTTTATACTTTATTCTTTATGGAATAAGTGAATTTATTAAGCTACCGACAACAGCACAAAACAAAGACTAGACACATATCCTAATTTTGTAACCTAACTTACCTATAGAAAGGCGGGTAATACAATTGACTGCCAACATCGACTATACCTCCCCCTCAACCAATTTTACTTATGATGTAAATAAAAGTAATTTTTTTCGGAAAGATGCCCAAAATTATATAAATGTACTTGGTATTAAACAATTAAACACTTTAGAAAATACTTCTTTATTAGATATTTATTTAAGTACAGGAAATGTTGTAGAACCACATATTCATCAAAATGCAGCTGAACTTGTTTATTGTATTTCAGGGTCTGCTGTTGTTTCTTTACTTAATCCATTTACGAATCAAATATTAAACTTACCGATAAAACCGGGGCAAGTTGCCAACATTCCACAAGCGTGGTGGCATTATGAAATTGCTACAGCTGATAATACTCATTTATTAGCTATTTTCAATGCCCCAGCGCCAGAAGTTATTTTCGGTTCTGATATTTTAAGATTAACTCCGGCTCATATGATGGCCCATACTTACTGCCTCAATGAACAACAATGGAAACAAGCGGTTTCTCCTATTCAATCAACTACTGTTATTGGCCCTCCGGCAAACTGCAATCAAAACCGTGGAATGAAAAATTACCCAACCCAGCCCCTCCCTCAACAACATAATCCGTATCCCCAAGATTCTTATTACTTTCCTCTTTACTGGGGCTATTAATTTGTAAATTTTTAAAAGAATCATCATTTATCTCCTAGGAAAATACCGAGGAGATTTTTTTATTGTATGTTCTCTTCCTATTAATAATAGTAACAATTGATAGTGTCCATACATATAATATTTATATATTAAATTGGAGGTGATAGTACTATGAGTAATTATAACTATCGAAAAAACTACTCTTATAATAAAAATAGTAGCTCTTCAGCATCCTCTCAATCTTCCAATTCCCAATCTTCCAATTCCCAATCGCAAAGAGACTTAACTCAGCAAGGCTATGTAAAGAAAAAAGGATGTAACTGTAATAAAAATAAATAGTTTATTTTATGGATGAATTCTTTTGTAAAAGAATTCATCTTTTTTTGCTGACCGGAATTTTTTTATGTTACATAACTTATTCCTTAAATAGGAAAGGATAAATTATACTTTTTATACGAACTTAACAAAGAGTGATTATTCAATTGATTTATTACCTATTCCCCCAAAAAATATAGTCCTTCCTAAATTTAGGAAGGACTATATACAAACCTCTGTTTAATTTCCTACTAAACGTTGTAACAAATTAAACGATATTAATACCTGCACTTACAAATCCAGCAACTGCAGCTATTGGACTTGCTGCTGTTAATGAAACATATAACAGTATTTTATCCCCAGCCGCTACTGGAATAGCTTCAGCTATGATTCCTGATGCTGTAGAACCAATCGCTATTGCGGCAAATGCTGGTGTTAATAATAGAGGTGCGCCTTGTACTGTAAACGTATTGCTTGCTGCAGGTGCAGTTAATATTTGTATTTGCACTTGAACAGGTGATAGTGGAGCTAATGCAGCTGTTGCACTAAAGAAACCTGCTAATGACGTAATAGTTCCTGCGCGCGGTGCTACAAATGCATAATCACCTATACCTAATGCTAATGTGATACTTGTTCCACCAGTTAAAGCTACACCAGGCTGACTAAATCCAAATCCAAGAAGAGTTCCTGTATTAGCTATTAACGCGTTAACTAACGCAGATGGAGTTGTACCTGAAGCAAATGGAATAATAGCTCCGCCACCAGTTGCACCTGTTGCTCCAGTTAAACCTGTTGCTCCTGTTAAGCCTGTTGCTCCTGTTGGGCCTGTTGCTCCTGTTGGGCCTGTTGCTCCTGTTGGGCCTGTTGCTCCTGTTAAACCTGTTGCTCCTGTTTAGCCTGTTGCTCCTGTTAAGCCTGTTGCTCCTGTTGGGCCTGTTGCTCCTGTTGGGCCTGTTGCTCCTGTTAAACCTGTTGCTCCTGTTAAGCCTGTTGCTCCTGTTAAGCCTGTTGCTCCTGTTGCTCCTGCTCCTGTTGGACCTGTTGCTCCTGTTGCTCCTGTTGCACCAGTTGCTCCTGTTGCACCAGTTGCTCCTGTTGCTCCTGTTGCTCCGCCTCCTGGACCTGTTGGGCCGCCTCCTGGAGTTGCACCAATTAATTGAGTTAATAAGTTTAATAAAAGTTGTAAACTTGCCGGATCAATTTTTAAAGAAAAGAAAAATGGTGCAAGAGCACTGTAGAATTGTTGTAATAAAGAAAGTAATTGACTTAGATTTGGGTTAGGAGACTGTAGTAAATTAATAATACTTTGAATTAATTGTTTTAAGAAATTCCCTTCTGGGGAAGGTGCTAATTCATTTAGTAAGTTCAATAGTTGAGTAAACAAATTTCCGTAGTCTTTTCACAATAAAATAGTTAAAAAGAAAGGGCTACATACTATACGCGAAAGATTATTAGATAATGAAATTTATATTAAAGACTAATTGTTTTCGAGGGAGGGCATGGCCTATAGTGGTTAGGGAATTATTAGACAATACAATAAAATTTGAAATATAATAATAATGCCAGTGTATCTTTTTACTCAATGTGGGTACGCTTTCGAGCAGTAACTCTTAAACAAGTTTTGGAGCGTTGGCGTATATAGAAAAAAACTCCTTCAAAAAGGAGTTTTTTTCTATATTTTAAACTTATTATAAGAAAATAAGTCGTTTACTCTGAATCTAGACAAGATTTTATTTAAGGTGTGCAGAGCCTTGTACCCATAAGTAGCGGAGTGCCCCAATTGCATATAAGAGGTCTAGGAATATAACGCTAGCCCCAATCCAGTTATGGTCGGAAACACCTTAAAAGGTCACTGCACATACAATCATTATAACAAATCAAGCAAAAAAGATAAAAAAGTTCGTAAATTATGAAGGGAATAGAGCGCTAGATAAAGAATTTTGTCTTTTAGAAATTTAAAAGACTATATGCAAATGAAATTCGAAAACTTATATAGTATTTAATAAAATTAGCGGTTGAAATTCTTTAATTATTTGGGGCTGGCTCCTGGTTAGACCTCTTTACTTAATATGAAATTTAAAGTCTGGCGTTATAGTCCTGACATACTACATTGGGCATTAAGCTCTAACGGAAAATTGGACAGTCAGATTTATATATCGCTAGGAGGATTTATGTATGAGTGAAAAAACTGTAGCACCCTTTCGTTTTATAGAAGATTCCAAGGAAAAAGAGAAAGAAAATAAAAGGATGATATATCAGTTATTTGTGGGAATTGACATTGGTTCTACCTTTCACGTAGCTAGCTGTATCCCTTTCCAATCCTTTTTAGATCCTAAGGGACGTGAATGGAAACGATCAAAGACAATGAAGTTTAATGCAGACAGTCTTGGAATAACTCAATTTTTACAAGCCTTAGAACACATGGAAAAGCAACTAGGAATTTATAGATCAGATTTCTTGGTTTTACTAGAACCAACAGGTGGTCACTACTCTTATTTGCTTCAACAAGTTCTTTTGAATGGAAATTTTGATGTATATTTAGTGGAAAATTCCGCAGTAAAAGACTTTCGAGAAAAACATTTAGGAATTACTGAAAAATCAGATGCGGTAGACGCAAGGGTAATGTCCTATATGGGGTGGCACAAAACGTTACACCCTTACATGAAAGGGGTTAATTTACTTAAACCAGCTTCTGTGACTCAATCTATTTTTCGTTCGTTAACCCGCGACAGATGGTTACTAAATACTCAGTTAACGCGGCGTAAAAATCAGGTACAGCAACTTTTAATGGTTACGCATCCAGACTTAAAAGTAGCATTTAAGAAACTAGGAACACCTTCTGTGATGAAGTTTGTATTAAAGTATCCAACTAGTAAAGATCTAAAGCTAGCTACACAGGAAGAACTACGACAAACAATGATTGAATCTGGAGCAAAGCGAATAGCTACAAAGGCATCTGAGGCACTAGCAAAAGTTACAGCAAAGTCTATAACAATTGATGTCCCCCATTTAGTTGGAAGACAAAGTTGGATAATTGAAGAAGCGTTACGTATTGAAGAAAGTATTAAAGGGATTGATAATCATATCCAAGAATTACTCCATGGAAATGCAAGCAAAGGTATTAAACCTCATCCCTATACAGAGTTATTATTCTCTTTTCCTTTTATGAGCGATAATTGGGCTTGTACTCTTATTGGAGCCATTGGTGATATTGAACGTTTTAATACATATAAAGAGTTTAAAAAATATCTTGGTGTCTCGGCAGAAAATAAACAATCAGGAACATCTGTAAAGGGTACAAGAATGACCTTTAGTGGTGTTCGAGATGCACGTCGAGTGCTCTTTCAAATGGCGATGATTATTATTGCGATGAAAAACCAACCCTCCGTATTCAGTTTCTATTATCATCGTCTAGTAGAGCGTAAAATGAATGGTAAAACAGCAATTGGTCATATGTGTGGGAAAATTGCTAAAATCCTTTATATGATGCTTAAAAAAGGGCAAAAATATGATCCTGTAAGACACGCCCAAGCAACAGGTATTCCTTGGGATTCTGTTTACGATAAAAGAACAAAAAGTGTAAGCTCAGACAAGTATTATCAAGAAGCATTAAAACTTGCAGGAAATTCAGCATCTGATAATGTAGAATTGATTGAAACAGAGATAGATTGAGAATAAAAAATTCTTTTTTATTAAAAAAATTTAAACATAACAAAGATTTTTAATTCATCTTGGTTATAAATGATTGAAATGTGTTCGAAACAGTACGAATCCCCTCTATAAGGGATACATCTTTATTTCAAACAGCCAACTATCTGTAAGTGTTTTAAAACATAACAAGTAATTGTGGGAGGTATCAAAGCTAAGATGAGTTTTTGTTTTCTCTCTTAGGATAGCACTACACTACATTGAGTAAAGCTAATCTGTTTGCATCACTTGGATTTGCAAAAAACGCTGCAACAGCCGCTATTAAAGAGTTTAGTAAAGTAATTAATCTACCTAATTGCTCACTAGTAATTGGAACTGTCTGTGGATTGTTACAGCAATCTGGAGTGAAAACAATCGGATTATTGCAGTGGTTATGACCGAAACAATTATTGCTTGTCATTTATGTCCTCCTTACTTGTTTTATATTTGAGTTTTTCCTATTATAAGGATCATAAAGTTGTAAAAGAGTATGTGTTATATATTGACTTAAAATAGGAAACATGAAATATAATTAAACTTGCAAACGCTATTTAATTATGTTCATGACTCACATATTAATTATATGTTTTTAATAATTGACTGCTTAGATTAAATACCTAAACTTAAGAGTTTATTTTATTTTTCCACGTTTATCTCTTAGGTTCAAATACACATATTAATTTGAATATACTCAACAATTAACGGTGCCATTTTTTACATATAAATTCACATTATTTCTTTACTAAAATTGTGGTCTCTTTTTAAACATGAAGCCGTTTGTATCATAGAGAACTCTCATATAATATATTGAAAAATTCATTCTATATTTTATTCCAATACACAATGAAAAGGATTGAAAGTAAATTTCCTATCATTCAACCATTTATAACATCTAGAAATTGAATGTACCTTCACTTAATTTTAACTATTTAAATATGAAACAAAAAGGACAGATTCCTTTTCATTAAGGATCTGTCCTTTTAATTAATAATGATAAATTGTAATATAATTGAAGATCCTTGCGATGGTGGTTGCGTATCCAATAAAGTTAATTTACCAGTACTCACTTCATATAATGGTTGTGGCTGCAGTATTCCGTTAACAAACAAATTAATATAAGAAACTTCACTAGGAGACAAAATATTTGTTGTACCATATTGAGGTATCCCGTCAGTATCTGTATATATAAGTTTCTCTCCATCTGCAAAAGTGTAATATAACAAATTGGTTGTTGTTATAGGGCCAATACCCCCAGTAGGACCTGTTGCTCCAGTTACTCCCGTTGGTCCTGTTATTCCAGTTGGTCCCGTTATTCCGGTTGGTCCGGTTACTCCTGTTGGTCCTGTTGGTCCTGTTGCTCCGGTCGGTCCCGTTATTCCGATTGGTCCCGTTTCTCCGGTTAGCCCGGTTACTCCGGTCAGTCCCGTTACTCCCGTTGAACCTGTTATTCCGGTCGGTCCCGTTTCTCCGGTTGCTCCCGTTATTCCGATCGGTCCCGTTTCTCCGGTTGCTCCCGTTATTCCGATCGGTCCCGTTATTCCGGTCGATCCCGTTTCTCCGGTTGCTCCCGTTATTCCGGTTGAACCTGTTATTCCGGTCGGTCCCGTTTCTCCGGTTGCTCCCGTTATTCCGATCGGTCCCGTTATTCCGGTTGCTCCCGTTATTCCGGTCGATCCCGTTATTCCGGTCGGTCCCGTTATTCCGGTCGGTCCCGTTTCTCCGGTTGCTCCCGTTATTCCGGTCGGACCTGTTTCTCCTGTTGGAATATAAATTGGTGGAAGAATCGGAAATGTAGGTCCAATATTTTCTGGCCCTATCATCCCCTTATTCAATGATAAATTGTCATTGCGTTTCAATTTAATACCTCATTCCACATGTTTTTTAATTCATACACATCATTATGATCCTATTATTCAAGAATGACTTTATAACTATTCTCTTTTTCTTCCCAAAGAATTATTACATATATTAAACATTTTACCGTTGCTATAACCGCTTTAATTAATATAATAAATAAATCATTCTATTTAAAAATTACTAAATCTATAACATTCTTATTTAAAAAGATGAGGTGATTTATATTCAAGATAATAATGAAATTAGAAAAAAAGAAATAATGTCAATGGCCCTTGACATTATTTTCCCTTACAGGCTTACTGGGCCTACCGGGAGTACTGGACCTACCGGAAGTACTGGACCTACCGGAAGTACTGGACCTACCGGAAGTACTGGGCCTACCGGAAGTACTGGACCTACCGGAAGTACTGGGCCTACCGGAAGTACTGGTTTAATCGTTACAACAAACTCTATGTTCGCTAATAATACATTAGGTGGTCCCATCTCTGTGATATTAGGTGGCACTAATATTCCTCTTTCTAATAACCAAAGCCTCGGTAATTTTACAGTTAACGCCTCAAACGATATATTTACAATTCCTGTAACTGGAAGATATCATTTAACCTATCAAGTTAATACGACAACCTCTCTACTTGCTGGAACAAGACTACTATTAAACGCTTCTACGCCAATTCCTGGCTCTATTTTTTCTCCCGCGTTATCAACTTCAAATTATAGTAATAATTTAATTACTAATTTAAATGCTGGTAATACAATTTCACTACAATTATTTGGTATATTATCCGTCGTGAATTTAGTTGGAGGCGGATCAACAGGTGCCTCTCTTACAATTATACGAATTGATTAAAAAATGATTCATTCTTTTTATAATAAAAAATCTAAATACTCACTTAGTAAATGTTACTATAGTGATTAAGTAATAAAAACAAATTATACTATATCCATAGTAGAAAACATCTATACTAAATTTTCCGTATATATATTATCAATTTACACTTCCCCCAAGTCGATGTTACATTAAAGATGAAGATTGTTTCTCCTTTACAGACCATCTCAATATGTATTTGAGAAACATCTCCAATCCTATACGCGAGAGCAATACTATATTGACACTCAATTGAGTGTCTTTTTTTATTCAAAAAAATAAAACCATCTCTTATAGATGGTTTTAACAATACACATTTACTTTTACTCTTTATATTATTGCCAGCTTATAAAGCTGGATAATAAATAGTCATACTTAACCGAGTTAATGTTCTTCCTGAATTAGTATAAGTATGCGGTCTATCCGCCTTAAAGCGAATTGAGTCTCCATTATTTAACGTATATTGACAATCATTTATATCAATTTTCAATTCCCCTTCAAATACCGTTATAAATTCCTCAGTACCCTCTTTATGTGCTTCTGAACTTAAATTCCCTTCTGTTTCAATTTCAACCGTATAGATTTCGAAGTTTCTATCATCTTGGAAAGGAAATGAGGGATACACTTTATATCTCCCATTGTCTTCAGACAATGCTTGAACATCATTTCGTAAAATCACTTTCGTATCAGGCTGTGGATTATTAATTAAAGAGGTAAAGGATACTTTCAAACCATTAGCAATTTTCCATATTGTTGTTAGTGTCGGGCTTGAATCTCCTCTTTCAATTTGTCCAATCATCGTTTTACTTACACCTGTTAATTGAGAGACCTTTTCTAAACTTAATTTTTCTTTTTCACGTATTGATTTTAAATTTTTTGCCAGAATAAGTTGAATTTCTTCCATAAAAAACACTCCTACATTGTATACAATATAACGTCCGTTATGTATAATAAAAAGCACACGTTATATTGTTCTTTTTGATCATTATAACATACAAAATAATTAGGGGGTTTTTAAATGCCAATATTTTCTTTTTTGTTATTTGTTTTTATAAGCAGCTTCACACCTGGCCCTAACAATTTCTTAGCTATGACATACGCAAATCAACACGGATTAAAGAGAAGTATAAACTTTTGCTTTGGAGTAGCATTCGGTTTTTTCATCCTCACTTCTTTATGTAGTTTCTTTAATATTGTATTAATTAATATTGTACCTATAATTGAATTGCCTTTAAAGATTTTAGGTGTCGCGTATATGCTATATTTAGCCTTTAAAATAATCACTAGTAAAGGCAGTACAGAACCCGATGAAAAAAATAATAAAAACTTATTTACAGTGGGTATTTTTCTTCAATTTGTTAATCCAAAAGGAATATTATTTGGACTCACCGTAGTCTCTACTTTTATACTCCCTTACTACAACTCATATTCAATTTTTCTACTTTTCTCATTATTCCTAGGTATAGTTGGTTTACTGAGTACATTTAGTTGGAGCCTTTTTGGTTCCATGTTCCAAAAAATTTTATTAAAACATAATCAATTATTTAACATCATTATGGCTGTTTTATTGATTTTCAGTGCTATTTCAATTGTTATTCACTAGCTATTAACTCATTCTGGGTGCTTTTTATCCTCTTTTCTGTATACATCACATCAATATTATAATAATCTTAAAATGTTTTTATTAATAATCTATTTCGTAGTTTCACAATTTATGGATTGGGACTACGAAGTAAACTAGAATGTTTCTCACTAGATAATATTAATTTTGTTGTGTGCCGCTAGCTTAATAAAGTTCTTCAACATTATTCGCTTTAGTATTATACGATTGTAGGCAAAATGAAAACAATAAGTCTACAACATAGGTATTTTAAAATCTTTTTATAATTATAGAGAAAAAATACCGTATAATATAAATTACTGCTCTTTAGGAGGATCACAATGGCTGATAAGTATAAATTTTTAATTCTCATTGTTACCGCATTTTTTTCATTCTTTTCTTTAATAAAAGATTTCCGCAACACTTCAAAAAGTTTCTTTTGGGGTAGTTTTTTAATTCTTACAAGCTTCATGATACTATTAATACATGCTCTAGATTTAACTCAAATACTTATTTATCCAAAGCAAATTGCGCTTGAATTTATTACAATACCACGTAAATTATTTTTGCCATCTGTCACTGAGGCCGCCAGTTTCCCTACAACACTAAGATAATAATTTGATTAAGAGCTCTTTTTTAACCTAAACATACCATATACAAAATCCAACCTTAATCACTTAATTACTGATAAGAACCTAACTTATAAAACGCATAATAATTATACTCATTTACTAGTATACAAGCCGTATCTCTTAGTAGAAGCACAGCATAGAATACGATACAGGACAAAACCTTCAAAAAACTTGTCTGAGTTAATTCTCAAAAAGGGGTGAATATAAATGCCTATCGTTAAACCTTTTATAGCTGGAAGACGATTTGTAAGTACAGCAGCAACAGGAACTGCTGCTGGAGCAGATTTAACTTTTGCTAACACAGACTTCACTGATGACACTGGCGCTGTAACAACATTCCCTGCTTCTTATGCCTTTTTAACACTTTATATTAATGGTGTTATTCAAACAGGTGATACTATTACTGGTGTGACTACTACAGCTGCTACTATTGTAGGAGGAGCAGTCCTAGATGGAGGCACTCCTATTGCAATTGAATTTACTATAACGTAACTTGATTTATCTTTTTAGAGGTTTCATTAAAAGAAACCTCTAATTTTAAAAATTCACATCAATTTTAGTAGCAACTACATATAGTACAGTGCATATACTAGATAGAATGATAGGAACTTATACTCACTCACAAAAAGAGCACTTATCTATAGTGACCTTTTATATGGCACAATAATTCTTCTCCTATTTGCTCTTAGAGAACCTACTAAGCAGTTAGCTAATTTAGCTAACTGCTTTTTCCATATATTATTTATAGCTTTATCCGTAATAGTAACGCTTGTGCACTATCTACTATAAATTTTCATATATTGTATTATGATTGTCCAAAACGTGAAGTTAATACTCACGCAATCTAAATACAAGAAAGGAGTGAAAATATGCGCTCATCAATTCGTAAATTCGCTAATTTTAATTGTGAAGCACAAGCACCTAGTACACTACCTGCCCTAGGTTTTGCCTTCAATGCTACTTCACCTCAATTTGCAACATTATTTACACCACTACTATTACCTAGTACAGGCCCAAATCCTAACATTACTGTCCCTGTAATCAATGATACAATTAGTACTGGAACTGGTATTAAAATTCAGATAGCTGGTATTTATCAAATTAGCTATACATTAACAATTAGCCTTGATAACGTTCCGGTAGCCCCGGAAGCAGCGCGCTTTTTCTTGACATTAAATTCATCGACTAATGTTATTGCAGGATCCGGAACCGCAGTCCGTTCTAATATTATCGGAACTGGTGAAGTCGATGTATCAAGTGGTGTCATTCTAATTAACTTAAACCCTGGTGATGTAATTCAAATTGTCCCCGTTGAAGTAATAGGTACAGTAGATATTCGTTCTGCAGCGTTAACAGTTGCGCAAATTCGTTAATAAAGTGAAACTTTAATCAGCCCTCACCTAACTTCTTTGCTTCCACTGAATTTTGAGGTGGGGGCCTTACTGCCCGGCAAATAGCGGGATAAAAACAAAAGACTTGGCTAACTAACATTTAATGTTCCTTATACACACTAAAATATATTTTTATAGATTTGACACACATTTATATTAAACAAGCATATTTTATTGTATGTTGACTATATAGTCATACAAATCTAAAGCGTTCATAAAAGCACACTTATATGTGTGCTTTATTTTTAATTAAAACCTACAACATTCTCAAACAATATCCATATATTATCTTGATTTCTCTCTAAATATATAGTTTGTCTCAGAGCGCTATACTGCGCTCTTTTTATTTAAATCCCAATTTTTAAAGTTCGATTTTATGATTTACGTTATACACATGGTCCGCTACTTTTGAAACAAGGTATACATCTAGAACACTTCAGTCATAAAGATATGTTCATAACATTAAATCGCTATTCACATGTTTTGCCTGGAATGCAGGAGGATGCTGTTAAAATATGTAGTGAAAGACCATTAGAATAATAATATTTTCAAATATAAAAAAATGCGGTTTCTCCTCTCAAGAGAAACCGCAACATATCAATGCTTTTACTATATTTTAAACTGACTCGTATACAAATCAAAATAGAATCCTTTATCTTCCATGAGAGATTCATGATTCCCTCTTTCTAAAATATTTCCATCTTTTATAACAAGGATTTGATCTGCCTTTTCAATTGTTTTAAGTCGATGAGCGATCACAAAACTTGTGCGACCTCTCATTAAATTATTTAGTCCTGCTTGTATTTGTAATTCTGTTCTTGTGTCAATATTAGATGTCGCTTCGTCGAGAATTAATATATCTGCATCTGCTAAAATTGCTCGTGCAATCGCAAGAAGTTGTTTTTGTCCTTGACTTAAATTCGATCCTTCTGAAGCAATTTCTGTTTCATATTGATTTGGAAAATGCTTAATAAAAGAATGTGCAGATGCTGCCTTAGCTGCAGTGATGACTTCTTCATCACTAGCATCTAAGCGTCCATAACGGATATTATCCATAATCGAGCCTGCAAATAAATACGTATCCTGTAAAACTACTCCTATTTTACTTCGTAAAGAATTAATATCATAATCTTTTATATCTTTTCCATCAATATGAATTTGTCCTTGCTGTATATCGTAAAAACGAGTTAACAAATTAATGATTGTTGTTTTCCCTGATCCAGTCGGACCAACTAAAGCAATTGTCTCTCCTGGCTGCGCTTTAAGACTTACTTCTTTTAAAATCGTTTTATTTTCTGCGTAGCCAAATGAAACATTCTCAAGTACAACATGCCCTTGTAAATTTTGTACAACAAATGCGTCTTTTTTATTTTGAATTTCTGGTACCTCATCCATAATCTCAAAAACACGTTCTCCACCAGCAACTGCTGCTTGAATTGTATTCATTAAAGTCGCAAATTGACTTAACGGTCTTGAGAATTGACGAGAATAATTAATAAAAGCCGCAATAACACCTACTGTTGTCATTCCGTTTAAGACCATAACTGATCCAGTCCCAATGACAAGCCCCATACCTAAGTTATTAATAAAGTTCATACTTGGAAAAATAAAAGCTGAAAATGTATCAGCCTTCGTAGCTGAAACTCTTAGCTGTTCATTAATTTTATTGAAATTTTGTACAGTTTCTTTTTCTTTTCCGTACAACGTTGTAACATCCGCACCTGTAATTGCTTCCTCAATAAATCCATTTAATTCACCTAAATCTTTTTGACGCTTCGCAAAGTTTTTACCACTATATGCAACTAGTTTTTTTGTAACGTAAAACATAATAGGTACTGTAATTAAAGTTACAATTGCTAAAATCCAATTTAAGGCGAACATCGCAATCGTTACACCTATAAAAGTTAACGCTGATGAAATAATTTGTACAACACTTTGTGTCAAAGCTTGGTTCAAATTATCTATATCATTTGTCACACGGCTCATTAAATCACCTTGAGAACGTACATCAAAGAACCGTAAAGAAAGCGTTTGGATTTTCTCAAAAATATCTTGTCGTATTTTTTGAATTGTTTTTAATGCAACGTTAATCATGACAAACGTTTGTAACCATGTTAAAAGTACCGTTACACCATAAATCGCGATAAGTAACATACACATTCTTGCTGTACCACTTAAATCTTTCGGTACAATATATTGATCTATAATGACTCCCATAAAATATGGACCTAATAATCCAAGTAATGTAGTAACAACTACTAGAAATATAACAAACATAAGAGCAGCTTTTTGATAGCCCATATAATTCCATATCCGCATTACAGTTCCTTGAGCATTTTTAGCTTTTCCCATCTTTGGCGTGTTTCTTCTACCTTTATTAGCAAATTGTCCTTGAAAATTACGCATGTTCTTCCCCACCTTCTTTATACAAATTACCACCTTGGGAAAGATAAATTTCCTGATAAACCTCACTTTGTTCTAACAATTGTTCATGTGTACCATTACCAACTAATTCACCATTATCTAATACAAGTATTTTATCCGCATCCATTATGGAAGAAATTTTGGACGCAATTAATAAAGTCGTTGTGCCTTTATATTTTGTTTTTAAAGCTGTTTGAATAGTAGCCTCTGATTTCGCATCAACTGCTGATGTAGAATCATCTAATATTAGAATCGGTGGTTTTCTCACAAGTGCTCTTGCAATTGATACACGTTGTTTTTGTCCACCTGATAGATTTGTTGCACCTTGTGTTAAATTATATTGATAAGATTCTTCCAGCTTATTGATAAACTCAGTCGCACAAGCTGATGCAGTTGCTACTTCCAGCTCATCGTGTGTTGCATCTTCTTTACCATAACGTAAATTCTCTTCTATACTACCTGAGAACAACAACGCCTTCTGAGGTACAAAGCCTATTGAAGCACGGAGTTTTTGCAAATCATATGTTTTAACATCTATTCCATCTATACATATTTCACCTTGATCCACATCATATAGACGTGGTAACAGTTTCGCTAAGGTTGATTTACCACTTCCAGTCGATCCAATAATCCCTACTTTTTCACCTTTTTGTATGCTAAACGAAATATCTTTTAAAACATATTCATTATTTTTCGTATAGCTATAACTAACATTTTTAAATTCTATATTCCCCTCGATTTTCTCAGGTTCAATCGCATTCGCTTCGCTTATAATATCAACTTCAGTATTTAACACTTGCTTTACACGATCCGCAGATGGAAAAGCTCGCGCAATTTGAATAAATACCATGCTAATCGACATAAGTGACATTAAAATGATATTCAAGTAATTAATAAATGCCAAAATCGCTCCTACTTGAAGTGTTCCACTGAATACTTTTTCTCCACCAATCCATAATGTTGCAACAATCCCGCCACTTACAACTAGCATAATGATTGGCATCATTAAAGAAATAAGTTGCACGGCTCGAATATTTATCTTCGTTAAATTTGTATTTACATTTCCAAATTGAGCGATTTCATATTTTTGTCTTACATACGCTTTTATAACACGCACACCAGATAAATTTTCTTGTAACTTTGTATTCACTTTATCTAATGCCTCTTGCACCTTTTTAAATGTACCACTTGCTTTACTTGCAATTAAAATAATTGCAAGTAATAAAATTGGAACAACTACAAGTAATATTGGAAATAACTCTCGCGCTGTTACAAAAACAATAATTATACTTCCGATAAATAACAGTGGGCCACGAACGAGAACACGTAATGTCATCGTCATTGCCGATTGAATAGAAGTGATATCATTCGTCACAATCGTTAATAATTTACCTGTTCCAAATGAATCACGATTATTACTAGAAAATGTTTCTATTTTCGCAAACACATCTTTTCTTATGTCTGTAGCGAAATTAACAGCTGCTTTTGTAGAATACATCATACACCCAAGCCCTCCAACTAAACCGAGTGCTGCTGCCCCTATCATAAGAAGCCCCATTTTTATTACATAATTTAAATCCCGATTTGCAATCCCAACATCAATGATATGTTGCATAATAGTCGGTTGAATTAAGTCCATCGCAACCTCAAGTACCATAAATAGCGGTCCAATAATAGCGAAGAACATGTATGGTTTTAAATACTGTAATAACTTACGAAATGATTTCATACATAATCTCCTTTTCCCATGAAATTACCACTGAATAATTCATATCCCTCCTTATTTAAGCGATATATTTTGTAATTTCTTCATTACTTCTATTATATTATGTAAATTAATATTTAACATTATTAAATGATAAGCATTAATGACTTTCTGGTCAATAAATGTGCTTTATATTATGTAAATACAAAAACCGCATTCTTACTGAAAAGAATACGGTTTTTCATCTATATTTCTTCAATTGTAAAATTTAAAAACTCAGTCTCAAATCCCTTATTTTTAGAAGGACTACACGTGTAAAAACCTATTTTAATAGGCTCATTCCCTATATCCTCCATTAAATGAGTGATTCTTATTTGTTCCCATTGATGGCTCTTTTTCACATATATTGTATAATCACCACGTTTTCGAATAATTCGAAAACGAATTTGTTGCTTAGCTTCTTCAGTTGGATAATCTTGCGTTGACCAGTCAGAATATCCATTATTCGTTACGACAGCACCTAAGTGAGATGGCCCTTCAGGGATATATTCTAAAGATGTTTTTAGCCAACAGTTCTCCGAAATCATAACAAAAAGACCTGCTTGATCGAATTTTGAATTTGGATTCATACGTAACTGAACTTCAGCTTGAAAGTCTGTCATCATCTCATTATAAAATACATGACCATTCATTACTTCAAAACCATAATGTGTTTTAAGCCAAAAATCAGTTTCTGCTTTCGAACGGACAATAAACGCATGATTGTCATTAATCTTATAGTATTCAGGTACATTCATTATAGTGAGTTGCTCAATACGTTCTGGTATATACGATATATAAAGCATTTATATAGACATTTAAAACTCCGCTAATACTGGGAATTTATAACCTTTAAAATCTAACTCTTTATCACTTCGAACCATTAAATACTTACTAGACTGTAATTCTGTAAACTGTACATCCTCAATCCCTAATTGATCTGGAGAAAAATAAAATTCGATTTCCGTAAACCTTTCATTGATTTCTCCACATATTTCATCTAAAACCGGAAGTACTGGCGCAAATACTCCAAATAATTTCAACTTTTCATTGTCTACTTCATAAACGATTAAAGCATCTAGTTTCTCTGAATAATACAATTTCTCATTCCATTCCGAGTCATACATATTCAAATAAAATGAAGGACGGAAATTTAAAGTTGAAAAATTATTTGAAAGTCTTTGGCCACTATCAATAGTTTCATGTATTAACTGTCTATTCTCTACATTATAGTAATCTAATTTTTTAAGTAGTGAATCGTTATTATTGTTTTTATCGTATGGTATAGTCATCAAATATTCCTGCACAACTTTAAATCCAAACGCTGTATATAGTTCAGGGTTTTCCGTAAACAATAATGTACATTCACATTTCTTATCGATTTCTTCTATCATTTTACCCATTAATTGTTTCATTAGCCCTTGTCTACGGAAATTAGGATGTGTCATTACTGATTGAATACCCGCCGCATTTATTTTTTCTCCATTAATTAATAATGGGAGTGAAAATGCCGCAACATTTGCAATCACTTTATCTTCTTGTAAAAATGATAAAGCTTTATATGTATCATCCCAATACCCTTTATCCGAAAAATCATTCAATGTTTGAGTTGTAATTTCAAACACTTCTTCAAATAAAGGAAATAACTGCTCTCTTTTCGGTTCTTCTATTAGAAGACTTGCCATTTTTTCAACATTCCCCATGTTGTACCTCCAAATGTTAAATTCCATTAAATTAGATATACTTATATGACCTACTCTTAAAAATAGAGGTCTTACCAATCAATATACTATCATAAAACATAAAAAAAAAGTCTAATTAATTTTATGTTTTGACTATTTGAAAATAAGTCGAATAAAACAATATTAAGATTTTTGGATATTAATTAGTTTATTATATAAAAATAGCGCTTTCTAATTAGCTTTTACTAATAGAAATACACTATTTATAATAAAATATTTTTAGTCTTTTATCCCTTCAAGTCTTTCCTTCGTATTAATTTCTTCTCCACTTATACGCTTTTCAAAAGACTTTCTCCAACTACTTGAAAGTGCATTTACTTCTAATATCCTTTTTATCCCTTCAATATTTTGTTTTTCCTTGTGCATGATACGGTTAGCAAACGCTACTGAAACACCTTTTGGATCAGACTGTAGTCTTTTTAATGTATCGACTGATGATACCCATCCTTCTTTTAATACGCGAAAATAGAATCCTGTATATCCTGTTTCTTGAAAATATAGTGGTAACTTTGGAATATTATATTTTTTTGCTAATTTAAAACAAGGTTGCCTTGGTTGTGTTACCTGTACGATTGCCTGTCCTAGCTCAAACGTATCACCAATACAAACATCCTCTTCGCGCATACCACTAACTGTTATATTTTCTCCAAAAGCCCCATATACAAGATCTTGATTCAATTCTTGTTCCCAGTATGGATAGTGATCACCAGTATAAACACAAACTGCTTTATCTACGCCTCCATGATGAACTAAGTCCGCCTGTCCATCTCCATTAAACTTTACAAAGGATAAATATACCGGTTCCTTTACTTGTTTCTTATTTATGCCTGTATGAATTACTTTTCCGCCGTATGTAACCTCTTTTGGTAATCCTATATTTAAAGATAATAATCGATATTCATTAGCCATTCTATTTCCTCCTTTAAAGGTGTTACATGTATTTTCTCTCGATTAATTTTTACAACCCTCTCTGCTATATAAAGATGATTATAAAACCTCTAAAATCATTGTTCAATTCAATTATTTATATAATAATGATAGGTATAACCTATTATTATACTTGAGGTGATTTCAATCGAATTACGACAACTTGAATACTTTTTAGCTGTTTCAAAAGAATTACATTTCACAAAAGCAGCTGAGAAATTAAATATTTCACAGCCTTCACTAAGTCAACAAATACGTGCATTAGAGCATGAAGTAGGAATGCCACTTTTCGATCGAATTGGTAAAAAAATATCTTTAACTGAAGCAGGGAAGATTTTATTATCACATTGTAAAACCATTTTTCATGAAGTCGAACAAGCTCGTTCAGCCCTTCAAGACCTAAACGGATTACAGCAAGGTTCCTTAACAATAGGGGCTTTGTTAACCGTCGTAAATTATTTACTACCACCAGCTATTTTAAATTTCAATAATTTATATCCCAATATAGAGCTTTCTGTATTAGGGCTTCGTACAGGAGATATTCGTGAAAAATTATTACAAAACGAACTAGATATCGGCATTACATTTCTCCCGGTGCAAGATAAAGAAATTATCTCCATCCCTCTATACAAAAGCGACCTTACATTGGTCGTGCCAACTGGTCATCGATTAGCTAAACGTAATCATGTATCTATTACTGAACTACAGAACTACCCTTTAATTCTTTTACCTAAAAATTTCTTTTTAACCGAACTAATTACATCTCATTGTCAAAAATTCAACTTTAGACCAAGACCAATTTTAGAAATTAGTACGATGGAATCTTTAATCCAAATGGTTTCTAAAGGAATGGGAATTACAGTGTTACCACAACCATATATAGACTTTTTACAAAATAAAAACATTCAAGCTATTAAAATAGAAAACCCTACTCCAATAATTGAAATAGGGCTTATTTATAGAAAAGATAAATATATGTGTGCTGCCACTCGAGAATTTATTGAGCAACTACAAATCACAGTACGTTCTTTCCAAAACTAAACAAAAGAGATTGTCCTATGAAATCGTTTCACAACGATCTAGTAGAATAATCTCTTTTCAAAAAAGTAAACATTGCATGTAAACTCTTATAAATTTTAATGTACCTTTTTAGATATTGGAATATATTTTGTAAAATATGCACCAACTAGCAATAATACAATTGAAAATAACCAAGTAAAAACACCGCCAAAATGAAACCAATATGCAAACATATTTAATATTGCGAGTGAAAAGAAACAAATAGAAGTTAGCGCACTTTTCAATCCTTTTATCTCGGATTTTTTTCTCTTTTGATAAGCAATATACATCGCAATAACAAGAAAAAAGATAAGAACAAATGGTAACATAACTTTTAGCATTGGTAATCCCTCCAGTGTATATGCACTCTTTATATTACCATCTTATCCCATTTATCTTTTAGGCATCAATTTATTCTTATCTTCCCTCCAAAAGTCAGTATAAGTTTTATTTTTAAAGTTCACATTCACCTCAGAAAAAGGCATACTTCCTCCAACTTTCAATGAGTAAAAACCGGGAAATCATTAACGATTCCCCAATTTTTCAAACCATATTAAAGTATCCCCTTTTCCACTAAAGTCTCTGCGATTTGAACTGAATTCCAAGCCGCACCTTTCAATAAATTATCGGAAACAATCCAGAGGTGGAATCCGTTTGGCGTATCAGGATCTTTACGTATTCTTCCGACAAATGTATCTATTTTCCCTTCTGCATATAATGGCATTGGATACAGCTGTTCACTAGGGTTATCCTGCAAAATAACACCTGGTGCATCCATTAATACTTCCTTAATTTCCGCAACGGTTGCTTCTTTTTCCAGTTCTATATAAACCGATTCTGAATGCCCTGATACGACTGGAACACGTACACAAGTAGCTGCCATTTTCAAGTTTTCATCTTCTAATATTTTCTTCGTTTCTTGAATCATCTTTACTTCTTCAAAAGTAAAATCATTGTCTGTAAATATATCTACTTGAGGCAGTACATTAAACGCTATTGGATAATGTTTTTTATCTTTTTTCGCCGGTAATATATCACTTTTCACTTCTTTACCAGCAAGCATAGACTTAGCCTGCTCTTGTAATTCATGAATCGCATGAATGCCAGAACCCGATACAGCTTGATATGTTGAAACGATAATTCTTTCTAAACCGAATGATTTTCGAATCGGCTGAAGTGCAGTTACCATCTGTAATGCTGAACAATTTGGAACTGCAATAATACCTTTATGCCGCTCTAAAGTATGCACATTCACTTCCGGAACAACGAGCGGTACACCTTGTGCCATTCGGTACTCACTTGTGTTATCAATTACAATCGCACCACTAGAAACTGCATGAGTTACAAATTGTCTAGATACTTCTCCCCCAGCACTAAAAAAGGCAATATCTACACCTTCAAAGCTAGTTGTTTTTGCCTCTTGTATAATTATCTCTCGTCCTTTGAATCTTACTTTCTTACCGGCGGATCGTTTTGATGAAAGCAATGTAACTTCAACTATATTAAACTTCATTTCATTCTCTAACAGTTCAATAATTTTTTGCCCTACCGCACCTGTAGCCCCAACAACAGCTACATGATAGCCCTTTTTGATCATCTTTTCTCCTCCAATATCACTTGAATGAATATTTCCACAATTTTATTTTATACGGAATTTAATCATTTGGAAAATTAAAATACATGATATAATCATTCACAAATCATGATAATAAAAGAGGGATCGCTTATGGAAATGAGACATGTTAAAACATTTTGCGCCATTGTGAAGTATGGTAATTTTTCTAAAGCTGCTCATGCGCTAGGTTATGCGCAATCTACTGTTACAGCACATATGAAAGCTTTAGAGAACGATTTACATATTCCTCTTTTCGATCGGTTAGGGAAAAAAGTGCTACTTACAAAAGCAGGTCATCAATTTCATCCTTATGCATTAGAATTACTTGCAATATATGAAAAAGCGCAAGAAATCCCCCAAAATACAGATTATTTAGAAGGTACATTAAGTATTACATCTAATGAATCATTAGCGGTATACCGATTACCACAATTATTACGTACTTACAAACAGAAAAATCCGAAAGTAAATATCGTACTTGAAACAAACACAAATGAACAAGCATTACAAAAATTACGTGAAGGAGAAACAGACGTTGTCTTCATAATTGGAGAAAGTATAGAACATAATGATTTTATTACGCGTACTTTTAGTAATGAAACATTTGGATGGATTTTACCAGCTTATTCCGCTGCACACGCAAATCCATTCCAGTTATTACAGGACACCCAGTTCATTTTTACAGAACAAAGCTGCGGCTATAGGCCAATGGTAGATCGTTTTTTACGTCAAAGTGGAAATATTCCAGCTAAAACATTTGAAACTTCCAATGTTGAAGTCATTAAACAATCCGTTATGTGTGAATTAGGCATTTCAATTCTTCCTTATATCGTTGTACAAGAAAGTTGCCAAAAAGAACAACTATGTTTTCAGCCTATCGAAACTCCAACCATTATTCAAAGTCATGTAATCTATCATAAATCCAGATGGATTTCCCCGGTATTACAGTTGTTTCTTTCCTTACTTGAACGAGACTAAAATATTAAGACTTACATATAAAAAGAGTAATTGTGAACTGCACCCCAATTGTTAGACACAGTCTAACAATTGGAGGTGCAGTTTTTCTATGGCTAAATTTACAGCTGATGAAAAAATACAAATCGTTCTACGTTATTTGAACGGAAATGAAAGTTATCGAGAAATGGGTAGATCGCTCGGTATAAGTGACACAATCATTTTGAATTGGGTAAACCAATATAAACAGAATGGTCTGGAAGCTTTTCTAAAACGATGTACAAATTACACACAACAATTTAAACTAGACGTACTAAACTTTATGATTGAAAACGGTATGTCCTTATTTGAGACGGCAGCTATCTTTAATATTCCTGCCCCTTCAACGATTTCTGTTTGGAAAAAACAGCTCGAAACACAAGGAATTGATGCCCTTCAATCTAAGAAAAAGGGGCGTCCATCCATGAAAAAAGATTCAAATAAACAATTAAAACAACATTTAGCTGAAGGGTCAGTCGAAGCACTTGAAGCACGCATTAAACAGCTTGAGATGGAAAATGAGTACTTAAAAAAGTTAAATGCCTTAGTTCAAAACAAGGAAAAATCACAAAACAAGACAAAGCGCAAGTAATCTATGAATTAAGGCATAAATATTCGGTGAAGGCACTCGTGGAGCTAGCTACTATTCCTCGAAGCACGTATTATGATTTAGTAAAGAAAATGAATCGTCCAGATGTAGATGCCGATTTGAAAGCTGAGATTAAAGCGATTTATGAGGAAAATGAAGGTCGTTATGGTTACCGTCGCATTCGTGATGAATTAACGAATCGTGGCCAGAAAGTGAACCACAAGAAGGTTCAGCGCATTATGAAAGAGCTTGGGTTAAAGTGTGTTGTGCGTATGAAGAAATATAAATCCTATAAAGGAAAAGTCGGTAGAATTGCACCTAATATTTTAGAGCGTAATTTTCATACAGATGCACCGAATCAAAAGTGGGTAACAGACATCACAGAGTTTAAATTGTTTGGAGAAAAACTGTATGTATCACCTGTATTAGATTTGTATAATGGTGAAATTATTACCTATACAATTGGTTCTAGACCGACGTATTCGCTTGTTTCAGACATGTTAGAGAAAGCATTGGAACGTTTACCTGAAACGCACCAGCTACTGATGCATTCGGATCAAGGATGGCATTATCAAATGAGACAATACGTCCGTACACTAGAATCAAGAGCTATCGTCCAGAGTATGTCTCGAAAAGGCAACTGTTACGACAACGCAGTAATAGAAAATTTCTTTGGGATTATGAAATCGGAGTTCCTCTACATAAAAGAATTTGAAAATGTAGAGCACTTTAAAATAGAATTAGAAAAATATATAGATTATTATAATACGAAACGGATTAAGGCAAAATTAAAAATGAGCCCGGTACAATACCGGACTCACTTTTATCAAGCTGCCTAATCAAATAACCGTGTCTAACTTTTAGGGGTCACTTCATTGCCTAATAAGCAATTACTCTTTTTCATTAATTAGTATACTATTTATTAGTCTGTCCCCCGCCTGCAATTAATTTACTACCTGAATATGTACCTTTGTTCATAAACACTTGATTAATTAATTCTTTTTGCTCAGCTTCCGACATTACTCCTTTTCCTTCTCCTAAATTCCCGCTTTGTAATTTCCAAATCTTATTGTGATCTGCATCAACTTTTTCATATTTTCCTTGTTTCCATCGTTCTAAAATTTCTACATATGTACTTCCCTGTACAAGATCATTACTCTTTACAATATCAATTAAGCTTTCAATCCGCTCTTGTGTAATAAAAATATAGCCCCACTTTTGATCAGCTTTCGCTTTTTGATGTGCCATTTCATGTAATGCTGTCTGTATGTTCTCATCTGTCCATTTAAAATTTTTATTAAAACCACTATTCGGCAATGAATAATTGCCATTTTCTAAAAACTTTGCATCTTCTGCTTTTACATTACTATCAGCTAATACTTCTACTGCTGGAGCAGCTGGTGATGCCTTTTTCGCAGCTGGTTTACTATTATTTAAATAATACAGCATACCATATGTTAAACCTACTCCAATTACCGCCATACCAGCTAGAATACCTATTATTTTAAATAGTGTTTTCATCGCGCTTGTTTCCTCCCAAATATCTCTGTTCTTACTACCTAATTACTTCTTATATAAAAACTGTTCCTTCATTCAAAATATCGCATCCCATCCCCTATCATATTATTTATATATACTTCCTCATATTGTATTTCTTTTTCTTTAAAATTGAAAGATTATTCTGTTAAATATTGAAAATATTCTACAAATTTTCCCTTTATATTTATAAAGAAACAAAAAACAACGAGCGCGATAAATAACACTCGTTGTTTTTACTTTATGCACGATTTTCTTTTAACCACTTCGTAATAGCATCTAACCTCGAAACATCAAAACGTCTTTCTTCACAAACATTTAAACTGTTTAAATTCTTTACAATTTCTATTTCATTCGATTTTACACTTTTCGCCTCAATTAATTTACAATACCCATCTGTAACAGAATTTAAATTTTCATAATAACACTGAAACGATTTTGATATATGTAAATGTTTTTCAAAGTTTCTCCTTCTTTTCGTTTCATCAGATACTTTCCGCTTTCTAAGTTCTTCATCGTTCGTATATAAATAAAAATATTGATCCGGAAAACCAATTTCCCTATTTATCATCTTTTCTTTATAAAAATTTTCTATTACAGATAATGGCTGATTAAATAGATCAAAATGAAAACACCAATTATAACTAAGTGGCTGATATATATCGCCATCGAGTATTACTAATTCATATTGCTCTGACTTCTGAACAGCTATATTCCAGCGCTCAACTTGTTTTTCAAAATACCATGTTCTATGTTCATTTTTTGGCCTTTCAAATAAAGAATTCACTTCAGGTATTATATAAGCACCATAATTCTTTTCTAATTCACGGCACGTGGTACTTTTACCAACAGCGCTTGCTCCCTCAAATGCTATTATCCCCATAGTTTCTCCCCCTTTCATTAACTAAAACTTCGTTGTTTCACTTTTCTTCCCATAACTTTCTCCATAAAACAATTGAAGCAATAGCGAGCATGATTGTTGTAATGATACTACCTTCAATTCCGAACGAACCTCCATGAAGGAATTCGGGGCCATTTGTTGTAGGTTTAAATAGCGGCGTTGAATATATGGTCATCCCGCTAACTGCAAAACCGTAGACGTTATATTGTGCCCAATTCCAAATGGAATGCCATGCGCAAATCCCCCACAGACTACTGTCTTTTAAAACGTAAACAGCTGCAAATACACCAACTAATATTATATTCGATATTGAAAGAGTTGTAATACCTGGATTAAGTAAATGAAGAAAACCAAATAAGAAAGACGTCACAACAATCCCAACCCATATACGACTTCTAACAGAAAGAACCGGGAATAACCAACCTCGTACAATAATTTCTTCCGTTGCCCCTTGTATTAAAAATGCAACTAAAGAACCTACAATACCCAACATAGCGGTTACTGTAATTTGTTGCATTTGTAGTGTCACAACTCCTGCCAATAGGAGTAAAATTACTGGTATTGAAATGAAAACAAATCCTATTAATGCACCTCTCAAATATTTTCTTATCCATTGATTTCTCCAAAAACCAATGGATGAAAATGATCTTTTCTCTACAAATCTAATCCATAAAAACACCAAAAATATTGCGCCGCCAAACGTTAATATCATCTCAATGTCGCTATAAATCGCCTTCATAAAAGTTGTTTCTGCTTTCGGTAAGATCAGCATAAACAACATAAATAATTCACCTAAAGTTAAAAATATAATCGCGAGTATGACAGCAAAAACAGGATGAACTTTTCTTCTTCCTTCTTTTGCTGCTTCAATTATTTTAAATTGTTTATTTTGCAATATTCTATCCTCCTAATTATGGTACTCGTCAGTAATATTAAAATAATATTTAGCCTTTTATTTAAACTTATTTTTTCATATAAATGATTTTTGTTTGGAATAAATTCAAATTAGGAATAATATATAAATAAAAGAGATGCCTTTGTGCCTTTACTATTATCACCCAGATTAGTCAGTGGTATTACCAGCACTTGCTATTTCCCACCATTTGTTGTAAGATAGTAATTAAGGTCAATTTAACACTATATTTTCTTTGCATATTATCAAGTATCAATCAGGGACATTTTGTACTCCTTATGGGTTTTTGATAATATGTGAACTTTTATTTTCATTCAAATAAGGCCGATCATATTGTAATTTTTCTACTTTTAGGAGGCATTACCATGACATTAACAGGTAAAGTAAAATGGTTTAACAGCGAAAAAGGTTTCGGTTTCATCGAAGTTGCAGACGGTAACGACGTATTCGTTCACTTCTCAGCTATCACTGGCGACGGCTTCAAGTCTCTTGACGAAGGTCAAGAAGTTAGCTTCGAAGTTGAAGAAGGTAACCGCGGACCTCAAGCTAAAAACGTTGTAAAGCTATAATTCAAACAATAAAAAGGTTGTTACCAGCAAGGTTAACAACCTTTTTAATATATAACTAAAATTTTTTACATAAAAGGAGTGGTTACATGTATCGCAATCGAAAGAACGATGTAGCAGAAGTACCACCAGAACAAACCCCTGTTTGGGAATGTGAATCAGAGGATTGTTTAGGATGGATGAGAAAGAACTTTTCATTTGAAGAAGAGCCTAAATGCCCTTTATGTAAAAGTAGCATGAAAAGCGGAGAACGTTTATTACCTAAATTAGGTTAATTTATAATAAAAAAAACCTCTTTTAATTAAGAGGTTTTTTTATTATAAATTTATGTCCTCAACATCAGTTCGCACTATAGAATACAATAATGCATCGTGTTGCTTATTTCCTTGATGAATATATCCGCGCAATAGCCCTTCCTTTTGGAAGCCAATTTTAGATAACATTCTACAAGAAGTAACATTTTCAGGATATGTAATAGCTCCAATTCTAAACAAACCTAAATCTTTAAATCCATAATCAATAATTTCTCCAGCTGCTTCTGAAGCATAACCATTTCCCCAATAGCGAGGATGCAGATCATATCCAATCTCAGATCGTTTACTCCATAATTGTAAATTGTTTAGTCCAATTGTTCCTATTAAAACGTTCGTTTCTTTTAACACAATTCCCCATCGTATTGCCTTTTTCTCAAAGTAATTTTTTGAAAAAGATTCGATCATACGTGAAGCTTGTCCAAACTCCGTAAAAGAATTCATACCGTAGTAACACGTCACTTCATCCAATGAAAAGATTTCATATATTTTTTGACAATAAGATTGTTCTATTTCAACTAAACGTAAGCGTTCTGTTTCTAATATAGGAAATGCCATAGGATCACTCCTTTCTCTCTACTCATTCATTATATCAGAAAAAATATGTATAATTAGTAAAGTCCTTATTGTTCCATAAATCAAACATTTCTAATGGCACATTCTCTCTTAATTCTATATACACGAATTAGATACCTTCTGATTGCACCTCAAACATGACGCTATAATTTCCATAAATCGAATTTTAAATTATCAAGAACTGTAAAGAAATTGTTTCTTCATTTTCTCCTTCTAAACAACCAACCTACCCCATACATTTATGGTAAAATATAGTTAATATTTATTTTATTGTGGAGGTGAAGATTTCCTATGTATATATTCATCAGCTTATCCCTCTTACTCATATTACTTATTTTTTTATTCGCAAAAAAATTCACACCAAACTCATTCATGATGACTAGCTTTAAAGGTAATAGCTTTAGGAAATTTTCAATCGGTATTTTAATCGCTGCCATACTCTCACTTTCATATGGAACTTATCATGCGGTAACATATCAACCTAGTTATTTAGATATTAAATTAAAAAATCAAAACTATACTGTTTTCGGTAATGTAGGCGAATTCGGTTATTTCTCCGAAGAATTATTAAAAAAAAATACAGAAGTACAACTATATTTCGTCTCTTGGAAAACAATACAGTTAAAAAATCCGGTAATACTTATAGAATATCCTTCAGGAAAACAAGAAACATGGAAGCCAAATATCGTATCAATACCGGTAAATAAATTACAAGAAAAACATGATATAAAAGATATTTATCAACTATCACCGTATTCATTTAAAGAGTCTGGAGAAATAACATTAACAATAAAAGAAAACAATGTAAAAAACAATACAATTTCCATTCAAATAAAATAAATAAAAACTGTTCCTCCATTTTGCTGAAGGAACAGTTTTTATTTATTCTACAGTATTATTCATTTAATGTAGCCATTATTTCATTGGCTATATTCTTTCCATTTCCAATACACGCACCAATTCCGACACCATAATATGAGGCACCAGCTAAATATATATTTGGATAAAGATTCGTCATTTTTTCTTGCAATGCTTGAACCGCTTGATTATGTTCTAAATGATATTTCGGCATTAAATCTTTCCAATTTGTAACTTCGACTACTTCTGGTTCACCTTTAATTCCGAGACTCTTTTCAATATCATATAAAGCTACTCGTACTAATTCTTCTTCACTATAATTTTTGATTGTTTCATATACCGGATTGGTGCTCTTATAAAACATTCTTACCAATAATTTTTGTTTACCGGATGTATGTTTCCACTTTCGACTTGTCCATGTACAAGCATCACAATGTAAATCACTGTTTTCCGTTACAATAAACCCTGTGCCGTCAGCTGGTAGTTGTTCATCTAGTATGTCAAATCCTAAGTAAATACTTATAAGAGATGAGTTTTTAAATGTATTAAACTGCTCATTTAACTCATTAGACTGTAATAAAGTTTGTGCTATATCATGCGGAGCTGCTAAAACAACATAATCAGCTTGTATTGTTTCATGATTTACAAAAGAAATCTCATATCGATCTTCTTGTTTACTTACAGCCGTCGTTATAGCACCTTTTTTTACGACAGTTTCAGTAAGCACTTCTTCTAAGCGATTAATTATCGTAGATAGTCCACCTTTAAATGATACGAATTTTTTATTTCCTGCTGATTGAAATTGTTTTTTATTCTCTTCAAAACCTTTAATAATACTTCCATACTTATTTTTATAATCCAGTAAATACGGTAATGTAGATGCCATTGTAAGCTCATTCAATTTACCAGAATATACGCCTGAAAGTACAGGAGCAATTTGTCTTTCCACTAACTCTTTCCCTAAGAAACTTTCTAAAAATAGAGCAAGTGATGTATCTTTCGTAAACTCTTTATTTTTCGTTATGAAATCTTTTAAAGCTACGATTTTCCCTTTCGTTGAGACTAGCGTACTGCTAAACAAAGACTGGGCGCTCATCGGTATCCCAAATATAGTATCAGAAGGAATCGGATGTAACATGTTTTCAGAATATATGTAAGAAATACCCGTTTCATTATATACCATTTCATCTTCTAAATTTAAATCTTTTACAAGTGGCATAACATATTCATTACGAGCAACGATTGAATCCGCTCCTGACTCCATAATGAAATCCTTTTCTTCCACACTATGGATTTTACCACCTAAATACTCTTCTTTCTCAATAAGAATTAAATTTAAATCGATATTATAATCCTTTTTTAATTTTTCTAAATAAAACATAGTAGAAAGTCCCGTTATACCTCCACCGATAACAACAACTGTTTTCATATGTGCTGCGCTCCTAACCGATACAATTAATAATTCCTTTTTATTATAACCAAAAGTCCTTATATTCGACTAGCAAGTTGCGCATTCTGTAAGAAATTAGACAATATATTTGAATATATTTTCAAATTACCTAATAAAAAAGAACTATAACATATACAAACCACGTCATAGTTCTCTTTATTTTAAAAACATAAAGTAATTGATTAATTTGTCTAGTTCTTGACTCAATGCCAATACTTTTTCATGTTGAATTCCATAATCCGATACTAAATATAAAAGTTCTTCTTTTTTTATTTCAATTACTTTTTCTAATTTCGCTAGTTCCATGTCGTTTTACATCTCTCCAAAAATAAAATGTATGTATTTCAGTATAGCCTACTTACATAATTAGTAAAAGTAAAATACGCATGTAAAATCTTACAAATTTGAAAAAATAATATACTACTAACAAAAAAGAAACTAGATTAAGCTCCCTCTTACAGATTATTGACGTTCATTAAGAATTAATAACATACCGGAATTTTTCTAATGTTATATCTTTATAATCTGGAGCTCTCTTTATATGATTAAAATAACTATATGAGAATTTAAATACATGACCAAAATCCCAATCGAATTCACTATAGTCTTTTATCCAAAATATATTTTCAGTTGGTAAAATATTTGCACGTTTAGATTGAATTAAAGGTAATCGATCTATAGGTGAGTGTAAAGTTATTCCCGTATTCAGCTTGAGCTTTTGGCTAGCTCGTAGTACGTATACTAGTTTTAAAAGCGGGCGTATCCCTCGTTGAAATATATCTATATGCCCTAAATCGTACATTATATTAATTGCGTGGGAGTAAGTAAGCAAATGCCCAATTAAATCATGATGCGATTCCGCTCGATAAATACTATTAAATTTCGATAACTCATTTAAAATGAACTGAGATACTTGTGTTGGATTACTCAATTCACTTTTTATCTCATCTTCAAAACTTAATTGTTTTACTTCTTTCGTCGTATAACCAATCCACGATCTACCTGGAATTGTTTTTCGAAATGATAAAATAAGAGTAGTAATCCCTTCAATTGCTTGATTATCGCCCCATTTTTGTAGCTCTTTCATAGCCAATAAACTTAATGACGCATAAATGACGTTATGCCCCACCCAATGAAGTTCATCAATCGTTTGTTCTAAAGATTTTATAATCATATTCTCCGCAATTTGAAAATCTATTTCTTTTTTATCATCAATCATCTCACCAATTTTTTTCTTGTTCAGCATCATCCTTGTTTGCGAATACATATTACGAGCTGTTTCTTCATCAATATTATTATCTTTCATAAAAAAATAACTAGCAATTGCAGCTGCTCCAAAATGCGCATGCCAAATATCATTTGTTTCTTTTTTGCATTGAGAAATAATTGAAAGGCCGCCTTTTAAAATACTTTTGTTTTCCATTTTCTATCTCCCCTAATAAAGTGAAACTTTAATCAGCCCTTACCAATCGGGCATTTATGGGCAGTTAATCCCCCACCTAACTTCTTTACTTTCGCTGAATTTTGAGGGAGGTCTTACTGCCCGTTAATGCGGGATAAAAATCACTATATTTTCACCCTAAAGATGGTGTCAGTACAAATAAAATGTGATTCGATTCATCACTTTTATTCAAAAATCGATGCTTCACATTCGGTGGAATACGTACAACATCGCCTTCTTCTAAAAAATATTCTTTTCCCTCCAATTCCACATACACTTCCCCTTTCATAACAACAGCAATCTCTTCCTTATCTTCATGGGAATAATGGCTTTCTGTTGTGTTTGCTTGTTTATTTAAATCCATCATTAGCATTTCAATACGTGCTTTCATAAAATCAGGTGTTAATACATCATATACAATGTGATTATTGTTTTCCCGATATACTTTTTTTCGATCTTTTTTCTTAGAAATGAGCGAATCTGTATCAATTTCGTTAATAAAAAGTGTAAACAGCGGTACATTTAATGCTTTTGCAATTAATTCCAAAACATTTAAAGAAGGATTAGCATGCCCTCTTTCAATTTGGCTAATTAACGATGTACTAATCCCTGCATAATCAGCGAATTCACGAATTGTCATGTTATTTTTCTTACGGTAACTTAATACCGTTTGTCCAAGCCTATCATGTATCATAGTAAAAATTCCTTTCGTCCATCATAATGCATGTTTCTTTGTCTTTGTGCTGACATACTAAACAAAGGCAAATAATCCTTCCCTATCATCTCTGGGACTTATATACTTACTTTTGTACATTATATCGTATTAAGTTTATTATAATAAACATTCTATCGGAGGGACAAACTTTGAAATCACCTATTCTTTCATATTGCATCTTATTTTTTGGTGTATTCGCCTTATCAACTTCTGCAATTTTTGTAAAATTGGCAGATGCTCCTGCTACAATCATTGCTTTTTACCGATTATTCTTTGCCACACTGATTCTGTTACCGTTATTACTATTTAATAAAAATAGTCGAGATGAGCTAAAAACTTTAACGAAAAAACAATGGGGATTCGGATCCATATCTGGGCTATTTTTAGCTGCACATTATGTACTTTGGTTTGAATCATTACAATATACTTCTGTAGCAAGCTCTACAGTTATCGTAACGCTACAACCTTTGTTCTCAATGATTGGTGTTTATTTTTTATTTAAGGAGAGATTTACGAAAGGAGCGGTTATTGGTTGCCTCATCGCTATTTCAGGTAGTATCGTTATTGGCTGGCAAGATTTCCAAATTAGTGGAGCAGCTTTATATGGAGATATTTTAGCATTTATCGCTGCCGGTATCATTACTGCTTATTTTTTCATTAGCCAACACGTTCGTAAAGATTTGGCACTTATACCATATTCGGTAATTAGTTATGGAAGTAGTGCTGGCTTTCTTGGCATATTTGCTTTCACGCAACAAGAATCTTTCATCCATTATTCTACACAAACTTGGTTGTGCTTTATTGGATTAGCTTTCATTGCTACAATTTTAGGACAAACCATTTTTAATTGGTTATTAAAATGGATGAGTGCTACTTTAATTTCCATGAGCATTTTAGGAGAAACAATTGGAACTTGTATACTAGCGTACTTTATATTACATGAGACCATTTCTTTACAACAAGGACTAGGAATTACCGTTATTTTTATTGGTTTAGTATTATTTTTATTACAGCCAAATTCTAATAAAAAAGCATGACAGTATACTGTCATGCTTTTAACTATTAATTATGTACAATTAAACCATCCGGTCTAAAACGACTCATCATAATTTCATTAATAAACTTTCCTTGAGCTTTCAAATTCCCTATCTTTACTCCCTCTTCTACAAATCCAAATTTTTCATATAAAGCTTTTGCTTTTGGATTCGTTTCTAACACACCTAGTTCCACTCTCTCTAACATTAACCAATTATCAGCCAGATCAAGCATCTTCGTAAGAAGTACTTTCCCAATTCCTTTATTATGATATTCACTATCGACCCCAATGAATAAATCGCCTGAATGAGATCTTCGTCCCGGACTTTGTGTTAAACCTACAAACCCAACAATTTCTCCATCATATTCTGCAACAAATTCAAATTGATTTGGTGCTAAATTTCGAATTCTATTTTCCATAGCGTCTACACGCATGCTAGGTAAGAAAACCATATACGGTAAAACTTCATCTTGTATACATATACGATGAATTGCTCTAGCATCTTGTATTTCTACTGCTCTAACGTTGATCCCCATCTTTCTCTCCTCCATATAAATAACAATATATTTGTTTGTGTGTATTCTAGAAACGTGTATGAATGACCTTCTCACTCGTATTTCTTTATGTCATTTTCACATAATTATTTCGATATAATACTTATTTTCCTAAAAGATTAACAACTATATGGATATGGTTAACTTTTCACCTTGTTATATAAATTAAGCAAATTTTCAATCAGAATACCATTTAGTTTCATGCCGACTATATCACAATTTTCTATTTCAATATTTTTCAGATTACTATTACTTATGGTGCTACCTTCCAAATCACATTTATCGAATACAATAGGTTCCTTCTCATCTCCGAGACTTGTATTTTTAAATTGCACTCCACCTAAAGTCACCAAATTAAATTTACTGCCAGAAAGATTTAAATCTGCATATGATGACCTTCTAAAATTTATATTTCTAAACTTTGATTGACTTACATTACAATTACTCATATTCGTATTCATTATATTGCTACCAACAAATGAACTGTTTTTTAAATTCACTTGATAATACTCTGTATTTGCTAAATTACAGTTTTCGTATTGACTATTTTTCATATCTTTATTTGTAACTACACTCTCTTTGTTTGAGCTTGTTTTTATTCTTTTCACGTAACAATACTCATCTTCCGATTCAAAAATCATTTGGTAACCTATCTTTTTATAAAAGTGATGATTGTTAATTTGTCTACTAGATGTTTCGAGATCCCAAATCTTTATGTTCGGATATTCCTTTTCTATTAATTTCATAACATGTGATCCAATTCCTTTTCCTTGATAAACAGGATCTACAAAAATACGATCAATTCGACCGTACGACTTACCAGAAATCGTAACTATTATCCCTCCGATTATTTCTTTATCCATGACAACTTTGAAAGAATCCAATTCTTCAATGGAATATTCCATCATTTCAACTGAAGAATATCCTGGCGGTTGAATGTTATAATCAATGACATTATCTTGGCCGTATAGCCATTGTTTTGCTTCTGCATCAAATGTTCTTTTCATTATTTCTGTTAATTTCTCAGCATCTAAAATTGTAGCTTTTTCTATAGATAGCATTGTTGTTTTCCCTTTCATTATTACAAACCAACAACTATTGTGAATTCCATAATTATCAATTCATTTTTATTTTTAATGCTTTTCCCATTATTATATATGGAACATCATTTTTACTTGGATGAAATGGCTCTAATACATTTACCCAATCTAATCTTTCATATAACGAACGTGCTTTTTCATTGTTTATTTGTGTTGTTAAAACACTTGTTCTATTTGAAAGCCCTTCTAGTAATTTATTATGTAATTTCGTTCCAAGACCTTCATTTTGGTATTGTGGGTGAACTGCTAACTCTACAAATTCAAAACAATCTTGTAACCATTCGTCTACTTGCTCTAGATGTAACGCTTCTCTCATTAATTGATTATAGTACTGTCCCTCCATTGAGCGATAACCATAAGTAAAGCCAACTACTTCATTTTCATCATTTATTGCTACTATACCTTTAAAACCTGTATATTCTATATGCCTATTCATTCGCTCGATCATTTCATTGAAATTTGTTTTCTCAAATACTTTACAATACAATTTTGCCATATTCCCAATTAAGATTTCATCTTTTTCAATGCTTAAGAATTTCACTTTATTCCCCCCTATTAAAACATTTATATCCTTAAATTTTTAAAAACAAAGAAAATTAATACTAATCACTCTCTTTACTATTAAACTACAAATCACCCTATATTTTCCACAATTACTTAGTATTAATGAATAAAAGAAGAGACCATGTAATATCAACATGTTCTCTTCTTTTATTCATTTTCAATTTTATCCCGCTATTTGCCGGACAGTAAGACCCCCACCTCAAAATTCAGCAAAAGCAAAGAAGTTAGGTGGGGCCCTGCTGCCCGTGAACGCCCGATTGGTGAGGGCTGACCCCCCCACTGATTAAAGTTTCACTTTATATAATTAAAAATTAGATATTACTTAAGCCACTCGTTGCAAGTATTACTTAACTGCTGTAAATCTTCTATAAATTGACTCGCATCATATCCATCACAAACCGAATGATGTACTTGCAATGAAACTGGTAGCATAACCTTATTTCCTTCGTTAAAATATTTCCCACAAGTTATAATTGGCAATAGAAATTTTTCATCATTATTAATATTAAGATTAAATCCAGTAAAACTAGTCCAAGGTATGCTAGAAATCGGAAATACATTAGGCGGAATATTTTCTTTCGTGAAAAGACCATGAACATTAGCATAGCATCTCATATCGTCTTCATAATTTTTATAGAAAGTGCGGAAATCACTTGAATAATCCGTCCATATACTTGAAAAAGACTTATCATCTTTATGAAAGATTGTATAATTCGGTATCATTTCCTCCCAATAGCCTAAAACTCCTTCATCGTTAAAACATGTTCGAAATTTTTTATGATTATTTACTACTCTAGAAATTAAATATATAAAAACGGGATAAAATTTTATTCCCTTTTGATATACTTCCTCTAATAACATCGTGATATCAACATTCACAGTCATACTAAATGTACATTTCAACTTTAAATAATGCTCAAAATACTGCTCTCTATTCCAATCTTCTCTATCAATTACATGGAACTTCATTCTAATAGCCTCCTAAAATTTTCTTTTTATTTTAGAAGGCTAATTCCCTTGCTTTCACCATAATTGTTCACTCCTAACAGTGTACATTTCACCCTAATTATTTATTTAATTATATAACATATGTAAGAATCAATTCACATATTTCTGGAAATCCATCCACATACTATAGATAAATCAAATGAAATTTGGAGGATACATACATGAATAACAAAAATATGAATAAAAAAGAAAATGTTACTGAAAACACTACATCTATTCAAAATAATAATACTGCAAACCTTACTATCGAAGAACAAGCAATGAACGGCTTATACGGAATGCCCGAAACAACAATTGAAGATGCTGATCACGCTTCAGCTGATGATTTGACTTCAAAAAATTAATTAACTACATTGAAAAAGCCAAGGAAAATATCCTTGGCTTTTTTAACTATGCATCCACCTTTTGTATTTCTTCACTCTTTCTTGAAAGTTTACCTGGCCAAAAAGCAAATCGGCCTAACACAACTGTAATTGCGGGTACAAGTAACGGTCTTACGATAAACGTATCTAGTAATACGCCAATTGCAGTTACAATACCAAATTGAACTAATACTTGAATTGGAAGTGTACCTAACACTGCAAAAGTTCCTGCTAAAATTAAACCTGCCGATGTAATAACACTACCTGTTTGTATTACACCATTTTTTACTGCATCCATGTGATTTTGTGTCTTTCTGTTTTTCCATATTTCTGAAACCATAAAGATATTATAATCTTCACCTAAAGCAACTAAAAATACGAATGCGTACAACGGTATCGCACCTTGAATGGCCGGCGCTCCCATACCGTAATGAAGCAATATCCATCCTGCTCCTAACGCTGAGAAGAATGATAAAACGACAGTTACAATTAAATAAATCATCGCAACAACCGATCGTAAGTAGACAAGTAATAGTAAAGCGATAATGCTAATCATTACTGGAATAATTACTGATTCATCACGTTCAGTAATTTGCTTTGTATCATATAATGAAGCTGTTTCTCCACCAATCCACAATTGATCTTCAGTATTACGAATCCCAGCATCTTTTAATACTTTTTCTACATTACTTTTCAATTTAGGAATTTGATCTAACGCTTCAATTGAGTATGGATTTTCCGCTAAAGAAACTTCATACATTTGTATTTGCTTATTTTCTTTTCCCTCTTTTGGCTCTTTCACTGTATTTACGAAAGAAAATTTCTCTAGTTCTTGTTTAATAGGAAGCTCTTTTCCTTTCGTATCAACAACCACTTTTACTGGTGCTAGTTCACCAGCTGAGAAATGATCACTAATTAACGTAAACCCTTCACGAGAAGGCATATCCTTTGGAAACGATTCTAATAAGTCATATGTGTATTGAATACGTGGTACGAACGAAGCCAATCCACCTAATACAAACACAGTTAGCATAATTATTGTCCACGGTCTTCGTACTACTACATCTCCAAGTTTTTTACTAAAGGAGCCTTTTGATTTTTCAACTTTTACAGCCCTCTTTTTCTTTCTTGCAAACTCCTCATTCATTGAAGTTGTTCTCGGTATAAACGGGAAAAATGCAATCCTACCGAAAATTAATAATAGTGCTGGTAAAATGGTTAAAGCCGCGATTCCCATTATAAATACAGCAACACTAAATGGTACTGCAAATCGATGAAAGGCACCATAATGAGCAAGTAGTAATGTTCCTAATCCAAGTACAACAGTTAACGCACTCATTATTATTGCACCGCCAGAAGCTTTAATCGCAAGTTGTAATGCTTTATATTTACTTTCTTCTTCTAACAAGTACTCTCTATATCTTGAAATTAAAAATAGACAATAGTCCGTTCCAGCACCAAACAATAATACTGTCATAATTGATATTGCTTGGGCATCTACTTTAATCCATCCGTGATCAGCTAAAAAACCGAGTGTAGGACTAATGATACCGTATGCAAAGCCAACAACAAGTATAGGTAAAATTGCTAAAATTGGCGAACGGTAAAGCAAAATTAATAGGACCAAGACTAATAATACAGTAGCCACTAACAATTTCACATCTGCTTGACTAAATAAACTAACTGCATCCGTTTGAATACCTACAGGCCCAGATAATCGAACATGTAAACCAGATTCACTTATTTTTTGTTTAAATGGATCTTCATCCACCTTACTATTCACTTTTTTTTCAAGCTTTTCCAGATTTCCTTTTAATATATCCGTACCAGCAGATTTATTAAAGAATACCGGTGTAACAAATGATGTACCATCTTTTGATGCACTTTTTGATAATACTTGCTCTGGAATTGTATCAAATGGCGGTAACGTTGATTGTTCTTTTAAAGGATTAGCTTTTAACTCTTTATAAACGTCTTGTATGAGTTTATAATCCTGTGACTGTAATCCACCATCTCTATACCATACTACTAACAACGGATTCCCTGTATTATTCGGAAACTCTTTTTTCATAAGCGCTTCCGCTTGCTGTGACATAGCTGTTTCAGGTAAATTTTTTGGATTCGGTTCTTTCGTACTGTTTACTTGTGGTAACGTAAATGAAAGTAATAATGTAATAAGAACCCACACCGATAAAGTGATCCATTGCGTATTTTTCCCTGCTACAAGCCTCCCTAACATATGTAACGGGTGCTTTTTCATAAAAACCCACCTTCCTTTTTTCCTCCATTATTAATTATATATACTGGTCGGTTAATTAATCAAGAATGATTGAAAATTATGTTATAATTATCTCAATCATAAATGTCAGGAGCGAATGTATTTGGAACAAAAACAACGTCCTCTCGGAAGGCCGCGTCAAAATAAAAATACAAAATCTACAAAAGAAACCATTTTAGAAGTGGCAACCCGCTTATTTCTTACACAAAATTATCAAGTCGTTTCTATGGATGAGGTCGCAAAAGTTTGTGGTGTTACGAAAGCAACTGTCTACTATTACTATTCAACAAAAGCCGATTTATTTACCGCTACTATGACCGAAATGATGGTACGTATACGCGAAAATATGTCTCAAATACTCTCTACAAACAAAACGTTAGAAGAAAGATTATTAGACTTCGCTAAAGTTTACTTACACGCAACGATGGATATTGATATGAAAAATTTTATGAAAGATGCAAAACTGTCGTTATCTGAAAAACAATTGAAAGAATTAAAAAATGCTGAAGATAATATGTATGAAGTACTAGAAAAAGCACTCGATAATGCGATGCACATCGGAGAAATTCCGAAAGGAAACGCTAAATTTGCGGCTCATGCTTTCGTATCTTTATTATCAATTGGGAATTTTAAAGATGAGAATCACAATCCTATTCTTGCAAATATAGATGAATTAGCACAAGAAATCGTTTCTTTTTATTGGAATGGGTTAGGTCATTCATATTAAACTGATTTACTTTAATAAAAGAGCATGTTTAATTTTTTCAAACATGCTCTTTTATAATTTATTTATATACTAATAACCAGATTATACTTCAACGTCACTTAACAAAAAACTCCATTTTAACTTTACAAATTTTGAAGTTGAACATTTATATTCTCCTTACTTAATCCCCCATGGTAACAAACTACAGATTCAATATGTAAATTTAAATACTTCTTCAAAGACTGCTTTGCTTCCTTAATATTTATAGTTGTTGGGGCGTGAATTCCTCCTAACATCCCATTCACACTATACATAGAGTCTCCTGCAATAAGAATTTTACTTCGTTTCAAATATAAACTAATATGACCCGGAGTATGCCCTGGAGTATGAAGAATTAGTATTCCACCGCAATACGGAAGTTCTTGCCCGTCAATCACAGTATCACTCACTTTTCCTTTTGGTCGGTTCTCTACATTTCCTTCCTTCAATAAAGGCAAATCCCCCTCAATATATGGCTTATCTAATTCGTGCGCATAAACCTTAATATTATTTCCACAGCGCTGCAACAACTCCGGAAGACTACCTATATGATCAATATCCTGATGCGTCAAAATCACGACTTTTAACTTATCAAATGATACCCCAACCTTTTCCATCTCTACTTGTATATCTTCAATTTGTCCTGGGAAACCCGTATCTATTAATACTGCCATTTCATCATCCCATAAAAGAATTGGATGAATAACAAATTCTTGAAATTCAAGTTGTAACATTTCTATCCCTTTAGCAATCTCCATACAGCCATTCTCCTTTATACTGAAGTTTGAAAATATGTACGAGTAAACTGAAAATATAAAGTGAAACTTTAATCCGTTGGGGTTTTACTGCCCGGCAAATAGCGGGATAAAGCACCTTTATCTTATAATATGTTTTGTCATCCCAATAGAGAATGCTTCAAACCCTATAGATTCATAGTAAGATTGCAATTTTTCTACACACATAAGTTGTGGAATAACCTTGTTTTGTTCACAGTGCTGGATTAATCGTTTCACTATTTCTTTTCCGATGCCACTAGACTGATATTTTGGCAATACACCAACTCCACAAATAATGCCTGTTATGACTCCATCTGATATGACACGCCCCATCCCTACTAACCTCTTATCATCAAAAACATAAATTGCATACCAACTTTGCTTACACATTTGTTCTAACTCGTTAACCGTTAATTTAAGAGAATTCCATCCTAAAGATTCGTATAAGGATAATAATCCATTAAAATCTGTAGGATGTTCACTTGTGTGGCGTATACTATTTTCCATGTAAATACTCCCTATTCTCTGGCTTGTTTATATTTCATAAAATTCCCTTTACACAAATCTAATCGATGTAAAAATAACTAGAACAAACTTCAATAAGAAAGATAGAATTCCTTCTCAATATAAAATAAAAAGAAGTTATCTCACTTAAGATAACTTCTTTTATATAAGACTCTCATTATATTATCAACCAAAAAATATACAACTGCATACGATTAGCACAAACAAAACTAATAAACCATTTGAGAAATAACCCATTGAATACTACCCCTTTATTAAATTATGTAAAAGATTTTATCATAAAATGATTTACAACTTAATAACTGAAAAAGACATTGCATTCATTAGTTATATATGTTAAGTAATATTTTATTTTCGGGCATATTCTTCTTAACTTAAACCACTTCCCATTCCCTTATACTTAAGTTCTGATAACTTCAGAACAATACATAAAGAAGACCTTAACTTATTGACGTCTTCTTTTCAACTACACTAATAGCTAATTCACGTTTTTTATCGAATATATATATATCCTTCACTAACAGAGACATATATAAAATGTATTCCCACTACATAAACATCTATAATCTGATTATCAACATCCTTATAACCTTCAAATCTCATCCTCGGTTATTCTAATAGCTTTCTTATTCAAAAATAGATTTTTAAAAATTCCTACCCCCACAATTAATAAACCTATACCAACTAATTTATTTATTTGTAATGGAATGCTCTCCATTCCAAATAATCCGAATGTATCAATGCATAACGCAACGACCAATTGAGTAATAAGACTAATTAGCACCGTATATGCTGGACCTAAGCTCTTTATTGCACCCATTATACAAATAATTAACCCGATGCCAAACAGTCCACTTACATAAAACAAATAATTTGTAGTATACACTTTAATGTTAATACTGTTTTCTGTAATGATATAAAATAGAATAGAACTAATGAGACCTATTCCAAGGACACATGTAGTCGTTAACCACTGTCCTACATTTTCATTTACTTTTGCATTAAAAACAGATTGTAAGCTAATTAATATTCCTGCTAATATAGCTAAACTAAATCCAATCAAAATCTTCCTCTCCCTTTCATTGCTCATATATATTATCTTTAGCGACTTCCTTCATTCTAGAAAAATCTTTAATGACAATAACTCCATTACTCTTTTCAATTAATTTATCATTATAAAATCTTTGTAATACCCGAATTACGTGCCTATAACTTACCCCTATAAAGTCTGCAATACTTGTTACCGAAGTCGTATCCAAATCCCCTTTGTACATATTCCCGTTACTATCTGTTGAAATTGAAAGTAAATAACTAGCTACACGTACTTCTACAGGATAAAGTAAATTAAGAGCAGTAAAACGAGTCGATATTTTTAACGTGTTCGCAATGTTTTCAAGTAAGAACTTCATAAATATAGGATCATGTAATAACTTGTTTCTAATAACCGTATTAGAAATGGAGATAGCTATAACATCTGAACAAGCTTCAACGACATTATGTGCTTTGCTATTTTGAATTAATTCAATATCACCAACAATGGCCAATGGATTGATAAAGCGAAGGATTAGTTTCTTTCCTTCTGATGTAATCGTGTAAACTTTTACTTTACCTTTAACAACAAAATATAAACGATCCATTTCGTCATCTATATTGCAAATAAGCTCGCCTTTTTCAAAGTAATTTAATTGAAAATAAACTGTATCTATTTCTGAAAAAATCTCGAGCGTTTTATTGGTTCTCAAATAATGCGTAATTAAACCTGATTTATCCTCCATATTCATTTCTCCTTTCATTTACATATTAAATACAACAATACCTATAATCATTACTATTGTTCCCACAATATGATATCTCTCCATCTGTATCTTTTTTATATGAAACAGTCCTTTCATTTCAATAACTGTTGCCGTTAACAATTGAGCAACCATTAGTGTGCCAGCTGTCAATGTAACTCCTAGTGAATATATCGCCATCGTTTCTGCACAAATAATGAATCCACCAAATGCACCCGCTGCTAAATATACTTTTTTCACACTCTTTAAATCTGTTACTTTCTCTTCTTTCTTTAACAAAAATACAGTTGTTGCAATAAGGAATCCAATTAAATGGGTTATAATACTCGTCGACCATATACCGATATGTGAACTAAGTTTCGCATTAAAGGTTCCTTGAAGTGTTATAAATATCCCCGCAAAAACAGCAAATATAATACCTTTCAAAAAATCATCTCCTCATCTTTTATTTCTGACTTAATTAAAAGCTATAATCCTATAATGGCAAAAGGACAAATGTCACATCACTATGAAAATAACTTGGAATGAACAAAAAACACACCTCAAAAATGCGAGATGTGTTTATCTTTATTATTTATATATAAAATTTTATAAATTTGAATTACGCTACATTAAAAGATTTCTTTTTCATAACAAACTTTGCAAATAAGAAACGTACAAGCGGTCCCATAATAATTAATTGTAATGGATATGCCATTATGAAATTTTTAATAAAAATCGAAAAATAAATTGAAACAAATGAAGCTCCTTGTAGTCCACCATGTAAATGCATCATAGCCATACCGAAAAATGACATAAAGAACACCATTCCGATTACCATAGTTGTCGCCATCGCAACGATAATATTTATTTTCTTAGATTTATCAAATGGCAACATGAATACAATTTTTTTCGCACAAGGTCCAACGATACATATTTCAATTAATAGCGCAATAATAAAGCCAATTAATAGTTCTAATGCAATCTCTTTAATATAAATTGGTCCTCCTGTTTCATTCATTAGTAAATTGTAAAACGTCATTACGATAACCATCCCAAGGCACATCATCATACCAAATTGGAGGTTTTCTTTTCTTGTTGTTGGCAAAATTCATCATCCTTTCTCTTTGAGTCTTTGTCATTATATCGATATTGAAACCCCCTTCGTAAGTGAACATTTTGTGAACAAATTTAAAACGTTTTCATGTATTTTCTTTACTTTCAACTCAAATTCTCACTTTTACTTATAAAGGTTTTATATATTTCAATGTTGAATTACTAAATTTAACATTGCATTACATTATTACTAGGAGGATAACCATGAATGAACAAGGATTTTTCGTATATCATATCGTAACAAAGAAAAAAATGCATATCGGACAAATCATTCCTTTTAACAAAAATCAACACAATACTCTATATCACTTCTTTTTTGAAAGAGAACAATTAAATGCTAATGGTGAAGATGGCATACAAATTTTAAATAAACACTATAAAAATAACGAATTACATATAAATAATGAAAATGCTAAAGTAGTCATGAGTTATATGGATCAAACAATTAGAGCAGCTAGAGAAACAATTGTAGAAATGGTTAGACTACAAGAATTCCCTGAATATCCTTCCAGATTATCTTGTTTATACGCTGCAAAAAGCTATGAAGATGCTTTAAAATGGAAAGCATTATTTGATTCTTACAATCGAGAAGTTTTACAGATTGTTAAACTACAAGTAATCGGAAGTTCTTTTGAAGGTGACGGGAATCTTTTACCAAAAGAAGATGGTATTCCTTTTTCTCAAAAAATCGAACAAGCTAGAGAGTATTGGAAAGGAAATATTAGAAATGAACTTCCTGAGCTACTGATTAATGGAGAAATTGAAGTGGTGGAAATTATTGATGACTTCTCCTCAATTCATATTTAATTTCTAACTAAATCATATAGGATGGAGATTACAATGAAGAAAAAAGTGTACTTCAATCATGATGGCGGCGTAGATGATTTAATTTCATTATTTTTATTACTTCAAATGGAAAACGTTGAGCTTACCGGTGTATCTGTTATCCCAGCAGACTGCTATTTAGAACCCGCAATGTCTGCCAGTCGTAAAATTATCGATCGCTTCGGCAAAGGTAATATTGCAGTAGCCGCTTCAAACTCTCGCGGGCAAAACCCGTTTCCAAAAGACTGGCGGATGCATGCATTTTATGTAGATGCTCTACCAATTTTAAATGAGTCTGGAAAAGTTGTAACACCCGTGGTGGCAAAACCCGCGCATCATCATTTAATAGAAACGCTTCTACAAACGGAAGGAAAAACAACTTTATTATTTACTGGGCCCCTAACTGACCTTGCTCGTGCATTATATGAAGCTCCCATAATCGAAGATAAAATTGAACGTCTCGTTTGGATGGGTGGTACATTTCTTACAGCAGGCAATGTACATGAACCAGAGCATGATGGAACAGCTGAGTGGAATTCGTTTTGGGACCCTGAAGCAGTGGCTCGTGTATGGGATGCAAAAATTAAAATCGACTTAGTGACACTAGAAAGTACAAACCAAGTTCCGTTAACTATAAACATACGTGAACAGTGGGCAAAAGAACGAAAGTATATTGGTATGGATTTCCTTGGTCAATGCTATGCAATGGTCCCCCCTCTCGTTCACTTCTCAACGAACTCTACTTACTATTTATGGGATGTACTAACTACCGCGCTTGTCGGAAACACTAACCTTGCAAAAACTGAAACGATTAATAGTATCGTTCATACATACGGACCAAGCCAAGGACGTACAGAGGAAACTGCTAATGGACGACCTGTAAATGTCGTTTATGATGTAAAACGTGATGTATTCTTTGAATATATTACTGAATTAGCAAAGAAAGCTTCTACTTGAACCACTATCTATACGAAAAATAAATAGAATAAAATCACTTCAGACGATGAACCCCTATATTTAGAATTTAGTTGAAACTACATATTTAACTATTGAAAAGAGTATTGAATTAAATTTCAATACTCTTTTTGTGCAATTTAATTATATTGGATTAATGTAGTGTCTTATTGATTATTCATTTCATAACCATTGACAAAATACGTTATTGTTTCTAACTCATCTTCATTTAATTCTCTATCTAGTTCTTGTTTATACACTGCCTTTATCTTCTCTTCATCGCCTTTATGAATTTCTGTATAAGTTCCTACTGTTTTTAACATACGAATCTCTTGTAAAAACTCCTCTCGATTTATCGCTTCCCCATGAGAAAGAATATATGTCTCAGCATCAAATTTCTCTAATTCATCTATCAATTTAAACGTTCTTTTCGTCGTATAGTTCCACTTCGAAGAAAAAATATCTGCATATATACAGTCTCCTAAAAACAATATCTTTTCTTCTTTTATGTACATAACAACAGAATCATGTGCATGATCTCCGCCCACATGTTTTAACACGCAGGTCACTTCACCAAGGTCTAATTCCATTTGATCCTGGAACGTTAAGGTTGGAGGAATAATGTTAATATTTCTCGCTTTTTCTTCAAACTCTTTCTTGATGCAATCCGCACAAAATTCAATTTCAGTACCCTCTTTTACGCGTGCGTCCAACGCTTCATCTGTCCATTCATAAGATACTATTGCCTGCATTTCTTTTTTCGTTTCAGCGTGCGAAATAGTTAATGCATTCCGTAATACAGATAATCCAAAAATATGATCCCAATGCCAATGCGTTAGTGCTACAAAATCAGGATTCGATACATTTTGTTCTTTTAACATTTCTAAAAATAATTGTGCATGTTCTTCTGAATTCCCTGCATCAATCATTAAAGTTTTTTCTTTTCCAACAACCATTCCTAATATAGGTCTATCCGTTTCAGAAACTGGTGTCATATACCAAAATGAGTTTCCTATTTTTTTAATTTGTTGCATAACCAATTCCCCTCGTATATTAATATTTAAGCCCTATCTCAGGCTTAGTTTTTCTCTCTAATAAGAGTCCAGTAATAAAGAAAATACTTGGACGTCTCAAGATATTTCTAGATAATGGTCTTAGGATCATTTGGGACAATTCTGTATTCCCCTGTGGATTTACCACACGAAAAGAGTGTTTCTCAGTGAACGCGCGGGGCTCCCTACTCGCAGGCTGAGCAGCCTGATCCTCGAACCTAGATGTTAGTAGCTCTAGGGCGGCTTTCGATTCAGGACTAGCTCTTATACACGAGGTTGTTGGTCGGCGTACACACTAGAGATATCTCGAGACGTCCAAGCAATGATTCTAAATCGAAAGGAGGTCTCTTACGTGAGATTATTTGTTGGTCTAGATGTAAGTTCGTTTGATATGAAAGTTTGCTTTTTAAATGGTGAAGGAGAAAAGCTAGATTCTTTTTCAGTCAGTAATGACTTACCAGGTGCACAGGTACTTAAAGAACGATTATTACAGTGCACAACCAATCAAGAGGTTGAAACTTTAAAAATCGGCTTAGAATCTACATCTGTTTACAGTTTTCACCCATCCATGTTTCTCCATCATGACGAAGACTTAAAAAGATTTGGCACAAAGGTATTTCTTCTAAATCCAAAACAAGTCGCAAACTTCAAGAAAAGTTATTCAGACATGAATAAGACTGACGAAATTGATGCCTTTGTCATCGCTGATTATTTACGATTTGGGCGAAATCAAATGTCCATCGTGAAAGAAAGTCAATACGTGGCATTACAGCAATTAACAAGAGCTCGTTATCAACTCGTTAGAATGTTGACAAAGGAGAAACAACATTTTCTACAACACCTAAGTTATAAATGTAATACGTTCTCACAAGAAGTCGATTCTTCTATATTTGGTAACGCCATGATGGAATTGTTCCTTGAAAAATTCAGTCTAGAAGAGCTAGCTGACATGCCTTTAGAGGAACTCGCTGAGTTCCTACAGGAAAAGAGTAAAAATCGATTTGGTGACCCGAAATGTGTCGCATCAACCATTCAAAAGGCTGTTCGCACGTCGTACCGTTTAGATAAGGTGGTAGAAGACTCAATCGATATTCTTTTAGGAACATCAATCGAAATCATTCGTACCTATCAAAGACAAATTAAAGAACTAGAAAAATCTATTAAGCGGATCATGGCTGGATTAACGCAAACATTAGAATCCATTCCTGGAATCGGGCCTATATATGCCGCTGGTATTATCGCTGAAATTGGCCAAATCGAAAGATTTGACGATGAAACCAAAATCGCAAAATATGCCGGGTTATATTGGCGTACATACCAGTCTGGCCGGTTCACCGCTGAAAATACTTCATTATCTCGTAATGGGAATCATTACTTGCGGTATTACTTAGTTGAAGCCGCCAACTCTGTAAGAAAGCATGTATTGGAATACCAAGAATATTACGCAAAAAAGTATAATGAAGTACCAAAACATCAACACAAACGTGCACTCGTTCTAACCGCAAGAAAATTTGTGCGATTGGTGGATGCGCTACTACGTAATCACCAACTCTTTACGCCTGAAAGGTGTGTGAAAGTGTGACATAAAACTTGTCATCGCTACCTTTCAATCAATTCCAGTATTTTACATGCGGTGCTGGTCTAGTTTCGTGATGTCTTTTTTAAGCAATTTGTCCTTTGATAACTTCAAAATATATTATTTTTCAGTTGACATACTACCGCAGGTCTTTTCATTTTCTCACTTAAATTTAATATATAAATTATAACGAATCACTACTTTTTTCTCTATACTCAAACACAATTACTTGGACTAATCCAACTTAATTTTTCGTAAGCTAAAAATAAGGGAATAGAATCGGAGTGTGATACTATGGAACGTTTATGGATCCCAATGATTGTAACATTTTTTTCGTTCGGTGGATTACTGTTAGGTGGTGCTGTTGGAGTAGCAACACGCCAACTCATTGAAGAAAAGATGCATCGTTTATACGCATTATGTGGTGGTATTTTATTCGGGTTATTATCACTTGAAATTATCCCTGAAACATTTTCAAGCTATGAAATAATTGGGCCTATACTTGGTATAGCCATCGGTATTTTAGTTATGAGCTTATTAGATAACTATTGTCATCATCCAATGATACATAAAAAAGATCAACAAGCATGGCAAACCTTCCTTTTTCTCTCTTTCGCTATATTTATTCATAATATACCTAGTGGATTTGCGTTAGGTACAGCTTTTATAAATCATAATGACTCTGCCATTCCCTTTTTAATAGCAATCGTCGTGCACCATATTCCAGAAGGATTAGCTTTAATTATTCCATTTCTTTTTACAAAGCATAAATATATTTCCTTTTTATTAACGACTTTATTACTTTCTCTTATTCTCGGTACTGGTACGGTTTTTGGAATTTTGATGGAAGGAAAAGCTCGTCACCTGCAAGGCCTCATTATGGGAAGTGCTATTGGTTCACTTGGATATGTCACAATTCATGAAATGCTTTGGAAAGCTAAGAAACAGCTCTCTTTCCTTACATTTCTAATGTGGGCAACTAGTGGTTTTCTCCTAATAATAGCGTTTACTCTACTAGCTGGACATCACTAAATTAAACAAAAAAGATAGCTGAAAACAATTTGTCTTCAGCTATCTTTTTTATTCTTTCTATCTCTCTATAGAAAGAATAATTCCAGCAATCATAGAACTAAGTCGCTCTAAAATATTCCCTAGAAAAAACGTGCATACACTTTGTTTCGAAATAACTGTAGCATTTCTTTCATACTTCGGGTCGTTTCTCTTAATAAAACATTATCATTTTAGTAATTTATTGGAAATAACATTATGTTTTTCGACCATTATCAATCTTTTCCTTCTTTATAAAAAACATAAAAAGAGCCCTATTTTCAAAACAAGGACTCTTTTCATAAACTATTTAGCTACCTCTTCTTTCGGCATTACCATCCCTTTATAAAGTTGAACAGTTATCCAGTAATAGATGAAATAAATGACTAAGAAGATTCCTATTGGCACCCACACTTTTACAAACGGATCAACTAATATAAAGCTGAATAAGTTAAGCCCCACTAAAACGTGAGAGATGCCAATGATTGCTGGGAAGATAAATAAATATGAAATTTCTTTATATATACTTTTCGTTAACATACTACGTCTTACGCCGATTTTTCGTAACATTTCATAACGGCGTACATCACGAGAAGCACCTGTTAATATTTTGAACATAAGGGAACTCGCCATCATTGCTAAAAAGGCAATTCCGAGGAAAAATCCCATAAACATTGTTCCGCTCATGAAGCTGTTCATAAACTGATAAATTGTCATTTTCGTAAATAAGTCTACCTTTGCACCTGTTGCTTTTTCAATTTGTTCTTTTTGTCTCTTGTCTATTTCGATCAATAACGGTTTATATTTTTTCATATCATCTACTTTTGCTAATGTTACAGTGTGTTCTGTTCCTTGAATCCCTTTATAATGCTCTTCGTCTGCAATTCTTACTGGTTTTCCGCTAAATTGATTATGCGTAATTTGTATCTCTCTTACAACTGCGTCTTCCCAATCCTTTGGCATTTGAGGGAATTTTGCTAATTCAGGAGCCTCTAAAGCTGAATATACAGGTTCAGTTAAAGGTTCAGTCACACGTTTACGAACAGGCTCTTTTAAAGTTTTTGTATCAAAATGGTCTGAAACAAGTGGTGGTTTCGCAGTTAAGTCGTTACGTAAATAATAAACCGCTTCTCCATCTACTTTATATTTGTAATTGCTCTCTTCAACAATTTCCATTTCTTTCAAGGCCGCTTTGTCTTGATCATTCGGATCATGAATTACAACATCATATACACGAGAAAAGTCTGTCATAATACCTACATTTTTTTGGAACGCCATACCTGCAGTCATCGCACCTGCTCCTAATGCAATTAACATCGCTACAGTACCTAATACTCTCGATAAACTATTTACTCGAAAGCGTAGCTGTGCATATGTAAAACTATTTAGACCAATTTCATTTCGTTTTTTATTCCCTTTAATTTTCATCACAAAAAATGGGAGTAATGAACTAAAGATAAAATATGTGCCAAGTGTTGTAACGATGGTTGCTATAATAAAACCTAATTCAGCATATATTTTTACATTGATCATAAAATAGTACCCTGTACTTACCAGTAATACACCAAGTACTGTCATTATAATAATGCGAGTTTTACTTTTCTTCACTTCATCTAGTGTTTCATCTTCACGAATTAACTCTAGTTCAGTTTTACGTAACAATCGGACGCTGTTCATTAAGCCAGTAATGAAAAATAGTATTAAGAAGAAAATAGCTGTAACTAAAATTGCTGGTGTGTATACAGATGCGTAACTACCTTTTGCTGAAATTTCCATTCCATTCATTAAAAAGTTTCCTGCTACACTTGCAAGTAACATCCCTACTACAATACCGATAATAATACTTACAATCCCCATACCGAATGTTTCAATAAATAATAACTGTGCTACTTTTTTCTTTTTCGCACCAAGCATCATGTACATACCGAGTTCTTTTCTTCTTAACGTGAGCAAGAAAGAGTTGGCATATATAATATAAAATACAGTAATGAAAGATAATAGTATTGCACCTACCCAAAAGACGAGTCTAATACTACTAATTAGGCTATTATCTTTCGTAAATTCACTATTCATCGCCATCGTTTGGAACATGTAGAAAATACTAATACTAATAACGAGACCAATAAGTAAAACCATATAATCTTTTAACATCTTTTTCATACTATGACGTGATAATTTAAATAACATAGTTTCGCCCCCTACTTAGACTCAGCAGCTGAGCCCATATGAGCGAGCACACCTAAAATGTCTTGATAGAAATTCTCTCGAGTGCCTTGACGATTTAATTCTTTATAAAGAAGACCATCTTGAATAAATAAAATACGCTCACAATAACTTGCACTAAATGCATCGTGTGTAACCATTAAAATACTTACATTGTGATTTTCATGTAAATCTTGCATCGCTTCTAATAAACTTTTTGCGTTTTTACTATCAAGCGCTCCTGTCGGTTCATCTGCTAATACAATTGCCGGATTATGTACTAAAGCTCTTGCCGCCGCTGTTCTTTGTTTTTGTCCTCCAGAAACAGCAGTCGGATATTTTGTTAAAATTTCAGTGATGCCTAATTTTTTTGCAACGTCATTTACCTTTCCAGTAATCTCACTGGACGGTACGCCTTGCAAAGAAAGTGGTAAAGCGATATTTTCATAAATTGATAAATTTTCTAGTAAGTTAAAATCTTGAAAGATAAAACCTAATTTTTGAGATCGAAAATCTGATAATGCATTACCTTTCATAGAAGTAATATTTGTTCCAGCTATCGTCACACTACCACCTGTCGCCTGGTCAAGTGTACTTATCACATTAAGTAAAGTCGTTTTTCCAGATCCAGAAGGCCCCATAATCCCGACAAATTCTCCTTCTTTAATACTTAACGATACGCCCCTTAATGCTTTTGACTGATTCTCATTTCTTTTCCCATACGTTTTTTCTACACTTTCTACAGTAACTACATTTGTTGACATCTCTTTCACTCCATCCCTTTTGTATAAAATCAATTTCTCACATATTTCTTATTATTTTGTCATGTGAATTCTTAAGAATTTTTTAATTATGCATTCAATAAGAGTTACATCCGTAACATGAACCTATTTCCTACTTCATATTCTCATTTTTCTACAACTCGTTCCCTCGATTTCGCTTACATTTACCTTACATTTTTGTAAGATAAAAAAGAAAACACACTAATTTTTAATAGTGTGTTTTCTTTACAATCAATATTCTCTATTCTTTATTTCCTCTTCAATCCTTGCCACAAATACATCTAGCGCAACAACTTCTGACTTCTCTTCCCCATATTTACGTACATTTACAGCTCCGCTTTCCATTTCCTTATCCCCAATAACAAGAAAATACGGTACTTTTTGCATTTGTGCTTCTCTTATTTTATATCCTAATTTTTCATCTCGTGCATCCTGTTCAACACGAACTCCAGCTTTTGCTAATTTATGTGCAACCTCACTGCAATATTGTTCATGTACTGCATTTGAAACCGGAACTACTTTCACTTGAACTGGTGCCACCCATGCCGGGAACGCACCTCCAAAGTGCTCAATTAATATTGCTAAGAAGCGATCTAATGACCCTAAAACTGCCCTGTGAATAACAACTGGTCTTTTCTTATCATTATTTTCATCTATATAATTTAAATCAAATTTCTCTGGCATTTGGAAATCAAGCTGGATTGTTCCGCACTGGTGACTTCTATTTAAAGCATCTTTAATATGAAAATCAATTTTCGGCCCGTAAAATGCACCGTCACCTTCATTTAGTCTATATTTATAATTTAGCGATTGTAATACATTTTCTAATGCTGCTTCTGCTTGCTCCCATAATTTATCATCACCCATTGAATCTTCTGGACGAGTAGAAAGCTCTACTTCATATTCGAATCCAAAAGTTTTATATACGTAATCAATTTGCGCCATTACGGATTTAATTTCATCTTCAATTTGTTTTGGAGTTACAAATAAATGTGCATCATCTTGGCAGAAAGTACGTACTCTTAATAATCCGTTTAACGCACCACTAAATTCATGACGATGTACTTGACCAAATTCACACATACGAATCGGTAATTCACGATAAGAATGCAATTTATTTTTAAACATAAGCATGTGCCCTGGGCAGTTCATCGGTTTTAATGCAAAACTTTTATTATCTACTTCAGAGAAATACATATTATCTTTATAATGTCCCCAGTGCCCTGATCTCTCCCATACTTCTTGGTTCATCATGAACGGAGTGCGTACTTCTTGATAATTGTACTCTTTTTGAATTTCTCTTAAAAATGCTTCCAATTCGTTTCGAATAATTTGTCCTTTCGGTAAATAAAACGGCATTCCCGGAGCCTCTTCAGAAAACATAAATAACTCAAGCTCACTTCCCAACTTACGATGATTTCTTTTTGCTGCTTCTTCAACGAAATGTAAATACTCTTCTAATTCTTTTTGAGAAGAGAATGCAACACCATATATACGCTGAAGCACTTGGTTATTACTATCACCTCGCCAATATGCACCGGAAACGTGAGTTAATTGAAATGCTTTCAAATAACCTGTAGATGGTAAATGTGGTCCTCTACATAAATCTACAAATTCACCTTGTTTATATAGTGTTACACTTTCTCCACTAGGAATTGCTTCTAAAATTTCTAATTTCAAACTATCATCTATTTCTTGAAACAGCTTAGCTGCTTCTTCTCGAGAAACCTCAACTCGTTCTATCTTTATATTTTCATTTATAATCTTTTTCATTTCTTTTTCGATTTTTCGTAAATCTTCTATGTTTACACTACTTGGAAGATCCATATCATAATAAAATCCATTTTCAATAACAGGCCCTACTCCAAGATTTATATCACCATACAATCTTTTTACAGCTTGCGCTAAAATATGTGCCGCAGAGTGTCTTGCAATTTCTACACCTTCATTTGAATCTATAGTAATGATTTCCACTTCCGCATTTTCTTCAATATTTCGGCGTAAATCATATAATCCATCATTTACTTTCCCCGCGACTGCTTTCTTTTTCAAACTACTGCTAATGGATCCAGCAATTTCTTCTAAAGTAACTCCATTTACAAATTCTTTCACGCTACCATCTGGAAATTTAATTTCAATCATTTGTTCTTTCATTTTTCATCTCTCCATTTCATAATAAAAAGCACACTCATCCCTAAAATAGGGACGAGCGTGCTTATACCCGTGGTTCCACCCAGATTCCCATTGTAAACATACAATGGCTTCTTTTACGGTAACGTCGTTTATACGGCACTAGATACTTAATTTCCCCAGTGCAGCTCTAAGGTGGTAAGTTATTTTTCTGCGTTAGGAAGTTCTCAGCTTTCCTTCCTTCTCTGTATAACCGGGTAAAATAACTCGTGTCCTTTTCTTCGCTTATTATGAAATTGAATGCAAAAAAGCATATTCATCCCTAAATATAGGGACGAATATGCTTATATCCGTGGTTCCACCCAGATTCCCATCACAAAAAACATAATGGCTTCTTTTGCGATAACGTCGCATACACGGCACTAGATACTTAATTTCCCTAGTGCAGCTCTAAGGTGGTAAGTTATTTTTCTGCGTTAGGAAGTTCTCAGCTTTCCTTCCTTCTCTGTATAACCGGGTAAAATAACTCGTGTCCTTTTCTTTGCTTTTTGTAAAACATCCATTTATTGTTATTTAATATATCTTATTCATTTTATTTTTGCAAGTGTTTAAAAAAATTATTTATTTAATTTAAAAAGTGAAACCAAATTTTTTTGGTTTCACTTCACAATTTTACCAATCTTGTGGTTCGTAATTTAAGTCTGCAAATAGACGTCTTTTCTCTTTCTTCGTTAAATCTCTCCACTGTCCAACTGGTAAATTATTCAATTCGATATTCATAATTCTCGTACGTTTTAACGTGTATACTTGATAACCTAAAGCTTCACACATACGGCGAATTTGGCGATTTAGCCCTTGGGTTAAAATAATTTGGAACTCATATTTTGATAGCTGTGTAATCTCACAAGGAAGCGTTTTTGTTCCTAAAATTTTAACACCCGCTGCCATTTTCTCTAAGAAATCAGGAGTAATTGGCTTATCTACTGAAACGATATATTCTTTCTCATGTTTGTTTTCAGCACGTAAAATTTCATTAACGATATCACCATCATTCGTTAACAAAATTAAACCGTCTGAGTCTTTATCAAGACGTCCAATGTGACTAATTCGTAAAGGATGGTTCACTAAATCGATAATGTTACCTTTTACAGCTTTTTCACTCGTACATGTAATACCTACTGGTTTATTTAAAGCGATATATACGTGATCTCGAGCAATTCGAAGCTGCTCTCCATTTACTCGTACATCATCACCTGGATTTACTTGGTCACCAATTTTTGCAACCTTACCGTTAATAATTACTCTTCTCTCATTAATTAGTTTATCCGCTCCACGTCGAGACGCTTTTCCAGCTTCACTAATAAATTTATTGATACGCAAATTAGGCACATCCTTTTCTAAAAAAAATTTCAAGCTCACACTGCTTCTACCGTACAATACAAAAGGGTAAGCCTCCTATTATAACTTAAATATATTAACATGAAAGGGTATATAACGTCTTCTATTAATTACTTGTTTATAAGAAAATATCGTTATTATACAATCATTTATGCACTTTTTCAGCGTTTAATATACAAGCCATTCTTCCTTACATACAGCTTGTTTTCCTTTTATCTCTTCTATATCTTCATGAATATTAGCTAATTTATATAAATCTGGGAAAATCTCTTCCACATAATGTTGGTGCGCTATTTCATCTTTCCAATACGTTAACACTATGTAACGATTTTCATTTTTTAAAGACTTCCCAACTACTCCACCTAGCATTCCTTTTGCTTTTTCCATTCCTTTATTCCAAATTGTTTCTTGCTTATGTAAAAAATGCTTTTCCTTTTCCAACTTTACATCACATATAGCAACTCTTACGAATGCTCCCTCTATTACAATATCTTCCAAATGCATATCAGTTATATCATACAACGTTTGAAATAATTCAATTTCACATGAAAGAAACGTATCCTCTTGATTACTATTTAAATAAATTGTATCGTGAGAAGCATTCATAAATGATTGATATACACTTCTATCTTCCCATAAAGTAAATACACATGCCTCATCTTCATTCCATCCACCAAATTGTCCATGAAAACCATCTAGGTGCTGTATATCACGCCATTTTTCTTGCGCACTTGAAAATAATTCTTTTTTCTCTTCTTCCACTTTACAGTAGATTGTTTTTAGTAACATTTTTAATTCCCCCCTATGATCCGATCCATTTCCCACTCGCCATACTTTCTATTTTTCCATATACACAAACGTTAATTTTTTTGTTATCAACTCCATTACTTACTCGAAATTTGATGCCCTCCGTAAATGTTGTAAGTTAATTACCGGAATACTTACCGGGTAAAAATACATCTAAAATATAAAAATTAAAATCCCTTGTTTTGCTTTCTTATCCCGCTTATAGTTTACATAACATAATTATATATTACTGATTATCTATATCATTCAATAAAACATCCTATTTTTTATACTTGGTAAACTATCCACTCATTTTCATAAGAAATACTATTTTATTCTATACGCATAATAATTTTAATTCCAACAATTCAGAATTAAAATCCAAAAAAGATAGGAAGTAAACAATCCTACATTATTATCTACTCCCTATCTCTTTAATCATCAATTATTTTTCAAATATAGAATACGTAATTTCTCCTGGATAATGTACTACCGTTACCTTCCGTTTTTCTTTTTTAAAACTAACAGTATGACCGTTTTCCCCTAAGTTCTCCCAGCCACTCGCCTTTGTAATTGGCATTACACTTATATATTTATAATCCTCTTCCTTTTCATCGTTAATATGGATTGCTGACATTGGTACTGGAAAATCTTCAATTTTAGATTCTTTGTCCAGATATATGAGTGCAAATAAGCCAACTAATATCATAGCCATTGAAATATTTGAAACTAGTTTTTTCTATTCATTTTCACTGAAAACCCTCTTTTCTCACATATTACTTTCATCATTTTACTAATCTTAGTTATTTATGTATATAAAAAATATAATTAAAATCAATTCTAGACTATATTCTCTATCATTAATACTGTTATTGTTATATATTATAATTAATAGATTTTAAAATTTTGGAGGCGTTACTCATTGAGGAATTTTTTTTCAAAAAAATGGTCAGTTGTAATTTCTATTTTTATTATTGCCAGTACGATTTTCTACACAATGATAGATAAAAATCATAACAAAAAAGCCACGGTAGAAACAATTGATACAAAAACATTCAAAACTAACCTGCAACCTAAAATAGATGAGTTAACTACAAATTATAATGACATCATCGAGAAAGATTGGTTGCCTGCTTGGGAGGATATTAATATAAACGAAGATTCGGTTGACAGGACTAAACTATTAAGTACAATGATTTCTGTTTCAAAGCAATATGAAACAATCATAAAAGAAATTGACACCCTACAAATTGAAGAAAACATAGTAGAAGTACATATACAAAAGCAACTAACCTATTTCACAACTGAATTTAAAACCGCATCTAACTTCATGAAAAATGCAGCAGATTTGATTATAACTGGAGCCAATAGCTCTACTCCAGCTAATGAAATAATTGAAAATGCTAAACACTCTTTAGAACTTGCCGATCAACTTATTGTCATCGCTTTATCCACCTTAGCTGAAGTTGAGGATAAATTAGGACTTTTGAAAAAATAGCATTCTTTACTATTTTAAAATAAAAAAATGATTGCATTTCATTAATTGTATAACTATAATGTTTTTATTGATTCTATACACATTCAATGCGTATAAGTTATTAATTTTATAATTCGGATGAACCATTCAGGAGAAGGTCTATTGATCTACCGACGGGGCAAAAAGTTGTAAAACCAACTTTGAAACTCTCAGGTCTTGGTTACAAGTAGAACTGCATGGGGACGAATCTCTGGAGAGACTCCCTTTCGCTTTATATAGCGCAGAGGAAAACGAGCACCGAAGGAGCAAATCCGCTACTATAGCGGATAATCTCTCAGGTAAAAGGACAGAGACAAGCGAAAGAAAATGCCGATTTGTATCGGTTTATTTTTCTATCCCTTGTTTCTCCAGAGACCATTTCATTTACTTGAAGTGGTTTTTATTTTTTTCTAAAAAAGGAGAATACAGATGGAGACAGTAAGTAAAGTGTTAGAACAAATCAATTACTATGTGTGGGGACTACCAACGTTGTTGTTACTCGTTGGTACTGGTATCATTCTCACAGTGCGTTTAAAAGGTTTACAGTTTAGTAAACTATTATACGCTCACAAACTAGCTTTTAAAAAATCAGAAGATACATCTTCTTCTGGAGATATTAGCCACTTCCAAGCGCTTATGACAGCTATGGCGGCAACGATTGGTATGGGAAATATTGCTGGTGTTGCAACAGCTGTGACAATCGGTGGTCCCGGTGCAATCTTTTGGATGTGGATTACTGCTTTGTTCGGGATGGCAACAAAGTATGCCGAAGCAATTCTTGCGGTGAAATACCGTGTTAGTAATGAAAATGGCGAATATTCGGGTGGACCAATGTACTATTTAGAACGTGGTTTAGGAAAGAAATGGCTTGCTGTTTTATTCGCCATATTCGGTACAACTGCTTCTTTCGGTATCGGTAATATGGTGCAATCTAACTCAGTTGCAGAGGCAATGCGAATTAATTTCTCTTTCCCCCCTGCTCTAACTGGTATATTGATGTCGTTTTTAATCGCTATTGTTATTTTAGGCGGAGTTAAAAAAATCGGGAAAGTGACAGGATATATCGTTCCTATTAAAGCTTTCTTTTATATCATTGCTGGCCTTATTATTATTTTCTATCACTACGATCAAATTCCAGAAGCATTTTCACTTATTTTTTCTGGTGCATTTACTGGTACTGCAGCTGCTGGTGGTTTTATCGGAGCAACAGTTGCATCAGCTATTCAAATCGGAATGGCGCGCGGTGTATTTGCGAACGAGGCTGGTTTAGGGAGTGCCCCTATTGCCGCGGCGGCTGCAAAAACAGATTCACCTGCAAAGCAAGCATTAGTTTCTATGACCGGTACTTTTCTAGATACGTTTATTGTATGTACAATTACAGGACTTGTATTAATTACAACAGGTGCATGGAAATCAGGTAAAACTGGCGTTGAAGCTACAACACTTGCATTCCAATCTGTATTCGGTACTGCTGGTAGTATGATTCTCGGTATCGCAATTATTTTATTTGCCTACTCTACTATTTTAGGCTGGTCGTATTATGGAGAAAAATGTGTAGCTTATTTATTCGGAGAAAGTGCTGTTAAATATTATAAAGCAATCTTTATCATCATGATTGCTATTGGTGCGAATTTAAAATTAGGCATCGTATGGACATTTGCGGATATTGCAAATGGACTTATGGCAATTCCAAACTTAATTGGTCTAATTGGATTAAGTAGTATTGTTGTCGCTGAAACGAATCGCTTTTTACAAGCAGAGAAATTAAAAGAAAGTCATAAAAAACAGGCAAGTTAATCAATAATAAAGGAATGATTCATACATAATGAGCATTCCTTTTTTTGTTTTCTTACTCAGTAAATATCATTAAAAATATATTTATATCAATCTTTCCCTTTTTTATTCCACTAAAAGTTTTTCACATAAATGACATAAATCGTATGGTCTAACTATATAGTTGAAAAGGAATGCGACATTAAAGCGTCGCTGAAAAACTTATCCAAGAAAAGGGAGGAAAAATCTTTTGAAAAACAAAATCATTGTTTTCCTATCTGTTTTATCATTTATTATTGGTGGTTTCTTCTTTAACACGAATACTTCAAGCGCTGAAACATCATCTACTGATTACGTTCCTAACCAATTAATCGTTAAGTTCAAGCAAAATGCATCTTTAAGTAACGTGCAATCTTTTCATAAATCTGTCGGAGCTAATGTCTTATCTAAAGATGATAAGTTAGGTTTTGAAGTCGTTCAATTTTCGAAAGGTACTGTAAAAGAAAAAATAAAGAGTTATAAAAATAATCCAGATGTAGAATATGCAGAACCGAATTATTACGTTCACGCCTTTTGGACTCCGAACGACCCATATTTTAAAAATCAATATGGATTGCAAAAGATTCAAGCTCCACAAGCTTGGGATAGCCAACGAAGTGATCCTGGTGTAAAAGTAGCTATTATTGATACAGGAGTTCAAGGCTCACACCCTGATTTGGCTTCGAAAGTAATTTACGGGCATGATTATGTTGATAACGACAATACATCTGATGATGGTAATGGTCATGGTACACATTGCGCTGGAATTACTGGAGCCCTTACGAATAACAGTGTCGGAATTGCTGGTGTTGCCCCACAAACTTCAATTTATGCTGTCCGCGTATTAGATAATCAAGGAAGTGGTACACTTGATGCTGTAGCGCAAGGTATTCGAGAAGCTGCTGATTCGGGGGCAAAAGTAATTAGTTTAAGTTTAGGAGCTCCAAATGGTGGTACTGCATTACAACAAGCCGTTCAATATGCATGGAATAAAGGCTCTGTTATAGTTGCAGCTGCTGGAAATGCTGGAAATACAAAAGCTAATTACCCTGCTTATTACAGCGAAGTAATTGCAGTTGCTTCTACAGATCAAGCAGATAAGAAATCTTCATTTTCTACTTATGGTAGCTGGGTAGATGTTGCAGCACCAGGTTCAAATATATACTCCACTTATAAAGGAAGCTCGTATCAATCATTAAGTGGTACTTCTATGGCAACACCTCATGTTGCAGGAGTCGCTGCTCTTTTAGCAAATCAAGGATATAGCAATACACAAATTCGCCAAATTATTGAGTCAACTTCTGATAAAATTAGTGGTACAGGTACGTACTGGAAAAATGGTAGAGTCAATGCATTTAAGGCTGTACAATACGCTAAGCAATTACAAGAAAATAAAGCTTCTTAAGAAAACTTTAATCAGTCGATCTACCATGAATGCGGAATAAAATAGAAGGAGAGACTTCTATAATTAAAGCCTCTCCTTCTTACAAACTATATTACTCTCCCTGCTTTTTAACCATATGTAAATACAGTACAAAATCCATCATTGTCGACGAATGACCAAGTTGACGAATCATCGCTGTTATATTTCCTCTATGATATGTACCATGATTTACGACATGTTGTACTAACTCTAAAATTGAAGTTTCTAATGCCCCTGCATATGGGTTCTCAATAACAAATACAGCATTCACGTCTTGTATTGTAATTAAAAAGTCTTTATATTGATTTGCCATGTTTTCAAACATTTTTTCTAATTCATGTAACGATTTAGTTTCAATTTGTTTTCGTAAATCTTCTCGGTCTTGTATTGCTTCATTCATACTTTTACCATGCAATATGTGTAACCACACTTGATCTGTAATATAAATATGCACAAAAGTATCCTTAATGGATGGGAATACACTCTGTATCTGCTCATTAAAAATTGTCTCATAGTTTGGTAACTCTTTTAATCGATTGAATAATCTAGTATTAGCCCAAGCATGGTAATCACACTGTTTTAATATATAATCTTTCAATTTATATTACCTCCTTATTGTATGAAACGAATGGTTTGTTTCTTCATTTCCGATTCTCTATCAGCCTTTGCAATCCCTTTTCCTTTCATTTCATGTTTATTTATCGTTTTATATTTTACATACGTATGAAATTCCGTTTGAAATGGAAATGGTGTAATCCGAATTGTTTCCTCGTCCACCCATTCAGCTTGAATAAGTTTCTCCTCCTTACTATTAAACATTTCTGTTCCTTCAAAACCATCTTTAAATAAATCAATTTCATCTTTCTTTTTTACACCAGGCTTATTCATACATACGTATAAAGAAAGTTCATCACAAAACTTTAATAATCTATAATATTTATCAAACATCGCAAACTGTTCCTTTGTTAACGTTTTCAAAATTCTTTTTTGTCGTTCTAATTCATGTTTATAAAATGACATCATCTCTTCATCTTCCTCGTTTAGTGGAAATGATAAAAAATGTTTACTGCAAAGCAATGCCCCGTATGGATTAGAATTTTCAATTTCATTCAAACCAATCGTATAAAAAACAAAACGTAATGGGCTTGGACAATCCATAAATGTATATGGAATATTTTTAGCATCATTCAAAATTGGTACTTTATCAAGCTCTATCCATCCTCTGTCATGCTCATATATTGCATCAACTGTTTCTTTTAAATATGTTTTACCTTCAAAAAAGTCCTCTTTTATATGCTTTGCAATCTCTCCAGCTAAAAAACCATGATCATGTTGACGAATTAATATACTTTCCTTCTCATTTTTTTCACGAAAAATCATTCCTATACTCCCCCTCATCCTCATACTTAAGCTTTTTATATGCATCGATTCTTAATTAATCCCTAAATAATAGAAGGGATTCAGTCTCTTGCAACGAAATTAACATAATTATATAGTATTCTTTCTAATCATAGTGATAGCTTTATCTTTACTATCTATTATACTAAAACATTCATTCCAAAAATTTTTTTATGAGGTGAAAACATGAACAAAACAGAATTAATTAAAAACGTAGCACAATCAGCTGATATTTCTCAAAAGGACGCTTCTGCAGCTGTACAATCCGTATTTGACACAATTGCTAATGCATTACAATCTGGCGATAAAGTTCAATTAATCGGATTTGGAACTTTTGAAGTGCGCGAAAGATCTGCTCGTACAGGACGTAATCCGCAAACTGGCGAAGAAATTCAAATCGCAGCTGGTAAAGTTCCTGCATTTAAAGCAGGTAAAGAATTAAAAGAAGCTGTTAAATAAACAAGAAACCAGCCATTTTATAGGCTGGTTTCTTGTTTTCATTTAAGCAATTGCTTTATATTCTCTGCATGGTACACTTCACAAATATAAAATACACATTTGCAGTTACTTACAATTTGATACTTTCTAGTTGGATACACATTCGCTGTAACAGAACATCCATCAAACAATTCGATAATATTTCCAGATGGCTGATATCCTTCATATAATACGTTTCTTCTTACTTCCATCTTTTCTATAAGCTTTTCAACAGGAATATTTCCACTCTCTAATTCACTCTTTATTGCGTCCGGTAAAAACGAAGTGTCTGCAAAAATTAGATTTTCAGATAAAACCTTACCTTTATAACTAACATTAGATACACGGTAAAGAAATGTTCCATCTTTATCAAAGAAATTCTTTGCTTCTTTCGGAATGTACTGTCTACCAAGTGCCTCTTGTTCAAGAACATCAAACTGAACTGTATCATTTAAAAGCTTTTCTAAAGCGTGAATGGATGATGTATCTCCAGAAAATAAAATATTTTTAATTGCTTGTATATTATAAGTGAATTCATTCTTTCTATTTTCCGCCACTAACATGAGGAACACCTCTTCTATAATTTTTTATTTAAGATTTAAAAGTGCTACCGCGTCTAATTGCGTAATTTCAGTCACTTCCTTACTGAATATTGCAACAGAAGCCATATAATCTAAACTAGGCCTTACATCTTCCATCATTGTATTATTTGCCAACTCTTGCTTATCCTTAAAAACCAACAATCTTGGAGGATTATTTGGAGCTGATACTGTAATATGTACTGGTGGAATCATTAGTCCTTCACCTGTCGCTTTCAACACCGCTTCTTTTCGAGTCCAATATGTTAAAAAACCTTCTATTTTCTGTTCATTTGGCAGTTTCATAACTTGTGCTATTTCAATCTCTGTTAATACACCTTCTGCCATTTTCATAACATCTACATTTGGATTCATTTGTTCTACATCTATGCCAACAGGTGCAGATTTTGTAAATGCAACGACAACCCACTCACCTGAATGCGAAACAGATAATTGCGGCATATCTTCTGGTAATTGTGGTCTTCCATGCTGCAATTTACATACGGAACACATTCGATCAATTGGTACTTGGACTGGTGACATAGAAAGTATCTTGCCGAGAACTAATCTACTAATTACGCAACCTATTATAAAACGAGCTCGATCTGCCGAATGATGATACGAATTTGCTTTCTCTCGCTCTATATTATTTAGTAAATTGTAATGCCATGATTGTAAATCTGAAATTCTTGCCCACCATATTTGACAATCATTCTCATTCAAAGTTGGAATAGAATCTACAACTTTACTTTCTATCATGTAAACTCTCCTTTATTCAACGAATATCAATTTTCATAAAAAAGCATACGTATATTGTTATTCATTGACAAGTACTTTCTCTTTTTCTGATACTGATAATGTTTTTTCTTTCTTCTTTGACATTACCTCTTTATCGGAAATACGTAAAGAAAATAGTAGTGCTATAAGCAAAAATATTGCTGATCCAATTAATGCTGCTTGATATGGTAAAAAATCGGATTGAACGTTATTACTTCCAAAACCAGCTAGTATACTAGCTAAAACAGCTACTCCTATTGCTGAACCTAATCGATTTTGCACATTGAATATAGTAGTCGCTCTCCCCATAGAAGGCGGCGTGATATTGTTAAAGGCAGAAAATTGAACTGCACCGACAGATTGACCTAAGAAAATACCAATGCCAAACAATAATGCCCGGATTTGCCACGGATTCGTATCGTGATTTACAAAACTCAATAAAACAAATATAACCGCCGTACATATTAATCCAATAGAAATTACCTTTCGAGCTCCTAATTTCTTATATGACCATGGCACAATTTGTGAAGAAATCATTAATCCAATCGCCTCTGGAAATGTCGTAAGTCCTGATTCTAGCGCGGAAACTCCTATCACATTTTGATACATAAGTGGAAAAACAAATAACATTCCTAATAAACCAGCTGATGAAAATAATGATATAATGCTCATCTTTCTAAATACTGGTTCTTTTAATAAGCGTAAATCTAACATCGGTTGCTTTACTTTCAGTTCTACGATTATAAACAACGCAATGAATACAAACCCAGCTACCCCGGTACTCATAATTTCTGGAGAAATCCACCCTTTTGATGGTCCCTGGCTGAGTGCATATATGAGCATCGCAAATCCTGGTGCTGATAAAATAAAGCCAAGAGAATCAAAGCGACCAGCTGATTTTTCAACATGCTCTGCTAAAAATAGAAGTCCAAATAGCAATGCAACGATTCCAAACGGTACATTAATATAAAATGCCCAACGCCAAGACATTTGATCTACAAAGAAACCACCGATGATAGGCCCAACTGCTGGCGCTACAGCAATTGGAAGTACAATGAACCGGGAAATCTTCGGTCTTTCCTTTGGTGAAAATGTTCGAAATAACATCGCCATTCCGACCGGTGTTAAAAGCCCTCCACCAGCACCTTGAATGATACGAAAAATATTCAATGAAGTAATATCGTTAGCCATTCCGCATAAAGCAGAAGCGATTGTAAATACGAAAAGAGCAATTAAAAATACTCTTTTCGTCCCAAAACGATCTCCTAACCAACCAGAAATCGGAAGGAAAACAGCTAAACTAACTAAATACCCAACATTAACCGTCCCCATTGCAGATGCAGGTACTTGTAGTTCTCTACTTATCGTTTGCAGTGCTACATTTACAATCGTTGCGTCCATCGCAGCCATAAACATCGCAGTTATATACACGATACTTACAACTACTTTTGGATTTAGTTTTGCTTTCATTATCGTTTTCCTGCTAATGTTTTTTCGCGAACTTGATTACTTTTCGGATTCAAATCTTTCCAGTTATATTCAACATATTCCAAGCAGCTCTGCCTACTAGCTTCTTCATATACGACATTCCAGCCAATAGGTACATCGAGAAAAGCAGGCCAGAGAGAATACTGGCCCTCCTCATTTATTAATACTTTATATGTGTAATTATCATTTTCAAATGGATTCGTCATACTCTACTTACCCCTTTCTTATTCTGCAAATATTTCGCTAATACTTGTCCAATTTCCGTGAGTGGACCTGGCTGACATAGATCTTTATGTCTACAATCAATATCGTGCTGCACAATTTGCCCGTCTAAATAATTTAGCCACGTATTTGGAGAAATAGGATCAAACCAATCTGGTATAACAGTAGATCTAAAGAATAAGATATCTCCGTTATAAACTTTCGGTACATACTTCCCTAACAACCCTACTGAATTTACATATGTTTCTTTCAAATTCAATATAGTCTCTTCTTCAAGACTTGCTAATGCACTTCCATCTTTACGAAGGATTTCAACTGCACTTTCCATTGTAAGTGGTTTACCATCCATGTTATCTGGGTCATATCCGCCTAAAGCAAGTAATGCTATTAACGCTTCCTCTTCAGTAGGCGCTTCCGTATTCGGTAAGAAGTGTCCAGGATAAGAATCAAGCATAACGAGTAATTCTACTTCTTCCCCTCCATTTTGTAGTTGCGCCGCCATTGCATGCACAACATTTCCTCCAAGCGACCAGCCTAGTAAACGATATGGTCCATGAGGCTGTACTTCACGAACGTGTTTCAAGTAATCCGCCGCCATCTCCTCTAAAGTTTTTGGAAGTTCTTCATTTTTAGCAATACCACGTGCTTGTACACCATAGATTGGATAATCTGTTCCTAAAGATTTCATAAGTCCTGCATAGCACCAACTTAATCCACCTGCTGGATGTACACAAAATAGTGGTAATTGATCCCCGCTTGCTCGTAATGGAAGCAACACATCAAGTGCACTTTGACCATTCCCCATCTCAAGTCTTTCAGCTAACCCTGCAACAGTCGGTGCTGCAAATAAAGTGCCAATGTTTAGTTCCACTCCAAGCGCCTCTTTAATGCGGCTCATAAGCTGTACTGCAAGGAGTGAATGCCCACCAAGATCAAAAAATCCGTCATCAATTCCAATTTGAGGTACACTTAGCACTTCTGTAAACAAGTCACATAACATTTCTTCTTGCGGTGTTCTTGGACCACGACTAGAAGATGATGCGATAAATTCTGGAGCTGGCAATGCCTTTCTATCTAATTTACCGTTTGGAGTTAAAGGTAACTCATTTACTACTACAAAAGCGTATGGAACCATATAATCTGGTAAACTACCACTAGCAAACTGACGCATTTCATTCGTATCAATCTCTTCATCATTTGATGCGACGATATAAGAAACTAACCGTTTATCCCCTGGTTGATCTTCCCGTACAATAACGGCTACTTGCTCAACTTTAGGGTGCTTCATTATGACTGCTTCTATTTCTCCTAATTCAATTCGGAATCCACGAATTTTTATTTGATGATCTGCACGTCCTATATAATCTAGCGTCCCATCTTTACGCCAACGAGCTAAGTCTCCTGTACGATACATTCTTGTACCTGGCTTGCCAAATGGATCTGCGATAAAGCGTTCAGCCGTTAATCCTGCTCTTCCTAAATATCCACGCGCAAGCCCTGCACCTGCAACATACATTTCTCCAACTACTCCAGGTGGCACTGGTTGTAAATAGTTGTCTAACACATACACTTTAAGGTCAGGTATACTGCACCCAATTAAACTATTTGCTCGTAAAGAGACGATAGTTTCATCTAATTCAATATAACTAACATGCACTGTCGTCTCCGTAATACCGTACATATTAATAAGCTTTGGTGCATTATGAGGATGTCGACTATACCAATCTTCTAAGCGACTTAGCTCAAGTGCTTCTCCTCCAAAAACAACATATCGTAAAGATAATTTTTGGCCAATCTCTTCATTTTCACGATCTGCTTGCATCAATTGATAGAACGCTGATGGAGTTTGATTTAAAACCGTAACCTTTTCTTTAACAAGAAGCTGTAAAAATTCTTTCGGCGAGCGACTTACAGTATGTGGCACTACAACTAAACGCCCTCCGTATAATAAAGGTCCCCAAATTTCCCAAACCGAGAAATCAAAAGCGTATGAATGGAACATCGTCCAAACATCGTTTCCGTCAAACTGGAACCAATGATCAGTTGCCCCTAAAAGTCTTACTACATTTTGATGAGGTATCATAACGCCTTTCGGTCTACCCGTTGAGCCTGATGTATAAATAACGTAAGCAATATGTGATGGAGATAATGGCTTAATTCGTTCCACTTCATCAATATTGTCTTCACTATATTTCTCAACTTCTGCTATTACTTTCACATCATCAACTAAAACTTTTAGTGCCTCGTCACATTCAATTTCCACTTCTGAATTCGTTAAAACACATGATGGTTTCGCATCGTGTAGCATAAATGAAATGCGGTCTGCTGGGTAATCTGGATCTAACGGAAGGTATCCAGCACCCGCTTTAAGAACAGCTAATAAGCTTACCACCATGTTTAATGATCTTGGCATCGCTAAAGCAACGAGTTGATCAGGACCAATCCCTTTTGCTATTAGGAATCGAGCTATTTTATTTGCTTTTCTATTTAACTCTTCATAAGTTAATTTCTTATCTTCAAAGACAACAGCAATAGAATTTGGATTTATATGAGACTGTTTTTCAAATAATTGTGGCAATGTCATTTCTGGTGCAATTTGAAAACCACCATTCCACTTTTCTAATACTGTATTTTTCTCTGCTAAAGTTAATATTTCTAATCTGCCAATGGATTGATCCGGATTTGTCGCCGCATCATCTAATAACAAAATGAATCGTTCTATTAGTTTTTGAACCGTTTCACGTTTATATAAATCGGTACTAAACTCTAGTAATCCATGTAAACCGTTCGGAGTACCATCATCCCCGTTACTCTCACTAATTTCAAATGTTAAATCAAATTTTGCAGAACCGACGCTTTGAATTTCAAGGCTCGCTTCTAAACCTGGTACATGAAACGTTGCTTCTGGTGTATTTTGAAAAGCTAACATAACCTGAAACAACGGGTGGCTGTTTCGAGTACGTACTGGATTTAACACTTCAACAAGCCTTTCAAATGGAACATCTTGATTTTCATAAGCTGCAAGATTTACCTGCTTCACTCTATTTAATAATTCTTTAAAACTTGGATCTCCTGAAGTATTTGTACGTAACACTAATGTATTTACAAATAAACCAACAATATCTGAAAGTACATCATCATTTCTTCCAGCAATGGGACTTCCAATTGGTATATCAGTGCCTGCACCTAATCTTGTAAATAGTGCACTAAGCCCTGCTTGTAACACCATAAACAAACTAACTCCATTTTTACGTGCAAGCTCTACTAACCTACTATGCATACCTTCATCTATATGAAAATGAATTGTTTCCCCGCGGTAACTCGTCTCAATTGGACGCTGGAAATCTGTAGGTAACTCCATTTGATCTGGTAAACCTTTAAGTTCTTCTTTCCAAAAATCTAATTGTGTTGAAATAAGACTCTCTGGTGTCGTTTCATCACCTAGCAATTGTTGTTGCCAAAGTGCATAATCTGCGTATTGAACTGGAAGTGTCTCCAGCTGAACTCTGTCACCTTGACATCGTGCTTTATACGCCGCTGTAAAATCTCTCGTTAACGGCTGTAATGACCAGCCATCACCTACAATATGATGTAATAAAATTAATAATACATGTTCGTTTTCACTCACTGTAAAAAGTTGCAAACGAACTGCCGGCTCAATATCGAGGTTAAAACTATATCTTACCGCCTCTGAAAGTACACTTTCTAATTCATCTTTACATGTTTTTGTTATAATCATTTCTAGATTTAAGTTTTCCATATCTAAAATTTTCTGATAGGAACTACCTAATACGTTAGGGAAAATTGTTCTAAGTGTTTCATGTTTCTCAACTACATCATAAAAAGCACCTTGTAATGCTTCCTCATTCAATATTCCATTCATACGAATGACTAGCGGAATATTATAAGTAGGACTTGGACCTTCTAAACAATTTAAGAACCATAACCTGCGCTGTGCAAATGAAAGTGGAACTTCATTTGGCCTACTTGCTTTCTGAATAGCTGGTCTTGCACTTTTTGCATGGTTTAATTGTTTCGCCAGTTCGGCAACAGTTGGTGATTCAAATAGTTTCCCGATACCTAATTCCACACTTAACGTTTCACGAATTCTTGCCATTAAACGAGATGCAAGAAGGGAATGTCCACCCATTTCAAAGAAATTATCATCAATACTAATTCGAGAAACACCAAGTACTTCTGCAAATAAATCACATAATATTTCTTCTTTCGGATTTCTAGCAACCCTCTCATTGTTCATTCCATTAAAATTAGGCGCAGGTAATTTCTTTCTGTCAACCTTACCATTTGGCGTTAATGGTAATTCTTCTAGCACAACAAATGCCGATGGTATCATATAATTCGCTAAACTTTCTGAAACATAAGAACGAATTTCTGAAAGATTAATCGGTTCCTTTTCTTCTGCAATGATATATGCAATGATGCGTTTATCATTTGGACGATCTTCTCGTACCATTACTACCGCTTGTTGAATATTTTCATGTCGTTGTAATACCGTTTCAATTTCAGCTAATTCAATTCGGAATCCACGAATTTTAATTTGATGATCTGCGCGACTAATGTACTCTAACGCACCATCACTACGCCATTTCACAAGATCTCCTGTACGGTACATACGCTTCCCTGATTCTCCATAAGGATTTGCAACAAACCGTTCAGCTGTTAACTCAGGTTTTCCTAAATATCCGCTTGCAAGTCCTTCCCCTGCAATATATAATTCACCAATAACTCCAGGTGGAACTGGTTGTAACCCTGCATCCAATACATACACTTCTGTATTGGAAATTGGCTTTCCAATAGGAGGTATACCCTTTTCACTTTCATCAATGTTCATGAAAGTAGACCAAATCGTCGTTTCAGTTGGTCCATATAAATTAGTTATTGAGCAACCTAATTCTTTTAATTTATTTGCTAAATGCGCTGGAAGAGCTTCACCACCAACAAGTATGTTTAGCCCTTGTAGCTTCTCTGGATAATCAGTTACTAACGCCTGCCAAAGCGTCGGTGTAGCCTGCATAACGGTCACTCTTTCTTCTTGTAAAAGTGTCGTTAATGCAGAAGGCTCTTGTATGTCTTCTTTTTGCGCAATTGTTAAACTTGCACCACTAATAAGAGGTAAATAAATTTCTAGAGCAGAAATATCAAACGCAAAAGTTGTAACTGCTAATAAATGATCATTTTCATTTAACGAAAACTTTTGTTGCATAGCCATTAAAAAGTTACTTAAACCTCTCATAGGAACAATTACACCTTTTGGGTTTCCTGTTGAACCTGAAGTATATATTGTATAGGCTGGGTTTAAAAGTAATACATCATTCTTACATGCTATATTCATACGAGAATATGTATGTAACGCTATTTTCGTTTCTTCGCCATCTAATACAATTTTTTTCATACCATTTTCTATAACTAACTTAGATGAAACAGATGAATGTGTTATGATACAAACTGGTTTTGCATCATCTACTATATAATTAACTCTTTCTGCTGGGTATTCTGGATCTATTGGTAAATATGCTGCACCAGCCTTTAAGACTGCTAGCATACTAACTACCATTTCTATTGATCTAGGGAATACTAAAGCTACAAACTGATTTGGTCGTATTCCTTCTTCTACTAAATAATGTGCTAGTTCATTCGCTCGTTCATTTAGCTCTTTATACGTAAGGTTTATACCGTCACAAGTAATCGCTAGTTTATTTGGATTTTTTTGCACTTGTTTTTCAAATGATATAGGTAGACTGATTAACTCATCATCTTCCTTCGTTTCATTCCATTCCAATAAAACCTTATGATTTTCTTCAGGCAGAGTAATATTTATTTTTCCAATCGACTCGTTTTTCTCATAATTCTTTATTACTAATTCAAATAGATTCATAAATCTTTCTTTATGCAATGCTAGCTCCGCGCCATTATATACTTCGGGATTCGCATCAAAATGAATCATTAGCTCATTTTGATCAAAACGTTTATATACATTTATCGATAAATCATCTACAGGTCCTGCTGATAAGTTATGCGTAATACCACGATTTCCAGCAAAATTAAGCCCGTAATCAAAAGGCATAACATTCACTAACGGTCCAAACAACCTTTGATTTTCACCTAGTAACTTTAAGTCTCTTCTTAATTCCTCGTGACGGTATTTATGATGACGACGTACATCTCGGATTTCTTTAGAAACTTGCTGCAATAATTCCGCAAGAGTTATATTTGGAGTTACAGTGAGACGCAGTGGTACTAAATTCATTACCATACTTGGTGTATGAATAGATACAGAACCTAGACGCCCCATCATCGGTAAACCTAAAACAATATCATTTTCACCTGTTAATTTATGCATATAAATACTTGTTACAGCGACAATGAATTCCGGCCAACTTGTTAACGAAATATTGATATCTTCTAGTAAAGTTTTCGTGCTAGAACTAGATAAATAAGCTGTTTCTCGTGAAAATCCATTTGATGTTCTCGGTGCTCGTTCTGCCAAGCTTACAACTTCTGGTTCATCAGCAAACTTTTCTAACCAAAAAGTACGATCTTCCTGAAATTGTTTAGACTCACGATACTCAATATCTTCTTGTACAACTTTTGTAAGAGAACCAAATGGCTTTTCATTCTTGTTTGTTTCTTCTATAAGTGATGTATACTCATTCGCTACCTTTTGGCTAAGAAGTGAAAATCCATAGCCATCCATCACAATGTGATGGATGCGCTGATACCAAAAGAAACGATTATTTTCAACTTGAATAAGTGCTTCCGTAAATAAAATATCTTTTTTCAAATCGACGGGCATAGATAAATCATTTTTCATCCATACTTTAGCAGCTTCTTCAGGGTTTTCTTCTTTACGAACGTCAATAAAATGCATATAAAACTGTGATTCTTCAATAACTTGCCATGGGCCAATTTCATCCTCTTCGAAGCGAACATGAAGTGCTTCTGCTTCTATTACAACTTTACGTACAGCTAATTCGAAAATTTCTTGATGAATATTTCCGTTTATTTCTACATATTCCCCAGTATTATAAATTGGGTTAAGCGGATCTAATTGTTGCGCAAACCACATACCAGACTGCGCAGATGATAACGAATGACGAATCTTTTGACTGTTAGGCATTCTTTACTACCCCTTTATTATGTAGTCTATTTGTTACAGCACCTGTGCTGTTTGTGAAGATAGTAAACTGTACCAACCTGCAACAGTTGGATGTTCTGCTAAATCTGCAAAAGTGATTTCTTTCCCTTCACGACGCCACTTCTCTACTAAACTCATAATTCTGACCGAATCAAGTCCTCTATTTAATAAGTCCTCATCAAAATCAATACTTTCTATTGGCTCACGAAGTAGTTGTGCAACTAGTTCATGCACTTCCTGTATAGTGATTCCTTCACTCTCATCACCTTTTACACTTTGCAAATCGTTTAACAGTAGGTTTGTTGATGTCGTTACTGCACATCTATTAGATGCATACTCCAATGCTTGTTTATGATGCTCTAGTGAAAAATCAGCAACTGCATCTGCTACAAAGAAGGGCTCTATACCATCCATAAATGCTTCACAAGCTGTTAAAAGACAGCCAATATGCGCATAAATACCGCAAATAATAAGTTGATCTCTTCCTTGTTCATTTAAAATTTCTAATAGATTTGTCTTTTTAAATGCACTATATCTCCATTTTGTTAGGAATATATCATCTTCATCAGGAGTAAGTTCATCAACAATTTTCTTTTTATCCGGTCCAGCAGGAATACCGTCACCCCAAAAGTCTTGTAATAAACCTCGTTGTTCTAACGTTTGCCCACCAGGTTGTGCTGTATAAACAACTGGTATACCAAGTTCCTTACATTTTTCTCTTATCATTTTAATATTTGAAATAAGTTCTACTTTTGGTGATTCTTTATCGCTATATGCATCAAGAAAATATTCTTGCATGTCATGAATTAAAAGTACTGCACGTTTCGGATCTGGTGTCCAATTCACTTTATTTTTTGGTAGTTCTGATTCAATTGGCATTTTATATACTGAAATAGATGGGATAGCCATCTAATCACTTCCTTCCGGTTTTTATTATTGTTTTACTGTAATAAGTTTTTCAGCAATGACTTTACGTAGTTCTTTTTTGCTGACTTTTCCGACTCCTGTTTGCGGGAATGATTCAATAAATTCAATTCGATCTGGAATTTTATAAGCCGCTATACCACGTTCTCTTAAAAACATTTTTAATTCACTTACAGTTGGAACTTGTCCGCGAGCTATAACAAAAGCACAGGTGCGTTCACCTAAATAATCGTCAGGCATAGATACAATTGCTACGTCATGAACCGCATCGTGTGCTAATAGATGATTTTCAACTTCTTCCGCAGCAACTTTCTCACCACCACGGTTAATTTGATCTTTATCTCTTCCTTCTACAATGATGTATCCTTGTTCATTTACTTTTACAAGATCTCCTGTGCGATAAAATCCATCCTTTGTAAATGATCGTGCATTATGCTCTTCGGCTTTATAGTAACCACGAATTGTATATGGACCTCGTGTTAATAAACTACCTACTTCGCCAGGTTTTACATCGTTGTCATTTTCATCAACAACTCGTACTTCATCGTGTGCAGACATTGGTCTACCTTGTGTATGAATAATAATTTCTTCCGGATCGTCTAATCTTGTATAGTTCACTAATCCTTCCGCCATACCGAATACTTGCTGTAACGTACATCCAAATGTAGGGCGTATACGTTTTGCAACCTCAGCACTAAACTTAGCACCACCTACTTGAATAACCTCTAGGCTCGATAAATCGGCATTACGAGAAGATGCAGCATCAAGCCAAATCATTGCTAATGGCGGAACGAGCGCTGTAATTGTAACTTTTTCTTCTTCGATAAGAGCAAATGCCTCATCTGGGCTACCACCAGTTGCCAATACCACTTTTCCACCCGCATAGAAAGTTCCAAATGTTCCTGGAGAACTCATTGGATAATTGTGTGCTACTGGAAGAACTGTCATATAGACGCTTTCTGCATTCAAATTACAAATTTCAGCGCTAACACGTAAACTATAAATATAGTCATCATGTGTTCTAGGAATTAATTTAGAAAGACCTGTTGTCCCTCCTGATAATTGGAGAAATGCAACATCACTGGGCTGAACTTCTGGCAATGAGATAGGATCCATATACAGATCATTTATGTTCACAAACTCTTCCTCTTCTCCCACTACAATTACATGTTGTAAAGTTGGCACTTTCTCTTTCACTTCTCTTGCTAGTTTTCGATAATCAAAACCGAGGGCCTTATCTGAAATAACGTAAGCGCTCGCCTCACCAAACTCACAAAAATAACTAATTTCACTACTTCGATGTGAAGGCATTGCAAAGACAGGAAGCGCTCCAATTCGAAATAGTGCAAAACATATTTCGAAAAACTCGATAATGTTAGGTAACTGGATTACAACTCTGTCCTCTTTCTTTATTCCTAAATTCAGTAAACCTGCTGCTAAACGATCTACCTTTTTATCAAGTTCACTGTACGTTACATGCGTCTTACCGCTTACAACCGCGATTTGATCTCCATATTTCTCAGCTCGCTCTCTTAACACTCCTCCAAATGTTTCACCAAGCCAACACCCTTCTTCTCGATAACGATCGGCAAATTCTTTTGGCCATTCCCTATAACCTACTAGCATTCTTTCTTCCCCCTATTTTTCATTAAGTGAACTATCTCTTAATCCTAAAGCTTTTAACATTGTTTGGAACTTAGCTGATGTTTCTGCTAACTCATCTTCTGGTTTTGACTCAGCAACAACTCCAGCTCCTGCATATAAACGAAGTGTATTTTCTTGTACTTCAGCACAACGAATTGTAACAATCCATTCTCCATCTCCATTTAAATCGCTCCATCCTAGCATTCCTGTAAAGAACTCGCGGTCAAATGGCTCAATATACTGTATAGCCTCTCTTGCCTTTTCCATCGGAGTTCCGCAAACTGCTGGCGTAGGATGAAGGGCAATTGCTAATTGTAAAGAAGAAGTATTTGGATCCTTAAGTTCACCTTTCACTTCTGTAGACAAATGCCACATCGCTTCACTATGAATAACTGATGGCTTTTCTGGAACATGTAATGTATGACAATACGGACGAAGTGCAGCGGCAACCGCTTCAACTACTACCGCATGTTCATGTAAATCTTTTGGAGAAGAAAGTAATTCCTCTGCTCTTCTTTCATCTTCTACTGGGTCCTCACTACGTGGCCTCGAACCAGCTAACGGGTTAGAAATAACTTGCATACCATTACGTGAAACAAGTAATTCAGGGCTTGCTCCAATTAGCGTCTTACTGTTCTCTTTTTCACCTTTCGGTAAATTCACAGCAAATGTATAACCATGCTTATTATGCTCTGCTAATTCTCGCAGAAGTTTTTGCTTATCAATCTTTTCGGAAGATTTAACATCTAACGATCTAGATAGAACGATTTTCTTCAAATCACCGTCCTGTATTTTTTTAATTCCTTGCTTCACACCATTCATATAAACTTCAGGTTCTGGTACTGGCGTCATTTCAAATGTTACGTTCTCATTTGTTTCAAGCTGATTGGTTGTATCCAATTGTAAACGCTCAGAAATTCTACTATATTCTGGTACGATAAGTTGGACTTCTTTTCTACGATCAAATGGCAAAGCACCCATAACAATAGGATTTGGATTTCCAGCTTGTTTCGCATTACTTAATGTCGCTTGCACAAGCTCTGGGAAACTTTCAATTTCACGATGCTTTACTGTAGTAAACTCTCCTTCTGCTAATATCGTTCGAGTTGGTGAAGCAAAAAAGAACGAAGATTCAGTCTTATAATCTTCTAAAAGTTTTTCTGACAATTCCTTTACAGCTGTATGTTCACTCATAATATAATAACCTCCTGATTTTTTATTAAACTCCTAACGTAGCACCGCCATCGACACATAAATTGTGCATTGTAATATGACTTGCTCTATCTGAAGCTAAAAATAACACTGCTTCAGCAACTTCTGAAGGTTGTGCAATTTTTTGTAATGGAATTCCGAGTCTATATGTATTTTGAGAACCAGCAATTATATTTTTAGCTCCATTCTCATCAGCCCATAGTAATCTTTGCATCTCAGTTTCAGTAGAACCTGGAGAAACTAAGTTGCAGCGTATATTGTATGCTGCAAGCTCTAATCCTAAACACTTCATAAACATCGTTGTTGCAGCCTTTGACGCAGCATACGCAGCCATCTCCATTCTCGGCGTATTTGCCGCATTTGAACCGACTGTAACAATTGCCCCTGATTTTCTTAACATCATATTTTTACTTACCGCTCGGGACATATTGAAAACCCCTGTAGTATTTACAGAGAATGTTTTATTCCAATCTTCATCACTTAACGAATGAATTGCTCCCATACGTAAAACCCCTGCAACGTTTACTAAAATATCTATTGGCGCTATTTCATTTGCAATATGATTTACAATGTCTTCAACAGCAGTGCTATCACTCACATCTAAACGAAACGTTTTCATACGTGTTTTATTTAATTCATTTTGATTTAAGAGTACATTTAACCCCTCTTCATTTTGATCAACCGCAATAACTGTGGCTCCTCTTTCTAAAAACATTTTGGCAACGACACTGCCTATGCCTTGTGCTGCACCTGTTACTAAAACTGTTTTCCCATCAAATTCCCCTAAGTTCATTTTCTCTATCCTTTCACATAAACATTAATTTCATTAAGTAACACCAATAATAATGATATTGATTTTCATTATCATCAGCGTTGTAAAAAATAATACACTTACTAAACTAATTGGTCAAGTGCGCATTACTTTAAAATCTATTTTATTGATAATGTTTTTCATTTACTATCTTACACCGAAATGATAATGTTTCTCAATAAACTTGTCAATCTTTTTTTATTTTTCAGATAAAGTATTTTAATGTTTCTTAATAAAATCATATGTAAACGCATTAAAAGTACTTATATTATAAATAAAATTCAAACTCCTCTTTTTAAAATTGAAGAAGATAAACTAGAGCTACGTTCATTAACAACGCTTTATGAAAAACTCAAGTATATATTTTCTCAATATTTTTCTGAAAACAAATCTTGCAAATACTAATGAATGTCTTCTTTGTTATTTAAGATTTGATATATATTTCGAATGCGATGTATTAATTTATTATATTCCAATATAACCCAAATAAGTACTTCACTCACTTTTACATCTATAAAAATCCAAAAAGTAATTTAACCTTGTTAAAATAACTCATAAAAAAAGCATCCTAATTAATAGAATAGGATGCTTTTTCGTAATCATAGTGTTATAGAAGATTTATATACTTATGCTACGCTGCGATACTCTTCTTCTTGTTCTTTTTTATGTTTAGGTGCTTGAATTAAAATTGCGATAATGAATGACACGACACATAATACACCAATCACCATGAATGTTGGTTTGAATCCACCCAGAAGTGCACCGATAAAGGAACCTGCAAGCGCCCCAAATCCAAATCCTTGATACACAATTCCATAGTTCTTACTATGGTTTTTCATACCGAAGAAATCACCAACAATAGCTGGGAAAATAGTGATATTTCCACCAAAGCAAAACGCTACACTTGCTACACATACGAAGTAAATACCATAATTTAAATCTACAAAACTTAGAACTAAAACTGAACTCGCCATAACAACAAAAGTACCAGTAACGATTTTTAAACGACCAATTTTATCCGATAACGGTCCTAAAATAATACGACCTAATGTATTAAAGATTGCAACCATAGCCACCGCATTAGCTGCTGTTGCTGCGCTAAGTCCCACAAGTTGAACACCAATGTCTTTTACCATACCAATTAAGTATAAGCCACTCATACATGATGTAAATAACATTATAAATAATAAGTATACTTGTTTTGTGCCTAACATTTCTTTCGTTGTGTATTCCTTAGTTTTTGTTTCATGAACTGCTCCTTGATCTGCGGCTTGATGGATTAAACAAGCACCAATTACAATCATAGCTGTAACAATTAAACCCCAGTATATAAATGCTTGCGATACACCAACTGATTCAATCAACTGTGCATTAACATATTTAAAAATTAAGCTACCTGAACCATATGCAGAGACAGAAATACCAGCAATTAAACCTTTACGCTCCGGAAACCACTTTATTAAATTTGATAGTGAAGTGATATATGCTGTACCATCTGCATAACCTACAACAACTCCTGCTAGTACATAAAGCAATATTAATGAGGACGCTTGTGAACTAAGTATTAATCCTAGTCCTAATGCTAATCCAGCTATCATAATAAGTTTACGAAGTCCCCATTTTTCTTGCAATTTACTCGCAAATAAAGTTGAAAATGCTAAAGAAAGACTAGTAATTGAGAAAGTTATCGCAACAGCGTTAAGACTCCAACCATATTTACTAACTAAAGGCTGATTGAATAAACTCCATGTATATATCGTTCCAAGCCCCATCTGTACTATAACTGTGCCAAGAACAACAAACCATGGATTAACAGTTGATTTTTTCATACCTTTCCGCCTCCTCTTTCTATTTCAATGCTATTCGCTAAATTTACTTTTTTTATGTTCATTTTGGTCACCTCTTTTGATTTAACACCTTCATTGTATAAGATGTTTCCGCCTATGTAAGCACTTACAAGATAGAGCGTCAAAAACATGGAATCAGTTACAGAAAACGAAGGACGAAATACATAAGTAGCTTTTATAATGTTTAGCTTCAATACAACTTACAACTGTTTTATCATCTTCTTTTATAAAAATTATGTCTCATGTTATACAATTGCTAAATTAAAATTTCCCTTTACAAGTAGAAAAAATTTTTATACTTCGATGTACCTTATTTTTTATAAAATCACAAATTTTTTTCCAATAAATAAAACTAAATATTCACTAATATATCTATCCGTGGTTTAATATATATAATAAAAAATATTTCTGTCTTTAAGGAGGTACTATGAAAGCAAACGTAGGGGATACTATACTTTTTCAACGAAACAATTTAAAGATTACAGGATCTGTACTAAAACTTTATACTGAATCGGTCTTAGTTGAAATTACAAATGTAAGCGGTGGTACTTTTGAATTTGATCGAACAATTGTAAATCATAAAAACTATAAAGTTTTAAATACAAATACATAAAACAACACAAAATAGCCCCTGCTCAACAGCAGGGGCCATTTTATATAAAAATATTTCACTAGTTTATATACCCTAAAACATTAACAATCTTACTCGCTTTTAAATTGTTAATATGATAATAAATTTCTAAACCTCTTCTCTCTGCTCGTAACACTTTACCCTTCATTTTTGATAAATGTTGTGAAACAGTAGATTGCGGAATATTCAGTAACTCTGTTAATTGTGTTACATTACAAGTTTTTCTCGTACTTAATTCATTTACAATTTGCAGGCGGATTGGATGCGCCATAATTTTTAAAATATCTACATCTTCTTCTGAAACTAAAGTTTTTCTCATTTCACTCGTATATGTTGTCATAAGACATTCCCCTCGTATATTAATATTTAAGCCCTATCTCAGGCTTAGTTTTTCTCTCTAATAAGAGTCCAGTAATAAAGAAAATACTTGGACGTCTCAAGATATTTCTAGATAATGGTCTTAGGATCATTTGGGACAATTCTGTATTCCCCTGTGGATTTACCACACGAAAAGAGTGTTTCTCAGTGAACGCGCGGGGCTCCCTACTCGCAGGCTGAGCAGCCTGATCCTCGAACCTAGATGTTAGTAGCTCTAGGGCGGCTTTCGATTCAGGACTAGCTCTTATACACGAGGTTGTTGGTCGGCGTACACACTAGAGATATCTCGAGACGTCCAAGCAATGATTCTAAATCGAAAGGAGGTCTCTTACGTGAGATTATTTGTTGGTCTAGATGTAAGTTCGTTTGATATGAAAGTTTGCTTTTTAAATGGTGAAGGAGAAAAGCTAGATTCTTTTTCAGTCAGTAATGACTTACCAGGTGCACAGGTACTTAAAGAACGATTATTACAGTGCACAACCAATCAAGAGGTTGAAACTTTAAAAATCGGCTTAGAATCTACATCTGTTTACAGTTTTCACCCATCCATGTTTCTCCATCATGACGAAGACTTAAAAAGATTTGGCACAAAGGTATTTCTTCTAAATCCAAAACAAGTCGCAAACTTCAAGAAAAGTTATTCAGACATGAATAAGACTGACGAAATTGATGCCTTTGTCATCGCTGATTATTTACGATTTGGGCGAAATCAAATGTCCATCGTGAAAGAAAGTCAATACGTGGCATTACAGCAATTAACAAGAGCTCGTTATCAACTCGTTAGAATGTTGACAAAGGAGAAACAACATTTTCTACAACACCTAAGTTATAAATGTAATACGTTCTCACAAGAAGTCGATTCTTCTATATTTGGTAACGCCATGATGGAATTGTTCCTTGAAAAATTCAGTCTAGAAGAGCTAGCTGACATGCCTTTAGAGGAACTCGCTGAGTTCCTACAGGAAAAGAGTAAAAATCGATTTGGTGACCCGAAATGTGTCGCATCAACCATTCAAAAGGCTGTTCGCACGTCGTACCGTTTAGATAAGGTGGTAGAAGACTCAATCGATATTCTTTTAGGAACATCAATCGAAATCATTCGTACCTATCAAAGACAAATTAAAGAACTAGAAAAATCTATTAAGCGGATCATGGCTGGATTAACGCAAACATTAGAATCCATTCCTGGAATCGGGCCTATATATGCCGCTGGTATTATCGCTGAAATTGGCCAAATCGAAAGATTTGACGATGAAACCAAAATCGCAAAATATGCCGGGTTATATTGGCGTACATACCAGTCTGGCCGGTTCACCGCTGAAAATACTTCATTATCTCGTAATGGGAATCATTACTTGCGGTATTACTTAGTTGAAGCCGCCAACTCTGTAAGAAAGCATGTATTGGAATACCAAGAATATTACGCAAAAAAGTATAATGAAGTACCAAAACATCAACACAAACGTGCACTCGTTCTAACCGCAAGAAAATTTGTGCGATTGGTGGATGCGCTACTACGTAATCACCAACTCTTTACGCCTGAAAGGTGTGTGAAAGTGTGACATAAAACTTGTCATCGCTACCTTTCAATCAATTCCAGTATTTTACATGCGGTGCTGGTCTAGTTTCGTGATGTCTTTTTTAAGCAATTTGTCCTTTGATAACTTCAAAATATATTATTTTTCAGTTGACATACTACCGCAGGTCTTTTATATGAATTCCATATTCATAAGATCTATTTCCAAATTTTTTAAAACCCTTGATTAAAACTTTCATATAGAAATAAAAGGATTTTAAATTTTTGAAAACAGAACTTACATTCACTTTATTTATTTATTTATTTGGTACATATACATAATACAATGTTAATATGTGCTCTATGTGAAGTTCGCATAAATTTGTGATGAAGATTTATTTAGCCACTCGCATCCTACTCATCTAATTACCCACTGCATAAAATCATCAGTTATTTTAACACATTTTAGGCGTTTGTATATACTATTTATAAAACAACTTTTATAAAGGGGAATTCATATGCCTACAGCGTTACAAGAAGAAGTCGAAGAAGCACGGGAAACATATGTCAGTCGTATCATCTTAGTTGGAGGATCCGCTTTATTTTTAGTAGGCGGAGTTATCTCGGCAATTTCAGCCTTTAAAACTTATAATCGTTTAGAGAATACGCCGCCTTCTACAGATAATTCATAGATATTTTATAAAATAAAACGTCGTCTCCAATGAAGAGACGACGTTTTATTATTCATACATATGACACTAAAAGTATCGGTAGGTTCCCTACTCCATTTTCTAGGCTTACTTCACCACAAACCTAGTCTGACTACACCCATCCTTCTGCTTCGTTACTTCTAATACAGCCGGCATTGCGTTTTTCAGCTCTTGTACGTGTGAAATGACACCGATAAATCGGCCTGATTTTTGTAAGTCAATTAAGGCATCTACTGCTTTCGTTAATGATTCTTCATCTAATGAACCGAACCCTTCATCGATGAACATCGTTTCGATGGAAATACCACCTTCATATGCTTGAATTACATCTGCCATTCCTAGCGCTAAGCAAAGTGATGCGTTAAATTTCTCTCCGCCAGATAATGTTTTTACATCACGTGTTTGACCAGTGTATGCATCGTACACATCTAATCCTAATCCACTTTGACGGTTTCTCTTTTCAACTCGCTCACTTCGTTTTAAATAAAATTGTCCATTTGATAATTTACGTAGTCGTTCGTTTGCGATTTGAACAATTTGTTCTAAATACTCAATTAGGATGTAACGTTCAAATGATATACGACTTTCGTTATCACCTTTCATTACTTCATATAGATCAACAAGTTCTTGGAAAGCTTTCTCTTCATCGTGAATTTGTTCGTCAATACGTCTAATGTTTTCATGTAAATCAGAAATATATGTTACCGCATTTTGCGCACGTTGACGTTTTTCTTTAATTATATCGAGATTAATTTCTAGTTCTTTTATGTGTTCACCTAAAGATGTAATATCCATATACTCTTTATCTTTTAATTCTGATTTTAACTCTTCAATTTGTTTTGCAAGCACTTCGAGAGATGAATAATAACCTTGAATTTCTTTTTGTAACATCTCCATCTGGGCATCGCTTAATTTGGCTTCTTTATACGTGAATTGATCTGTAAACCCGCTTTGTTCTAGCTCTTTCATAAAGCGTGCGAAAGTTTCTTCTTTCTTCAATTTTGCACTTTCAAATTGATTAGAAGCACCTTTCTGTTCAGCTTGAATACGTATATTTTCATTTTGCCAATGCTGATACGCTTCCTGCACTTTCTTCCATTCGTCCTCCATTAACCTAAGTTCCTGCATAGCTTGGTCCAACTGTGCTTTCCAAGCTTGTACTGTTTGTAAGTTTTCTGGAATATTTCGTTTATCATGTTCATATGACGTACGAAGTTGCATGCACTCCATTTCTGTACGGTGCTGCATTGTTTCTACTTCCCGTTTTTGTTTCTGAAGTTCTTCTATTTTTTCTTCTACGCTTTTCATGTTCACAGCAATCTGCTTACGTGTTTCTTCACTTGCTTTTAACGTATTCACGTTTGCTGCTAATTGTTTTCCTTTTTGAACAAGTGCACTATATGTTTCAGCTAATTTTTCCGAGTTGTAGCCGCGCTTCACAACTTCTTCTATCACTTGTTCATATTGTAGTCGATAAAAATTCCATTTCTCCTCTACTTGCACATTTAATTTTTCAGCAATGTTCTTCTTATCTCTTAAATCGTTTAACTCTTTTTCATCGATCGCATTACTTTGCTCTGTAGCTTTTTGTGGGTGATTCGTACTACCACATACCGGACAAGATTCACCATCATGTAAATGAAGAGCTAGTATACCAGCTTGTTCACTTAACCAGCGGCGCTCCATGTTTTCATACGCACGAACTGCCACTTGCATTTTATTATTTGCCGCTTCTTTTTCTTGCTCAAATTTTTGTTTTTCTTGCCAAACATCATATGCTTGCTTTAAAACTTTTGCATCTTCTCGCATATTGGTTAGTTCTTCTACTTTAGCTACATATTGCTCAAGTGCTTGTTCTAATTGCTGCAATTCATCAGACATTCCCTGTTTTTGACTTGTATGCTCTTCTAGTTGTTGATCCAACTTTTGCATACTTTCTTTTAATTTCCCTATTTGAATTTCGGCATTTTGTAAATTCAGCTTTCTCTCAGCTAATGATTCAATGATCGCTTGTAACTCTTCTAATCTTTGAACAAGTTTTTTAGCCTCTTCTCGTTCAAGTTCTTTATTCTTTACTACTTCATACTTCTCCTGAGCAAGCTCAAAACTATTCATTATCTGTTCTTGTTTGACGATTATCTGTTTTAACAAACTTTCAGCTTTCTGCTCATTTTGCATCGCTTCTTCATACCATTGTTCAAATGGTAATAAGCGTTTTGCTTGTTCCGCACGTTTAAAGGATTTTTCTTTCCCTTCAATTGCTGCACGGTTCTCTTGTAAAGTGTTATATTTCTCATTCTTTTGTTGTAAATCTATAAATTTCTCATTTACAGATTTTGCTGCATGAAAACGTGTTTCTGCATCCTTTAATTGCTTCGTTTGAACATCTTGTTCTACTTGTAATTGCTCAACCTCTGCCTTATACACGGTTGTTTCTTGTTCTAACGCTTCTACTACTTGATGCGTATTTACATGTTCTTGTGCCACTAATGTCTCTAATAATGCTCCATCACGGATTGGTAATTTAAAAACATTACGGAAATAGAGCTCTCTCTCTTTTTGTTTTTCTTGCAAGACGTCTTTCCATTGTTTTCTCTTTTGATCAAGTAACTCACGCATTAATTTATAACGATCCGTTTTAAAAATACGACGTAAAATCTCTTCTTTGTTTTCCGTCTCAGATGTTAATAGTTTTCGGAATTCCCCTTGGGGTAACATAACAATTTGGCTAAATTGATGTTTACTTAACCCAATTAAATCTTCCATTTTTTTGTTTACGTCTGTTACATGAAAACGATCGACGGCTGGAACGTTTTCTCCATCAATAACTTCATATAATTCTACTGCATGTCCTGTAATAGTCTTATTCCCTTGTTTTTTATGTCCAAGTTGTCGTTTTATTTCATAGCGTTTCCCTTTTAACTGAAAGGTTAGTTCAACACTTGTATAAACATTATCATCAGCAAATTGACTTCGAAGCATGCTCGTATCACTACGTTCTTCTCCGCTAGCCTCACCATATAATACATAACAAATCGCATCAAAAATCGTTGTTTTTCCAGCTCCCGTATTCCCAGAAATAGCGAAAATACGATGTTCTCCAAGATCTTCAAAATCGATTACTTCTTTCTGTTTATATGGCCCGAATGCTGTCATAATAAGCTGAATCGGTCTCATCCTCGTTCACCTTCCCGTTCTTGCACTGTTTGTAATACATCTATAAATAGGCGTTCTTTCTCTTCTGATAAATCTAACCCTTTCATTTCTTTATAGAAAGCCTTTAAAAGAGATAAATCATCCGTTTTATGTCTTGAAACAGTTACTTCATTTGTATCTGTGAGTTCTCGCCGTTGCATCGCTCTTTCAACGTGCATTGCATTTGGATATACAGATCGTATTTTCTCCATTGGCTGTAAGACAGGATTTTCGTCTAATAATTTTACAAATACGTAATCTTCACTTACTGGGTGCTGTATTAATTCATCTATTTTCGCTTCTACTGTTCGCATTTTACGACGTGGTAAAAGTAACCTTTTTTCAATTGCTACTTCACCGGTTTCATTCATTTCTACAATGTAATAACCTTTTTTATGTTTCTCTTCAGAAATAGAATAGGCAAGTGGTGAACCAGAATATCGAATCGTCTCATTACGTACAAAATGCGCTTGATGTAAATGTCCAAGCGCTGTGTAATGAAACTTATCAAAATAATGACTATTTACATATTCAGCACCACCAATTGAAAGTGGTCGTTCTGCATCACTTGTATTCTCCTCCGCTTCTCCTGAAGAAGTTATAAATGCATGTCCAACAAATACATGTCTAGCTTCTTTATCCATCGTTTCAGAGAGCTCATTCATAAAAATGCGCATCGCATCATCATGAGAACGTACGTCTTCATTTTTCAACACGTGTCTAACTATGCTTGGGTCTGCATACGGTATTAGATGGAAGTGAACCTCTCCATATTCATCATTTAGTACGACAGGTTCATACGGGAATTGAAATTGACCTACAATATGTAATCCCTGTTTTTTCATTAAACCACTTCCAAAATGGATACGATCCGGACTATCATGATTACCAGCTACTGCAATAACTGGTGTTTGTAATTCAATAACTATTTTTTGCAGCACATCATTTAATAAGTCTACTGCTTCTGTAGGTGGAATTGCTCGGTCATATAAATCCCCTGCAATAATTACGGCATCTGGTTTTTCTTCTTCAACCGCCTGTACAAACTGATCTAATACAATCTTTTGGTCTTCAGTCATATACACGCCATGAACAAGCTTACCTAAATGCCAATCCGCTGTATGAAATAACTTCATATTTTTCTACTCCTTTTAATTTACTGATTTTAGTGAAACGAGTTGATAGTTTATTGTAGTTTTTCCGTTCTCCCACTCTAGCTTCAATATCGTTGCACTTCCAATTCTTTCTTCATTTGATTTATATAAAGGCAATATTTCTTGAATTGTAAATAAGTGATAACCATCCAATATTAATTGAAATATATTTTCTTCAATATGTAATCTTACTTCTTTTTCATTTGAAATAATTTTTGTGTGCATCTCAAATTTCATGATAGATACAACCCCTTTTTATAATCTCTACATTTTAATAGTATAGTGGCTATGCAAGATTGACAAGTACATACACAGCAAAGTACACACTTTTCTATTGTTATATGTTTTATGTATTTTATATAAAATACGGTATGTGAAATTTTATATTTTCCCCAAAATAAAAATGTCTATTGTGACATCTTTATTTTTGTATAAAGTCTTTCATTACATAATATAGAACGGTAATTAAAACGATTGCGACGAAAAATGAGAACACTGCGACAATGTACCCATCTTTATTTAATAAAATACAGAATGAAATAGATATTATAAAAATCGGAAATACGAGACGTACTTTATCCTTCACTTCTTCTGTCGTATCTGTATGATGAAAATACTGCGTTATTCCTATCATTAAAAAAGACAAAATAATAACCGACAATAGTAAAGGTCCTGGCATTCCGATTTCTCCTTTCTCTATTTCTAATTCAGTGTAAAGTTTTTTATTACAATTGTACGATTCATTTTTTCTTCAAACACTCTTTTTAGAATTGATAATGAACAATTCACACCTATATAATAGCGCTTTTATTATTATAACTTCAAATAATTACACTTACAGTAATGTTGTAATATTCCCCCTTAGTCTCTGAAATCCTGCAAAGATAACTCGTCAAAATATGCGGTGAACAAATTAATATTTACCGTCAACTTTTGACAAAATTTATAAAGGACATTTCAGTACATATCAAGAATTAAGAATAAGAAGATATGTAAGGGAGGATGCATTATGACTGAACACGTTTTATTTTCTATTAGTGAAAACGGCGTTGCAACAATTACTTTAAACCGTCCAAAAGCACTTAATTCTTTATCTTATGACATGTTACAACCTATCGGACAAAAACTTAAAGAGTGGGAACACGATGAGCGTATTGCACTTATCGTGTTAAAAGGTGCTGGCACAAAAGGTTTTTGTGCAGGCGGCGACATTAAAACTCTTTATGAAGCGCGTTCCAATGAAGTGGCATTGCAACATGCAGAACGTTTTTTTGAAGAAGAGTATGAAATTGATACATATATTTATCAATATACAAAACCGATTATTGCTTGTTTAGATGGAATTGTAATGGGCGGTGGTGTCGGTCTTACAAATGGTGCGAAGTATCGCATTGTAACTGAGCGTACGAAATGGGCAATGCCAGAGATGAATATCGGCTTCTTCCCAGACGTCGGAGCTGCATATTTCTTAAATAAAGCACCTGGATATACAGGACGCTTCGTTGCTTTAACAGCATCTATTTTAAAAGCTTCTGACGTATTATTTATTAATGCTGCTGATTACTTTATGACATCTGATTCATTACCAGAGTTTCTTACTGAACTTGAAAGTGTAAATTGGCATAAAGAAGATGATGTACATACTAATTTAAAAGAAGTTATTCGTACATTTGCAACTGCTCCAAACTTAGAAAGCGAGCTGACTCCTTCATTAGAAGCAATCAATTCACATTTTGCTTTCGATACAATTGAAGAAATCATCCATTCATTGGAGAAAGATGAAAGTTCCTTTGCTCTAAAAACAAAAGAAACACTGTTATCAAAATCCCCTATTTCACTAAAAGTAACCTTAAAACAGTTTATTGATGGACAAGATAAATCCGTTGAAGAATGCTTCGCTACGGACCTTATACTTGCTAAAAATTTCATGAGACATGAAGATTTCTTCGAAGGAGTACGCTCCGTTGTCGTTGATAAAGATCAAAATCCGAACTATAAATATAAACAGTTAAGTGACGTTTCAGAAGAAGATGTGAATCGTTTCTTTAACTTACTTAATGCATAAAATGAAACTGTAATGCGTGGGTGTTTTGTTCATCCCCCACCTAACTTCTTTGCTTCAGCTAAATCTTGTGCGGTGGAAATCTTACTACCCGCAAATAGCGGGATAAAATCGAGGCTATATAGTAGTGTAATTACAGCTACTATATAGCCTTTTTATTTAATGATTTTTAATAAGATTTAATTTTATTAAATCCACTTTTGTGCTACACTAATTTTAATCAAATATTCTAAAAATAAAAAGGAGGGACGGCTATGATAGAAAATTATCTTCTTTTCATCATTATGTCTATTTGTCTTATCATTTTACCTGGTCCAGATACAGCAATGGCTACGAAAAATACATTGATTGCCGGTAAAGTCGGTGGAGTAAAAACAGTGTTCGGTACATGTATCGCGCTATTAATTCATACTTTAGCTGCTGTAATTGGTCTTTCTGCACTTATTGTAAAGTCAGCTCTTTTATTTTCTATTTTCAAGTACGTTGGGGCTCTCTATTTAATATATATCGGTATTAAAGCCCTTTTAGCAGTAAGAAATAAAGAAGGCGTAGATACAAATGATATATCTTTAAATAATGAAAACAAACATACTTCTTGCTTTCGCCAAGGATTTCTAACGAATTTATTAAATCCTAAGATAGCAGTCTTCTTTTTAACTTTTTTACCACAATTTTTAAATCCAAATCATAATACATTTATTCAACTTCTTGTAATGGGCCTTACTTACCTCGTTTTAACCGCCTTTTGGTTTGCGTTTTATATATTTTTAATTGATAAAATTAGTGCTTTTATGAAAAAACCGAAAACGCAACGTTATATTCAAGGGCTAACAGGAATCGTCCTAATTGGATTTGGTGTTAAACTAGCTTTTGAAAAAAGTAATTGATAAAAACGAAAAACACCACTATTAATAGTGGTGTTTTTCATTTCACAACTAATTTGACAGTCTACTCTTTATTAAAACCAGCGCTCAGTTACAACTTTTTTACGTGTATAGAATTGAACGCCATCTGTACCATTTGTACCTAAATCACCAAAGAATGAAGCTTTATTTCCTGCAAATGCGAAGAATGCCATTGGTGCTGGAACATTTACATTTACACCAATCATACCAGCATCGATGTTATCACGGAATGTTTGTGCATGTTTACCATTTGACGTATAAATAACCGCACCATTTGCAAATTTAGATTGATTTGTTAGTTTAATACCTTCTTCTAAATCTTTAACACGTACAATGCTTAATACTGGAGCAAAAATTTCATCTTGCCAAATTTTCATTTCTTGATTCACGCCATCAAAGATTGTCGCACCTACAAAATAACCTTCTCCAACTTCTTCATTAATTTTACGGCCATCTACTAATAAAGTTGCCCCATCTGCTACACCACTATTAATATAGCCTAAAACACGCTCTTTATGAGATTCACGAATTAATGGTCCAACATAGTTATCTTCGTTAAAGCCATCGCCTACTTTTAATTTTTTCGTTTCTGCTACTAATACATCAATGAATTCATCAGCAATTTCATCCACTACTGCTACTACTGAGCATGCCATGCAGCGCTCTCCACTACTTGCAAATGCAGATCCAATTACACCTTGTACTGTTTTCTCAAGATTGCAATCTGGCATTACAATCGCATGGTTTTTTGCACCCGCTAACGCTTGTACACGTTTTCCGTGTTTCGTACCTGTTTCATATACGTAACGAGCTACTGGCTCAGAACCGACGAACGAAACAGCTTGAATATCTTTATTTTCTAAAATGCTATTTACAACATCTTTTCCGCCTTGCACTAAATTTAATACGCCTTTTGGGAAACCTGCTTCATAGAATAATTCTACAAGTCGCTCCGCTAAAAGTGGCGTTCTTTCCGATGTTTTTAATACGAATGTATTACCGCAAGCAATTGCAAGTGGGAACATCCATAACGGAATCATCATTGGGAAGTTAAACGGCGTAATACCAGCAACAACTCCGATTGGGTAGCGCCAAATTGATCCATCAATTCCACTAGCAATATTCGGCAGCGCTTGACCCATCATTAAATTAGGTGCCGATGTTGCAAGTTCCACTGCTTCAATACCACGCTGTACTTCACCTGTTGCATCCGTTAGCGTCTTACCATTCTCTAGCGTAATGATTTTCGCAAGCTCATCTTTGTTTTCTTGTAATAGCTGTAAATATTTATATAAATTTCTTGAACGATTCGGAACTGGTACTTTAGACCACGTTTCGAATGCTGCTTTTGCCGCTTCAACAGCTTTTTCAACATCTTCTTTTGGAGATAGTGGAACGTAAGCGATAATTTTTCCAGTCGCTGGATTTGGAACTGCTTCTACTTCCGTACCTGTCGATTCAACCCACTCACCGTTAATGTGATTTTTTACTCGTTTAATTTCAGTTGTAATCATTGTATTCTCTCCTTTGTATAATTTATTTTTGATTAGAAATTAATTGCTCGCTAACTTTCTTATATAAAGCAGCCATATCGTTTTCACCATATCCAGCTTGACTAGCTTCGTCATATACGTTTAATAACATTTCGCTTACCGGTAAATGGAGTTCGCTTTCCTTAGCCAAGTCAACTGCAAATCCTAAATCTTTCTTCAATAAGTTCACAGTAAATCCTGGCTCGTAGTTTTCAGGTGCTATAAAACTTTTAAAATTACGTTCATAAATTCTACTTTGACCGTAACTTACATTTAAAATATCAAACATTTTATCTAAATCCATATTGTTCTTTTTCGCTAATGTTAAAGCTTCACTCACTCCAGCTGTATAAAAACCAATTAATAAGTTATTAATTAACTTAACAGTTGTACCACTATCAATCTGCTCACTAACGTGGAAAATGTTCGCGCCTAGTACGCCCATGATAGATTCCGTTTTCTCATATACCTCTTTTGATCCACCAACCATAAACGTTAATGTACGGTTTTCGGCTCCGATTACTCCACCACTCACAGGTGCTGCTAAAAAGTCTACTTTCTTTTCCTTTGCAGCTTCCTCTAATTGTTTGTTTAACTGCGGCGATACCGTACTTGTATCAATGAAAACTACATTCGAGTGACCATTTTCAAATAATCCTTCTGCTCCAAAATATACCGCTTCAACAGCACGAGGTGAAGGTAAACTTGTAAAAACTACATCACATGTTTCTGCTAGTTTTAAGATTGATAGACCGATAATTCCGCCTTCGTTTTCAAAGGACGCTTCTGCCTCTTTATTTAAGTCCACGCCATATACCGTGTAACCTGATTTAACTAGATTTTTTGACATCGGAAGACCCATGTTACCTAAACCGATAAAACCAATCTTTTTCATATCGCTTTCCTCCTATTTACACAATATATTTCCCACGATTTATAATAGCTTTCGCAATTTCTCTCTTCTTCATAAATACGTTCGTGTATAAAGGTACTAATAATTGACGGATTTCAGCTAAAATCACATGTCTATCTTTTTCTTCTGTGACAGCCGCTGAAAGTACAGAAATCGCCGCTTCTTCTACTTTACGATATCCTTCTTCACAAATAACATCCGTTATTTGTTGCTTCGTACGTTCTTTTTCCTCACCATTTTTACTTACTGCTTTTCTCGTACGTAAAAACGCTGATTCCATGACGTACACGTCCGTCAACATATTTGATATTACACGTGAATATTCTTGTTCTTGGTCGATTTTTAGACTTGGAGTTTTAGAGAGCGTTTTCAAAGATTGTTTCAACAATTTTTTCGCTAATAAAATGTAACGATGGTTTCTTTCGACATTTGCTACATCACTTTCTACTTCAGTATCTTCTAATTGTTCGATTTGCTTCATTAACATTTTGGCAACTGTTAATCTATTAATTTCGTTCGTTCCTTCAAAAATACGACTAATTCTAGCATCACGATACAATCGTTCTACCTCGTACTCTTGCATATAACCGTAACCACCATGAATTTGTACAGCTTCATCTACAATATAAGCAAGTGTTTCAGAAGCATTTACTTTATTTAGTGCACATTCAATTGCAAATTGAGACATTTTTTTCATAAGATCTTCATCGCTCTCATGAATTGCTTCATCAATTACACCTGCTGTACGGTAAGCTGCACTTTCGGCTCCATATGTAGCAATGATCATATTTGCAATTTTCTCTTGAATCATCGTAAAGTCTACTAATTCCGTTTGGAACTGTTTTCGCTCTTTTCCATATTGAACCGACAAACCAATTGCTTGTTTTGCTGTTCCAATATTTCCAAAAGCAAGTTTAAGTCTAGCAAAGTTAAGAATATTAAGAGCTACGTGATGCCCTTTCCCAACTTCCCCTAAAACATTTTCAACAGGGATGACAACATCTTCTAAAATAAGAGTCGCCGTTGAAGAACCTTTAATACCCATTTTCTTTTCTTCTAACCCAATGGATACACCTTCACATGTTCTTTCGACAATAAATGCTGTCATTCCTTTATTTGTCTTCGCAAAAACAACGTATACATCTGCCATATGAGCATTTGTAATCCATTGCTTCTCACCATTTAACTTCCAAGCTGTTCCCTCTTCATTCAATACTGCGCTCGTTTTTGCACTTAATGCATCCGAACCAGCATTTGGCTCAGTTAAAGCATAAGCCCCAATCCATTCTCCCGATGCGATTTTTGGTAAATATTTTTCTTTCTGTTCTTTCGTTCCGTAATATATGTAAGGCAATGTACCGACACCAGCGTGTATATTAAATGAAACGCTAAATGCACCAGCGTAACCCATTTTCTCTGCTACAAGACCTGAGACAGCCTTTCCTAACTCGAACCCGCCATAATCTTCTGGTACCTCAATGCCTAATAATCCAAGTTCCCCAGCTTTCTCAAATAATTGACGAGAAACTTTATAGTTATGTTGTTCAATATTCTCCATTTGTGGAACAATTTCTTGTTTAACGAATTGTTCTGTCGTTTTTGCGATTAAATCTTCATCACCTGAAAAATCTTCTGGTGTAAAGTAAGTATGATTTATATCTTTATTGAGTGAAAAAAATTCATCCCATGGTAACTTCGTTTTCTCCATATGTATCCCCCTATCATTCGGCTTTCATAGCTTTTTGCTTATGCTCGTCTACGATGAGTGGAATATCTTTTTTTGAAAATAGAAGGCGATGATTTTTCACATCAAGCATTTTATTTTGCCAAAGATGTATTTTCATCGCCTTCACTGCTTTATCTATTGATCTTCTGATAATACTGTTTTTGCAATACCAGTATCTAACTCTTCAAAGTCATGATATGAAATTGTTTCGTATAATTCACTTCTCGTTTGCATATTAGAAAGTGCATCTTTTTGAGAACCTGTTTCTTTAATCAAAGTAAACACATTTTCATACGCTTTCGCTGCAACGCGAAGTGAAGTTACAGGATAAATAACCATTTGAAAGCCCATATTCGCAAATTCCTCTGCACTATAATATGGAGTTTTTCCGAATTCAGTCATATTCGCAAGTAAAGGTGCATTTACCTTACTATTAAATAGACGGAATTCTTCCTCTGATTGAAGCGCTTCAGGGAAAATTGCATCTGCACCGGCTTTTACATATGCATTTGCTCTTTCAATTGCTTCATCTAATCCTTCAACGCCGCGAGCATCAGTACGTGCTACAATGTATAAGCTCGGTGCAACTTCTTTAATTGCTTTAATTTTTTGAACCAATTCTTCTGTAGTAACAAGTTTCTTACCATTTAAATGTCCACATTTTTTTGGTAATTGCTGATCTTCAATTTGGACAGCTGCTACTTTCGCTTCCATCATTTCTACAGCTGTTCTCGCTACATTTAGTACACCACCAAATCCTGTATCAATGTCAACAAGAACAGGTAAGTCTGTAGCTCTTGCTAAATCTCTTGCTCTCTCAGCCACTTCAGTAGACGTCACGATACCTAAATCTGGTAACCCTTTACTTGCAGTATAAGCAGCTCCGGATAAATAAAGAGCTGAAAAACCTGTATTTTTTGCAACTAAAGCCGCCATTGCATCATGAGCACCTGGAATTTGCAAAATTTCATTTGCTTCTACTAAAGCTCGGAATCGATTCGCAAGCTCCTCTTGTGTTGACTGCTTTTTCACAACCCAAGCCATTCTAAATTCCCCCTATTATTAAATTAAGAATAGATCTACAAATTCGTTTACATTCATATTTTCTAGTTTTTCTTCATTTAAACAAACTTCATGAATTTGTTCTTGTTGCTTACTAGAATAATGACCTGCCATATTTGCAGTGAACTTTTGAACAACTTTTGGGATTGCTTCGTCTCTACGGAAACGGTGACCAAGTGGATATTCACATTCCACATTTTCTGTTACTGTGCCATCTTTAAAGTGAACTTGAACAGCGTTGGCGATTGAGCGCTTGTTCGGGTCAAGGTAATCTAAACTGTACTGTTTGTTTTCAACAACAACCATCTTATTACGTAATTCATCTACACGTGGATCGTTTGCTACTGCATCTTCATAATCGTCTGCAACGATATCTCCTTTTAATAAACCAATTGCCGTAATGTATTGTAAGCAATGATCACGATCAGCTGGGTTATTTAATGGACCTTCTTTATCAATAATACGAATTGCTGATTCATGAGTTGTAATTGTAATACGGTCAATTTCATCTAATCTCTCTTTAATTTCCGGATGCAACTTCACTGCACATTCTGCAGCCGTTTGTGCATGGAATTCTGCTGGATATGACACTTTAAATAATACATTTTCCATTACATATGACTCTAGTGGTCTTGCTAATTTTAATTCCTGTTTATTGAATAATACATCTTGGAATCCCCATCCTGGTGCAGATAGGGCCGTTGGATAACCCATTTCACCTTTTAGAGCAGTCATTGCAAGATGAACACCGCGGCTCGTTGCGTCACCTGCAGCCCATGATTTACGTGAGCCCGTATTTGGAGCATGACGATATGTACGAAGACTAGAATTATCAATCCACGCATGTGATAATGCATTAAAGATTTCTTCACGTGTTCCGCCAAGCATTTTCGCAACTACTGCAGTTGTTGCTACTTTTACATATAATACATGGTCAAGACCAACTCTGTTTAAGCTGTTTTCTAAAGCGAGCACGCCTTGAATCTCATGTGCTTTAATCATCATTTCTAATACTTCACGTACTTTTAAAGCTTCTTTTCCTTCTGAAATACGAACACGGCTAATATAATCTGCAACCGCTAAAATTCCGCCTAGGTTATCAGATGGATGTCCCCACTCTGCTGCAAGCCAAGTATCGTTATAGTCTAACCAACGGATCATACATCCGATATTAAATGCACCTTTTACTGGATCTAGTACATAAGACGTACCTGGTACACGTGTACCATTTGGCACGATTGTTCCTGGCACAACTGGTCCTAGTAATTTCGTACATTCTGGATATTGCAGTGCTAAAATTCCACATCCAAGTGTATCAAGTAATACGTAACGAGCTGTACTGAATGCTTCTGCACTAGTAACCTCTTTATTTAATACATAATCGGTAATCTCTTCTAATAATGCATCTTTTTGCTTAATTTCATTTGTTTTAATCATGCTATCCTTCCCTTTCTGTCGAAAATTCGTTATTATTAATGATGGGTGTCGGTCAAACACCCATCTGGCGGGCGGCGCTAACAACTCCCCAGTTGTTCTTATTTACTAAGTACATGTCGCTCGCCAATATAATTTACACGTGGACGGAACAAACGATTATTTGCATGTTGCTCAATAACGTGCGCACATAACCCCACTGTTCTAGAGCTAAAGAAGATTGGTGTATAAAGTTGAATTGGAATACCTAGCATCCAATATACTGGAGCTGCATAATAATCAAGATTTGGATAAATTCCTTTTTCTTTTTCCATAATCTTTTCTCCAGCTTCACACATTTCATATAGTGTATAATCACCTTTTACATCACATAACTGTTTTAAAGCTTCCTTCATCATAAGTGCTCTTGGATCCATCTTCTTCATATAAACACGGTGTCCAAAGCCCATAATTTTTTCTTTGTTATATAGTTTCTTCTGTAATAACTCTTCAAATTTCTCAACATTACCAGCTTCTAAAAGCATGTACATAACCGCTTCATTTGCACCGCCATGTAAACTTCCTTTTAAAGATGCAACTGCACCTGTTAAAGCACCGTATAAATCTGATTGTGTTGATGCAATAACGCGAGCTGTAAATGTAGAGTTTGGCATTTCATGCTCACTATATAAAACAAGGGAACGATCAAAGATCTTTTCCTCAAGTTCAGTTGGTTTTTTACCAGTTAACATATAGAAGAAATTCGCACTATAAGATAATTCTTTAAGAGGTTCAATTGGCTCCTCATTATTTAAAATATGATAGCTATTCGCTACAATGTTTGGCACTTTACTTAACAGCTTGTACCCTCGGCTTTTATTCACTTCTAACGAGCGGTTTTCGATATCATTATCGTAACCAGCTAACGCTGACACACCTGTACGTAATCCATCCATGGGATGCGTCTCTTTAGGCAATGCCTTTAGTACGTTGAATACACCTTCTGGTACTGCATATTCTTCTTTTAGTTTCTTTTCAAGTGTTGCTTTTTCATCTTCATTCGGTAGGTGTTCCTCCAATAAAAGGTGCACAATGTCTAAATACTCTTTTGTTTTTGAGAGTTCGATTAAGTCATACCCTTGAATTACAATTTCACCTTTTACTGTGTCAAGAAACGAAATTTTCGTCTCCGCTGCCACTATACCATCTAATCCCGGGGAAAATTTTTCTTCAGCTTTCATCATTATTTCCTCCAATCCTAATAGATCTTCGTGCACATAACTGTAAGCCTTTACAATATTGTGAAAATACATTTCTACTTCAATGTATCAGAGTTTTTAGAAGATTTCAATTTATTTTATAATGATAAGTTTCCTACACTTTTCTTACTGTAACAATACAATTTTTTGAAAATAATTCTTATGTTTTATAAAGAAAGAATAGACTTCTTTGCATATTTTAAAAAACAAGATATAAAGATTTTTCATATAACACCGCCAAATATACAATTATTCTAATTTTATTTGAGAAATAAAAAAAACGAGCTATACATAAATACAGCTCGTTACTATATGATATTTATTTCACTATCTCTTAAATATAATTTTTATATAAAACTTATTCATTTTTAATAAAGTTATTATTTTACATAATTAAATTGAATTTCTTCCATTTCCTCATGATAACTTACAAATAAATCATAGTTTTGAAAATACCAAAGATCATCACAATCTACAAAAAATATAATACCTTCCTTCTCAACTGACACTATTTCTCCATCTGGTTTCTCAGCAACAACCCCTAAAGAATATCCGGGCTGAATTGAACTATCCCCTCCGTACCTTACAGTAACACGTACAGATTCACCGTGCTTTATACGTAATTCTTCCTGGAACCATTGCAGAGCTTTACGATCAATTGAAATTTCCAGCTTTATTCCTCCAGTTTACACAAACTCTTTTTTTCCTAATCGTTGTTTTACAAAGAAGACGAAAATAATTAAGGCTATCAATGCTGAAATTGCACTCCCTGAAAATAAAATACGATAACCAAACATTTGTGAAACAACTCCAAGTACAATAGCACCTAACCCGATTCCTAAATCAAACGCTGTAAAAAATGAAGCATTTGCAACTCCTCTTTTACTCGGATCGACAATTGTAAGCATTGCCGCTTGCAAAGCTGGCTGCGCTGAACCAAATCCAATACCGTATAATGTTGCTGCGATAATTACACCTATCAAACCATTTGAAATAGTTAAAACAACTATAGCTAAAATAGTAATACATAATGCTGGGAGTATGATGAATACTTCTCCACACTTATCTAATAGTTTCCCTGAAATTGGTCTTACAATTGTTAATGCAATTGCATATACAAGAAAGAAAGTTCCCGGATTTACATGAATTGATGATGCAAATAACGGTAAAAAGGTTGTTATTCCTCCATATGCAAACGATAAAAAGAATACTACAATCGTGATTGTTAATACGGATTTCTCAAATAGCTGAATTTTTCCTTTTTCTTTTTGTAGCGTAAATGGCATCTTCGTTATTAGTGATAATACGACTGCCATAAAAGATAACAACGTCGCTAATAAAAATAGACCATTAAATGAATAATTTTGCACAACCCATAATCCAATCATAGGTCCGATGGCCATTGCAATTGTCATCGCCATCCCGTACCAGCCCATTCCTTCTCCACGGCGTGAATCTGGAATAATATCAGTTATTGCTGTTCCAACAGCTGTTGTAGAAACAGCCCATGTTACTCCGTGAATAACACGTAAAACAGCTAAAAGGACAATAGTCGATGCTATATTATAGGAATACATCGTTAATCCAAAAAAGATAAGTCCGAACATAATAAAGGATCTTCTACCATATTGATCTAGCATTCCTCCAATAATCGGTCGTATTACTACAGCAGCTATCGTAAACATCCCCATCATGAGTCCAACTTGCGATTCATTGCCACCTATCTCTTTAATAAAGAGCGGTAGCGTTGGAACAAGTAAATAAAATCCTGTAAATAAAAATAACATTGCGAAAGTCATTTTAATAAATGATTTCGTCCATAATCGTTCCATAAAAATACCTCCATACACTCGTAAAATATTACGATTAACAACCTCATTGTACATTTTATTGATCTCTTTTCCCTCCGCAAATAGACGTATCTTTTCATATTAAATAGTCCACCATCAGCTTACATTAGTCTTAAGACTTTGTACGCATGTTTTAAACGAAAGTCCTATATATGTACCTTTATACGTGTGAAAAGAATATACTAATTTATTAACACAACTTAGGAGTGAATATTTTATGTGGGTATCATTAAGAGTAACTGCCGTAGTTCCTTCGACTCCTGGGATACATGTTCCTGCAGTTCATACAGCTAGCTCCGATGTAGGAATTGAACTTCCCGCAACTTGGCAACAATATCAAATTCCCGGTCAAGTTACCCCCTCATTTTGGCATCATGGTGCACACCCAAGTAGTACTACCATTTATAGCCATAGTTATCCTCCACTACCTCCGACTCAAGTCTTTTATCATTTCCCTTCAATTTATTTCCAAAATTTTTATGGTACGTTTAACATTTAATAGCTATCACTGTATTACCCTACATCTTAATAAAGCGAACCTTTAATCCAGTTTCAACATAAAAAGTCGAATTTCTTAAATAAGAAATTCGACTTTTTTATTGTTTTCCAAACGAAAGTAACCGTTAAAGAAAGACATTTATTAAAGACTTGAATATAATTCCCACTTATTTAATGCTTTATGTAATCCATTACAGTTAGTCCCTTTCCGGAATAACCCATACATACAATCATTTCTCTCTTTACGTTACATTTCACATAAACTACATTCACTCTTTTTCTTCTATCCGGCCCTTAACATAAAATTTTCTATAGCAAAATGAAAAAAGCACTTAAGATTGTAAATTCCCACAAATCTTAAGTGCTTTTTTGAAAACTTTTCTATAAATTTTTCTTATTGTCCATTATTGGCAGGAACCTCTCCTGCATTTCCACCATTATTTGGTTGTACTGTTGCAGGTGGGGTTGGAGTTCCTTGACCTCCATCATTATTCGCTGGAGGTGTCGTTCCTTGGTTTCCTCCGTTATTCGCTGGAGGTGTCGTTCCTTGACCTCCTCCGTTATTCGCTGGAGGTGTCGTTCCTTGGCCTCCTCCGTTATTTGCTGGAGGTGTCGTTCCTTGGCCTCCTCCGTTATTTTGTTCATTTTGTTTCTTTTCTTCTTCTTGTTTCTTTTGCTCTTCTAGTTTCTTTTGTTCTTCTTGCTTCTTAAGTTCCTCTTGTTTCTTTAATTCTTCTTGCTTTTTCTCTTCTTCAGTTTTTTGCTGTTGATCTTGTTTTGGTTGCTCCGTTGTATCCGGTACGCTAGTATTTGGCGATGAATCACGTTTTTCACCTTTTATACGTAGCTCACTACCTTCTTGAATGACGCTACTTGGCATTTTAAAGCGTGATTTATCTGTAGCCATTTCGCTCATCATTTCTTTAAAGATCAACTGTGCAATTTTCGTATTTTTACTACTAATATACTCGTCTTTGCCATCTTTCATATACCCAGTCCATACTGCCATCGTATATTGCGGTGTATATCCAGCAAACCAACTATCACGAGTTGCACTTTCTGGAATTTTATATTGAGCTAATTGTTTTGATGAGTAGTTTGTCGTACCCGTTTTTCCAGCTACATCTAAAGATGCTACATTTGCAGATGTACCAGTACCTGATCTAACTACAGAACGAAGCATATCTGTAATCATATATGCTGTAGAATCTGTCATAACTTGTTTTGGTTTTTGTCCAAAACTTTGTGACTTACCATCTGGATAAACGACTTTCTTAACAAAATGCGGTTTCGTATATTTACCATCATTACCAAATGCCGCATAAGCGCCCGCTATTTCAGTTGGTGATACTTCATTTGTACCAATCGCTGTTGATTCAGTCGGTGCTGCATTAAATGTAATGCCTAATTTCTCAGAGAAGTCTTTTGATTTATTAATTCCGACTTCTTTCGCAGTCTTAATTGCTGGGATATTTCGTGACTTTTCTAATGCTACACGCATTGTAATTGGACCCATGTGACTTCTATCTGAATTTCGTACTTCTTGTCCCGTTGAATACTTAAATGGAGAGTCATCAATTTGATGGTACGTAGCCCATTTTAAATATTCAATTGCAGGAGCGTAGTCGAAAATCGGCTTCATCGTTGAACCAGCTGCACGATCTAATTCAATTGCCATATTGTGTCCTTTAAATACAGCTTTATTTTCTCCACGGCCACTACCTATAGCACGAACTTCTCCTGTTTTCGTATCCATAAATGTAAATGCACCTTGGAATTTATCGTTCGGATAATCAATGATATTATTATTTAAAATATTATCAGCAAGTTTCTGTGCTTTCGGATCTAACGTTGTATAAATTTCTAAACCGTCAGAACCTATATTAGCATCTGGCAATTCTTTTTCTACTTCTTTCACAACTGCATCCATAAATGCAGGATATGGCATTGTTTGTAGTTGAGTTGCAGGCTTGAGTCCCTTTTCTACGTCAACTTTTGATGCTTCTTCCATTTCCTGTTTTGTTATATATCCATGTCGATTCATTAAGTTTAGAACAACATTTCTTCTTTCTGTTGCTTTTTGAACATTTTCTTTTTTCGTTGGATCATAGTTATTCGGTGCTTTCGGTAAACCTGCAAGCATCGCAACTTCTGGTAATGTTAAGTCCTTCAATTCTTTACCATAGTAGTTTTGTGCTGCTGTTGCGATCCCATATGAACGGTTTCCTAAGTTAATTTTATTTAAGTACATCTCTAATATCTCATGTTTTGAATACTGTTGTTCTAGCTTATAAGCTAAATATATTTCTTGTGCCTTACGCTTTGGTGTTTTGTCCATTGATAAGAAGTAGTTTTTAATAACTTGCTGTGTTATCGTACTTCCACCTTGAGAACCATAATCTCCTTTAAGACTTACTAGAACAGCACGGGCAGTACCTTTAAAATCTACTCCGCTATGCTCATAAAAACGTGAATCTTCTGTCGCTAAAAATGCATTTTCTACTAATTTAGGTATTTGCTCATACGTAACATTCGTCCTTTTTTCTTTTCCATATTCATATACCAAATCCCCGTTTTTATCATAAATTTTTGAGGATAACGGATTAACAAGTTTTGCTTTCTCAAGTTTTGGTGCATCCTTAATCATTACAAAAAAGGTAGCAACCCCCGCCACTAAACCAACAATACCAAGTAATAAACAAGTAATTAAAAACTTGCGAAAGAATGATGTTTTACCTTTTGGTTTTTGTGTTTTAGACGCTGGCTGTTTTTTCTTTTTAACTTGTCGTCGTTCCTCTCGAGAACGATAATTTTCTGACATGTTACTTTCTCCTGCCTTTCAATTCTCCCGTTGATTTACTTAAAAATATTGAGGTCACTTTCTAAAATGAATTTGATTAAGAAAGTATATTGACCTGGAGCATTCAATATTTTCCCAATTCACAGATTATAATTTTTAGAATACTTCTTATACAAACTATTTTCACTTCTATTTTTCCTAATAACGCTGCCCCTTTAAGCATAGAATGTAAAAAGTGAATTTTTAATACCTCGTATAAATAATATACCTTTTTTTCAAATGGTCAATATTTTCTTATTTATAAATCAAAGGTGAAATAAAAATAGCACAACGATATGTACTTCGTGTGAACTTCCTTATAATTACGTATAACAAACATTTAATATATTGCATATAAGTATAATACCTCTTAAATTATAAGGATTTCAACTTCATAACCTCAACATCTACAAGAAATTATTAAAAATGAAAAGTGAGGAGTTGCGTAATGATGAAGCTATCTCCCGTGATTTCAAAAAATATAGTTGCTGTTGGCTACAATCCTTTTTCTATGATTTTGCGAATCCAATTAAAGAATGGTATGTACGATTTCTTTAATGTACCAGAAAGTATCTATACTGGCCTATTACATGCACAATCTAAAAGTTATTATCATAAAACTTACATTAAAAATTCTTTCCGCCACACAAAAATTTAAACTTAACACCCACTAAAAAAAGGAGGTTAATCCTCCTTTTTTTAAAAAATATTTTACAGATAAATTACCTTCGATTCCTCTTATTAATTTCATCATATGCTTGAATTTGTTTTTTCAAACGCCGATCAGCTTTTTTATCATGCACTACAAGAATTGCATGTATAACTCCTGGAACCCAAAATATTAGTGTTAATATGAAATTTATTATTGCCTGAATTGGTTTTCCACAAAATAATACAGCAACAGGCGGAAGAAAAATTGCTAATAAATACATCATCCCTTGAAAACTCCTTATTTTGTATTTTATATATCACTTTTCAAAATATACGCAAAGAAACCTACTACTATTTTAATCTTAACTTGCCTCTAAAATCAATGTCTCTCCTTCTACTTATATAAGTATTTCAGACTTTTCATTGTTTGCTAGCCTATTTTCTTCCTCTATTGCAGTTACTCCAATTGCAGAAATTAACGTTCCAAGCGCTTGTATCCAAATACCAATGAGTGCAATTATTCTCTCATCCTTCTTATCAAAAATACTATCTTCATTTTCTCTCTCATCTTTCAATAAATTTGAAACGCCTTGATACGCTTGTAATCCAGCTCCTAAACTTTGCATGGAGTTACCTAGTATAATAATTTTCTGTAGTACATTTATATCCATCAAAGCTGCTTCTACTCCTAAAAAAGCACCGATTGATTGTAAACTGTTCCCTATAATAATAAGAAAATCATTTTCTTTCAATTGTTCATTTATATTAAAATATGTTCCTATTACATTTGATATATTCCCTAATGCTAATAACTCAATTCCTATTTTATCAAGTAATTTACTTTGATTCTCTAAGCCTATATTTTGATTTTCTCTTTTTTCTTCCCCGTCATCATACTTGCTCGCAATGATTTGTAATATATACCCGAGGGCTTGTAATGAGCTCCCTACAATAACAAGGTCCGATTCAACTTTCTCTTCTCCAATAAATCCTCTTGTCGTCCCAATAGCAGCTGTAAGGTTCCCTCCCACTTGAAACCATGCCCCTGTCACTTTTAAACCGCGTGGATTCATTTTTATCACCTATTTAAATATTTTCTAAAGCTTTCAAAACAAACAAATCTCACCCTTAATCGTTTATTTTATTTTTCATATGTGATTTTGTGAATGATATAATGTACTACCAATATAAAAAAGCACCTTAAAGGTGCTTTTTTATATGCATGCTGGACATGTCAACGAATCTCCATTTTTATCTATTGTTATATTCAATATATATTGAATTGCTTTATGTGACCAAGTTTCAGGTGTAGGTGATTCATTTATATATTGTGGAGCACATGACTTCAGCATTGGAGTACTAATACTCCCTCCAGGATCTAAAGCAACTACAGCCATGCCATAGGGTAATTCCAGGGCCATAGATTTAGTGATACCTTCAATAGCAAATTTCGAGGCACAATATGGCGCAAGCTCAGCCTCACCTTCTCTTCCCCAACTAGAACTCATATTAATGATAATCCCTTCTTTCCTAACTACCATTGCTGGAACAAACGCTCTTATTACATTTACTACACCATTCACGTTTACATTCATTACATTTTCAAATTCTTGAGCCGTAATTTTCCAAAGTTGTGCATTTTGATTTACAATCGATGCATTATTTATTATCAGATTGGGAGCCTTATGTCTATTAAGTATATAATTTGCCCAATTGGTAACTTGCTGAGAATCTGAAATATCAATTACTTGGAAATCATGTATTTTACTGTACTGTTTTTTTAGTTCTTCAATTTTATCTTTTGAGCGTCCACAACCATATATGTTCCACCCTAATTCATGAAATCGATCAACCATCGCACGTCCTAACCCTTGTGTCACACCTGTAATAATTACAGACTTACCAATTTCTTTTCTCTTCATTTCGCTCATCCTCCTTCCCTATATATTACTCTCTTCATTTTTATTCAGCCATTTACTATAGTATCAACTCAACTCATACTTTAGTAATAGTTTTGATATTGCATACATAAACAAAAAAAGTAACCATCATGGTTACTTTTTGCTACCTATCTAAAAATTCATTGTTTATTTCATTATTGTTTTTACATTTCAACTTCTCTTTTCCACATTTCTCACACTAGTAAATATAAACTACACCTAATGTACCTTTTTTTAAAATCCTCATTATCCTGCATCTTAATAAAAATATATTTATGTTTACAATGCGATTCACCCAAATAATTTTTAAACCACTTTTTCAACACAACACATTCCACCTTTATGATAGAACCTTTATTTAGCTGCCTTATGACATACTTTTATTTAAATGTTCAATCTCATATTGCAATTTTTTAAATTGCTCAAAATGCATGGTAATAGATTGACTACTACCATAATCAACATTTTGTTTCACTAATATAACACCCGTATCATGAAAAAGCGCTTCAAGTTCTTTCCTAATAGAAACTTTCGCAATATGAGCTGTTTTAATTGCAGATAAAATTGCAATTTCATTAAACTTTAATTTTATTTCATTTGGACAAAATGCGTCTTCAACTAATATAACTTCATTACTATAAATTAGTGCAACAAGATTACTTGATTTGGCATCTGTTAAATCAACTTTTTTCATAATATCTTTCATTACATTTTGCCTCCTTTATTTTCATATATATTAATTATACAAATTTTTCAAAAAAATACTCAACTTTATTATATTAATTTTAACACACTTTTATTGAAATCCATGCTCCAAACGTTTTACTATCCCACAATTTTTATTGTATGAACCATCTGGACTATAACTCCATATAGTAATGTTAACAACTTATTATAAAGCAGGTGAAAATTATGCCATCAGTTGTAGGAAATTTAGTTGTACAAAATAGTAATGGTTCATTTAACTTAGGTGATTTCTACAACGTTTCTCCGAAAGAAAATACGAAAGCTTATAATGGCTCCGGCGCATCAAACGTTGGTTTTGTTGTTAATACTTTTAGCGGTGTTAGCGCGACCAATACATTTGATTCTGACCTTGCAGATCAAAACCAAGTGGGTACAGCCTAATCTTATGTTTAACTTTCTGTATAGAAAATTTTAATTTGTCTATACTATAATCAGGCTGTTTGACAGCTCTTGTTGATTTTGGAGTACCCTATCTTTTTCTCCCTTTCCCTGGGGCTCAGCAGCTAGCTGCTTTTTCTTGTATTATTTATTTCATAAATCAGAAATAAAAGAAGCTGCCATTTAATATTCAGCTTCTTTTACGTTATTTCAATAATATCCATAGCGTTAAATACGTAAGTTTTATAAAAGGCGTCTGTACAAATTACAAATTGTTTTACCGGATTAATATGTACAACTGTCATGTAGCTTGTTAATATGTAGCCATCTTCAAAATATGTTATCAATATTTCTTTCTCAGACAGTAATGAATTTAATAATTTATCAGAAATTCTCTCTTTTGCTTCATTTGTTAAAAGCGGTTTTTGTACTTTTAATTTCTCTCCAATAATCTTTCTCATATTTAAAAGTTGTTCGGATATTACTGTAAACGGAACCCACTCTCTTTCTTCTTTTTGTATCTTTACATCGTTCATTTTTTATCTCCTTGATCATTTATACATTTATTTAGTCATACTATCCCTTAGTTATTTTTAATACTCACTAAACTCGGATTTACTTCTAAATTATAATTAGGTTATCCCTCTAAGGAACATTAGTTCTTATTATACACGAACTTACGTTCTTTTGAGAAGAGCCATACTTATTATTTTTTAACAAAAAACACAATTTTATTTACCTCTATACTTTCTTTTTCCTTTATCAAATAAACTTCTCATTTCTTATGTAAAATGAAATACATATAACAACTAAAAAGCGACTTCACACAAAGTGAAATCGCCTTTTTCTAAAAAATATTTCAAATTTTATTTTTCTATCCTAACTAATGTTCTTTCTGGAATACATAATTCATCTATATTAAAATGATTTATTTTTAATTTCAATTCCCCTACTCATTCCTTACCTTCATCACCAACCCAACAACTAAATAATTCGAAATAGTCTCCATCTTCCAAATAGCCTTCCATAATCTTGCATAAAGTTAAAAGTTTTTCTTTCGCTTCTTTTTTCCTTTACGTTTTGCCACTCGACAAATTCAATTCCCCAACTAGTTGAAACCTCATATGTGAAATTTGTTTGGAATTGATACTCTTGTACAATTTCAAGCATACTTTCATCTGAAAAACACGGTCCAAAAACAATTACATCATTAGAATCTGGAACCGTTAACTGAATTTCTACATTACAGCCTATGTAACTAGCTAAACTCATTTTATACTCCTCCAATATTCGTATAAAAAATACTTCATAGTATATTTATTCATATATAAAATCCCTACCCAAACAAAAAAGTTTTAAATTTTTTCGTTTATTAACCATCTATAACTGAAAACATATACTATGATGAACGAACTCACAAAGCATAAGAAAAGAGAACATTTACAACACTCTCTTTTCTTACATACTCTATGAAACTTTGCAAAACTGAATCAGTGATTTTTATTATTATATTTTATTACATAGGTTGTACTATTATATGTAACTCTCTCTCTGTATCCGATTTTTTCGGATGACGAAAATAATTAAGTTCGTACTTTAACACTTTATACTTAACCATCCCTATTTTAATCCCTTTCGTTTCTTTTAATATTGCTAATAAATCACTTATATTTTCATCATATGACTCAAAAATTTTCGCGCCGCCCTCTCCCTGAAAGATTACTTTCATATATTCTCTCCACCTTAATTTATTGATATGGTAAATGACGCGTTTAAAGCGATTCATTCTTTATCCTAAAATTTTCATACTAAAAAGAACATCCTTTCCAATCGAATGCTCAGCTTTTTACTAATTATCCACGTTAAATATTTATTCAAAAACATTATATGTATTATTTTGTAAATTATGTTCGATACCCATTATTAAAGAGTAAATATATGTAACAAACTTGCATAATGAAAACCGTATCATATCTACTTCCATTGAAATAATTATAATTCCTTTAATTTAAACCCATAATTTCCCATTGTAATTCTTAATATTTAAATGTAATATTGTATTGTCTTACTATCTATTTATAACTCACACACTAATTAGAAAAGGGAACTCTATATGAGTTCCCTTTTCTAGTTATGATTACAGTCATTATTTCTTTTCTAGAAATTTAAATGTATCTTTAAATTCTTTATTATTCACTTTAATATTAGCATCTTTCAATAAATCATTGACTACTTGTTGTTTCCATTTACCTGTCGTATCTTCTAGTCTTTGTTGTTCTAAATCTTTACGAATTTTATCTTTTACTTCATCAAATGGCTTCAATTCTTTTTTATCCGTCACTTTAATAATATGGTAACCGTAAGTTGTTTTAACTGGATCACTTACTTGGCCTGCATCTAATTTATACGCAGCTTCCTCAAATTCTTTCACTGTTTGCCCAGGAGCAAAACCAGATATTTCCCCGCCCTGTTCCTTTGAACCAGTATCTTCTGAATACTGTTTTGCTAAGGCAGCAAAATCTTCACCATTATTTACTTTCTCCTTTATTTCTTTAGCCGTTTTTTCATCTTTCACTAAAATGTGACTTACTTTCATTTCTGGTTTATAGTTATCTTTCACATCTTTTTCTGTAACTGTTGCTTTGATTGCTTTCTCAAATGCAATTTCTGGCTTCATTTTTTCTTTTAATTCATCTTCATTTTTCAATCCAAGTTGTTCTAAAGTCGATTTAAAGTTCTCACCCATTTTATCTTTTGCTTCTTCTACTTTCTTTTTTGCTTCCTCATCTGAAACTTTATATTTATCTAGCAATGCCTTACTTAACATCATTTGATATAAAGTACTTTCTCCATATTGTTGTCGTAATTCTTTACTTAATTCTTTCTCTGTAACATTTCCTACTTTTGATGTTACTACGTTGTCTGAGGAACCACATGCAGATAATGCTAGCATCAAGCATGAAATAATCGTTCCAATAAATATCTTTTTCTTTTTCAATTCAAATACCTCACTTTTATCATTATGCAAATTAACTATACACAGTCATTGTGAAAACAGTGTGTTTTCTACATGTAATTCATTTCATATGAGTAGACTATGCATCATGTATTTTCATTTTTAAATATAAAGAGTTTTCTTACTATGTATAGTAAGAAAACTCTTTATATGCTCCAAAAAAATATAACTTCTATAGTTACTTAATAATTACATGTTCTTCAGGTATCCAACTATTCTGCCCGATATCTACCGCATTTCCCACTCTATCCCACACTCGAAAAGATGTCGATCCATCTATATTTCCTTTATAATTCATACATTCAGGCTCTTCATAATAATTTACTCTGTAGCCGACAGGATATTTCGAAGTTGCATAAAACCATTTCACCTTAAAATGTTTTAAATATGCCCACTGCTTATCGTTCCCTAAACAAATCATATCTTGCTCACCGCCTCCCCAATAACCTGTTAAGATTAAATATGGAATTTTCTGAGTGAGTGCACCTGTAAATTGAGGATTCATAGGGTTCTCATATAAATTTATTCCGTATCCATCAGGATATTTCGAAACTGCAATACCAATGCCATTCGGTTGCTGTGTATACACTATGTTAGGTTGATTTGCTTTGTTCGAATCTATAAACCAAGAAAGTGACTTATTTCCTACTAATCGATTCAGATCACATTTCCCAACCCCAGGAACATTCCCTGAATCCGTATATTGCCAAATATCACATGGATATGCTGGCTTATTCCCTCCATAACGAGGGATCCATACGAAATCAGCTTCAATATTACGTGCTCCAAATGATAAATACATGTGATGCCCTACATATAATCCTACTTTTTCCGCACCTAAACGGCGTAATTCATCAATAAATGCCTGTGTCCCGCCTTGCATATCTGCCATCGTTTGAACTTCTACGTCCGCCACCCAAAACTTAGCTGATTGATCACCACGATTCCAAAAATCTTGTGCCTCTTTCTTTGCATCAGCAATAGATATAAAACGGCAAAAAGCATAATTACCGAATGGGATACTATACTTTTTCATTTCACTAACATAATTTTGATACATAAAATCCACCGTATTAGAGCCATCTTGAACTCTAGCTATCACTAAATCTAGCTGAGATGCTGCAATATCCCAATTGATAGTTCCATTCCATTTTGAAATATCTACAATATAACCCATACATTCCAGCTCCTTTTTAATGTCTTATTCATAGCTTGTTTTATTGTAAGCCTTATCTCTCTAAAACTAGCTATCTATAATATAAATAAAAAGAATCGTTACTGTTTTTCAAAATATATTCTCTTTCAGAAATATTTCTATTAGCTTTAACATGTATGTCACAAAAAATATTATCATATTCGAAATATACCTTACTATTTGTTATGTAGTCTCATCCTATCAATTTAGGTATTGATCATTTTTACGGATATTAGAAAAAATCCTCCTATAGTATTAACTTAAAACTTCCAGTATCAATTCCCTTTCAGTTAATAAAAATCATTCCTCATTTTCTATATATTCTTAAATCAAAATTACTATCTTTCCATGAAATATGAGATTTAGAAAAATTTTAATTAATTGAAAATTATTCCTGTTAACCTACAATTGTCCAACCTGAACACTATTGGTGCATAAAAAAGACATTTTCTATTACTGAAAATGTCTTTTTATAGTCTAATAAAACAATTTTGGTGTTAAATCTTTATTTTGTAATTGTGTATTTTCACTGTTCATAACACAACTTGTAGAAAATAATATTGGGCTATCACAAACCTCATCATTCATTACATCACGAAATACATTGGCAGCAACACCTGTAAACGTTTGACATAAGTTAGAAATATCGTCATTGAAAAACTGAATGACTTCCGCAGTGAACACCGGAAAGACAACATTCGGTCCGCCAGGGAACTGAGGCTGTACCACAACTTGTTCAAAATAAGGATTGTTTTCTAGTGCTACTTGAAATAAATGAGCTATTTCAAATGCATCTAGTGGACAAGGAAATGGATTTACAATTTCATTCTCATTATTCGTTACAATAACTGTCACACTTACATTCCCAAATTGTACAAAAGATTTTAAAAACGTTGCTAACGCTCTCGCTTTTTCATTACTTAACGCATGCACTAAAATAATATAATTACCACCAACAGGAATAAGTGGCCCAACTGTAACAGTTGGATCAGCACCTATTGAATTTTTTAATTCATTAAAATATGTGATCCACGGTGGCGAAAGCTGAGCTTGTACATTTTCTTCCACTATTTTATACTACCTCCTTATACAATTCTTACTAACATGATATGTAACAAATTAAAAAATGTATTAGTTATATTAACTATTTTCGTATTTATTGATTATATTAATTAAACATTTTATTTCGCATTCTCAATTTCCCTTTTACATCTTTAAGCACTTTTACTACTATGAAATTCTTTATTATAAGCAAATCCACTGAAATTTCATATTATACTAATACGACTCTATATCCATTAAATTATAATACTCAATATTAGGAGCTGATTTCATGGAAAAAAAGCCTATCGTGTTCAAAATCCCACCAAATTCAAAGCTAAAAGTTACATTTTTCGGTCCTTGTAACGAAGTAATTACAAATGTGTCTATTATTAATCAACTATGCACCCCAAAATGTCAAACTATCACGCAATATCCAGACTTTAAGAAATATGTAACTGAAGTACGATCGTTATCCCGTTGTTAGTCCGCATAATGCACGATTTTCACAACTTTGTTACCTAAAATAACTGAGAAAGAAAATGACTGCATTCCTAGACTAAAATTACTCATTTTATGATATTCCATTGATAATTCATTGATTTTTTACACGTTTTTATTAAAAGGACATATATTATCGTATGGAGATTATCCACTCATAAAACCTATCTTTCTTTGGAGCGTACTTATTATGTATGCTCTTTTTTTATGTAACCGTCCCCTTCTAAATTGACCAACAATATATTAAAATTCTTTATGTACTCAAGGAGGTCAAATATGTTCAAGCTGCATCCAATACTACTCATCTTAGGATTGATTTTGTTTTTATATAGTGTAATCGCCTTTATGTTATTCTTTTCAGTGTACTAGCATTCCCTACACAAATTTATGTTCAATATGTAATTTCTATATAGTAAAGAAAAAACGTAATGATGCGATCTTTTATGTATTTCGTCTTTCTTGTTCTATAAAAAAACTAGTAAACTTACTAACACTGAGTTTTCACAAGCATGTTACTTATTTACATATTATTTTTTTCATTATCTGAATAAGGTTAAAGCCTCTACAAATTAAACTACACTTTACCTGTTTACTTATATATTTTAGAAAAACAATAATAATCCCCCACCATTTGGTAAGGGGATTAACTAAACCTACTAAAAAACATTTAATGATCTGTTTTATTTAATTGGAGAAGGAAATCTTGCCGCTTCAAAGTGAACCGTATTTAAACCATTAACATTTTGTACAATTACGCCCGCAATACTACTTTCTACAAAAACTTCAACTGAATCTCCTGCTTCTAATTGAAGAATAGTAGTTACTGAAACATCATTATTAAAAAATACTCCTGTTCCAAAGAAATCATTATCTATCGCTATTGCTAGATTTCCATTTACACGAATTTCTACTCTAGCTCTGTAATTCACATTAAAATCATTTGGAGAAAATGTTATATTTCCTAATACACTATATACCCCTCTAGTTTTCGGAGTGAAAATGGATGTTACTGGATTATATTCATTCGCTAGATCAAATTGTTCATTTTGAAATAATACTTTAACAGGAGTATTTGCTAGAACAGGTTGATTAACTGTATTCACAGCTCTAAATGCCGATGCCCTTACAAGCTCCTCTTTCTTATCATCACAACACTTCACCTTTACATACTTCCTATCACATTTACTACTTTTTCTATAACAATCATGACTTTCCTTTTTGTAATCTTTACAATACTTACAGTAATAATAAGACATAGTTAGTCCCCCTTTACACTTATTTTTATATAGTATGCTATATAGATTAGAATAGCTTGGACGACCTGTTACTATTTTTAATAGAGTAAAAAACCCTCACCATTTCGGTGAGGATTTACCTTTAAGCTTCTGTAAACTCAATGTTTAATGACTTTATTTAATCGGAGAAGGAAATCTTGCTACTTCAAAATGTGCACCATCTTCTAAAGGACTTAAAACTCCATCTATACTACTTTGTGCATAAACCTCAACTTCATCCCCTGCATTCAATTGAACAATCGTCGAAACACTTACTACATTTCCAAAACTTATTGGACCAAAAAAGTCATTATCTATAGCTATCGCTGCGTTTCCATTCACACGAATTTCTACACGCGCTCTATAATTTAAAGTTGGATCGTTTGGAAAGAAACCAATCGTTCCAATAATAGAATATACTCCTTTAGTCTTCGGCATAAAAATAGATGTTGCTGGATTATACTCATTCGCTAAATCAAATTGTTCATTTTGAAATAACACTTTCACAAAAGTATTAGCAGGAACATTTTGATTCACAGTATTTCTAGCTCTAAATGCCGATGCTCTAACAAGATTGTCCTTGTTATCATGGCACTTACTAGTGTTCTTACAACAATCATGGTGCTTCTTTTTATACTCCTTACAATACTTACAGTAGTAATAACAAGACATACTAATTCCCCTTTCAAACTTATTACTACATATTATGTAAGATTGATTTATAAGGTTTGGACTAGCTATTTTTATTGTTCATAAGGGCGCTATTAACCTGCACCCTTATTTATATACACCACTTCATTCCTTACTAGTTATAAGTTGTATACAGTTCCATATGGAATAGTAAGAAAAGAACTTCCATACGGTGTAACATGATGTACTGGGTAAAAATACTCTACGGATGAGTAATATGGTTGTACTCCTTGCTGCTGCATTTGCATTTGTTGTTGCATTTGTAATGCTTGTTGAATAGCTTGGACTGTACTTTGTGCTCCACTATACGTTATAGACGTACCATACGCTGGTCGCATGCCAGCTTGAGAATTAAAATATGAATAAAACATGATTTTCAACTCACTTCCATATAATTTGTTACAAATTATATTATGATTCTTTATTTCAGTGGGTACTATAAAGCTAGTCCGCTCGCTTATATTCAAATGACAAAATAAAAAAGTAGCTGCTAGACTACCTCGAATTCTTCTTATCACCAAATGAAATGATATACATATTCTCCTGTTACACGCTCATCAATTCCCGCAACCCTAACGAACCTCAGTAAATCCGCCCCTTGAAGAAAATATACCGAAATCGTAACCGGTACTTGTGACCACATGAATTGATAAAGCTCATTCACTCTCTGATTCGTCGTAACAATTAAATCATTTACAGGTCCATGATTCCATGCAGAGGTTTGAACTGAAGTGAAAGAAAGATCTTTTCCATTAACCACTATTCTTGATACGCTTTGAGTTATGTCCACAATAATCCCCTCCAACATTACAAAAATCGGACCTTTTTTAGTTCATATTATTATAAATATTCTTAACTGCAATAAATGTTTAAGGCAAATCCCTAATAAAATTTTTTTATTAATATCCCTTAATTCCCATTACAATCATATAATTTCTAACCTTATTCAATTTTTGTAATTAAAATAAAAAGGCATCTTAATTAGATGCCCTTTACTTATCTTTTAATACAATTCTACTGTTAAAATAGCGATGCCGCATCTGATACAAGCGATAGAATCCTTAAGTTTATGAAACATACAAGAAACATCTTTATCTTCCCATGATAGAGAATTATTCAAGCTTAGGTTATTTATTGCAGTAAATAATCTAGAATTCAATTATTTGTTTTTTCTTTCTTGTTTTCTTTTTAAATAGGCGAAACTTTCTAATAATAAAAACAGACGATTTAATGTAAATGGTAACCCTGCAATTCAGAAGTTTGACACAATCCTGGAAAAAGCTTATAAAGAAAAGTGAGGTTCCGTTATTTTCACACTTAGAAGTGCAGTCATGTTATATACAAGTTAAAATACAGTTTTATAAGTGTGAACGAACTACAAAACTAAAAAACAAATAATAAGTTTGCAACATGTTTGCAAATACGAATTTTGCATATAAATTCGTGTAATATTGAAAGGAGTTTTACTTATGAAAGAAATTAAAACAGAACAAGAATTCAAAGACATCATCGCAAGCGAGGAGCCAGTAGTTGTTAAGTTCTTTACTACATGGTGCCCAGATTGCGTACGTATGGACAACTTTATCGGAGATGTAATGGAAGAGTTCAATAAATTTGAATGGTATTCTATTAATAAAGATGAGTTTCCAAGTATCGCTGAAGAGTATCAAGTAATGGGTATTCCAAGTTTACTTGTATACCAAAATGGTGAGAAGCTAGGCCACTTACATAGTGCTAATGCAAAAACTGAAGAGCAAGTTACTGAGTTTTTAGAAGCATACTAAAATAAAAGCCCTCTGGAAAATATTTTTCAGAGGGCTTTCATCTGTTTTCACAATTATCTTTTGATGTTTTTCATCGTTTAATGAATTACACCCTGTCATTATAAGAATAGTACATAGTAAGAAAAGTATTCGCTTCTTCATCCATCTACCCTCCTATCTCTTTAGTAAATAAACTCTAATTAGGTTCACACCCTGACTTTGTACTTTTCAACATATTTTTCCTTCACGAAACTTTGTTATCCCCTTCTTAAAAAGCTATAAAACGTCAACAATGTTTGTATAGACCCACACGACTTTCGTTTGATACTCTATTTATAGAAAGAAATTCCTTTAAAGAAAGGTGAGTGATTAAAATGGATACTCTTTCTCATAAAGAAGCTGATAAAGGTGCTATTGTCAGCATTATGGCCTACATATTTTTATCCTCTATGAAAATCATCATCAGTTATATTACCCTCTCTAGCGCATTACGTGCTGACGGTTTAAATAACTTAACGGATATCGGTGCTTCTTTAGCGATATTAATTGGTCTAAAAATATCTCGTAAACCTCGTGACCCAGATCATCCGTATGGGCATTCACGGGCCGAACAAATCGCATCACTTGTTGCGTCCTTCATTATGGCAACAGTCGGATTAGAAGTTGTTATTAGTGCCATTCAATCTTTCTTAAATCCGAAACAAGCAGCACCTAATGTACTCGCTGCATGGGTTGCTTTATTTTCTGCTGTCGTTATGTACTGCGTGTATTTGTATACGAAAAAAATTGCAGCACGAACAAAAAGTAAATCACTAGAAGCTGCTGCAAAAGATAATTTATCAGATGCACTCGTAAGTATCGGTACTGTAGTAGGTATTGTCGGTTCTCAGTTCCAAATGCCTATTTTAGACCCTATTGCCGCTTTAATTGTTGGTCTTATTATTTGTAAAACTGCATGGGAGATTTTCGTAGAATCTTCTCATATGCTAACAGATGGAATTGATCCTGATAAAATGGAGGAATACGCTGATGCTATTGAGCATATTGGCGGTGTGGAAAACATTGTAGATATTCGAGCACGTATGTACGGGAATCAAACGTACGTTGATATTACAATTGAAGTAGATGCTCGTATGGATGTTGGAGAAAGTCACTGTATTACCGACAACATCGAAGCTATGCTTCGCAAAAAGTTTGGAATTTACCATGCACACATTCATGTTGAGCCAATGAAAAAAGAACCTATTATGACATAGGTTCTTTTTTTATGAACGTTTTATGGAATATAACACATAAAACGAGCCAGCTACCGCCAGCTGCCCATCCTGCTAATATGTCAGATGGATAGTGCACGCCAAGATATATTCGGCTAACTGAAATAGATAATACAACAAAGCTTGCTATAAGAATAATTAGCAATTTTTTATGCAACGAAATACGATCTTCAGTAATTGTGACGTATGCAATAAATCCTAAAAAAGCCGTAGCATTCATCGTATGACCGCTCGGAAAACTATATCCAGTTGCAGTAACAAGCTGCGTAACATCAGGTCTTGCTCGTTCGTACCATAGTTTAAGCAGACTGTTTAAATAACGAGATCCGTAGTAATTAATTGTTAGAAGCAATGCACTAAGCAACTTTTTTCTAACGAGAAAATACATTACAAGAATAATGAGTAATGGGAAAAATATCCTTTTGGAACCAATAAAAGACACCCAAGTAAAATAGGTCGTCAAATAATCGTTTCGAAAGCTTTGAATAAAATGTGCGACTATATTGTCAAAATTCTCAATACAAGCGGTATGATACGAAAGTGATAATACGACAAAACAAATGAGTAACGTAAAACTTAGCAAGTATAAATGTCGATATCGTTTCACATACATAACCTGTTATGAAGTGACCTTTGTCAATAGTTTTTCACCCATAATATTTTTCTTGATGGCATACAAAAGCTTCAGAAATAAGATCTATCGACAGTTAACCACTCTGTTATTCGTGGATTGGTTACCTCAGGTTAATGGTTCGTCGTTAGGCTCTTATAATCTCACTGCGTGGATCACACCTTTTCAAATTCTAATAAATAGCTTGTTTATCAGAATTTCAGCCATGCCAGAAGAGGTGAGTCATAGATAGCCAGACCTGTAATTCACTATCTCTGAAGCTCATCTATGCCATCAATTGATACCTTTGATTTCTAACTATGAATCAATCAACTTCATATCCTTCCCTCTTTATTTTCGGTGAATTTTACCTGTTTCTAATCCCCATATAAAACACCCCAGTTCTCTTGCGATAGCTGTAACGGCAACATTTCTAGGCTTCCCTTGATATATCATGCGATAATATTTTCTTTGTAACCTTTCTACAGCCTGATCCGCATAAGCAATCACTTCGCTTCGTTGCCCTTTTTGTCTTGCTTTCACTCGCTTCGATTTTAATCCGATTGCTCCTTTTACCAACGCATTTGCACATTCTACAAGAGTAGACCTAACGGTCGAATTTCCTTGTTTTGTAATCGAACGTCGACTGATTTTCTCTCCACTTGAGCTTTCGCTTGGCGTCAATCCTACATAAGCCATAAATGCTTTAGCCGTGGGAAAACGAGTGAAGTCTGCAATTTCCACATGAACAGTCATTGCCGATGTTGTATCTATACCTTTTAAGCATCTTAACTTTGCGATTGGTTCTTCGTACCTTTCACGATGAGATAATTCTTCTAATCTCAAACTGAACCGCTCAATTTTATCGACTAGAACATCATACTGTAATAGGTATTCGCCTAACGTTTCTTTGAATAATCCTTGTAGATCAAGATTCTTTAACCATTTCATATAAGCGATTGTCCAGCTTGATTTCCCTTCATACACATAGCCATGTCTTAAAAGGAATGCTTTTATCTGTTGTTTTATTTTTTTCAAAGATGTTTTAAAATCACCTAACATGCGGATATACTCTTTCACGGCAACATCCTCTTCTTCTGGAACATATACTTCTTTATAGGTGCCATTTGCTAAATTAAGAGCAATCATTTTGGCATCGAATTTATCATTTTTCACCATTTTGTTTTTTGATGAACTGTACATTGTTGTGGGAGCTAAAATATCACAATCAATTCCATTTTGTTCAAGAAGATTATGAAGTGAATACCCTAAACAACCAGCCTCATATCCAGCTTTAATTTTTATATCTTCACCATATTTTGTTTTCAGTTTCTCAACGAATTTTTTTACGAGAGATACATTTGAAGCACATCGTGCTTCTCTTACAATTTCCCCAGTTGTTCCGTGTAGTGCACATAAGCTAAAACTTTCCTTGTGGACATCCATCCCAATATATATTATATTTTCCATAGTGGCCTCCTATTATCATAGGGTATAACCCCATTCATAATGTTTTCATTCATTATTATGGGTTAAAATCCCTGACTTGATAATCTAGGAGGTCACTTCATATTATCTCACTATGCAAAAAAATGGAGCGGTTGTTTTAGTTTTCCTCTCCATTCCTTTTTTATGCATAGTTTATTAAAAAATATAATTATTAATTTTTTGCTTCATCTCAGGGATATCTTCTCTTGTTACGGTAAAACGAATCACCTTCTCATCAAGATCAAGCGCCTCAGCGAATAATCCAGCTAAACCACGAGATTTTCTATCTACTTCCATAATAATTTCTAGTCGATCGTATGCACGTGGCAAGATTAATAATTCTAATTCATCTAATTTCCCATAATACTCTCCAGAAACTGGAATAAACTCAAATTCTTGTGCGAATGGAACTTGCTTACGTAATCGATGCGGTAATTCTTCACATTCTATATGACGTGCTTTAAACCCTAATTCATTTACACTATCTAAAACACTACTTAATAATGCATTGGGTAACACTTGAACGTAGTCGCGGTCACTTGGGTCTATACTATGTTTAATATCAAGACCTGTATGAATCCAAACCGTTTTCATATCAAGTGTAAGTGGTGCTTCAATTGGCATTGGAAAAGAAAATGGAATTTCAACTTTTTCATTCGGTTCTATAGAAAATGGTTCTGTTAAGCGTACTCGCTCTAAATCATACGTTGCTGTTACTTTTTTATCATCCACTTCTCGTACATACGACGTCGATAATGTTAAGTAAATGCTTTCAATTTGCTGGCTAACTGAACCTCCAGTTATATGAACATTTCCAACTATTTCTTCCCCAACAATATACTCATCTTTTTCAAGAACAGTATCTACCTTTGCACTCCCAATACCAACGCTTGCTAAAAACTTTTGAAACATGGAGTCTCCATCCTTTCTAAAGCAGAAGCTACATCTTGTTTTAAATCTTGTACATTCTCATAGTACGGCGTTTTTATTTGTAACATTCGCATAAGCATTTCGCGATTATAATTTTCCAAAGTTAATTCTTCGTACCATGGTTTTTCCTGTTTTTCATTAGATTCATATCCTGCATATAATAAAAATAACGAGAAATGACCGAGTGCATAAAAGTCGCTACGAAAGTGGACTTCTCGCATCAAAGCTTGTTCACCTTCGTAAGTTGTAGCTCTCTCATCACCCTCACCTTTCCATTTAGCCAATCCAAAATCAATAATACTAATTTGATTTTCTTTCATTAATATGTTTGGAATGCGTAAATCTCGGTGAATAATGCCTTCACTATGAAACACCGATACAATTTCTAATATTTCATATAAAATCTCAAAAACTTCACGTTCTGTATATACATACCCATCTATGAAAATATAATCTTCAAAATTTTTACCAGGCATGTACTCCATCACAAAGAAGCTCTTTTTCTCCCATATGAAATGATCATACAGACTAGGAATTGCATGATGATTTAATGTTTGTAAAATCATTTTCTCTTGTTCAAATGATTTTCTACCAGACTCATATCTTTGTTTACTTTGTCTTAATTGTTTTAAGACTTTATATCTATTTACTTGTAAATCATTAACGACATATGTGACCCCATAACTGCCCATTCCAATTACTGATTCAATTTTATAACGTTCTGCAACAATTGTATTTTTCCGCAGTGGTCTATCAAATAATGCTAGTACACGACGCCATTTCATCAGCTACTTGAAAAGAAGCTACGGCTTTTACGTTTTCTTTTATAATGTTGATGTCCATAACCAGATGAACGTCGTTTATAATCGCTACTTGAATACGAGCGCCCTCTACGACGGTAATCACTACTTGAATACGAACGATATTTTTTCTTTCCTAATAAAGAATCAATAATTTTTTTGAACATCCCTTCACCTCTTGAGTAAAATTTCATTTTAATTATACCAATAATTATTGACTATATTTGTGACAGGTTTGTAAAGAGTAAAAAAACGACGAGTTATGCCCGTCGTTACTTTCATTCATCCTCTTCATCAAAAACTTCATCAATCATGCATTTCTCTAATAAATACTCAAATGTAATATCTGCGAGATCTTCAATTTCTTCTCGTTTCGGGACGTACCCTCTTTCAATTAGTTGCTCATAAAAAAACTCCGCAATCTCTTCCGTATCAATCACGACTTCAATTTCCTTCATGAGCATCACTCCTTTATTTCTGTTTTATGAAAAAATCTCAAAATTATGTATATGAGATTAGAAAAATAGATTTTATTTTTTTATAGGTCATAAGCTTTGGACGAGATGCATACGATTGTAGTACAAGCTATTCAAAGGGGGAAATAATAATGGAAAATCAATATGAAGTAGGACAAACAAAAGAAGAGTTCATGCATGAAGATCAATGGGCAGACTCTCTTATAAAGTGGCTTTTTATTTTTTTAATAATTGTAGGCATACCTTATACTGCATATGTTGTTGTTCAATTTATTCTCTCTTTCTAGTTAACTATTTTTTCTCTGTCAATTTAACTAAATAATTATGAACAACATCCATTACAATTTTATATTCTTCATCTTTAAATGTATCGAACAATAATTGATAATCGTTATAAATATCAAGTAATCCATCAATGATTTCTTGACGATTCGTCTTAACACTCACTTTTTTCGAGTTGTTAATTGACTTTAACTTACCTAAATCTAATTTATTCATACCTGCTTTATCTTGTTTCAGTTTCTTCAAAATTGCATTTGCCGTTTGAGCATTGGCAAGTAACGTTAAATCTGACTCATCCGCTTCTAACCATTCACCATCCGTAATCCGTGACAATTCATAAATTGTATCTTCCCATGCGTCATTCTTATATCTCCATACTTCTGTACGAAAACCAACAATACGGAAAACATCTTTATCATATCCAGTTACTTGCACAAGATCACCAAACGTGAAATTATAATTTAATTCAATCCACTCCGTATCGCCCTTCTTCATATCTTGCTCTGTAACGTGCTGCAGCGTTTGCTCTACGTAAAATCCATCGTGATTATTGACTTCGTATACATAAACTCCATCTAAAACCTTCATATTTGTGATTTTCCCAACGGTTCCATATAGCGTAATCACGACTATGTCCCCTACGTTATATTTAGGTTGTTTTTTTCTTGCCATCTCTATCTCTCCTTTTTTTGACGTCGTGATTTTGATAACAGTATATGCAACCTACATAAAAACGCTTATCACAGAAGCTTATATTCATAAATTTTTTCAATAAAAATTATAATCTTATAAAATTTACGTTACACTCAAAAGAAAAGCTAGTAACTAGACTAGCTTCAAATCAATAAAAAAACATACAGAATACTTCACTTTAAATAAAGTAATGTATTCTGTATGTTTTCAAATAGTTTTTATCTATCTTGTATGTATAAATCCCAGGCTTCATCAAATATAGACATACTTTCTAGCATTCCGCTCAACTCTAAGTATGAACTAATTTCATCATAGTCTTCAGATTGCTTCGGAAAACTTAAATCATCATACATCGCCTCTGCTAAATCTGAAATTTCATTTCTAAATAAAGCTGCACGATGCTTCATCATATAATGGTAAAATGTCTTTTTCAAAAATATTCCCTACCTTTCTAACTTGGGTACATTATACAAGGCAAAAAAGAAAAAAACCAGCATAAAAGCTGGTTAAAAGTCGAAGTAATTTCTTTTTAATAGACGTGGTCTTCCCATTAATTCTTCATATGTTAGTTGTTTTGGTAAATCTTTCGTATAAATTAAAAATAACTGATCTTCAATTTCTTTTACTGTATGGTCTGATTGATAGTCCATCCCGCACGAGGAACAAGAAATACATGGTGTCTTTTGGATTTCAATGGCTTTCGTACCATCTGGTAATTCCCAATATACAGTATTCAAGCTTTCTTTCGCTTCTGTACTGTCACACCACATACAATTCATACTGCATCACCCTCAGTTTTTTTGTCGTTTTCTTCTAATTTAGCCATTTGTGCTTGATATTTTTTATCTTTTAATTGATCACGCTTATCACGTTTATCTTTTAAAGATGCATGAGTATCATTATCTTCGTAGTCTTTACGACGGTTCATACGCTGTAAGTCGTCTGGAACGAGGTTAAATTTCTTATCGCTCATAAGACCTGCGATACCAACATCTGAACGTTTTTCTTCGTAGTTCGGATAAATCTCTTTAAAGTATCCTTCCGCTCTTCCTGGAATATAGCTCTCTGGCTCTGGATACGTCGTAATAACACCTTCAAAGTTACGAAGTACAACTTTATCTGCACTTTGTGAGATTAAATAGTTTGGTTGAAGTGCAATTTTACCGCCTCCACCTGGCGCATCAACAACGAATGTCGGAACAGCATAACCAGATGTGTGTCCACGTAAACCTTCAATAATTTCAAGACCTTTAGATACTGGTGCACGGAAGTGACCGATACCTTCAGATAAATCACATTGATAAATGTAATATGGACGTACACGGATTTTTACTAAGTCATGCATAAGTTTTTTCATAATTGGAACGCTGTCGTTAATACCAGCTAAAATTACTGCTTGGTTTCCGACTGGAACACCAGCATTCGCTAACATTTCACATGCCTTTTTCGATTCTTCAGTAATTTCAATAGATGTATTGAAATGTGTATTTAACCATACTGGATGGTATTTTTTAATAATGTTACATAAATTTTCTGTAATACGTTGTGGGAATACTACTGGTGCTCTCGTTCCGATACGAATAATCTCAACATGCGGAATCTCTCGTAAATTTTTTAATACATATTCTAAAATTTTATCGTTAATTAGAAGTCCATCACCACCGGAGATTAATACATCTCGTACTTGTGGTGTTTCACTAATATAAGCAATCGCATCATCTAATTGTTTCTTCGGTACACCCATTCCAATTTGTCCACTAAAACGACGGCGTGTACAGTAACGACAATACATAGAACATTGATTTGTTACTAAGAATAGTACACGGTCCGGATAACGATGTGTTAGCCCTGGAACTGGTGAATCTTCATCTTCGTGAAGCGGATCTTCTAAATCATATTTTGTTTTATATAACTCTTCCGAAATCGGTACTGATTGCATCCGAATCGGACAGCGTGGATCATCAGGATTCATTAGCCAAGCATAGTACGGTGTAATGTTTAACGGGATCGTTTTCGTTGAAATTTTAACGCCCTCTTCTTCTTCAGGTGTTAAGTTAATTACTTTTCTTAAGTCATCTAACGTTTTGATCGTATTCGTTAATTGCCAAACCCAATCATTCCATTGCTCTTCAGTAACATCTTTCCATAATTCGATATCCTTCCAGTGACGATTTGGTTTGTATACATCATGTAACATTGCTATTCCCCCTCGTATATTAATATTTAAGCCCTATCTCAGGCTTAGTTTTTCTCTCTAATAAGAGTCCAGTAATAAAGAAAATACTTGGACGTCTCAAGATATTTCTAGATAATGGTCTTAGGATCATTTGGGACAATTCTGTATTCCCCTGTGGATTTACCACACGAAAAGAGTGTTTCTCAGTGAACGCGCGGGGCTCCCTACTCGCAGGCTGAGCAGCCTGATCCTCGAACCTAGATGTTAGTAGCTCTAGGGCGGCTTTCGATTCAGGACTAGCTCTTATACACGAGGTTGTTGGTCGGCGTACACACTAGAGATATCTCGAGACGTCCAAGCAATGATTCTAAATCGAAAGGAGGTCTCTTACGTGAGATTATTTGTTGGTCTAGATGTAAGTTCGTTTGATATGAAAGTTTGCTTTTTAAATGGTGAAGGAGAAAAGCTAGATTCTTTTTCAGTCAGTAATGACTTACCAGGTGCACAGGTACTTAAAGAACGATTATTACAGTGCACAACCAATCAAGAGGTTGAAACTTTAAAAATCGGCTTAGAATCTACATCTGTTTACAGTTTTCACCCATCCATGTTTCTCCATCATGACGAAGACTTAAAAAGATTTGGCACAAAGGTATTTCTTCTAAATCCAAAACAAGTCGCAAACTTCAAGAAAAGTTATTCAGACATGAATAAGACTGACGAAATTGATGCCTTTGTCATCGCTGATTATTTACGATTTGGGCGAAATCAAATGTCCATCGTGAAAGAAAGTCAATACGTGGCATTACAGCAATTAACAAGAGCTCGTTATCAACTCGTTAGAATGTTGACAAAGGAGAAACAACATTTTCTACAACACCTAAGTTATAAATGTAATACGTTCTCACAAGAAGTCGATTCTTCTATATTTGGTAACGCCATGATGGAATTGTTCCTTGAAAAATTCAGTCTAGAAGAGCTAGCTGACATGCCTTTAGAGGAACTCGCTGAGTTCCTACAGGAAAAGAGTAAAAATCGATTTGGTGACCCGAAATGTGTCGCATCAACCATTCAAAAGGCTGTTCGCACGTCGTACCGTTTAGATAAGGTGGTAGAAGACTCAATCGATATTCTTTTAGGAACATCAATCGAAATCATTCGTACCTATCAAAGACAAATTAAAGAACTAGAAAAATCTATTAAGCGGATCATGGCTGGATTAACGCAAACATTAGAATCCATTCCTGGAATCGGGCCTATATATGCCGCTGGTATTATCGCTGAAATTGGCCAAATCGAAAGATTTGACGATGAAACCAAAATCGCAAAATATGCCGGGTTATATTGGCGTACATACCAGTCTGGCCGGTTCACCGCTGAAAATACTTCATTATCTCGTAATGGGAATCATTACTTGCGGTATTACTTAGTTGAAGCCGCCAACTCTGTAAGAAAGCATGTATTGGAATACCAAGAATATTACGCAAAAAAGTATAATGAAGTACCAAAACATCAACACAAACGTGCACTCGTTCTAACCGCAAGAAAATTTGTGCGATTGGTGGATGCGCTACTACGTAATCACCAACTCTTTACGCCTGAAAGGTGTGTGAAAGTGTGACATAAAACTTGTCATCGCTACCTTTCAATCAATTCCAGTATTTTACATGCGGTGCTGGTCTAGTTTCGTGATGTCTTTTTTAAGCAATTTGTCCTTTGATAACTTCAAAATATATTATTTTTCAGTTGACATACTACCGCAGGTCTTTTTATACGCTCATCCTTTATATAAGCAATAGTTATGCCAACTTTACATTGTTGATAAGTAAATGTGCGGAGAACCCTATTACATAAGCGAAAAAATATTTTTAAGCGTTGTATGAAATCAATACTTAACATTATATTCATTACTTTTTATATATGTAAACGCTCTTTTATTCGTGCAAACACACAAAAACCGCCGATTATTCGGCGGTTTTGTCGTACTTGCTCAGTTTATATTGAAGCGTTTGACGAGGGATACCTAACATTTTTGCGGCTTGTAATATATTCCCTTCCGTTTCAATCAACGCTTGATCTATTAATTCTTTTTCTGTTTGATGAAGTGCTTCTCTAAGTGGCAATATGCTCTTCTTCTTCGGAAGATTCTCTTTCCGAAATGTACGCGGTAAACAATTAGCTGTTAATGTATTACCTTCTGCAATTATGACAGCATGTTCAATCGTATGTTTTAACTCCCGGACATTTCCAGGCCACTGATAAGCTTGCAGTCTATCTTTCGCTTCCTCATCAATTTGAAGTACACCTTTTTTATAACTTTTATTATATTCTTTCAAAAAATAAGATGCTAATAATAGTACATCCTCAGTTCTTTCACGAAGCGGTGGGATATATAATGAAAATACGTTTAAGCGATAATATAAATCAGTGCGAATTTTATTCTCTCGTAAACATATTTCTGGAGGCTGGTTCATTGCGGTAATAACGCGAACATCTACTTTTCTCGTCTTATTATCACCAATTCTTCTAATGACTCCATCTTCTAACACTCGTAACATTTTTGCCTGCAAATCAAGAGGCATTGAATTCAGTTCATCTAAAAATAATGTACCACCATCAACAAGTTCAAATAGCCCAGCTCTTTCAATCGCTCCTGTATAGCTTCCTTTTGTCGTTCCAAACAATAAACTTTCTAATAACGACTCTGGTAAAGCTGCACAGTTTTGTGCAATAAATGGCTTGTTTTTTCTTTTAGAAGCTTCATGAATTGCTTGTACGAACAGTTCTTTTCCTGTTCCTGTTTCACCATATATTAAAACATTTGCGTCTGTTGGTGCTACTTTTTGTGCTAGCTCTTTCGTCTGTTTAAACCGCGTATCATTTGTCACTATCGTCTCAAATGCAGCATGCTTTTTAATCAATTTTTTTCTAGATGACCGTTTTATTTTCGACTGTAAATCAACAATTGTGTCAGTAAGTTTTTGAATTGTAGAGTAATCCTTTGCAATTTCAACAGCCCCGGCAATATTTCCATCTATAAAAATAGGTAACGTCGTATTTACTGTACAAACATCTTCACCATTTAAATTTTGATAATGCTGTACTTGATGTACGATAGGTTTTTTTGTATCTAATACTTTCATCAATGTACTCGTTTCCCTTGATAAAGACGGGAACACTTCTAACAAATGCTTCCCTAACACTTTTTCAATCTTGGATCCATCGTGTTTTGCAGCTACAGAGTTATAAAATATTGTAATTCCATTTTCATCTACAGCGTGTATAGCCTCATCAATGCTGCCCAAAATCGCTTCAATGACTTCTTGTGTCGAAACTGCTAGCAATGTCATCCCCCCTTTTGCCGAAAATCCAGCAATTACATGCCGAATTTTCGGCATACCTATGTGCGATTGTAAGCATGACGATTCCGTTCTATAATTTTGATCAATTTTATATTTTAATTAGTACGGCTTTTTCGAACACCCAGCTCCACCTAACTATTTTGCTTTACAGCCGAATTTTGAGGCGGAAGTTTTACTGCTTTCGAATAGCTAGATAAATCTTTCACCCATATATTCATATCTTCCAACTTATCGAAAATGTAGCAATTATTCGCCAGTCTTCCTGTATACGTATAGCCTAATTGATGAAATGCAGCATTCATTCCGAAAGAAAGCGATCGAGCAATTGTATAGGAACAGAAAATAGATTTTTCTCGGAGCTCTTCCTCTAATTTAATTAGTAAACTTTTCATAAATCCATGTTTACGATATTCAGGTAAAGTAGCACAATTTGTTAATTCTGCATTCCCTTCTTTTATATTCATTTCTGCAGATGCTGTACTAATAATTTCCCCCTCAAATTCATACACGTAGTAAATTGTATCGTCTTCTTTCATCGTCTGTAATACATAACTCGCTTCATTTAAAGGTGTCGGATACACTTCAAATACTTTTCCGAATACAGTTGCTAATTCTTCTGCATCTTCTTCAGTCGCTTTTCTCAGCAAAAATTTCTCTGGAACTACTTTTTCTTTTATTTCTTTTCCTTTTACACCGCTTAATATAGTATCTTCCTCAGTCCAATGCATACTATTTCGTCTTTCATCATTATTATATTTCACAAAAAAGTATGCATCGTGTCCTTGAAAATAATGAGGTATCGTTGCTTCCAACAAAAAACCGAAAGAGAGCCATGTTGAAACATGCTCTCCCTTTCCTTTAATAATACATTTAGTGAAAGAATGTTTCTCTGCTAGTTCGTCAATTGTCTGTATAATACTTTCAACATTTCCTGTATAGTGGTCTACTCGGATACGTTTATTAAAATAATCTAAAACGCCTTCTACTGTATAACAATTCGTCTGTTCTCTAAAAGATTCATAGTATTTCATTTTTTCACCTCACACCAATCTAGTAATGTACATGCAATAATTTTTGCGGCAGCTATCATTTTATCAACTTCTATATACTCGTTTGGATAGTGTGCTACTTTTGTCTCTCCTGGACCAAATACTATAGTTGGTACACCTGAGATTTGTGTAAATAAACCTCCATCAGTCCCCCAAGGAGATGCTTCAATAATTGGTTCGTTCCCTTCGATTTCAACAAAGTTATGATGAAGTGCGGTAATAAGTTCATGATTTTCTTCTAATTCACCAGGAACCCATCTCGCTCCAAACCATTCTACTTCTACTGGATTTTCAACAAACCAATTGTCCACATCATTTAATTCAGCAATCCAATTCTCAAATTCTTCTTTTGCCGCCTCTATAGTCTCATTCGGCGCAACACCGCATCTTCCTTCTAAAATTAATTCATCGGGAACAGAACTTGGCCAACTCCCTCCTTCAATTTTCCCAATGTTAATTGGAATTGGAATCGGAATTCCTTTAAATAACGGATCTGTGATTCGACTATTTCTTTTCTCCTCTAGCTTTCTTACATGTTCTATAACAAACATACTTTTTTCAATTGCACTAACCCCTTCATAACGCGTTCCACCGTGTGCTGCTTTCCCTTTTACACGTAGACGAAACCACATGGAACCTTGTTGTTTCGGGAAAAACTTCATATTAGTAGGTTCTGGAATAATGACACCATCTGCCTTATATCCTCGTAATATAGTTGCTAATGTCCCTGCTCCGCCACTTTCCTCTTCTATTACACTTTGAAAATAGATGTCTCCTTTTAATTCAATGCTAGATTCAATAATCGCTTCCATCGCAAGCATGAGTGCGACATTTCCGCCTTTCATATCCGTCGTTCCACGGCCATATATACGATTTCCTATTTTCTCACCACTATAAGGATGATGTTCCCACTGATTCACATCCCCTTCCGGAACTACATCAATATGCCCATTTAATATCATAGATTTCCCGTCGCCACTTCCTTTTAAAGTTGCTACAATATTTGGGCTATCTGAAAAACTTGTACGGGGTGATACAAAATAAGGATGACCTTTCATTTTAGAAAAAGAAGGCTCCCAAATATCGAGGTCTAAACCTAATTCACGTAATTTTTCAATCACAATCGCCTGCGCACCGCTTTCATCACCAGATACGCTCTTTTCTTGAATTAATCGCTTTAAAAATTTTACACTTTCTTCTTCATGACTCTCAATATAATCACAAACTTGCTTTTTTAATTGCTCCACATATTACATCTCCCTTCATTCAATTACTAGTAAGTTAGAACTAATTTGAAAATCAGCTTCTGTATGTCGTTTTACATCTTCTACTGTGTATGGACTCATTAATTCTTGTAATATAAGTCCACTCGGAGTTACCTCCATGACCGCCATATCAGTAATAATTAAATCTACACATTTCTTTGAAGTTAATGGCAATGTACACTCTGAAACAATTTTTGCATTTCCATACTTATCAACATGATTCATCACAACAACGACCCGCTTCGCTTTTTGTGCTAAATCCATTGCTCCACCAATGCCTGGAACACGTTTTCCAGGTACAATCCAGTTTGCTAAATCACCATTTTCACTTACCTGTAATGAACCAAGAATCGTTATATCTAGCAAACCTTTTCGAATCATACCAAACGCTGTACAGCTATCGAAATAACTCGCTCCTGTTATAAGAGAAGTTGGTAAACCTGCTGCGTTACACAAATTTTCATCTTCATTCCCTTTACTTGGTGTTGGTCCCATTCCGACGATTCCATTTTCCGCATGAAACATAACATTTATATCGTCAGGCAAATGATTTGGTACAAGCGATGGTATGCCAATACCTAAATTTACAATCATGCCATTTTGTATTTCTTTCGCCGCTCGCCTAGCAATCTTATCTCTCACTTCTACGCCCATACCCATTTCCAGTTCACTCCTTCCGACGGTACAATATAATTTACGAAAACACCTGGAACGACGATTTCCTCTGGATCTAAACTTCCTAGCGGGACTATTTCTTCTGCTTCTACAATTGTTATATCCCCAGCCATTGCTACGTGAGGATTCATATTTCGTGCACTTTTGTCAAAAACAAGGTTACCAAACGGATCTGACTTTTTCGCATATACAATTGAAACTTCAGCAGTTAATGCTGTTTCAACTAAATATGTCTTACCATTCATTTCAACCGTTCGTTTTCCCTCTTCCACAATCGTATCAACACCTACATCAACTAAAATACCACCAAGACCAACACCACCAGCACGAATGCGCTCTGCTAATGTTCCCTGCGGAGAAAACTCAATTTGTAATCTTCCCTCGTTTAGTTGCCTTCCTGCATTTGGGTTGGAGCCAATGTGAGAAGTAATTAGTGATTTAACTCTTTCATTTGTAACAAGACGACCGATACCTACATCAGGAAATCCAGTGTCATTTCCAACCAAATTTAAATTTGTAACGCCTTTTTCTAAAATTGCCTGTATTAAAGATGGAGGGGATCCAATCCCTCCAAATCCCCCAAACATTAATGTCATATCATCATGGAACAAAGAAATTACTTCCTCAATTTCTTTTAATTTACCGAATGTATTTGTAATAGTTGTCATGCGATACTATGCCCTCCTTTTTGCATCATCTCTTCCACACTTTTAGAGAAAATTGAAAGTAATTCATCTAACTCGGAATATGTAGTTGTCATTGGCGGTGCTACTAGCAGTGCACTATCTTCTTTTCCTGCTTGCCCTGAAACTGCTTGGTATAAAAGCAGGCCATTTTTAGCTGCAACCGAAATAAGCTCCGACGCTTTTGTAAACGGTTGCAATTCTACTCCAATTAGCAACCCTTTTCCGCGCACATCAGCAATGATTGTCGATTGTTGTTGAACTTTCTGTAAGCCTTTTATTAAATATTCTCCCTTTTCTGCTGTTTTTTCAGGGAGATTATGTTTCTCCATATATTCAATAACAGCTAAAGCCGTTGCTGCAGACAATGGATTTGCACTTAACGTATGACCGCTCATTACTGAACGTGATCCACGTAATATTGGTTCCATAACACGATCACTTACAACTGTCGCTGCCATCGGTGTATATCCCGCTCCTAGCCCTTTACCAAGTGTCATAATATCAGGTTCTACACCCCAATGCTCCATCGCAAACCATGCTCCCGTACGACCAAGCCCAGTCATTACTTCATCCGCAATAAATAAAATATCGTAATGGTTGCAAATATCTTTAATGACTTTATAATAGTCTTTTGGCGGAACAACCGCGCCTCCAGCTGCTCCGATAATCGGCTCAGCAATAAAAGCAGCAATATGCTCTGCACCAATTCTTTCAATTGATCTTTCTAATTCAGTCGCACATGCCAGCTGACAAGTTGGATATACCTTTTGAACAGGACACCTGAAACAATATGGAGCTGGTATAGTCGGATAATCTTCCAAAATAGATACGAAACGTTGTCTACGTAGTGGGTGACCAGACATCGATAACGCACCCATCGTAATACCGTGATAACTCATCCATCTCGATAAAATTTTATGCTTACCTTGAATACCTCGCTCTTGAAAATGCTGAATTGCAATTTTCATAGCTGTTTCATTTGCTTCCGTACCACTATTTACAAAGAAACTCCAGTTCAAATCTCCTACACTTAAATCACTTAACTTCTTCGCTAATTTTTCAGCTGGTTCACTCGTAAACTGTGATCTATAAACAAAAGCAATCTCCTCAGCTTGCTTTTTAATAACGTCTGCAATCTCCTTTACGCCATGCCCAATACCTGCCGTAATTGCTCCTGACGAACCATCAAAATATTTATTACCATTTTGATCATACAAATAAACACCTTTTCCATGTGAAATCATTGGATACGGCTGACCAACAAGTGGTTTAATTAAGTAATCGCGCATAGCGCTCCCCCATTTCTCCAATTTGTATATATATATGAAGAAAATTGACGTTTCTTTCATAAAAAAGAATCCTCTGCAAAAGCAGTGAATTTATCAAAAAACTATTATAAAATATACAAATGAGTGCTTAAAAATACCTATAAAACAGAAAATTCAGAACTTAAAAATGAAGACCAACCCTTTTCTATACGCCCAAGTAACCCTCCCTTTTATATGAAATGACTACATCACCAAATGTTTTTATAGCATAATGCCAGCTGCCCTCAAATGCCGACATTCTGTACACTTCGACGGAACTCCCGTTAAACTCCTTCCTATTATCCTACTTTAAATTGCATATTTTAAAACAAATTTCGACAACGCTACACCTTTCTAATCAGTTCAGATTCATATTTAATATGTAAATTTTTCATTTTTAAACTATAAAAAAAGAACCGATTAACCACATTAATCAGTTCGTCATGACGCTCTCTTATGGGTTAATACTGTCAATTGCTAAAATAAATAGAAAAATCAAGTTTACAAATTCATCCTACAGCCTATAACACAAAACCTTTTCATAACTTCATTCACAATTACTATCAGGATATCCCTATCCCGAAGTGGCACCCCTTTCCTCAGATTCAAACTACCTTTCCTTTATAATTTATGTAGGACAATTATCACTTTGTATGTGTATTTGCCTATAATTAAAAAAAACCCTAGTTTTCTAGCGATTGCTGGACATGTATTCAATATGTTATTGAAATGCACTTTCAATTTGGCATTTATTTTACTTTCGTGCAATCATATGTACTGCTTTACTCTGCAAAATACTCGTAAGCACAAGCACCTCTTTATGACAACATATTTGTTGTAAATTTTTAATTTTCCCCTTTATAAAATCATTTTTTCGCATAACCGCTTTCTTGCTTCGCATATAATTTTAATGATGACAAAGGAGGAATGTTCATGTCTCAATCTGAAATTGAAAAATATGGACAAGAAGTTACGCAATACGAACAGCTCGCACGTTACTATCAGTTTCGTAATCCTAAAAAATATATAGAATTATATATGAAATATTGCGATGCACTTTCAAAACTTGTACAGGCGCATGAAACAAGGGATTCACAAGAAGCTACTTTACCGTCACATATAAGAATTTTTCATGCCGATCCAAATATACCGGCGGTTGACATTTTAGTAAACGGACAAAAAGTTATTAAAAATATTTCATTTAAGCAATTCAGCCCTTATTTATCATTAGTACAAGGTAAATACCGTATAGATATTGTCCCTGTCGGAAATGAAACTCCAATCTTTTCAGCATTGGTACCAATAATGGGAAATCATACTTATACTCTTGCTGCAATAAATAGTGATAATCACCTACAATTACAACCTATACTTGATAATACACATTTACCAGCTGGTCAAGCCAAAATACGCTTTGCACATTTCTCTCCAGATACCCCTGTTGTAAATGTCGATTTAAAAGATGGAGATCATTTATTTGAAAATGTACTCTTTAAACAGATAACAGATTTTTTGCAAGTTAGCCCCGGTACAGCGGATATTGAAATTTCACTCGCAAATAATAAAAACGTTTTATTGACTATACCGAAATTCAATGTTGAACCAAATGTTATTTATACAATTTCAATAGTAGGTTATTCAACTAAAGATCCTAAATTAGAAGCCGTTATACTCACAAATTAAAACAGTCTACACCATTCATTTGGTGCAGACTGTTTATTTTTGAAATGCAATTTGAAATTCTGTCCAATCGTTATCTGATCGACACATAATGGACCCATTATGTTTTTCCACAATTTGTTTACATACAAATAAGCCAATACCAGTTCCTAACTTTTTAGTAGTTACAAACGGTTCAAAAATCGTTTCTACATTTTCAGCTGGAATCATTGGTCCATTATTTTTTATCACAATTCGAATAGCTTGATCTTCTTCAAATACATCAATGATAATTTTTCGTTCTTCTTTCATTGATTCAAGAGCATCAATTGAATTCATTAATATGTTTAAAAATACTTGTCTCACTTCACTTCGATAACCAACAAGCGGAATTGGATACGGTAAATTCTTTTCAATTGAAACATTCGCATTGACCAAACTCGGATATAAGAATTGTATAATGTCTTGAAACAAGTCATTAAGCCAAAACCGTTCCGATTCATTCCACATTTCTTTTTTCGATACGAGTAAAAATTGCGAAATACGAAAATTTAATTGATCTAATTCATGCGAAATAATATCTAAATACGATAAACTCGGATGATCTGCCTTTAATAGTTTGACAAATCCCATAATGGAAGTAAGCGGATTACGAAATTCATGTACAAAACTAGCTGACATTTGCCCTAAAATCGTCAGCCTTTCTTTATGTGTTTCATTAATATATTGCTGTTTTTCCTCTAAATTCTTCGATATAATTTCCGAGTATTTTAAAACGGTATAATAAATTAATTTGTCAAAACAAGTATGTATTTTTGCCATAATTGGTTTCAATTCACGAGCGCTAACATCTAATTCACACATCGCTTCGAAAAGTTCATTTCTTCCCACGTTTGCGTTATAAACAAAATCTCCAATATTCGCATCTGCTCCAGCACGTTCAATAGCAATTTTCTCGCATAACGGTTGAAGATAATTTATATCTTTATCTTCCATAGTAAGTTCGATAATCAACTCTAGTAAATCCTCTCCATTTTGAACTACTTCTAGTTTAAATGGATCTTTTTCGGAAATTATCATTTTGTTTTTCCAGTTCTCTACGAATTGGTGCCTATTGTTTTTCAAGTGTGAACAAAATATTTCTTTAATATCCTTATCGATTGGAAAAACCTCCATTCCCTCCATTTCCATACGACGAATACCCTTTATATTTTGAATATTAACACAAAAAAGATGATTCGTTAATAGATTTTTGTCACATTTTGTTAATTTCTGTTGATAAAATTATTTTTTTCTTTCTTATTTAACTAATTGTATGCAAATACCCTTTTTCCTTCACACATTTTCATTATTTCCGTAGTCAACACGACTTTTTTTTGCATCATTTTTAATTCTTGCGTACAATAGAAAATGAAAGGTGTGAAAAATATGGTAAATAAAAATGTGGAAGATTATCTCCAAGAAGGCATTTACGGCCAAAAGCAAAACAAACCAGAAGAACGTAATATGTATTTAACTACATTACGTGAGCGTGTAGAAATCGCTTTAACGATCGGTCAAGTAATGCAAAGTAATGTATACTCTGAAGTGGCGGGTAGCATGCGCTCTTCTCAATCATTACAACTCCTCCTAAATGGTGGCATTGCTTACCCACATTTATCAAAATACATTAAATTAGCAAACGAAAAAAATGTTCCTTTTACAATTGTTCAAAATAAAGATACAAAAACACCAATCGGTTTAGTATTAACTCATGCTACTGCTGTAGATAAAGAACAAATTTATGTAGAAGATACTATTTTCAAACAAGAAATGAAGTAAAAGTTACACTTAATTAAATAGTTACTAGAAGCGTAAAAAACGAGTATGGAATCGTAAACATTTCCTACTCGTTTTTTAGCGCAAAGTTTAAGTTTTTCTAATTTATTTTTTAATACATACTAATTTCATTTCTGTCATTTCTTCTATTGCATATTTAATTCCTTCGCGCCCCGTGCCACTTTCTTTCACACCACCATAAGGCATATGATCTACTCTGAACGTTGGAATATCATTAATCATGACACCACCAACCTCTAACTCATCGATTGCACGCATTGCTTTAAATAAATTATTTGTAAATACTCCTGCCTGTAAGCCGTAACGCGAATTATTTACTTGCTCAATCGCTTCATCAAATTCTTTAAATGTATTTACTGTCATGAGTGGACCGAATACTTCTTGGCACTGCACAGATACATGATTTGGAACATTTGTTAATACAGTCGGTTCAAAAATTCTTGCATCCCGCTTCTTACCACCGTATAAAATAGTTGCTCCTTCCTTGATTGCTTCTTGAACCCACATATCAATTCGCTCTACATCTTTTTTTGAAATTAAAGCTGATACATCCGTTTCTTCAAGCAGTGGATCACCAACAACTACTGATTCCATCGCTTTCTTTAGCTTCGAAAGAAATTCATGCATTTTCGTTTCATGTACAAAAACACGTTGTATGGAAATACAAACTTGCCCATTATTAACAAATGCTCCCCATTTTACACGTTCAATGATTTCATCTGTTAACTCTACATCTTCATCAATTATAACAGCAGCATTTGATCCTAGTTCTAACGTAACTCGTTTTAACCCAGCCTTTTGTTTTATTCCGATTCCAACTTTTGGACTTCCGGTAAAAGTAATAGAAGCAACATAATCATTTTTAACGATTGCCTCACCCACCGTGGAGCCAGGACCAGAAATGATATTTAAAGCTCCATTTGGCAATCCTGCCTCTTCAAATAACTCAACTAATGCATAAGATGATAATGGCGTTTGATCAGCTGGCTTTAACACAACTGTATTTCCGGCAGCAATTGCAGGTCCAACTTTATGCGCAACTAAATTTAATGGGAAATTAAATGGTGTAATAGCCCCTATTACACCAATCGGCTTTCGGATTGTATATGCAATACGCCCATCCGCACCAGGTGCGGCGTCTAATGGCAATGTCTCACCATATATACGCTTCGCTTCTTCAGCTGCAAATTTGTATGTTTGAACAGTACGATCCACTTCTCCCCTAGCAGCACGTATTGGTTTTGCAGCTTCTTTTGCAATAATCTCTGCAAATTCTTCTCTTCTTTCATCCATTTTTTGTGCAACCTTCTCTAAAATAATCGCACGATCATATGCGGATAATTTATTCATTTTTGTCATTGCATTTTTTGCAGCAATAACAGCCTCTTTTACATCTTCTTCCGTTCCTTGTGCAATTTCTGCTAATATTTCTTCAGAATATGGTGCGTATAATGGTTTATACGTGTTTACAGATTTCCAATCTCCATTTATATATAAATGCTTTTTCATACTTCTTCTCCTTCCAAATATATGTATACAACAATAATTCACCTAGTGAAAGGTCTGGCTTATGTCATTGTATCATAGCCCCTATCCCTCAAAAAACATTATGCTCAAAAAAACTCTGCTATTTAGCAGAGTTTACGAGCTAATTTGCTCTTGTAATGAAATTTGTTTTTCATCTTCTAAAATAACAATCGATTCTACTATCTTTGTAACTTCCAATCTTTTTATATAGTGTCCATCTAATTCTTTCACACAAAACTTATAATTTTCAATTTCAATGGAATCCTCTTCAGCAATCTCTATATTCTTCGTTAAAATCCAACCACCAATTGTATCAACACCATCATCATCAATCCCTAAACCAAATAACGTATTCACTTCACTAACAAGTACTTTTCCCTCTAGTATCGTCTTCGTTTCACTAACTTGTTGAATTTCTGGCTGCTCATCCGTATCAAACTCATCCTGAATATCTCCAACAATTTCTTCCAGAATATCTTCAACAGTAACAAGTCCAGATGTCCCACCATATTCATCTATCAATATAGCAATATGTGTTCTTTCTTTTTGCATTTTTAAAAACAAATCATGAATTGGGATAGAATCGATAACTAAAATAATTGGTCTCATATATTGCTCTACTGTCTTTTTATTAACAACTTTATGTTGTACAAACTCAGTAAAAATATCTTTAAAATTCACAAAACCTATTACGTGGTCTTTATCGCCATCAACAACTGGATACCTTGTATATTTTTCACGAGACATTTTTTGCAAAGCTTCTTCAGCAGGCATTTCTTTACTTATAATATTCATTTCGGTTCGAGGTACCATTATTTCTTTTGCAATCCGATCATCAAATTCAAAAATTTTATTTACATATTTATATTCAGATTGATTAATTTCACCATTTTTATAACTCTCTGAAACTAACAACCGTAATTCTTCTTCTGAATGAACCTCATCATGCCCCTTCGGCGGTTTCAACCCTAGCAGCTTCGTAATGATTCGAGCTGAACCATTTAATATCCAAATAAATGGGAATGCAATACGATAAAAGAAAATTAACGGCTTAGAAACAAGCAAACTTACTTGTTCAGATTTTTGAATTGCAAATGTTTTTGGGGCCAATTCCCCTATTACAACATGTAAAAAAGTAATTAAAAAAAATACTAAAATTACAGCAAAAATGTCTGCTAGTTGAGTAGAGATATTCCAATTTGCAAAAAGCGTATCAAACATTTGCTTTAACGCAGGTTTACCAAACCACCCAATTCCTAAAGCTGTAACAGTAATTCCTAGCTGACAAGCAGATAAATATTCGTCTAAGTTTGTAATGACTGTTTTGACCGATGTTGCACGATTATTTCCTTCTGCAATTAAATAGTCAATTCGTGAACTTCTCACTTTAACAATTGCAAATTCTGCTGCAACGAAAAATGCCGTTAAGGCAATTAAAACAATCACTATACTTATACTATATATGTCCAAATACTTTTCCTTACTTACATTGTAAGCAAGGAAGCCACCTCCTACTTAATTATATTCAAGTGAAGTAAGCATTCTAATACTCTAACAAAATTCTACATTAGCAACCACCTTTTTATATATTATATGCATACATAAAAAAGATATTTATCATTATGATAATCTAATTCATTTACACTAGTCAAATTATTCTAAATGTTACGATAAAACATTTTTATTTAAACGAACTATTCTTCTCAACTCAATTTCGTGAAAAAACACTTTCTTTGCCGATTCCACACTTCTTTTGTCGCACTAGAAGGGAACTTACTTCATAGCTCGAAATCATTCAACAGGATATATATAGGAGGGATTATTTTGGAATATAAAACACCATTTATCGCAAAAAAATTAGGTGTTAGCCCAAAGGCTGTTGTCCGGATCGCGCAACAATTAAATCTTACGATAGAAAAAAACAAATATGGCCACTTTATTTTCACACAAGATGATGTCGATCAAATGTTAGAACACCATCTATTTCAAATAGAGCAGTCTCAAAATCCTCAACCTACTCAAAAGGCTTCCTCAAATGAGGTTGAAGAATTAAAAACTCAAGTCAATACAATTGTTCAAAACATATCATCGAATGATTTTGAGCAATTAGCTAATCAATTAAACACTATTACAAGAAGGCTCGATCGAATGGAAGAACAAATGCAAGATAAGGCAAATGATGTCGTCACGTACCAACTTTTACAACACCGTCGTGAAATGGAGGAAATGTTAGAGCGAATTCAAAAGTTAGAAGCTGCGCTAACGAAAGAAGAACCCATTTATATTACTCCTGATTCAAAACCAACATACGAACGAGAAAAGAAACCGAAGCGCCGCAAAATGATTTTTAGTATATTTGGATTATAATTTTTAGACCCTTATTAAAATAATAAGGGTCTTTTTTAATGAAGAGTTATATCTTATAAAAATATTATTCTCTTTATTATACATATTCACTTCGTTTTATTTCGTTAACATAATATTTTTACTGTATTCTGCAATTAATGCCTGTGCATGAGCATTCCCTTGAATCACATCACGAAATTCTTTTAAAGAATACAAATGCGTAACCCCTTTTCGAGCATGAATTCTTACTGGTACACCTTGTAAAGTATCATGAAACTGAAATGGATTATCTATCGGTTCAATTGGAAAACCGAGTGTAAGTAAATACATATACATTCTTTTTGTCACTGCTGCAATGTACCATTCAGCTTTTGTTTCTAACGCATGTATAAATAAAATAGCTGTTAACCTTTTGAAATGTCCTCTCCCACGAGATGTTTTCGAAATACTTAACTTGCCTATTTCATACACATTCTTCAAATCTTTTACTAAATCATTTTTAGAAAACGGATAGAAAAACTCAGAATTTGATTGTTCAGGTACCGTATACTTAATACATTCTACTGTACCAATAGGATGTTCATCTTCTATTAATAAAAATCGTGATGGATTTAAATTACGTTCTACAAACATTAAGTTTCTTTCTTCACAAAAATCTCCCCATAGTTGCTCGAACCCAAAATGTTCTTCCTTTGTTTGAACACGCTGGAACATATTTAACCGCCTTTCCCATCGCCGCTCTGTTTTTGATAACGCTTTCACTATCTATCATATAAGAACAAATCTTCGTATGCAACTAAAAATATTTATGACTTATTATATTCTGCAAAGTGAATTAGATTCCAATTTAATCGACTTTTATCCCGCGCTCACATTCCTTTTAATAACACATTCGTATCACTTTTCAAACCTAAATTACATTATGTTTCTTTCCATACAGCATATAATTCTTCTTAATCTAAAAAAATCCTTTATGAAAAAGGATTTCTTTTACTTCTGAATGCTTTTTAACCATTTTTCAAAAATTTGTACCATCCCATGTTTTCCAGCTAATTTCTCTTCCCCTTGTTTCGTCTTATATGGATATAACTGCAAGAAAACACCGCATCCAGACTCAATTTTTTTACTATGCATATGGCTTCCTGGATATACACAAATGACTTCATAAATTGACCTTCGATAATAGACTCGCTTTCCATCCTGTTCTTCTACATACTTTATAGACCAGTACTTATACATTTGCTCAGTTGCTTTTGTATTTCCGACATGCTGAAAAATATTGTACATTGGACTGTATTTCACTTCAATAATAATAGAAGATTTATATACGTAGTTCCCATCTTCTTTTACATAACAGTCTAAGCGAATATCTGGCTTCTTCGTATCCTCACCATTGTAAAAATTACTACCTTTACTTAATGCAATAAGAGGATGTGTTTCAATTAAATCATTAAATGCGACATGCACCTTTATATCATCTCGTTCTAAAACTACTGTCGTTCCATCTTGTAATCCATCTACATAAAAATGTTCTTGTATTTGTTCACGAATTGAGTTTCTAGCCTCAAAACCAATTTGCTCTAAAATTGAAATAACGATAAAAAAAGCGTAATATTCATACACTAAAAACGTTGGCTTATAAACAAATAATAACGATGGAGATTGATCCGTATATTGCGGGAGTACTTCTAAATGATGTAGTAATTGTTGATGTGGTATCGGTAAATCATGTAAGTTCATGTTACTTGTTTCAGTAACTTCCCTCCAAAACGAAGAGTGCATTAACATTTGAAAGTATTGTACATTTTCATGCACGATATGCGCCAATATTTTATATTCTTGTATTTTCATTGAGCTCTTTCGTAAATCGGCTTCTTTTAGTAAATGTATATTTTTATATTTTTGCTTCTCTCTATCGGTTACCGATCCATTTCGCTCAATTGTTTGTATAATCGTTTTTACGGCTTGAAACTCTTCTGATTTTTTCTTTTTTTCTCTTTCTAAGATTTCAATTGTTTGACGTAAAAAACTTTTAGCTTCAATTAAATAATGATAAAATTGCATCGCTTTATATTTAAGAAATGCATTTTCCTTACTATTTTTTTGTTCCATAAACTTACGATTATAATGTTTGGCATAAGGTTTTCTTTCTGCCACTATAGTTCCTCTTCTTGTTGGCTTTCGCTCTTTTCCTTCCCATTTATATGCATTTATAAATTTTGAACTTGATTCTATTTTCTTAAAGATTTGCTTTATCATTTTCATTTTTTGGGGTAACTTTCTAAGCAACACTAAATAAGAAGAATCCTCAATATCGCTAAGTGCAGAGAAAGTCTTTTTATAATAACCTCTATCCAAAATCAACTCATTTAAAATTGACTTCACATAGTCTTGAATCATTTCAAATTGATCATCAAAAAAGTTTTTCGGTACGATTTGAAAAGCGCCATAATACGTTGTATCTTCTATGCGCACTTCAAAATGGTATAAACCGCAGCGCCATGGATAAAAGAATTCTGTTTTCCCATGTTCATATATTAATACTCTTTGTTTTTTTTCATTTATTTCATATTGAGCCTCTTTTATATTTTTCTGTCCCTCATATACTTTATTCCATATAAAAGTAATATTCATTGGGATTTCATAATTATACTGCAATCTAATTGGTTTTAATTCTTGTACTTTATAAATACATTGAACCAATGCTGTAGTAGATGTACAAAGACGATTTAATAAAATATAATCTCCTTTCCCCTCATTTCCAATGATTAACTTTAATACAAAAGGGAGCGTTTCATTCGTATCAACGATTTTTGTTTCGTAACGCCCTTCATTTTGCATATCCATACAGCTCCAGTTCCCTACGTTTTTCTCGTATATATGCTAAAGAATGTTCAAATGTAGATACTCTGTTTGCAAGTGCAGATTGCAAAAGAGGTACTAAGGTCGCTCCCCTTTTGGCTTCTTCAGAAAGTAAAGACCCAACCATCATTTCGGTCCCTCTGATTTTCGTTAATACACGCTGCTTTATTTGTAAATCAAACCCCTCTTCTCTACTGATCATATAGGTATGGTTATTTTGGAACGGTATGTTTTGCAAATAAGTCGCAATTGCATTTGCACATCGGAAAGAAATTCCCTTAGACGCATCATGTGATGACAATACGACATGCAACTTATCTAATAGCTCTAATTCTTCTTCAGAAAACACTTCAATCATCGCTTTATTTCTCATCCAATTTATCCGAAATTCTCCCGCTGTTACTTTCAAAGGTGGGTGTAATACGACTTTCCCCTGTTCCATGCCCATCTCACAAAACGGAATTTTCTGTAACGTTATTAGGTTCGTTCGGTCTAATAATCGATCGGAGAGCTCTTTCGTTGTTTCATCAAAATTCACAGTACCTACAAATATAATATTTTCTCCAATTTCAATTGTTGATGGAATTGAATTCTCAATGTCCTGAACACCCTCATACAAGTTTAAAATACGATTTTTTGTTTCAAGTTGAAGAACAGAGAGAAATGGAGTAAACCAATGCTCAATATGAGACATGTTCATTTCATCAAAAACGATTATATACAGTTGATTTTGATTTTCTTTCGCCTTCATTAACGTCCTAACTAACTTCGTTTCACTTTCAATAAAAGTACCATTCGGATGAAGGTAACCAAGTAAATCATGTGGTTCTTGATACGATGGCGAAATTGGAATCCAAACCAATTCCTCCCCATACCGTAACCCTAATGCTTCTGCATAAGTTTGCACAAAACGTGATTTCCCAACGCCCGGTATACCACCAAGAATCGTTAATATATTTGTTTTTACACTTATATGGAAATTATAAATATCCGTTTCATCCAAATATAGCCCTTTATTATGCACCATACTTTGTACATACTGTAAAAAGGACGATTCACGCTCATCCCATTCCCATTCCTCTTTTTGCACTTTTATATCCTCTACTTCAACTATCTTACCTTCTTCATGCATTCGTTTTTTTAATTGCTCATACACATGATCACTTACAAAATATAATTGATCTTCTACCGCTATTTCTACATACTTCGTCCAGTCACTGCAGTTTATATATTTACATTCCCGTTTCTGTTCAAAATATGCGATTGAGCTAATTGATGACTTTAAGGATATGTTTCCGTACAGTCTTCCATCATGCCACAATAATTCGGGAGGCTCAAAGTCTTTCGGAAATTTTGGCATAAGAAATGATAAATAACCGTTGCTAAGTTTTCGTTCTAAAGACTCTCTTTTTTTATTATTTGTAACTTTAGGTGCCGGAATCATTTTATAGCTGCTTGCTATTTCTTTCGGTTCTTCTGTACATATTAACTCCACGTATACATTTCCTCTTTCATAATAAAGACGAAACATCACTAATTGCTTTTCTAATTTCCTCTTCTTTAATTCCGAAAAGATTTTTTCATTCTTTTTATTACTACATACCCCTTCAAATACATATGGTTCATTTGCAAATTGTTCCTGTAAAGTGAATGGTATTGGCGATAAGCATTGTACAAAGAAATTCTCTCCACTCTTCTCTTTCTCAGCTTTTGTAAATTTCCCTAAAAATCTCATATAGTACATTCGTTTTATAAAACTTGGCTGAAGAGCTTTATGTAATCTCACCTTAGTCACCTTCTTTTTTCATACTATTCTTAGTGTATGAAAGAAACGAAAAACTAGAAATAAAAAACCTGACGTTATCCGCCAGGTTCAAAATTAAAACGTATATTAATGAGAAGGAAATGCTTTTTTCTCTTGTAAAATTGCATTATGAGCAATTTTCATTTTAGCAAGTACGTAACGTAATCGATCTTCAGCATTTTCATCTTTACTTTTTTGTAATTCCGCCAAATTTTCAACAGAACTTGCTAAATTTTCAATGACTCCTCTCAATTCAGGATGATGATTAAAAAAAGATTCTTGCACTAATACTTTCCTTAACTCACTAGCTAAATCAATTATTCTAGACAACTGTTCTTTTTCTTCCATTCTCATCCCTCCTGAATATCTTATGTAGTAAATATTCTCTAAACAAAGAAAAAAGCCCTTTAAATAAAAAGGACTTTTTACATTTTTATATTTCCAGTTAATAACATATACAGGGATGTGATAGCCGCAACAATAATTGCCCCCATCACATATCTCTCTGCACCTGCAAAACAACGGTTCCCTTGTTCTTTTCTTGCAAACGTGTAAACAATAATTCCAATTCCATACACAATTGAAACTAGTAGTAAATTCTTTAAACCAGCTGCATAAAGAAGCCATACAGAGTAAATCGAAGCAATTAAAGCTAACGCTCCATTTTTTAATTTAGCGTCTTTTAGCTCGTTTGTAATGACTAATTTTAATTGGAATAACGCTGATAATAAATATGGTAATAAAATTGATGTTGATGCAATGAAATACATAATTTGATATGTTGATTCTGAAAACAGAACGATGATAAATATAATTTGAGCAACACCATTTGAAATCCATAATGCCATGTGCGGTGTTTGCTTTTTATTTGTTTTCGTAAAGACTTTTGGAAATACGCCATCTTTTCCTGCTACATGAGAAATTTCAGAAACAAGTAAAAACCAGCCAATTAATGTACCGACAAGTGAAGCAACTAACCCGATATTAATCGCACCTGCCCCCCATGGACCAACAACATGCTCTAATACATGTCCCATTGACGGAGTTTCTAACACAGAAAGTTCGCCTCTTGTCATAGCTCCCATTGATAGGACAGAAATTAAAATATAAATGGACATTACTAAAATAAGCCCCATTACTGTTGCCTTACCAACGTCTCGGCTATTTTTCGCTCTTCCGGATAATACAACCGCTCCTTCAACTCCAATGAAAACCCAAAGTGTTACAAGCATTGTATTTTTCACTTGACCAAGTATAGCAGAAAGTGAGAAGGTTCCTTCTCCCCAAAAATCATGTGTAAATGTGTCCCAGCGAAATGCTGTTACCATTACAGCGATAAATAGTACGATTGGAACTAACTTTCCTATTGTTGCGATAACATTCATAATAGAAGCTTCACGAATTCCAAATAAAATTAGAAAGTGAAGTGTCCATAATAAAAGTGATGCCCCAACGATTGACGCAACATTATTTCCTCCTTTAAAAATTGGGAAGAAATAACCTAATGTACTAAACAGTAACATAATTGTTGCGACATTACCTAAGATTCCTGCTAGCCAATATCCCCAAGCACTATTAAACCCAATATATTCACCGAAACCAGCACGTGCATAACTATAAATTCCACCTTCAAGTTCCGGTTTTTGTCTTGCTAACGTTTGATATACGAGCGCAAGTGGAATCATTCCCATCGCTGTAATACACCAGCCAATTATTATTGCGCCACTGTTTGCTCCTACTGCTAAATCATGCGGTAAACTAAAAACACCGCCACCAACCATCGTTCCAACTACTAATGCGATTAATGGAAAGAATCCTAATTTCTTTTCTATTTGTACCACCCCATCTGTCATTCTAGGTGTTATGTTCGTTCAACTATTAAAGTCACCTTTTTCTCTAATAGACGTTTCTCTTATATTTTTTCAGGAAAACATTACTTATTCTAAAAGAAAATGAACAAAAATGGAATACTTTTTTGAAAAAATGTATAAGTATGCACAAAAAAACCGCTCATTTTGTAATGAACGGTCATTTCAAACATATAAATTTGTATATTTCTTGTAAATTTAACGAAGTAAATTCTCTTTTTGTAAAAATTGTTTTGCGACTTCTTCACTACTTTTACCATTCACATTAACTTCATAATTCATTTTTCGCATTTCTTCATCTGTAATCTTTCCAGATAATTTATTTAATACCTTTTCAAGTTCAGGATATTTCTGTAACGTTTCTTTTCTTAATAATGGTGCTCCTTGATAAGGTGGGAATAACCCTTTATCATCTTTTAGCACTTTTAGTCCGTATTGCTCCAATTCACTATCTGTTGAATATGCATCAATTACGTTAACATCTCCAGATTGAATTGCGCTATAACGCAGCTTCGGCTCCATCGTTTTAACATTCGAGAACTTATAGTTATATAATTTTTGCATTCCTTTATAACCATCTTCACGATCAGCAAATTCCAATGTAAATCCTACTTTGGCTTCCTGCGCAACATTCCCTAAATCAGAAATAGTATTTATATTCTTTTGATCTGCTATTTTTTTCGGCATGGCTAGTGCATATGTATTGTTATACTCCATTGGCATCAACATAATCATATTATATTTCTTTTCCAGTCCAACGCGAGCCTGCTCATATACTTCATCACGATTTGTACTCTTTGGTTCTTCTTTCACGAAAGTAGATAGCGCTGTTCCTGAAAATTCTGGGTACACATCTACTTCACCTGATTTCAACGCTTCAAATACAAATGCTGTTTTCCCAAGACCTGGTTTTAATTGTACGTGTAAATCGGTATCTTGTTCAATAAGCTGCTTATACATTTGAATTAAAATTTCAGGTTCTGATCCAAGTTTGCCCGCAATAACAATATCTTTCTTTTCTGTACTCCAAAGAAATGGAGAAGCAATCATTACTACAACTATACATATCGTCAATATAACACGCTTAGAAGAGCGTTTCGGTCGTTCAAGTATGCGAAGTACTATATCAAAGAATAAAGCGAGTAACGCGGCTGGTACGGCCCCTAAAATGATAAGTGCATGATCATTTCGATCTATACCTAATAATATAAGCTTACCTAGCCCACCAGCACCAATGAGAGCTGCTAATGTAGCCGTTCCAACAATTAATACCATCGCTGTACGAATACCGGCCATAATGATAGGCAATGCAAGAGGAAGTTCTACCTTCCACAACCTTCTCCAACTATTCATCCCCATAGCTCTCGCGGCTTCTATTAGTGATTCATCTAATTCCCTTATTCCTGTATATGTATTTCGTAAAATAGGTAATAGTGCATACACAACTAATGCGATAATCGCTGGAAGTTTTCCGATTCCTACTAACGGAATTAATAGTCCGAGTAATGCAAGTGATGGCACTGTCTGCATTACCGCAGAAGTTCCTATTATAAATTCAGCCATTCGTTCTTTTCTTGTTAATAAAATGCCAAGTGGCACCGCTATAATTACTGCAAAAAATAGTGAAATAAGCGATATTTGTAAATGCTCACTTAATGCAGTTAGTAATTCTATTTTTCGTTCTTGGAACGTTTGTATAAAATTAGTCACTGTTTAACCTCTTTCCTTCATTTGTTCAACAATGTAATTGACAATATGACGACTTGTTAACGCTCCAATATATTGACCGTTTTCTTCAACTGGAACGACCTCCTCGTCACGCACACGAACTAGCGCTTCTTCTAAAGAAGAATGTAATGATAGTGCCTGCCCTTCTAATTGCACACTTTGATCAAGCGGCAATACATCTGCTACACTTTTCTCCTCATACCAAGTTCGTCCACGATTTCCAATGAACTCCTCTACAAATTCATTTTTCGGATTATGTATAATTCCTTCTGGTGTATCTAGTTGAACAACTTTTCCTTCTTTCATAATACAAATGCGATCTCCAAGTGATAATGCTTCTTGCATATCATGTGTTACGAACACGATTGTTTTTTGAATCTTTTTTTGCAACTGTACAATATCCTTCTGAAGCTGTTCCCTACTTAATGGATCTAACGCACTAAATGGTTCATCCATAAGAACGATTTTCGGGTTTGCGGCTAATGCTCGCACGACACCGACACGTTGTTTTTGTCCTCCTGACAATTCATCAGGCATACGATCTCGATATATATCCGGATCTAATCCAACCATATGTAACAAGTCATCGACGCGTGCTTTTATTTCCTTTTTGCTCCATTGCCTCATTTCAGGAACAACTGCAATATTTTCAGCGATTGTCATATGAGGAAACAAAGCAATCTGTTGCAACACGTATCCTATATCCCAACGTAATTCGTTTATATTATATTGTTGAATATCTTTTCCATCGATTAAAATCGACCCTTCAGTCGTTTCGATTAAACGATTAATCATCTTCATTGTCGTTGTTTTCCCGCAACCACTCGGACCGATGAGAACAAAAAATTCTCCCTTTTTAATTTCTAAATGCAATGAATCCACTGCTTTCGTGCCATCTTCATACGATTTTGACACATGATTAAATTGAATCACAAATACAACTCCTTTACTGTTGTTTCCTTTATTTTGATGGAATATGGCATTCATTTCAAATGATACGCTTTTAAATTAAAAAAGAGCTCGCATTTGAGCTCTAACGATCGAACAATATTGTTTTCATAATAGCAGCATATTCGCGAACATACATTTTTCTCTTAGAACGAATTGGTGTTTCAGCAGCTAGTGCCTCCATCTTCATGCCTAAACGCTTTGCAATTATTTTCGTTCGATATAAATGATACGTATTACTTACAACTACCGCATGTTTCACATTATATAAATCCATACTAAACTTTAAGTTTTCATACGTATTTGTAGATTGATCTTCTATTAAAATACGACTCTCATCTATACCATGTACCATTAAATAGTTTCTCATGCTATGAGCTTCCGGTATATCTTCATCTTCTCCTTGGCCACCTGAAACAATTACTTTCGCTTCAGGATGGGAAAATAAATACTCCAACGCTACATCCAAACGATTTTGAAGAGATAAAGACGGTCTATCTCCAAATAACTTTGCACCCAGTATAAGAACGTACGGAGAGTGATAGCTCAACTTTTCACGAGCAACTTTGTTCATTCGAAACGTCATATAAATGATGTATAGTGGCGGTAATAATAAAATCATAAGAAAGATCCATTTGTTCATAAATAAGTATTCACTCCCTTTCTTGTTATTATATAGAAAAAGAAAGGGAGGCAGAAGTGTTTTTTCAAACGATTGATTTATTAGAAACATGCGCCGCTACTTTACGTTGTGATAGTACATAATAAATAGCGATTCCTAATGAGAAGATCAATATGCAGCTTAATACGTAAAACGGCAGCATGACTCCAACTTTAGATACACCCGCTGTAAACAACATTAATAATAAAATTCGTATTCCAGTACCAATTAGGCGAAATAAGCTGTCTACACGTCCCATTACTTCATTTGGAATTTCCTCCATCATCAATACATTTCTCGCCACTCTTGTACCCGCATTTCCAACTGCATGAAAAATTGCAAGTCCATATAAGAAAATTACGGAAGGTTCAATACTCATTGCGGTAATTGAAATTACATAAATGAACATCGTCATAACGATTGAAACTTCTGTTTTTACATATTTCATTATGAGTGGAATACAGATTCCTGCAACAACCGCTCCAACACCGTACATCATCCCCTCTATTGCGTATACAGAGGCATTGGCTTTAAGTATATCCGAAATATAAACTGGTATTAAATAATTTGCCATCATAACACCTATAAACGGCATATAAGTGGCCAGTAAGAACCAAAAGAGCTTAGGACGTTTTTTCATAAAGTGAATTCCTTCAAATAATTGCTTCTTAAATGTTATTTTTCTTTTCACTTCTTTTTTCTTTACGTACGGTATACATAAGAAAAGAAAAAATGCTCCAGCAAAAGTTAACATGTCTACTAACAAAATCCACTTCAAAGATACAATTTCAATTAAGAAGCTCGCGGCCGCTCCAGAAATAACTTGTGTTAACTGTCCTTGTATTTCCATCGTTCCACTTAAACTTTTATAATGTTCCGCTTGAAATATCTCTTGGTTGAACGCAAATATTGTAGGATAAAATAATAAATAGTAGAATGATCCGGCTATATAAATAAGAATATAGTGAATAGAATGATAAGGTTGCCCAGCAAATCCCCATATAAACATTATTCCAATTACAGCTATTCCGATTCCTTCGTTACATAGCAATAAAGATTTTCTTGAAAAACGATCAATACTTTGCCCAATGAATGGTGTTAATAAAAACATAATGAGGGTTGCAATGATAGAAACATAACCAAATGTTGTCTCTCCTCCACTCTCTTTAATTAACAGCCACGGAATCGTTATCATAACAATTCCGGAACCAATAGCAGATAGACTATTGGCCCCTAGAATGTAATACAAGCGAGAATCATGATAAAGGGAGGACATATCACTCCACTCCTAGTTGCTTTTTCACCTCTTTATATACGCTCATATATGCTTTTAACTCTTTAACTACATCATGAATTAATGGTTTCGCATCTTCCCCAAGTTCCCCATCTTGCACATGTAATCCATCAAGCACAACTTGTTTTGGAATTGCATTTGCATAAACACCTCTAGCGACCGTTCGCATGCTGTTTAATGCATTTATTCCACCTTTACCGCCACCAGCAACCGCTAACAACGCAACTGGTTTATGAATAAATTCACTACTACTTAAGTAATCTAAAGAGTTTTTCAGCGCACCGCTCATCGCATTATGATATTCTGGTGTACATAATACAACCCCATCCGCAGCTTTCACTAACGTTTTCAATTTTTTTACTGCCTCTAAATCACGTTGTGACTCTTCTCCATTGTATAAAGGTAACTCCTCGATTGCTAAATCATATAATTCCCCTTCAAATTGATCCGCAATATATTTTGCCACCACGCGAGTTCTGCCAAATTTTCTTGGTGTACCGTTAATAACGACTAATTTCATGATTATTTCTCCCCTTTGTTTTTAAGTTCTACTTATATATTATCAGAAATTTCTATACAAAATACAATATAAAGAGTTAACTTGTTTCATAAAATAGTATGATAAACAAAAAAGAACTCATACTTTCGTATGAGTTTCGTACAATTACTTCGTTTCATCTCTCAGACTCAATGTACCTAAACTTTCATTTGCTTCAAAATGATTATATGCTTTTTCCGCTAATCTTTTCCGTTCTTCTGGTAATTCTATATATTTCATTACGTTTTCAATTATTTTTTCGTACGGAGTAAATACAATTCCCGGCCACTCTACCTCATCTTCTGGATTACTATTTTCGGAAATAATAAATTTTTTATTTGCGACTGCATAAGACACGCGAGGTGTTTCAAGAATTCCTGATAAGTAAAAATGAATATTTAATATAATTTTCGACCTAGCAATCAATTCATTTCTAACAATTCCCCACGCATTATTTTTAAAAACTATATTTAAATTCGGGGCAATCGCTTTTAGGTGATCAAAAATAGCTTGCCGCCTCGGATTAAGAGCACCTATAAACAGAATATCAATATCTTCAGTAATCTCATCTTCAAATGCATCTTTTTTTATTTCCAAAGTTGGAGCATAGTTCATTTCTACATGTTTTATTTCTTTTCCTACCCCTTTTTGTTTTAACCATTCTATATTTTGTTTACTATAATCCCAAATCACTCTATCTTTTAATAATATTAAATAAAGGGGGTGCGCATATGGACTTCCTTCGTATAGCTGTTCTAAATTATAAATAATTGCGTCTTTCGGAAGAAGGTTCGGGTTATATGCATATGTATGCGCTCCAAAAACAATTGTATTCTTTACATTTCCCAGTATTGTTTCTGATATAATTACTGTATTCCCCTCCTGCTCCAACCGCCACTTTAAAGCTCGCGCAACATCTATGAAACTACCGTATGTCTTTGGGCATATAAAAAGACAATAATCATATTCTTTATTCAAATAAGCTTCCATTAATTTTAGATTATTTTTATATAAATCTACATCCGGATGTTTAAGTACTAACTCATTTGCATGTTTTCTTGCTACTTTATATAATCCAGCATAATAAGCAGCAATGCATCTTCTTAATTCGATTCTTTCCCGATGTTCATCTAATACATCCATGTTTAAAAGAAGATTTGCGATACAATACGCTTTTAAATGATCACGATCATAATAATAGTCTAGTAGTGGCATCAATTCTTCATACGTATTTCCATGCACCGATTCTCCTAGTTCAATCGCCCATCGCATTAATTCCATGATTACTCCACTACTCCTTTAACCGAAAATGTATTTAATAAAATTTTGCATTATTCTCTACTATATTTGCTATATGAAATGGAATCTCTTCTTTAATCGATTCCAAATATTTTTGCGAAACGGCCCCTAAATGTTTTTTATGAGGTATATAGAAAGCACTAATAGAAATTTCATAATCAAATAAGTAATCATACACATGATAATCTACAAATAGAAGATCATCCTTTGGAAAAGGAATTTCCTTCCCTTGCAGAGCATACATCAAAGCAATATTGTTTTGAGATCGTAATCGATACAACCTTGCAAGTTGATATAATGGTTCAGCCCGGGTTGGTCTATATTCCCACGCTTTTTGAAAATAAAAAACAGCTAATGCTAAATATTGCTCTTCTTGCCCTTTAACAGTTTCTTTTTCATCAGCATCTGTCACTTCATTTTGTTTATTTGCTGAACGATTTGTTAACTGCTCATAACAAAATCCTATTCGCAATAACGAATAGAATACCTCTTCAACCCATCCCCCTGCTTCCACTCGTTTTTTATACCATTTAATCGAATCTTCAAATTGACTTAAATGAAAATAAGTCTGCGCTAAATAAAATAAATATCTTATATGCAAATCCGGCGTTGTTTCTGGGTCGCTTATTCCTTGTAATAACAACCTCTCATCTCTTTCAAATTTATCAGCTTTACTCCCGCCATCTCCAGGATCATTCACGACAAGAGTCTCTAACCGATCTACCCTCGTATTGTAATTCACTCCAACTTTTGAACGATCTATATCCCAATACTCATGAGTAACACCGACAGATTTCCATGGTAAAGAAGCTTTCAAAAGACGTGTAAGCCAATATTTAATATGAACATCATATTGCAATGTAAGATAATGATCTTCCGTTAAGCTCGTTTTATCGAAATTCGGATCAACCTCTAAAATCATATCTGCATCTAATATTAATAAATAATCCGCTTCTGGATATGTTTTTTGCGCTAATGAAACAGCTAAGCTTCTGTTATAACCAAAGTTTTTAAACGGCTCATGATGAACCGTTCCAGGTATCTCATTTTCCTTACACCAATTTTCAATAATTTCAGGCGTATTATCCGTCGATCCAGTATCACAAATAGAAACAAAATCTACAATTGATTTTGTTGCATTTAAACATCTTTCCATAATTCTAGACTCATTTTTGACGATCATACAAAGACATAACTTTTTTTCTTCCTTTACAGACTTCACTTGCTCATTTCCCATTTAACCACCTCATATTTTATTAGCACGCTCTTCTCATATGTAACAACATTTCTTAGCTATACTGATGACATAAGCACCCTTTTACTATTTATGAAAACTTCATTTTATTTATTCTTACTTTTATGTTGGGACATATTTCATACTTCGCTTTATATTTGATACAATCAATGCCAAAAAATATAATATGGGAATCCGTACATTTCAAAGTCTAAGGGGAGGTTATATTTTGTTGGATTACATTTGGCTAGATGACAAATCACCAATTTTAGAACAACTACCAAGAAACTTTAAATCTGCAGCTATATTGCTACATCCTTTTATCCAAATGCCTTTAGGATGGGAAAAGTCTGTGAGAAAAAGACCATATGAGCACATCTATCCTAGCACTGAAGAAATCATTCATAATGGGAAATCCGTTTCTTGGAAGGAAATGATGTCTTGTAGTGGATTACATTCATACGCAGAATTAGCAATGGCCATGTTGACTTCCATTAGTGCCCTTTCAGAAGAATATAAAAGAGAGGATTTAGCTGAAAAGCTACATTCAAACTTAAAAAAAGATCTTTATTATCCAACAGAAGATTATACGTCTATATTTTTATTACACAAATTACTTAAACTCCTCGGTTCTAAAGGTGCAAGAAATCTATATTTCTCTGAACCAATTCTTGATACAAACGGATTATTACAGGTAAATAATACTACTCCATTAGATATTTGGGACATTAGCAATAACGAGTTAATTATTACTGGCGAAGACAATGAGTATGCGTTTATGAGTATATACGATTCCTTTACAACCTTATTATTAGCTAAAGAAGAAAATATAGAATATATTGTTCAATCAATGAATGTTGAAGCTGTCATTTGTGACAAAAAAACGATGATTGATTGGTATTTGTAAATTAGTAATTTCTTAAACTATAAAAAAGAAACTTGCGCTTATGCACAAGTTTCTTTTCAAAAACATCCTTATTTTTTTACAACTTCATGTCCACCGAACTGATTACGTAGTGCTGAAACTACTTTTCCATGGAATGTATCATCTTCCTGAGAACGATAGCGCATAAATAATGACATCGCGATTACTGGTGCCGCTGCTTGTAACTCAAGCGCAGTTTCAACAGTCCATTTCCCTTCTCCTGAAGAGTTCATTACACCTTTAATGCCATCAAGTTTAGGATCATCTGCAAATGCTTTTTCAGTTAAGTCCATTAACCAACCGCGGATTACTGATCCGTTCGCCCATACTTTTGCAACATCTTCATAATTGAAATCAAAGTCACTCTTATCTAGTACTTCAAATCCTTCAGCGATTGCTTGCATCATGCCGTACTCAATACCGTTATGAACCATTTTTAAGAAATGACCACTACCAACGCGGCCAGCATAAGAATAGCCATTTTCTACTGCTAAATCTTTAAATAAAGGTTCTAATTGGTCATAAATTTCTTTTTCTCCACCAACCATTAAACAAGCACCGTATCTAGCTCCTTCTACACCGCCAGATGTACCGATATCTACATAATGTAACCCAAAGCTTTTCGCTTCTTCAGCACGGCGTAACGTATCTTTATAGAATGAATTTCCGCCTTCAATAACGATATCACCTTCATCTAATAACGGATACACATCTTTTAATACTGACTCTACAACTTCTCCTGCAGGCACCATTACCCAGATCGTACGAGGAGCTTCTAATTCAGCGATCATTTCTTTTAATGTATGACGTGCAGTAATTCCTAGTTTTCCTGCCTTTTCTACAAGCTCTTTATTTACATCGTATACAACTACTTCATGCTTGTCTTCATGTAAGTGTTCAGCTAATGGGAATCCCATTTTTCCTAATCCAATTAAACCTAGTTTCATATTAATCAATCTCCCATTCTATACAAATATATTTAATATCGAAATTAATCCAAGTGCTACAACTGATAGTATAGTCTCCATTGCGGTCCATGTTAATAATGTTTCTTTCACAGTCATTCCGAAATATTCTTTAATCATCCAAAATCCCGAATCATTCACGTGTGATAAAATTAATGACCCTGCGCCTGTTGCAAGTGCTAGTAGTTCAACATTTACACCAGGTGTACTTGCTGCAATCGGTGCTACAATTCCAGCTGCTGTCATCATAGAAACAGTTGCCGATCCAGTTGCGATTCGGATTAGTGCCGCAATTCCCCACCCTAATAATATCGGTGAAATATGCGATTCTTTCGCCATATCTGCAATTGTCGTTCCAATTCCAGAATCTAATAGTACTTTATTAAATGCGCCGCCTGCACCAATCACTAACAATATGTTTGCAATTGGCCCAAGGCAATCATTTGTAAATTGTAATACTTTATCTTTAGAAAATCCTTTTGCATAACCAAGGCTAAAGAAAGAATAAATCGTTGCAATTAATAAAGCGACTATTGGATCTCCAATAAAGTGTAACACTTGTGCAAGTTGACTCGTTTTATGTAACGCTACTTCAGCAATGGATGCACCAAGCATAAGAAATACTGGAAGTAAAATAGTAAACAATGTATTTCCGAAGCTAGGAAGTTCTTTCTTCTTATCTCTTTCAATAAATTGCTCCGCTATATCTAATGGTACTTCCTTATGGATACGAGCACCAATCCATTTCCCGTAAAGTGGACCTGAAATAATTGCAGTTGGAAGTCCGACAATTAACGCATATAAAATTGTCTTCCCTACATCTGCTTTAAAAATACCAACTGCCGCCATTGCCGCTGGATGCGGTGGAACAAGTCCGTGTACGACTGACAGTCCTGCTACTAGCGGAATACCGATTGTAATAAGTGATACCCCAGTTTCTAACGCGATTGTAAATACTAACGGAATTAATAGGACAAATCCAACTTGGAAAAATACCGGAATCCCTACTAAAAATGCAACGAACATCATCGCCCAGTGAACTCGTTTCTTCCCAAAACGATTAATTAATGTGTTAGCGATACGTTCAGCACCACCAGATTCGGCCATCATTTTTCCAAGCATCGTTCCTAGTGCTAAAACTATTGCTAAAAATCCTAACGTATTACCAAGCCCTAGTTTAATAGAATCAATAATTCCTGGATCTTTTGGTGAAGTTCCAATTAAAGGCATTCCCATTGCTAATCCTACACCAATTGCTGTTAAAATTAATGCGACAAATGGATGCCATTTTACTACCGTAATAAGTAAAAGTAGTATGACAACTGCCGCTAGTACGATCCCAACTACCATTTCTCCCAATCCCCCTATTATTTACGTTGGAAAGCAGCTATACAATCAAATTCTTCTTTCAAGCGATTGTAAAGTCGTTCATACATATAAAACATTTCTAAATATATAGCCGTATTTTCTTTATTCGGTACATGGTGATGAACAATATCAATCCAATCCTTTACCTCTTCAAGAGAATCAATTTTTCCTACAGCATATAAAGCAACTGCCGCTGCCCCAAGCGCAGATGCTTCATGACTTTCAGGTACAAGCAATTCTTTCCCCATCATATCGGACAACATTTGTCTCCAAAATGCAGATTTCGCAAACCCTCCTGAAACTCGTATTTCAGTAAGTGGCCCTGTACAATCTCTAATTGCGAGTGCTACTGAATATACACTCATACAAACACCTTCCATCACTGCACGTATAAAATGTTCTCGCTTATGTTGAAGATTGATTCCAAAGAATGTACCACGAGCATTTGCATTCCAGTAAGGTGCGCGTTCTCCAGATAAGAAAGGTAAGAACAATAGCCCATCCGCTCCAGCTGGTACGCTTTCTGCATATTTAATTAATAAATCATAAGGATCAATTCCGAGCTTTCTTGCTACTTCTTGCTCTGGACTACCAAATTCATCACGTAACCATCTCAGTAATATTCCGCCGTTATTCGTTGGACCACCGATTACCCAGTGCTCATCTGTTAATGCGTAACAAAACGTTCTCCCTTTCTCATCTGTATTTATATTTGATGAGATTGTTCGAACCGCACCACTCGTTCCAATGGTAATTGCAGCCGCACCCGGTGATATCGCCCCAACTCCTACATTTGCAAGAACCCCATCACTTGCTCCTATGACAATTGGTGTCTCTGCACTTATCCCCATCTTCTGTGCTAATTCTGGCTTCATACCTGATAAAATATATGTAGTTGGTACAGGGGTTGATAATTGTTCTGGTGACATATGTAACATAGTTAAAACATCTTCATCCCAGTTTAATGTTTCTAAATTAAATAACCCCGTAGCAGAAGCAATCGAATAATCAACTACGTAGCGTGAAAATAATTGGTAAATCACATACTCTTTAATGGAAATGAATTTATAAGCACTTGTATATAACTCTGGTTCCTCTTCTTTCATCCATAACAATTTAGAAAGTGGTGACATCGGATGAATTGGTGTACCTGTACGTCTATAAATTTCATGCCCATTCATTTGTTGTAATAATTTTTCTGATTGCTTCGTACTTCGATTATCTGCCCAAATGATAGAACGCGTTAATGGCGCACCATTTTCATCTACTGCAATTAATGCGTGCATAGCTGTACTAATACCGATTGAAGAAATATCTTCTGGTAATACATTACCCTTTTCGATGGCAACGCTTACACTTTTGTATACAGCGGCACATATTACATCAGGATCTTGCTCAGCCCATCCGACGTTCGGTTGAATAATTGGGTAATCGATTGCATGTGATGCAATGACTTTTCCTTTTTCTGTGAACACAACCGTTTTCGTACTTGTGGTACCGATATCAATCCCGATTACTCTCCCCCTTGTTTCCATGCGAATCTTCCCTTCATTTCTAGCAAAATACGATTTAGTAAACCGTTTACATGAATTAGTATATAAAATATTTTTTCATTTATCAAGTTATAAAAAGAAAATTTTTTTCATATAAAAAAATAAATCTACTCATTCCATTTCACTTATACACTAAATTTAGCTACTCCTTGCGGTAAAATTACGTTATATTCGTTACGCAATACACTCTTTCCTCTCATTAACAACACATACATAGTCCTCCATACGTTCTACTCATTTGCATGAAGAAAGAGTTGAAAAGCAATATTCATTTTTAGCGGTCACGTAATATCGCTATCAAGCCAAGAAAAGTAACTACCCGCAGAATGAAAATTCTGTGCATTTTGCTCTTGTTTATTGTTTTAAGTTCACTAGTCCTTTTGTCTTGATAAAAATAGAGCGCGGCCCCTACTATTACTTTTTTATCTTGTAAATATATCTTGCATACTATAAAATTCAACAGTATTTTTATTTTTCAGAAAAATAAAACAATAATATAGAATTTATTGTATAATGTTGTAAAAAGATGTCGGAGGGATTTAATGTTAAATACAATATCTCAATTCACAATTAAGCTTTCATCAATTCTTTTATCACTCTTACTATTATTAAATTTACCTTATTTATTTATCACTCAACAAGGATTTACCTTTCAACCAATTTATTTTTTTAATCAGATCGTTACCATGTTAAAACAGGTCTTCTCCCTTGAATCATTAGTGATTATAGGATCAGACCCGAAGTTTGGCCATTTCAAAAAAACACCATTATTTCCAACTGTTTTAGAACCTTACCTATATTCATTTACTATATTATTTTCAGCCTTTTTTCTTGCTCTCTTTTTATCATCTAGCATGGCATTTTTTTATTTTTTAGCAAAAGATTATATAAAAAAATGGATAAACCGAATTGTGTTCATATTAGAAGCTGTCCCTGATATGATGATGATGATTTGTTTGCAAATATTTTTCATATGGGTACTTCAGAAATTTGGGGAATCTCCTGTCACTATTATTTCTTTTAATGAAAATCGAGCTTATTTACTCCCTATTTTATCATTAGCTGTCTTACCTACATTACAAATGTTTCGGATGATGGTGTTATACATAAAAGAAGAACAAGGAAAACATTACGTAGAGGTTGCATATGGAAAAGGCCTTTCATCAAGTTATATATTATGCATTCATTTATTCAAAAATATATCTATCCACTTCTTCCACCATTTAAAAACGATTTTTGTTTTCTTACTTTCTAATTTATTCATTTTAGAATTTGTTTTTAATATGGAAGGCATTATTCAATTTTTATTTAATAAGGCGTTTGTTTCACCTCCAGCTACATTTATTATACTTGTTATGATTATTTTACCGTTTTACGCCATTTTCCAAATAATCTCATTCATGATGAATAGATGGAAAAAGCAATTGAAAGGAGTATCATTATGAAATCTATTTGGAAATCAAAACGCTTTTTAATCGGCTTTACTTATTTATTCATACTTATTTCAGCTAGTTTTATTTATAGTTGGTTCTTTAAAGATAACATCCCAAAACCTCCTCAGTTACTTTACAATGAAAATAACGAATTACTTGGAAAGGCTCCCTTTCCACCATCGTTAATTCCACCTTTTGGCTCTGATCGTTTTGGAGAGTCTGTTTTCTTACAAATTGTAGAAGGAGCAAAATTTACTATTTTATTAGCCGTGGCAATTAGCTTCTTTCGAATTTTATGCGGAACATGTATAGGAATCCTCTTAAGTTTATTTGCTCCAAAACTCAAGAGATTTTTCCAGTCATGCTCAGAAGTTTTTTATTATATTCCAACTCTATTTATCGCATTCATACTCATCACGCCCGTTAATATTATAATCACATCAAATGCTGATGGGGTAGATCCAAATATTTCATTTACGTTTTATCAAGTACTCGTACTTATTTTCGTCGCTCTGCCTACACTTTCTTTATACATATCCTCAGAGGTTGATGAATTTATGAAACAAGATTACATCTTAAGTTCACAATTACTGGGGGCTAGTCGTTTTCATATTATTAAAAAACACTTACGAGTCTTATTACTTGACCGCTTATTTGTATTATTTATGGAACATATCGTCCAAACACTCATACTCGTTATCCATTTAGCGTTGCTTAACATTGTAATTGGCGGCATACAAATGCGTGAACTCTATGACGGAGTGCTCAAACCTGTTTCTCTATCTAATGATTGGGCAGGTCTTATTGGATTAAATCGTAATGAAATGAATCTTTCATGGTGGATTATTTTTTATACTCTCGCTTCATTCTTTATTACGATTCTATTTATTAAGCTTATGACCATCGGGATTCAAGATGCACTGAAAGCAAGAGATTCGCAAATTGTAGCAATTCAAAACGTTCCAGATCATAAAAAATTTGTTAAACATAAAGATTCCTTTTCGTTTGCAAATAAAGTAAACCTTTAATCATTTCTCATTAATCAAGTATTAATTGGCATCGATATTAGTAGAAAATAAAGAAGATGATCCATATTAAATACAGGGATCATCTTCTTATGCTGTCTAACTTTTTTACATGTCCTTTGCTAGACTCATGCTTTTTATATTTAAAGTGAATTATTTGCAATCACAATTATGTTTTTTAAAATCAATTACCATACGCCCTTGAATTCTACCTTGTTCCATTTCTTCGAATACATTTTGTACTTTATCTAGCGAACAAGTTTGAACAACCGGCACTACTTTTCCTTCTGCCCCAAACATAAACGCCTCTTCCAAATCTTTACGAGTACCGACTAGAGAACCAACTACTTCAATTCCATCCAGTACAAGTCGCGGGATGTTTAAGTCCATTGTTTCTACTGGTAGCCCTACTGCAACTACTTTACCGCAAGCACGTACTGCATCAACTGCTGAGTTAAAGGCTACTTTAGAGACTGCTGTTACTACCGCAGCATAAGCGCCACCAAGCTCCTCTTGAACAATTTTATCAGCAGGACCTTGAGAAATTGGATTGATAGTCATATCAGCACCAACTTCTTTCGCTAAGGCTAATTTGTCGTCATTAATGTCTACTGCGATTACCTTTGCACCAAATACATTTTTAGCATATTGGATAGCTAAGTTACCTAATCCACCGCAGCCATAGATTACAATAGGTTGACCAGGTTTAATATCTGATACTTTAATAGCTTTATATGTAGTTACACCAGCACATGTAATTGATGATGCTTGAGCAGGATCTAATCCTTCTGGTACTTTTACCGCATAATCAGCTGTAACGATACATTGTTCAGCCATACCACCATCTACTGAATAACCTGCGTTTTTAACTTCACGGCAAAATGTTTCTCTACCAGTTACGCAATATTCACAACGTCCACAAGATTGGAACATCCATGCAATACTTACACGGTCACCTATCTTTAGCGAATTAACATCATCAGCTATTTTCGTAACAATACCTACACCCTCATGACCAAGAATACGGCCATCAGTGTTACCAAAATCATGATTCGCAACGTGTAAATCAGTGTGGCAAACTCCACAATACTCTACATCTACTAACGCTTCACCTGAGCGTAACGGACGTAATTCTTTTTCAACCACTTCGATGTTTGCTTTGCTGTTTTTATTAACCACTACTGCTTTCATATGTGATCTCCCCTTTAGTGTTCTAGCGTTTTAATGAGTTTATCTCACAACTACTTTCCTCACTACTTTGGCTAGTTACCGTACCAAATTTAAGTATTCAATCATCATTACATGTTCATCATAACATGACACTTCATAAACAAATTGTGAAATTATGAACAATATTTGAATCATTACACAAATCGGTCTTTATTTTTAATTTTTAAAAATGAGAGTTTATCACTGACTATATGTAAGTCATACATTTCTAAAAGAAAAGAAAATAAATTAACAAACTTCTCAACGATAAAAAAAAGCTCTTTACTCAATATTTTCTACATTTAAACACTTAGTTTCACAGTAATAGCCTTTACCGCCAACATAAACTTTTTCTATTTTATTTTTGCTATTGGTTGCTAATTTAACTAATATTTCGGAAGGCGAGTGTAAAGAATAACCTTGTTCAAATACATAGACTTCTTTTTGCAAATAGTGCTGTTCATAAAGGTAGCAAGCTAATGCACCGTTTGAAGTTCCAGTCGCTGCTTCTTCATTAATGTCGTATAGTGGAGCAAAATTTCTGCATATAATTCGATTGTCATTAAAAGTATATAGATGCATCCCAACAACATTATAATACTTGCTGATTTCTTTAATTTTTTCAAAATTAGGTTGCAGTGCATGTAATTGTGTTTCGCTTTTTATAGGAATTAAAATATCTTTTAAGCCCGTGGAGACAATTTGGATTGGGTATTTATTGTCTATATCTTTAATGTCAAAACAGTCGGTGAACTCATTTGGAGATACAAAATCATAGAATATCGGTTTATTTTGTTCCATGAATATGATGTCATCTGTTATGGTAATAGTAAGAACACCGCTGTTCGTTTCAATCGTATAGCGATTCTTGAAAATTTTATTTAAATGCATCAGTATCGCGAAAGAGCCAATTGTGGCATGACCACATAAATCAACTTCTTCTTTTGGAGTAAAATACTCAAATTTATAATCAGCAATTTCAGATTCTGATATAAATGCGGTTTCCGCATAACCCAGTTGTTTCGCTATTGTCATTTTTTGAGTAGTGGTCAATGTATTTGTATTCTCAATAAATACCACTCCTGCTTTATTTCCGCCTTTATGATCCTTGCTAAATGCACTTGCAACATAAACGGATATTTTCATAAGACACCTTCCTCACTTATAGTAAATTATATATAGAAAGCACTACATATAAATACAATTAGATAAATTATCCATAAAATACGAGACAAACTATTTTTAGCATTTGAACTCTCCAAAAATAGTTTGTCTACAATCTGAAAGCTCTTCATTTGAAGAGCTTTTTTATATTCGCTTCATCGAAATCGTTTCACGTATACTTTGTAAATTTTTTAGTGTTTCTTCTTGTCGCTGCAACGACAACCCTACATACAAAGTATCTAATAAGCTTAACTGTGCTAATCGTGATGAACTTGCTTCTGTACGGAATTCAGTCTCACGTGTTGATGTATATAACGTTATATCAGCAAGCTGACTTAATGCTGATTTCTTATAGCTCGTAATCGCAATAATTTTGGCCCCTCTTGCTTTCGCTACTTCTAACGCTTCAAGTAACCCTTTATTGCTACCAGAATGAGAAATGCCAATAACAACTGAATTTTCCGAGAGTAAACCTGCTCCCATAATTTGAAAATGCGAATCAGTATGAGCGATACAAGAAATACCCGTTCTCATAAACTTATGATACGCATCCATCGCAATAATACCAGAGCCACCATTTCCATAAAACTCAATTCGCCTTGCTTCTTGCAAAGCTCGTACAGCCTGCTCAAGTGCTGTTTCATTTAGCAAATGTAAAGTATCTTGCAGTCCTGTAATATGCGAATGAAAAACTTTTTTAGCAACAGTTACCATACTATCTTCTGCTGATACCTCTTCATGAATATTTTGCATCGGTGTATGTACAATTTCACGAGCTAATGTAATCTTTAAATCTTGAAAACCTTGCAAACCAAGGTGTTTACATAAGCGGAATATCGTCGCTTCGGAACTACTCGTAACTTCAGCTAATTCTGTAATAGATTTATGTACAACATCTTGTGGATGTTTCAAAATATGTTCGGCAATACTTCGCAATTTCGGTGATAAACCATTTAACGAAGCCTGAATCTTTCCAATCCCACTCCTTGTACCAGGCATAGCATATCCTCCTCTTCTATCGTAGCTTTATCCTGTAAAAACCGATTAGTTTAACTTTATTGTACCTAATTATTGAAAGAAGAAAAACCTATATTAGGGATTACTATAAATTTTAATTGCTCCTATGTATTCTGTCATACGATATAACAGAATTATTCATGCTTATGAATAATCCTCCCCATGTTTCACTGCGTATAATGCGGCTTGCGTACGATCATCCACTTCCAATTTAGCTAAAACGTTTGAAACGTGTGTTTTCACAGTTTGTTCTGTAATATGAAGTTCTGCTGCAATCTCCTTGTTGCTTCTTCCTTTCGCAATTTCGCGAAGTACCTCTTGCTCTCTTTTCGTTAACATTGAAAAAGGATTTTCTATTTCCTTCTTTACTGCGGTACGCCCCATTAATGCAGGTGTTACTTTCGGGTGAAAATTCGCATTTCCTTGATGTACTGCAATAATAGAAGCGACAAGTTGCTCAGGTTGTACTTCTTTTAATTGATAACCATCTGCTCCAGCTTCAAGTGCTGGTATAACATAATCTTGCTCTGAAAAACTACTTAATATAAGTACCTTTATCGTCTCATCGTATTGCTTTAGACGTTTTGTTGCCTCAATTCCAGCCATTTTCGGCATCGATACATCCATTAGTACGACATCCGGTCTTTCTTTTTGCACGAAATGTAATGCCTCTTCGCCATTTTCCGCTTCCCCAATAATTTCAAATTCTTCTCTCGTTTTCAAAAAGAATACAAGTCCTCTTCGAACGATATGATGATCCTCAACTAGTAGCAATTTAATCTTCAATCTTATTCTCCCCTTCAAATCGGCAATTGAATTTCTATTTTTGTACCCTTTCTCAGCTCTGTTATAATTTGAAACGACCCCTTCATTAACTGAATACGTTCCTTCATACTTTTCAGGCCAAGTGCTGACTCCCTTACTTGCTCTTGTATAAATCCTATTCCATTATCTTCTATGTAAAAATGTAACTGGTTATTTTCTATTTTCAAAAGAACATGTACCTTTTCACACGAAGCATGCTTTTTACAATTATGTAGCGCCTCTTGGCTAATACGCCATAAAACTTCTTCTATTTCATCCCCAATTGAAACCATCCCATCAATTCGAACTTCCACTTGAACTCCTAATAACTTCCCGTAATTTTGAATTGCTTCTGCTAACCCTTTCTCTAATCCTTCAGGTCTTAATTGCCAAATTAATAGAGTCATCTCTTGTAATGCTTCTTGTGATAATTCTCCAATATAACTTAACATCTCTTGCAATTCTCTATCTTGCGTCATATTCAAAGTACCTTTCGCTGTTAGCATAATAGAAAATAACAATTGTTTTACTGAATCATGTAAATCACGTGCAAGTCGATTTCTTTCCGCTACCACTACATATTTACGTTCTTTCTCAACTAACTGAATACGTTGTATTGTTGTTCCAATTTGAAATGCAATTGATTCTAATAATGCTAACTCTTCCTCTGAAAAATGAGTCTTATGAGGCGCAGCCACATTTAGTAGACCAAATTTTTCTGATCCAGACCTAAGCGGAATTGTCGCATGATGTGTAACATCTTCTGTCTCTCCCCAATTACATTCAATTGCATCTTCTATTCGCTTACATTCAATAATATTAGTCGCTTTTTCTAATCTCCCATTCACAAAACGTTCTACACACCAACAGTTTCCTTCACACATCGGCTTCTTCTCTTGCCACGTAAGAGCCTCTGGTAAATTTTCGTCTACAAGCATGCTATGCTTTCCACTTTCATCAATAAAGAATATCCACCCTGTTTGTAAATTCATTACTTGTAACAATGTATGCAACACTTTTTCTAACATATCCTGTAAGTTTGTTGCTTCATTTAATAATTCAGCAATTTCTTTTAATGCTTCTAAACGATGCATCTCTTTTTCTTCAAAGTTCATTCTCATCACCAACTACAATTATAACATTAAGAAATTTCTAAATTCTATAAATAAAAAAAGAACCGAATTCCTTCAGCCCTTTCTTTATATCAATCATTTTATTATTGTTATTCTATCCAATGTTGGAATCAGAATTTTTGTTAACAAGCGATTCTACTTTAGCTGTCCGATAAAGATTGTCCACCATGAATATGCTGTAAACTTTCAGTAGTAACAACCATATTCGCTGCCGGCATTTGCACTTGATTCTTATGGAATATAGACATTAATTCAAATCTTACTTGTCTAGAAGTTTCAAAATAATCTTCTGGCTTTATTAAACCTGTAATACAAAATTCATAGCCAACATATTTCAGGTTAGGATTTAAGTCTGTAACACCGACGTATTTAAATGGTTCAACAGCCTCATCCTCTACTCTATAAAGAGTTTGATCCAATTTTTCATTGCATATAACACATACTTCTTCTAACAATTCCTTCACTCTTGTTGGATCTTCCTGATAACTTACCGTGATACGTTCAATTACACGCATCCATCCTTTATTAAAATTTTGTATCGTTCTAATCTCTCCGTGTGGGATGGTAAGTAATTTTCCTGACCATTCACGTATTTGCATAAAACGAATACTAATCTCTTCAATAGTTCCTGAATTTGTTCCGTTAAAAGTTACAAAATCACCAACTCGAAACTCTTTGTCCGCTAATCTTGCAAAGCCTAATATAACATCTTTTAGCATCTGTTGTGCAGCAAAACCGATGACAACTCCAGCTATCCCTGCACCTGCAATAATACTTTTTATATCTACAAATTGGCTAATTAAATATATGATAAGACTGATGATAATGATATATCTAAAAATAGATCGAATTACACTTTGAATTGTCTGCTCTACCTCTTCATCAAAAAAGCTTGATTTCCTAAAAAACCAATCAATAATACGGTTTATTACAAACGAAATAATGATTAAAACTAAAGCAAATAGCAAAAATCTTAAAAGTAAAAACTCCCTTACATAATTAAAAAATTCTTCAGTATACGTTAATAAACTCATCCATCCACTTCCTTAACTAATAAAAATTCTATACAAAGCCGCTATATTTTTTAAATTCATTAGACATTCTTCTATAAATATACCCTTTTTCATAACCTAAAGGGAGCTGGCAATTGAAATTTTTTATGACTTTACTTTAAAACTACACTACTCATCTCAACAAAAGGAAAACATTTACATTATATCGAATAGTTCATTTGAAAATATTATTACTCACGGAGGTTACAACCAATGGGATATATTGAAGAACTAAGAGAAGTTGTTGGATCAAGGCCACTCAATTTAGCAGGCGTTGCGGTAGCTGTTTTCAATGAACAAGGACAAATATTACTACAACAAAGGCGAAATGGCATGTGGGGTGTCCCAGGAGGTTTTGTGGAACTTGGTGAATCTACAGAAGAAGCTGGAAGACGAGAAGTACTTGAAGAAACAGGAATTGAAATTGGTACACTTCAGCTGGTAAGTGTATTTTCAGGTAAAGAATTTTTTGTGAAATTACCGAACGGAGATGAATTTTACCCTATGACAATCGCTTACCTTTGCAAAGATATTACAGGTGGCTCGCTACAAGCTGATCGAGTCGAATCATTACATGTACAGTTTTTTAATTTAAATGAGCTACCACAAAATATTAGTCCATTCATAAAAAAATTAATTGAGCAAAATGTCGTCTCGGTTTAAACGCAAAAAAGAGACCTTTTTAAAGGCCTCTTTTTCATTTCACTTCTGCATGTAAACAAGATTTAAAATGTCCAAGTGCAAATTCATGCCCTTGCGCATTAAAAGATGCAACTGCCTTTTCATAAACAACAATTTTAAATCCTTTATTATACGCATCTACTGCTGTATGAAGAACACAAATATCAGTACAAACACCTACAAGATGAACTTCTTCTATTCCTCTTTCTCTTAACTTCATCTCTAAATCTGTTCCAGCAAACGCACTGTATCGCGTTTTATCCATATAATATACATTCTCAGCATTTTTATATGTTTCGTATACTTCTTGTAACTCACCGAATAAGTCTCTACCATTTGTACCTGCTATATTATGAGGAGGGAATAATTTCGCTTCGGGATGATATTCATCATTTTCTTCATGTTTATCAATTGCAAACACTACGTAATCTCCATTTTCAATATATTGCTTCGTTATATGTACAATTTCCTGTTCGATTTCTTGACCTGGTTTTCCGCAAGTTAAAGCGCCTTTTTCCGCTACAAAATCATATGTATAATCAATATTAATAAGAGCTCGTTTCATAACTACTATCTCCCCTTCTCCTGTTTCACAGTAAACAATAGAAAATTTGTTATTACGACATCGTATGTACTATTCGACATTTCAAATGAAATACCTACATTTTTCTTGTAAAACTTATCTTAATCAAAGTTTATCATAAAACAGGCACACAATGACAAAACATATACTTCCCATTAACAAGTCATAAGTTTGATAATTAAACGTAAGTTGATTAACGTCTTGTATAGTAACCCAAATTACTGACATGATTATACTAATCAAGAAGATACGAACATATCGATTCATACCTTCAACCTTTTTCTCCATCATAGTAGTAACAAGTGATTCCTTACTGCTTAATCGTACTAGAAAACGAAATAAATTATTCCCTATTACACCATTCCATCCAAACAAAAAAGCACACTACTTTTTTGAGTAATGTACTTTTTATTCTGATTAAGACGCAGGCTTTGTCTCAAATGTTGCTTGATTAAAACTAATAACCTTTCCTTTCGGGTCATTGTTTTCATACTGAACTGCAGTAATTGTATGACTACCTGTTTCCAGCGTCTTTTCTTTTAATTGTACTGTTGTCTGTGTTGTACTAGTTACTTGATGTTTATCTGTATACATTTGATCTACAAATATGAATGTTTCTTTATCACTTTGAAAATTAGAAAGTTCTAATTCAACTTGCTGAATTAAAGTATCCTTTTTGATGAATACAGTCGGTATATTTCCATTTTCAGAAGTACCATCTGGAGTAATAACTTTTACTTTCCCTTCTCCAATTGACATTGCGCCTTCAGGAAATACAACCATATTCTCATCACTTGCGTTTACAACTTGTTCTTCCTGTTTTGATTGCGCGTCCTCTTTTTCCTGTGGAGCACCGCAACCTACTAATAACAATACAGACAATCCAGTGATTATGAATTTTTTCAAAATTCATCCCCCCTGTCATTTGATTATAATTTATTATACAAAAATAACTTTTAAAACTTTTATGAACATATAGAAGCTTGCTCACGATTAATGTATCATACTTTCCTTAATAGAACATTAATTTTTTTTATGAAATAAATAGTAATTCCTTCTTATTTATCATTTTAGCCCAACAAATCGATATAATACCCGCTCCAAAATAAAAAGACATTGATATGTCCAATGTCTTTTTATTTTGCACTTTAAAAAACAAATGTTGTGATTTCTTCTACTTCTTTTCTTGGAAGTTTTTTTGGCTTATCTTTCGGAAATCCGAGTGAAATAACCATATTTATTTGTTTTTCAGGCTCAATTTGTAAATATTGGCGCAGTTCATCTTGAGCTAGCAATACTGGCCCTGTCATTGGACAAGTACCAAGTCCCTTTGCATGTGCAGCTAACATTAAGTTTTGTGCCGCTAAACAGCTACTCTTAATCCCTTCTTCTTCCCAAACTGAATCTGGAACAAAAGCAATGGGATCAAATATCTTTTCACGAAACTTTGATTCATATGGTGTTGCCAAGCATACGATTAATACTGGTGCCTCAGAGAAAGCTGTCGCATATGGTCCGAAAGAACGCGTAAGTAATTTCCCTGCTTTCTCTTCTCCATTATCTGTTGCTTTTGCCGCAAGTTTATGTAAAGCATCCCATGTCATTTGTTCAATTTCTTTAATCTTCTCTCGGTTCATAATGACCAAGAATTCCCACGTTTGTGAGTTCGTATCGCTCGGTGCATAACGAGCACAATCAATTATTTCTTTTATATCATTAGTAGATACTTCTTGTTCTGTGAACTTTCTAACACTTCGTCTTCCGTGAATTACTTCTTTAAAACCTTCATAATTCATACATTAAATCCCCTTTTTACAGCGTTTTCAAATCTTTTCCTACGCTTGAATTATATCATGAAAAAAAGCTGAAGGAATATCAGCTTTTTTCTTCAATATTAGTTCATAACTTTAAACAATCTAATACTTTCTTCATATGCCACTTGGAGTTTCTTTGTAATTGGTCCTCTTTCGCCGTTTCCAAACTGTTCATCACCAATTTGAACGACTGGGAATATTTCAAGCGGCGTCGCTGTAAAGAAGCACTCATCAGCCTCATATACTTCTTGTAATGAAAACTCTCGTTCCTCTACTTCGATATGTAACTCTTTCGCTAATGTAATAACATAGTGCCGCGTAATGCCCTGTAGAATGAAATTGTCAGCCGGATGTGTAATCAATTTATTATTTTTCACCATAAAGAAATTCGAATGACACCCTTCAGTCACAATGCCATCTCGTACTAATATTGCTTCTTGATACCCTTGTTCATTTATTTTATTTTTAATCATGATATTTGGTAAAAGATTTAATGATTTTATATGGCAAAACTTCCACCTGATGTCCTCTTCTACCGTTACCTTAATCCCTGCCTTCATTGAAGCAACTGGTCTTGGGAACGAAACAAGATTTGCAAAATATGTCGGTTGTAAATCTGATTCATATACATGATTGCGTGGTTGTGCACCTCTTGATATTTGTAAATATACATTCCCATCTTCTTGAAATTGATTTTTTTCAATCATTTGATGTAACTCTTCCACTAATTCTTCCTTCGTAAATGGTGGAATTAGTTTTATTTCTGCCATAGAGTTAAAGAATCGTTCCAAATGTAAATCTAATAAATGAGGCTTGCCATCGTATAGTCTAAATACTTCATAAATACCATCACCAAATTGGAAGCCGCGCTCTTCTAATGCGACCATCGGCTGTTCTTCCTTCGTATTAATCATTCTCCCATTAAACAAGATCCACTCTTTATGAGTAGCTTTCATTCTTCCCCACTCCTTTATCACATGATTGATTTTATTGTACAACTTATGTCACCCTTAAAGAAGGAATTTTCTGTATTTTCACGAACAAAAAATACATCACTTCGTAAAAGTGATGTATTTTATCATTTATTTAAGGAAATATTTTTCAATATCATCTAACATAAGATTCGCAGCTTTAATACCGCCTGCTGTATTCCAGATTACTTCATCCACTTGGAATACTTTATTATTTTTAGAAGCCTGTAGTTGCTTAAAGAGTGGATCTTCTGTCCATTCCTTTGCTAACGAATTTCCTTCATTATTCTTATCTGCATCTTTATCAGACGTGAAATAAAATAAGTAGTCCCCGTCCATATTTGGAATTTGCTCTTTTGTAATTCCTTTTATCGCAAAATCATCTTTATCTTGTAATGGTGGTCGTTTAAATCCAATATCATTTAAAACAACTCCCGAGAATGAGTTTTTTTGATAAATACGAACATCACCTGGCACGAAACGAATAATAGAAACTTTAGAATTCAATTTATCGCCTAACTTCTCTTTCATTCCTTCAATACGTTTTTTATAATCATCAAGAGCTTTTTGCCCTTCTTTTTCTTTATTTACAGCTTTTGTATAAAGCGTAAAGTTTTCTTTCCAATCACCGCGTAATGTTTCTGCATAAACAGTTGGTGCGATTTCTTTTAGCTGATCATATATTTTTTCGTGACGCATTTTATTTCCGATAATTAAATCTGGCTTAAGCTTCATTACTGCTTCTAAATTAATATCACGTTCAGTTCCTACAACTTCCGTATTTTTTAATTCTTTCGCTACATGAGGGTACCATTCATCACCAGCACGTGGTTTCGTAGTCCCCACTGGCGTTACGCCCACAGCTAGGAGAGCCTCTGCACCTTCATTTGTTAAAACAACAACTTTTTTAGGTGTACCATTTACTGTCGTTTCGCCCATTGCATGCTTGACCGTATATGAATCTTTTGCTTTAGCTGATATATCATTTTCTTTTTTCTCTTCTTTACTACATCCTGCAATTACAACCATGAGTATCATAATGCAGAACATAATTAGTTTTTTAGTATGTATCATATGTCCTCCCTAGATGAAATCGATTATCATTAACAATTAAAGATTAATGTATACTACATACATTGTCAATGTATATCAGAAAACTTTTTTAATATATACCATTTCGATTCTATTGGCTTTTCTAATGTTTCTTTTTAACATATAGTGTATAAGTATGAAAATTTATGTTGTTATTACAATGCGTATCTGAGTTATACATAACAAAGATACGCATCCATATTGCATTATCATTTTAATTCCTAATATTGAGTATACTTAATATACGATGGATCATTATATACCCACTGATTTCCACCAAGGTTTAACCAGCCATTTTCATTTATATATACTAAATAAGATTCTGGAGGATTTAATTGACGGATAACTGCAGATGTAGTTGATGGACCACTTCTTAAATTTACATTCATCCCTTGTATATATGCAACCCCAATCGGACTTCCATCACTATTGCTTGTCTTTACAAAATTAATGTAAGAAGGATCATTATACACCCATTGTCCATTCCCCAAATCTAACCATCCGTTACTTTCCTGATATACAACGTAAGATTCTGGAGAATTTAATTGACGAATAACTGAGGAAGAAGTTGATGGACCATTTCTTAAATTTACATTTTTCCCAAGGATATAAGCGATTCCCTTCGTTTGAGGTGTCGGTTGTGGGTTTGGAGGTTGTGGATTTGGAGCTACTCCAAAAATAGCCGCTATTCCATTTGCATACGCTTGACTTAGATCTTCAATAAATTGTGGATTCTTTAATAAATTTGCATCAAACGTTGTATCAATAAAGGCAGTCTCAGTTAAAATTGCATCCATTGCGGTTTCTCTTAATACCGCATAATTTTCTTTTTTTGCTCCTCGATCACGAAGACCGTATTTTGTTAATACAGGATTTACTGCTGTATGCATCTTTTGTTGCTTTGCATATGCAGTGCTGCTGTTGGATAACGCATTATAAATATAGCTTTCAAAACCTGTACCCCCGCCGCTATTAATATGAAATGAAATAAAATAATCCGCACCAAAAGCATTAGCAATATTAGCACGTTCCGATAAGGAAATAAACACGTCACTATCACGTGTCATTTTAATTGTAATTGGGTAATTTACCGTTAAAATATCTCGAACGCGTCTAGCAATTTGAAGCGTTAAGTTTTTTTCTACTAAGCCATTACCAACAGCACCAGAATCATATCCACCGTGCCCTGCGTCTATAACAAGTTTCATTTTACTACCCCGCCCCTTTCTTGTAATATGTTAGCATTGCTACTCGTCCTATTTTATGTGAAATGTACAAGTTCTGTTACAATCACAAATAAAAAAACCGCCTTATGTAAGGCGGTTTCTATCATCTTGCTTTAACCAATTTAAAATAAATATATACGATTGATAGTGAATATAACGTATGCAAAATAAAATAAATAAAAGTACTATTCCAACACCACTATAAAGTAAACCGAACTTTAAAAAAACATTCACAAGTGGTGGAAAGTTCATTATATTTTGTAATGTACTAAGCATACAAAATATAATGAAAAAGACGGGGACGTATTGTAATTCATACGGCTTTCTTTTCTTAATCATTCTTTTTCGAATGATTATATGACATAGTTCTGCTACTATAAAGCACCCTCCAATTAATACAAGACCAGAAGTCATTGTCATACATCCACCTGCCTTATATTTATTGTATCGCATAAATAATCATCGTTATATTTTCTTCACATACGCTCCATCTTCTGAAGTGAAGCCAAAACTCTCTATGAAAGAATGCGCTTTTTCTGTTAATTCCTCTTGTAGCACTTTTATTTCTTTCACATTTCTTTGTTTCATCATTTCTTCAAATGTAAAATACGTATTTGTACCATAACCATAACCTTGGTAATCAAAATGAATAATTAGCTGTGATAAAACAGCTCGTTCCTCTTGAACACTATAATCTATTACACCAATATATGTATCATCAACTTTCACACAATACTGTACCTTTTTCTCACCTAAACTATGCGATTTAAACATTTCTTTAACAACGCTTTCATTTTCTATAGTAACTTTCTCAAACGTAATCATATGTTGTCCATCCTTTTACTATTATTGTATCAATAATACTTCCTATTTATGAAAAAAAACCTTAAGACCGTATGCGATCTTAAGGTTTTTCTAATTACACTAAGCTATACGCACGTTTTGTTTCTTCATGGAACTTGTTCGTATCGTATTTATGCTCAACATAAATTTGGTGCCATACCATAAACGCAAGTACAGTCCAAATTTTACGGCTATAATCGCCTTTATCTGCACAATGTGCTTCCAGTAAGTTTAATACATACTGTTTGTCGATTAAATGCTCTGTCTTACTTTCGTTTATAATATTTATAGCCCAATCATGCATTTCGTCTTTTAACCAGTGACGAATTGGTACTGGGAATCCAAGTTTTTTACGATCTAATACGTGATCTGGAACGATTCCGCGTGCTGCTTCACGTAAAATAGCTTTCGTAGTTCCGTTAGCAATCTTAAGTTCAGTTGGAATTTTAGATGCAACATCGAATACTTCTTTATCTAAGAACGGTACACGAAGTTCTAATGAGTTTGCCATTGTCATTTTATCAGCTTTTAATAAAATGTCACCGCGTAACCATGTGAACATGTCAATGTACTGCATTTTACTTACATCATCATAATCTTTAATCTCGTTATACAATGGTTTCGTGATATCCATATAGTTAACACTTTCATTGTAATACTTCATTAATTCAGCTTTTTCTTCTTCACGGAAGATTTTCGCATTTCCATAGTAACGCTCTTCAATTGGTGTACATCCACGCTCTAGGAAGCTCTTACCTTTAAATCCTTCTTTAAGAGCACCACTCAATGCTTTTAGAACACTCTTACCTGGGCTAGGAATGTAAGAGAACATTTTTAGTGAGTTTGGCTCACGGTAAATGTTATAACCACCAAATAGCTCGTCTGCGCCTTCACCTGAAAGAACAACTGTTACATGTTTACGTGCTTCTTTAGCAACGAAGTACAATGGTACAGCTGCTGGATCAGCTAAAGGATCATCCATATGCCAAATGATTTTTGGGAACTCATCCATAAATTCTTTCGCTGAAATGAATACGTTATGGTTTTTAACGCCTAATTTCTCAGCAGTTTCTTTTGCAACATCAACTTCACTGAAACCACGTTGCTCAAAACCAACAGAGAATGTTAAAAGATTTGGATTCATTTCTCTTGCAATAGAAGCGATGATAGATGAATCGATACCACCAGATAAGAATGAACCTACTGGTACATCACTACGCATATGCACTTTTACTGAATCATATAGTACATCACGAATTGCTTGGATATGCTCCTCTTTCGTTGCACTTGAAGCATTGAAATAAGGTTTCCAGTAGCGATGGATTTCCATCTCTTTACCGATTTCTTTTACGAAATAATGACCAGGCTCGATTTTATTAACATCAATTGTTAATGTTTCTGGCTCTGGGCCATATTGATACGTAAAATAATGTTGTAGTGACGTTGGATTAACGCCTTTATCTTCCATCACATGCATAATACTTTTCTTCTCAGATGCGAAGAATGTAGTATCACCTTGCTGTGCGATGTATAGAGGTTTAATACCGAAGTGGTCACGTGCACCGAAAAGTTTCTTCTCTTCACGATCCCAAATCATAAATGCAAACATACCACGAAGGTAGTCTACACATTTTTCTTTCATATGTGCATACAATGCAATAATAACTTCTGTATCAGATTGCGTTGCAAACGTTGCACCTTTTTCAAGTAACATTTCACGTAATTCTACATAGTTGTAAATTTCACCATTAAAAATAATTACATATCGATCATTTTCATAAGTTAGCGGCTGATGTCCTGCCTCTAAGTCAATGATACTTAAACGGCGGAAGCCAAATTGTACATGTTCATCACGAAAATATCCTTCGTCATCTGGACCACGGTGGAAAATCATCGTGTTCATATTTTCAAATTGATGTTTTTCTGTTTCTGAAAACTCTCTAGGGTTTTCACATAAACATCCTACAAAACCACACATACTTCTTACCCTCTTTCGGTTTTCATTCTGTTTCTATACTACTATATCAACCCTATTTATACTAGCATAATCAACTGAATATGGCGACCAAAAACTATAAAAAAATCACTCCATTTCACATTTTTAACAATTTTTTATGAAAACATGAAAACTAGGCACTCACCTTTCTCCGCTTTTGTCATATGATATTGCAAATTGATTTCTAGGAGGGAATACCATGAGTGAAGAAAAAAAAGATTCTTCTCGCCCACCGGTTCGTAATTACTTAAAGCAAATTGATGATTTCTTCGAGCAAACACCTCTTCGCAATGTAATCGCTGATTTAAATCATTTTTTCCAAAAAGGAAACCGTTTATTAACATTCCCTGTAGATTTATATGAAGTTGGTGAAGAACTCGTTGTTACAGCTGAACTACCAGGTATACAAAAAGAGCAAATCCAAATTGAAATACAAAGTGAATACTTAAAAGTCTCTGTAAAAGAAGAGATACTCGAAGAGGAAGAAGAAACATCCCATAACTATTATCGCCGAGAACGTTCCATTTCAGAAGCATCAAGATTGATTAAGTTGCCGTATTCAATTAATAAAAAAGCAGCAAAAGCTTCTTATCAAAACGGCGTATTAGAAATTCGGGCGCCGAAACTTCCCCAACAACATGACATTTTATCCATAGACTAATGCAAAAAAAATAAGGGTGCTATGCACCCTTATTTTTAATCCACTAATCGCTTCATATCACGTATAATGTCTTCGTATGGCGTATTACTAATGCCACTATACTTTTTCATTACTTTTCCGTTTTGATCAATTAAATAAAATGATGTACCATGCATGACCTGACCGTTCTCCGGCTTATCTACAAGTGATTGGAAATTATCTTTTGAAAACTTTGTAATATCTTCTAACGAATATCCCGTTAATAAATTCCAGTTACTAGTATCCTCTGTAAACTTTTGAATAAATGCTTTCAGATTTTCTGGTTTATCAAGGTCTGGATCTACACTAAATGAAACAAACTGAACGTCTATCTTCTCTTCTTTTGCCATCTTTTGCAGCTTGGCCATATTTGCAGTCATTGGTGGACAAACTGTTTGACAATTTGTGAACATAAAATCTGCAACCCAAACTTTCCCTTTTAAATCTTTTGTACCAAATTGCTTTCCATCTTGATTTGTAAATTGGAAAGTTTCTAAATCCCAATTCAATGGTTTACGAAGCTTTGAACCTGATCCACTACATCCAGCAAGTACAAAGAGACAAAATACAACCATAAGACCAATTATTTTTTGATAACGCTTCATTTATAAACCTCTTTTCTCTATCCTAAATTTAAATAGGTTATGTTTATAATAACAAAAGTTAACACTACGAGAAAATTGTTTACTACATTTGTTCACGAAATCGTACGAATTTACGTATGTTACTTCTTTATTTCAAGCGAATTACTAGACAAAATATATTTTTTTACTATTATTTCTATAAATAGAAGTGATAAAACTATTTTTATTGTTACTTTTGTAAATACCTTTCCCTATTTTTTAACAATTCCTTAAACATTAATCCATGTTTTACACTGTATTCCTTAACAACATTTCGGTACAATACAAATACAACGATTTTAAATGAGGTGATGTTCATGGCAAAGCGCTATGAAAATATGGATAATGTTAGTACAAAAAAATCAATTCGCTCTTTTTTACGCTGGCGTAAAGAACGAAAGCAAAACAAAAAAGATTTTTCTTTCTTAGTAGAACAATCACCCGTTAAACAAAGTGCATTTTTGCAAAGTAATGTAAAAAAAACGACTGTCACATGGATTGGGCATTCTACTTTTCTTATCCAAACGAATGGACTTAATATATTAACAGATCCAGTATGGGCCAATAAATTAAAGCTAGTTCCAAGACTTACAGAACCTGGACTCTCTATAGAAGCACTACCTAAAATTGATATTGTCCTTATTTCACATGGTCATTATGATCATTTAGATTTTTCAACTCTTCGTCAGTTGAATGATGATGTTCTATACCTTGTACCTATCGGATTAAAAAAATTATTTACTCGTAAGAAATTTAAACATATAGAAGAGTATAAATGGTGGGAAAGTACGATAATTAACGAAGTTTCTTTTCACTTCGTACCTGCTCAGCACTGGACGAGAAGATTCTTATTTGATATGAATACGTCTCACTGGGGGGGATGGATTATTGATAATGAAACGACTATGGAAACCATATATTTTTGTGGCGACAGTGGCTATTTCCAAGGTTTCAAAGAAATTGGTGAACGCTTTTTAATTGATATTGCTCTTATGCCCATTGGCGCTTATGAACCAGAATGGTTTATGAAAGTATCTCATGTTTCACCTGAAGAGGCTGTGCAAGCTTATTTAGATTTAAACGCTACTCATTTTATACCGATGCATTACGGAGCATTTGCACTCGCCGATGAAACACCTCGTGAAGCAATAACTAGACTTCGAAATAATTGGAATTTGCGCATGTTACCATGGGAACAACTGCATGTACTCTTTTTAGGCCAAACTTTTATTTATAGTAACGCAACAAATGATAAGCAAATAAATGAAAAAATTGAAACTTTACATGTGTAACGTAGCGACTGATTTTCTACATCTAACATATAATATAGAAAATCCTATAGTGAAGGCTTTTACGGACAGCCCGTTACCTAACCTCTTTGCTCCAGCTAAATTTTGAGGTGGGAGTTTTACTGTCCGCAAATTGCGGGATAAAGGGTGTTTTCTATGAATAGATATTTACAGACTCGCTATATCATTAGCGGTAGTGCCTGTATAGCTCTTCTTATTTCTTACTTTCTATTTACATAAAAAAGCTACTTGAAATATATTTTCAAGTAGCTTTTTTATTACTCTGCTAAATACATAAATCCGATTGCACCCGGACCTGTATGAGTACTAATTATAGGCGTTGTATAGAAAATTTCTGATTGAGCAAACCCATTCACTTTTTCAACCGCCGCTTTCATACTTTCAGCTAAAGGAATTGCTTTCGCATGTGGAATTGCAACAGCCTTTACAACTTTTCCAGCTGTATCTTGCTCAAATAACTTAGCTAATGTTTTTACAATTTGGCCTTGGCTACGAACTTTCGTTACAGGATTATAAACACCGTCTTCAAGACTAGCAATTGGCTTTATATTAAGCAGCGAACCGATAAACGCTTTTCCTTTACCGATACGTCCACCCTTCACTAAGTTTTCTAATGTATCTACTACTACATATAAACGAGTATTCTTTCTTACTTCATCTACACGTTTTAAAATTTCTTCTAGTGAGCGCCCTTCATTTGCCATTTTTGCAGCTTCAATTACTTGATATGCTAAAGCATGTGTAATAAATTGAGAATCAACAACTGTTACTTTTGTATCGGTCATTGATGCAGCACTATTTGCAGTTGCTACAGTACCACTCATTCCACTTGTCATATGAATGGAAAGTACTTCACTTCCATCTTCACCTAACTTGTTATACATTTCTACAAATGTACCCATTGCTGGTTGCGATGTTTTTGGTAATTCCTCTGATTTAAGCATTTCTTCAATAAATTCATCTGGTTGTAGATCAACACGATCTAAATATGTTTGTCCATTTACAGAGATTGATAATGGTAGAACATGAATGTCATACTTCTCGATTACTTCTTGTGATAAATCTGCCGTTGAATCTGTTACAATTTTAATTTTTTGCATATTATATTCTTCCCTTTCCAATACGCTCTCCTTGTTATTATACTAGTATTCCCATTGCTTTCAACAATTTGGAACGAAATTTCATCAAATTAATTATATTTTTATATCTAAAATGAAAAAGACAGAGCTCCTAACCCTGTCTCTACTCTATATCATGCATTTTTTTCAAGAGTATTTGTTTTATATACATTTAAATAATCATTCCACTTCAAACAATTTTGTAAATATTCACGGAAAGAATATGCAAATCTTGGATGTTTTTGTTTTTGAATTTTTGCAATAAATAATTGAAGACGAGACTGAATTAGAAACGATAATGGATGCTGCGCCTGTAGGACAGGGATTTCGAATATTTTAATACAATCCCCTGTTGAATGAGTGAAATAAAAACTTTTCGTAATCACAATATCAATCCTCTTTTTCATTGGATTTTTGAACTTCCTCTACTTTGCGTTGTAACACGTTGTTTAAAGTGGAGTAAAATCAGACTTATATGATTTCTGTAGTCCTTATGGCTAGAAGATTTATACTCTATTCATCTCCACCTAATCCATCTTCCCATCCTAAATATCTCCGAGACGGGAATCTCATTATCCATCAATTGTTTAATACATTTAGTATAAGCTTATAAAAGCGCAAAGTTTGTCTAAATTTTGGAGATTCTATAATTTTTTTCTTCTATATATTGTATACGTTTATAGCTATAGTATAACCAATAAATAAAAAAGTGCCTTTATAACGAGGCACTTTTCGACTGCATTTCTTCTCTTTTCTTTTTCCTCTTACTAACAACCTTTGATAAAGCAATACTTACTTCATAAATACAAATAAGCGGCACCGCAACTAAACTATGAGATAAAAAGTCAGGCGGTGATATACAAGATGCAATGATAATCAGTGCTACGTAAGCATATCTTCTTATTTTTATTAAAAATTCCGCCGTAAGTATTCCAATACTAGTTAAAAACATTACAACGACTGGTAATTCAAAAATCACAGCAAATGGGACTGTTAAATTAAGTACAAAATGAAAATACTTTTCTGTCGTAAACATCGTATTAAACATTTCATTACCTATCGTAGTTAAAAAGTGAAATAGAAATGGCATTACAATAAAGTATCCAAAACATAAACCTGCAATAAATAATATAGACAATACCGGTATATACATTATTGTCATCTTTTGTTCATTTGGATGTAAACCCGGTTTTACAAATAACCAAATTTGTATAGCAGCAAAAGGAATTGTACAAACGATAGCAAATACTGTAGCAATCGAGAAAAAAATCCACAATACATCACTTGGACCGAGAACAGTTAATTTCATTGGTAAATCTTTTACAAGCCAAAAATAAATATCCTTTGTAAAAGTAAATCCGATAATTAAAAATAGTACAAAGGATAACACCGTATATATTACTCTTTTTCGAAGCTCAACAATATGTTCTACTACGCTCATTTCCCGATCTTCCAACTCGTTCACCACACTTTATTTATCCATTACAAGGAAAATACATTACATTTTTTCTTTCTTTTCCTTTTCTTGAAATGCGTCATCTGTCAATTCTTTCGTTGATTTTTTAAACTCTTTTAACGTTTCCCCTAAAGCCTTCCCGATTTCCGGCAATTTTTTAGGCCCAAATAAAATGAGTACTGCTACTAAAATTAAAATTAACCCTGGAAAGCCAATATTTGAAAACATTTCCCCATCCCCTTTATTAGTAGTTTCCTTGTCCTACTATTACATAATTTTATTTTGTCAAAAAAGTTTGAAAACGTCAACAAATCCATTGCCTTTTGTCAAAAAAATTCAAAAATATAATCAATTATACAAATTTCATTTTCTATTGCCCCTGTGTATGATATGGTAAGGGAAATGACATATTATTTCATGATAGTAGAAAGGATTTGCATTATGACTGAAAAAATGACACGAATGACCCAATTTGTAAAAGAAGAAATTGCAAATGCAATTACACATGGTATCGGTGCCATTTTAAGCATCCCTGCCTTAATCATATTGATTATTCATGCTTCTAAGCACGGTACCGCATCAGCTGTAGTTGCATTTACTGTTTATGGTGTAAGCATGTTCTTACTGTACTTGTTTTCAACATTGCTACACAGCATCCATCATCCTAAAGTTGAAAAAATATTTACTATTTTAGATCATTCAGCCATTTACTTATTGATTGCTGGCACGTATACTCCTTTTCTACTTATTACACTTCGTGGCCCATTAGGATGGACGTTACTTGCTATTATATGGACACTTGCAATCGGAGGTATCGTCTTCAAAATTTTCTTTGTACGTCGCTTTATAAAGGCATCAACTTTATGTTACATCATTATGGGCTGGCTCATAATCGTTGCCATTAAACCACTTTATGAAAATCTAACTGGACATGGTTTTTCACTACTTTTAGCAGGTGGAATTTTATATTCTGTCGGAGCTATATTCTTCCTTTGGGAAAAGCTACCTTTCAACCATGCCATATGGCACCTGTTCGTTTTAGGTGGTAGTGCGATGATGTTCTTTTGTGTACTCTTTTATGTCTTACCTACAGCATAATAAAAAAGGTTTCAGCTTACTATAAGCTGAAACCTTTTTTACTACTTATGTAATTGTGATGCGATAACTTCCTGTGTATGCTTCGTTAATTCTTTAATATCCATATTCGCATAATCTTCAGGTGTAATCGGCTTAGAAATTGTTACTGTTGCATGAGCTGGCTTCATACGATTTCCATTCGCTTCAAACATCTTATATGTACCATCTAACGTTACAGGTAAAATTGCTACACCTGACTTTACTGCAAGATGAAAACTACCAGCCTTAAACTCTCCAACTTCGCCACCCTTACTTCTTGTCCCTTCTGGGAAAATTACGATAGAATGTCCATTCTTTAATAGCTCGATTCCATCTTTAATTGCTTTAAGAGATTGACGACGATCGCTACGATCCATAAATACACAATTCATAAGTTCCATCCAAGTTGGCACAACTGGGAACTTTTTAATTTCTGCTTTTGACACGAATCCAATTGGTTTATTTAAGTAACCTAGTAAAACAGGGATATCCATATTACTTTGGTGATTACTTACAACTAGTACCGGCTTGTCTTTCGGAACATTTTCAAGCCCTTTCACTTCTACTGTCCCTCCAGCTACACGTACCATTTTCTTACCAAACCAATTTGTCGTTTTGTACACAGCATTATCTTTTTCTTTTGGCGCCATCGTATTTACTTGTCTTTTAAGACGCCACATTCTCGGTGTAATCGCAATTACGATTAAAATTAAATAAAAGATTTTAAAAAACGTTTGAATCATACAGAACCCCCACCTATTATCATTCCGACCTTCATTATACTAGACAAACGAAGGAAAAAGAAGAAAAAAAGTCCAAACATCAAGTGTTTGGACTTTTTAAGGCATTCTATATTAGAAACGTTTTGCTAATTCACGAGCATTAGCAATTGCTGCTTCTTTAATTTCTTGTGCTTTTTCAGGGTTTGCATTCATACCTTCAACTGCAATATATTCAGTTTCATTTACTCCGACAAATCCTAATACAGTTTTTAAGTGATTACGACCGAAGTCTACAGCTGCGTATGCTCCTTCAGAATATACGCCACCTGTTGCTTGAATGTGAAGTGCTTTTTTACCTTCTAATAAGCCAACTGGACCATTTTCAGTATATTTGAATGTTTTACCTGCGATTGCTACGTTATCTAAGTATGCTTTTACTACTGGTGGATAGCTAAAGTTCCACATTGGAGTTACGAATACATAACGATCTGCATGCATAAATGTTTCTAAGTTTGTGTTCATTGCTGCTACTTTTTGTTGTTGAACTTCCGTTAAAGTTTCAAAGCCTTCACCTGCTGCAAATTTACCCCAAGCACCAAATACATCTGCATCGATTGCTGGTACAGTAGTATTGAATAGATCAATTGTTACAACTTCGTCTTGTGGATGCTCGTTTTTATAAGCCTCGATGAAAGCTTCCCCTACTGCCATTCCGAAAGAACCTTCTGCTGAATTTGGATTTGCTGTGATAAATAGTACTTTTGTCATTGTATTCTCTCCCTTTTTTCTCTTTATCTTTAATTCAAGATTTATTTTTCGAAAGTTAATAACTTACCTTATGTAAGTATAATACAAAAAGTTTTAATTAATGTCAATAAAAAATAGCTGCTTTTTTTTCGTAAGTTAATGATTTATTTTGTTTCTTTAAAATTTAGTATACAGATATTAAGACTCCTCATACAAAAAGGCTATCTCTATAATTTATAGAGATAGCCTTTTATTACATATTATTTTTGAAAAACATGTTTCACTTTTTCAGCTGGAATGTTACTTCCACCTCTACCTTTTACATCTTCAATCATCATTGTAATGACCATATCTGGTGAATTCAAATCAAATGCAGCGAACCAGCCTAGTTCTTTTCCTTCGGCCTCTTTGGATACTTTTAATTCCGCTGTACCTGTTTTTCCAGCAAGAGTCATTCCATCAATTTTAGCAATTTTCCCTGTACCATCCGGATCATTAATTACTTTCGTCATAGCAGTTTTTAATATATCCTGATTTCCTTTAGAAATTACATTTTCTTTCCAAGCTTTTGGTTGTTTATCTGTTTTAATAATATACGGTGATGGAATCGTTCCATCATTTACAATTGGCGCATACGTTAAAGCTAAATGAAGAGGAGTCATTAATACTTGCCCTTGTCCATATCCTGTATCTGCCATTTGAATATCATTTTTAATACCGTCATTTGCAATTTTAGAAGCAGGGAATCCATATTCAATTGGTAATTTTTCATCGAATCCGAATTTTTTCGCTTCACTCATAAACTTGTCTTTTCCGATTTTCAATGCTTCTTGTGCGAAGTAAATATTATCCGAGTATTTCATCGCCTTATCAAAATCAATCGGATTTGCATCTTTCACACGCGTTACATAATAATTACCCCAAGAAGAATCTTTTGTCCATTTTAATCCTTCAATTTTTAACTCTTCTTTTGGATCAATCGTTTTCGTTTCAAGACCAATTGCAGCTGTAATTGGTTTAAATACAGAACCTGGTACCGATAATTGTGTAAAGCGATTCGTCATCGGTTTTTTCGGATCATTATTCCAAGCTTCGCGTTGTGCTTTCGATGTTCCTCGTGCAATTAAATTCGGATCATATGCTGGACTACTTACTAGTGCAATTGTTTCTCCACTTTTCGGATTAATTGCTGCACTTGAACCAGCTTCGCCCTTCATTTCATTGTACGTTTTTTCTTGAACAGCACTATCAATAGTTAAAGTTACGTTTTCTCCATCAACAGCATCTGTTTTTGCCAAGTTTTTAATTTCTTTTCCTTGTGCATCTTCTACAAAGACACGGCCACCTTTTTTACCGCGTAGCTTTTCCTCTAATACTTGCTCTAAACCAGCTTTACCAACTGGATCATCAGCTTGATAGCCTTTCTTTTGAAGCGTTTTTAAATCTTCAGCATTTACCTTTCCGATATAACCAGTTAGATGAGCTGCCGCTTCCCCTAATGGATATGTACGAACATTTACAGGTTTTGTTGAAACACCTGCTAAATCAATGTACGTATTTTGCGTTGCCCCTTCAGGCAAAATTCCAATTGGTACGAGATACCCTGGTTTTACCCATTTAGCAGCTAATTTTTGATCAATTTCTTCTACAGTCATATTTAACAACTTCGCTACTGTCTCTTTCGTTTGCGGAGCAGTATCGTCTAATTTTTCTGGAACTATTCCAATTTCAGAAGCTTTCCCATTCGTTGCAAGACCTTTTCCATTACGATCGTATATTTCACCACGTTTTGGCTGTGTTGTCTGCATACGCACTTTACTATCTTTCGTCATACCAGGGAAAATAAAATCAGGAGTCCAATCTATTTTCCAAGATTCTTTATCTCCATCTTTTTCTTTCACCATTTTTGCTTCATGGCCAAAAGTAATTTTACCACCAACTGTATCCATGCTTACTTTAAAAGGAACAGGGCCTTCATCTTTTTTATCTTCTTTTACTTCCCCTGTTTCTACCTTTAAGTCTTTTACTTCGATACCAGAATAAATTTTTTCATATTTCTCAGTAAACTCTTTCTTTGAAATATCTTTTTTTGCATTTTTTGATAGTTGATCATACATATCTGCAAATTTTTGTTTATTCCATGCTTTTACATATGTATCAAACGCTTCTTGTGGTTTTTCTTCTTTACCGCATCCAACTAACATGAATGTTAAGCAAAGAAAAAGAATCCCCCATATCTTTCTCAATCCATTCTCCTCCTCTTTCTATATTAGTAATTTTGAAAATTTTAGCATTTTTTACATGCTACCTATCATTATAGCACTATCGAATCTCATCTATAAACTTATATTGGTGAATATAAATAAAAAGATTGATGCGAATTCTCACATCAACCTTTTTTATTATTGTTGTTTCTCATATACATGGTAATAATACGTATACGGGTTTTGTTCATCCGTTAAACCTTTTTCCACAAAAATCTCTTTCCAATTTGTCATATCCATTTCTGGGAAGAATGTATCTCCTTCAAATGCATAATGGATTTTTGTTATATACAATTTGTCTACATAAGGTAAAAAGAGATCATAAATTTGCGCCCCGCCAAAAATAAAAATCTCTTCTTCATTTTTACATAGTTCAAATACTTCTTCTACAGAATGAACAACTTCACATCCTTCAACGTGATATCCTTCATTACGAGTTACAATAATATTACGTCTTCCAGGCAGCGGTCTACCAATCGCTTCATAGTTCTTTCTTCCCATAATAAGCGGGTGACCCATCGTTGTTTTCTTCACGTATTGTAATTCACTCGGTAAACGCCAAGGTAAATTATTATCTTTACCAATTACTCTATTTTCGTCCATTGCGACCATAAATGAAACAATCATTTTTTCATCTCCTCTACAATTATACTGCAACCGGTGCTTTAATTGCTGGATGCGGATCGTATCCTTCAATCGTTAAATCTTCCATTTCAAAATCGAAAACAGATTTCACATCTGAATTTAATGTAAGTTTCGGGAACGGACGTGGTTCACGTGCCAATTGCTTTTCTACTTGTTCAAAATGATTTGTATAAATGTGTGCATCTCCAATTGTATGAACAAATTCTCCTACTTCAAGACCACATTCATGTGCAATTAAATGTGTTAGTAGTGAATAACTTGCGATGTTAAATGGAATTCCAAGGAATATGTCACCACTTCTTTGATATAACTGACAAGAAAGTTTTCCGTCCGCTACATAAAACTGGAATAATGTATGACAAGGCGGTAATGCCATACTCGGTACGTCTTCAGGATTCCAAGCAGAAACGATTAAACGACGTGAGTCTGGTGTTTTTTTAATCATTTCAATTACATCTTTTAATTGATCAAGTGTCTCACCGGCTGTCGTTTTCCAAGCACGCCACTGTTTACCGTATACGTCTCCTAAATAACCATATTTATTTGAGAAATCATCATCTTCTAAAACGTTCTTTTTAAACAATTCCATTTGCTCATCGTACTGTACTTTAAATTCTTCATCTTGTTGTGAGCGAAGACCAAAATCAGTCATGTCAGGACCAGTATACTCGTCACTTTCCACCCAGCTCTTAAATGCCCATTCATTCCAAATATTATTATTATGCTGCAATAAATAGCGAATATTTGTATCACCTTTCATAAACCAAAGTAGTTCACTTGCTACAAGGCGAAATGGTACTCTTTTTGTCGTTAATAAAGGAAATCCTTTACTCAAATCAAAACGCATTTGATATCCAAATACAGATACAGTTCCTGTCCCTGTACGATCTTCTTTCTTCGTACCATGTTCCATTACATGGCGGCATAAATTTAAGTATTCATTTTCAGCATGTTTCATATGTAGGAAAACCTTCTTTCAATCGTATATGCAATTTATCATAACATGAAAAATGGTAAAGTTAATAATCCTAATTAATAAAATTTCTCCCACTAATTCTTACAAAATTATTAACTTTCCAAATTTAAAAAGGTTTTCATTTTCTATTACCGAAAGTATAGTGCGGTAGAACAAAATTTATATTTGGAGGTTAGAAGTATGTCTAAATTTGGAACGCCTGTTATGACTTCTTTACAAACAACGGTTGAAAAAATGATGAAGGATTTAAATGTTCCTGGTGCTGCTGTCGCTGTAATAAAAGACGGTGAAGTTATTATTTCAGAAGGTTTCGGCTATCGTAATATAGAAACAAAAGAGGCTGTTACACCGCATACTCGATTCGCAATCGGTTCCTCAACGAAAGCTTTTGGCACACTTTCATTAAGTTTGTTAACACAACAACAAAAATTTAATTGGGATAGTCCTGTCCAGTCTTTTATACCTAACTTCTCTTTATCTGAAGTACTTGCTAGCTCACAAGTTACCGGACGAGATTTAGCTTCTCATCGAACCGGTGTAAGCCGTCATGAGGCTCTTTGGTATAGCTCTTCCTTATCTCGAAAAAATCTCGTTGAAAAAATAAAACATTTACCACTTGATGCGCCGTTCCGAACAGCGTTTCTATATAACAACTTAATGTATACAACAATCAGCTACATTGTGGAAAATATTACAAATCAAACGTGGGAACAATACGTTACAGAACATATTTTAGAGCCTTTAAATATGAATCAAACAAACTTCTCTGTTACAGATTCACAAACTACAGATGATTATGCTTTACCTTACGTTGAAAATGAAGGTAAAATAAAAGAAGTTCCATTCCATAACATCGATACAGTTGGAGCTGCTGGGTGTATTAATTCTACAATTGAAGATATGGCAAATTGGGTCCTTCTTCACTTAAACAAAGGTAAATTTGGAAATCATGAATTAATCTCCTCTGAATTATTACAACAAATGTATACACCACATAATTCCATTCCAGATCAACCAGTTTTATCACTTCCTGAATCTCCATTAAATAGTTACGGTCTTGGTTGGTTTATTAGCGCTTACCGTGGTAATAAGGTAATTCATCATGGCGGTAATATTGATGGGTTTTCAGCACTTGTTTCATTCATACCAACAGAAAACATAGGCCTTGTCATTTTAACGAATGCTGGAGGAACATTACTTCCTACTTATCTCGCTAATCAAATTTATGACGAACTACTTGAATTAGAATCCATTGATTGGCATAAACGTGCTGTAGAAGATACTGAGAAAATGAAGGAAATGATGAAAGAAGCAACTGAATCGCTTCCTGAACAAATTAAAGGGACTACACCTTCTCACAAGTTAGAGGATTATACTGGTACTTTTGAACATCCTGCATACGGAACATTACAAGTATACAAACAAGATGATTCGTTATTTGTACAATTTATGGAGATGAAGGTTCAATTGCACCATCATCACTACGACATCTTCTCTGCAAAAATTGACTTATTCCAAATGAAAATGAGTTTATTATTCGCTTATGAAATGAATGTGAGTGGTGAATTCCCATCTCTTCAGTTACATGTGCCAGCTATGTTAAGTACTCAGCCGCTGACATTTAAGAAAATCAAATAATTATTTTGATGGTAAAAAATAAAGGTAGGTGCGAATCACACCTACCTTTTCTATTTCATATCCATCTTATCTGGTTGAAACCAAATCGGCTTCAATAGTTCAAAGTTTTTATGATCTTCTAATACAATATGAAGACGCTCTAACGTATCCTCCAACATATGCGGTGCTGCTCGTAATGTCCAGACAACTGATGAGAAAACTGTCATGCCAACGTACACCGCATATAATTTCCAGAACTCCTCTGGTATTCTCTCATTAAAGTATCCTTCTATTTGTCCGATTGAATATGGAATACTAATGTCTCTTGCAAATAGTGCAATTTTTACGAAATCATGCAGTGGGTCGCCCCAGTCATAACCATTAAAATCAACTACACCTACATATCTCCCATCCCGTACAATTATATTTTCTAAATGAAAATCATCGTGTTGAAATCGATTTGGGCGATCCTTTACATACATTTCATTTTCATCTATAAACTTAATAATTTTATCATCATTTTCAATTTTAATTCCGCATGTTTTATACGCCTCTAAATATTTCCTATGTTTTTTCATTGCTCTTTCATACCACGGAAGTATATTCTTAGGAGCTTCAAGTGTATGCATTTTCGCTAAATCTTTTCCTGCCTCTATGCCAATATCATATTGTTCTTTTGGTGAATACGTAGACAATAGTCTCTTCGCATCTTCCCCTTCTAAATATGAAAAAATACTATAGCATACACCTTCTTCTTCCAATATACCTATTTCAATTGGCCTTTGTGCCTGTACGTTACATTTTACCATTTCATTTAAAATTTGAAACTCTATTTTCTTTCTTTCATACTCTTTTATATCGCCTGTCCGAAATAAATATTTTTCATTATTCGCACTCATAATTATATATTTCTTGTCAGGCGAAAAACCTTTAGAAATTTCTTTAATATCCACTGCATCTTTTACAATTTGTATATTGTTTTGCTGCGCTGTAATTATCTTCATATCTATTCCCCTTACATTTCTGCCTTTGGTGTATAAGCAACTTCTACAATAAATCCATTCGGATCGTAAAAATCAATCGTATAGTAACCTTCCGAATAATGATTCATTTCAATTGGACCACGTATTACCTTCACTTTCGTACTAGAAAGAAAATCTGCTACTTCATCAACTACTTCTCTATGAATAGCTTGATAACAAATATGTCTAGGCCCTAACGTCCTTACGATTTCCTCATCTACTTCTTTAAAATATATTTCACTTTCTCCTGTGCTATATGCTACTTCATTTAACTTTCTCCATCCAATTATGGAAAACAACTTATTATAAAAAGAAATGGACTCCTCCAAATTCGCTACCCAAAATTCAATATGATGAATGCCTGCTCGAAGTGTATTCATATTAAGAATACGCTCCTTGTACTACTTCCACAATTTCCATCGGCTTATGAACCATATAATCTGGTGCATCTTTTTTCACTGTTTCAATGACATCATATCCCCAAGATACCCAAATCACGTTCACTCCAGCCTTTTTACACGCTGCTACATCTCGCTGTTCATCACCAACGTATAACATATCCTGCTCTGTTATCTTTTTCGATTTTAAAAATCTTTTTATCATTTTATCTTTACCAAACAGATTTTTAGAACAATACACTTCTTGTATATTTTCTATATCATTCTTGTGTAAAAATGCCCGAATATGCTCTTCTGAGTTAGATGATATAACCGCAATACCGTATCCTTTTTTATATAGTTCATCTAATACATCCTTCATCCCATGAAATAAAACAAGATCTTTTATAGCAGGCTGATATAATTTATAAAACTCCAACGCTAATATCGGTAATTTATACAGTGGTACATCGAGTTGTTTACATCTCTCTGGCATCGTTAATTTACGTAAATGTTCAATTTCTTCTTCCTTTACCGTTTTATATCCGTGCTTTTCAGCAATTTGATTATAAATTGGTACAAATATATTTTGCGAATCTACTAATGTGCCATCAAAGTCAAAAACAATGTATTTTTGCATCTCCATACTCCTTTTACTTCTTTTTTCTAAACCTATGTTATTCAACAACATAGTTGTCTGTCCCTTCTATAAACATAAAAAAGAACAAGATTTTCTCTTGTTCTTTTTAAGACAACCATTTCGGCGGTACATTTGTATTCCAATAAATATTTCCTAACTCATGATGTCCAGAGTATCCATCATCAAAACGGTGATAATGGAAATTAAAATAATAACCATCTTGCGGCGGATGATCTCTTCTTACATGGAAACGCAATAAATCATTTCCTGATTTCGTATCGTAGACGTGAAAAATCTTTTCATTATTTCCACCAGCTGGTTTTTGAGAAATCGCTAATGATTGTAGTGAGTCTTCTGGTACATCACTAGCAAGCTCAGCAATTGCCTCTTCAATTTTCGGTAATATTACATCTTTAAATTCATCTTCAATTACTGGACCAATTTTAGTACCAAACTTTTGCATCGACTGCTTCTCTGCTTCTTGCATTGCATAAGTAATAAAAGTATCGGTGGTTAACCTGTCATTCGTTTCTTCATATGTATAGGACGTGCTCTCCAAACTTTGTTGCCCAGCTGTGCTCGTAGGCTTGTCCGCAGCTTTGGCATTATCAAGCAATATGGAAGGAGGCGTCACTAAACCAAATGTAAATACGGTAATTAATGCGACTAAGGTTTTTCTAAACCAATTTGGCATTTATGTTCCCTCCCCTTTCACTCATTATTTTTTATATAACGGTGGTTTCTTCTATTATACAAAATGATTATAATTTTTGCACTTTACAATTTTGTTAACGTTCACATATTTTTCACTTGAATATGAAATTGTAAGATTTCATACAATATTAATACCACAATATTGAGGAGGCACTTGAATGACTTTAGATGTCATGTATTCCGCCGCAAGCATACTCGTTTTAGTATATTTTATTTATCAATGTGTTACAGACTAGAAAAAGAGCCGTCAATGGCTCTTTTTTTATGGTAAAAATACAATCCATACAATTAATAAAATAAAAACAAAGCCACCAATCACAGCTGGCAATAAATAAAACTGGGCAAGTATAACTATTGCATACAAGAGTATTGCTGGTAGTAATAAATAACGATCTGCCTTCCATCTTAACAATAGTAATTTCCCTTCATCACAATATAAACGAAGAAACATCTTATTCGTAAATTCATTCCAATAATCACGTGCATAGCGAGAAATTGCAACTACAGCAAATACGAGAACAATAGCTGTAATCCACCTTGGAGTCATAATTATACTTGCAGTACTGATACATACAATTTGAATATAAAATATTCGTGCAGTACTTGTACGGAAAAATTCTTTCAAAAAAGATTCGACAATACGAGAATCAGCTTTTTTTCCTAATAGTCTTTTAGAGCGCGGAAACATCCACGGTTTTTTATTCGAACTACTCGGTTTAGCCGCATGACCACCAACTTGCATAATTCCGCTCGTCCAGCGCATGCTTTCCTCCTTTTCTTTCTCGATTTCTTTAAAAAAGAACTTTTTATAATTCATTTTCTCTTTTACTAATACACTACTTAAGAAAATTACTAAACCGATAAATAGAATTGAATAAAATGGATTTTTATAAATAAAAAATAAACTAATTCCCAAAAAGGACACGCTCATAGAAAATACTACATTTTTTATAATCCATAAAACCCATCGTTTCCCCACATGTACATGAATAAATCTCGTTAACAACGACAACATAAATCGAAATATAGTAAAGAATACCCAAAATAATAGGACTTGTATCTCTGTTACCTCGATACTTTTCATCAACACCGGTAACATAATAACGACCACTATTATATTCGTTATCGCTATTCGAATAAATGTGTACATCATGCCATACTGGACTAATTTTCGCATATGTGTTGCATACGAAATTAAAAATAAACTATCCGCTTGCTCAAAAAATGAACGAACTCCTCTCGGATATGTTACTAGATAAAATGCTAGTAATCCTAATCCGAAATAAATCTTCTCTTCCATTGATAATTCATTTATCCATAGTGACCTATAATAGATTCCCATAAATATAAGTATTGGAATAATAATATATAACGCGACTGTCCAATCTGTTACCGAACGTATAGACTTCCACTTCCGCCGGAGCTCATGGCGTAATCTTTTATAAAATTGTTGTTTAATCATGTTGTTCACGCCTTACAATTATATCAAAGCAGTCTAGTAATGAGCTACCAAGCATTTCCGCTAACATTTGAATAGATTCTAAATGTCCATCTGCGACTAATGTACCTTGTGAAATGAGTAAAAATCTTTCACAAATTTTTTCAGCCGTATCCAATACGTGCGTACAAAGTAAAATTCCTGCCCCACGCTCTTTTTCTTTATATAAATAAGTTAAAAACTCTTTCGTAGCTACTGGATCTAAACCGATAAAGGGTTCATCAATAATATAAAAATCTGGCTCAGTTAAAAACGCCAATATTAGCATCGATTTTTGTTTCATACCTTTTGAAAACTTTGATAAATACTCATGTTTATGCTTATCCATTCGAAAAGTATGTAATAATTGTTCCGCTCTTTCTTCCCAGTTTCCCATTTCACTTCCACGAGCAGCCATTAATAATTCAATATGTTCCCAGAGCGTCAAGTAATCATAGTATGTTGGATGTTCTGGCACATATGCATACGGATTTTTCTTTTCACCGAATGATATTTCACCGTCCATATTTACAAGTAATCCGAGCATCGTTTTTATCGTCGTACTCTTCCCAGCACCATTTGCTCCAATAAGAGCAACTAGTTCACCTTTTTCGATAGAAAAAGCTATATCATGAATTGTTTCTTCGCCTATTTCATATCCAGCTGAGCGGATATTTACTTCTAACATGTCTTTCCCCTCTTTCCATTTCCAATACAATCAAGGAAAAGAATAACATATAACTATCTATATATCATTATAAAATATTTATTTTCATAGCAGGAAAAAACATTTTTTAACAGAATATTAAATGTTTGATTACATTTTATTGGAGTGGATAATATGTCTTTTCAAATTCGTGAAGCAACGATAGATGATATAGACGCACTTTGTTCTTTAACGAAAGAATTAAAAGGTTCCTCTATTTCCTATGAAGATATGAACAATCGATTACAATTCGTACAAATGAGTCCGTTTGATTTTTTATATGTTTACGAAGAAGAAGAAGCTATATTTGGATTACTTGGATTTCGTATACGTGAAAATTTAGAAGATGTAACACGTTATGGAGAGATTTCAATTATTAGCGTCGATTCTAACATACGACGGAAAGGCATTGGACAAGTGTTGATGGATTATGCAGAGCAATTAGCAAAGAAACATAATTGCATTGGCACATGGCTAGTTAGTGGAACAAAAAGAGTAGAAGCTCATCCTTTTTACAAAAAATTAGGTTATGAAGTAAATGGCTACCGATTTGTAAAACATTTCTAAACTACTTATAATTGAAGGGACTATAACTATGACAAACATTAAAGCAATTTTCATTGATCGTGACGGTACAATTGGTGGTGACACTACAATACATTATCCGGGATCTTTTACATTATTTCCATTCACAAAAACATCCTTGCAAAAACTAAAAGCTAAAAATATAAAAATTTTCTCTTTCACAAATCAACCTGGTATCGCAGATGGAATAGCAACTGTAGCCGATTTTGTACAAGAATTAGAAGGCTTCGGTTTTGATGATATTTATGTATGTCCTCATAAACACGGTGATGGTTGTGAATGTCGTAAACCAAGTACAGGCATGCTGCTTAAAGCAGCAAAAAAACATGGGCTTGATTTAACACAATGTGCTGTAGTTGGTGATCGCTGGACTGATATTGTTGCAGGAGAAAAAGTAAATGCGACTACGATTCTAGTCCGAACAGGAGCTGGGTATGATGCTTTGCATACGTACCGAGACAAATGGGCACATATTGAACCAAACTACATTGCAGATAACTTTGAAGATGCAACAAACTGGGTTTTAAATCAACTATAATACAAATGAAGATTTTGATGCACTCAAAATAATTTAAATCATAGTTAAAATATCCTTTTTGGCAAATAATTTTCTTCCACAAAACGGATTACCTCAAAAGGTAGCAAGTTCCCTTTTGATACGCAAACATTGCAATTCAAATTATATTTTTTATTACTAACAGCAATTAACATAAAGAAGGAATAGCTTAGTGGCTATCCCTTCTTTATTGACTTCTATTATTTACATTTGTTATCTTTTTTTATTGAGTATTCTCATCGTTTTTATACTCCAAAATATCCCCTGGCTGACACTCCAAAGCTTTACATATCGCTTCCAATGTTGAAAAACGAACCGCTTTTGCTTTCCCATTTTTCAAAATAGAAAGATTCGCCATCGTAATTCCAACCTTCTCCGAAAGTTCCGTTACACTCATCTTTCGTTTTGCTAACATGACGTCAATATTAATAATAATTGTCATATCCGCCACCTCAGACCGTCAAATCATTTTCTGATTTTATGTTAATTGCTTCTTGTAGAAGGCGTTGAAGAATAGCAGCAAAAACAGCGATAACGAGCGAAGCAAAAACGATAATAAGTCCCACTAACCCAATAGGAGGGTCCATTTTTTTCGCTATAAAATGAAAAAGTGGCATACCCAATACATACAAACCACTGATTGTAACTGCACAGCGCTTTATATTCTTTAACGCCTTTACAGATAATTCCGAGAACGCTGTGTTCTCGTCAATATACTGTAAAAGATTGAAAGCCTGATAAAGAGCAACATAAAAAGGCACAGCTGCTCCATACATCACAATAAAAACAAGATATTTTATCGGAGCGATATTAGGATACAAATTCGCTACAAAATTCGCCATTTCCGGCACTAAAAATATGCATAAGGCAAGCACTGCAATTCCAGAAAGAAAAATAATTACTTTTAAGAACGTTGTTGAACTTCATTTAAGGTTCATTTACAATAACTCACTTATTTAATGACAACATAATTTTACCACACAATTTATCGTTTAACAATAAATAAATATCGTTTTATCGTTATTGTCATACTTTTTAATTTAGGAAAAAATAAAAAAGTATTTCTCATTACAAAGAAATTCTTTTTCTTGAAAATGCCTCTTTCAACTTAATTTTTTAAAACGTTAATTCGTAATGGAAATAACGATTATCTCTCAAATAACCATTTTCAGCATATAATCGTTGTGCTGATAAATTATCAATCTCTGTTTGTAATTTTACACCTTTTGCTCCATTTTCTAATGCGTATTCTTTAGCAGCTTCTAATAATTTTTTACCTGTTCCGGCTCCACGCTTCGCCGCTTGTACAAATAAATCATTTAAAATCCATAATTCTTTCATTGAAATGGAAGAAAATGATGGATATAGTTGTGTGAACCCAATATATTCGCCGTCTTCAACTGCTACGAAAATAACGGACTCTTTTTTCTCAATTCGGTTTCGTAAAAATACTTTTGCCCCTTCTAAATCAGAATCCTGCCTATAAAACATGCGATAGTTATTAAAAACTGATGCTAGTCCATCTAAATCTGCAATTGTTGCCTCATATATTCTCATTTTACTCCATTCCCCTTCCAATACTGTCTCATTATATCCGTTGCCCATTTAGGCTGGTGTATTTCTTCTTTCGGCATAAACTCTTTCATTATTGGTTTTATATCCAATATAGGAGTGCCATCAATAGCATCTAATCCCTCAACAATAATTGATTTACCTTCTCTTTTGATCACCTTTACAATTGTTACACCTATGCGATTCGGGCGATTTTTCCCGCGCTGTGCAAAAATACCTACTTCAGGATAATCCTTATTATTTCTAGGATGTCTAGCAAAATACTGAATTTGCTCGTCAGTTACTTTATGAAAATAAAAAACAACTTCAATATGAGAAAAATCTTCAATCCCTTGTATACTTTCTTCTGCATACATTTCAGTTAAAGTTATACGGGATCTTACTTCTCCCCACTCATCATCTTTTATTTCCTTTCTTTCATTATGTACAAATGCGATTGGTTGAACTGAAAACATGCGCATTCCCCCTTAAATGTAACCACTTACATTATAAAATATTTTCTGAATGTTTTCCAGATATATGAATTTAGTTTGCATAATATAATTACATTCTATCTAGAGCTACCTTGACTGCTTCAATTGCATGTATATGAGTCGTATCAAATATCGGGACAGATACGTCTTCTTGCTTTATTAATAACCCTATTTCTGTACAACCTAATATGATTCCCTGTGCTCCTTTTTGCACTAACTCTTCGATGACTCTTTTATAATATTCTCTAGATTGAGATACTATTTTTCCTAAACATAATTCTGTATATATTACTTTATTTATTTCTTTTCTATTTTTTTCTGATGGTACTATTACTTTTATATTATTTTCTTCTATACGTGACTTATAGAAATCTTGCTCCATTGTATATGTAGTTCCAAGCAGACCAACCTTTTGAATGTCTTTTCTTTTAATTGCTTTTGCAGTTGCATCAGCAATATGTAAGACTGGAATATCAATTTTCGCCTTTATTTTTCCAACTACCTTATGCATTGTATTTGTACAAATGATTATAAAGTCTGCTCCTCCCTTTTGTAATGAATATGCCGCATTCCCTAGAATTTCTCCAGCACCATCCCAATCTCCGCTAGACTGACATCGTTCAATCTCTTCAAAATCCACACTATTAATCAAACATTTTGCTGAATGTAGCCCTCCTAATCTCTCTTTTATTTCTTCATTAATAATTCGATAATATTCAGAAGTTGATTCCCAACTCATACCACCTATAAGACCTATCGTTTTCATATAAACAACACCTACCTAAACTTTTTTATAAAACTAATAACAACGTTTTATTGTATATATTATACATAATAAAACAAGACTTTAAGTTTGAAATATAAAGTCTTGTTTTACGGAATTTAATATGGAAATAATAAAGAGTAATTGTACTTTCATTTCCAAGGAAATTTTTATAGAATATTCTGAAATTAACAATCTGATGTTTTTATAAATTCTTTATACTTATAATTAAAACACTCTCGATACAACGCTTTGATTTCATCATATGATGGAACACGTGGGTTATTAGCTGGGCTACCACTTTCAATTGCATCTGATGCCATTTTAGAAATAGCATTTTCAAATTCAATTTCATCGATTCCATATTCTTTTAAATTTGGAATACGAAGATCAAAGCAAAGTTTTTTTATTTCCCCAAGCGTGTAGTCTGCTACTTCCTCATCAGAATTCGAATACAAATCCTTATTTAAACTACGTCCAATTTTTGCTAACCTTTTCACTGCACTTGTTTTTGTAAACTCTAACACTGTAGGTAATAGTATGGCATTTGATATTCCATGCGGTACATGAAATAATGCTCCCACTGGCCTTGACATTCCATGAACTAATGTAACTGATGCATTAGAAAATGCAATTCCAGCTTGTAAGGAAGCAATCATCATCGCTTCTCTTGCCTCCATATTACGTCCATCTTCATATGCTATACGTAAATATTTCATAATACTTTCAATAGCTGAAAGAGCAAGTACATCTGTAAGTGGCTGTGAAAATTTAGAAATATAAGCTTCAATCGCATGACATAACGCATCTATTCCTGTTGCTGCCGTAATTTGTGGTGGTAACGAACTTGTCAAAACTGGATCTATAATTGCTACTTTCGGTATAAAACTAGGATGCTTCATCATCATTTTTACATCTGTTTTTTTATTCGTAATTACTGCTACACTTGTAACTTCCGATCCAGTACCAGAAGTTGTTGGAATTGCAATAAGTGGTAGTGGATTGTTTTCTATTTCAATATCCTTTTCGACATAATCCTCAACTTCTCCACCATTTGTATATAAAACCGCTACTGCTTTCGCAGCATCAATACAACTTCCACCACCAATACCGATAATAAAATCACACTTTTCCTCTTTACAAAGAGATAAGGCTTCTAACACGTGTATATTTGTAGGTTCAGCATCCACTTTATTATATGTACTAACAGTAATACTTTTCTTATTTAGTTGTTGTATACACTTTTCAAGATATCCTAATTTCTCCATAATTGTATCAGTAACTATAAAAGCTCTTTTCCCTAACTTTTTTGATTGTTCCCCAAGTTTTTCAAGCGAATTCCTTCCATATAATACCGACTTTGGCATACGAAACTCAGAAACTTCTTGCAAGTACTCCACCCCTTCTTATCCTATTTAATATTTTATGATATAAATTATCGATTTGATGAATCTTTACGATTCGAATTTTTAATAGAGTCCTGTTAAAGTATAGAACGCGATAACTAAAAATACAGCAACCGTTTTCAAAACTGTAATAGCAAATATATCTTTATAGGACTGTTTATGTGTTAATCCTGTTACTGTAAGAATAGTAATAATAGCCCCGTTATGCGGTAGTGTATCCATTCCTCCTGATGCCATTGATACGATACGGTGCATAACTTCTAATGGAATATCAAATTGATTGGCCGCTGCAATAAATTTATCTCCCATTGCACTTAATACTATTCCCATTCCTCCTGATGCAGAGCCTGTAATTCCAGCTAAAATATTCGTCGTTACTGCACCATTCACTAACGGATTTGTGAAAGTAGCAGAGATGCCATCTCTCATAATTACGAAGCCTGGAAGTGCTGCAATGACACCACCGAATCCAAACTCAGCTCCTGTATTCATCGTTGCAAGTAGCGCTCCACCAATACTTGTATTCAATCCAGCTTGGAAACCTGTTACTACTCGCTTCCAATATAATAATAACGTTGTTAAGATCCCTATAATAAGTGCCAATTCTACAGACCAAATTCCTACTACTGCACTTAATTCTACTTTTCCAAATGCTTTCATACCAATTGCAGAAAAATCAAAACCGCTTGGATACCACTTTGGTATCATAATAGTAAACACTTTATTCATTACACCTACTAAAATAAGTGGTATAAATGCAATAAGTTGTTGTGCTCTTGTAATTTCAATGTTATTAATTAATGGCATATTTTTTTGTTCTAATTGCAAAGATGCTGCCATTTCAGTATTTCCATCATTAAAACCAAAATATCCTTCACCTGCCGCTTTTGCCTTCTTACGTCTACTCTCTAAATATAGTAAACCTAATGTAAGAACAAAAATTGCTCCTACAATGCCAAGTATCGGTGCAGCATAAATATTCGTTTTAAAAAATGTTGTAGGTATTACATTTTGAATTTGTGGTGATCCAGGTAGCGCATCCATTGTAAACGTTACTGCTCCAAGAACAATCGTTCCAGGGATTAAACGCTTTGGAATATTAGCTTGTCGAAACAACTTAGCTGCGAACGGATAAACAGCAAACACTACTACATACACACTAACACCACTATACGTTAAAATAGCCCCCATTAATACAATCGCTAATATAGTACGTTTTTCACCAACTAACTCAATAATCGTTTTTGCGATAGAATCTGCAATTCCTGACATTTCCACTACTTTTCCAAATATTGCTCCTAATAAAAACACAGGAAAATATAACTTTATAAATCCAACCATTTTCTCCATAAAGATATTAGAAAAGAAAGGTAATACATAACTAGGTTCTGTCAAAAATACTGCAAATAATGCAAATATCGGTGCGAATAAAATAACAGAAAAGCCTCTATATGCTACGAACATAAGTAAACTTAGTGCTAATAATATAATAACTAACTCCAATTTTACCCCTCCATTAAACAGAATATTCTAAAATTTATTGATAAACTTCTACTAATCTTTTAATTCTGACATCCCTCCTCTTATTCATACAATTTTTTCATGCTAAAAATGTCTAATTATAAATATTCGATTACATATGAAAAATCCCTTTAAACAGAAACGAATTCCTCATCATACGTTATAAAGGGATTGTTAGTACCTATATTTACTGGTTTATTAAAATTTTTCTTACACAAAAATGATACAGTTCTTCAACATCTTTCACTATGTAAGTCGCACTAACTTCAGTCAGTTCTTTCTCACAGCCATAGCCATATAAAACACCAATTGAAGCAATTCCATTCTGATTCGCACCTATTATATCGTGCTTTCTATCACCAATCATTATCATTTCTTCTTTATTTAGTTCTTCATTTGTTTGTAAAATATGAGCAATTATTTCTTCTTTTTTTATTCTCGTACCATCTAAATTACTTCCAATGATATCTTCGAAATAATTCGTTAATTGAAAATGCTCTATAACTTGTTTCGCAAATACAGTGGGCTTTGAAGTAGCTACGAATATGCGATTTCCTGAACTTTTTAATTGTTGCAAGAGCTTCAGAATCCCCTCGTATACATTATTTTCAAACAATCCACGCTGCTTTAAATACTCACGGAAGTAAAAAACTGCACGTTCAACCTCTCCTTCACTCATATTATATCTCTCTACGAATGATTGCTGAATAGGAGGACCTATAAATGAATCTAACTCACTTATATGTACTTCTTCAATTCCTACTTTTTTTAACGCATACAAAACCGAATTTACAATCCCTTCTTTCGGATCCGTTAAAGTTCCATCTAAATCAAATAGAAATGTTTTATACATGTTTCATTCCTCCACTGAATTTGCTGTATAAATAACTGCTAACATCTCTTCCACTTCTCCCTATTATACTATCATTATCTATTTTTTCGAAAAATCAATTTCCATATGTCACATACTTTCAGTTACAAAATACGATAGATATGATAAAGTAAAAAAGTTACAATTATTTTAATAGAAACTGGTGAAACAAATGTCAATTACGTTAATTTTTATAATGGCTTTCACAATTGTAATCCACGCAGTTGAAACAAGCTCTTATAGTATTCGATTAGCGGGGGTTCGTTTAAAGAAGATTGCTGTCGCATTATCCGTCGTAGGAATTGTATTACTCATTTCAAGAACGTCAAACTTACTACAAGCCTTTTTACTTGGCGGGATTGTGGACGAAGCAAAACTAGATCCTTCTATTGATTTAGAGCATATTATACGTCTTGTACTATTATCTGCTTCTATCGGTACATTGCTTGCGATTATACTGTATCCAACTTTGACAAAACTATTTGGATATGTCATTCAAAACTTTGAAACAGACGGTTCTTTCATTCGAATGATGAAAACGAATAACATTCAAAAATTAAAGTACACAAAAAAATATGTCCGCTTTCCAAAGTTAGAAATGATTCATAGACTGCGTATCGGTGGTATTCCAAAGCGTATTATGCTTATTAACATGTTTGCTACTGCTATTTATACAGCTGGGGTACTTTCTGCCCTTTACGCTTCTTTTTTAAATCCAGATTATGCAACAAATGCAAGTACAGCTTCTGGCCTTGTAAATGGTTTCGCCACTATTTTATTAACTGTATTACTCGATCCACGCATTGCTCTTTTAACAGAACGTGCTTTACAATCAGAAAGCGGTGCTGAATCTATGAGTAAAATGTATGGTTGGCTAATGATTTCTAGACTTCTCGGCACATTATTGGCACAACTACTATTTGTACCAGGTGCTTACTGGATTTTATGGATTATTGAACTTATGCATTAATTTACTAGAAAGGTGAATTTATCAATGAAGATCAAAACAGAGAAAGATATAATTCGCTTAATAGAAAACGACGAATGGATGATGAATGTATTACAAATGGCAAAATCACTAGAGTTACCTGATTGGTGGGTTTGTGCCGGCTTTGTTCGTTCTAAAATTTGGGATACTTTACATGACTATGAAGCTAAAACGGCTATGCCTGATGTTGATGTGATTTATTATGATAGTCTACATCAAGATGAGATATACGAACAATCATTAGAAACGAAATTAATGAATATTGATGCTACTATTCCTTGGTCTGTAAAAAATCAAGCTCGTATGCATGTAGTGAATAATATGCCACCATATTCTTCTTCTGTTAATGCTATTTCTAAATTCCCTGAAACAGCAACGGCTTTAGGAGTTACACTTGATGAACTAAACAATGTTATATTAACAGCCCCATGTGGTATTGAAGATGTCCTTTCCTTACAAGTGAGACCAACAGCTCATTTTCTTAAATCGAAAGAACGATTACATATGTACAAAAACAGAGTTATAAAAAAGAATTGGCAAAGTAAGTGGCCTAACATCACAATCACATATCCAGAAATTTAGAAAGAGTGCCTCTCATTTATAGAAGCACCCTTTTCTTCATTTCAAAAAATGTATGACTGTTTCTGCAAATCTATCTGCTTCCTCATAATGAGGTGAATGACCGCTCTCTTCAAATACGATATACTTGCCGTTTCGGGCATCTTTATTAAATGTTTTAATTTGTTCTTCACACGTTACTACATCATGTTTTCCTACTATTAATAACATTAGATTTTGTACATCTTTTATTTTTGATAATAATGATGTATGACATGCTCCCTCTAATTTTAATCTATCAAAGTGCATTTTGGAGCGATTTGAAAATATTTCCCACTCTTCATCACTGTATAAACTCTCATCTGTCCTATCTTCCTTATTATTGTAAATCTCCATTCTTTTTTCTTCTAATTCAGCGCTTAATCTTATATAAGCTTCTAACAACTCTTCTGAACTAGCATCGCTAGATGAATAAGCAAAGCACTCTTTTGCTACTTCTTCTTTTCCATACTTTTTTAATAAATGCCCTGTCTTTTGCAACAAAGCTCTACTTGTTAATGCAAAATCAAAAGTTGGTCCTTCAAATATTATTTTCTCTATTGAACTTGGATATATCGACGCATAAAGCAATGCTACATATCCACCGAAAGAATGTCCAATTATAGACCACTTCTCAATTTGTAATACTTTTTTTAATTCCTCACAGTCTTCAATCAAATCATTTAATCCAAAAGCTTCGTCTTCAGTAATTTTTTCTGAACGACCAACACCTCTTTGATCTATCATAATTACATATAGAGAATCTTTTAAACGTTCCGCTTGATGAAATGAAAAATCATAACAACTCTCTCCTGGTCCACCATGCAAGTATAAGACTGGCTTATTTTTAGGATTTCCATGTGTTTCAACGTATAGCTTTTTCCCTCTAATATTCATATACTCTCCTGTTTCTATCAAATTCGCCATAAACATCACCATCTTCTTTTTTCACTGAATATTATAACATTTAATGTTAAATAATCCCTATTACATTTAAGAAGACGATAATGATTGCGAGCGGTGCTACAAATCGAAGTAAAAATGCCCAACAAGTAAATACTTTCTTTCCATAATTTCCACCTACAAAAAACTCTGCTTCTAGTATCTTCTTTTCCATTTTGAATGAAACGAAAATACTAATAAATAGTGCTCCAAGTGGCATTAATATATTACTAGATAAGAAGTCTACTGCATCAAAAATATTCTTTCCGAAAATCGTAATATCACTCCATACTCCAAATGATAACGCTGATGGTATACCTACTAAGAAAATGCCGAAACCGATCAGCCATGATAATTTCGTTCTCTTTTCTTGTTCACCATTTGCTAATGCTGAAACAACAGTTTCTAGTAGAGAAAATGCCGATGTTAATGTCGCAAATGTAAATAGTGCAAGGAATACTGTTAAGAAAAATCCACCGAATGGGATTTGACTAAATACAGATGGTAATACGATAAATAGTAATCCAGGTCCTTCTGTCGGCTCCATTCCTAATGAAAATACGGCCGGAAAAATGGCAAGACCTGCAAATAAAGAAACAAATAAATTCAATCCAACAATTGTTATTGCTGATTTTGGTAAACTTTCTTTTTTATTTAAATAGGAACTATAGGTAACCATAATTGAAATCCCGATACTAATTGCAAAGAATGATTGCCCCATTGCGAACAAAATACTTTCCGAAGTAATCTTTGAGAAATCTGGTTGTAAGAAAAACTTCACACCTTTCATAGCATCATCAAGTGTTAACGAACGAATAATAAGAGCGACAAATAAAACGAACAATGCTGGCAACATATATTTACTTGCTTTTTCAATTCCGTTTTGTACACCCTTTGATACAACCCATATCGTAATGAACATAAAAGCGAAATGTCCCATAATAGCCCAAGTGGGATTCCCAATTGTTTCAGTAAATAATGCTCCGTAATTTTGTCCCGGTGCAATTAGTTGTCCAGTAATTCCTCTGAATAAATAAATTAACACCCATCCACCTACAACACTATAAAATGAAAGTAGTATAAAACACGTTCCAACACCAAGGCGTCCAATCCAGTGCCACCCTGTATTTGGTGCAATACTTTTAAATGCGCCAACTGCTTGTTTCTGCGTACTACGTCCAATCATAAATTCAGCTATAAGTAGTGGTAATCCAATTAATATAGTAAATAATATAAAGATTAAAAAGAATGCTCCTCCCCCGCTCTTCCCGGCGATATAAGGAAACTTCCATATTGCGCCAAGTCCAATTGCTGATCCTGCTGCAGCCATTATAAAACCTAATTTCGAAGTCCATTGCTCCGTTTGTTTCATCTCATTTTCCTCCTAATTAAATCTTTTTATATAGATAAATAAATTTTATAGACCTATCCAAATAAACCCTCCACTTCTTTTTCCATATAATAAAAAAATGGCCTAGCATCTCTATATAAAGAGACGCTAAGCCATTTACTTAACGCGGTACCACCCTTATTGATTCCATTATGAATCCACCTTAGTAGTAATCGTTTGATTACAAACCTAATATCGAAGGTTAACCGTTAAGATTTACTAAGAATGTGATTCCGTTCCACCTTACTGCTCCTAGGCGAGTTCAGGATGTCATTTGACTATGTCGCACCAACCCATAGCTCTCTGTACAAATACATGACCTTACTACTCCTATTCAACACATTGTAATATTTAGAATATATTTTCTTTTGAAATTAATATGAAGTATATCGGTTATATTTGTAACTGTCAAGGGGTATATTAATTTTTTGTCGAAATGGTTCATATTGATAACTCACTTTTACTAAGCTTATTAGCAAAAGAAAGAGTCTATATTTTCATCTTTTTACGGTATAAGACGAGTACAATCTCTCGGAAAAGCACTCGCCTCTCGTACATTTGTTAATTCTAATAGTTTATATACAATCCTTTCTAACCCAATTCCGAAACCTCCATGCGGGGGACAACCGTATCGGAATGTATTTAAATAAGATTGAAATTTCTCTGGGTGTAATCCTTTTTCTTTAAACGAAGCGAGTAACATTTCATAATTATGAATTCGCTGTGCCCCTGACGTTATTTCTAACCCTTTATATAATAAGTCGAATGAATCAGTAATAGCTGGATTCTCTTTATTTTGCATCGTATACATCGGTCTCGCTTCTTTCGGATAATGTGTAATGAAAACAAATTCACTATTATATGTTTCCTTTACATATTTCCCTAGTAACTTTTCACCTTCTGTATCTAAATCCCCTACAGGAGATTCTTTACGATACTTACTTTTCAAAATTTCTTGTGCTTCTAACAATGTAATTTTAGGTATTTCAGTAATAACAGGTACTTCTATTTGTAATAGTTGTAGTTCTATTTCACATTTTTTCGCTACTTGTTGAAACATATATCGTAAAACATCCGTTTCTAGTTGCATCACTTCATAAAAATCATGAATAAAACCAAGTTCTACGTCTAACGATATATATTCATTCAAATGACGGGAAGAATTATGATGTTCCGCTCTATATACAGGTGCAATTTCAAAAACTCGTTCTAACCCACCTGCCACCATCATTTGCTTATAGAACTGTGGTGATTGTGCTAAATAAGCTTCTTTTTGGAAGTATGGAAGCTTAAAAACATTTGCTCCTCCTTCTGCCCCTTGCGAAACAATTTTCGGCGTAAAGATCCGTGTGAAATCGTTCTCTATAAGAATTTCACTAAAGCTCTGAACGAGTGTAGATTTCACTTTAAAAATCGCTGCGGTTCGCTCATGCCTTAATGATATTACTCGCTCATTAAGTAGTTGATCTAAGCCCACTTGTAACTTCTTTTTATTTATTTCAAATGGAAGTGGTTCTGCACCGTTTATTACTTTCACTTCATGAGCAAGTACTTCAACACCCAATTCTGTTTTCGACGTCTCGACTATTTCACCGATTACATGGACAACACTTTCTACATCAACTTTATATCCAGCCAATCCATTCTCTAATACACATTGAATTACTCCTGTTCTGTCCCGTAATAATAAAAAACTAACATTTCCAAGATGCCGAATTTTTTTTACCCATCCTTGAAGTAATACAACCTTTCCACTTTGCTTTGTACATTCTTTTGTGAGTGAACGCTTCATTATTGAATTCATTATTTTTCCCTCCAGTAATTTTATATTTATTTACGTTATTGTTGTCATCGTCATCATCCACGGTCACTCACCCCCTTTCAAAGAATACAAAAATCCGCCCCTATAAATAGGGACGGATTTTTTTCCGCGGTACCACCCAAATTGTCATACTGACCATCTTAGCCCTGATAACGGTAGGTACCGTTTGCTTTTACTAATAATCACGTTCAAAGCAACACTCACAGGTGTCTTTCCATCATGCGGTATCACAACCTTCTCAGCAACCGGCTGCTCTCTGTAGACCTTTGCACCATGTACTTTTCCTGATCATCACTTTTTATATTTACAGAGTATTCTAACTTCTAACTTTATAAAATGCAAGATTTTTTTGAAACATTCTGATTTTCTAACTCCTAACTGCTTCTAAAACGGGAAAAGTTAATTTTGTAATACATATTCTTATGTATCAAATCCGAAATTACACATCTAATATTTTCCTATTTTTTACATAAAAACCGTATTTTTCACGCATATTAATAAACAAATTTAAAGTGAGGTGTGCATATGCAAAAAGCAATTAGTTTCTTTCTCCTATTGTTTTGCCTAATTGTAGTAAACGAAACATACGCCTATTCACCAAAATCTTTACCAATCTCTCAAAACTCTGGTCAATGGCTAGTGAATATTGATAAACCGAAAAAAACAAACAAAAATATGCTTCAAGCTAAAAAAGATGAATTTCAAACATATCATTTTTCAGTAAAGAATATCGGGAATAGTGAAGTATATAACGTAAACGTCGAAGTATTCCGCAACGAACCAAATAAGAAAACGAAATATGAACTCTTTTCCCTAAAGGAAAGTCGTTTAGCAAGTGGAAAAACTGGATTTGAACACGCTAATTTACCTGTTGCTACAAAAGCGGATGAGGTTGATGTTATTATTACATGGCAAGAACACCCATTCCGATTGATGCGAAATGGTCAAAAAGTTGAATCTAGAAAATTTAAAGAACATTTTGTTTTTAAAGAAGCTAAAAAGTAAATGGGATACGGATATATTCACACTATCATTGATATAGCTTTATTTACTAGTACCAGTTCGTAAGCAAATTAAAAAGTCGTGGCTTATAATGCCACGACTTTTTATATTAATTCGTACTAATGCCTCTCGCTGCCCAAATACGATCGATATCAGCAGCATGTTGTCCGCCATATAAAAGAGCATCTGCTTGCTTAATCGCTTTTGCTCCATCACTGAATTTAGAGTTTGGTGTTAATGACCAGTGTGATTGTAAAATGATTTTTGTTGCTACATCACGGCCAAAAGCTTGTGCCATTTCGTATTGACCTTGTGCCCAAATTTCACCATCATCATGCACTTCATTCGTTATATCTTTCGGATATACTTTATTCGTATCTAATCGGCGTAAGCATGTTGGATCTGAACTAGAGTAAGCTGTCGCATCCCATTCTCCAACACATGCTTTTCCGTATCCTGTAGTCGATACTGCATCTTCATATGTAGCACCTAAGAAGTCGCCAAATCCTTCTCCCATCGCTCCGCCTTCTGCTGAACTACCAAAGCCAGGAACTTGGTTATCTTGAATCGAATGCCCATACTCATGTGCGATAATACCAGCATCTTCTGCATCATCAACACCGCCAGTACCGAAAGTTAAAGCTTTTGTTGATGGAGAATAGAATGAATTATCATCAGTTGTACCATTAACATTCACTTTTATCGAACGGTTATTAATATTTTTAAAACCTAACCCTTGAATGTAACGCTGTAATGTATCGATATGATAATACGACATCACATCTTCAAAGCTATCATTTGCACGTGTATAGTTAAATTGTAAATTCGTAGATTTTGTTTTCGCTTTTGAAGAAATCGTTACATATTCTCCAATTAAAAAACCTGTCCCATCTAAGCCTTTTAAAGTAACAGTTTTTAATTGATTCGTTAGCGCTGTTGAATCTGCATCGTTATTATCTTTTAAGCCTACTTTACTACCGCTAGATACGACTGGGTTAGGTAAAAATACTTTTCCTGACCCTTCAGCTTTTCGGTTTATATCAACTTTTTTAATTAACTTTCCATTTTCTGCATCAATAAATGTTTCCCATGCACCAAATGGATTATTAGAATGGACTACAACTTTATATACTGGACGAGCAATTCCTTCTTCAACAATATATCCGAACTCTTTATCTGTAGGAGCCCATAAATTTTGCTCACTTGCTTCTCCAACATACGCCATTGATTTTTGTATTGCATCTTTTTCACTAATTTTTGTCGTTACTTCCTTCACACCTGTAACAGGCTGATAATCAGAAACAGCGAGTACTCCCTTTCCCTCTCCGTTAAGCGTAACTGTTATTTGTTTTGAAAATACAGGAGCACCATTAACAACTTGTTGGAACCTAACATATGAAGCTACTGACGTTTCTGTTGTAGAAATATATTGCAAGTCTGAAAGGTCTGCCTTCAATCCATACTGCGCAGCATTTTCTTTTAAATATTCAGTTGCTTTTTTCTGTGGCGAATAAGCTTCTAACTTTACTTGCTGTTGTTTTTCCAATGCCGAAACCGTAGAAATCGTCCCCATTACTAACGGCACAGTCATTGCCATTGCCACCATTTTTTTATTAAACATAGAACCACTCCCCCTAATAAAGTAGCTCAACCTTATCCCGTTACCACTCAGCAATCATTCTCCACAAAATGGAGGGATAAAAATTGAATCTAGGAGTAATTCTCTATGGACAATTCTATTACCTTTCCATTTGAGGTAAGTGAAATTTTCTCAATATTTATGTGTAAAGTGAAAACAATACTGTAGAAATATATTTCTACAGTATTGTTTTCGGTACGCTATGAAAAAAGAAACTTGCTAGTAATCCTATCGAATGTATAGTCAAATAAATTCTAATCATACAAAAAAGGAAGTTGGAATCATTCCAACTTCCTTTTTTCTTTAATTAGCCGCACTTAATTTAATTCTAAGTTTTGTCTCACCTAAAGAAAGTTCATCGTCTTCGTTCGTTAAGTGACCAAATGTAAATTGTTTAACGAGTAAGTTTTCTTCCAATAAATCTTTATGGTTCGTTAACGTTCGCTGTAGCTCTACTTCTGTATCGAGAATAACATCGACTCGTAAATTAACTGGTAAATTCAACTGTTTACGATATTCTTGAACCGCACGAATGAATTCACGCGCTACTCCTTCTTGTAACAATTCTTCCGTTACATTCGTATCTAACATAACTGTGTATTGTCCGTTAGTCGTATTAGAAAATCCTGATTTTGCAACTTTCTCAACTAACACATCTTCAGCAGTTACAACTACTTCTTCTCCTGGTGTTGCTTCGTAAACTGCTCTTCCTGTTGATACAAAGTTTTGCACTTCTTCTTGTGATAATTGTTTTAGCCAACCATTCACTGCATTCACATTTTTACCGAACTTCGGCCCCGCTGTTTTAAAATTAAGCTTCAATTGATATGATGTGTATTTTGTTTCATCGAGTTCAACATGGAACGCTTTTACATTTAACTCATCCATAACGATATCACGATAAGATTCCCAATCCATATCATTCTCGTTATGCTCAAGTAATACAAGTTCTGCTAGCGGCTGTTTTACTTTTAAAGAATGCTGATTACGGTTACTTCTTCCAAGTTCAACAACTTGTAAAACAGCATCCATTTCCGCTTCTAATTTCGGCTGAAGTAGTAATTCATTTACAACTGGATAATCAGCTAAATGAACACTACTTCCTTCTAAATTAAGATGAATGTCTTCCGCGACAAACGGTGTGAATGGTGCAATTAATTTACTAATTGTTACAAGTACTTCATGAAGTGTCTCATACGCAGCAGCTTTTTCAGCGTTCATACCAGATTCCCAGAAACGATTACGTGAGCGTCTTACATACCAGTTACTCACTTCATCTACAAGTGCTGCAATTTCACGAGCTGCATTCGTAAATTGATAATCATCAAGTGCTGTTCTCACTTTTTTCGTTGTACTATGCAATCTTGATAATACCCATTCGTCTAATTTCGTAAGCTTTACATTATACGTTTCTTTCGGATTATACTCATCTAAATTTGCATATAAAACGTAGAAGCTATACACATTGACTAATGTATCTACAAATTTAGATTTCGCTTCCAGTACTGTTCTTTCAGAAAAACGCTTCGCATTCCACGGGGCACTATCAACAAGTAAAGCCCATCTTAGCGCATCTGCACCAAACTTATCTACTAAATCAACTGGGTCTAGTGCATTCCCTTTACTTTTAGACATTTTCTGTCCTTCTTCATCTAAGACATGCCCTAATGATAACACTCGTTTATACGGTACTTTTCCTGTATACAGTGCTGAGACTGCTAATAAACTATAAAACCAGCCGCGTGTTTGATCAATTCCTTCTGCAATAACATCCGCTGGAAACTGCTCTTCAAATAACTCTTTATTTTCAAATGGGTAATGATATTGTGCAAATGGCATAGAACCACTATCAAACCAAACATCAATTACTTCTGGTGTACGATTCATTGTTCCTCCGCATTTCCCGCAGCAGACTTGCACTTCATCTACATAAGGCTTATGCAATTCCAAATCTTCTGGTGTTTCGTTCGTACTATGCTTTCTTAATTCAGCAATGCTTTTCGGTGCGAACTGATGATTACAACTTTCACATTCCCATACGTTTAATGGCGTTCCCCAATATCTATTTCGGCTAATATTCCAGTCCACCATATTTTCTAAAAACTTACCAAATCGTCCATGTTTCATATGATCCGGATACCAAGTAACAGAATCATTATTTTGTAAAAATGTATCTTTAATTGCAGTTGTTCGGATTAACCAACTTTCTCCTGCATAATAAAGTAGTGGTGAATCACAACGCCAGCAATGCGGATAGCTATGTTCATATTTTTCTTTATGATACAGTAAACCTTCCTTCGCTAAATAACGAACGATATCCACGTCACAATCTTTTACAAATTTTCCTTTCAAAAATGGTACTGCTTCTGTATACTCACCTTTTTCATCTACAACGTGCAAGAATGACAATCCTTCACTTTGAACGACTCTATAATCATCCTCTCCATATGCTGGAGCAATATGAACAAGTCCTGTACCACTATCTGCTGTTACAAAATCTGCTGCGATAACGCGGTAACCATTTGTAACTTCTTTCATCGGAAATGGGGCTGCATAAGATGTGTTTAATAATTCTTCGCCTTTATGAACAGATAATACTTCATAATTCTCTTTTAATACTTCTTGTACACGTTCTTTCGCAACAATATATACATGACCTTCTTGTTTTGCTTTAACGTATTCCATATTTGGATGGACAGCAAGCGCTACGTTTGCTGGAAGTGTCCAAGGTGTCGTTGTCCAACCTAAGAAATACTCATTTTCACTATCTTCCACTTTAAACTTCACAGTTGCACTTAAATCTTTTACTGTTTTATACCCCTGTGCAACCTCATGTGAGCTCAATGAGGTTTGGCAGCTTGGGCAGTATGGTGAAACTCTATGTCCTTTATATAACAATCCTTTTTCATGGATCGTCCCCAAAATATGCCATACACTTTCGATATATGGATTCTCTAAAGTTACATATGGATCATCCATATCTACCCAATAACCAATACTTTCAGTGAATTCACGCCACTGCTTTTCATATGTGAAAACACTCTCTTTACACTTTTGAATAAATGGTTCAATACCATATTCTTCGATCTCATGTTTACCAGAAATACCAAGTTGCTTCTCAACACCTAGTTCTACAGGTAAACCGTGTGTATCCCATCCTGCTTTTCTTACTACTTTATAACCAGCCATCGTTTTATATCTTGCTACTAAATCTTTAATTGCCCGACCAAGTGCATGGCCGACGTGTGGTAAACCGTTCGCCGTTGGTGGCCCTTCATAAAACACAAACGATTGCGCGCCTTCTCGATTCTGAATTGATTGTTCAAAAATGCTTTGTTCGTTCCACTGCTTACGAATACGTGTTTCTCTCCCTACAGCTGACTCTTTTACATCTACTTTCTTCATCTACAATCACTCCTTTGAATGTTTTAAAAGCACACAAAAAACCCGCCCCTATGAAGTAGGGACGGGTTTACCCGCGTTACCACCCTAATTCTATTAGCTTTTCACTAATAGCGCTTAGCAACGTACTATCATACGTGTTCTTTGTAACGGTAGACATCCGTCCGGGCTTACTCACTTTCAGCCTCGGCTCCTCGGAGATGATTTTCAAATAACTTCTGCCCACCGGCTTTCAGCAATATACCGGCTCTCTGGAGAACAGTTCACTATTTTACTCTTTCTCGTCTTCAGATTTGTATACTTTATTAAAAGTTATTTTATGCCATTTGACAACTAATTGTCAACTAATTCAAAATATATTCTTATCCTTATCCCCTATTCTTATACAATTACTTTTCAAATTCTCGCAATGCTGCTAAATTTTCATCATCCTCAATAAGTTCAACAAAGAATCCCGAGTCATCCTCACGAAGGACAATTTCAAGCTCTTCCTTCGCCTCTTCATTTCTATTTAACTGTGCTAAATAACAAGCACGATCATATCTTGCTAACAAATCACTTGCATCCATTGTTAATACTTCATTTGTTATTTTTTCTGCCTTTAGTGTTTGGCCGGCACCATGATATGAAGACGCTAAAGAAAGAAGAATTACTGTTTCATTTGGATGATGTATAGAAGCATTTTCTAATACTTGAATTGCCTCTTCAAACCTTTCTTGACTTTGATATATCTCTCCTAAAGCAAGAAATGCTCTACTTACGAACGGTGTTTGGTCCGTTAATTGTAAGGTAATCTTTTCTGCTTTTCTTTCTTCCCCTGCTTTAAAGAATACTTGTGCTTGCAGAAGAAGAGTATCATAATCATCTGGTAGTTCTCGAACCATTTGCTTCGTTAATTCCAAAGCATCTCTTAACATATCTTCTTCCTCGCACTCAACGAAAAGATTTACAAGTTGCTTCGCTACTTCATAATCCCATCTATTTTCTAGTGATGTGTGCAAAATCTCTATCGCTTCTTTATTCATCTCTACATTCTCATAAAATAGCGCAAATCGCTGTGCTGCCATACTATTTTTCGGATTTAACTTTAAAGAGATTTCATATAAATCAATTATCATAGTAACCATTGAAATTTCTTTCGCACGATTTTTCATACGATAAAAAGCTCTCGTAATGATAGATCGTTTCGGCTGTTCATGCAGCTGGCGTTCAATCCATATTTCCGTAACCGCAGCTGCAGCATACATGAATGCTGTACTTCTTTCTGCTTTTTTCACCTTTAACGTATGAAGAAAATCTCGTATGTTAGACAATTTTTTATGTTGCTCTACTGCTTTTACATAAACATCAAATATACGTTCATTATCAAAATCTTTTTGTATTACTTTCATTGCAACTTCAATTGCTTTTACATTTCTTTTTTTCACTAATACTTTTGCATAATGATATAGAACTTCTATATGCTCACCATCTAATTGTAGCGCGTATTCAATCTGTGCTTGTTCTTTATCTATTTCATTCATCGCACCGTACACATATGCAATCGCATCTAAACGCCATATTTCAGGTACTTCTTCCGCTAATTGTTCTAGTTCAGTCAACAATTCTTCCTGAAGATTCATATCTACTGAAAGCTGTGCCAAATATTCCATATTAATATGCAACGGCTCTTCTTTCATCGCCTGAACCATATGACTTTGTTCTTTAAAACGGTTTTCTTCTTTTTCGTATATTTCCGCAAGCTGTAAATGTACACCTACGAAATTCCCATCAAGCTCTAAACATGTTTCATACGCTTGTTTTGCTTCCGTCAATTGTCCTAATGCCATAAGTGTTTCACCAATTCGGTAATACGGTAATGCCGTTTCCTTTTGTTCTATCGCCTTACTATATCTTTTCATCGCTTGGCCGTACTGTCCAATAGATTCATATAAAATACCTGCATAACAACCGTACTCACTTACTTCATTTCTTTCTTTGTGTAACGTTCTTAAAAACGCTATACCTCGTTGTACAAATTCCGTTCCTTTAATTCGATTCACATATTCATCTAACGCACTTGCTACATTATAATCACTTTTCTTTATACCATTTTCTAACTTAGATAGCGCTACTTTAAACCCTTCTTCATTTCCACCAAGTTCAATTTCAGCATCCCATAAAACCATTCCTGCATTCATGAGGAAATCTTGGCTCTTTTCAATTTGCTTCTCAAGACCAAGAATATATTCTTTTGCTTCCTTGTATTGTTCTCTTGCCATATACACTTGTGTAAGTCCGAAGTGAGAATAAACATCCTCATCATTTTCTTCTAAAGCACGCTTATACAATACTTCTGCTTCTTCCAAGCTATCATTTTGAAAATGATAGTCACCTAATTTTACGTAAAGAGGTGCTTTATCATCACAATTCTCAATACCGTTTAATAAAATTTCTTTCGTACTTTCCTCATCCTTCAAATCAGATTCGTATATTTCCGAAAGTTTCGTATAAATGTAAGGTGCATTACTATCCAAAAGAATCGCTACTTTAAGCCCTTTTATTGCTAAATATAATTTTCCTAGTTGATGTGCACATCTCGCTCGTTCATACCATACATGTGCTTCATATTTATACTCTTTTAACAAGTCATTAAAGATTTCATATGCTTCTTCATATCTTTCTAAATCTATTAATATTAAACCGTGATTCGTTAAAGTAAACCTTTCAGGACTACGCTCTAACGCAACTTGAGAGTATTGCAATGCTTTTTCAGATTGATCAATATACATATAGGATAAAGCGAGAAAACTCCAAGCAATAGGCTGATCTGCGTCTAATTGTAACGATGAACGAAAGCTTGAAATTGCTTCTATATAACTTTCCTGCTCAAAAGCATATCTTCCATTTATCAAATGATATAATGCACGATTATTTTTCTTCTCAACGCTTGTCAGCATTTGCTCGGCTTTGTCTACTTCCTGAAGACGAATAAAACACTGTGCACCATGCAATTTAACAAAGTCCGAGTTCGGAAACTTTTCCATTAACTTATCGATACAATATAAAATAAATTCTTTATCTACTTCAACATCTAAGTGCTTTATCGTATATAACCACGTATTTGGATTATCACTCGTTTCTTTTAAAAATTGTACTAAGTTACTAATTCCCTCTTTGTCATGTTCATCTAAATGATCCGTAAGAGAAAAAATAGATTTAAAATAACGATTTTCTTCTTCACTTAGAAACGCTAGTTGCTCCTTCTTTTCTTTCGGAACAAACGTGATTGCTAAACAGCCTGTATAACGATATTTTTCTTGTAATTTACTATATTCCACAAGAACTGGTTCTATAAAGTTTGGATCTTGAACATAGAAAGCTTGCAATGTATCATCATATCCAGATAGAACTTGTACGTGTGAAGCATGCTCAATATCTATACTTAATAAAACAGGAATTCCTTCGTCAATCAGTCTCTTATAATTCTCTTCATTCCCTTTAAAATAACGATATTCATAACCTAATTCTTCTAAATAAGAAACAGTATCTGAAAACTTCGAACCTGTCATATCAAAAATAAACTCTGCTATTTCATCTTGTGTACGTTTCTCTCCCCATATACGCAACATCATCTCTAAACTTGTCGGAACACAATAATTATCCTTTTGTACAATAGGAACTATCGGCAAGTGAACCTTTTTTCCATCCGGATTTTTTTCTAAATTATGATATAAAGATTCTTTTAAACTCTTTTCTTCTTTTAATAGTTTTTGTAAATCTGCAAATTTATTCATTTTGTACAGTGCTTCTGCACGTAAATGTACAAAGTAAGTATTATAGGCATGATACGGCAGCTGAGTATTTATGTTATCTATTACCGCTAACATCTCTTCATATCGCTCTAAATCTAATAAATACTTTATCTTCTCAAAATGAAAATATGGTACTTGTGGGAATTTTACAATTGCATCATCGATTAACTGTATCGCGCGTTTTTGTTCTCCTTTATTCGCATACAATTGTGATAATAAATAGGTAGATAACTCTTCACAATCTTCATGCTGCATGCCAGCAATAAATTGTTCTTCCGCTTTCTCCCATTCACCTGTATGCATATAAACGTAGCCCCATTTATCAAACACTGAGCGTGCACTGTACTCCTCTGCTTTTTGCATATACATTAACGCTTCTTCGTTTCGTTTCATTTCTAAAAGACATCGTACTAACGTAAAATATGTTTTCGCTAAAAAATCTGCATCTATTTCTTCTTTATTACTCTCTTCTAAAGTTTCTTTTAACAACTGCTCCGCTTCAAGAATTTTCCGCTCATCAATTAACTCATCACAATATAAAGAGAGCGTTCTCATATTTGGGAATTTTTTATAAGCGTAACGAATGAGGAATGAACTGTATTGGTGCATAAGCCCTTCATCAGTAAGGCGAATTAATATATCGAACTCCTTATGCGAAGGAATATTGGCAAGCCAATTCTTCACAGAGGATAAAGTATTCGTTTCTTTTATATATGCAATTTCATTATTTATTTCCTGTAATCCATCTACAAATCTCTTGTCTTTTAAACAAGTTTCTAACTGCTTAAAATCTAGCATGCATTCACCTCGAATTTATATTTAAACTGCTACTTGCTTAGATTTTACACACCATATAGTATGTATTCAACTAAAATCTCTTATAATGGATGGTATTAATTAATATTATTCAAATTTATAACAAAATATAGTAAAAATGATTGTTTTTCTCCGTATTTTGTTTAATTATATGGAATAACGTAACATGCGGTTTTAATCTTGTAGAAGCTGAAATTAGTACATAAAATTATATCGGCGATAATTCAAATATATCAGCGATTCTATGTCGAATATCGACTTATCGACATTAAACGACAATCCTTATACATCATACCTTTTAACAAACTATGTCACCAAATGTAATTTTCATATTGGGAGCGTATACAAAAGAAGAATACACATGAAATATTTTAAAAAATCGTAGTTCAGCTTCATATTGAGCTAGCGCATTATCATATGTTAATCCTCTGGCTATTAAACGTTCTACAAATTGTTGCTTATCACCCGGATCACCTGCAATCCCCTCTTCTTTTAATGATTGATACAAATCGTTTTTATCATTGTGATGCATATTTGAATCTAAAAAGTTCACTTTATCGCTTACTCTACATTCAATATTTTTCACACCTAATTCACTTAAATATATCGGTATTTTCATGCCTATATTGCCATCTTTACCATTTCTTTGCGTATCACTTTCAAATAATTTCTGCAAAACACCTAGCTGAATAAATTCCGATTGTTTCTCCCCATCTAGTAAATAAGAAGCCATATTAGAAATCCAATGTGGTTCAAAACAGATTATTTTCCCGCCTCCTTTTATATACAAAACTAAAGTTCTCTATATAATAGCCGTATTCCTACACTTTTCTTAAAATTTCAAAGCAAAAAAGCTAGTGTATTTTTAATAATACACTAGCTTTTTATTTGGAAGAAAAATTTAACAAGTACAATCACAATCAAAACAATCCGTACAGTCTAAATCGTCACAATCTGCTTTTCTCTTTCTTTTGTTTCTTTTAAGATAATAATATAGTAGCCCAAACAATAGTATACAAATAACAAAAGCTATTATTGCTTCTGTATACTTATTTTGAATCATAAAACCAATTCCACTTCCGCCTGAAATAAAAATTAGAATTAAGTAAATCCAGAACATCTATGTAAATACCTCCATTACTATATATCTTAAGATAATATCCATATAACACTAGAGGAAATGAATAATCCCATACCATTACCGCTTAACACACCAGTAGTTATTCTTAGCAAATTTGAGCTACTTCTCCATTTCCACTTTTGGGTGAACCCATCAATAAGTAACGGAATTTGAGCGAAAAATGATAGTATGATTGCCAAAAGAAATGAAGGTGTCATATAAAAATAAATTGGAAACATTAAAATACCAATAAGCATGCCTGTACAACGCGCACATAAAGGTATGTACTTTTGTAGTTTAAAAAAACTCCTATCTAATCTTCTATGACAAGGAATTTGTAAAATAAAAGTTCGAATCAATATGAATCACCCTCTCTAAAAAGATTTTAATTGATTTTGCAAAAAAAATATATATCCAATAAAAAAACAAACCAGGTTTATACTAGACCCAGTTTGTCAGTTTACTACTATGTTACATTTCCTCAGGTGCCTCCACCCCAAGTAAACGTAATCCTTCTTTTAATACAACCGTCACAGCATAAACCAATGCGAGTCTGCTGTCTTTTTCTTTGCTCTCTTCTAATATACGAACATTACCGTAATATTTATTGAATGATTGTGCTACATCTAATATATATTTCGAAATAATCGATGGCTCATTTTTATTGAAAGCTGCTTCAATTATTTGCGGGAATTTATTTAGTAATTTTACGACACTCCAGCTATGATCGTCTTTTAAAGCAAATGTACATGTTTCAAATTCTACACTTTCTTTTCTTAAAATAGAACAAGCACGTGCATGTGTGTACTGTACGTACGGGCCTGTTTCTCCTTCAAATTTCAGCATGTTTTCTAATGAGAATTCAATATTGTGCATACGCTCATTTTTTAAATCGTGGAAGATGACTGCACCAACACCGACTTGCTTTGCTACTACTTCTTTTTGTTTTAAGTTTGGATTTTTCTCTTCAATATTTTGTTTTGCAAGTTCGATTGCTTCTTCGAGTACTTCTTCAAGTAAAATAACTCTTCCTTTACGTGTCGACATTTTCTTACCATCTTTTAAAATGAAGCCAAACGGTACGTGTTCCATACCATCAACCCAAGTATAGCCAAGTTTTTTTAATACGGTGAAAAATTGATTGAAATGTAAGCTTTGTTCTGGACCAACAACATATAGCGCTTTATCAAACCCATAAGTGTTTTGACGATATAAAGCTGCCGTTAAGTCACGCGTTGCATAAATCGTCGCACCATCTGATTTTCTAATTAAGCAAGGCGGCATTCCTTCTTCTTCTAAATTAACGACTAATGCACCTTCTGATTCTTCAAGCAACTCATGTTCTTCTAAAATCCCAATAAAATCTTCCATTAAATTATTATAAAATGCTTCTCCCTGAAAATTAGTAAATTCTACGCCGAGAAGTTCATAAATGCGCGAAAATTCTTTAAGGGACTCATGACGGAACCAATTCCAAAGCTCTACCGCTTCTTCATCACCTTCTTCTAATTTCTTAAACCAAGCACGTCCTTCTTCTTCTAGTTCTTCGTCGTCTTTTACCTCTTCATGGAATTGGACATATAACTTAAATAGCTCACGTATTGGATCTTCTTTAACTACTGCTTCATTTCCCCATTTTTTATAAGCCGTAATTAACTTTCCAAACTGTGTTCCCCAATCTCCTATATAATTAATCCCTACAACTTCATAGCCACATTTTTCAGCGATATGTTTCAGCGAATTTCCTATCATTGTAGAACGTAAATGCCCCATCGAAAAAGGTTTCGCGATATTAGGAGAGGAATAATCAATTACTACTGTTTTTTCACAGCCAAAGTGGTTTTGACCGAACTCTTCTTTCTCCGCTAAAACTGTTTTTAATACTGCATCACTTACAGTTTCACGATTGAAAAATACATTTACATACGGACCAACGGCTTCTACTTTCGTAAAAAACGGATCATTTAATTTCTCAGCAACTTCCTTCGCGATAAGAGCTGGTGCTTTTTTATATTGCTTCGCTAATGAAAAACATGGGAACGCTGCATCTCCAAATTCATCTTGTTTCGGTGTTTCAATTAAATCTAAAATTTGTTTTTGCGTTAATTCATTCGTGAAAATATTAGATAAACTTTCCGCAAACTGCATTTTATAATCCATGATACAACCTCCTTATTTTTTAAAACACAAAAAACTCGTCTCTAAAAAAGAGACGAGTTTTAACCCGTGGTACCACCCTTGTTGTTCGTTACGAACCACTTTCCCGTTTATAACGAGGACAGGGGGGCCTCGGCTTTCTCTACTATTCGTTCAAGAAGCATCTCCGAAGTGCGCTTCATCTTTTTCTTCCGTACTAGGCTCACACCATCCCTAGCTCGCTTTCCTTCTAAAAAAGACTACTCTCTTCATCACAGACAGTATATTTAATTAATTATTGCTTATTATACATCTTTTCAAACAATTAGCAAGGGTCAATTACACCAAAATGAAACTTAGCACTTTTTCTTTTGTATACATGAAAATTGTGTTTTTCAAATCTAGAACTACGAAAATGATCTTTTAAAACAACACGTTTTCTCGCCACTCGTTTTGCCTCCGCAATTGTTTCGTCAGTAATATCATGATACAAAGCGAAGTGTTTTAATCCTTTAATTCCATCGGATTCTATGACAGTTTCTTCAAACATCGGATCAAGGTAAACGACATCATAACTATTGTCTTCACATTGCGCTAAAAATGAAAAATGCTCCGTTTGCTTTACTTGGATTCTTTGCATTGCTTCATCAATTTCAGAAACAGATGAAGACCATGTTTTCAAACCATTTTCCATAATATAAGCCATATATTCATTGCCTTCAAGTCCTGTTACTGTTCCACTTTCACCAACAACATAACTAGCTACAACACTATCTGATGCCATACCAAGCGTACAATCTAACACTCTCATTCCGCTCTCTAATTTAGCAGCTTGTACAAACGGATCGTGCTCTCCACGCATTAACCTTTTCACACGAAACATCGCTGAGTTCGGATGAAAGAAAAATGATTCTTCCGTACCTTTCGGATAAATAGCTAATCGGTTCTTTCCTACGACAAGTACATCTTGTTCATACTGTTCATGCAGCTTATGTACTGGTATGTCATTACGTTTAACGAAAGAAGCATTTAATTCTGCTGCTACCTTGTTTGCATAATCTGTCATTTCTTTGTTCGTTCTTCCTGCTGTTGTTACTATCATTCTTTCACCTCTATATAAAGAAAAGAGGGAGATTTACTCTCCCCCTTCTTTTAGCAATTCTTTTCGAAAGCTTGCTCTAAGTTCGTAATAATTTCGTCCATAGTTGCACCTTCAATTTCATGACGGTGAATGAAGTGAACAACTTCTTTTCCTTTTAATAATGCCATAGATGGTGAAGATGGAGGAATTTCTCCAAAGTATTCACGCATTTTTGCAGTAGCATCTTTATCTTGACCTGCGAATACAGTTACAAGATGATCAGGTTGTTTTTCAGCACGAACAACCGCTTGACCTGCTGATGGACGTGCTAAACCAGCTGCACAACCACAAACAGAGTTTACAACTACTAAAGTTGTACCTGATGTATTTTCCATAAATTCTGTTACAGCTTCTTCTGTAGTTAACTCTTCAAACCCAGAACGCACTAACTCTTGGCGCATTGGGATTACCATTTGGCGCATGTATTCTTCATAAGCATTTGACATCTTGTAATCTCTCCTTCAACTTTCATTCCAAATTCATCATATCACGCTCTATTAATAGGTGCAAAAGAAAGATAACGATGATTTCATTTTTTTGTAGGGATTTCACAAACCCCACCGCGGCAATGTCCCACTGGAACAAATTTTCTATTATTAGCGATATAATCGTATACTTTACTTCCAAAACCAAGTACGATGGATAGCTTTATAAAAGGAACGGCAAACCAATAAGATGGAACGGCCTTTGCTAATACATCTATGCTCTGAATGCCGTCATACCACTTATTATTTTTAAAAATATACAGTCTTTGTTCCATCTTACTTTGTAGTTCTTGAGAAAGCTTATATTTCTCAACTACATCTTCATTTCGAAATGAAACAAATTTCATCTTACCCTTTTTATCTAATTTTTTCGTACGTTCTGCAACGGCCGTACACATCGGACACCAACTATCATAGAAAACAATCATACATTATTCCCCTCGTATATTAATATTTAAGCCCTATCTCAGGCTTAGTTTTTCTCTCTAATAAGAGTCCAGTAATAAAGAAAATACTTGGACGTCTCAAGATATTTCTAGATAATGGTCTTAGGATCATTTGGGACAATTCTGTATTCCCCTGTGGATTTACCACACGAAAAGAGTGTTTCTCAGTGAACGCGCGGGGCTCCCTACTCGCAGGCTGAGCAGCCTGATCCTCGAACCTAGATGTTAGTAGCTCTAGGGCGGCTTTCGATTCAGGACTAGCTCTTATACACGAGGTTGTTGGTCGGCGTACACACTAGAGATATCTCGAGACGTCCAAGCAATGATTCTAAATCGAAAGGAGGTCTCTTACGTGAGATTATTTGTTGGTCTAGATGTAAGTTCGTTTGATATGAAAGTTTGCTTTTTAAATGGTGAAGGAGAAAAGCTAGATTCTTTTTCAGTCAGTAATGACTTACCAGGTGCACAGGTACTTAAAGAACGATTATTACAGTGCACAACCAATCAAGAGGTTGAAACTTTAAAAATCGGCTTAGAATCTACATCTGTTTACAGTTTTCACCCATCCATGTTTCTCCATCATGACGAAGACTTAAAAAGATTTGGCACAAAGGTATTTCTTCTAAATCCAAAACAAGTCGCAAACTTCAAGAAAAGTTATTCAGACATGAATAAGACTGACGAAATTGATGCCTTTGTCATCGCTGATTATTTACGATTTGGGCGAAATCAAATGTCCATCGTGAAAGAAAGTCAATACGTGGCATTACAGCAATTAACAAGAGCTCGTTATCAACTCGTTAGAATGTTGACAAAGGAGAAACAACATTTTCTACAACACCTAAGTTATAAATGTAATACGTTCTCACAAGAAGTCGATTCTTCTATATTTGGTAACGCCATGATGGAATTGTTCCTTGAAAAATTCAGTCTAGAAGAGCTAGCTGACATGCCTTTAGAGGAACTCGCTGAGTTCCTACAGGAAAAGAGTAAAAATCGATTTGGTGACCCGAAATGTGTCGCATCAACCATTCAAAAGGCTGTTCGCACGTCGTACCGTTTAGATAAGGTGGTAGAAGACTCAATCGATATTCTTTTAGGAACATCAATCGAAATCATTCGTACCTATCAAAGACAAATTAAAGAACTAGAAAAATCTATTAAGCGGATCATGGCTGGATTAACGCAAACATTAGAATCCATTCCTGGAATCGGGCCTATATATGCCGCTGGTATTATCGCTGAAATTGGCCAAATCGAAAGATTTGACGATGAAACCAAAATCGCAAAATATGCCGGGTTATATTGGCGTACATACCAGTCTGGCCGGTTCACCGCTGAAAATACTTCATTATCTCGTAATGGGAATCATTACTTGCGGTATTACTTAGTTGAAGCCGCCAACTCTGTAAGAAAGCATGTATTGGAATACCAAGAATATTACGCAAAAAAGTATAATGAAGTACCAAAACATCAACACAAACGTGCACTCGTTCTAACCGCAAGAAAATTTGTGCGATTGGTGGATGCGCTACTACGTAATCACCAACTCTTTACGCCTGAAAGGTGTGTGAAAGTGTGACATAAAACTTGTCATCGCTACCTTTCAATCAATTCCAGTATTTTACATGCGGTGCTGGTCTAGTTTCGTGATGTCTTTTTTAAGCAATTTGTCCTTTGATAACTTCAAAATATATTATTTTTCAGTTGACATACTACCGCAGGTCTTTACGAGACTCCGTCATTTGTTTCCATACAGAACCTTTTGCTTCTTCTCCGCCTTCAATACGCTCTAATGCTAGACGTGCTTGCATCGCTACTTCAAACTCTGGATCATCTTGCGCTGCTTTTAATGCTGGAATCGCACTTTCATCTCCAAGTTCAAATAAGAACATCGCTGCACGCCAGCGTACTAATTTACTTGGATCTTTCAGAGATTTAATCATAACGAACATCGCTGCCGGATCACCTACATCTGATAAACAATCTCCTGCAGTACGACGAACACTTACAGAGCGATCTAACAACGCTTTATATAATAACGGTAATACTTCATCACCTTTTACCATACCTAAATACGCTGTTGCTAAACGGCGTATTGAAACTTTTTCATCATCTAACGCCATCTTCAACACTGGAATATCTTCTTCAGTAGGATCCATTTGTTCTAATGCTGCAAAACGGTTTTTCCAGTCAGAATCTTTCATCATCTCTTCTGTTACTTTATATGGCTCACGCTTTTGAATCGTTACTTCAACAGCACCTGCTTGATTTAATAATTCTTTAACCGTTTCATTTACACGTTCTTCTGAATAAGCAGCAACAATCTCTTCTACTACTTCTTTCCCGATTTCTTCAAAATTACCGTAACGTGTACTTTGTTCTACCCATTTACGCTCTTTTACAACGTTTGGTGCAGACATTTGTACTTTCATAATTGATTCTTTGAAACGTTCTGGTAAGCCAACGCGTTCTTCCGATGTTCCATCTGTTAACTTTACTTGCATTGGAATTGTAAAGAACATTTGAACAAACACTTTCACTTCTCCAAAATGAGACAGTTGTTGTTCTTCACTTTCTTCCACTACTTCTTCGCCAAAAACAGCACGAACTTGTTGTAATAATACTTTCCAGTCATACTTTGCATTTCGCTCGACTGCTAAAAAGTCAGCTACATGATACACACCTTTAATGCCTTCAATTTTCAAAATTTCTTGCACTTGCATTGGTGCTTGTTCTTTATTTTCATTTGTATAATTATTACGCGCTCCTGATGGTAATACTTCATTCAAAATAACTTTCATTGTATTTGGACTTGGCGTCGGTTCAATTGCTTTAATCTTCACGTAAAAAACTCTCCTTTATTGCATGTTCTTAGCTGTATTGTAACATGTTATCACTCTATACTCCTACTCGGATGCTTAATTTTACTACTTTCTTCCCGCTACCATACTATTTCATTCTTTTTACATTTTAAATTAGGAACGGGATTTTAAAAGCTTTCGTTTCCGATGATTTTTATTTTTTATCCATTTCTTGAGGCATCGCCATTATTTTTGAAAAAAACACGCTAAACAAAAAAATATGTAAATAAGCTATCTATATGGATAGCTTATTTACATATTTTTCGTTATTGGAAGTTATTTATTTGCTAATAAATCTTCTGCGTAACATTTAATCATCATGTAACCTGCGTAACCGAACTGATCATACGTATCTGCTTCTTCTTTGGTCGCCTGTCTAAGTACTGAATATCCTTTCATTAACATACAATTCTCATCATGAACCATTTGTGAAGTGAAATACTCTGTTTCAATTCCATCTAATTCTAATGAACGATAGCCACTTATAAAACCATCCAATGCTGTTTCATGAATGGTTTTAATATGAACATCTATTTGTATTAACGTTTTACAACCTTTTAAATTTTCAGCCATAGGTGGGCTATCTCCGATCCAGTCCATCAAACCTGCTAAAAATCCCCTTCTACTATTTGGATCTGTTTCAATTACTCTACCACATGCAAATTTACTGTTATCTAAAGGAATAGTCCAAAATTGTCCTGGTACTAAATAACGATTTGATTTTGGTTTAAATGGATAGTTTATACTCATTGTTCTCCCCATCTCTTTTTTATCTATTGTATAACATATTCATGTAAAGTTAACATAACGTCTCATTATCGGTAGCAACAAAAAGGAGGATTCCTTACGCTCAGAAGGAATCCCTTTTTTTATTTTCTATCACTCGATTCATCTTTTTATACATTCCTATCCTGTGATGGGTTTTACGATTCTCGTTTGTTACTGGATTAGCCAAAAAACGTTCTAAAATTTTGTATACTCTTTACTTGTTTTTTCAAAAAAGCTGGCGGTATCCCCTCTTTAAGTTTATTAAAATACTTTCCACAATTTTTTCCGAAGCTATTACTTAAAATCACCTTTTATTACGATGCCCCCTCCCGCCTTCTCTCCAAAAAGGTAATACTCTCAATCACAACTTCAGTTCTATATATTCTCTTGCCTTGTTCATCATCGTAATTACTCGTCTGAATACGCCCTGTAATCCCAACAAGTGACCCCTTCTTACAATATTCAGTTACATTCTCAGCCGATTTTCGCCAAACGACACAATTAATAAAATCGACTTGTTGTTCACCTAAACTATTTCGAAATCCTCTATTCACCGCAATACATATTCTTGCATAAGCGACGCCTTGTTTTGTGTAGTATAATTCTGGCTCCTTTGTCAATCTACCGATTAATACAACTCGATTCATCATAAGTTATACCACCTCACATATTTTTCTTCATTGTAAGGAGAAGTATTTGAATAGTAAAAAGCACAAAATGATATATCCGTAAGTAAAAAGTATTATTTTAGACCCTACAAAACAAAAAAAGAAACCATACATAGTTCAAACATGTATGGTTTCAAAATTTATTACACTTCAGTACAAGATATGTAATATCCTCCGCGAGCCATCTTTATTTCAGCACGGTACATTACATTTTCTAAGTAGAACGTAATCAGTTTAACTTTACTCTCAAATTTTAGTCTCTCATTGCATTCAGCCGCATATCTCTCTATTGCTGAAGTAATGACTTTTGATGATGGATACGTTAAAGCATCATCTAGTTCTATGAAAAAACTTTTAGAAAATAGCTTTTTCATAATCCCTTTCTTCTCTTTCATCATATTCCATTCCCCCTTAACTCAAGTTACCAATATCCATATTATACCATGAAATCAATTTATCTTTAAAAATAAAAAAATCCTGCATTTCTCATGCAGGATTTTTTATTAGTCATTTTTCGTAAAGTAAGAAACGAAACGAAGAATTTCTAAGTATAACCATACTAATGTAAGCATTAGTCCCATCGCAGTGTACCACTCCATATATTTCGGAGCTTGACTACGTACACCATTTTCGATTAAATCGAAATCTAGTAATAAGTTTAATGCAGCAACTACAATAACAACTGCACTAATAATAATACCGATTGTACCACCTTGGTGAATGTATGGAACAGTTACACCAAACATATTTAGTAGGAATACGACTAAATACATAACCATAATTCCAAGTGTTGCTGCCATAACGCCTGTACGGAATTTATCCGTTACTTTTACTACGCGTGTTGCATATAACACTAACATTGCAAATAGAATTGAGATTGTTAGTAATACAGCATTTAAAACGATAGAATCGCCAAATTTCATTGTATAAACTGCTGAAATACTTCCTAACACAACCCCTTCTACCGCTGCATAGATTGGTGCACCAAAAGGTGAAATACGCGGGAAAAACATAGACGCAAATGCGATGATTGCCGCAACGATTAAAGCACCAATTAATACTGGCATCTTCATCGTCCCCTGCATCATTTGTATGTATGAATAGACAGACGTTGCAAGTAGCAAGATAAGCATAATGAACGTTTTGCCTACTGTTCCGCCAATCGTCATCGCAGAAGCGCTTGCTCCCTCTTTACGGAATGCCTCTTTTTTCAACATTGGATTAGATGTTCTCATTTTTTCCCTCCTAAAATAGGTTCTACCAATAGTGTAAAGTTTTTCTCTTTACTTTTCAATATATGCAGCTTGTTTTTATTTTAATCCTTCAACGATGTCTGATAGTTCACTCCATCTTTCCATCTTTTTTTCTAGCTCTTCTTCTGTTTTCTGCTGTGCTTCAGATAATTCTTGTGCCTTTGTGAAGTCAGATCCAACTTTCGCAAGTTCTTCCCCAATTGACTCAATTTTCTCTTCAAGTTCGGCAATTGTATCTTCAATCGTTTCCCATTCACGCTGCTCATTGTATGAAAGTTTACGTTTACGTTGTTGTTTTGGAGCTTCTTCTACTACTTTTTTCTCTTTTTGAACTTCCGCTTTCTCCATAAGTTCTCTCGTTTTTTCCATTTCTAAATAATCTGTATAACTACCTAGGAACTCACGCACTTCGCCTCCGCCAGTAAAGATGAACAGTTCATCTACTACCTTATCTAAGAAGTAACGGTCATGCGATACAGTTAAAACGACACCTGGGAAATCTTCTAAATAATCTTCTAGTACTGTTAATGTTTGTGTATCTAGATCGTTCGTAGGTTCATCAAGTAAAAGTACGTTTGGTTCTCCCATTAAAATACGTAATAAATATAAACGTCTTCTTTCACCACCAGATAGTTTACCAAGCGGTGTACCATGTGAATGAGTCGGGAATAAGAAACGTTCTAACATTTGAGATGCACCAATTACTTTTCCATCTGTTGTATGAATAACTTCTGCAATCTCTTTAATGTATTCAATCATACGCTGATTTAAATTCATCTCTTCATTTTCTTGCGTATAATAAGCAACTTTTACAGTTTGTCCTACTTCAACTTCACCACTATCAGGAGATAACTTACCTGCAAGCATATTTAATAGAGAAGATTTCCCGCTTCCGTTCGCCCCAATAATTCCAATACGATCACCTGGTTTCACAATATGATTAAAATTATGTAATACCGTCTTATCGCCAAATTTTTTCGTTACATCTTTTAACTCAAGTACTTTCTTTCCTAGACGACTTCCACTTAGTGCAATATCAACTGACTGTTTTGCAGCTGGTCCTTCTTGTTCCTTTAGCTCATCAAAACGCTGAATACGCGCCTTTTGTTTCGTAGAACGGGCTTTTGCACCACGACGAATCCAAGCAAGTTCACGACGATATAAATTTTGGCGTTTCGATTCTTGTGCCAATTCTTGCTCTTCGCGAAGTGCTTTCGCTTCTAAAAATGTACTATAGTTTCCTTCGTAGCTATATAATTTACCATTATCTAATTCAAAAATACGATTCGTCACACGATCTAAGAAATAACGATCATGGGTTACAAGTAATACCGAACCTGTATATCTCGCTAAATATTCTTCTAACCATTCAACTGTCTCATGGTCAAGATGGTTCGTAGGCTCGTCTAAAATTAATAAATCAGGTGTTTCAATAAAACATTGTGCCATTGCGATACGTTTTTTCTGTCCACCAGATAAGTTCCCAACAATTGCAGTGAAGTCCGTAATTCCTAATTTCGTTAGAAGAGATTTCGCATTTGCATTTGCTTCCCATGCACTCATTGCATCCATACGTTGCTGCACTGCAAATAATTGTTCCTGTACTTTTTCATTACTTGGATCTTTTTCAATATTTAATAGTGCTTTTTCATAATCACGAAGAAGACGAATTAAAGGTGTATCACCATGGAACACTTGCTCTAATACTGTCAGTTTTTCATCAAACTCTGGTTGCTGTGATAAATAACTAATTGTATACCCACGTGAATGCGTCATATCACCTGTATCAGGAGTTTCTAATCCTGCAATAATTTTTAATAATGTCGATTTACCAGTTCCGTTTACACCAATAATTCCGACACGTTGTCCTTCTGTAATACTACATGATAATCCATCAAATAACGGCTTTTCTCCATATGATTTTGATAAGTTCTCCACAGTTAACATTTTCATATTTGTGCATTCCACTCTTTCATAAATTGTTCAATAAACTGTTCCATGTAACGATGACGAATTTCAGCCTCTTGTTTTGCTGCATTCGTATTCATTAAATCTTTTAATTTCAAAAGTTTTTCATAAAAATGATTTAAAGATGGATCATTATTTTTTCTATACTCTTCTTTCGTCATTTCTTCACGCGGCGGAATAGTTGGGTCATACATTAATCTCCCTTTTGCCCCGCCATATGCAAATGTACGAGCAATTCCAATTGCACCAAGAGCATCTAAACGATCCGCATCTTGAACAATTTTCCCTTCAAGTGACTCTACTGTGCCGCCATGGCCACCTTTATAAGACATATTGGCGATGATATGAAGAATATGTTTACTTTCCTCTTCTTCAACACGTAACTCTTCTAACCAATCAGAAACTTTTTTCATTCCTGCTGCTTCACTTTCATTTAGCTTTTCATCTGCCACATCGTGAAGTAATGCTGCCATTTCAATTATAAAACGATTTCCACCTTCTTGCTCAGATAAAGAAATCGCCAGTTTATGTACACGCTCAATATGATACCAATCATGCCCACTCGCATCTTTTTCTAAAATATGTTTTACAAAAGTAATTGTTTTTTGGATTTTTTCTTGTTTTGTCATTTTATCTTCACCCAGTTACTTATTGTAACACGCCCGCATTTTTTCATCACATATTTTCTTGTCTGCCCATACACTAGGTGGTAGGCATCATCATGAAGGAGGAATAAACATGTTCTATAATAATCAACCGCCTTACCCAAGGCAACCATTTTACCCTCAACAGCAGGAACAGAGATACACAGAACAATACGAAGAACAAGAGTTACAGCAACAAGAACAACAATATGACGAAAATCCATATGCAACAACGCAAAATCAAGAAACTGAATTTCAACAAAATCCATATGACACACGTCCAAATTATGAATATCCTCAAAATCCATATGCAGTAGCACAAAACCAAGAACAACAATATCCTCAAAATCCATATGCAGCACCACAAAACCAAGAACAACAATATCCTCAAAATCCATATGCAGCACCACAAAACCAAGAACAACAATATCAGCAAAATCCATATGTAACACCACAAAACCCATACACAACTCAACCGCAATACCAACAACAAATGTATCAACCAAACTACGACGCACGTGTCTCACCACCTAAACCACCAACAATAGATCCAACTCAGCCACAAATTTTACCGCCTGGGCCAACATTAGACATTACACAACCACAAATCTTACCACCTGGACCAATTACAGAACCAACACAACAACAAATTCAACAAGTTGTCGGTACACAGTTTTTACCTTTCAAGAAACCCGTACTAGATTTCGTAAAACCATGGGTAGATTACGGTTTAAATGAAGCAAAACATACATCACATGAACACGCATTAACAGAAGTTGCTGCGATTATGTTTTTAGTTGGTAAAGGCTTCAATCCGACGATTGCACATTATATCGTTGAATCTTGGGAGAAGAATGAGCAGTTTTAGGGTTGTTTATTTGATAAAATATAAAAAACACAAAAGTGCCAAACCCCTTATACCACAAGGGTTTTGGCACTTTTTAATATCTAAAACAAATTTTATTGAAATAATTATTTTTATAGATTTTCATACTTTTTTATATAGTACGTGAACATATACAGTACAAAAATACACCTTTGTATACACATTTTTAGAAACATCCTACGTTTATCAAACAATAACCAAAAGACGTACCTGCAACCTCATCATATAAATAATAAATATTAAAAAGAGGACACTATAAGCGCCCTCTTCCTTAGGTTTTAAATATGTTCTCCATGATCCATAAACACTTCAATTGCTTCGTTTTGTGGTATGTCTTTTACATTAGTAAGACCAAAAGTAAAAACAGCGGATAACATCATCATTAATAAGATTGCTTTTTTCATTTTAGCGCCCTTCTTTCTATGCTCTTTTTGTCTGCATCTAAAGCGATGTGCAAATACTTGCTTGCTTTTCTGTGATTTTCTGAACCATAGAATCTTTCACCTAAAAGAGAAGCATATTCTTTTACCCAATCATATAATTCTTCTTTTTCAAAATACGAAATACCTTCTATAACCACATTTTCTAATTCTTCTTGCGGTACATAGTTATGTACTGCTTTTAAAATTCGGAAATGATGACGATAACATAAGTCGCTAATCTTATAGCCATTCTCAATATATTCATTAGCGATATGACTATAACCTAACTTAAAATGTTCTCTTGCTAAAAGAAACATAGTTTTAGCGTTATTTTCTAATGAATCCTCTAAGTGTTTAATTGCTAACTCTGGCATGTTTTGACTTGCGTATAAAAGTCCTAAATTATGCTTAACTCGTTTAATAAGAAGTTCATCATTAGATTTTTGGAAGGTACCTAGTGCTGAAAGTAAATATTCCTCTGCACTTTCGAATTCATTTAGTCGAATGTGTGCCATTCCTAAAGTATTTAAGCATGCTGCAGTTTTTAATTCATACCCTGGACTAATTGAAAATACTTCATTCGCCTTTGTAGCAAATTGAACTGCTAGGATCGGTTTTAATACGTGATAGTAATGGACTGCAAGCCAATAATTAAATTCAGCTTTTTCAATTTCATCATGCATGTACTCTAAAAACGTTTCAGCTTTTTCAAATTGCATTCTTGCTTCACTATGGTTTGCTTTATTAATAGCGTAAATTGCTTTAAATAAATGATGATAGTACTCTAAAAATGTTTCTGTAGACTCTGGTAAAGGCTCGATTTTGTCCAGAATATCTTTTGTACTATCCATATCCCGAATTAGCAGTTTATACCGTGCATTCAATAAAGCGTAGTAGACTAATATTGTTTGGTCTTCCTTAATATTATTGATTTTATTTGCAATATCTTCTTTTATTTTCTGAGACTGTAATACACGTTGTGAAATCATAGCTTGATACCATTCGTTTAATAATTTTGTGATTTCTTCTTTAGAAATAATGTCAACACTCATCTACTTCTACCCCCTTTTGTTAAATGTTATCATGACATGCTTGTTTGCATAAATAAGTTTTTGAATATTCTAACTTGAAAAAATTATTTTTGAATATTCATGTTAACAAAATGGTCCCTTTTCAAACCTTAAAAAAGAACACATATTTGTAGTGGAGTTAAAAAAACAAACGTGAGGTATTACATCATGGGATATAACAGCTTTCCTGTAGTACGTGGAAGAGGTATGGTGAAATGGAATCCGTTTGCTTCAATACCGGAGCAATACGAGGAAATACATAGAATGTTTGAGGAACAATATAAAGTACCTAAACCTTTTTTAACACAAGATACTATGGAACGAATAGAAAGAGCGTTAATGCAATCTTTTCACGAGGAAGAAGAAATACATATCTCATACTATCGTGATGGAATGGTGCAAGACATGTACATAAATGTATTACATATTGAACCGATGACGAAAACTATATATTGTACAGATGCCTTTGGTTTGAATACTAAGTTTAAGTTTGATGAATTGGTGAATATAAATTAAAAGAAGCCGCCCGACAGGACTGAAGTGCACCCCAATTGTTAGACACAGCCTAACAATTGGGGTGCACTTCACATATATAGGTGGCTTTTGTACGACAAAAAAAGAGCTCTGCTATACAGCAGAGCAAAAGAAAAATATATAACCCTATAAAAATAATACAAATTATTGATACTTTCAAAAGACGAAATTTAAATTTCCATCACAATAATAGCTATGTTTAAGTATGAAACATTCTACCTTCACTATAGCTATGAATATTCTTATTTTAGAATTCCATAGTATCCAAATAGCTCTTTGAGAGATACCTCAATACCGAACTTCTTCAAAGAATCTTTTCTTTGTTCAAAGAGAAGTTCTAAAACTTTTTTCTTATCTTTGTCTCTTCCATAATGAATCAACCTATGACAGTTCGGACATATACTAACTATATTTCCAACAACATCTAAACTATTTTCAAAATCAATTCATTTATACGATTAATTGTGTAAGAATTATGATGTGTGATTTCTCCTAATTCCTTGTACTGCCTTACGCTTTTTTTCCATTTCACAATTACAACATTATTTTTTTGTAACTGTTTAAATTGCTCTTGTGTTTCAAAGTTTACAAAATTCATATCAATTCCCCTCGTATATTAATATTTAAGCCCTATCTCAGGCTTAGTTTTTCTCTCTAATAAGAGTCCAGTAATAAAGAAAATACTTGGACGTCTCAAGATATTTCTAGATAATGGTCTTAGGATCATTTGGGACAATTCTGTATTCCCCTGTGGATTTACCACACGAAAAGAGTGTTTCTCAGTGAACGCGCGGGGCTCCCTACTCGCAGGCTGAGCAGCCTGATCCTCGAACCTAGATGTTAGTAGCTCTAGGGCGGCTTTCGATTCAGGACTAGCTCTTATACACGAGGTTGTTGGTCGGCGTACACACTAGAGATATCTCGAGACGTCCAAGCAATGATTCTAAATCGAAAGGAGGTCTCTTACGTGAGATTATTTGTTGGTCTAGATGTAAGTTCGTTTGATATGAAAGTTTGCTTTTTAAATGGTGAAGGAGAAAAGCTAGATTCTTTTTCAGTCAGTAATGACTTACCAGGTGCACAGGTACTTAAAGAACGATTATTACAGTGCACAACCAATCAAGAGGTTGAAACTTTAAAAATCGGCTTAGAATCTACATCTGTTTACAGTTTTCACCCATCCATGTTTCTCCATCATGACGAAGACTTAAAAGATTTGGCACAAAGGTATTTCTTCTAAATCCAAAACAAGTCGCAAACTTCAAGAAAAGTTATTCAGACATGAATAAGACTGACGAAATTGATGCCTTTGTCATCGCTGATTATTTACGATTTGGGCGAAATCAAATGTCCATCGTGAAAGAAAGTCAATACGTGGCATTACAGCAATTAACAAGAGCTCGTTATCAACTCGTTAGAATGTTGACAAAGGAGAAACAACATTTTCTACAACACCTAAGTTATAAATGTAATACGTTCTCACAAGAAGTCGATTCTTCTATATTTGGTAACGCCATGATGGAATTGTTCCTTGAAAAATTCAGTCTAGAAGAGCTAGCTGACATGCCTTTAGAGGAACTCGCTGAGTTCCTACAGGAAAAGAGTAAAAATCGATTTGGTGACCCGAAATGTGTCGCATCAACCATTCAAAAGGCTGTTCGCACGTCGTACCGTTTAGATAAGGTGGTAGAAGACTCAATCGATATTCTTTTAGGAACATCAATCGAAATCATTCGTACCTATCAAAGACAAATTAAAGAACTAGAAAAATCTATTAAGCGGATCATGGCTGGATTAACGCAAACATTAGAATCCATTCCTGGAATCGGGCCTATATATGCCGCTGGTATTATCGCTGAAATTGGCCAAATCGAAAGATTTGACGATGAAACCAAAATCGCAAAATATGCCGGGTTATATTGGCGTACATACCAGTCTGGCCGGTTCACCGCTGAAAATACTTCATTATCTCGTAATGGGAATCATTACTTGCGGTATTACTTAGTTGAAGCCGCCAACTCTGTAAGAAAGCATGTATTGGAATACCAAGAATATTACGCAAAAAAGTATAATGAAGTACCAAAACATCAACACAAACGTGCACTCGTTCTAACCGCAAGAAAATTTGTGCGATTGGTGGATGCGCTACTACGTAATCACCAACTCTTTACGCCTGAAAGGTGTGTGAAAGTGTGACATAAAACTTGTCATCGCTACCTTTCAATCAATTCCAGTATTTTACATGCGGTGCTGGTCTAGTTTCGTGATGTCTTTTTTAAGCAATTTGTCCTTTGATAACTTCAAAATATATTATTTTTCAGTTGACATACTACCGCAGGTCTTTGTATGAAAATGAAATTTCTATAATAAAACTTTATAAGCTTTATATATCCATTCTTCATCTTTGTCTTCTTCCACATAAAAGATTTCTATTTTTATTTCCATACCATTTTCCATTAAAACGTGCGCTTCATATTTCCCATCTACATAACTAGCACAATCAATATTGTCTGCTACTATTTCTCTCCATTTATCAGGTAAACTATCATAAAAACGTTCAATGGCCGCTACTAAAACTAAATCTTCTAAATGAGCAGTTTTAAGGTTGTTTATTTTTAAAAACATCAAAAATGCCAAATCCCTTATATCACAAAGGATTTGGCATTTTTAAGTATTTAGAACACCTGCTAAATTTAAGGAGAAATTAACAGACATGCGTCCGGTATAATGCCGTGTCCACACCCAAGGATCGGTTACATAAAATAACGTATCTAACCTGGGAAGTCTATTAGTCTTTTCCCCTTATAGTAACACTCTCTTCTACTAAGACCTTTTCTTTCTAGGGCCTACAATTAATTTAATCGCTGTTCTCTCTTCATTATTAATAGAAATCTCTTGAAACGCTGGAACAAAAGCTAAGTCAATACCACTTGGAGCGACGAACCCTCTTGCAATCGCAATTGCTTTAATCGCTTGATTTATAGCTCCAGCCCCAATCGCTTGAATTTCCACATTACCACTTGTTCTTAGTACACCTGCTATTGCACCTGCGACTGAATTTGGGCTTGATTTTGAAGATACCTTTAATATATTTTCCATGTAAGTTGCTCCTTCTATTATTTAATCTCTCTTTCGTTACAATTTTAAATATTTTAGCGTATCTTTAATTACTATTCACACCAAAAACAAACGATGCTTCATATGTACATTTATTCTATTTTTTCTGACTTCTTCCTGCCCAGCTACACAAATAAAAACAAAAAATAAATAATCTAATATACATACGATTAAATATCATAGCTTCACCAAACGATAACATCCATACAGCAAAAGATAATATTGCTGTTTTGTCATACGAAATTAATATAGTAAAGTGAAACTTTACTCAGTGGGGGGTTTTGTTCATCCCCACCTAACTTCTTTGCTTTCGCTGAATTTTGAGGTGGGAGTCTTACTGCTCGGAAAATAGCGGGATAAACGTTTCCTCGTTACTTCAATCCATTTAGAAATCCCATTCATTTTTCTATCAAATTCTGAACCTTATCATCTTCAAAAAGTGTTAAAGGTAATACCCCAATACTACATTTCATCATTTGACCACTTTATATTCCAAATCTATCTCCTTTTATAGTACAAGCATACACGCCAATTGTGATTCATTTTCATAAACTATTATGTGTTTTACATTTATTAAGAATAGGAGGTAATATATTGGGTTCATACTATCATTCTTCAAACTCGTATAAAAAATGCTCATGCAAATCTTCTTCCAGTTCAAATAAAAAATGTTCATGTGACCATTCACATAAACGAAGCTGTCCTGCATACGGAACTTTTTGGCAAACTGAATTTATAACTGTTCCTTTTGGCAACCCTTTTCCATTTAATCACGTTGGACCTTTAGCAGGAGGCGTTTCCTTACTAAACCCTACTACTATACAATTTAGACAAGCTGGTGATTATAGAGTTTCGTTCATTTCCAGTATTAATACTACTTTAAATCCTGTATTTCCACATATCCCAGTCATAACTATATTTTTAAATAACAATCCACTTGCTAATAGTCAAGGTGACTTCGCTATTCAAATGAATACTTCATCAAATAACGAATGTCTTCAACTCGTTGGCGAAACGATTGTTACAGTGCCAGCTAATTCAACTCTTCAACTTAGAAATAATAGTGGCTTTAATCGTCAAAGTATTGTAACTTGTGACAATGGTATAAATTCAGTTGAATTAACAGTTACAAAACTAAGTTAATATTATTTCTTCACATTCAGATGCTATTTCAGCATCTTTTTTTATTGAATAACAGTTTTCTTCGACTTTTATTATCTCTCATCACGCAAAAAAAGTGCAGAATTCTTTCTAACACAAGATTTCTGCACTTTTATATTATGCTTATTTATTCTTCCTTATTTCTCTACATAAACCGACTTAACAATCGTACGATTATATGGTTTTCCTTCTTTATTCATCCCTTTTATATCCATCGTAACGTTATATACTCCCGGTTGTTTTATATCTTTCAAAGCACCTGTAAATGTATTCGTATTAACATTTTGTAATTCATTAAATTCAGAGACTAACTTACCTTCTTTATTAACGACTCTTACTGTTATGGAAAGATCCCCTTTCATTTCAGGTGCCATTGGTGATTTTTTCAGTTTATACTCAGGTTTATTTACTTTAACTTTTGTAGGTATTTGAAGAACAAATGGTGCGTCATTCTTGTAATCGCTTACAACTAAATATGCATCTTTCGACTGCTTCGCCATCATTTTGATTTTCCATTCGCCTACTTCCAATTTATCAAACTTAAATGTTCTAATTGTCGCCCCATTAAAGAAAGATTCGCCTTCACCAGTAGTTATAGCGCTATCTTTATTTGCATATATTTTTCCTTTTGGAGATACCATTTGTACTTCTACATCAGAAGAAGCAGTTAGTACAGAAACGATTCCTTCCGCTTTTTTATCAACTGTAACGGTTTGCTCTATCCACTGATTTTGTGGTAATTCGCCTCCTAAAATATTTTGATTTGAAGTTGTATTTAATTGTTCTAGATTTTCATTTGAACTAGTGCTGGATGCTACTAAAGCTGGTAATTCCACATTTGTCGTACGTAAATATGGTTCGATTCGTGTAAAAACAGCTGATCCTTTTCTTATATTGTCATGATCAAATCTGGAATCTGTAAATAAATGTGTACCGTACGATAGCTTCGCACTCCATTCATTTACTAGTCCATCATTTGAACCGTACGATGATAAATATAACCCGCCCATAGATAATGCAGAAAATGTTGGCCCCCAGCTAGTCCCAGTAGCCGTATAGTAACGGTTTAATTTAGCTGCTGGGTTATTATCTATTGTTGAACGAAACTTTGCCATTTCACCTATTTGTAACGAGTACGTACCATCATCTTTTTGACCTAATATAGAAGCTAGCCACCCTGCCCACCAACTATATGACAAATCTGCTAAATTTGAGCCGTGATGCGGTGTAGCAAGTGTAATAACATTTCCAACAAATCGATTCGCATCATATTCAACTAATGCGGCTTGTGTATCAATACCACCTTTACTATGCGCTACAATATTAACTTTTTTACCGAAATGATTATATATTTCTTCAAGTTTTTGTGCTAACAGTTTTCCGTTATCCCACTGACTAGCCGAACCTTTCCCCGCAGCATCATATAATTGTATAAACACTGTTTGATAGCCTGCTTTCAAAGCATAATCATACATATCATTTATATCATGATATACTGTCTTTCCATACCAACTATCCGCATTACCATTTCTTCCTTGTACAAAGAGAATTGGTGGTTTATTCTCATCATAATTAGCAGGTTTTTGGCCTAAAAACCATTCCCCAGGTGTAAATACTTCTGTGTCAGGAAACCCCTTTCCAAGCTCTTTTACAACTTCTGCCTGTACATTTGTGCTAATCGTTGGAGCCATGATAAAAAATACAATTAGTAAGGCCACACATCTTCTCATCAGTCTCATATTACTCCCCCTATTTTTTTGAAAGAAGGTGTTCTTTATAATATTTTATATTTTCCCTTCCTTAATAATAGCTAATCTTTGATTTTAAAAAGATGTTAGCCCTATTTTTAGAAGGTTACTAGTTGTGTACCCTCTTCCTTAACTCTCGTTATTCTCTTTGTTTCTACCTCTTCCTTTTGATAGAATACGACAAAAAAGTTTCTCAATAATTGTTAACTTCGCTACATCCAGATATTTTTTAAATCATTATTGTTTATATAAAGCATACAAATCTTGAAAAAATTTTAGTAAAAAAACATTTTATTACTAGTTAGTTATTTAAAAACATAATAAAGATATGTACTTTCTTTTCATTAAATACAAAATAATTTTAAAGGACCCTATATTGTAAGGCTTTCCTACAATTAAAAATCAAACTGAAATTTCCGAATAAACAATCATATTTCCAGAAACATATATTATGATAATTTCCGCGCACTTGAATTAACCTTGTAGAAGTACTAACCTATCGGTGAGCAGAAGAAAATTCTGTAAAAAGAAAGGAGAATACTTTATGATGACCAATTTACAAAAGGAGTTTTTTGAACGCTTAAAAATTCCTGCAAAAGAAATAACATTTGATGATTTAGATGAAATCTTATTAAAAATGGGAATGATTCTCCCCTATGAAAATCTTGATATTATGGCTGGTACTATTAAAAATATCTCAAAAGATAACTTAATAGAAAAGTTACTTATTCAAAAACGAGGTGGACTTTGTTATGAATTAAACTCCTTATTGTATTATTTTTTAATTGATTGTGGGTTTCAAGTATACAAAGTAGCCGGTACTGTTTATGATCTTTACGATAATAAATGGAAGCCCGATGATGGTCATGTCATTATCATATTAAGTCATGAGAATAAAGATTATGTTGTGGATGCAGGTTTTGCATCTCATCTCCCTTTACATCCAGTCCCTTTTAAAGGAGAAGCCATCTCCTCTCAAACAGGAGAATATAGAATTCGTAAACGAAATACTCGAAAAGGTACGCATATTTTAGAAATGAGAAAAGGAGCTAACGGAGAATCTACAAGTTTCTTACAATCTGAACCTTCAAATGAATGGAAAATAGGTTATGCTTTCACTTTAGATCCAATAGATGAGAAAAAAGTGAATAACATTCAAAAAGTGATTGTAGAGCATAAAGAATCTCCTTTTAATAAAGGAGCTATCACTTGTAAATTAACTACTTATGGTCACATATCGTTAACAAATAAAAATTACACAGAAACCTTTAAAGGCACCAAAAATAAACGACCAATAGAATCTAAAGATTATGCTCGCATTCTTCGTGAATCTTTTGGAATAACGCAAGAGAAATATGTAGGAAAAACACTAGAAAGAGGTTAGTTGACTAGAAGTATTTCATAATAAAGCAGATTCTATATTTAGAATCTGCTTTATTTTATATTTTGTTATAAACTAATTTAATTTTGTTGTTACCCTTTAATTTTCAATTATATACTCATCATCATATTTATCGTATTGTAACCCTTTCCCTATCTTTGATTCTGTAACTTGATCTCTTAAAAACGGTGCAGCACCCATTTTGCTAGTTGCAATTTCAATTCCATATTTTTTCGTTAAATGAGCTAACTCTATTAAAAACCACTCTCTTCGCAATGTAACTGGAATATCAAATGTTTTTCTTTTCATATATAATGGCACCTCTTTTATTTTCATAGCTTAAAAACATCACTGGATGCACTTATTAAAACTACCTTCCACCCCTAACATCCAATGAAACATTATAGTATATGCATGTCCATTTCAAACGTGCTATCACAAATATGATATTAAAGTTTACATAATTATATTATGTAATAACAGAAGAGAAAGGCATGTCCCTTCCTCTTCTATTATAGATATTTAAATTAAGAACATCTTGGTACACCTAAAGCTAAAAATAAACCTGCTACTCCCGCAGTAATCGGTACTTTTAACGTAATAACATCGTCTACCTTCGTTACTAAAAAGTAAGCATTACCTTCTTGTAATATACAAGTTACCAACAATTGAAATTCCATTCAAATCTCCTCCTTTCAATCGATATACTATAATTTATGAAATCTCTTTCAAAAAGTAATAGTAAATATATCTATTTTCCCTTATATGCAAATAAATGTTTATAAGTCTAGTAAAAATATTAATTTTCTAAATTTATATAAAACGTGTAATATCCAATAAGTTCCTATATAATCAATAAGAAAAATCTTACAAATGGAGGTATGAAAATGGCGATTTTGAGTAATATTGGTGCAGCTTTATTTTTTATTGCTTTTATTCTTTTAATCTTATGTATCATTTCATTCTTTAAAAAAAATGGAAAAGCAAAACAATATGGACGTCCTACCGTTATTCTTTTTATGATTTCAATTATATTAATAGTGACTGGTACAACAAAATCTGAACACCCAGTCATCGAATTTTTTGCTATTTTAAGTTTCATTCTATTTATATTCTTCCTTGTACTTGCAATATTATCTGTTATTAAGAAAACAGGTGTAGCAAAAAAACAATTTATTATTACAGCCGTATTATTTGTCATTTTTGTTGCGCTATTAGGTATTTCAGCTCCTTCTTCTGAAAAAACGACAGCAACTAGTACAAAAGTTGCCTCTAACAATGAAGAACAAAAAGATAGCGAAAAGAAAAAAGAACTAGAAAAGAAAGAGGCTGACGAAAAAACTCAAAAGCAAGAAGATGAGAAGCGTCAAGCCGAGGAACAAGCTCGTAAGCAAGAAGATGAAAAACGTCTAGCCGAGGAACAAGCTCGTAAGCAAGAAGATGAAAAACGTCTAGCCGAGGAACAAGCTCGTAAGCAAGAGGATGAAGAACGTCTAGCTGATGAACAGGCTCGTAAACAACAAGAAGAACAAAAACGTCAGGCTGATGAACAAGCTCGTAAGCAACAAGAAGAACAAAAACGTCAGGCTGATGAACAAGCTCGTAAGCAACAAGAAGAGCAAAAACGTCAGGCTGATGAACAAGCTCGTAAGCAACAAGAAGAGCAAAAAGCACAGCAAACTCAAACACAACCTACCTCAGGAAATACTAGTAGTGCATATTACAAAAATTGTGATGCAGTTAGAGCTGCGGGGAAAGCTCCTCTATATAAAGATCAACCAGGATATAGTCGTAAACTAGATAGAGACGGCGATGGAGTTGCATGCGAATAATAGTAATAAAAAAGTAGCTTAGTAAAAGCTTCTTTTTTTACTGTAATGCCTTACATTTAATATCCCTTTCTCTTATTTAGATGTGTTCTTAAATAAATTTCATACTATTATTCTCAAAAATGACACATAATAAGTGATTTCAATCACCACATTGATTTTCATTTATCGCTATTCTTAATTTAGTAATTACATTCAAACTTTATGGAGGCGTTCATATGAAACATACATTTACTGAAACTTCTATTGTCGGTGAGATCGTTACACAATTCCCGAAAGCTAGTGATCTTTTTAAATCATATAGAATAGATTTTTGTTGTGGTGGCAATAAACCGCTTATTGATGCAATTCATGAAAGAAATTTATCAGCTACTGAAGTGCTTACAGAGTTAAATACGCTTTATAATAATATGAAACGATTAAATGAATCTGAAATTGATTGGAAAAATGCTTCTTATCGCGAATTGATTGATTATGTTATAAATAAGCATCATCGCTATTTAAATGAAGAGTTGCCACAATTAAGTCCGTATGTGACAAAAGTATTACGTGTTCATGGGGCAAGTCAGCCTCATTTAGCTCAAATTCATAAGCTATTTCATGAACTAAAGATGGAACTAGAACAACATTTAATTAAAGAAGAAACAGAAGATTTTCCATTAATTTTAGAATTTGAACAAAATCCAACTGAAGAAAACTATGTGAAGTTACGTAAAGTAGTAGATGAGTTGGAAAATGAACATAACCACGCAGGCAACATTATTAAAGAGCTTCGTAAAGTGACGAATGACTTTACTCCTCCAGAAGGAGCTTGCGGCACTTATCGACTTGTTTATCAACGCCTTGAAGCACTAGAGTCTGATTTATTTGAGCATATTCATTTAGAAAATAACATTTTATTTCCACGTGCAATTACGAGAGTGTAAATTAAGTGCAGGACATGAGTGTAAATACTTATGTCCTGTTTTTTCATTTGGTAAAGAATATACACATCCCTCTCGAATAAGTCCGAATTTTAACAATTTGTGAATCATTGTAAAAATGTGATAAATATCACATCTCCCTCTTTTTAAATTTTCTATAATAGAAATATAATCCTTTGTTCAACACTTCACATAAAAAAGGGGAAACGAAAATGAAAAAACGTTTAGTTATGATCGGAAATGGTATGGCTGGCATACGTTGTATGGAAGAAATATTAAAACATGATAGTGATTCATATGAGATTACTATTTTTGGAGATGAACCACATCCAAACTACAATCGCATTATGCTCTCTCATGTTTTACAAGGCAAAACAAATATGCAAGATATCATTATGAATGAATATAGTTGGTATGAGGAAAATGAAATAACTTTGTATACAGATGAAAGGGTTCAAAGTATTAACCGAGAAGAAAAAATAATTATCACAGAAAAAAATCGTACTCTTACATATGACAAACTAATTATCGCAACAGGTTCTAGTGCTTTTATTTTGCCCGTTGAAGGTTCTACTCTTCCTGGCGTAACAGGATTTCGAACTATTGAAGATACACAATTTATGATTGATACCGCTAATGAAAAGAAAAAGGCTGTTGTCATTGGTGGTGGATTACTTGGCTTAGAAGCTGCAAGAGGTCTTATTGATTTAGGAATGGACGTATATGTCGTTCATTTAATGCCAAGCTTAATGGAGCAACAACTAGATGCCAAAGCAGCTTCTCTATTACGCGAAGATTTAGAAGCGCAAGGCATGCAATTTCTAATGGAAAAGAAAACTGTAAAAATTCTTGGTACAGACCATGTTGAGGGCATTCAATTTGAAGATGGTGAAGTTGTAGATTGTGATTTAATCGTAATGGCTGTCGGAATACGCCCAAATACGCAAATAGCAAAAGATGCTGGTTTAATTGTAAATCGCGGTATTGTAGTCAATGACTATATGCTAACAAATGATGAATCCATTTATGCAGTTGGAGAATGTGCAGAACATGACGGTATCGCATATGGACTTGTTGCTCCTCTTTATGAACAAGGTGCGATATTAGCAAAACATATAACGAATTTACAAACTGATGGATATACGGGCAGTATCGTCGGTACGCAATTAAAAGTTGCAGGTTGTGATTTATTCTCTGCTGGCCAAATTTATGAAGATGACCAAACGAAAGCAATATCCATCTTTGATGAATGTAAACGTTCCTATAAAAAAGTATTAATTCGTGACAATAAAGTCATCGGTATCGTTTTATATGGTGACACAGCTGACGGTACACGCCTCTTTAGCATGTTAAAGAAAGAAGAGGATATACAAGAATATACAGCCGCTTCCCTTCTCCACAAAGCTGGTGAAGAAAGTGCACTTGACGTTGCTACAATGAGTGCGGATGACACGATTTGCGGATGTAATGGTGTTACGAAAGGTACAATCGTTCACGCCATTTTAGAACAAGAGTTAACGACTTTTGAAGAAGTTAAGGGCTGTACGAAAGCCGCAGGTTCTTGTGGTAAATGCCGTCCGCTTGTGGAACAAGTTTTATCTCATACACTTGGAGATGCTTTTGATGCCTCAGCGCAATCTGCCGGTATGTGTGGATGTACAACTTTATCCCGTGATGAAGTCGTAGCGGCCATTCACGAGAAAGGCTTAAAATCTCCAAAAGAAGTACGAAATGTTCTTGGTTTTATACATGAAGAAGGCTGTTCAAAATGTCGTCCTGCTTTAAACTACTATTTACGTATGGCGATTCCAGAAGAATATGAAGATGATAAATCGTCCCGTTTCGTTAATGAAAGAATGAATGGTAACATCCAGCACGATGGTACATTCTCTGTTATTCCACGCATGTACGGAGGCGTTACAACAGCTGATGATTTAATGAAAATTGCTGAAGTTGCGAAAAAGTACGATGTTCCTCTTGTGAAAATTACAGGTGCAAGCCGAATCGGCTTATATGGTGTTAAGAAGCAAGATTTACCTAACGTATGGGCTGACTTACATATGACTTCGGGATATGCATATTCAAAATCGCTTCGTAATGTAAAATCATGTGTTGGTTCTCGCTTCTGCCGTTTCGGTACGAAAGATTCATTAGGACTTGGTATGTTGCTTGAACAATCATTAGAAATGGTAGATACACCTCATAAAATGAAGATGGGTGTAACGGGCTGTCCGCGTAACTGTGCGGAAGTACTGACGAAAGATTTTGGCGTTGTTTGTGTCGAAAATGGCTACCAACTTTATATTGGCGGAAATGGTGGTACGGAAGTACGCGAAGCTGATTTTGTAATGATTGTCCCTACTGAAGATGATGTCCTTCGCATCGCTACAGCTTATATGCAATATTATCGTGAAACTGGTATTTATGGAGAGCGTACTGCCTACTGGACAGAACGTTTAGGCTTCGATCACATAAAAGAAATACTGCAAGATGCAAATATGGTCACTAAGTTAAATGAACGTTTCCAAAAAGCTCGTGGCACATATAAAGAAGCATGGGGACAAGCACTAGAAACGAAATCATTAAAAGCGATGTATGAAGTAGAAACTGTGAAATAAGGAGCTGTGATCTATATGATACAAACGAAAGAAAAAATAAAAGTTATGCGTGCGGAAGACCTTCCTATTCAAATCGGTAAAGAGGTGCAAATGAATGGTATGTCTATCGCCCTATTCCGCCTTTCAAATGGAGATATTCGAGCTGTAGAAAATCGTTGTCCTCATAAAAACGGACCGTTAGCAGAAGGAATTGTATCTGGAGAATTCGTCTTTTGTCCACTGCATGATTGGAAAATTTCATTACTAACAGGTGAAGTGCAAAAACCTGATGACGGCTGTATCCAAACATACGAAGTAGAAGTTATTGATGGTGACATTTATATAAACATGTAATTTACGAAAGGAAGCCTCCTCTGGCTTCCTTTTACATAAAAATAGAAGAGGTGCGATTATGAACGGATATGTATATTTAGTTGGTGCAGGACCAGGTGATGAAGGGCTTATTACAAAGAAAGCGATAGATTGTTTAAAGCGTGCAGATATCGTTTTATATGACCGTTTATTAAACCCTTTCTTTCTTAGTTATACAAAAGAAACATGTGAACTTATGTATTGCGGCAAAATGCCAAAGAATCATATTATGCGACAAGAAATGATTAACGCCCACCTCCTTCAATTCGCACAAGAAGGAAAAATCGTTGTCCGATTAAAGGGCGGAGATCCATCTATTTTTGGCCGCGTTGGTGAAGAAGCAGAAACTTTAGCAGCAGCGAACGTTCCATATGAAATCGTACCAGGTATTACATCTAGCATCGCCGCTAGTAGCTATGCAGGTATCCCCCTCACCCACCGTAACTACAGTAATAGCATCACTTTATTAACTGGGCATGCAAAAGGCCCTTTAACCGATCATGGAAAATATAATTCATCCTATAATAGCGACACGATCGCCTACTACATGGGTATAAAAAACTTACCTACAATTTGTGAAAACTTACTACAAGCAGGAAAGAAAAAAGATACACCAGTAGCCGTCATTGAATGGGGTACAACTGGTAAACAACGTGTAGTCACAGGGACACTGTCCACCATTGTTTCTATCGTCAAAGACGAAAATATTTCTAACCCTTCTATGACAATTGTTGGTGATGTTGTTACTTTACGGAATCAAATCGCTTGGAAAGAACGTAAACCATTGCACGGCAAGAAAGTTTTACTTGCATCTGCAACAAATAAAAAAAGCGCAATAAAGCAAATGTTACAAGAGTCCGGTGCAGAAATATATCAAATTCCAATTTTCCAAAAGAAAGAATACACATTAACCTTTGAACAAATTAATAAGATTTTTAACGTTGATCGTCTTGTATTTTGTTCCGCTGAGAGTGTAGACATCTTAGTGCAATCATGTAGTAAATATCATAAAGATATTCGCTCCTTACAGGCAGAGCTTCAGTATATGAACCTTTCTATTCAAGAAAAGCTTATGCAATATGGATTGTTAAGTAAACCTGCGCAATTTTCTTCGAATTCAACGATTTATTTAGGACGAAACATTAACCGAATTGCTGTTATTCAAGAAAAAATTGGTGCTGGTTCCTATATGTTGACTCATGAGTACACAATTGATCATCGCTTCGATGAAATTCATTCCCGTATGCTTTCTGAATTCTCATGGGACAGCATTGTATTTGAAGGTCGTGCTTCTATTGATACGTTTCTAGCAGAAATAAAACGCCTAGGCTTTATCAATATTCTTACTCTCCCATTCTCGTATACCGACGTTCCAACTTTACACTATGCGAATAAAGTCGGTTTTCATAATGTAGATGAGCAATTACAAGACATGATTATGAAGAAAGATTTGGTGGTACGATGAAAGGAATTGTATATGTTGGACACGGGAGCCGCTTGCAAAAAGGTAACGAACAATTCATTCACTTTATTCAATCTGTTATAAAAGAACGTAACGAACGGATTCAAAAAATAGCTTTCCTAGAACTAACGACACCTACCATTTCGGATGCAGTTACAGAAGCAATACTAGAGGGTGCAACTGCAATAATGATTGTACCTGTTTTATTATTTGCAGCAGCTCACTATAAACGTGATATTCCTTTTGAGATAGAGAAAATACAAAAGCAATATCCACATATAACATTTTCAGTTGTACAACCTTTTAGTACACATCCACATATGGTTGAACTTGTAGTAAAAAGAATACGTGAAACTATGCCAATGCAAGGTAGTAGTGTTTTACTCGTAGGGAGAGGCAGTAGTGATCCACAGCCGTTACATGAATTACAACAAATCGGAGCAGTCGTCGAACGAAAACTCAGTATGCCAGTATCGTGCTCCTTTTTAACGAAAGGAACTCCCTCTTTTACTGCTGAGCTCAAGGCTATAACATCGACTTCATCCCATGTATATGTCATGCCGTACCTTCTCTTTACCGGATTATTACTTCAAAAAATTAAATTGCATGCAAAAAAATACGATCACGTTACAACTTGTAACTGTCTTCAGTTTGATAGATACATGAAGTTAACATTATTAGAACGAATGGAGGAATGCATATATGTATAACATGTACCCTCTTATGTTTAATTTAAATAAAAAAGTGGTCGTTATAGTTGGTGGTGGTAAAATCGCATATCGAAAAGCGTCCGGATTAAAGGATACAGGCGCTTTTGTCACCGTTATCAGCCCAGAAATTTGCGAGGAAATGAAGGAACTTCCTTATATTACTTGGAAGCAAAAAGCTTTTAGTAATAATGATATTAAAGATGCTCATCTTATTTATGCAGCTACAAATCAACATGCTGTAAATATGATGGTCAAACAGGCCGCCCATGATTTCCAGTGGGTTAACGTCGTAAGTGATGGTACAAAATCATCGTTTCACACACCTGGTGTCATCCGACATGATGAATATGTTGTCACTATTTCAACTTCAGGTAAAGATCCATCGTTTACGAAGCATTTGAAGCAGGAACTAACATCTATATTTCCTAAACTTATAAACAAGCTTTCTCGTACTCATAAAATGTAATCTATCACTTAGCTAAAATAGTAATTAACTTTGAACAAACGTTTTTTAGAGGCGTTTATTCCTTTTGCTTTAGTTTCGCTTTTTAGGATCAGACAAACAATTGGACAAGAATCTGTGAAGAAAAATAGCGGCAACAATTACGGACAAAAAAAGCAGTTGCTTGAGAGCAACTGCTTCAATACAGGTTTTATATTGGATATTCATTCAACCAAATTAGCGCTTGTTCATAATCATCAAAAAATCTCACAGATTCTTTCGTATTAGATTGTTGTAAATAATCCATTATCTCCCCCTCTTCAAGGAGAAATGCAATTGCCTTACTGTTATTCAAAATGATTTCATTGAAGAACTTCTCTTTCCATACTTTTTGAACAGAAAAATGATTTGGCGTGTATCCTTTTCTATCCACCAACAATTTGTATTTCCGCCCTTCAGAAATGAATTGCTGACAAACCTGCTCAAAACCATTAAACCATTCATACACATCATTTGTTTTTATATTTCCAACTAGATGGGTAACAATTATATCTCCTGAAACTGTTGTGCTGATATTCTGTTTACTCAACTTGGAATCCCTCCTTAGTTACAATTTTGCGGAAAAACCGCATAAAATCAATAAAGAAAAAATTCTTACTTGACACTCCCACCCCATCGCTATCAAACTAAGCTCATGTAACGTCAATTATAAGCGAAATTGTGTCTTTTTTCGCAAGTCTATATGTAGATGCTTTAAAGATTTGCATCCGAAATAACCCCTAATGCGTTTCCTTTTTTTGAATTAAACTGCTTGATTATCAGACATGGTACAATTGTAAACGACACCCAATATATCTAAGACTGTTTTCTTCTCATATCGATGGGATTTCCGTCCATCATTTACCGCCTCAAATCTATTCGTTTTTGCACGTATATTCAAAACAAAATATATGACAAATAAATAACGACAGTTACTGTAACAATGCTGAAAAGTGTTGAAAATAAAACGATTTGTGCATGTAGTTCAGGCTCTATTTGATACTCCATAGCAATGGTTGATGTATTTCTTGAAGTAGGAAAAGAACTTGCAATAAATAATGATTGTGCAACAATACCATCAATGTTTAGTAGATAGATCATGGCAAGTGCTAATAATGGTCCTATCAGTAACCTTCCAATTAAAGCCCATGTTATGACTCGATGGAAAAAATTAAGCTTAATGTTAGATAATTGCGCTCCTAGCAATATGATTGCTATTGCAACAAAACTATTCGCAAGCTGATTAAGAGGTAGAAAGATAGAATTAGGTATTTGAATTTTAAAAGATTGAAAGAGAACCCCTAATACAAGCGCATGAAGTACAGGCAGTCTTAGAAATGATTGAATAATACTTCCGATTGTTTTTGTTGCTGATAGTAAGTTATATATCCCATATGAATAAGTTAAAAGATTCTGGAAAATCACAATAAAAATTCGAATGGAAACCCCCACTGGATTGTGACTGAAAATCAATTGACTTACTGGTAATCCATAATTACCGGAATTCATTAACGAAATACTATTTTTTAGAGCTACACTTTCTCCTTTTTCTAACTTTAATGTTTTTGAAATGAAATGACTTACTATAATCAGACTCAAACTATAAAGCATTAAATAGTATATTATCTGGAGCAACAAACCTGTCTCTATACTAATATCATATATATTCATAAATACAGCCGCTGGCATCAAGCAATAAGTAATAAGTGTAGATAGATGCTTTAAGTTAAATTGGAACTTCCTTTGTAAAATTGCACCAATTAGCAGCAATATTAATATTGGTAATATTACGTCTAATATAATAAAAATAATCATTTAAAACCTCATTCTACATATATTTTAGTTGGATTAAACGCTCTCTTTTCTTTAACATATCAAATATGACTCATAAAGAAAATTATAGATTATTTATACAAATTCATAACTTTATCTTATTGAACTAAACTGTATTCTTTAGTTTAATTGTACTTTTTTCACAATATCCGTTAGCCTTACCAAAAAATCTTGCCCTAAAAAAATCTGATACTGCAGTTACTATGCGAAGAATACTTACATCAATTCCATACTTGTCGCTTGAGTCACCTAACACACCTGATACTTGTTTATCTTGAGTGGACTTATATTTTTTTCATCTAAACATCCCGATTCAATTAAATATTTGCATTCTAAAAATGAGTTCGATCTTTAGAATAGATTTAAGATTTCCTTAACTAATCTGCCCTTTAATTAAATAACTTTTGACATCTATATTTTAAAATAAAATTCCATCAACCTTCTGTTTTTCATTTTAAAAGCACATTCTTATAGAAAACAAGCGTTTGTTGAGATAGCAATAAAAACATGTTGAAGCCTATTACTAAAAGAACCATCCCAAAATACTTTGGAATGGTTCTTTTTCCTTATTAATGATTCTTTAACATCACTAACAATTTCTCTTGGCTATACATCCATACTGTAATGATTAAACAAGCAAGTGCGACTTCTGATAACGCCATAAATCCAATTGCATAATGACCTGTTAATTGGAATAGTAATGTTAAAATTAGTGGCGGGAAGAATCCTCCTAGTCCGCCTAAAGCTGAAACGAGCCCATTTACAATACCGGCTTGTTCTGAGAAGTACATTGGAACGAGTTTGAAGATTGTACCATTTCCAATCCCTGCACAAAATGCGACTAGTAGGCAACCAAATGTATACACGTTCATACTAGGCATAAATGATAAAATAATACCTGAAAGTGTTAAACCGATAAATACGAAGATTAATATTTTAAATGGATTAAACTTATCACCGAGCCAACCACCAATCGGGCGCATAATTGTTGCGAGTACAATGAATCCGGCTGTCCGCATACCTGCATCTACTTTTTCTAATCCGAAGTGAGATACTAAAAAGTTTGGTAAGTATACTGTAAATGCGACAAATGATCCGAATGTTAAAAAGTAAAAGATACATAAAAACCAAAGTTTTTCATTTTTATATACACCTTTTATTTGTTCCATTAATGGTGTATTCACCTTCTTCTCCTTACGATCACCTAATAAAAAGTTCATAAGTGCAAATGCTGCAAGTAAAACTAAATAACATTGTACTGTCGTTCTCCAACCAACTGAAGTTGCGATAACAGGTGCTAAAAACGAAGTGATTGCTGTTCCGGCGTTACCGACACCGTAAATACCATTTACAAAACCGTGGCTCTCTTTCGGAAAGTATTTTGGTAAAGAAGTTACCCCTACTGAGAATACAGCTCCACCAATTCCTACAAATAATCCACCAATAATTAAATCCATCATAGAATTGGCAACACTAATATAAAAGACAGGAAATAATAATAGAATAAAACTAATAAAGAATAATTTTCTTGCTCCGAAACGATTTGTCCAATAGCCAATTGGAATACGAAGAACAGAACCTAAAATAACCGGTACTGCTGTTACCATAGAAATTTGTCCCGCAGTTAATGGAATATCCGCTTTAATATAAGGCATTAATGATGATAAAATAACCCATACCATAAAACCGATAACTAGATTAGAAGTTTGTAAACTTAATTGAAAATTAGGACCTTTCATCCTGTTCCCTCCTATGTATGCATAGTTATATTCATTCCCTCCAGCCTAATCACGTCCTAACATGATTAGGCTGAAAAGAATCAACCACCACTTACTGGCGGAATCATTGCTATGACATCGCCAGTTTGAATGATATCATCCTCATTTGCATACTCTTCATTTATAGCGACCATTATCTCACTTGAAATTGCTACGTTGTATTTCGTAATAAGGACTTCCTTTAGTTCAGCAACCGTAATATTTTCACAACCTATGTGTAATGCTGACTTACTTACTTCTTCTTGTAAATGTGCAAATAATAGTACTTCAATCATATTCTCATCTCCTTTCCAGGCTCACCATTTGCATACGCTACCTTCTCTAACTGATCACCTATCCATGACTCACCATCTTTCCAAAACTCTTTCTTCCATATTGGAACAATTTGTTTTATACGCTCCATAATATATTCGTTCGCCTCATAGGCAGCTTTCCGGTGTGGTGTAGAAACAGCGACGACAACAGCAAGATCAGAAATTTGTAATGTACCAATGCGATGTGTAATGGCGACATTTGTCCCAGGCCACATCTCTCCTACTTCGGTGCCAATTCTCTTAAGCTGTTTCTCCGCCATTGACTTATATGCTACATACTCTAAATATAGCGTACGACGGCCTTTCGTAAATTCTCTAACAGTACCAATGAAAGTCGCAACTGCGCCACATTCACGACGAATTACTTTGTTTGTAACTTCTTCAATTGAAATAGGTGTATCAATTACTTCATAATACGTATGTGCCATCTTGCACCTCTTATCTTTGTATAAGTTAGCAATCTATTTTTCTATTATTTGTATGATCGAAGTGGTTCTTCCCACGGCCACTCACTTCCGGCGCTTGATTCTAATAACAGTACCGAGACAGTTATTCCTGCTTTAAATCCTCTCGTTCCTCCCGGCAGGACGATACATGCATTCGCCCCTGCAAGTGAAGAAATTGCACTAGATTTGTCTAAACCAACTGGTGTAGCTTGCAATGTTCCATCTACAATTTCCACTTTCCCTCGTACAAAACGAGTAAATGGGTTTGCTTTCAGAAAGTCTTTCTGTAATATTGCCTCTGTACGATATACGTGCGAATCTTTTCTATGCAAATATGTTCCAATGACTGGCCGAACATATAATTCACAACCGACATAACAAGCTGAAGGATTACCAGATAGACCAAATAATAGTTTTCCTTCTAGCTCAGCTACAGTTGTCACACTTCCTGGTCGCATCGCTATTTTGTTGAAAAGCACATTAGCTCGTAATTCCTCATAAATAGCAGGTAAATAGTCATAGTCTCCTACCGAAACGCCACCAGTTGTAATTAAAATATCGACTTCTTTTATCGCTTTTTTCACAGTGTTATAACACGTCTCAAAATCGTCAGCGAATTGTCCATAATACTGTACAACTCCGCCCGCTCGTTCAACTTGAGCAGCTATCATATAGGAGTTACTATTTCGAATCTTCCCTGGCTTTAATTGTTCATGTACTTCAAGCAGTTCGCTTCCTGTCGTTACAATTCCGATAACCGGCTGTTTTACAACGTAAACGGTACTATAACCAAACGTAGAAAGAAGCGCCACTACTCCAGGGTTAATAACAGTCCCTTTTTTCACAAGGATGGTATTTTGTTTTACATCTTCACCTTTAAAAGAAATGTTATCCCCAGCAATAAAGGAGCGTTTCAATTTCATATAAGTCTTTTCACTTTCTTCAAATCCTTCAGTTAGCTCTAACATAACAACTGCATTACATCCGGCTGGAATTGCGGCACCTGTCATAATACGGACAGTTTGAAATGGTTTCACTTCTTCTGGAAAAACAAAACCTGCTCCAATTTCGCCAATCACTTCAAACTGAATGGGGTTACTACTACTCGCTTCTTTTGTATCTTCTGCTCGAATCGCAAACCCGTCGTATGGAGAGCGATCAAAGTGAGGGACATCATGATCTGCAATAACATCTTCTCCAAGAATTCTTCCGTAACTTTCTATAAGAGAAACCTTTTCTATTTCACCTTGATGAGCGTATTTCATTACACGTGCCACTGCTTCTGCCACCGGAATTGGTATACGTTTTTCTAACATTCTTTTTCACCTCGTTTTAATAAGGGGCAACGCTCTTTCTGTTCATCCTATATATTTTGCGTATAATCGTTTTGCTATTTTCACATCATTTGTTCCATGAATAAATGCCCTACCGTCTGTAAATAAAACGAAACGATATTCATCAATTAGAAATGATAGTAAGTAAGGCGTTTTTTGGACATGTACACTTTTTTGTAATCGTTTTTGAATTTCGTTTAAATTAAGATCTCTCTTTATTCCTGAACGGATTTGAACTGTATTCCGTCCGCATAGCACTTCCGTTTTCATCTGCGCTTCAAATGCTAGACTTGGATACGTTCGTGATTTCCCACAAGATGGACATGTACTTTTTTTCTGTCTATTTACTTTTAATGAAAGATATTGATTGTTCCAAATATCAAATGATAACATCGTTCCTCTTAACGACTCATAATCATCCACCAATATTTTCATCGCCTCTGTTACTTGGTGAGCAACGACCATTTGTACAGCTGGCTGAATGATTCCGGCTGTATCGCATGTTGCACCGCCCATAGGATGATCCATTAGACAGCGAAAACATGGTGTTTTCCCAGGAAGAATTGTATACGTTACACCGTAACTTCCAATGCATCCACCATATATCCAAGGTATATTTTCTTTTTGTGAAATGTCATTTATAAGTAGGCGCGTATCGAAATTGTCAGTCGCATCTATGATGAGATCCACTTCTTTTGTTAACTCTTCTATTTCTTGCATTGTGACATCCGTTACAACTGGTACAATTTTTACTTCAGAATTAATCTTCCTTACATGTTCTGCCGCTGCAATTGCTTTCGGTTTGCATTGCTGCGCATCTTCTTCTATGTATAACTGTTGCCGCTGTAAATTACTCCATTCCACGTAGTCACGGTCAGCGATTGTCAATTTCCCAATTCCCATCCTAACGAGTGTTTCTGCATTCGCAGCTCCTAATGCACCTGCACCAATTAGGAGCACATGCTTTTCTCTTATTTTTCTTTGTCCTATTTCACCAATTCCAGAAAACAATATTTGCCTTGCATATCGCTCTTGCATAGGGAATCCTCCTCTCACTATCCGCCAATGTAGGACATTTCAACTTTTGGACGTTGATTTGTACTTTCCGCCGTTCTTTCATCTGAATATCGATCTGTTCTATATCGCCATGTATGTTGTAAAATTTTTAATAGTGATGCATCAGAAATATTTCCTCGAAGAAGCGTTCGCAAATCCGTTCCTTTCGTTCCAAATAGACACGTGAAAAACTTGCCGTCTGCCGAGATACGAGCTCTCGTACAAGAAGAACAAAATGACTCAGATACTGAAGTAATAAACCCAACTTCTGCATCGCTCCCTACATATCGATACAATTTCGCAACTTCTCCAAAGTAACGAGGCTGAGCGGGCTCAACTGGATATACGCGATTAATCTTCTCTATTAATTGTTCCTTCGTAATAACTTGTTCAAAGTTCCAGTCGTTTGTACTGCCCACATCCATAAACTCTATAAAACGGAGCTGAATGTCTTGTTCTTTAAAATAACGAGCCATACGAAGAATTTGACTATCATTCATTCCTTTTTTTACGACCATATTTACCTTTACTTCTAATCCAGCAGCCTTTGCTGCTTCAATTCCTTTCAGTACAGGTTTTGTATTTACATTTCGTCCATTAATTTTTTTGAAGACATAATCCTCTATCGCATCTAAACTAATATTTACACGTTTTAATCCCGCTTCTTTTAACGCCTTTGCTTGTTTTGCTAAATGAATACCGTTTGTTGTGAGTCCAATATCTTTTAAGCCTTCTAGCTTTGCAAGTCTTGCAATTAACATCGGTAAGTCTTTACGCAATAACGGTTCACCGCCAGTAAGCCTAATTTTATTGACTCCCAGACTTATAAATAATCTCGCTAATCTTTCTATTTCATCAAACGTTAATAAAAGCTCTTCCTGTAAAAAAGCGTAATCAGGTCCGAACACTTCAGCAGGCATACAGTATGTACACCTAAAATTACAACGATCAATAACTGAAATACGTAAATCTTGAAGTGGCCGTTCTAAAGAATCTTTCATGTTCTCGTGCATCTATATCCCTTCTTTTCTGCTGTAATCCTTAGTAAGCTTTCATTTTTTTATTTGCCTTCATTATAAAAAAGAAGCTACATATTCAATGTGACTTTTCTCACATTACTTTCCCCATTCAAAAATTCTTCACAAATCCGTTCGAATTTTGTTCACATCTTTAATCTCATCCACTTTGTCTATTGAATTTTTCAAACTAAAAATTGAAAATCACTTCCCCCTTACGGTCATTGAAATTTCAATGTATTTTTAAAATAGCTCTTGCATTTTCATCATACTTACACTCAAAATAGGAAATGTATTGCTTATAAGAAGAAAGGTGATCACTGTGGCAAACAGTATGACATTATCTCAAGATTTAAAAGAATTACTTGCATCTGTTGAATATAAAATGCAAATTAAAAAAGGTAGTTTTATTTTTCAAGAAGGTATGGAGGCAACAGAGCTCTATATCATCCACTCAGGAAAAGTACAAATTAGTAAATTAAGTGCTGACGGGCAAGAATTAACACTCCGTATTTGTTCGGCATACGACATTATTGGAGAATTAACATTATTCACGGACAATGCGAAGTATTTATTAAATTCAAAATGCCTTGAAGATGTTGAAGTAGGGGTTATAAAGCGTGAAACCTTAGAAAAAGCATTGCTCCAAAAACCCGCACTTGTATTTGAATTTATGAAATGGATTAGTGAACATTTAAGAAGAATGCAAACGAAGTTCCGAGATTTAGTATTACACGGCAAAAAAGGTGCCCTGTATTCTACTCTTATACGAATGACAAATAGTTACGGTGTATTAAAAGAAAATGGGATTCTCATCGATTTACCATTAACGAATCAAGAACTTGCTAATTTCTGTGCAACTTCACGTGAAAGTGTAAATCGAATGTTAAATGAATTAAAAAAGCAAGGTACAATTTCTATTCATAAAGGAAAGATTACAATCCACGATTTACAATTTTTAAAATGTGAAATTGCTTGTGAAGATTGCTCTGCCTCTGTTTGTAGCATTGATTAGCATCTTATTTAGATGCTAATCTTTTTTCAATTTAAGCTACTTATTAACGGTTATTCCCTATATAAACAAAAACGAGGCCTTCCATATTAGACCTCGTTTCGTTTTAACCATTAGCTCCTATCCGTTTACAGCAGTATTATTTTTTCAACTCATTAGGAATACGTCTTCTGTAAATTACATAACTACGGCTTACATATTTAATTGGGGCACTAAATACATGTACAAGTCTTGTAAATGGCCATACTGCGAATAAACCCATTCCTGCAAGAATATGAATTTTAAACCATACTGGTACTTCCATCATATATTCAACTTTCGGTTGGAGAATAAAGAGACTTCGGAACCAAGGGCCAATCGTTGTACGATAATCAAATCCTTTTGAATCTATATTTAAAAATGTTGAAGAAAGTCCTGCTAGCATTACGATAAGTAATAAAATAAGCGCAATATAATCTCCCTTTGTACTCGTTGCAATGATACGCTTTACTGTTACACGGCGGTACGTTAATATAATTAAACCGATAATAGAAGCAATACCTGCCGGAAGCCCAAAACTAATTGCTACTACATGATACATATGCTCAGAAATACCTATTGAACGATATACAGCTTCTGGAATTAAAATCCCCATAACATGGCCGCCAATTACGAACATGATCCCAAAGTGGAATAATAGACTTCCGACCCGGAGCATCTTCTTTTCTAATAGTTCACTAGATTTTGATGTCCATCCAAATTGATCATAGTTGTATCTAAAAATATGTCCACCGATAAAGATCGCAAAAATGATATAGGGAAACAATACCCAAAGAAATTGATCCATCATTTTGACAACGCTCCTTTCTAATTTGTCTGTACACCCCATGTTTCGATAGCGAGTAGCACAGACGCAAGAATTGGTTCATACATACTACCCGCTTCTTTTAATTGAACATGTAATGCTTGTATATTTTCCGTGTATTTACTCATAATTGGTTCACTGTCTTGCTCATTTGCATTTGCAAAAAACTCAAGTAAAAGTGGTAAATAGTCAGGTAGTTCTTTATCTGTTACGCTAAAACCTGATTTTTTATAATGTTGTTTTAACTCTAGTAATTCAATACCTCTTTCTCTTTGTTCACCAGTGTTCATATAAGTAAGATACATATTTGTTTTCTTCCCAAAATCGAATGTATATACGTAACTATCAATGAATTGATCATTCGTTTTATCTAGCGCTTGCTTTATAAAGCCTGTAAGTGACGCTTTAACGTCTTCTTGTTCTATTGTTTCAACCTCTTCTTGCAATTCAGTTAAAGCTTCTCTCCACCCTAGTTCAGGATAGGAGAGAAGAAAAGAAGAACAAGAAAAAGCTGTTTGTAAACTTTGTTTCATAATTTTCTGCCCCCTTTATTTAAGAAATTGTCATACAAGAGCCTGGACCACCTGTGAATGATAAACCACAGCTTCCTTGTTCGCTATATAAATCTGCCACTTGTTCACGGTGAGATGTCGGAATAACGAAGCGATCTTTATATTTCGCGATAGCAAGAAGACGATACATATCTTCTACATCCTGTTTCGTTAAACCAAGTTCTTTTAATACAGCTTCATTTGGCTCTTTATTAATTTGAAGTGCTCTCATATGCGTTCGCATAACAGCCATTTTCTTCAATGTAAGACGAATGTGTGATTCATCCCCCGCAGTGAGTAAATTCGCTAAATATTGAATTGGAATACGCATATTATCAATAGCAGGGAAAATCTCTTCTGCTTGCCAGTTACTACCTTTTCCCTCCACCATATTCATAATCGGGCTAAGCGGCGGGATATACCAAACCATTGGCATTGTACGATACTCTGGGTGAAGAGGTAGAGCAATTTTCCAATCGATAATCATTTTATAAATTGGCGATTGTTGCGCCGCTTTAATCCATTCTTCAGGAATTCCTTGTTTTTTCGCTTCAGCTGCCACTTCTGGATCATTTGGATCTAGAAAAACAGTAAGCTGAGATTCATATAAATCTTTTTCGTCTTCAACAGAAGCTGCTTCTTTTACTTTGTCAGCGTCATATAGCATTACCCCAATATACCGAATACGTCCTACACATGTTTCCGAACAAATCGTTGGCATACCCGCTTCAATACGTGGGAAACACATTGTACATTTTTCAGCTTTATTCGTTTGCCAGTTAAAATACACTTTTTTATATGGACAAGATGATACGCAGAATCTCCATGCGCGACATGCATTTTGATCGACAAGAACAATCCCATCTTCTTCACGTTTATACATCGCACCAGATGGACAAGATGATACGCACGAGGGATTCATACAATGTTCGCATATGCGTGGTAAATACATCATAAAGACGTTTTCAAAATCTGTTTTAATTTCTTCTTCCATTTTCTTTACGTTCGGATCTTGCAATCCTGTTATATGTCCGCCTGCTAAATCATCTTCCCAGTTTGGACCCCATTCAATTTTGTCGATAAATTCGCCTGTAATTGCTGATTTCGGACGAGCAACTGGTTGATGCTTACGTTGCGGACTATTTGTTAACGTTTCATAATCATAATTCCAAGGTTCAAAATAATCATCAATTGTTGGTTGATCTGGATTGTGGAAAATGTTCATAAGACGTTTCATTTTCGAACCAGATTTCAGCTGAATTTCACCATTTTTCAATTCCCAACCGCCTTTATATTTCTCCTGATCTTCCCATTGTTTCGGATAACCAATTCCAGGCTTCGTTTCTACGTTATTGAAGTACATATATTCAGCACCTGGACGATTTGTCCAGGTGTTTTTGCACGTTACGCTACAAGTATGGCAGCCGATGCATTTATCTAGATTCATTATCATTCCGACTTGTGCTTTAATCTTCAAGCCAATCTACCTCCTTCAGTTTGCGAATTACAACGTTTAAGTCACGCTGGTTCCCAGTCGGGCCGTAATAGTTAAATCCATAACTTAATTGACCATATCCACCAATCATATGTGTCGGTTTTACGTGAATTCGAGTTGGACTATTATGCGTTCCCCCGCGGTTACTTGTTAATTTCGTACCAGGTACGTTAATGTGACGATCTTGTGCATGGTGCATAAACGCCATTCCTCTCGGTATACGATGCGTTACAACAGCACGGGCTACAACAACACCGTTACGATTAAAGCACTCAATCCAATCATTATCTGCTACACCAGATTCTTCAGCATCCTCTTTATTCATCCAAACAGTTGGACCACCTCTAAACAGCGTTAACATCGGTAATGAATCGAAATACATACTATGAATGGACCACTTATTATGCGGCGTTAAATAATTTAACGTAATCTCTTTTCCTTCTACTTCAGGTCGTGATTTACGGAACGGTTTATGTTGCAGAATCGGTTTAAACGTTGCCATCGTTTCACCAAATTCTTTCATCATGTCATGATCTAAGTAGAAAGATTGTCGTCCAGTGATTGTTCTCCAAGGGATGAGGCGTTCCACATTTGTTGTAAACGGTGAGTAACGACGTCCACCTTTTTCAGAACCTGTAAAGGCCGGAGAAGTAATTACTGTTTTTGGCTGCGCTGTAATTTGTTCAAATGTGAAGCATTCTTCTTCACGTTCTTCTGCTAAATCACGTAATTTTAAATCCGTTTGTTTTTCAAGTGCTTCCCATGCTTTTACAGCCATATGACCATTTGTTGTAGAAGAAAGTGTTAATACCGCTTCAGCAGCATTGATTGCTTCTTTTATGTCTGGGCAACCTTTTGCAATAGAATCCGTTCGAACAACTCCTAATCGACTCTTTAATTGCTCATACTCTTTTTCTGCGGACCAAGAAATCCCTTTCGTACCAATCGGTTGTTTTCCCGCATTTGGTCCTAACGAAGTCATTTTGTCATAAATTGTTTTATAATCTCTTTCAACAACATGAATTTGTGGCATTGTTTTACCTGGTATTGGCTCACACTCACCTTTGCTCCAATCTTTAATCTTGCCAAGTGGTTGCGCTAATTCTTGCGGTGTATCGTGAAGAAGTGGCGTTGCAACAACTTCTTTCATTGGTTCAAGATCAATTTTCTTCGCTAAATCTGACACAGCTTTAGAAAGTGAAGTGAAAATATCCCAGTCAGAGCGCGCTTCCCACGGTGAACCGATTGCTGGATTAAATGGATGCACAAATGGATGCATATCTGTACTACTTAAATCATGTTTTTCGTACCAAGTTGAAGCAGGTAAGACGATATCAGAATAAAGCGCTGTTCCAGCCATACGGAAATCTAAGTTAATGAGTAAATCTAACTTCCCTTCTGGTGCTTCTTCATGCCATTTAATTTCTTCTGGTCGTAATGAATCACTATCGTCATTCATTAACCCGTTTGTTGTACCTAATAAATGTTTTAAGAAATATTCGTGTCCTTTACCAGAACTTGAAATTAAGTTCGCACGCCATACGAATAAGTTGCGCGGGAAGTTGTTTTTGTTATCTGGATCTTCAATCGCAAATTTTAGTTCTTTTTCTTTTAATCTTTGTGCAACATATTTTCCGATTTCTTCTTGCGTTGTTGCACCAGCAGCAACAGCTTCTTTATATAATTCAATCCCATTTTTCTCGAATGTCGGATACGAAGGTAGCCAGCCAAGTCGTGCCGCTAATACGTTGTAATCACCGTGATGTTGATAACGAGAGTTGCCTTCTACTGGTGATGCTAGATGTCCAACCGGTGTATCTTCATAGCGCCATTGATCTGTTACGAAATAGAAGAAAGATGTACCATTTTGTAATTTCGGTGGCCCTTGCCAATCTTTTGCCATCGCGATTGTTTGCCATCCTTCTGCTGGTCGTAATTTTTCTTGCCCAACATAATGCGCCCATCCCCCGCCGTTTACTCCTTGTGCTCCAACTAGAAGAACAAGATTTAAAACTGCGCGATAAATCGTATCAGAATTAAACCAATGGTTAATACCAGCTCCAACAATAATCATCGAGCGACCATTTGTATCAACGGCATTTTGTGCGAACTCACGAGCGATTTGAATAATTAGTTCTCGTTTCACTCCTGTCATTTTCTCTTGCCATGCAGGTGTAAACGGTACATCATCATTGAAGTCTTTCGGCTCTTGTCCGCCAAGCCCTCGGTTCACGCCGTAATTTGCTAACGTTAAGTCGTATACAGTTGTAACGAACACTTCGCCTTCTTCTGTCATAACCTTTTTCACTGGAATTGTACGTTCTAATACTTTGTTTCCATCATCAGAGAAGTACGGAATTTGTACAGTTCCAATCGATTCTTCCATTCCAAGTAAAGAAAGACGTGGGTCAATCTTTTCACCTGTTTCTTCATCTTCTAAACGCAAGTTCCATTTCTTTTCGTTATCCCAACGTGAGCCCATTGTGCCTTGAGGTGTTGCAAAATCATTCGTATTCTCGTTCCAAAGAACAGGCTTCCATTCTCCTAACTTCGTTTCGCGTCCAATATCAGAAGCGTTTAAGAAACGATCAGCAACGAATTGATCTCCTTTTTGTTTCAATGTGACAAAGAAAGGAAAATCAGTATATTGCTTCGCATACTTTGTGAAATATTCCACTTGATTATCTACGTAAAACTCTTGTAAGATCACATGCCCCATTGCCATCGCAAGTGCACCATCTGTACCTTGTTTTACACTAATCCAATCATCGGCAAACTTTGTAGATTCAGCGAAGTCAGGACTGACAGAAACGACTTTCGTTCCTTTATATCGAACCTCTGCTAAAAAGTGAGCATCTGGTGTTCTCGTCATCGGTACATTTGAACCCCATGTCATAATGTAACCAGAGTTATACCAGTCACTACTTTCTGGTACATCTGTTTGATCGCCCCAAATTTGAGGAGAAGCTGGTGGTAAATCTGCGTACCAATCATAGAAACTAAGCATTGGCCCGCCCATAAGTTGCATAAAACGACTACCAGCAGCATGACTTAACATCGACATAGCTGGAATTGGTGAAAAACCAACATTTCGGTCTGGACCGTATTTCATTACTGTGTAGAGTAATGAAGCAGAAACAAGTTGTAACACTTCATCCCAATTCGCACGAATGAATCCCCCTTTACCACGTGCCTGCTTATACTTGCGTGCTTTTTCAGGGTTTTCCACAATGCTTTTCCAAGCATCTAGTGGTGACTTGTTATTTTGTAATTCCTCTTGCCACATACTCCAAAGAACACCACGTACATACGGATATTTCACACGAAGTGGACTATAAATATACCAAGAAAAACTCGCTCCACGCGGACATCCTCGTGGTTCAAAATCAGGCATATCTGGACCTGTAGTTGGATAGTTAAGCTCCTGTCCTTCCCAAGTTACGATTCCATCTTTCACATATATATTCCAGCTACATGAACCAGTACAGTTCACACCATGTGTAGAACGAATTACTTTATCATGCTGCCAACGCTTTCTGTACACATTCTCCCATTCACGATCTTCATATGTTTCTTGAGTATGATTATCGTTATAACGATCTATTGGTGAAAAATATTTTAAACGTCTCATTAGTGCTGAAGGTTTCTTCTTCATACTGTTCACTCCTTTAATACGTCTCTCTTACATACCCTTACTATAAGAGAGGTTGTAAAATACAGATGTGACATTTCGCACAGTTCAAGAGATTGTCAAAAATTCAGTAGAAAATAAGTTTGTGAGAAAATCTTTTATTCCGTTTTGAAGGGTTATGATTAATCGTGATTATTAGGAGAATGGTATTTTGAGGTATCGACTATTTTGCAAAAGAAAAACGCAGGAGAAATTCCTACGTTTTTCTTTATAAATATATAAAAAAGAGTTTTGATATTATTTCAAAACTGCCATAAGAAAGAGTTTAGAAATTGTATATAAGGAATTTTTTCTTTAACAATACTATTTTATATCCAGACATATTTTACATAAAACTACAAATCATTATTTACTGTATTGCCCTTAGTTACGGAAACAATTATACTAGATGTAATCGAAATAAATATTCTGAATATTCTTAGAATTAATGACAAAATTTTTACTACCTGCAAATATAATTATAAATTTGTCCACTAAATAGATTAGAAAACGATAATAAAATTAGGAGGATTACGATGCCCCAGCTTGATTCATTACATCCCACTGTAGAAAAAATAATCAATAATATTGAAAAAATAATGGTCGGAAAACGAAAAGAAACAATCTTAGCTTTGACAGCTCTCTTAGCTGAAGGTCATGTGCTATTAGAAGATGTTCCTGGTGTCGGCAAAACAATGCTAGTACGTGCTCTTTCTAAATCCATTGATGCGGATTACAAGCGAATTCAATTTACACCTGATTTACTGCCATCAGATGTAACAGGAGTTTCTATTTATAATCCGAAAGAGCTCCAATTTGAGTTCAAGCCTGGACCAATTATGGGGAATTTTGTACTTGCTGATGAAATTAATCGTACATCTCCTAAGACACAATCTGCTTTACTTGAATGTATGGAAGAAGGCAATATTACAATAGATGGCATTACAAGGCCTTTACCAAAGCCGTTCTTTGTCATGGCTACACAAAATCCGGTCGAATATGAAGGAACATATTCTCTACCAGAAGCTCAGCTCGATCGTTTCTTATTGAAACTAAAAATGGGATATCCTACACCAGAAGAAGAATTTGAAATTTTAAACCGGATGGAAAAAACAAATCCACTCTCTCAATTACAGGCCATTACTACAATAGAAGAATTACTTTATTTACAACAAAGCGTACGGGTAGTAAGTATGGACAAAGCAATTAAGCATTACATTGTAAAGCTTGTTAATCAGACTCGTACGTATAGCTCTATACAGCTAGGAGCAAGTCCACGTGGCTCAATTGCTTTAATGAAAGCTTCACAAGCTTATGCATTTATCCATGGCAGAAATTATGTTATTCCAGACGATGTTAAATTTTTAGCTCCTTACGTTTTAGCGCATAGGATCATTCTAAAAATGGAAGCAAAATTTGAAGGGATAACAGGAGAACAAGTTATCGCAAAAATCGTTGCACGAACTACCGTGCCGACTCAAAGGACGATGAACCCTTGATGAAACAAATGCTGCGAGCGCTATATCACGTTATGAAGTTATTGCTACTCCCTTTATGCCTAGTCTTAACATTTGTGTACGCTATGTTTCAAGGAGGGTTTGTAAGTTGGTTTTTATTTTACAGCACAATTCCCATTGCTCTTTATTCACTACTACTCCCCTTCTACGCTTTACGGGACGCTGAAGTAAAACGAACAACAAACCAAAATGGATATGTAGTAGGAGAACAATTTGTAAGCACGATTACAATAAAAAGAAAATTTCCTTTTCCCTTACTTTATTTAGTTATAGAAGATGAACTGCCACCACAATTTATAAGTTGTAAACAAACAAAGATGAATAAGGTAGTACTCTTCCCAGGATTGAAACGAAATATTTCGTTTCAATATGTTATTGACACAATCCCTAGAGGCGAGCACACTTTTTCAAGCGTTCGTGTCAAAACTGGCGATTTATTCGGCATGATGGAGAAAGAAGTAACTTTTTCAGTTCCAGATACATTTTTAGTCTATCCCCAGTATGTAGATATAGCGTATCGACAATTGGAAAATCATTTCGAACAAGGAGCGCTTTCAGCAAATATAAATTCTGCAAAAGACTCTACAATCTCTGTCGGTGTCAGAGACTATAAACCTGGAGATCGCTTTTCATGGATTGATTGGAAAGCAACTGCACGAACAAACAATATTATGACAAAAGAGTTTGAACAACAGCGCAGCCATAATATCATGATATTCATAGACAGAACCGAGTCTCCTCTATTCGAATCAGTCGTCACATTTACTGCCTCTATCGTAAGGGCTGTCTTGAAACAAAATTCACCAGCATCATTCGTGTCTATCGGAAAAGAACAAACTATTTTCCCTTTAGATAATGGAGATACGCAGTTACAACAAATCCTTTGTCATTTAGCAAAAGTACAAGCAGACAGTGTATTCCCGCTCTCCCAGAGTGTAGAAATAGAACTAAGAAAAATTTATGAGCCCGTCACGGTTATACTCGTGACAAATAATCTTTCTCCCGATATTCAAAAGGCGGCTGATTGTGCTGCTATAAGAAATAGAAAATGTATGATTTTTGTCGTGAAAGAAAAAGCGAATCAACTTTCACACCGAGAACTCAGTATATTAGAAACTCTAAAAAAACGACAAATATTTGTAAACACGGTTTATGAAAACCGGTATACAAACGTGTTTTTTGAGATAATATGAAGTGACCTCCTAGATTATCAAGTCAGGGATTTTAACCCATAATAATGAATGAAAACATTATGAATGGGGTTATACCCTATGATAATAGGAGGCCACTATGGAAAATATAATATATATTGGGATGGATGTCCACAAGGAAAGTTTTAGCTTATGTGCACTACACGGAACAACTGGGGAAATTGTAAGAGAAGCACGATGTGCTTCAAATGTATCTCTCGTAAAAAAATTCGTTGAGAAACTGAAAACAAAATATGGTGAAGATATAAAAATTAAAGCTGGATATGAGGCTGGTTGTTTAGGGTATTCACTTCATAATCTTCTTGAACAAAATGGAATTGATTGTGATATTTTAGCTCCCACAACAATGTACAGTTCATCAAAAAACAAAATGGTGAAAAATGATAAATTCGATGCCAAAATGATTGCTCTTAATTTAGCAAATGGCACCTATAAAGAAGTATATGTTCCAGAAGAAGAGGATGTTGCCGTGAAAGAGTATATCCGCATGTTAGGTGATTTTAAAACATCTTTGAAAAAAATAAAACAACAGATAAAAGCATTCCTTTTAAGACATGGCTATGTGTATGAAGGGAAATCAAGCTGGACAATCGCTTATATGAAATGGTTAAAGAATCTTGATCTACAAGGATTATTCAAAGAAACGTTAGGCGAATACCTATTACAGTATGATGTTCTAGTCGATAAAATTGAGCGGTTCAGTTTGAGATTAGAAGAATTATCTCATCGTGAAAGGTACGAAGAACCAATCGCAAAGTTAAGATGCTTAAAAGGTATAGATACAACATCGGCAATGACTGTTCATGTGGAAATTGCAGACTTCACTCGTTTTCCCACGGCTAAAGCATTTATGGCTTATGTAGGATTGACGCCAAGCGAAAGCTCAAGTGGAGAGAAAATCAGTCGACGTTCGATTACAAAACAAGGAAATTCGACCGTTAGGTCTACTCTTGTAGAATGTGCAAATGCGTTGGTAAAAGGAGCAATCGGATTAAAATCGAAGCGAGTGAAAGCAAGACAAAAAGGGCAACGAAGCGAAGTGATTGCTTATGCGGATCAGGCTGTAGAAAGGTTACAAAGAAAATATTATCGCATGATATATCAAGGGAAGCCTAGAAATGTTGCCGTTACAGCTATCGCAAGAGAACTGGGGTGTTTTATATGGGGATTAGAAACAGGTAAAATTCACCGAAAATAAAGAGGGAAGGATATGAAGTTGATTGATTCATAGTTAGAAATCAAAGGTATCAATTGATGGCATAGATGAGCTTCAGAGATAGTGAATTACAGGTCTGGCTATCTATGACTCACCTCTTCTGGCATGGCTGAAATTCTGATAAACAAGCTATTTATTAGAATTTGAAAAGGTGTGATCCACGCAGTGAGATTATAAGAGCCTAACGACGAACCATTAACCTGAGGTAACCAATCCACGAATAACAGAGTGGTTAACTGTCGATAGATCTTATTTCTGAAGCTTTTGTATGCCATCAAGAAAAATATTATGGGTGAAAAACTATTGACAAAGGTCACTTCATAACAGGTGAGCAAATGATAACATTACAAGCAAAATACAAGTGGGATACGAACAAATTCTTCATGCATGCATGCATGTGTATTTCTTCTTTTACTAGAATGGATAAGACCTCTTATAGGTATTACAAATGTAGGTAGATTAGATATTTTCGTAACATTTATAGGAATTTGCTTCGCTCTCTCTTTTTTTCAAACGAGGTGGCAGATTCCAATAAAAATTGTCACAGTCCTATTTATCATTCATTCCCTATATTATAAAAATGCTTTTATAAATCCATCTTGGCTAACAACACTCTTTTCTGATATGTCTCGAAATTCCTCCCTATTTTTCCAAGGGAATTTACTAGATATTTCTCCAGTTTTTCCGACGGTTTTATTTTTTCTCTCATTTTGGTTTTTGAGTTCTTTCACTTCATTTTGGATTATTCATAAAAAACGTGGGTTTTTATTTCTTGTATTGACTATTATTTATATCGCAACTTTTCATAACTTACATTTATACACTGCAAACTACGCTATTATTCGTACTGTTGTCATCGGCTTTTTTATGCTTAGTCTTCTTCAAGTAGAACGAATAAAAGAGCGCGAACACTTACAAAATTATGCTAGGGAAATCTCAAAATTACTTAGACCACTTACAATATTTATTGTATTATTAGCAACCATCGCATACTTTGCTCCAAAATTTGGCCCTCAATGGCCAAACCCAATGGATTTTTTAAAATTCAACACATCTGAAGCAAGTAAAGAACAAAAAGTTTCTACAATTGGGTATGGTTTAGATGACTCGCGATTAGGTGGTCCTTTTAAGGCGGATCCTACAATTGTTTTCACAGCACGAACGCAAAACAAACAATATTGGCGAGTAGAAACAAAAGATTTTTATACAGGAAAAGGCTGGGAAATTTCTGAAAATCCGAAAAAGGTTTCTTTTAAAAATAAAAACGACGTCGTAAGCTGGTACGAACAAAATACAAAAACGGAAACGACTGAGGCAACAATTACCATGCTAAAAAGTTATCCTCACCTTACCTATCCAGCAGGATTAGTATCAGTTGAGGCTTCTTCTGATGTATCATACAGTGTTAACTCGTTTTCAGAAAAAATTTATACAATGAATGGAGACTCTTCTACTACTTTACATTCGTATAAAGTAACATATGAGATCCCTGAGTTTTCCATAGAAAACTTGAAAGCTGTAAAAACAAATGAAGGTCAAGAAACAAATCCTTATTTTATGACAAAGTACACACAACTTCCCGAGTCATTACCACAGCGCGTAAAAGACTTGGCTGCCAATCTTACAAATGATAAAGACAACCGATATGATAAAGTATTAGCTATTGAAAATTACTTCACAGACAACTCTTTTACATACGAATCAACGAATGTCTTATTTCCTGCCAAAAGCCAAGATTATGTAGATCAATTCCTTTTCGATACAAAAAGCGGCTACTGTAATAATTTTTCGACGTCTATGATTGTACTACTTCGTTCTGCCGGGATTCCTGCTCGCTGGGTAAAAGGCTATACAGAAGGAACTCTTGACAATACACTTGCCTCTGCAGAAGGTGCGGATGTTTATACAATCACGAACGATAACGCACACTCTTGGGTCGAAGTATATTTCCCAGGATACGGATGGATTCCATTCGAACCAACAAAAGGATTTACCAATCCCTATAATTTTATAAATAATACGCCTGCTCCTATTTCACAAAATAGCGAAGCAAATAATTCTAATAACGAGCAAATACACCAACGAAATAATGAAGCAAAACTTAAAAGTTTAATAGAACATACAGAAGAAGCTTCTACTAAAAAGGTCACAAATTCTAAAACTAGTTTTTCTTGGTGGTACGTATTCCTCTCTACGATACTAATTAGTATTGTGGGATACATTCTCTTTATCACTAGAATGAAATGGATGACATTTCTTATTATTCATTTCTATAGATACCGAAAAGATGATGCTGTTTATCAAAAAGCTTACGGTGCACTTTTAAAACAATTTGCGAGAATTGGCATACCACGGGGTGAAAGTCAAACATTCCGAGAATACGCTCTCCATATCGATACACTTTACAAATCGGCCGATATGCAACAACTTACTGCCAGTTATGAGAACGCTATATATCAACAGGGGCAGGCTGCAGCAGAATGGAAGACATCCGTACACTTATGGGAAGTGCTTATGAAAAAAGCAGGTTCTCTACCTAAATCAGATGGCTTTGATACAGTTATTTAATCTTGAAAATGTGAGTTTAAAGAAAACGTCTCAAAGAACTACATTGTTCTTTGAGACGTTTTTTAATAAAGTGAAACTCCTAATTATTCTCCAAGTACCTTCTCAATCTCAACCTCTAAATCTACCGGCTTCGTCTGCGGCGCAAAACGCCCTACTACTTTCCCGTCTTTTCCGATTAAAAACTTCGTAAAATTCCATTTCACTGCTTTCATACCGAGTAAACCTGGTGCTTGTTCTGTCATGTATGTATATAAAGGATGAGCCTTATCACCTTTCACATCAACCTTTGCAAACATTGGGAAGTTTACACCGTAGTTTAATTCACAAAAACTAGTAATGTCCGCTTCTGTACCTGGTTCTTGTCCCCCGAATTGGTTACAAGGAAACCCGAGTATTTCGAGTCCTTGGTCTTTATATTTATCATACACCTCTTGTAATCCTTTATATTGCGGTGTGAAACCACATTTACTAGCTACATTTACAATAAGAAGTGCTTTTCCTTCGTAATCTTTTAACGATTTTTCTTCACCTGTAATTGTTTTAGCTGAAAAATCATAAACTGTCATTGTCTTTGCCCCTCTCTTCACTATCATTCTATGTTTATACTATACTACATTCGTGAATATACAGCTCTTATTACGTACTTATACGCTATAATGATAGCGCTTTATTTCCGTTCGAAAATTCGGCACAAACTACTAGACTTTTATGATGGAAAGTTTTACAATCGAAATGTGAACAAAATGTGACAGTTTATATTCCATTATAAAAGAAAAGGATGGTGTTCATTATGAAAACTGCACAACATGAAACGATTTCAAATCGCGAGTTTTATTTCGTACTATATATGATGTTATTGTATGTTACTGGCTGGGTAATCGATGTAAATGGTTTATTCTTAAGCTCCTACTTTAATTTAGCAGGAGAAATTATGCTTCCATTAGTTGGTGGGATTGTTGGACTGTTCATTATGTCTATTAATAAACAACAAACGAAATAATAGTATTACAAAAGGCAGAAGACGAGCTTTCGTTTTCTGCCTTTTTTCTATTTTAGCGTATAATAGAAACATGTAATATATAAGGAGTGGTAAATATGAAAAAAGTAGAGCAATTATCTTCTCACCTATATCTTATTGATGATTTCGATTTACAGCATAATGAACGAACAGGTACGTACGTTTTATTAGGTGACGATATTACTTTAATTGAAACTTGTGCAGCCCCTTCTCTTCCGTATATTTTAGACGGCTTACAACAATTACATATTGATTTAAACGAAGTTAAAAACATTATCGTTACACATGTTCATTTAGATCACGCCGGTGCTGCTGGTTTAATAATGGAAAAATGCCCAAATGCTACGTTATATGTGCATTCTCGTGGTGCTCGTCATATGATTGATCCAACAAAACTTATTTTAGGTGCAAAAGCTGTGTACAAAGAAGATTTCGATAAACTCTTTGATCCAATTCTTCCAATTGAAGAAGAACGTGTTCATATTGTACAACATGGTGATACGTTAAAAATTGCAGAAGACCGCATCCTTACATTTTATGATACACCAGGGCATGCGAAGCACCATATTAGCATTCACGATTCATTAACAAACGGGATTTTTACTGGCGATACAATTGGAATTTATTATAGAGAACTCGCAGACGTTGATGTAGAGTTATATCTACCATCAACGTCCCCTTCACAATTCCAACCAGATGCGATGATTGCTTCTAAAAATCACATTCAAAGCATGAATGTAGATACTATTTATTTCGGTCATTACGGCGCATCCTCTCATGTTACAGAAATATATAATCAACTGGAACATTGGCTACCTATTTTCGTTCATACTGGTAAGGAAGTCTTTGAACAGTATAATGATTTCGATGAAGCGACTAAAGCTTTACAAACTTTATTAATGGATAAAATCTCTTCTCATCTTACAAAGTTAAACGTTCCAGCAGATCATTCCGTTTATAACATTTTACATCTAGATATAGAAATTAGTGCGATGGGCATTATTGATTATTTCACGAAGCAAGAAAAAGCAAACTCCACTATTAACTAACAGTAAAAGAAGAGATATACAACAGTAGTTATTGTATATCTCTTCTTTTTTTGAATATATTTTGAGTAAAGGATGGTGGAATATAATGCAAAGAGTAATGCTATACCTCTGCTTCACATTATTTATCGTCTTATTATTATTTGTTGGAGTGAAGATTCAATTTTATTTAGATACAGACGCGCAAGTGAACTTTAACGTTTATCCAAGATTATTCTACTTTACACTCTTTCCTCTTTTGGTCGGCATTTTATTACGATTCCTTCAATCCATTAATCACGAAACAAGTAAACAAAACTGGCGTTTTCAACCGGATAAGTTTATCGCTATTACAGTGCCTACAATATTAATTTCCTTTTCTCCAGCACTACTTTTCTCACCACTTGGCGAATACCTACCTTATTTAGCTAATGTTATTCTTATAAATACAACTTTTGTTACGATAATTAGTTTAATAGCTGGTTATTCACTATTAGATTGTTTTATACAAAAGGACAATGCAACGATGAAAAAATATAATTGAATGCTCTATTTAATCGTGCAAGTCAAGGATTGTACCTCCTTGGCTTGTTTTTAGAATAATTATATTCCTGTATAATACAGTTATCGAATAAAATTCGGAGGAATGATACAATGTTTTTTCAATTTTTTCTACTAGCAATCATTATGTCTTTTATTAGTGGTCGACTAATTGGTACAAAACTAAATCTTTTCAAACAAGCAAGTGCAGCAACTTTAGGTGTTTCACTTACGTCAGCTCTGTATTGGTTTTTATATTTACGCTATCAAGATGAATCGGTTGTCGGTGTTGATAGATATTTTTGGCTAGGAAGCTCATTAATTGTATCCATGCTTTGTTACCTAGTTTTTGAATTATTTGATCCTATTAGACGAGGCGAAATGGATGACGTAGTAACGGAAAGCCGAAATCCTATTTCAAAATTCTTCGCAAAGGTTGGTAGACAAAAAAGATATATGCGTGTCTCTTCTATTGCAATAAAACACGGAATGGGTAAATATTTAGCTTTAAAGCGCTCGCCAGAAGCAGATCGTAAGCTCGCCACTTCACTTCGAAATACACTAGAAGAATGCGGCGGTGTATTTATTAAATTCGGACAAGTTTTATCAACTCGCTCTGATTTATTACCACCTGCTTTTATTCACGAGTTATCAAACCTTCAGGAAAATGTAACGCGTTTATCACAAAAACAAGTTGAAGAAATATTAAAAAAGGAACTACATATACCAAAAGATGAAATTTTCAGCTCCTTTGAAATGGAACCGTTAGCTGCCGCCTCTATTGGCCAAGTACATAAAGCGAAGTTGAAAGAAAACGACCAGGATGTCGTCGTTAAACTACTACGTCCTAATATTTCTGAGACAATTAAACGTGACTTAGATATTTTAATTCATTTTTCTTTATGGATTTCCAACAAATCAACTTGGGCTAAAAATATCGGATTTCTTGATTTAGCACATGGCTTCTCCATCGCAATGAAAGAAGAAATTGATTTCAAAATTGAGGCTCGTAACTTCGAACAAGTGTCTGATTCACTAAAAAATAGCGAAACGAAAGTAAAAATACCGAAAGTATATAAAGAATACAGTAATTCAAAAATACTTGTGCTTGAATTTTTAGATGGAGTAAGTGTTAAAAGTGGGTCAGCATTATTAAATGAATTACAAATTGATACGAAAAAAGTACAACGACAACTCTTTGATTGTATTTTAGAGCAAATTTTCTTTAAAGGTATTTTCCATGCAGACCCTCATCCAGGTAATGTGTATATTCTTCGTGATGGCACACCTGCATTACTTGATTTCGGTTCCGTCGGGCGATTAGGAACACTACAACAAGATGCATTCAAGCGACTACTTATCGGCTTTGAGCGCAAAAATTCTTATGTCTTGCTTGATGGACTGCTTCAATTAGTTGAAAAGAAGCCAAATGTTGATAAAGAGGCATTAGAACAATCTATCAGTCAATTATTAATCCAAAGTACGTATGGTTCTACAAATGGTTCTGAAGAATTCATTCAGGGGCTATTTCAAATAATCGCTGAGTTTGAATTAGCATTTTATCCAATGGTTGCAGGGGCTTTCCGTTCTCTAATTACGCTAGAAGGAACGATGCTGCAACTAAATCCCGAATTCAATTTAATGGACGAAGCGAAACGCTTTGCGAAAGATCATGCAGCTAGTTTCATGTCAGTTAACAATTATTCTAGTTTAAAAGAAGCTGCAACAAACGAATTACTCGCTATGTTACCTGCCATGCGACGCATTCCTAGAAAACTAGATGATTTAAGTTCAAAACTAGAAAACGGAGAACTATCCGTTAAGGTTGGCTTTTTCTCTGACGAAACAAATGCATCGTTTATTACTACATTTATCTCACAATTCCTCATTGCATTTATTGGAACTGCATTTGGTGGGATTTCGGTAGGCGTATTGCATTTAGCAAACAGTGCGACAGAGCCAAATGATCAATTTTTAAGTGTCGTTGGTTACGGTGGTTTATTTATAAGTGCGATATTACTTGTAAGAGTCGCTATTCATGCGGTAAGGAAATTTAAGTAATAATAAAATGAGTATACAATCACGTAGATTGTATACTCATTTTTTATTGTTTACATATTCAATATGTAATAGTTAAACGAAAGAAAGCTTTGAGCTTTTTTACTTATCTCACCTTTTCATCTACATACTCCATAAACTGCTCCGCTTTAATAAATCTTTCTTTGTACGCCTCAGGTACTTCTTCTACTGTTATCCCGCCACTCGATTTCGTTTTTACTAACACAGTTTGATATGACATTAATGCCTCCATATATTGTTCATACTCTTCAGGAGTTAGTACTTCTTTACTAGATTTATGGCCATTTAATTTATCAAAATACGGATGAAGCTCCATTACTACCTTTTTCAATTCCTCTTTTTTAGCTGGTGATAATTGATCGTAATCTATATTACCGTTCGAATCTCCGTACGCAAGCTTTGCACTAGTTAATTTTTTCATTTCTTTTGTAAACTCTTCATATTCCTTCGTACCCATTTCATCTTTCGCTTCTGATAATTTTGCATTAAAACGCATATACGTTTCTAATGTCATTGCTCCAGCATGTTTTTTTAAATTCTCAAAAGATCCGTATATACCATCCGCCATAATAGATTGATACGCAAAACCAGTCGTCGGGATTAAAAGAGCTGCTGCAAGCACTCCTGCAATAAGATGTTTCTTTCTCTTACGCCCTCCTTGATTCATTTTAATTTGAACGATTACTTTTTCTTTTAACTCCGGCGGGGCAACAATCCCCTTCGCTTCTTCTCGTATAGATTCTCTAACTCTACAATCTAAACTCATTTCACATTCCCTACCTCTCCTAAAAAGATTTCTTCTACTTGCTCTTTTTGACGTAGTTTCTTTAATGCCGAATGAATTCTAGATTTCACAGTACCAATTGGAATATGTAATATTTGTGCTACTTCTTCTTGTGAATAATCGTGTAAGTATCTTAAGATAATAACTTGTTTCAATTTATACGGTAATTTATGAATGAGTTCAATTAGTTTTTTGTTTGATATTTTACTTACAACATCGTTAGAAAAATCAATTTGTACTGGTTTTCTTTGCTCTTCTGCTTTTTTTATAATGCGTAGTCGCATCCACCTCTTTCTTCTATAAGAGTGAATTTGTTTAATCGCAAGTCCAATTAGCCAAGGACGAAATGGCTTCTCACTATCATACTTACGAAGCGATTCATATAGTTGTATGTATATTTCTTGAACGACATCATCTACATCTGTTTTATCTTCAATTAAAAAATGTGCTGTTTTATATACTTCTTGAATCGTTTTATCATACAATTCGCTATACGCTTCTTTATTTCCTGATAAAGTCAATTGGATTAAATTTGTATACACTGTTTCATCCTTCACATACCATCCCTCCTTTGTCCTACACTATATATTGGCAAGTAATTACTATTTCGTTCGATTTTTTAAATTTTTTATATAGATTAATATAATGATTCAATATGTACATAAGCTTCACTTATAAAGTCGCATAACTATTATATAATTTCCCAATTTCTAATGAACATTTAAAATGTTTTATATAGTCAAATTTAGGAGGACATATAATGAAAGCTATCGTTGTAACGTCGTTCGGTGGTCCTGAAGTGATGAAATATACAGATGTGGATATACCCGCTATTTCAGAAGATCAAGTTTTAATTCGTGTTGTTGCTACTAGTGTGAATTTCGCCGATATTAAATCCCGTTATGGTAAAAAAGGAAATAAAGCACTACCTTTTATACCAGGGATAGATGCCGCTGGTATTGTAGAACGTGTCGGTTCTCAAGTGAAAAATATTCATCCTGGACAACGTGTCATTGCTTTTCCTCAAAATGGATCTTACGCAGAATACGTTGTCGCAAACGAAAACCTTACTTTCGTTTTACCTGATGAAGTCGATTTTCAAACTGCAGCTGCTTGTCCGATTGTATCTTTTACAAGCTATAATTTACTCGCAAATGTTGCAAGGCTTCAACAAGGCGAGTCTGTACTCATTCATGCTGCGGCTGGCGGAATTGGTACAACAGCTATTCAACTTGCAAAACGATTAGGGGCTGGAACCGTTATTGGTACTGTCGGAAGTGAAGTAAAAAGAAAAATAGCTTTAAATGCTGGAGCTGATTATGTTATTTGTCACCAAGATGAGGATTTTGTAAAGAAAGTCAACGAACTGACAAACGGTGAAGGGGTTGATGTAATTTTAGACTCTATTTCTGGAACGGTTTCAGAAAAAAGTTTAAATTGTCTCGCTTATTATGGTCGCCTCATTCATTTCGGTAATGCTAGCGGTGAAATTGGTAATTTCCAAACGAAAGATTTACACGCAAGTTGTCGCTCTATACTCGGTTTTAGCTTTGGCACTACACGAAAAAAACGTCCTGAACTACTCCAAGAAACTGCAAATGAAGTTTTCCGTTATTTACGTGATGGCAGTCTAAAAGTAAAAGCAACGAAATCTTTTCCGCTTCAAGATGCAGGGAAAGCACATGAATGGGTCGAAAGTAGAAAAAGTACAGGGAAAGTAATACTAACTGTTCAGTCCTCTTCCTGAAATGAATACTTGAAACCGAGGTGTCATTCATGGGATCACGAATTATGCATGCTATTATCGCTATCAAGATTGCCGAAAAACTATATATCCAAGATAAAACTTCTTTCATACTTGGAGGTGTAGCCCCTGATGCGGTTCATTCAGCAGAAGAAAAAGGAACTTCACACTTTTACGCTGGTACAACGAAAAACTATACGAGAAGGATAGATTTCAATTCTTTTTTTCAAAAATATAAAGCTCATATGGATTCCCCTTTTCTCTTAGGCTATTACACCCATCTCATTGCCGATGACAATTGGCTAAGCGGCTTTTTTCTACCTTGGCTAAAAAATAGAATCGAAAATGACGAAACGATCGCACCCCTGTACTATAACGATTTTAAATTATTAAATGCAAAGTTGCTTCATCATTACGATACAGAACAGCAACTCTTCTCTCTTCTCAACCAAGAGGCTCACATCATGGATATTGAAGAAGTTTCTAAAGAAAACGTTTTTTCTTTTCGAAAGTATCTTTTTGAAGATATGTTGTATCCGGAGCAAAATTTGCATGAAGACTTACAAGTGTTTACGTTTGACCAAATCGTTGGTTATATTGAGACAGCCATTGAAAAAGGCGTATTTTATATTAATCAATTCTCTAATGAAAAATCCACTTCAAACATGTAATCCCCCTCAATATATTTGAGGGGGATTTTCACATAGTAATATTACTATTTGTTCTTTTCCATAACCGCAAAATAATTCCCTTCGCTATCAGCAAAGTTAAATACTTTACCAGAAGGCATAGTTACCATTTCTCCAACAGTAACATTTTTATTTTTTAAATCTGCATATAATTGATCCAGATTTTCTGAGAAGAACATTAAGGACGGTGTACCAAGATTTAATTCTGGGCTCATTTTCGAAATAACTTCTTTATTATGTAGTATAATGCTCGTTTCAGCACCATTAGTCGGAGCGATTTCAATCCATCTCATTCCTTGCTTGTTATCTTCCTCTGCTACTACATGAAACCCTACCTTTTCCGTCCAAAAATTTACTGCCTCATCTTGATTATTTACATACAGCATAATTTGTCCAACTTTATGGATCATTTCATTTCCCCCTAATGGTTTTTTATATTCTATGTAGGTTTCCACAGGTGCTATCGTTATTCCTTTTGAGTTGGTATGTACTTCTTTGCAAAATTTATCGACTGACTCATCCCATCCAGTTCGTCAAAATAATCATTTCTTTCAATCATGTTATATCCGTCGAATCCAATTTCATCTAATACTTTGAAAAATATATCGAAATCCACTTCACCATTTCCTACTGCTACTTCTATATACTTACTTGAACGATCGCTTTTCACTTCTTTACAATCTTTAATATGAGTTTGTACTATATAATCTTTTAATAGTAATAAACTTTCTTCCGGATTTTCATTTACATCACTTATTAAATTTGCTGGGTCAAAGTTAACAGCTAGTCCTTTCGAGTTTACAGTTTCTAAAAATTGTTTTAATACTATTGTTTTTTCAGATCCCGTCTCAATAGCAAAGACTCCCCCAAGTTTGAATGCTAATTCCCCTATCTCATAACAAACCCGTATCATTTTATCATAGTACTCACTTTTTTCATCATCTGGAACTTTCCCAATATGAGCTGTTATTATCTTTGCTCCCAGCTCCAAACCTCTGTCAGTAATATATTTAATCTGATCTATTGCACTGTCAACTTCTGTTCCTGTAATTCCATTTTCTCCAAAACTAATTGCTAATGATGGAATCTTTATTCCATTAAAAGATAAGCTTTTCTTTAAAGCAGTCCATTCTACCACTGGAATATTAGCTAAGTTGAAGTTTTTATTCATAGCATATAATTGAATATATTCTAAATCCCATTCCCTTGCTTTTTGTATTCCTTCGTTTACTTCAATATGTTTCGTATTCAAAAACATTCCTAATTTCCTATCCATATATGTACCTTCTTTTTATTATTTCGCATCAATTTAATATTCGACTTTTTTTATATTACTTCCTTTTACATATGTTGATTTAAAAAATGATGATAGATACATTTTAATAACCATTAATAAACCTCCTTGTATTATTCAATTGCAAATAAAAAAAGACGTAACTACAAATAGTTACGCCTTCCCCATTATTTATCTAGGCTTTTTCTTCCCAGTAAATGCTGGTTTCTTTTTCTTTGGTGCTTTCGGTTTCGTTTCTACGAATGATCCGTTGAACATTTCTTGCTTCGTAAATACGATGCCTAGTTTTTTCGCAAATTGCAGTAATTTACGTTCTTCTTGTTCTGTTACAAGAGAAACTACTGTTCCTTCTTTACCCATACGTCCAGTACGTCCTGAGCGGTGAATGTATTGGTCTACTGTGTCTGGTAACTCTAAGTGAATTACATGTGTTAAATCATCAATATCGATACCGCGTGCTGCAATATCAGTAGCAAGGAGAATCTCTAGTTTCCCACCACGGAATGCACGCATCGTCGCTTCACGCTCTTGCTTACTTGCTTCTGCATGAAGAGCTGCTGCTTTCATTTTACGGAATTGCAATTTCTGAGTAATTTCATCTAAACGGAATGGGTCATTTAAGAAAGCAACTGCTTTTACATCGCCCATATGCATAATTCTTCTTACGTAATCATTTTTTTCGCGTCGCTCACAAATGATATACGTATGTTCAACTAAGCTTTTTGACTCTGCACGTGTTATACGCACTAATTGTGGTTCAACTGCTAAATCGCGTGCAGCATCTTCTGCCGCTTTTGTAATTGTCGCCGAGAAGAATACTAATTGACGATCTCGCATTGTAGATTTAATTACATCTTGTACTGCGCCCATCATCTTTTGTTTTACAATTTGATCAAACTCATCAAATACAATCGTTTTTACTTCATGCATCTTTAACTTTTTCATTCGAATTAATTCTAAAATACGTCCTGGTGAACCGACAATTACTCTCGGGTGTTTCTTTAATTTTTCAACTTGGCGCTTAATATCTGCACCACCAATTAAAGATGCCCCTGAAATTTCAGTTCCTGCTGTAAACTTTTGAACCTCTTCATGAATTTGCATGACAAGTTCACGTGTTGGTGCTAAAACAACAACTTGTGGCTGTTTTACTTCAGGATTAATTTTATGTAAAAGGGGTAATAAGTACGCTAATGTTTTTCCTGTTCCAGTTGGAGATTCAGCTATAACGTCTTGTCCTTCTAAAATAGTTGGAATCGCTTGTTTTTGAATTTCAGTTAATTCTTTAAAACCAGCCTTCTCCCAAGCTTCTTGTAAAAATGGTTGCATATCTTTTATCATTTGTTTTTCTCCTTTATCTCTATTTTTGAAGAAAATGCTGTATTGTTCGCACCGTTTCTATCATGTGTGAAATAACAGCTATTAAATCATCAACATGGTCTTCTGTAATCGCTTTTTGAAATAGAACCTCTACCTTATTATGATATGAAATCGCTTGCTTATTATATTCGTATGAAACTTTCTGCATAATCATTCTTTCTTTTCCCCATATAGAACGCATTAAAGTTTCAATTTCTTCGCATCCTACTTCTGGTTGTTCTAACGGGAATGAAAATGCTAGCTTCATTTCACAACCTGGTGTAAACTGAGGCACTTCTAGTATTTCACCAGACAAGTTCTTTGCATCCACAGATAATGAAAATGTTGCTTCTACTAATGGTTCAAACGGTTCTGTTAATTGAAATGAGATATGATATATACGACTTAATGAAGCAAGGTCCATCATATCTTTTCGATCTGTTACAAGAATATCTCCATGTAGATCAAAATCATACACAGCACCTTCTACGATTACTTTTAAATTGTCAAAAGCAGTTGGATCAAACATAATTTCCTCCAAAAAACAGGCGCCTTTCGATGGAAAGGCGCCACTTGATGTATATATAGTTTACAGATAAACGAGATGAATTACAACCTTTTAGAATAAACCTACTGCTTTTCCATCTTCATTTACATCCATTTGAAGTGCTGCTGGTTGTTTTGGAAGACCTGGCATTGTTAACATTGTACCTGTTAACGCAACGATAAAGCCTGCACCGATAGATGGTTTTAACTCACGAATTGTAACGATAAAGTCAGATGGACGACCTAATTTTGTTGCATCGTCAGAAAGAGAGTATTGAGTTTTCGCCATACAAACTGGTAGGTTACTCCAACCTTCTCCTTCATATTGAGCTAATTGCTTACGTGCTTTCGGAGCAAATTCAATATCTTTTGCGCCATATACTTTTTGAGCAATTGTACGAATTTTTTCTTCTAAGGGTAATTCTAATTCATAAAGTGGTGCGTAGTTGTTTTCACCTTTTTCGATTTCTTTTAGTACTTTTTCAGCAAGATCAACTCCGCCTTGGCCACCTTTCTCCCAAACTTCTGTTAAGGATACTGCATAGCCACGCTCATTACACCACTCTTGTAAGTATGTAACTTCTGCATCTGTATCTGTAATGAATTTATTAATTGCAATTACGAAAGGCACACCGAAGCTTTGAATTGTTTCAACATGCTTCTGTAAGTTTTCCATACCTTTTGCTAATGCATCTACATTTTCTTCTTTTAATTGATCTTTTGCAACGCCGCCATGCATTTTAAGCGCACGAATAGTCGCAACAATAACAACTGCTTCTGGTTTAATACCAGCTGCACGGGCTTTAATATCTAAAAACTTTTCAGCGCCTAAATCAGCACCGAATCCAGCTTCTGTAATAACATAATCACCTAATTTTGCTGCCATTGTCGTAGCGATAACACTGTTACAACCGTGAGCAATATTCGCAAATGGTCCACCATGAATAATAGCTGGTGTATTTTCTAACGTTTGTACTAAGTTTGGCTTTAATGCGTCTTTTAATAATAGCGTTAACGCACCTTCTACACCTAAATCTTTAACCGTCACAGGTTGATTTGCAAAGTTATAAGCAACTACGATGCGAGATAGACGTGCTTTTAAGTCTTGAATATCTGTTGCAAGGCAGAACACGGCCATAATTTCAGATGCTACTGTAATGTCAAAACCGTCTTCACGTGGTACACCTTGTACAGGTCCACCAAGACCAATTACTACATTACGAAGGGCACGATCATTTAAGTCAACACAGCGTTTCCAAACGATTTTACGCGTATCAATTCCAAGTGTGTTTCCTTGTTGGATATGATTATCAATAAACGCTGCTAATGCGTTATTGGCAGTTGTGATCGCATGGATATCTCCAGTAAAGTGAAGGTTAATGTCTTCCATTGGTACGACTTGTGAAAAACCGCCACCTGCTGCTCCACCTTTTAATCCCATCGTTGGTCCAAGAGATGGTTCACGAAGTGCAATTACTGTTTTCTTACCAATTTTATTAAAAGCTTGACCTAAACCAACTGTTACTGTTGATTTACCTTCTCCAGCTGGAGTTGGGTTAATCGCTGTTACTAAAACAACTTTACCGTCTTTCTCATCTTGTAAGCGCTTAAAAATATCAAGAGATAACTTACCTTTATAATGCCCGTATGGCTCTAATTCATCTTCTAAAATATTTAAATCAGCTGCAATTTCTTGAATCTTCTTCATACTCGCTTCTTGTGCGATTTCAATATCGGATTTCACTGTTGTAGTAGTTGTCATATACCCTAGTCCCCCTTTAATTGGTTCTGATGATATTGTATCAGTTTTTTGTATTTTCTGCACTTATTTACCTCCTAAAAATTCTTTCATTTCTTTATACGTTTTTTAACATAAATACCCATAAGAATGTTAACGATTGTTGTAACTCTGTAGGTAGTTGACCTAGCATCTTCTCATTTACTCCGCGCTTATATACGCCGATGCCATCTACAACTTCAAAACCTTGTTCTTTCGCTAACTGTTCAAATTCCCAAGGCATCATCGTATTACAAACAACGTCTTTTCCATACAAGCGAGGATAACTGTTCTCTCGTGGCTTTGCTGTCGGTCCTAAAATTGCAATACATGCATATCCATCTTTCTTTAACACACGCTTTATTTCATTTAACGCTCGTAATGGCTCTTCCGTCCATTCTAAAGAATTAATTGCCATAATTGATTCAAATTGCTCATTTTCAAATGGTAATGCAGAAAGATCTCCTTTTATAAAAGATAAATTTGGTCCTTCTCCGCGCTCCTTACCTTTTTGAATCATCACTTCCGATAAATCTACTCCCACTGCTTTATAGCCTGCGCGACTTAATTTATATGTACCGTACCCATCACCACAACCAACATCGAGCACTTGTGCTTCTTTCTTCACGTATTGTTCAAAAAACGGAATAATTGTGCTCCTACTCCCGCTATCCCACATTTCCTGACTATTTTGATTCCAAAACTCCGCACTACTATCCCATTTCTTCTCTGCTGATTCATGCCAATTAAATGTTGTCATACATTCCCCTACCTTCACGTATTATCATTCATTTCATTCTACATCATTTTCCAAAATTCCTGTTTTATCCCGCTTGCAGTAAGACACCTACCCCAAAATTCAATGGATGCGGACCAGTTAATGGGAGAGAATTGCTCATAAAAATCCAATTGTCGCTGGCTGATAATCAGTCCTAGTGGAAAAAATTCCACACTTTATCTTCAATAGGAGATGGATATGTTAACGATGGAATGCGTATTCTCCAATTTTTGCTTTACTTGGGTTTAACTCATACTCATGCTCTTCTCATTTTGAAAGATACTATAGATACACCCAATTGAAAGAGAGGGATGTACATGCGAAGAAAGAGAAATCATCATTTTAAAAGTGGTGAAAAAAACGAAGAGTATGCTGCTGAAATATCACCAGCTGGCATTCCAATTAGACATAAGCGTAAAGAAATTGCAAATGAGATAGAAGGTACAAATACCGGCACAATGGTAGGCTATGTCGCCTTATTTCTTTCGTTATTCTCCATTGCTTTTTATCCCGTTACGCTCGGCTCCCTAGCAATTTTAGTTGGCCTATTAGCTGTCAATTTCGGAGCAAGAACACTTGGATATACAGCAATTGGCTTTGGTAGTTTTTCTGTTTTATTTACTTTACTTTATCCGCTTGCTTTGTCAGCGTTTTAAAAAAACACACCAAGTTATACTTGGTGTGTTCATTCATGATACAACATAATATGACCGCATCCACAACAATGTTTCGCTGTAATTTCTTGAAACACTGGATAATTTTCTTCATCTCGATGCTCAATAAATACTTTTTCAAATCGATACATGTTTGGTGCATATGCCCAATCTTGTTTCGTACGTGCATATAACGTTGAGGAAAAAAACTCCTCACCACCGCAAACGATACATGTGTTCTTCATCGCTATCCCTCCTATGCTTGTCTTACTTCATCTATATGAACATAAGCATAAAAAAAAGACCTTCTATTACTAGAAAGTCTTCTCTGAAACAAAAAGAAATGTACCAAACATTCCTACTCCGCTATATTCTTTTGAAACACCAGCTTCTGTTTTAAATGTTTGCTTTACAGTCATAAAGAATACACCATTTCGTGCATCTGTACTTTCAAATTGTAGTTTTTCTTTTTTACCATCTACATTTTGCGTGCATTCAAAACTACTCTCATTACAATTCAACGCATACTTATCCTCTACATACACTTTAAAATCTGATTCTTTCGGACAAGTTATAAGTAATATTGCCACGAGAATAATACTTATAATACCCACAATTGTATAATATTTCTTCATTTGTACTCCTTTCAAATGACAAGAAAACTTGACTTCATACGCCAAGTTTTCTTAGTCAACAACCCATTGCCACTCTTGTTCTTTCTTATCAAAAATGAGCCAACCTGTTTCTGTTGCTTCCTCTTTCAATTCATCGATATTATCTAACACCTCATCCGTACTTTCATACGAACCAACTACATATACCGGAATTTCAAGACCTCTTCTTGACTCAATCTTCCCTGCTAGATCTATGTAAAGACCATCTTCCATTAGTGGAATCAGCCCCATGATCAATTCTTTTGAAATTGCTGGGAAAATTTTTGATTTTTGGAAGAAAGAAAAACGTTTCTTACCGAAAGCACCGAGTTTATACGGAATGACTTTACTTAACATTCCTACAAAATCAGCAATTCTACGATAATACACTTTGTTGTACCATCCGTCATCATGTGAAAAATAAACAAATCGATTTTTCAACAGCGGAAAGAATGTTCTTGCAAGTGGTTCTTTTTTGTGAGCCAAATATAATAATTCTGCAATTTCTTTCGGCTCTAATTCATCTAAATCGCTTGCATCATCAAAATCTACCCAACAAAATTCATCAAATTCATCAATCTCTGCTTGAATTAACTTATGTATATTTTCTTCCTCAACATATTCAAATAAAGTATGATAATGAAAATCCGTCCATTCAAAGTTGTGCTTCAAAAGCAACACTTGATGAAGCGGTGAAGGGATGTTACTCGCAAACTCTTTAAACGTAATTCCTGATGTAATAAAACAATGACCTCGACGATTACCATTAATATATATCATATTCTTTACTTGGTCAGATCCTCCAGACAAAGCACCTAGCCACCTTCGTTTTATATGTTTCAATTCTATAGCATATTTTAACATGAAAAATTTTAGAAACATAGAAAAAACTTCAAAAACTATTTACAATTTCATGTGTTTTATTACATAGTGATTACAAGAAAAAACGCCTGCTCATAAGCAGGCGTTTTTAAAGGATTTCATCAGGGTTTTGAGGATGATGATTTCCCTCTTTCTTTTCTTCTTTTTGGAACATCGATTGAATTTTATCAATTGTTTGCGGAGCTAATTCAATCATTTTTTCTGCTAAATGTGTCGCATTTTGTAAATGAAGAATATTTACTCCATCTTTATTCACCACAAGAAATGCTACTGGTGTAATCGAAACACCACCCGCGCTACCGCCACCAAATGCAGCGTTACCGTTCGCTCTTTGTCCATCATTCGTTTGGAAATCAGAACCTCCTGCTCCAAAACCGAACGCTACTTTAGAAACCGTTAACACCACACCACCGTCAGCCGTTTGAACAGGCTCTCCAACAATCGTATTTACATCAACCATTTCTTTTAAATTTTCCATTGCTGCTTTCATTAACCCTTGAATTGGATGATCCACCGTTCATAACCTCCTTTGTCATATCTTTCCTAGTTTTTCCGAAAGTTTGTGAACTAAACATAAAATTTTATATTGATTTCAAAAAACTTAAGTTGTAATATTTAGAAAAATAAAAAAGAGGTCGATTCGTTATGATGCGAAAATTAACAAAGAAAGATCATGAACAAGTATTCGCTTATCTAAAAGAAGAAGCAGCCCTTAACTTGTTTATTATTGGAGATATTGAAGCTTTCGGTTATGACACAGATTTTCAAGAATTATGGGGAGTATTTAAAGAGAATGGAACATTAAAATCAATTCTACTCCGATTCCACGATTCATTTATACCCTATAGTAAAGAAGAATTTATTACCACTGATTATGAGGCACTTCTTTCCGCATATAAGCCACTTAAACTCTCTGGTAAGTCGACTATCGTAGAACAATTTGAAACTGCTTCAAATATACAACTAGGTACTAAAAATGAAATGTATTTTTGCGAATGTCTAAATGACAACAACTTACCTAGCACACCAATTCATGAAACAATTAAACTTGCCTCACTCGATGATATAGAACGAATTATGAAATTACGAAGTGACATCGCTGAATTTCCGACTACCAATGAATCAGAGAAAATATTAAGTCAGACTATCGAAACAAATACAGGACGCACATACTATATTGAAAAAGATGGCGTGATCATCGCATCCGCCTCTACTTCCGCTGAAAATTCATTATCCGCTATGGTAGTTGGTGTATGTACACACCCGAATTATCGCGGAAATGGCTACGCTTCACTCATATTACAAAAAATGATCCAAGACTTTACGAAAGAAGGCCGAACACTTTGTTTATTTTATAACAATCCAGCTGCTGGACGAATTTATAAACGACTAGGATTTAAAGACATTGGAATGTGGACGATGTATCGATAATAAGAAGTACTCTATAAGAGGAAATAGTTGTAACTTAGCAATAAAAGCCGATTACACAAAAACTTCACACCGTTATTATGAAGAAACTACTTGAGGAGCGAGGACTCTAACTAAAAAATGGTATGCATTCAAACTAAATTTAGACAGATAAAGTGAAACTTTAATCAGTGGGGGGTTTTCTCCATCCCCCACTGATTATTAGTTGAACCAATCGGACTTTTATGGGCAGTTGATCCCCCACCTAACTTCTTTGCTTTCGCTGCATTTTGAGGTGGGGGTCTTACTGCCCATTAAAGCGGGATAAACGCCCCAGTTGCATCTACTCCAGCAATTGGGGCGTTTATCCTCAAATTCTTTCCACTATATTTATGAAACACTTATCACACTTATATCGCTATTATCTTTCCGTACAAATGCCCTTCTAAATATTACTGCGTCTCATTATACTTTGCTTTAAAATCAATATATTCCTGTTTCGCATCTTTGTTATTACCTTGGTGACTATCAAAATATGTATGTATTTGTGATATGTGTTCTACTAACTTTCCTTCTTCATTTCTCTTATTATAATTCATTACAATACTTACTTCCAATATCTGCTCTGAACCCTTTGTAAACTCAATATGCAGTGCGATCGATCCACCACCATATTCATCATATTGTATTTTCAACTTATCATTAATAATACTTTGAAACTCTGATTCAGTTAGTTTATATCCAACAGTACTAGGCTGACCAAACTTTTTTATATCATCTCCTAGCTTCATCTTTAGTTTCCCAATCCCTTTTAAACGATCTACAATTAAGTTCACGTATGAAACATCCAGACTTGAATCCGTACTTTGTACCTGTCCATTCTCATAACTAATATTTGTACTATAATTAACTTCTTCTCTATAATTTTTATTATCTACTTTCGAGGTAATTTCTTGTGTTGTATTTCCATATAAACTTTTATCTTTCGTATTATATATACCTTTCGAAGTTTGATAAATTGTTTTACTGTGCTCTCCATCTTCCTTTTGCTCATATGTACTATATATACCTCTTTGTTTCACATACGCATATCCATCATCACTCGCAGACATAACCTTTTTCATGTCACCTTCATCCAAAGCTTTGACAAACGGCTCATAATCTATCTTTTTTTCAAAAAAACTACATGCTTGTAATAGGCTGATTGCTATTATGATAGTAATCATTTTAGAAACCCTTTTTTTGTTCATTTCATCATCACACTACCCACTCTATATTTTCAATTAGATAACCTACTAATCACTTTTATCACCTTACATAAGTAAATTTTCTTTTCGTAGTTCAAATACTCTCCTATAAATTATTACTTTTTCATCATCAAAACTTACAATACACACTTTCTTTATGCCTTACGTTTCGATTTACTTTTTTTATTTTTCTTTCGATATCTTGGAGTCTCTCTTTTATGTTGCTCCCACGTTTTATTAAATGACGGAAATTTAAATCTGCAATATGCTAATAGCTGAAATTCAGCTGCACCGATTGCTATCGTATACATTAAAAAGGTCCCTACTACATACATAAATAAATCATCAAACCCATAATCGTTATGAAAATATATCAAAATAAGAATAGTTACTGCGTATAGTGTAGCCCACTTCATCATCTTTCCTTTTGTTTTACTAAAGAAAGAAGCAGACCTCTCATCCATACTAAACGCACCTTCACTTGCCAATTTAAATGTATCTATTGTTGTTACGATATGAAAAATTACTGCTCCTAAAAGCAATAAACCCGCATACAGTATTGTAATCCAATCAATTGAATTATTAGCCATTTTAGTAACAGTCAAAGCAATAGGAGCTATTGTTGCCAATTGGAATGAACATAATAATACGACAAGGGTTTGTAGTTTTTGAAATTTAAATTGAGCTATCGGAAATGAATAAATGACGAAAAGAATTATTTGTATAATATATAAGAATACTTCTAACTTAACAATTCCTATATTAAAGAGAAGCATGCAGTAATCCCACCCGGCTGATAAAACAATAGAAAAAATGGTTATTGAACTAAATAGTATTCCTCCAAACATAAATCCTGTAGCCCCCTCAGGACTTAAACGATCATTACATGTCATCCTAAACTTATCTAAATCTTCTTCTTTTATATTCCACACCTTGACATTTCACCTTCTATACAGTTTAAATAATTTCCATTTACTTCAATTCTATTTCACTCTTATTTACTTTTCGATTTGGATTTTGTATTTCGCTTTCGAATTCTCCCTCGCATTCTCTCATTCTCTTCCCATGACATATTAAATGACTTGAATTTAAATCTACAGTACACCAATAGTTGAAATTCTGCCGCTCCAATGGCTACTGTATACAGTAAAACAATACCTACCGCATAAAGAACTAAAACATCAATTCCATAACCATTATGAAAATATATCAAAATAAACAGGATTAGCGCATATATTGTAGCCCACTTCATCACATCTCCTTTTCTTTTACTAAAAAATGAGATGGATCTTTCATCCTTACTAAACGCACCTTCACTCGCTTGTTTAAATGTATCAATTGTTGTCACAATATGAACGATAGCTGCTCCTACAAATAATAACCCTACACAAATTAAAGTCATTTGGTCAATTGAATAATCAGATATCCCAGGAAGAACTAACGCTGTAAATGTTATTGTACCTAATTGAAATGCATATAATAATACAACGAGCGTTTGGAACTTTTGAAATTTATAACGTGCTTTTGGAAATGAATATAGAATTAAAAAGATGAATTGTAAGCTATATAAAACAATTTCAGTTTTAACAATTGTTTTATCAAAAAAAGTATGATAATAATCCAAACCTCCTACAAAAATAAAAAACATGAATACTGAACTATAAACTATTCCTCCAAACATAAATCCTGTAGCACCTTCAGGGCTTAAACGATATTCACATGTCATCCTAAACTTATCTAAATCTTCTTCTTTTATATTCCACATCCTGGCTCTTCACCTTCTATACGTTTCAATTATTTTTCTAGCACTAAAATTTTATTAATATATTATTTATTTTTCGTTTTGAATTTCTTATTTTGTTTTCGAATTCTCCCACGCATTCTCTCATTCTCTTCCCATGACATATTAAATGACTTGAATTTAAATCTACAGTACGCCAATAGTTGGAATTCTGCCGCTCCAATGGCTACTGCATACATAACAACATTACACATAACATAACCAAACATTGTGTTTAATGAGTAATTATTATTTATATAAATCAAAACAAGAAGAATTAACACATAAATTACAGCACCTTGTATAACATGTCCCTTTGTTTTACTAAAAAACGAATCTGATTTGTCCCCACTACTAAATGCACCTTCGCTTGCTTGTTTAAATGTATCAACTGTTGTCACAATATGAACAATAATTCCACCTAATACTAATAGACCTACATAAACACGTGTATTGAGATCAATTGAATGCTCAATCATTCCAGAAAGAACAAATAACGTGCATCCGATAGTTCCAAGTTGAAATGCATATAATAATATAACGAGCGTTTGTAATTTTTGAAATTTATAACGAGCTTTAGGGAATAAATATAGAATTAAAAACATTACTTGCAAACCATATAACACTAATTCAATCCTAACAATTACCTTATCAAACAAGGTAGTATAATAATCTATTCCTCCTATAAAAATAATAACCATAAATAATGAAGTATAAAATATCGTTCCGAGCATAAATCCCGTCGCACCTTCAAGACTTAAACGCCTTCTGCATGTCATCCGAAATGCTTCTAAATCTTCCTCTTTTATATTCCACATCCTGACTTTTCACCTTCTATACAGTTTAAATAATTTTCATTCACTAAAATCCCATTACATTCCTAACTTTTTAAGTACATTCATCTTTGTGTAACTATATTCAGATAATATTATCTCTATATTAATTACCGTACATAATCAGAATACTTTTGATAGTTCAAATAGCCTTCTTTCTCCTCAAAAGCTCTAAATATTCTTCTCTCTTTCACTTAAGCATATCCCTCATACTCTATTTTTGTTTCCCCCGAAACTGCACTCACTTAGTAAAAACATTACTGTCATCACAATTATATCGAGATAATAAAGCTCTTTAATTTTATCTTCAGAAAGGTGATAACCTCCCATCAACAATATGCTAGGAGGTTATTACAGTTATTTTAAATTTGTTTTTATTTTAATGGATTCGATTTTTGCAAATAATAATGTTATTTAATTTGAGCAGCGAATATTAAAAACATACTGCTTAATAACTCGTAATTTTTCTAGTTGTTCATCGGTTGCTACCATCTCATATGAGTTATCTACAACCAAACGAATTTCAGTATCATTTTCTTTTACTTTTCGCAAGTCTTTTTCTGTACAATTAAACTCTCGAATGATTTCCCCTTGTGTGTTTACCAATCTAACGTAAATGTTTTTTTTCTCCTTCTTCTTAAACATCTGAACTCCCCCTTATTTGTTTCCTATCATAGATAACCCTATTGTAATTAAGAGAAAGAAAACGATAATAAGGAAAGTCTTCCCTTTGCTTACTTGTGTTGTACAACCTTCCAAGACAGCCCATATAAGAATTGGAAAAAGAAGAATACCTAGGAGAATATCGACCAACTTGTTGCTACTCTTCTTTAGTGGTTTTTCTTCTACTATCGGTTTTATCTGAACAGCTTCTTTTCTTATTTGTTTCGGTTTCTTTTTCTTACGTCTATGATTCACCCAACTTACTCCGCCACATTTTAAACTTAGCTGCAAATTGATCTTCCATTCTTCAAAACAAATCAGCTCCCTTAGAATGATTTATTATTATGAAAAGACTTTTCATAATTCACATAATCTTGCTTCGCTTTCCTCTTTAACTTCATACTGTCACCAGTTACTCTAGGCATTTTTAGTTTCATTACGTTCCCTTATTGTTCCTATCATAAATCCTAAAGCATCCTCAGGACTCCAACGATGTTTACATATCATCCGAAATTTATCTAAATCTTCTTTTTTTATATTCCATATCCAAGTTTTCCACCTTTAACTACCTTTACTTAAATCATATAGATTAAAAATAAAAACCTTCTCATTTTAACGAAAAGAGAAGGTTTTCTTACTGTTATACATTCATGCCATATTCAAAACTTTCCCTCTTCAAATAACGTATTATAGTTGTTAATCTTTGGAATTTTATTTTTGCTATTAATTTAGGCATTTTTACTTTTCTTAAAAAACACCAAATATGCAAATAATGACGAAATTAAGAGGAATACACCCGCCCCTATACCCTCATATATTTTAAAATAAACAGCAGCAATTATCACAAATATTGACATTATTATTATTAGAATCATTGTATATTTCATTATAAATTCTAACGCTTGATAGATAGATACTATTGTCCTTTGAAAAAAACTTTGCTCTGTTTCTGAAACATTCCGATCCTTAATCAAAATAACACCTTCCCCTCTTTACAAATTGACTTTTGAATAAACTTTCCCCTTCAAACTAGCAACAAAGCGAACTATAGCACGTAACTACTACCAATACAGAATGAGCCCGTTGAAAATCGCATGTCGAAATATTAAGTTAATTACATATAAATTTGAGAACGAAAAACCTCCTCATTCTAACGAGAAGAGAAGGTTTTATTTATGATATTTCCCCAAACCCTATTCAAAACTATCTCTTTTATGATATTTCATGATGTTTCCATATGTTAAAAGCCACAAGCTTAAAATATTATTCTTCATTAAATACAGCAATCTTCACTTCAACATACTGTAAAGACTCATCACCGCTAAACACATGATAAATTGGCGAGGCTAAATTCAGATTATTATCCTCCATATACAGAAGCATTTCACCATATACCTGCTCTGTTAATTTTTCATAATCTCCCGTATATCGTTTCATGAGCATCTCATCAACATAATAATAGCTCCTAAATTGAAGTGTTTCTGATGCTGGAATTTTATCTTCATTCACTGGCATGAATAATTCAACGTACATATTTTCATCAGATGGTATATTTTTCAAAGCATAAAACATCGGACCTTTTACTGTTAAATTCTCTGTTGCAATTTCTGACATAAAATGTTCAATTGCTTCTTCCATATCTTCGTAATGAAAATAGTACTCTTTCGAAACAACATTTGTATATGCAATACTTTGTCCTTCAATTATCATTTTATTGTTTCACCTACTTCTCTAATAGGAGCATAAATATCTAGCCACATGTCACCGTATACGTCTAAACATACGTGATAAAAACCATTATCTAACTTGATATGATGCTGTTCTGCAAACTCATGTATTAAATTATAAGCCTCCTCAATATCACCATCTTCATCAGTAAATCGAACACTTAATGCCTCTTCAATAATTAATCCATCAACGTATTCATATGCAGAATTCTCTCCCAATTTAACACGCTCATTTACTGGAACAGAATACGTATATTCACCGTACTCTGGTTCATTTTCCAATGGCTGATATTTAAAAAGAACAGGACCTACAGCATATATTCCATTATGAACAACTTGATTTCTCAGTGCGATAGCAGGTAATAACCAATCTTCTTTTTTTACAATTTGAGTAATACTAATTAAATTTAAAAGTGATAATGCTTTATATTGAATTTTCATAATACCTACTCCTTTTACTATTCTTTCTCTTGGCTATATATTCTTTTGTTTCTTCAAATGTCACTTACGCTCTCTTTCATATTCCTTCCACATTATAGTAAATGGCGAACATTTAAACCTACTATACTCATTTCCTTTACGCCTTACGTTTTGATTTACCTTTTTTATTTTTCTTTTGATATCTTGGAGTCTCTCTTTTATGTTGCTCCCACGACATGTTAAATGAAGGGAATTTAAATCTACAATACGCTAATAGCTGAAATTCAGCTGCACCAATGGCTATCGTATACATTAAAACAGTACCTATTACATACCCAATAAAAGTATCAAACGCATAATCATTATGAAAATAAATCAAAATAAGTAGGAGTAATGCGTATATTGAAGCAACTTTCATCATAGTTCCTTTTGTTTTACTAAAAAAGGAAGCGGATCTTTCATTCATACTAAACGCACCTTCACTTGCCTGTTTAAACGTATCAATCGTTGTCACAATATGAACAATCACTGCTCCAAAAAATAAGAAACCTACATATACTAATGTAATTCGATCAATTGTATAATCAGACATTCCAGGAAGAATTAGAGCCGTGAATAATATCGTACCTAATTGAAATGCATATAATAATACAACAAATGTTTGTAACTTTTGAAATTTAAATCGAGCTTTTGGAAATGAATATAGAATTAAAAAAATTATTTGTAAGCTATATAACACAAGTTCCATTCTAACGATTGTTTTCTCAAAGAAAGTAGTATAATAGTCCCAACCAAACGTTACTAAAGTACCAATAAGAAAAAACATCATTACTGAAACAAACACTATTGTTCCTATCATAAATCCAAAAGCACCTTCAGGACTTAATCGACGTTTACATGTCATCCGAAATTTATCTAAATCTTCTTCTTTTATATTCCACATTACCTATATGCACCTTTCTTGTAGTCTTATTACCAAAATATAGATCCAAGTTTGTGTGTTACTTTTTTAACTCCTTTTTTAGCAAGATCAATTGCATTGTCTTCTCCTCCTAAAAAAGACCATTTTTTATTAATTGCCCATGTAAGTCCTACGGCAACACCAGCTCCAACCACAGTTCCAAGCGGCGGAAGGAAAAACGACCCTGCTACAGCACCAGTGGCCATCGCTCCAGCATTTGCTCCAATATCTACAGCTGAATCTGTTGCTATATCAGCTACATCATGTAACTGCCAACCATCATCTTTAGTAGCGTCTACAACATTCCCTCCGACTGACACAACAGCCCCAAAAATACCTGCTCCTTTCAATACTGTGGCCGGTTTCCCCATACCTTTAAACATTTCTTTCCATTTTCCAGGATGTAAATCCTTTAAACCGTCTGCATAAGCAGTCTTAAATGCACTCAATCCTCTCTCCCCAATTGCAGTAGGCAATCCTTTCTTCTCCCAATCAACGTGGAAATCTTGATAACTTTGAAACTCTGGTAATTTTAAAATGGTTTTTCTTGCTTTTTTTATTTGTGCATTTGTTGTTTTTAAATCACCAAATTCAAATTCTAATTTATTCTTGATAAATCGAACTAAAACATCATCATTATTATCCATTGTAAGGATTTTTGCTACTTTAACCAAATCTTCTTTCTTTAATGTCGATAGTTCATATACTCCTTTCCCTTTTCGACCTTTAGGATCAAAAAGGACGTCTAAAGCATAATTCTTTTTAACATAATGCATGCGTATATAGGAAGCTAAAAGAGCCTTAGTTCCCTTAACACTAATGTCGAATTTGGTCATTGTATCTGCCATTACCTTAATGATATTTCCAATTGCCACGCTAGATATAAGCTTCCCTATTGCAGCGATAGACAAATTTCCATTATTCACTTTTATTTGTTGCATTCCCTCATCTATTTTATGCATTAATTCATCAAACTCTTGCAGGTCACTTTGTTTACTATTATAAGTCTCTAATTTTTCTAATGTATCACTGATTTCTTTTTGGCTTTTTACAGCGCCTTCAGTGATACTTGATGATGATGGGTATTGAGTTGCGACGATGTCACTAATCGTACCTACTGTTTTTTTTGCCTCTTCACTAGAGTGGCTGAATCCCTCACTATATCCATGAACTTTTTTCTTTACATCATCCAAATAACTTCCATGAATTTTTGCATCTGCATCACTGTCAACCTCACTGTTAAACTCCTCTATTGCTTTTTGAAATTGACTTTTTAACATTTCCGTTGTAACTGTAAATCCAGTGATAACAGCTCCATGAACTGTAGATAAATGATTCTTAATAGTATCAGCAGCTTTTCCTTGAAAAGAGTTAATTTGTGTAAAGTCCTCTATTTTTTGCTGCAATGTTTCCAAATGTTGATTTAACTCTTCAGCACTTGAATTAAAGCGCTCTTGCAGTTCTTTTACTTCTTGTAACTCTATGATTTTGCTCATATTTTCCCCCTCCTTTCCCTTTACATAGCACGGTGAGCTGAACTGTCTTTCAAATCTTTTCCAAGCTTTTCATCTTGCTGAACCATTTCTTGTCCTGTTTGCTGAATTCTACTAATATCTTTTTGTAGTATTTGTTCATATTGCTGCACTTTTTTCGATAACTTTTCAATCGCTTCACAATATTTTTTCAGTTTACTTAAATTCGTACGATGTAACTGCATACCATTAAATTTAGTCTTACCTAAATCACTAGCACCACTTTTCAAATCACTTACTTTCGCATCAAATACCCCTTTATTTAATTTAATTTCCCCCATTTATCATTTCCCCGCCTTCTGTACTTCTACTTGAATACTAGCGTCAACCATTGAAACACTTCTACTTAGAGAAAGAATACTAGACTCACATGTAGCGATTTCTCTTTCAAGCCGCCGTATAGCTTGATCGATGTCTTCTTGCACTCTCCCTAGTTCTCCGATAAACTTCCCTAAATTCGAAATGACTTGTTGTTCATATGTTTCTTTAAAAGTAGTTGCTCTTTGCCCTTTCCAACTACTCTCGTTTATTTCTAAGGACTTAAACTGCTCTTGATTTTGTTTAATTGCTTCAAGATTATTTACAAATTTCCCTTTAGCAGTTATTAGCCTTCTTAGTTTCATTTGTAGTTCAGCCAATTGCCCTTGTTGATGACTTATACTACTTAATAAACCAGATTTTTGACTATTTAATTCCTCTATCCCCATGCAAATCCCCCCTTAAATAGTTGGCACTTTAATTCTAGTAGCAAAACGATTTTCAACAAAATACCCTTCAAATGGATTTAATTTTGTACTACTTAAATCTTTATTAGATACATCGAAGACCATTTGGCCTGATGATTTTCTAAGTAAAATAACATGAGATTGCGTTTTTATTGTTTTTGAAACTAAGTCGTATCGACTGTCAATTGAATCAACATCACAGCCAATTACGAAGTGGATGCCCATAAATGCACCATTTGTTATTAATTCCGCTAAACTATATATATCGCTATCCTCTAAATTACTTAAAATATCATTTACATCTGCAATTACGATTACAATCGGCTTAAATTTCTTAATAAATTCTGCCGGGTTCACTGTTTCACTTGATGCTTCCTGTTCCTCTTTAAACGCCGCTTCTCTCGATTTATAAGCATTTGTAACTTGTTTAATCGTTTTCTCAATTCCTGTTTTTTCAGCTACATATAAAGCAGCGCTCTCTCTATAGTTTGAGAAATTGCGTGTTCTTGTATCAATTAAACCTAGGTCAAAGTGTCCACTGTCTGCTAACTGTTGAAGGAATTGATGAACTACATTTTCAACTTCATCTTTCTTGATTCCCCCTACAACAATATTAGACGCTTCCGTTAAATCTAATTCGAGAGGTGTAACGCTTTCTGTTTCTACACCAAATGTTAGTTTGCCTGCTTCAATAATTTTTCTTGTTTCTGGCCATGCAATAAATTCTTTGTATTCTAGAACTTCAGGTACCATAGGAATTGCTTTCGGTCTTTCTCCATCCCAGAAGGAATCCATCTCTTTTCCTTCAGCTTGTATATTTTCAATTCGAGTAAGGACATCTTCTCCATCTGTCGGTAAAGCTGTTTGGAAGATTGTTGGTTCGTCAATTTTAACTAAACCACGTCCTGCTAATTCTTCAATTTTCAACTCTGTTCTTCCTACAATCGCTCTAGATTCTGCCTCATCTATCATATATAGAGCAATTTGTAGTTTAATATTTGTATTTACTTGTACTCTCAATGCATTTTGACGTGTAGCTGTAAGCATTAAATGAATTCCTACCGCTGCCCCTTCACGTACAATTTGTGCAATAATGCGTTCAAAATCTTCGACAAATCCAGCTTCTCTAACAGCATCATAGTTATCTAATGTAATTAATATTGTTGGTAATACTTCTTTACTAGCTCTCTCATACATTTCAAGACTCGCAACGCCATATTTACTTAGCAATTGCTTTCTATCTTTTAATAGGTCTTCTATGCGACGAAGAAACTTCTCGCATTTTTCAACTTGGTCTAATGTAATGATGTCTGCCACATGCGGTAAAGATTTTAATGGCATTAAACCATTTGTTCCGAAGTCTAATAAATACACATGCAAATGCTCCGGACTATGTTGACGAGCTACATCCATAATGACTGATTGTAAGAATGTTGATTTTCCGTAGCCTGGACTTGAGAAGACCGCTACGTGTCCGTCTTTACTAATATCTAAAGTTAATGGTGTTTGTGATTGTAATTCAGGCTGATCTAGTAGACCAATTGTTGCTTGTAATGGTTTCTTTTCTTTCGTCCATGCTTCTTTGAACTGAATAGCATGTAAGTCTTGTAAATATACGCTTTCTGGAAGTGGTGGTAACCACGGTCTTGCTAATGCTTCAATTTCATTTATTTCTGCGTAATCGTGAATGTAGTCAATAACAGCATCCAGTTCAGATGGTACGCTTATTACTTCTTTACTGCTACCAAGTCCACTTAAGTCTTCACTTAATATTTCATATTGTCCTAGATCATTTATTGCATAGATTGTTGCATCTAAATGTTCTTTATCCTCTTTATTTTCTACATAGTCTGCTCCGCTCCAAGCTGATTGGAATAGTTCATAAATTTCATTATTCCCAACTTGTAAGTAAGCACGTCCTGGTAATGTAATTTCAGCAGCATCTGGTGTTTTTAAAATTTCATTACTATCTGACGTATTTTGAACTTTTAATGCTAGTTTGAATTTCGAGTTACTCCAAATTTGATCATCTACAACACCACTCGGTTTTTGCGTAGCTAATATTAAATGGATTCCGAGCGAACGACCGATACGCGCTGTTGAAACTAACTCTTTCATAAACTCTGGTTGTTCTGACTTCAGTTCCGCGAATTCATCACTAATTAAAAATAGATGCGGCATCGGCTCACTTACTAAGCCTTCTTTATACAGTTTTTGATACTGATTAATATGGTTTACATCATTTTCACCAAATAATCGTTGTCTTTTCTGTAATTCAGCTTTAATTGATGCGAGCGCTCTCATACTTTGTGCTCCATCTAAGTTCGTAATTGTTCCTAATAAATGCGGTAAGTTTTTGAATAAATTCGCCATTCCGCCGCCTTTATAGTCAATTAGTAAAAAGGCTACTTCGTACGGGTGGAAATTGACTGCTAGAGATAAAATATACGATTGTATAATTTCCGATTTACCTGAACCTGTTGTACCTGCTATTAATCCGTGTGGTCCGTGTGCTTTTTCGTGTAAGTTTAAGTTTACGATATCTTCTTTCCCACGTAATCCAAGTGGTACAGCTAAAGATTTATGCGCTGCATTTTTCTCCCAACGACTTGTGATATTCAGTTCTTTTACTTTTTCAACGCCGTACATTTCTAAAAATGTTACGCTTTCTGGAATACTATTTTTTAAGTTTTGCAAATGATTTAATGGTGCTAATGCCCGTGAAATATCTTCTAAATTGAATCCTTTTGGCACATGGTTTAGCTTAAATTGACGGTTAACAAGTTCTCCTTGCTCTAAGATGATGTTCCCTTGTTTTGCATCTCTTATATCTATTACCGTTTTCACATGCTCCGGTAAACTTTGCATAACATCTTGTACAAATACAAGCGATACACCTAATTGACTCGGATCATCATTAAAGAACTCCATAACAACATGGTCTAATATTAGTTTTTCATCTGTAATGAGAACGACATAGTGCGGTGCAAAGTACATTTTTTCATTAGTAGAACTTTTTTCATCTAGTTTTAATTTTCGTTCTTTCAATATTTGATACAAACTATTTAACACTTGATCACGGCTACGATCATGGTATACAAATCCACGTACATTTATATCGCGAACACTTCCATGAGGTAACCAGCGCATCCAATCCCATTGTTCTTTTTCCTCTTCCGGAAAAATAGTAATAAACTGCAAGTCATAATAACTATGGAATAAAGCCGTTTGTGCAACTAATAATTGTAATTGCTCTAACACTAAAGAGCGTTGACCAATATAACCGACTGGTCCATTCATTAAATCTGTTACAACTGGTACATCTTCCAATGATAGATAACGCTGTCTTAGTTCACGTGCTATATCAATTAATTCATCTTTCGTTTGACTAAATTCTTCTTCATTAAATTGAATTTCAAAACTCGTATTAGCTTGTCCTGTTCCAACGCTAAATGTTAAGAAATCATGATGTAACATTGTTTTTTCATAAATTCGAGGATTTACTTGAACTGCCATATTACGTATTACTTCTACATTTGGATTGTGATAATGTAATGCGTGACGCTGTTTTTCACTTTCTGCATGTAAATCTTTCGTTTTTTGTTTTATATACTCTCTATAGCTTTTATCTCGTTCAACAATGTCGACTTTATATTGCTTCAAATTTTTAATATACGATGTGACAGAAACAATGATTGTTACTAATGTCATCGCAATCGATGCGATAATAAACATTCCATATTTCATGAAAATAGCAAGTAATACGGTTACGACAATCATGACAAGTGAAGGTGCAATGATTCTTGCTAAATGCTCCGTTGGTTTTGATGGCATACTTGAAGGCTTTGCAATTGTCATTTTCTCTTCTGGTTCACGGTAAATAATACGTGGTGAACGATGATAGTCTGGATAACCACTTTGATAATTTGTTTCTGATTCTACTAAAATAGGTAACTCAGATTTCACTTTATCTTCTGAAGAAAGTACTTGAATGTCTTCACTACCAATCTCCAATAAAATACCATCAAAATATAATACGTCTCCTGATTCCAACATAACGCTATCTTTTAACTTCGTATAATTATGAAATACATCCCCGCCATACACGTTCACTTTAAAAGAATCGTACAACGTTTCGCGAGATAGCATTAAATCTACACTAGTCCCGGTAATAGAAATATCATCGTAATCGTTTTGACTCACTGTAAGAGAATGTTTCGTTCCGATATCAAACACTTTAGTTGTACCAACAATAGATATAAAGATTTTCAAGCTCACATCTCTTGTTTTCCCAATCTCAATTTCCTTATTAAATTCTATTAACTGATCCTGTACCATCCAAGCATTTACTTCATTATTCCACTTTAACTCTACTTCTTGTTCTAAACTTGGATTCGTAATATCATTTGTCCACTCTTTTCCAATCGACACTATTGATTGCTCATTTGGATGTAATGTGCACTTATATATTTTGTCTCCATAAGTCAATACTAATAGTTGCTCCATCCGTGTTCACTGCTCCTTTTCAACTGTCTCATCAAGTGCTTACTCTTTTTTCTCCGTGTCCGACAAATTTTTATCGCTTGATGAATTGCCATATTTCTTTTTATATTCATCTAATTGTTGCTCATATGTTTTTAACTTTTGATCACGTTCTTCCCCTGATAAATCTGGATTATTTTTCAGTGATTCAATTTGTTTAACAAGGCCGTACATAATAAGCTGAGGATCATCAAGTGTCTTAGCTAAATCTAATGATTTATCAAAATTACCTTTTCCGTTATACATCCAATACAGCAAATACTTTTCATCACTTTTCAAACTAATGTTTTTCATAATCGATTTCTTTTGAGCTTCACCTAGTTTTTCAGCTGTAATGTATGCAAATGCTAACTCATATTTAGATGCAATCGGTAATGATTCAAACTCCTCCTCATTCAATTGCGTAATGACTTTGTCATAATCAGTTGCTATGAAACTTGCATTTGCTTCTAACAATTTATTTTGATAAGGAAATTTTATAAAAGTGAAATATATTAAAGGAGCAGCTAAAATAACTGTCGCCGCTATGAAGGAAAAAGCTAAGTATTTAAATGATTTATAGCTTTTTTTAGGTACTAACTGCATATTTTTTTCTGTTTTTGTTTGTTCCTTCTCAAAGCTGTCATTAAGAAACTGCAGTAATGCATCTAAGCTTTCCATTTGAGCAACGGTCTGTTCAAATGTTGTTTCTTTTGCATCTTTTAGTAACCCAGCATACAAATCATCAAAGTTATGTTTTTGGGAGAATAAAGCAATAATTAGACATTTATATTGTGTTAAAAATTGCTCTTCTAATAACGGGGTTGGCGGAACAATATCTCGAATTCCTCTATGTATAATACTTGGTATTAAATTAGCATTAAAAACTATATTGTCTGGATGTAAAAAGAACGTGATTCGTTTATTTAAATATTTACGAAACTGCGCAACATTCCGAAGTAGTCTTAATTTCTCATTTCTTCCAAAACGGCTAAGATCGTCCCACTTATATAATTTTTTATCTACTTGATATAGAAACGTAAACATATCATCCGTTTCTTCTATTTTTAATGGTACAAATTCAGATGATTCGCCCGTAATTATATCGAATTGACGGAAGTCTTTTATACGTGTTTGAGATTTGGTCATCTCCAATTTCCAATTTTCTTTTTCTATTTGAAATTGATAGTTCATTGCATCAATTTTAATTATTTTTTCCGTCATGTTTATCCTCTTCTCCTTTTCTTTATAACCCGTAATAACTTATTTTCAAATAACTAAAAGTAAAAAATATTCTTTATAAAACTTGCAAAATATCTCCATCTGTTATTTGGTGATCAATTAAACGATCATTATCTGTTAAAACAATTGACTTATTTTTCACTTTAATTACAAAATGTGAACCTTCATGATTATCAATCTTTAGCGTATCTAATAAGTTTTTTAATAAATATTTAATAGATTGATGATTCGGAATACGCAAATCATATGTATTTCCATTCCATTTACTAAAATCTACTGTCACATTGATATGTGTTTGTATTGCCATCGCTTTACCTCCAATTTTTACGAAGAACCGTATAAATACCGATGCAAATAAGTAGAATGCCGCCGCCAAATAATAATATTATTGTTATACTAATTGGTTCTTCATTCATTGTTTCATTACTCGCTACTTCATCTGCACTTTTTCTGACAATGTATTCACTGCTAAACAAACTATTTTTCGTATCTTTAACACTATTATTCTCTTTTTGTTTTATAAAAAGAGAATCTCGCAGAGCTTCCATATCTTTTTGTTCTTTCTTTTTCTTTTTCTCAATTTCTTCTTCTATATCTTGGTTAAATAACTCAATTGATGCTTTATCTAATTCTGTTTCCTTATGTTCCTTTTTATTTTTTTCTTGGTCGCTTTCTTCAAGTCGATCCACTTTAAACTTAATCTTCCCATCATCACCAAGATAACTGTCAGCCGCGCTCCTTATCGGTAGCGCGACAAACAGTAAAAGGATAGAGAGAAATGATAACTTAGCCACTATGCTCCATTGTTTGATCATTTACTTCTTTTTCCTCCCATTTCTTATGCCATACAAATAGATTACTAACCAATCCGATAATGGCAATTACAAACAATACGACAAAAATAACTTTCCCAGTATCTTTCCCACTAATAAAATCATTTAGAAAACTTTCTATATACTGAAGCGGTGAGAATTGACGTATCTTTCCGACAGAAGACATTTGATCTACTTTACTTCCAACTGCCTCAGTTAAAAATAGGTACATGCTTAAAAATACTAATAGTATAAACATTCCTACCATTTTTATTTGTCGTAATAAGTAGGTTGAGACCAATACAAACGCCATCATAATAAATGTAATGAACGCAATCCATAGCAAACTTTGATCCTGACCGAACTTTAAAAGACGCCCAGAAATGATACCTATACTAATTCCTTCCACAATTGATATACCGAAAGCTACTACTGTAGTTGGTACATTCATATCAATTAATGAGAATTTCTCTTCAAAATGATCCGATTGCATTCGTTTCTTTTCTTGATTCGCAATTGCGTATGCTGTAAATAATGCAACAATGAAACAAGTTAATACAATTAAGTACGGTGTAAAAGCATTACCTGCTACAATTACTCCATCATTTTGCTTTTGAACTGGACTAGCTAAAAAGTCATATAGCATTTCATTTTGACGATCTCCAATACGACTATTCGCTAAAATTTTCGTAAAGTTTTTGGAGAATGATTTATCATCTTCCATTTTCTTTGTAAAGTCATTTAATAATAAATCAGCTTTTGAAACAATTGTCGTTCCGCTGTCTTGAATTTCTTTTGCTTGTCCATTAATTTGATCAAATGTTTTATATACATCGTCTGAAGTTGCTAAACTATGCTTCGAACTTTCGACCAATGACTGACTTTGCATCATTAATGATTTAATACCAGAATCTAACGATAAAACAGCCGTTTGCTCACCAGCATGATTTGTTGTTACTACTTGCTGCTCTTCAACTAGCTTTAAGCTATTCTCACGCCATTTCGCTAAACCTTTTACATACTCTCCTAAATTTTCATTCATACTAGTCGCTTGTTGCGTCGTTCCATTTAATTTCTCCGCTAGTAGCATAGAATTTTGATCCGCACTAGTAATAGATTGTTGATAAGAGTTTATTTTTTGTTTTAAACCTGACATATCTTGCTTTATTTCTGTAGTAATACTTGATGAAACAAGATTTGAAATTAAATCAATTAAGCTTTGTTTATTTAATACGTAGTACAAAGATTGATCCGTCGCAATTGCATCTAAACTTCCCTCTTCTAACTTAGGACCTACATCTTTCGTTCTTAAATCAATCCCATAATACATTTCGTAAAGGCTCATTAAACCTTGATAACTTTCGACTGTATCTACTGCTTCTTTTATTAATACACTAGAAGTAATATCTGGTATTTTTTCTGTTTTTTGATGTATAACTTGATTCGTTGTACTTTCAATAATTTTTGAATTGCTACCGTTATCTGTCCCAGTGTCTGGCTTCTCTCCTGTATCAGGTTTTTCTCCTGTGTCTGGATTTCCTCCTGTATCAGGTTTCCCTCCTGTGTCTGGATTTCCTCCTGTATCAGGTTTCCCTCCTGTGTCTGGATTTCCTCCTGTATCAGGTTTCCCTCCTGTATCAGGTTTCCCTCCTGTGTCTGGATTTCCTCCTGTATCAGGTTTCCCCCCTGTGTCTGGATTTCCTCCTGTATCAGGTTTTCCTCCTGTATCAGGTTTTCCTCCCGTATCAGGTTTTCCTCCTGTATCAGGTTTTCCTCCTGTGTCTGGATTTCCTCCCGTATCAGGTTTTCCTCCTGCATCAGGCTTGACACTGTCACCATTATTACTCTGTTCTGTTTTTTGAATAATAGGCGTTTTAGCATTGTGTACTAACGGCATTATGCCATACTGTGATTTATGAACCACATTTTCCACCTTGCTATTTTCCGTTTGTGTTCCTTTATCTTCTTTGTTAGGTTTTTCTTTTTCAGGACTAGTTTCTTTTTTATGAGTCCCACTCAATTCCCATTGCCACATTACAGGAGAGAAAACATCTATATTGATGTTTGGATCTTTTAACTTCACATCCAAGCTAATCTTTATATCCCCTTCATTACGAGGAGCTATTGTAATTTCTCCTGCTTCGCTTTGAAGAAAGTCACTTGTACGATCCACATCATCAATATGTAAGAATCCTGTACTTCCATCTAGTTTAAATTCTTCTGGAATCTTTATCTTCAAAATTTGCGGAGATTCCATTTTAATTACTTTAGCAGTATCACTAAATGTAATTCCCTCTGTATAAAGTCTATCCTTTACTTCTTTAATAGCATTTCCTAAAGATATTTTATTTACAGGATCATAATAAAAATTATTTTCTTTATTATATTTTTTTGTAAATTGAATTACATTTTGCAGTTGTAATTTCGTTGTATCTGGCAAATCACTTTGAGCGATTTCTTCCATGTTTAAACTAGGTAATTTCGCAATTAAATTCTCGATTTGTTTCTTTATTCGAACATCTGGTTGTTTCATTAATGTATTTATGAAGATTTCTTGCTTTCCATCGTTCGACATAGATTGCTTTAACTTCCTAATTACCGTCTCTTGAATATCACTTTCTAACTTTCCTGCAAGTTCTGTATCATATTCAGACACTTGTTTTTTTACATCTGCTAAATATTTTTGAACTGCTGAAGCATCAGTTAAAATATTCGGTTCTTTCTCTGAAAACGTAAATTGATTTGAAATACTTTTATTAGCGGATTCCAATGTACTTAATTGCTTTAAAGCATCGCCTGTATTCATATCATTCATATATTGATTGAATTGATTTGTGAAATTATTTGCTAACAAATTGTTATCAGTTTGCATTTTTTGAAAGTTATTAAAACCATCTAAGTACGTACTGTTAGATTTATTCCCTTCATCTAACGCTTGACCGAAACCTTTTAAAACATCCTGAAATCCTTTGAAACTATTAACAGAAACACCTGTATAATCTTGTACTGTTTTAAATTGATTTGTGTAATTTGCTAACGGACTATGTATATCTTTTTTATACATAGTTGTTTGAACGTTTCCTTTTTCAATTATTTTACCTATATTATCTTGTGCACCTTGTAGCTTACCGATAATACTCGCAAAATAAACATCGATTATTTGCTTATTGAAATCTTCTAAAATAACAGAAGCTGTATTTTCTGCCTCAGCTTTCAAATCCTTATTCCCAGTTGCATTTACTTTGTAGTTTAACGTTAATTTCTCTGGAATCTCTGAATCAATCGCAACTGCTTTCCTAGAAAAATCATTTGGAATAACAATCATCATATTGTAATTATTATTTTTCAATCCGTTTTCCGCTACCCCGCGACTAACTACGTACCATTCTTGTTTCGTATTTTTATTTACATTTTTAACAAATTGATCTCCAAACGCTATTTTATTGCCCTCAAATACAGTGCCCTGATCTTCATTTACCAACGCAACTGTCATTTTGGGTGTAGTATTCTCATTAGCTTTCTTAACATTTTGATTTAATGCTAAATAGGAGACCCCTGTTGATAGTACAAGAGCTAAAATAATAAACAACAAGATGCTCCATTTGAACTTTTTCACTACTTATCACTCCTGCGACTGCGAGTCTATCTAATGAAAGACTTCGTATCTTACTCTAGTTTTAAAGTAATTTAGCCATACAACGTATGGTTGCATGGCTAAATTATATATTTCTTTTTATCTGTCTTATTGTAGACCGAAATTACGAGAAAGATCTTCGTCATGTCTAGCAACAGCTTCTGCAGTTTTATTAAGCTGCATATTAATTTCTTGTAATAGCTGCGCGAAGTTTTGTACTTTTGGCTTTAATTGATTGAACTGTTGGTCAAAACCTTCAAAAGCACGACCTTCCCATTCTCCTCTTAATTCATTTTGTAAGTTTTGTAGTTGACGTAAAATGTCCTCAATTTGATTTGCACCTTGTCCATATCGAGTCGCTTTCGATTTAAGCTCCTCTGGTGACATACGAATTTGTCCTGCCATTATTAAATCCCCCTTAAAATTTAAAAATAGTAAAATTAACCAATAATCAATTCTACAAATTGATTATATCAATAATTTAAAAATTTCTAAACAAAAAAATGATATTTTTCCAAAATTTATCTTTTACTATAATAACGATATATTGTATAATAATAATTTATCTGTTTTTAAGCATACTCTATAAATCTACTAAAAAATAAAGGCAAACCATCTATTTTATATATTTATAAGGACTTATTCACTTTAAATTTCAGCGATAAAGTAGCCACTAAATCATTATTTTCTCCCATTGAGACTATAATACTCACTTCAAAGTCATAATTACCTGCCTTTCAACAAACCCAAACTCTTCGTACATCTCTTTTGCAAAATTCCCAGCAAATACATTCAACCGAATTTCTGAATACTTCTCCTTTAATTCCTTAATACCAGCTTCCATCAGTTCTCGCGATAATCCTCTCCCGCGATATTTTGGGAAAACGTACAATTCATATATAAATCCAAGTTTTTCACGAGAAAAATAGTCTGTATTTTCCCCTATTAATATCCATCCCATTACTTTATTTGCTTCTTTAATGATTAAATAATATGCTCCTTTTTCTACAATCGGCTTTGTAATTTTAATCGCTTTCTCGGTACTTAATTGACAATTCCCTCTCGTCCCTTCAAAAAGCGATTGAGCCGCATATTTTAATATTTCATTGGTATCTTCTTGATTCGCCTTAATTATCATTTTTCACAACTCCCCTTGAATAATAGGCATTACTATCCCTTGTTCAAGATTCTCTGCTTCCATAACAATTGCCGTTAATCCTTGTTCTGTACTTGTTTCATGAAGCTCTCCCTTCTCCCAAAACACAGCTTGTCCCGCCTCTACCTTTATCTTTTCTTTATTTGCCCCACATACATATCCTGCTCCGTCCACAATAAGAAGCAGTTGAGATACAACTGCTTCATGATTACCGATGATTCCATTCTCGTGTAAATGCATAGCACCGATATGTACATTTCCTTGATGGTTTACTATTTTCGACATGATGAAATTAGATTGAAATACTGATAAGTGCTTTCCTACTTTTTCACTAAAATCAAAAGTTTTCATTACTAGTCCTCCTTATACGTATAAAACCATCCTTACTGTCTGCATCATATGTCCTTCAAAGTCTTCTTCAAATTGCTCTAATTCAGCAAAACCTTTCGCTTCATAAAAGCGTTTTCCTTTTTCATTTGCAGCTTCTACATGTATGTACAATTTCCGTATCCCATTTAATGCCTTAATCCCTCTTTGTAATAAAGCACTTCCGATCCCTTTTCCTTGCTGATCTGGTAACAAATAAATTGCCCCTAATTCTGCTTCGTTTTGTAGTCTAACAGGTGAAAAGTTCGCAAATCCTATTACTTCACCCTCTTCTTCCGCAACGAATAAATGTGTATTTTTAAGGCGATATTTCATTTTTTCATCAGAATATGCCTCGTCTAAAAAACTATCTTGAATCTCTCTCGGAATAATGCCTTCATATGTATCATGCCAAGCTATTTTCGCTACTGATTGTACAGCCTGAATATCTTCTTGCTTCATTTCTCTAATTACATATGTCATCTCGATGTCTCCATTCTCTTTAAATTATATTCTGCTAATATACTAGAAGAAACGGCAGAACCATTTTCATAATTGACCTTAATTAATTTTAACTTTTCAATCGAAGCTGTTGTAACATCAAAATTCTCATATATATACTCCATCGCACTTAAAAAATGAGTTGAATTCAAATGATTCGCAATCGTACAATGCGGAACCCATTTTCCTGGTACATAATATGAATTTGAATTATCATGAAAAGTTTTGAAATGATCATGATAAAAATGATGAAGTCTCAATAAATCATCGGTAACAGTCGGCGCTAGAAAAACCGTACCGTTAGTAGGAAAAGTTCCAACAGAAGGAAAAGTGACTGCAGACATGTTTTCTTGAATAGCTACAAATTCCTTTAATTTTTCAATATACAAATTAACATCTAACTCATTATAATCCGCAATCGTTATATGAGGTTCTACTCCAGCTAATTGATTTGTTCCAATTACATTTGTTAATTTATTTTGTAATTCTGTAATTTTATTAGTAAACACACGATCAAATGTAGCTATGATAGCGTACAATCTTTCTCACCCCTTCGTTACACATAGCGCTTCCCATTCTTCACGAATCATGCCCATTCGAATAGAATCATAGTATGTTCCGTTATAATAACGACACTTTCGCATTCTACCTTCTAAGCTCATTCCTATTTTCTCTGCTACTTTCATCATTCGTTCATTGCCAGACCAAGTCGTGATTCCTACTCTACCAATCTCCATTTTTTCAAATAGCAAATCTCTATATAATGTCAATACTTCCGTACCGTAACCACCATTCCAGTATGTTGGGTCATAAATCACAAGCCCCATCTCTAACCAACGCGACGGTTTATATTCCCAATAAAACCCGACTGTCCCAATGATTTGACCGTTATTTTCTATAATTAAATTTGACAGTGGTTCTTCTTTTAAACGAGTTTGCATCTTCTCTTTATAGGAAGAGTATTCTTGCATTGAGAACGGGAAATATGGCGCATCCCATTTCTTCCATTCTGGGCTTTCTTCTTTAAATATGATATTCCATAATGTTTTTATATCTGATTCTTCTATTGTACGAATTGTAACTTTCTTCCCCTTTAATACAACGTTTTGCATAATTCCCTCCTGCATTTCTCTTTATTTCATATATAATTATAATATTTTTTCAGAAAAATCAAAACTAATATCATATATTATATTGTATAATTTTGTTATTAGATACCAATTATTGATTTAGAAAGCTGGTGATTCAGTGAATAATTGATTTAGTATTACTTTATTTCTCACTATTATTACGACAAATATTATTCTATATTTCTTCTTACCATCAAATATTGTTACGAAATGGGACTTCAATGGAACGCCTACATCAACAATGGATAAAAGCACTTTTGTAATCGTAAATATAATTATATGTTCCTTCTTATTCTTTGTATTTTTAGCTTTATCTAAAGCAGCGAGTAACCAGAAATTTCTCCATTGGATCGGCAACACAATGTTACTATTCTTATTTTTTGTCGATATTGTCATTGCCCTCATCGCTCTTGGCTTTTCACTTCCTCTTGATCATTTCATATTTTTAGCATTAGGGCTTTTATTTATATTAATAGGTTATTTCAGTTCCAAAATTGATACGACTAAATCAACCGTTTCATTAGAATGGAATGATAAGCACCTTGAAAAAAGAGCTTCAAATATTAGTAGTATTTCAATGATGATAGCAGGTATTTTTTTAGCGATACTTCCTTTTATCGTTTCTGCTCCCTATAGAGGTTATGCTATACTAGCAATTCTTTTAGGAATGACGCTTATCATTCTGCCGAGTACGATTTATTTACTTATTAAAGACAGCAAGCAATCTACTCCTTTAAAAAAATAGGAGGTTATATCCCTCCTATTTCAGCTTAATGTTTTATTTTTCACTTTTTCTATCTCAACTAAAATCCCTTTCTCTATCCAACCCTCTACGCCACCTTTTTTAATTAAATCATATCCTGAACAGCTATCATCAATGAGAGAAACGATATCTCCTTTTCTAACGCTTATTTGCGCACAAGAAATATCAGTTTTCACTGTATATTCACCTGACTCAAGTTGTTTCATATATTCATTTTTTACAGTGAGCACATTATTTGTTTCCTTTTGCTTACATATTGTGTAATCTTGCATCTTCTCGATAGGCTCTATGTAATAATACGGATATGTCACTCCGCCCTGCATTTCTGAATTCGCATTAAAATCCGCTATTACTTCATACTCTGGAAAATAGTCTACATATGTATAAGAAAACGTATCACTTGTTGGTTTCCTCTGAATAATAAATACATTTAATTGTCCTGCTTCTTTAATTGCATTTCCTCCATCAATTGCAATAATTTTTTTCTCCTTATCAATAACTGGATTGTTAGACGGTGCTTCTTCTGCATAGTTCACGACAGGCCAATGACCAACTATTACATACTTATTTGCTTTATGTGATTTATTAAAAAACTCTGGCATTGCTATCGCATTTTTGCGCTCTGTTTCTTTCCAATCTACTCTATCTTCTAGCCCGGCATGCACAAAAATATAATCTTCTGTTTCAATCGCTGTCGGCAACTCCGTTAGCCAATGTATTTCTTGTGAAAATTCACTTAGCAATGCTTCTCTCACTTCACGAATTGAAGTGCCTTCATGAACTGAAAAATCCAATTGCTCTAGCCATTCATTAAAAATCGAATGCTTTCTCGTACATAAATAATTAATAAGACGAGGATTTTCATTTAGAAGAGCATCAACTAAAACTTCACAATTCCCTTCAACAACGTGAACATTTGAATTGTTCTTTACAAGATTCATAACGTAGTTTACTACGCCTACGCTATCTCGTCCTTTCTCGCAAAGATCTCCATTAATAATTAAATAATCTTCATCTTTAAAGTTAACTTTATGTAGTGCTTCTTTTAAAAGATTTAATTCTCCATGAATATCAGATATGACGATAACTCTAGCATCATTAGGGATTGATAGTTTCTTTATTTTCTTCAAGTATAAGCGCTCCAATCATTCTCTTTATTAAATTAAAACAATTCGACAAAATACACTATATAACTTTTTCAAATACATATACCATAACTTACAACCTATTTACCGTTCAATAATAACTTAATAAATAAGAAGAAGCTGTTCCCAACTTTTGCGGGACAGCTTCTTCTTATTATTTATAATTCTTTATGAAAAGAATAACTCACTTTATCATACCCTTCTCTTTCATAAAAACGATGAGCATCAATTCTTGGAAATGCTGATGTGAGGACGATAGATTCACATCCGTTTTCCTTTCCCCAGTTCTCTATATACGAAAGTAATACATTTCCATGTCCTTTTGAACGATGTGCGTCTGCTGTTACAAGGTCATATACGAAAACGTGCTTCTTATTATAAAAGTTCGTACAAATCGCTACACCTGCAAGGCTAACAACTTCATCCTCCTCATTACGCAGCGAAAATAGTTTATAATTTTCTTCTTTCATATTTCGAAATAAAGTGCCTGTTTCCTCTTTTGAAAGTTTCGTTCTTAATTGCTGTAAAACAGGTAATACTTCATGTAATTGCTCTTCTGTTACTACTTCTTTAACATTCATTTTTAACTCTCCCCTAACTATTTATATAATTTTCTAAATGTTATATCATTATTATAGGAAGCAACTGCCCTTTACTTAAGTGGCAGTTTAAGAATTTTTTATAAGGCCAGTTTTAAAGGAGAGTTTTATATGGATTTTACTATCCCATTGCAATTACAAAGTAACACACCTATTTACTTGCAAATTTACGAATATATAAAAGCTGAAATTATACAAGGGCGTATTTCTGTTGGCACACGTCTACCCTCACACAGAAATTTAGCATCACAACTTAATATTAGCCGCATTACTGTTGAATCAGCTTATCAACAATTATTAGCTGAAGGTTATGTAGAAAGTAAACCGAAACGTGGTATTTTTGTAGCAAATTTCGATATTGACGTTATCCCAAATAAAAAACGAAATGCAGCAATGAAGACGAGCAATTTAATAGACGAAAAATTCGAATATGATTGTAGCCAAGGGCTTATTGATCAAACTGCTTTTCCGATTACAAATTGGAAACGAGCATTACAAGAATCCATACTTAAATACGAAAATGCACTATTTTCCAAAGAAGATCCTCAAGGTGAATTCGCTCTTCGAGAGCATATATCAACATATTTATATCACTCTCGCGGTGTACATTCTTCACCTGATCAAATTATTATTGGTGCCGGAACGCAGCCACTTCTCTGGCTACTACTTCAACTGCTTGGCCCTACAAAAGAATACGGCATTGAAAACCCTGGATTTCACCGTATACACGCAATCATTAAAAGCTGTGATAGACAAATCCATCCCATACCATTGGATGAAAAAGGGATTAATATTTCTAGCTTATACAATACAAATGCCAATGTCGCATACGTTACACCATCACACCAATTTCCACTTGGGATTATTATGCCTTTACCTAGAAGATTAGAATTGTTAAAGTGGGCTAATGATTGCAATGGATACATTATTGAAGATGACTATGACGGAGAGTTTCGCTACGCTGGTAAGCCGATTCCTTCTTTACAAAGTCTTGATTCAAATGAACGCGTTATTTATATGGGGACTTTCTCAAAATCTTTTTTACCTTCTTTACGAATGGGATATGTTGTTTTACCACCACATCTTTTAAAAATATATCAAGAACTGCATGGAATTTTTAAACAAACAGTGGCTACAATACAACAACTTGCTTTTGCTAACTTTATACAAAGCGGGAATTGGGAACGTCACCTTAATCGGAGTCGTACACTATATAAAAGAAAACATCATGCGTTAGTAAAATCCATTATGAAAGAAATGGGGGCTAATGTTCAAATTCTTGGCGAACAGTCCGGACTTCATATTGTATTATGTGTACATAACAGTATGAATGAAAATGAACTGATTGAATCCGCTAAAAAACAAAGCGTTAAATTATACCCACTTTCTCCATATGATTTCATGAATGATTTACGCAAGGAATCATATGTATTACTCGGTTTTGGTAGTATTCCGGAAAATAAAATTGAGACGTTGGCTACATTATTGAAAGACGCTTGGTTCCCTAGTTGCAAGGAAACTTGTTAACAGTGGGTTTAACTTGTAACATACTAACAATTCAACAAAATAAAAAAGAAGGTTGTTCCAAAATAACTTTTTGGACAGCCTTCTTCTAGTTACTCACCTGACCTAGCTTTCCTTCCCGGACGTTTCACACCAGTCGTTTCTGTTGAATAGGAAGCTTCAATTATAGCGGTTGGATCTACAGAGAGAACGAGATCTTTCATTTTCGGATAAATGAATCGGTTTGTAATGCAATAAATGATTCTCTTATGCTCCCCTAAAAAACCACCTTCTCCATGTAGATACGTAACAGATAGTTGCAATTCTTTCATAAGTAAATCGCCTATTTCTTTATTCTTACCAGAAATAATCATAACGCTCTTACCTTGATTAATACCATCTAATATAAAATCAATCATCTTCGTAACAATATAGAAAATTGCTAATGAGAACATCGCTTGTTCGATTGAAAATAAAATTGCAACAAAGATGAAAATAACTGCATTTACTGCAAGTAAAAATGTACTAATTGGTACATTAAAGTGTTTATTCATCCAAACTGCTAACATTTCCGAACCGTCAATTGCTCCACCCATTTTAACAACAATCCCAACACCAATTCCGAACAGCACTCCACCATAAAGTACAATTAATAACTCAGAAGTCGTAATTGCTGGAAATGGTTTTAAATAAATTAATCCGAGTGTTGTAACTACATTCGCATAAGATGTACGGATAAAAAATTTCTTTCCCATTACTTTTGCAGTAAATAATAAAATTGGGATATTAATTCCTAAGAAAACGCCATAAAGCGGCAATCCTGCAACTTTATTTGCCATAATAGCAATAGCCGTTACCCCGCCATCTACTAATCCATTAGGTGCTAAAATAAGCTCTAATGAACCTGCTACTATAATTGAGCCAATTGTTAATAATACGTATTCAAATACTTTCTTCATTCATTACCCCCAAAGCTTATATATTTTCTTAGTATTATTTTAACGTAATTTTTCTGCTAAGACAAAGATATCAGTTTATATACACAAAAGTTTCACCTTTATCGCTATTTTTATGTAACACATTTAGCGCGTAATACTAGAAACACACTTACCAATTAAAAGTAAGTGTGTTTTTAACATCTATTTAATCTTTACGTACGGCTTCATTTTTAATTCAAGTATTTCCTCAACTGCCCTTTGATATCCACCAGCATTTCTAAGCGACTCTCCCACTTTACGACTATTTTCCTTAAACGTCACATCATCCATTACTTTCTTTACAGTCTCACATAACAATTCAGAAGTTAACTCGTTACGATTAAGTCTTATGCCTGCCCCTACTTCAGTCAATCGTTTTGCAACGAATGGCTGATCTCCTGTTACCGGAATTACAACTAATGGAACACCGTAATATAACGCTTCACTCGAACTATTCATACCACCATGTGTCACGAATACATCAGCATGCTGTAAAACTTCTAATTGCGGGACATAATTATACAACTTAAAGTTTTTCGGGATATTTTCAAATTGACTTATATTTATCTTCTTACCAACGACTAATACGACTGTCGCATCTACATCTTTAAACGCTTCAAAACACTTTTCATACAGAGCAGGTTGCTCATTAAAAACTGTTCCCATAGAAATGAAAATTACTTTTTCATTTTTTAAATCTTCAGTAGGAAAACTCCCCACTTCTTTTCGAGTAGCAATTGATGGACCTACAAATTTATACGATTCATCAAATACATCTGAACGCGGCTGATATTCTTTTGAAGTATATACAATCGTAATATCACCAGGATGGTTCATAATATCATACATACTATTACATTTCATTCCATACTGCTTATTCCATCTTTCCATTCCCGCTAAACAAGATTGATATAATGGATTCATTTCATCTACTTGTCTCGATTCTTGCCCATCATGAAAATTAATGTACTGATTAACAGCAAACGTTGTACAAGATGAAACGCTTGGTAATTGTAAAATATTCGCTATAATACGTCCTACTGGAAAATGATTATCATATATTAAATAATCGTATTTTTCCTCTTTTGTTTCCTCTACAATTTGAGTAACAATACGCTCTGATGCTTCAATCATATGAGATAGCATCGTCAAAGGGCTCCCACCTTCATTTACTCGTTCCATAATATTAATTTGAGAGAGAAAATTCTCAAACACTCGGAATTCCGCACCTGTTGCTTCAACCTTCTTTCTATAATCTTCAATACAATAAGAAACAACTGTTTCCCCTCGCTGAATTAACTCACTTACAATAGCTAAAGTCGGATTAATATGACCTTCCCCAGGGAAATTTATTACGAGTACATTTGCCATAATATTCTCTCCTATCCATTTAATATAATAAAATTAACAATTAATTATATTAATTAATTTAAATCTATTATAAATGAATGCATTCTACTTCTTCATGCTTTTCTCTTCATTTTATTATTGAGAAATATTTTCAATAGTCTACATTATTCTGATTCACAATCTTATAAACGAATGCTTAATTCTACTTTTACTCTTCATAGCTTTAAAGATACGAGCTTTACATTCAAATACTATCACTCTGTTTTTTTTGACAATTCACACAAAAATGGAGAAATATAATATTTTTAATAAGTTCTCACTATAAATGTAACTATGATTTCAATTTTTTATCTTTATCCCCATAACACATCACCTGTTATATAATAAATTTATAGAATTTACAGAAAAAGAGGTCTTTTCATGTTACAACAACTATTCAATTCACCTATTCTATCCGTTCAAGCCTTGCACCCAGGTTATGAAGATCATGCAAGTGATGTTTTTCTCGTTCAAACAGAAGATACAGAAGTTATCGTTCGTGCTTCTAAAATGAATGAAGAACCAAATAATGATTTTTGGTGGGGATGTAAAAATTTATTTGGAATTGATCCAAGGAACGTCCATCATTTAGAAACGGTACATACATTGTTGCAAGAACATACGAATCTTCCTATCCCAACAATATTAGAAAAACATGTTTTAAATGGCCGTGAATTTGTGGTGGTTGAAAAGTTAGTAGGTAACACAGTTCAATCTTTTATCGAGCAACCAGATTCTATTTTATTCAGCCTAGGAAAAGGACTTGCAGAAATACATAAATTTAAAGCCGATTTCATAGGAAATCCGTCAGGCACGTTCCAAGTTCCACTAGATGAATTCCAATCACATATTTTAAACGTAAGTAAAGAGCTTGTGAATATGTTTTATTCTGATGATGAAAGCATACAAAATGCATTCCCTACCTTTGAATCACAACTTTCTTCCCTGTCCGTACCAAAGGAATCTACACTCGTCTTAATTGATATGGATCCTACTCAATTTTTATCTGACGGTACAACTATTACGGGTTTAGTAGATACTGAAGCTTACGCTGTTGCTCCGCGAGAGCTTGATTTTATCGGACTAGAATATGTACTTACCGAAAAAGAAGCACATGCCTTTCAAAGTGGTTACGAAACAATTATGTCTATTCCTCACTTAGAAGAATATAGACAGCCTTATCGTTATTTATACCGACTGTTATCTGTGCAAGGTAATGTGGAATTAAAGAAATGGTTAAGTCACCCATCCTATTTTTAAATACGAATGAGAGGGATTATACAATGGATATTCGGAAAAAGCGTTCTGTAACAGAAAGTGAAATACAGCAAATGAAGGATTTGGCTTATATTTGTGGGCAACAAGACAACCTTGATTACTCTTCAGATTTACATATCAACTTTTTAAAAAATCGAAATGAAGATTATATAAACGATTTTCTTCTTTATAACAGCACTCAATTAATTGGCGCTTTAAATATGTATGATTTTGAAAGACCAACAAAGCTTGAACTAATAGGCTTTGTACATCCTCATTTTAGAAAACAACGTTTCGGAACTATCCTTTTACAAACTGCAATGAAAGAAATACAAAATAGAGAGACAGATGAAGCTCTTCTTATTATCAATGGGGATTCTATTTCTGGGAATGAATTTGTAAAACATATGAAGTTACCATATTTATATAGTGAATATAGTATGGAGTTCAAGACAAACGAACTTCAAAAAACAACAGATAATAATATACAGCTTACTCTTGCAACTTCAGAATCACTTCTTGATCTTATTGAAATTTCTAGTAAAGCTTTTGGTGATTCAGTAGAAAATACGGCTACATGGTTACAAAAAATGATGACTTCACCTTCTCATAAAGTTTACAGTGCTCTTGTCGATAAAAAAATGATAGGAACGATTACAGTTACTGAGCAAGATCATTCTACTATATTATCAGGATTCGCTGTCCACCCTTCCTATCAAGGTAAAGGCTACGGTAAAGCTATTTTAAACTATATGACACATAAGCTCTTCACAAATGGTTCTACAACAATTGAATTACAAGTTGAAACAAAGAATAACAATGCTTTGAAGCTTTATACACAATGCGGTTTTGAAATTATGATGAAGCATGATTATTATAATTTAATGAATAGCAAGGAGAATATTTATGTCTAAAAAACTTATTTATTCTAATTATGATATTTTCGCATCTATTTATAATAAACATTGGGGACATTTTTCTGAACACTCCTATCCAGCTTTTGAACAACTCGTTTTACAATATGCACAACCACGTTCTCATATTTTAGATCTTTGTTGCGGGACTGGTCATCTTACTAGGAAACTACTTGATCATAATTTTGTAGTAACTGGTATAGATGGTTCTACTCAAATGATTGAGTATGCACGTAAAAATGCGCCAGATGCAACCTTTATCGTCGATGACGCTCGCTATTTCAATATAAATGAGCAATTCCACTACGTCATCTCTGCCGGTGATAGTTTAAACCATATTATGAATTTAGATGAACTAAAAAGTGTGTTTCAGAAAGTTTACTCCGTATTACATAACGAGGGTATATTCGCATTTGATATGAATATGGAAAAAGGATTTCTTAAAAACTGGATTGCTTCGTTTCATATTTCAGAGAAAGAATATGTTTGTACGATTGATTCTACATATAATAATGAAAATAAAAAAGCAGAAATGAACTTTATACTATTTCACCATGACATAGATAATAATTGGACAAGAAGTGACTTTTCTTTTGAAGAAGCTTGTTATTCCAATGAAGAAATAATTTCTTCATTGGAATCTGTAGGTTTTAAGAACATTCAATTCCACGGTACAAATAGAGCATTTTTCACTTGCCAAAAATAAAAAAACTGAATCGAAATGATTCAGTTTTTTCTTAATATATTTACAACTGCAGTTGTTTCGTCATTTTCTTTATAGACACGCGGAATTCTTCTATCTAGCATACATGTAACTTCATAGTTTATTGTACCTAACATATCCGCTATTTCTTCTACTGCGATATTTTCTTCACCTTGTTTACCGTAGAATACTACTTCGTCTCCTACTTGTACTGGCATCGCTTTTGAAACATCCAGCATTAACTGATCCATACAAACACGGCCGATAACAGGTACTCGAATCCCGTTAATTAACGCATAGCCTTTATTAGATAATTGACGATTATAACCATCAGCATAACCAATTGGTACAGTCGCAATCCATTCTTCACCAGTTGTTACATACGTATTCCCATAACTTACACCGCGATTCTTCTTCGCATGTTTAATATGAGCTACTTTTGATTTTAACGACAACGCAGGCTGTAAAGAAACGATTGTATGATCCACTTCTTTTGACGGATACATACCGTATACTCCTATTCCAACGCGTACCATATTTTGAAATGTGTTACTTAATTCCATTGATCCTGCACTATTTGAACTATGAATATATGGTATTTGAATTCCTAATTCTCTCGCTGTATTAACAGCTTTTTCAAATAAACTTGTTTGCATATTCGTATATGATTTATCGATTTCATCTGCCGTAGAGTAATGCGTAAATATCCCTACTACCTCTACATACTCCATACGGTTTAATTCTTCTAAAAATGGTTTAACCTCTTCTTCTTGTAAACCGATACGACTCATTCCTGTATCAATTTTCACTTGAATTTGTACTTTCTTTTGAAGACGGTTTGCAATTTCATTTATACCATGTAAATCTTCTACTCTATAAACAGTCATCATAACGTCATATTGAATTACATCTTCTACAGCCGCAACTGGTGTGTATCCTAAAATTAAAATCGGCACAGTAATTCCTGCTTCTCTTAATTCTATCGCTTCATCTACAAATGCAACTGCAAGTTGATTTATTCCTGCTTCAATTGCAGCTTTGGCAACTTCAACTGCCCCATGGCCATACCCATTCGCTTTTACAGCAGCCATCATCTTAATTTTTTCATCATTTACATGTTTTTTAAATTCGTTTACATTATGTTTTACAGCATTTAAGTCAATTTCTACAATTGTATCTCTTCCATATTTCAAACTCATTGGTCTAACTCCTAACTCAATAATTGCATTCCATTCTATTTCACGTTTCATATGACCTTTTACAATATAATACTTTTCATTATGCTAGTCAAACTACTAGAATTTTCGGAATTTTGAGTATGATATAATATCCTCAAGAAACTATTATATACGGAGACGAGGAGAATTACAATGTTTGTTCAATCTGCATTACATCAACTAAAAGTTGCTATTGATACTTCTATTGATATGCTTAACCAATATAGTGAAAACGATTTAAAAATACAACCGATTCACTCAAAACGATCATTATTTGAAATGTATGCACATCTTTCTCTTATTTGTCATGCTGATTTACTCATTTTAAATGGTATTTCAGAAAAAGAATTACATACCTTTTATATAGAACATACGCCCGTAACAGTTGCTCACATGCAACAAACGATGATTGAAGGATACAACCTTCTCTCTAAAACATTTCTTTCCTACTCCCAAATAGAATTAGCAGAAGTTATGACTGCCTATTGGGGGATTTCTTATTCGCGCTTTGAATGGTTACTTGAAATCGTTGCACACTTTTATCATCATCGTGGACAAATTCATATTTTATTATGCGAGCATATGAAAGATCCTCGCATTCCTTTATTTGAGTGATTTTCCACTCATTCATTAATTATAAATAGAGAAGCTACAAAACCAATAAAAAGTATCATTCCTAATAAAATAAATGTTTGAGCATAACCTCCTATTTTCATAAGATAAATAGAAATGATAGGCCCTATACTAGTACCTAAAAATAAAATAAAAGTATAAATAGATACCGCTATTCCCCTTGCTTTCCCTCCTAATTGACCTACAAGAGAAACTAAAGACGGAACGGATATAGCAATACCTATTACAAAACAGACACTCATCATTACAAGTAGAAATAGATACGAAACAAAGCCCATTGAACTTAGACTAAAAATAGCAATCAACAATCCTCCTTGAAGAACTTTCCTTATTTCAAACCTCTTTGTTAAACGACCTGCAAGTGGTGACAGCAACATACCAAACAGCCCTGCTAAGCGAAAATAAAGGATTTGTTCCGCAGTTAAATTGTAAGTAGGAGAGCTCAAATAATTCCCTAAAACAGTATACATATTAACAAAAGCCATTAATAAAACGAATGCAATTATATAGCTTAATACTAAGCTTTTATTTGTAAAAACTTTACCCATCTGTTTAATTGGTCCCAAAATATCAGTATAGGATTGAGACGTCTCTCCTTTCGGAAGAGAATAATAAACCCATATAGCAGTACTTATATAGACAATGCTAAGAAGAAAGAAAACCATATGCCATCCAAAATGCTGACTAACAGCAGTACTTATTACCTGCCCTACAATTCCAGCTACTAAAAAACCGGTACTAACAAACCCTATTGTTGTAACCCTTTTTTCTACTGGGAACATTTCTACAACGTAGGCTAACGCTACTGGAGAAAATGTAGCTGCGGCTATCCCCTGTATACCTCTAAAAATAACAAGCCAAAATAAACTATCTACAAACCCTAAGCAAAAAGAAACTATCGACAGTGCAAGCAATCCAATAAAAATCACTTTTTTTCGTCCATATTTATCAGAGATTGCCCCAAATAACAAACACCCTATAGCAAAGCCAACAGAAAATATACTTCCTGTAGCTGCCGAGTGTGTTAATGACGTATTAAAAATGTTTGAAAATAGAGAGATTAAAGGTATTGTTACATATAGGCTAGACATAACTACCATACCCGACCAACATAATACAGCTGTCATTATTGTATAATTCTTTTCACTATTTACTTCCTTTCCTATTTCCATCATAAACTCTCTCCCTTATTACCATTTATTTTTATTAGTTTAAAACCTCTAAATCACTAAAATAGCATTCCTTTAACTCTTATTTATTTTAATTACATAGCAAAAATTATCACCGTACAAAAAGTTAGTTAAACATATAATAAGACAAGCTAATTATATGTCCAAATAAATAAGTTGATCTTCATAATCAACTTATTTACCTACCTTCTCCTAATTTCACCTGCATAGTTGCTTGCATTTTATTTAATAGCTTTTCTAAAACTTGACGCTCTTCTTGATTAAAGCCATCAACTAACGAAGCGCAAGATAACCAAAAAGTTGGTAAAGAATGTGTAACTAGTTCTTTTCCTTTCGGAGTAATTTTCACCTTTAATCTTCTTCGATCTTTAGAATGGTGGAATCTTACGATTAACTCTCGTTTCTCCATCCAATCTAATAAGCCAGTGACAGAAGCACGTGTAATCCCTAATCGACTCGCAATATCCGAAGGACTCATGTTCACTTCTTCCCCATTCGCTTCCATTTCACGCAAAATAAACAATAGTAAAAAATCTAATTTACTCTCTGAAATACCAAGTGGAGCTAAATCTACGTCAACAGCATCAAGAACATTATCAGACGTCCATAACATTAACAAACCAAGTTTTGCTGCGATTGGATCCGTTTCCGCTGATGCTGTCTTTTTGATTAACTCTGCGTACGGCTCAATCCCTAAAGGAAGAGAATCTTTTCTTGAATCCATTCATCTTCACTCTCCTTTCTCGTTAAATAATTAGCTTACCTAATTACTTTCTCATTATACTCATATTTTTCCTTTTATCGCAAGCACATTGTTGAACAAAAAAATCCTATTATTAAAACAGGATTTTTCACACTGACTAGCTATCAGTTTTAAATAATGCGTAACTTCTTTAAGGCATAAGAAATTCCGCCTTCACTCGCCTTCGTTGTAACGAAATCAGCCCTTCTCTTCAACTCCTCTCCACCATTTCCCATCGCAACTCCTAATCCTACATACTGAAACATCTCAATATCATTTCCACCATCACCAAAAGCAATGGCTTCTGATTTACTAATATTTAAATGTTCCAATACTTTTTGAATTGCAGTTAGCTTCGATACTTTACTATCTTCCAATACATTTATAACGTAACCATGAAAACGGTCAAACGTAAGTGCTGGATATCTTTCAATGAATTTTTGAGCTTCTGCTTCATCGGCATACAGACATATGCAATACATCTCATCTGACAAGTTTTTAACTTTGTCAGGATACCGCTCTAAATTTAAAGTTTCATTTAACGCTCGTATGACACGTTCATCTTTGGAGGCAATATCATTCATTGCAAATTCTTCTGTAAAGTAAGAAACACTGTGACCATCTATTATATATAAAACTTTAATTTCTTAAAACTGCACAAAATGGCTATATTACGCAGTTTTGTACTACATCTAATTTTATAAATGGCAACATATTTCTGGTCATTTGTGACCAAATTCGTTACCGAAATAATTCAAAATTAAACTAATAAAAAATAAAAGAGCACAGCGTGTATAAAGAGTGCGTCAACACCCTTTATACCGTCCGCCTACACCAACTAGGCAAACACTTGCTGTAACTCTTTATGTACTTTATTTTACCGTACGTAAGGGTTCTTCCGCAACAGTTTGCTTACATTTTGTGGCATACTGTTGCTTTTTTATTTTCAAAGGAGACGAGCCCTTATGAAAAAGAAACAAGCCATTACCATTCTTGCTAGTATAGAAACATATGAAAACTTAGTATCTTTTCAAAATCTCAAGGAGCTAAATGACACTGTACGCGCATATAAAGAACAATTTGCTGATCGATTAAATAAAAATCAATTGGCTGTACTCAATCACTTACACAACCATTCTTGTAAATATTTTGGCGTTTCTTTTAAATCCAAAAAGAAGATTGCTGAAGTACTTCATATTAGCCGCAGAACAGTTATTCGCGCATGCCGACACTTAGAATTACTTGGTATCATCAAACAACTAGAAATGAAACGTAAAAGTGATATGAGACAAACAAGTAACATTATTGTAATCCAGCCAATCTTCACAAAAGACGAGTTTGTCACAGAAGCCCCTACTAAAACTGTGGAAATTTGTCACACCAAGAAAACAACTACTAAAACCTTAAAACAAAAGATAAAAGATATAAATAAACGTAAGGTAGATTCAGCTGACACAACACCTGAAAAGAGTGTACAACAAGCAAATTTTATTGCACACTGGGTTCCAGAACGTTTTGCTTCTCTAGCCTCTGCTTATTATTCAAAAGCGAGAACTATTCAAGAATTTTGGAAAGTAGTAAAACAGTGTAATTGTGTAGTAAATCATACAACAGGGGAAACTGCTTTTGATAAAGAACAAGAACTACGAATTAGTGTACAAGCTATGAAAGAATTTGCGATGAAGGTAAAAGATGGAGTCAAAATGAAAAAGGGTAAGTTTGCGTATTTCAACGGTATCGTGAACAATTTAATGAACAAATATTATTTTGACCCCGAATTTGGTATGTGATGCTCTCTGTTACACTTCGGGTATCACATATACCTTTGCATATACACCTTGCTGCACAGCCAATTGTTCCAGTGTTTTTTGCCTATATGCTGTGAGTGTAAAAAAGTGAATAATAGGGACTTTCCCGCTGTATTTGTTTTTATAATACACGGTGAATTCACCATATCTATTCATTTTTTCACTGTTCACATTCATCATTTGTGTACGATCTATTTCGACTGCGTTTAAAATCCCGTCACTATCACGGTACTTTACATCCGGAATAATTGTTTTCTTCTTGTCATGTATTTTATAACGTATAGGGGCTTCTATCTGCCAATCTTCAGGACAAAACAAATACAGCCACGCTTCGTTCCTCATGAGGCTATGCTCTAATCGAATCGTAGGCACAATCTTTTCTGTATCATCGAATAGCGCACGCCCTTGTTTATTGAGGTAATATACATACTCTTTTTTATAAACGGTACTGTTCACATATGGGCTTAAATCTTTTAGAATCCGATTTGCATTCCGTATTCCTCCCATATCGTGAATGGCCATCAAATGTCTTCTAGTGGCGAATTTCAGCTTTCTAATCGAGGTCAAAATCATCATCTGACGATTCAGTTTGATATGTGTCTGCATATACATCTTTTTTCACCTCGTATTGTTTTAATACGTCCCACATTTGTTCATTTGAGATATAAGGGACTTGAATTTCTGTTAATCGATCTGTTTTAAAAAGCGCGCGCCCTGGTATACTTTCAATCGATTCCAGGCCAGTTTCATCAATGACAACTTGAGAAGCTGTTTGAGTTGGTAGCCGAAATCCTAATTTTGCATCACTGTTTTGTTTCACCTGACGTGGTAAAGTATCTCCGGTAGGGTATTGTGTACAAAATATCAATCGAAATCCTAATGCTCCACCAATTCGTGCTATATGAGAAAGCATCTGTTGACAAGCTCCTAATAGTTTTTGCTTTTCTTTACTCATGCTCTTATCTGGACAAAGTTCTGCACCTTCGTCCACGATAATAAAATAGCGTTCTCTTATATTTGTTTCTACCACATTGGTATAATGGCGTTCTTTCATAAAAAGCATCTTTTCTTCCATCTTTTTCAGAATCACGGTCAATACCTGAAACGCTTCGATTGGTCTTTCTGCAATCGATTCAACCTGTTTTATGTTTTGGTATGGTCCGAACTCTAACCCACCTTTTAAATCAATAATAAACAAGTGCGTATAATCTGCTTGTGCAGTAATAAGGGATGTCACCACATTCTTTAGGAATACAGTCTTTCCCATACGTGTTAAACCACCTAATGTCATATGTGGTGTTTTATCAAAATCGTGATAAATCAATTCTTCTAAACTTTGCCCGATTGGCACAAGCCATTTTCCACCTTGAATTAAATTGTTTGACCATTCCCACTTCTTCGGTATTTCTTGGTCGAATACACGAATGTTCAATTTATAATTGTCATACTGAATTCGAACAGGTTTATTTAATCCTTCACTTACAACATCTTCAACCTTTTGAATAATTTTACTTGGCATACCAACAGGCAACTCATACACATATGTTGTACTTCGATTATCATGAGTTCGCTTCTTAAATGTTGGATACTGAATCCTATCATCTTTTTTAATTGCAATTCCTGACACTTCAAAAAACACTTGTATCTTCTTTTTATCATCTATCTTACTTTTAAACCGATCACCTACGAATGCAATAGTTAAAGCTGCCGTCGGGACCAATAGTAATTCCAGCATAAACATTTCTCCTTTAGATATCCCTATAAGGATATCATTGCACTTTGTTGGAAGATGGCAGAACAAGCATTTTCACTTATGAGGTCTACTGTCCCTCTCTTCCACATCATATTCCTTCATAGAAACATAACGAGAACATAACGTAGAAGATATAAGAACGAGCCCGTAAGCGTCGTATACAAGGTTATACGTGGAAGCCAATGTGGAACACTCTTCCCCATTTTTTCAGCTGCACTCATCGCAATTACAGACAAGCCTGTTGCCGTCCAAATAATGACTGCTTCTCCTGCAAGTGTCATAACCATTCCTCAACCAGTTCCTCTTTCTCACGAAATTTAATCCCTGATTTGGTAGCTACAATTTGATACCGCTCCATTAAATCTTGCCAATTCAATATATCTTCCTCTTCTCCATATAAATCTTCTTCAATAACTTGCGATAAGCTGAAATACCCTTTGTACTCTTTGTTATCAAATACTTCATGGTTCCTCATGTGAGTAAGAATGGATTCCGTCTCTTTTCTGGATCTTGACTCGTTATACATGTGACGTAGTTCTTTTGATGAATATAAATACGGTGTTGCATTGAGGTAACTATACTGAGAACGCATATAATCCTCTCCTCCATTGATATCTACAATACCATTTGGAATTCCAAGTAGATTTCTTCGTGGGCTTCCAAACGGAAGTAATATAGGTATATGAACTAGAAGAAGGATTATTGCCTGTCCTACTAAAGATTTTTAGATTCCCCTTACCTTTTTTTAAAGGATTAGCAATTTATTTATGGAATTAGACATTGAGGTGACTTTGTATGGAATTCAAATGTAGATTAAAGGTGATATTTGCTGAAAAAAATATTAAAATGGGAGATTTTGCTGACTCTGTAGGAATTAATCGTTCTACATTAAGCCTTATTGTAAATGGAAAAACCCTTCCTAACTTTACAAATGCTTATATAATCGCTCAAAACTTAAAAATGCCAATTGAAAAAATATGGATCCTTGAAAAGGAGTGAAACCAATGCATAAACCCACATTCAAAACACTCAATCAAATTATGGAGGGATACTATCATCCAGGAAGTGGACTGTCTGAGGTCACAAAATTTATTGTGGAACATCAAAATGAATCCTTGTTTATATTAGACTATAAGGGCATCCTATATCAGAAAACTTCTTCTCAAAAATATGCACAAGGATATGAAACCCTACTACTACCTTATATAGAAATACATTCAAACTCTAAACAAGACTTACTACAGCTGTTGAAACAAAAAATGATTGTTTATTTTACATATACCGAAAGAGATCAACAAAAAGAGGATTTTGTACCTTTTATGAGGAATCAGATTTTTTCATTTATGAGTCATCTACTAAAAAATATCCAGCAGAATAAAAAAGCAAATGCAGTTAAATTTGTTCTCATGGATATTGAGGCCATAGGTTATATTCCTAGACTTCCTAAAATTATGGCTGGCTGCCGCGGGTTTAATCTGGGGACTTGTTTATTTGTAGATGATAAAGAAACGCTATTGTATGGATATGACAAAGAACAAGTAGATAAGATGTATAAAAACAGTCTCGTTATTTCTAAAGTACACAAATAAAAAATCCGCCTCCAAAAGGAGACGGATTCTTCATTGTGCAATAGATTAGAGAACCTATATAAAATATAGATCATATAGAATTATCAGTCAAGAAAAAGTTCTATTTTTTGCTCATATTGGATATACTATAAATGACATCTAGAGAATCACCACGTGAGAGTCGCCTTCAGCTGGGGAAGGCGACTCTCATATTTTAAACATATTTTCAAAAATCTTTACATATATTAAACTGCTCCTGTTATGTTATATACGATTCTTTCTATACGAAAAGGCAATCCAGACTCACCACCCTGGATTGCCTTTTCTATTTTTTGAGTTATACAACATAATTTTCTGCATATATATAAAGCGGTTCAAGAGAAACCACTGAATCAGAGTACACTTTGGTCAAGTGTATTCTGTTTTTCATTATCATATTCTTCCTTGGCCTAACATAAAAATAATATAGAACACAACTACGGGGATAATATATCTTATACTGTTCTACAAACTGGGTTCTTCAGATAGAAGAACCTTTTTTATTTTACAACATATTTCTATGTTAATCCTACCTATAATGCACCAACTCTTTCTATTTGTATGACATTCTCCCTATTCCTCGCTACTATTTGTTTCCCACTCCAAATTTCGTAATCTCTTCCGATTCCTTGTTACTCATTTTTTAATTCACTTCATCTTCTTCAATCATTATAATTAAATATAAGATATCCTGTATTGGGGGGAGAAAAAATTGATTTTCAAACTATCCATTGCACTTTTATTATTACTGTTAGCTAGCATTTGGTTATTCATCGGATATTACTTGAAAACTTCACTACTATTAGGATTAGGTTTCGGAGTTATTTTTGGTGTCATCATCATGCTATTACCTGATGTGTTAGAGTGGATTATAAAAGAGGATGTATCAGAAGCCATGTTTCATTTTTAAAACAAGGAGGCGAAAACCTCCTTGTTTTCTCTTCCCTACTTCACATACACAAAGGTTTCGCTTGATGTCATATAGTATGTGCGCCCTTTACTATTGTGCACTTTAAATTGCGTGAAGCCATCCACACTTACTTTTTCATCGATTATAAATCCTTCGCCACTATCGACTGTACCCGCTACAGCGCTACCCTGCCATGACGGTGTATCATAAAACCGAAGGTTATCTACTTTTGAAACCACACGTTTCCCTACAACTGGATTTACTGATTCTTGCTTTTCAAACCTAATATACGCTGGATTATATTTCACCCATTGCTCTCCACCAAGGTTGAGCCATCCATCTTTTTCTCCCCACACTTGATACGCTTCAGGTTTGTTTAACTGACGAATAACTGAATAGCTCGTACCTGGCCCTTTTCGTAGGTTTACGTTGTTTCCAAGGATATAAGCACTCCCATCTGTTGCTGCTGTTGGTACTTCTTCTGGTTTAGACGGAACAGAAACATCCACACTAGAGTTATTATATGCCTGCTGCACATCACTTCTAAACTGTGATTCTGATACACCATGGCTACGTAAATAATCAATCGGGTCTTCATGATCTGTACCGCCCAGGTACTTTCTCACATCGTTATGCGTCCATAATCCTTTTTCTATGGATAGATTGTTATCTTTTAAGATTCTGGCCAGTAATCTTACATACTTTTCATAACTCCGTTTAAACTTAGCGTAATCAGCCGTTTCACACAACTCTACATGAACAAATCGTTTATTGGCTCCTGGTCCTGCACCATACGCAATATACTTTGTATCTGCAATTTGAATGGTTTCATTCCAATCGACTGCGTAATGAACGAACGCATTTCTCCAGGTACGAGTTTCATAACGTTGAATGTTAATGGCTGGTGCTTCAGGTGTTGCGGTACTGTGGGCAACCACTCCTTCATATACCCCTATACCGCCCCTGTATGGCGTTTTCGGCAAATCAGGTATCAGAAGTATTCTATCAGCAAAAACGTTCGTAGAAAGTGAAAATAGGATACATAATGTTGCAATTATCCCTAGTAATCGTTTCATGTTTGTTTCTCCTCCCATAGAAAAACGCACCACCGATTGGCGATGCGTTCTCTTTGTTTTTTATTTGTCTGTTTGTGCTGAGCCTTCGTGATTACTCCAGATTCCTAAGGCGACACCCAATGTAAAAATATAGGGGAGTACCTCATCAATAAAACTTTTTGTCTCCAGTAACCCAGCCTTTGCACAAATAAATCCCAGAAGGGAGGCAAGTGCCACCCATGTTTTCCAGTTACGTAATCGTTTTTGGATGTTTTCTTTTGTCATGTCTAATCCGTCTCCTTTTCGATTGTATCCAAGCGTTTATGCGCTTGTTTGGTACTTTCCTCTACCCTTGTGACCCGCTCTCCTAGTGCTACCATTTGTTTTTCGCTTGCTTTTAAATCAATCCGGATATCATCCACACCTTTTCGAATATAACCCAGTTCTGCTTTGACCTCGGCACTTTGTTGTCCATCTGCTTTTATGGACTTGGACTTATTCAGTGCGTAACCAAAATAGCTGATGGCGAGTGATAGTACTGCAATCAACACGCCTATTTCAATTGTCATGTTTTCCAACTCCTTTCCAAAAGAAAAAGAGAGACGCTTGTCTCTCTTTCACTCATACAGCTATCTTACATTTTACATGCCACCTTTTAGTATCAATCCTAAAATTGTCATAACAACTGCACCAATTACAATGCGCAAAATCCACGTTGTGTTCATGCTAATTTTCTCTAGTTGCTGATTAATCGTTGAAATATCTTTTTCATTTATCGTTGTACGCGTCTCTAAATTTCGTATATCTCGCATGATTTCTTTTTGTTCTGCTTTTAAGCTATCGATTTTTGCATATACATCTTCCAATGCATTCACGTCCTTTTTGAAATCTTAATAAAACAATCTATATATACTATGAGACAACCTTTTTCATAGTGAATGCATGGTAGCCATTTTTATGCCCATGCCGTATGTTGTTCAAAATACAAACCGCTTATGACTGCTTTGGTTCCTCATTTATTAATTGTTGTACTAATACCTTTAATTCAGCAATTTCAGCTTTCATTGAAACTTTCTCAAGTTTTTCTGCTTCAAGTTGTTCTTTAAGAGTATCAACTTCCTGCTTCAATATACCGTGGTCAAATTGAAGATTTTTAACTTTAAAGTCAACTTCTTGTATTGCTTGAATAGAAATTGAAACCGAGCTATAAAGTGTTACAGCGTCTTTCTGTGGTGTGGTGAATACATCGTCAGATTCCTCCGCAATCATACCGTAATTAATTGGAAGTGTAATAGACTCCCCTGACTCGAAACGTTCAACATCTCTTATAAAGTGATACTGTTTGATGTTTACAGAGTTGATTTTATCTAAAGCAGAGAATGGAAGGTCTTTTATATCCGTTTTAAGCGTACGAGAAGAATTAGGGATAAATTCTTGCGCCCACATACGCCCTGTAGCGCTAATATTCTCTTGCGCTCGTAATGTTCTTAATTCTATATCTTTCCATCCCTTACCCATCATATCTTTAATCTGCAAGCCATTGTTATAACCTTGTACAAAACTTGACCTTATCATTGCATTACCCATAATTAAATCATGATCGGTGGTGCCGTTTACGAAATGTATTTTATAGTCACTGCCTTTTCTTTTGAAAGTAAACTGCCCAGCGTTATTTGTAAAAATATGTGGTTCAGTTGTAGTTACAGAGAAGTAACCATATCCTGGAGCCCATCCTTCAGATTCAAAAATAATATTATTCAAGTTTTGAAAACGAAATTGTCCATCTGAATATACGCTCAGATGTCCACCGTCATTATGCATTTGAATATAGTTTGACCAAATATTAGTTCCTTCTGCATTTTCTCCTTTAGAAATCCCAAATTTCGCATATGCTTTAGAAGGTTGATCAACTCCATTCATTCGCGGCATGACTTGATAAATATAAAATGATCCTGTACCAGCGTATTTTCTATTATCAGAACCAAGGACTAATGAAGGTTGAATACTTCCATCATCTGTTTCCATAAATCCTATATAGCCACGTGGCTTATCCGAATCGAAAATCTTCATGTCTTGCTTATTTATTTCAACAAATCTGTTTCCACTTGTTTTAAGCGTTACCCCTTCTAACACTTTTCCTTTAATATGATTTGCTGTAATAAAACCTACTAAGTTAATTCTGTTCGCATTCAACGTAATGTTTTCTTTACTCATATTGAATGCTGCGATTACATCGTTTTCTTTTACAGATATGCTAACACCCTTTTCCGTTAACTGAAGACGTGTTTCCATATCTCTTACATAAGATGATGTGGCAAATTGCCCATTTGCTTGCTCTTTTGTGTATACCTCTGTCTTTTTGGCTGAAGCATTTATACCCTGTTCATTGATAGTAAAGCGGTTATCAATCAAAGTCATTTTTTGATTAAATTGCTCAGTTGCAAGTTTGTTAGCTAATTCGCCCAACAAATCTTGTTTATTTTTATCAACTGTTTGCTTCAACTCAGGGATTTTAAACCCAGCAATATAATTCTCTACTTGTTTCAGCTCAACTTTACCTTGCAGTGCTTTCGCAGTATTTTCCCATCCAGCTTTCGCCTCTTGTAATTGTCTTCCTTGTTCTGTCTGCGTATTTTGTATGAAAGAGACATTTTGTTTAATAGTAGTTGCATCTTTTTCTACAGTCGCAACACGCTTATCAAATCCACTTTGATTATTTTCTACTTTTGTGATTGTTTCTTTAATTCCATCCACATTTTTTACAATCTCTGTTGTTTTCTTTGTAAATTCATCTGTTGTTACTTGATCTTCTGCCGCTGGTTTATAGTCTGTTGCTTTATTTCCAATTTCAATTTGCCATTCTTTTAATTCGATCATGCCTTTAACATTACGTAATAGCGTTTGTGGATTGAAAACCTCAATTGCTTTATCTTTAAGATTATAAGTAAAGGAATATGTTTTCCATTCTTGATTTGCGTTAACATCACTTTCGCAACGAACACCAGGCCATAATTGTTCACCATCTTTATACTTTATCCACACTTCTACCCCAGCCCATGGGTTCGGCGTTCCCTTTTCATATCCAATAGTTCTAGCTTTAAAACTAATAGTAAACTGCTGCCCTTGTAGCATCGATAAACCATCCGTCACAATTTTAAATGACTTATTTACTATATTAGACACTGTTGTTCCTGTGTCAGATTTAAGTGTGCCACCTGTACTTAACAGAATGTTACGTCCGCCAATCTTCATATCATCAAACTTTTTCTCCACACTACTCAACTTCTCGGTGACTTTTCCTGCTTCTTCTTTCATTTCAGTTGTTGTTTTCTTAAGCTCACTTGTTGTTTGCTGCACATCAGAAATATTCTTCTTTGTACCTTCTACAGTAGATTCAACTGTATGTAATGTATTGCTAATGTCAGTACCTTTTTTCGTTAACGATTCAATAGAAGTTTTAAATCCATTAGAATCCTGTTCAAACTTAGTTACTTTTTTATCGATTTCACCTTGTTTATTTTCGATAGTAGAAATGGTACGACTGACACCTTGTAAACCTTCCTGTACTTTATTGAATTGTCCTGTAGCTTGATTCTGTGCTTCTTGTACCTTTTGGTTTAATTCTGTTTTTGTGGACTCAATATCTTTATTAACCTGTGTTAGTGTTTCTTTCTTAACTGATTCAACATCTGGTACAACCGATTCCCAAACTGTACCTGTCCATATTTTTAAAATGCCGGGCTTTCCATTACTCGTATCACGCCATAGCGTTTTATTAGGTTTAAGCCCTGTTGTTGGTGGATTTTTAGCTTCTATGATTTCAACAGTATTGTTTTTCATATTCTCTTGTACCTTTTCAGCAAGTGTTTTCGCTGCTTCTGATTCTTTCTTAGCGCTACTTGCTGTTTCATTCGCTTCTTTCACCAATTTATCTAGCTGATCCAGCATTTCTTGTTTTTCACCGAATTTACTAAGGATTCGATTGTAAATCTTTCGTAATTCCTCGTTCGGATCCGCAATTTCACGATAATCACCAAACACATATTTATCTTGTGTAGGATCTGTAAAAGATTCATCACCGGCAATTACACGTGCTTCCAGGTATAACTTAGGTGTGAAGCCCGTATCTTTAATTCGAATCGTATCGCCCTCGTTAATGAGTTCATGTGCTAGTCCGAAAATACGTCCAATCGATTGTGCCTCTACTTCATACGAAACGGAAGAATTAATACGTTTTTTCAGTTCTATTTCCATTAACGTCATTAAACGTTGTGGTGTCATATGTAACTCTTCTGTTTCTGGCGTATAAAAACCAAACTTATGCTTACCACGTTCGTTCCATCGTTGAAATGCATCATGATCAACAATATAAGGAAGTCCCCTGTTAATACTTTCAACAGTAATTACACTATCGCCTTCGCCTTTTACAAATCCGACTAACGCTGTACAAATATCTCTTGAATGTTCCATACGTGTAACACCTATCAAGTCTTTACCTAACTCTATTTCTTTACCAGTGTCTCGGCCACGCCTTTGAATCATATCTACATACCATCCAACTATTTGTGATCCTTGAACCTCAACACGGTACTGAATTTCTAATTTGAATAAAGAAGCTATTTTCTTTAAAAATGTTAGGGGATCCATAAATTCATCAATGGTCATCGTATGGAATCCTGCATAATCCGTTTTCCCACGTTTCCATTTCATGCCTACTAGGGCCATATCAATATATTCGTTTACCGTTTTCCCTTCTATTCGTTGCGGTTTTATAATTCCTGACTTAGCAATTTGAACCCAAGCCCCTGAAGCATATGTTGTAATGGATCGTTTGTCTGAATTCTTTTCTGTCTCTCTAATAACATAAGGTACAATTCTTCCGTCGCGAACTTCTTTTAGAACAAGATTTTGTTGTTGTAATGTAGCTGAATGAGTAGTTCCATCAAAAACAGTGAAATCCAGCATATCAACATTGTTTTTCAGTTCCCAATGCCTTTTGTCATCCCAATAGTCCTGTGGCTGGATAGCTGCAACGATTTGATCTGTTTTGAAATCCACAACATGCAAAATCCCGCTTGGTGTTCTCATCTGTATCTCTCCCTATAACGAACAGTTGCTTTCACATCTGGTGGCATGATATCAATACGATTTTCACCACGTATGACAGTGGGAAAATTACTAAAAATGTCTTTTAAATGAATCGCATTTTTACCGTTAATGGTTACAAGACTTTTTTCTGTATCAATTATAATCTTGTCTCCCGTATCAAAAATGTAAGGCGGATTATTTTGAGTATTTACATTCACTTTCCAGAATTTCAAATCTGAAACGGTCATTGCTTCTACTGGCGGCACATCTTGCCATTGCATCATGCTAATCTGGATTTGTGCTGCTTTTTCCATATGATAGTTATTTTCATCCGTCCACCGCACAAATCGTTCTGAATCATCTTTTTCCGTCCCCGGAAGGAATTTCGAAATATAAGCCTCCCATACATTTCCCGTTCTAGCTATCCACAATCGCCCTTGATATTGGTTCCAAGTGTTTGGATAATCACCACTCTCATAAATCAAACCTATTTTTCCCGGCTTATTATCATATCCAATTACCATTGTTCCGAAATTTTGTTCAGCTTGCCAAAACACATCAGACATAGCAATTTTTGAAAGCACTTTACTGTTTTCATCTAATATCGCTATTTCTACTCGACCCATCTCATTGATACGTTTACTTTTACATGTAACATAAGCCTGGATAATAAAATCTTGCACTGGCCCATTAGGTATATTTTTTTTAACAGCTGCACCATTCCAGCCTTTTCCTGTACCTGTACCATAATTAGAACAATAGAATTGATAACCGTCTGATTTCATTTCACCGACTGGATTGCCATCTTCCATTGAACTGACTTTACTCCATCCTACAGTGGTAGTCATTTCGTCCCATATAAGTCTTTGATTTCTTTCTACAGGTAATTGCTCTGTTTTTAAAGGATAACCGATTCTAAAGTAATCTCGATTATGGGGATACTCACCAAACCACACATCTAAAAATGTACTTGGTTTCTGTGCTTCAATTTCAATACTTGCAGGTGCTTCTATATTTCCTTGATTGACGAAAGAAGCAGTGACTTCAGTAGAACTATTTTGAGAGAACGAATGAGTATTTTGTTTTCCTAATTTATATGGCATTGGACAAACAAAAGTAATAACCCCTTTACCTCTATTGACTAATTCGTCCAAATCGACAGAACCATCAATTAATGCCAAATAAGTCCTGTCTAACTCATCATCAAAAATAAGTTCAGCCGGTTGCTCTGTATATAGCCAATCCGCCATATCTTCTTTTACTTTTTGTAAATCAGCCATATCTTTTTTCGCTCTAATTACAAGAGGAACATCAATACGACGTTCCTCCGTTTCTGTATGAAGAAAAAGAGCCCCTGCGCGATGAGGGACCCTTACTAATTTTCTTTTAACTGGAGCCCAGGAAGGGCGTTTTCTTCCAACTAGCATTTGAATATAATCTTTTCTGATCTTATTAAAAGTAAAACTGAGTTTCCCCAACGTGCTCACCACCCTTAAAATTCCGCTCTTCTTTTTTGTTCACGATCTTGAAGCTTTGTCGTATATGCGTAACTTCCGTTCGCTAATTCTTTTCCATCTAAAACGTTTGTCATATTTACCGTTACATTCAGTTCTTGTTCTCTACCTGATCTATCCGAGAACATTGTTTTTGCTGTAGGTGCGTTGTTATAAGGTGATTGTGGTTGCGTATACCCATTGAAATCACCAAGTGTATGATGCGGGATACTATAATGCGCAGTTTGGAATCCAAAATCAAAAACAGATGGCATATTCCCCATCTGTTTCTTAACCGTTCCAACTACATTTTTTGCTGCATCAAGGGCAAATCGTTTCCCTTTATCCATACCAACCCCAACACCTTCTGGTACGGCACTACCGACTGGAATCATCACCTTAGATGGACTGTTAATTTCTAACGCTCCAGAAATAGTCTTTTTAATGCCATTTGCAATTCCAGCAGCCTTACTAAACAAACCTCCTGAAGCATCATCTATTCCTCTTCCAAGCCCTTCTATAATTGATTTACCAATGGAGCGTAGATTTATCGTGCTGAAGAATTTTTCAACTGTATTCCATTTATCTTCGATACTGCTTTTCACTTCATTCATCTTATCTTTTACAGCTTGGACTTGTTCGCCAAACTTTCTCGAAACTGTATTTTTTATTTCCTCTACCTTGTTGTCGGCTGAAATTTTGGTTTCTTCCCACCATTTCGTTATACCTGACCAAGTTTCTTTCATCTTTTGAACGACATCATCTTTCATGACTTGGTATTTGGATTTTATCTGACCCGTTTCCCAATCCACTTGATTTGTATGTTCTCCCGCTTGGGATTTTGCTTCACTCACAATTTCTCGGTGCCTATCCCGCGCTGTAGAAACCGTACTTTCATATTGACGATTCGCTTCCGCAATCGCTGCGTTCGCTTCTTCTTTATTCAATGCTCCTGATTCATCCCGCAAGCGTATCGCATACGCAATTTTGTCATCACGAGTCTTTTTCGCATCTTCAATCACTTTATCTCTTGCTTTGGCACTATTTTCAACCACTTCTGCTGCTTGTCTAGCTGTAATTTCACTCGCTTGTACACGCATATTCTCATAAATAACTTTTTGTTCCATTTGATTTTTAGACATATGTTGGATAGCTGTCCTATCCATTTCATCTTGTAAAGCCTGTAAAGAAATTCTTTCAGATGTAGTAAAGTCACGTTTTTCATTTGCTGCCGTTTGAATGATTTCTTTGATTTTATTTTCTTTTTCTTGCGTCTTTAACTTTTCTTGTTCGTAATGTTGATTCATTTGTTCCATCCGCTTATTTTCTTCTTCCGCGGTTAATACATACGAATCCGCAAAGAACTTTTTCAATCCCTCCACTTCTGTTTGTTGTCTTGCATTTGTTTTTTCTATAATCGTGTTACCTAACTTGTCATATTGTCCAATTAACTTCTGTGACTGTTCTTCTGTTATTACTTCATGGCTCAATCTCATTTCAGTCAACTTTTGTCTAATACCATCAGATAACTTGAAATACTCACCTAGCACTTTCTTTGTGGAAGAACTTACTTTTCCCTCTGTATTCGTAGAAAAGCGATCTACAGAAGCAATACTGTCTTCAGTTGCTTTTTGATATGCTTTATATGCGACAACGCCAGTCCCAATGAGAGCGGCTGCTACCAATCCAATCGGACCAAGTAATAACCCTATTGCACTTCCTAAGAATCCAACTGCTCCAGCTGCCGCTCCAGCAATCCCACCAATTGGCGCTAAGGCTAAAGATAAAGCACCGATACCTGAAACAACCATTCCAACAGCCCCAAGAAATACTCCTATCGCTGTGACGATAACGGTTATCGCAAGAACAATACCACCTGTAATGGCAATCGCCTTTTGTACTGGCCCTGGTAATGAGTTAAATCCATCCACAAGCTTCTGCAACCCAGCGACAAAAGCACTCACCACAGGAGCGAGTGCATCACCAATTGTTTTTTTCATTGTGTCAAACGCTCCACTTAATTGTTCGATACGACCTTTCAACGTGTTCATTTTCGTATTAGCGGTTTCTAAAGCAGTAACTTTGGACATCTCGGTATACATTTTATTTACACCTTGTGATCCTTCATTAAACAGAATCGTTGCGCCACGAACTGCGTCTGATCCGAATAATGTTTCTAAAGCCATACTTCGTTGCTGGTCTGTTAAACCTTTCATGGATTCTTTCAGAGTGCCAGATATATGTTCTAAGCTTTGAATTTTCCCTTGTTGATCATAGAATTTTGACGATAAGAAAGCGGAACTGGTAGCTAACTCTCGGAATGTTGTATCACACTTATCATTCCATTTCGTTACGCCTTCCGTTTGCATGACATACTTTTCTAGCGCAACCTCGATGTCTCCTACACTTCTAGATGCTGGCGTAACACCATTTTTCACAAGGAAATCAAAACCAGCCTGCGCGTTATATGTGATAAGACCTAAATCCGCCATCTTGTTATATGCTTCTTTCGTAGATGGGTTCAACCTCATCAGCATCGTTTTTAAAGATGTACCTGCATCTGATCCTTTTAACCCATTCTGAGCGAATACGGCTAAAGCTGTTGCCGTATCTTTAAATGTCATACCTGCACCAGCCGCAACTGCTGCGGAAGCTGACAAACCATACTTCAATTCATGTACATCAGTGGCTGAAGCGTTAGCAGCCCCTGCAAGTAAGTTAGCGGCATCAGTAACACTCAAGCCATCTTTTTTAAATGCATTTAAGGCGGTAGAAGCAATTTCTGCTGCTTCTCCTAGTTCTAGTTCACCTGCTGCCGCTAAGTTTAATGCTCCTTCTAATCCACCATTGATAATGTCCGTTAAACTAACGCCGGCTTTTATTAATTCTTCCATCCCTTTTCCGGCTTCAACAGAAGAATATTTTGTATCTTCCCCATACTTAACCGCTAATTCGGAGAGTTTACTCATTTCTTGTCCAGTCGCACCCGATACAGCTTTTATGTTTGCCATCTGTTGCTCAAAATTCATGGATTCTTCCACAGCTGATTTTAGACCTCGACCAATTGCATACGTCATTCCACCAAACACCATGCCAATTTGCATGCCGGCGTTTTGTAAATGATTACCCAATGACTCCATTCGGTTTCCAAAATTGAGAAGTCTATTTCCTTGTTGTTCTAGTTCACGATTCGACTGCTGTAATTCTGTTTCAAACCGATTCAGTTCAGCTGTTGCCCGATGAATTTGCTCGGCATACCGCTGTGCGGATTGACTCGCTTCTCCTTCTTCTGCCTTGGCCCGATTATATGCTGATTGAAGTTCCCGAATCTTTTCTTTCTGTTTCTCTACCATACGAGACAAAACATCTACTTTCGCTTGCGTTTGCTCCGTTGCATGAGAAAAACCGCCCATGCCTGTTGTAATAGACTGAAATTCAGCCTGCAGGGATTTTAAAGAGTTGTTTAACTTGTCCATCCCTTTTTGTTCAGCTTGACGGTTTACTTGTTTTAATTCATTTTCAAACCTATTTAAATCAGCAACCGCTTTATTGACCTGTGAAGCGTATCGCTGGGTTGCTGCATCATTTTCACCCAACTTAGCCTTATTTTGATCATAGGCTTGGCGTAATGCTCTAACTTTTTCTTTTTGCGCTTCAATCAATCTATTCAGCGCATCTGTTTTAGCACGCGTTTGATCACTAGCGTTAGCGAAGCCACCCATACCAGTACTGATTGATTTCAATTCATTCTGCAATGTCCTTACGGCACGTCCTGAATTCGCTATACCTTGACGAAAATTCACATTATCAAGGGACAGCCTAACGACTAAATTATTCATTTCATTTGCCATCATCTTCCCCTTTGTTAGATCATGTTTTCTGCGGGAACTTCGATTTCATTTGAATTCTGATTTCCACTACTTGAAGGATCTTGTTCACGATACTTTTGGTTCAGTCTTACATAATGCCAAATATCCATTTCATTATCGATATGATGATGTTTATATCCCTGACGTAATAAAGAGAGGTAGAGCTCGTCCATAAACTCAGTGAACGTGAGCCCTCCTCCCTCTACGCGTTTGGGTTTGTTTCTTCTCCAGTTCCTGATGTACCACCAGCCGCTTCTACCGTTTCGTTTATAATGGCATTAATGACTTCTGTTGTGGTCGATAAGAACTTGCGAGCATCTACACCATCCCAATATTGATCCAATGTAAATTGTTCACCGTACACTTTTACTACATATTGAACCATTTTATCCATGTCCTCCGGACCAGGGTTATTTGGAATATCCGCAAGCTCAGGCGCTTGACGAATCAAACGCGCTGGAATGAATGTTGGCATATTAAAAATGTGTTGTTCTCCATCAATTCGTAAAAATAATTTCATCGTTTCGTCCTCCTGTTAAAAAATAGAGGGATTCCCCCTCTATTTCATTTATTTTGGTGATGGCGTTACCGCTTTTTCATATACCTTTTTGAACCAATTATCTCCCACAGCTTTTGTAAAGGTAGGTTCATCCGCATCAGCTGTAAATTTTGGTCTATCATCAAAATCACGCTCAATAAACGAACCTTTGAGTTTCGTTGTTTGGAAGTTAGGCTTATCCTTCTTCGTTTCGCCTTCTTCTTCCTCTTGTGAAAGTTTTCCTTTTAATAGCCAAACATATCGATATTTTCCGTTAGCCTTTAAGAAACGCCATCCGATTGCTACATAAGGCTTTTCACCTTCGCGTCTCTCATCTAATACACCGTCTTTCACTTCTGGATACCCTTCAATATCTGCTTTTGTTGATAATGAAATACTACGAAGTTCAATCTCTACTTCTACTTCCCCATCAGACTCAGCAATTTCTGATTTTTTATTATCGCTCCACATAATTTCAGAAGCTACCTTTTTAGAGGTTTTAATCTTTACAGCGCCTTCCATTTCTTTCACTGCACTATAGTCAACACCTGTTGCATCATCTTTCAATAACTTTGCGTAAACAAGGCTATCTACACCGACAGTCGAACTAATTTTAATCACTTCTCCAGCCATCTATAACTCCACTCCTTTTGCGAATCGCATCGCATAATGAAAAATTTGTGTATCATCTTCATACAAATCAGCTACCGCATAACGTGAAAAACCAATACTTCTCATGATTTCATTTACTTTTTGATGGATTGCTGTTGTGCTACTCTTTGACCAAATATCGATTTGGAATGTGATTTCACTTTCACTTTCATCATTATCCGCAAACCCATCTGGTCTATTGTCTAATTCAAAAAATGTAATCCGTGGAAACTCTTCAGCATTTTTGGCTTTACGATAATACACACGTCTTCCACCTAATAAAGAAACAAGCTCCTGATTATTTTCAAGAGCTTGCACGATTTCAGGTCGTAAATTTATCATACATTTAGCCTCATCTCGTTCTTTAAGATGTCTGTCATAGCACGTACCGCTTCTGCTTTTGAAGAATGAAATCCTGGTTCTATAAATGGCTCTGCTGGCATTTTAGATGTTCCCCATTCTAAGAATTTCCCATAAAAGAATGGAGAACGATCTGCTTTATCTATCCCGATTTTAATCGTTTTTATGCCGCCTTCCATTTTAGCTTTTGTAACTCGTATATGATCAGCCAAATGTTGTCCTGTACGCCACGGTTCACTTTTTGTTGCTCTTTTAGGACTATCACTCCTTGGCGCTATTTCAGAAATAGCTTTTCGAATAGGTTCTCCACCTGCTGCAAGGGCTTTATCCTCAATCTTTTCTCCACGTAAACCCATTTGTTCTAATTCAGATATCAAGCGATCAAAGCCTAAAAAATCAACACCATCAGCCATTCATTCCACCACGCTTCCACATAATTGATAAGGTGTGTTTTTCAGTTGGAATAACTGAAATAATGTCATACATCACGTTCTTATACTTCATCTTCATATCAGCATTTACATCAATGCGATATCGGATTTCCGTTTCACCTTGGATTTCGCTATTAGCTGCGGCTGCTTCAAAGTATTTTCTTCCTTTTAAAAAAATAAAAGAACCCCATACAGTAAAAGAATCTTTATAACTTTCTATTGGATCACCGTCTGGACTCTTTGCTTCCTCGTCTTTCACTTGAAAGGTAAGACGTTTATCTAATTTACCCGGATTCACTTGCATCACCACCACAATACTGCAACTGAATTAACATTGACTGCAAACTAAATGCCAATTGTTCAGCCTTCCCAACCGCTTCACGGTTTTCATACCAATGAGAGATTAAAATACGAGCTGCCAATTTGGCAAGCTCGCTATCTAGTTTCACATCCTGACGTGTTGCATTTTGAATATAGATTTCAGCTGCGATTACGAAAGATGTAATGAGATCGTCCTCCTCATCACCATCCACACGAAGATACTTTTTCGCTTCTTCTACTGTTAGTACCAAGAAGGGCACCTCCTACCGGATTACGCCCCTGCTTTCGGTGTAACCACAATCTGTCCATATACAACCGCTTCTGCATCCCATAATGTCACGTCTTCACGTTCAATCGCACGGAACTCAGAAGTGTTTGTTCTCCATGCATTCCCGCCTTCTTTCGTCATATCAATAGATAATTGTTTTCTATCCCAAAGAATAACTGCCTCTTTTAAGTCACCAACAATGAAAGGTGCTTTTCCGTCTTTATCTGTCGCAATTGTTTTATTAGACAACACAATAACGGGTTTACCAGCGAACAGCTTACGAGTTGGATTTGTTGGATCTGGTTGAAGTAGTGGGCGTCCATTTTTATCTTCTAACTGATCTAAGTAATTGAATCCATCTTGGTTTGTAATAATGTTTGCTACAGCCGAGAAAGCTGGATCTAATGTGACATGTAATGCTGTTTTAATGCCTTTATAATCTTTTAAATCAACTTTTGTTAATTTGTTGATTTCTTGTAAAATTAAATAATTACGAGTTGCAATCGATTTCTTCGCAATCCATTGACGTAAATAACTTTCTAACGCTTGATCTGTATCATCTAATAAATCATTGGGTACTGGTAAAAAACCTGCATAATCCTCAATTGCATAAGATAAACGATCGAATTCAGGAGAAGCAATCTCTTGCATCGCATTTGGTTTCCCATACTCAGATAATGGCGCAAAGGGTGTAGATGCTGCACGTTTTTCTAATGTGCGAGCTCCCTTGTTTGTTGAAACAGGTTGTACATTTACATATTGTTCTAAGCTATCTACTGTTTGCTTTAGCTGATTAATCGTTGTTGTAATATCTTCTGGAACAATAAAACCGCCATCTTTTCCTGTATTCTCAGATAGTGCTGCTTTATATTCCTCCATCACACTTGCTTCTTCCTGCGTTAAATGTTGACCACGAATCGCTTTCATAAATACGTCTTTGTATGATGGATCTTCATTTTGAACGGATGATGGAGGCAATATGCCTGCTTGTGAGTTTACAGGTTCAGAAACTTGAATTTGCATCATTGCTAAATAATTATCCAATTCATTTTTCGCGTTTTTTGCTTCCTCAATTTTTGCCTTTGCCTCTTCATATTTACCGCTGTTATTACATTCTTCCGCTTTCGCTTTCAAATCAGCAACTTTTTGACGTAATTCTTGTTCACGTTTATCCATTCTGGATTTCCTCCTCATATTGGCACAAAAAAACAGACCTATAGTTCTAACAGGTCTAGTGCATTTTGTATTTTTAATTGTTCATTATTATTCTTCTTTGGAATAGAAGGCGCTTTTGCTACTACTTTACTAGGTGTTTTCTGATATTTATCAAAGTAATCACTACTACAAGCTGCAATTTCTTTTGCTCCCACAACTTCAATATGGAAGTATTTCTCGGCTTCTTCCCCACTTAACCAGGTCTCCGCATCTACTAACTGCTGAATCTCTTCCATTCCAATACCATCTTTCAGATTCTCTTTGTAGACATTCAAAATGCCAGATTCAATGTGATCCAAATCCTCTGCCATCTTTCGAAAATCATTGGCATTCCCTGCAGAGATGGTCCAGGGTTTATGAATCATTAGGAAAGCATTCGAAGGAATCACAACACGATCACCCGCTAAAGCAATCACAGAAGCAATCGAAGCTGCCACACCATCTACATAAACAGTTTTTTGAGCCTTATTGCGCTTTAGCATATTATAAATAGCTAAACCAGCAAATACAGAACCACCACCACTATTTACATAGATATTCAGGTTACTTTTATCATCCAGTTGTCCTAACATGTTTTTCACATCATCCGGCATCACATCCGAATCGTCCCATTTCCAAGCAGTATTATTAATGATATCACCATAAATATACAAATCCGCCGAAGAATCTGTTTGATTTTTGACGGTAAACACATTATGCATCCTCTTCACCTCCCCCCGTAGGCGCTCCTGCTTTCGCTAACTGATATTCATCTGCAATTTCAATGGATACATGGTTTAAATCCACGCGATTCTTATCTCCGTGTTCCCCGATTCCATCCATGTCTTCTAGTTCTAATACCTTATTAATCGAGAACACCCCACGGTCTAACATAATGTTATAGAACTCCGCTCTAGATTTCTGGTCCGCTCGTAACAGACTGGTTAAGTTAAACTTGAGATAATATCGTTTTTGTTCAACAAAAGAAAAGACTTTATAAGAAAATTCCTCTTCATACTGAATAAGAATCGGGCTGAGTGTATTTTGAATAAAATCCAATGCCTGTTGTTCAATATTGGAGAATGTCGCACGATCTAATTCATTAATCATGTGCAAGGGAATGTTAAAAATATTTGCGATTTCACCTTTATCAAACTTCATTCCTTCAATAAACTGGGCATCTTTTAACGGCATACCCACTTTTTCAAATTCGAGACCTGCATCTAATATCGCAATACGCTGTGCATTACTCAGGCCTGTATTGGCTTCTTCCCAAGCATCACGAAGCTTATCTTTCGCTTCTTTATTCAGGGGTTGCGCTGTCTTTAACAACCCACTATGGGTTGCGCCTTTCCTATAGAATTTCCCCTTGAACTTTTGCGCTGCCTGTGAGCTTCCAATCGATTCTCTTGCGACTTGAATCGGTGGTTTCCCCTTCAGACCATCGGTCGATAATGTCGTGAGATGAATGACATCGTCAGCTGCTAGTTTCACAGGTGTCCCATCTGGTAAACTCGTGAAATACCACAGTTGATTTGTTTTCACATCAATAACGGGGTTTGTAACAGCTGGATTCAATACCCACAATTCTTTTGGCCTTCCATCCAATCCCCAGTGGATGTTGATGTAAGCATTTCCCCATGTATTGCGGTGCGTTTCAATTACATGTTTAAATTTAAACGGGCTTTGGTACGGATTCGGGCGCCTTTCCAACACAAATGAGACTTGATGCGCCTTATCCCGTTCTCTTCCCTTCGCTGTCTTTTTAAACGTTTGAAACGGAAGCATCGCCACACTATTCGCTAAAATGTTCACGCATCGGTATACCGTTGGTACACCTAACGAAGATTCTACGGTAACCCGTTCTCCGCTCGTTGCTTCATAACTAAATAAACTCCGAAACCAAGGTGCTGGATTTCTTAGGTCTGTTGTGTCCTGATTTCGAAATAAATTTCGGAATATCATATTTTCACCTCCCCTCTATTTCCTCGCCATCACCACCCCGATCAGTGTAAGAGTGATTCCAAGTACATACCACCCATATACAGGAGCCACACAAAAAGTCGTCCCAATGATAACGGACAACCCCGAAATGATAAAAATATCTTCTAACATGGTAAGAAAAACGTATAAAAATCGCATATCATGCCTCCTAAAATGAGAAATCTTGACTTAAAATATAGGAGTTTAAGTCCATTTCGCCAGAATTCAGCATACAACGAACATGTGAGTTGATGACAGCCGCTATCGGATCGATTCGTTCTGTTGCTTTTGACTTGTCCAACATGATGTTTTCGTTCGCATCTTGTTTTGTTATCGCGTTACTCGTTGCCCAATTTAATACAGGATTGTTATTGTGGATGACTTTCTTTAGATACACTTGTTCTCTAAAATCTTTTGTAGGACCTGATAAAGTTGCCATCCCTTGGCGTATTTCTATCATCGTATACCCTTCCGCTTCCATGTCTTGCATAAATTGCGTTGCATTCCATGGATCTGCACATATTTCTTTAATCTTAAATTTATGGTCTTTTTCCATATTTCTAATATGTGTTTTAATATATTCATAATCAACTACCGCACCCGGTGTTGTGGTAATCCATTTTTGTTGTACCCATAGATCATAAGGGACTTTATCCGTTTTTCGTTTTTCAGCTAATGTATCTTCTGGCATAAAACTATGACTCAAGACGATGTATATATCATCCTTTTTAAACTCAAATGAGATACTGGTTAAATCAATTTTGGCTGATAAATCGACACCTACTGTACATTCCAATCCTTTTAATTCGGATAATTCCACCGTTTCCTTGCAATCCTTCCATTTTTGCATATCCATGTAGCCATTTTCTTTCCTATCCACCCAACGATTCATGTTTTTCGTGAGATAATTACGCATTTTCTCAGGTACATCTAATGCTGATTGAAGTTCTCCTTTTAAAAAAGAACGCCCTTCTTCATAACTACATAGAATTGGATTTGCTTTTTCCCACACTTCTGGATTTGTAATCTCATCATCTTTATCTAACTCATTAACCATGACAAAGTATTCTTCGTTTTCAATATCAACATTAGGGTCTAAAATCTTAGAAACATATTGATACTCCACACGATAGCAAGGATGACTCAAATTGAAACCAGCTGTTGTTATAATCATCATCAGTGGATTCGAACGAGCACCCGAACCTGACACCAGAACATCATAAATTTCAGAAGTAGGATGCGCATGATACTCATCAATAATTCCGCACTGAACATTCAGCCCATCACCAGATTTCCCAGCGTCTTTTGATAGTGCTGAAATAAAAGAATCCGTTTTAAGGTGTTCAATTTTCCCATACGCAATATTGAACTTTCCTTTTAAATCCTCACATCCATTCATTTGTGCTTTCATTTCATTCCAGACAATTTTACTTTGCTCTGTTTTTGTGGCACCAACATATACTTCCGACATATTCTCACCAAAGGCCATTGCTTCATATGAGCCCACGCATGCTAAAGATTGTGACTTTGCATTTTTACGTCCAACTTGCCAATATGCCTTTTTAAATCTCCTTAATCCTGTATTTCGGTGCACCCATCCATAAATATTGCTAAATACGAAAATTTGTATGGAATGCGGTTCAATCCTTTGTCCAGCCAGTTTCCCTTTTGTATGTTTAAATAAAGACATCCATTTTAAAAAACGAAGTGCCTTCTCTTCCTTAAAAACATAGGGAAAATCTTCAGATCCTTCACGCTCTATATCATTTAAAAATCGTTTACAAGCCTGTTTATGCTTCTGACAAGCAACAACTTCATCATGCAGTACATCATCACAATAGTCCAACATCCATTGTCTGATCATGTTATACGTCAAACTCCTTTTCTACGTTTGTTTTCGGACCTTGTTTACGATTTGGAATGACAATTTTCGCTCTTGCACTCGGTGTAAGACCAAACTCAACAGCCAAAGCCTTCATTTGCTCATGCAATTGCTTCTTCTTTGTAAGTAGTGGATGGGGAACCTTATTGGTTTCAGCTGCCTTATTGGTATATTCAACAAGAAGTCCTTCTTCTCGTATAATTTTGGTGCATGCAACATAGTCAGAGTAAGCATCGCAATACGTTGCTAATGTATTCACATCTATGTTTGTAATAACATCTAACTCTAATAATTCACCAGCAATCCGTCTAAATTCTTTCTTTGCAACTGAATCTAACCACGTTGGTGGCTTTACCTTGTCTTTTTTTGCTTGTAACTGTTTTTCAGCTTTTAATCGTTGTTCGATTTCATCCTTTGTCAATCGATTTGTATTACCTTCTAATAAATGCAAATGAATCGGCTTCGCTTTCCTTCCTATGTGAACCACCTCCCTCAGCTGAACCCCCTTTTATAGAATAAAACGAACTTTTTACACGGAAAGCTTGGCGGCGGTCTCCAGGGCACCATTACTTGCTTTTTCAAGGTGGGGGGCTGTTTATCATTTTTTCTTCTCATCTTCTTTTGTTTTCTTGTTGTGGCAAGCATGACAGAGTGTTTGTAAGTTTGTTGGTTCTAATCGTTTCGACCAATCAACACGAATCGGAATGATATGATCGACTACATCTCCTATCTTGATAATGTCCTTGCTTCTACATTGCACACATAAGCCATGATCTCTACGAAACATAAGCTCACGCATATCCTTCCACAGTCTTGAGTTGTAGAAGGAACGTGAGCTTTTGTTTCGTATGTATTTATCATAATGTCTGGTGTTCTCCTGTATCTTATCTTGATGTTTCTCACAGTACTTGTCTTTCGTTAACGCTGTACACATTGGTGAAGTGCATGGCTTCATCGGTTTACTTGGCACTTGTACCACTGCCCTTACTACATAGCTTTATCACTCTGAATGTCAACAATGCTGGCCATAATGGAGCAAACAAACATATGAGCATAAGTACAACGGCCATCGCGATTGCTTCTCCTTTCTCATCACCCCCCTCTTCTTTCAACATCTTATGCAAAGTGGGTCGCATTTGAATCGATGCATACACCATACCTATAATGAGATACCCTAATACCCACAAAATCTTTATTCCCCCTGTTATTCGTTTATTTTCGTATACAAACGGTCGTATCGTGTATCTGGAACAGGCTCCAAATCTTGTAGCACCCTCGCCTCATTCATCGTTATCCGACAATCCTCAATTAGTTTGATTATTAAATCCTTTTTATTCATTATTCTCACCCTTCAATTTTAAAAAATAGCCATTCGGTTACTCAAGTACAACAGAATCTATGTTACTTGTAGTTGCATCTCGTAATGTTCATGACAATTAGAACAGTAGACTTGCATCTATCTCACTCCTTTAGAAAGAATATTCCGATTATATATTTACAAATAAATACAACTTGTTATAATAGAGTTAACATTGTCATCCGGAAAAGTAATTCGTCCCCAATACGAGTTACTTTTCCGTTTTTTTATAGCTACTTTTCTAAGAATTCATCCAACGTTTTACCAAGCAAACTAATCATCGCTTCTCTCTTTTGCTTTGGTGTTGTATTATCTTGCATTTCATTAAAGATAGGAAGTACACTTTCTAATTTCTTTTTATCAATGCGTTCATTTACAATATCCTGTCCTAACATTGAAATGAATGTACCAATTACAACCGCTTGTTCTTGTTTATTTAGTTTCATTTATCTCACTCCCTTTAATTACGCCACATTTGATTGAATCAGCTGTATGTTCGACAATAGATTCCGCTACAACTCTTCCATCTAATGAAACTCCAACTTTACAATCCATCCCTACCGATTTACTATCGTTAATCTTTTTAATTATTACAGATTGTTCAGCTATTTCTCTCACGTGATTGATATCAGCTTTCATTGCTAATCCCTCTTCTAACATAGTTACTCTTCGTATTAGTTCTTCAATCGTTGTTGTAGTCCAATAACTTGCATTCTTAATTCAACCATTCCAACTTTCATGTTGTTGTTTTTATTCCCCATCTTCATACTCCTCCTAAATTAAAAGTAGGCCTTCGGCTACTCAATCACAACTTGACGAACTATCAAATGAACTTCCTGCATCATACGAAGAATGTGAAGAACAAGAAGATGAATGGCTACCGCTATCATAGCCACCGTAATCCGAACTGGATTGGCTTGCACTTGATGCCATCGCATTGTGAATCAACCAATCATTTGTTGTACCATCGCTATTTCTGTTTCCATGTTCTTGCTTTACTTTCTTATTCTGTTCCTTCTTTTTCTTTCTTTTGAAAAATAACATGTTTCTTCTCCGCCTTCACATAAGAAAAAGCATGGAAGAAATGACCCTCCATACTTTTTCTTAACTTTATAATGCTCTTACCTGTTTTAGTGGCCAAAAAACAGCTTGTGCTTTTCCAACAATTTCATCTTCTGAAATAAAGCCAAATATACGACCATCTTTAGAAACTTCACGGTTATCTCCTAAGACAAACACTTTTCCTTCCGGTACTTTTGTTTCTCCTGTTATTTTTTCTAAGTTAAAATCTGGAGTTAATACATGACCAGCTGCTTTTTCTTTAAACTCTTTTAAATACGGCTCTACCATTGCTTTCCCATTTACATATAAAACATCATTTTTATATTCAACTGTATCACCTGGCAAACCAATTACCCGTTTCACTAAATCATATCCTTCTTCACCATGGAACACAATGATATCGAAACGGTTTAATCCATAGATACTATAACCAATTTTATTAACGAAAACTCGCTCATTATTTTCTAACGTTGGCATCATTGATTGACCTTGCACTAACGAAGGCGCGAATACGAGCGTTCGAACAAGGAAGGCAATCCCAAGTGCAATCCCTATTATTTTCATCCAAGATATCCATTCTTTTTTCTTATTTTCTTCCATCGCATTCTCTCTCCTCTAGCATAGTTTGATTACCTCTTTTCATGCGTGTTTTCATTATACAGCAGGAAACAACAGAAACCTACCGTTCTCATTTAACATCAACGCAAAGAGGAAAGAAAAATTTTAATACGAAAAAAGGTACGACACCGTACCGTGGTCATATATAAATTCCCTTGGTCTTTTCGTCCTATCGCGGGTTCCTACCGCCCATGCCCGTTCTTCGGTAACGTTTTGATAATGGGGCCCACTCACATCACTTCACATGATGGTGGATACGCTATCCCCACAGCCTCCTGTCTTCCAAACAGGAACTGTAAGAATATCGTACCTCCGATTCCAACTTAAAAAGGTACCCGATTTAGTGCCCCAAACAGTACCCCAAAAGTTCCATAAATTTTCATATCATCTCTAATGCAGTTGCAAAATTCAAAATCCCTGACTTTCGTTTCCGATAAAACTTACCGCGCTTCATCCCTAATACCGTATAAATATAATCATCGTTTAACTCTGTCGCACTCATATACTTCATTTCCAATATACGTTGTTCATCTTGATCTAAAGCATGTTCAAATGCACGATGTAATTGTCTGTACTTGAGTTCATGAACATCTACCTTTCGTAATTCCGGAAATAAGATATCTGCACCTATCTCCATTCGTTCTCGCTGATTCTGAAACCGAACACGTAATACCTTATACTTCTTTAATTCTTCTATCACAAAAGGGCGGATTTCTTTCTCATCGACATATGTAAAAAAAGATAATTGATTCATCGTTCCCCTCCTGCATAAAATCTTATGTTTCGTGCACACTGTAACTAAGCCTTGACGCGGCTTCCTTCCTGAATTGAATTGTTAACTAAACACTTCTAGTCCTTGAAAAGGAAAAACAGCTATTTTTGGCTAGCTGTTTTTTCTTTGTACCTTTTTTACCCAAGAGACATATGCTATCTCGAATCCTTACTTGTCGAATCATTATTTGTTCATGACTCACACACATAACAAGAATGAATCAACTTTAGGCTTCAAGAACGAGCACGCTGGCACAAGTGCTCGTTTTATTGTTTGTATAAAAAGAAAAAATTAACTCATACTATTCATAGGCTTGATATATAGCCCACAATGTCTGAAGGTGTAAAGAGCATATTCGCATTCCTTTCATCAACTGAGCAGTTAGCTTTTGCTAACTGCTTTATTATTTCTCCTTTCTATTCTATTCACTCTAAACTTTCTATACTTTGTCCTACCTAATCTGCTATACTACATATACAACCGTAAGAAAGGCGCTGATATCATGTATGAACAACAGGATAATAGGGATCGCGATCAAAAAATGATGTTCCAAATGCAAGGTATTCCCACGAATCAAGTCAACATGAGCCAATTACCAAAATGGATTCGTTATTTCGGCTATTTCTTTTATGCTTGGATAGGATTATTCAGTATCATCGCAGTTTTGTACTTACTTTTTCGATGACTTTTGTATAACCTTGTAAAACTGAGATATACTACACATACATTATGATGTTTTTTCTTGTTCATTTGTCAGCTACCTGTGGAACTCTTACAAAAGGGTTCCTCTTTTTGGTACAATCCCTATTTTTGATTTAAGCATCCTACTATTCTTTTTAAAGACCTATTGTCTGTCCGATACCTACGACATTCAAAAAAGATTCTAACGCAAATTTACCCGGTTCTATTAGGTCGCTTTTCTACAGTATAAAATTTAAACAGCCTCTCTATCCATTTCTGGAATAATACCTCGCTTCGTCAACATATCATGGATAAACAACCTTCCTTTTTGCGTCCAGCGTGTATTCATCTTTACAGACTTGCTGCCATCCGAATGTGTCACATCAATTGTTTGCGATTTTGTATGCCCTTTATTTTGATGTTTGGCATATAGCAACCATTGATTGTTTACTTTGTACTGTACTTTCTCATCCTTTAAGATTTTATTTAATCGTACAGCTGATAACCCATAATCAGCTGCAATTTGTGCAACAGTTACTGTATCTTTTGACTGAAGAATTTGATCGAGGTATGTAATCTTAGATGCATGCTCTGCGACTTGTTGGGTTAACATGAGATTCTTTTGCTCAGCCACTTCCCTTGCCTGTTGCTCATGTTTGAGTTGAGACGCCAAACTGATGAGTAAATCTGGATCTTGTAGTAAAGCGTTTATCGTAGGCGGTGTCATGTAAGCCCCGTGTTTTCGAATGCTGGGGAGTACTTCTTCAAACACCCATTTTTCAAATTGTTCCGCTTGTGGGAGTTTAGATTTGACGATTAATCTATACACATTCCCCTCATTGATGAACTTCTTCTCTTGTGTTCTCCCTAGTGAATCGATGACCTCGCAAAACGCGACCCCATCTTTTTTACAATGTTTACTTAAAGCATCATGAGGGTTTGAGTACCCTAAAGCTTTCGCAACATCGATTGCTGGAAAGTACTCTTTTCCATTCTGAATTAAGATTTCTAAATTACCGAACATGTGATGTGCGAATGTTTGCATTTGCTTCATCTCTTTCAATTCCCCTCGTTGTTATATTTTGTGACACAACTACTCTGCTATTTTCGGTAAGAACATCCATTTTAAAATAACCACCGAACGAAACGTTCCCCCGTCTTTTTTCGTTTGTTTACCACTATTCACAAGGACTCACAATACATACAAGCTTCCAATCTAGAAGACCACTGGGCAAAACGCCCACCCATCCTCATTCATTTGTTTACCGCTATTCAGAGAGACTAACGTTTCGTTCACCCCTTCTTGTTTACAGTGATCCCTAATTGCTTTGTGCGGATTCGTGTATCCTAATACTTTTGCAACATCTGTCCCTGGAAAGTACTCTTTCCCCTCCATAATCAAAATCTCTAGATTTCCGAACATGTGATGTGAAAATGTTTGAAATTGGTTCAATTTCTATCTCTCCCTCATAAAATATTTTTAGTCTTATTATCTACACCTTCACTTTTCTAGAACCGAAAACTCGTCTATTTCATTAACTAGGAAGAAAGGAGTGAAATTCATGTTTTTTTCCGATTGCGAATGTAATGAAATGAATTGTGAAGCATACGAAGCTAGCACGCTTCCAGCTTTTGGTTTCGCTTTTAATGCCACTTCACCTCAATTTGCTTCCTTATTCACACCCTTAGCATTACCTAGCGTGAGTCCAAATCCAAACATTCCTGCTCCTGTCATACATGATACAGTAAGTGTTGGCGATGGTATTCAAATTCAACGAGCTGGTATTTATCAAATCAGTTACACATTAACGATTAGTCTTGATAATATACCAACAGCTCCAGGAGCCGGTCGTTTCTTCTTGTCATTAAATACAACCAACAACGTTATTGCAGGATCCGGTACAGCAATACGCTCTAATGTGACTGGTACTGGTGAAGTAGATATATCCAGTGGTGTTATTCTTATTAATTTAAATCCTGGGAATGTCATTCGAATTGTACCAGTTGAATTACTTGGAACTGTGGATATACGCGCTGCCGCATTAACAGTTGTTCAACTTGGTTCTTAATCATGATGCATCCGGTGAAAGGTCCTATTCTTTGTAATAGGGACCTTTCACTCTTATCTCTCATACATTCCAATGTAATACTATTCCGCTAATCCCTGCTCTTTCCCAAACTCATTCGCTCTTTTCTGAATTCGTTTCAATATCCGACTTACTTGCACCTGACATCTCCCCACTCTATTCCCAATTTCTTGCTGCGTTTTATGTTTCGCATGCATATCCCACACGATCAATTCTGGGTGCTCCAGTGTTTGGTAAAATGATTGAAGGATCATATGATTCTCCACTTCTCCCACCTTATGTATTGCTTGTGTATCTTCCAGCATGTCTTCTAACAAAATTTCTTCATGACCACCACTGGCTGATGTATACATGACATCCTGTAAAGACTTTGTATTGAGTTGATATTGCAATGCCTCGTTCACTTTCGGAAGAGGCACACCCAGTTGTTTACAAATCGTCTCTGCATCTTCCTCCATCAATCCTTGCCTCATCATTTTTCCTCTTAGTATATATAAATTTCTTGGCACCTTTATCTTGTGACTATTCATAATGAGCTTTCCAACTTCTCCATGAATTTTCGGTATCGCATACGTGGAGAACTGATAACCCAGATTAGGATTAAAATCCCTTCTCGCTTTTATGAGACCCATCATCCCGCACTGCACTAAATCCTCCATCTCCAAACCTGTATTCCCTTTTACGATATCTAACCTGCCTTTGTATCTCTTCCAGATAAAGTGATGCACCAAATTTTCATATTTCCTCATAAATTCCTCATCTGACATCGCTCTCACATCTTCAATCGCTTTCATCATTTCCGCTTCCTCTTTTCCGTTTCTTCGATTTCTTCGGTGCCCGATTTGGTCCTTCCCATACTCCTTGCTTTCTCCATTTATTTTTCAGTTTTCCAACGTAGGAAGGACTTCGTCCAAACATGAGACTGATTTCTTTGTCTGGAATCCCCTGGTCATTGAGTTCCCTTACACGGGCTGGCGTCAATCCATCCGGAATATTTCCAGGTTTCCCTGCGCGTTGTCTCGGCTCTGTATCAAAATACCTACCCAACTGGCGTAACTCCTGACCAGTCGGGCAATTCGCACAAATGCTGATACTGAAACTCGCATCATCTGAACGATTGTAATAACACCGTCTACATTTCTGTTCGATGATATCGCCAATCTGATACGTAAGCTGGATGCGTTCTTCTCTGGTGAGCTTCATGTCTCTCACCTACAATATGGCTTTCAATGCGATGCCTAATGCTTGTGCCCTTGCTTGACATTCTAGGCGGTGCTTCCGTTCCATATCAGCCGTTTCTTCCGCTGCGTTGATTCTAATTTGAGTTTTTCGTAGTTCAGCTTCGACTTCCCATTTCTTTTCGCTTAACTGGTTACTTTCATTCAGTAAAATCGTATATGCTTCTTCCTGTTCTTGTAACTGTTTCTTGATACGTTCGTATTCCGCTTCGATTCCTTTTCTCGCTTCTTGTTCTGTCTGTAGGGTTTGTAAGAGTTGTTCTTTTTCTTTCAAAAGTACAGGAGTAGTCATCACACTTTTTCCGTTTTCATTGTTTGTTCCCTGAGCCTTTTCTTTTGTGGTGAATAGCTTAGATACGCCTATACGTCTCCTAGCCTTCTCTTTTTTCTCTCGTCGTTTTGCAACGTTATAATACAAGGTACTTTCACTCACACCAAGACGGTCTGCAATTTTTGCCCAAGATAGTTTTTCACCTCGTAATTTCTCCGCTCTCTCGCATAATGCATCCCAATTTCTTTCTTCAGCCAGTTGTTCTGCCATCGTTTCATTTCTCCCTTCCAGTAAGGTTTCTCCTAATTGTTTGATTCGCTTCCCAATCCTACAGTTATCCGCACACCAGGAAGTCTTACGATTCCCTGACTTCCTGTATGCCGGCATTTTCTTGCATCCTACGCAGTGTTCATCTTGTAGATTTAATATTTGAATCCGTATAGATTTATTCTTGCTCTTCTTCAAATGACTTGTCCTCATCTGTTATTTCAAATTCTTCTGATGGCTGCGTTGATTCTAAAGCGACCTCTTTTTTTATATCCGCTGTCTCCTCACTCTTTGGCTCTTCTTTTGTTTCTGGCTGCTGTTCTTTCCACTCATGCCACTTTATCGCTAATGGTGCTACACGCTTACGATATTCATCGATTACCTCGATAATTTGACCAGAAGACATATTCAACTCATTTGCCAATTTTAAGTAGGATTCTCCTTCCAGACGGCGTTTCACAATATCCGGAAGTTTATTCGGCATACCCTCAAAGTTCGGTGCTAAACCGCTAATGATAAACGCATCGATAACTTCACGGTCCGCTTGTTCTTTTTCTTCACGAGTCTGCATCTTTTCTTCTGGCATATCTAAATCCGCTTCCATTTGCTCGAACGTTGATTTTACCTCTTGCACCATTCCTTTCTCATCGACTTCGTACTGCGTAACTGGTTCATTTGTTTTCGCATTAATCGTGACATTAAAGTTGACTTGCATAGACTCTAGCGAGACAAATACTTTCGCATCAATCATTTCAGACAGAGAATCCAATTTCCCTTGTAGTGAGGAATCTGTTACTTCTAACACAATCTCTTTCTTCCCATCAGGTTTTAAGTTCACTTTCTTCAACACCGGTTTAAATTCGATATATGCCATTATGATCCGCTCCCTTTATTCTGTTTTTTCGCTTTTTTCTCCGCTCGTTGCAACTTGTTGTACTCATCCAATGTGATAAAACCACCGTATTTCTTCACATGCTTCAGCAAAATCAGCTGTAAGTGCGGGTATTTATATTCAAATAACTTTCTTTTTACGTTGAACGTTTCGGTAATGACGCCTTTTATGTCTATGACCTCTATCTCACCATTTGGCAAGTACACCAAGAAGTCCGCTATGTATGTAATGGCTTGAAAGCTCTTGTTATGTTTCTTGAATGCTGGTTGTAACTTAAATACGGGTTGTCGTTCAAATCCTTGTATTTCGCCTCCTGCACTGCGTATTTTTAAGTCTTCGTAATAATTTGCTTCCGCTTGTGAATCGAACACGTAATCATCGAGGTTCACTTTTTTGTTGTTGTATTTACTCAATCCCTCTCACCCTTATTTCATAACCAGCTTTTTAAATAGTGCTTCATCCTTCGTGTCGAGTGCATAATCGATGAGTTGTTTTGTGAGGAGATTTTCGATTGCATCATGATCTTCCCCGTCTAAATACGTCTGCAAGGAACATTCATCGTCTTCTAGTACATCCAGGTACTGCACATTCTCATATTTCCCTTTGAAATTAATTTGGATGTAGATTGGATTCTCATTCTCTACAAAATGTTCGTATGGCGCTGCCAAACGTTTGAATACACCATAAGGTGTATAAAATACTGAGGCTTCTCCTTCTGAACACGCAGCCGAAATTTCGATACCATACGGATATTTGCGGGCATTTTCTACGAAATGAATCCGGTTTATAAATCTCTCGTCACTAAACGTGACCAAAGAAGCAAATCCTCTTCTGATTTTCCGTTCTAGATTGTCAACTACCCATTCAATAAACTCCAATTTCTTTTCAGCTGACACTTTGCTCATAGCCTTCACTCCTTCTCCCGATAATCTTCGCCTTCAACAGCAACCATATAGTCTTTGCTCATGCCCTTTAAACGACTATTTGCTGCAAAACCTACCTTTTCACCTAACGTCTCGTCATCTTCGTTTGAACTATACAGAATCGGTAAATTATGACGATATCGATAATCAATAATCTGGTAGTACAAATTTTCTTTTGCTTCTGACCATTTGGATTTCCCTAAGTCATCCCACACTAGAACTTCTACTTGCTTTGCGGCATGTAATAAGCGATTGAATTCTTTTTTGTCATCATTCATCATCTTTGCTGCAATAAGGTCATCCATGAACGTCCCGTCCGAAATCAGTAATACGCTATATCCTTGTTTCATGAGATATTTTGCTGCCGCCACTTGCAAATGTGTTTTCCCAAGACCAAAACTGTTATGTTCCCGCTTTGCCTGTGCTCGTTTGGATGGTTCTAACTGTTTAATACGGAGCTCACCAAACGTTGCGATAAAGCCTAAGCTATTTTGTTTCGTCCCCTTGATTTCTTCAAAATTACGCAAATATTTTACGATCGTGCCATACAATAACTTTTGTTTTTCTGTCTCTTGTTGGTACGAATCAAATCTCGCTTGTGCAAACTCTTCTGGAATCATTGCATTTTTCAACCTTCGTTCGATCACTCGTTGCACTTTACACGAACAATCCTTCTGCACCGATACCCTCATTCCAAATTCATTCACTTCCTCGTAAAACAGTACTTCCGTATCCTGGCATGTTGAGCACTTATACGCGTTTGATGTAACTTGGCATGTTTCGTTCTCGGCTTGCAACTTCTTCCTCATAGCTTCTGCCCGCTTGATAATTTCCGCCATTGCGTCTCCCACGTGTTGCATGTTCCCCACCGCCTTTTTGATTTTTATATGATTCATCCAGTTGCATCACATCCGCCATTGTTTTGACATTGCCTTTCTGCCAATTGGATAAAATACCGCTGATATACTTCCAACGTTTTGCATTTTGGTCAATTGCTCGATCCACAGCTTCTACCACCATTTCACTTCCTAGCACATCACAAAACTCTCCCAAATCTTGCAGAGCTGTTTCACTTAGCGGAATATTGTTCTGCAGTAAGTACTGATAACTTTTCTGAAATTCCTCATCAATCAAGGGATGCTTATCTACATCATCATCTATATTTGTTGTAATATCTGTAGTAATATCTGTTAAAGAAAGTTCGTTTTCGCAATTTCCATCTTTCGATTTCGAACTTTCCTTTTTTCGATTTCGCAAAAAGGAAATGATCATTTCGAAAAAACGGTTTTTATCTAGTTTGTAGTGTACAGTAGGAACACCATTTGCCTTTTTCACATACGTTTTCAGAACGCTCATTTCCTCTAGCTTTTTTCTTGCTTTTCGAACACCGTATTTACTAATTCGGATTTCCTCATGCCACTCGCTATCCGTTTTATAAAAATAACCATCTTCTCTTGTTGTACGATCTGACCAATATACAAGTTGTGATAAAAACAAACCTGTTTCTAAGTCATCTACAAGGTCAATAAATACTGTATTGACAACGATTTTATTTGCTTGTCCACTAAACGTATGAATGATGTCAAACACTTCACTTTGAAAATCCACAAGGTTCATTCCCTTCTGCAAATTGCGATGTATGATTGGTTTTCCACAATAACTTTTTCAATTCGATAGTTTGGATACCCAGTCTGTATATATCTTGCAATAGAAAGCTTTAGTTCTTCTTTGGATTGCGCTCTCTCCCACAATTTACGGGAGAGGAGCACCTTTGATTTGCTCATCCTTCAATCGGGAATTCTTGTTGTCCAGCATCTTCTGTTATTACCTGCTCTCCTTCGATTGGATCCACTTCAATAAACTCCGGCTCTTCCGTAATATCCTTTCGCACCACTTCATCTTGCTGCGCTTGTGTCTGCACTTCAATACTAATCGGTAAGTATTTAAACATGTAACGAACCACGGTTTTCTTCGCCATTTCTTCATAGTCGCTACTCCAAGGGCTATAGCTAGAATGAGCGGAAGCGGAACGTTTCCGGCGTTTCTCAATTTCACTTTTCGGCATGAATTCCATTTGATACCCACCATCTTTAAAATGTGCGACTGCATACGCTCCAATAAACGCACCACGGCCCCCATGTGACGGCCTATGCTCCAATTTAGGATGTAGCCCCAACTCATACTCGAATTCATCATTTTCATGTACAGCATGGGCATAAATACTTTGAATATGACCAGACCGTCTTGCGAGGTCAATCATCCCTTTATAGCCTATGATAAATGTGGCTTCACGCTTATACGGTAAGATATAACAATGCCCCAATAATCCTGGTTCCAATCCTAGCTGTACGGCTTGCATCACAGCTCCCATAAGAGAAGGAACTGCGCATTCCAAAAGCTTTGGGTTTGTCCGGATTGTTGTTAAGGCAATGCGACTCATACGGTTCATATCCATATGCTTCGGTAATACTTCCGCCATTCTTGGCGCCATTTTCTTCATGTATGCTTCTACGGTTTGTTCTGGTGTAACTGGGGCACTTTCTTTTCGATTTGCCAATTGATTTTTTAACTTTTCATTTGTTGCCATATGTAACCCGCTCCCTATTTTTTATTTCACGATAAATTTTCTCGATATAGTTTCTTTTGCGTATTTTTTATATAAATCCGGATGGTCTGTTTTAAACCGTTTACTGTCAAAACGATTACTCGTATAGGACTTCCAATGAATGGTGTAATTCTCCGTTGTCGCTTTTTCATGAGAACCTAATTTCGCTTTCAGCTTGTTCTCATACTCTGCCTTTTGTTCTTGTAGTACCTTCATTTCTCTATCTACTTGGTCTCTCGCTTCAATGAGTAGCTCTTCTTGCTTTCCTAGACTGATAGAACTATCCTCAATAGATTCTGGATACATTTGCTTGAGTAGCTGCGTAGATGCCTCTGAACCATCAAACATAGGCGGTTCATCCTTTTCGACGTGATTCAGCCAAAAGTCCCGTTCCATGTTGATCAGATACTGGATTATATCCTCATCCCGCTCGACCTTTTTGTACACGAATTTGTTGCCACCAATTAATACGGCAATCCACCATGCTTCATAGCCTGTAACCGCCATATAGTGCTGACACTGGAGAAGATAAGCAACAGGGACCTCTTCATCCTTCCATTCTTTTTTCAAATATTCAGATGCTGTTTTGCATTCTAATCCAATTCTTTCTCCCACGATGAGCCTGTCCACATTTGCAAGCATCCAAGGATACTCTGGGTGTTGTAAGATGGCATTTCGACGCTGTACCTTTAGTCCTGTACGCTTAGCAAACTCTTGTGCGACTACTTCCTCGAGTACATTCCCAAAATACGCAGCTTCACTTTGTACATCCTCTTGCTCAATAGCTTGTGTTTTCTCAAGAAACACCTGTACTTGCGACTTCCATTTACTTAAGCCAGCAATGGCTGCCACATCTGAACCGCCTAATCCTTGCTTACGTGCTTCTAACCAAGCCTTGCGATCCATATGTAATGTATTTGCTAATACTTTCGCCTGCATGTTTCTTTCACTCACTCTCCGTGTTATACTAACTTCAAATTTATTTTTTCTAAGGAACTCATTGCCGTGAGTTCTTTTTTATTCCCCTGCGACAAAACGTGTGCCGTGTCGCTCTAAAAACTTCCCATGACAATCTTCGCAAATAAGATTCCCCTCAAATTCGTAATACGTCATACCGAAATACAATTCACCGTCACAGTCGCTACAATAATGTTCGAAATCTTTTCTGGAGGAATTGTGTTGGTTGCCTATGGTGTTTGGGTTTTCTAGCATTCAGCTAACCTCCTCAGAAAGCGTAATATAATGCGCCCTTTCCACAACATCCGCATTCACGCCTACACTTCTCAAACGATGAACAATTTCTTTTATATGCGTACGTTCCTCATCATGTTTCTCTTTCGCACGATAGAGTGCCGCCAATTCCCTTCGGGCTAATCGGGCTTCTTTGATCCAGATGCAAAACTGATATGGATCATTCTTTTGCAGCGCTTCAACTTGCTTCTTTTCACAATGCTGTAAAAATTCCTCTAGTATTTGTTTCTTGCCGAGATCCTTTGTTAGAACAGATTTGGTCATGATATTTTCTCCTTTCTACATCTCTTTAAACTTGATTTGCGAATTTACTAAATTAATTTTTTCACTTAATACAATTGGCAATGTATACTCTTTAACAATCTGCGCTGCTATTTCTAAATGACAACGTTTGATAGCTTTATGACTCGTCACACCAAATTCACGGTATAACTGGTTATAAATATCCCGATACACTTTCCCTCTCAATCCTGCGTGTTGATACGCATTTGCCTGTTTACCACCTAATAAAGCAACACCATGACGCTTTACTGCGTTTGAAATTTCATCGCATTCTACTGCAAATAGTGGTGCGTTTTCTCGTAAATCTTTTACATCTGATTTAATGTGTTGGAGTTCTTGTTTTTGTCCTTCTAATGCTTCAAAGGTCAGTTTTAAAATACTCACGGGGTCTGTTGGAACTTGTTGTTGGTTCTGGATGTGGTTTTTCATGCGCTTGAATTCTTGTATAAATCGAATTTTGGTTTGTACAGCCTCTTTCGTGTTATAGCCAAAAACAACTAATGTAAATGCTTCCTCTGTTAAATTGTACTTTGGGTAACTTCGTCCTCTATCTGTTTTATAATTTGACTCCTGAAAATTTAGGAGTGAGAATTCTTCTCCTGCATATTCTATTTGAAGCTTAATATCTGACAAGACATTGTCATGTCGTTTGCCAAACATTTCAGCAATCATTAAACTATCTGTTACTGCCTCACCATTCTTTTCAAATACCAGTTCATTATGTAAGGGTTGTTCGTTTGCTGCTGTTAATTCATTCATATAAAAAATCCTCCTCATTTGTAATAATGCTTGTCCACCCTACGCACTTGGAATGACTCGTCTTGAGTTCGTATGACGATGAACCAAATGTATCCGTCCATCCGCTTTCTTATAGATCAACCAATTTTCTGGATTTAACTTATACGAGTTAATATGTATCTTCTCTCGCTTCGTTGGTCGTTTACCGTTTTTCACTTGTTTCCTCTCCCTCTATTTCTCAAACAGCTCGTCCACTGTTGTTTTGAAGTATTTTGCTAGTTTTTGAGCCTCTTTTAGGGTGAAATCACTTTTGCCGTGTTCTTTAGCAAAATAGGTTCTCGGTGCAATATGAATCAAATTTGCTGCTTTCTCTTGTGTCATGCGTTGTTCTTTTCTAGCGATGTATAGGTTTTTATGCATGGGGATCGCTCCTTGTTTAAATTTTATTCACATTAACGCTTAATTGAAGTGTTTCCTTCAATTAGCTTTGGATAAAACCGTTTAAATACGAACGTTTCGTTCGTATGACAATTAAAAAAAATCTCTTCGATTGGTTCATCTAAAAAGTCAGAAATTTTTTTAGCAACTTCCATTGATGGAATCCGTTCTTTCTTATCCAACATTCTTATATATCTTTCAGTAACACCACAATGTTTAGCGATTTTATGATAAATAATTGACTGTTTCATGTCTGCCTCCTCAATAGAACGTTTCGTTCGATTTTAATCATATCGAATAATTTATACATTGTCAATGACTTTCCGAACATAATGTGCTATGATTGTCTCTAAAGAGAACAGGTTGTTCAAGTGAACAACCTTATGAGGTGATGAAAATGACAGGTATAGGTGCTAGAATAAAAAAACTAAGAAAACAACGTAACTGGACACAAGAAACGCTAGGAAAAAAGGTAGGCGCTTCGTCTCGTGTAATTGGTTATTATGAGTCCGAAGAACGTTTTCCTTCACCAGATACTATTGCAAAATTATCTGAAATACTAGAAGTAACAACGGATTTTATACTAGGACGTAGTACCGAATTAGATATAAAAAAACACAACAAGTTTAAGGAAATTATGGAACGATTAGATACATTACCTGAAGATAAACAGGACATTGTCCTACAACAAATGCTCGCAATCACCAAAACACTAGAAGAATACCATAATAACGAAAAAAATAGCCCCTCATATTAGAGACGGGCTATTTTTTAAATTTTAAAACTTTGTTCTATGTACTCCTCCACTAATTCAGGCTGCGTTTCATCTATTGTTTTCAAAAATAATTCTACAATCTCTTCTTTCGTCATTTCCATTCCTCCTGGTTTCATCTCTATCTACATACATTCTATCATCTTGTAATTTGTTAAATAGCTTACTCGCAAAACTTTTAAAAATAAATTTTTAGCTACTAAATAGCACAATAGAAACCTGAAAAATAAAAAAAGACAACTGCAAAAGTTGTCTTTTTAAGTTTCAGCCCCCAGGCTTCGACCCTTCTTCCATCTTTTGTATTTTATTCAATTGATAATTCTTTGTTTCTAGCACTTTGTCCGTTATTGGTAATATGAATGTCATTGCACAAATTACTAATACAATTTTTTTCAAAATTGATCCCTCTTTTCTCTTTTTTGTATCCCATAATCCATTTTAATGTTGGATGACTATCACCACCATTATATAACTTTCTTGCAATTAAACCAGCAAAAAAATAATTAGATTGGGCAAAAAATTGTTCAAGAACTTCATGCATAATCCCATAATCCTTACTTGCAATAGCTTTAAAAAAGATAACAAAATCATCATCGTCTTTCTGATAGAAAGCCTTCTTTATTTGATCAATCTCTGTAAAATTCAATACCCTATCTTCATAGTATATTTTTGCCAATATAAGATTATGCTTGGTCTCTTGTTCTAATTCAAATATCCCCGATTTTTGAGCAACTTCATGACTTCGTTCAAGATACTCTAAACACATTTTTTTATCCTCTGTCAAATAAGACATACCTAGCCGATAATATGCATCAGCAACTGTTTTATTACAAATATTCGCATTAATTATGATGTATGCATAATGCCTAGTAGCCTCTAAATCATTAAGTTGCAAACAAACTGTACAAAATAACTCTGCAACTCGGTGAATATAACAATTCCTTATAAACAATTTTCGACTTTCGCTCACAGTCAAGATGGAATTCTCAATTTCATTCCCAATTGTAAGCATACGTTCAAAATTTTTATCAAAATAATAATTGTAACATTTCATAATATCTGATAGAACCCGTAAAACTGGATCTTGAATTTTTCCATATCTATCTAATTCTATCTCTATATCATTCCCTTGCAATGTATCTTTCATGTAGTCGTACAAAATTTTATATACACCTACGTATTCTCTTATAGATGTTTCTTCACTTGAATACTTATTAATAAGGGCATTTAGTAATTCGATATCTCTAATAATAGCCGCATATTCGAAACTCTGTTTAATTAATTCTGTAGAATTTAATTCTAAACACCAGTTATGCATCATTTTTTTTGATTCAGCTGTATCTACTGACATAACATGCGATAGTTTAAGTAAATTACAAAAACTAATTGTTCCTTGTTTTTTGAATTTCGACATATATTGTAGTGGAACATCAATTTTTTCAGCCACAGTTGTTAAAGTTAAATCCTCCCTGTCTTCAATCAAATCACATATTTTTTGATGAAAGCGCATAAGAATATTTCCTCCCCCCTCAAATACATAAAAATCCACCATCCTATTTTCTCAACCTCTAAACTGCACTACGAGTGATGAATATCTGTTAAACTAAGAAGGAACTCGTATGATGCAAATGTTTGTCCTAAGGTAGTAGGATGAACGGTGTGAGCGGTTTTGTCACGATCACCTCTTACACACGCTCTGCGAGTTTTTATGTTTTAAATTATTATTTTTGTGATTATTCTGTCTATTAGTTAGATAGAAACCCATATACTGTATACAAGATTAATGTTATCACGAACCTACATTCTCTTCCATCCCTTACAACTTGATAAATATATGTGCCAAAAAATTCGTTGTATTTCCATAAAAATTTCTTGGCACATTTTCCATTTTTAATGAATATTGGTTCATTTTTATTATATTCTACCGAAATTAAATCCAGAAGCCAGCCAATTTTTGATGAATGTACCCAACCAATTTTAAATCGCATTACAATATTACAAGAAATAAATGTAGAACTTTCTCAATATGTGTCAACCCCTTTTTATGGTAGTATGATTTTATCCTTACTTGCAACATCCTGATTGGTGTCCCTAACCAATCTCCCCACTAATCCTAGTGGGGAATTTTATTTTTGGAGTATTTTCGGATTTAAATATAGTATACTATTTTAAACAGCAATTTTATTTTCATGTAGGTAATATGTTATTAAAATTAAAGTGGTTCAAGTCAAGGAAAGGCTCTCAATTTATTTTGGGAGCCTTTTCTTTTGGTAACAAACACGTTATAATCTACTCAATAAATTGAATTATCAATCTTTATATATACAGGAGGGATTCCTATGGTGGTCTACAAAGATAAAGAACGCGGAACCTATTTCTTCGTTGTCAGAGTACGTCAGTTTGATGGTACTCAAAAGCAAGTAAAGCGTCGTGGGTTTAAAACGAAAAAGGAGGCACGTGAAGCTGAGGCAAAAATGTTGGTTGAAAAAGAGACGAACTCTAGCTTAACTTTTGCTCAAGTCGCAGATAGTTATTTTGATTGGTATTGCCAAAGACGAAAGCACACATCAATAAACGTTATAAGAAATATAATATACAATCATTTAATCCAAGAATTTAATAAAATCAAAATTGACCAGATTACGGCCAAACACATTATGCATTATCAAAATAAAATTATTAACAACTATTCCGCAGACCATTTAAAAAAAATTCATACTGTACTCTCTTCCATATTCAACTTCGCAATTAAATTTCATGGATTAACAAACAATCCTGCACGCATTGCTGGAAATTTCGAAAAGGAATCGAATAAACGAATGAATTTTTGGGAGTTTGATGAATTTCATCAATTTATTGATAGTGTAGACGATTTATTATATAAAACTTTTTTCTCGACACTTTATTATAGCGGTGCTAGAAAAGGGGAGCTACTAGCCTTAACTTGGGAAGATATCAATTTTGAAGAAAAAACAATAAATATAAATAAAACAGAGTTTAACAGAAAAATTACAAAACCAAAAACAAAATCCTCAAATAGAATTATTATGTTACCATCTCTTGTAATCGATTTATTGAAAAATTTAAAAGAGCATGCTACAGTAAAATCACCTATCAAAATTAATTACGTTGTGTTTGGCGAATTTTATACTAGCATATCAGCAAGCACTCTCGATAGAAAGTATACAAACTATGTAATTAACGCTGGTGTTAAAAGAATCTTGTTACATGAATTTAGGCATTCCCATGCATCATATCTAATTAACAAGGGTGTAAGTCCACTTATAGTAGCACAACGTCTTGGTCATTCAGATGTGTCTACAACCCTAAATACGTATAGCCACCTATACCCTTCAAAACAAGCAGAAGTAATTGCATTTATAGAAGAAGATTTAGTAAAAAAGGTACCAAAATGTTGCCACAGGGTTTAAAAACCCTGTTATAATCACATTAAGAAACACTGTGACCATGTAATTCAGCAAAATTTGAAATATCATGAACGATTTCGCTTGAAAGTACTGATTTATGTATAACTTCTTCCCCACATTTTATATGTGCACCATTTGCAGAAATATACGTATTTATGCCTAACCCCTTAAATTGTGAGCATAAACTATATGGTCTCCCTGTTGTAACAACTACGTGAATCCCCTTATCTATTAATCTTTGTACCGCTTCTTTTGTACTTTCGTGCATACTTCTATCAATCTCGCTTAAAAGCGTACCGTCAACATCAAAAAATGCAACTTTGTACATAAGTCTTTACATCCCGTCCAAATGATTCGTATCATTAATGAAATGCACCGTTTTTTGTTCACCCTCAATTTCAATTAAACTTATTCCCGTATCTCCCATTTTGAAATAGTAGTCCATTGAAATTGGCATATTGAAAAATGCACGTAATAGACTATTAATTACGCCTCCATGGGCAACAATCGCAATTCGATCATATGTATTCTCTGTCACAATTTTAGAAAAAATCCCTTCTATTCTCATTCGAAACTCAATAAATGACTCTCCGTTTTCAAAACGGTCATGAAGAAACTTTGGTTCTGGATATTTCTTTGCTTCTTCAAATGATAAGCCAGCTTGTATTCCATTATTAAACTCCATTAATTCCTCTTCTAATTGAATTGGACAACCAATTACTTCTGCTAATGTTTCACCCGTTTCACGAGCACGTTTTAATGTGCTTGCCCAAATGAAATCTGGTGCAAAATCTTTTTTCACTTTCTGTACAAGTTTTTGTACTTGTTGTCTCCCTTTTTCAATTAACTCAAAATCAGCTCGTCCTTCATGCACATGTAAAATATCAGCTTCTGATTCTCCGTGGCGTATTAGTAGTATTTGCATGTTTCTCTCTCCCTTTATTTAACATTCATAAAATTCCATTATATCACATTTTAAGATTTCAAAATAAAAAAGGAACGGTCTCCCGTCCCTCATCCATTCACTTTTTCCGCATCATTCCAATAATATTTACTAAACGCTTCTGTTAACACATCAATTGTGTTATATAATTCATCTAACGTATTATCAACACCACCAACTTCAATTAACATCGCATTTTTCGATAAATCTTGGTTATAAACGCCATTTCCATCTTTTTTATACTTTGGAAAAATCCCTCTACTTAATCCGTAGTAGTTTTCATCTAAATAACTATTGATTGCTCTTGCAATTTTTTCATTTTCAGCACGCCTTTCATTTTCCATCCCAATTATAAAATATAATCTTGCATACGATTTCCCGTTAATTACTTTTGTTGTTACTTTCTTACGCTGGTCATCACGATGTATATCAATCGGAAACGCAATTTTATTATTTTGTGCTAATGCTTCTTTTACATATTCATGAGACGCTTTATATGACTGATACCATACCCACTTTTTACTCGCTAATAAATCACCCATATTCGTTTTATCGTGAATTACTGGAATTCCTTGCCCCTCAAGTTGTTCCTTCATACGTTTTCCTAGTAAGGACACATTTACATCTGGGCTAGATGGATCAGTTGCCCCTGGTAATAATGGAAAGAAGGATTCCCAGCTATGTGTATGATAAATATATACTGCACTCTCACCTTTTTTCGCTCCGTTCTTTTTCTGAACCGGATTATTCTTTTCCGCTTCTGTAACTTTATCTTTTGCTACTTTCCGCTCTTTCGTTACTTCTTCAATCGGTACACTAGATTCATTTGGGATATTCGTCAAGTTTGTCCCTTCCCCAGCTACGATAATGTTAGAATAATACTTTGACATACCAGGTACTTCTTTACCGACAAATGTTCTTAAATCTTTAATCTTCAAATCTGTCGCAATAGAGAACATTAAATTCCCAACTGACTCTCGTTTATTCTGCTTAAAATAATCAAATCCATAATAGCGATTCTCACTTTCTATCATTTGAACAAAACCTTGCATCGATACTTTTCCAAACCATTGATTTGCATAATTCGATTTCATTGTATGTAAAAGTGACGTCAGAATCGACGCTATCATAATTACTATTAGCGCATATAAAAGGAGTAACGAAATTAGTTTCTTCCCATGTATTCGAGTTGCATACTTTTTCACTGCATCACCTTCTTTATACATGGATATGTACAAGCTTTTCGGAATATACGCACAAAAAAAGAGAAATGGTATCCCATTTCTCTTCCTCACTTTTATTGTTCTTTTCCTGTATCATTTGAAGGTAGTTTCTTCGCTTGTTTTTCTTTAAATATTTCTCCAATTGCCCCAAGAGTACCAAGTGTTTCAATTGCATTAGACGGAATAAAGACTTTATTTGCTGGTCCTTTTGCAACTTCTTCTAATGATTCAAATGATTTATAAGCAAGTATACGTTCATCTATATTCGCTTCACGAAGCAATTCAATACGGTTTTGTTCTGCTTTTGCGATTTCTTCAATTGCTCTTGCTTCCCCTTGCGCTTCTAATTCTTTCGCTTCTTTTAAACCTTCAGCTTCGCGAATACGCGCTTCTTTATCCCCTTCAGCCATCAAGATTTTACTTTGCTTTTCCCCTTCAGCGCGAAGAACTTTATCTTGTTTTGCTGCTTCAGCTTCTAAAATAATCGCACGTTTATTACGCTCAGCCTTCATTTGTTTTTCCATTGATGCTTGCACATCTTTTGGCGGGTTAATATCAACAACTTCGACACGTTCAATACGTACGCCCCATTTTTCTGTTGCTTCATCAAGCGCTAAGCGGATTTCTGTTGAAATTTTTTCACGACCAGATAACGTTTCATCTAGTTCCATTTTACCGATGATTTGACGCATCGTTGCTGAAGTAATATTACGAACACCATATTCATAGTTTGAAATACCATATGTCGCAAGTTCTGGTTCAACAATTTGATAGAAAATAATTGTATCAATTTCTACTTGAACATTATCTTTCGTAATTACCTTTTGCGGTGGTACATTCGTTTGTTGAATACGTAAGTCATGATATACACGGACACGATCTACAATTGGTATTAAAATATTTAACCCAGGGTGCATGATACGTTGAAACTTACCAAATCTTTCAACAACCCCAACTTTTTGCTGAGGAATAATTTTAATTGTTAATGCGATAAATGTAACTACAATTAGTGCGAATATAATCGTTAACGTTAATGCTACCATATTTATTCACTCTCCTTTTTCACTTGTAATATAGTACTATGCCTCTTTATAACAACGACTTTTTCTCCAGCATCAATTGAAGAATCTGCAATAGCTGTCCAAGTATCTCCATCCACCTTTACAATACCATTCGCTTCATTTGTAATCGCTTGCATAACAATCCCTTTTTTACCAACAAGCATATCTACTGTATCAGTAAAACCTTTTGCTTCTCGAAAGTTTTTTGAAATTCTTTTCGTAAAGAATGTCAAAGTTAAACTTACAATTGCACCAACAGTAACTTGTAACAGTAGTGCATCAGGAGCAAACAAAGCAATAAGACCTCCGACAACAGCCCCAATTCCAAGCCAAAGCATGTAAAATGTAATCGACAACATTTCTGCGATAAATAAAATACCAGCTATTATAAACCAAATTACCCAAGCAGCCATATGCAACCCTCACTTTCTTTCTCATTTTCTATATGTATATGAAGAAAAGAATGGTTTATCCGCCCTTTCTTACACTTGGGCGTTTGCTACAAGCTATTGTACATACTCACTGTTACAATGATTATTAATATAATACTATATCAATATATTCTTCATTATACATGAAAATTCCTTTCAAAAAGTGACAAAAAATGAAATTCTTTAAAAATTTTAATTTTTAAACTACAATTATTCTAATTACTAAATACTATTTTTTAGAGGTGGTATTCTTATTGAAAAACCAGTCACTAACTTACTACTTAGGTTCCAAAATATGCATTACTCTTGCTGACATCGTATATGTAATGATTATTACAACTCATATTTATATAGCAACTAAATCAGCTACTATTACTGCTCTTTTTCCACTATTACAAGTTATCACAAATCTAATTGCTAACATCTCTGCACCTCTTATAGTAAATCGTTTTCCACCTTATACGTTGTTATATACGCTACAATGGCTAAAAACAGTCTTTTTACTATTATTAATGATTTTATTTCCGGTCTTATCCACAAATATTATAGCTCTATTAACTTTTATTTTTTTCATTTCATTATGTAGTGGATGGAGTGCTCCATTACTATACAGCATTCTTCCGCGCCTTACACCAAAAGAAAAATTAGTAAAAGTAAATAGTATCTTTTCCTTTTCAACACAAATTGCGCAAGCCGCCGCTTATTCATTTACGAGTGTTATCGTTCTTCTCATTGGCGCTACATCTACACTCATGATTAATAACATGTTGATGATTTTTGGATGCATTGCATTACACTTTTCATTACATACCATACATACTGAACGAATAGCAGACCCTCCCTCTTCAAAAAGTACTGCTTTATCGGAAGGTTGGAAACTCTTATTTCAAAATCCTTCTCTCCGTACCGTTACATATATGGACTTAATTGAAACTTTCGCAGGGACAATATGGATTGGTGCTATTACAATGGCATATGTTACGTCTATTCTTCATAAAAGCGAAGAATGGTGGGGATATATTAATACAAGTTATTATGTTGGTACGTTAATCGGTGGTCTATTAGCATGGAAAATGAGTTCCTATATTCAAAACAATTTAATACGATCCATGTCGATTGGCTCTCTTATGTTTAGCATTCTTACATTTTTATATGGTATGACGAGCAGCGGATTTATTGCGCTTTTTCTATGTGTTCTAATGGGACCATGTTATCAAATTAGAGATATTTCTCAAACGACAGTTTTACAATCAAGTGTCGCCCCTTCTTTATTATAAAAAATGTATACGGTACATGGCGCCCTTCTTTCAACAACTTCTGGTCTTTCTATGCTTAGCGTTGGCATTATTACTGATATGTTCGGTGTCCGTACAATTTATATAATCGCTTCTATTCTTATTTTATGTTCCGCTTGTTTATCTTTCAGTTTATTAAAATATTATAAACCAGAGTAGAATAATCTATCACTGTAGTCAACACAGCAAAAAGGACAGGAATTCCCTGTCCTTTTTGTTTATTCTGTTCATGACAAGTTCGGGATTTTTCTATGTTTTGTCGCCTGTTCAAAAGCGTAAGCTAGCTTAATTAATATCCCTTCACTAAAGGCAGTACTTGCAATCGTAATTCCAAAAGGTCTCCCGCTTTCCATATACCCTGCTGGTATTGCTATAGACGGATAACCCGCTTTCGCACATATAGTAGAACCTATATAGGAAGGAAACAGTATCGCATCAAGATTATATTTTTCCAATGCAAAATCAATGCCTTGTTCTTGAGAAAAATATATATCTTCTAATCTCGCATTTAAATATTCTGGATTTCGTAACGTATTAGGAAAATCTTTTCTTCCCTCTAACTTAGTTTGTCCATATTTTAAAGCTCTTTCTGCCATGTTTTTATTAAACTCCATTAACTCCGAAATAGAATGTACCGGAATAATAGAACGTAATTTAGAAAGATAGTTATCTAAACTATGCTTCAGTTCATAAAGCGGAACTCCCCAACTCCATTCTCTATGAAAAGAATGAATATCAATATTCTCTACTACTGCCGCTCCCTCATTACGTAATACTTGGATCGTTTCTTTAAACAATTTTTCATCATACTCACCATTTTCGTAATAATCTTTTGGTGCGTCGTTAAACACACCAATTTTCGCTCCATTTAAACCATTAGCATCAAGGTAAGATGTATAATCCTGATATGCCCTACCTTCACTTTTACGAGTTGCTACATCTTTCTCATCCACTCCAGTTAAGCTCCCTAGTAAAATAGCGGCATCTGTTACTGTTCTAGCAAATGGTCCAGCTGTATCTTGCGAATAAGTGAATGGAATAATTCCTCTACGACTAATTAGACCGACAGTCGGTTTAATGCCAACTACAGAGTTTTGAACAGCGGGGCTCAAAATAGAAGCATCGGTTTCTGTCCCAATAGATACTACTGTAAAGTTAGCGGCAACTGCTATCGCAGAGCCTGTACTTGAGCCCCCAACAAACATACCATCCTTACCCGTTCCGTATGGATTAATTGTTTGACCACCTCTTGCACTATATCCAGCCCACATTTTAAAAGACATTGCATTTGCTAATTCTGTCATATTCGTTTTTCCTATTATCACGGCCCCTGCTTCTCGCAGTTTAGTAACGAGAAATGCATCTTCACTACTTATATTTTGTTCTAGAGCAATCGTACCTGCACTTGTATGCATGGAGTCATTCGTTTCAATATTATCCTTAACCAAAACAGGTATACCATGTAGCGGACCCCTTACACCCTTTGTCTTTCTTTCATGATCTAACGCTTCTGCAATAAAAATAGCATCTGGATTGATTTCTAAAATTGAATTGATTTTCGGTCCGTCTTGATCATACTTTGCGATTCTATAGAGATAATACATCACTAGCTCTTTTGAAGTTAACTTTCCAGATTCCATTTCATTTTGAATATCTTGAATTGTTAGTTCCGTTTTTAAGATTGGATTAAACTGAATTTCCATTTATATTCTCCCTTATATGAACTTTTTTAGCGTATACCCCTTACTTTTTCATTTTTTCACCTCAACACATCCTAAATTAATATCCCTTTAAAGAAATTCAATTTCCTTATTTAAACACCTTTAATTTCCCGAAAAATAAAAAAAGTCTGAAACGGATTAACCTTCGCTTCAGACTCTTACATTACTGTGCGTATACTTCATCTAACAAATGTAAAAACTCACCTTGTTTCCCAGCTAATTCAGGGCATTTTGCAATATTAATCCATTCGTAGCAAAATACTAATCCTTTATCTTCCTCACCAGCACTTACAATATGTTCCCAAGTATCCTTTACATCTGTTAGTAAAGTTACATGGAAAAAGTGGCGTTTTTCATATTCCTGTTTTTCTTTCATATGTATAATGTAATCTGCTAAAAAACGCTCTATGCATAAATGACGCAATCCGGATTCTTCCTGTACTTCACGCAATATAGCCGCTTCTAACGTTTCACCTTCATCAACCGTTCCCCCTGGCACTTGAATACCAGCTTCATGTATATCACGATGTTTAAAAACAAGTAATTGCATAACCCCCTCTTTTTCTCTTGTAATATATGCATGTACTTTTTTCTTATATAATATCGTCATTGTACGCCTCTCCCCTCAATTGTTCACTCTGTTACTTCTTCAAGCGTCAGTTGATTATCATACAAATATGTAGCTTGTGGATTTCCCACATACCTTACGTGCCATGGTTCATACCGATAGCCCGTAATCGTCTCTTTCGCTTTTGTGTATCGAATCACAAAACCAAATTTATGGGCATTTTCAGAAAGCCACTGACCTTCTTTCGTTTCCCCAAAAACCGTCTCTAACTGAAATTTAGCAGATTGAGACGTAATATCCATAGCTAGTCCAGTTTGATGCTCACTTGTACCAGGAACCGCGCTAGACATTGCTGTTTTTGCTTCTCCATCTTGTTTTTTATACATCGTATTTAATGCTTTTTGTCGATCAAAAGATCTAAATCCAGAAACTGCAAACAGGAAAATACGCTCGTTGTCAGCCTGCTGAAACATATCCTCAAGCGCCCTCGCTGCCTCTTTTCTCATCTTTTTCTTTTCTTGATCACCTTCACTAGAGTAGCGCACTTTCGGAATAACTAAATCTGGCGGTCTATACCCATCTGGTAAACGCCTACTTTTATTCACAAGTACAAGCATTGAATTCGGATTATTAATTACCGCAATATCCCCATCCATATTAGCAATCGTTTCTTTTGCTTTCGGAAATATGCTATTTACACTTACTTCCCGCGCCTGCTTATCCTTATACATTTTATAATTGATTCCTGCTACTCCAACAATAATTATTGCAGCTATGATACCAAGTAGTGCCCATCTTTTTTTCATATAACGACCTCTTATTTTAATAATTTGGCCATTTCATACTCATCGATGCCCTTTCCATCGATAATAAGAGCAGCTTTTTTGACACCTTCTTTCTCAAATCCAGCTTTTTTATATAGTGCCTGAGCTCTTGTATTGTGGGCCATTACTGTTAATTCTAAACGCCATACATCATGTAATTTTGCCCACTTCTCAACCTCTTTAAACAATCTCGTCCCAATACCTCGCCCGTTATACTCTTGCAAAATACCAATTACAATGGTTGCTACATGCCTCTTTCTTTGAATGTTATTTCCATTCACTAATATAAAACCTACTATCCTCTCATCTTCAACTGCTACAAATATTGTTGCATATTCATTTTCTATAAAGCGATGGATCATTTTTTCTTGTTGCTCAGCTGTAGTTTTTCTTTCTCCTGGTTCATATAACATAAACTTCGTTTCTTCATCTAATTGCTTACTTAATTGCAAAAATGATGCTGCATCTTCTATTTCGATTTCCCTAATCACTTCAATCACCCTACCAGTTTCATAATAAAAAGTTTTCCTTATAAAAAGATTTTCTCTACTTTCCCGAAAATCCCTTTGTAAATCTCCTACTATAAATTGACAAATTTCGATATTACTATAACAACGACAAATTATGTCTATTCTGTGACGTCTCATCATTACAAAGAAAAAACGCAAGCATTACACTTACGTTTTTTCAAAAATACTGTGAACTCATCTTCATCAGGTGAGGTCTCTCACCAATTTAAATTTCACTTTATCCATTCACTTTTTCTGCCTGCCAAAAATATTCACCAAATGCTTTAGCAAGTGCATCAATTGATCGATTCAATTCTTCCTCTGTATTATCTACACCGCCAACTTCTATTAATATCGCTTGTCCTGATAGGTCTTGATTATAGATTCCATTTCCTGTCTGGAACCCTTTTTGAATGACCCCACGACTCACTCCTGGATATTTCTTATTAATCGCCTCATGTAAAGCTGTCGCTAATTGTAAGTTTTTTTCATAGTTTTTATTTCCTTTCCCTACTACAAATGCAAGCTTTGCATATGATTTATCTCCAATTGTTTTTGTCGTTACATTCTTTCGGGCACTATCACGATGCAAATCAAAAAAGTATTGAAGATCTTTATTTCCAGCCATAGCTTGCTGCACAATTTCTCGTGACATCTTATACGAACTATTACTGTTTAAACCTTTACTTATTAACTTTTGACCAACATCACTCTTATCGTTAGTGGCGCCAATTCCTTCACCTTCTAGTTGTTCACGGAAACGGTCTCCTAATATAGAAATATTCGATACAGAACTCGTTGCTTTATTCGGATTCGGGTCATTCGTTAAGTTAAGTAAAGGTAAATAGGATTCCCAGCTATGTGTATGATAAATAAACGCAACTTGTCTTTTCCCGGTCGTTTGGGACGGCTGTTTTTTCTCTTTACTCGTATCTTGTTTAGGTGCTTGTCCAGTTCCACTAGTCCGTTCCTTCACTACTTCTTCAAGAGGGACACTCGACTCTATCGGTAAGTTAGAATAATTTGTACCCTCACCCGCAATAACAATTTCTGTATCGTACTTACCAAACCCAGGGAGCTCTTTCCCGACAAAACTGCGTACATCATTAAAGCGAATATTTGTAGCCATAGAAAAGAGAAAAGAAGAAATTGAAAAATCTTGATTCAAATTTCGATACTCCTGTGTAAAATAATGATTCTCTTTTCCAAGTACATACATGTAACCATTCATCGATAACTCATTTAACCAATTATATAAATACGTTGACTTCGTCTCTTTCATAGAGGTTACCATCATACTAATAAGAAAAAAAGTCGCTAGCACTGTAGTAATAACAAATAAAACTAACTTACGCATGCTTGTAAACTTCATAAAAAAAAAGCCCCGATTCATACTATCACCTCTCTATTTCAAGTTATGTACAAGCCCTAGAGAATAGACCGTTAAAATTTCGGCTATATTGTTAATGAGGTGAAATGAATTGAAGCTATTAATAGGAATATTACCAATCGCTCTATCATTCATTTTTTATTTGTCCGCTAAGCATCCAAAAGTCTCTATTGTGCTACATATTTCTGCGTACTTGGCACTGTATGTACTCGGTACAATTATTTCCATTAATATATACGATGTTTTAATACAAGATTTAGTTTTCATGACAAGCATTCATGGAATTTTACTGAATCCATTTTTCCTTATTGCAGGAGCGTATATAGGAACTTACACTTTGTACCTACTTTTGTCTCACATTATTATGAAAATAAAAAATGGAGCGTAATGAAATGCAACCACCATTTATCTGTCATACATGCAAAAAAAGAATTGTAAGAAAGAAAGATCTTATTACAGCCACATGGTGCTTCCGCTTTTATTTATTTCACAGTGATTGTTTTAAACGACAGCAAGTGTTCATCTCACGGTTTCTCCCTGTGAATACACTTTTCAATTTCTTTCTTATTGTATATGGACTTATTTTTGGCAGTATTCTTATGATTACAGAACCATCTATTATTTGGCTGACTTTCTTTTTCCCCATTTTTTATCGGTTTCTTTCTTATTATTATGTTGAACGTTTTTTCTCTACATAACGAGTTGACTGTCCTTTAGGAATGCTTAAACATAGCCACTCATTTTCTTTTAACATTTTACCGATGTAAATAATCTGTCCAATATGCAATGCATAATGAGAAATTTGCCTTTCAATTGCTTGCAGGACCGTATGAGCTTCACCACGAATGTATACCGTCTTCAATAGATGTTCCGGCAATATCGTATTCATCGTATTAAAAACGTATTCCCATCCTTCTTGCCACGCTGCAAGGGCTTCCTTCTTTGAAGAATAGCCTCCTTCAAATTCACCATCTCGGTCACGATCAACTTTTTCACCATCAGATGTTAAAAAATCCGTCCATCTAGAACGCATATTACCATGCAGATGCTTTATAATAATCGCTATACTATTTGTTTCTTCATGAGAAGACCATTGTATTTGTTCGTATGATAATTGAGAAAGTGCCCGTTCCCCTTGCTTCTTTGTTGCTTTAAAGTTCGAAATCGCACATTGTAAATATTCTCGTCCGATACCCATATTAGCCCCTGCCTTCACCCTAGCTAATTTTTGTTCCATTTGGCAATTCCATATTAGGCTGAAGCAACACAACATCATCAGCTTCAGGAACGCCGCCAAGCACAAGCACTTCCGATTTAAATCCAGCTACACGCTTTGGCGGGAAATTTACAACAGCAACAATTTGTTGACCGACTAAACCTTCTGGGCTATACCTTTTCGTAATTTGAGCACTTGACTGCTTTATCCCAATTTCTCCAAAATCAATTTCTAGTTTAATCGCTGGAACTCTCGCTTCTTTAAATTCCTCTGCATGTATTACAGTTCCAATTCGCAAATCCAAATTTAAAAAATCTTCAAAATTAGCCATTTTATCATTCCTCCCAATTATTACTTAGACAAAATATAAAAATCCCCTTCAAAAAAAGAAAGGTGCCTAAGCACCTTTCTTTTGTAATTTACTTGATTCATTTGATTTATAGAGGAAGAAACCGAGAATCCCGCCAATACATGATGGAATTAACCATCCGATTCCTTCGTTATATAACGGTAACATTTGTAGTACATTAGAAATCACGTCAATTTTAATGTTCGCACTTTCTAAACCGTTAAAGAAACTAATTAACAATGCACCTAAAATAGCTCCAATATAAATTGTATTACGCTTCCCAATCCACTTATGGAAATACGAAAGTACGATTAATACAATTGCAACTGGATAAATGATCATTAACACAGGTAATGTTACGGCGATTAATTGTGTTAAACCTAGGTTAGATACAATTAAACTAAATACACATACCATTGTTACAATCGTTTTATGTGAAAGTTTTGGGAATAAGTTTGTAAAGAAACCCGCACACGCAGATGTTAACCCAACAGAAGTTGTTAAACAAGCGAGTATAATAACAAGCCCCAATAAAATTTTACCACTCGTCCCATATAGCTCATTTACAACATTCGTTAAAATAAGACCACCGTTTTCTGAGACACCAAGTGATGTACTTGTTGAACCAAGATAAGCAAGTGATAAATAAATTAACGTTAAACCAAGTACAGCAATAATACCTGATACGACTGTTATTTTTGCAATTTGACTACTCTCTTTTATCCCTTTAGAGCGAATAACTTGTACAACGACAATTCCAAATACGAGAGCACTAATTGCATCCATCGTTAAATATCCTTGAATAAATCCACCAAAGAAAGCATTTTCTTTGTAAGCAGCTAACGGCGCAGCCGGCTCTCCAATTGGATCAATAATTGCCTTTCCGACAATAACAGCGACAATTAATACCAATAGTGGCGTAAGAAACTTTCCGAACCAATCCACTAATTTAGATGGATTTAATGATAAATACCACGTTATTCCGAAGAAAACTATCGTGAAAAGAAATAGCATGTACCACTCTGAAACCATTGCCTCTGATAAAAACGGCTTCATACCCATTTCAAACGAAACAGCTCCAGTACGCGGGATTGCGAAAAATGGTCCAATTGCTAAATAACTAATCAATGGGAAAATAAACGCAAATATAGGGTGGACTCTAGAAGACAGCGCTTTCAAGTCCCCCTCTACAAACGCGACAGCTGTTACAGCTAGTAGGGGTAATCCGACTCCCGTTACAAGGAATCCTATTGTAGCAATCCAAACATTCTCTCCTGCTTGTTGACCTAAAACTGGCGGAAAAATTAAATTTCCTGCTCCTAAAAATAATGCAAATAGCATTAAACCAATTGCTACCGTATCACCTGGCCTTAAACGTCCCTTCATGCTCTTCATTTGCATAGCACTTTTCCATTGTTTATCTCTATATTTTACAATATGCTATGCATCCTCCTCTCTGCTCAAGATGATAAAATATGCCCCTTACAAAGCAGTGTCTTTCTCCATAATTTCTCCATTCCCCTTATTTTTACTCTAATCATTAATACAATTGTTATTTTCGAATTTTGATTTTTTTGAATTTTTAAATCATTAGAGTGTTATTACGTGGAGTATAGTTGTCAGACCTCTTTGTTTTTATCACACATATAGTAACATATTTAGTTGCAAAATAAAAACATATTTTCAAATTGATTTTTTTGAAAATCGAAATTATCTACAATTTTTATTCTCTTACACAAATATTGTTACAATCTCTCCTATTATCCTATCGTTATTTTCAAATAACTTTACACACGTAACATAACAAAAGCCATCCAAGATAATTAGATGGCTTTTGTATGTTACTCTATCGTTTCAACTTCACGTGGATTTTTCATCTCTTCCACATACACAACTCTAAATCCGTGATCTTCTAAATCTTTCAATAATGTCTCTAATTCACCGTCGTTAAACTCTTCTCCTAATGTAAACATAATTCTACGAACTAATAAGGCATCATTATCAAAAGTCATCAAACTTTGAATACCAGTGTATTTCTTTAAAACTGTCGATAACTTTTGAATTGCTCCATTATAGTCTTGCGTTCCAATCATGACAGAGTATTTACTAGAGTGAACGCCCCATGCATCCTCTAATAACTCAAAAACTTTTTTATGCGTTAAAATTCCAAGGAAAATCCCTTTTTCGTCAACTACTGATAAATATGGCAATTTTTTTATTGTAAAAAATACTTTAAAGAAAGATGAATCTTCTCTCACAAATCCTTCTTTATCGTTTAATAATTGTATTACACTCTCATCAAGCGATCCTTTATATTCTAAAATATCTACTTTATATATATTCCCTAAAAATTTCTCTTTTTTTTCATCTAAAACTGGTACACAACGATACCCCGTTTTATTTAAATGCTCTAACGCTTCCCCTATCGTAATCGAACTTGAGCACAGTAAAACTTCCCTTTTCGGCACGTAATTCCCTTTAATCCTCATAAAAAGCCTCCTTATGTTAAAATACTTTCTGTGCCATAACTATATTATATTTTCAGAAAAAAATAAATAATTTATTTTATTTTTCTGAAAATTTTCCATTTTCTTGTCATAATTTATTCATGAATCCTTCACTTGCACTTTCTTCAGCATCTAAAACCCTTCCTCTGAATTCTGAATCACTTCAATGTATCATTTGTACGGACCTAGTTGCTTTTTAGAAAAGTAATGATTTGTCTCCTTACTTTTCATTAATATATTTCCTTTTATAATTAAAAAATAGGTAGCTATTAGAAAGTAGATCACCCCAAATAACCAATCCAAATTTGTAGCCAGATTGTGTAAAAGAATATATCTCATATATACATAACCAATTGGAACATGTAGTAATACAACCGCACCTAATCCCGGATTATATATTGTTTTAGCTTTTATATTCGCAAAAATACCATGCCATATGAATTGAAAAAATCCCATTAAAATAGGTGCCAACCCAAGCCATATTATATTTTGAAAGAAAACCGGGAGTAAATAAAAAACATACGTAATCAAAATATTTATTACCATAGCAGATTGCGTATTTAATGGATAGCGATCTGGTATATCACTTTTAAATATAACTACATTAAATAGACCAGCAAAATAACCTGGCCAACGATACTCTTCAAATTGATGCACTAAAATGGCCACAAAACTTAACCATAACAGTACTTTCATTTCACTCATTTCTCCCAAATTCGCGACTAAACAAACTACGACAACAATAGCGACCACTAATCCTATATCACACCAATGCTTTCTAAAGAAACTAGCCATCTCTATCACCCACTATCTCAATTTTTATAAAAATAGCGTTCAATTAGGAAATCAATCTGTTTTTCTACAGATGGTACTTTTATATCTGCCCCTGATTCGAGAATTGGCATCATTAATGTGGGAAGAAAAATAGATCCAAATATTTGTACTGTCATCATCATTAAAATTTCCTGATCCGTTTCATTCGTTATTTCGCTCAAAATATTCTTCACTTTACTAAAACCTAGCCTCTTCAAAAAATCCCCATATTCGTATTGAGATGTAAATGCCGTAGTTCCCATTGCAATAATCTTCCTAACTAACTTCGGATATTGCCGAATTACTAGTACATAATCCAATAAAAATATTTTTAATCTTTCTTTTGCTGGCACTGTAATATTATCTAAAATAGAAAAAGTGCCTTGAAAGCTAATTAATAAGACTCTAATCGTCTCACTAATCAACTTTTCTTTTGAACCAAAATGGTAATTTACAAGCGCGATATTTACATCTGACAATGCTGCAATTTTTCTTATCGTTACCCTTTCAAAACCTTCTGTTTTAATTAATTCCAATGTTGTATTTAAAATCTTTTCTTTCGTTGATACGTTTTCATTTCCCTCCAATTTATATCCCCCCTCTAGAATTTATTAGTTAAACAAAGATTTAAACACCGTTTAATTACATGGTATCACTTTCAAATTAAAAAAATCTATTTAATCCTTTCGACACTTCCCTACATTTCTCTTCATTCCATACAAAAAGTGTGAAAATGCAAAACTGTTCACGCTTTTTGTATTCGTACTGTTACATACCCGTTTCTGCTTTATATTTCATACATAAAATAGATTTCTAAAAAGAATTTAAAACTATCCATCTACCGATACTTAAAGAAAAATATATTGTAACTTGCTCCAAAAACGGCTAAAATAAGAATAAGAATTTTCTGAATATTCCAAGAGTAGGTGGTTATATGTCCTTATTACGCTCACATATATACAAATTAATAATTGGTGTTATTGTTATTTTTGCCATAAGTCCAATTCCAGCTCTTTTTATTACACACAATTACTCTTATCAAAATGGATTTATTAGCATTTTTCAAAACTTCGCACAGCTTTCTTCTATATCAATTCCAAAGGTTGATTGGATGCATGAATCTATCTTTTTCTCAGCAAATCAAATGATACATACTTCTAATCATTCAACACCATTATTCCCTTACATATGGGAAATATATTTTATATCGATTGTTCGTTTTACTTTTACCCTTGCGATCGGATTTTTCATAAGTTTGGGTATCGGCCATTTATTTTTCAAAGTACCTAACTCGTTTAAAAAGTTTACTACTGTATTGAATTGGATACCTTACTCTTTTTGCACTGTAGTATTACAATGTTCAGTCTTATTACTACTTCTATACGTCGCACAATTTATAAACCTTCCTTACTACTCATCTTTTATCATCGTATGTAGTACTTCCATGATTATCGTTATGCAAGCAATAAAAAAATGGATTCCTTTCTTGAAAAACACAAATGAATATGAAATAAAACATGATTCTTTTCTTGTGGATACATTGTTTTTGGCGCTTACTTCGAATCATAAATCAATTTTAGGTTCCATTATTCTTTCATTCGTTTTTATGGAATGCGTTTTTCATACAAGTGGACTGTTACAATTTATCGTTCAATTTGGCGGAAATTCACCCATAATTGTTACAATAGGCTTATTACTACTCTATATCCCATATAGCATACTTTCTTTTCTTCAAACACTATGGACCACAAACTACTCCAAGCAACAGTCATATACTTTAACAAGAAGTGTTCCAAAACCTTAATTTGAAATTACCCTCTATAATCTAAAAGTAAGGGGTTATTCCTTTTGTATAGCGGACAAAATAACAGCAAATTCAAAAACTATTACAGAAACATACCAATATTTACCCTTTTCCTTTGACTATTCTTTTCATTTGGATTTATTATAAAAGTATAACATAATTGCAGGAGGTGACATCTTTATTCCAAACCTTGGAATAGAGAACACACTTGGACATATTAAATATTTTTCTCATATTTGTACTTATTCTTATTTCTGGCTTTTTCGTCGCATCAGAATTCGCTGTTGTAAAAGTACGTAAAAGTCGAATTGACCAACTTGCAAATGAAGGTAATAAACAAGCTTTAGCTGCAAGAAGTGTCCTATCTAATTTAGATGTTTATTTATCAGCTTGTCAACTCGGCATTACGATCACTTCTTTAGGGCTTGGTTGGCTTGGTGAACCGACTGTGGAGCATATGCTACGACCGCTCTTTGAAAAAATTAATATTACTGGAACAATGGCTAACACTTTATCTTTTGTTATTGCTTTTAGTGTTATTACATTTTTCCACGTTGTATTAGGTGAGTTAGTTCCAAAGTCTTTCGCAATTCAAAAAGCAGAAGCAATCACACTCAAATTTGCAAGACCACTTATTTTATTTGATAAAATTATGTATCCATTCATTTGGCTACTAAATAGTGCAGCTATATTTTTCACAAAACTACTCGGATTAGAACCTGCGAAAGAAAATGAACTTGCTCATTCTGAAGAGGAATTGCGACTCATTTTAGGTGAAAGTTTTAAAAGCGGTGAAATAAACCAAACCGAATATAAATATGTAAATAACATTTTTGAATTTGATGATCGAGTTGCGAAAGAAATTATGGTTCCTCGTACCGAAATGATTTGCTTATCTACTGAAAATACGTTAGAAGAAAATATGGATATCGTCGCTACTGAGAAATATACACGCTATCCAATCATTGAAAAAGATAAAGATGATATCATTGGGATGATCAATACGAAAGAAGTATTCCATGATCAAACGAAAGGTATTTATAAACCACTTGAATCTTATATACATCCTGTTCTAACTGTATTTGAAACAGTTCCAATTCGTAAAACGTTAGTCCACCTTCAAAAAAATCGCGTTCAGATGGCAATCGTTATGGATGAATATGGTGGCACTGCCGGACTTTTAACGATGGAAGATATTCTTGAAGAAATCATTGGAGAAATTCAAGATGAATTCGATGCGGATGAACCACCTATGATTGAAAAACGTACACCTAAGCTTACTGTTGTAGATGGAAAGGTACTTATTTCTGAAGTAAATGATATGTTTGGCCTACATATTGATGATAGTGATTTAGATACAATCGGAGGGTGGATTCTCTCTCAAGCAGTTGACTTAAATATTGAAGCTGGCTATTCCATTGAATATGCTGGTTTTCAATTTAAAGTATTAGAACTTGATGGACATCAAGTCAAAAAAGTTGCTGTACATAAACTAGATATTAAAAAGGAGCTATAAAGTGACTGTTTTATTAACAATTTGTATCATTGCCTGTTTCATTGTTTCATTTCTCGCCTTTATTTATCCCATTATCCCTGGCATACTAGCTGTCTGGGCTGGATATTTGATTTACCATTTCGGTATAAATGGAGGAGAATTAACAACTTCTTTTTGGATTATTCAAGTCATTTTCACTCTTTTCATTTTCGTTGCTGATTTTATTGCAAATGGATATTTCTTAAAAAAATACGGTAGTTCTAAATGGGGCGAACGTGTCGGAATGATTTCTATCATTGTTGGATCGTTTTTCTTCCCACCATTCGGACTTATTATCATACCGTTCTTATCAGTATTTATAACAGAACTAGTGCATAAAAAAGCGCCAAAAGATGCCTTTCTAGTTGGAGTCGCTACTGTAGTTGGTTTTTTAAGCAGTACAGTAGCGAAAGCAATTCTCCAAATCATTATGATTATCATCTTCGTATGTTATATCATCTTTTAACCATCCCGACTTCGGGATGGTTTTTTAATATGCAATACCTACTCGGCTATTTTCATATATGTTTTTCTTACATAGATCCCATGCAAAGTGTGCCGTATCACCCACTGTAATTTTTGATCCACCTTCTGGCAATATATCTTTTTCAGTTCGATATACCTCTGTCGCCTCACCATCTATTAAATGTGTCGGACAAACAACTGTCCAACATAAATTATTACTATTACTTAGTACCTTATATGCAGCCAAATGATCTTCTGCTGCTGTTGTCGTTTTCCTTTTGGATTCCGTTGATTGGAAACGATATAAATTTGGATTTGTTCTTGCTTGTAAAATACCGGCTGTTCCTACTGTAATAATTTTATGAACCCCTGCTTCTTCCATTTGCTTTATAATTTGTGGCATACTCTTCGCTAATGTTCTATTTTGATCCGTTCCAAGTGCACTAATTACTATATCACTTCCTTCTATCGCTTTCTTTATATCCTCTTCGTTCAATACATTACCTTCTATAACTCGTAACCTTTCATGTTGTATTTCTATTCTATTTAAATCACGCGCTAATGCAGTCACTTCAGCTGAATCCTTTAATGCTAAATTAATTATATTTGAACCTACTCGTCCTGTTGCTCCCAATATACATACTTTCATTTGTTTTCCCCCTCTTTCATTCTCTTTCTATTTTTCAATAATCTCAATCAATTTACAACAAAAAAGCTTCCTCATATAAAAGAGGAAGCTCTATTATTACATTATTTCTTTTCTTTAGAATCCGTAGACTTCTCAGTTCCGCTTGTTTCTTTATCGTTTTTGTCCTCTTGTTGTGTTGTTGTTTCGTCTTCTTTCTTCTTGTCCTCACCTTTACTACAACCTACCATTAATAAAGAACTTGCAAGTGCCATAGCAGTTAATGATTTAACCCATTTATTCATTTGCGTTTCCCCCTTGTGATAGAATATGTACAACCTCATATTACTCTCTATTTTTAAAGAAGAGATTGAAAAACAGTAAATATACGGTAAATTTTTGTAAATTTTCTGATAACAAAACCTAATTTAAATTTATATATTTCATTTCCAATTGATACACAATAAAACTAGTTTTCCCCTCTCAATGGACGTAAAAAAACTAAGGCGCATACCATTCCGCCTTAGTTTCTCATGCAAACTTTTCATTTTCATATAGATGTGTAATCTTATATTCCTTCTTCATAACATATTGCCACACACTATAAGCGTAACGGTTCATTTTCAAGAAACAATTTTCCAAAAATGAGCGAAACTCCGGATTAGCAACTTCCACTGCAACTTGAGCAAACTTTAAAGCTAATCGTTTCAAGTGCGCAATATAACAGGTTGCAATATGAATATCCCCTGTATATTTACTAACTGTCTCCTTTTCCATTTCATGCAAATCAAACTCCGTTGTTTCACAGGTTATATGCTGCACATTCTCTCCTTCTTGAAAATTTACTTGTTCATTATATGCTTGTAACATATATGGTAAATGGTGCTGTAATAGATTTTTTAATTCTTCGTCTCTGACCTTTCCAGCATACTCTCCAACCTTGTATATTAGCATATAACTATATCTCATTAATTCTTTCATACAGTCCATTAAAGCGCCTCCCTTCTCTTTTGTCCATATGCTATAAATATGATGCTAAAACATTCGCTATTCTTGCTAAAAACCAATCCCATCCACTAATTTTCTCAAAATCTTCTTCAGAAAATCGTTTTGATTTATGAAAGTCTACCTGTAATCGACTCCATACTTCATCAACAACTGTTTTATCATATATGATACAGTTAGACTCGCAATTTAAATAAAAACTTCTATTATCAAAATTCGCTGTCCCAATATCAACAATTTCTCCATCAATGATTGTTACTTTCCCATGAAAGAATCCATTTCGATATTGATAAATCTCCGCTCCAGCATGTAACATATCTTTCAAATATGGATAGGCAGCTTGTTTTAACAATATGGCATCACTTTTAAATGGCACGAGAATTTTTACATTAACACCACGATTTAATGCAGCTTTTAACTCTTTCACCATTTCTTTACTTGGTACAAAATATGGTGTAGCGATAATTAAAGACTTTTTAGCCTTTTTTAAAAGTGTCCCATACTTTTCCCATAAGCCTTTTCCATTTGAAAATAAATATTGATATTTCACATTCCCTAATGTAGGTATACTTTCATGTATAGGCATTTTTTCTCCTGTATCTTCTTTCCAATCTTCGGCGAACTTTCTTTCCATATCCGCTGCACCATCACCATGGATGCGCACGTGATAATCACGCCATGGCCCAAACTTCGGATCTTGTCCAAGGTACTCCTTTCCGATATTAAAGCCACCGACGTATGATATCTTTCCATCTATGGTAACAATGCGTCTATGATTCCGTTGATGCAAAGAATAGAACACATTTTTCAGTTTCAGTTTTTTACTAAATGTAAACTTCACACCGTTTTCCTTTAATCGGCTAATTACCTTTTTCTTCAACTTATATCCGCCTATCCGATCGACTGACAATTTCACTTCTACTCCGCTAGATGCTTTTTTCTCTAATAACTGTAAAAACTCTTGGCTTATTTCATCTTTTCCTACAATATAAAAATGGATATATATATACTTTTCTGCATCGTTTATATCGTCAAATAATTTTCTATATAACTCTTCACCGTTCGTATATAGTTGAAATTCACCTAATCGAACTTGTCCTAATTCATATTCACTAGCCATTTCCTTCCCCATTTCCACATCGATGTTCATCCAAATGAATACACCTATTAAACAAAGAATTATAGCGAAAAAGTGCTTCATGGATAAATTCCTTTCTCCACTTACTGTTATTTCTATATCTTCCCTTTTTTATTACATTATCATTCAAGAAAATATGTCATTGCATGATATATGTCCATATCAAACAATAGCTCATTTGCATATTGTATGTTGTATCTTAAAATAAAAGGAGGAAATAACAATGGGCTTCGCACATGGTAATGGATTTGCGCTACTAGTCGTATTATTTATCCTCTTAATCATCGTCGGTGCTGCTTGCTTCTGCTAAGTAGCTACTGTCATATGATATGTGGATGAAAAAACTATAAAAGCGGACACCTATTTTTAGGTGTCCGCTTTTCATTTTAAAACCATTTCCGCCTACTATAGTAAATTAAATGGCTAAATATTCATCTCAAAAGGTTAACAATGTGGCTACTTTCTTACTCTCTGCCTTACGTATATGACGCTGTTCTGCACGTAACACAGCAATACGATGTAATTCTTTCTCTTCTTCTGTTTCAGGGATAACACGCGGTACAGGAACTGGATTATTTTCCTTACTAAGTGCCACAAAAGTAACGAATGACGTTGCCGCTATACGCTTCTCACCTGAGATTAAATCTTCAGCCACTACCTTCACAAACACTTCCATTGAAGTTCTTCCCGTCCAAATTACGAAAGATTCATAACTAACACAATCTGAAGAACGAACAGGATGTAAGAAATCGACCCAGTCCATAGATGCTGTGACACATTCCTTTCTCGAATGTCTGGATGCTGAAATAGAAGCAACCATATCCATCTCCGCTAATATCTTCCCACCAAATAGCGTGTTATGATCATTTAAATCTGTTGGGAATACTCGGCTCGTTTTGAACACCCTTGACTCATTGGCTGTTTTCCCCTTTAATGATTTATCCCTAATATTTCAATAATCACTATACGAAATGAACTACACGTTTAATATTAACAACATTCAGAACTTTTAGTCCACAAAAAAGAACCGATCTTATCAATCGGCCCCTCTAAATACATATTGTTCTTTCGGCTGTTCAACTTTATTCCATTTCGTTACTTCTAATACAGGAATATTCGCATGAAACGGCTGATAAAATTCAGTAGAAATTTCTCCCTCTATTTGAATCCAATCATCATTTTTCCATTCTACACCTTCTGGTTTTTTCACTAACATACCATACACACCAGAATCTGCTACACAATGTATAATACCGAAACGGAATAAGAAGTATTGTTCTTTTTTAGAAGAATCATCTCTAAAAACAAACCCTTTAAAAGATAATTTTTTCCCAGTAAACTCGCCAGGATAATTGTAAATTGTTTCCATACCCTTTAGGAAGTCTTCATCTTTCAAATTAATATTGTCTTTCGTAACAAACTCTTTCTTCCCTTTTTCCATTACACCGCGGTATCCTTCTTTCCCGTAATAAATGCTCGTATCAGGTCTTAGAAATTGTCTTGTCATAAATGGATCCTTACTTTCTGCTTGTGCAACAGGAAAATGAAATCCTTTCGCCTTAACAATATCTGAATCTAACGTTGCAATCGGGAAAAATAAGCCTGAGATAATCGGAAAACAAAACAATGAGTACGAAAATGCTTTTTTCCACCATGTATTCTCATCTTTTGAATGATCATGCCCGCAATGGCTATGGTCACAACTGCAATCATTTTTCTCTTTTTCCTTTTGGTGCTCTTTTTGGAAAACGACGATAATTTGTACAATCGTTAAGAAACCTAAAATAATTGCTGCTGTTGTTGATAAATAAGCATACTTCATATTGATATACTTCGTAATGTTACCCGAAATATGAAGCTGCGCAATTAATATTGTAAAACCTAATAATATATACGCTCGAAACATAACCTACCACCCCATCGCATAAATGAGTAGTGAGCTTGCATAAACAACAAGTGTAACTGTAACTGTAACGACAATTACAAATTTCGTTTTAAATGTCGCAAGCATCATAAACATATTTTTAATATCCACCATCGGTCCGTAAACAAGGAACGCGACAAGTGATGCTGTTGAAAATGTACTTTGGAATGATGAAGCAATAAACGCATCCGCTTCTGAACAAAGTGATAATATGTAAGCAAGTCCCATCATAACAGCTGGTGAAGAGAACGGCCCTTGTCCTATAGCAAGAAGTGTTGAAGTTTGTACGAACGTTTGAACTGCAGCTGCAATTAACGCACCTAATACTAAATATTTTCCCATCGAGAAAAATTCCTCAACAGCATGCGTACATACATCCCACATTTTTTTACGTAATGGACGCTTATGATTCACTTCTGGGAAGTGATCATCTCTTAATTGATGTTCTCTAAACATAAATGATAATATAATTCCAACGATAATTGCTACGATAATCGCTACAATAGAACGATACCATACCATGTGCATACTACTTCCAAAGGCAACGTATGTTGCAAATAAAACAACTGGATTAATAATTGGCCCAGTTAACATAAATGCAATCCCCGCATATGGCGGAACCCCTTTTCCGATTAATCGTCTTACAATCGGAACAATTCCACATTCACAACCTGGAAACAACATCCCTAAAAAAGTAGCTACTAAAACAGACAGAAATCGGTTTTTCGGCATCCATTTTGCTACCATATCTTCTGTCACGAACATTTGAATGAATCCTGAAATAAATACACCAATGAGCACGAAAGGAAGTGCTTCGATCAATATGGAGATAAAAATTGTATTCATTTGCAGGAATGCTTTCGGTAATTGAAACAATTCCATGATGTATTTCCTCCAACTTTTCATTAACAATATGTAATTTTAACCCCATTTCATTAATTGGACAAGGTTTATATGGAATACATACCCTTTATATACATTACATTGTACAAGTTATATTCTATTCAAAATTTGAGATTTCATAGCAAAAAAGCTGCTCTAGCGTAGTTATATAACTATGCTAGAGCAGCTTTTTTATCGTTAAAAGTAACGTTTCTTCCAAAAAACAAAAGCTAACGTGAAAGATAGTGTTACACATATGATGAGTACAATTACAAAACCGTGGGCTTCCCCTTCAAACGGAACCTTTACGTTCATTCCAAAGAAACTAGAAACCATCGTCGGTAAAGATAAAATGATCGTAATTGACGTTAACAGTTTCATAACACTATTTAAATTATTTGATATAACGGAGCTAAAAGTATTCATCATTCCACTTAAAATGTGACTATATATTTCCGCCATTTCAATAGCCTGTTTATTTTCAATTAATACATCTTCTAATAAATCTTGATCGTCTTCATACATTTTTAAAAATGTACTATTACGCATTAACTTTTGAATCACAATTTTATTAGCCTTTAATGACGTTGTAAAGTATACTAAACTTTTCTCAAGGCCTAATAATGTGAAAATCTCTTTATTTTTCATTGACTGATTTAATTGATGCTCTAAATCAATTGTTTTTCGATTTATTTGCTTTAAGTATCTTAAATAATAAGTAGAAATCGTATATAAGAGCTGAAGTGCAAAGCGCGTCTTCTTAAACGTATAAAATTCTTTAATACGTTGATTAATAAAACGTTCAAAAATTGGGTTTTCTTCTAAACAAATTGTCACAAAGCAATCTGGCATCACAATCATACCTATTGGAATCGTGTCATAAATCGAATTTCCTTCTTCGTCATGTCTAACTGTCGGAATATCCACGATAATTAAAGTATTATTGTCTTCCTTTTCAATACGAGAGCGTTCTTCATCATCCAAAGGGTCTTTAATGAAATCTAAGTCTACATTTAAAGTTTGTACTAGATATTGAATTTCTTCTTCTGTTGGATGAAGTACATTAATCCAGCACCCCTTTTGCATTTCCTCAATCTCTTGTAGTTTTCCGTTTCGGTCTGTTAAATATATATTTAACATACTATCACCCCGATTCTTTTTACATGTAGGAATCTACCTCTCTTAAATCACAGTTTTTAAACCGCCATTCTCAGCATATGAAACATACGTTTAAATTTCAATAGAAAAATTATTTTGAAAACGTTTTTATAAGAAAAATATTATAAACATAGAAAAAGACAGAGTGCTCTCTGCCTTAAAAGCTTATGTTGCCTTTATAACATATTTAGAAAGCATCCACAAGTTAAACCCAACTGAAATCGTATAGCCCGCGTATGTTGAAATAATAAAACTTACATAATCGAAATACGGAAGCAATACAATATTTAAAACTATTTTCACAATAATTCCAATCACTAGTCCTAGCACCGTCTTCTGCTGTTGATTGATTCCTTGTAGCATAGCAGCCGTTACTGTAAAAAGAGAAAATAGTATGCAAGCAGGAGCATAATACTGTAAAATGATTCTCCCCATCTCTGGATCATTTCCAGCACCGAATAAAAGAGTATATACAGGCTTGGCTAACACAATCATTCCAATTGCAGCCGGCACCGTAATCGCTACTACTAATACATTTGTTCTCGTAAAATGTTTGTACAATAGCTTCGTATTTCCTGCTGTGTAAGCTTTCGTCATCTCTGGTACGAGAGACATACTAAAAGCTGTCGCAACGGATACCGGGATGAGCACAACCATTTGAACAAGACCAATTATCGCATTAATTTTTTCCGCTTCTCCTTGCATATACCCTATTTGTATAAGTAGTTTATTAATTGTAAATGTATCAATAGTCTGATACAACGGAATTGCTAAGCCCACCACAACAAAAGGAATAGAATATGTAAAGAGCTCCTTATACAATGAGAAAAAGGATTTTGTTGTTTGTGGTATACTTGCCATCTCTTTTTTCTTTAAGTGCCTTCTCCTTCTTATATAATATGCACTTAAAACAGTTAATCCACCTACAGCTCCCATAAATGCACCGAACGTTGAAATACCAACCGCTAATGAAACAGACGCTTTTAAAACATATAAAACGACAAAGCTTCCTATTAAAATGGTTAAAACCCGAAAAAATTGCTCTACAACTACACTTAATGCAGAAGGCCCCATCGATTGGAATCCTTGAAAGAAGCCCCTTAATAAACTCATTACTGGCACAAGTATTAACGCAAAACTTACAATTCGAATATTAGTAGTAACCGCTCCTACACTATTCCCCGTTTGATCATTTCCATCGATGACAAGCTTAGCTAAATGCGGAGCTAGCATATATAACGTAAAACACGAAATGACTCCCATTATAAACATAAACACGATTCCACTTTTCAACACTCTCTTAACCGTATGATAATCATTCAGTTGATCATATTTTGATACCATTTTTGAAACTGCAAGTGGTAATCCCATTGTCGCAATGCTGAGCATAATTGTATAGGGGCGATATGCATACGTATATAAAACGTACCCACTCGTACCGACCATTGCTGTAAATGGTATAACATATATAAACCCTAACATTTTTGATATCATCGTTGCCATCGTTAAAAATATCGTTCCACGTATAAACGGTGACCCTTTCATCACATTCCTCCGCTACGCTTTATTATTATACATTATGGACAACTCTTTTTTTTTAGAACCGAACCGAAACAAATAAAAAAAGCCAATGAATTATCATTGACTTTAGCGTGTTGTTTTTTTCTTTTTCAAATATTTTAAACCGAAGTATAGAGCAATAAAAAGAACAGCTCCTATAATTATGTAATGTGTGTAATCAGATGCATACTCTTTAATTTGTCGCCAATTCCCACCAAGTTTTTCACCTAAGTATATAAATAGAATTGACCATGGAATGATCGCTACAACCGTATAAAGCGTAAATAGTTTTAATGGCATCTTAGCTAGTCCTGCTGGAATAGAGATTGCATGACGTACTACTGGGATAAAGCGCGCAGAAAATATTACGCCAGCTCCATAACGCTTAAACCAACCTTCCGCTATGTCTAAATGGTGTTTATTAATAAGCAGATATTTCCCATATTTCTCTACAACCGGACGCCCTCCGTAGTATCCAAGCCAGTATAAAAAGATTTGGGCTAAAGTACCACCAATCGTTCCGGCGATAACTGCACCCACAAAACTAATTTTACCATCCGCTACTAAAAAGCCAGCATACGAAAGTACAATTTCACTTGGGATTACTTCAATCATTAAAGCAAGAGCTACTCCAAAGTAACCTAAGCTTGCAAAAAATTGCAATAACTGATCTATTATGTTTGCTAACATGTTCTTTTTTATCTCCTTTTTTCTTCACATACCATCCCATTATTACATAAAGGCTGCAATCTGCCAATATCTTCATTTTAACAATATGTACAATTCAAGCAGGATTAATCTATTAATTTCTCTTTCTGCGGGTCTTTCATGTAGGCAAACATCTCTTTAATTTGGTCTTCTGTATTTCTAGCAATTGATAAATTAGGCAATTCATTTTCACCAAAAAACTCCACCTCTTCTGTTTCAATGCTAGTTTTCTTTTCTCCACCAATAATCTCGCATCCAATGAAAATCTTATATACATGCGTCGCCGATGGAGATGGTTGATGTTTTTCTTTATCAAATATAGCTAGTAACTTAAAATGATCTACCTCATAACCCGTCTCTTCGACAACCTCTTTTGCTGCAACTTCGGTTGGCGTATAACCGACATCAGCCCATCCACCTGGCAATGCCCATTTCCCATCGCTTTTTTCTTTCACAAATAATAACTTTTCATTTTGAAAAACAACTGCTCTTATATCAACTTTAGGTGTTTGATAGCCTGTCTCACTTGCAAATAATTTCTCTACAACTTCCCAATCAGTTTTTGTGTAATGTGACATCATCGAAATCGAAATGTCTCGTAATTGTTGGAAGCGTTCTATATCGTACACATCCTTAGAATACGTTAAACCTGCTTGGGTTATAGATTGTATTTGTTTTACCCAATCAATCCATTTAATCGTCATATATCCGCATCCCCATTCTCTTTCAAATATATTACTTCACTTTTATTGATACATCTTTATTATACAAAAAAAAGAGATTGATAACGTTTCAATCTCTTTCAAAATTAATCCAATTCATATAAGTGGTCTTGTATATATTTTCTTCTTTTATTTATATATTCATAAATCATATCAGCCTCTTGATCAAATGTTTCTAATTTTTCTTTCATATATGGATCTTGTAGTAAATATGGACGAATCAATTCACACAATCCTTCTACTTTCGGCCTCATAAACGAAACTGTAAATTGGTCTTCTAATATTTCTTCTAAAATACTTCGATACTGCTTTCTAAACACAGGTATGTCTAACAATCTTGCACTTAGCGTGTTATACCCTTGAATGCGGATATATTCATGATTAAGCGGTCTCCCTTGTACATCTCGCCCCCAAGTCGCATCATAATCCCACGGTATAACTTCAAATAAATTTGTTTCATCGTTATGATATAGTGCATAGTTATGGACAAAACCATCAAAGTTTTGCGTAAAAATAACTCCTGCTAACCATCGTAAATATTTATCTACATGTAGAAACTTCCCAATCTCTTTTTCATAGGCTTCCCTCGTCAAAGTATTCGCTTGAAATACAAATTCACTCAGTTGTTCTTCACTATTTTCATTCGAATATTTAAATTCATAACCCGCAAAGAGCTCCGTCTTAACATCTTTATCTCGTTCACTCATTAATGAAAAATTCGCATCATCATCTATCGCATAATAAATAGAACCACTCGGTAATCCTCTATTTTTCAAAAAGTTTTCATCAACCGATTCTAACTGTAAATACACACCTTGAATTTGACCATTAATTTTTATAAATACATGTTGTGATTTTGGCGAAAGTACACCAATGTTATGAAAAAAGTCTAGCGATAGTTTATTTCGTATGAGAGACGGATCCATAAACTCAGAATTCAAATGAAACTCTTTCGCACCTTGAAATTTTTTTGGTTTATAAAACATAACATGATAAGATTTTTTCTCAAACTCACGAATATGAGCTCCTCGGTATACGATATCAATGTCATATTTCTTTTTTCCATAAGTTAATTTTGCTGGCACTGGACTATCTGACCAAATGTCTTTTTTCAATTCCACTAAGTACATTGGATGAACAAAAAAATCATATGAAGGTAACATATTTTCTCATCCCTTCTCAGTTCTCTTCATTCAATGTATGCGCCTTGTCTTGTCCATACATCCGCTATCATCTATTTATAGAAAATTACACTCTTGTCCTGTTCAGAAAGACGTCATCTCTCATATCATGTTAAGGAAAAAGAATACCTTTTCAACTTAATACATGATAAGGAGGATTTCTATGAAACGTGATATTAGAAAAGCTGTTGAAGAAATCAAAAGTGCTGGGATGGAGGATTTCTTACACCAAGATCCAAGCACATTCGAATGTGATGACGATTGCTCTTCAAAAATTGAGTGTAGCGACGATTGTAAATGCCCAAGAACAAGATGTACTCGTGTGAAACATTGTACATTTGTTACAAAATGTACTCACGTTAAAAAGTGGACATTTGTTACGAAATGTACTCGTGTACGCGTTCAAAAATGGACGTTCGTTACGAAAGTAACACGTAGAAAAGAATGCGTTTTAGTTACAAAACGTACGCGTAGAAAACATTGTACTTTCGTTACAAAATGTGTACGTTTTGAAAAGAAATTTTACTGGACTAAACGATGTTACTGTAAAAAATGCGAATTCTTCCCTCACGGACACGGCGGCTCTTGCGATGATTCATGTGATCATGGTAAAGACTGTCACGATGATGGGCACAAATGGAATGATTGCAAAGGCGGACATAAATTCCCATCTTGCAAAAATAAGAAATTTGATCACTTCTGGTATAAAAAACGTAACTGCTAGTTTTTATACCACCAAAAAAAGGCCGTTTTGCGGCCTTTTTTACATTTATTGAAAGTGACTTATATCTGCAAATTGTTTCACTTTACCAATACCCTCTTCAAATTCTATTATGCTCAAACTAGCACTATGCATAAATGGATCATCCCACACATTTTCTATTTCAATTCCCGCGAAATGCCCTACAAGTAATTTTGCTGCTGCCGCATGAGAAACAATCAATATGCTTTGTCCCTTATGCTTCTCTAAAAGAAGCTGCATCCCTTCAATTACTCTTTCATAAACGGCCTCAAAATTTTCGCCTGATGTTGACTGAAAAAGATGTGGCTCATTCCAAAACAGATGTACTTCTTCTGGAAATTGCTTTTCTATATCCGCGATTGTTTGTCCTTCCCATATACCCATGTTGATTTCATAGAAATGCTCATCCGCTATAATGGGTATATCACGTTCCCCCTTTATTAACTCTGCCGTATGAAGTGTTCTTTCGCTCGGACTACTATAGATCGCATGGATTGGTAAATCTTTCATTCGATTCCCTAATTGTTTCGCCTGAACTATACCATTTTCAGTTAAAGCAGAATTTTTCCGTCCTTGCATTCGCTTCACTACATTCCACTCTGTTTCACCATGCCTTGTTACATATATAGTTGTTTTCATTTCTTACTCCCCCTCACCATGTTGGTCGTAATTCCCACGGTTCAACTCTCCCTACAATCCACTCCGCTCGTTTACTTTCAATCCCTTTTATAACTCCATCAGCTATCTCTTCATGAGTAAGCCATCTTCCATATGTATCTTCTAAAATAAAACCTAAAATAATTCTATGATAACTACATCGCGTACTCCCTATTTTTTGTGCAGTCATACGTGATGCTTTACTACCTAAAATATGAAATAAACTATATGTTTTAGACGATAAATCTAGTTCTTTACAAATATTTGATAGTGCATGCTTTGCACTTGAGTGTACCCATGCAACAGCTAATGTGATCGGGCCATTTTTCTCAACTGTACTTTTAATAGCTAGCTTTACATCTTCATCATTATGATAATCTAACGAAAGGCATGTAATATTTTCTAGTGTAGAACTCATCCGCTTAACATTTTCTAATTTCACTTCATCTCGCCCGATAATAGAAACATGAAACCCTTGCTCACAAAGCCACATAGAAACTCTCTTTAGCATTCCTGTTCCACCAATTACAAGTGCATGCAAATGCTATCCCTCCCTAATAAAATGTCATATGAGGTTTCTCATCTCTATAATAATTTAAACGATCTTGCAGTGTCCCTGAGTGAAACTCAAATTTATTACCGTCAGGATCAACAAAGTATATAGATTCGCAATCTCTGACATCACGTTCTCTTCCTTTTAAAATATGAACATCATTTTCTTCTAATCGCTGTATTAGATATTCAAAGTCTTCTTGTTCAACAGAAAATGCAATGTGCGTATAAGATTGATGAATCTCATTTCTCGGAATATGTGTCTCTTCATTAAGCGCTATCCATACTCCACATATGTTAAAATACGCCAATTTCCTCCCTTTAACTAATAATTCTCCTTCTAATACTTTTTCATAAAACATAATAGAGTTTTCTAAATTAGATACCGAAAAACAAATATGATTGATTCCCCTTAACAACTATAATTCCTCCTTATACAAATAAAAGATGAGCGAAAATTCACTCACCTTTTATTGTACTATTTTTTTGTAACATATGCCCATTTATAACTGAAGTCCCCGCCAAACGTATGGTTAGCAATGCCTTTTACAAACGGCTTCTCTAAATAAGCTGTACTTTGTTGGTACGTAGGAGAAATTGCTGCGTCTTGACCAATTAAGATTTTTTCAGCTTCCGCAAGTGCATTCCAGCGTGCTTTATCATCTTTTAATAGCTCTCCTTTTGATTTCGCTACTAAATCATCATACTTCGGATTAGAATAATCCATTTCATTAAATGAGCTTCCAGTAACAAACATATCAATATAAGTCATTGGATCCGGATAATCAGGGCTCCATGCAGATAATGAGAATTCATATTGGAATTTCTTTTCTAAATCTAGCTTCTGCTTGTATGGTTGCTGTTTCAAATTCACTTTAATACCAGGCAAGTTTTTCTCTAGTTCTTCTTTAATAAAGTCGCCTACTTTTTTACGGCTACCGTTATCATCGTTTAGTAATTCAACCGTAATTGTATCTTGACCAAGCTCTTTCTTCGCTTCTTCCCATAATTTTTTTGCTTTCTCTGCATTATCTTTACTATCACGGAAGTTTTTATTTACAGAGCGGAAGTCTTTTCCATCCGGACCTGTCGTGAATTTTTCAGGTACTAAGAAATATGCTGGCAATGAACCGTCATTTAAAATGACATCAGCAATTCCTTTTTTATCATATGCCAAATCAATTGCTTCACGTACTTTTTGGTTTTTAAATGTTGCATTTTTTTGGTTAAAACGCAAGAAATATATGCGTGGATCTAACTTCGTTTTAAATTCATCTGGTTTATTCTTTTTATATTTATCAACAAATTCAGAAGTTAAAATAACTCGATCTGCTTGATCACTATCATATAAATTTACTCCCGTGCTTGTTTCCTTCACAATACTTACATTAATTTCGTCTAACTTTACAGTATCTTTATCCCAATAATTAGGATTTTTCTTTAACTGATAATTTTGTTCATGTTTCCATTGACTCATTGTAAATGGTCCATTATATAATAATTTATCTGCTTCTAATCCATATTTATCTCCTTGCTCTTTCACATATTTTTCATTTAATGGGAAAAATGTAGGGAACGACGTAAGCTCAAGAAAATAAGGTGCTGGTTGCTCTAATTCTACTACCAACGTTTTATCATCCTTCGCTTTAACACCCAATTGATCTGCTGGTAATTCACCTTTATTTACTTTCTGTGCATTTTTCACATCAAATAAAATGAATGCATATTCTGCCGCTATTGCTTTATCTAATGTACGTTGCCATGCATATACAAAATCTTGTGCTCGAACTGGATCACCATTTGACCATTTCGCATCACGTAATTCAAATGTATATGTCTTTTTATCTTCACTAATCTTCACATCTTTTGCCATACCTGGTGTTGGTTTATTATCTTTATCTAGACGATATAAACCTTCCATTGCATTTACAAATACACGGAAAGATACAGAATCCGTTGATTTAGATGTATCCATTGAAGGAATTTCAGCTGTTTCTAGCAAATTTAAAACTTGTTTATCGGCCATTCCCTTATTCGATTCTTTCTTCGTTGTCGAAGCCTTCTCACCATTCCCACATCCTGCAACCAATACACTCGTCGTTAACGCAAGTGCAGCAATTGTTGTTGTCTTTCTCTTCATTCTTCCTTCCCCCAATCTATATGTATAAGTTAAATCCTATATAATATATTTTATTATACAAAAGATTCTGATTATTTTAAATATTTATTTTAACAAACATAGAAAAAAGCGATCGGAAATTTCTTTCCAGCCGCTTCCTTGAATAGCATTTACTTGTAATCCATCCTCTATATCAAATGGATTTTGAACTTTAAATATTTCTTCCATCAGCTTCAAAAACTCTTCTTCAGTTTTAGATTCACCATTAACCATAAGTGAGTATGGTTCCACTTCACCTAATTTATAATCGACAACAAATTGAATCTTCACCTTTTGTCTTGGCGTTCCGGCGTTATATCCTTGGAATTCTACTAATTCTAACCCTTCCGTTCCACGATAATATATCCAACCTGAATTTTGAAAATAATTTTCGAAAGATTCACCTATTGAAAAGAAAGGATATTCATAAAGCGAGCTTGTACGAACCTTTTGAATAACGTCTCGATCAGTCGGAAAAAAGAAATGACTAAAAAATATGCTAGCAACTGCTAAAATAGTAACAATTGTCGCTCCCATTTTGCTCGTTCCGCCGCTATCATTGATTAGATAGTTTTCAACTGATTTATCTTTTATTTCTCTTGCTTTTATTCGGTATATACGTCTTTCCGCAAATTGATAGTATAATCCATTTGCAAAAATCCCCATTCCAAACAGAATAAAAATGAGTAATAAAAACGTAAGAGGTACCATATTAATGATTGGCAACGCTACATTAAATCCCATATAATACGAAAATGCATCACACGCTACTAATAACAACATAAATAAAGCAGCTGGTACATAATACTTACGATATCCTAGCCAGCCTATATTGAAAATAGCAGCCCAACCATTCCAGCTCCACCTAGCAATCCGCTTATTCTCAAGCTCCCATTTCCTTTTGTAATACGGATATTGTCTCCCTACATATACTTCTAGTTCTTTATCTATTAACGAGCTGCCTTCATCTTGTTCATTATCCAAGTTTCGCTGACAACTTGCACAATTTAACTGTTCCTCCTCGCAAGGTTGCCCACAATTTATACATTTCAAAACAATCCCTCTTCCCATACATACGTCATTTCAAAATACCTTCGTGTTTTAATAACCACTCTTTCCTCCATAAACCACCCGCATATCCAACAAGCTTTCCACTCTTTCCTATTACACGGTGACATGGAACGATTATTGAAATTGGATTCCGACTATTTGCCCCTCCTATTGCCCGTACAGCTTTTGTATTTCCAACCTTCTCTGCAATATCTAAATATGAAGCACTTACGCCGTACGGAATAGTATAAAGAGCATCCCATACATTTTTTTGAAATGCGGTTCCCTCCGCAGACAGCGGGACCGTAAACTCTTTTCTTTTCCCTTTAAAATATTCATCTAACTCATTTATACATTGTTCTATCATTTCATTTTTATTCTCTTCTTGTCGTTCATCAACAAATATAACAGACGTAATGCCTTCTTGATTTGCTGTAATTTCTAGCAAACCTACTTCACTTTCATAATAAGCCTGGTACATATGTCATCCTCCAATTCAGTTCATATTAGTCATTGTAACACGAATAAACAAAATTTTTCGTATAAGCGTTTTATTAGAGAAACAAAAAAGAGAATGGTAAAATATAAGAAAATTCAATCAAGGAGGCTATTTGATGAATTCCAAGCTTTTTTCACCTTATACAATTAAGAACGTTACACTAAAAAATCGTATCGTTATGTCGCCTATGTGTATGTATTCATCGGGGAATGAAGATGGCCGCGTTACGAATTTCCATCTCATTCATTATGGAACTCGCGCTGCTGGCCAAGTAGGTTTAGTTATGGTTGAAGCAACTGCCGTTTTAGCTGAAGGACGAATTTCTAACAAAGACTTAGGCATTTGGGATGACAACCTAATTGAAGGCTTACATAAAACGACTACTTTTATACATGATAACGGTGCAAAAGCTGCCATTCAACTCGCTCACGCCGGAAGAAAAGCTGAATTAGATACGAATGCTTTCGCTCCTTCTGCAATTCCTTTTAATGATACGATGAAAATACCAGTAGAAATGAATATACAGCAAATCAAAGAGACTATATTAGCTTTTCAGAGGGCCGCGTTACGTTCAAAACAAGCCGGATTTGATGTTATCGAACTACATGGCGCTCACGGTTACCTTATCAATGAATTCCTATCACCACTTACTAATAAACGAACGGATGAATACGGCGGCTCACCTGAAAACCGCTATCGCTTCTTACGCGAAATCATCGACTCTGTAAATAAAGTTTGGGACGGACCAATATTCGTTCGTATTTCAGCAAATGATTATCACCCTGACGGACTAACAGTTCAAGATTATGTTCAGTATACAAAGTGGATGAAAGAACAGGGAATAGATTTAATCGATTGTAGTTCTGGTGCAGTTGTACCAGCACATATTGATGTGTATCCTGGTTACCAAGTACAATACGCCAAACATATTAAAGAGTATACTAAGATTGCAACTGGTGCAGTTGGATTGATTACGACTGGATCTCAAGCAGAGCAAATTTTAAATGATAACGAAGCAGATTTAATTTTCATCGGACGTGAGTTACTTCGCAACCCGTACTTCCCGAGAATAGCAGCCAATGAACTTGGCTTTGAATTGCAAGAACCTCACCAATATAAGCGAGCACCAGGAAAAATTCATACGAATAAATAAAACCGAGAAGTCATTCTTCTCGGCTTTATTTATTCTATCGTTGTAATTTCATTTGAATTATAAGTATGGATACCCGATTCTTCTCGCAGCGCGGTTATATACATCCCTTTCGCCACATCTTTAGCTGAAATTGGTTTATACTTTTTGAAAGCCCCTTTAAAGATAAAAGGAATAATACGAGATAACTTTTCAGCCATTCGTTCACCGAAACGAAATTCTTGTCGATTTCCTACTAATAATGATGGTCTAAAAATGTGAATACCACCGATCACTAACTTTTGCAATTCTTCTTCCATTTTTCCTTTCACTTGTGAATAAAAGAAAAATGATTTAGGATTCGCTCCCATAGAAGACACAACAAGGAAATTTTGTACCCCTTGTTTTTCAGCTAAACAAGCAGCTCGTAACGTATATTCATAATCTACTTTTTTAAAATTTGCTTTTGTTTTTGCTTTTTTTATTGTTGTTCCTAAGCAACTAAAAACATCATCCACAGCAAAGAACTCTTTATATTCCTCTAATACCGAAAAATCAACTTGTTTCTGCTGTAACTTTTCATGTTGCCATTGCATTGGATCTCTTACAAAAATAGTAACCGAATCATAGTAATCTGATTCAAGTAATAGACGCGTTATCTCTTGTCCAACTAAACCACTTGCACCAAGTATTAACGCTGTTCGCTTATTCATATATGCATATACCTCTTATTTTACTTTTCTCTCCTTCAGTAAAATACAACCTTTAGGAGTTTCCTGATCTTATTTTACCACAAGTAAAACACTATGCGTACGCATAGTGTTTTACTTACTCTTTTTTCTCATCTCTCTCTTGTAATTTCGTTATTGTTGTAGCGTCCCCTAAATTACTTATTAATCTTCTTAAAAAAATTAATACAAAAGATAATGGCAATACTACCGCTAATATTAATAAAATAGCTTCCATTAAGTAACCCAAACGTTCACCCCCCTCTTTAACCTCCTTTTCAATATATGAAAACAGCGTTGTCACATATGCATGCATTTGCAAAAATAATACACTTATATTTGACAACTTTATAACAAAAACAAATCGGAATGATTATTATTTATTGCAACTTTATTAAAGATGTATTATACTAAGTTCGCAAACTAAAACGTAATTATTCCGTTTTGTATTAAAATGATATTTTTCTTCTATAATTGGGGAAAATATATCCGTAAAAAAGAAAAGAGGAGAACTTCATGCCTAAAAGATTGACTATATTTTCATTCTTACTTATTTTTACCTTAATTTTCGCTGGCTGCTCAAATAAAAAAGAAAGTAATGCCAAGAAAGATGGAAAGCTAACAGTTTATACAACGATTTTCCCACTTGCTGATTTCGCAAAGAAAATCGGTGGCGACTATGTAAATGTTGAAGCAATTTACCCACCTGGTGCAGATTCACATACATTTGAACCAAGTCAAAAACAAACAGTACAAGTTGCAAAAGCTAATTTATTCGTTTATAACGGCGCTGAATTAGAACCATTTGCTGAAAAAATGGAAAAAACATTACAAAAAGAAAATGTTAAAATTGTAAATGCATCTAAAGGTATTGAGCTTCGTGCTTCTACTGAAGAAGAGCATCATGATCATGGAGATGGCCATAAAGAAGATGAACATCATCACGATAAAGACCCGCATGTTTGGTTAGATCCTACTCTAGCAATGAAACAGGCGGAAAAAATTAAAAATGCACTTGTAGAATTACAACCTGAACATAAACAAGAATTCGAAAAAAACTTCGCCGCACTTCAAACTAAATTTACTGATTTAGACGATCAATTTAAGGCAGCTGTAGCGAACGCAAAAACGAAAGAAATTTTAGTTTCTCATGCTGCCTATGGTTACTGGGAACAACGATACGGCCTAAAACAAATTCCTATCGCTGGAATTTCAGCTTCTGATGAACCATCTCAAAAGCAGCTTGCTGACATTACAAAAACAGTAAAAGAACATAGTCTACAATATATTTTATTCGAAACGTTCTCTACTCCAAAAGTAGCATCCGTAATTCAAAAAGAAACTGGTACAAAAGTTTTACGCTTAAATCACTTAGCTACTATTTCTGAAGATGATGCGAAAAATAATAAAGATTACTTCACTTTAATGGAAGAAAACGTAAACACATTGAAAGAAGCAACAAACTAATCCATTATATTTTCTAGGCAGCTGAATCTGGTATTCAGCTGCCTTTTTATGTATTTATCCTTGACTTGACCAAAATAACAAGTAAAATTATCCATATTAGCTTTAAAGCTATATTAATTTAGAAGGTGAGTTGGAATTATGAATCTTCACATTTGTGAAGTAACAGCAAAAAATTGGCGTTCAGTAGTTGCTTTAAACGTCACAAAAGATCAGCAACAATTTATTGAAAGTAACGCGTTTTCTTTAGCAGAATCATTATATGAAGGAAACGGAACGTCAGTAGGTTTATATGATGGAGAAACACTTGTAGGTTATGCAATGTATGGATGGTATTCAGTAAAACATAAAAGTGTATGGCTCGATCGCTTTATGATTGACCAACAATATCAAGGAAAAGGATACGCAAAACGTTTCCTTCGCTTACTCATTCAATTCTTACAAGAAAAATTTGAATGCAAAATAATTTACTTAAGTTTACATCCAGACAACAAACTTGCAATGGGACTGTATGAATCATTTGGTTTCCGCTTAAATGGTGATATTGATGATGAAGGTCCAGTTGTAGGTGTTGTAATGGAGTTACTAATAGACGAAAATACAAGCCTGTGAAAACAGGCTTTTTATTATACATTTATCAATTTTTAATTTCTTTCCCTTATTTAATTCTGTTTTGCAATCTAATAGAATGTTCATAAAAAATAAGCCTGCAATTTACGCAGACTTATTTCACACACTCCTGAAAATGTTCTTGGAACCACTCTTTATTAATATCTCTTCCGATGAAAACTACTTCACTTACTCGCTCTTCACCCTCTTGCCACTCTCTATCGTACGAAGCGGCAAATAAAGTATGTACACCTTGGAAAACGATACGTTTATCTACTCCATCTATCGATAAAATTCCTTTGTAACGATATAAATATTCCCCTAGCTCTTGAACGACAGCTGACATCCACTCATTAAGCTTTTGTAAATCCAGCGGACGTTCTTCACGTAATACAAATGATTTCACACCTTCTAAGTGATTATGTTCTTTATGAGGGTAAATTTGCAACGTATCTTTCGTTTTAAACGTTTGGATTTGTAATAAAGATGGTATATCTACCTCACAGTTAGTCGCCTCAATTAACTTTGCAGTCGGGTTAATTCCTTGAATTTCATGCAAGAGATTTTCTTTCTCACTCTCTTCAATTAAATCTAATTTATTTACTAAAACGACATCCGCAAACGCAATTTGCTCTTTTGCCTCTAATCCTTTTTCAAAATGTTTATGTATATGATAACTATCTACCACCGTTACAACACCGTTAATTTGGTATGCAGATTGAATGACTGGATCTAAAAAGAATGTTTGAATAATCGGCCCTGGATTTGCAAGTCCAGTCGTTTCAATTACTAAACCATCAAAATCCATTTTCCCTTCTGCTTTTACGTCCAGTAACTGTTTTAAAGCAACAAGTAAATCTTCACGTACAGTACAGCATAAACAGCCATTTGTCATTTCCATAATTTCTTCTTCTACATTCATAATCAACTGATTATCAATGCCAATTTGCCCTATTTCATTTACAATCACCGCTAATTTCTTACCGTGATTTTCTGATAAAATACGATTTAATAAAGTCGTTTTCCCTGATCCAAGAAAACCAGTTAATATTGTTACTGGAATCATTCCTTACATCTCCTTATAGCTATATGTTTCTACATTATAGCATATAGAGAAAATCATTTTTTTAGCAAAACATATTTATTGTATGTACGCCCCCCAAACTATATAATAATACGTAGTAAGAAAGCCTTTTCAAAATAATAATCATTCATCAAGGGGGTACTTATAATGGAACGAGTTCAAATGAATGAAACGCTCGAATTCTCTCGTATTATTCAAGGATTTTGGCGTTTAGCAGAATGGAATATGACGAAACAAGAATTACTTTCTTTCATTGAAGATTGTATGGATATGGGAATTACTACTTTTGATCACGCTGACATTTACGGCGGATATACGTGTGAAGGGTTATTTGGCGAAGCTTTACAATTAAAGCCTTCCTTACGAGAAAACATGCAAATTATTACAAAGTGTGGAATCGCTCCCCCATCACCAAAATTTCCAGAGCGATATGTTGCTCACTACAATACTAGTGCAGATCACATTATTCAAAGTGCAGAAGCATCACTAAAAAATTTACATACAAATTATATTGACGTATTACTTATTCATCGTCCCGACCCTTTTATGGATCCAAATGAAGTGGCAAAGGCATTTTCACAATTAAAACAAGAAGGAAAAGTTCGTCACTTCGGTGTATCTAACTTCTTACCTTCACAATTTAATATGTTAAGTTCTTACTTAGATTTCCCGCTTATTACGAACCAAATTGAAGTTTCTGCCTTGCAGCTTGAGCACTTTGAAAAAGGGACAATTGATTTATGCCAAGAAAAACGAATCAATCCAATGATTTGGTCACCTCTTGCTGGTGGGGAAATCTTTACTGGTCAATCAGAACGCGCCGTACGTGTACGTGAAACTGTGCAAAAAGTTGCTACTGAGCTAGGTGTTACTAGTATCGATACGGTTATGTATGCTTGGTTACTTGCGCATCCAGCTAACATGATGCCAATCGTTGGATCTGGTAAATTAGATCGTGTAAAAACGGCCGCTCTTGCTACAAACGTTAAATTAGATCGTCAACAATGGTTTACAATTTTCGAAAGCTCTAATGGACATCCTGTACCATAATACACAAAAAGAAGAGCTGTTTCTTTACAGCTCTTCTTTTTTATATGTATTTCTCGTCATTGCAAATACACACATATCCCTTAATCCATTTCCATCTACTGCAATACTCGCACTTTCTAAAATCCCCTCTAATTTAAAGCCCAATTTCTCAGGTATCGCTCTACTCTTTTTATTTAGAGAATCACAACGAATTTCTACACGGTTTGCTTTCAATTCAGAAAAAGCATAATCCGTTATACCTTTCGCAGCCTCTACCATATAGCCTTTTCCGCTAAACCTTGTATCAATCCAATATCCGATTTCAAATTGAGGTATATCCCAATTAATACGATGTAATCCGGCAGAAGCAATAAATTCACCTGTTTCTTTCGAAAATACTAGTAATCTTAAATCCTCACGTTGCAAAAATTGAATATGCGATTTTCTAATACTCTCTTCTATTTCTTCCTCTGTTTGCTCTTTTTGTGCAAAAGCCATCCAAGGTTTTAGTTCTTGTATTGAAGCTTGAATTGCATCATATACAACTTTACCATCTCCTGGTTTCGGCATTCGAATAAAAAGCCTGTCAGTATAAAATTCAGAAGGAAAATCGAATAATAACGGATTCACTGTAAACACTCCCTATAATTCTTTTATATATAATAATATCCATCTCAATTTATATAGTAAAGAATTTTCTGAATTAAAAACATTTTACTCATTCACTTCCATCGCTACAAAAATTCCAGATTCAATCGCACCTTGAATCCATCCGTGATATAGCGTTGTATGATCTCCAGCGAAGAATATTCTCCCCTCTGGTTTGACAATCGCTGGTTGTAGCTCAGATTCTTGACCTGCTTGAAAAAGCGCAAATCCTCCAAGCGCATACGGATCCAATGTCCAGCTTTTTGATATTCCAGATATGAACTCATCATACACTTGACCACCTAATATTGTTGCTAAGTTGTGTAAGGCGTAATAAATACGATCGCCTTTTGATAAACCATCCCATAACAATGCATCGTAAGACCATGTATAGCTACCTAACATCATAGCAGGTCCTTTTTCTCCAATTCCATGACTTGGATAATAGGCATAACGAATTGGCAAATCTGTTATAATTCTGCCACCTAATTGCCCTTGTTCTTCCCAAAATCTGCTTTTAAATTGAATTCCTATTTTCGTCGCAGGCATGTAATGCAATTCACGAATTGCTTTCCATTTTTCATGAGATATAGAATCAAACGGATCTACTTCTACAAAACGCATTGTCGAAAACGGGATAGTAACAATAACTAAATCTCCTGTAATACTACTATATTCAAAAGTTTCCTCGTTCCGATAGAAAGCTGTCACACCATTATCGTGTTGATGTAACTTCATTAATTTTTGATTATATATAATATTTTCTTCTAATTGCGGTAAAAATGACTTTGGTAATCTATCATTCCCGCCCATAATTTCACAAAATCCGCTCTCCTCTTGCATAATGTATAGAAATCGTAAAGTCTCTACAAACGACCGCTCTAAAAAACCTTCTAAATCTAATAGAACACCGATCATCTCAATTGTTACTGGCGAAAAGTAAGTATTATACTGATAAGGATGATACTTTAAAAATTGTCCTGTGGAATATCTCCCAAAATCCTTCACTACAACATCCCAATTTTTCTCTGGATTTCTTTTAATAAAATTTATTATCGGCTGTACTGCTAATAACAATAGTTCTTCAGACGTTTTTCCCACTTCGTTCATTTCCACAGGATACCTTAAAATACTCGGATCCTTTTCATATTGTTTCAACGTCGTTTTCCGTCCATTTACATAAATAATATCCGTCTCATTCCTATTAATAAAAGGACTCACCTGTAGCCCAAATTTTCTTATATATGCCATCGTTAACCTATGTGTATACGGAATTCTCATTGCTCCCACATCTAAATATAATCCGGTATCTTCCATTCTAACTGTCTCTATACGGCCACCTACCCGGTTGTTTGCTTCAAAAATTTTCACATCATGTCCTGCAGCCTTTAATAAAGATGCTGAAACTAATCCAGCCATACCAGCTCCCACTACAATAATTTGTTTTGGACTTATCGTCTTCTTCAATCCTTTATCTATAACTTTTAACGCTTCATCCATTTCAGTGTTATACATTATATCTTTCTGCACAATTCCACCCCTTATTTCTGATATTAAGTCAATAAAATAGACACAGATAAATTTAATTATGTAGCCTCCAAGTCGTACATACGTTCTTTTTCTGTCGGGGATAAATAATCATTCGCTGAATGAATTCTTTTACGATTATAGAAAATTTCAATGTATTCCCAAATATCTTGCTGTGCTTGGGCACGTGTTGCGTATTGTTGCTGGTAAATAAGTTCTTTTTTCAAGACACCATGGAAGGATTCGATACAAGCGTTATCATAACAGTTCCCTTTTCTACTCATACTACATTGCATTCCATACTGTTGTAATTGTTTTTGATAATCATGGGAAGCATATTGACTTCCTCGATCAGAGTGATGCAAGACTGAACCTTCCGGTTTTTGACGGAAATAAGCTTGTTGTAAAGCCTTCAATACTAATTCTTTTGTCATCGTACGATCAGCATGCCAGCCCACAATTTTTCTAGAATACAAGTCCATCAGACTTGCCACATACAACCATCCTTCTTTCGTCGATACATAGGTAATATCAGCTACCCAAACTTGATTTGGCTTTTTTACCTTGAATTGACGATTTAACACATTGTCCTGTACCGGATAAGAATGTTTGGAATTTGTAGTAGCTTTATATTTTTTTACAGTTCTTGATTGTAATCCCTGTTCTTTCATGATTCTGGCCACTGTTTTTTGTGAGATTTGCTTTCCTTTTTGACGTAAGACAGACGTTACTTTCGGACTTCCATATAAACAACGCGATTCTAGAAAAATGCGGTGGATCTCTTTGGTTATTTGTTCTCTCTGTATTTGCCTGGGGCTTTTGGTGTGATGTTTCCATTTGTAATATCCGCTTCGGGATACATGTAGAACTTGGCACATCTTCTCCACTCGGTATGTGAAGCGGTGTCGATGGATAAATTGAAATTTTACCGATGGTCTTTCGCGAAGAAGTGCATCGCCTTTTTTAAGATTGCATTTTCTTCCTCTAAATCTCGAATACGTCGCTCCATTTCATTTGTTTTTTTGTCCTCAGAACGGAACGTTCGTTGCTGTATCACCTTGGGCTCTTGTTTATATTTCTTTACCCAACCGTGAAGGGTATTCACTGAAATTCCTAACTCTCGGGCAACTTGAGCTACAGCTTTACCTGTTTGGAAAACATGTTTTACGCTTTGGCGTTTAAATTCTTCTTCATATTGTTTTACTTTCCCCATGTAAACACCTCGTTCGGTTCATTTTTATTATAATAACCTGTGTCTACTTTTTAGTCTAACATCATTTCATCAAATGGACGTTAGTGGTTTAGTGCATTTTATTCATAGATCTCCATAAACATAACACCATTGCAATTTGAATATTCACTAAAAATACATAAGAGACAGATTTCATATTTCTTTATGCTTCGTATAATATAGCAACTGCAAAGAAGGAGTGGTTAAAAATGAAACATACTTATGACTACCATGCTACAAAAAAACATTTAGAATTAAAGAAACAAAACTTATGTAAAAAACTTAGCAATATGACACTATCTGCAAAAGAACGTGAACAGCTAAAACGTGAAATTGACAACTATGAATATATTTTAAATCTAGTCGAAATGAATCATTATGAACGCGGATTTTCTCATTAAAAGCGGAAATAAGATTATCCGCTTTTCATTTTGAGCATTTCACTACGCATTTTTCATAAGTAAATATATAATAGGATGTACATTAAGATTGAGAGGTATATTCTATGATCAAGTTAAGTGTATTAGACCAATCACCTATTTCAGATGGTAGCACAGCAGCCCAAGCTTTTTCACATACAGTTACGCTTGCACAAGAAGTTGAAAAACTCGGATTCACACGTTTTTGGGTATCCGAACATCATAATTCCGTAGGCTTAGCTGGTTCAAGTCCAGAAATACTTATTTCTCATATTGCCGCAAAAACGGACCATATTAGAGTCGGTTCAGGTGGTGTTATGTTACCGCATTATAGCCCATATAAAGTCGCTGAGAATTTCCGTGTTTTAGAAGCACTGTATCCAAATCGTATCGATCTCGGTGTTGGTAGAGCCCCTGGTGGTATGCCAATAGCAACTCGCGCACTTCAAGAAGGGAAAATGGTCTCACTTGATCAATATCCAGAACAAATTGCAGACGTTGCAATGTACATACATGATCAAGTACCAGAAAACCATCACTATGCAAACTTAAAAGCCACTCCAGTTATCCCAACATCTCCTGAAATGTGGATGCTCGGTTCTAGTGGAGAGAGCGCTAAAATTGCTGCAAACAACGGAGCTTCTTTCGCATTTGCACAATTTATTAATGGCTTTGGAGGCCCTGAAGTTATGAGGGCTTACCAAGAACAATATCAGCCCTCATTTTTAGGAGATAAACCAAAGTCAATCGTTGCTATTTTTGTTATTTGCGGAGAAACAAATGAAGAAGCAGAAAAAATTGCTTCTAGTTTAGATTTATCAATCTTATTATTAGAGCAAGGAAAACGAACTACTGGTACACCTTCTATTGAAACTGCTCAAAATTATTCATACAGCGCTTATGATTTATTCCGTATAAAAGAAAATCGTCAACGTATGATTGTTGGTGATCCGTCTTCTGTAAAAGAAAAAATAATAAACTTAAGCAAAGCATACAATACTGACGAATTTATGATTGTCACGATTACTCATCAATTCGAACATAAATTAAAGTCTTATCGCTTACTAGCAAATGCTTTTAATTTATAATTCTAAAAAGAGATGCATCACATATGATGCATCTCTTTTTCTTACTACTTATTGTTTTCATTTCCTATATATTCAATAGCTTCTTTTAATAGCTCATCAAAGTTAATAGGATAATTATGATCTAAGTCAGGCACAACTTTATACTTATGTTCTATATTCTTATCTCTTAATAGTTGCACAAATTGCTGCACGGATTCGAAACAATCTTCATCTTGATCCCCGCATACTATATATCCTTTTATATGTTTATCCTGCAGCACACTCAACAACTCATCCCATTCTTCAATCTTGGGAAGCCAGGGTGCCATAAAAACAAAACCATCTACATCTATATCTTTTTGTAAAATCGTATATAAAGCTACTCTTGCCCCTGCAGAAAAACCACCAATTATTACATTTTCTACTGTATGATTTTCTATAAACTTATTGTAATGCTCTTTTAATTCCCCTTTCCCTCTCTCTAGATCATCCCAAACAAATCCATCTGAAAACTGAATTTGTGAAGACTGTGGTAAAGCTAACGTGTAATCTTGTGTCAAAACTGATTTCCAATATGGCTCTACTATTTGAATATTTTCTTGGTCACCATGTAATGTAAGTAGTAGATTTCCCTCTTTCTTGCTGTATATATATTTCACGTCTGGTCTTTCCGTTTTATGTGCTAATCCTTCTCTTTCTTTACATAATTGAACCATTGTATGAAATTCTTCAAATTTATGTAGTGATTTTAAATCATCGTCCGAAATTAAATACTCATTTCCATACCAGAATCCCTTTTCTATAATGGCCTCTCTCATTAAATGTAATGCTTCTTTTTCAAGTCCCGATGCACTTGCGAGCGCATACTTAAAATTATATATTTGCGCCTCATTCCCTATTACACCTGTAGCATTTTCCATTATATAATTGTACGCTTCAAAACTTCCTTTATTTGCATAACAACGTAACGTTTCATTTAATAATTGAATGTAAGTCATACTATTTTTCATGTACCAATTCCCCCGAAACCTTTTATAATATTTTTTTGCGAATCTTTATACCACTTTGTATAACCTACGCTAACAATATCTTATTCTCAGAATGATGCTTAATAGTTACTCTTCCCTGTCCAATACATTTAGTATAAATAAAAATAGACTGAAAAATCAATATTTTAACAAACAAAAAAAGACAACAATATATGTATTGTTGTTTTCATTACATCTACCCGCTCTTTTGTTTTTTTCTATCTGGTTTACTTGAAACTAAATAATGTTTTTCTGAAATATATAAGTCTCTTTTTAAGCTACGATTTAAGTAAGGTCCTAGTTTCATTCCGCATATGAGGCGATCTTCGCTACCTTCAACAATTGGGAACATTTCTTTTTCTGTTACGTATTGATCTACTGCTTTTTGTACGACATCAATTTCTTTCACTAGGTTTAAATTTTCTGCTGTATGTTCAAATACCTCAAGCGTTTCCTTCGTTATGAGAAAATCATTTGTTGGAAATGCAGGTAAATACGGTTTTAACAAATCATAATTCACTGTATAATCGTCATTTACTAATACTGTATAAACAATATTAGCATTCGTTTCTAAAAACTGAGCCATCGCTTGTTCTAATTCATCTTTCGTAATTTCCCGCTCTTCTTTTCCAGTTCTGAAAAAGCGAAACATCGCATCGCCTCCTTTTTACTATATTATAGCATAAAAGAAAACTGAAAAATCATAAAAAAACCCATTGAAATAATTTTTCAATGGGTTTCTATATATTTATCGTTATTTTAAGAATGCACTTAGCATCCATACATGTTGTTCTAATGTTGTATGAATTGCTAACAACATGTCAGCTGATGTTTCATCGCCAGCTTCGCCCGCAACTTCCATACCTTCTTTTAATTCTTGAATAAGTGCAGAATAATCATTCACTAATGTTTGCACCATTTCTTCTGCAGATTCTTTGCTTGTCCCTTCGCTGACACTAGATGTTGCGAGATATTCTTTCATTGTCGCTAATGGTTTACCTTCTAAAGCTAAAATACGTTCTGCTAACTCATCAATATACGTTCCAGCTTCATTATAAAACTCTTCAAATTTCTCATGTAATGTAAAGAAGTGTGGCCCTGTCACATACCAGTGATAATTATGTAGTTTCACATATAACACATTCCAGTTTGCTACCTGCTTGTTTAATACTTCAACAACATTTGTTTTCGTACTCATACAACCCACTCCTCTTATCATTTTGTAATGTTTATCTTTTAATAACCTAATTACATTTTACCATACATTCCCTTTCCTTTCGAACAATCGGCTTATATGTAACAAAGTTTTAACACCTTTAATACTTCCCTAATATCATTTAATTCATGTATTTTTTCAAACACTTCATACGTCTAATTGTCCAAGCTCATACATATGCATAATAGTACATCAAGCTCATCATAGTAGAAAGAGGGATAACATGGACAATCAACAATGGCAAGTAGCAAAGAAAGTAGCTGCTACTTATATCGGAACTGTCGTTGGAGCTGGATTTGCTACTGGACGAGAAATTGTTGAATTTTTCACAGTGAATGGATTATATGGGACAATTGGCATATGTGTAAGTGGATTTTTTTTTATTTGGCTCGGCACAAAGATGATGTTACTTTCATCGCAAATTGGGGCATTTTCAGCGCAAGAATTTAACAAATATTTATTTGGGGATGTATTTGGGAATGTTGTAAACACATTATTATTACTCGTTTTATTCGGCGTAACGAGCGTTATGTTATCAGGGGCTGGTGCAGTATTTGAAGAGCAACTTCGCTTACCAAGACAACTCGGTATTCTCATTACAGTTATCGCTTGTCTCATTATAAGTAGCCGCGGATTACAAGGTGTTTTTGAAGTAAATACACTTGTCGTACCTATTATGATGATTTTTATTATCGGACTTGCTATTACAACCTTTTTTCACGGTACACCTTCCATTAATAACACTATTCCTGCAGAGAGTTGGAATATGAAATGGATTACTAGCCCTATTACATATGTCGCCTTAAATCTTTCTCTCGCCCAAAGTGTTCTCGTCCCATTAGCCAGTGAAGTTAAGGATCGAAAAGCCATTTTTTGGGGTGGGATTTTAGGGGGTGCTGGACTTTCTTTAATTTTATTATGCAGCCATTTAGCAATCTTATCAGTCGATCAATTTTATCAATATAACATCCCAATGGCTGAAGTCATAAGAAGATTTAATGCAACTTTTCACTTCTTCTTCGTTCTCATTATTTTCGGTGAAGTTTTCACAACTTTAGTTGGTAATGTGTTCGGAATGACAAAACAGATGCAATCTATTACTGGGTGGAAAAATAACAATATTATTTTCTTTATTTTACTAATTAGTTATTGCTTTAGTTACATCGGTTACAGTGACTTACTTCACATTCTATATCCTATCATCGGATGGGTAAGTATTGTTATACTTCCAATCATTGCATTTAAACAACTTCAAAAAACATAAAAAAGCATCCATGTTATTGGATGCTTTTTTATGTTCATTCACAATCATCACATACTTCCCAGTACGGCCCCATTTCTAATGCTAAATATGGCTTTAATTGCAACCGAATCATTCGACTAGGCATGCGCTCTAAAACAAATTGAATACCCTCTTCATCTTCGTCTAATTCAACTTTTGAAATCGCAATTCTTTGCATAGTCGTAATGGGAATTCCATCTTTATATAAAGTGATTTTCACCTCATCGTATTCATTAAAATACAATTCGACACTCATTTGATTTTTCAGAATTTCATCAACAATTTTATATGTATCATTTTGTTCTTGGATTATATATTTCCATCCGCCTCTATCTTCTTTCGGAGCTGTTTGAAATAATGTCTCCAAATCCTCGTATAGCATAAGATAACCCCTCTCTTACTAAAAACGATGAGTATTTTATATACCCTTTATCTCTATCACTATCCATAGCTATTGTACCATATATCACCGTTCTTACCGTATTCATTTGCTTCATACATACTTATAAAACAACTAATTCTATCTCCATTATTATGTATATTACCTCATTACTCCATACTCTCTTACAAGTTCAAATAACATCAGACTTTAATCAATGCAAATATTCTCTACTGTCCGCTTTTATTAGCTTACAGCATTCACACTTTTACATATAGTAAGACTAACACAAATAAAAAAGGAGAGTGACTTATACCACTCCCCTTAAAAGAACTTCCCTATAGCTGCTAAAACTAATACGATTATTAAAATTGCGAATAATAATGAGACAATGAAACTAAAAATAGGTAACGCTTTCTTTTCATTCTTCTTAAATAGTAACTTTAAACTAAGAAAAATATTTACTGGCACAAGTATAAAATAAAAATATTTAACAATTTGCACCGAGCTATTCGAAAGTGTTTTTAATATAAACACTTCAATTAGAAAAACAATAAAAAATGAAATACTTAGCCAAAATGAAACGTAACTAAGCCAAGAATGTCTTTTTGTCCCCCAGTACACTCCCATAATACTCTCCTTTTATTTGTATTCTATAGGTTAACAATTATACACAAAGCTAACAAATACCTCTATTTTTCGACAAATATTATGCAAAATACCATTTTAAACGTCATAAGAGGACTCTACATCCCACATTTAAATTTACATAATAAAACAGACTCTCCCAATACATACTTCTATTTTAGGGACAGCCTGTTCTCTGTTAAACTTTAAATCTGTCAATTAGTCCTTGTAACTCTTCAGCCATTTGAGATAACGTGCCCGCTGCGGATCCAATTTCCTCCATCGAAGCTAGCTGTTCTTCAGCTGAAGCCGCAACATTTTGTGTGCTTGTTGCATTATTTTGTGCTGTCATTGCAATTTGTCCTACCGAAATAGATACTTCATTTGCCCCTTTTGACATTCCATTAGCCGTTTCAACCATCGTCTTAATTTGATTAGCTATTTCATTTGTAGATTGTAAAATTTCAGCAAAGTTTTGCTTCGTTTCATTTGCGATAACAAGTCCAGATTGAACTTCCTCATTTACATGATTCATAGATTTGACTGTCTTACCCATATCATCTTGTATTTCACATATTAATTTACTAATTTCACTAGAAGATACGCTAGACTGCTCTGCCAATTTACGTACTTCATCTGCAACAATCGCAAAACCTCTTCCATGCTCACCGGCTCTTGCAGCTTCAATCGCCGCATTTAGAGCTAGAAGGTTTGTTTGATCTGCAATATTTTGAATTACTTCTAAAATATCACCAATTTGTTTTGATTTATTATTTAGTAATTGTATAACTGCATCTGATTGTGACACAGATTCTGCAATAGACTGCATCTGGTTTACTGTTCTTCCTACTAGTTTCCCACCATCTTCTGCTTTTTCACGAGTATGTGCGGAAGCCGTATTAATAGATGATGAACTATTTGCTACATGCTGAATTCCTTCCGTTACATCAAATAGCAACATAGCACCATTTTCTACGCTTGTTGTTTGCGTCGTTGCCCCACTTGATATTTCATCCATTGCGATTGTAATTTGCTCAGTCGCTTCACTTGCTTGCCTTACACTTGCAGTTAGCTCTTCTGATGCCGCTGCAACATGCCCAGCTGAATCGTTAATTCTTCCGATTAACGTCCGTAACGAATTCGTCATCTCATTAAAGCCTTTAGCAAGTTGGCCGATTTCATCATTAGAATGAATTTCAATTGTTTGCGTTAAATCCCCTTCACTTATTTCTTTAGAGGTAACAACTAATCTCTTTAAAGGCTTCGTAATTGAAAGTGTTACAAAATAAATAAGTGCTCCACCTATTACTAATGAGATAAGCATAACAATTAACATATTATAAAATACAGGTTGAGCAGCTTCAATTACTTCACTTGAGTACATAGTCCCACCAATTTTCCAACCTGTTTTTACATTTGTAGCAAATACCATATTCTTTTCACTACCACCATAAGAATATGAAAAAGCACCGTGATTATCTTCATAAATTTTCTTTGCCCAAGAATCAGCCGCTTTTTCTCCTGATTTTTCTTGTGGATGAGCAATTATTTTTTGCTTTCCATCTAAAATGAAGGCATATCCTTTTTTACCAATATTAATTAACTTTGATGTTTTTAATAAATTATCTAAACTTAAATCTAGCGCAACAACCCCATTTTTATCTTCTGTTTGTTTTGCGATTGTTACGACAATATGTCCATTTCCTTTTGCCTTATACGGCTCAGTAACAACAATACCACCTTGTTTTGCCACTGCATCTTTATACCAAGGTCGTGCTGTTGGATCATAATCTGCTGCCATTTGTATATTTGGTTCTTGCACAAATTTTTTATCATTTCCGGCAACATATACTTGTTCAACATCTTTATTTAAATTTATATATTGAGATAATATTTTTCTTAATTCATCCTGATTATCTCCTTGATACATATTCCCCTGAATCACCCGTGCAAAATTATTCACATCATTAAATTTTGCATCAATCATTTGATTGATTAAATTATCCAGTATTTTTATATTGTCGTTGGCACTACTCTTAATTTGTGATTCAAAATTCTTTTTGGCTGTTTGATAAGACATGCCTCCGATAATAGACACAGCCGCAATTAAAATTACAAAGAATGAAATTAATAGCTTTTTTGCTACTTTCATATCACGAAACAAATTTAATAGTTTACCCATTATGAACCTCCTAATTTTCAAATTTAAAAGTTAAATTGAGTTAATTATTAATATTTCCCAATCCCTAATTATTATTTTCATAACCTATTATGATGAATACTTTGTAAAGTTTAAACAATTAATTTCTCTTTGTCTATATATATAAATAATATTATTATAAAATTTACAAATAGAAAAAACCAAAGGGCACCCTTTGGTTTTTACATTTTTTTATGTTGTTTAGAAAGCTTTTTCCACTTATCACGCTCTGCTCTGGCAAGGATTGCATCTTGTCTTCTCATAAAATACGCCAGTTCTCTTTGTAATTTTTTATAGCTTTTCAAACGATCTATCGTAATAAGTCCGTTATCAATTGCACTATGCACCGCGCATCCTGGTTCATTCTCATGCTTACAATCACGAAAACGGCATGTTGTCGCGAGTTTTTCAATATCAGAGAATGTTGTTTGAATCGCTTCGCTTCCTTCCCAAAGTTGCAATTCCCTCATGCCGGGAGTATCAATAACTAAACTACCACTCGGTAATCGGAACAATTCACGATGAGTTGTCGTATGTCTTCCTTTACTATCTTCCTCACGAATATCTCCCGTTTTTGCTACTTCAATTCCTATAAGTGCATTTAACAAAGTGGATTTCCCAACACCGGATGATCCGACTAAAGCAATTGTTTTCCCTGAAGAAACAAATTGCTGCAACGATTCAATACCAGTATGCTCTAAACTATCAACGACGAAGATTGGAACACCAATTGCCACAGCTTCCGTTTCAACAATTTTCTGTTCCATGTCCTCACATAAACTACTCTTTGTTAAAACAATTACAGGCATTGCACCGCTTTCATACGCTAAAAGTAAATAACGTTCCATTCTTCTTACATTAAAATCATGGTTAAGTGCATTCACTAAAAATAGATAATCTACATTCGCTGCTATTACTTGTTCTTCCGTTCGAGTACCAGCCTCTTGTCTAGAAAAAGAGCTTCTTCTCGGAAAAATACTATGAATGATAGCTTTCTTTTCATTCTCTATTTTCTTTATATACACCCAATCACCAACAGCTGGATAATCTCCCTTCGTTACTGCTTCATGCCGAAACTTCCCAGACAGTTCTGCCATATATTCACCATCGTTACAAATAATGCGATATATATGCTTATGCTCAAGTAAAATACGACCTACTTCAAATTTCTCTACAGCTTGTTCCTCAAAAAAAGAATCCCAGCCATACGATTCTAAAATATTTTGATTCAAATTGATATCCTCCCTAGTTTTAGCTAAGTGGAAGGATAGTGCGCTCACTTATATCGTTTCGCCCTTTCCATCCACCTTTGTATTTGGTTTATTATTCATATAAGTTATTTTCGCCATAACACATCACCCCGTTCTTATTTTAATTACTCTCATTATATGGAATTCTCCTATAAAAAGCTACATCATTTAACGTAATTTTCAAATAACTTGTTTTTGAGCATTCTAATTTGTCCTCAGTGACTAATTTCATCTTCTAGCACATGAAACCAAAGATAGTGCTGGTTATATACTACACCGTTAGGCCACTTTCTTTCTGACATGAGCCACTCATCACCTTGTTCACTTAAATACTTCAGAGATTCTTCTCGAACACTTTGTAGAAGTTGTACATAATACTGTATTTCATGACCACGGATTGCTCTACCCGCTTCCCCTAAATACAGTGCATCTTCCCATATTTCTAATTCTTCTTTTGTAAAGTCACGATCTTGAAATGAAATAAGCTGATGAACTTTTTCAATAGCTGCTATATGTTTTAATAAGGCACCAATTGAATTCCCGCTACTCTGCATAATTAAATCTAATTGCTCAACTGATAAATTTCTTACTTCGCCTAATGTTACAGCTCTCGTATGCTCAAGCATGCTTACTAATTCCCCTATTTTTTTTGTATAACCATCTACACTTCTTATTCGATAATCTATATTCATATCACGCACCCCTTTCTGCATTCATATTATTGTAAAAATGATTCATATAATAGACTGAAATCTATCGGAATTTTCTGTTATAATTAAATTGAATACAAAATATACCCAAACAAACTTTCTCAATATGCTTATATGAAATATTAAAAGGAATCAATATAAAATAATCGAATCTTATTCACTAAAAGGAGTGGATTCGATGGAAATGTATCAATGGCTAACCGCTGTTCTCGTTGGTGGCATTACTGGCTTCGTTTCCCATCTAATCAATAACCAAGGTAAGTTATTGCTTCCACGCCGTTTGAAAACATTTTTTCATTTTGGATTTTTAACTGATATTTTTACCGGTAGCCTAGCCGCACTTCTCGGACTCGTTTTATTCGATGTCACCGCAATAAAAGAAATTATAAAAGTATCCATTGTAACTGCTATTTCCGGTCAAACTTTCTTACTACATCAAGCTCTTGGTGGCGAACAGGCTAAAAATACGCAAATTGGGAAAGCTGATGAGAAGATTCAAGAAATTGACAAATTATTGCGACGTTAGTGTATACTTTCTTTTAAAATTATTGTTATAATGAGAAATAAATATTTTCTATTGCGTCGTTTGTCAGGAGAAAGGGTGTTTCGTATGACAAAAAAGAAAATAGAAGATTTCTTAACAAACTCCGAAAAAGAGGAACTGCTAGAAAACTATAAATGTTTACGAGAAGCCCGCACAAAAAGCGAAGCTAACTATTTTGGTGAAGCAGTGAACCATCTATTAAATAAAGCAAAACAACGAATTATTAAAGATGCAGGTATACATGATGAAAATGCAGCAACTGTTCAATCAAAAAGAAAAGCACTGTTTTAGTTACATTAGCTAAAACAGTGCTTTTTGTTACAATATTTTTCACATTACTTTCACATCTATTTCACAAATATAAGTACTTCTATATGTTAAACTAGGTATATCCTTTTCCGAGGAGCTATATGCCGATATATAAATCCCTATCACCATAGGGATTTTTTATTTTCCCATAATTTTATTACAATTCTTTTTCAATAATATAGCTGAACAACGAATTATTAAAGATGCAGGTATACATAATGAAAATGCAGCAACTATGCAATCAAAAAGAAAAGTACCTTTTAGACTTAACCCAAAAAGTGCTTTTTGATTTACTAAAACTTTATGATGCAATTCCTTTTTCATTATCTTTATTAATGTTTTCACTTTTTCTAAACAGAAATAAAGCTAAAATATATAATAACGCAGTAAAGCTACCTACTAATATAAAATTATGAGATGTTGCAAATAACATTCCTGCTATTGCCGCACCAATCATTTGGCCAATGTACATCGAGGCATTTGCAAGAGCAGCACCTGTTCCTCTTGCTATAGTAGACATGTTTTGTAAGTGTCCCATCATTAATACAAACAAAATTCCTGTCACAAAAAATAAAACAAAGAAAAATAATTCAACAAATATAATACTCTTTAAATAAGGGAGTATTACATATAACACTGCTGTAAATACAATTCCACCATAGAAAGAAAAATTGTAACCAATTTTATTTACGAGTCTAGGGCCCAAAATATTACCAGCTAAATTTCCTAATCCTAGTACAAGCATAGCCGTACCTACTTCATGAACCTGTAACCCAAATTGAACGAAAAGCCATACACCAAAGAATGAAAATGCAGCAAAATTTCCGGTTTGAAAAATAAAGTAGGCAAAATAGGAAAGTGAAACCTTTGAATCTGTAAGTAATTGTTTATAACGCTTTAAGATAGATTTTTTATTTCCACTTATATAAACAGAGGGTACTATCCCTCTGTTTCACTAATCTTCTAAAATAGATTGGATTTCTTTCATGACTCTTTTATTCAATGAAACGTCTACCGCTTTCACACTTTCTCTTATTTGCTCTGCCCGCTTTCCACCAGGTATAACTGTATCAATTCCTTCTTTATTTAATAACCATGCTAACGCTAAATGAGACACTTCAATATGATTTTCTTTAGCTAGCCCTTTTAACTTTTCCACTTTCTTAAAATTACTCTTATATGTATTTTCTTCAAATAGATTTACATTTTGGCGCCAATCGACTTTGTTCAATTTAAAATCTTCTGTATATTTTCCGCCTAATATTCCAAAAGCAAGAGGCCCATATGGAATAAATGAAATACCCGCTTCTATACAATACGGCAACAGTTCTTCCTCAGCCGTACGTTCTAACATATTGTACGGAGATTGTACAACATCTATATGACCATGTTGGTTCGCTTCTTTTAATTGTTCTATGTTTACGTTCGATATTCCAATTGAACGAATTTTCCCTTCTTCTTTTAAACGAGTAAGCTCTCCGATTGAATCTATGTAACTTGTTTCAGAATTTGTAAAATGCAAATAATATAAATCAATATAATCAGTCTGTAACCTTCTTAAGCTATTCTCCACAGCATTTCTTAAATAACTTGGTTCATTGTTAATATAAGTTTCTCCATTTAATAACGGTTGAATTCCACCTTTTGTAGCAAGTATAAGCTTATGGCGTTTTCCCTTTAATACTTCTCCTACCATTTCCTCAGATCTACCGACACCATATGAATCTGCTGTATCAAAAAATGTAATCCCTTGCTGAATAGCTTCTTCTACTAATTGCTTTCCTTCTTCTTCATTCACATCAGCATATAAATTATGTCCCCCTACTGCATTTGTACCTAAACCCAACTTTGAAATATTTAATCCTGCCTTTTGCAATTTTGTATACTTCATTTCTTCTCCCCCTATATTTCTATTGTTCGAATATATTCGAACAATAGAAATATACCACTTTATATGTTATAGTGCAAATATCTCAACTTATACAAGCAGGTGAAATATGCGTACACTCTATCATCCAAATCGAGAAGAAATTCAATTTTCTTCTGTCTTATATGCACTTAGCGATCAAATTCGTTTACAAATTGTAAATATGTTACTAGAGAAAAACGAACAATCTTGTGGAGCTTTAAACATTCCTATTGCGAAATCAACTTTATCTCACCATTTCAAAGTTTTACGTGAGTCAGGTGTTATGTACACGCGCCTTGAAGGAACACAACGTTTCATTTCAATTCGTGAAGAAGATTTAAATGCTAGATTCCCAGGTTTGTTACAAGTTGTATTACATGCGACAGAGCCATATTAAAAAACATCTCATATGAATATGAGATGTTTTTTAATATGGCTATTCTTTTAATAAATCTATTAATCCATTTCCTTCAGATGTACGTTCGTACCCTAAAGGTACAGTTCTTTTAATGAGTTGTGCATATATTTCCGGCTCCGATAACTTTCGACCATATTCTTTCTCACACTGTTTAATGAGCAAGGCGAGCGCTCCAGCAACATGCGGCGTCGCCATGGAAGTTCCACTTAACACAGCATATTTCCCATCTGGATACGTAGATAATATTTCATCACCTGGCGCTACTAGATCAATTTCTTGATTTGAATTACTAAAACATGTAATCTTCCGCTCTAAATTAACAGCACCAACTTCAATTACCTCAGAATAAGCACCTGGGAAATCTAATTCCTCTGTTTCATCATCGCAATCTCCATTATTTCCAGCAGCACATACAACGAGAACATCCTGATTTACCGCATTTTGAATTGCTTCATGTAATTCTGGAACATCTTGCGGACCACCAAGTGACATTGAAATAATTCTCACTTTCTCTTGATTCGGCCCTCTCCAATTTACAGCATAATGAATTGCCTCAATAATTTGCTCATAACTTCCAGAACCATCTCCCGCTAAAACTTTTAATACTAACATTTTAGCAAGTGGTGCAACTCCCAATACACCGACACCATTTTCAGTCGCGGCAATCGTGCCCGCTACATGAGTACCATGTCCGTTATTATCAAGATACACATTTGGATCAGCTTCATAATCTTTTGTGAAATTTCTTCCGCCGATAATACGATCCTTTAAATCTATATGATTGGTATCACACCCTGTATCTAATACGGCAACGACTACATCTTGCCCCTTCACACTCTTTTCCCATACTTGTGGAGCGTGAATCAGTTGTACACCTGGTGGAATTTCATTTACTTGCTCTACCACCTTATTTACGGTAAACGGAATCAATTGTATACCTTTTTGCTTATTCACTGTACTACTCATCGTAATCCCTCCTGAAAATGTATTATTTTCATTTCAGACCACTTTTGAATACTTGTAAATGTAACATTCGTTTTATTCTTTTTGTTTTCCTTCTTTTCAAATATTTCTCAACATCATTAACTAACTCTATACTACTTTTTTATTTCCCCTATGATTTGTAGGAAGTAACAGCCCGTGTCGTTCAACTAATAACCAAAATAAGAGGACCAATTAATGGTCCTCTTACAGTCTTTTAAAAAAATGATATGTAATTTGAAAAATAATATAAATTAAGACTAAACCTCACTCTTGTTTAAAAACTTTTCTATTTCTTTTACTAAATATTCCGCTCCCTCTATCCCAACAGTAATATTTCCATTTGCTAATGATATGTTCTGTTCTGAAACATCACCTGTGATTTGGCAAGCATTGTAAGGTTGATATTTTTGCAAAATGATTTTATCTGCTTCTACAAAAATTTCAAGCGGTGATTTGATTTGTATTCCCAATACATCGCGTAATTCTTTAGGGATAACAATTCGTCCTAATTCGTCTACTTTTCGAATAACTCCTGTTGCTTTCATAGTTCTCCCCCCTTACTCTCTATTAATTTTTCCACCTCGCTTTTTCCATTTTATCACTTTTTGACAATACTTGCCTCTTTTTAGAAAATTTTGTACTCGAGTTAAAAAAACACATTTAATGCATACGTAATCTCTCTTTCAATTGTTTTACATAACGGGATCTTATAAGTAAGAAGTATACAACTTGAATACCTATGAAAATACTTAATACAACTGTATTTTCTTTAAACAATGAGTACTCAAACATTTGCCCTAACGCCGTTAAGGCTACTGCCCCATGTAATGTTGCAACACCAATTGGAACGAAGAATAAAAGCGCCAATCGAATTGTAACTACCTTCGATAATTCCCCACTCGTCAATCCAACTTTTCGAATCATTTCGAACAAGCGAACATCATCCTCCAAATCGGAGAATAAACGGAAGTAAAGGAAACTTCCTGCGCAAACGAAAAATACTATACCAATAAAGAAACCTACAAATAAAATCGGTCCTGCAATTTGTAAACTTTGGTTTTGTTCGTACTCTTCCGCACTAAACGTTGAATGTTCTTGATGCGGTTTAATTTGATGCGTAAGCTCTTTACCAATTTCAATCTCATCTTTCATTCTTTCAGTTTTATACATATAATCTTTTGTCTCTATAAATCCATCTTGTAATGAATCATATTGATTATTAGAGATTACATAAACATTTCCTCTTAATATTTTCCCCAATGAAGATGAAGTAACTTTTTTCACCTTTAAATGTTCATTCATATTGGGTAAAGTAATTTCTTTTCTTTCTTTCATCGCCGGCCCTGGTATATTAGCTGACAAAAATACAATCTCTTTATTGGCTACAGTATTAAATGGTTCTCCTGTTAACTTTGCATATTCCTTATAATCTGATTCTTTTATAAAAGTGGCGCTTCTTAACGACTGTTCCTCCGTTTTCTTTGTCGAAATATTAGTTTTTGAAGCTGCTATATTATGTTTCTTTAATCCTTTGTCAATCATTTGTATATGTTGTGATTCGTTACTATTCCCTTGCTTAGAATGGTAATGAAACGCAATTGGTCTCTCCATTATCCCTTTCGTCATGGATGCGAAGCCGACTAATGTCCCTATTGCGGAAAATGCTACAGTAGAAATAATGGTTACAATAAAGAACATTCTTGCGTTATCTCTCATGCGATACGCTAAATCTGATAACGTAATAATATTAGTCTGTGTCCAATAGAAACGTTTACTTTTTTTACATAATCGAATAATAAAGACACTCAGCTGCTTGTACAACAAATACGTCCCAATAGTAACTACCGTTGTAACAGGAATCATCATAATAAATACCATTGCGCCATGCGATAGAAGAGCTCCTATATAGCCAGCACTAAGCAACACTACTGCTAATATTGAAGAAATGATTGATGCTTTCGGTTCCGGTTTTGCCTCTGCTGATCCTCTAAACAACTTCATAATTTTATTTTTACGAATCATTCCTGCACTAAACAATGATATGATCATAAATAATATGAAAAACATAATACTCGTTACAACAATTGCTTTCATCGGTATGTAATAGGATAAGGAGATATCTAGTTTTAATATCATCGGGGCGACAAATAGTAATACCCCTGAAAATAACATACCTGAAAGAATACCAAAAATAATTGCCCCTATTCCAATCATAATATTTTCAAAAAAGATAAGACGCTTTAATTGATATTTCGTCATACCTAGCATCATTAAAATTCCTAGCTCACGCTTTCTCGTTTTTAAAAACATTCCCATCGAATATAAAATAAAGAAGAATGTAAATAAGTAAATAATAGACTGTGCAAAAGACATACTTACGAATACGTACTGCCCCAATTCTCCTGCACTTAATGCCGGATGAAACGCAAAAAATGAATACACAAAAAAGGCCATAATTGCAAATGCACTACTTAAAAAATAGGCTGAGTATGTCCGTCTATTTCGCGTTACATTCCGATATGCGAGTTCTCTAATGTTCATATTACTTCTCCGCCCTTCTTTCTACTAACTATGTTTTTATATTAGTAAAGTACGGAAATACCTTCCATCGATTCAAATGACAAAAACCTTACATTTTTGAAAGGTTTAAAAAAATTGATTATGCGTAGTACTTTATTTATAATGACTACATTCATATTCATACACACATCCTATTGTATATTCGTTAGTTTTGCGAAATAATAAAGGATAGAAGTATGTACCAATATAATACATAATTTTTTTTACCGCTTTAATATGAATAGGAGGAAAATATAATGACATTACAAGAACAGATTATGAAAGCATTACATGTTCAGCCTGTAATTGATCCAAAAGTTGAAATTCGTAAACGAGTTGATTTCTTAAAAGATTATGTAAAAAAAACAGGTGCAAAAGGATTTGTACTTGGGATTAGCGGCGGCCAAGACTCTACATTAGCAGGACGCTTAGCACAACTTGCAGTTGAAGAAATTCGTAACGAAGGTGGTAACGCAACGTTTATCGCTGTACGTCTTCCTTATAAAGTACAAAAGGATGAAGATGACGCACAATTAGCGTTACAATTTATTCAAGCTGATCAATCAACTGCATTTGATATCGCTTCAACCGTTGATGCTTTTTCAAATCAATACGAGAACTTATTAGGTGAATCATTAACTGATTTCAATAAAGGTAACGTGAAAGCTCGTATCCGTATGGTTACACAATATGCAATTGGTGGACAAAAAGGGCTACTTGTTATCGGAACAGATCACGCTGCAGAAGCTGTAACAGGGTTCTTTACAAAATTCGGAGATGGTGGTGCAGATTTATTACCATTAACGGGATTAACGAAGCGCCAGGGACGTGCATTATTACAAAAGTTAGGTGCAGACGAGCGACTGTACTTAAAAATGCCAACAGCTGATTTATTAGATGAAAAACCGGGTCAAGCTGATGAAACAGAGTTAGGTATTACTTATGATCAATTAGATGATTATTTAGAAGGTAAAGCAGTTCCAGCTGACGTTGCAGAGAAAATTGAAAAACGTTACACAGTAAGTGAGCATAAAAGACAAGTACCAGCGTCAATGTTTGATGATTGGTGGAAATAGAACATAAAAAAAGAAGCTAATCTTTTAGCTTCTTTTTTTATGTTAGCGATATACCCCTACTCTTTTCTCCAATAAATCTTGCAAGCAATCTTCATGTTGTTTACAAAATAACGGTGGCATGTCGTCTAACGGGAAAAACTTCAAATCTAACGTTTCATCACCATCTACTTTTTTGTCGCCTCCAACTATTGAGCATGAAAAACACATCACAATTGACTGTGCCTTATCTCCATTTGGATATGATTGAAAATATTTTGTATACACTCCAATAAGCTCATTTATTTCTACATCATACCCGGTTTCTTCTTTTATTTCTCGAATCGCAGTTTCCGCAGCCGATTCTCCTATCTCCATTGCGCCACCTGGAAATCCCCAAGCGTTAAAGTCTCCTCTTTTTTGCAATAATACTTCTCCCTCTTTATTAAATACACAACCACCGGCAAAATTTAAGAAAACATAATCATGCCCTACTTTTTCACGTAATTCTTTTATATAGTTGGCCATTCTCTTTCCCCTTTTCATACTTCTATCACTATTTCTTATCTTTTTCAAGCAACTCAATAATTCAATCTAGCTTCTGGTTCATATTAATTACATAGTGTTTCTTTGCAGCGCTGCTTTGTAATACTCTTCTAATAAACAAAGTAAATGATATGAAAAACAAAACGATAAGTCTGATTACTAAACAAGTATATATCAATGTAAATATATTACTTTCGAACAAGTTCATTCAGCATTCACATCTTCTCCTTTTTATTTTATCACATAATTAACAATTTTTTAAATTAAACAACAAATATAAAAAGAGCATCTTTTACAGATGCTCTTTCTCATTACTTAATACGTAAATGTAATTGTCGCTAATGAATAACCGGCCATTGCACTATATGGTGCTACTTGATAAGACACACGCTTTGCACCTTTTGGCCAATTTATTTCATTTAATACTTTCTTTATATCTTGCATCGCTCCATCCATGGACTGCTTATATCGTACTTCTACTTTGTCTGGTTTGGCTGCAAACTGTTGCTGTAACTTTTTCTTAAATTCATTATAATTTTCTGCTCCGTATTCCGCAGATAAGTATTGTAAATTTGTTTCTTTTAACATTTGCTCATATACGACAGTTTTTGAGCTACCAGCTTTTATTTTATTTGTTAATTCACCAAAATAACTTGTAGTTGCTGCTGGATATTTACTACGATCCCAGTCGTGATCTTTACTTAACTGTTCGTCAGACATATTAAAATATGAGTAAGTTACACGCCCTGCTTTATCTGGTACTGGATCATCAAATGTAGTATCTAGGTGATACCATTTGTTTTCAATGTTTACTAAATTCCACGCGTGAGCTTGTCCGTTTCCTGTGCCTGTTACAATATGATTTTGAATACCTGCCTCTTTTAACAACTCATACGTTAATAGTGTATATCCTTGGCAAACGGCAGAACGATTCGCTAATGCTTCATATGCCGTATACGCTTGATAAGACGTATCATAAGACACATGCTTAACAACGTAATCGTGAATAGCTTTTACTTTCTCATGCTCATCCATCCCTGGTTTTACAATTGATCCAACAATTGCTTTCGCCTGAGCTTTTACATATTGAGTTTGTTCTTTTGATTCACGGTATTTTACTTGCAGTGTAAACGTATAGTCCCCTGGCATTCCTTTAATAGAATATCTAGTAGACGCTACATTATATTTTACATACTCATCAGCATCTACAATTTTATTAAACTCACCATACAATTGATCCATAATATTTCTAGCATTTCTATCTTTTGTTTTATATGTGATTGTAATATTTTCTTCTCGATTATCAATCTGTTTTTTTAATTCTTTTCTGAAATCATCTAATAACTTTACATCTGATTGTGCTGTCACTGTAGTCGGATTTGTAGCTGCATAAGATACAGATGACGCTTGTAAGCCTCCCATTACTATAGTTGAACAAAGTGCGGCAGCTGTCACATACTTACTTGTCTTTCCCATCTTGTCACTCCTTATATTCTATAACTATACGAAAAAGTATCGTATAGTTTCAGAGTATACAATACTTTTTCGTATAGGTCATATGAGATTATGCATATTAACTAATTCACATAAAAAGGTTGTTCTTTTAAAAAGAACAACCTTTTTTCATTAGCAAGTTTGTAATACGCAGCATGTATTTTCAAAACGTCGATTTTTCAAATCTTCATTACTAATGCAGAAATATAGCATTCCTAGTTCTCCCCAAACCATATTACAATTTTTATGATCTGAATCAATTTGGAATAAAAGAGTCATTTGCTGCGGGTCTACTCCCATATATTCTCCTGTCTCATATAACACTTCTTCTTGTACAGAGAATGGCTCACCAAACATTTGATGGTTATCGTAGTTATCCGGAATTAGCTCTTCAAGTAATTGCAAGAAATGATCTGAATCAGCCTCATCTTCAATGAAAAGTTCTGGTAATTTGTATGTCAGTTCAAAAGTAATTGCACACTGGTTATATTTCGCTTGTATTTGATTTTCTCTTCGTAATTGCTCTACAGGAATATCATAATAAAGTACATGCCCAGCTTCTGTTAGGTTCACATTTTCTTCAAAATAATTTTCAATGCAAAAGAAATACAGCATCCCCGTTTTAGGAAGATTGTGATCCATACCAACATTTTGTAGATCACTTAAGTTAAATTGCGCGATAAATTGTAGTGGATTTCCTTTATGCTTTGGATATTCAAATAAAGCTGGTAAATCTGGAAATCCCCCCATTTTCGAACTACCTATCGCAACAGTTTCCTGCTGCTTTGGCACAACTTTTATACAAGGAAATATAGTATTAATAAGTTCCTCTTTCAAGTGTGTTAGTTCATATTTATCAATTAATACTTCAATTTTTTTATTCATAAATTCTCCTTACATTTACATACTTATTTGTATCTTAGTACAAAGATTATACTTCATTCTTTACAAAATCAACAAGCCTCCAAAAAACGGGCTTATCCTTCGTACGCGAACAAGTTTAAATAAGCATACTATACATTGTTCCTACAAACACGATAATTCTTTAGTTCTTCCAGTACATTTTCCCCTCGTTCATTTTTAAATATAAGGAGGAATTCCACATGGGTTACGGATATAGTTGCTGTGGTTACGGATACGGTGGTGGCGGCGGTTGTGGTTACGGAGGCTTCGCTTTATTAATCGTTTTATTTATCCTTCTAATCATCATCGGAGCTAGTTGTTGGGGCGGCTTTGTAGGCTGCTAGTAAACTTAAAAACTATTGCAAAAAAGCACGTACAATACGTGCTTTTTTGCCATTTCCAAATCTTTTATTCGAAAGGAAGTATGTTTAATGAAGATTGATGGTGTTTTTGAAGGAGGCGGTGTGCGCGGTATTGCGCATGTTGGGGCAATTTGCGCGTTAGCCGAAAAAGGTTATGAATGGGAACGTGTAGCTGGTACATCGGCTGGTTCGATTATTGCAGCGCTCCTAGCGGCAGGATATTCTTGTTCAGAGTTAAAAACGATTATAACTGATATTGATTATAATAAATTTATGAAAAGAACTTTTATTGATAGAATTCCTTTTATCGGTAAGGGACTAAGTGCATGGACTACTCTAGGTATATACTCTAATGTATTTATAGAAGAATGGATTGAAGAATTACTTCGAAAAAAAGGTGTTCATTTATTTACTGATTTACCAGATCTAAACAAACTCAAGATCATCGCCTCTGATATTAGTAATGGTAAAATGGTTGTCTTTCCTGACGACTTACCAAACTACGGATTTTTAAATTTTCGCTTCTCTATTGCTAAAGCGGTAAGAATGAGTAGTACAATCCCCTTCTTCTTTGAACCCGTAAAATGGAGAACTCCAAAATGGAAGCAGCCTTGTTATATGGTTGATGGAGGAATTCTAAGTAATTATCCAATTTGGATCTTCGATTCACCTACCGCTCCTCGCTGGCCGACTTTCGGATTTCATTTTGTAAAGGATGAAATTCAAGCTGACCCTGCTCGCTATAACGAGCCTATTTCCATGTTCAAAGGACTATTTAAAACAATGATGCAAGCCCATGATTTACGTCATTTAGATAAGGAATCAAAAGCAAGAACCATTACAATTCCAACAGGAACGATTACAAGTACTAATTTTGAACTGACAAAGGAAGAAAAAGAATGGCTTTACAATTCTGGCTATAACTCTGCTAATAAATTTTTACAAGCTTGGAACTTTAGGCAATATATTGATGAATATAGAAAAGGGAATCAAGACCGAAAGACAAATCGATTTTTCCGTCAACTTGACTCATAATATTATTACTTTGCATATAAATACGAGAACGTTTAACAACCTAATAGTAAATAAGCCTAGTAATTTCTTATATTACTAGGCTTATTTACTTCCTATATAATCTCGTACATTGTTTAAGGATACGTTAACCCTTCGGCTTCTTCTGCAGTAATAACTATGTAACGATTTCCCGTTCTTAATCCTAACAGTTCTGCTTTTTCAATCGCCTCTTGCTTCGTCTCCGCATAAGCAGCTAAGTATTTATGTCCACCAATCATTTGGCAAATTACATATTGTTTCATGACTTTCTCCTCTTACTTTTTCATTAGTTGTGCAAGTTTTTCTATACCTATTTCAATTTCTTCTAACGTTGCATATGAATATGATAGGCGCAAAAATTGATTTGCACTTCTATCATACAAAGTACCTGGGTTTAATAAAACCTTTTCTCGCAGAGCTTTATCAAATAAACTACGATATGAAATGGGTACTTTTATATGTACCCATATATAAAACCCACCTGTTGGTTCATGCCAAGTTGCTATTTCACGAAGATATTTATCTAACATTAGTAACATAAAATCTCTTCGTTTTTTCAATTCACTTCTTACAAATCGTAAATGCTCATCATATAGACCATTTGTAAACCACTCTGCTGCAATTTGCTGGGATATAGAGCTTGAACCATAATCTGTTTGCATTTTTATGTCTGACAATCTTTGAATTACTGGCTCGGGTCCAACAATCCATCCAATTCTTAAACCTGGACTAATTACTTTGGACATGCTTCCAATATGTAATACGATTCCATTTTTATCATAGGCTTTTAAAGGTTTTGAACAAGGTGCATCAAACCATAAGTCTTGATACACTGCGTCCTCTATAATAGGTAATCCAATTTCATTACATACTTCCATTATTTCTTTTCGCCTCTTAGTATCCATACTAAAATTCGTCGGATTATGAAAAGACGGAATTGTATATAAAATAGAGGCATTAAATTGCTTCTTATATTTCTCAATAAATGATGGATGTAAGCCACTCTCATCCATTGGGATTCCAATTAAACGTATTCCTGCTGATTGAAAAACATTAAGTGAATATAAATAGGAGGGTTTCTCTAATAAGATTGATGCCCCTTTCGAAAGAAGCCCCATAGAAATAAGTTGCAGCGCTTGAATTGCTCCCGAAACAATTAATATAGAGTCAGGAGATACATATACACCATGCCCCTTTAAGTATTCGGAAATCTTTTCCCTTAAATAAAGATTTCCTTTCGGCTCTTCATACCCAAGCGTCACATTTGACTTTAAAAGCTTATTCATAATTTCTTTCATCTTTGTCTCAGGTAAGAGACTCGGCGCGAGCTCACCTGTTCCTAACCGAATTACATGTGGATAAAATTCAGCTTGATTAATCTCTTGAATAGCTGGGAGATTCGGATAATGAACTCCTGTTTCTACATAAGACTGCCAATTAGGCGGGGGTGCGTAAGTTGAAGCATTCTCATTATTATTTACAACAATTGTTCCTTTCCTGCCATTCCCTTCAATATATCCCTTCGCAACTAGTTCATCGAAAGCCATTACAATTGTGCTTCGATTCACACCAAATGTATGGGCCAAATCTCTTTGTGAAGGTAATTTTGTTCCAACGGTCCATTCTCCATTAACGATCCTTTCTTTTATATACGTTTCTATTTGTTTATACAGCGGCGTCGCTAGAGACATATTCGGTTTCCAAACGAATCTTTCCATCATATCACCTTATATTCTTTTTGGTTGGTAACCTCCCCAACCATATGGATGGATACAAATTTTCATTTCTTCTATACAATATACAATATCATAATGAATTAAAATAGGAGGTAATATGATGAGTGAAGCAATTATTCATGGTATCATTCTTGCATTTGGACTTATCATTCCATTAGGTGTACAAAATGTTTTTGTCTTTAACCAAGGTGCGAGCCAACCAAACATTTGGAGGGCAGCCCCTGTAGTATTAACTGCCTCTATATGTGATACGTTACTCATATTGATTGCGGTGCAAGGTGTCTCCCTTGTACTCCTTACTTTTTCTTGGCTAACTAACTCGTTATATATAATTGGATTTTTCTTTCTCCTATATATGGGCTTTGTTATTTGGAGAAGTAACCCTTCCAACGATGTAAAACAAGAAAAAAGTATGCCCTTAAAAAAGCAAATCCTTTTCGCAGCATCAGTCTCATTATTAAATCCACATGCAATTTTAGACACAATCGGTGTAATTGGAACAAATTCTATTCAATACATAGGAAGTGAAAAATGGGCTTTCACACTTGCAACTATTATCGTTTCTTGGATTTGGTTTATAAGCTTAGCTTTAGCGGGGAAATTTCTAAAAAGACTAGACTCAACCGGAAAGGCAATCTTATTATTAAATAAATTTTCTGGTCTCATCATATGGGGTGTCGCGCTTTATATGTTAAAACAAGTTATTTATTCTTAATGAACGTAAGAGAATTGCATGTTACTGAAAACATCATGCAATTCTCTTATAAATTATGAAGTAGGTTCCGGTTTCTGTTTTACCGTCTTTTCATCTTTTGCTGGTTTAATCCAAATGATTGCTATAACAGCACCAATGGCAGCAAAAATACTTGTCAAATAAAACACTTCATGGTCCGCCCCTTTCATAAAAAAAGAATATAAAGGTGGTCCAGCTGCTACACCGATAAATCGCATTGAACTATAAAATGACGTAACCGTTCCCCTTTGCTCCTTTTCAATTCCTTGTGTAATGAGGGCATCTAAACATGGGAGTGCCATACCAATTCCTATCCCCATAATAACAAGACAAAGAAGTAGTAAATAAATCCCTTTTATAAATAAAGGAATGATGACTGATGCAGCTGCCATTAAAAAACCAATATAAATACACTTCTTCATAACATTTTGATTATCTCCAATTTTTTTACCGGCCATATATGAACTAAGTGACAGTACAAGTAACGGGATAGCAAGCACACACCCTTTCCATATACCATGAATGTCATACTTTGATTCCAGTATAGTCGACAAATAAAAGAGAATTCCGAATAAAATAAGCATAATAATTGCACCTAATGCAAAAATGGCAATTAACCATCTTCCCTTTTCTCGAAACGTAGAGATAATAGATTGAATAAACTCTTTTAGTGGTGGTACTTCCCCTTCTTGTTTTTTTGCCTTTACTAATACCAGCAATAAAACAATTGATACGACACATAAAACTGGAATCGCCCAAAATGGTAAGAACCATACAATGGCAGCAAGAGCAGATCCTAAAATAGGGCTCAGCACTTTTCCAAATGTATTGGATGTCTCAATGATTCCCAAACCTGTACTAACTTGTTTTTCATCTTTGTATAAATCACCAACACACGGTATAACAACCGGCATTGCACCAGCAGCACCAATACCTTGAATCGCTCTACCCATTAGTATCCAAATGTAGGGATTATCAACTTTCCAAGATACCCAGCCAGTTATCGCTCCTCCTATAGCCGCAATCAGCAAACTCGGAACCATTACCATCTTTCGTCCCCATCTATCTGATAAATAACCAGCAATCGGTATAAGTAAAATGGCTACGATAGAGTAAATTGTAATAATCATGGATACTTGAAACGATGAAATATGTAATTTCTTTTCAATTGTCGGCAAGATTGGAATAAGCATTGAATTCCCTAATGTCATGACAAGTGGAACTGATGCAAGCGCAATTAAACAACAGTTTTCTTTTTTTAACATGTTGATTTCGGAACCTTTCATCATATATTTCTTACCATATAATAGCCCTGCTGGAACATAATTTTCATTCCACCAGGGCTATTACATCTTTAATACTTCCCATTCACAACAAAAGAAATTGGGTAAAATATAGTATTACTTCTATTCTTTGAATTCTGTTCGCTATATATCCATACCAATTAATTGAAAAAAAAAGAAAGGAAGAATCCTTCCTTTCTCCTATAACCTTCTACATTTAGCGAGTATATCCGCCACCAAGCTGTTGTTCTGCCATCGCTACTAGGCGTTTTGTGATTTCACCGCCTACAGAACCGTTTGCACGTGAAGAAGTATCAGCTCCCAGTTGTACACCGAACTCTTGTGCAATTTCATACTTCATTTGATCTAAAGCCGCTTGTGCTCCATGTGATGCTAATTGATTAGAATTACGATTTCTAGCCATTACCAATCACCTCCTTATTTATATATAAATTGTGTAAAATTCAAATTAAAATACATGGAAATTTTTGGTTATTATTTCACGATAAAAAAAGAGCCTCTAAACGAGACTCTCACATCATTTCACATTATGAAGTTACTACTTCTAAATTTCTATTTATTAATACTTTCATTTCTTCTTTTAATATCTCCTTTGAGTTATGTCCAAACCATTCTAAAGAAGCAAAAAGATTCGTATCCCTCACTTCCTGAATAATCTCATCATAATTTACAATACCTTCAAATAACGGAACCATACCAATACGACTTCCTGCTGCAGCATATACATTATTAGGTTCAAACACATGCAAATAATTCGCTGAAGATATATTCTTAAAATGGTAATGTAATGTCCACGGCTTTAATTGATGGAAACTGTCTATTGGATCTGCGCCAGACTCCCATATATGAAGAAAATCAAGATTTATTTTTAAATTCGGATGATTTACTTCTTCTAATAGTTCTATAGTAGCAGGCAATGTGTCCGTTAGTGTATTGGGATGTGTTTCTAACAGCACATACATATTGTGCTGAGCAAACACATCACAAATCTTATGTATTCGCTTCACATACTCTTTTCTCTCTTGTTCCGAGAAGTCCTCGCTCCCTTTTTGCCCAGCAAACGTGCGAATTTTATTCGTATTAAACCAATTAGCTAGTACTACAAGTTGTTCACTTTTCTCTATCGTTTTTTCAAAATCTGCTGATAATGATATATCTAAGTAATCACTTATCATCGTAATTTCTAAGTTTTTATCCTTTAGAAAATTCAATTCTCGTTCTGTCGTTTCACGTTCTTGCATGTACAAATTTTGTGCATGCGTCCCCCATAATTCAATTCCTTCAAAACCGTTTTCATATGCAAATTGAACAATATCAGTAAATGAAATTAATTGATGACGAAATGAAATGGTACATAGCGAATATTTCATAGCATTAAACTCCCCTATCTTAAATTCAGTTAGCTTATTAAAGAGTTACGACAGACTGATTTGTTTTCATACCTTTCCATGATAGAAACTGTCTCTCTAATTCCTTCTTAATTTGCAGTTCAATTGCATTCATTTCATCCAGTTTTTCAATAATCGATACTAGCATACCTTTATTATTCGTCATTGCCATTTTAATTGCACGATACTGTACATTTGTAAATCCTTGTACAATATCCTCTACCCGATCACACCAATAATCAAATTCTTGCTCCGAATATTGCAACGTTTCACGGAAGTATGCAAAGGCATGCTCATAACTATATTTACGAATTGCAAGTACTGGTATTTGTTTTACTGCTGCTACAAGTCCAGAAAGCGTATACCCTTCTTCCTCATTTGCCATTTTTACAATTACATTTTTTAGTTCCATAGTCAGTTCATTGTCGTTCTTTTTGAATGTTTCTGTGAAATAACTAGCTACTGTTTCTTGCGTTGGCTCCCCAATTCTTTCTATATCAATGAAATACCCTCCACCAAATGGGTTATCTTGAACAGAGTGAAGTACTTTTTCTCTTTCCATACTCCCTTCCCAACGAAAATCAGGATCTAGCATGAACCACTCTTCTTCTTTCTCTGTTTTTGATATCATTAAATAATGCGGAAACGGTTTTTGATGAAATTTATTTTCCCTCTCTGGCAATAAAGACATATCAACCATTACAATGATATAACGATTTTCCGGCTTGTTTTCTACTAATTCTAAAAACATTTCTACATTGCTATCTTTATCTTTTGCATGATCATACCATTCGTTTACTTTAATACCGTACAATTTTTCAAACCAAAGTAAATAATGATCATGGTTAATGTTTTCAGAGTGATATGAAATAATTCCGCCTTCTGTTATATCAAAATCTCCATCCCATAGTCCAAAATAAAATGGACGAAAATCAATGTCGCTACGCCTTTTTATAATTTCACAAAAACAACTCACTAAACAGTGCACTTTAATTGAAGTCATACTCTCATCCACTTTCCTAAAGGTTAGTTATTCACATTTACTTCCTGTAACGGCTGTAACTCCTCCATAAAATCAAGCAAAGATCCTACAGTAAGAAATGCTTTTGGATCTACCTCATCCTCTGGAACGCATAGCTTTAAATCCATTTCTATGTATACAATAAGCTGTAACATCATTACCGAATCTATATATAAATCTTGATTTAAGCGCATCGTTTCTTCTAAATGCGTTACATTTTTCAGTTCCATTTTTTCTATCATAATTTTTAACACGGCATTCTTTAACGCTTCCCGTCTCATGTTGTAACCTCTCCCATCTCTAGTAACTTTCTACTTACTTTTCCCGTTTTATTTTTAGGAATTTCATTTACACTTTCAATTTCATGCGGAACTTTATAAGAAGGTAAGTGCTGAATACACCATCCTCTTATTTGCACTGGATCAACATGAGAGATCACTTTCGCTTTAACTATTTCGCCCATCACAGGATGTTTCCCTCGATATACAATTGCCTCTTGAACACCTTCCAATCGAAGCATTGTTTCTTCTACCTCTATAGGAAAGACTTTTAATCCTGAAACGTTAATTACATCATCCATACGCCCCATAAAATGAAGGCCGCGCTCAGATTTATACCCTAAATCTTTCGTGAAAATTTCCTTATCGTTCATTTTCACGACGATTTCTTCCGGTGCATTTTCATCTGAACCTATGCTTATACTCGCATGAGGTAGAGGGTTCCCTAAATCTAAATGGCTTGTCATATCATGACATATACTAATACAACCTGCTTCAGAACAACCATATTGCTGCATCATAAATGTTGTCATTTCTTTTAGTTTATAAAATAGTGCTTCTGGCAAAGGCGATCCGGATGTCATAATTTTATGAAACCGAAACGTTCCTAATGGAAAACTCCCCATAATGTGTAACATAAGTGGCACTGCATATATGATATGTTTTTCTGTATTACGAACTATATTTAATGCGAATTTAGGATTTTTGTTCGTAATGATTACAGGCTTGCTCCCCCTCTTAATTGCTGATAACGTACCACATATTAGTCCGTATGAATGTGAAACAGGAGCCATAACGATTGGCACTTCATCTACTCCACAGTTTAAAGCTTCATTATAAGCGGTAATTTCCGTATCAACTTCTGTCCATGCTCTACGAATCAATTTCGGTTCCCCTGTAGTTCCAGAACTATATTGCAATAAAGAAGGCTCTTCTAGTAAAAAGTTCCCTACTTCTAATTTTGTAAAATCCCCATATTCTCCATATAAAATTCCTACACAATTTGCACGCTTTGCCATTTCAATAGCTGTTTCTTTTGGCGTATCTTCATGTATAAGTAATACTGATGATTTCTTTTCTTTTAAGAAAAACACAAGCGTAATAATATCGAATGGATCTTTCAGACAAAGTGCAAATCTATTTCCTTCTGCTTTTTGAAATTGTTCCATTTCCGCATAAACTTGTAATCTCAATTCAAAATCACTTTTGCTATACTCTTGTTTATTAACGATTAGCATAATTTCCCCCTGTAACAACTGATTTTTGTTTCATAAGTTGTCTTACTCTATACAATGGATTTGGAACTTCATGAACAAGCGATTCCACATCCATATATAATCGACGTTTCGTTAATTGTTCAGCATAGAATGTAGGTGCATATAATTGAATATTTTCAAATCTACCTTTCAAATGTGGATATATTCTTAAATGATTTTCAATTTCTTCAACAACCATTATCCAAAAACGTTCTTCTTTCAATCCATATTCATCCGCAAGTACGAACGCTAATTCTCCTAAATTAAACAGGAAAAGTGCATCTAATACCATCTCTTGCAAACATTCGATGCGATCCATTTCAAAGAAATCATTCATTTTTCCATTCGCATATGTTCTATGCATTTTAGTAAAGTCGGGACATTTATCAACTTCTTTCAAATATGGACGATAAAACTCAAGCCCTTCATGAAAATCCTTTAACGCAATACGAACAGGCACCCCTTCTTTATGGACTAGAATCATATTTTGTCCATGTGATTCCAGTGCGATGCCATGCTCTACAACAAGATGTATAACTGGTATTATCGCTTTTTGAATAAGTAATTGTAGCCAATCCTTCATTCCATATTTGTTCAACCATGCATCAATAATTGGTGTACCATCTTTCTCTTTAGCGTATAAACCATTAAAAGGAATTGCGTCCTCTTGTGCATCTAAATACTTGTGAACGCTTTCGCGCCAAATACATCCTAATGAACCATATATAGCTTTCTTATTTGTGTCATACGTTACACTGGAAAACTCCTTTAACAAGATTAAACGTGCTTCATCGCTTAAATAGGCGTCATTACTTACAACATCACTTAACCAATTTGATATTGCTGGTGCACTCACAACAGAATACGGTTTCAACGTACGGAGTGTTGAAGTGTTGAGTAAATTCATCGATAATTTAACGTACGGTTTCTTTGGATTCGTAATATTTCTTACCGTTCTCATTGACTGTTGTGCGCAATACTCATCCTCTGATGTTCCTAAATAAATAATAAATTTACCCTGTATATGATCCGCATAATTTGAAATGATGAAATTCTCCCACTGCCAAGGATGAACAGGTATAAACACGTACTGTTTTGGATTACATCCCCGATTACAAATTCGCTCCATAAACTCTTCTAATTTACGCTCACCAATCTCCTCTATTAAAATTTCGTCATAAATTACTTCATTCTCATACCCTACACTGGAATATTTTTTATGCGCTGCAATCCATATGAGTTTTATTGGCTGCATAAATTCATATCCATATTGAAAATTGTCACGATATTGAAATCCAATACGAGCTTTATAACTAGGGTGATATGGATGGCCGTCTATTAAATGGCTTTCAAACTCATCGTAAGATTTTTGATTGTATTCTTTCTTATTATTTCTTTCATATTGTGCAATCGTGTCTTTAAATATTGTTTGTTCTAATTCGTGCATAAAAGAATCTAATTTGGCTTGTTCTACACTAGCAACTCGAAAAACTTCTTCTAGAAATTGCGAGACAGATTGTATTTCTTGCTGTTCATCTTGGACTCTTACTATTAATGAGTCTAAAGAAATACGTCCAAATGTCATCCGTTCCCTGCCATAGCATTTGTACGTGACACTTTTGTCTTCTTCATCAAGTCCTTGTATTATAAAAAGAATTTGTTCTTCTTTTTCTATGCGAACCGGTGTAATAATCCCCTCATAAATTAACGATTCTACTAATTGACGTAGCACTCTTCTTCGTACTGAAATGTAATCTTCTGATTCGAGCGCCTTCAATACTTTCGTATGATACATGTCCACTCTCATAAAACCCTCCACCTTATGACAAAATACCATTATTTGTATTACGTGAAATTTTAACGCTATTTATGAACGAACAGCCACTTCTCTAACGAGCGGATTATGTACTTGCACATAAATTGCTTGCTCTAATGGATTACTTAACTCATCGACATCGAAAAATCTCGTTAGTAAATTTGCTTTACACGCTAACTTATCTTCGTCCAATAATTCTCTTAAAAATGTTGAAGGTTCCCGGTTATACGGAAGGAATGATTCAAGTACAGACCTTAATTCCGAGAGAAGAATTTCCTCCTTAATTAATCCTGCTGTGCCAAAACCATTAATGAGGCCAAACATATGATTGAAAATTAAGTAGTAACGAAATCTCTCATCCACAATATAGTCGTCATATAAATTTCCAGTACGTTCTCCAATACCAGCTAATTCATTATTAAGCATCTCTTTCATTGAATTACAGAAATAAAATCCTTGATTATCACGGAAATAATATTTGACCGGATAACCATCTTTTAGCTGAACAACGCTATTTTGCTGATGAGCTTCTAATGCAACACCATACTGTAAATACATCCATACCATTGGCTTTAAAGAAATATTCATATATCTTCTAAACCACTCTAAGCTTACTTCTTCACAGCTTTTACTTTCTAAATCTGCTAGGCGATGAATAATATTCGATAACCGCGTACGCTCCCCAGGTATAGCATCTTGAACTAGCCCAGCAATTAATGTTGCGTCGTTTGCATGTTCACTATAAAAAGGGTTCTCGCGAATAATCACTTCAAATCCAGATTCTTGTGTTCCATAATTTAATGTAATATAGGCTGGATCACAAATAAAATCAAAGCCTGGAAATCTTTCTCGTACTTCACCAATAGCCGTATTTAACATTTCCTTCCCTTCAAGACCACTCTCAAGTTCTTTCAGTTTATTAATACGCATTGAATTCGTTACTTTCACCGGAAATGAAAACTTAAGCATATACTTCGAATCGGGATGATACAGCGTCCTTAGTGATGATGTTGCCATAAAATACTTACCTACAGGTCCAATATACTCAAGCAATTCTTGAACTATCCAATCCTGTACGTAAGCTTGATGCAAGAGCCATTCTGCCTGAAGCGGATGAATTGGAATTAATGCATATTGATCTTCCTTACAGTACTTCGCTATAAATTCCTTACTAACCATCTCATCATTACTTAATTCTTCTTTTATAATCGTTGTTGTAGAAGCTGATAATAATGATTTTTCATTTACTATACTTTTATGTGCCCGAAAATAATGAAGCTGACATTCTCCTTTTAATTCTGGAGAATACATTTCACTTTTCCAATCCAATATCCCCTGTCTACTCTTTGGTGTAGGATGAGTTAAATGCCCAAATAATAAAGACTGCTCCGCTTCTATAAAAGTTGTATGGAAACCGTATAATGCGGATGTATCTTCTATTCTCTCTTTTATAAATTCCTCAATATTTTGACAACTACGAATGACTCGAAGCATAAGTTCCGCAGGATTCGTTCCTTCTCCGTAGTTGATAGACATCTCTTTTATTAAAAATGTAATAACTGTAACGTAATCTGCTTTAATAACAGAATTACTATCTCCAATTTGATAATAAAATTTTTCTCCAAACAAATGGCGATCTGTTGATGATTTATATATAACTTCTCCATACAAAGTAACGTTCTGTGCCGATAGCCGACAACATAAATATGTGGGGACTGTATCTCTATTCAACGTATTACTGAAGATACTCTTCATTCTTTCATCCTCTGTAATCCATTCTCCACTCCCTGTTTCTCTTAAATAACAGTTTAAAAAGCTTTGTAATGTTGCATGTTCTGCGATTTGTTTCGCATGCTGCATGTTGGTCCTCCTCTTTATATTAAAGCTATCGAAATTTTATATAATAAACGATAATTGAATGTCGTTATCAATTATGATTCTAATTGATAATGATATTCAATTCAAGAGTATATTTCAGAATTTTTTTATCAAATAAAATTTTTCTTTTTTTCTTTCTTTTCTTTAATCTAGTTAAAAGTACACTAGAAAAATTCTTGTTTTCAAACTAATTACCTACTTTTATTAATCCATTTTTTGATGGATTAATAAAAAGGTACACCAAATGAGGTATACCTTTCCCTATGATATGTTTACATAATACTATTATATGCATCAATCTATATAGCTGTTTGTTTTTGTAAAAAATTCAAATCTCTCCAACAATACGCTGTTTCTTCTACCTTTACTCTCTCTAAAAATTTCGTATCAATTTTTTCAGGGTTGAATTTTTCATAAAACTTTTTAGAAGGATTATTCGTAACGACCCAAACTAAAAGAGATTGCATATCATTCTTTACACATTCTGATAGTAACGCTTGAAATAACTTTTGGCCTATTTTCAATCCTTGATACTGTTGTAAAAGATAGATTGCATATAATTCCCCATCACAATTATATGCACCGCTTCTTTCAACTCCCCCATCAATAAATCCGACTATCGTTCCATTTAACGTCTCTGCTACAAATCTATATTGGCATGTATCTTCTTGTTGAAAAATGTTTTCCCATTGTTTTTCTCGTTGCTCATATGTTATATTTTCTAAAAATTCGTCAGCAAATATACCTTTATACGTTGTTTTCCAGCTATCAACATGCACCTTTGCTATACCTCGTATATCATCTTTTATAGCTCTTCTAATATGTATTTCCATCATTTCTCCCCCTTGTTATTCATCATTATATCAATTTATTTCCTTAAAAATCCAAATAAAAAAAGAGCGAATGCACTTGAACTGCACCCCAATTGTTAGACACAGTCTAACAATTGGAGGTGCAGTTTTTCTATGGCTAAATTTACAGCTGATGAAAAAATACAAATCGTTCTACGTTATTTGAACGGAAATGAAAGTTATCGAGAAATGGGTAGATCGCTCGGTATAAGTGACACAATCATTTTGAATTGGGTAAACCAATATAAACAGAATGGTCTGGAAGCTTTTCTAAAACGATGTACAAATTACACACAACAATTTAAACTAGACGTACTAAACTTTATGATTGAAAACGGTATGTCCTTATTTGAGACGGCAGCTATCTTTAATATTCCTGCCCCTTCAACGATTTCTGTTTGGAAAAAACAGCTCGAAACACAAGGAATTGATGCCCTTCAATCTAAGAAAAAGGGGCGTCCATCCATGAAAAAAGATTCAAATAAACAATTAAAACAACATTTAGCTGAAGGGTCAGTCGAAGCACTTGAAGCACGCATTAAACAGCTTGAGATGGAAAATGAGTACTTAAAAAAGTTAAATGCCTTAGTTCAAAACAAGGAAAAATCACAAAACAAGACAAAGCGCAAGTAATCTATGAATTAAGGCATAAATATTCGGTGAAGGCACTCGTGGAGCTAGCTACTATTCCTCGAAGCACGTATTATGATTTAGTAAAGAAAATGAATCGTCCAGATGTAGATGCCGATTTGAAAGCTGAGATTAAAGCGATTTATGAGGAAAATGAAGGTCGTTATGGTTACCGTCGCATTCGTGATGAATTAACGAATCGTGGCCAGAAAGTGAACCACAAGAAGGTTCAGCGCATTATGAAAGAGCTTGGGTTAAAGTGTGTTGTGCGTATGAAGAAATATAAATCCTATAAAGGAAAAGTCGGTAGAATTGCACCTAATATTTTAGAGCGTAATTTTCATACAGATGCACCGAATCAAAAGTGGGTAACAGACATCACAGAGTTTAAATTGTTTGGAGAAAAACTGTATGTATCACCTGTATTAGATTTGTATAATGGTGAAATTATTACCTATACAATTGGTTCTAGACCGACGTATTCGCTTGTTTCAGACATGTTAGAGAAAGCATTGGAACGTTTACCTGAAACGCACCAGCTACTGATGCATTCGGATCAAGGATGGCATTATCAAATGAGACAATACGTCCGTACACTAGAATCAAGAGCTATCGTCCAGAGTATGTCTCGAAAAGGCAACTGTTACGACAACGCAGTAATAGAAAATTTCTTTGGGATTATGAAATCGGAGTTCCTCTACATAAAAGAATTTGAAAATGTAGAGCACTTTAAAATAGAATTAGAAAAATATATAGATTATTATAATACGAAACGGATTAAGGCAAAATTAAAAATGAGCCCGGTACAATACCGGACTCACTTTTATCAAGCTGCCTAATCAAATAACCGTGTCTAACTTTTAGGGGTCACTTCAACTTCACTCTTTTTTATCATAATTATCTACTTTCCACTTCCACTGAAACAACACGATCAATCTCTTTCAGGGAGCTATATAACTCTGTTGTATATAAATCTTCTGGAGCTAAAATAACCATTTCCAATTGCTGAAATGCTCCACTATCTATATCTTTAATTTTCACTCGTTTCACATGCATACCTAAATTTTTAATTTGCTTAAATATACCATCTAACTCATGATGCTCTTTTACAGTAATTTTTATAGATAAATCCTTTTGTCGTAATGAATACGGACCTGCAATTTTCACAAGTTGTGGAAGTACGTTAATTGCTAAAATAATTAAAATCATAGCAACCGTCGCTTGTAAATAAAAGCCTGCCCCAATTGCTATACCTAAAGCTGAAGCAGCCCACACCATAGAAGCTGTCGTTAATCCAGAAATAACATCATTACTTCTTCGTAAAATAACACCTGCCCCAAGAAAACCAATCCCACTCACAATTTGAGCAGCTAGACGCATTGGATCCATATTTGTATGCCCTGGAACAGAATATACATGTACGGCTTCAATTGAAACCATCGTAATTAAACAACTTGCTACAGAAATAACCATACTTGTTTTCACACCAAGCGGTTTATTCTTTAGCTGCCTATCTATCCCGATGAATAATCCTAAAAAGAGTGCTAAACCTAATTTGAGTAAAAATTCATATGACATATTTCCATTCTCCTTACTTTACAATATTTCCCTTGGAATAATTCACTATAACTCTTTTATGATATCAATTCCAGTCTTTTCTATTCATTCAACATAAAAAACCGAAAAAACATTTGTAACGATGTTTCTCCGGCTTTTTATTATGCTTAAGATTCTTCTTTATTTCTGATCTTTAATCTTAATCTCTGCATCTTTGTAGAATGCTAATTTACTGTCATTATACTCTTTTGTAAATTTGTTAAACTGCTCTTTCGATTTTTGTGCTTCCACATTTAATTCATTAACAGTTTTAACTTTTTCACCGATTTCTTTTAATTTCGTTTCTTTTACTTTTAATTTTTCATACAGTTCTTTTTCAGTCGCTAATACTTTCGTGTAATTTTCATTCATCTTTTTGAATGCATCATAACGATTTTTATACGACTCTTCTACTGCTTTTGCTTGTTTTTGTAACTTCTTATCTTCAATTTTCTCTATATTACTTTGAACAGATTTCGTTTCCTTCTGTGCTTTTTCTAGCATTTCTTTTTCACTTTTCAATACTTTTTCACGGTCATCTACATTTGCAGTAGCTTGCTCTATTTTCTTCACAACTGCTTCATTATGATCTTTACCTTCTTGCAAAATTTGAGCATATAATTCTTGCCCTTGTTTCTCTAACTGCTCTAATTTTTTTGCTTCATCCACTAAAGATTTTTCTTGTGTTGCTGCTGTTTCAAAAGCTGTATATAGATTTTCTTCTGGCTTTTCACCGAAACAACCTGTTAAAAGCCCTACTGATAATGCTCCAACTACTGCTACTTTTCCATACTTCAACGTTCATTCCTCCATTACATACGGTTATCATGCCAGAAGTTCACTGGAAAGTGACTCTCTTCATGATAAGCTTCAAACTCATAACCCTTTTCTTTTAGCCCCTTTAAAATTGCTGGCACAGCAGCAACTGATTGCGGGTGAATATCATGCATTAAAATTACTTCTTGTGGTTTTGTTGCGTTTGTTAAGACATTTTGAGCAATTTGTGCTGCAGCTGCATCAACTGGCATTTTATTGTATTTCCAATCTAATGAATCAATTGTCCAATCCCATACTTTAAATCCGCCTTCTACCACTTTATTTCGAAGACCTTCATTCAATCCAGGCATCGAACCATATGGAGGACGTGTTAATTTAGGTGATTTCCCAATAATATTAGCGATTAAACCTTGATCTTCTTTCATTTCATTTACATACTCGCCATTTTTATATAACTTTGCGAAATTATGTGTCATACTATGCATGCCTACATAATGACCCTCAGCATTTTCACGTTTCACTAAATCAGGAAATTCTTTTACATTCGCTCCAATTAAAAAGAACGTCGCCTTCGCATCATGTTGTTTTAGCGTATTTAATAATTCAGCCGTATATTTCCCTGGCCCATCGTCAAATGTAAGATAAGCAACTTTTCTTTCTTTTCCATTAAAACGACTTGGTGCCGTTTTATTCATTTCAACTTTCGGCTGTTCACTTGCAAGCTGCACTACATTTTCTTGTTTTGCAACAGCTTTTGCTGGTGAAGTAATTGATTGGAACATGTAATACCCAATAGCTACTGCGGCAATCGCTATTAAAACGACTACTATTTGTTTAATTTTTAAAGCTTTTTCCATTCTATCGAATTCCTCTCCCTATTAATCTTATATATAAATCGCCCAATATAATTATACATCTATTTATTTTTATTTCACCATGTAAACAGATTTTTTTGTATTATACTGGGAGTTTTATCAAAAGTATTGTTCCATGTGCTTATAAGACTCAACGTATCTCCATGAAGATCCACCATTTTTTGACGATAGCTAAACCATATTTTCACCTATTACATAATTATTAATCTGGCAAAATAGCTGGTCAATATATGATAAATGATCTTTCGCAATTACTATCTCTTCATCTTTCACCTTAATCGCTTCAATGTGTATGAATATGTAATTGCATTTTGAACAGTCTTTCTTTAACCTGTTTCAATTTCCACCAATTCAATTGTTCTATAAATAGTGATAAATTGAATTTCCTTTCCTTCAACTTTAGGAGCTAATTTCCAAATAGTCCCCTCTAGTATATCGTATAATTACACCTTTTGTTTATATAAATTAAAATGATTTTAGTATAATTTTTCTAGAACAAAAAAACGTTATTAAAAAGTTGCTAATCCACTTCAAAAAAAAGATTGGCAAAAGCCAATCTTTTTTTATTATTCGTTTCGAACTGATTTTGGCGTTACACCTAAATGATCATTTAATTTTTTTGAAATATCTTTTATATTTTTTTCATTTGGAATGTAATAATAAATACCACCGATACGTTTATCTGTACCTTCTATTTGCATTTTTTCCATTTCCAAATTAGTTCCTGCCATATTTTTTGTAATGGCAAGCATATCGTCAAATGTTAAGTTCGTTTTCATGTTTTTATCAACCGCATCTAGTAAAGAGCCCATTTTGCTAATTGATTGAACAGACATCGCTTTTTTGGCAATTGCTTCTATTACAAGTTGCTGTCTCTGTCCACGCATTGCGTCACTATCAATTTTACGCGTTCTTGCAAGTGCAAGTGCTTGTTCTCCATTTAAATGTTGGTAACCTTTTTCTAAATGGATCATACCAGCTTGGTCTTTACTATCTTGTTCAGTGAAAGTAACTGGTACATCAATATCAATACCACCAATTGAATCGACAATTTGTACGAATGATTCAAAGTTAAACTTCACATAATAATCAACAGGGACATTTAAAAATCTTTCCACTGTATCGCGTGTGCTTTCTACGCCACCAAATACGTGAGCATGAGTAATTTTATCTAATTTTTTTCTAGTTGGAATATAAACACGTGAATCACGTGGAATACTTACTAGCTTAACAGACTTATCATCTTTATTAATTGTTGCTAATAAAAGTGCATCTGTTCGAACTGCTTCGCCATATTGGCTTTTTCTCATTTCACTTCCATCTACACCCATGATTAATATTGAAATATTATCCTTTAAAGGTTCAACTTCTTTATCACGCTTTGATGACTTTTCAATTTTTGCATATGCATCATTTACAACTGCTTTTGCTTTATTATATATAAACGAACCATATCCTACTCCTCCAAAAATAAGTAGGAAAAATGGAATTAATATGAACCATTTTATTGACTTTCTTTTAGAACGCTTTTTATTACTTCTCGTATTTTGTTCTAATTCAGAGCTCATACCCATTCGCCTCTCTTTCTCTTTACCAAGTATAATGTAAGTCTATTTATCTTCATATTGAATTTCCTTTCACTAACCTTACAATTTTGTAAGGTTACTACTTAAACCCAATACGTATTCCATTTCACATTATACTCTCGTACTTATTTTTGGCAAGTCACTATTTACCAATTTCAAAAATTTAGCACTTCGCAACATATGAATTTACAAATTTATTAACTCTTTCATTTTAAATTAGGATGTCTTTTTCTTAACAAACGATATGAATAAAGAATCCAGCTAATTATAAAATCTCTATGAATACAGTATATTTGACGTTATTATTTCTCAAACGGCGTATACACGCTTTTCTTCCCCTGATTATCAATGTAAGCCGACTTTGCTTTTATTTTCGTTTTTTCTACTTCCATGTCTTCATTTGAGAAGTTCACAATGATTTTAATATCTTTTCCATAAGAAACAGATTGTACTAGCTTATCTTCTGACAAATACGCAAAATTCGTCATCTCTTCTTTTACTGCTTTTTCATGAACTTCATTCCAAACTTTTAGATGCTCTGTAATTTCTTTTTTATGCTTATTCCACTCTACTTCATCTAAATGGTACAACGGAGGAACATTATACAATAATTCAGACAGCATTCGATTTCCAACTTCATCTTTTACCTTTAAACTTCCCCATTCCCAATGATGCGTTGTAATAACGGAATCATTGTATACTAATTTATATAATGGTACCGAATATACTGGGTTTAAATATACTTGTTTATATTCTTCTTTTAATGGTACTTGTTTTGCATATTTTTCAGGCACATTTTGATTTGGTGACCAATATCCACCGACATAATACGGACTTGTTTTATTTTTCCGCATATCTTCATCGTCCCATTTAATAACAGGTGTTTCAATTCCATGTGCAAATGCAATCGTACCACTAGCAAAATCATTTCCGCCTTCAGAACCAACGACCATACCCTTTTCTTGCGCAATGTAGTCCATTCGTTTTAAACGTGCTTTTAAATCTTGCTCTTGCGTCGTTATATGTTTCGCTGAATAGTCATCGTAAATTTCACCTGTCGCATCACAATCAATAAACCATGAATTATATTTAGGACCATTTTGTAATATATCATTCATGCGTTCCTTTACACTAGGCAGCGATAAAGTCGGATTTAACTTGCGACCTCTTCCTAAAAAGCCTTGCACCTTTTCTCCGTTTTTCTTCGTTACAGTAGCCTCTTCATATAATGACGGGTCATTAAAGGATGCTGTGTTCCAATTTTTATCACTTTTTTCATGAATGGAATGATATGAATCATACGGACCAACTAAATACCCCATTTCCTTAGCTTTTGTCACGAAATTAGGTTGCATAAATCCTTGTTCCCAGTTCGGCAGACCAATCCACGCTTTTTCTATTCCTGCCTCTTTCATTTCCTTTAGTATATCCGTTCCATCTGCATTACCCCATTTACTTACCTCTTCAACCGCATCACCAAGTAGCGACTTTAATGAATGCTTATTTAAGCTATACAATTCTGTATTCGTTAAGTGACCTACACCTTTCTTTAATAGCACACTAGCTTCCTGATCAACGTTTTGAAAAATATCCTCTTTATAAAATTCCTTCATAGATAATACTTCGTTTATATAACGTAAAATAACATTTTTTTGATACTTATCAATGAAATCTTGTTTACTTACTTGATCTAATACATTCAGTTCCCCAGGCTCTGAACTGTTCTTTTGAATAAGTTCTTTTATATGGCTAAACAGCGGGCTATTTATTTGCTCTCTTAGTTTTGGCCAATTTATATTACTTTCTGATAAACCATTTTGATTCCAAAAATAAAAATGCGCCGCTCCATATAACTTTTCGATTTCTTTATTTTTTCTAGCCTTTTCTTGTAATGTTTTAAATTCACCTTTTCGAACAATATCATCCTTATACAGTTTAGCAATGCTTACCGCATCATTATTTGTCACATATAATTGAAATCCATATGTTTTATTTTTATTTATGCTCGGAAATTCATGTGTAAAATCAAATCCTATTTTCGGATCCGAATGAAATTTCAATTCATTATTAAACATATTGTTTGCAATATATACAATTGAATATTTCGAACCATTTAATGCGAAAAACTTCATAGAAAATGATTCAGCAAATGAATATGCATCATCCTTTAAAAACTTCTTCCAATTCTCATCATTGCTCGGAATTTGCTTACCCTCCCATAACGGAAGTGTATAATTTTCAGCTTCTACTTTCGGCCATGTAAAACTTTCTGCACCAGTCGATTCCACTTCAATGTTTAAGTGGTCTTTTTTCTTTTCTAATTTTATTTTTACTTTTTGATCTGGATATTCCCACGATGTACGATCCTTTTCTTTTTTTACATTCGATACCTTCATTTTCGGTAGGGGTTGTGATGCCTGTTCCTTTACACCCTCATGTTCTACAGTTACTGTGAATGTTTCTGGATTTACATCATAAGTAAAATCTTTATACGTCGCTTTCTTTATTTTAGACTCTTGTACAGCATTACTACCTTTTACGTCACAACCGACTAAAGTCGAAAATGGCATAGTTGTTAGAAGACATATCGCTATCATTTTTTTCATCCTCTGCACCTCCACCAATGAATATACAGGTGGTTTGTTACAGAAATGTGGCAAAAAATAATAGAGCTAGCATTTTGCTAGCTCTATTTGGAGTATTAAAAGTTGATATGAACAACTATAATTCGCTTAGAAGATATGTAATACAGTAACTGCATTTTTTCTCAACAATTATGAAACTAAACAAATCAAAATTTTAACAAGCATTCTTTAACTGAAAAAATAAGTGTATACAATGTATCCTAAAAGTAGTACTAAAATGATTATCCCTGTACCTTTCCAATTCATACCACCTGCTATATCAACTGAACTACCTGTTTCCGCTCTATTGAGTCCGTCATGTAAAGAACCCGTAGGATTACTTTTTAATTCACTTTGTCTCATACGCTCTCTTTTTTCTTCTGGTGACTCTTTATTCATTTAATCACCTCCAAAATGAATGCACTCTTTACTTACATTATTCAAAATCAACATTTGTTTTATATTTTTTCCGAAAAAACCCAATTTAAAATAGGTTTGCAACGTAAAGAAAGCTAGCCATGCCAGCTTTCTTTATAATCCAATATGCTCTTCCTTATTTACAATAATACCTTTATGGTCGATTTCAAGCTCACATACTTTCATATCTGTAAATACTCTCGCTAATTGCTCAGCGATTTCTTGACGTTTCTCATATGGCGTTAATATAAAAATAGATGGTCCCGCACCGCTAAGTGCTGTGCCGTACGCACCAAATTCTTTTGCGCATTTACGAATAGATGGTAATAACGGTACGAGTTCTAAACGATATGGCTCGTGAAAATGGTCTCTCTCCATCATTTCACCTACAACTTCCCACCGCTTTTGACATAATGCAGCTACTAATACGTTACTTATCGCACTAGCTTTAACTGCCTCATGAAACGGAAACATCTTTGGTAATACAGATCGACTTTCATCTGTATTTAATTCTTCATTCGGAATAAGAGAAATTACCCCTAATTCCTTGCTCTCAATTCTTACGACGGAAATATCCTTTCCATCAAGTGCTCCGATTACAGTTCCACCTAATATAGAAGCAGCAACATTATCAGGATGTCCTTCAAAATTTGTAGCAATTTGAACTTTTTGATCAGCAGTTAAGTTCAAATCACCTAGTTGATTCGCAAGCTCTATCCCAGCTACAATCGCTGATGCACTACTTCCTAGCCCTCTCGTTAATGGGATATTGCTAGTAACTTCTATTATATGGGGTGATATAGAAGGACATACTTTACATGCCGTGCTAACGATTAAATTTTTATCGTCTGTCGGAATTGATTCTTCAAAGGAATGGATTACTTGCCATTTATCAGCTTTTTCTTTAACCACCACATCTAAATACAATGACAAAGCTATTCCAACTGAATCAAATCCAGGACCAACATTCGCCGTACTAGCAGGGACACGAACGCTAAATGGTATCACGACATAATCACCCCTTTAATATGATCTTTAATTTGTTCTATATCATTTGACACACTTGCGATGTCTAGTTGATTTGAAGAAATAGCGATATCAGGATCCTTCAAACCATTTCCAGTTAATACTGCAACAACTGTTTCTCCCTTTTTGATTTTTCCAGATTCAACATGTTTAATTACGCCGGCTAATGAAGCATTTGATCCCGGTTCAGCGAAAACTCCTTCAGTTTTTGCCAATAACCTATACGCATGTAAAATTTCTTCATCTGATACCATATCTATTTCACCGTGAGACTGCTCAGCAGCCTCTACTGCGTATGACCAACTTGCCGGGTTACCGATTCGAATCGCTGTTGCAATTGTTTCAGGCTCTTCAATTACATGCCCTTTTACAATTGCAGCTGCTCCTTCCGCTTCAAAGCCATGAATTCTTGGCTTCTTATAACCTTTTTCTTTCTCATATTCACAGAAACCTTTCCAATATGCTGTAATATTTCCTGCGTTCCCAACAGGGATAGCTAGAACATCTGGTGCATTTTGCAATTGGTCACAAATTTCAAATGCTGCCGTTTTTTGCCCCTCAATTCGATAAGGATTTACTGAGTTTACTAACGTAATCGGCTCTTCTGCAGCAATATTTCTTACAGCCTTAAGTGCATCATCGAAATTCCCTTCTATTGAAATAATTTCAGCTCCATAAGCGACCGCTTGCGCTAATTTCCCATGTGCAATCTTTCCTTCAGGTATGACGATTATACATTTCATCCCAAGACGTGCCGCATATGCTGCAGCTGATGCTGATGTATTACCTGTTGATGCACAAATGATTGCTTCTGAACCTTCTTCTTTCGCCTTAGCAACTGCCATCACCATACCACGATCTTTAAAAGAACCTGTCGGATTCGCTCCTTCGTACTTACCATATAGCTGAACCCCTAATTGCTTTGATATATTTAATAACGGAATAAGAGGTGTGTTTCCTTCCATTAAGCTCACATCAGGTGTTTTTTCATTCACCGGTAAATAAGAAGCATACTGTTTTAATAGTCCTTTATACATATTGTTTTTCCTCCTCAATAATGTAGTAACTGTTTATTTCACTTGCGACAGCTTCTATCGCTCCTAAAACTCGTTCGAATTGATACTTGGAAGTTCGATGTGTCACAACAACAACTTCTGCCAGTTCACGGTTTAAAGGTAATTGAATAACTTCTTTTAAACTTACAGAGTAATTAACGAAACATTCTGTTATTTTTTGCAACATCCCAGGCTCATCTCGTAATGAAATACGCAAGAAATATTTCGAAACTACTTCTTCATCACCTTGTAATTCATAAGGAACTGGTTCTTTTAATGCACTTTTATTTTTCGGAACTTGATTCATATTTTTAACGATGGAAATAATATCACTTACTACGGCAGAACCAGTTGGCAACTTTCCAGCTCCAGGTCCGTAAAACATTACTTCTCCTACCGCTTGACCATGAACATATACTGCATTAAATTCATTATTTACATTCGATAATGGATGCCGTCTCGGTAAAAGCGTCGGTTCTACACTTAAATGAATGGCTGGTCCTTGTTTTTCTGCCTTACCAATTAACTTCATAGTAAATCCTAACTTTTCAGCCATTTGTAAATCTTCTTTTTCGACCTTTCGAATCCCTCTTACTTGCACATCATCTAATGAAACATTCATCGAAAAACCTAAGTTTGCAAGAATTGCTACCTTTCTCGCCGCATCTAGTCCATCTACATCTGCTGTCGGATCCGATTCTGCAAAACCTAATTTTTGAGCTTCCTGTAAAGCCTCTTCATAAGACCACCCATTTTGACTCATTTTTGTTAACATATAATTTGTTGTACCATTTACAATTCCCATTATTTTTTCAATTTGATCTGATGCTAGCCCGTCAGTTAATCCTCTTAACACTGGAATACCACCCGCTACACTTGCTTCATAACATAGATCACAATCATTTTCTTTCGCTAATTTGAGAAGCTCTGCACCGTATACAGCCATTAAATCTTTATTTGCTGTTACGACATGTTTCTTATTTCGTAAAGCCTTAACAATATGCTGTTTTGCTTCTTCAATTCCACCCATTACCTCTACTACAATATCAATATTCGAATCATTTAGAACTTCATCTACATGGCTTGTTACTGCAATTCCATCAATACAAACATCGCGTTCTTTTTCTAAATCACGTACAACGACTGTTTTCGCTTTCACTTCGTATCCTGTATCAAGAGCGATTTTTTTATAATGTTCTTTCAAAATATGAACAACACCACTTCCGACCGTACCTAAACCTAATACCCCAACATTTATAACGTTATTCATCTTCTAATCTCCTCCTACAATTTTATTATTTAGCTCTATCAATCACCTTGCTCTGCTTTTTAATTATGCAGGTGGTGGTTATTTCCATACGTATAAATAGTTTCATGTTACCGCACCTCCCTTCAAAGTAATAAAAAACACACTCATCCCTAGGAAAGGGACGAATGTGTTTTCGTGGTTCCACCCTTGTTCCAACCTAGGCGTATTTCTCCCTAGATTGCTCAAGTTCAGATAACGGCTGATTCCGTCAATAATTACTAGATTACTCGTTCACTATTGAAGTTCAAAGGTGGTAAAATCATTTCTCGTGTTAGGAAGCTCACACCCTTGGCTTCCCTCTCTGTAAACCGTAAAAATGATTCCGTGTCCTTATCGTTACTTTTTCGTTCATGTTTATTTGTTAACTCATTATACTCGCATAAAAAGCAAAATCAACAATATTTTTCAATTATTTTAAATTTTCGGTCTCAAAAACTATAAAAAAACACACTCATCCCTAGGAAAGGGACGAATGTGTTTTCGTGGTTCCACCCTTGTTCCAACCTAGGCGTATTTCTCCCTAGATTGCTCAAGTTCAGATAACGGCTGATTCCGTCAATAATTACTAGATTACTCGTTCACTATTGAAGTTCAAAGGTGGTAAAATCATTTCTCGTGTTAGGAAGCTCACACCCTTGGCTTCCCTCTCTGTAAACCGTAAAAATGATTCCGTGTCCTTATCGTTACTTTTTCGTTCATGTCTATTTGTTAACTTATTATAGTTATCAACTTTTTAAAAAGCAAGCCTATTTTTACTAACTATTTTTAAGAAATTTTTTATTATATTTCACAATAGCATTATGCAACTGCCACTCAATTTATCTATTTTGTTATTTCTCCAGTTTGTAAATCAACGGTTCATATATAAAGTGAAACTTTAATCAGTGGGGATTTTGTTCATCCCCACTGATTATTAGTTGAACCAATCGGGCTTTTACGGGCAGTTGATACCCACCTAACTTCTTTACTTACGCTGAATTTTAAGGTAGGGGTCTTACTGCCCGTTAATGCGGGATAAATTCCCCATTCTAAAACCCGTACATATCCGCTCCACAAAACTATATCAATAAAATTTTTAATACAATCTTTTTGTATAACTTTCTTCTAAAGAACGTGCAACATCTTCTTCTGAAGTATTCACTTTCGCATGTGCTCCAGCAACATTTTTGCTGCTGAAGGTAACTCTTTTTTATTTAACCAAGATTCTGAATCCCACATCTTAGAACGAATAAAAGCTTTTGCACAATGAATATAACACTCTTCTATTTCAACAACAATTCCAAGCAATGGATTACGTCCATTCGCCTGCATTTCTTTCAAAACTTCTTCGTCGTTTGTAATATACGCTCGGCCATTTATTCTGAGTGTCTCCCCAAGACCGGGAATAAAAAAGATTAATCCTACACTTGGATTGGAAATAATATTCAAAATGGAGTCTATACGGCGGTTTCCTGGTCTTTCCGGAATAATAATTTTACTATTATTTAATATGTAAACAAATCCAGGTGCGTCTCCTCTCGGCGAGGCGTCACACTCCCCCAACTTATTTGCAGTAGATAATACTAGAAAAGGAGATTTAGAAAGAAAATCTATGCAATGGTGGTCTAATGATGAAATAACTTTTTTCAATGCTCGCTCACTTGGTTGCCCCAATATTTTCCGTAACTCTTCCTCTGTTGAAATAATCGATTTTATTTCCATACGCTCTATCTCCACTTATAACCACTCCTTTTTCTTTATTTTCCCAAAATTCAATACAAATATTGTATAATAAAATTTGAGGAAAGGGGAATTAAAATGACAGAGTGGTTAACAATATTTGATCCTGAAAGAAATACACTTGGGAAGAAATTACGTGACGAAGTGCATCGTGACGGTGATTGGCACGAAACATTTCATTGTTGGTTTGTAGAAAAAGATAATGAAGATATGTTCTTATATTTCCAATTACGCTCTAAAAATAAAAAAGAAGCTCCATGTATATGGGATATTACTTCAGCTGGACATATTATGCATGATGAAGATGTACAAATTGGTGGCCTTCGTGAAATCGAAGAAGAATTGGGGCTTTCCTTTCAAACTACTGATTTAATATACAAAGGCATCTTTAAAATAGATTATGAAATTTCAAATCTTACTGATCGTGAATTTTGTCATATGTATTTTCACAATGTCAACAATCCACTTCCATTCGCACCAGGTGAAGAAGTAGACGATGTGATGAAAGTACATACAACTCCTTTTCTACAACTATTAAAAGGAGAGATTTCATCTTTAACGACGATTTCAGTCCTAAACAATAAACCGATTACGATAACATTTGAAGATATTTATCCGTATGATCTTGCATACTATGAATTTGTTATAGAGCAAGGAAAAGAAGTATTAAAAAATAATAGTTTATAAATAAAATAGGACTCTCAGCATCATATTGCGTGGAGTCCTATTTTTCATTATTGCTCAAGTACTTTTAATCTACTCTCTACTTGTATAAATAAACGCATAATTAATAACAGCATAACCACCATAATCGCTATCATTGTATGTGGATATCTAAACAGTATACTAATAACACTCCCAATTAACATCATGATGAATCCATTTTGCTTCATCACTGCTGCACTATACCTATTACCCGCATCCCATAATTCCTTATTTTTCATAGATCGTTTCGTACGATAACCATATGCCGCATTAATATCTGTCGGTGGATTTTTTTGAAGGATAAGTGCCGCAAGTATAAATATAATTCCAATCAATATGCTTATTCCTATGTTTACTAGTGCATAAATCAATTATATCCCTCCTAAACTTACACTTTCATTATACGGCATAACCCTATTTTTTCCAATTTATAACACATTCACTTTCTTTCTTTTGATGTCTGAAACATACTTGGAAGTGTTACAAAACGTGCCCCTTTCGTTTTTAACTGCGGAATGATTTTGTCTAGTGCATCTACAGATCCTTGTAAATGTCCACCTGGTGTTGAATGCTGGAGGATGACACTTCCAGGAAATGAATTCCCTAACACATTATTTGTAATCGTATCAGCGCTTACACCTTTCCAATCAACCGTATCAACACTCCACTGTACAATCATAAAATTTTGCTCTGTTGCCCATTTTAATTGATTTTCAAGTATTTCACCGTATGGCGGACGTATAAACTTTGGTGCGTAACCAGCTAAACGATTTAATATTTCTTCCGTTTTTATTATTTGATTATGGTACTCAACGTCATTTACTTTTGCTAAATTCGGATGACTATACGTATGATTACCAATTACATGCCCTTCATTTGCAATACGCTTTACTACGTTTGGATACTTTTCTGCGTTTTCACCAAGCAGGAAGAAAGTCGCTTTCACATTATGTTGTTTTAACTTATCTAATATTTTTGGCGTAAAGACTAAATCTGGCCCATCATCAAATGTAAGGGCTACTTCCGCTTTATTGTAAGAACCTGAAAATGCATACGCATATTTTTCGACCCACGAAAATGGTGTCCATGATCCACGCTCATATGCTTTCATTGGTACTTCATAATTTTGAGGGGTATATACGTAAGGTAATGAGCTTTTATAGTCTCCATAATAAAATGAGTTATATGGCATATAAGCATACGAAACATCTCGTTCTAGTCCCCATTGATATGGAACGAACATTTCTGGCGAATAAAAATAATACATGATAAAAACCTCCCTAAATTTTCATATGTGATTCATCTGCACTTTGTTAGAGAAATTGTTATTCATAAGCACAAATAAGACTGTCCGTTAACAGGACAGTCTTACTGCTTTATATTATTAATAAATCGATGTACTATCTTTTGGCAAAGCTTTCACATGTTTTAAATAGTTCGTCACTTTATCATCATCATCTTGCGCATATTGATATCCATATGTGTTAGCAATTTCATTCGCCACTTCTCTAAATAAATCACCCATGACAAAGAATGAGCCCCATATGTTTTCGTATTCTGCATTAGAAAATGTCTTTTTAAATTGCTTCCACATATCTTCTTCAACATATTGCTCGAAATGCTTTCCAAACTTACCTGCATTAACTGTAAAATCTTTTTTCATACCAACATGCCATTCTAGCATTACGATGAACATATCTCGTACTGGACCATCAAGCATCCCTTTCGCATAAGAAAGTTCCTCTCTCCATAGTCCTTTCCCTACATTCGTACTACACCACCAAAATTCATTACAGCAATCTAAAAACTCTTTTTCTGTAGGCTTTTTTATTAAGTAGTCTTTATCGCTTGCTGGTGGAAATTCAACAATACAATTATCTTTATCAAGAAGCAGCTTACTTAAACTATCTTGTCCAACGAACTTATTTATCAAATCAAATGGAACGAGCGTTAAATCAATTCGATTTCCATCCATAAACTGCATTAAATACGGAAATTTCCCGTCTTCGTCCGCTGGAATTAATGACATTTCTTCTGGCATTTGTACAATCATTATTTCTCCAAATCTATGAATCCAATTATGATTAGACGTAAAAGATTGTATATCATGTACAACATACATAATATCGTAGTCTTGAAAACAATCTCTTTTCACATTTGGATTTACACGCGATCCATTCATGATAACTGCTCGGATTCTTTCATCCTCTTTTGCTGTATTTATAATTAAGTCTAACATTTTTTTTCAGTTCTCATCTATTCCTAACCTCCAATTTTTATATAAACTTATATTTCCAAGTATGTTGGAGGTCCACGAGGTAGCTGCGTTGTACAAGATACATGTTATAATTTTTGAAATTTCTTTTTCATTTTCTCTCCTCCTATTTTTTTATATCTTTCATCCCCTTCAGCAATTGCAAACTCTTCTGTAATTTCATTCATAGGTACTATTGTTACTTCAATTGTTTTTACAATTGCTACCGGATTTTCATCGTAATCCAAAATAACAGAGTAGTCCTCTGTAGTTGGTAACGGTACATTCTTTAATTCATAGAAGAGATATGCAGAACAAGTTGCCGTTTTCGTTCCGTCAACTACTTGCTTAGCAAGACGATTTGCGGTATCACCAAATTTCCAAGCACTCACCGTTTTTGGTATCTCAGCATCTTTCCAATACTCCGCCCAGTATTGGAAAGATGCTTCATTCATTATCTCTCACTCCCCTAAAGTCTACTATAAATATAATAGACTTTCGAACGGTATCACTCTTTTACTACTGCCATTACAAACCCATCGTATCCTTTACTTCCGACAGTTTGAAGCGCTGTAGCACTAACACGTGGCTCATCAGCTATTAATTCATAGAAACGACGTATCCCTTGTACACGAGGATCGGTACTAGTATTGTCAATAACTTCTCCTTCACGTACTACGTTATCCCCAATAATTACAGTACCCGGTCGTGATAGTTTTAGTGCCCATTCAAAATAAGCAGGGTTATTTTGTTTATCAGCATCTATAAAAATAAAATCAAACGGTTCATACTTCTCGTTTTCTATTTGTTGTAAAGAATCTAACGCTAATCCTGTTCGTATTTCAATTTTATCAGTCAAATTAGCACGCTCAATATTGCTACGTGCAATTTCTGCATGTTTTTCACTTGCTTCCAATGTAACAACTCGGCCTCCAGATGGCAATGCTCTAGCAATCCATATCGTGCTATATCCGCCTAGCGTACCAATTTCTAAAACATTACGGGCCCCTTGAATTTGTACTAATAGTTGTAAAAACTTACCTTGCGTTGGTGATACATCATGTGCTGGCAAATTAGCTGCAGCATTAGTTTGAAGAACCCCTTCTAATGTAGAATCTTTCGGTATTAATACATCACTCATATATTGATCAACAGCCGTCCATTTCTCAATTCCAATCATGCAAATACCACCCCTTTCAATTTTCCAATGCTTTCTACCATTCACTTTTGATTATACAGAAAATTCCGTCTTAAACACAAAAAATAAAGAAGGGACATCTATCCCATTACAGAATAGATATCCCTTCTTTTATTAATAAATGTAATTCTTATGGATTAGTAGACCAAAGTCCAGCTGATTTAATAAATGTACGTTTATTTAATTTCAGCTGTGCTACGATAAATTCTGCAATATCTTCAGCTTGCATAACTTTATCAGGATTTCCGTCAGTTAATCCTAAATCAACAGCCATATCAGTTGCTACTGTACTTGGTGTTAAAGCCGTTACACGAATGTTATGCTTACGAACTTCCATCGCTAACGATTCTGTTAAACCAAGAACACCAAATTTAGAAGCACTATATGCACTTGTTACAGGTGCACCTTTTTGTCCTGCTGTAGATGAAATGTTAATGATATCACCAGATTGTTGTTCAATCATGCTTGGTAAAGCAGCACGAGTTGCATAATATACACCCATTAAGTTTACTTGAATGATTTTTTCCCAATCAGCAACATCTAATTCTAAAAACTTACCGAACTTAGAAATACCAGCGTTATTAATTAAAATATCGATAGATCCTAAACCATTTTTTAACGTTTCAATCGCAGTAGTCACTTCTTCGTATGAAGAAACATCAGCAGTTGCAATAACAGCTTTTACACCTTCTGCTTCTACTTCTTTCGCTACTGCTTTTAAGTTTTCTTCTGAACGAGCTAATAGTCCTACATTTACGCCTTCTTTCGCTAATGCGATTGCGACAGCGCGACCAATCCCTCTACCTGCTCCTGTAATTAAAGCATTTTTGCCTTGTAATAATTCTGCCAAGTATAACACTCCTTAATCATCTCAGTTATGTATTATATTAAAATTGTATCTATGTTTATGTAAAAAGGCAATGATGCACTTTCATGTGCGTAGGTTACTTGTAGGTAACTATAAAAAGTTTTTATTTATAAGTATCATGTTTTTTCCATTATTCATATAAAATAAAAATAAATCCAGCATAGGAGCGTGTATGTGTATGAAAAGAAAAAAATGGTTCTTATCACTAACTGCAGTCGGACTATGTATCATATTTTTGGCTATGTATTTTATATTTGGTAATCCACTACATTATAAAGTAATAGAAAAAGATACTAGCGACTATCTCCATACTATAAAAGGATATAAGCAAAAAGAAATACAAAGCATAACCGGAAAATATACTCCCCTTTATAATATCGGCTATTATGCAACAGTAGTATATAAAGACGAACCCTATTTTACATACTCTTATACATACGATAATAATAAAATAATACAAGACGAAGGCATTTTAGGAAGACATACTGAGTCATTTGAAAATCTTAATTTAAACTGGTCATTGTTTGACGAGTTAGTAGACAGTATACATAAAAATTTGCAAGAAAAGGGATTAAGTGAAAAGGAAGATTATTCTATACGATCCGTTCAATTCATTGATATAGATGATGATAAAAACGGTGCAGAAGCGTACGTTGACTTTAAGAAAGATAAAGAATCAGATTACTCATACCGTATGAATAGCGAAGGAAGAGCTTATCAATATAGCTGCAACAATGGTAAATGTATTTATAAAGAGAAATAGTGTTAGAAGATATCACCCTAACACTATTTCTCTTTATATTTAGGAATACACACAATAAATTCAGTACCATTCCCTTCCTCACTCTCAACTTTTATTTCCCCATGATGAAGATCGAGTACTTTTTTTACAATAGCTAAACCTAAGCCACTTCCTCCATAAGCACGATTTCGTGAAGAATCCGCTTTATAAAAACGCTCAAAAATATGTTGTTTCTGTTCTTCAGATATACCAATTCCTGAATCACGGATACGCACTTCCACTACTGTTTCATGTTCCTTTAACTGAATAATAATCGTACCACCGCTTGGAGTAAATTTAATACTATTATGAATTAAATTAATCCACACTTGACTCATACTTTCTTGATCAGCAATAACATGTACTTTTTCTAAATCTAGTTCTAACTCAATTTCTTTTTCAGCCCAGAGTGGTTCACTATTTAACACAATTTGCTTTAACTGCTGATCTAATCGATAACTCACTCTTTCTGGTATATACTCTTCTGATTCTAAAAGAGTTAGCTTTAATAAGTTTTGACTTAGTTTAGATAATCTCGTTGTTTCAGTTTCAATAATGGTAAGATAATGCTTTCTTTTTTTCTCAGAAAGATTATCGTCTTGTAGTGCTCTAGCAAATCCTTTTATAGAAGTTAATGGTGACTGTATTTCATGAGAAACATTCGATACAAATTCTTGTCTCATTTTCTCCATCGTATTCAGTTCATCTGTCATATCATTTATACTTTTTACGAGCACGCCAATTTCTCCATCATACTTTTCTTCATTTCGTATTTTTACGGAGAAATCTCCTTTTGCAATTTTTTGTATCGGTTCAATAATAGTCCAAATCATTGCCTCTCGTTTTGGCCTCATTAATATTCCAATTAATGTCCAAATAAGAATAATAAATACAAAACCGACCATATCACTAATTAGAAAGGCAACAAATGGCGATACGTTTACGTCAAAAGCATTCAATATACTAGTTGCTACATAAAATGCGATAGACCAAATGATAGTAAGAAAAGAAAAGAGCGCTAATACCGCTCCAAATACTTTCAGCATCTTCAACTTACTCATTCGTTTTCCTTTTCTCATTTACTTACCTCTAAGCGATACCCTAATCCTCTTATTGTTTTAATACTAAATTTCGACTGCTCTTCTTGAAACTTCTCACGTAACCGATTAATATGAACGTCTAGTGTACGTTCATTCCCTTCAAAATCATATCCCCATATTTCTTCAATTAATTGCTCTCTCGAACAAGTTCTTCCCGATTTAGACCCTAAAGTAAAGAGCAGCTCAAATTCTTTTAACGGTAACGTAACCGTTTGTTCTCCAGATGTAACTTCGAATGTTTTACGATTTAATAATACATTTCCAACTTGAATCGATTGTGAAACTGTAATTTGGTAACGTTTCAATAATGCCTTTACTCTCACTACTAGTTCTATAGGATCAAATGGCTTTACAAGATAATCATCTGTCCCAAGGTGAAATCCTTTTACTTTTTGTGATGTTTCTCCTTTGGCAGTTAGCATCAGAACCGGGATATCATAGTATTTTCTTAATTCAAAACATACATCAAATCCATCCATATTTGGCATCATGATATCAAGAATAACCATATCGACTTTTACGTCATCCATTTTCCGAAGTGCATCTACTCCATCAATTGCCTCATATGTTTGAAAACCTTCTCGTTCTAAAAATACAGAAACGAGTTCCCTAATGTGTGGATCGTCGTCTACTATTAAAATTTTAGGTATCAAAGGAACCATTTCCTTTCTACTTAGCATCTAATATATTTTTTTAAAATGAATCATCAGTGGAGTAAAATCCCACTGATGATTCATTTTATAATGCACCCTCTTTAATTTTCAATTGTTGCGTTGCAAACTCGCGATACATATCATGCGTCTGTAATAATTCATCATGCGTACCACTACCTGTAAGATTCCCTTTTTCAATAAAGATAATTTTATCTGCATCTACAACAGTAGAAAGTCTATGCGCGATCACTAACGTTGTTCTGCCTTTCATTAAGTTATTTAACGCTTTTTGAACGACAGACTCAGATTTACTATCTAAGCTTGAAGTTGCCTCATCGAGCATAAGAATTTGCGGATTTCGAAGTAACGCCCGGGCAATGGCAATTCGCTGTCTTTGTCCACCAGAAAGCTTCACACCGCGTTCTCCAACTTCTGTTGCATAACCGTTTGGTAAGTCATGAATAAATGCATCAACATATGCCATTGCTGCTACTTTTTCAATTTCTTCATCCGTTACTTCGCCTTCAACGCCGTAACAAATATTATCACGAATCGTTCCATCGATTAACGGACTATCTTGTGATACGTAACCGATTTGACGTCGCCATGACTGTAATGAATAACTCGTAATTGATTCTTTTCCTAATTTAATGGCACCGCTAGTTGGCTCATAAAAACGTTCCAGTAATGAGAATAACGTTGTTTTCCCACTACCACTTGGTCCTACAATCGCTGTCACTTTTCCTGATTCAATTGTGAAATCAATATTTTTCAAAACTTGCTCTTCTTCGTTATACTCAAAATGTACATTTTCAAGAACGATCGGCTGCTTAGCATTTGTCACTTTCACACCAGTTTCATGATCTTCTACTTTATATTCTAAAATCGTACTAATTCTTTCCGTTGCACCAATTGCCTTTTGAAATTGTGTAAAGAACATAGATAATTGACTCATCGGCATTATAATTTGAACTAAATACAAAATAAACGCTACAAGTTCACCAGTTGTTAATGCACCGCTAGAAACTCTCATCCCGCCATATCCTACGATAATAACAAGTAGTGCCATTAAAACAAACGACATAACTGGCGAAATTAATGCTTGCACTTTTCCTTCTTTCAAACCAAATTGTAATAACTTTTGTATACCTGTATTACCCGTTTCATATTCTCTTTTTTCTGTATTTGAAGATTTCACTAAACGAATTTCTGATAACACTTGCGTTAACACGCTTGTAAAAGATGCCGTTTCATCTTGAAGCGCTTTTGAAATCTTATACATTTTTCGTCCAAGTGGAACTAAAATTAATACAGACAACGGAATAACCGTTAAAAGTAACGCAGTCATTTTCCAATCTAACACAAATAATACAATTAACGATCCAACAATTGAAATACCACCTGTTAATAAGTTTGACAAATGCTCAGAAATTAACGTTTTCACAACACCTGTATCATTCGTCATACGGCTAATGGTATCACCTGTTCTATTTTGATCGTAATAAGATACCGGCAAGATAAGTACCTTTTTCCACAAACGTTCTCTTAGTCCCGCTACAATCTTCTGCCCAATATAATTTAGTAAATATATAGACAACCCTGCCGCAATAGTTTGCATTACAAAGAAAGCAACTAACCCAACAATTTGTCCTGCACTAATTGAAGAAAGCGAAAAATTATCTACTAATCCTTTTGTCAGCATAGGAATAAATAAACTCGCTCCCGTAGAAAGCAAACTCATTAATAACGCAAAAATTAAAATTCCTTTCGGAGGATTTGTATCTTGAATAAGGCGTAAAAACTGCCTCCAGCTCCCTTTTTTCTTCATTTCATTTCTAACTTCCATTCCTGTTCATCTCCTCGTGTTAAACCAAACTGTTCTTTCTAAAATTAGAATACGATACAAATGTAAACTGAATGTAAACACACTTTTTCTATTTTTACAAAATATACATAAAAACTCATCTTTACAACAGATATAAACATCTGATATTATTACCTGGTACTTAATATTATTCTATGTAAATTATAGATAAATAATTTACAACACGATATAAATCTCCAGTTAGTGAAAGGAGTATCCTTTTTGCAAACAAATATACATTCTGAAAAGGAAACAATTATTTTTATTCATGGATTAGTTGGCAATCGTCGCGCCTTCAAAAAGGAGCAAAAACGATTTTCTGCCTCCTACAACATTATAACTTATGACTTATTAGGTCACGGTGATGATAAAGGAGAAGCAATCGACTTTTCATTACAGCGCCTCGTAGATCAATTATTAAACTTATATGAACAAGAAGGTATTAAAAAAGCTCATATTTGTGCGCTAAGTTACGGCTGTTACATCTCTACAATTTTTGCACAAATGCATCCAGAAAAAGTATTAAGTATTTGTCATATTGGAGGACATTACAATAATCCTTCTCGCTTATATAACGTATTCCAAAAATTTTGGGAGAAACGAGGAGATGAATACTCTAAATGGCTCTCTCAATACGCAAATACTATTTTTCCAAGTGGTATACTAAAATCAAATCCGTTTGCAGTCATTTCAAGAAATATTTACTACCGTTTCGGATTACAATTACATTCATCCATTATTGCCCAGTCATTACGACATCGGTTAGAATTCGATTTAAAGTCTAAATTAAAATCACTTCCTCACCCTATACTATGGGTAATGGGAGAGCATGATCATCTCTATAAATCTTGTCTATTTGATTTGAAATCTATTTTACCTAACGTTCTATACAAGGAAATACCTTTAGCAGGACATGCAGCTAACTTATTTCGTCCTAACTATTTCCACGACTTATATGATCGATTTTTAAATGGAAAGTTAAAATAAAAACTATTAAACTTCCAATTCATTCAACTATAAAAAGGCTTCCCAAGTTTCCTTGGAAAGCCTTTTCTCTATACGAAAAGTATATAAACTACTTTTTCTTAGTATGCTTTTGTGTAACCAGTTAGATGTTTAGCCCAGTAAGAGTTATTAATTGAACTAATTCTTACACCAACTTGGTCATTCTCCGCACTAATGAACTGACCATTTCCTAAATAAATACCCATGTGAGAAAGACCTTTTTTATAAGTATTAGAGAAGTATACTAAATCACCTGGTTGTGGATTGCTAGTTTTTGTTTTAGAGCTCCAGTATCCAGCAACTGTTTGACGAGCGCCTTTATGACCAGTTTGATTTAATACGTAGTGAATGAATCCACTGCAATCGAAACCATCAGGAGTTTCACCACCGAATACATATTTTGAATGATCTAAAGATCTAGCGAATCCAACGATTGAAGATGTATCTCCACCTGTTGTTGGTTTTTGAACGTTATTTGTAACGTTGTTTACTCCGCCTTTTACAAACTTAACGAAGTCTGCACTTACGTAACCTGTGCGGCCGTTATGGTTAATTTTGTACCAGCCATTTTCAGCACCAGTAACGTTTAGTACTTTACCATTTGTTACTCCACCGATTACAGCGTTGTATGTAGCTGGGCCTGTACGTACTTTTAAAGCACCAGTGTTAACAACATAAGAACCACCAGTTTGAACTGTTGTAGTATTGTTGTTTGTAGTTGGTTGTTGTGTTTCGTTAGATACAGCAGAACCACCTTTTGTTACGAAGTCTTTGCTTACGTATCCAGTTCCACCATTGAAGTTGATTTTAAACCAATCTTGTACTTCACCTACAACTTGTACTGTTTTACCTTTGTTTACAGAACCTAATACTGTATGAGATGTACTTGGGCCTGTACGTACGTTAAGTGAAGAAACGTTTACTGTGTAAGTACCTGTTCCTTGTTGAACAGTCGTTCCTGTTTTGCCACCAGTCGTTACGAAGTCACCACTTACATAACCTGTTTGACCATTTACGTTTACTTTGAACCAACCATTTTCTTGTCCAACTACTTGTAGCACTTGACCTGATTTCACTTTAGAAATAACGTTATGTCCTGTACCAGCACCTGAACGAACATTTAATACATCAGCAGTTACTGTGTATTTTAATTCAGAAGTTGTTTCTACAGTTTTTGTTTCAGTTACAGTCGTTTGAGTTTGAGTTTGAGTTTGAGTTTGTCCATTAATTTCTTTTAGCGCTTCATTTGAAACTTGTGCATGAGCAGAATCCATTCCTGGAACTGCAACGCCAGCTACAGAAGCTGCTGCTAAACCTGCAATTACTTTTTTCATAAGTTGTCTTTACTTCCTTTCCCTACTATCCTCTTAAAAAAAACTTAAACCTTTAATACTTTACAATATTATCAAAGTAAAATATTCATCCAGTTCCATTTTTTAGCAAGAGTTTTATTTTTCACACAGAGTTCATTTTAAATGAACAAAGTGAAATCCGTGTGAACTTCATGTGAACTTTATCATTAAATATAGTGTTTTTGCAATGGTTTTTTCAAATTTCTTATATATCGCATGAAAATTCGACATTCTATTTAATATTTTAATATAAAATATCCCTTTTCTATCTATTACAAAAAATTCTATTAACCTAATACAAACTAAAGTATGTATTTCCTTATAAAGCTCCTTAAATGAAGTATACTTTCATCATGACAAAAATCACTCTATTTATCAATAGTATAATATTTTTAGAAAACTAATTTTCTATACTATCTACAATTTTGAAATAATTTGACGAATTGTAAGATTTATTTCACAAAAGTCATTTCTCCTTTAAAGAAAACACACACTATATCAACTGTTCTCTTTTTCCGATAATGGAATTTATAGGATGTTTATAGTATTATATACATATCTTAATAAAAAAGAATTTTAGCGAACTGATTAAAGTTTCATTCCCTTATAAAATGAAACTTTAATCAGTAAGGGGTTTATACATCCTCCGCTAATTATTAACCCTCACCACTCGGGTTGCCCATTAATGCGGAGTTTTATTTGAATAAAAAGAGGAGGCATATTTGTGAGAAATATAATAGATGATCCAATACAAAAAAATATAGAGCTATACTATGCTTTTATTCAATTCGTTTCAATGATAACATTACAAAAAGTATCAGCCATTGTAACACGTAAAAATGAATTAAAGAATCAGATGAAAAATGCCGAACAAAAAAACCCTTACTACTTATAAAAGGTGAACAGGTTATATTCCTGTTCACCTTTTATCAAATTATTTATAAATTTTCACACGGTTTTCTAACGGTTGGAATTCTTTTTCACCAGCCTGTACTACCGGTTTACCAAATGGCATTTGCGCAGTTAGTTTCCAATTCCCTGGGATATCCCACTCTTTTCTCACTTTTTCATCAATTAGCGGATTGTAATGCTGTAACGTAGCACCAAACCCTTCAATTTCTAAAGCTGTCCAAATTGCAAATTGTAACATTCCTGATGATTGCTGAGACCAAGTTGGGAAATTATCTTTATATAATGCAAAGTTTGCTTGAAGGCCTTCCACTACTTCACTGTCTTCAAAATATAAAACCGTCCCATAACCACTTTTAAATGCATTCATTTTTTCTTCAGTAGGTGCAAAGTTATTTTCAGGTACAATTTTTCTTAACGTTTCTTTCGTAATATCCCATAATTTATCATGTTGTTCTCCTAATAAAACAACAACACGAGCACTTTGAGAATTAAAAGCTGAAGGTGTATGTTTTACAGCATGATAAATCACTTCTTGAATTTTCTCATCAGAAACTACTTGCTCTTTACTAATTGCATAAATAGATCTTCTGTCTTCAATTGCTGAGTAAAAATCTTTTGCCATCATAATTCCCTCCAATTTTCAATTGAGGCTATTTCATATGTATACATCATATTACGCCCCTCAAACTTATTATTAATAAGCTTATAACTTTATAATATCACAGCAACAAATAAACTCAAATGATAACACTTGTATTTAGAATCTTTTTCCTTTTTAAAGTTAAAATAAAAAGACTGTTTATTGTTATCTAAAATTAGTAACAACAAACAGCCTTACTTATGTAGCGATCTAGATTGGTATTTTACTTACTTAATTAACTAATCCAAATGCATACGACATTAACTTATTCGTCTCTGTAAAACGTTTTGTTTTACTTGAGGTCCCCATGACTACTGTAATAATTCTGTTATCACCTTGCTTGGCAGTCCCAGTAAAACAATATCCTGCACTATCTGTAAATCCTGTTTTTAGTCCGTCCATTCCTTCTATATATAAACTTTTATTATTTTTGTTTAACATGTCGTTTGTGCTTATAACATTAATATTATTAAATGCTAGCTGACTTTGACGCAAGTGAGTCACTTCTAATATTTCCGGATAATCTTTTATAAGATGATACGCCAATTGTGCTACATCAGCAGCCGTCATTTTTGTTTCACTTCCATCTGGCTCTTGTAATCCAGAAGCATTTGCAAATTTAGCATGTTCCGACATTTTTAACTGTTTCGCTTTTGCATCCATAAGCTGAACGAAATCTTTCTCCGATTTTGCCATATGTTCTGCTAAAGCCACAGCTGAATTATTAGCTGACTCAATCATTAATGCATGATATAAATCTTTAACAGTTAATGTGTCATTAACTTGTACTGGGATTCTCGCTCCCTCTGTTTGTGCCGCCTTCGCACTCATTTTAACTGGATCTTCCCAGCGAACTTTCCCGTTATGTATACTCTCTAGTAGGAGATACGCTGTCATCATCTTAGACATACTAGCCGGTGCAAAAGCTTCATTTTCATTATATTGATAAATAATATCTCCATCACTCGCATCGATAATCATAGCCGCTTTTGCGTTAATTTCTGGTGGGATGTACTTTGGCGGGACTACTTTTTCAGTAAATCCTGCTTTAGGTAGTTCTGCCACTTGCAAAGGTTGTCCTTCTACATTCGCTACGCTCTTTTGATTTCCTTGGAATAAGAACCAACATATCCCTAATATAATGACTAATAGGACTGTCATCCTTCCCCATTTTAACCGATTCATTTCAAAACTCCTTTAGCAAACCTTTTATACACTCACATTTAACCTTAACAACAATTCCTTTATACAGTCAAGGTAAAAAGTATATTTATTCATATACAGTAATTATTATTTTAATTTGTTTATGTTACACTTATAATACTGAAATATAAGAATATTCAACAATAAAATCTTGTAAATAAACTATTTAATAGAAGGGATTCATACAAATGCTACTTCCAAAATCATTAAAATATGGAGACACAATTGGGATCTACTCCCCTTCTTCACCAGTAACCTACACTTCTCCAAAAAGATTTGAACGAGCAAAATCTTACTTACAACAGAAAGGGTTTCGTATATTAGAAGGTTCATTAACAGGTCGATATGATTTTTATCGTTCTGGTAGTATACAAGAGCGTGCTGATGAACTAAATGCCTTGATAAGAAACCCTAATATTTCTTGTATTATGTCAACAATTGGTGGGATGAATTCAAATTCAATATTACCTTATATTGATTATGATGCTTTTCTAAATAACCCTAAAATAATGATTGGATATTCAGATGCAACTGCTTTATTACTAGGAATTTATGCTAAAACAGGAATCCCTACATTTTATGGGCCCGCTCTCGTCCCTTCCTTTGGCGAATTTGAACCTTTTGTTAACTGCACATACAAATATTTTGCAGAAACTTTACTACATGATCAATCTCTTCCTTATCATATAAAACAACCATTATTTTGGTCAGATGAATTTATTAATTGGGAAGAAAAGACGAAGGAGAAAGAACTTCGACCAAACAATTGGATTTCAGTAATTGACGGAAAAGCTACTGGGCGTATTATTGGCGGGAATTTAAACACGATACAAGGAATTTGGGCTAGCCCCTATATGCCACATATTCAAGAAGGCGATATTCTCTTTATTGAGGACAGTTCAAAAGATGCAGCTACTATCGAAAGAAGCTTTTCATTCCTTAAAATTAACGGTGTATTTGATAAAATTTCAGGTATCATTCTTGGAAAACATGAGCAATTTGATGATTGTGGTACAAATCGAAAACCTTTTGAAATACTGTTGGAAGTACTTCAAAATCAAAGAATTCCTTTTCTAGCTGACTTCGATTGTTGTCATACACATCCAATGATTACTATACCTTTCGGTGTTCAAGTAGAGTTGGATGCAACAAATAAAACGATACATATTGTAGAATCTTGGAAAAAATGAATGCATGGCTTCTATTGTTTTACAATAAAAGCCATGATACTATATAATTTGGAATGTGAAAGATTAAACAAAATATATTTCTATATCTATCATTTAAAAAAACAGATATAAATAGATATTTATATGTAAAAGAGAGTGAATAAATGAAACCAACTATTAAAAATTATGTATTTTTACATGTAGCTTTTTTGATATATTCTATCATTATGGTTTACATGAAATGGGCAGCTCAATTTCCAATTGCTTCAATCTCATTTTTTGTTGCTTATTTCGGACTAGTTATACTTTTATTCGGATATGCAATTTTATGGCAACAAGTAATTAAACATTTCGAAATTTCAAAAGCATATTCACATCGAGGGATTATTATACTATGGTCAATGCTTTGGTCAGTATTTCTATTTGGAGATACAATTCAGTGGAATCATTTACTTGGTGCAGCTATTATTATCGTCGGAATTGTGGTGGTGACAAAAGATGAATAGTTATATGCTATTGTTTATTTTCGGGATAATTTTAGCAAATTACTCACAAATATTATTAAAAAAAGCTACTTTACAACAATACGATTCTAGAATAAAAGAATATGTGAATCCTTATGTTATTATCGGTTACTCTTTATTTGTACTTAATGCTGGATTAAATGTAATCGCCATGAAGGGCATGGAATTAAAACAAGCATCAGCATTAGAATCCTTAAGTTATATCATCATATTAATTTTCGGTTGGTATTTCCTAGGGGAAAAAATAACGAAACGTAAACTCATCGGCAACATGATTATTATCGTTGGTGTAATCGTTTATTGTATCCAATAACAAAAAGCTCCGTTTGTTACAAACGGAGCTTTTTGTTATTGACCTAAATTTTGCACCTTATCTTTCAAATCACGAACTTGATCTATCGTCTGCATGAGCTCTGAGTTTTTAAATTGCTCTACGTCCATTTTTCCTTCCTCTATCTTTTTCATAGACGTATCAATTAACGAATTTAGCTTTTCATTATATCCAACGATTTGTTGATGAAGATCCTTCGCTACATCTGGTGGCGTTAATTCATTGAAAGCTGGTATATCTTGTTTAATTTCATTCAGCTTCGTTTCTAATTCTTTTCGAGCTGTCCCATCGTTAATAGCTTTCTCTGCTAGTGCCGGTGCTTCATTTGCAAACGCGCTTATTTCATTTACATAGTCTGTCGCCTTTTGAGCATAATCTATCGAGTTCTTTCCTTCCTCCACTATTGAACATCCCATTAAACCAATTGAAACTATAAATACTAATAAAATTGATTTTATTTTCATTTCAGACTCCCTTCGTCTTTATAATTGTCTATAATTTTCTCTATCATAACTTCTAGCTAAATTGCTTACAACCTTTTTTCAAATAGCTATTTATACTCTTACATGCCCTATTATTGTTACAACATCTATTTCTATATGTACGCTTATAATATCTTCAATTATATCCATATATCCTTGTCCTATAGCTGCTCCATAGTGTAATGTAATCCCCTTCTTTTCATACACTGACTGTGGCACTGAAAAAATAAATCTCCTCAAGTTTCTTTCATCAGCTGGTTCCATAATTAAAACAATCCCATCCTCATCAAACATATACGCTCGCCCTCCAACTTTACATTCACTATGGCTCAGTATTGCCTTGGTCAGCAAAATTTAAAACATAATAAGTTAAGATACACTCTGCTCTATCATAAAGTGAAACTTTAATCAGCTCCCACCTAATTTCTTTGCTTTCGCTGAATTTTGAGGTGAAGTCTTACTGCCCGGCAAATAGCGGGATAAAAATAAAAAGCATTCATTCTTTTTTATTAAGAATGAATGCTTTTTAAAAAATCAATTTCCAACTCTAGCATCTTTTTTTGACGAGGTTTTACTTTCCTTACGGGAACTCCAGCGTAAATATACCAATCATCTAAACTCTCTTTTACCATACTCATCGCGCCGACTGCCGTACCTTCTCCTACAGTTACATTTGGAAAAATAATAGAATTAGCACCAATAATCACATGTTTTTTAAAAATAACTTTTCCTACTTTCACATTCCTATATTGATTCGGGACGGTTGGCCCCATTAATGTATTTCCACTGAAATCATCAAGTACTGCATATACGATTGTTTTAGCTGAAATGTTTGCAAAGTCATGCATTTCAATCCCAATTTCCCCTCCATATAACGCTGTATACGCCGAGATGTGCGAATAACTTCCAATTGTGATTTTGCCACTTAAAATGCAAAAGTCATCAATTCTTACATTATTGCCAACTGATATAGCACCCGGATTATATATACTTGCTTTTTTACTAACCAATACATTTTTCCCAACAGATAAAAATCCAATTTTCTTTAGTTCTTCTTGACTATAAAAACTATTCATCTACCAACACCACCTTCTGCTCTAAACAGATTACAATTTGCTCTACTAGTTCTTTCGTCATTCCTTCCCATAAAGGTAAACTTACAATTCGTTTTGCTATTTTATTCGTTTTTGTTAAATCTGTAGACTTATATTTTCTAAAAAGAACTTGTTGGTGGCAAGATGGTGAAAAGTATAATCTAGCTTCTATTTTCTGTTTTTTCAGTTCTTCTATTACTTGTATGTTGTGAACTTCTTCTGGACAAATGATAGGCATAAATTGATGAATAACCGCTTCTGTCTTTTGGACTTCCCACCCTTTTTTCATTAACCCAGTACTTTGCAATAACTGTTTATACCATTCAGAAATACGGGTGCGTTCTTTTAATTTTTGATCCCATCTTTTTATAGTCGCTATCCCAATAGCTGCTGCGTATTCAGACATTTTACAATTAAACCCCATCATCGTGCATTCACGATTTTTATCAAATCCGAAATTCCCCATTCTTTTAATACGTTGTATATCTTCTTCGTTTTTACTATATATGAGCCCTCCTTCACCAATTCCGAAAGGCTTTGTTGCATGAAAGCTATATACGATCATTCCACTAAAATCCTGACCGTAATGCATACCACTATTCATTAATCCAAATCCCGGTGCCGCATCTACGACAACCGGAACCCCGATTTTCTCTAATTCTTCATATTCTTCTAAGTCCATCCATGATCCAAAAGTTGCGTACGGGACAACAATCGCAACCTCTTCTTTTAATTCTTCTATCTTATCCAAAAGTACGGTTTTATCCATATACCAATCATCGATTGAAATATCAATAAAATAAGGTTCCAATCCACACCAAATAGCGGCTAAGGCAGTCGCAGGGAATGTAAAGCTAGGCATGAGAGCATACTTTCCCTTTCTTCTTTTCTTTAGTTGAATAGCCGCCATTAACCCTAACGTTGCGTTTGCTACTGTTGTAACAGCTCCCCTGTTTTGAAAAAATACCGACATAATTGTTTCCTCAAAACGTTGATTTATAGGTCCATAATTCGTATATATGTGAGATGTATCAATTTCCTTCAATTCGTCCAAATACTCAATTACAGGTACAGTTGAAGCACGTAAAAAAGGAATATTCTCCATATCTATCTATTCCTTCCTATCATTTTCGGACAATATAGAGCATATCCGTTTCAGATAATCCAAATCTCCTAGCACTTTTCATTCCTTGTTTTTCCGCTATGTTATATAATTCCACCTTAAATCCTGCATTCATTAATCGTTGAATAAATCCCGATTGATTATAAATTCTCACATGATCTTCTTGACCAAAAGCTAATTTCCTCAATTGTGGTGTTACAATTAATTCATTCTCTACAATAAAATCTACATTCATTACGATTGGTACTTGAATAATTCCCCATCCATTTGGCTTTAACACTCTATATAACTCTCGCATTGCTTTGTCATCATCAGGAACGTGTTCTAACACATGGCTACATAATATTACATCAAAGGTATTACTATCATATGTAATCCTTGTAACATCAATTTCCTTCATTAATGGATCCTTTGGTTCTAAGTCACCACATACGTACGTAATATTTTTATACTCGTTAAACCAATCTCTTAACTTCGCTTCAGGTGCAATATGAAGCATAGTATAGTTTCTATTTAACAAGTCTGTTTCCGTTTCAATGTATGTACGATACAATCTTTCACGATCCATCGAATTACAAACTGGACATATCCCTGTATCTTTATTCCACATCTCAAATTTATATTTCGGAAAATCATAATGTGCTGGCCAAGGTGAAAATTTTTCAAATTGTTGATTGCAATATTGACAATAACAGAATTCTTTCTCAAACATGTGAGCAACTAATTTGTGTAACCCTTTTTTTATCTTTTCATTATAAATTTGATCTATTTCGCCGTTTCTTACTGCATCCTTAACTATAAATCCCGCATTTTCTAAACAATAAGATAAACTCTCTTTATACTCACTTTCAGAACTTAAAAATCCACTATTATATGCATCTATAATTAATTCAATCCACTCTTCAATTGTCATTAACATAAAATGCATTTGTTTTTGATTTTGTCCACTATGTTGTCTAAAATAACTAAGAGGTTCTTGTATATAAACTACTTTTCCTTTTCTCATCATATCTATCCAAGTTGCAATATCATTAATAGCAGAATAAGCCTTTCCTTTAAAATACCCAAACTTACCTTCAAACAAATCCCGATTAAACAAAACAGTTGTCGGCTCACCAACTATATTTTTTAAGTTTTTTAACATATAATTCCCTAATTCTTTTCCTTCAAAAAGTGTTGTTTCTTTCGCGATTTTCATATTCAATGTTGAAGGTGGTAATATCTCTCCATTCTCATCAATCAGTTCACGATATGACGTCACAAATGAAATGTTTTCTAATGCCAAAAAGTATTTCATCATTCTCTCGATCTTTTCATGATGAAATAAGTCATCATCTAATAAAAAGTTTATATAATCCCCATTCGCAAGTTCTATACACTTATTAAAGTTTTCAGCAACTAATGGCGTTTCATTTTCAACATATGTAATACACTCATATTCACGTAAGTACGGTTGAATCATAACATTGACTTCATTATTTGTACTGTCGTCAGAAATAATAATTTCTATATTTTCATATGTTTGATTCAGAGCACTGTTGAGCGCTAATTCCAAGTAATAAGGTCTATTGTATGCAGGAATAAGTATACTTACTTTCGGTAAAGAAGAATTATTATTTATATGCTGTTTTTTCTTTTCTATATTTATTTTCTTTCCTCTAATTTTTTGGTAATAGTCTAATGTATATAATATCGATGATGGAACTATCCTTCTTGCATAATCTAGAAAATTAGTTATCGCTTTGTCTAAATCTTTTTCGTTGGATAAGAAACCATATTTTTCTCCCGCTATAATACTGTGTGAAAAATCTTCTAACCCATCCATCATTTTATTAGATTCATTTAACTGTTGATCTGGATGTAATCGAAAGTAACTAAGTGTCTCTGCTATATATACTGCTTTTCCTTCACTTAATAAAGATAACCATGAAGCTATATCTACATTACATAAATACCGCCTCTTATCAAAAATCCCATACGGTTCTTGTAACTCATTTTTACGAAATAAAACTGTTGTTGGTTCTCCAATATAATTTTTTTGATCCACAATTACCTTATTTCCTAATTCTATTCCCTCTATAATCGTATCCTCTTCAAATAAACGGACAGTTGAATAAATATGTCGTAGTTCTTTCCCTTTATCATCAATTACTTGACGATGAGATGTTACTAGCTTAATTTCATTATCTAGATCATTGAAAAAATACTTCATCATCTTTTCAATTTTATTCACATGAAATATATCATCATCCATTAAAAAATTTATATACTCACCGTTCGCTTCATGAAATAACATTAGCGCATTTTCAAATTGTCCGAGAGTTGATGTGTTTTTTATATAAATAATATTTAAATGATCACATAAATATTTTTGTAACACCTTTTCTGTTTCGTCATTCGTGCTGTCATCTCCAACTATAATTTCTATATTAGGGTACGTTTGTTCTAACACACTACATAACGCCTTTTCAAAGTAGCGAGGACGATTATACGTAGGAATTAACACACTTACCAACGGAAGTTGCTCTACGACCTCTTCAATTCTTTCAATACGATTTCTCATTTTAACTCTCTCACCTCTTCGCAAATTATTTATATACGCGACACAAAAATCACATTACTTTAACTGTATGGAGCCTATATACTTTTATGCAAACATGAAACAAAATATCATACTCTTCGTTCCTGAATAAACATATTTAATAACGCGGACATTTTATTTGCACCTTTTTTATTCATATGATCACTATCATAAAAATCATCCTCACAAAATAATGGCGAATCAAATAGATCTATGATTTGAAAAGAATATTGAGTTTGAAACTCATTTATAACTTTATAAAAATCTTCTTTTAATTTCTTACTACTACAATTGAAATAATGTGAAGTAACAGGGAATACAACAATTAATGGCTTTATATCGTTTTTTAATAGTAATTCTAAATATTTCTTAAAAATCATTTTATTTTCAACTAAAGTATGAGGATACGCCAATTTAGCGTGTGAAGCTGCTCTTATTTTCCCGTGTTCTTCAAAAGGAATGTAAAGAGGAGTAGTATTCCATTCAGCATTTATCCAAGGCAGTACCAATGATTCATCTTTTAGTTCATCTAATAAAATATATTCAAAATGCAAATTAAAAATAGAAAGAAGTGGTTTCGGAGTATTTAGATGTGAGAATCCATCAGTGGGTAGAGGAGAATGAACTACAGTATGATGACCATCTTGAAACAATGGATAATATACTTTGTGAATTCTATATGATTCAGATGATAACGACATATCAAAGAAAAATGAAAAATAGGCTATTCCTATTAAACAATATTGAAATGAATGAGTGTTTGATAGAAGTTGTGACGCTATTAAATAATCATAGTATAGATCTTGCGATGGAAGTGTTAATTTTATTGACTTTTTTGAGAGGAGCTCCGTACTTATGCCACAATGTGGATAAGACAAACCGGTAGCAAACAATTCATACGTCGGATCACTCTTTGCTTTTTTCATAGAAATGTATAAAGACATAAGCTCTGGATTTATTTGATAGATAGAAATTAATTTATCCTTCCATTCATACATGTATTTTGTTAAATTAATAATTTTTGAACTTTGCACGCCCCTATTTATCAAGTCATTTGTAAGTTTTTCTGCTTCCACTCTCCAAATGACTATATATTGAAAAGAATTTTCTATTCGAACAACATCTGAAACGTCTACAACATGAACTATTGTTTTACATTTATTTTTGTCTAATGTATTTCGAATCCTCTCCCCGGATAATTCATCACTTAAAACAATGATTTTATACTGCTCCTTCATGTACATCCCCTCCATTATATGTATAATATGAAATTCATTTTTAATTCGTAACAATCATATACACCTGCAATCTAACAAAAAAATAGCTCCACCATTAGGCGTAGCTATTTTTACAATTATTGCTTATTCAAATCATATTCCTTTATCTAACTCATAAAGTTTACGATACTTTTCATTTTCTTTCAGAAGTTGTTTATGACTACCTTGCATGACAATTTGGCCACGATCAAGGAATATAACTTCGTCTACATGTTCTATTCCTACAAGATGGTGCGTAATCCAAATAACCGTCTTTTCTTCCGTTGCAGAAAACATTGTTTCAATTAAAGACAATTCTGTTTTCGGATCTAAACCGATAGTCGGTTCATCAAGTACAATGATGGGTGTTTCTTGCATAAGAGTTCTAGCAAAAGCAACCCTTTGTCTTTCACCACCAGAAAACCGCTTTCCCATTTCATGCATTTTTGTTTGTAATCCGTCCGGAAGAGAAGTAATATGTGAAGCTAATTGTGCTTTCTCTAAAGCTTTCCATATCTCTTCATCCGTCGCCTCTGGTTTGCCAATTCGTACATTATTTCCAATTGTCGTATCAAACAAATGGGGCTTTTGATTTAATACAGAAATATATTTAGATAAAAGATTCGTATGAGCTCGTTCACCATTCAATACAACTTGGCCGTTTACTGGGCTTAACGCCCCTGTTAACAATTTTAGTAAAGTAGATTTCCCTGTCCCACTTCTGCCTAAAATAGCAATTTTCTTCCCTGCTTTTATTTGTAATGATACGTCTTTTAATACAATCTCATTACTATCTGGATAACTATACGATACGTGATTCAGTTCAATATCTACATGTCTTGGTTCAACGTAATCATTATCTCCATACAAATCCATTTTATCATGTAAAACAATATCACTTTCTACGCCATTAAGACGATGGGTAGATTCTACATACGACGGGATTCGATCGATGGCATCTGCAATAGGAATAAGCGCATTCGTTACAGATAAAGTCATTAATACGAAAGCTGCGATAACTGTAGGAGCAATTTGCTCACTTGCCGCTTCATTTCCAGTCCATATAATCATCGAAATAACTACAATACCTACTACTGATTGAATGATACTGTCCCGAATATGATACCAGCGTTTCACTCTCTTTTCGATTTTTAACAACTGATCATTTTGTTTTACATACTCATTAATAAATTCACCTTTACGACCACTTGCCTGCCAATCAGATAATCCAAAAACAGCATCCGTCAGTTGTTGATACAAACGGCTTCTGCCTTGCTTTAAAGTAACATGGTGTTTCTTCATCAAAAGTAATGATACAAATGGAAGAAGAAACACGATAATAGCTAACATACAACCTACAATAAGTGCAAACACAAGGTCAAATGCACCGATAACAAGTACGAAGATACTATAAACAACTAGCGCTAATATACTAGGAAATATTGTACGTAAATATAGGTTTTGCAAATGCTCTATATCTTCGGATAACACTCCTAACATATCACCCGTTTGAAATCGAGAACGGAAAAATAACGCCTGTGGTTCTACTATTCTATATAGCTTCGTTCTCATTTTTTCTAATATACGTAGTACGACATCATGTCCGACTAAGCGCTCTATATAATGAAACACAGCTTGCCCTATACTAAACGCTCTTGTTGCAACAATAGGAACATATACAGCCATTACATTTTCTGGTCTAAGGGCAGATTTTGAGATTAAATAACCTGAAATAAAAAGTAACATCGCTCCTGAACTAACTCCAAGAAGACCAAGGAAAATAGTTAAAGTCATTCTACCTTTATTTTGTTTTATATAAGGTTTAACCCAGTTACTCATTTCTCTCCCCTCTCTTCCCTATGAAAATGTAATGTCTCACTCTCTAAAAGTTCTTCATACGTCCCACTTTCTTTCATTTCCCCTTTATTTAAAATAAGGATATGGTCCATTTGTTTCATCCAATGTAGACGGTGAGTTGCTAAAAATACTAACTTTCCATTAAATAGACGTAACATCGCTTGCTTTATTTCAAATTCGGTTTCAATATCAAGATGTGCCGTAGGCTCATCTAATAAAATGATTGGTTTTTTACTTAAAAGTGCACGCGCCATAGCAACACGCTGTTCTTGTCCGCCACTTAGCATACGTCCACCTTCCCCAATTCTTTCGTGCATCCCATTTGGAAGTGATGTAACGAGTGAACGAAGGCCGACTTCATTAATAACTCTTTCAACTTCTTCATCTGTTGCTTTTGTTTCATAAAAACGAATGTTATCCTTTAATGAAAGCGGAAAAATATAAGGTTGCTGCGGAATGTAAGCAATATTTTTTTGCCAATCTTCACGAGTAGATCCATCAACTTCTAGACCATTTACTAACATCTTTCCACTCGAAGGAGATAAAAACCCGGCTAATACGTCGATTAACGTCGATTTCCCCGCACCACTTTCACCAATAACACCAATAGCACCGTTACCTTCCCAAGTAAAATTAATCCTTTCTAATATAGCCTTCTCAGATTCAGTATTATTAACTTTGATATCTTGTAATTTCAAGCTACTAGAGGCATTCCATACTATATCTTCATTTAAATCTTTCTTTTCTATTCCTTTTTGTTGTTGCAAAATCTCTTCTATTTGCTCCATCGCAATTTGTCCATCTAATGTCGCATGATAATTTGCTCCCACTTGTTTAATCGGCAGAAAATATTCCGGAGCTAAAATCAAAATTGTAAGGGCTGGTAATAGTATAATCGTTCCATCTATTAAGCGTATCCCTAATCCAACTGCCACAAACGCGATTGATAAACTCGTAAAGAAATCTAATGCAAAAGAAGAAAGAAAAGCAACTCGCAAAGTACGCATCGTTGCTTTTCTATATCTTTTACTTACTTTTTCAATCTTTCCTTCGTGCTGTTCACTTTTCCCTAAATACTTTAATGTTTCTAAACCTTTTAACGTATCTACAAAATGGTTCGAAAGTACACGATATATCTCATACTGACTATCTGCCATTTTTTGCGCTGCTAATCCGAGAAGAATCATAAATATGATCACGATAGGAATCGTTACAACTAAAATGATTCCAGACTCAATATCTAGCGTAAAAACATATAGTACAATTAGACCTGGAACGATACTGCTTCTAATCATTTTAGGAATCGTTAATTCAATATATGTTTTAAATTTCTCAATCCCCTCAATTGATAAGGTAACCAGATGACCAGTTCCAACCGTTTGAACATACCTTGGACCTAATGTGAAATATGCCTCTATCAATTGTTTTCTTAGTAACGACCCTGTTTTTTCGGCAAAACGTTCCACTAATATTTGTGATGTTCGAACTACTATGTGACGCGCTGCAAACGCGATACCAAAATAAACAATTTCACTTAATATTGTTTGTACTGTCTCTCCATGAAATAAAAACGTAATAGCTCGTGCTAAAAAGATTGTTTGCGCAATAATACTAAAAGCTTCTAAAATACTAATAATCGTTAACGCTACATATAAAATACGGCTACCGGGATAAGACGGAAGTCCTCTTTTTCTTTTCATTAGTACTCCAAATCGTTGTCTGACTTAACAGGTTGTCTAAATACATAATAACTCCATATTTGACTTCCGATAACGAAAGGCAAAATAGCAATCGCAAAGTAAGTCATAAGTTTTAATGCATAAGCTCCTGATGCTGCGTTGTAAATTGTCAAATCATTCATTGCTCCTAAAGAGCTAATCATAACACGTGGGAACATACCGATAAATACACTCGCACTTAGTAAAATGATTGTTAAACTCGTCATAAAGAAAGCCCAACCATCTCTTCTTCTTTTATTTAATAAAGTGGACACTAATAGTGCTACAAAAGCTCCGATTGGTACCATAATCCATTCTGTTCCATGAGCAGTGAAAATGTCGGTTTTCCATAACCCCACACCAGCAAAAACAAGAAGTGTAATTAATGAAAATGGTGCAATTTTTATTGCAGCAATTCGTGCACGTTCTCTCAATTTACCAGTTGTACGTATCGTAAGAAATTGTAATCCGTGAACAATACATAGTAGGAGAAACATTACTCCCCCAAGTAACGCAAATGGATGAAGTAATTGCAGGAATCCACCTACAACATTTTTACTCTCATCAATAGGTACACCTACCATAAAGTTTGCAATCGCAACTCCCCAAAGGATAGGAGGTAACATACTTCCAATAAACATCCCCCAATCCCACGCACTCTTCCATTTATGATTATCTATTTTCGCACGAAATTTAAAGGAAACACCTCTTAAAATTAAAGCAAGAAGCATAAACGGAATATAAAAACCACTAAATAAAGTTGCATACCAGTGCGGAAATGCCGCAAACATGGCTCCACCAGCACAAACAAGCCATACTTCATTCGCGTGCCAGAACGGTCCTATTGTATTTAAGTAAACTCGTTTTTCAAAATCATTCTTTCCTAAAAACCTCGAAACCATTCCTACCCCAAAGTCGAAACCTTCCAGTACGAAGAATCCAACAAATAAGATTGCAATAACTAAAAACCATAACTCATTAAGAGATAACATACTCTTCCTCCTTATCAAATGGATCATGGCTTTGATAATCCTTTTTCGTTTTCTTATTCGTGTGGCCCTTAATGGTACGAACAAATAAGTACACACAAATTCCACCCATAATTAAATACATTGATGTGAATGAAATAAGTGAGAATAATACTTCACCGAATGTTACATTTGGTGATACAGCATCTTCTGTTTTCATTACACCAAATACAACCCAAGGTTGACGACCCATTTCAGTCATAATCCACCCTACTGTATTACCGATGAATGGAAGAGAAATTGCATACACCATTAATTTTAAATACCACGTTTTTTCAGCTAAACGATCTTTTCTTGATAAGAACCATCCGTAAGCTCCTAGAAGAAGCATGAATGTTCCACTCATTACCATCGCTCTAAAACTCCAAAACATTGTATGCACTGGAGGAATATAATCCCCAGGTCCATATTTTTCTTCATATTGTTTTTGAATTTGATTCATCCCTTCAACTTGACCGCTAAACTTATCATACGATAATAGACTTAGCATATAAGGGATTTGAATTTCAAACGAATTTTCTTTCTTCTCTGTATCAATTTTCGAAAATACTGTAAATGGCGCTGGATCCTCACTTGTATTCCATAGTGCTTCAGCTGCCGCCATCTTCATTGGATGTGTCTTAATTAATTGTTGCGCTTGTGCATGACCGAAGAATAATACAAGCGCCGTTGTAATTGTTCCAACAATGATAGAAATGCGGAAAGATTTTTTAAATACTACAGTTTCTTGTCCTTTTGTAATTTTCCATGCACTTACACCCGCAATAAAGAATGCACCTGTTGCAATTGCTGCTGTAATTGTATGCGGGAATTGTACCCATAGTTGTGGGTTTTGAATAATGGCTAAGAAATCATTCATTTGTGCACGACCATCAGCTGCCATTTCATACCCGACAGGTGACTGCATAAATGCACTTGCAGTTAAAATCCAGAATGCTGATAACATCGTTCCAATTGAAAGGAGCCAAATACACATTAAGTGAATTCGCTTCGGTAATTTATCCTCACCGAATACCCATAAACCTAGGAATGTAGACTCAATGAAAAATGCCAGTAATCCTTCAATTGCAAGCGAGGGACCAAATACATCACCTACAAAACGTGAATACGTTGACCAGTTCATACCAAACTGAAATTCTTGTAAAATACCTGTTACTACACCTACTGCAAAGTTAATAAGGAATAATTGCGTCCAAAACTTTGCCATCTTCTTATATACTTCTTGCCCTTTTACCACATACAACGTTTGCATGATCGCAATAATAAAAGCTAAACCAATTGACAGCGGAACAAAAAAGTAATGGAAAATCGTTGTTGATGCGAACTGTATTCGTGCCAATTCGAGCGTTTCCATACTAAAATCACTTCCTTCATAGTTTTTATAATAAAAGTTAATTGAGCAATCTTATCAAACTCAATTATTAAGAAATACGAAAAGACAAAAACATTTTGTATGTATTGTCGAAAAATATGAAGTTTCAGTTTTTCAAACTATTGCAATGCTAATTTTTACCTTTTCACTATTTCTGTAGTGTTTTATTCGTTAATCGAATTGTATAATATACCTGCATAGTAAATTCAGGTTATTTTTGACGTATTATTGACATCATTTTGTCTGAAATATGTCTTTTGTCATTTTTTGAATCAGATTTTTTTCATTAGCAAAATGTGTTTTTTCAATATACTTCTTACTTTTATATCTATAAAACAATCGTTTTTTCTTCATACACTTGACTTTCAACCGAAAAAATGTCCTCGAAACTACCCTCGATAAATGCTTATTTTTTGTCAAGAGAAAAATGTATTTTCAAAATTCAAACTCGAAATAATGTTATTCAAAAATAGAAAACAACTTCCCTCTCCCTCGACTAAAAGTTCATTTTTTTGTCATTTTTCCATAACAAATAAAAAACTGAGAGTCAATTAGACTCCCAGTTTTTTTATTTATTTTGCTGTATGTTTTCTAACGGCTGGTAATATTTCAGTAGCAATTAATTCAATATTTTTCTCAATTTTATCAAATGGTACACCGCCAAAATCAATTTGTGCCATAAAGCGTTGTTGGCCAAACAATTCATATTGGTAAAGCATTTTCTCAATGATTTGTTGTGGGCTACCAACCATTAAAGCATCACGGTAATCTATTGCATTTGTAAATTGCTGTTTCGGATACCCACCACCGCGCAGTGTAAGCATACCAGCATTAATGTGAGGATAATATTCACTAAGTGCATCTTGTGAATTTTTTGCCGTATAAAATAAACTCGTTGTCGCAACTGGTAAACTAGCTGGATCAAATCCACTTTGCTGAGCAGCCTCGCGGTAAGCATCTACTGACACTTTAAAGTTAATTGCTGGACCACCAAGTGTTGTTATCATCATTGGCACACCTGCACGTCCTGCTTTAATTGCACTAGCTGGTGGACCTCCAACTGCACGCCAAATTGGTAAGTTATTATTTTTCGCTCTTGGAATAACCGATGCATGTGCGAGCGGTGCTCTGAACTGTCCATTCCATGTTACATGTTCCTCGTTATTAATTTTTAATAAAAGATCCATCTTCTCTTCAAATAATTCTTCATAATCATTCACGTCATAACCAAGTAAACTATATCCTCCAATACGAGATCCACGACCAGCTACGATTTCAGCACGACCATTAGAAATCAAGTCAATGGTAGCGAAATCCTCATATACTCGAACTGGGTCAGATGTACTTAATATCGTTGCGGAACTTGCAATTTTTATATTTTTCGTAGCTTGCGCGACCGCACCTAAAATAACTGTATGAGCTTGCGTTGTAAAATGCGTTTGATGACTTTCACCTACAGCAAACACATCAAGCCCTGCCTCATCTGCTAACTTAGCTGTTTCAATTAGTTCGTGAATTCTTTTCTCTGGCGTAATTTTCTCCCCATTATGTGGATTTAAAACATGATCACCAATTGAATATAATCCAAACTCAATTCCTTTTCTTGTATCTATACGGTATTTTTCCATAGTTACTCTCTCCTTTAATGAAGTAATATTAGTTTCTCTTCTAAAAACGTTGGTAAGTCAAGTATATCTCCGTATTACCTATCTCATCACTTGATTAGTCAATTGATAAGGTAAAAAAAATTACTCTTGCGGTAATTCTTTTTTTTCACTATGTTTATGAACTTTCGTCATCAGCTCGTATAATATTTTCTGCTCTTCTTCATTTAATACATCATCAAAAAACGAAGATTGAAATGCAAGTTGCTCTGGCAAGGCTCTCTCTAAAGCTGCTTCTCCTTGCTCTGTAAGACTAATTGTTTTCGTTTTCCAATCTTGTTTTCGTACAATATATCCTTCTTTTTCAAGACGAGTTAACATTCGAGAAATGCCACCTTGTGTAACAGTTACCTTTTCAGCTAACTCCATTTGTGTTAGTGGTTGATACGTACGTATTTGCAAAAGCACATCAAATTGAGCTGTCGTTAAATCAAAACGTTTTAAAAACTCATTTGACATTTGATTACTTTGGTTCGTAAATCGTATTAAACGTAACCATATTAATGATCCTATCGTATTATCACGCATGTTTCATCACTTCCTAGCGTTCATCTTACTATCAATTTACTACGCAAGTGATAAAAAAGCAAGATAAAATGTAATAAATATAGCGATAGAGTATTGCATAAATAATGATAAGTAAGAATTCATATAAACATGAATTCTTACTTATCATTATTCTTAACTTTTCATTTCATTCATTACTATATTTAAAGCTGTTACTGCTTTGGGCCAGCCAACATAAAAAGCCATATGCGTTATTAATGCAATCATTTCATTTTCTGCAATTCCATTTTGTTTGGCCAACTGCAAATGAAATAATAATTGTTCTGTATGACCAAGACTGATTAATGCCGACACTGTACATAAACTTCTTTCTCTTAATGTTAAAGTATCATCCCGCCACACTTCCTCAAACAATATCTCTTCACTATAATGAGCAAATGCAGGTGCCTTTTCTCTCATTTTCTCTTGAATACAATATTCAATTGATTCATTCATCATTTCACTCACCCTTCACTTTTACCAATTGTGCCAATCCTTGACCAAATGACCAATTTTCAGCAGATGTCTCATTTAGCGTAATAAAAATATCTGCACTTTTTATCCCCGAGCATTTAGAAACCTTCAAGGATATCGACTGATATAAATTCCTTTTTTGTTTTATCGTTCTTTCCGGTCCACATGTAATAGAAACATAAATCATATTCTCCGTTCTCTTTTCTCCTCTTTCTAATAAATAATATGGATTATATAAAAAGTGATTTTGTTGATAAGGTAAAAACATTTGAAAAAAATCATTTTCAGGGATGTTAAAATGTTCAATTAATGACAGATGAATACATTCACCTATCTTTTTCAGCTCTTCTTTATTTAATATATTTTCATGATAATAAACGTTCACAAAAGGCATACATTTTCATTCCTTTTTCTTAATTTAATTTCAACAAGTTTTCATCGTGAAATGTGCAAAATCTCATATACTGTAACACCTTTATTTGTTACCATTTCAGGCTTCTCTTCATAAAACTCAAACCTACTGTATCCCCATTTATCCGGATTATAAACGATTACATTCCCTAAACACTTTTCATTGTTTTGTACATTTTCATTTATCGTGTTTAATTGAGTCCCAATCAACGTTTTACTTTGAGAAATACTTCCTGCATATTCAACAACATATCTACTTTTCTTAAATCCATCACTTAGATTAACCACTAATGGAACACCTATATGTATTTGTTGCCATCCAAAAGATTGTAAAATGTTATCGTAATACCCTTCAAAGATAAATTTATTCATCCCTTCATGACCATTCCAAATATATAAAGGTGCATAGCAGTTATAAAAATTCCCGTCTTTCTCCGTTTCCGTAATTAAATAAGCTTTAAAATTTAGTTCTTGGAAACCATCAGTTTTATAGCCATTATCCTTTACCCTTTTCTTAATAATTTCCATGTCATAATCCTTTGGAAAAATGACCTTATATTGCATTCCAATCATGTTTATCACTCGCTTTCAATCTTATATACATTATGATAAATCGATAAGCGGCTAACGTAAAATAGGTATAAATTATGTTTGGTATCATTTATAATGATAGTGCATAAGGGGCTGAGATACATGGAAATAAATGATCTTATTATATTCAAAACTGTGGCCAGTGAGGGTTCTATTAGTAAAGCTGCTAAAGAGTTAGGATATGTTCAACCGAACGTAACTGAGCGAATCAAAAAATTAGAACAAGAATTAGAAACGCCTTTACTACATAGAGATAACAAAGGTGTTTCCTTGTTACCTGCTGGTGACATTTTATTAGATTACACGAATAAAATATTAACTCTATTAGAAGAAGTAAAAGATGAAATTAAAACGAGTGGTTCTTCTTATATAATAGCGACGTCACAATCTATTTTGACAAATTATTTAAGTAAGCGTATTAAAGTAAATTTCAGAAATTATCAAATATATGTAGAAAGTAGTAGTCATTTGCAAAAATTACTGCAGCAACAAAAAGTTGATATGGTCATAACTTATGAGGATTATCCTGACGCATCGTTTAAAAAAGTGTTCACAACCTCAATTTCTGTAGGCTTATTAAAAGCGAAAGAAAAATGTACCATTGATTATTCAAAAGAAATTTTCTTCGTTAGCAATGACAAAAAGTGCCCTTTTAGGAATAAGACAATACAATTTCTAAAAGAAAACAATCTATCTCAGCGACAACTTCAACAGTTGGATTCTTATTCGCTTATGGAAGAGTTTATTGCTGATGGAAAAGGAATAGCTTTTTTACCGATTAAAAATGATACATTAGTAATAATTGAAGATGTTCCCCTTGAGAATTTAGCTGTTCATTTTTTTACGAATCAAACCTTTATCAAGCATATCCCTGATGAACTATTTGATTAATAAAATGACTTTGATTACAAACTTTTTTCAAAATAAAAATCCCTCTTTAACGAATATACAAGAGGGATTTTTATTTTGTATACAATTGATTTTTCACACGTTTTGCTCCACTTCTGTACTTTTCTCCTTTTTATTCCTTTTAAAACTCTTCAATTTCTTAACCGTCCCAACCAATCCTTTCGGAAAAACGAGTAGCACGATAATATACAATAAACCTAGAATAATCGTCCATCTTTCAAAAATCGGATATTCCGTCGCTAGTTCTGATAAATAATATTTTAGTGATTCAATAATCCCAGACCCAGCAATAGCTCCAATTAATGTTCCGACTCCTCCAATCATTGTCATTAAGAGTGCATTTAGTGTCATTTCAATTGAAAATACAGTCGTATTGACAAAGCGTAATGTAATAACAAATAAACCACCGCTAATTGCAGCTACTATTCCTGCGACTACACTTGCGATTATTTTATAATGGAGGACTTTATATCCAAGTGCTTCAACACGTTGTTCATTTTGTGAAATTGCCTTTAATACTTTCCCAATAGAAGACTTTGTAAAAAGACGTAATAGAATAAAAATGAAGCATAAACATACAAGTGATACATAATAAAAAGTAAAACGATCACGGAATATTTCTGGTACCCCAAATGTAAAACCATCTCCTCCGTGAGTAAGCCCACGCCATTTTTCAGCAAGTACGAAAAACAACTGTGAAATAGCAAGTGTTAACATTGCATAAAAATGACTTTTCAATCGTAAAGAAAGCAAACCAATTATATAACTAACGATTGCTGAAACGATAATTGCAGCTACTATTCCAATTAAAAAGTTCGTTATTGATACGCCTTGTCGATCAAATAAAAGCGCTACCCCATATGCTCCTATCCCAAAGAACATACAATGACCGAACGATACAATTCCTGTATACCCAAGCAATACATCAAAACTCATTGCAAAAATAGCAAAGATGAAGATTTGAGTGAACAAAATTAACAGGCTCCGTGAATCATTTACGAACGGAAATACACTTAAACAAATGAGCATACATACTCCGGAGTATACTTTAATTCGGTTCGATGTGTTGTTCACCATTTCACCCCTTTTCACCAACAAGTCCAGTTGGCTTCACTATTAAGAAAAATAGTAACATTAACATATTAATTGCAAGTGATAAATCTGGTATAAAATACGCTGTAAAAGCACCAGCTAATCCGACAATTAAAGAAGCAATAGCTGAACCTTGTACGCTTCCTAATCCACCGATAATTACTACTATAAATGCTAAAATTGCATACTGCATGCCCATCTCGGCGAAAATAACGCCCGAATACGGTGCTAATAAGAATCCTCCCAAAGCTGCCATCCCTGCTCCTAATAAAAAGACGAAAGAAAATATCGCTTTTACATTAATACCAAGCGCTTGAACCATTTCTTTATCCATTACACCAGCACGGATCATAAGACCTATCTTCGTCTTTTTGAGTAATAATAGTAGTGCAATGTAAATAATTATCCCAATCAAAATAACAAATAGACGATATTTAATTAATATAATACCTCCGGATGTAAAACTTCCTTGTAACCATAACGGTAATTTTGCACTAATAGGGTTTGGCCCCCAAAATATTTTAATACACTCACTAAGAACGAGCATTCCTCCAAGCGTAACGAGCAGCTGTCGAACATGATTTCCATATACTGGTCTAATAAGAAACCTTTCTAAAATAAATCCTAGGAACATTCCCATAGCTACTGCTCCAACTAAAGCTAATATATAACTTCCTGTCATATTAAATAACCAAACACCTGTAAATGCTCCCCACGCAAATAAACCACCGTGTGCAAAGTTTAAAACGCTCATTAGACCGAAAATAAGTGAAAGACCTGATGCTAACAAAAAAATGAGCATCCCTGTTGAAATCCCATTTACAAATAAATTTATTAACACATCCATCCTTTTCACCTCGGGTTCATGTTAAGAGATTCCTAAATATTTATGACACATTTCCTTATCCTTTTTTAATTCATTCATAAAACCGTTATGAACAATTCGTCCGTTATCCATAATGTAAAAATAATCGCCAATTTGACTAGCCATCATAAAATTTTGCTCAACAAGTAAAACTGTTGTTTTCTCTTTCATCTTCAAAATAGCTACCATTAATTTCTCCACCATTATCGGGGATAGCCCTTTGCTCGGTTCATCAATAAGTAATAATCCATCACTATTAATAAACGCTCTTGAAATAGCCAACATTTGCTTTTGCCCTCCGCTCAAGAGCCCACTTTTCTTATTCCAAAACTGCTTTAAATCCGGAAATAGTTCCAGCATCCACTCTATTTTCCCTTCTACTTCTTCACCTTTCCCCCTAGCAAGAGCGAATGTTTCTTCTACTGTCAAATCATGAAAAATACCTTGATTTTCTGGTACATACCCTATTCCTTTCCTTGAAATTAAATGTGTAGGTAATCCACTTACTTTTGCACTATCATAATAAATTTCACCATCTGCAATCCGGTGAAACCCCATAACTGAGCGTAATGTCGTTGTTTTCCCTGCCCCGTTTCTACCAAACAGTACAGTAATCGTCCCTTTCTCAACAGTAAGAGATACTCCTTGCAAAATATGAAACTGATCTAAATACGTTTCTATATTATTCACTTGTAATAGTGCCACTATATAATCCCCCTAAATAAGCACTTTGTACACGCTCATCTTTTATAATTTCTTCTGGCAATCCTTCAGCCAATAACTCTCCATGAAATAAAACGATAAGATGATCTGACAAACCTAGTATCATATCCATTTTGTGTTCGATAAGTACAATTGTGCTCTCTGGATGTTTCTTAATATTTTCAATCACTTGTAATATAGCAGGGACTTCCTCAACCGAAATACCTGCCGTCGGCTCATCAAGTAATAACACATCCGTTTTTAAAGCTAATAACATCGCAAGTTCTAGCTTTCTTTTCTCTCCATGTGCTAAATCTTTCGCTAATACGTTCTCTTTCTCGTGAAGTAATACTGTTTTTAAGAAACGTCTCGCCTCTCCAACTTGTTGCTTTAATTTTGCTGGACTCGGGAAAAAACTATAGTAATCTTGTACGAATGATTGAACACTTAAACGGACATTTTCAAGTACCGTTAATTCTGGGAATATGTTTGTAAGCTGAAAAGAGCGACCGATTCCTAAGCGTGTTCGATCTGAAATCGATAGTTTTGTAATATCTTGCCCTTTAAAATACACTTCACCTGTTGTGGGTGAAATCTGTCCACTTAGTAAATTAAATAATGTTGTCTTCCCCGCACCATTTGGCCCGATAATAGAAATGAGTTTTCCTTTTTGGACAGTTAAATTTACATCTTTAATAACATGATCTTCACCAAAAGATACGCTAAGATTTTTCGTCTCTAACAAATGTGTCACGAAATCCCCTCCCTTTAAAGCCGTGAGTATGAAAGAAATATGTATAAAGAGGGTCCCCCCTCTTTATACAAAAACAACAGAAAATTCAGTCTATTTATTTTGAACTGGTGGTTCTGTTTCTTTCATCGTTAATTCTCGCTCTAACACTGGCACCGGATAATCAACACCGTCTTGCTTTTTCAATGTGATAGAATACAGTGTCTGCATCGCTTGGTGATCCTTCTCTCTAAACTTCATCTTTCCTTTTGGTGTATCAAATTCCATTCCTTCCATTTTCTTAATCAAGGTATCTACATCTGTATCACCTTTTGTTTTCTTTAAGGCTTCTACAATAGAAATTGCTGCTGACATTCCTCCCGCTGTAAACAAATCTGGCACTGCACCATTAAAACGTTTTTTATGCTCTTCAACTAGCCAATCATTCACTTTATTTTTTGGAAGTGTGTGATAATATACAGAAAAACCTTGCATACCTACTAATGCATCCATTGTTTTTAATGCTGGTATATCTGGCGCACCTGTAGAAATTTTAATACCTTGCGCTTCCACATTCATATCTTTCAACTGTTTCCAAGGTGAATTTGCCCCTGCCCAAACGATAAATAAATAATCTGGTTTTGAACTAATGATATTTTGAATATTCGCTGTAAAATCTGTTGAATTTGTATCCGCGTATTGCTCATTCACAATGTTCGCACCTAATTTTTTCGCACCCGCTTTAAATGCAGCAATCCCTTCACGACCAAAAGCGTTATCTGGGGCAAATGTCGCAATCTTTACATCTTTTTTCGCAATTGCTGCTGCTCCTGCAATCGCATCTTGTGAGGAACTTCTTCCAGTTCTAAAAATATATTTATTCCAGTTCTTCCCGGTAATACTATCCGCAACTGCCGGTTCTACAACCATAATCTTTTCATATTCTTCTGCCAGTGGTAAAACCGCTAACGTATCACTTGAACTAGACGATCCAACTAAAAAATCAACTTTCTCTTCTTCTAATAACTTCGTAGCTTTCTTCACTGCTACATCCGCTTTCGTTTCTGTATCTTCTACAACAAACTTAATCTTTTTCCCATCTACTTTCCCAGTCCCACCAGTTGCATAGTCTAACCCTAATTCAAATCCGTTCACTGTTTGTTTTCCATACGATTCTAGCGGTCCTGTTAAAGAAGCAAGGACTCCTACCTTAATCGTTTTTTCATCTTCTGTACTTGTTTTCTTTCCTGAACAAGCTGCCGTTATTAATAACGAACCTAAAACACAACCAGTAAACATTGTCTTTAGCCACTTACGTTTTTTCATCGACATTGTGATCCTCCCCATACTTTACTTTCTGATAGAATCAAACACGCCAAAATCCCCTGTCCGTAATCATGACTAACTAATACGATAGATAATGGAAAACTCTTGTAGTACCCTCTACATTCGGCACAAATATATAATCACCTTCCTATGTAATGGAAACGGACATACAATCAATATATATTCTGCAATCCAATTGAAAATACTGTTTCATTTTAGTAATGGCCATACAAAAAGACTAACTTATTTTTTAAGTTAGTCTTTTCACCTTAATTAGAGTTAAGTTCTACTTTCTCTAACCCTTCAGCCAATCGTTTCTTATCTATTCCTTCTCCAATTACTACTAAGTTTGTTGGGAAACCGAAATCTTGTTCCAGTAAAGTCGGTACTCCGAACGAATATTGGAATAGGTGAGGGTATTTATCTCCATGGAATTTCACAAAGCCTTTCACTCGATAAATACTATCTGGTAAATTCGAAAGCCATTCATATAATTTGTCTTGATCAATCGGTTTCGTAAATTGATACGTCATCGTTTGTATATGTAAATGCTGTTTAACGTGTAGTGTCTCATGTTCCTCATCATTTGGAAATTCTGCTTCTTCTATATCTTTTAAAGATATATTACAATACTTTGTCTCATACATTTTCGCATGATCATTTATTGTCTTTACTTCTTCAAGTACTATGTTCTTATCTTCATCTGTTAGTAAATCTGCTTTATTAACAAGAATGTGACTACCAAATTTCAGTTGCTCATGCAATAGCTGTTGTACATTTGCACTTAATATACTTTTGTTTAACCACCTTACTGCATCTAAAACGACTACAATTGATTTCACTTCCAGGAAAGGAGCTAAAATTGGCGAGACACACGCGTCTAACACTTCAATTGGATGCGCAACACCTGTCGTTTCTATATAAATGACATCTGGTCTTTCTTGTTGGTATAACGAATGTAATTGTATTTCAAGCTCTTCTTTTAACGTACAACAAATACAGCCTTTAAGAAGTTCTCTTAAAACATTCTCTTTTCCAATAATATCTGTATCTACCGAGTATTCACCAATTTCATTCATTAATACTGCAACTTTTCTATTCTTCTTTTTCTCTGCTAACAATAAATTTTGTAATAATGTTGATTTTCCACTACCTAAAAAACCACCTAATATATGAATCTCCACTTTATTCATTCAACCGACCATCCATTTCTTTACTTCAAATGTATTCAAAGCGTAATAATTACGATTTATATTTATCATTTTATTAAAAGAATGACCATTTGTAAATATAAGAGATTCACTGTTCATTTACTTCATATGCAACTCTTACTCCAGACTCAATTGCCCCTTGCATCCATCCATGTGTTAATGTCGTATGCTCTCCTGCAAAATGTACTTTTCCAGATGGTGGTGTAATATACGGAAATAACTCGAGCTCTTGGCCTGGTTCGAAAGCTGTAAATGCACCGCAAGAATACGGATTTTTACTCCAGCTAAAAGATGTTCCAGTGACAAACTCACTATAGACGATGTCACCGTATATTTCCGCTAAATTTTTTAATGCGTAACGAATACGATCTCTTTGCGGGAGACTATCCCATGTTAACGCCTCATCTGCCCACGTATAACTTGCTATTACGATAGCTGGTCCTGGAGTATGAATGCCATAACTCGGATAGTATGTAAACCGTATCGGTAAATCAGTAATAGATTTACCGCCACACTGTCCCGCTTTCTCCCAAAATCTACTTTTAAACTCTATTGCAATTTTAGTTGCAGCAATATAATTTAATTCACGAATTGCTCTTTTTTTAAAATAAGAGAATAAATAGTATGGCTGAACTTCTACAAATCTTAACGCTGAAAATGGAATTGTAATAATAGCAAAATCACTTGTTATTGTAAATTGCTCTAACGTTTGTTCATGATTTCCTTGTAACATTACTTTATTATCTTCTTGTATAATTTTATCAACCTTATATGGCATTAAAATATGTTCTCTTAATTGTGGTAAGAATGCATTCGATAACTTATCCATTCCACCAGTTATTTCATAATATTTTGTCGTTGAAGTAAAGAAAATCATTTCACGTAATACTTCAATTAAGGACATTCCCATATAAGCTTCCATATCAAGAAGTACCCCAATCATATCTATTGCACCATCTGAATAATACTCCATTAAAAATAAACCAAGCGAATACGTTTTATACTTTTTTTCAACGATAAGCCAGTTTTTATCAGGATCCTTCTTAATATAATTTAGTATTGGTTCTAATACCTCAATCATTAGCTCTTCTGCCGTTTTTCCTCTTTCTTTATCCAAAACCGGATATTCAAGTACACTTGGATCATTTTCAAACACATTCAATCTCGTTTGAATGTTATTCGTATAAATGATATCTGCAAAAGTTTTATTTATAAAAAGGTTTAAAGGTAGTTTAAATTTATGAATATACGCTAAGGTTAACTTATGGGTGTCAGGGATTCTCATCGGTCCCGCATTAAAATATAAACCCACACTAAATGGTTCCCGAATCGTATACACCCTGCCACCTATTCTGTTATTTGCTTCTATAATCGTTACTTCGTGCCCAGCCTCTTTTAATAAAGAACCTGCAACTAATCCAGAAATCCCTGCACCTGCAATCGTAATCCGTTTTGGGTTATTCTTTTTGACAAGCCCTGCATGAATAATATGAAGCATTTCTTCCATTGCTAATGGGTTCCCCATGCCATTTCCCCTTTTACAAAGGATTTTACTGAATTATATTCGGTTCACTGAATTCCTATGTTTTGTTCGCGGATTTGCACGGATACATTTTCAAATACTTGAATATCTTTTATAAAATGTAATAAACTAGATATGACTCTATAGAAGTAAGACGTATTATCTTACATAATAAAATCAATGAAATTGCGAGGAATTTTGAAATGAAAAAAGGTATTAACCGTGTTGTATTAGTAGGAACAGGAGCAGTTGGATGTAGTTATGCTTACTGCATGATTAACCAAGCCGTAGCTGAAGAATTTGTTTTAGTCGATGTAAATGAGGCAAAAGCTGAAGGGGAGGCAATGGATTTAAGTCATGCTGTTCCATTCGCACCAGCTCCAACTAGAGTATGGAAAGGCAGCTACGAAGATTGTAAAGATGCTGACCTTGTAGTTATTACAGCTGGATTACCACAAAAACCAGGCGAAACACGTTTAGATTTAGTTGAGAAAAACGCTAAAATCTTTAAACAAATCGTTCGCAGTATTATGGATAGCGGATTTGATGGCATCTTCTTAATCGCAACAAACCCTGTAGATATTTTAACTTACGTAACTTGGAAAGAATCTGGTTTACCGAAAGAACGTGTAATCGGTTCTGGTACAACGCTTGATTCTGCTCGTTTCCGCTATATGTTAGGTGAGTACTTCGATATTGGTCCACACAACATTCACGCTTATATTATCGGAGAACACGGCGATACTGAACTTCCTGTTTGGAGTCATGTTTCCGTTGGTATCCAAAAACTACAAACACTGCTTGAAAAAGACAACACGTATAATCAAGAAGATTTAGACAAAATTTTCATAAACGTCCGTGATGCAGCTTACCATATTATTGAGCGTAAAGGCGCAACTTATTATGGTATCGGTATGTCACTTCTACGTGTTACAAAAGCAATTTTAAACGACGAAAATAGTGTATTAACTGTATCAGCTTACTTAGAAGGTCAATATGGTCAAAAAGATGTTTATATCGGGGTGCCTGCTGTTTTAAATCGCGGCGGTGTTCGTGAAATTTTAGAGGTTGAATTAAGTGAAGAAGAAGAATTAAAATTCGATCACTCTGTTCAAGTATTAAAAGAAACAATGGCTCCGGTTCTTTAATTAAGATAAAAAAGCAATCCAATTTATTTTGGATTGCTTTTTTATCTTAATTATCCCCTATGACCTTTTAATGATTTTCTATCATTTCTTATTTTTTAGTCGCATCCTCATTATTTATATCAAGTACATCTAATAAAAAGATAAAGATTGGTATCCCGATAATAAGCCCCCATATTCCGAGGAAATGCTCTGAGAAGATGAGAATCATAAATGTATAAAAGATTGGTAAATTTGTTTTTGCAGACATAAACTTCGGATTTAAAAAATAACTTTCAAGAGCGTGGATTACTGTTATGAACACGAGTATGTATACTACGTACATAACCCCGCCTACGTTGTAAGCAATGATACAAAGTGGAAACAAAGAAATAATCACACCTGCAACAGGAATCAACCCTAGTAAGAAAACCATAACAGCTAATACAAGTAGCTGTGGAAATCCTAAAACAATTAATGCAATGACAGTAAGAATACAATTTACAACGGCAATTAAAAACTGAGCTTCAATTACTTTTCCGAACGATCTTGCAAATCTTTCACCAAAATATGCAATTTCCTCATAAAAGATTTTTAACTTACTATCTTTAAACTTAGATGTAAATGTAATAATACGCTCTTTTTCTAATAAGAAAAATAAGCTTAAAATTAGAGATAATAATATTTGTAAACTTACCTTCCCTATATTTGCTATTGATTGATATATAACATCTACACCTTGTTCTATATATTTTGATACTTCCATCCCATTAATTGTCGAAAGTACATATTTAACGATTTCATTATCAGGTGGATTTTGAAAAAATAGTTTAAATTGATAAATTAATTGTGAAATTTGTATCGTCAGCACAGGTAAATATTTATATAACGTTGTGCCTATAAAGGAAACTAGTATTATATACAAACATGCAATAACAATTTTCCGGTTTACTTTCAATTCCCTTGAAATAAAACGTTGAAATCGATCCATTAAAAACGTCAGTATAAACGTAATTAATATTAAATTGATCATACTTTTTAATGCATATAATACAAGCGCTACTATTATTAAAACGAGAAACCGTTGAAACCCTCTACTTCGAAAAAAACTCTTTACTTCATTCATTAAGAATTAACCTCCCCCTCCAATGGATGGAAATTGAATCTATTACATTTTATGAACTCCTATAGACAATCTTTCTTACTAATTGAGAAGAATCCTTTTTTTCTTTTCATATTGTTAGATTCGTTTAACTGGAATCCACCAACATATTTCGGTGGACTCCAGTTATTTTTCATATAATCTTTTTATAAACTAGGTGATTTTCTATTTTTAGACTGCTGTTCATACGCATATCCCATATTGAAAAGCTCTCTTTCACCAAACTGTTTCCCTACAAACACTACACCGATTGGTTCTCCATTTTTATCATATCCAGCAGGAACCGCTAATTCCGGATAACCAGCTACAGCTGATAGAAGAATTTCATCGTTATTAATCATAACTAGAGCATCCAAACCTTTTTCTACTAAATACCTATCTAGCTCTTTTTTTGCATTTGCTTGACTCGTTTGTACTACGTTTTCGAACTCTTCTTTCGTTATAGCAGATTTTTCAGACCCCTCAATTAATGTTTGTCCGTATTTTATTCGTCTTTTACTATCCTTTTTATTAAACGCTATAATCTCTTCTAACGATTTTACCGGTATATTTTTTTGCTGTGAAAAATAGTCGTTTACATTATGCTTGAACTCATATTCTAATGTTTGCAAATTATCTACACCCTCAGCACTTAACTGGATATTATCAGCTAATATCGCACCTGCATCTTGAAGGTCTTTTCTAATTTTTTCTGCTACTGTTTTTCTATTTTCATCTTGTTGGTCTACAGAAAAAAGAAGCCCTATCTTTTTCCCTTTTAATCCATCTATTGATAAATCCTTTGTATAATCAATTCTTTCTTTATCTTTCATTTTTTCTGTCATAACATCTTTTTCGTCATAACCTATCATTGCATTAAATAACGTTGCTGCATCTTTTACTGTTCTTGCCATAGGTCCTGCTGTATCAAGAGTTTCAGCTAATGGAATAATTCCTGTTCTACTTACCATACCTAAAGATGGACGTAACCCAACTACTGATTGCTGCGCCGCTGGTGCAACAATCGATCCCGTCGTTTCTGTTCCAATTGCAAGCGGCGCAAAATCTGCCGCAACTACTGTAGCAGATCCTGAACTTGATCCTGAAGTATCGAATGTAATCGGACCGTACGGGTTTAAATTTTGTCCTTTCTTCCCGCTATACCCACTTGGCATTGTAAAAGATAAATAATTCGCCCACTCAGACATATTCGCTTTTCCTAAAACAAATGCTCCTTCTTCTTTCAACTGCTTCACAATTGTTGCGTCTTGATCTGCAATCCAATCTTTTAATACATAAGTTCCTGCACTAGTCGGCATCACTTTTTCCGTCTGTACATTATCTTTTACAACGACAGGAATACCATATAAATTCGAATTTTTGTTTCTACCCCGCTCTTGATCTAACTTTCTTGCTTCTTCCATCGCATTAGGATTTATCTCTGTAACAGAATTTAATGTTATTCCATTTTGATCATGTTCTTGTATTCTAAAGAGATAAATGCTCGTTAATTCTTCATATGACAACTTTCCATCATCAATCATTTTTTGAAGCTCATCTACAGTCGCATTTACGACTTCTTTTTCTTTTATTTTTACATTTTCTATATTGATTCCTTTAAGCTGATTATGTATCGGTTGTAGCACTCTTTCTTTATCATATACAATACGCTCAGGTTCCTTTGGAAAATAATTTTTATACACGTAATATCCGCCGACACACGCTAATAAGACAATGCCTCCAGCGATAGACAGCGTTACCTTTACCCATTTCTTCATGTTGCTTCCTCCACTCTATAAGGTGCTTCGTTACACGAAAAAGAGAGTTACCTTTTACTTAACTCTCTCCAATCAAAATGCTAAATGAAAAAATGAAAGATTTCAATCTAATTACTTCTTTTTTGCATTTGCTTTGCTAACATTTCTTTCACTTGATTATACGTTAACCCTGAATTTTTATTTAAACGCTTTACTTCCTCAACATCAGTACCTACCACTGTATATTTTTTCTCATCATTCATTTTTCTAATTCCCTTCTCACCGGATTATTTCTTATATTTCTTCCCTAAATGCACATAAATTAACACCACTACAAAAAAGGAAGCTGTTTTTAAGCACAGCTTCCTTCTCGTTACATATTGTATTTCTTAATAAAATTTCACTACATCTTCAGTAGGCAAGAACGTTCTTTCTGCTGGTTGTTCGTTTGGTTCACCAAATGGCATTTGACCTACTAAGCTCCACTCTGCTGGAATGTTCCAAGTTTCTTTCACTTCAGCATCTACGATTGGGTTGTAATGTTGTAATGACGCTCCAATTCCTTCAGCAGATAATAGCATCCACACAGTATGTTGTAACATCGCATTTCCTTGATGAGACCAGAATGGGAACTGATCTTTATATAATGGCGCATTTTCTTGCATTTTTTGTACAGTTGCTTGATCTTCAAAGAATAGAACTGTTCCTACACCTGCATGGAAGCCTTTTAGTCTTTCTACAGTCGCTTCAAAGTTTTCTGCTGGTACGCGAGCTCTTAGTGTTTCTTTAACAATATCCCAAAACTTTTCATGCTCTCCATCCATTAATACAACCATACGACCACTTTGCATATTGAAAGATGTTGGTGCGTGTAAAGCTGTTTTTAACACTTCTTCAATTCTTTCTTTCGTAATTGCATCGTTTTTTGCTACTTTACGAATTGAACGGCGATTCACAATTGCTTCTTTTAAGTTTGTTGTAGTTGCTGACATTTTAATTCCTCCAAATGTTTGTTTTATAATTTATTTTGTTATTTCATAACAAGCGAATTAGCAATATCCATCGGTATTACATTGCATACCTTCAAATGAATTTGTTTTATCCTTTTCAATTTCTTTATCAATGACCCTTTCTAGTGTTTCTTTACTAGCAAGCCCTTGAATGACTTCATCTCCAATCATGACAGTTGGAACAGCCATAATATTCGCTTCATCATATGCGTGTTGAATTGCTTCTTGATGCTTTTCTTTATATTTACGAGTTACTAAAGCATCTTTAAATTCCGCCTCAGGAAGTCCTACTTCTACCGCTAATTTTGTTAACAAATCAATATCTTCAATGTTTTGCTCTTCTTGGAAAAATGCTGTGAATACGCGGTGATGATACTCATTACCTAGTCCACGTTCTTTCGCAAATTGACATCCTTCGAAAGCTAAATGTGTATATGGATGTGGTGAAACACGTGGCAAGCGCATATCAATTCCTAACTTCTTCGCTGTCGGAAGAATGAAAGCATCCCATGAACCTAATTTTTCTGGTTCATTCCATGGATCTATTTTTGAATATGGACTTGGACGTAATTCAAATGGCATCCATTCAATCTCTACATCTTTCTCTTTCGCTACCTCATCTAATGGACCTTTTGCTAAAAAACAAAACGGACATATAAAATCTGAGTATACTTTCATTTTTACAGTCATAACTTTTACACCTTACCTTTATAGTTGTAATCAAATCAGTTACATTAATGACAAAAAAATATAAATAGGATTTAAGCATTCATTTTTTCTTGCAAAGTTTCAAACAACTGCCCCATTGTAATATTTCCCAAAACTTCTTCCATCGCGGATTGTGCTTGAATTAAAATAATTTCTAACACCGCTTGAATATTCGCCCCAATTGGACAATCTGGATTCGGTTGCTCGTGAATATGAAATAGCTTGTCTTCTTCGACTACGTTCACTGCATGATACACATCTAACAATGTGATTTCATATAAATCCTTTAGTAATCCCGCGCCACCCGGTCCACGATTTACGTAAACAAAGCCAGCTTGTTTCAAGTACGACATGATTTTACGAATGACTACTGGATTTGTATTGACACTCTCAGCCATATAGTCTGAAGTACAAAGTGAAGATGGATTGTTTTTCAAAATAGATAAAATATGAACAGCTATGGAAAAGCGGCTACTAATTTTCATCGTAATCACCACCTCGATGTAATCATTATAGTTACAACTAAAAAATAAGTCAATCCTTTTCATAGATTTTTTATAAGTAAATTAAAAAGTGTCCCATTATGATATATGAGACACCTCTTTTTATTCTGCAAATAGCGATTGAAATTCTTCAATAAATAGCTGCACAGCGATTGAAGAATCCTTTAATGAAGGAACAGCTAAAGCAATTTCTCTCCATACTTGTGGTTCCAATTCTCTCGTTTGCACATTTTTTGGTAAATTCGTTAAAGATAATTCAGCTAATATTGCAATGCCCAATCCTTCTTGAATCATATTTAAAGCTGTAGTAACTGTCGAAATTACATATTCAGCCCGAAGTGGTACGTTTGCTTGTTTAAACATATCAATAATGGGTGGTTCGTATCCACCCTTACATAATATGATCGGTTCATTCTCTAAATCACAAATTGTAAGAGCGTCCTTCTTACAGAGAGGATGATCCTCTCTTAAGATAGCAACCATTTTCCCCTTCGTTAATGGAACAATCTCCATATCTTTATTAGGCAAAATAACAATTCCTATATCAATAACCCTCGATACTAACCAATCTTCAACTTCTTTAATCGTTCCTTCACAAAAAACGACTTCTAAGTTCGGATACTTCTCCTTAAAAAGGTTTATCATTTTGGGTAAGAAATGTGCAGAAGCGCTCGGAAAACTCCCAATTCGAATCGTCCCAACTTCGTGCCCTTTCTCCATCGCAACTTCTTGTTCAATCTTCTCTACACCGTTCAAAATCTCTCTAATATGTACAAGAATTCTGTTTCCTACATCCGTAACAATTAATCCTTTTCGTTTATCACGTATAAGAATCGTAACTCCTATCTCTGACTCAATACTTGAAATCGCATGACTAACAGCTGGCTGCGTCATATTTAACACCCGAGCTGCCTTCGTAAAACTACCTAACTCAACGGTTTTTATTAATACTTGCAGTTGTGTAATGGTCATAACTAATCACTTATACTCCCCATAAAAAAGATTCATTTTATTTATTACAGTCGATATCATATCATAGTGAAATGAATAACAACAAGGAGGTCTTACCGTGACACAGCTTTCTCGAACTAAGACGGCCATAATCCTTACCTTTCTCGTTTTCATGTGGGGAATCAATTGGCCTTTATCTAAGTTTGCCCTGCATTATACACCACCCGTTTTATTTGCAGGCGTTCGAACTTTAATTGGAGGATTCATTTTACTCCTTTTCGCATTACCGAAATACAAAGAGTTACACTTAAAAGAAACTTGGCATTTATACGTTATTTCTTCTTTACTTAACATCATTATATTTTACGGATTACAAACTGTAGGCCTTCAATATATGCCAGCTGGGTTATTTTCCGCCATTGTATTTCTACAACCTGTTTTACTCGGCGTTTTCTCATGGATTTGGCTTGAAGAATCTATGTACGGCTTAAAAATTTTTGGGCTTGTTCTTGGATTTATTGGCGTGGGTGTCATTAGCTCTAGTAGTTTAACTGGACATATCTCTATTATCGGAATCCTTCTCGCGATAGGATGCGCTATTGGCTGGGCACTTGGAACAGTATTTATTAAGAAGACTGGGCACCGCGTTAATTCCATTTGGATGGTAACACTTCAGCTCATTATTGGCGGGCTTTGCTTAATTGGATTTGGTTCAGAGTTTGAAAGCTGGTCTAGTATCGCTTGGAGTATACCATTTGTTAGCGTACTTCTCTTTATTTCGTTCTTCGTTATTGCAATGGGGTGGCTTGCATACTTCACACTTGTTGGAGCTGGTGAAGCAAGTAAAGTTGGGGCTTATACATTCCTCATTCCACTAATCGCTATTATTGTAAGTTCAATTTTCTTACATGAGGCCATTACAATGAGCTTATTTATTGGGCTATTATTTATTGTTGTGAGCATTTGTTTTGTAAATATAAAACCAAAAGCACTTGCTATAAGGCAGCAAGTTGAATTGAAATAAACGTAAGAAAGAGCCTACTGTTTGTAGGCTCTTTCTTACGTCTTACTTTTTACGACGTACTACAAAAACACACGCACCAACCGACGATACAATCGCCAAAATAGATAAGACAATCGCTATTACTTGCATATTACTAGTGCCTTCATTCTTTTCTACACTAGACACTTCACCATGTTCTCCTGTTAATGACGTACCTTTTGCAATTGTAGTAAGTGAATGTGGTTTTTCAGCTTTTTCATCGCCTGTCCATTCAACAATTTCTCCATCTTTATATTGTTGATATGCGTCCCAAGCTATTTTTTGCTCTTTATCCGGATTTTTAGCGACGAAAGTAAATCGTTGGAATTGACCGGTTAAAATCCCTTCTCCTGTCGCTTCCCATACTACAGTTTTCACTTTTCCAGCACTATCTTTTTGCGCTTCCACTTTCCACCCTGGCACTGGCTCATACTGTTGAAACTCAACGCCAGACGGTATTTTTAGTGTGACTTTTGTTGTTGCTATATTTTTTTCAACTGGTACCTTTATTGTGTAAGTCTCCCATGAATTAACATCAGAAGTTTCTGGCTTTACCGTCACATGAGCACTAACAGGTAACGAAAAGATTCCCATTGCAATTATTGTTGCGATCATTGTTGTTCCTAATTTTTTTATACGTTTCATTTTCTATTAACTCCCTTTCATCTATAACGCCTCTTTATCTGCCACCTACAATAAATTTATAATCTGTATCGAAGCTATCCAGAGATTTTGTTAATCCATGAACATGTATATTCCAGTTTCCTGTCATGTTAATATACATACCTTCTGCTTCATATTCTCCCGGTGAAACTGCTGAAACTTTAAATGAACCTTTTCCCATATTCATATCTAATGATTGAGTAGTTAAAATAATTTGCTCCATATCAGTAACAGGTTGTCCGTTTTCATCCTTTAAAGTAATATGAAATGTATTTTGTCCTACTTTATTAGGACTTACATGTAAAGTAAGTTCATACCCATTATCCAGTTGCTTACTTTCTGTAAAAGGTCCAGTAGGAGGCATCGGTGGTGTTTGTACGTTTGTCATAAAAGCTACGATGACAAAAATGATAATTCCGATGATAAACTCTACTTTCACCGTAGCGCCTAATCCCTTCTGCGCTCTCATTTTCCCTTTCACATAATGTACAATTCCCAATATCCCCATGAAAATGAATAAAAGTATTTTTGCTAATAAAGCTAATCCATACTTCGTATCAAATAAAGAGTGGATTGTTGGAATAAAAAATGTACTGTTAAAAAGACCTGTTATTAAAATCACGATGACAGCACCTGTTGCCCACGGTGAAAAACGCTTAATCATATCCCAATACATACTCCACTTGTCATCCTCTTTACGTAAAAGAAGAATAATGGATGATAGACCGCCAATCCATAATGAAGCTGCAAATAAATGCAGAAAATCCATAACGACAGCAATCTCTTTAAACTTCAAACCATATGCATGACTATTAAAGGCTTTCATAACAAGTATCCCGATAAACAATACTATTGGAATACTCCATACTTTAAACGACGATAGCTTCCCACACTTCATCGCAAAATACGTAACAATTATAAGTGAACTAATAAGAACCATTTGAGTAATCCATACATATCCAAAAACAGAAAGCTGTAACGTTTCTTTTAAGAGTAAAGGATTGAATGCTTCTAGCCATGAAACATCTGCATTTATTTTTGCTTGTAGTGGTAGATTGAATAACAAGCTAATAAATATCCCAAATAAGGAAATCCATATTATGTTCTTACTCCTTGATCGAACCGAGGTTGCATTCCCTTTATACATAATAAGATTAAAGAATAGCACTCCTATAAATAGTGAGAAACTTGTATATAGAACCCCACGTTCCATAATCATATCTATTTGCGGGACATACCCCATCTCTTCTAATTGTACATCATCTGCTCCCGCTTCCGCTGACCCAATTCGGAACGGAATAACTCCTTGAATTGGATGTCCATCAGCTGAAATCACTTTCCACTGAATAGAGTAGAGTCCGTTTTTCAGATTTTCTTTTAACCCTGCTTCTAATAGTTTTTTGTTTTTTTTATCAATATGAGCATCTTTCAAATCGACCCTTTTACCTGATGTATCCCTCACGTACAATGTATTAAAACTTGAAACTTGTATGTCCTCATCGAATTCGATTTTCACAACAGATGGTGCCTTCTTCAAAGTTTCATTTTCAACAGGGTTTGATTTCACAACGTACGCATGAGCAGATGTACTTTTCGGTATCGATATGATAAGCACACATGCAATTAATAACCATGTCCCTAACTTTCTCATTACTTTCACAATCACTTCACTTCTTTCTTACTCATCGCTATACTTCCATTCCTTTAACTTTCCAAGTTTGATTATCGGGCGAAATATTAACCTTATTAAATATAATCTTCTATACAGTATAACTATTTATTTCTCTCTCACCTCTAAACTTCCAATATAATAGTAACTACCTTCATAGATACTACTTACATTTTTAAAGTCGATTGTTATTATATCATAAAATATATTTACGTAAGTTCCTGAAGAAGAAAAGTTATCGTGAATCATTTGTGAAGAAAGTGTGAAATACATAAATAAAAAGGTATTACGTTATTACGTAACACCTTTTAAAAAATATCCCTCTTCTATTTCTCTTCCGGATAATCACAATACTCTATGATTGTTCCCTCTGTATCCGCTGGGTTAAGATAGATTAATCTTCTGCCGTGTTTATTAATTCGAAGTGTATGCTTTAACGTTCGAATACCTTGTTCTTTCAATTCCTCTAAAGCCACATCTAAATCATCTACTCGATACGCAACGTGATGAACACCTTTACCTTTTTGTTTAATAAAACGGGCAATTGGAGATGTCGTATTATTCGTCGGTGCAAGTAATTCAATTCTATCTCCATCCACTTCAAGAATGGCTACTTCGCTTTCCACACCAGGAGCTTCACTTACGTAACGATCTATTAAAGTTCCTAGTAACACATTTTCATAAAAACGTATCGTACTATCTATATCACGAACTGCGATTCCGATATGATCAATTGTTTTTTTCATTTTATTTCCCCTACTACTTTATTTTTTCTCATTATTAATAGTAACAAAAAAAGCTATAGAAACAAGTCTATAACTTTTTTTATTTAACCTATTTTCTTATCTGCTCTAGTTGCTGGTTGAACTTGGTTTTTCACTTTTAAAATGCTAATGCCATATCCGATAAATCCACCGATAATCGCTGGGAAGATCCAGCCTAATCCTACTTCCTGCATCGGAAGGAATTTAGTGAACACTTGGCTTACTACTTCAATGTTAACTCCAGCTGCACTTAATCCATCGAATAAGCTGATGATAAATGTTACGATCAAGCTTACTTGATAAACTTCCGCTCTTCCTTTAAATAATGAATGGAAGAATGTTAAGAAAATCAATACGATTGCTAGTGGATAAATTGCTGTTAATACTGGAACAGAAACTGCGATTAATTGTGTTAATCCTACGTTTGCAACAATGGCACTAAATACACAGAGCGTGATTGCAATTGCTTTGTAAGGAACATTTGGGAATAACTTATGGAAGAATGAAGAACATGCTGATACAAGTCCCACACTAGTTGTTAAACACGCTACTGTAATCATTAATCCTAATAATACTCCGCCGTATGATCCAAAATAGTAGTTAGAAACTTTCGCTAATACTTCTCCACCGTTCTCTAAATGTCCAAGCTTTGCAACACTTGAAGCACCCATATAAGAAAGAGCTGTATAGATAATTGCTAAAATAGATGCTGCAATTATGGTCGCTTTTGCACAAACGACCATAATTTGTGTTTTCGTTTTTGCACCTTTTTCTTTAATTGCATTAATGATAATAATCCCGAATACGAATGATGCGAGCGTATCCATCGTTAAGTATCCTTCTTGGAATCCTTTAAAGAATGCATGTGATGTATAAGCTTCCACTGGTGCTTGCATATCTCCAATCGGATGTATAAAAGCAACGATTACTAAAATACCGATGAAAGTCAACTTAATTGGCGTTAAAATTTTTCCAACAATATCGACAATTTTCGCGGGATTTAGCGAAAAAAAACAAGTGATGCTAAAGAATATAATTGTGAAAAGAATTAAAGGTGTAGAACCTACTCCCTCTGGCATAAACGGCTTAAGACCAATTTCATAAGATACATTTCCTGTTCTCGGTATTGCAAATAACGGACCGATCGCTAAGTATAAAACTGTTGTAAACACAATCCCGAACACTGGGTGAGCGCGACTTGCTAATGACTGCAAATCATCTTTACCTGAAAAACCAAATGCTAGTACACCTAGTAATGGTAGTCCAACACCAGTTACTAAAAATCCAGCGTTAGCAATCCATACATTCTCTCCTGCTGATTGACCAAGCATCGCTGGGAAAATTAAATTTCCCGCTCCAAAAAATAGTGCAAATAACATTAATCCAATAACTACTATGAACGAAAACGGTACTTTATTCGCCATAATATAACCCCCATTCAAATTTCCTTATCTCATTTTCCAATTTTAACTAATTGAATTTTCTGAATATTTAATTTAAGTATCAACTATTCTTGAACTCATTATAGTTTGCTATATAATATTTTGCAATACTATTTTCGAACTTTTCTTTTATTTTATAAATATACATTTTTTAACATGAAAAATAGACTAAAAAACCAACATGGTCATCCATGTTGGTTTTTCCATTTACTATCATGAATTAAAATTTCGCTGCTACTTTTTTAACGTTTTCTAGACCTTCTTCAACAATTTGTTGTGAACGATCTGGATATTGATTGTGCCCTTCAATTACAACTGTCTCTGGATTTGTAATTCCCCAGAATCCAAGTACAGTTGTTACGTAATTAACTGCCATTTCCATAGGAGCCATTTGTTCTGAAGAGTAATCTGAACCACGAGCACCTAACACAACTACTTTTTTACCACCAACTAAACCTTCTGGGCCATTTGCTGTATATTTAAACGTTTTTCCAGCTTGAGATAAGTATGAAATATATGTGATTAATGGTGCTGGTACTGTAAAGTTCCATAATGGGAATGCAAATACAACCTTATCAGCTTCTAAAAACTGATTTAAATATTGATCTACTGTAGCAACTGCCTTCTCTTCTTCAGCTGTTAACTCCATGCCTTGGCTACGTTTATATCCACCTGAAATCGCGATATTTCCGTAATAAGGAAGATCTAATGCAAATAAATCTAATTCCGTAATTTCTGTATTTGGATTTGCTTCTTTATAAGTACTTACAAATGTTTCATACATTTTTGAACTAACTGCTTGCTCCGCTGGACGATCGTTTGCTTTTACAAATAATACTTTTGACATTTTTTTATTCCCCTCTACATTCTTATTTTCTTCTTTTTTACCAAATAACGAGCTAAATAATCCCATTTTCTTCACCTAAACTTTCTTATCATATTCATTATTCATCATCATAAAAATTCTTATTCTAATAAAAAGTTCCAATTGATACCTTAAGTAAAGCCAATCAAAACTTTTTGTTATTTAATTACCTTATGTAAGTGATTGTAATATAACAACTTACTTTAGTCAAGTAACTTTTAATAAAAAACAAAATCTCAATTTAAAAATATTAACTAAAATACAATTGAACACCAAATACATCTTTATTACTTGTATAATAAACTTAGAGAGGAAAATTCATATATAGAAAGGATTTATTCATGAGCACTATAGAAAAGATTCAAACTTTTATTATTCTTTTTGCTGTTACATGCGGCATCGTACTCGGACAATTTAATATGATACATACGTATTCAGACAAGTTTATTGTTCCCTTCTTATTTTTTATGCTATATGGATTATTCCTCAGCATCCCATTAAAAGAAATAAAAAACGGATTTCGCAATTTAAAATTTGCTGGAACAAGTCTTACTATTAACTTCTTATGGACACCTTTACTCGCTTGGGGGTTAGGGGCACTATTTCTTTCAGATCATCCAGCACTTTGGGTTGGATTTATAATGTTAATGGTTACTCCATGCACAGATTGGTACTTAATCTTTACTGAAATAGCGAAAGGAAATGTAGCACTTTCTACTGCAATTTTACCTGTAAATTTAATTTTGCAAGTTCTACTCCTTCCAATTTATTTATTTTTATTTGCTGGTGTCATGAAAACTGTAGCGGTTTTTGTTTTAGTAGAAAGTATTGTTATCGTAATCGTCTTACCATTTATACTTGCACACGCTACAAAATTCATTATGAATAAAATGAAAAAAGCTGAAACTCTCGAGAATAAACTCATTCCGTTTTTCAGCTCTGCTCAAATTGTATTTTTAAGTTTAGCAATAGTAGCGATGTTTGCATCACAAGGTAAATATTTACTGCAAAATATGAATGTCGTTTTATTATTACTCGTTCCTGTTCTATTGTTCTTCATCATTAATTTTTTACTAGGACAATTTATCGGGCGCATGATGCATTTATCTTACAAAGATACAGTAAGTCTAAGCTTAACAACGTTAGCAAGAAACTCACCTGTTGCACTCGCTATCGCTGTGACCGCTTTTCCAGATGAGCCTCTTATCGCACTTGCACTCGTTATTGGACCATTGATTGAGTTACCAGTACTAGCTGGTGTGTCACAAGTTTTGTTGCTTATTAAGAAAAAACGGCAATACGCATAATAAAAAACGTCCCATTTTGGGACGTTTTTTATTATGGAAAGATTACATACAACACTTATTTCTTATTTATCATTACAAATGAAATTACCGAAACTACAAACATAATAATACCAATTATAATAAAGTGAAACTTTAATCATTGGGGGTTTTGTTCATCCCCCAATGATTATTAGCCCTCACCACTCCCGCATTAACAGATCCTTTCTAATTAAAAATGATAGGAAACGTAAATATGACGAAAGCTGCCCAAAGTCCATATATTGGCAAATACTTCGTAACGGCATCTTGGATAGCTTTTGGTCCTGATTTATTTTGCAAGAAACGCATATAGGAAAACATAATCCAAATTAGATTTGCCCAGATCAGTATGTTTACACCTAAAACAGCTAGTCTATTAGGTGTAATCCCGTAAGAAGAAAGTCTAAATACGATGGCTGACAATGCAACAGTATCAATAATAAGTGCCAGAACAATTAAGGCAAAATTTATATAATCTGAAATACTCTTTTTCTCGTCTGAGTCACTCTCAACGATAGAAAATATAGTAACAGCCAATACACCAAGCAGTATTCCGTTGAAGGCCATTAGGAAATTGCGATCCAAGAATGGATTTTTCCCGACCAAAATTACCGTTATAAGATAGATAAGCAAGGTAATCAGGACGAGAGGACTAAAAATTTTAGATATGTATGGTGTAATATTTTTAGCAAGCTTAAGATTCATTGATACTAAGTATGCAGTCACAATAGCGAGAGCCGCTGCTCCAAATAAAACAACATTACTAAAATAGAATTCTCCTATATCTAAGTCAACAAAGCTAAATAAACGCATGGTGAATATTGCTAGTATCATTCCGCTCACTGCCATGCTCCCGTAGAGAAGACAATATTCTAAATTAAATTTAATATAGGCTAATCTTGTACTGCCTTTTGAATATTCATTTCCTGTAAATGCAAGCCCTACTAAGACCCATAAAAATATAGGAAGATGTAAATACGCAAGTATGGTACTGTCTTTATAATTTATTGGCAACGTATTAAGATACACCCCGGAAACTAGGAATAACGCTATAAGGGAATAAATAATACTTTTTTTCGGCTTATTATTGTAAACAAAATAAGCAGCAATAAAGGGAATTACACCAAAAGCCAAATTAATTGGAGCAATTGCTTCCTGCTCAACAAAGTGGAAAATGATTCTAGTGCTTATGCCGGCCAGAATAGCTAAAAGGCCCATGAATAAGAAACCTTTTTGAAACAAAGATGTTTTTTCTTTATTTACTTTCTCCTTAAAATGCAACCTTTCATACCAAGCACCTAGAATTTGAGAATCAGGGTTTTGGTCCCATGCTTGTGAGAATGCTTTTTTAAAAGCTTTCGGATCTTTTCTATACATCTTCTCCAACTCATGGGGGTTATCCATATGTTTAACAATCAAATTGTTACTGTTCATAGTTATACCTCCTCTAATTTTAAAAATAAGGTTGTTACCTTTTAACAAAAGCATCTCACTCATTTATTATGATTTTGATTTTAATACAAAATTTATCGTTTTACAATAAAAAATTATTATTTAAAGGTTTTTTTTTATCGTTAAATTTTATATAAAAGAAAAAACAAAAGAGCATGACAGTTTTATGTCATGCTCTTTTAACAAATTAATTCTCAAATACAAAATTAATCTTATTATCTTTCCACTCTAATTTCGCATCAAACGTTTTCTCGCCCTTTTTAAAGCCTTTAATTAAATCAGTCTTTTCACCTTTTAAGAGCTTTGTCATATTCTTTTGCGAAATTGTTTTACTTAATATCTTCTTTGAAATGGTGAAATCACATTGCGTTGTATTATAGTTAGAACAACCGTAAAACGTTGACTTATCAATTACATCTCCATCACATTTTTTACAGCTACCAACCTTTTTACCCGTTGTAAATTTCGATCCTTTTCGTTCAACCGATTCAACATGTAGTCCCGTGAAATCCCACTTCTCAGACATTTCCACTGCGTCTTCAATAATTTTAGCTGATAGCTTTTTCGTCTGTTCCATAAATGTAGCTGGTGAAGCTGTACCTTCCCCGATTTCCGCAAGGCGTTGCTCCCATTTTGCAGTCATTTCTGGTGAAGCGAGTATTTTATCACCGATTGCTGTAATTAATACTTTTCCTTTATCGGTCGCATACACTTGGTTTTTCTGCACATCTATATATTTACGGTCTTTCAGCATCGTAATAATACCTGCACGAGTTGCCTCAGTACCTAAACCTTCTGTTTTCTTTAATACTTTCTCAAGCTCTTCATTCTCTAAATACTTACCTGCCGTTTTCATTAACGTAATAAGTTGTCCTTCTGTATAACGCTTCGGCGGCTGTGTTTTTCCTTCTTTCACTTTCACCTTTACAACTTTTCCTTCTTCGCCTTCAGCAACAATTGGAAGAATTGTTTCGTCATCTTTATCATCTTGGAAAATAACTTTACGCCAACCTTCTTGAATTTGCTGTTTTCCTTTTGAAATGAATTCAGCACGTTCATCTACAAGCGTTACAATCGTTGTATAGTCAAAGATTGCAACTTCATAATGAGCTGCAATAAGCCTTCTTACGATCATATCGTATATTTTCTTTTCATCACCTGATAGTCTGCTTGGGTTTGTAACTTGCTCTGTCGGAATAATCGCGTAGTGATCTGTTACTTTCTTTTCATTTACATAACGCTTATTGTTCATAATGGATTCAACCGGAGCCGGTAATAAACCTTTATATTCATCAAACTGACTTAACTTCTGTAAAATATCAGGGAAAGTCGCTGCTTCTCCTTGAGTAACATAGTTAGAATCTGAACGTGGATAAGAAACAATCCCTTTTTGATAGAGTGCTTGCGTTATATCAAGCGTCTTTTTCGGTGAAAACTTAAAGGCTTTATTTGCCGTTGCTTGCAGTGATGATAAGTTGAATAAAAGCGGCGGCTGAAACTCTTTACGCTCCGTTTTCATTTCCTTCACAACAGCCGGTTTCCCTTGGCAAAATGCCGCAATTTTATTCGCCATATCAGGGTCTTTTAAGCGGTATTCATTATCCTTCTCCCATTTCCCGTCATATTTCTTTCCTTCTATATTAAAGGTTGCAAACACTTCCCAGAAAGGCTCTGACTTAAAGTTTTCAATTTCTTTCTCACGCTTTACAATCAATGCTAACGTTGGTGTTTGGACACGACCAGCAGAAAATACATCATTCATTCCTTTTTTCTTTAACAAAATACTAAACACACGTGATGCATTCATGCCAACAACCCAGTCAGCACAAGATCTTGTGTATGCTTCGTAATACGTATTAATTGTATCTGATTCATCAAGTAAATTTTTAAACCCTTGATAAATAGCTTGCTTCGTTAAAGACGAAATCCATAGACGCTTCATAGGCTTTTGCACGTTACAAAGATTAATAATATTTCGTACGATCAGTTCCCCTTCACGCCCAGCATCGCCTGCGTGAATAATTTCTGTTACCTGTGGATTATGTAACAGCTGTTTCACAACGTTAAATTGCTTATACTTTGACTTTGTAACTTCAAATTGAAAACGCTCTGGAATCATCGGTAACGTATTAAGTGACCATTTTTTCCACTCTGCGTGATAATGCTCTGGATTACATAACTGCGTCAAATGACCAATTGCCCATGTACAGTACGCTCCATTTGGAAATAACTCATTCGCTTCTACTTCTAAATATCCATCTTTCCGGCGATATTTAAACTGTGAAACAAGAGCCAACCCTTGATCTGGTTTCTCGGCAATAATTAATTTCATTTTATAACTCCCTATCTGTATTCCAGTGTTACTTTCATTGTCTATATGTTTAGAAGCGATGATAAAACAACAATCTTATTTATCATTCGCGGTTTGTCTCGCAAATGTGAGACCTATAATATTATACGCTTATTCTTTATGGCTTCACAATAGAAACTCATAATACAGCAAATTCTTTAACACAGTTATATATAAAAGACGCCCAAAAATTGAGCGCCTTTTACATGTACTATTTTCTTTAATATCTTCTCTATAATCGGAAGTACTATCGATAATTGATTATATAGTACTAACGTATTTTACAATCAATGATATAAGTAAACCTAAATAGCGTTTTAAAATGGAACATATAAGTAACAAATACAAATCTCAAAAATGATTCGATAGTTTATTCTACACGGAACCTATCTTCAATTCTTGAAAAATAAACTGCTTCTCGCTCACTAACATTATCATCTGAACCCAGATAAGATACAATCGAAATACTAATTAATATTATACTCATTAGAACTTGCCACATGTGGCTACATGCATGAATTAAAGTCGATTTAATAAAAGAAGTATTTAAAAATGAAACTTCAATACTATGTAGTAATATATGAGGATATTACTCAAAAATCATCGTATTACTTATTAACATTGAATTATGCCCTTTTGAAAGTCTAAGTACATAATCTCTATAATTAATCGTACTCACAATTTCATTATTTACAGGAAAAATCCCACTCGGATTTATCTGATTAAATAAACATAAAAAATAAAACACTATCAAAAAAGATATCATCATTTCAATTAGAGAATATACAGCTAACAGAATTCTTCCATAAAACTCCTCTACATTCAAGTGTGATATCAAAAATTGAGTAGCACCAGTTAATTAGTTGCGGTATGGCACCTCTCATCAAACAGAAATCATTCTGTTTGAGAAGATCCATTGTAATCATTAATAACTTTATTTTGAAGAATCCATTTTTGATGGTCGTAACAATTAAATTGAATATAAATCCTGGGTTACAATTGTAATATCCTCTGAAACTTTAAATTCACTAAAATCATCCTCAGTGTTAATGTAAAGCCCTCTTGATTTTTGTTCTCTTAAACTTTTAACGATTTTATCTAAATTCAATACTCCATCTTGAGAATTCACATTTATTAACGCCAACATTCCATTTAAAGGTACAAGTAGCCGATCTTCAATGAACAGCTGACTTCTTTTATCAACTGCTATATAGAGGATATCTGGATCATCAGAAATTTCGTCAGGAGAAACTTTCCCTTCCAATATGTAACTCAATTTTTCTTTATCATTTTTTATAAAATCCTTGTGTTTACTAATTTGCTCATTATAAATTTCGTTTAGTGATTGATGTATCTTTTTATAATTCTCTTCACCTGCTGTTGTATAATGGTTTTCCTTCCATTTGGATTCAATAATAATAAATGTATTGGAGAGCTTGTCATACAATGCCACATCAATATCGCTATTAATTTTACCCATATCCCCTTGGAATTCATAGTATACTTCCTGACCAAAAACAATATTTTTGAATGTTTCAACTCGGCGAGTTATACTATTTACCACACTATGAGAAATAGTTTTATCACGGTTTCTAAATCTTTCACCTTTATAAAAATGACCATTTACTACACAAAATTGAAGATCATTTAACATCCATGACGATGGAACAAATATTAACTTTTCATTATGAAGAATGAACGGGAACTCCAAGAGGCTCCCTCTTCCATCAAATAAGAAGTAATTGAAATACTTCTCAACTTTACCAATAGACAGACCTGTAAATTGAACAGCCTTACTTAAAAACCACTCTTTATCTTTGAAAAAAAGTAAATCTAAAGAGGTCGTTTTATTAAAGTTACTACCCATTGTATAAGCAGCACGAACAACTATACTATAGTAATAAAAGAATGATATAATCGAATTTAGTTCACGAATATTTTTAACCACAGTACTTTTAACATTACCACCTAAATAATCCAAATCTACTTTTACACATTCATAACATAATTCGAGTAGTTCCCTATCCCTATCAACCAATAGTCTTTTTATCTTTTGATAAACCCTGGGTCCAAAATGAGAAAATTTCTCCACTATTTTTTGGGGAAGTCTCATCTTTATTTCTCTTTCCATCCCAAAATTTTGGTTATCTAACCCATGAAAATAGATATATTCTTTTCTGAATCCTCCCTCAATGATTGCTGTGGTAAATAGGTATTTATTCTTCTCAATTTCTTTACATTCACTTTTCGCAATGGAATTCATATCCATTATTTGGTCACATATATTGAAATCTCTATATAAATCTTTTATCTTACCTAAATAAGCAGCCAAAAAGTGTTTCAGTTCTTTCTCATTATATTCAAACCTTAGCTCCCAGTTTATTCCCCTCTTAAATAGCTCACCAATAAACCAACTAAGCGCAAACCTATCAATTATTGCCTGTTGATGATTTGGGTCAACCTCATGAAATCGATATTCAATAGCTATTAAAGGATAATACAATAGATATCCAATATTCTCCTTATAAGTTGTTACATATTCATCAATATAGCCTTCAATTTGTTTGAAAATATAATCTTTTGTTAGCGCACGAACCTCATATTCAACCATATATTTACCTCCAAATAAGCTTAAACCTATAAATTTAAAACACTTCACCTCAAAAACTTAATTAAAAGAATCCGAAAGACTAAAAGTTTACGTTCTGAAATAGTTTTATAGCACCATAAAAAATGGGAGAAATTCCTTGTCTAACATTATCATCGCTTAGTACTTCTCTTGGATAGAAATCTGAATGGGTTCACCTTTATTTAGCGAAGTACTAATGATGTCCATTTCTTCTTTGTTATAGTGTTCGAATTTAATTTTCATTAGTACAGGCACCTCAATAACATCATCTATCACGCTATCAACATACTCAGTATACAAGTACTTTCCTTCTTCTTTATCGTAATAAGAACTTGCAGAGTCCATATAAGAAACATTCGCCACGATATTCACACTTGCCTTAAAGGCTAACATAGCGGATTGTTCTTCATTCAAATCAATATTTTCGACCTCTCCATCCTCACCTATTAACATAAACCAGTGTTCCTCTATAAAATTTAATAAACTTGATTCAATTTCGTTTATATTAGCATCATAAACAGATACAATAAATTGATGTTTATATGTTTTATTCTTAGTTAGCCTATCAAAAAATGCCTCTAATGATGGCTTATAAATTGGGATTTGACTCTTTTCACAGAATTCTTGAGATCCTCATCACCACTAACAATGCTAATTTTTTCTTCTTGTTGCTCGAACCATTCCTCAAACGCCACTAACGAAAACTTATCAGGAAATTCGTCTCTTTTCTTCCTAATGCATCGCTTTTAAACAGTGGAAATGTGCAGAGTGTATGTGGCAACATATGGGGTGCTGGTGAACTAAACATTTTATGAACATGAATGAAATATTACAACTCATCATACTTGATATAATAAAATATAGTCATTAAAAAAGAGGAATTTTACACTTCTTTGTTGAATTTATACAGCCGACTAAATTTGTTGGAGGTTTTTATTGTGTCTAGTAATTCTTTTAGTGAAGGACAAATCAAAGAAAAATTCAAAAAAATTTCTTCTAGTAAAGATTTTGTATCGATTTCTGCAAATATGTTTCATGATAATCAAGATTCCGTGCAAAATTTTAAAAACTTACGTACAGTTGAAAAAGACAATCTTTATACATGGCTTGCTTTAGGAAAATCTTTTGAAGAAAGTCTAGATCCAAGGAACTCTATTGCTATTATTATTGGGTTGCTGGTTTTCGTCTTAACTTTTATAACTTCAGGAATAATAACAAACTTTGCCACCGGAAGCTTCAAATATAATTTTTTAATAATCGCTCTGATACTTGTAATAGTTGCATTTGTCGCTGTTTGTATTCTGGTTGGTAATTTAATCAGAAATAGGATGAGGGTTGTCCAACTAAATAACCTTATTGAAGCAGCAATTAATTTTAAAGAATAAATTATTAAGAGTAGCTCCTACTTAAAGTAGTTCTTTAGGTAGGAGTTATCATTTCATTTTAAAAGTCCACTTTTTAATTTTTATTAACTATCTTTAACAATAGTCAGAATAGTTATCCATCATTTCCGCCACCATATCAGCCCCATATTCTCTTATTTGAGACAGCATACCATCAACAGCATCTAAAAATGCAAATAATCCTTTATAACATAATGATATATTAGTAATGTCAAACTTCTTACGATTTTGAAAATGTAATTTTAAATTTTTATCTATTGGATATCTGAACTTATCTGATATTTGGTCTAAAACGTGTAGCTGATTTATATACACTTCAACATTCTGTAAGGTGTTATCATCAGAAGCATTTGAATTTATAGACATTTTATCTTTTATGGAGTTCCATAACCCCAAGATACTGTACTTTTTCTTTCTAATTATATTTGCAGCCAACAACAATCTGAACGCAGTATTCTCCACCCTCGATTATTAATTTTGACTCGTTATTTATAGTACCAATTTCGAGCATAACATTATTTAATGCATGAGTTAAAATACTATAAGCGGTATTCATATTTTCATAAAGAGCAATTAAGTTAATATGTGTTTGTTTATTAAAACAAATCTCCATTTTATTATTAAATGAATATCTAAATAAATCGCTTTGAGCACCAATATTGGAAATATATGTTGGATAATTGTACAACCATTCAATCTCTTCTTTACTCTTGTCAAAAACCTCCCCCATTTAAATTTATAATTTCCTCAAAACAATTTATTAAATTATGTCTAACAGTGGTAATAAAAGATTTTCTCTGATGTTCATCGGAGATATATTTAAAAGCGATAGATTTTAAAATAAGTTCTAAACATTGTCTGTATAGATAAACAACAGCGAAAAAATTCATATCTAATTTATGTATTTCAGCGGTGTCTATCATATATTCTACCAATTCATTCCCAGCTAAATTAAATTGCCTTGAGTACTCATAAAACTCTTTTTGAAAATCATTGGAGTTTTCTATATCAATTATATTCAAAAGATAGCAAATAGCTTGCTATTCTTTTCTATTCCAGAGCTACTATTCTGATTGTGAGTAACAAAATTGTAATATTACCAATTCAGCCAGATTTTCTATAATAATTTCCCATTCATTACTATCATCGGAGTTTAGTATAGCAGGAACTAATAATTCAAAATTTGCACCTCCCTTACCGTGAACCCTACTATTTCGATATTCATATAAATTATTTGCAAATTCTTTCTTATCATCTTGATTACTAATCAATCCCTTTGAAAAAGCTAACTCTAGTATTGGTTCTATATGCTCAATTTTATTAATTAATATTTCTATTAAGTTACGCTCTTTATCATTGTATACGTCTGAAATACCTCTTATCATTTCATCTAGATCTTTATCTTTGATATAAGTCGTAATATGAGCCTCAAAATCATCTTTCCTATTAATAATAAAGAAGTATTCTAATACTTTATAAAAGCTTAAAAAATCTTTTTTCTGTTTCCCTTCGTTATAGAAGGATATTGGATCAGTATATTTTCCCATTCTAAAATTATTACTAACTTCACCCTCTATTATTTCTTCGGGTTCAGTAAAATAGTCATGAGTGTACAAATACTGATAGACTTGTGGGTAATCGCCCACCAAATCTGATGGAGCAAACTTATGTATAATATACATTGCATGTTGGAGATAACTTTCCAACATTTTTTTATCTACATTCTTCAATTTTATCGTGTGAATATTTTCCCACTCAAAATTGTCATCATCTGATATATGATGAAACATTACTTTAAACATGTCACTCGGTTCACCAATTTCGAATTCTACATCATCAATGTTAAACTTGAGCATCGGATGATCTGGATATTCACTTTCAATGAGAGTGTAATGAAAAAGAAATTCTGCAGTATTTTTGATGTAAAAACCTTTGTCTTTAAAAAACTCTATTTGGGGGTTATCCAATTTATAATTATATTCTTGAAAAAGACGACTCACCCAATACATTTTCCAAGGTCTCCTCACTTGTTTGGGTGAAATAAATTTCTCACGACTAATCGCAATCTTATAGCCTGATTTTTGCTCTTCCCAAACAAGGATATCGTTATCATCTTTTACAATTTTAATAATTCCTTCATCAATGAAACTATTATAATACTCTTTTAAACACTGAAAAACTTCAACATCACTGAAAACTTTCATGATTCCATCTCCTTTTTAGAAAATATATCCATCACCTATTATACACTACTTAAAATTTAGATTTAACAGAGAGACTTTATACATTTTTTGTATTACTCGACTGATTACCAATTAGCTATCACTCTTATAGAGTCAACATATAAATAAAAAAATACCTCATAACAACTTGTTATAAGGTACAATTCATCACGTTTTATCTATTATTTACGAGTTTGATTCGCTCATATAAAATAGCATTAGTCTCGTACATCTTGTATTGAACTACGACTGTCTATGGTTATGTTTGAACCATGATGGCGACTCCCTTGATAAATTGCCTCAATTTGATTGGTAAAAATAGAAAGTAAAGCAAAAAACACCGATACAAGTATGCAACGGTGTTTTTCTATTTGTTATTTAGTGACACCAAGTCCCTTTGTTTCACTGATGATATGATAAAGTGGTGCCAAAACTTTAGCAATTTCAAATGATGTATCCGCTATACTCTCTGCTGTTTTAATACGCGGATCATTTGGAGAAAAGCTGCAAAGAAAGTATGATTCAAGTCCCTCTCTATCATAATTTTCATAAAAGGAAATAAAATCTTTCGGGTCTCTCTTGTCGATTGAAAACACCTCTTTTACACGATTTGCTTCAGGGTCATAAATTCGCCATTCGAAACCATCCCCTTTTAGCAAATTGAAGCAAGTAACAATCACCTCTTCTACTTCAGGGTGATGCAATTTCTTATGGAAATATTCGCGATCCATTGCCCCATTTGCAATAGAATGAAAAATGGTGACATTGACACCTTCTCCACGGATTCCAACTTGTATATTAGCATGTTGGTACATGGAATCTGCTTCTTTGGTTTTATCCCAATATGCGCCTTTTACATTATAGCTTGAAAGAACATTTGGACTTTTTCCGTATCGGATCCCTAACCAAGAAACACGTTCACGATTACTTTTATTCGGTACAATCGAAGATAGAATAAAGTTTGGATGACGATGCGAATGCAGATTTAGTTTCTTCATTCGCTTTTCTATAATTGAATGGATATGTAACAGTTTTGTTTTTACCCGTATCCGTTGCTTGTGAATAGGGTGATTAGATCCTAATCTCATATTACGGTTAAAAAACACTGCGAAATCTTCATACTGAAAATAATAGTCTTGTAATTCGTAAGTCTCGCTATCAAACGGATCTTGTTGCATTTTTTTTGGACGTATGCTTCGGGTTAACCTTTTCTTTGCTTCTTTCCATTCTGCAAAAGCACTTTCTAATTCTTCATAATGCATAACAGTGTCTTCTGTCACTTTCTCACTATAAGCGTGAAGCTGTTTAAAGTACGTGCCAAGTGAAGTCCCCATAGTCTCGGTCACAGTTTGTAGGCTATTGAATTCAGCGTTACTTTCATACCCTCCCCTTGTTAAATTACTACTACCGTGACACACATATGGATTCCTCCCTTTGAAATAATAGACCTTTGCATGCAAGAATAGGTCTTCTACAAGGTACACCTCAGCAATCTCCATTGTTTTTTTCAGGAGTTCTCCTGGTTGATTCATCGAAAATTCCTGTGAGAGATATAGCTTTATATGTTTTTTTGAGAGCCCCCACTTTTTCGACCATTCATTTAATAATTCAAGTCCGTATGTAGAATAGTATGCCGTTGCAATCTGTAATTCTGTCACTTCCGTTACTTTTTTATTAATGTCTTGTTGTAAGTCATAGCCCTCCCATAAAAAACGAATATCCTCCATCTCTTCACCCCTAGTTCAATTTTTACTCCTATAAATTATGATACTACGACAGTTAACATTCTAAAAGAAAGAAAAAGCTGCCGCCCGCGTTCATCATGCAATCCAAGAACTAATTCGGGAAAATAGGGCTGTAAATTTCCATGCCGTTTCTGTGCATTCTGGTATTTCTAAATCGTATCTCTATCAAAATGAAGATATCTTTCTACATATTGATAAATTGCGTAAAATGTTTGATTAAAAAAATGTTCTAGACTGAGTATCGCTGGTTTAATAGGATTCCTTTATTTTTATTTTTTTCTATTAATTAAATAAGGATTTAGACTAATGAATAGTTTATATTTAGAGAAAAGAAATTTTATTAAAATAAAGTATTAGACTAGATAGTAGGGTTTATTCTATCAAACGTATGAAAACGCATTTCAGGATTAAAGTGGACGTACTTTATAATTTTGAAATGAAACAAAGTAAATATTTCAAAATTATATCGATTATACATTCCATATATTGTATTTTAAAAGTAATCTTACTTTTGCAAACTGAAAAAAAGGGGGGCTTATTCATGCCAATTATTAAAACAAAAAACGGTGAATTTCACTACGAGTCTTTTGGACAAGGGGAATCAATCCTTTTTTTACACGGAAGCGGGTCATCTTGGAAGATATGGAAACCACAAATCGAATCATTTTCTAAAGAATATCAAATGATTCTTCTCGATTATCGTGGTCATGGAGAATCGAGAAAAACCTTTCCCGGTAATGTATATGATTACGACTTAATCGTATCTGATATCATTTCATTTTTAGATACACTAGGCCACACACCTCTTCATGTAATCGGCGTTTCACAAGGAGCAATTCTTGCGACATTAGTAGCCATTCATCATCCTTCCTATGTAAAAAAATTGGTCATTTCTAATAGCTATAGTGAATTCCCAACTAAAACTTCTAAATGGGTACTTCAATTTTCCAATTTCATCTTTAGTTTGCTGCCCTATTCAACAATTATTGATTTAATGATGAAATTTTACAAACACGAACCGTACACGCAACAAATACTACGCGATTCATTTTCAATAGACAAAAAAATGTTATTAATGATGAAAAAAGCAAAATTTCCTGTTCATACTTCTTTACTACATCTCATTCAATCCCCTACTCTAATTCTATCTGGAGCAGGTAAAGTTGTAACAGGTGTTGATGAAGGAAAAGCAGCTAAAACAATTCACCAGTATATCCCAAATAGCACACTTGCTTTATTCCAAGATGCATTCGATCCCCTCAATGTATTGAAAGAATCAACGTATCGTATCCTCTTTTATAAACATCATAACTTTATTTCAAATCTACATTTCGACGACCCTTATTAAAGTAAAGTACCTGATAATTTAAGTATAAACTTTCTTTTGAATAAGGAAAAAAAACTTCTTAATTGAAAAAAACACCTGTTAGAGTACCTTTATTTTTACGAATACTATTAGACTTAAAGAATCTATTTTTGGTATAATTCACACATAAAAATAATATATGGAGGTATTCGTATAAAAGCTAATCTTGTTTAAAGAGAAAAGAACCCTTTTTAAACACAAACTTACTCATAAATGATTGGAGAACCTGTATGACTGAAAAATTAAGTGCTGCATCTATTACCGCTCTAAAGGAAATCTCGAAGGAAGTTCTTAAGTTGATTGTTGTTCTTCTAATAATTGGTTTCATTCTCTTTTTTACTGTAAGTAATATTAAAAGTATATTTACCTTACACCGACTCATTAACCTATCTATCCTTTCAATTATTTTCATTATATTCAGATACATATATCTTGTTTATGATCTTTATAATCATCAAGAAAAAGTAGAAAAAATAAAGAATAGTTCTGATGATGTCTTACTCTCTAGCATTAATAAAACAAAAATGATTTCAGATCGTTTCAAATTAAAAGTAGATATCTATAAATCTTTTTCACCATTACCGGTTATTGTTTTGTTATTAACTATTCTAGTAAATAATGATAATTTCAAATCAATTCAAAAAGTAGAACAATATATAACTCATTTTAATATGAGTGATTCCTTAAGGTTTGTTTATGTAATATTTTCCGTAATAATATTGGTTATTTACTTTATGATTCTGATGAATAATTACAACAAATATAAAAACGCTCAAGACTATTTAACTCTTTACCAGACAAAATACGATGATATTAAATATAATCTTGAAAAGGAAAAGTTAGGCAGAGAAGTTGAGAAACATAAATTAGATATTCAGAAACTGGAACTTGATATAAAAAAACTTCAAACGGATAACTAACAACAATAAAATTCGTGAAAATTTTATTATACGAATAGTCAATGTAAAGAACCTCTTCTCTGGAAATACCTCATATGACGAGTGACACAAACTACTAAAAAATTCTGTACGCAGCTACTTTAAATTTAGTAATTTTGTGACTCTCGTCATCTATATTTCCTGTATCCATTTATGAACTATCGGGGACAAGCTCGTCCCGACCAAGTAACTTACTCCTACAGCCCATATTGTCTCTAGTACTGATGCAGAAGTTAAACTTACGTGATAAGTAATATTTCTCATACACATCTCTCCCTTAAACGTTGAAACCAGCAAATAACTAACATATCTAATTAAAGTTAAAACGATTAAGGCTGTAAGTATAATTTCAAGGTCCTGGGTTAAGCACACTCCCAGCGGGGTTCCCCCCGATAATTCACAAATCTCGAATGTCTATAATGTATTATACTGTTTCTAAGTTTTACTTTCAAAATAACTTAAAGAATCCTTACTTGTAGAAACGTCTCTTTTGAAATACAACAAGCGTATAATTTACCAAATTCGACTTTATATATATAAGCACTATTGACCTGTTTTCTGTCTTTAATTAAATGTAAAAAGCCAAGATTAACTATTTATTTTATAAAGTTTAATCAGAAATATTTTTTGGGATTTTATTTAGTAAGAAACAAACAGAAACCACCTTGAAATAATAGTGATGGTAATAACTTATCTATAAATCCTGGTACAAGGATTACTTTATACGCTGCAGAAAAAACAAAAAAATATTAATACCAGACACCCCTTTAGATATATCATATCTAAAGGGGGAAAACTATTGTTATTGTGTTTAGTTTGAAAATAAATGTAAATGCCTTCTTACTTCTGGTAAACTATCAGTTTCACATATCTTTTGCCACTTAATTAATATATCTGGCGTACCTTTTTTCTTCTCTTGAAACACTTTATAGGCTACACCAGCCAGCCTCACACATAGTTCTCTATATATTGCATATGATGATTTAGGAAACAGTTGAAATTCACTCTCTTTTGTTAAAACCTTTATATCTACTTCTTCGATAAGGTACTCCAAACCTTCTAACACATAATTCCAGTGCATCTCATTTAGTACATTAGGGACATACAGTATACAATCCCCTATGTCTCCTAATAAGTTATCTAATTTAGGTTGACGACGACTATAAACTTTATTTATCCAATTGTCAACAAGAATATTTGGAATTTCTGGTGCAATCCCTATTTGCTCGTATATAATCCAGTGCAAGCAACCTTTACTTGAGTACTTTACTCTATTTTTATCACTTGACTCTAAATCTTTTTTTAACATTTGATATACATAATCTATATCGTAAATCTTCAAATGTAAGGTTGCCGGCAGAACATGAGAGATTTGAATTCCCTTTCTTTTAAGATCTTCAAGTAATTCCTTTATCTCCATTTTGATTTTATCATCAATACTCTTTAATTTTAAAAATATTACGGTAACCATTAAATACGCAAGATTATACATGTGAGTTTCAGGATTTTCATGAAAATCCCCTTCACCTAATATATTAAATTTCTCCTTTTCCTTCTCCCACCAAGCCAGCACTTTCTTTAACAATATTATACAATCTTCTTCACTGTAATTTATATCCGTCTCACTCTTTAGGTCTGGGAATAAGGAAGGAGCGCTATTAATCCATTCAGTTACAAATTCAGCGAATTCAATACCACCACTATATCCACCAATTTCCGTGAAAACTCCTGGTATATCTTGCTTCACTATCCAATTATAATAATTCTGTTTAACCTGTTCCTCATCTTTTTTAGGCAAACGTAAAAAGAAACTGTTAAAAAATTTAAAAGTACATGGTAACCCCGTCTGCTTGTCAATTCGACTGTATAAGGCCTCAGCAAATTCCCCACACTGTCCTTTTGTTAACCCACAAATTTCAAATAAACTATTTAACCTTACTATTGCATTATCTCTAGCAGAATTGTTGAAATCTCTAACCAATTTTATTAACCTTGTAATGGCATTATCCCAAGCTTCATCCGTTCGATTAACCTTATAATTTCCGCTCCATTTTATGTGTCCAAAAGGCTCAAACCACCTTGGCTTTTTCTCTAAATCAAACCCTTTTTCTCCAATTATCGGGAGTTCCAACAACGTATTTAATTGTTGATATATTTCCTCATCACTCATGTCATATAATACCCTTTTAAACATGGAATTCAATTGAGAGTGCACAAGATGGAATTGTTGAATTTCCTTTGACTTATACATTTTTATCATTAAATTAAAAACTTCTTTCTTTTTCTCTTTTGAAAACCGAAAATATATCCTAGATATAATTTCTATTAAGTTAGGTAAGAGCCTACTAGAAAAACTAGCAATATCCTCCTCTTGAGAAATCCTACTCATCGCTTGCACAAGCGATGGAACAAATAATTCATAAAAAATTTCAACTTGTTCTTTTGTTAAAGAAACAATAAATTCCCTTGTAAATATTTTCTCAATTTCTTTGGTATCTCCTGTCCTAATTAAAGCACTCATTGCTAGCAAAGGTGCAGAATGTTCTATCCATTTTGTTGCATTTATAACAGATTTTTTATACATCGTTACTATTCCACATCTTTTAGGCATAGCTACTTCTTCAAACAAACGTAAAAAAGCAAAAGATAAACGTATTTCTTCTGCAAAAACGCTTCCATAGGAATAATGGCGCTTTATTATTCCTGGATCGAACCCTTGCGTAATACTAACATTTCCTTTCCATCTAGGAACAGAGTCTTTTAATAAAGAATCCATTACTTCCACTTCTTGAAATGGGTTACATTTGTATTGCGAAAGTTTTGTCCATCTATCACGATACTCCCCAAAATCATTTTCAAAATCACCATTATTCTTAATACTCCTTAATAAAACCATTGTCCATCCTTCTTGAGAAAGTAAAGAAACATCTACTCTATTGGCCTGTAATCGTATACGAATATCTTCTAAAGCTTCTTCACACTCTCTTTCAGCTTCCCTCATCTCACCTAATTCAGCAAGTATAGATGCCCTTTTAACCTGCCAAAAAGGAAAGTTTTTATTTCTTGGCCACTCTTTGAGAACACGCTGAATACCTTCCTGATCCAATTTGAACAAATTAAAGAGCGCTTTTTCATAGTACCACCTTGAAGTCCACTCAGGACTTTGCTTCACAACATCCTCAATGGTATCCATCCAATAATCGAATTCCGCTACTTTGTGATCCCCTCTAACTTCTCTTATAATCGCAAATATTAATTCCACCCAACACTTTTGTAAAAATTGCCAATCAATAGTTGATGTCAAATTTGACTTGAAATCTTTTAATTTTTCCTGATTTCTATATATATTTTTAGTTTGAAAGATTGCATTAAATTTCTCTATGATTACAACCATTTTACTAATATTTTCAGTGTATAACGGTACTAGTGAAGTCTCAATTCTCCAATTCAACTCATATAGAAGCATTAGTGCATCTACATAAGTTAACTTATCAAGATTATTTAGTATAGGATTGATTGCTCTATCAGTTTCTCTCCAAAGGCTATCTCGATTGTTTTTAGGAGTAATTATCCAACCGGGATGTAACATATGTATATGCTTCCAATCCTTTAAAATTTTTAATAGATCCTTTTCTTCGACTTTTTTACCAAAACCAAAATCCATTTCAATATTTGGAATATCAAGATTTTGCACAGGTATATATGGCAAATCCTCATGCTTACTATGAATAACGTTTTCTACATTAGGCCACCTTAACACGTCTGCTTTTCTACCATATTTTAGATTTAATAAAAACCATTCTAACGCTTTTTTATGCTTTAATATCCCAGGATATTTATAGTCTGGAAATAACGGCGAAAAATCAATCGGGGTAATTCCTCTTGCCTCTAACATTCTTCTTTGGGTAGAAGAAACAAATCCACAAAAGTAAATAGGCGGAGTATTTTTACCTAAATTATCTCTTACCCAACCTATCCAATTTAAGAAATTCGGATCATCTCCCGAAAAGCCAATCAAACATAATACGTTCTCCATAATTGTTTGTTGTACCATATTAACAAACGGAGCATAATTTATTGGGTAAGTTCGATAGTCCTCTTCACTAAAAATAAAAGGGCGATGCGAAGGGAAACTTCCATGTAATTTTACTATCCTAGGTTTCATACGATTTGGAATATCTGAGGTATTTAAAACTAAATTATATTTTCTATCATATATGTATTTTGTGGTTCTTTCTAAAAGAGTGTCATAATTTGTGGTATAAACATCTGCCCATGGCAAAGACAACAACACTTTATGTAGGCTACCCGGTACATAATTTTCATCCGGTAGAGAACTTATAATTAATTCGTCAAGAGCTTGTCTTCCAAAAACCTCTTCATATTCACTCGCAAGTTTCAGGACATCTTGATTATAACTGCTACTATAAGGATATAATCCAGCTTTCATTTTTTCTCCTAGTTGATTCCAGAGTAAAAAAGAACCTGAATTATCAGACAATTTATCAGCATTCATACTAAAACCTGCCCCTACCATTATTGAAACATTCCCATATTCTCTTTCACACCAAAGATTCTCTCGTATTTTTTCAATATGATGTTGATCAGGTAAATAAATTATATCTTCCATAATTCTCCCTCCTCCTTAAGTAATAATTTTATTATTACCACTACCATAATGATGGTAAATCGTACAATGCACCCGTTGTAAAAATAGGTAGTTTTTTCTAATTTCATTATAACAACGAACAAACATTCTCACAATGAGTACCTTTGAAAATAGATGTATTTAATATACAGATTCATTTAAAGTAAGGTCCTATATGTGTCTGTAGATATGGATTCAAAAGTTAAAGTTACAGTAACACTTATATTATTTAATTAAGTTTTAATAATTATATAGGTCGATATTAAAAAGTATCAAATATTTTAAGGTAAAACATTTGATACTTTAGGCTATTAGTCAGTTTTATTACATTCGGAAAACACCATCAACTTGTATATTACTCTTTAATTCTTCATCTGTCATAACTCGAATTTTTTTAAGTTTTTCAAATAGGTCATCTTCCAGAGGATTATGATGAGCAATATCCCAAAAGTATGGTTTTAATATTTCATGTTTATATACATATCGCAATAATACCATGTATTCTCTGAAATCATCTGCATTAAATTTGGAATGCCTTCCATCATAAGTAGTACTGATATGATTATATATAGATCCTTTAGGAACAATTAAAAATGAACCATTAAACCAACGTTTAATACTAAATAATGCTCGTTCATCATTTTCTCTATATGGCTCATACTCTTTATTTTCATTGACGATTAAATCTTCTGAAGATAATACTCCAAAATCATTTAAGTATTCTTTCATCATTTTTTCATTTTCTGCAACTATCTCGGGATATATAGGACTTAATCTTTCAAACTCTAAACGAAAATAACCAAATTCCGGATCCTCGTTTGGTAACTCCCATATTAATTTTTTTATTTTAAAAATCTGTGACATGTTAGGACCAAATTTAAGCATAACCATATCTTTTTCTATATCATCAAACATTTCGATACCTATTGAATCCATTCCCCCGCCATCATGGATAAAAGTATGATTGAAGTTTACAATAGATAATTGCTTAAGAATTTCTACTACTTGACTTTTGTCTCTCCAAATTACTGTACTTGGATATTTTTGATGAATAATATTTTGTTCTATGAATCGCCAACGGCTCATATCAACTTTAGCACTATCTTTAGATATTTCTTCCCACTCTATTAATCTACTTAAAAACTCCTCAATTGTGGGCCTTTTCTCCGGAATTTCAGCTGTTGAATCCATTAGCAATTGATATAATTCTACAAAATGTATTTCTTTATATTTATTTTGCATTTTCTGATTTTCAAAACAATTAAACTGACCATCAAATGCAAATTCCTCTCCAGTAAGTATAATCCAAAGTGTTTTTGCAAAGGAATAAACGTCTGCTGGCCTTGAATCTTGAACTAAAGAAGGCGTTCTCATTTCAGGAGCCATTGTTTTTCGGTTCCCTATAGGTTCATTCCCTCTAGTTAACTCTTCTTTTTCAGGGAAATCGATTAGACCAAAATCTCCAAAACAATACTCATCTTGATAATAAAGGATATTTTCCGGCTTTATGTCTCGATGCGAAATTGTTTTGGAATGCAGCTCGCCTAATGTTTTTGCCAAGCTTTTGAAAATATTTATTAAATCATAAATATTATTGTAATCCTTAATCTTTTCTTCTAAAGGAATTGCTATGGGCATTACAAAATAATAATCACCTGTTTCTTCGCAAGGTAATTTATAATCAAATACAGGAATTATTCCCCTTTGCCCCTCTTCATAGAGCTTATGGACTTTAATTGCTTCAGTTTTAAATCTTTCTAATTTTGATCTTGTATAGTGCCCCGTAACTTCCTTTATTTTCGAAATTTTGATAGCAAATTCCTCTTTGGAATCATTCTCCATTAGAAAAACTCGACCATTCCCGCCTTCACCAAGTTGTTTAATTCTTTTATAATTAGAGTACCGCATTCATTAGTCTCCTTTATAATAATATTTCTTTGGCTTATTGCTTATTTAATTAAGTCTTAAAATTAGTGGTTTTTCTCACAATCCGTACAATAAGCACCAGCAAGCTCACCTATTTCAAAGAAGTTCCCGCAATCTGGACATCCTTCATATTTTAGAGAACAATTATTACAAATGTTTTTACCTTTGTGGGTGATATATTCAGCTGGATTTCTGTTACAATCTTCACAAATTTCTTCCCCTGTTTCCCAATCAACTAACCTAGTTTTTCTTTGGATATCTTGAACATCAAATCCATTGACGATAATTTTGAGTGTATTATGATCTATAAAATTAACTTCATCTAAAGTTATAGCAAATTCAATAGTTATTAGACCTGCGAGCTTTAGTAATGCCTCGTATGAATGTTCATAGTCCTTTGTAACAAGCTCATAAATTATAGTACCAATATAAGTTTCAAAACTAGCCTCTATAATTGCTTCCTTGTTCTTAAGATCTATTGTATTTATTTCAATTTCTGGCATGCGATATGATGTAATTACAACATTTGAAAGTAAATGTTCTATTAAATTTTCAACGTCACCACTATGATTTAGGTAAAAAGAAAGACCACTTTCATGTAATATATTTTTCCAATCCAATTCTGATATTAAATTTAGTATGATTTCATTGGCATTCATCTCTATTTGAGTTTTATTCTTTATAATAATTTGATTTATTTCTGAAATATAATCTATAAAATTATTACGACTCATCAAAACAAATTGTTCATTACTATATTCAGAGAATTCTATAGTTAATTCTTCTCTTGGTTTTAAAGGTACTTTATTTTTTTCTAAAACCCACCAATCTTCTTTAACATCTTGAGTAACAAGTATTACTGGATTTGTGGTGGAGCTAGCTTTTTTTTAAATCTGTTTCCAAAGAATTAAATCACCAAATTTTTGTCTCTTAGTTTCATCTTTCTGATCTTTTTGTAAATCCTCATATCCAGGTGGAATTTTATATTTATACCTTTGCTCTCCCTCTGTATACAATTTTAATAATGTAGAAATATTGAACGGACTACCCACATTTCCATGTTCTTTAATTGTATCTATAAATAATTGAATTTTATCTTTACTAAGCATTTTTTATTTTGTTTAATTTCTTCTTTAATATCTTCCTCATATTTTTTTGCTTCATCACATATCAACGAAATCATCTTATTAATTTTATTTTCTAATGTGGTGACATGTGGGAATTTAAATTTAGTATACTGAGCAAAACTCTTCGAAATTTCATTGCGTGCTTTTGTCATTGTCGATTCAACTTTTGCAGGTACATCTTTGTATTTATTGTATTGTCCACTTTTTACTTGTTCTTTATTTTTATCAAATTCTTCTAAAATTTGTGCGGGAATCCAAAATTGGTCTAATGGGATAGAATTCATTACTCTTAATATATCCTCTGTAGTATCTGAAGAGCATTTATAAAGATTTAGAAATATATTAGTATCAATAACTATAATGGGATTCTTACTCCATATTTTTTGAAAATCTTTGAATGGATATTTATTAGACACTTATAGTCTCCTTCCTGAACTGAATCTAAGTTTGTATGTTTTGTTCTTTTATACAACTTGTAACCTCTTATTTTGTAGGACATCCTATCACCAAGCTTTTTCTCACCATGTTCGATGAATAATCTTTCACTCTGTAAAGCACTTTTTGTTTTTTGAAACTAATAATAGGTATTATTAGTTTTCTTTATCTTTATTCGTGAAATAATTTTTGGAATGAATACCTGCGACAATGTTGAATTTGATTAAAGACCTCTTTAAAATCTAGTCCTCTACGCTTAAATTCAAGTTGAACGATTGGAAATCCATTGATTAAAACTGTCACATCATAGCGGTTCTCATATTTTCCTACAACTGTTGCCTATGTTGTTAATTGAAATAAAATCTCCTTTTTTATGACTATAAATTTATATTGCTTTTTTATCCCTATACTAATTTATTATTTTTGGAACTCATAGATTTCTGTAAACTCTGAACATAGGTTAAAAACTCAAGTGTATTTTTTATTTTAGATTCAACAGCCCAGTTATTTACACCTTTGTTATACTTTGAAAAAGACTCACGAACTGTTTTAGTAGTCATTTTTTCACCAACCCAGTTTAAGACGTATTCCTCTTTTATATTTCCTAATTTATAAGGTACCTTATACTTAATTAGTATATTCTTATTCAGTAGTATATCTAAATTATTACTAATCACACTATTCGATAGTGAATTAATACACTCTTCATCTATTAGACAACCTGACCATTCTTGAATAGCTTCTTTTTTATATGCTTCTACTAATGCTTTTCCTACAACTGTAAACCTATGGATTAAAATATCCCCCTTAGATTTATCATGTTTTTGTGTCACAAGGGGCCCTTTTGCAATCGCACCTCTTAATGGAATTCCAGCTTTCATACTATTATATAAGACCTCTCTAACTACAAGTATTAAATCCATAAAATCCCAAGGATGATCATGATTAGTCCATAATAGTATACTGTCCGAAATAACCAGCGTATTTACTGAAGCGTACTCTAAATTTGGATTAGCATTACCATTTTCGTCAATATTTATCTGTCCCTTTGAAAGAGCATTTTCTACACTTCCGTCAATAATCTTAGAATATAGATCTATTAAATCCTTATTACTATTATTATTTACCAAATCTTTGAATCCTAATATATCTAAAAATGCAAAAAATACTTCTTTCTCTTTAACTTCTTCAACTTTCACAATACTTCCTTGATTAATTCCTCTAAATATTCGGCTTAGTTCAGATTCATTCAATTTATCTATATAATTTAAGTGTATTTTAATTTCCTTTATTTTTTTGGTATGCTTTTTTTCTTCATATGAACCAATTCTATCATTTATATATGAACGAATCTGTTCAGCATTTTGTTTATCCTCTTCTGTTATATTATTGTATTCTATTGATAGATTACCATCACCATAATCATCATTTACCCATCCTATTAAAGTACTTAATCTATGAGCCCCATCAATTATTAAGACTTTATCATCATTTAATTTCAAAACGTTAACTATTACCACTGTATCCCCTTCTATCACACCTTCTAAATACTTCATAATAGTTGACATTCCCCAAGAAATCTTTCTTTGATATATTGGTTTTCTTATACTTGATAAGAATGCTGATCCACTCAATAAATTATTAAGAGAAATTAAATCGTTATTTTTTTCATTTATTTTTATTGAACTTCTATCCTCTATCCCTACTTCTTCCTTTTCAATTAAAAAATCTAAATTTACACTATTCATTTATTTTCTCCATTCTACATTTTTTAAACTGATGAAAATAATCCTCTTTCTTACATAATCCTCCTCGAGAAACATCTATATATATCGCATTAAAAATATTATACTGTTAATGATTCAAACAAATAAAAAGGTCTGCTTACTTTTTCAGACCTTTTTATAAATGAAACGAATGAAATATTATAACCATTATATATTTTTATCTCATGGTATTTATTGTAAGGTCGCAATATCAAAAATTTTATACAAAGAATACTAAATGGATTAGGAATGTGTAGCAACCTTTCAAAACGCTTACCATCATCTGATTATGATTAAATTGGGATAACATTAATTCTTAAACCTATTATAATAGAATGATGCACTCCACTATTTGTAGTACAAACTCTGCACACCTTAAATAACTTCCTTTGATAGAGGTTTTTTCTAATAAAAACCTCTATCCCTATTCATTATAAGTGAACGTATTTTTTCATACACAAGAGATTAGCAAAAGGCTTTGGTACGGAGCTTTTTTTATGTATGCCAATTCCTCTAAAAGATTGCAAGAATTACAGCTTTAAAAGTGTATTCATATTACAAATACGGATACACCGACATAATACTTATACCGCAACTTATAATTCTATCGCCTATTTATTAACGCTTTTAACAAGTGCAAGGATTACTGTCATTTACTTTTTATGGTTCAAGACTTTTCTTATATCACACTTTACTCTCTCGGCAGCTATAATATGTGTGGCTTCTGCTTTGTAGGTCTTTGTGGATTACTACCATTTAAAATCATTTGAAGCCTATGGAAGGGTCTTAAGTAACTGCTTATTCTCCCTTTATAATCTAAAAGTTCGGTGTAAAAGACCTGCGCGTTTCCATATTTCCTTATGCCCCAATCAATTTGAAAGAACAAATGGTTCACATATTTTCCATCAATTGTTGTTTCATACTCCCATTTACAAACACGTCGTCCTTGCTGATCATAAGTATAACCACGTACTATAAAAGCTCTAGGATTATTTGTATCCACTTCCCAAATTTTGTGTTCCAAAATTCTATCCCCCACTAATCATATTTTATTTCTACTGAAAAATAAGCATAGAAAAGCCCTCTTACTATGAGTTCTTCTTACTTATATATACTAGTGCTCCAAAATCTGAATACGGGTTACTTATCCAAGGGCGCAGCCACATTATACAAAGAGATAAAATAGTATATTTATACTATACCGATAACTAGCTTATTGTCTAGATAACTAATTATTATCTATTGCCTGATTAAACCTCTTACCATAAATCCCCCATTTTTATGCTCTTTCGTATATAAGTATATAATTTTTTATTTTTCATTAATTTAGTCTTAAACGACTACGGAAACCTCGTGACTTTACTTCAAATCCACAACTACTCTTCTCATTCCTCACGTCCCTTTTCATAATTTGAATATATTAGATAAACTAGTTAAATATATCTCTATTCCTTTGCTATTTCATTACAAATAACATAATTACTTTATTGTATATTTACTCACTACTGTTATTTGAACTATTCCATAATAATAGTCAAACAAATATAGTCTTCTTAACCCTTTATGTGACAAGGATTAAGAAGACTATATAAAGTGTATTTATGATTGTTTGTCCATCCTTATCCATATAAAATAATTAATTTCATTTTATAACTCCCTATCTGTATTCCAGTGTTACTTTCATTGTATATATGTTTAGAAGCGATGATAAAACAACAATCTTATTTATCATTCGCGGTTTGTCTCGCAAATGTGAGACCTATAATATTATACGCTTATTCTTTATGGCTTCACAATAGAAACTCATAATATAACAATTTCTTTCACATGCTTACAATTAAAAAAGACGCCCTAAAAAATCAAGCGTTCCTTTGCTTACATCTATGAAATTGTGCAGATAATATGCAGATATTAATAAGCATAAGTACTCTCCATATAAACATATGATGAAATGAACGATAGGACAAGGAGGTATCATAATGTTTGCTTATACGTTAACTACCTTAACACTTTGCTGTACCTCAATTCTTATTGCATCCAATATTTCTAAACGTAAGGGTACCCTAATGGAGTATATGGTATTTATTATGTCTTTTAGTATGAGTATCGGTTTAAGTATTGGTTCTTATTTAGGCATTCTCTTTAAGGGGGAATTACTATATTCTACTTTACTTGCTATTTTAATTAGTGGTTTTATCGGTTTTTTAGTGGGTCTACGTTTTCACCTATATACTGCTTTAGAAGGAATGTTCTCTGGATTAATGGCAAGTATGATGGGAGCAATGATTACAGAAATGTTAAACGCTCAACAAGCTCATAGTATATTGTTCATTAGCCTTTTACTTACTATAACGATTACTATGTCCTGTGCGATTCAATTGTTATCGGAGAACTTTTCTACTTTTATCCAACAGCGTTTTTTGTTATTACTTTCAATTAGTGTAGTAATTATCGTTGCCGTATTCGCGACATTCCCAGATCATACTCCTGCACCTGGGCATAATCAACATATACATTAGTACTTGCAACAAAAATGAATAAGCAGCTATCCATAGGATAACTGCTTCCTATTATTCTGGCTTATTAGGAATATTTTGGTTTGGAACATAGTCAGATTTATAATCTGTATAGTTCACTTCCGTTACCATCCCTGCTGAAGCATGATGTAGGTCGTGACAGTGGAACATCCACTCACCGGGATTGTCTGCTACAAAGGCTACTTCATATTCTTCTCCTGGTTTTAAGTTCAATGTATCTTTTACAATTGGAGAACCTTTTATCGGTTTTCCATCTTTACTCAACACCTGAAAGAAGTGCCCGTGTAAATGCATTGGGTGATCATCCATTTTAGAACGATTTACCAACTTCACTTTTACTAAATCACCCTTTTTTACTTGAATTGGGTCAATATCCGGAAATACCTTTCCGTTAATTGTATATACCATTTCATTTCCATTCATTTGCGTATTTAAGTCCATATTATATGTGGCAGTATACTCTTGATTTAACGTGAAACCACCTAATTTTTTAGTACCATATTTCATTATATCTACTTTCGGTAATTTTTCTTTTTCGTCTGCTTTATCTTTCATCTCTTTGCTGCCATCATATTCAATAACAGCTTTCATTCCTTTTGCACCTTTATTTTTCGAATGGTCTTCAACATACCATTTCCCAGTTTTATTAGCAGTAAATTCAATATCATAACGTTCGCCCGGTGCGATTGAAATTACTTTATCCTTTATAACTTTTGGATCGTTTATTGGTTGACCATCTGTCGCAATTACTTTTATATCATGACCGTGAACATGTATATCATGTGATAGATAACCAGCATTAACGAGTCGAAAACGAACTTTATCTCCCTTATTCACTTTCAATGGCACTACTAAATCACCGCTTTTTCCATTAATTGTGAATAAATCATACATACTCATATCATGACCTTCCATCTTCATATTTCCATGGTCCATTCCTGTCATATTACTAGAGTCTTTTTGATCACTGTCCATGTCCATACCGGAATGATCCATGCCGTTCTTATCGTCATTCTTTTTCGTATTTTCATCACCTTTAGATTTATTACCTATTTGCCCTTTTGTCATTTCTTTTAACTGCTTTTTAATTTCTTCTTTATCTGTAACCCATTCATCCAACATTAATGTGTAATCTTTATCATATTTTTCCTTTGCATCTTCTACAATGAGCGCTCCATACAAACCTCTATCTAATTGATTTACAGAATCTTGATGCGAGTGATACCAGTACGTTCCTGGTACGTTCGCTTCAAATTCGTAAGTGAAACTTTTTCCTGGTTCAACTGCATCTTGTGTCACGCCTGGAATTCCATCCATGTTATTTGGGACAGGATATCCATGCCAATGAATAGATACTGGTACAGATAATTCATTTTTTAATGTCACTTTCACCTTTTCACCTTTTTTCACCCGAATTTCTGGACCAGGAGATGAGCCATTAAATGTCCAGACTGGAACAATAACACCGTTACTTAATTTTTGCTTTTCTTCTTTCGCTATTAAAGTAACTTCTGGTCCTTTTTCAACCTTCAATGGTGTTGTAGCTGTTTCAGTCTGTATTGTTTTTTTATCATTCATATTTTTATGATCATTTGTTGTATTTGTCGTCACAGAACAGGCAGCAATTAAAAATATTACATAGACTGTAACGGCTGCTAATACAAATCGCTTCATGGAAAATCCCCCCTTTTTCTTTTTCAAAATCATTATAGAAGTTGATTTTCAAGAAAATAAGGAGATGTAATTAGATCTTACGTAAGCTAATTGGAAGATTACTAAAAGCGGAGACATTACAAGAGGCGAATATTTTAGAAATACAAAATGCTTTCCTTGTAGCGACTATATTAGCCGTTCTCGTATTTGTTTTGACGTTATTTCTTAAGAAACAATAACACTGCTATTATTAAATAAGAAAAATGTAGCTAAAATGCTCTTCACAAAAGAACTTACATTTTTGTATAATAAGAACTAATGTTCCTTACAAGAAGACAATAGACTCAAATTACACAAATATATCAAATAGAAGAGGATTGATATACGATGAAAATTGATAGACCAAAAATTTCACCAGAGTTATCTTCAAAGAATTTTCAAGATATTTTTTATGAAGAAGATCCAACATTAGAAGTGTGTGAAATTATAGACTCCACTTTCGAAAATGAATCTGTAGATAGAGTGCGATTGTATGATGCAGTGATAAAGAATTGTAAATTCACTAATACAGACTTTAGCAATATCGATATTACAGATGTTTGTTTTGAAAACTGCGATTTATCAAATGTTAATTTAAGCAATTCTTCTGTTCATAGAGTCGAATTTAAAAACAGTAAATTAATCGGGGTTAATTTTGCAGAATCTAGCTTAGGAAATGTTAAATTTGAGAATTCAATTTTGAATTTAGCAGCATTTGGGAATTCTAAACTAGAAAAAATTATATTTAATGAAACTTCATTAAATAATGCAGATTTTTTTGACTGTAAACTTAAAAAAGTTGAATTCCAATTATGTAGTCTTGATGAAGCTAATTTTGATCAGACATCACTGAAGGGGATAGATATTAGTTCTTCTACCTTTGATACACTTACAGTTTCAGTGAACGATTTAAGAGGATGTAAAGTATCAACATATCAAGCTGTTCAGTTTGCAACTTTATTAGGATTAATAATTAAAGATTAGTATTTCGAAGATAAAAAGAACCCTATCCCGAATCCTGGATTTTTTAATTGTCCACGATTCGAGATAAAGTTCAAATAAATTAGTGATGACTTTTTTATTATTTAACTACAGCTTGGTTTCCTTTTACATGTTCATTATTTACACTCATAAATTCTTCAATTTCTTCAACTTCTCTAATGATATCTTTTGATAAGTTTTCATACCCGTCTTTCGTTACAAGAATATCATCTTCTATTCGAATACCAATCGACTCTTCCTCAATATAAAGACCAGGTTCAATTGTTATAACCATACCTTCTTCTAACACTCTATCTTTATATGTTCCTACATCATGTGTATCTAAACCAAGGAAATGGCTGACACCATGATAATAGTATTTTGATAACTCTTCATCTTCTTGAATTAAACCAATTGCTTTACACTCTTCTGCCAGTACCTTTTTTGTATGCTCATTTAATGCAGCGAACTTTAATCCTGGCTTAATAATCTCTGTTGTTTCTTTTAATGCTTTTAATACAATATTATAAATTTGTTTTTGGCGACTAGAGAATGTTCCATTTGCCGGGAATGTATAACTAATATCAGCGTTATAGTAGTCTTTTTGAGCGCCTAAATCTAGCAATACTAAATCACCATTTTGAATTTGTGCATCATTATCTTCATAATGAAGAACTGTAGCATTTTTCCCACTCGCCAAAATTGTATTGAATGCATGGTGCTTAATGCCAGATGATTTCAGTGTAAAATCAAATTGTGCTTCTAATTCATACTCCATCATGCCTGCTTTTGCATGCTTAAGTACGTTGTAAATACCGTCTTTCGTTATAGCAATCGCTTCTTTAATAATTTCAATTTCTTCTTCTGTTTTAAATACTCGTAATTCACAAATGTTCGGATATACATTACCAATTGTTACGTGTGGGAATTTTTCTCTTACATGTTTAGCAAATGCTAATGTTTTTGTCTCCATACCATTCCACTCACGACTTTCTATATCTAAATATAGATGCTTCGCATTTTCTGTAAAAAGTATATTTGACATTGTCTTTTCAAAGCTATCTAAATATACAACTTTCTTTATACCTGAAATTCCCTCTGCTTCTTCGCTAGAAACTGTTTTCCCAACCCATTTTTCCATTACTGGATCTGATTTTCCAATGAAAAGTGTCTCTTCTACACTATTCCCAAACTTTTTCAGCATAAAAATAACATTTGGTTCACCGATTCCCGTTAAGTAGTAAAAATTACGATTCGGTACAAATTTATAATGTGCATCGGCTGACATATGAGGTGCTTGTCCAGCAAATAAAATCGTAATGGATTCCTCTGGTAATGTGTTTGCTAATCGTTCTCTATTTTGAGCAAAAAATGTTGATTTCATAATAATCCCCCTAGCGTTTTATGTATAATTGTGAAACTAATTATTCAATACACTTCATTTTATTATTGTTATAATTTTTCGTCAATTTTTAACTAAATTTTAGATAGTATTGACACAGACAACTAAACAAGTTACAATAACTATAAATTAGTAAGTTACTAATTTAAATTTAAATAAGAGGTGAACAAAATGCAAAACATTTTATTCCGTATTAACGAATTGTCAAAAAAAGAAAAAGCAACTGGATTAACAGTTGATGAAAAACAAGAACAACAAATGTTGCGTCAAAACTATACACAAACATTTCGTGGAAGCTTAGATTCCATTTTATTAAACACAAAAATTGTTGATTCGAATGGTCTTAACGTTACACCAGCCGCATTACAAGATGCTCAAATACGTTTAAAATTAAGCAAATGAGTTCCGCGCTAAAGAATTTTAATAAAACATAAACAGAGCTGGATTTCCTATATAGAAATTCCAGCTCTGTTTATTGTCTTTTCTAATTTAGTAAACGAGCGATACATCGCAATTCTCCACGACACAATCATCGCAAATGCAAGTAAGAAAAACATTCCGCTTAACTCTGCCAAATCAATTGATTGGCTTAAATATGACTTTAATGCCACGCGTACAGCTAATAAGCCTACTAAAATGAATATGAATGCTTTTGACGGTTTCATAAATATATGTTCGCCTTTTATTTCGAACTTAGTTGTTTTAATAAGAAAAATAGAGAAAATAAGCCCTATACTAATTGCCTCGACTATTTCTAACGATGTTAATCGAAACTCTGGTAAAAAGTACATCATCGCGCCTGTACTCATAAAAATTGGCGGCAATATAATTTTCTTTTTCGTTACCGGCTTTTTCGCTGCTTTAAAACGTAGAAACATTACCCCAACAGCCATACAAACTGCTACGACACTTGATAAAAGTGCTATCATACTTTCCACTCCTATCTATTTAAATGACTTTTTTAACAAAACCATAAACCAAATGAGCCCTACACTTATAATAACGTGACCTACCCCAGCCATATGGCTTAAACCGTTAAAGTCAGTTCCGTTTACTTGTAATAGACCTCTAAATAGCATTGTTGCAATATTAAAAATTAATCCTACATTATAAACAATAAACCATGCACGAAAGCTCTTTGTTTCTTGTACATGAAACACTTTACATAAAGCGAAAGCAATTAAAAAAAATAAGAAACCAAGCACTAGTACATGTGTATGTACTAATTGCAACATTGTGGATCCTTTAATTCCTTGTGCTTTCGAATACTCTCTTGCAAATACTCCTGATAATAAACCGATAATTAAGTAAATGAATGATGCATTATATAAATTCTTCATTTTATTCCTCCTATTGTAAACTTTCCATATTCGCTACAATCATTTTACGGAAAGTTTATGAACGGAATATGAATAAAATATTACATCCTATTTTCAAATAAAAAACCATTTTGTTTATATTGGTTTACCCATTTCAAAATTACGGTGTCTCTTATATCAATAGCTTTACTAATTTCTCGGTAACTTTCATTTCCGTTCAAATAACGTTGAACGATGTATATTTTTTCATCAGTTGTGAATTTAACCATAGAAAAACTGCACCTCCAATTGTTAGACTGTGTCTAACAATTGGAGGTGCAGTTTTTAATGGTGGGATGCTCTTTTATAATTTATTCATTATTGATTATTTTCCATCCTGTAAGTTTCTAGTTTAATTTAAACCATTGCTTCAGTTTCTATAATTACTAAAATTACCCTTTTCTCATAACCGTCTAATATTCCTAGAATTTCCGGGATTTTTGAGTTCATGCGGTTAAGCCCTCTCAATTATTTTAGAACTTAACTAATCTCAGTTTGCAACTCCATTCCAAACATCGACATCATTATCATCTAAAATGGCTTTGATTTTATCTTTCTCAAAAACTACCAGATATTCATAAGGTAAGGCTAAAACTTGAATAATTGAAGGTCTAATTTTTAGTAGCTGATATGCGTAATATGCTTCTAATTCACCGTCAGTTTCTTCTGTTTCATCGACAGGACCGATATACCAACCAGAATCACCTTTATCACAATCCCTAGCTCTTTGTAAATAAACCTCATCTAGTTGTAACACATTTTTTGAAGTCACTATTTTATCGCTAAACTTTATTGTTTCACCGTCAATATTTAACTGACGTAAACAATGTACTTGTTCTAATTGCACCCATAAAGCAATTGTTAGATCATCTGTAGTATCCTTAAATGGATTTTTTGTATAATCTGGGGCAATAATGTGATACCCATCTTCACGTTTGGATAGAACAAAAATAGACCAACCAACTTGCATAGAAAATCTATCAACTAATTTATTATCTTCTACTTTAGTTAGCAAATACAATAACTTTTCTATCTGGGGGCCTAAATGTTCTTCTGCTGTAGCTATTATCTTTTTACCACCTATATTTTTAACTATTGTTTTCAATGGGTTGTAACCTCTCTTTTATTGATTTTTTCAAAGCTTCTCTAGCCACTGCTTCACGTTCTAACATTTCTAGTCTTATAATTTCCGGAACCTTACCGTATTTAGGGTGCCCCGGCCATGTACTCCAATCTTTTGCATTCTTAGAAGCATTTGTTGGTAGGGTGTTTTTTAGAGTACGAAAGGTAATTCAATTATAAAAATAGCCTATCATCTTTTAATATTAATTGGGAATTTATATTGTACTTACACTACATTAATATTTAATTTTTAAAATTTCACATGTGGTAAAATAATAAATTGATGAAAAAGGGGACGAAATATCAGTAAATAATTCACCGCAATATAAAGTAAAAAAACTGCCCCTCCAATTGTTATGCGTTTCTAACAACTGGAGGGGCAGTTCACTTTTCAACTTATTTTAGATTTTCTATTGTGAAAGCACCTGGAAGTAATTGCTCAACAGTCACTTCTTTTTCATCACCTTTTACATTCGTTAGTAATACAGGCATTTTCGGATCACAGAATTCAACAATTACTTGTCTACACGCACCACATGGTGAAATCGGTCCATCAGTTTCTCCTGTAATAACTAAGTAACTAAAATCGCGCTCACCTTCTGATACTGCTTTAAATATTGCTGTTCTTTCTGCACAGTTACATAAACCGTAAGAAGCATTTTCTATATTACAACCAGTATAGATTTTCCCTTCTTTCGTAACTAACGCTGCGCCAACAGGAAATTTAGAATACGGAATATACGCTTTCGATAACATCTTGTTTGCTTCTTCAATATATTTTTTCTTATCCATATTATTTCCCCCTCAAAGTAAATGAAATAATGATTAGTCAGTAATAACTGTATGAACTAATTTAGGAGCCACTGCTGTTTCAGCGATAGAGATGTTCTCATAAATTTTTGCTTTTACATCTTCTACATTTTCACGATTTGCGTAGATTGTTACGAACGGCTCGCCTTCTTTTACTGCATCGCCAACTTTTTTGCGTAACATTAAACCTACTGCTAAATCAATTTCATCTTCTTTTGTTGCGCGGCCAGCACCAAGTAACATAGCTGCGATACCGATTTCATCTGCAACAATGTTAGAAATAACACCTGAAGTTTTTGCAGGTACATCAATTACATACTTCGCTTGTGGCATTTTTTCTGGATTGTCTACAATTGAGCTATCTCCGCCTTGATTGCTTAAGAACTCTTTAAATTTCTCAGTTGCTTTTCCGTTTTTCATCACTTCAATTAGCATTTCACGAGCTTCTTCTAACGTATTTGCTTTTTTCGCAAGTACGACCATTTGACTTCCTAATACAAGTACTAATTCTGTTAAATCTTCTGGACCTTCACCTTTTAACGTATCAATTGCTTCTTTCACTTCTAGAGCATTACCAATCGCAAATCCAAGAGGTTGTGACATATCTGAAATAACTGCCATTGTTTGACGTCCTACATTATTTCCGATACGTACCATTGCATGTGCTAATTCTTTTGCATCTTCTTCTGTTTTCATAAATGCACCAGCACCTGTTTTTACATCAAGTACGATTGCGTCAGCACCAGCTGCAATTTTTTTACTCATAATTGAACTTGCGATTAAAGGAATTGAGTTAACAGTTCCTGTTACGTCGCGTAATGCATAAATCTTTTTATCTGCAGGTGTTAAGTTTCCTGTTTGTCCAATAACAGCTACTTTGTCACGGTTTACAATATCAATGAATTGTTCTTTCGTAATTTCAACGTGGAATCCTTCTACCGCTTCTAATTTATCAATTGTTCCGCCTGTATGCCCTAAACCACGACCAGACATTTTTGCTACTGGTACGTCTAAAGCAGCAACTAATGGTCCTAATACTAAAGTTGTTGTATCACCAACACCGCCAGTTGAATGTTTGTCTACTTTAATTCCTTCAATTGCTGATAAGTCGATCGTTTCTCCAGACTCAACCATCGCCATCGTTAAATCTGCACGTTCGCGATCTGTCATATCTTTAAAGAAGATTGCCATTGCAAGTGCACTCACTTGATAATCAGGAATACTTCCGTCTGTATATCCATTAATAAAGAATTTGATTTCTTCAGTCGTTAATTCTTTGCCGTCACGTTTTTTCGCGATAATATCTACCATTCTCATTACAATCACCATTCCTTTTTATATTATATGAATCTATTAAAATAATAAGCCAACGATTGTTGCTGATAAGAAACTTACTAACGTTGCACCGAATAGTAATTTCAAACCAAATCTTGCGACTACATTCCCTTGCTTTTCATTTAAGCTCTTAACTGCACCTGCAATAATTCCAATTGAAGAGAAGTTTGCAAATGAAACTAAGAATACAGATATAATTGCTGTCGTTCTATCTGAGAAATTAAAGTTTCCTTGTGCTAAATCTGTCATTGCGACAAATTCATTTGATACTAATTTTGTTGCCATAATATTTCCGGCATTAACTGCTTCATGCCAAGGTACACCCATAATAAATGCAAATGGTGCAAATGCATAACCAAGAATTTCTTGGAATGAAATACCGATTACACCTTTAAATACTGCATTAATGAATGCGATAAGAGCAACGAAACCGACTAACATAGCTGCTACTGTAATCGCAACTTTAAATCCATCAATAATGTATTCCCCTAATACTTCAAAGAAGGTCTTTTTCTCTTCTTCTTGTACTTCTAACATATCTTCTTCCTCAGTAACTTCATACGGGTTAATGATAGAAGCGATGATGAAGCCACCGAATAAGTTAAGCACTAAAGCGGTTACAACATATTGTGGTTTTAATAACACCATATATGATCCAACGATAGACATAGAAACTGTAGACATTGCCGATGCACATAATGTATACATTCTTTTCTCTGGCAATAACCCTAGTTGTTTCTTAACTGATATAAATACTTCAGATTGTCCTAAAATCGCAGAAGCAACAGCATTATATGATTCTAGTTTCCCCATTCCATTTACTTTACTTAATGCTAGACCGATAGATTTCACAATAATAGGTAATACTTTAATATGTTGCAAAATACCGATTAAGGCTGATATAAATACGATTGGCATTAATACACTTAAAAAGAACGAAAACTCTTTTTGATTTACTAATCCACCAAATACGAAATTCACACCGTCAGCGGCATATTTTAATAACTCTCCAAAACCATCTGCTATTCCGCTAATTAATATATTCCCTATACTTGTATTTAATAATAGAAACCCCAAAATGAATTGTAATATAACCATCGTTATGATTGGACGATATTTGACTTTCTTTCTATCATTACTAGCAAGCCAAGCGATACCTAAAATCAATACGAGGCCAAAAACACCGATTAAGTATTTCATAAGCCGTTTCCTCCCATTCGTATCCGCTTACATTTTCTTTAATTGTTAAAGCAATAGATATACTTTAAACGTATATCTATTGCTTTAACCTTTTATCGATTAGTAGTTATCTGTAGCACCTTTTGCATCATTTAATACGATTGCAACACTAGCACTTGCTCCAACGCGAGAAGCTCCAGCAGCTACCATTTTATCTGCATCTTCACGTGTACGAACACCGCCAGATGCTTTTACACCAACGTTTGGTCCTACTGTTTTACGCATTAATGCGATATCTTCAGCAGTTGCTCCGCCAGTTGAGAATCCAGTTGAAGTTTTTACGAAGTCAGCACCAGCTTTTACTGATAATTCACAAGCGCGTACTTTTTCTTCATCTGTTAATAGACAAGTTTCAATGATTACTTTTACAAGAGCTTTTCCTTTTGCTGCTTGTACTACTTCATAAATATCTTTTTCAACAAGTTCGTTGTCGCCATCTTTTAAAGCGCCTACGTTGATTACCATATCAACTTCAGTTGCACCTTTTGCGATAGCATCTTTTGTTTCAAATGCTTTTGTTTCAGTAGTGCTTGCTCCTAATGGGAAACCGATTACAGTACAAACGTCTACATCATGTCCAGCTAGTTCATCAGCCGCTAATTTTACCCATGTTGGGTTAATACAAACAGAAGCGAATTTATATTCCTTTGCTTCTTCGATTACTTTCATAACATCTTCTTTAGTAGTATTAGCTTTTAAAATTGTATGGTCAATTAACTTTGCAATGTTCATTATCTTCACTCCTCATATCTTTTAACAACTTCATTCTAACTCTTAGTTGAACAAATGTAAATACACTTTTGAAATTTTGTTCATTCTTTTTTAAAAGGAATTTTCTTGTAGTAAATAAAGCGCATTCTAACTAAGAAACAATTCCTATTTAAAATCAAAACTTTTATATTAACAATGGTAGTATGTATCTCCATATCCATAATTATTTTTAAAAAGGCAATTTGTGTTCAAAAAAACACCTATCATTCATACATAACAAAATAAAAGGCGTTCTCAAAATTAACATTTTGAGAACGCCTTTTATTTCTAATCTTTTTGATAATGTAACAATTCTTTTGCTGTATGCTGATCGATAATTAATACATTTGCATACCCGCCACGTAACGCACCATCAATTGCTTTTATTTTTCTATTACCACCTGCAACTAAAATAGAGCGTTTCTTTAATTTCAGTTCCTCTAACTCAATTCCAATGGTCCGCTTATTAATTTCTTCACTACTAATATTTCCGTCTCCATCAAAGAAACGTGAACAAATGTCACCGACCGATTGTTTTTTGAGTAAACTTGTTTCCTCCTTATCGAAATAACCTAATCGGAATAATAGCGCTTCATCTCGCACTGTTCCTACAGTAAAAATTGCAATATTCGCTTGCTTCCCCATTTCGATAATGTGATGAATATGTCGATCCTGCTCTACTAATTCTTTTGTCACTGCATTATCAAATATAACTGGAAGAGGTAGATTTCTTGGCGTCGTTTGAAAAGCATCTGCAAATAAAGCTATCGTCTCATTCGCATATGTATTTACACTCGAGTGACTAATGCCACCTTTTAGCTGGACAACCTCTATCCCTTTTACATGTTGCGGTACGATTTTTCTAGCGATTTCATACATTGTCATTCCCCAGCTTACACCAACGATATCACCATTTTTAACCGTCTTTTCCATATACTCAGCTGCATATTTACTAATATACTCTGTAATCGTTGCATATTCTGGCACTGGAGAAAACACAACATGTGCCTCTAACAAGTTGTACTTTTCTTTTAGTAAATTCCCAACGTTATCTAAATCCGCAAATGGATCGGCGATGCTAATTTGAACAAACCCTTTTTCTTTCGCGTACTTTAACAATCTAGAAATCGTCGGTCTTGAAATATTTAATTTGTTAGCAATTTCTTGCTGACTATAATCTGATTGATAATATAATCTTGCAACTTCAACGCTTAATTGTTGTTTATCTTTTTCCATAGTAACTCATTACAAATCCCTTCCTGTATTTCCCTTTCGTTACAAGCATTATACAGCTTTATGCAAAAAAATTCGACTACCGAATTTTATCTAACTGAACTTATATTCCACTTATTATATACAATGAAACCGTTCAATAAGAAACATAAACCATCGTCTAAAAACTATTCAAATACCCCTTATAAACAGAAGATACTGGTTATAAGGGGTATGTATTCAATTTAATTTTATAAAAATTGGATGAAAACAATGCAAGTTCCCACTTATTTAGAATAAGTGAAAAGATGATGTTTTATTTGTTCAATAAAATAATGATGGTGTATATTATCGTTAGATACTCGACTTGCCATAATAGCCCCCTCCATTGAAGATGCAAGAAAGGAAGCAAGTGATATAACCTCTATATCTTCTTTAAGTTCTTGTTTCTCTATTCCTTCTTTTATGAGAGAAGCCATTAACATTACTGTATCATCATAACCTTTTGCTGCTGCTTTTTGTAATTCTGGAAATACTCCAGTACTTTCAATTGCGCTATTAAGTAATGGACAGCCTCCAGCAATAGGAGGATTATTAGCTGCATCTTGATATACAAGGAAAATTGCAAGGATTTTATCGATTGCTGTCTTTTTATTTTCCATTGCTTTATGAAAATGACTCCACATAATCTCACCACTTTTGTCGTAGGCAGCAAGGACAATTTCTTCTTTACTTTTGAATCTACGATAAATAGATCCTTTAGGTAGTTCAGTAGCTGTCATTATATCCTGGATGGATGTGCGAGTTATCCCATTAGTATTAAATAAATATAAAGATGTTTCAATAATTTTTTCTTTAACCTTATCAACTTTAGTCATGCTTTGTAATCCTCCTAATAAAAACGAGCTTAATATTCCAGGTGATATTTACCATCTATTTTCTTGAATTTTTTTGTAAGTATAAAGAAGTTTGAAGCGAAAATATCTTATCAACCCCTATATTATGTGAACCTCAAACAATACAGTTTGAAAAGAGATTAATCAAATTGTATTATCTATATCATTCAAATGAATTTTCTGTCAAAATTAACATGACCAATTATTTAATTCAGTCATGTTATACAACTAATTTCACCTAACTTCGTAGTAGGTGTAAAAATATATAGTTAAATTTAACGTATAGACATATGATTATTATATATAATTTTGATTAATATGTTTAGCTAAAGTGTTTGAACTATCCCCACTTTCACTTCATTCTATAAAAGGGTAATCATTAATGATTACTGGAATTAAATTGTACCAAAGAAACTGAGATATAAATATATTTGCTTTTTTTCCATTTGGATTTTGTTAATACTTTATAAAAAGGGTTTAAAAAACTAGAAACTTATAGTATCATTAGGTTCCGGACCGAACCGTCCGGTTTATAATCTTATATAAATATATTTAGAAGGAGAACGTTATGCAGAGAGAAAAATCAAAAATTATAGGTAATTTAATTATGGGGGCAATACAGTGAACTTTATAAAAATGAATAAAAAAGAAATCATTATGCTCATAATCTTTACAATGTTTGTACCATTTCAAATTGGCTTGTACATATTATTTGGCATATCACTTTTAGCTAATGTCAATTTAGTTGAATCAGAATTTGTTCTTAGTGCCATCGGTTTTACTGTACCTGCTATTGTAGGAATCATTTTCTTTAGGAAAGAAATTATTGAAAGTTTTACTTATTTTAAAGAGAAGACAATTTTGAAAATAGTAAGTATTCCTATGGTAGTTTTATTTACGGTAATTGTGGAACAGTGTGTTATGCGTTTTCTAGCAACTGGTCAACCAGAGAACCAAGAGCAGCTCCTTGAAACGGGTGCGGAGGTACCTCTTGTATTTACATTGCTTGTATTTGGTATTCTGGGTCCAATACTTGAAGAAATTGTGTTTCGTCACATATTAATAAATCGTTTTTCTTACCATATTGGTACTGCTATTGCATCTATCATTTCGATTATGATTTTTACACTTCTTCATACGAACCAACTTTCGGATATTGCTATTTATTTACCTGGATCGTTGATACTTACTGCGGCTTATCTTATTTCTAAAAGATCCATTGCATATGTTATAGCGATACACATGTTAAACAATTGCCTTGGTTTCATTCTGTAAGAAACTAGACTTGTTTCTGGTGCCAAAAATACTTTTTCTATGGCATAAGAAAGCTAATCAAAAATTATAAGATATTAGGAGAGTGTCAGTCATGATTGTAACAACAACTTCTGGAATTCAAGGTAAAGAGATTATTGAGTATATTGATATTGTAAATGGTGAAGCTATTATGGGTGCAAATATTGTCCGCGATGTATTCGCTTCCGTTCGTGATGTTGTCGGTGGCCGTGTTGGTGCTTATGAAAGTAAGCTAAAAGACGCTCGTGATATTGCAATGGGCGAAATGAAAGAACTTGCAAAAGAAAAAGGTGCGAACGCTATCGTTGGTATTGACGTAGATTACGAAGTTGTTCGTGATGGAATGTTAATGGTTGCTGTCAGTGGTACAGCTGTACGTATATAAGTAAATAAAAAAACGGTTCCCCTTGGAATTTATACTTTGAGGGGAAATCCTGGTTCTGTTGCAGATTTTAAAGAATAATAAGAGATGTTGATAAATCATTGTACGTCGAAAAACACAGTTTGAGTGTAAACTGTGTTTTTTTATATAGAGGCCCCATCCCATCACTATCAAGCTAAAATTTTTTAGTGCCTCTAGAACGAAATTTTGTATTAACTTGTAACAAAAAGTTCATTTTTATTTTGTTGATAATTCAGAATATTTCGGTTGATAGGTATGTGGCGGTACCCTGATACGGTACAAATTTTTTATAAACGGTTGTAAGATTCTACGTTTTTGACCATTCTGTACAACGATAACTTTGGTTTATTAATTTCGCCTGTAATCTGGTAGCCTATCCTCTGATACAATTTAATGGCAAGTTGATTCTCTTTCTTTACCGTCAGAGAGCATTTGGCAAAGCCTTGCAGGGAAGCTTGTTCCTCGGCAAACTTAAGTAGTCTGGTACCTATCCCTAGTCCTCGACTTTCGGGCAATAAGGCAATTGTTCCGATGTGAAACTCGTCATCTTCTCCCTCCTTCAAGGTAAACATGGAATAAAGCATTTTGATATTCAAAATGTTATAAATAACAAAACCCAGCTTTCGGAATGAAAGCAGCTGTTTAAAAGTGGACCAGGCAAGACGGTTTAAAACGGGTATGGGATAGCAAGTAATCATCCCTAAAGTTTTCCCGTCCATTTGAGCTTCATAAGCGTATTGATGACTAAAACGGTTGTTCTCCTGCCGCCAGAGCTTACAAAATGTCCCTTCGACTGTGTTCTTCTCCTCAGATCCTGCAAGTGGAAACGCCATGTATTCCAATGCCATTACATTTAACTGGGCGCCGACCATGGATTGATGAACAGCCTTTACAATAGAGATTTGATTCATTTCCCAGTCCTCCTTTTCGCTTTCTGTATTATTGATATTAATTATCATGGATTTGAATCAGTTCACTTACCTCTCAAATCATCCTTAGCTTTAAAACCATAATAAAATGTATTTAAAACAAGCTCTGCAGCAGATTTTTTAGCCACATTTCCTTCATGTACCTGTTCCCAAGTATGGAAAAGCAGAGCATAAAGCGTATTCAAAATCCATTCGCTGCTAACCGTTTGCTGAAAATAACCTCTTTGTTGTAACAGCTCAATAACGCGTCGTAAGGGTTCCCTCAGCTTCTCTTCTGCTTTACCTAATTCTTTGTTGTTAAATACAGATGCATCATGACCTAGAAAATAGATTTTGTCACCTAAAGGGATTAACGCTTCAATGAGTTCCGGGATATAGTTTTCGCTTCTTTCCTCATCCAGTGGAATCTGGTTTACAGTATCACTTACCAGTTGTATAGCCCGATGGCCTAAGAACAGCATCAATTTCTCCCTGCTTTCGACGTAGCGATGGAGTGTAGCAATTCCAATTCCCGCATATTCCGCAATTTCATTCATCGAAGCAGTAGGATTTTCAACAAGCAATATAGTAGCCGAATCAAGAATTGCATTAAATCTCGCTTCCTTCAACGCTGACAAGTCTTTCTTCATCGTCAATCTCTCCCTTTTTCTGTATAAATTCGTCATTTTTGATAGAAAAATATATCATTTGATATTATAATAAACAATCTCAAATAAAGTGTCCAGATGCTGAATGTAGCTTTTCAAAAAGAATTATATTACTGAAACTGATAGTACTTTGAATGTTTCATTTTTAGCATTTCATTATTTAGATAACGATGAAGAAATTAAATTATTTAATGTAATAAATACAAGAACCAAAGGAAATGGTTCGAATCGCTTTCTTAGTAGAGAAATTGATTACCTTATCTAGGTTTTTTAAACTATTTTTCATGACGCATTAATACTTATAGTAATTTTTCTACTTTTATTAAATCCGGTTGCACTTCATTTAATTACTGAATGTTTTATAATGAAGCTTCTTTCTGCATAAAGTTATCGGTTTACTTTAAAATTCACTTCCGGGTATTTGGTCATCAGCCTTTTAAGGGTTGAGCCGTCATCCTTCTGTTTTACATACTGGTCAAAAAATGCCAGGCTGAATTCGTTGATAATACGATGAACTTCCTTTGGATTTTCACCTGGGCTCTGCAACAGAGGGGAGAACAAATGTAAATCAGTGAGGCTTGTATGATCCGTATGAGGTATGACCATTGACATACCACCACCAGCTAACCCACGTCCATATCGCTCCCTCACTTCATAGGGATCTGCTTCATCAGGCTCTTCTGCACTCATGAGTAGAAATGGTTTTCCAATTCCACTTTCAGGAAAGATTTCTCCATACAATGTACCATCCATATTGATAGCTGCTTTGACACGAGAATCTTTTGCAAGTATTTGTGCTGCGGTAGCTCCACCGTAAGAGTGACCAAACATTCCAATTCGCGAAGTATCCATTCTTCCTGTAAAGAAGCCGGTCTCATCGTTTTGATTAAGTTTCTCTATCTGATTAAGGACAAAGCTGACATCTTCCTCCCATAATTTTATGTGGCTATCCCCTTCATCAGTTAAATTGATGGGCTGTACGTAAGCAGTTCGACCATCTGGAAAGACGGTAGCTGCAGCATCAAAGGTATGATCGATACTTAGAACAATATATCCTTGACTAGCCAACTCCTCAACTTGAAACGTGTTTTGATTACGAAAACCATTAAAACCATGAGAGAAAAGTAATATGGGATAATGATTCTCTGAATCTGAGAGTTGTAAATCCATAAACGAATGAGATTTTACCAATTCCATGTGGCTGAATGCAAATGCAGGAATGGACAATGTTTTTTCCAATCCCTTGGAAAGCTCATTTATGTTACGAATATAAGGTTCTGGATCCCCCTTACTTTTTTCAGCTGTAGGATACCAAATTTGCACCATCAGTTCGCGCCGATCGGTTGGATTTTTCGAATATGGTTCATTTCTCTGATGATCAATCCAATGATATACCTTCGTACCGATCCTATGTGGGCCGGTTGGTTCTTCAAATGAAAATACTGGCATAAGTAAGGGTAGCGCCACTGCTACAGACAAATAGATACATAGCAACGAGGTCTTAACTATGAATATCCCCCAACTTCTACAGCCCTTTTTCCGCCCAGTTAATAAATAGCATAAAATTAAGATAACTGGGGATACATATGCCGGAATCATCTGCCACCTAAAACCTTCTGCCAATAACTGAACTGTAACCATTACAACGGCAATCAAAGTAGCTAATTTAGACCACTTTTTCGTTTCTCTGCCTATTAACAGTATCCAACTCAATAGACTAAAATTCACTACTATCAAAACAACTTCCCAGAAATTCATTGGCCTATCTCCTTTGAATGTATTTTACTTCTAATTAAAGAGGTAGTTTTCAGCCTAAGCAAAAGCAGATGAACCCCCTATATAGTTGCACCAATTATGCTTAGTAACCGTTTCATCCACTCTACTCCTTTCTTCAAATTAAAAACTTAAAATGCCCAGCTACCTTTACGGAAAATTGGTTCTACAGTTCCATCTGGTAGAATACCGTCGATGTCCATCTCACTGCTGCCAATCATAAAATCCTCATGTGTTACTGAAATATTTGCACCTAACGTTTCAAGCTGATCGTTTTCTAAATCTCTTCCATCCTCTAAGCAAGTTGGATAAGCTTTACCAATCGCTAAATGGTTCGATGCATTTTCATCAAACAATGTATTAAAATATAAAATTCCCGATGCTGAAATTGGTGATTCATTTGGTACAAGTGCTATCTCACCTAAATAGCACGAGCCTTCATCCACATTAATAAGCTCCTGTAATAAATCATGTCCTACCTGTGCTTCAGCTTTAACAATTTTTCCTTCTTCAAATGTCAGTTTAAAGCCGTCGATAATATTCCCTTGATAAACTAATGGTTTTGTATTGCTTACATAGCCATTTACACCTTGTTTCATCGGTAACGTATAAACCTCTTCGGTCGGCATATTAGCCATAAAGATAGTATCATCAGGAGTTTTACCACCTCCAGTAATCCATTTATGCTGTGGTGCTAATGCAATTGTTAAATCAGTACCTGGCGCTGTATAGTGAAGCTTTATATATTTTTTATTGTTCAGTAGGACCGCACGAGATTCTAAATTTTTTACATGTTCACGCCATTTTTCAATAGCACTGCCTTCACCAATACGAACAGCTTTAAAAATAGCCTCCCATAATGCTGGTACTTGATCCTCAGCTGCTAAATCCGGGAACACCTTCGATGCCCACTTTGGTGAAGGAACTGCTACCATAGACCAAGCTACTGAATCCTTCATTACGGCGTTGCGATTGTTGCTCAGAGCAGCTCCTGCTACCTTTTGATAGGTAGCTAGACGATTAGATGAAATACCTGTAAATTTATCAGGATCTGTAGCATCTATCATTAATAATGCTCCTTTACATTCGATCAGCTCATCATTCATTTTGACTATCCACTCTGGGAAGCGATTAAATTCTTCATCTGAGGCATAATCAAAGTAAGCACGTTCCATTTCTTCATCCGAGAAATTAACATGAACACGCCCTGCCCCAGCCTTATAAGCCTCTTTCACAACTATACGGGCGAAATCCAATGCATCCACTGATGTATTGACTAATAAGTATTGCCCTGGTTGAATATTCACACCGATTTTCACCGTAAGTTCTGCATATGCTTGTAATTTTTCTTCAAAAGTCATATTATTTACCTCACTTTTATCAAATTGGTTTTGAATTCCCATCACTAACTTGCTTTCATACCATACTTTCTGAACAGGTTTTCTCAGAATTTTTCTTGCCTATTTTTTATGTTTTTCATCAAGACATGATAACAACTAATGGCTTTTTTCTACTACTCATATATTTAATTTCTAAACTTTGATTCAATTAATATTGGTTTGTTTTTTAAAAAAATCTAATCAAAGGGCATCAAACACTACATAAAGTTATAGAGTTCTTTATTGTGAAAGCTCACTCATTTCTTCCCAATCTTTTCAATGTGGTTGCACCTAAAGGCTTACCATCAATGGGGCGTTTAACATTCTCAATCACTCCTTTATCTTTACAAAAGCATTTTTGATAGATAAATATATCATTTGACATAAGATTAAATCATTTTAAACGAATTATCAAGCCGTAAAATTTAATTTTTAAAAAATTCGGTAAAAAACCTATGTGAAAATGGATTCTATCAAAGGGAGCGATAACAAAAAGATTTTTTATACACACATGGATAAAACACATGAAAACTTATATATAAAATTACAAGTTCAACTCTCACAAAAAAACGGAATAAAAATAAACAGCGGAACTAGCCCACTGTTTACTTTGCCACACCTTCATGTAATTTTTCTGTATAATCCTTTACATCTTTCCAGCTATCTTTCGCTGTATGTAAATCTTCTTTTATAAACGTAAACTCTTCCGGACTAATTCCTTTTACGTTTTGTAGTAAATTATTATATTTTGCACCTACTGTATACCATTGGTTTGATATGTTTTGTAGTGCTGTAATTGCTGCATCAATTGTTTCCGTCATGTTTGTTGTTTTATTTTTTACATCAGTCAAAATTACGATTTCTGCTTGTGCTCCTGAAATTCTATCTTTTAAATTAGCTATCTCTCTTTCTGCATTTGCGATATCTTTTTTTGCAACCGCAATCATCGGCCCGCCAGCAAGACATGTTATTAGCGCTACGCAAAGTACGCCACCAGCAATGACCATATCATTACTCTTTTTAATCGAATCGTTATATGTATTTATTTGTTGCTCTAGAGCTGGAATACCAGCATTCGTACTTGCCAATATCGCTGTTAACTGATTTGTATCCTCTTTGAAACTATTTGTATCTTTCGCCATTCTATCGCGAAAACTTTTCAAATTTCCTAATAATCCATCTACCTCATTTTGATTCTTTACAATATCCGCATACAACTTTTCTAAATCCGCTTTTAATTTTCCGCTATCCTTTTGATCAATCGCTATTAACATGTCGTTATAATACGATTGAAAAGTATTATTGTAATTTATAATATTTTGATCCGTTTTCATAATTTGAGGCTTCATATTATTTAACCAATATGCTGCATTAATTTTTGCATCTCTTTGATGCTGAATCATATTCCCTTTAAATTCACTATTAATCGAACTTATTTTACTTAAATCCGTCTCTTGTTGATTTTGAATTAATTTTGCATATGAATCCATTGCAAATATACTCGATGTCGTTTGTGCCATTACATCTTGGAATCCAGCTGGTCCAAGAGAATAGTTTTTCACATTTTCTTGTAGTACCTTTACATTTTGTTCTGCTGCAAAAGGATGTAAAGGAGATACGTTACTCGTTGCCACCCCAGCAATCATTACCGCTAAAAGACATTTTTTATAAAATCTTTTCTGCATACTTTTCACCTATTTTCTTTATAAGAGTATAAAAAGCTCCTGCTCACAACTGAACAGGAGCTTCAAATCATTCATCAACACTTAACGCTCTAACGATTCGTATTCAATTATGCTTTTTTCGTATCTACTACTTTAATATCTTCAGCATAAATCTTTTCTGCATAGTCTTTAATATTTTTCCAGCTATCTTTCGCAATGTTTAAATCTTCTTTAATGAAAACAAGGTCGTTTGGACTAATTGAATCCACATTTTGAAGTAAAGAATTATATTTTGATCCCATTGTGTACCATTGGTTTGAAATATTTTGTAACGCTGTAATTGCAGTATCAATTGTATTTGTTAAATACTCTGTTTGTGTTTTAATGTTCGTTAATCCAGCTACTTCTAATTGCGCAGTTGTAACTTGTCCTGTTATCTTTTGAATTTCTGCTTGTGCATTATCAAGCTCTTTCTTCGCTAATACGATTCCAGCTGTACCACCGCCTACAGCTGCTGCACCACCTGCAATTAATGCTACTCCTAGCGGTGTTCCTGCGCCCGTAGCAATAACTACTGCACCACCGATAATTGCAATTGGTCCTAGAGCTGTCGCAACAGATGAACCGATAATAATTGCATTATATTTACTAATTGCTTCATTGTACGTTGTAATTTGATTTTGTAATAGCGGAATTCCTGCATCTTGACTAGCTAATATAGATGTAATTTGATTTGCATCACCCTTGAAGTTTTGCGTATCCGAAGTCATTTTATTTCGGAATTTCTTCAAGTCTTCTACTAACTGATCCACTTGTGCTTTATTTTCATTAATACTACTTGATAATCTAGTTAAGCCTTTCGTAAGAGTCGCTTTATCCTTTGCATCAACTGCAGCAACTAAAGTATCATAATAGTTTTGGAATTTCGTATTGTAGTTAATGATATTTTGATTCGTTGAAATAAGCTGTGGTTTTAATACATCTAACCATTGCTTCGCATTTCCTCTAGCTGTATCTTGGTGCTGAATTACTTTCCCTTTTAAAGCCGCATCAACAGACGATACATTTCCAAAGTTAACATTACCTTGTTTAATAATTGTTAAAGCGTACAGATCCATTACTAAAGCATTTGAACCTGTTCTTTCCATTGCATCTTTTAGGCCTTCTGGTCCTAATGAATATTCTTCATAGTCATTATAAGCTTTTGCTACCGCATGAACTGGAGCTTGTTTCACTGTACTTTCAGCTGCATACGTATGAGCCGGCATAATATTTCCTGCTGCAAATACTGCCATAAGTGCTGATAGAGCCATTACTTTATAAGGTTTTTTTGTCATTTTTCTTCTCTCCCTATATCGCTAATTATTTTTCTGTTTAATGTACTTCAACGTTTGTAACGTAATCTTCAAATTGATTTGTTTGCTTATTCATTTCATCACTTACTTTTTTAATTTGATTGAAATGTTTTTGAAGTAAACTACTGTCTGTATACGTGCCTTCTTCGACATTTGTTTGAATTTGAATCATATTATTATTTAAAACTTTCCAATCCGTTAATAACGTTTCTAAAGTTGTAATTTGACGATCAATTAATTCTGTAAAGCTATTTACTTGATCTTCAACGAATGTAATTTGAGTCGCCTCTGCTTCAGTTTGTGATAACTTTTGAATAAGTGGCAATAACTCCTTTTGCTTTTGTTGAATGCGAAGAGCTGCTTCCCTCGTTTGACTATCTGCAGCATTTACAATTTCATTACTTAAAGTACCGATAGAAACAAAATCGATTGTTTTCGTTTGTGCAGTTTGATTTGTGATTGTAAATACTTGTTTACCAATATTAATAGAACCTTTAATGATTTCTTGAGGTCTATTCAAAATAGTAGTTAATTCAGCTTGAATTTCACCTTGAATTCTTTTAATATCTTCTCTTAATTTCACAATATCTCCACTTGATCCTTGCAGTGTTTTTATTGCTTCATCGGCTTTAATTGATAAGTTGTTACTATCTTTGTCTAATACTGTTTTAAATCGATTTAACTCTAATAAATCTTGCTCCATACTCTCTTGGATGCTTTGTACTTGCAATTGTAATTTTCCATATGCACTCATAAAATCTGCTTTTGCTTGCTGATCTTCATTTACGTTTCCTGCTAATTCATAGAGCTTACTATAATAGCTATTAAATCTAGTGCTGTATCTCATCATCTCTTGATTTAAGTCAATTAGCTTCGGATTATATTCATCAATCCATTCTCGTACATTCGCCTTTGCAAACTTTTGATGATTCGTTAAGCTACTCATCGCATTTACCTTAATATCTGGCTGTTGTAAAATAATTAATCCATATGCTTGAATAAGCGGTGATTGTGATCCTAACATTCTAATTGAATTGGATAATGTATTTGGAGCAATTACATTTTGTGCATATACTGTTTTCACTTCCGTTTGCCCCTCCTTAGCGTAAGCGCTTACAGGAATGAAGCAACTCGTAGATACTGCTGTAACCAATAACCCTGTAATTAAAGTCTTTTTCACTTTAACTCCTCCTATGTATTAGCAACTATTACTATCGCATTTTATTATTCTATTTTCTTACCTATAATTTGAGATGGTTAAAATAGAGAACGTTCTCACCGCGATCCATGTACGAACCACCTCTCTCGTATTGCTACAGTACTTACTTATCGTCACAAAACATTTTATTATTTTTCATATGTGTTTAGTATGAATAATATTGTATAAATTTTCTATTTCATCGAAATCCCCACATTCACACAGTGAATATATTACATAAAAATATTATTCATTTTAAACTAAACAATATACGTAAATATGAAATTTCGTTTTGTTTTCATATATGTTTTGTACTGTAAGGTCATTTAAACACAGCTGTTTATATAACGTAAAGAAGTATTTTCATTCCCTTTATTTTCAAGCTTTCGTGTCCTTATTTCAAAATATAATCCGATTCACTTTATAGATTGAAATATCTACATATCACAACAGAAAACACTACTTGAAAATAACTGATAAAATTATATAAATATAATTTTCGAGCCCGTATGCAATTATGCATAGCATATACACAAAAAGGATAGCTTCATTTTCACGAAGCTATCCTTAAAAAATCTTCTTATTTTTTCAAATGATATGGAACTGTCGTAATAACAACATTTCTTTTATAAAGTAAATACGCACGTATGAGTAAACTGGATTGATTATGAAGAATGTTATGCCAACCTTTTTTCGGAATGAACTGTGGTATAACGACCGTAACGCGGTAATTCGATTCACTTGCCTTATATTGCACTGTATCGATGAACTTCGTTAGCGGTTGGATAATACTTCTATAATGAGAATGTAATGTAACAAGCCTAACTTCAGGTTGCCACTTTTTCCATTTCTCTTCAAATTTCTTTTCCTCTTCCCTGTCAAAAGCAACATATACAGCAATAACTTGATCTGCCGAAAGAGCCTTAGCATAGTTCAATGAATTTTCTACTACGTGAGTCATACCAGCTACCGGAACGACGATTACATTTCCCTTAATCGGAACAAGTGGTTCACAAGTTTTTAAACTTAACTGATCACCTACCGCATCATAGTGCTTCTTAATTCTGTGGAATAAGAATATGATTGCAGGTAAGAAAATAAGTATCGACCAAACTTGTGCAAATTTAGTTAAAAAGAACATGCTCATTACGATAAAACTAATAACTGCACCAATTAAATTAACCGTTAATCTTAAAGCCCATCCTTCAGGTTTTTCCCGAAGCCATTTTAATACCATCCCTGTTTGAGAAAGTGTAAATGGAATAAATACACCTACTGCATATAGTGGAATTAAATGTTCTGTTTGTCCTTGGAAAGCTACAATTAAAATAATCGAAGCAACTCCAAGTATAATAATACCGTTTGAGTAACCTAAACGGTCTCCTCTAATCGTAAACATTCTCGGTATGAATTTATCTTTTGCAAGGTTAACCGCTAATAAAGGAAATGCAGAATAGCCTGTATTAGCAGCGAGAATTAATATTAAAGCTGTTGTACCTTGTATGAAATAGTACATGAAATTACGTCCAAATGTTTGTTCAGCAATTTGAGAAACAACTGTTACTTCTTTACTCGGAGTCACTCCGTAATAATAAGCTAAAAATACAATTCCTGAAAATAACACAGCAAGTAATGCACCCATTGCAAGCAATGTTTTTGCAGCATTGTTTGGCGCAGGATCTTTAAAGTTCGGAATTGCATTTGAAATTGCTTCAACACCTGTTAAAGCAGAACTACCTGATGCAAATGCTCTTAGTAATAAAAATAAACTAATTCCTGCAACTGGTGTTCCAATCGGCGCATGTAAAGTAGGTGAAACATGACCAGTTAAAATATTATATATGCCCACACCAATTAATATAAATAGTGCTAAAACGAATAAATAAACAGGATATGCTAGCACGGAAGCTGATTCCGTTACTCCTCTTAAATTTAATATCGTAATTAATATAACAAATATAACCGCAATAATTACGTTATGTGCATGTAAGCTAGGAAACGCAGAAGTAATTGCATCTGTACCCGCGGACACACTTACCGCAACAGTTAAAATATAGTCAACTAATAAAGATCCTCCAGCAATTAAGCCTGGATTCATCCCTAAATTTTCTTTTGATACAACATACGCTCCCCCGCCATGCGGATAAGCAAAAATAATTTGACGATAAGATAAAATAAGGGCTGTCAATAATACTAATACCCCAACAGCGATCGGAATGGAATACCAATAGGCGATCGCTCCAACACCTGCTAAAGCAATTAAAATTTGCTCTGGACCGTAAGCAACTGATGACAATGCGTCAGAAGATAAAATAGCTAAAGCTTTCGTTTTATTAAGCTTTTGTTCTCCAAGCTCCGTTGATTTTAACGGTCTTCCAATTAAAAATCTTTTAATAGATGAAACCAATGCTGTCCACTCTCCAATAATTTTGTACGAACTTTTCTGCTTGTTACAGCCAGTAAACTATTTCTTCAGAAAACAAAAAATGTCTACAAGCCATAGCGAAATAGACTTGTAGACATTATTTTTTTTGTCGCACAAGCTCCACCTTCCTTCTCAATATAACGCTTACGAGGTTAGCTGTCGGATTCGGGCCTATGAGTAGCCCTACCTTTTTCAAGGATTCACCCCATCGGATTATGTACTAATCCGTAAAAACGGGTCCCCCGTACCATGCGGTTTCAGCGATTTAGAAAATTGAAACTGTGGATTATAATACTCCTTTATTTTCAAAAAGTAAACAAAAATTTTTAATAAGAAAAAAATTAAAATGATTGCGCATAATCCGCTGAGAAATATACATAATGAATACTAAAAAATCCACAAAGGAGACCCATATGTCTAAAGAAAAGAAGCCTATTTTTTCCGATTCATATTTAGATGCAGTAGCAAATGAAATTAATCAGTTATATGGTAAACGTGAACAGGAAATAAATTTGACAGATAGAACGAAAAGAAATAAATGATTTGTCATACAAAAAAAATAAAAAAGATAGCAATACACTTATATATTGCTATCTTTTTTATTTTTTCATACATCTAATTCTATTACAGATTTGTTAAAGGTCATCTCTTCATACACCTTTAAATTTTGATATATAGTTCCTAATAATGGTGCCGCTATAGAAAATTTCTCTGCTACATCCAGTAAATATCCTTGCAAGTGCTTCCCTTCAATAAATGAACCCTTTTCCATATCACGCTGCATCGATGACTTCATATCATACGAAATTTTATCAATCGTTTTCATATGTTCCTGGGCAATATTTTCCTTTACTGGAGCTCCTAATACTCTCATGATTTGTACAGATTCCTCAAACACATTACGGATAAAATCACGGCCGCCTTCACTTTCACGGATTGGTCCAATTGGTGCACGCATTAACGTTGTCACACCTGACATTACAGTAATAAATAAATATTTATGCCACATATCTTGCGTAATATTTTCACTTAAAACAAAACTAGACTTCGTACCTGCAAATGCTTTAGAAATATGCTTTACTCTTTCTGAATTTTGAGACTTAATTTCTCCAAACACAAGTCTGTTGGCAGCACTAGTTTGTACAATTTCTCCTTGATCGTTTAACGTCGTCTCGATAAAGCATAAACCGCCAATTACTTTTTCTTCGCCGAATTCTTTTTGTAGTAGTGATAAATGAGCGATACCATTTAACAATGGAATGATTACAGTATTTTCGCCAACAAACGGCTTCAAATCTTGAATAGCCTCGTTTAAGTGATACGCTTTTGTTGAAAATAAAATGACATCAAATGGAGAAGTTCTCTCTTCTTTCGTTATTAATTTCGGTTGGAAGGAAAAATCCCCGTTAACACTTCGGATTACAAGTCCTCTTTCCTCTAATTGTTTTTTCCGTTTACTACGAACAAGAAATGTAACATCTTCTCCCTTTTCGACTAATCTGCCACCAAAAAACCCTCCGACTCCACCAGCGCCTAATACTAAAATCCGCATACAGCATCCCCCTTTTCAAAATACAATTTTACAACTTTTAGTATACATAACATTATACATGTCCTCTGCTAAATAAGCTGAATTTTCACTCTCAATTGAGTATAAAACAGTGGTTATTTTCAAATAAATTTGGGCATGTTGTTTCTATAGCATATATGGAAAGGAAACAATGTAGATGGAGGCAATACAAACAATTGAGGAAAAAGGTGTAGCAACAGCTATATTCCAATTTATATTCCCGTTTTCGTTTAAAACTGGATATGAACAAAATATGTTCCCTTTCTTACAAAAAAACGATTTTCGTCCTTTTCGGCTCGATCATCTCGATGATGAAAATACATATTATGGGGAGTTTAAAGTTTCACATCAAAATATGGAAGCATACTATCTTTCATTTACAAATAAAATTCTCTTTCCTCACTCAGAGCATCAAAAGGGCTTGCAACGTTATTCAAAAGATCTTAACTTAACTGGACATTTAACAACAAACCTTATTTCAATTCCATTCAAGATACACTCTATTGATGTAACACTTTGTCCTTATGAACTTGGCTTCTTAACAATTCGAACAGAAGTAAACACTGCTCCAAACATGACTTTATCTGAAGCAATCGAATTCGCAGATCGCTTCCGTGTACTTGAAACTAAAACTGATACAAATGAGTCTATTTGTATTGAATGTAACGGAAAAAAGTATTCCCAAGTTGAAAAATTCATTTTTGGTTATTTATTTCATGGCGTAACTGATTTCTTTGAAAAGAAGAGATTAAGAAGTTCATACTTTCAAACCTTCCCTTTCTTTGAAGACCAGAGAATGTACGTCCAAACTTTATTGTCACTAAAAGAAGGTATGGAACTTAATGAAGTGGATGTTTATCGTACTTCCAGTCTTTCCGGATTAACAAGTGATGGTAAGCCATATGTGAGTGCAAGTAACCTTCCTTACATTCATAACTATTTAAAAAAACACGCTTACCAGAGATGGGCTCCAAATCGTTATTTCATTATGGAAGAACATATTTTTACATGTGTAACAAATGAAGGAGAACGCGAAATCGATAAACTTGCTAGTCAAATGTACGGAGAATTTTATTACGCTTTATTATTAAACCTATTCCATAAAATTGTTTTATTAAAAATGGCAAACGCCTATGCTGAGCTAAATATTGAACAAGATACTAATGAAATAGAGAAATTAATTTATTCGATTAATTCGTTCACTGCTAATTATTTTTCTTTAGAATTAGTATCTCAATCACAAAGTGAAGATATTTTCTTCCGCTTAAGAAAACTTTTTAATATTGAGGTTTTATACTCGAACGCGAAACAAAATCTTGATAGTTTGTTTAAATATCAAGAAAATGTCGCCTCAAAAAAAGATAGTCTCTTATTATTAATTTTAACGCTCTACTCTGTAGTTGGCCAAATGTTAGGGTTTACTATGATCGATCTTCTAAGAAACACCGATTCAAACAAAATATCGTCACCTCTTGAATTTTTCGCTCTATTAATTGCGATTAGCGGCATTGTCATTTCACTTATTTTAGGCGCTCAAGGGTTATACCAATGGGCTGTGCAGCACAAAAGAAGAAAAGCATGGGTAAAACAAACTGTACTGTCTGCTGTAAAAGAAAAAGAGGATAAAAATTAAAGAAGGTTATTTCCAAATATGTGGTATGCTGCAGTAAATAAAATTTTTATCAGCGATTTTTCAAATATATCGACTTACCGACAAATGACAGAACCGTATAACAAAAAAGGTACTCCAAAATAAAGCTTGGAGTACCTTTTTATTATACGAATTCAGCTTACTTCCCTGCTTCGATTTTCTCTAATGCAGCAGCTACTTGCTCTTCCGTTAATTCATGTTGTATTACGTAGCGGTTACGTGGACTTACACGACATTTATGAGAACATGCACGTAAATATTTCGCTTCGTTTTCTTCAGAACATAAAATTTTCTTATTACATTCTGGATTTGAACAGTTTACATAGCGCTCACATGGTTCACCTGTAAAGTGGTCTTTACCAACGATAACATGTTCTTTTTGATTTACTGGTACAGCGATACGCTCATCAAACACGTAACATTGTCCATCCCAAAGCTCACCTTGTACTTCTGGGTCTTTTCCGTACGTTACAATTCCGCCGTGAAGCTGACTTACATCTTCATAACCTTCACGAACTAACCAACCTGAGAATTTCTCACAACGAATTCCGCCTGTACAATAAGTTAAAATCTTTTTACCTTCAAGTGTTTCTTTGTTTTCTCTAATCCAATCTGGTAATTCACGGAATGATTCAATATCAGGTTTAATCGCACCTTTGAAGTGTCCTAAATCAAATTCATAATCATTTCGTGCATCAATGATAACTGTATCTTCTTGTTTCATTGCCTCATAAAAATCTTTTGGCTCTAAATACTTCCCAGTTATTTCGTGTGGGTTAATGTCATCTTCTAGACGAAGTGTAACTAATTCTGGACGAGGACGTACGTGCATTTTCTTGAATGCATGCCCTTCTTCTTCATCTATTTTAAATACGATACCATCAAAACGTGGATCATTGTTCATTGCTTCCATGTATTTTTCTGTTTGCTCTACAGTTCCAGAACAAGTTCCGTTAATACCTTCTTTTGCTACAAGAATTCTTCCTTTTAATTCAAGTGAATTACAAAATTCTAAATGCTCTGCCGCGAATTCTTCTGGATTTTCAATTGTTGTGTACATGTAATATAGTAATACTCTGTATGGTTTTGTAGTTGCCAATGTATTTCTACCACCTATCTAATTTTTAAAATCATGTATAAGTTAACGTTCATATCAAAACATATATAATAAGAAAATGAATCCCATTTTCTTTTCTTTATACTATTTTCTATCAGTTAACAAAAATAAAAAAACAAGATTACACATCAAAACACTATGGTTATGTTGTAATCCCAATATATTATATATCATACAAATGCAATTCCATCAATTAATATGCTGTATTATCGGCTTTATGTTCACATAAATTTCAAAAACAGCCCTTTAATTCACTATGTTTCCCCATGTCATCACACCATAAACTCCCAATTCATTTTACATTATCACACCATCCATTGCATAAAGGCATATAATTTGCATTAAGGAAACTTTCGTGTTCAAATGAAATTATCACATAACATATTTAAATGTATTGAAATAATGAGTAAGAATAAATACAATAATTTCATCAAGTTAACATTTTAAAGGGGAAAACTACTATGAATAAAGATATAACAAAAGATGAACATCTCCCTTCTGAAAGTACAACTGTACAATCAGCTCACTTAGCTTTAAGTGGAGAAACAAAAGGCTGGAAAAGACTGTTACCATTTTTAGGGCCCGCTTTTATCGCGTCCGTTGCTTATATTGATCCTGGCAACTTTGCTACAAATATCGCAGCTGGTTCACAATATGGATATTTACTATTATGGGTTATATTCGCTTCTAACTTAATGGCTGTATTAATCCAAACTTTATCGGCTAAATTAGGAATTGCTACAGGAAACAATTTACCCGAAATAGCTCGTGAAAACTTTCCAAAGCCTGTGTCTATCGGCTTATGGATACAAGGTGAACTCGTTATTATGGCTACAGATTTAGCTGAATTTATCGGGGCAGCACTCGGATTGTATTTATTATTTGGAATACCTATGTTACCAGCTGCTTTAATTACAGCAGTCGGATCATTTATTATTCTTGAGTTTCAACGCAGAGGATTTCGCTCACTAGAAGCTATTATTACAGGGATGATCTTTATTGTAGTAATAGCATTTGGGATCCAAGTTTTTTATGCAAAACCAGAATTAAGTCCCCTTCTTTCAGGACTATTTATTCCGAAATTCCAAGGTGTAGACAGTATATTACTTGCAGCAGGGATTTTAGGTGCGACAGTTATGCCGCATGCAATATACTTGCATTCTGCATTAACACAACGCCGCGTGGTTGGAACAACTGACGAACAAAAGAAAAAGATTTTTCGTTTCGAATTTATCGATATTATTATTGCAATGGTTATCGCTGGAGCAATTAATGCAAGTATGTTAATTGTAGCAGCTGCACTATTCTTTAAAAACGGTATGCACGTTGAAGATTTAGATGTTGCTTACACTCAATTTACCAACTTAGTAGGTCCTGTATCGGCTGCATTATTTGGGATTGGACTTTTATCAGCAGGTTTATCAAGCTCTTCTGTCGGTACAATGTCAGGTGATATTATTATGCAAGGATTCATTCGCATGCATATTCCGTTATATTTACGTCGATTTATTACAATGATTCCACCACTAGTTATTATCGCTTTAGGTGTAAATCCAACTTACGCTCTCGTTATGAGTCAAGTTGTCTTATCATTTGGTATTGCATTTGCACTAGTGCCACTTATTATGTTTACAAGTAATAAAAAGATTATGGGTGCACTCGTTAACCACCGTATAACAACATTTATCGCATGGATAATTGCAGCACTCGTTATCATTTTAAATATTTTCTTACTGTATCAAACGTTTGTAGGGTAATGAAAAAAGGGTATTCCAATTTTAATTTGGAATACCCTTTTTGGATGAAATGATTTTCTTCTACTTACCACTTATGTATGTCCCTCTTTCCGGCATCATGACACCATTTTCAGTTCGAAAGTAAAGTGGCAATCCTTCCGCAAAAAACATATTTACTTTGGACGGATCCTGCCTTTGATGATGAATATGTAAATGCGGCTCACTTGAACTTCCGGAGTTACCGACTTGAGCAAGAACCTCTCCTTCATTTACATGTTGGTCTTCCCTCACTTTAATTGAGCCTTTCTTTAAATGGGCAAGAATCAAAAATGTCCCTGATTCATCTAGTCGTAAATAAATATGATTCCCCGCCATCGACTGAAAATCATCCTCTCCTGGAACTACATCTTTTTCATCATTATTAATAGATACAACTGTTCCAGAAGCTGGTGCCATTACTTCTGCTCCATATATTCCATAATCCTCTAACATACTACTTTTCACTTCAGCAGGCGGCATAAGGATATCATATGCCCACCTTTCATTTGGTTTTATAACGTGATAGTTCGTTTCTAACCGATCACCGCCCCAACCTATCAATGCTCGTTCATTCAAAGGAACACGAACTACTGCTTTAGGACTCATCGATTGTATATCTGCTGGATAAGCAATTCTACCTATATTAGCAAACCAACCGACAGGCCAAGCTCCAATGATAGAAAACAGAATAATTAAAAGTAGCGTTCTATCTATCCGCTTTCTAAAAATGCCGTTCAAAAAAAACATTATTACTGATCCTATTAAGAGAAAAACTGAAATTACACTAAAAGCCTGTATACACCACCAAACAAAGACTGATGTAACACCATTAGCTACATAAATTAAACTCCAACTTATAATTAAAAAAGGAACTATAATTACTAATAAAAATTTCTTCCACATGTCGTATCCCTACTCTCATATCCTTTTTCTCAATGATACAAAGTAAAAATTACGACATATGAAAGAAATACTTACGACTTTCTTACTTTTTTATACTGCGGTAATTTTACAGTAAAAACTGTTTCTTTATCGTTACTACGTACAGTTATATCCCCTTGATGGAGCTGTGCTATACTTTTCGAAATTGCAAGTCCTATTCCTTTCCCACCCGTATGAGAGCTACGTGATTTTTCACTACGATAAAATTTCTCAAAAACGTAAGGAAGGTCCTCTTTCGGAATGCATTTTCCAAAATTTTTAATTTCTACTTCAACATTCATTGTTTTATTGGAAATTCCAATTGCAATTTCCTTTCCATCTTTTCCATACATAATACTATTACCTATTACATTTTCAAATAGTCTCACTATAAGTGCCACATCAACTTCTACATGTAGCACTTCATCACTTTTAATATAAAAGCTCATATTGGCATCATCTAATTGTGGTACAAAGTCAATCATGATTTGTTCAATTAATGCTTTCATATCTATTTCATCTTTATGTAATTCAATCTCTCTATAATTTATTTGACAGTATTCTAATAAATCATCTACTTGATTTTTTAATTCATAACTTTTTCGCTTTAATATACTTACATACTCTTCACATTCTTCTCCATTTGAATGAAGTTTATTTCCTAACAGGTCCGCATAACCTATTAAAGATGTTACTGGCGTTCGTAAGTCATGAGAAATATTACTAATCATTTCATTTTTCATTTCCTGTGATTTTTTTTCATTCTCAATAGACTCTTTTAAACTTTTCGCCATTCTATTAACATTTGCCGCTAGTTCACCAATCTCATCGCTTTTCGAAATAGGTATATGTATTTCAAAATTACCATCACTTATTTTCTTCACGTTCTTATTAATTTGAGATAATCTTTTCATCATCGTTTTTGTCATGAATGCAAAGTATGTTGTAGTAAAAATCAAAAAAACTATAAAATATAAAAATGAATATTTTTCCTCTAACGCAGTAACATGACTATATATATTTCCAATTACAATTTGAAACGCTATTATACTTACAGTTGCTAACAAAATGCTACATATGAATGCAATAAAAAACTTAGCTCTAATGCCTTGTAATGATTTAATCTTCAATTTTATATCCGACTCCCCAAACATTTTGAATAAACTTCGGCTCTTTTGGATTCTCTTCAATTTTATTTCTTAATCTTGCAATATGAACCATTACTGTATTATTACTTTCATAGGCTCTTTCTTTCCAAACGCTCTCATATATTTCTTCAATAGTGAACACACGATTCTTTGCAGCGGCCATTAAGTACAAAATATCATATTCAGTTTTCGTAAGATTCATTGTTTCTCCATATAACATTACTGTTCTCGACACTTCATCTATTTCTAAACCTCTAATATTTATTTTCTTTTCCATTACTTGAACAGCATTTTGGTTGAAATATGTATACCTTCTTAATTGAGCTTTCACTCTTGCGATAAATTCAATTGTACTGAACGGCTTCACAATATAATCATCTGCCCCAGTACTAAATCCAATTACCTTATCTACATCCGATGATTTCGCGCTTAAAAACATAATTGGTAAACTATGTTTCTCTCTAACCCTTCTACAAAGTTCTATACCATCCATTTGAGGCATCATAATATCCAAAATAGCAAGTTGAATACTGTTATTATTTATTATTTCTAAAGCCTCTTCTCCGTTATGAGCACTAAAAACTTTAAAACCTTCTTGCATTAGATTCACTTTTATAAATTGAACAATATCTTGATCATCATCTACAATTAAAATTGAATTTTTCTCCATATACAAACCTCTTTTTGAAATATATTCCACAATCAATTTTATCATAAATTAAAACCTTACTCCCCTCTTGAATAATCTTTATTTTCAGACTAGATTATATAATAACAACACATTCTAGTTTCAAAAGAAATGGAGTGAAAGCATGTTTCCTATATTGAAAACAGACCGACTCATTTTAAGAGAACTTACCGAAGAAGATGCACCGCGTATACTACAATGCTTTTCTAATACTAATGTACTGCGCTATTATGGCCAAAAACCGTTACAAGATGTTGATCAAGTGAAACAAATCATTCATAACTTTAAGCTCAGTTACAATGCAAGAAACGGTATAAAATGGGGAATCGAATTAAAAGACAAGAAAGAACTCATCGGTACCATTGGTTTTCACGATTGGTCTTCTGAGCATAAACGAGCCAATATAAGTTATGCCTTTTTACCTGAACACTGGGGAAAAGGATATGCGACTGAAGCTGTTTCTGAGGTTATATCATACGGTTTCCATACGATTCATTTAAAGCGGATCGGGGCAATTGTATTTCTTGAAAATGAAGCTTCCAATAAAGTACTATTAAAATTAGGCTTTGAAAAAGAAGGCGTTCTAAAAAATTATATGTATCAAGATGATATCCCATATGATACGAATTTTTACGCTTTATTAAAATCGGTTTAATAGAATTCATGTGTAAAAAACCTTACTTTTAAAAAGTAAGGTTTTTTGTATTTATTCATTAGCAATATAAGCATTCTTATAAGTATAAACACCACCAAATTGATGTTTTTCAATCCCTTTTACATACTCCTTTTGTACATACGCTGAGCCAATATGATAAAGCGGCGCCACCGCAGCATCTTCTAATAATACCTGCTCGGCTTCTCGCAACGCTTCCCATCGTTTTTCCCTATCTAGTACAAAATCCGTTTTCGCTTTCTTTATTAATTCATCGTAACGAACATTAGAATAATTCATTTTATTATTCGGATTCCCTGTCGTAAATAACTCTAAATAACTAATTGGGTCTTTATAGTCAGGTCCCCAATTTGCCATAGTTATATCGTAATCACCTGTTTGTTCTAACTGTAATTTTTGCTTAAATGGCTGTTGTTTAATTTGTATCGTTAATCCATGCAAATACTTTTCTAAGTCACCTTTTATATATTCTGCCATACGTTTTGCGTTATCTTGTTCAAATGTTAGAAACTCAAGGTTTACTTCGCCTACTCCAAGTTCTTTTTTCGCTTCTTCCCAAATCTTTTTCGCCTTTTGTAAGTCATATAGAGAAAGATCTCCGTTTTCTTTTCTAAAATCTTTGCCAGTCTCTTCATTTACATGACCAACTGGTACAAGTCCACTTGCAGGTTTTGCTCCGTTATTAATAAAGTGAGCAACGAAATCATCTTTATTTAACGCTAATGAAATAGATTGACGCACCTTTTTATTTGCTAACGCTGTATTTTTTTCATTAAAACGAAGCATAGCAATTCCAGGATCACTCGACATATGTAATTCCTTATTCCCCTTATACTTGTCTACAACTTGCGAATTAATAGGTACCCGGTCCAAATCTCCGGCTTCATATAAATTTACAGCTGTCATTGTATCCTTCACGATATGAAAGTTTATTTCGTCTAGTTTCACTTTCTTTTGATCCCAATATGTAGCATTTTTCTTTAATTGAAACTCTTGTTCATGCTTCCATTTTTCTAATACAAATGGACCGTTATATATGAGATTACTAGGTTCCAATGCATAATTGTTTCCTTGTTCTTTCAAAAATGATTCATGCTGTGGTAAATATATAGGTAATGCTAACAACTGTAAAAAATACGGAATTGGCTGTTCTAGTTCAACTTCTAACTTATAATCATTTATAACCGTAACTCCAAGTTCATCTAGAGACATTGCTCCCTTATTAATCTCTTTCGCATTTTTTACATAAAAGAGCATGGACGCATATTGAGATGCTGTTTCAGGGTTAATTGCACGTTTCCACGCAAACATAAAATCATTTGCTGTTACATTATCCCCATTTGACCATTTTGCATCTTTACGCAAGTCAAATGTATATTTCTTACCATCTTCACTTCTTTTAAACGATTTTGCTATGGCTGGAGTAGGCTGATCTTGATCATTTAATACATATAACCCTTCAAATATATTCTGCATAACGTGCGCTGATGTACCATCTGTTGTTTTCACAGTGTCCAGAGAAGGAATTTCTTCTGATACTGTTACATTTAACACTTGTTTTTTAACCTCTATGTCACTTTTATCCGCTTTATTATTACAAGCTGTTAATAATAAAGATGTAACAAGTGCCATTACCATTAAATGGCTCTTTTTTCGCTTCATGAGTTGTTCTCCTTAAATATAAAATATTATAAAGCGTAATATATTATAGCAGAAATATGAACAGAAAGATGCGACATTCTTTTGAATATTTATTCGTTCGAGAAAAAAGCTATCCTTTTAAAAAAGGATAGCTTTTTCAACTGCCACATAATTATCTATCTTTGTAAACCTCGTTTATAACGACTCGCTTCAAATATAATACGCTCTTCATCTAACGTTTTACATTCGCCATTCCAAACGACACGCTTTCCGTTAATAATTACATCGCTTATATCTTTTCCACTAGCTGCATATACCAGGTGCGATAACACTTCATCTGCTGGTTGTAAATGCGGCTTATTAGATGGGTCAATCGTAATAAAATCAGCACACTTTCCAACCTCAAGTGATCCTGTTTGTTTCATCCCGATTACTTCAGCAGCTCCTTTAGTCGCAAGTGTAAGAGCTGTTTCAACTGGTAACGCTGTTGCATCTTGGTGAATACCTTTTTGTAGTAAAGTCGCTATGCGCATTTCTTCAAACATATCTAAATTGTTGTTAGATGCCACACTATCTGTTGCAATTCCTACTTTCATTCCTGCCTCTAGCATCGCTTTTACATTTGCTATACCAGAACCTAGTTTTAAATTACTATTTGGGTTATGTGCTACTCGAACATCATGTTCTGCTAAAAATGCACGCTCATTTTCATTTAATACTACACCGTGTGCAATAACTGTTGGGCGTTTAAACAACCCGCAACTTGCTGCATATTCTACTGGACGTTTCCCGTACTGCGCTTCAATATCACGTACTTCACGCTCTGTTTCCGAAAGATGAATATGAACCATCGTTTGATTTTCTACTGCAATACGAGCGCACTCTTCTAACAGTTCTGCACTACATGTATATGGACTATGTGGTGCAACCATCGTAGTTAACATGCCACTTTCGTTATAGTAACGCTTCACATATTTCTCAGCTTCTTCGATTGCTTTCTTTTCATCGTCTTTCGTTCCGAAGCTAAATAAAGTTCTTGAAACAGCAGCTCGCATCCCACTCTTTGATACCGTTTCCATAATTGCATCTTGATCTACTCCAATTGGATTAAACATGTCAGAGAATGATGTTGTACCACTTTTCACCATTTCAAGTAATCCTAATTCCGTACTAGCAACCGCAAGCTCTGGAGTAAACTGACTTTCAAGTGGCCAAATTCTCGTCTCAAGCCATGGTTGTAATAACATATCATCGCCAATACCTCTTAAGAGACTCATTACAACGTGTGTATGTGTATTTACAAGCCCTGGTAAAACCCACTTTCCTTTCATGTCAATTACTTCATCTACTGCAAAATCATTAGCGAATTCTCCGCTCTTTACATCTATAATTTGATCATTTTCTACAATGATATATCCATTTTCTATCACTTCGTTTTGTTCATTCATCGTTACAATTGTAGCGTTTACATAAGTTGTTTTCAAAAGTATTTCCCCTTTCAACTCTATGAAGTTCCCTTTAATAAGTTACCACCATTATAGTAACTTATTAAAGATTAAGAGTCAAAAGATAATTTTAATTCTTTTGTTATTTTTTCCTTCAAAATGCTATATTGCTTTTCATTTGTATCTGCAAATGCTTCTTCCCGATTTGACTTTTCATCCATATAATTCAATTTCCCATTGAATTGAGTCTCTGTAAAATCAAATCTCTGCCCATCTATAAAGTTATAAAAGTGCCATACCTCTCTTACTTTTGTCTTTTTAATTTCTCCTCCGTATATGTCTTGAACGACAAGAGCTGTAACACCACATTGTCCCTTTGCTGGATTTTCAATTGTCCACTTTGAACTTGTTTCAATCGACCACGATTTTATTAGTGCTTCATATATTCTTTTTTCCTTTACATCATCCATTCTAATCTTCCCCTACTATTAATAGTTTTACACATCATATTTCAAAAGAGGCAGTAAACGACCCTTAAAGACAGTTGATGGTGTCTCTCCTATTAACTGTGCTCCCATTTTTAAGTAATATCCTTTTGCATTCGGATCACTATCAATTGTAAAGCTTTTTATTCCTAGTTCCTTTGCTTACTCTATTACAAACTTCCACATTATTTTTCCATACCCCTTTCCTTTGTAACGAGGATGAATGTATAAGAAATCGAGAGCTTTATCGTTATGTAAAAATGAGAACAACCCAATCTTCGTATTATCGTTTTCTAAAACATATACAAAATTATTTTTTATGTACTCTTCCGTAATTGTTAAATCTTCCTTACAGGCAAGTATGAATTCTTCACTATAATTCCACGTTGCTTTTGAATGTAGTGCGAATTCACTTAATTCATTTGCTTCACTTAATAACGCTTCTCTTATCTTCATGATTCTTTTTCCTCACTTTCAATATGTAAACTACTAAATTGATTCGGAAAGCACTTCAAAAAACCTTTTATTTCCATAATTTAGAAATTACTTTTATAAATCTTTATTATAATCAGTACGATTTTTAACAATTTATTTAAAGAAAAAGAACGCCATTGAACTGCACCCCAATTGTTAGACACAGTCTAACAATTGGAGGTGCAGTTTTTCTATGGCTAAATTTACAGCTGATGAAAAAATACAAATCGTTCTACGTTATTTGAACGGAAATGAAAGTTATCGAGAAATGGGTAGATCGCTCGGTATAAGTGACACAATCATTTTGAATTGGGTAAACCAATATAAACAGAATGGTCTGGAAGCTTTTCTAAAACGATGTACAAATTACACACAACAATTTAAACTAGACGTACTAAACTTTATGATTGAAAACGGTATGTCCTTATTTGAGACGGCAGCTATCTTTAATATTCCTGCCCCTTCAACGATTTCTGTTTGGAAAAAACAGCTCGAAACACAAGGAATTGATGCCCTTCAATCTAAGAAAAAGGGGCGTCCATCCATGAAAAAAGATTCAAATAAACAATTAAAACAACATTTAGCTGAAGGGTCAGTCGAAGCACTTGAAGCACGCATTAAACAGCTTGAGATGGAAAATGAGTACTTAAAAAAGTTAAATGCCTTAGTTCAAAACAAGGAAAAATCACAAAACAAGACAAAGCGCAAGTAATCTATGAATTAAGGCATAAATATTCGGTGAAGGCACTCGTGGAGCTAGCTACTATTCCTCGAAGCACGTATTATGATTTAGTAAAGAAAATGAATCGTCCAGATGTAGATGCCGATTTGAAAGCTGAGATTAAAGCGATTTATGAGGAAAATGAAGGTCGTTATGGTTACCGTCGCATTCGTGATGAATTAACGAATCGTGGCCAGAAAGTGAACCACAAGAAGGTTCAGCGCATTATGAAAGAGCTTGGGTTAAAGTGTGTTGTGCGTATGAAGAAATATAAATCCTATAAAGGAAAAGTCGGTAGAATTGCACCTAATATTTTAGAGCGTAATTTTCATACAGATGCACCGAATCAAAAGTGGGTAACAGACATCACAGAGTTTAAATTGTTTGGAGAAAAACTGTATGTATCACCTGTATTAGATTTGTATAATGGTGAAATTATTACCTATACAATTGGTTCTAGACCGACGTATTCGCTTGTTTCAGACATGTTAGAGAAAGCATTGGAACGTTTACCTGAAACGCACCAGCTACTGATGCATTCGGATCAAGGATGGCATTATCAAATGAGACAATACGTCCGTACACTAGAATCAAGAGCTATCGTCCAGAGTATGTCTCGAAAAGGCAACTGTTACGACAACGCAGTAATAGAAAATTTCTTTGGGATTATGAAATCGGAGTTCCTCTACATAAAAGAATTTGAAAATGTAGAGCACTTTAAAATAGAATTAGAAAAATATATAGATTATTATAATACGAAACGGATTAAGGCAAAATTAAAAATGAGCCCGGTACAATACCGGACTCACTTTTATCAAGCTGCCTAATCAAATAACCGTGTCTAACTTTTAGGGGTCACTTCACATCCCTAAAAGTCGGCGTTCTCTTTTTCTAAAATTTAATCTTCAAGCTCACTCATTCGTTTTACTATTTCGTACGATACACACCTATACAGTTTCTACTACCGCTTCAAGCATTGTTCCATTTTTAGCATAGTTCGTATGCCAAGAAAAAGCTTTTTCTAAAACATGAGGAGTTTGTCCACCTCTTGTTTGTGCTTCTTCGTAATAAGCTCTTAGCTGGTCACGATACATTGGATGTACACAATTCTCAATAATTAGTTCCACTCTTTCTCTTGGCGCTAATCCTCTTAGGTCAGCATACCCTTGTTCAGTGACGATAACATCTACATCATGTTCCGTATGATCTACATGAGAAACGAAAGGAACGATACTTGAAATGTTACCACCTTTTGCAATTGATTTCGTAACAAATATAGCTAGACGTGCATTTCTCGCAAAATCACCAGAACCACCAATACCATTCATCATCTTTGTACCTAAAACGTGAGTAGAGTTAACATTTCCGTATATATCTAATTCTAAAGCAGTATTAATCGAGATTAATCCGAGGCGGCGAATGATTTCAGGGTGATTAGAAATCTCTTGTGGGCGCATCATTAATTTGTCTCGGTATTTTTCAAAGTTAGAAAATACTTGTTGCATTTTCTCTTCAGAAAGCGTGATCGAGCAGCAGGAAGCGAAATTAACTTTCCCAGTGTCCATTAGATCAAAGACCGCATCTTGTAAAACTTCAGAATACACTTCTAAATCTTCAAACTCCGAATCTAGCATGCCGTGCAATACTGCATTGGCAACTGAACCAATTCCCGATTGTAACGGTGCTAAACTCTTTGTTAATCGGCCTACTTTAACTTCTTCTCGAAGGAACTCTATTAAATGTTGTGCCATAATGACAGTTTCTTCATCTGGAGGAACAATTGTCGATGGTGAATCCAGTTGATTCGTAAACACAATCCCCTTCACTTTTTCAGGATTTATCGGGATACCAATTGTTCCAATTCGATCATCCGTTTTTACGAGCGGAATTGGAAGTCTTACCCCTTGTTTACCTGGTTCATATAAATCATGCAGTCCCTCTAATTGCGTAGATTGAGCCATATTCATTTCAATGATAATAGACTTAGCATGTAAGGAAAATGCTAAGGAATTTCCAATTGAAGTGGTTGGAATAATCATACCATCTTCAGTAATCGCAACCGCTTCCAAAATAGCAACATCTATATCCATAACGTCAGCACGGAGTAACTCTGCTGTATGAGATAAGTGCTGATCCACAAATAAAAAGTCTCCGTTATTAATTCCTTTTCGCATAGTTGCATCGGCTTGGAAAGGCAATCTTTTCCCTAAAATCCCTGCCTCAGCAAATAATTTATCTACATCCGAACCTAAGGAAGCCCCTGTATAAACATTTACTTTAAAAGATTTATCATTCTTAACTCGATTTACAAGTGCAAATGGAACTGCTTTTACATCACCAGCACGTGTAAATCCACTTAAACCTAAAGTCATTCCACTTTCAATCCATGAAGCTGCTTCTTCGGGTGTAACTACGCGATCTTTTAATCGTTGATCCCTAATTCTATCTAAATTATTTTCCATATGTAATCCCTCTCTTAATGAATATTCATAATTATTTTACACATTAACACCATCAAAATAGGGGTTTTCTTATACAATACCGAAAATTCAGACAGAACAGCAAATCTAGGTTCTAAAGCAGAAAAACTTAGAATCCTAGAAGCTTACGGAAATAACTAGCGTACGATTGACTAACTGGTACTCTCTCACCATTATCCATTGAAAGTACAAAAGTAGAATGGGTATCAGGATAAATCGCTTTAATATGATTAACATTTACAATAAACGAACGATGACATCTAATAAATGAATCTTTCGGAAGCAAGTATTCGAATTCTTGCAGAGAGTATTTATGTGTTCCTGATAACTCTTCTGAATTCACATACGTCTTTTTATCTTTAGCCTCTAAATACATAACCTTTGAAAAAGGAACCGGAATCCAGCCGTCTGTTGTTTTTAAAGTAACAACTGACTTTCCATCCGTTAAAGCTGGATAAATTGCCGTTACGCACCCTTCAAGCTTTCCATTGTTTGAAAATGGTACAGCCATTCCATGATAAGGAATACCAAAAACATCCCGATTAATAAACTCAGAGGTTTTTTGGTTCATCACCATCGCTTTATGAGCAATCGTTCCTTCCTTTATAGGATCCCCGACACTAATCTTTAAATCAATTCGTTTACTTGGCCGATAGTAAATATATTCTTTCGTATTCGAAACAGCAATTGAAATTTCATCTGAAAATAATTCCCCAACAACATCTAGTAATAAACCTAACGTTCTATCTTCCATTCTATTAACACCTCATTCACTATTATACTACTATTATGAACAGGCATCTGTTGCTTTATAAAAAGGTTGATTTTAAGTTACTTTTAAAATTAGTTTTATTCACTATTACTTCGTTACTACAAAAAACCTCACTTCAGAAAAGTGAGGTTTCCTCTCATACAATATTTCTTTATTTTTTGAACGACTATAGAATAAGATTTATTTTTTATTAAGTAAAGTGAATTTAAGAATTTATTGCCTCTATTTCTGTATAATAAATAATCCCAAACTACAAACAGTTTGGGATTATCTTTCTCATTTATTATGCGCATCTAACCACGAAATTAAATCTTTAAATACTTCATCCTTATTTACTTCATGAAACATTTCATGTCTACCATTTTCATATAAACGTAGTGTCACGTCTTTCACACCACATTTTTTATAGTTTTCATATACTTCTTTTACACCTTTCCCCATATCCCCAACAGGATCACGATCTCCTGAAAAAATATGTATCGGAAGGTTTTTCGGTGTTTTTTTGAACTCTTCTAGTTTATTTACTTCTAATACACCAGAAAATAATTCTCGATAAAAACTCGTTGTACAAATGAATCCACATAATGGGTCCGCAATATATTTATCTACTTGACTGTTATCTGAAGATAACCAATCAAATTTTGTACGATTTGGTTTAAAGTGTGAATTGAAGTTTCCGAAAGATAAAAAATTTAACATTGGACTTTTCGTTTTTTCCCCGCGTAATTTCATCTCAATTGTCGCTACTTTATGACCGATACTTCCTAAAATCCCTGGATTTCCACCAGTTCCTGAAATAAGGAATCCATCATATAATTCACCTTTCAGTTGTACAGCACGTCTTGATAAAAAAGAACCCATACTATGTCCAAGTAAAAATAACGGGCATGTCTGCTCTTTTCTTATCGTTTCTGATACAAAAATAACATCAGAAACAGCCTCATTCCAACCTACATTTGGTTTAAAATGACCATAATCTTCTTCTCTTTTCACTGTTTTCCCATGACCTTTATGATCATGTGCATAAACACCATACCCTGCTTTTAATAACGCAGCAATAAAGTCTGTATAAACACCTGCATGTTCTGTCATACCATGTGCAATTTGAATAATCCCTCGCGGATCTCTTTCTGGTAGCCACTTACGTAAATAAATTTCCGATCCATCCAATGCCGTAACGAAACTTTCCTGTACGTTCATTTCGTCAGCCCCCAACTCTATTATGTATATCAAAAAATGAATATCCATTCATTATTCTTATTATGTATTATATGCAATTGCTTTCATTATGACAAATGCCGCACTTTTCCAATTAGCTCAATAACTATTATGTTGACGAATTTGAAATAAAATTATATAGTTACTTACATAAAGTAATTATTATATTTTTTGGGAGGTTTCTATTATGATGCCATCATTATTTTTAGCACACGGATCACCGATGCTTGCTATTCAAGATACAGACTATACAAGGTTTTTAAAAACACTTGGAGCAACATATAAACCGAAAGCGATTATTATTTTCACTGCTCATTGGGAAAGTGAAGCATTAACGATTTCTTCATCAGATAACGAATATGAAACAATTTATGATTTTGGAGGTTTTCCTCCTGAGTTATACGAAATCAAATATCGTGCGAAAGGTTCTTCTAACATTGCATCTATGTTAGAAACAAAATTTAAAAACAAAGGTATTCCAGTCCATCATAATATGACGAGAGGTTTAGATCATGGCTCATGGACTCTTCTGCACCGCATGTATCCAGAAGCAAATATTCCTGTCGTCCAAATTTCAGTCAATCCATTCCTTCCTGCAAAAGAGCAATTTAAGATTGGAGAAGCACTTAAAGGGCTTGGACAAGAAGATATTTTAATAATCGGTAGCGGTGTTACTGTTCATAACTTACGAGCTTTGAAATGGAATCAAACGACACCCGAACAATGGGCAATTGAATTTGATGATTGGATTATTAAACATATGCAGACTACTGATAAAGATGCATTATTTAATTGGGAGAACAATGCCCCTCATGCACAATTAGCAGTACCAAGAGCAGAGCATTTTGTTCCTTTATTTATCGCTATGGGAAGCGGTGAAAATAACGGTGAAGTCATTCACCGCAGTTATGAGATGGGTACATTAAGTTATCTTTGTCTTCAATTTTAAAGAAAAGGATGAAGCAATCGTTGCTTCATCCTCTTCTTTTTCATTCACTTAGTTAACTAACTTCCAAATGTCGTTTCTCTGATACCTCTTCGTTCTTATTATGAAAATAAACCCAAATGCACGCAATAAATAATAGTGATGATGTAGAGAAGAAAACATATTGGAAGCCCGCATGTGCTGCAATTTGTCCACCAAGTACTGGTCCAATCATATTTCCTAAAAATTGAAACGATTGATTATATCCAAATATTCGTCCCGTTACATGGGTTGGTGTATGTTGTTTTAGTAGAGTTTGTACGGAAGGTAATAATCCTGCTTGTGCGATACCTAATAAAAATCGAAGAATTAATAGTTGCCAAGCTGAGGTTACAAATGCTTGCGGGATAAAAATAATTCCTGCAGCAAACAACGCTACAACTAACGTTTTTTGAGGACCAATTTGATCTGATAATCTACCTAGCTTAGGAGCTGCCATAATAATAGCTAAACCTGTCGCAGACATGACTGCACCTGCAATCATTTCAATATGAGCTGTTCCTGGGCCTTCTAAATTCTTTACATACAATGTAATAATAGGTTGAATTGACATGTTCGCAAGTTGAATAATAAATGTTGTTACAAATAAACTAATAATTAAATGCTTTGCTGGAACCATCGTCCATACTTTTTTCTGTTGTACTTTTTTTGCTTGAGCGGAGTGATTCTCTTCATGTAGGAAGAAAAAAACGATGAGAAAAGAAAGGAATAAAAAAGCTCCTGTAACAAGAAAAACATGGCGCATTCCAATTAACTCCGACAAATAACCACCAAGTAATGGGCCAAGTAAAGAACCGCTCACGCCCCCAGTTGAAATTGTAGAAATTGCCCAACCTGAATGCTCTTTCGGAGTTTCTGCTGCAATAAATGTCATCGCCGTTGAAAGGAAACCAGATACCGCTCCCATCAAAAATCTTAGTGCGACTAGTTGATACACATCCGTTACAAACCCCATAAGCGTCATAATAATCGCCATACCAAGGCTCGCACGAATAAGCATCAATTTCCGTCCATGTATATCACCAAGCTTTCCCCATATTGGTGATACGATCGCACCCATTAAAAATGTTATACCAAATGCAAGTCCCGACCACTGTGCAATACTAGAAGTGCCAGTTACTCCTAATTCCTCAATATAAAAAGATAAAAAAGGAATTACTAAACTCATACCGGCTGCAGTGGTAAAACAACCTAGCCAACAAATCATCAAATTTCGTTTCCAGCTGGCCATTTTCACACCTTCTTTCTTTAGATACCCATTCTACACCCTTTCTTGTAAAAAGTTTAGTAATTTGCTTTATTTGTAAGATTTACTACAAAACCCGCTATTTTCTAGTGAAAATCACTACATCTCTACATTATTTTCATAAAAAAAACAACTCCCATATATGGAGTTGGTTAATTACTCTCTACCGGTATTAAACGTGCATTACAACATCGCTCATAAAACTCAACCGGACCTGCTTGTCCAATAATTGCGTATTCATATCCTTCTTTCTTCATACTATGTAAACAACGATATAACAATTGCTTCCCTACACCATTCACACGATTTTTTTTCGCTGTGCCCATTGGACCAAACAATCCTTTCTTCCCTCTCACTACATCATAACAAGCAAAACCTACTATCACTTCTTCTTGTTCTGCTATATAAATAGGTAAGTTTTCTTTATATGTACCTTCATCCCCTACTACTTTACTATTAAACCGTAACCATAAATAAGTGAAACAATTATACCAACTACCAATATACCTGGCAGTAAATTTGCCACCTTAATTTTAATAATACCAAGTAAGTTCAATCCAATAGCAGCTATCATAATACCACCTGTAGCTGTCATTCCCACTATAAATTGATTCATTAATGCTTTCGGGACCAAACTATTAATTTGTGTTGCAAAAACCGCAATACCGCCTTCGTATAAAATAACTGGAATCGCCGAAAATACTACACCAATTCCTAAAGTTGTCGTTAATATAATAGAAATAAATCCATCGATAATCGCCTTTGTAAATAAAATATCATGATTGCCACGAATCCCGCTGTCGAGTGCACCAAGTATGCCCATCGCACCTATTGCAAAAATTAAAGTAGCAGTTACAAAGCCTTCTGATATGCTCCCTTTCCCTTTTGATCCAACTTTATTTTCTAGCCAATCCCCTAAATGTTTTAACTTTCTCTCTAATTGTAGCCATTCCCCGATGACGGTACCAATCACTAAACTTAGTATGACAACAAGAAAATTTTCACTTTTCAATGCCATTTGAAGCCCAAGCACAGTAACCGCTAAACCGATTGCATGCATAATTGTTCCCTTCATACTTTCTGGAATCCTACTAAATAATTTACCTAGTAAAGTACCAAATATAATACAAATCCCATTTACAACTGCTCCTAATATAACCATTTCTTATTCTTCACCCTTCGAATTCTTTATTTCTATATTTTGGTTTATACATTGATTTACAGGTTATCTATATGTTAACTTAATATTAAGAATATTAACAAATGTTTTCCACAACATAAACCGCAATTTTTTTTGTAGTAATACATAATGTGAAACTTTAATTAACGTGAGTTTTATTGCCCACAAATTGCGGTATAAATTCAAAAGGGACGGTATTTATGAAAACTTTACTAAAACGATTTCTGTTAATAGCCTTTTGCATTACACCAATTGTTTTATTAATTAACTACTCTTTTACTTCAAAAGCGAAAGACAAACCCGATTTGCAAAACAAATCTAGTAAAACCGCTTCAACAAGTGAAAAGAAAATAGAAGACCCGGAAATTACACTCACTTTCTCTGGTGATACAATGTTCGATTGGCAATTACGTCCTGTAATCGAAAAAAATGGGGCTGATTATCCATTCCAACATGTAAAAGAAGAAATAACAAAAGCTGATATTTCTTTCGTTAATTTAGAGTCAGCATTTACAACGAGAGAAAAGAAAGCTCCTGGACAACTGTTTTGGATTAAAAGTGATCCATCCACGCTACAAGCTATAAAAAACACTGGATATGACATCGTAAATATCGGAAATAACCATACACTTGATTATGGGCAAGATGGATTATTAGACACGATTTCTCACGTAGAAAAATTAAAATTCCCTTATATCGGAGCCGGAAAAAATGCAAAAGATGCATATACAGCACGAGAAATGACTGTAAAAGGGAAAAAGTTCAAATTTCTTTCCTTCGTTCGATTTATGCCTGATACGAACTGGGTAGCTGGTAACAATAAACCTGGTGTTGCAAACGGATATGATTTAAATCTCGTAACAAAAACAATTAAAGAGCAAAAACAAGATGCAGACTATTTAATCGTCTATATGCATTGGGGCGTTGAAAAATCAAATCGTCCGGTAGAATACCAAAAACAATATGTACCTAAAATGGTTGAAGCAGGAGCTGACGCGATTGTCGGGAGTCACCCGCATTGGTTACAAGGATTTGAGTATTATAATAAAGTTCCTATCGCTTATTCATTAGGTAACTTTTTATTCCCAAGTTATGTGAGTGGGAAAAGCGCCGAAACTGGCGTATTAACTTTAACTTTTAAAGGAAAGGATGTACAAATGTCATTCAATCCTTACATCATTCGTAACAACCAAGTTTCCCCTGTAAATGAGGAAGAAAAGAAAAAAGCTCTTCAATATTTACAAACAATTTCAACTGATGTAGAAATTGATGCTACAGGGAAAATAAAAAACAAACGAAACTAGACAGCTCAAGATCTATTTCTCTGTAACATACATTACAGAATAGGTAATGAACATGCTGAAAGACTTATTAGAAAATGTAAGTTTGTTAGAGAATATTTATAAAATATCTATAGCCGTTCTACTTTTATGTTCAATTTTCTCTGTTAGACTTCTAAAAAAAATAAAACACGAACGAAAACTTACTACCTTTGAATTTACTATGTATGTAATCATTCGTATTGCGATACTCTTTTGGTTAACTAGCTTTATCCTTCTTGAATATGGAAAATATTTAGTTTAACTATAAAAAGATAGATACAAGTAGCGTTTCTACTGCTTATATCTATCTTTTTTATTTCTAGTAAAACCGTATGTTATCCCTTTCCTTCTATTAAATAAGTAAATCAAACAAGATGGGATTTTTATTAAGCTCCATAAATTGAATATTATTTTCTTTAAAGCGAGTAATTAATTGCTCATAATCTTCTTTATGTTTCAACTCTACGCCGACTAACGCTGGACCATTTTCTTTATTATGTTTCTTAATGTATTCAAAGCGCGTAATATCATCTTCTGGTCCTAATCCTTTATCAAGAAATTCTCTTAGCGCACCTGAACGTTGCGGGAATTCAATAATGAAGTAATGTTTTAATCCTTCGTAAATGAGCGAACGTTCTTTCATTTCTTGCATTCTATCAATATCGTTATTTCCACCACTTAGCGTGCATACAACTGTTTTACCCTTTATTTCATCTCTATATAAATCAAGCGCTGCAATAGATAGTGCACCAGCCGGTTCAGCTACAATTGCATTTTTCTTATACAGTTCTAAAATCGTCGTACAAACTTTTCCCTCTGGTACTAAAACAATGTCATCAATTACATCTTTACAAGTTTCAAATGTTAACTTTCCTACTTTTTTAACAGCTGCCCCATCAACAAAACTATCTATTTTCTCTAATGCGACATTTTCATTTTGAAGAAAAGCCTCTTTCATAGATGCAGCTCCCATCGGCTCTACACCAATAACCTTTGTAGCAGGACTAACACCTTTCACATATGTACCAACACCTGATGCTAACCCACCACCGCCGATTGCCGTAAAGATATAGTCAACCGATTTCTCCATATCATGCATAATTTCAACTGCAACTGTCCCTTGACCAGCAACTACATACGGATCATCAAATGGATGAACGAACGTCATTCTATTTTCTTCACAATAGCGCTGCGCTTCTTGGAAAGAGCTATCAAATGTATCACCAACTAATACGATTTCCGCAAAATCACCACCGAAAAATTGTACTTGTGATACTTTTTGTTTAGGTGTTGTCGTCGGCATGAAGATTTTTGACGCAATCTTCAATAAATTACACGTATAAGCAACTCCTTGCGCATGATTACCAGCGCTCGCGCATACAACACCGTTTTGTAATTGTTCTTTTGATAAACTTTGAATTAAATTGTACGCACCACGAATTTTGAAAGAGCGAATCAATTGTAAGTCTTCTCGTTTTACATAAACGTCACAATCATATTTCTCAGATAAAACTGTATCACGTTGTAACGGTGTTTTAATAACGATATCTTTCATGCAATTATGAGCCATTAAGATATCTTCAATTTTCACTCTCTCCTTTACCTTCTGCACCATTATATATCATCCTTATCTCTTTTAAATTGGCTCAATCAAAATCCGGGATTTTTAGAACTGCACCTGTATTCGCCGATGTTACCATCTGTGCATAACGTCCAAGCCAGCCAGTTTTCACTTTCGCTTCTGGTCGTTTCCATTCTTTTTTACGCTTATCTAATTCTTCATCACTAACTCTTACTTCTAGCAAGCGTTCTTCAACATCAATACATACAATATCCCCTTGTTCAAGAAGTGCAATCGTTCCACCCGCAGCTGCTTCTGGTGAAATATGTCCTACTGAAATACCACGTGAAGCACCCGAGAAACGACCATCCGTTAATAGCGCAACATCTGCACCTAATCCCATTCCAGCAATCGCTGACGTTGGCGCTAACATCTCTGGCATACCAGGGCCACCTCTTGGTCCTTCATAGCGAATAACAACTACATCGCCTTTCTTCACTTTTCCAAGCATAATGCCCGCAAGCGCCTCATCTTGTGAATTAAAAATAACGCAAGGTCCTTCAAAACGCTTTACCTCTGTTGCACCGCTTTTAATAACCGCTCCATCTTTCGCAAGGTTTCCTTTTAATATACGTAATCCCCCTTCTTCACTATGAGGGTTTTCGAGAGAATGAATAACTTCCTTATCTTTAATCTCTGCATGAGCAATGTTTTCTCTTAACGTCTGCCCGGTAGCCGTTATTCGGTCTAGATGAAGCACCCCTTCTTTTCGGCTCATCTCTTTCAAAATTGCACTAATCCCGCCCGCTCGATCAATATCTTCCATGTGCCAATTGGAAGCAGGGCTTACTTTACATAAATGTGGTACACGTCTTGAAACGGCATCAATGCGATTCATATCGTAATCTAAACCCGCTTCTTGTGCGAGAGCTAATGTGTGCAATACTGTATTCGTTGATCCACCCATTGCCATATCAAGCGCGAACGCATCATCAATCGCTTCTTCCGTTACGATGTCTCTTGGTTTAATATCTCTTTCAATTAAAATTTTTAATTTCTCTGCTGCTTGTTTAATTAACTCTTCACGTCTTGGATCAATTGCTAAAATACTCCCGTTACCAGGAAGAGCTAAACCTAACACTTCACATAAACAGTTCATAGAGTTCGCCGTAAACATTCCGGAACAAGAACCACAAGATGGACAGCCATGATCTTCAATATCCTTTAATTCTTCTTCTGAAATTTTCCCAGATTGATAAGCTCCTACTCCTTCAAAAACAGAACTTAAATCGACAACTTCTCCTTTAGATGTTTTTCCTGCTGCCATCGGGCCGCCTGAAACAAACACAGTCGGAATGTTAATACGTAGTGCAGCCATCATCATACCAGGTGTAATTTTGTCACAATTTGGGATACAAATCATGCCGTCAAACCAGTGTGCATTTACAACCGTTTCTACTGAATCTGCAATAATTTCACGACTCGGAAGAGAATAACGCATACCGATATGTCCCATCGCAATACCATCGTCAACTCCAATCGTATTGAATTCGAATGGTACCATACCTGCCGCGCGAACTGCCTCTTTTACAAGTTTCCCAAACTCGTTCAAGTGCTTATGCCCTGGAATAATTTCAATAAAAGAATTACAAATCGCTATGAAAGGTTTATCAAAATCTTCATCTTTCAAACCAGTTGCTTTTAATAAACTACGGTGCGGCGCTTTATCAAAACCTTTTTTAATCATGTCACTTCTCATCTTGTCAAATCCCCTCTTACGTATTTTTCACTTACAATCACTTACTCTATTTTTTCACTAATTCTTTCGGTGCATGAATCCAGCTCATCATTTCACGAAGCTCTGCCCCTACTTTTTCTAACTGATGATTTCGCTCTGCTTTTTTCATCGCATTATACGTTGGACGCCCTGCTTGATTTTCTAAAATCCATTTCTTCGCAAATTCACCTTGCTGAATTTCTGTCAAAACACGCTTCATTTCCTTCTTCGTTTCATCTGTAACAATTCTCGATCCTGTTACATAATCTCCGAACTCTGCCGTATCTGAAATAGAATGGCGCATATTCGTTAAACCGCCTTCGTACATTAAATCAACAATTAACTTTAATTCATGCAAACATTCAAAGTATGCAATTTCAGGTCGATATCCACCTTCTGTTAATGTTTCAAAACCAGCTTTCACAAGCGCAGTTACCCCGCCGCAAAGCACTGCTTGCTCTCCGAATAAATCCGTCTCTGTTTCTTCTTGGAATGTCGTTTCAATTACGCCTGCACGTGTACAGCCTACACCTTTTGCATACGCAAGAGCTAAACTTAATGCTGTTCCTGTTGCATCTTGATGTACTGCCACTAATGCCGGAACACCATTTCCTTCTTGAAATACACGACGAACGAGGTGACCTGGACTTTTTGGCGCGACCATCGCTACATCTACGTAACTTGGCGGGTTAATTTGTCCGAAGTGAATATTAAATCCATGTGAGAAAAGTAACATTTGTCCTTCACGAAGATTCTCTTCTACCTCTGCTTTATACACATAAGCTTGCTGTTCATCTGGCAATAACATTTGTACAACTTGTGCGGTTCGAACCGCTTCTGAAACAGACATTACTTCAAATCCATCTGCTTTCGCTACTTCATACGACTTACCAGGACGAACACCAACTACAACTTCTACACCAGAATCACGTAAATTTTGTGCTTGCGCATGACCTTGTGATCCATAACCAACTACTGCAACAGTTTTTCCTTGTAATAACTCTACATTTGCATCTTTCTCATAATATGTTTTCATATTCCATACACTCCTTATAATTTATTTACTTGCAGTACATCAATTAATTTTTTCAACTGACTAACAAGTAATGTCGCTTCATTTTCAGTACAAACTGCTGTGAGTTTCATTTCAGAAACACCACTTGTATCTCTTTCATTTAAATGTAAAGAAGAAATATAATAACCACGCCGAGCAAAAATCCCACTTATACGTAATAAGACGCTTGGCTCGTTATGAATAACGAGTGAAAAAGTATGACTCATTCTTCCCACCTCTTCATAATCATTTCGTTATTCCCTTTGTTTGGCGGAACCATCGGAAATACGTTTTCACCTTCTTCTACACAAAAATCAACTACGGCAGGACCTTCATGAGCAAATGCTTCTAACATCACTTGTTTCGCCTCTGTTGAATTTGTCGCTCTTAATCCCTTCACTCCATAAGCTTCTGCCACTTTCACAAAATCTGGCGATCCAATTTTTGATTCTGATAAACGATTTTCATAAAACATTTCTTGCCATTGCCTTACCATCCCTAAAAATTTGTTATTTATGATAAATACTTTTACAGGGATGTTATTTTCAGCAATTGTTTGTAGTTCTTGAATGTTCATTTGAAAAGAAGCATCACCTGCAATACAAATGACAAGTTCTTCTTTTTTAGCTAGCTGAGCACCAATTGCTGCTGGAAAACCAAACCCCATCGTTCCTAATCCTCCAGAGGTAAGGAACGTCCGAGGTTTTCTTGCTTTATAGAAGTGAGCAGCCCACATTTGATGCTGTCCTACTTCTGTTGTGACAATCGCTTCACCATTCGTTAATTCACTTACTAAGTTGATCACATGCTGTGGTTTTAACTCAGATTCTTTTTGCTTATAAGAAAGTGGATATTCTTCTTTCCATGCCTTTACTTTCTGAAGCCATTCGTCTGTTTGTGTATAAATAGACATATGTAACAACATGTGTAACGCTTTTTTCACATCACCAACAATGGGATGCTCTACAGTTACATTTTTATGAAACTCAGAAGGATCAATATCAATATGTACTTTTTTCGAGTGCGGAGAAAAAAGTTCTAATTTTCCTGTTACACGATCATCGAAGCGAACACCTAATGCAAGTAGTAAATCACATTCTGTTACCGCCATATTAGCAGCGTATGTCCCATGCATACCAAGCATCCCTAAAAACAATGGATCTCCCGGTGGATATGCACCAAGTCCCATTAAAGTTGAAACGACTGGAATACGGTTCTCCCTTGCGAATTCAAAAAGTTCATCGGATCCACCTGAATGAATGACACCTCCCCCAATATAAAGAAGCGGACGCTTTGATTTTGAAATTGCTTTAGCTACCTCTCTAAGTTTCATGCTGTCTGGTACAAGTTCTGGTTTGTACCCCGGAATATCAACTTCTTCATTAAAGAAACTGGTGACTTTTGCATTTTGAACATCTTTTGGAATATCGATTAATACTGGTCCCGGGCGTCCGCTTTCGGCGATGTAAAAAGCTTCTTGCACAATTCGTGATACATGATTTACATCACGAACTTGGTAATTATGCTTCGTAACAGGTACTGTAATTCCGACAACATCCGCTTCTTGAAATCCATCTTTACCAATTAAAGGCGTTGCAACTTGGCCGGTAATGACAACTAAAGGAATCGAATCCATATAAGCGTCTGCTAAGCCGGTAACTAAATTTGTCGCCCCTGGGCCAGAGGTAGCAAAGACTACCCCGACCTTTCCAGAAGCTCTCGCATATCCTTCAGCCGCATGAATGGCAGCTTGTTCATGACGAGTTAAAACATGTTTCAAACCACTTTCGTATAACGCATCGTATACTGGTAAGATCGCTCCGCCTGGATAGCCGAAAACGGTCGTTACACCCAATTTCTTCAAACATTGAATCACGTGCCCAGCGCCTGTCATTTCTTCACACTGTAACTTCTCATACGCTGTATACTGCTGCTTCATTTCAATTAACTCCTCTCCTTATTTATGCTAAGCTTTCCGTCAGCCCGGGAACACGTACTCCTCTTTCTCTCGTTAATTTTTTAAATTCTTCGGTCAATTGTTTCGTTACACTTCCTGGTTTCCCATCTCCAATTTCTCTCGAATCAACTTTTACAACTGGAATTAACTCCGCTGCTGTTCCTGTTAAAAATACTTCATCCGCTACATATACATCATGGCGAGTGAATGGTCTTTCCTCACATGGAATACTCAGTCGTTCACATAGCTCGATAACACTATTTCTCGTAATACCTTCTAATGCTCCTAAATAGGATGGTGGGGTTAATACTTTTCCATCTTTCACAACGAAAACATTATCGCCAGAACCTTCACAAACATATCCTTGTTGATTTAACATAAGAGCCTCTAACACTCCTGCTTGTGCCGCTTCAATTTTTACAAGTACGTTATTTAAGTAGTTCATTGACTTAATGCGTGGATCTAATGCATCTGGCGTATTACGTCTTGATGCAACAGATACAACGCTTAATCCATTATCGTAAAATTCCTGAGGGAATAACTTTAATTGTTCTGCAATGATAATAACGCTCGGTTTCACACAACTTCTAGGGTCGAGCCCTAAGTCACCTTTTCCTCGTGAAACAATTAAACGAATGTAAGCATCCGCATACTCATTTTTTTGCAACGTTTGTAAAACTGCTTCTTCCATTTCGTCAACTGTCAGTGGGACTGTAAGTAAAATAGATTTTGCCGATTCATATAATCGTTTTACATGTTCTTTTAAACAAAATACATTTCCTCCGTAACTACGAATCCCTTCAAATACACCGTCTCCGTATAAAAATCCGTGATCATATACTGAAACAACTGCCTTTTCTTTTTCTACAAATTCCCCATTCATGTAAATGTACTGGTTTCCCATCTCACATCGCTCCTCTTTTTTTCTCTATTTTTTGCAATCTATTTCTACATCGATTGCTGAGATGAGTATTTTTAACAGAATATTCAGTATATAAATATTAAAAATATACTCGTCTCAACAATCGATTACTTACATACTTGTAGCAATCCATTGCTGAGACGAGGGAATCGTGGTACCACTCAGCTTCCTTACACTTCTCACGAAATATAAGCTCTGCAAGTCCAATTAGACTTTTGTTTTTCTATCGGGAACAAAACCCGCTACTTTTTACTAATTTTCAAAAGTAGTGCTCCGAGGTGATTTTCAATGAGTGCATTGTTACCACCCTCACAGCCTCGGGGCAGCTCTCTGAAACAATCTTTATCATTTACTCTCCTCTTCCACGCATTCTCTTATTCTATTTTCTAAAATAAAAACTCTCGCCTCAGCAATCAACTACTACAATTTAGTAGCTTTGATTGCTGAGGCGAGAGTTTCGCGTTACCACTCAGCTTCCTTATACTTCTCGCGAAATATAAGCTTCGTAGGTCCAATTAGACCCCCGTCCTTTTACCGGAGACGATGCCGCCGCCCTCTACTCAGTTTCCCTTTCGCAAGCGATGCTCCGAGGTGATCTTCAATGATTTGATTGTTACTACTCTCGCAGCCTTGGAGTAGCTCTCTGAAACGATCATAATCATCTACTTTCCTCTTCTTTGCATATACAACATATAAAGTTAGAAAATTTTTAATTAACTTTTATTTGTTACACGTATTATAGGACGTTGTTCTTTTCTTTGTCAACATGTTTTTTCAAAAAAAATCTAAATTCATTCTATTTATTTTTTCTCAAATCAAAATTGGAATGAATTACTTACATACACTCATATATTGCTTAAGTATGTTTGCACTACTACATAAAGAAAGATTTATGAGGAGATGAGAAAACTATGTTAAAAGGGAAAGTAGCGTTAGTTACAGGAGCAAGCCGAGGAATTGGACGAGCGATCGCTAAACGTTTAGCAAATGACGGTGCATTGGTTGCTGTTCATTACGGTAATCGAAAAGATGACGCTGAAGAAACTGTTCATGAAATTCAATCAAATGGTGGCCAAGCTTTTTCTATCGGCGCAAATTTAGAATCCTTACATGGTGTAGAAAACCTTTATAAAGCTTTAGATACTGAATTACAAAAGCGCACTGGTGAAACACAATTTGATATTTTAATAAACAATGCTGGCATTGGTCCTGGTGCTTTTATTGAAGAAACGACTGAACAATTTTTTGATAGAATGTTTTCAGTAAATGCAAAAGCACCATTCTTTATCATTCAACAAGCACTGCCACGTTTACGTGACAATAGCCGAATTATTAATATTTCATCCGCTGCGACCCGCATTTCTTTACCTGATTTTGTTGCATATAGTATGACGAAAGGCGCTATTAATACAATGACTTTTACACTAGCAAAACAGCTTGGAGCACGAGGAATAACGGTGAATGCAATACTTCCAGGATTTATTAAAACAGATATGAATGCAGAACTCTTGAGCGACCCGATGATGAAGCAGTACGCTACTACTATTTCCGCTTTCAATCGCTTAGGTGAAGTAGAAGACATTGCCGATACTGCTGCATTTCTTGCTTCTCCAGACAGCCGCTGGGTTACTGGACAATTAATTGATGTGAGCGGAGGATCTTGTTTATAAAAAACATATATTTTCAAATCTTTTTTATTGCGCAATAAAACAATTTATATAATACTATATAAAAGATATACATTTAGGAGGATTACAGCAATGTCCGAAAAAACATACGAACTCGCAACCTTCGCAGGCGGTTGCTTTTGGTGCATGGTAAAACCATTTGATGAACTTCCTGGTATTCATAAAGTACTTTCTGGCTATGCAGGAGGTCATGTAGAAAACCCAACATATGAACAAGTAAAAACCGGAACATCTGGACATTTAGAAGTTGTTCAAATTACATTCGATCCTTCTATTTTTCCTTATCAGAAATTACTAGACTTATATTGGCCACAAATCGATCCAACTGATGATGGCGGACAATTCTTTGACCGTGGTCCATCTTATCGTACCGCTATTTTTTATCATAACGAAACACAAAAAGGGCTTGCTGAAAAATCAAAACAAGCTCTTGCAGAAAGCAGTATGTTTAAAGATCCAATCGTGACTGAAATTCGTCCTGCTGCACCTTTTTACGAAGCAGATGACTACCACCAACATTTCTATAAAAAGAATCCAGAGAAATATGCTACTGAGCAAAAAGAATCTGGCCGTGAAGACTTTATTAAAGAAAATTGGCAAAAAAAATAATAAAAACGCATCGTGCTTTTTTAGTACGATGCGTTTTTATTTTTGATAAAAGTACCATACAATTAACAGAACAATTGCTGTTAGTAACCAAAGTACTATCTCGTTTTTCACTCTATTCTTTTTCTTAGTCATTTCATTCCCTCCTAATAACAATTAAACATATTCAAGTTTTTCTTTGTTTAATTGTCCACCTTATATACATGAATACATCCTTACAAATTCTAATAGCAAGACCACCAATAATTCCGATTGCAATTGAAATTACTAACATCTGTCCAAAACTAAAAGAATTTGTGTACGTTATGTAGAGAACGATACATATAAGTAAAACATCCGGTAAAGAAAGTAAAAACCTTTTAAGCATTCCTTTATCTCCTCTATACTTTATTTATATCTTCTACTGTAATTTTGAAAGAAAGTTTGTTCAAAAATTCCATTTAGACCCTCATTTTACGAAAAATAATAAGAATCCCTTTTTAAAAGAGATTCTTATTCAGCAGATTTAAGTTTAATTATTTTCTACATATCCTATTCCATAATTACTCCTAAAATAGAATAATATTACTAATCATTTATTGTAAATTGACTATTTGCCAGGCGACCGAATGTCGCGCCAGCTACCTACATCACATTGGCCAAATTCATTATTACCTACCGCGACCACCGTGCCGTCTGATTTTAGTCCGACTGTATGTGCACAACCAGCCGCTATCGCTACAATATCCCGCCAATCGCTTACGTTACATTGACCATACTCATTCCAGCCCACGGCCACCACGGTACCGTCTAATTTTAGTCCGATTGTATGATTCGTACCAGCCGCTATTGCTACAATATCTATCCAGCCACTCACATCACACTGGTTATGTTTATCATTCCCCACTGCTGTCACCGTACCGTCTCATTTAAGACCAACAGTATGAAGATACCCAGCCTTGACCGATACAATACCTCGCCAGCTACTTACATTGCATTGACCATATCGATTATTTCCCACAGTCGTCAATGTGCCGTCCAATTTAAGACCGACTGTATGCCAGTCACCCGCTGTGACTGCCACAATACCTTGCCAACTGCTTACATTGCATTCTCCTTCTTTATTTCGGCCCACCGCTACTACCGTGCCATCCGATTTAAGGCCAATAGTACGACGCCACCCTGCCGCAACCGCTACAATATTATGCCAATCGTTTACATCACATTGTTCATGCTTATTCCAACCCACTGCTATCGCAGTATTGTCACATGTAAGACCGATTTTGTGAGCATTACCTGTGTTCGTCGCCATATGAACATTGCCTGCTGCAACTGCTTCAATATCTCGCCAGCCACATACATTACATTCTCCTTCTTTACTCCGGCCCACCGCTACTACCGTGCCATCCGATTTAAGACCAACAGTATGACCACGCCCCGCCGCTATCGTATCTTTTGGCCATCGCTTCAATTTTTCTTTCGGTAAAATGTAATCCATGTTTTACCTCCTTGCATATAAGCAACTGTATCATAATAGATATTTTTATCAAATTTCATTATAAATCTACATTTACAAAGAAAGCTTATTTTACTTCTTCAAAAAATAAAAACCTCCAGTTTAAATACTAGAGGTTTTCTCGTTATTTCTTCAAGCGGTCAATAAAATCGTTCAATTTATCTAGCGATTTCATATTCAGATTGCAAGCTACACCATCTTTGCAAATGTAGTTTCCCTTTTTAACGAAAGTTCCTGGTACATCACCTTTAATTTCAACTAAAAACATCCCTACTTCTTCATGCCCATGACATAATGAACAAATACTTTTTTTATTTAAACTTTGGAACGTTCCTTGCAGACCAACAAACTTATTTTTATCATTTTTCGCTATAATAAATTTCCTGCTTGATCCTTTGTCAATCCAGCTTAAATAAGATAATTCTTTCATATCCAGTTCTTCCATATCGGGAAGTTTTAGCTTTTTTGCTTTAGGAAATAATTTTTTTAATGTTTGTGCTGTAACTTCTTGAAACGGAATTACATACGGATTTATTTTCATTAAAAATGATTCTGCATCTTCTCTATTTTGAACTGTTAATACCGTATCAATTAACTCTTTCTGTTCATCGGTTAAATTCTCAAATACATGTATTATCTTTTCGATCGCAAGTGATTTTAACGCTTGAATTACACCTCTATCGTTTGCCGTTGCATGCCCGTTTGCTAAAATATAAGCTTGTGATTTTATAAAATTATATTGATCACTTCTAATAAACGCTTCCATCTTTATCACTCCATACAAATTGTTGATCTAGTTTTATTGTATACAATGATTACGTTTTTTGATATGTAAAAGATAACTTAGAAACAAACATTACATACATCACTTATTCTCTACCGCTGCATTTCCTGACAAAAGAAGCCATCATCTGTTTTCCATTCCGCATATAATACGTCTTCAAATTTAGTAATTCCTTTTTGCTTTATTTGTTTATAAAGCCACCCTTCATCAAATCCTGCTTCCCTCAAATTATCCTTAACTACTTTCCCATCACTAATTAATGAAATTGGTAAGTAGACAGGCTTATGTTTTAAACTTAAATCATTTATAGTAGGAGATTCGTATTTACTTTTTTTCAGAACGCTTATGTTTCCATTAGGTTCCAATATCATATATTCAACTTCTCGGATTGAAAATATATCTTTTTGTTGCCTAAGCATTTGTTGTAATTGGTTTATATCCAAATGATTCGATTTTAATTGATCTCTGTCAATATATCCATTACGAATAATAATAGAAGGATATCCTTCAAAAAACCTTCTTGTCCCCCTATATTTTTGCGTTATCACTTCTATTGCGTAAATTAATACTGTCCATACTAGTACCGCATATAAAATGGACCAGACTTTCACTTCAGGGTCATATATCGTATTTCCAACCAATTCTCCGAGTACAATGGCAGAAATAAAATCAAAAGGTGTTAGCTGCGATATTTGTGTTTTCCCTAATATTTTAGTAGCAATTAATAAAACAAAAAAACCAACAAAAAGTTCTATCGTTATTTGTCCAAGATGATTCATATATGTTCACCTTTCTGCTTTTCACTCAAATGTTATGTATCCAATTTAGTAAAAAATGGCACATTGTCGCTATTATCATGTCCATTCACATCCAATAAATACAAAACAAAAAGAGTCTGATTCAAAGTAATATATGAATCAGACTCTTTTCCTCTTATTTAGAATACACAATCTTTTTAATCGTTTCCCCAGAAAGAAAATATTCTTCTGCAAGTTGATGAATAGCAATCCCACTTTTAAACGCTTCTTTAATTGCTTTATTTCTTTCATCTAGTTGTTTTCTTCCGCCAGATCGTGTACCCCATTTATAATGTTTCGTTTCTTGTTTCGGAATGTAAATTGTTTCACCTTGTATATACTTTTGAATTTCAGTAATTAAACTCTCTGGTAAAACAGCATTAGCTTTTACGTATTTCATTTCTGCTCGCCCCTTATTTTTTATGGTTCATTTCAATAAGGTGCAAAGCCAAATATAAAAAATGATACGAGCTCATATAGGCGATTGTATATTACTTGTCTACCTCACGCAAAGTATCGCCATTTCCATACTTGGCTTTGCATGAGACGTTGCAGTGTCTGGCAATTGAATTATAATCGCCATATAAACACCTCCTAATATACCTTTTGCATTTTATTATATGATAAAATCCCTCTCCTTGCATCTTCATACTTTTTCAGCAATAAATAATTAATTTTGATATAATACTTTTTATTGAATCAAAAATCATTGTGAGGTTACGTTATGAGGAAAAAAATTATCATTACAATCGTTACACTATTCTTTATTATCACGGCATTATTCGGAACATACAAATTGATGAACGCAAGAAGCTTTCAATTATTTGGAGATTTAACACAACGCGTAGAAACAAATGAAAAAGTGATCGCTTTAACTTTTGATGATGGCCCTACTAACAATGTAAAACAAATATTACCGTTACTAGATAAATACAACGCTAAAGCTACTTTCTTTTTAATTGGAAATGAATTAGAGAAAAGTCTATCATTAGGAGAAGCTATCGCGCAATCTGGGCACCAGCTTGGAAACCATACATATTCTCATAAAAGAATGATTTTCAAAACACCTTCTTTTATTAAAGATGAAATAGAAAAAACGAATTCATTAATCCGCCAAACAGGATTTACAGACGAAATTGATTTTAGACCGCCTAACGGAAAAAAATTAATTGGACTACCCTATTATTTAAATAAAAATAATATTGAAACGATTATATGGGATCTTGAGCCCGATACTTTTTATAAATCTGCGGCTGATAAAATTAAATATGTTAATAAAAATGTAAAACCAGGTTCTATCATTTTACTGCATTCTATGTATGATGAGTCTGATGACAATTTAAAAACGATTGAAGGTATTTTAGATTCTTTATCTAAGAAGGGCTATCAGTTCGTAACAGTAAATGAATTGCAAAAAAGAGCAAAATAAAAAGAAAGGTAGCGTATCTTTGTATGATACGCCACCTTTCTTTTTATATAATGCCAAGTACATTTAAGAATACGATAATAATCGCAATTGGTGCGATAAAGCGAAGTAAGAATAACCATAATACGAATAGTTTATAACCTTTATTTTTACTTACACCTAGCTCTTTCATTAATACATCTTTCTTCATTTTTAAAGGAACAAAGATAGAAACTAATAATACACCAAGTGGCATTAAAACGTTACTTACTGCATAGTCCGCTAAATCAAAGACTGTCTTTCCGAAAATCTTCAGATCACTTAATATACCGAATGATAATGCTGATGGTACCCCAACAACGAAGATTAATAACCCTACGATTAAGGCCATTTTTTCACGTTTCCCTTTACCTTTTGATGTTAACGATGCAACACTAATTTCTAACATCGAAATTGCTGATGTAATCGTAGCGAAGAAGAATAGTAATAAGAAAACGATGAAGAATAATTTTCCGAATGCCATTTTACTGAAAATAGCTGGCAACACGATAAATAATAGTCCCGGCCCTTGAGATGGTTCCATTCCAAATGCGAACACAACTGGGAAAATTGCAAGTCCTGCAAGTAATGTAATAACAAGAGTTAAGGCTACGATAGAAAATGCTGAACGTGGTAAGCTTTCTTCTTTCGGTAAGTATGAGCTATACGTTACCATAACGGCTACCCCGACAGATAATGAGAAAAACGATTGCCCCATTGCGTATAATATAACTTCTGATGTTACATGTGAGAAATCAGGTTGTAAGAAGAAACGAACGCCTTCTCCAGCACCATCTAATGTAAGTGCACGAACGATTAATACAAAGAATAAAACGAATAGTGCTGGCATGAAATATTTATTTACTTTTTCAACACCATTTTGTACACCTTTACTTACGATGAAAATAGTAATAAGGATGAATAATAGCTGTGATCCAACTGCTAAATATGGATTGGAAATGATTTCACCAAACGTAGCTTCGTATGCTCCATTTCCTTCCCATAGTCTACCTGTAATTGCATTCCATAAATATAATAAAATCCAGCCTCCTACAACACTGTAGAAAGAAAGTAATATGAAACATGTTACAATTCCTAATTTACCTAACCAAGGCCATAACGTTTTAGGAGCAATCTCTCTATATGCATCGACAGCCTCTTTTTGTGTACTTCTTCCAATAACAAATTCAGCTAATAATAGCGGTAAACCAATTAATAATGTGAAACCGATGAAAATTAGGAAGAACGCTCCGCCTCCTCCAATGCCGGCCATATATGGGAATTTCCAAATCGCCCCAAGACCAATTGCCGAACCTGCTGCAGCTAATACGAAACCTAATTTCGATGTCCATTGCTGTGAATTCATTTGTTAATCTCCTCTCTACCTCTTTTTCTTTGTTACAATTCGGTATTTATATTGTTCTATCAATACTCTTTTCTAATACGTTCACTTCCTCCCTAATAAAAAAACGTCCCTACGTAAATACGTAGGGACGACAAAAATATCGCGGTACCACCCTAGTTGTGAAGAACACTAAGAAACCACCTAAATAAAAACGCCCCTACGCAAAAACGTAGGGACGATAAAATATCGCGGTACCACCCTAGTTATGAAGCCACACCAAAGTTAGGACCTAAATAAAAAACGTCCCTACGTAAATACGTAGGGACGATAAATATCGCGGTACCACCCTAGTTGTGAAACAATCTTCACCACTTTATTTGATAACGGTATAAACTACCGTCTTTCATTTCCTCATAATGCGAGATTTATGAAAGATGCTCCAGGACGAACTTCATGAATAATCTATATACTGATTCACACCAACCATCAGCTCTCTGAAATAGGGAGATATTCACTACTATACCCTTTCATTGCCCAAATATTATTTTCCGAATTGATTACTATCATTTTTATCACACATTAAAAATAGTGTCAACTTATATTTTGAATTTTTATGTATTACAATCTATTTAAAAATTCGAAATATAAGTTTTAGTTTAGAAAACAAGTGGATTAGTACATAACGAATTCTAACAGGCAATAGAAAAAGAATTACGTATTATTGATACTTATTCAATAATACAAATCATCTAGAAACATAACCTGTCTCTCTGTATTCATTTTTTAAGAGTTTGATGGATACCAAGAAAATTTCGCATCACTATCCAGTGGTCTATTTTTCGTTTCTTCTTTAATTACACGAAACCATTCATTTAAAATTTGAGTTTTTGGCAATTGAGCAGCAAGGTTATCTTCCCAAATTATATGTGAGAACCAGGCTTTCGTTTCCCATTCAAACTGCAATTGTGCGAACGAAATTATAGGGTGATCAGCTTCACGAAATTGCTCATTTACTGCATTTGAAACTTCTGGAGCTTGCGGTAACAACTCGTTCTGAATTCTATTTTTTATCTTCTCATTTTCTAGCTGATCCCAGAAATACAATTGCCCATTTATTTGATAAAAAATATCAAATGAAGCCTCACCTTTCTTCAAATTCAATAATACGAAGGCACGTTCCACATCATTGTCAGCTGCCTTTACAGCATTAATAATTATATTTTGTGCCATTGATACCCAGTAACTAGTCGCTTCCTCTACCGGTGATTCAACATACAATTCTTCACTTAATTCATGAAGAGTGGCCTCTTGCTCATTTACTTTTTCAACTTTTTTAAAAAACCTATTAAAAAAACCCATAACTTCCCCCTTATTACTATTTTCTATTTCACAAAATAAAAAATAGATTTTTCTTGCTCATCCACATTTACTCCTGGCGCGTATGTATGAACTTGTTGCAATACTTCTTCTATTAGCAACTCTAACTCCTGCACACTATTTTCTGGACTCCCTATTAATGTATCTGCCATACGTTTATATAATTTTTCAGGTTTAATAGTCATTCGTTCCACATTATTAGGCATCCATTTAAACGCTGGATGATGTACGTACATTTTATTCAAACCAAATAAAACACCAAATACATTCCTTTGTACTTCACAAATAACGTCATAAAGCATAAGCCAATCTTTCCGTTTTAAAAGCGCCTTTCGATTGTGCCAACGATTACTTAACCATAGATTTTCTGAAATCATCCGTTTTGCTAGTTCATCTGGATATGCCGCTACTCTATCTTTTAATTCATTCACTTTCCCTTCTCCATACAAACTAACACCATCATGAACAGATGATACAATACATTGTTTTTCATAACTTATATCATATTGATCCACCACATCCGAAATCACTTTCTCTACTGTCTCTGTTAAAAAGTTACTAATCTCTAATTTAATTCCCTCTTTCGTTAAATACGTTTCCGACCATTCTTCTTCCTCATACGGATGATACGATAATATTTTCCCATCAATATGATAAATAGGGGCCCTACGATCCTCATCTTCCGGCGGTGTTGACCATAAAATATGTAATTCTATATCTGAATGTTCATCTTCAAGTTTTCTAGCTACTGAACCCGCTAAAATAATAGCTTCCACTTTCGGATTTTTCCTATAAATCTCTGCCATCTCTATTGCTTTCTCTTTTAATCCCAATTCATTTCCTCCTAAAATTGCAGTAATCCCCTTACTTTTCATTTATCTATTTCGATTTTACAGCTTGCATTACCTTTTCAAATTCCTACTACATCATATTTCTATCCAATAGCGCTGAATAACTTCACCAGTACGAGAAGAAACTACTTCATTTTCTAACACACCGCCAACCTTTTGAATCGTTTTAGCAGAACCGATATTGGATTTATCGCAAGTTATTAACACTTTCTGTAATCCTAATTTTTGTGCTTCAGCTAATGCAAGTTGTAGTTGTTTCGTAGCGTAACCGTGGCGACGCTTATTTGGATGGACACTATATCCAATATGACCGCTTACCCGTAATAATTCTGGATTTAATCTATGTCTAATATTCACAAAACCTATAAGTTCCCTTTTTTCAAAACTTAAAAACTGGCTAGATGGCACTCGATTAGCTAGTATATTTTCTCCTAGTTCTTGTTTACTCACTTTTTCAAACCATTCATCAAGAGAATCAAAGTTTTGTAAAGAACTACTTCCATGTGGTTGTTCCCCTGATTGTAAAAATGCCTGTCTATACGCCGTAATATGCTCACTATATTCATGGATTGGTTTTAATAGTTTCATTGTTCTTCTCCCCCTTCTTCATTCCATAAAACAAACACCTTAATAGCAGCTATTCACTATTAAGGTGTTTCTATCCTTTTTATTCAAATAACCCCATACTCAAATAACGTTCCCCTGTATCAGGCGCAATACATAAAACTTTTTTACCAGCGCCTAGACGTTTCGCTATCATGATTGCAGCGTAAACAGATGCTCCAGAAGACGGCCCAACTAATAATCCCTCTTGTCTAGCTAAGTTTCTCATTGTCGTTAAAGCCTCTTCGTCTGCAATTTGAATAATTTCGTTATACACTTCTATATTTAAGTTTTTCGGGATGAACCCTGGGCTTGTTCCTACTAGTTTATGAGGACCTGGTACACCACCTGATAAAACGGGAGATCCTTTCGGTTCCACTACTGCAATATATAAGTTTGGTAATTTCTCTTTTAACGTTTCACCAGTCCCTGTAATCGTTCCGCCTGTTCCTGCCGTTGCAACAAAGGCGTCAAGCTCTCCATCCATTTGTTCATAAATTTCAAGCGCAGTCGTATAGCGGTGAATATTCGGATTAGCTGGGTTTTCAAATTGTTGCGGAATAAAACTATTCGGTATTTGCTTTTGCAATTCTAACGCCTTCGCAATTGCTCCTGGCATTCTTTGTTCTGCTGGTGTTAAAACTACTTCTGCCCCGTATGCTTTTAATAAATTAATACGCTCTTTTGACATATTGTCTGGCATAATTAAAATCGCTTTATACCCTTTAGCTGCTGCATTCATCGCTAAACCAATCCCTGTATTCCCGCTTGTCGGTTCAATGATTGTATCTCCTGGTTTGATGAGACCATTTTCTTCTGCAACGTGAAGTAAATTATAAGCAGCACGGTCTTTCACACTGCGCGATGGATTAAACATTTCTAGTTTCACATACACATCTGCTGCGTCTTCCGGAATAAATTTAGATAATCGGACGACAGGTGTATCGCCTATTAATTCTGTTACGTTTTCACATAATTTCATAGCGCATCCCCTATTCTATCGTTTTCTTATCACTTGGCAGTAACCATGAAGTGAGTCCAATTAATGGTAGACAACTACATAATAGCATAATAAATTGCAGGCTATATATATCTGCTAATTTCCCAAGAACTACTGCACCTAATGCTCCAAGTCCAAACGCAAGACCTACGATTAATCCTGACACCATTCCCACTTTTCCAGGTACAAGCTCTTGTGCATATACAACAATTACACTAAAACTACTTGAACTAATAAAACCGATACATAAAAATAACGGTACGACCCACACAAGTGAGACATGTGGTAATAACAGTGCAAGTGGCGCTGAACCTAACATTGAAAATACGATGATATTTTTCTTACCAAATCGATCTGCTAACGGTCCTCCGAAGAAAGTTCCTAACACACCAGCAATCATAAATGCGAATACGAAATACTGTGCATTTTTTATAGATAAACCATAATGCTCTATTAAGTAAAATTGATAGAAATTCCCGATACCAGCACCGTACCAAGAACGTACAAAAGTAAGAAAAACAAGAAGTATAATAACGAATTTAATGTGTGTACTTACAATTGCATTTTCCGCCTCAAGCGCAGCCCTCTTCTTCCTTCTTACAGCGCCGGTTGCTAATTCATTTTTGTACCAATTCGATACGAAAATTAATAATACAATTCCTACTGCTGCAAATGCTGTAAAACCTAATGAACCAATTTGACCGAGTGGAACGAAAATTAGCGCTGTAAAAATAGGAGCTAAGGAATTCCCCGTGTTTCCCCCAACTTGATAAATCGCTTGCGCTAACCCTCGTTTTGCACCTGCCGCCATATACGCAACACGAGCGCCTTCTGGATGAAAAACTGCGGAACCTAAACCAATAAATAAAACAGAAATAATAACAATAATAAAGTTTGGTGCAAACGCGAGTCCAATCATTCCAAGCATGCTTGAAAACATACCGAGTGGTAATAAAAATGGTGATGGCTTCTTATCTGAATACATACCAAACACCGGTTGCATAATCGATGACGTCATATTTAAAGCAAACGCAATCCACCCTACTTGCATATAGGATAAATTCATCGTTTTTTCCAAAATAGGAAACAACGCCGGCACAACTGCTTGCATCGAATCATTTAAAAAATGCCCAAAGCTAATCGCAAATAAAATTCGATATATTGTCGGTGTTTCTACAGTTTTTTTGTGTGAAACTGCCTGCATATGTGAATCTCCCCTTTCTGTACAAAATATATATTTATTACAGTAGGTGTAATAAATTCTGACTTTTGAAACATTTCTATTCTATACTGCTTTCATTTCTTTTTCCAGAAATATAACTTAACTCCCGTCATTGGCTTGCATCCTTGTAACTTTCAGCGGTAAAACAGTACAAAAAAAGACAACCCAATCACATACTGGGTTGCCTCTTACATTAAATTGCAAAATGCTTATACTTCTCGTAATCACTCGTCTTACATTCTATTTCTAATTTGGTACCTTCGTTTTCGTAACTCGTAGATAAAACGTGTGCATGATTATTGAAATACGAAACTACCTGTCCTTGATCATATGGAATTAACATTTCACACTTCGTATACTCTTTATAGATGTGTGAGCGAATCATTTCTACAAGTTCTTCAATTCCAACATGTTTCTTCGCTGATAAATAAACGCGATCTTCTTGCACTTTCGGAATTTCAACATCTACCATATCTGATTTATTATAAGCATAGATCGTTGGAATATTTTCTACTCCAATTTTCTTTAACGTTTCATTTGTAATATCAATTAATTGTTCATAATTTGAATTTGCGTAATCTACGACGTGAATAAGTAGGTCTGCTTCCGCTACTTCTTCTAACGTTGAACGGAACGCCTTCACAAGATGATGTGGTAATTTACTTACAAATCCAACTGTATCTGTTAATAAGAATGATTTATTATCTGGCAAATCAATATTTCGTACAGATGTTTCTAACGTCGCGAATAACATATCTTTTTCAAATACTTGTTTTTCTTCTGTACCATTATAAATTTCAAGCATTGCATTCATCGTCGTTGACTTTCCTGCATTCGTATAACCTACTAATGCTACAACAGGTATTTCATTTTTCTTACGTTGCTTTCGCTGCGTTTGACGCTGGGCAACGAGCGCTTCTAAATCTTTATTTAAAACTGAAATTTGTTCTTCAATTTTACGACGGTCTAACTCTAACTTCTTCTCACCGACACCTTTATTTTTCGTACCAACGCCGCCGCTCTGTCTTCCTAACGATTCACGAAGACCGATTAAACGAGGCATCATATACTGAAGATGGGCTACTTCTACTTGTAGCTGTGCTTCTTTCGTTTTCGCACGTTGCGCAAAAATATCTAAAATTAAAATGGTACGATCAATTACCTTACAATCTAAATCCTCTTCTAAATTTCGAATTTGTGAAGGAGATAATTCATCATTAAAGATGACCATATTCGCATCTATTTCTTGTACATACGCTGCTACTTCTTCAATCTTTCCTTTTCCGATATAATGCGATGGATTTACTCGTTGTAAATTTTGCGTTACTTGCCCAATTACCTCTACATCACAAGCTTCCGCAAGATTTGTTAACTCTTCCATCGAATATGCAAAATCATCTTCATTACCTACATTTACTCCAACTAAAACTGCTCTTTGTAATACTTCTTCCATATATTTATTCCTCCATTTCGATTACGTAAAATAAAAAACACAGGTCGCTGCCTGTGTTTTCGTAAACGGATAAGGGTTCATCAAAGAAATAGAAGAAAGCTGTGCTTTCATCCTATCTCATAGTAAAAAAAGTCCCAAAATCGTATACGTATCCACAATAAGTGTTCACCTATACAATCCCATTCTATTTATAAAGGCAAAACAAAAAGAGGGCGTATTCGTCCCTCCCTCTTTTTCACATATAAGCTTAATAAAGGGTTCCTTTAAAATAGGCAGACCAATCCCGTTCACTCTGTACACAGACAGAGCCTTTGAGCGCTATTCAATTATTGGCACAAAGTATTGAGACGTAATCTGATTAAGATCAAAGGAAGCCCCTCCGTTCATTTTAAGTTACATAAAGTGTAGCATAAGTAATTCGCTTTCACAAGGTTTAACAACCTATATCACACTAAAGAAAATCGTTATATTTTTACTTTAATCGTCATTTTTTGCGAATTTTTCTCACAATAAAAATAACAAAAGCAATTATCAATTTTAGAAACTTCTCGTATATTATTTTTACAACACTCGCTAAATTCCTTCATAGTAAGTTAAGTCGTTCAATACATCAAAAATCTATATTGACATTTTATAACCTAATATTAGTATCAGGTTATAAAAATAAAAATTAGGAGATGTTCCTATGCATTCTAAATCTCGTATTACTGCAATTGGTACTTATGTTCCAAATCAAATATTGTCTAATAACGATTTAGAAAAGATGGTCCATACGAATGATGAATGGATTGTACAAAGAACAGGAATGAAGGAAAGAAGAATCGCTAGCGAAGAAGAATATTCCTCAAACTTAGCCATTAAAGCAATTAAAAATTTATGTACAACATATAAGAAAAACTTAGAAGATGTCGACTGTATCATTGTCGCTACTACTACTGCTGATTACGTTTTCCCTAGCGTTGCTTGCCAAATACAACAATACTTCAACATACCTCATACACTAGCTTTTGATTTAAATGCAACTTGTGCTGGTTTTACATATGGACTACACGTCGGTAATAGCTTAATCACTTCTGGATCACATGAAAAAGTACTTGTCGTAGCGACAGAGACATTATCTAAAGTTACTGATTATACCAATAGAACGACCTGTATTTTATTCGGTGATGGTGCTGGAGCTATTTTATTAGAAAGAGATGAAGACACCCCAAGCTTTATCGCTGCTCACATGGGAACAAACGGTGATGGCGGCATTCATCTATATAGAACAAACTTATCTACTACTATGAATGGCACACCACTGCAAACAAATGAAAAAATCGTTCAAAATGGAAGAGAAGTATATAAATGGGCAACACGTACAGTGCCAAAAGGCATAAAAGATTTAATACATACCGCAAATATGCCAGTAGATGATATAGACTGGTTCATACCCCACAGCGCTAACTTACGAATGATCGAATCTATTTGCGAAAAATCTCAAATTCCAATACAAAAAACATTAACGAGCGTGGAATATATGGGGAATACCTCTTCAGTCACCATTCCACTCGCTCTAGATTTAGCTATAAAAGAAGGGAAGTTAAATAATGGAGACACACTTTTACTATACGGATTCGGTGGTGGTCTTACACATTTAGGGCTTATTGTAGAGTGGAATTTAATTTAAGTGTATAAAAAGAGGCTCTAGTCAGTAACTAGAACCTCTTTTTCATTTAATTTCTTGCCCCTTTTCGAGACCATATCACAACAGGAATAAGTAATAACGCTAACACGCCTCCAGCCAATGACAATGCCGCATAACTTGAATTCGCTACTACCATACCTGACATCGCTCCACCAGAAGCTCCAGCTAGCGCAATACAAACATCTATTTTCCCTTGTGTTTTAGCACGTGTAGACGGTGTTGTGGAATCAACGATTTGTGCTGTACCACTTATCAATCCGAGGTTCCATCCTAGCCCAAGTAAAGAAAGAGCAACGATTAATAATAATAAAGAATCACTTGGCGCTATCGCAGCTATGACACCCGCTGCAAGTAAAATCACTCCACCAGCTATACTCATTGTAGTTCGGCCAATTTTATCAATTAACATTCCTGTAATGAGAGATGGAAGATACATTGCACCTACATGAAAACCTATCACAAGTCCTACTGCACTTAAACCGTGACCGTGGTGTCCCATATGAACTGGCGTCATCGTCATAATCGCAACCATCACTATTTGCGTAAGTATCATTACGATTGCTCCAACTGTAATACCTCGTTTATTTTCTTTCGCTTCTTCTGTTATTGGTTGCCCTTTATATGTATGTTCCTGTTTATATCTTTCTATTATGTTAGCAATAATTAACGGATCTGGACGAAGCATAACAAAAAGAACTAGACCCGCCAGTATAAATGCTGCTGCCGATAGTATGAACGGACCTGCAAGTTTAGGAACTCCAATTGAATGAGCAAAACTTCCCATTACCCCTACTAAATTTGGTCCTGCAACTGCACCGAAAGTCGTCATTACCATCGTAATACTAACAGCCGTTGCTCTCTGCTTCTTATCTGCTAAATCTGTACCTGCATAACGAGCTTGTAGATTCGTGGCTGTACCGGCACCATATATGAGTAAAGAAATAAGTAAAAGAATAATACTATTTGTTAAAGCTGCCATTACAACACCAATTGCTCCAAATCCACCTACTATAAATCCTGTTGCAAGACCTATCCGGCGTCCATATCGTTGCGAAAGCTTCCCTACTATGAAAGCTGCTAATGCCGATCCCAATGTAAACATAGCAGTTGGTAATCCTGCAAATGCATCTGTTCCAAGCATTTGCTGCGCAAGAAGTGCTCCCACTGTAATACCAGCAGCTAGTCCTGCACCGCCAAACATTTGTGAAATGCTGACGATTATTAACGTTCGTTTGTATAGTTTTTGTTGCTCTTCTTCTGTGTACACATGATTATCTATTAAAGCCCCTGCCTTATCTAGCAATTCCCCATCCTCCTTTTAAAATTAAGCCCTCTTGTTAATGTACTATGTATAACGTTACATATTCAATGGCATTTTCCATTCATCCCTTTCATTCTAAAAAACTTTTTAATCATACTCTACTTATCCCATGCTATATTAAAAATACTACTATTCACAATATGCAAGGAGGAAACAATGAAAAAAACAGGCTGCTATAGCCTGTTTTTCTTTACGCTTCTTCTACTAATCTTCCCCTTCTCTTTTTACTCAAAGCTTTCCCTTCCCAAAACAACAAACTTACGAAAGCACAAATTAAAATAATTGGCACACTTGCTTTATATAAATCTGTAAAACTCATAGCCATCTGATTCTTGGCATAATGATTCACATCATTTGAAAATGTGAGTACCTCTTTCTTTATACTTTCCTCTTGTTTTTCAACTTCTTTTGTCACTTGCCTCATAACTTCTTCTCTTTTTACATCTCTATATTCTACTGGAACTTCTCTTAATATTTCATCCGTCTTGTCGCGAATCAATTCTTCCTTTTTCTCTTTACTTAATCCTATTGTCATTGCATTTTGTTTCTTATTTATATTCGACTCTAAACTTTGATTCTCTATTTTCTCTTTAGTCATTTGTAAAATTTCAGTTTGCTCAGCACTATTCACATGAATATTACGCACCTTTTCTTCTGCATAACGATATACTTTTTCTTTATTTACAGTTAAATTGTGAGTTAAGTTAGAGACAAATATTGCAACCGCCAATACAATTCCAACTTGTCGTAACATTGATACAACACTTTGAGAAGCAGTTAACAGTTCTCCTTCAAATGAAGAAGCACTTAAAACTGTAATTGGCCCCACTACTAAACCATATCCAACACCTAATATCATACACGGAATAATAATTTCTATATTTGTTGAATGAACATCAATCATTTGCAACCAATAGTAGGAAAGCCCCATAACAAGAAATCCTGACAAAATAATAGTTACTTTTCCGAGTTTTTTAATTAAAGTTGCTGCAACTGGTGAGATTAAAAATATCATTGCTGAAATAGGTGTCACTAAAAAAGCCGCTTCAATTTCCGTCCGACCTTGTAGTTTCGTCAAGAACGTTGGAAGCAATACAGTAACTCCAATTAAAAATAAATTACTTAATATAACAACGATAGACGCTCCGACAAACATTCGATCTTGAAATAACTTTAAATTCACCATTGGGTTATGAATCTTTCGTTCTACTAAAACAAATAGAATAAGAGAAATAGTGCTAATTGCATAACAAGACAAAGCAATATTACCTTGCCATCCCCATGTATTACCTTTTACTAATATGAGAGTAAATGAAAAAATTGCTGTGCTACTTAATAGTAGTCCTATCCAATCTATTTTTGAGATAATACGTTCTTCATTTTTTATTTGTAGCATGATGCAACATAACACGATTCCTATTATACAAACCGGAACATTAACGAAGAACACCCATCTCCATCCTAAATTTTGCGTAATAATTCCACCTATCACTGGTCCCATAGCAGCTGACAATCCTTGTGTTACTCCTAAAATCGCAAGCGCAACATGCCTCTTAGCTAATGGCATAGCTGATACACCAATTACCATACTTGTTGGAAATAAAATCGCCGCACCAATACTTTGTATAAAACGAGAAAAAATAAGAAAATCACCTGTATTAGCAAAAGCGCAAAGTACCGATCCACCACCAAAAATCACCAGACCAAGAACATACATCTTTGCTTTTCCAAAGATATCAGCTATCCGCCCTAACGGAATGGCAAGTACTGCAATCGTCATTGTATAAACATTTAATACCCAAGACATCTTTTCTAATGAAGTATTTACACTCGATTGTATTGCTGGTAAAGCTATATTCATAATTGTCGTATCAATCATACAAAGAAAGATACCTAGACACATTAAAAAGACAATCTTAATACCCTTTGATTGTTCCATCTTTATATACCCCTTTATTTATTGTGAACGCGTTTTTCATTCTTCTGTTTTATTGTTTTCTTCCGCCTCTAACTCTTCTAATTTTTTCTTCAAAGTCTCTACTTGTGCACTATACGATGCAATACCTACATCTAGTGAAATTTCTTCGACGAAAGTAATACCTACTCTCCACTTTTCATATTTCAATCGAAGATCTGCAATGTACGCTTCTTTTCTTTCAATTTCATCTTTAATCCATTTTTTTATCGTCACATCATCACTATAGTTGCCAAAATACATTCTCATTAAAAAATCCGAACGTAAAACATCCTTCTCTACAGGCGTCTGCATATATTGATAAAACTCTTCACGTCCTTCATCTGTAATAAAGTACATTTTCTTATTCGGTTTCCCCTCTTGCATGACAACCTCTTTTTTTATTTTCCCCTCATTCTCCAATTGTCGTAACGTTGGATAAATCATTCCAAAACTTCCATCAAAAAAGTGGGTAAATACGTCTTCAAAAACAATTTTAATATCGTAACCAGACATTTCTTTTCCCATTAATAAACCTAAAACAACATCTCTTCCCTTCAAAGTAAAACCCCCACATATTATATAATCAATAATCATATTAACAATGTTAATATGATTATTGATTATATACCTTATTCTGTTAATTGTAAAATGTTTCTAAATAAAAAAGCCCCATAATTTGGTTTTACCAATTCACAGGGCCATTTTCTTATTTACTCCTTCACACCTACATCTTGCAAAACTTCAATATCCTCTTTCATTTCATAATAATAAGAAGGCAATTCTATACCATGTTCTAAGAAATAATCCTCTATGAATGAAATAATGATTTTTAACGTTTTCACACGGGCATACAATTTATCGTTACTTTCAATAATATGCCACTTCGCATTTGGCTTACTTGTTCTTTCAAACATGTCTTCCATCGCTTCAACATACTCATCCCATTTTTCACGATTACGCCAATCTTCATCTGTAATTTTCCATCTTTTCAAAGGATTTTTCTCTCTATCGTTAAATCTCTTTAACTGTTCCTCTTTACTTATATGGTAGAAGAACTTCCCTATTATGTAATGGTCATCTGTTAGTAGTTTTTCAAAATCATTAATCTCATCATATGCTCTCATCCACTCTTCCTTTGTAGCAAAACCTTCAACACGCTCAACTAACACACGACCGTACCATGAGCGATCAAAAATGGTAATTTGCCCGTACTGTGGAATTTTGCGCCAGAAACGTTGCAAATAATGGTAACGTTTTTCATGAGGTGCAGGCGCTCCAATTGGATCTACTTGGAACCCACGTGGGTCAAGATGTTCCGTCACCCGCTTAATTGCCCCACCTTTACCAGCCGCATCCCATCCTTCCATAACAAGCATAACCGCGATTTTTTCTTCTTTCAAAATTTGTTGTAATGCTAATAAGCGCCTTTGATATTTTTCGAGTTTCTTGTTGTACTTAGATTTTGATTCAATTTTTTTCGTTAAATCTACTTTAGCAAGATGTCCATTTTCCATAAAACAAATCCCCCTTGTTGTATGACAATGTTATTTTAATATATTTTTGGTAATTTTTTCATATCCTAAAAAGCTGTGTAGGAACATCTCTACACAGCTTCCTTCTCTAATTTCACATCTACAAGCACATTTAACTACATTAAAATAAATAATTTATACGGAACTCTTAGTATATTCTTTTTTTAAAACGTAAAAATAGCCCTTTTAAAAAGGGCAGTAATCTAAGTATAGAAAAAACAAATTTATTCTTTCTTACTACATACGTAATTATGCCAGCTATAAGAGTAGTGAATAAGATATTGATTCACTACTCACAATACTCACTTTACATTATATGGTATATTTACTCGTAAAAAGAAGATAATAACAAGTAAATCCATTAAAGAATGGGAGCTCTCAAAAAATGAAACGAAAAATATTAACTCTCTTTACGCTTATATGTTTAGCACTACCAATGCAAGCTAGTGCTTACACATTTCAGTCACTACCGATTGCGTCAAAGTCTAAACAATGGTATGTCGAAATTGATAAATCTCATAACTCAAACAAGCAAGCAATCCAGCCAAAGCAAGGTGTATTTGATACGTATAGTTTACTCGTAAAAAACATCGGTCATGATGTATCAAACGTATCTGTGGAAATACTTGATAACAATCCTACCTCTAAGGCTACCTTTAAACCTACTACACCTAATGAAAATATTTCTAAAAGTCATACAAGCTTTGAGTACATGGTATTCCCATTAGACTTTAATAGTCATAATTTTAAAGTTGTGATCACTTGGGAAGAAAAGAATTTCTCTTATAACGGCCATCCGGTAAATGAAGGTAAAAAAATGAAACAAACATTTGTATTTAGTGAAGAATAAGTCCTAATTTCTTTAGGGCTTATTCTTCTTTTTTGAAACCTGCTTGTATCGCTTCCGTCACTTCTTTTGTGATTTCTAATTTTGTTGCTTCGATACTAATTTTTTGCGCCAAATATGTATGGAAGGCTTTTCATTACAAAGTTGTTTTATTAATACTGGTTGATTATATGCTAGGTTATTTTCTATATAGGTCTAGCCCTCTTTTCCCATATAATCAATTAAATCGACGAATACTCGGTACAGACAATGCTATTCCAATTGTTAAAATTACTAAACTAGCTAGTGTTATAATAGTTATCTCGCCACCTATGACAGTAGCTAACCAGCCTACAACTACATACCCTAATGGCAATAAAGCAAAAGAACCCAACATATCAAGACTTGCCACTCTTCCGAATGCTTCTTCTGGTACAAGTTCCTGTAAACTCGTTTCCCAAATGAGTCCAAATATCATCATGCCAAATCCTTCAATTGCCATTAAGAATATTAAAGCGGGTGCCCAAGAAATGAATGGCATAATTAATAAAGCAATACCACTCATTAAAACACCTCCATAAGCCAGTAATCCTCTCTTATGCCACCGCTCTTTCCCACCAAATATTAATGCAGCAATTACAGCCCCACCACCAGAAAAGGCCATGCCAAGTCCATACACGTAAGCTTCAAAATGATGATGAACATTAAATAACCACGGAATTAATACGACGATAATGCCGGCATAACAAATATTTATAAAAGAAAAAACTAAAATTGTAATCCACAGCCACGGATGACTTTTTAAAACTAATACACCTTCCATAAACTCTTGTTTGTAATTAAGCTTACTCTTTTCAATGGGTTTTACTTTTTCAAACTTAATTTCTTTTAAAAATAATAAACATAAAAATGATAATAAGTACGTTACTGCATCTAGTCCGAAACCTATCCCTGCAGACGCAACCGATACGATTAACCCACCAAGTGCTGGTCCAATTAATCGTATACCTTGATTACTCATTTGAGTGAGTGCGTTAGCTGCATTACGAATTTCAGGAACGAATACTTTCGCCCTTACAGCAGAATATGCTGGTTGGAATATCCCTTCCATAAGTCCGTATAAGGCAACGAGAATGTATAAAACTGTAATTGTTAATAAATCCATAAATATAAGCGATGCAAGTAATAGCATTAATATACAGCGGAGTATATCCGTAAATAACATTAATTTAACCCGATCAATTCGGTCTACAATTAAACCTGCAAACGGTAAAGCGAGAATATTAGGTAGCATGTACATTGCCATTGTCATTCCCATCACAACTGTTGAGCCAATTAATGAATACACAACAACTGGGAGTATGACCATAGTTATCGAACTACCTAAGGCCGAGAGTAATTGTCCAATCCATAAAAATTTAAAGTGTGGTGATACTTTAACCGGTAATAATAATTTACCAACATAACCTAAACTTTTCTCCTTTTGTATTTCTCCTTGCATGTCTCTTCCCTCTTTTCGAATGACTATAGAATTTATAATTTATAACTTAAAATTTATAATATTCAATTTATAATTATATAAGAAACAATTATGTTATGGTAAAATTATCAAAAAAATATAAAGGAGAATACATCATTATGCCTCTAAATTCACATAACATCGAACACCAGATCTATACAATGTGTATGATCCAACGTAACAATGAAGTTTTACTCATAAAACGCCCCAACCATCGAGGTTTCCCTGGCTACATCGCTCCTGGCGGCAAAGTAGATTTCCCCGAAAGTATCGTTCAAGCCGCTATAAGAGAAGTAAAAGAGGAAACTGGATTACTTGTTTCGAATTTAACTTTTAAAGGATTAGATGAATATGTAAATCCGAAAGGTAATGTTCGGTACATGGTATTTAACTACTGGACAGACTCATTTGAAGGTGAACTTCTTTTAAACCCTCCTGAGGGCGAATTATTATGGATACCAATCGATACAGCACTACATCTTCCTATGCAAGATTGGTTTAAAGAGAGATTCCCATTATTTTTTGAAACAGGCACTTTTGAAATTCAACGTGTTTGGGATAATGAGCTAAATAAACAAATTTCTATGACAATTACCCATACATAAAAAAGCTTGGAAACCTGTCCAAGCCTTTCTTACTTCTAAGTAATTTTTTCAATCTTATAATGAATATGTAAAAATTTAAGTCCAAATATCCACATGCTATGATGAGCTGTTAACATTTTATCCTTATCCTCTGTAATGACGAAAGTCTCTGCTAACGGTAAACGGATTGTTAAGAACTGAGTATGTAAATAAATACCCTCATCTCCCTGACCATTTTCTCTTAACTTACTAGTAATGATTAAATCATGACTATCATTATATATTTTCAAAATACCAGTCATATTCGAATAAGGTAAAGGTAAGGCGATATTCATATATGTCTCATTCTTATTTGTATGCTTTGAATAAAGAGCTACAAAAATAGATTCACCTGCTTCATTTTTCCTTAGCCAAGCCCTTACATTCTCTCTTCCATCTTTCTCATCTATTACATTAATGATAGAGCCATGCATCGTTTCCCAATTGCCGCCCATCCCTAAATGTATTTGTCCCACACGCTTACTCATTTTCTCATAACAAAATGCAAATGGGCGGAACCAACGAGCCCATTTAATATTTGATTGCAACTCATACTCTGTTGTATTTTCATAAAAACGAATAATACTTAAAGGTACCTTCGTCACGTCAAATGACTCACTATGAAAATCAGTTATTTGATCAACTAAACCGTTGTATTCCTTACTGCCTACTAAATTGCCGCTATATAAAAAAGCCTCACCAATTGCCACACTTCCTCTTAATTTACTCATTGGTTTCCCATAGTATTTATAATTCGGAACACTCTTTTCGATCATCCAGCCGACAAATGCCGGTAACGCTACTCCAATTCCATTGACAACACCATGAATCCAAACCATTTGAGCAATTGTAATCGTCATTACATGCTTCAAATTCCCGTATGAGTATATAAGTGAGAACATAATTGTAACCATGAGTGTACTAGACGAAACGATTAGTAGAATCTTTGCACTGATAGCATTAAATTTTGCTTTCCAAACGTAAAATCCATACCCATAAATCGCACATAAATATAGAAACACTGCAAAAAATTCAAATATTCTCGAGTATGTAATTCCTATTGCGACTGTCATAGGTGAAATCATGATGATAAACATAATAACATCATATACTTTACTTCTCTTTTCTCTTTTTCTCCCTATTAAACCAGCTGATAATGGCAATAGAAACGCCGAATAATGAAAATGTGCAGCTGTGAGTAAAACAATGTCAGAGCTAAACTGCATAATTGAAAGTTTTGCTACTGAAGCAAAAAACCAAAAACCACCTAAAAACAAATAAATAAACGCACTATCTATGGCGGTCTCTTCTAACGGCTTCCATCCTCTTTCTAGCAATCTACTTACACCAAATAACGCAACAATTCCTGTATATACAAACCAAACTAGCGCAAATACATAGTGATTTGTGACGAAAGCTAGCATTGCACAAATTGCTGCAATTGGATATAAAAACGATACGAATTTATAAAATAATAAATACGATCCATCTCTTTTTCTTTTATCAATAATACAAAGTGACATTGGTATAAATAATAAAACAGATAATAATATAATTGCTTCAACAGGATTTATATTCGACCGCTCACATAATAGAAAAACAACATAACCAGCAAGCCCAAATATTATATTTTTCATATCGTTTATTTCCTTTCCACAAATGTTCCCTTATATGAAAAAAGCGAGCCAATTAACGGGTTTCGTACTTGTACATGAATTCGAAAACACTGTAGTGTTGCATCATAACTTTCAACAATTTTTGCTTCACCATACAAGAATTTTGGCAACGGAATTTTTCTTCCAAACATATAAAACCATTGTTTCTTTGAAGCAATATGCATTGCCCCTAACTCATCGATATGAAAATGTAGTGTAGAAACGAGTAAATGTGGTTCGCCAAAATAATCTACAATTTCATTTTCGTTTTCATCCAATTGCATAACTGCGTTAAAATATCTTTTCTTATTATGAAAATAAAAAGTACGGTTCCACCTTACTAATTCTTGTCCATATTCATCTCGCTCAGCTATGTTTTGTATCGTAAATGGAATTTCCTCTCCTCGTTCCGAGAAAAACATTCGAAACTTCGATGCAATTTTCAATATAAATTTCACGAAAAAAGAGCCACCGTAAATTTCATCCATCTTTCCTTCCCCTGTAAAACTATTCTCTTCTGTAATGGCATAACGCTTCTGCAATTCAGGATGAAGATTTTTATAGGTATCCCCTAATAATCGTTCATACATATTAGCCATACACTTATCCCTTTCTCGCCCTCTTGCAATTTTTCGCGCTTGGTAAATCGAAACTATTTATATAACCGACAATTGATAACCCCATTAGAAGAACATTTAATGTAATCGGATTAAACGGCCCTGTAAAGCTTGCGATATTCGTAAATCCTGCCGCTAACGTTAAAACTAGTAATACAATAATATGCAGTATAAATAATTTTCGTTTTGTTAGTGGCAACAGCCATACGACACCGAAAATTATTTCTAACACCCCAATTATTTTAAGTATATATACACTACTTTCATTTGAACCAATTAATACAGAAAGCATCTTTACTTCTTCTGAATGAGTAAACAGTAGTTTCGGCACTATCCCTTGATATATCCATACAAAAGCAAATAAAAAGCATACGAGCCAATACGTCATTGTTCTTCTAATTAGTAACCTAGGATGAAGCCCCTTTTCTAACCATAATTTTAAGGCATCAAAACTCCAAGCGGTCGCCCAACCTAATAACGGACGAAAAATATAGGAATCTATTACATTTCCTATACGACCAAATCTTGTATCATAATCATATTGTGTCTCAAAATGGATGTATTCTTTATTCGGCGTATACTTCCAATAACCACGTCCTATTTGAATAAGAGATAATGTATTATCCGTCCAAAATTTTAAAGAGGAAATTCTTTCACCAGTTTCTTTTCTTATTTCACCTATTGATTCCCCTCGTATATTAATATTTAAGCCCTATCTCAGGCTTAGTTTTTCTCTCTAATAAGAGTCCAGTAATAAAGAAAATACTTGGACGTCTCAAGATATTTCTAGATAATGGTCTTAGGATCATTTGGGACAATTCTGTATTCCCCTGTGGATTTACCACACGAAAAGAGTGTTTCTCAGTGAACGCGCGGGGCTCCCTACTCGCAGGCTGAGCAGCCTGATCCTCGAACCTAGATGTTAGTAGCTCTAGGGCGGCTTTCGATTCAGGACTAGCTCTTATACACGAGGTTGTTGGTCGGCGTACACACTAGAGATATCTCGAGACGTCCAAGCAATGATTCTAAATCGAAAGGAGGTCTCTTACGTGAGATTATTTGTTGGTCTAGATGTAAGTTCGTTTGATATGAAAGTTTGCTTTTTAAATGGTGAAGGAGAAAAGCTAGATTCTTTTTCAGTCAGTAATGACTTACCAGGTGCACAGGTACTTAAAGAACGATTATTACAGTGCACAACCAATCAAGAGGTTGAAACTTTAAAAATCGGCTTAGAATCTACATCTGTTTACAGTTTTCACCCATCCATGTTTCTCCATCATGACGAAGACTTAAAAAGATTTGGCACAAAGGTATTTCTTCTAAATCCAAAACAAGTCGCAAACTTCAAGAAAAGTTATTCAGACATGAATAAGACTGACGAAATTGATGCCTTTGTCATCGCTGATTATTTACGATTTGGGCGAAATCAAATGTCCATCGTGAAAGAAAGTCAATACGTGGCATTACAGCAATTAACAAGAGCTCGTTATCAACTCGTTAGAATGTTGACAAAGGAGAAACAACATTTTCTACAACACCTAAGTTATAAATGTAATACGTTCTCACAAGAAGTCGATTCTTCTATATTTGGTAACGCCATGATGGAATTGTTCCTTGAAAAATTCAGTCTAGAAGAGCTAGCTGACATGCCTTTAGAGGAACTCGCTGAGTTCCTACAGGAAAAGAGTAAAAATCGATTTGGTGACCCGAAATGTGTCGCATCAACCATTCAAAAGGCTGTTCGCACGTCGTACCGTTTAGATAAGGTGGTAGAAGACTCAATCGATATTCTTTTAGGAACATCAATCGAAATCATTCGTACCTATCAAAGACAAATTAAAGAACTAGAAAAATCTATTAAGCGGATCATGGCTGGATTAACGCAAACATTAGAATCCATTCCTGGAATCGGGCCTATATATGCCGCTGGTATTATCGCTGAAATTGGCCAAATCGAAAGATTTGACGATGAAACCAAAATCGCAAAATATGCCGGGTTATATTGGCGTACATACCAGTCTGGCCGGTTCACCGCTGAAAATACTTCATTATCTCGTAATGGGAATCATTACTTGCGGTATTACTTAGTTGAAGCCGCCAACTCTGTAAGAAAGCATGTATTGGAATACCAAGAATATTACGCAAAAAAGTATAATGAAGTACCAAAACATCAACACAAACGTGCACTCGTTCTAACCGCAAGAAAATTTGTGCGATTGGTGGATGCGCTACTACGTAATCACCAACTCTTTACGCCTGAAAGGTGTGTGAAAGTGTGACATAAAACTTGTCATCGCTACCTTTCAATCAATTCCAGTATTTTACATGCGGTGCTGGTCTAGTTTCGTGATGTCTTTTTTAAGCAATTTGTCCTTTGATAACTTCAAAATATATTATTTTTCAGTTGACATACTACCGCAGGTCTTCTCCAGCTATTTCAAGCCCAAATCCAATCTTTGTTTTATACAAAAACTTCTGTGGTTCTCCTTCTTTTTTCCCTAAATACGAAATTTCAGTAAAGCGAGCATCCCACTCTGTATGTATATCTGGTTCTTGCGTATATCTCCATAATTTTTCCATCGTCGTGTTCATTTTTGTCGCAACATAAATAGGCTGTTTCCTTTTCATTCTCCCACCTCCTATGCACTATAAGTTTAATGTACATGCAATGAATTTATTTTGCTACATTTTTCACAAACTTTTCTAGAAAAAGAAAGAATTTTTAAAATATATATAAAACACTTGATTCCACGAAAAATTTAAATTATTATAAAACAAATGTTACCAATAACTTCATAAATCAAACACTCTCGCCTAAAACGTGAGATAGAGGTTGCGATACTTATGAGTATTCTAATGGAGACACAGAGATGTCTATGAACTTAGATGAAAGGAAGTATTGCCGAAATTGATAAATTTCTCTGCATTTGTCAATTGGGGCTGTTTTCGAATAGAAACAGAACTGTCATATGTACAGACGTGTACGTATGAAGAGCTATCTACAAAAAAGAGATATCATTTTTTTATGATATTCCTTTTTTGGCGGTTTTTTTATTAGCTCCGTTTTCTGTTTCCCTTTTCCTGTAACAGCACCATCCTCACTTATTTGAGATGGTGTTTTTTGTTTGTCTTTCTGGTAACTACAGGAGTATTGGGATTTATATATTTCCTAATCTATTCTTAAAAATAGACGAAAGAAGGAATTTGTAATGGAAACAATTGTTCAAAAATTTGGTGGCACTTCTGTCGGAAGCGTCGAACGCATTCAACATGTAGCAAATTTAATTATTGAAGAATATGAACGAGGTCATAGCATTGTCTCTGTCGTTTCAGCAATGGGAAAAAGCACAGATGAACTTGTCGCACTCGCTAACGCTATCACAGAAAATCCAAGTAAACGTGAAATGGATATGCTTCTATCTACAGGAGAACAAGTAACTATTTCATTATTAACAATGGCACTGCAAGCAAAAGGCTATCATGCAATTTCATTAACAGGGTGGCAAGCAGGTATTACGACAGAATCTATACATAGTAGTGCACGGATTACTGACATTCATACAAATCGTATTCAATCTTATCTTGCTGAAGGCACGATTGTTATCGTAGCTGGTTTCCAAGGTATAAGTGTAGAAAATGAAATTACAACGCTTGGCCGTGGTGGTTCTGATACGACTGCTGTCGCACTAGCCGCTGCACTTAAAGCAAAAAAATGTGATATTTATACGGACGTGACAGGCGTATATACGACGGACCCACGAGTTGTAAAAGATGCTTACAAATTAGACGAAATTTCTTATGACGAAATGTTAGAGCTTGCTAATCTCGGTGCCGGCGTATTACACCCGCGCGCTGTTGAGTTTGCTAAAAATCATAACGTAGTTTTAGAAGTTCGCTCAAGTATGGAACAAGAAAACGGAACAATTGTAAAAGGAGAATGTAACATGGAACAACAATCAATCGTTAAAGGTATTGCATTTGAGGATAACATTACACGTGTCACAATTAAAGGATTAGAACAAGGCTCGCTTTCAACAGTTTTCTCTACATTAGCAGCAGCACACATTAATGTAGATATCATAATTCAAAGTATTACAAATGAAGGAACTGTACACCTCTCCTTCTCCATTCATTCGAATGATTTAAGAGAAACTTTAGAAGTTTTGGAACAAAATCAAGAAACTCTTCACTATGAATCTGTAGAACATGAAAATCACTTAGCAAAAGTATCAATCGTAGGATCTGGCATGGTATCTAACCCAGGTGTCGCTGCAAATATGTTCACTACTTTAAAAGAAGAAGATATTCATATTAAAATGGTAAGTACATCAGAAATTAAAGTGTCTGTCGTTATTGACCGCCTTCATTTAGTAACAGGCGTTGAGGCGCTGCATCAATCATTTATGGCGAAAATTGAGCCTTTCGTGCAAATGAGCTAATCTCATCTATTTAGTAATACTAAAAAAATCATATTAATGTATTACATTCCTATTAAATAAAAAGCTGTTCGTTAACACGATGCTATATGACATATTAAAAAACACCTTGTCACATTTTCCTATACTGTGACAAGGTATTTTTAACTGAAAGGAATTTGTAACTACTTAGTAGTATAATTATGAGGATAATTAAATAATAGACTTTTATACATAAGGAGATAAGACTATGGCAAAAAACAAATTACTACGAATGGACAATGTCAGCATCGTTGTAGAATCCCTTGATAACGCAATCTCTTTCTTTGAGGAGATTGGCTTGAATCTCGAAGGTCGAGCCAATGTCGAAGGTGAATGGGCTGGTCGCGTAACTGGACTCGGTTCTCAGTGCGTAGAGATCGCTATGATGGCCACTCCAGATGGCCACAGCCGAATTGAACTTTCGCGATTTCTCACCCCTCCTACTATAGCAGATCACCGAACAGCTCCTGTAAACGCCCTCGGTTATCTACGCGTCATGTTCACCGTTGAAGATATTGACGAAATGGTATCGAGACTCACTAAGCATGGTGCAGAGCTCGTTGGCGAAGTAGTTCAGTACGAGAACTCGTATCGTCTCTGCTACATTCGTGGAGTCGAAGGAATTTTAATCGGTTTGGCGGAAGAACTCGGTAATAAGTAAGCAAGTGACGTTTTGTAAAAAAGAGGGAATAGCTCTATATTTAAGCTATTCCCTCACTTCTATTAAAACAGATGAATGTTTTCTTTTTTACAAGCTGCACGTAAATCGTCAGGCCATACAGAAGATTGAACTTCACCGATATGTGCTTTACGTAAGAAGTACATGCACATTCTTGATTGTCCAATGCCACCGCCGATTGTTAATGGTAGTACGTCTTCTAATATACCTTTATGGAAATCATACTCACGTTTGAAGTCTTCACCAGTTTTCGTTAACTGCTCATCAAGTGATTTACTATCAACACGAATTCCCATTGATGATAATTCAAATGAAGATTGTAGTACTGGGTGCCAGAATAAAATATCACCGTTTAATTTCCAATCGTCATAATCAGCTGCGCGTCCGTCGTGCTTTTCACCTGAACGAAGTGCATCACCAATTCCAATAATAAAGACTGCACCGTGTTCTTTCGCAATTGCATGTTCACGATCTTTCGGTGTTAATTCTGGATATTTATCTTCTAGTTCTTGAGAAGTAATGAAAACAATCTCTTCTGGTAAATACTTTCCAAGGAACGGATATTTTTCAAATAAGTGATCTTCTAAATCTTTGAATATTCCATAAATTGTTTGTACTGTTTTTTGTAAGTAATCGACAGTACGCCATTCTTTTTGAACGATTTTTTCCCAATCCCATTGGTCAACGTAAATGGAATGCGTTGCATCAAGTTCTTCATCACGACGAATCGCGTTCATGTTTGTATATAAACCTTCACCAGCTTCGTATCCGTATTCATGTAATGCAAATCGTTTCCATTTCGCTAGTGAATGAACAATTTCTAATTCTTCTCCTGAATGTAACATATCAAATTCAATTGGGCGTTCTACACCGTTTAGGTGATCGTTTAATCCTGATTTTTTCGTTACGAATAATGGTGCAGATACGCGGAATAGTTCAAGGCGTTTTGCTAATTGGTCCTCGAAAAATGTTTTAACTTCCTTAATTGCGATTTGAGTCTCTCTTACTGTCATTAATGATTGATACATGGTGGTTTCCTCCTAAAATGTTTGGATGTTGTGAAAAGAAGCCAACAAAAAAAGCCCTTCTTTCCCAAAAAACTGGGACGAAAGGCTTTGGTTCCGCGGTACCACCCAAATTAGCAACAGAGGTTGCTCACTTATACAGTACGGAGATAAAATATCTCGATACTGTTCTTCTTGTAACGGCGAAGTTCCCGGCTAAGTCTACTTTCCTATAAAGGATTTCGGTTAGCAACTCCAGGAGGTTCTTCATAATAGGCTTCGTATCAGGCTCACACCACCCCTGACTCGCTTAAACTACGTCCTACTACTACTCGTCCTTTCATAGTCGTTTTGTTGTCACATCTCTGAAACATTTTATTAATGATTATTCTATACAAAAAATAAAGAAAGTCAACAAAAAGTTTTAAAATGTTTTTCAATTCTTTATTTTACGGCTTTATTGATTGTTGTTAATTTAACATCTTTACTTTTTCTGCCTCGTCAATCCAAAAAATGTTTCACTGATCGAAACTAACGTATACACAACAATTAATGTGATCGTTCGGAATATAGAATCCGCAGTATTTCTTATTATTTTCATTTTCTTTATAATTCCTTTCAGTTTACTTGCAATTTCATGATATACTATAGCATTCAAGCAGTTTATTTTTACTTAAAGTAATCATAGTCATTTATAAAGAGTATTTTCTAAATCATTGACTATTATCAAATAAGATTTTTATATAACGGAGTGATCATATGAGTAAAACGAAAGCAAAACCGAAAAAAGGTGTAGGACAAGGTACAGGAAGTAAAGGATGGAACCGTTGGCAATCAAGTGCAAAGAAAAAGGCAGCTGCCAAACCATACAAAAGTAAAGGTACAAAGAAGTAATTTAAATAACATTTGATTTCTTTACTTTGTACAAAACAAAATATAATTATTACAACAAAAAAGCTATGCCCTCATCAATTTGAAGGCATAGCTTTTTTATATTAAATCATTAAAATATCTCGAATTTCTTCCTCTGTGATTGAGGACAATTTCTCTTCTCCCGGCTCAATCACTTCAGCGATTAAATTTTTCTTACTTTCTTGCAGTTCATGCATTTTCTCCTCAATTGTTCCCTGAGCTACTAGCTTTATAACTTGCACTGTATTTTTTTGTCCCATTCGATACGCTCTATCGGCCGCTTGTTGTTCAACAGCTGGATTCCACCATAAATCATATAATATTACTGTATCTGCACCAGTTAAATTAAGTCCGGTACCACCAGCTTTTAAAGAAATGAGAAATAGCTCTCCTTCTCCTTCGTTAAACCGATCGCACAGCTCTACACGTTCCTGCGCTGGTGTACTCCCGTCTAAATAAAAGTATGGAATTGCTTGTCGATTTAACTCACGACCAATAATAGAAAGCATCTTCGTAAATTGAGAAAAAATTAATATTCTCTTCCCTGTACTTCTACATTCCTCTAGAATCTCTAACAGTTGTTCAAATTTAGCTGAACTTCCTTTGTAATCATCAACAAATAAAGCGGGATGACAACAAATTTGTCGCAATCTCGTTAAACCAGCTAAAATTCTAATTTTATTTTTACGTAACGTGTCTTTGTCTAAATGCTTCAACGTTTCTTCCCTTAACTTCGCTAAATAAGCAGCATAGAAACTCTTTTGATCGGGTAATAACTCCGATGATTGTAAGTGCTCTATTTTCTCTGGCAACTCATTTAATACGTCCCCTTTTAACCGTCTTAATACGAATGGTTTCACTCGCTTCGCTATATCTTCACGCCTTAAATCACCGAACTCTTTTCTTCCTGGTAATAATTCCGGGAAAACGACATGGAAGATAGACCATAGCTCTTCTAATGAATTTTCTACAGGTGTCCCCGTTAGTCCGAAACGGTATTCAGCTTGAATTGTTTTCACAGCTCTTGCCGTTTGTGTTGTAGGGTTTTTAAACGCCTGTGCTTCATCAAGAAATAGTGTATGAAATGGTCTTGCATATAATCTTATATCTCTTCTCAGTAATGGATATGACGTAATTATGACATCAAATTCCGCTATATCTTTCAAAATCTTCCGGCGCTCTGCTTGGTTTCCATCTGCAATAACCGCTCTAATATGCGGGGCGAATTTTTTCAATTCACTAAACCAATTATAAACAAGAGATGATGGTGAAACGACTAATATAGGCAGCTTCTTTTCTCGAATCTCAGGCAAAACAGAATCTATAAAAGCAATGCTTTGCAACGTTTTTCCAAGTCCCATATCATCTGCCAAAATACCGCCAAAACGGTAATAAGCAAGTGTTTTCATCCATTCGAACCCATATACTTGATACTTTCTCATTTCTGCATTTAAAGTATTTGGCACAGCAAACTTTAATTTTTTCGGATTTTGAATATTTTCTACTAACTCTTGAACAGAATCATCCACACTTAAAACATTGCCTTCATGAAGTCCATTCATCCATTTTACACTCCGAATAAGCGGAACATTTACCTCTTCTCCATGTAAAAATTCTTTCCGAATACCTGATTCTTTTATAAACTGATTAATTTCATTAAACTCTTTACTCTCTAGCGATAAAAAAGAACCGTTCGCCAATCGATAATATTTACGTTTCTCTTCAAGAGCCGCTAATACACCTTTAATTTCTGCTTCTGGTATTCCTTTTATATCAAAACGAAATGACAACCAATCAATTCTTTCTTTTCTTCTCACTCTAATAAGAGGAACTACATCCCCTTTACTAATTCGCAATTTAATTGCTGTCGTCGCATAAATATCAACTAAACCTTTTAATGTTGGCACGACGTGATATAAAAAGTTATACTCAGCTTCTTCATTATGCATAAAGTAACCGCCTTCTGTTTTTGCAAAGGCACTTTCACTCATAATGTCTAAAATCTCTTTTTCCTTTTTCTCATCACGATTAAAAACAGACGGCTGTCCATCCTCTTCTAGCGGATTAATCATGACGTTCCCATAGTGAAATTCAAGACCTGCTAATAAGCGATTTTTCACGCGGTCTAAATACAATTTCGCTTTTAGCGAAGGTGTTTCAACACGATCCGATATTACTTCATCAATGTGTACAGTTCCGAGCTTCATTAATCCTGGTACAACTTTCCCGACGAAATGTTCCATCTTACTTTCTGGAATATAAAACTGATTACTATTTGAGCGACTTATCATCTTTTGTAATTCAATAAGTCGCATACAATCTTCAATGTGTAAGTGATATAATTTCCCATCGTAAAGTGCATTGTTATACATATCCATAACTCGTACACGATTTAGACCATCTATATGAAGTGTAAATCCGCCATTATTTCCCTTTGTAAATTCAAAGTGTAACGGCAACAAACCTTTTGAAACTTGTAATCCCTGAAACAGTTGTTCATTTTGTTTCAGCTGTACATATTCAACTTTAGAAAGTGAAGAGAGCATATCTTTCCATGAAGCTGGTGGTATGAATATCATACTTTCATCTTGTTTCGCATGTACTTCTAGCGCATCCTCATACATTTTTTCGTTATGATACATTTTAATGAGCTGCTGGATAATCGCATCCGTTTCTTGTTTAAAACTATGTACATCTGGCGTATATGTAAATTCATTTGAACAATGAAAAGACTCTCTTTTCTCCACCTTAGAAAGAAATTCTCTAATATGATTTATGAAATACACTTTGGCAAGTTTCAATTGAATTCCAAGTAGAGCCCCACCACTTCTCGTAGCTACTGGTGTACATATAAACTCAACATCTAATATTTCGCGTGTATCAAAACGGTGTTGTTTACTTTTTGGCCTCAGTGGTTTGTCCGCAAACAGCTGAAACATACCACTTGTCAATTGATCGTTTCTGTTACTAGTGGAGCTCATTCCACCTGTTTGTTGATTATAGTTTATTTGTATTAATACTGCTGCAACATGTTGACAATACGTTTGAAAAGACGATAATGAAGGACAACTACATTTTGCAACAACATCACCCTTTTTAGCTTTTTCTACTGTAACATGGAAATCCTCGTTCCCTTTTACTGTAGCCTCGCAAATTTCTTTATTTTTATCATAATGATTTATTATCACTTTATTTGATTTATAATAGGCTTCACCTCTTTTATATGAGGTCTCTCCGCACACTTCTTTAATAATCGATTTATTCAATGTGAAACTCATCGCTTTGACACTTCCTTAATATAAAACCATTTTCTCTTACTTAACATTTTACATGCTCCACGAGAAAATATAAAATGTTGATTTAACAAAAAAGATGCTTATTTATAAGCATCTTCTTCACTCTATTTCCATCAACCTCTTCGCCTCAAAATACAACACTTGAATAAACTTCTTTGTATTAATTCGCGTATGACCAGAAGATGCAAGTTCATCTTTCGTCATTTCTGTCATCCGTTTTCTAACTACAGTGAAATCGAAAAATTTTGGAGCATAGCTTTCAAATTTTGGATTTGAAAAGTCTGTTAGTCCTAAAGAAGCCAAATGATTTAACGACTGATAAATAGCTCGACGTACTCTTTGTTCAGACGCTTTTTTCTCTTTATCAATATCCGCCTCTAAAGCTATATCCCCTAATTTCCTTATCGTAATATGATGAAAAATTTCTTTTAACGCAGGAAAGCCAAAGTCAAATGTCTGTGCCTTTTCTTGACCATATAAATATTCCAGCATACTAAGTAAATCTTTACTTCCATTCTCTCCCGCAATACCGAGTTCTGATAGTAAAAAGCGCCCTAAATCCCCTATCTTTTTTCCTTCTTGTACTGGTTCAGTACGCAATTGCGGTTTTTCCCACTGAAACACGTTATTCAATGATTTTTGAATATCATGTATAGAACGCTCCAATCTAATACGCTCTATCACTTTGCGTACAACAGATACAACTTCGATTTTATTTAATGGTTTTGTAATATAATATTCTACACCAAATGTATATGCCTCACCTATAAGCTGCTTCGATTCCACCTGAGAAATCATAATAATTTTCCCCGTGAAAGTTGACGCAATGTGACGAACCGTTTCAATTCCGTCCCTCATCGGCATCAACAAATCAATAAATAAAATATCTATTTTTTTAAAATTTAGTTGATCCGCTTCAATAAAAGCTCCGTCATCCGCCTCACCAATTACTTCTCCAAGATCTCCATCTTCAATAATTTGCGACAGCATTGAACGGAAAACTTCATCATCGTCTACGATATAATAAAACAAATCTATTCCCCTTCCCGCTTTAAACTGCACTCCGGTAAACAAACGATAAACTTACACCCTTTTCCGGTTTCATTGTCTTCTAATCTTACTTCTCCGCCTAGCTCTGTTACCATTTCATGTATGTAAGAAAGTCCAATGCCTGTTGACGGTGTTCCTGTTTGATCATACTTGGAAGTAAACCCGGGCTTAAATACTAATTTTTTATACTTTTGTGCAATACCAGGGCCATCGTCAATTACTTCAAATATTACATGTTGCTCTCGTTTATATAAATCAATATGAATGAGACCTCTATCTTCAATTGCTTCCACTGCATTGGCAACTAAGTTATTAAAGATTGATAGCACTGTATACACGTGATATGCAGCGTGTTCACCTTCTATATATTTAGCAAAACGTATATCTTTCTCTAGCATTCCAGCGTACTTTTCATTTATTCTTACAATCATTTCTGTAAGCTCATGTCCTTCTACATACTCAGCTACATTTTTATCTAATAACAGTTTAGATAATCCCGCAAAAATTCTTTGATTATCCTTTTTTATTTCGTGCACTTCTCCTGCTATTTTCAATGCTGTTTTACTACTTGAATCAGCGCTTGCTTGTAAATTTCGATATAGTTGATATGCTTCTTGTGTAATTAACTCTGCATTTTGTAATGTCTTTTTCAAATGAACAGATTCCACATATAAATTAGAAAGATGCATTAACATGTTTTCATTTTCTTTTCGAACTTGCGATTCTTTTAATTTCGTTTCATATAAATTCATCATATTTAAAAAACCAAGTGCAAAGAAACTACGAAAAATAGCAATAATAATAAGTTTATTTACTTCAGAAATCGTTATTGTTGTACCGAGTACTAACATGTGATAGAACGCAAGTTCTGACATACTTGCAACAATTTCAATTGAAATGCCAAGGCATCCAATAATGATTGGTTTCTGATGGAACTTATTTACCCTGCAAAGCGAAAAAAGACTGCCATAAATAAAATAATAGAAGAACACAGGATAACGCAAATAAAATGATTCTGTCATATGAAATGAACCTTGCATGATCCAGTCAAGACATACTCGGAATAAGACTACAGATATACCAACAAGAATACCTGCAACTCCTGCTGGTACTCTTCTTAAAAATAATAATAAAAAGAAAAATAGCGGTGTACCGAAGCTAACTCGAAACGTATCATTAAAGGGATGAAAGTTCAGCTCCCCAGCAATAGGAACAACGACCATTAATATAATTAAAAGGGACATATCTTTCTTCCATAATTGATTCCAATTCAAAGGTGCCACTTCCTATACTTTTTTTCAGTAGTAAAGCGAAAGCCCGCTTATTGTTATAAACGGGCTTTTTTTCTATATTCTAACCTTTTCTACCGCTTTTATTTGGCGGTACTCCGGCTCCCATATTGCTTCTTTCACTGCCATCTTAATATCGTTATCACTTAAGTTCACTCTTGCAACACCTTCTGCAACTGCAACTTTAGCTACTTCAATTGCAACCATTTCTGAGATATTACGTAATTCTTCGACCTCTGGTAAAATAGGTGCTCCTGGCTGACTTGTATCTACCATACTTGCAACTGCTTCAGCAGCTGCTGCGAACATTCCATCCGTCATAACACTTGCACGTACTACAATTGTTCCAAGACCAAGCCCTGGGAAAATAAGTGCATTATTTGATTGTCCAATCACATACGTTACACCGTTATATGTAACTGGTTCAAATGGACTTCCTGTTGCAACTAATGCTCTTCCTTCTGTCCACTCGATTACATCTGCTGGCTTTGCTTCAGCAAGCGGTGTTGGATTCGACATTGGTAAAATGATTGGTCTTTCTACGTGAGAAGCCATTTCTTTAATAATTTCCTCTTTAAATGCGCCCGCAACAGTAGATGTACCAATTAAAATTGTCGGTTTTACATGTTTCACAACTTCAGCAAGTCCGATCATATCATTTTGCTTCCACTCACTTACTTCCGCTTCTTTTCTTGCGTACGGAATTTGGAAATCAAGAAGGTCTTCCATATTATCTGTAACTAATCCGTTACGATCAATACACCAGAAACGCTTATATGATTCTTCTTCAGATACGCCTACGCGGACCATCGCATCTCTAACTTGATCTGCGATACCGATTCCAGCCGTACCAGCACCAAATACAACAACGCGGTGTTCACTTAATGGTACACCAGAAGCTTTCACTGCCGATAACACAGCAGCAAGTGAAACTGCACCTGTACCTTGAATATCATCATTAAATGTACAAATATCATGACGATATTTATCTAAAATTTTTCGTGCATTTCGAGAACTAAAGTCTTCCCAATGTAAAAGTGCTTTCGGGAATTGTTTATTCACTGCTTGTACAAATGTATCAATAAATTCATCGTAAGCTTCACCAGTTATACGAGGGTGACGATTTCCAATATAAAATGGATTGTTTAATAGTTCCTCACGATTTGTACCCACATCTAAAATTACCGGTAATACACGGCTAGGATCGATACCAACTGCGGCCGTATAAACAGCTAATTTCCCGATTGCGATGTTTATACCACCAACACCCCAGTCACCAATTCCAAGTATGCCTTCTCCATCTGTTACAACGACTAAATCAATGTTTTCAGCTGTTGCACCGATATTGGCGAATGCTTCTTCGATACCCGACGGATCGTTAATTGATAAATACACACCACGCGGTTTACGGTATTCATGACTATACCTTTGAATTGCTACACCGACTGTTGGTGTATATACAATTGGTAACATTTCACGTAAGTGATTTGTTAATATACGATAAAATAATACTTCATTTCGATCATGTAACGCTGTTAAATATACGTTCTTTAATAAATCATCCGGCTGAGAACAGAATTGTTCATATGCTCGGCGTGCTTGTTCTTCTAATGTTAAAACTGCTGGCGGTAATAACCCTTTTAAACCTAATTCTTCTCTCTCTTCTTGCGTGAAAGCGACCCCTTTATTTAAAAGTGGTGTCGATAATACTTCTACTCCTCTTAATGTCGTTTCTAATGAACCATTAGAAGCTACTGTAAACTTACTCATAACATCCCTACCTCTATTCATATATAGCATTTCTATATTGTAAACAAAAAAGAGGGGATTGTCCCCCCTCTTCTTTTAATTTTTCTTTAAAAGAGTTGCTCCTGCAATCCCTGGGTGCGTCATTTCGAATGGATCTAGAATTAACTCTAAGTCTTCTTGTGACAGTACACCGTTTTTCACACAAAGTTCTCGAACGGATTGACCTGTTGCAATTGCTTCTTTCGCAACGCGAGCTGCTGCTTCATAACCGATATGAGGGTTCACGGCTGTAATAATTCCTACACTCTTCTCAACATACTCTTTTAAGCGATCTTCATTCGCTTCAATTCCTTTTAAGCAATTATCTGTAAAGGCACGGAAACCGTTATTCATAATGCTAATAGATTGAAGTAAGTTGAAAACAAGTACTGGTTCCATAACGTTTAATTCTAACTGTCCTGCTTCTGAAGCAAGGCAAATTGTATGGTCGTTACCAATTACTTGGAACGCAATTTGATTAATTACTTCTGGCATAACAGGGTTTACTTTCCCTGGCATAATAGATGAACCTGGTTGACGAGCAGGCAACATAATTTCCGCTAAGCCAACACGTGGACCTGATGCCATTAAGCGAAGGTCATTCGCAATTTTAGACATATTCATCATACATACTTTCAGTGCTGCTGATACTTCTGTGTATGCATCCGTATTTTGCGTTGCATCTACTAAGTCTTCTGCACCAACAAGTGGCAGTTCACTAATTGTAGCTAAATGTTTTACAACTGCTTCAATATATTCTGGATCTGCATTTAAGCCTGTACCAACTGCAGTTGCTCCCATATTTACTTCATATAGATGTTGACGTGATTGCTTGATACGTTTCATATCACGTTCAAGTACGCGAGAATACGCTTTAAATTCTTGTCCAAGACGAATTGGCACAGCGTCTTGTAAATGTGTACGCCCCATTTTAATAACATGATTGAACTGCTCTGCTTTTAATTCAAATACATCGTGCATATAACCCATCGTTTGTAATAAGCCTTCTAATGCATTTAATGTTGCAATATGAATCGCCGTTGGGAATGCATCGTTTGTTGATTGCGCCATGTTTACATGACTATTTGGACTAATATAATGATAGTCTCCCTTTTCCATTCCTAATAATTCAAGAGCACGATTGGCCATGACTTCATTTGCATTCATATTCATTGAAGTACCTGCTCCGCCTTGGATTGGATCTACGATGAAATGATCATGCCATTTTCCATCAAGAATTTCTTGAGCGGCTTCTGCGATCGCGCCGCCCTTGTTCAATTCCAATCTTCCTACATCTGTATTAGCAAGCGCTGCAGCCTTTTTTACAATTGCGAATGCTTTAATTAAGCCTTCATGGATTTTGTATCCTGTAATTGGGAAGTTTTCTACTGCACGCATTGTTTGTACGCCGTAGTATGCATAGTTTGGCACTTCTTTTTCACCTAAAAAATCTTTTTCAATTCGAACACCATTTTTAACTTCAGTTAATGTTGCCATGATTATTCACTCCTTAACGATTTCTTATGCTGCTTTTGTTTCTTTGACTGTTTCTACATATTGTTTTGCTTTCTCATTATCGAATTCGCCTTCCCACTTCGACATAACAATGGCCGCTAATGCATTTCCTAATACATTGACAGATGAGCGAATCATATCTAAAATGCGGTCAATTCCCGCAATTAACGCGATACCTTCTAGTGGTAACCCCATTGAACCTAACGTTGCTAATACAACAACGAACGATGCACCTGGAACTCCCGCCATACCTTTGGATGTTAACATGAGAACGAATAATAACGTTATTTGCTCCGTTAATGACATGTGCACACCGTACATTTGTGCAACAAACAATGCCGCTAACGCTTGATAAATAGCCGATCCAGTCAAGTTAAATGTATAACCTGTCGGAATTACGAAAGAGGCAACTGCCTTTGGACAACCGAACTCTTCCATTTTTCTCATTATATTAGGTAAAACAGCTTCTGAACTTGCTGTCGTAAACGAAAGAATCAGTTCTTCTTTTAAAATTTTCATTAATGTAAAAATGTTTACGCCAACCATTCGTGCATTAATACCTAATACAATCACAACGAATAGTATAACAGTTACGTATACAGCTAGCACTAGTTTTCCTAGCGGAAGTAATGTCGCTACACCAAATTTTGCAACCGTAACGGCAATTAATGCGAATACACCAAATGGTGCAAATTTCATCACTTGATTTGTAACCCAAAACATGGCTTCGAGTACGCCTTCAAAAAAGTTAAAGACAGGCTTTCCTTTTTCCCCAATTGCCGCAACTCCTAAGCCGAATAATACTGAGAAGAATATAATCGGTAATAGGTCACCTTGTGCAATCGATTCAAATACGTTTTTCGGTACAATGTGAACAATTGTCTCAGCAAAACCTTTCTTCTCGGTTGCATCTGCAGTTTGTTTATAAGAAGAAATATCACTTTGCTGTAAATTACTCATATCAACACCAGTACCTGGTTGGAATATATTCGCTGCAAGTAATCCCATTAAAATAGCAATTGTCGTAATAATTTCGAAATAAAGAATTGTCTTACCGCCCAGTTTCCCAAGCTTTTTCATATCTCCTACACCAGCTACTGCAACAATTAATGCTGAAATAACAATTGGTACTACAATCATCTTAATTAAGTGAATAAATATATCTCCAATTGGTGTGATATAAGAAATCGCCGTTTTATTGCCATAAAAGACTGCCCCTACTACAATCCCTAAAACAAGCGCTACAAAAATTTGTGTTGCCAATCCGAATTTTTTCATTTATGTTCATCCCCTTCATGCGAACGCTTTCAATTTGAATTTATAAAAGCTACTTACACATCTTATAAGCGAACCTACAAAATCATACAAAAACCTACAAGTTCGTCACAAAAAATTCAAATATTTTTATTCTTTTTTTCATTGACACCATTTTGTTAAAAAACGATAAAATAAACTTGATAAGTAATCAGATTGTTTCGTATAATCAAAAAGATATATACTTAAAAAAAATCGAAATGAAAAGGAGTGGATGTTATGAGAAACTATACAAAGAAATTCGTCCTATCTTCTTCTTTTCTTTTTCATTTTCTTAAAAAGGAACAAAGGCATTCGCCTTTGTTCCTTTTTTATTGCGATCTATATAGGGGGGAATAGTTATGAGACCATATAAACGTGTCTTAATTAAATTAAGCGGCGGTGCACTTGCCGATCAAACTGGAAATAGCTTTAACTCCAAACGATTAGAACATATCGCAAACGAAATTTTATCCATTGTTGATTTAGGTATCGAAGTATCCATCGTCATCGGTGGCGGTAACATTTTTAGAGGTCATCTAGCTGAAGAATGGGGAATTGATCGCGTAGAAGCTGATAATATCGGTACGTTAGGTACAATTATTAACAGCTTAATGCTTCGCGGTGTTTTAACAAGTAAAACAAATAGAGAAGTGCGCGTTATGACTTCCATTCCATTTAATGCAGTAGCTGAACCATACATTCGTTTGCGTGCAGTCCACCATTTAGATAACGGTTATATCGTTATCTTTGGAGGCGGAAACGGGCAACCGTTCGTGACGACAGATTATCCAAGCGTACAAAGAGCTATTGAAATGAATAGTGATGCCATATTAGTCGCAAAACAAGGTGTCGACGGCGTTTTTACAAGTGATCCAAAGCATAACAAATCAGCAAAAATGTACAGCAAACTAAACTATAATGATGTTGTTAGACAAAATATACAAGTCATGGATCAAGCAGCATTACTGCTTGCCCGAGACTACAATTTACCAGCACATGTCTTTAACTTTGATGAGCCTGGAGTGATGAAACGAATTTGTTTAGGGGAGCATGTAGGGACGTTGATTAATGATGATGCTTCATTGCTGGTGCATGAAAAATAATGATTTCCCACCAAAAAAGGGTGTCTTTTGTAGGCACCCTTTCCTAATTCATCATCACAAATAGAAGTCAACCAATCCCGCTACTTTCTCCTTACAACGCTCCCAAAAAGATAACTTTTCAAAAAACTCTTTCGTCATTTCTTTCGAATCATGAAAATCCTCTGTTAACGCCTTATTAACTTGTTCTACAATAGGACCACCATAAATATAAAAATTCATTTCATCATTTATATTGAAGCTACGCGAAGTAAAGTTTGTTGTACCTATAACAGTTAACTCATTATCAATCAGCATTAACTTTCCATGAAACATTCCTTTTTTATACCCATATACAGTAATCCCGTTATTAACAGCCTGACGTATGTATGGATACGCCGCTTCTTTTATAAGAGGTAGATCTGGTTTATATGACCAAAGTATTTTTACTGTAACACCACGCTTTTGCGCCGCGATTAAAGCATTCATAGATTCTTTATTTTTCGCTATAAAATACGGCGTTGCAATTACAATTGAGTGCTGAGCTTGTTTTATGAGCTCTATATATTTCTCAGCAACGTAATGGCCATTGTAACTAGTCATAGTATGTAATGTATTCCCTTTGCTAGCCTTATTCGTACTTCTCTTTATCTCTTCTTTCGTATCTCGCTTCCAATCTAAAGCGAATTGCTCCTCTAAATCTTTTGCTCCTTCTCCTTTAAGCCGTACATGATAATCACGCCAATATCCAAATCGCTTATCTTTCCCCAAGTACTCATCTCCTATATTAAATCCGCCTGTATAGCCAATTTCTCCATCAATCGTCGTAATACGGCGATGATTACGATGATGTAGGGAATAAAACCCGAATGGTAATTCCTGTTTTCTACTATATGTAAAATGCACGCCACTTTCCTGTAATTCTTTTTTCACCTTTCTTTCAAATGATAAATCGTTAAGTAAATCGACAGATAAATATACGTTTACTCCTTCTCTCGCCTTCTCTTTTAATAAGTTTAAAAAAGTATGGCTACTTTTATCATCCGACAAAATGAAAAAGTACGTGTAAATAGATTGCTTCGCCTCTCTTATATCAGTAAATAACTGTTTATAAAATGACTTTCCTTCTACATATAATTGAAAATCACTATAATGAGGAGCGTACTCTGTCGGCATATTTTTCCCGACTTCCATTTTTCTTCCGAGCGTAACGTCAATATGCATCCAAATTAAAACAAAAACGAAAATAGTAATTACAATAGAAGTAACTCGCAATATTTTTTTAATCATTTTGATTTCCTTCCGCTCATTTTCTTTCCACCTTTCTATTTTGTCATTCAAATTTAGATTTCATGCTTCATACAAAAAAGGATGCGACTTAACGTCACACCCTTTTCATATTAAACAAAGTTTCTCGCATCATTATTTCTTCCAAACTTATAAATAGCAATTAAGAAGAATGCTACTGCAAAGGCAAATAAGATTAAAATATTTAAATACAAATCTGAAATTGGAATTCCTTGTTGTAGTTTTGATACTGTGTCTAATAGCCATCTCTGCGGAAGAAAATCAGCTACTTTTTGTACCGCTTTTGGCATAATGTCATAAGGAAAATAACATCCAGCCAGTAAACATGTTGGTACAATAATCATATTTTGCAGTGCATTTGCTGATGCTGAGTTTTTCGAAAAAGCGACAAGGACTAACGATATTCCAATCGCTATTAAAGCAAATAGCATGAGTACACCAATCATCACTATGAAAGGCATATTGATATTTATATGAAAAATATTCGTTAGGAATAAGATTGTAATCAGAATTTGTACTGTTAATAGCAGCATATTTACCCCGACATTAGATAATATGAATTTCTTCCCATCTATCGGCGTTGATAAGAGTCTAAAATACGTTCTATTTTCCTTTTCTTTTAAAATATAACCTGATAAGTTCGCTGCTGAAAATAGCATAAACATAATAAGGTAACCCATCGTTTGGTTTGTCATATCTTTATTTTTCGAAGTATCTTCTAGCGTCTCAGTTTTCATTTTAAATGAACCTTTTTGATATCCTGCGTACATAGTATCAAATGCACTTTGATCTGTTCCTGCTACTTTACTAATAGCTGCTACATTATCAATATAATTGTATAAATATGATTTTATAAATCCTGTTACTTGATCACCTTTAATCGATGAAATTTCAATATGATTTGGTTTCCCTTCTCGAACACTTTTTGAAAAACCAGAATCTAATGTAATAACTCCATCAAGTTTTTTGGAAGTGAGTTTATCTTCTACTTCAGATTCTTTAATTTTACTTACCTTTACATGATTTAATCCTTCTAAAAATTTCACCGTATCATTTGCTATAGATTGATTTTCTTTATTAATAACCCCGATATTTAACGTCCCTTGCCCCATATTCCCATACATCGAGAAGGAGATTAGTGTTCCAATTATCGGCAAACTAATAATAATGAATAACCCTTTTTTATTTTTCAAAAGTACAGATAACGTTTTTTGTATGAGCCATAAAATATCTTTCATACTATAGCCCCTCCCGTCTACGTAATGCAATAATTGCAATTAATAAAAAGAGTGCTGAAATGCCAAGGTTTAAACATATTACCGGTAGTGCTGCTCCTACATCATTTGCATAAATAATTTTCATAACAGCTGTGTTTGCCCACGTTAATGGTGATAAATTCGTAACGAAATTTTCTTCTATTACGAAATATGCACCACCAAAAATAGAGGATAATTGCACAATAACCATAATAATTGCTCTAGATGATTCCGGTGTTTTTGTAATATATCCAATTCCTAAACCGAAGCTAATTGCTAGAAAAATTTGTGTTAATAAAATAAGAAATATGATTCCAAGATGGTCGCCCCAATTCGCTTGAAAAACAAATTTACTAAATAACATGACGAGTAATATGCACAGAGCATTTGCTACTAGGCTACCAAGTACTTTTCCAATGAATATTTCAGCCTTACTTATAGGTGCAGCAATGAGACGATCTCCTGTTTTACGTATTCGTTCTCCTCGAATTAAAGAACTCGCTCCCATCGCAGCATATAGTGCAATCATCGTTGTCATTACAACCGCGTAGTAATCCATAGAACCTGGTTTTTTCGCAGCTTGTAAAGATGTTTCTTTTATATAATCATTATGATTTCCGCTTGAAAAAACTGTGCTCACCTTACTAGGATCTACTTTTGCAACTTCGGCCGCTACATTGTACTTATCAACAAATGTTGTAAGCATGCCTTTCACAATACTTCCCTCAACACTACTTTTGTCACTTCCATAAAATTTTGCACCATCTTTATTTAACTCTACATAAGCAGCATATTTATTTTGCTTCACTTCTTCTTTCCCATCTATACCTTCGGAAGCTTTTTTAAAATGAATACCCGATTTATCGACTTCTTTCGTAAATGCTTCGAACGATTGAGAAAATGTGCTACTCGCTTCATCTTTGTAGAGCACTTGTATATCTTTAATCGCTTGACTATCGCTATCAAATGCATTCGTTAACGCTGTTCCTAACACAAGCATAAGTACAACCGGAAATGCTAACATAAAAACTAAAGTTCTTACGTCTCTGAAATCTCTTTTAATATGCATAACTGCAATATTGAAGATGTTCAATTGATGAACCTCCCTTTACCTTTTCTTCATTTACCTTTTATTTATCTCGTAAGTTTCTTCCAGTCAACGTAAGGAATACTGTTTCTAAGTTCGGGGCCTGCTCCTCTACCGAACGAATTTCAATATCATGATTAATGAAGTGCTGAATAATTTTATTTAAATTGTTTACTCCTGCATCCGAGTTTACTTTAATTACGTTCTCTTCAATTTGAACAGCTTTCACACCGTTTATCTCTTTTAACTTTTTTACATCTAAATTTTCTACTGACTTCACTTCAACCCAAATATCTTTCGTATCAGTAATAATCGCTTTTAACTGTTCTTTCGTACCTTCTGCAATTACTTTACCGTGATCTACAATTGCTATTTTCGTACAAATCTCTTCTACTTCTTCCATGTAGTGGCTCGTGTAAATAATGGTACTTCCCATTTCATTTAATTTTCGAACAGACTGGAGAATATAGTTTCTTGACTGTGGATCAATTCCCACTGTCGGCTCATCCATAATAATTATCTTCGGTCTATGAGCGATCGCACAAGCGATATTCAATCTTCGTTTCATCCCGCCAGAAAAGTTTTTCGGATAACTTTTATGTTTATCACTAAGCCCCACAAACTGAAGCGCTTCCTCTACTCTTGCTTTTAGCTCTGCTCCTCTTAAACCGTACAATCCAGCAAAGAATTTCACATTTTCATAGGCAGTTAACTCTTCATAAATCGCAATATCTTGCGGAACGATACCGATATTCATCTTCGCAAATCGATTATGTTTTTTTATATTTTTTCCTAATATGCTAATTTCACCTTCATTACTTCTTAACAACCCAGCAATCATATTTATCGTTGTACTTTTACCAGCACCATTTGATCCTAAAAAGCCAAATATCTCTCCTTCTTTAATAGATAAAGACATATTATCTACCGCGATGAAATCACCAAATTTTTTCGTTAAATTTTTAATTTCTAATGTATTCATCATTTCACCCCTATTTCGGTTTCTCTGCTTTTAGTATAAACAAAAAAAATGAACCTGCTCAGTGCAGAAGTTCATTCTTTTCACATGAGATTATTCACTTTTTTCATATGAGATGGTTCATCCTCGTACCATTCTCTTTATATTGGCAACAACATCGTTACTGAAAAACCACTTGTCCCATCTACAATAATTTTTCCGTTTACAGACGCCGTTCGCTCCTCCATCCCCATAATACCGAGACCTTTCTTAACAAGAGCTGCGCCTTTTCCGTTATCCTTCACTTGCACCTTAACCATCTTATTAAGTACATGAATATCTATAGAAATAACTGTCGCATCAGCATATTTCATCGCATTTGTTAGTGCCTCGGTAACATTTTCACCAATAATTTTCCACTGAATGGGAGAAATCATATCTAAGTTTCCCTTATATACGAAAGGAATGTTTACATCATGCTTACTAGCAAACTCCTCTATGAATAATTTCATACGGTGAATGCCAATTTGCTCAGTTGGTGGCTTCATATTTTTTAATGTAATGCGAATACTTTCAATTCCATCTTTTGAAATATGAATTGCATTTTGTAATAACTCCGCAGATTTTTCTTTATCTATCCCCATTAATCTCTTTGCAGCTTCCATTTGAATTAATGCACCTGTCATCGAGTGACCAATTTTATCATGAATTTCTTGTGATAACCGATTTCTCTCTTCTAGCTTAAATGTGTATTCTGATTGTCTTATGTACTCTTTATTTTCATGTAAGCTTTTCGTAAGTCGTTGCATATCTTTTCGCATCTTATCATTTTGCGATTCAAGCTTTACTACACGTGATATATATCGATCTGCCATAGTTAAAACGAGAAAAGAAAATGCAACAATTAATCCATAAGTCATTCGAATGCTTTCATCTGTAATTGTAATTGGAAGCATCATAATAACAAAGCGTGACCAATTCTTGTCTATGTAATGGAATGTAATTTCGTATAAATTCAAAGGTAAAAACAAAATAAAAAACGGATGAACCCTCCATGTTAATAACATAACTACACTAATTGAAATACAAATCAATATTTTTTTGTACGTATCTTTTTTTAATATAGAGATTAGCACGTTTACAGAAAGATATAAAAGCAAAGCAAATATAACCCATGGTAAGTTCGTAACATTTGAATGTATGTAACTGAACACAATATATATAAAGACAATTAATTTACTTACAGTTAACCAAAATTCCATATCATTAATCTACTTTCCCTGTTAAGTAGTAAATCGCAATTTGTGTGCGATGTTCAAGTCCCGTTTTCCCTAAAACTGATGTAATATAATTTGCGATTGTTCCTTCAGATATAAAAAGCTGTTTCGAAATTTCTTTATTTGAGAAACCTTTTGCAATTAATGCGATAATACTAAGCTCTCTTTCAGTAAAAAGACTTTTATCTATTTTACATTCTTCCTCTTTACTTTCCATTAAATTGGACTTAATTTTATCGAGAACTACATCTTGCATAACAGTTTGGCCATTATATACCCCTTTTATTGCATCACGAATACGCTCCGGATCGTTATTTTTTAATAAATACCCTTTCGCTCCGTTTTTTACTGCATCCAAAATATATTCATCATCATCAAACGTCGTTAAAATAAGCGGTTTTGTTTTCGTCTCTTCACAAATAAACTTCGTCGCCTCTACACCGTTCATATTTGGCATACGAACATCCAAAAGAGCAATATCAACTTCATGCTTTTTACAATATGCTACAGCTTCTTCTCCATCATTTACTGTATCTACCACTTCGAACTCTTCATATGTATTTAAAATAATTTTCATGCCTTCTCTAATAAAAGAATTATCGTCTGCTATTAATATTTTAATTTTCATGTTTGTTAGTATGGACCTTCCTCCTACTAACATTCACATCCTTTCTCCGTATAACATTTCCTACTTGCTCATTATATACTTCTGCTTACCATTTTTTCACACTTTTTTCATCTAGCTCTTCTGCAAAAAATATATTATTCTTTTTTTACAAAATGTGTAGGGTGACTTATCATTCTTTACGTCTATATAATAGAATGCGTCAAAAAGGAGGGAGAGACCCATTGAGGAAAAACAATTAATTGAAAAAGCACAACAAGGAAGCGAACATGCTTTTCGTATCCTCGTGCAAACATATCGTCATTATATTTTTCAAGTTATCTTTTCTATTGTAAGACATGAAGAAGATGCGAAAGATGTTACACAAGAAGTATTCGTAAAAATTCACGCCTCTCTCCCAAATTATCAATTTCGCGGATTAAAAACGTGGATGGCACGTATTGCCACCAATCACGCTATTGATTATAAGAGGAAGAAAGCTCGAGAAAGTGAAGAACTCTCCTTATGTAAAGAAAATGAGGAAAATATACAGTCCTCTCATAATATTGAGGCTTTATTATTGACGAAAGAGCAGAAATTACTCATTGCTCAAAAACTGAGAGAACTTCCTGAAAATTACCGTGACGTCGTTCTCGCACATTACTTACAAGAAAAAAGCTATCAAGAAATTGCTTTACAGGAAAACATTGAAGTAAAAACAGTCGAAATGAAACTGTATCGGGCAAGAAAATGGATTAAAAAACATTGGAAGGAGGAAGAGTTTCTATGATGCATTATTCAAAAGAAGATTGGCGCAATTATACATTAGATTTTATAGAAAGCAATGAACGTGAATCTATGGAAGAACATCTTTATGAATGTGATCATTGTTTAGCACTTTATATGGAAAGTATTGATGAACAACATGAAAACCTTCCAATGATAAATGATGATTCATTTACGAACGAAGTTATGACGCAAATTAATTTTGAAACACTACAGTCTAATGAAAATATAAAAACAACCTCACTAAAGCGCACGATCATTCACTACATAATTGCGACTGCGGCTACAATTATTTTTATGGTAAGTGGTTTATTTCAGTATATTTTTACAGCGACATCAAATTTAGAGAAATCTTCAAAACATAACGAGTCTTCTATCTCACAACAAATTGTAAACAAATCGGTAGACACATCGAAAAAGGACGGAGGTTCAAAGCATGAATAAAAATCCCTTTTTAGCACTTGTATTAGGGCTAATTCCTGGGCTTGGACATTTATATTTAAAGAAATTTGGACGGTTTATTTTATATAGCGGAGGGGCTGTATTTCTATTTATCTTTGCAGCATTTTGTACAATAGCATTAGGAGCCCGTGATATTGCTTTTCTTTCTCTATTTTTACTAGTCGTGTTATGGGCAATCAATTTATTAGATTTAGTTATCACTATTATTAATCAATCGAAAAAACAAGCTGCCGGAGAATTCATAGAATCCTCTAAAGAGAGCGAACGATTTTATATCATTCTCTTATCCATCATCCCTGGACTTGGCCATTTTCAATTAGGACTTATGCAACGCGGACTTACATTTTTAGTAGCTTGCACAGGAATCGGAAGTATGATCATTTTCGTTGCACTTTTAACATCGCAAGAAAGTTTTCTTATCTTCCTTATTACATTACCTGTTTTATGGATTTACAATTTCTTTGACGTTGTTCAGCAACTCCAGAAAAAAGAACGTGGCGAGCAATTAGATGATCGTACTATTTTCGAAGAGTTTGAAGAGCACCGCGAGCAAGGAAAGAAAAATAAAACATTTGCTTCTATTTTAGCGATGTTCCCCGGAGCAGGTCATATGTATTTAGGCTTACAACGCCGTGGTCTTCAGCTTATGGCAGCCTTTTTACTATCTATTTATTTACTCGACTTATTAAGACTTTCTGCGTTTTTATTTTTAGTGCCAATCATTTGGTTCTATAGCTTTTTTGATGCTTTACAGCAAACAGCAAAATACGGAAAAGAACGAGTACAAGACGAACCCATTATCGATTATTTTATAAATCATCAAAGATGGATTGGTATCGGATTAATTACACTCGGTGTTTATTATTTATTAGATCAAACAGTCCTTCCTATTTTGAATGATTATTTTGTAACTATATTTAATATTCATCTTAGTGAACTATATTATCGCTATTTCCAAACATCTATCGTTGCGCTCCTTTTAATTGGCGGCGGCTTTAAATTGTTACTTGGAAATAAAGAAAACAAAGGTGGGACAAGCGAATGAGGACTTGGCGTGTTGGAACATTCTCAATGGGGCTTTCTATTATATCGTTAGGATGCTTTTTACTATTTTCAGTCGTAAAAGGAATTCAAGTATTAGATACACTAACTGCATGGTGGCCAGTTTTACTTATCATACTTGGAGCTGAAGTTTTACTATACCTTGTATTTTCTAAGAAGGAACAATCATTTATTAAATATGATATTTTCAGCATTTTCTTTATCGGCGTTTTAGGAAGCGTCGGAATTGCTTTTTACTGTTTATTATCAACTGGATTACTAGAAGAATTTCGTCATTCTATTAACACAACGAGACAAACGAGTAATATTCCAGACGGACAATTTGATATACCTGAATCTATCAAAAAAATTGTAGTAGATGCAGGGCATCAGCCTCTAACGATAGAGGGAAATAATACAAATCAAATTCACCTTTTGGGAACTTATGAAATGACGACGAAAGCAAATGAAAAACTCAATTTAAAACAAGATGATTTCCTTTCAGTTCAAACGGCTGGAGAAACGATGTATATCAATTTAAAATCATTACCTGTTCAACATACGTTATTTAGTTCAGCACCACAAGTGAAACCAACGCTTGTTCTTCCACAAAATAAAAATGTGGAAATCCGTGCTTCAAATAACGAACTATCTCTTTATCCAGGTCAATTACAAAATAATTGGTTTGTACAAGAAAGCTCAAGAGTGTCTGTCCATCTTGCAAAAGAGAGTGATGTTTCTTTAACAGCAGTAACGAATCAAAAAGAAACACACGGAAGCACACCTTGGGAACAAGTAGAAGATTTAACAAAAAAAGAAAATACTTCTTCAGAAGAACATCCAGAATTAAACAACCAAGAACATTGGTATAAAAATTCAATTAAAACTGGAAATGGCACGCACAAGTTAAATATTGAGAAAACTTATAATTTAAATATGAGCGTTATTGAAAAATAAGAAAAACCTTCCGCAATTGCGGAAGGTTTTTCTTATATAATCGCTTTAATTCCTTCTAACACTAATCCAATCATAAATCCGCAAACCGCCCCGTTCACTCGGATCCACTGCAAATCTTTACCGACATTATTTTCAATCATTTCGATTAACGTTTTATCGTCTAACTTATCAAGGTTTTCTTGTACAAGCTTACCAATTTTCGAATGGTTCTTCTCAATAAGATTCACAACTTGTTTTTGTAACCAATCTTCTATTTTTTGAACTGTCTGTTCATCTTCTTTTATTTTATTCATTTGTTTTTGTAAAAATGGAATAACATATTGATTAGCAAATTCTTCATTATTTACAAAAGCAACTGCTCTTTGTTGTACTTGCTCTAGCATCTCTTTTATTTTGTCAGTAGCATTCCAATTCGCAATCCACTTTTCTTTCCAATTTTCTAATTCCTGTAATAAAGCTTCATTTTCTTTTACATTGATAATCTCTTGACGAATCTTCGCTAATATAAGTTGTCTTGTGCTATTATCAGCCTCTTGTAAGCTGTTAATATTACTAATGATAAACTTCTGCAAAATACCGCCAATTTTATCTTCATCTACAATATTCATAAATGATTTCAAAGTAAACTGCAAGAATCCATCTACTTTTATATTTTCCATCGCCTTCATACCTAAGCTACCGAGCTGGTAACGAGCTTCATCTTGCGCTGTCCAATCTTTTACCTTCACTAATATGTAATCAAGTGTCTTTTCATCATATTCTTGCACAACTAATTGATCAACAAGCACTTGTAAAATATTACTTGTATTAATTGTATGTAAATATGTTTTTAATTCTTTTTCAATAATAACAGCTAACTTTTCTGTATCTATTGTTACAATTGCTTTCTCTGCAATCGTTACAATCCCCTTTTTCACAGCATCAGACTGCATTTCTCTCTCAGCAATTTGCAGTACCATTTGTGCTAACTGCATCTCTTTTACTTTATTCGTAATACTTTCTTTCGTTAGCCATTCATTTTCTAACGTATGAATGAGCCCTTTCGTTACCCGTTTACGGTTTTTAGGTAACAAAGCTGTATGCGGAATTGGGATACCCATCGGATGACGGAATAAAGCAGTAACTGCAAACCAATCCGCAAGTCCCCCAACCAATCCAGCTTCAAATCCACCTTGTATAATCTCTCCAGCTACCGTTCCTTGAAAAGGGATAGAAGCCGCAAAGCCGACACCCATAACCCCAAGCGAAATACCCGCTATATATTTAGTCTGTAATGACATCGTATACACATCCTCTTATTATGTAAAATAAAGCTTTTTTGTTATATTTATTCAATATTAGTTATCCTTTATATATACTATAAAGAACTATTGTGAAAATAACAAAGATTTTTATGTACATGAAAAAATGAGGCTACAACTAGCCTCATTTTTCTTATATCGTTAATTCCAAACCTTTCCTATAATATTCATTCATTACATCTTTAGGAACCATGCTTCCACCCGTTCCCCACACAATATGAGTACCTTTTTTCACTTTCTCTGTTAACTGTTGCTTTTGTAAATACTCATCTTCTTTACACACTTTCACTGGCCCTATCATACCTGCTAGTGCAGAAGGCTCTAAATAAATATTCTCCGTATCAGCTAGTTCTTTTAACAATCTATATAACTCTTCATCGTTTACTGTATAATTTCCACTTAAAAATGGTTCCATCGTTTTCCCGACAAATCCAGACGGTCTTCCTACCGCAAGTCCATCCGCATCTGTTACATTATCAATTCCGATATCTTGAACGGCAATTTTGTCATGAAGGCCTGTCATTAAGCCGAGTAACATACATGGTGAGTGTGTTGGCTCTGCAAAGAAACAATGAACGTTGTCTTTATACAATAACTTTAAACCGAATGCTACTCCGCCAGGTCCTCCTCCTACTCCGCACGGAAGGTAAACAAATAAAGGGTGATCTTCATCTACTACAACCTCTAACTCTTCTAATTGCTTTTGTAATCGTGATGCTGCTACTGAGTATCCTAAAAATAGATCATGTGAGTTTTCATCGTCTACAAAATAACAGCTAGGATCCGCATCTGCCTGTCGTCTTCCTTCTTCTACTGCTTTGCTATAATCATCTTCATATTCAATAACGTTTACACCTTTACTTCTTAATAAACTTTTCTTCCATTCTTTTGCGTCTGCTGACATATGAACAGTTACATTAAAACCTAGATTCGCACTCATAATTCCTATGCTAAGTCCTAAATTCCCTGTAGAACCTACCGCAATTGAATACTTCGAGAAAAACTCTCTACATGTATCACTATCTAAAATGGAATAATCATCTTCTTCTGTTAACATTCCGTGCTGCAATGCTAGTTGCTCAGCATGTTTCAACACTTCATAAATGCCACCTCTAGCTTTAATTGATCCTGATATCGGGAGATGACTATCACATTTTAATAATAATTCTCCTAAAATAGGTTGCTTGTAATTTGTCTCTAAAGCTTCTTTCATAGAAGGTATTTTTACTAAAGGTGATTCGATTATGCCGTTAGTCCCTTTCGTTTCAGGAAAAACTTTCGCAATATATGGCGCAAAACGCTTTAATCTCTCTTCCGCATCTTTTACATTCTCTTCATTAAGTGGTGAATCTTTTATTGCCCTTTCATACTTTTCTATGTGTGGGTTTATCCAAAATACTTCTTTTGTTGCAATAAGTTTATTCACTAATGGGTATTCTGCTTGTAATGCCCCTATTTCTTTCATTTTGTTTCCTCCTTATATCCTTGTAGCTCACCATATAATAAATTATAATTAAATTAATTTTAATATAGTTTAACACAAATTGTTCACTTTAGTTAATTTTAATTTAATTTATTTAAATATAATTTAATAATCCTTGAGGAGATTTTCATTATGGAAAATATAGATATTGGTAAAAAAATTGAAAAACAAAGAAAAGAAAAAGGTTTAACTAGTAAAGAACTAGCAAAGATGGCCGATATTACACCATCTATGTTAAGTCAAATTGAGCGTGGGTCGGCTAACCCTTCTATTCAAACATTAAAAGTACTTGCTAAAGCTCTTGATGTTCCAACATTTAGCTTTTTACTTGAAGATACAAATACAGACGATTTAATTGTACGTTCCCATAAACGAAAGAAAATGATTATCGATAATTTATCATATGAAATGCTTTCACCTGATTTCACTGGAAATTTAGCAACAGCAATTATGACCGTCCCGCCTAATACAGCTTCATCAGAAAATGTGCTAGAACATAAAGGAGAAGAATTAGCATTTGTCTTAGATGGGAAAATCACATTATATTTAAACGAGGAAGAATACGTATTAGAAACTGGTGACAGTGTAAAGATACCTGCTTATTTAAAGCATAAATGGGTGAATCATTTTGAAAAAAACGCGATAGTTTTATTTTCTGTTACTCCGCCGATTTTTTAATGTATAAATAAAAACAGGATGGTTCTTATAAAATGCGGATTATCCTGTTTTTATTAAATAAGAAAGTGAAATTTTTGTTAAAAACTTAACAGTTGGACCCAATCCGAACAATCCTCCTAAAAACATATTTACAACTGAAACTATCCCTCCCATTGATGCTAACGTATCATGAGTCAGATTCATCCCACCACTACCAGAGGCACTTGTAATATTCACATAAAAATAAGAAATACGTAAAAATTAATTGATTTTTCAGAATTTTGTTGAAAAATATGGTAAAATCACTCTTATACTTCTTCTATTTTGTTATTATAGAAATAATTAAATTAGGATACTTTTATCGGATGGGGGAATATATAATGAGTGTGTTATTAAAAGGGCATGAACAGATTGTCAACGAATTAAACATTTTATATCAAGTAATGGTAGCGGAGCAATTAATTGAAGCGAAACAATTAAAAGAAAAAATAGAGAAACAGATTAATAAAATTGAAGCTGATCAAAATCTATCGCTTTACTACTCCCTACTAAACTTTAAATATAAGGTCCTAACCGATTGGACAAACATTAAGTATGATACTTTTAGTCAAATTGTTCGTTTAGACAATCCAATAACTGAAGACTTTATTACTTATTATTATCACTTTTTTAAAGCTGAACATGCTACCATTATTGGAAATTATGATGAAGCAAAAAAAGAATACGAAAAAGCTGAATCCCTTTTAAAACATGTACCAGGCGAACTAGAAGAAGCTGAATATAAATATAAATTTGCTATATTTAATCACCATACAAACAAACCACTTACAGCAATCAATTATGCAAATCAAGCTAAAGAGATTTTCTCAAAATATCCACGTTATGAAATTAAAATAGCTCTATGCGAAAACATTTTAGGCTCATGTTCTGTTTATTTAAAACAATTCGAACAAGCCGAAGAGAACTATAATTCAGCAATCAATATTTTACAAAAGCTGAAAGACGATACACTAATCTTAAAAGTTCGAAATAACTTAGGTTGGCTCTACTCTTCTCAAAATCTATCAACCCTTGCTATTAGACATCTTACAATAGTTACAAACAAATTACCTAAACACCTAAAAGCCAATTTTCTACAAGCCAAAGAACATTTTATTTTAAATGAAAAAGAACTTGCAAACCATTGGGTTCAAAAAGGCTTAGAAATTTGTAATGAATTAAATAATCAAGAATATAAACACCATTTCACTATCTTAAAAACACAACACACTGGTATTCTAGACGACTTAGAAAACGCAATCATTGCAGGCACTACATATTTTAACAGTAAAGAATTATACGATTATGCACAAGAATATTACGAATTATTAGCAGTAGAATTTCATAAAGTGAATAAAATAGAGAAATCTCAAAAATATTTTTTCAAAACTTACGAAGCAAAACAAAAATTATTAACTAAGGAGGCACTAAGATAATGAAAAAGATTAGTTTAGCTATTTTAACCTTTACATGCATACTTGCTTTTGGATTTAATAATTTTACTGAAAGTCAACAAGCAAAACAACTTCCAAAATGGGATACAGATAAACAAGAAACACATGCAGACCTATAGAAATCTAAAAACCCCTAATAAAGGGGTTTTTAGATTTCTACAATATAATGATTTAGCATATGATGAAGAAATATGCTTATAAAAGATAGCCATACACAGATACTCTCTGTACATGGCTATTTTTTATTTTTTCGACACTAACAAAATCCCTAAACTAATAATACAAAAGCTCATTATTTGCTGTGCTGATAGACCAAACAGAACCGAATTTTGTTCACTAACAAGCGAAATAATGATTTGAGCAAACCCCTCAATAATTAGAAAAACACTTATATTCTTTCCATTTCCAAGCCTTTCATTTTTCATCCATAAAAAGCCCATTATACAAAGAGCAAGGATGATCTCATATACGAAAATAGGGTGATATAAAAGTTTAGATTCATATATTTTTATTCCCCATGGTAGTGTCGTTTGTGCGCCTACTTCATGATGTAATAGAAAATAAAAGATAATACTCACACACAGACTAAAAGGCAATACATCAAGTAAAATACGAAGCGAAAATTGCTCCTTTTTACTTTTCCAAACAATGTATACACTCGCAATTACGCATCCTACTACAATATGTTGCATACTCCCAACAGCTAATATTGCTTGCACTGGCGCCCCAAAAGCCCATACAGGATTTAAAATTACTGGCGCAAACTTCCATACAAATACGATGATAAGAAAAGCATTTGTTACGGCATCCATCATTTTTTCATATGATACATTTTGATGCCTCATCTTTCGTTTCATCAACATAAATCCAAATAGACTTCCAATTATAAGAGATATGGGTTGTAACCTCACGATCCACTCCATCGTCACGAAATCTCCTTTTAATTCTCAATCAATTTCTTAAATTTCTTTTCTAATTGATCTGGTGGTAATACACCTCGTACATGATCTACTATGATTCCATCTTTATTAACAAAAAATGTCGTCGGTAAAGAGAATACTTTATAATCTAGTCCAGCTACTCCGTCCATATCTAGTAGAACAGGAAACTCAAACCCATAGCGATTAGCAAATGCGCTTGCTTCTTGTACTGGGTCACTAACAGTTGCATTCACCGCAAAAATTTCAACATCCTTTTTATATTTATCATACATATGAACTAAGTCAGGTGCCTCCATTTCACACGGCCCACACCATGATGCCCAAAAATTAATAATATACGGTTTTCCCTTGGCATCATTTAACGACTGCAACTTTCCGTCTAATCCTTTTAATGTGATGCCAGGTGCTTTAAAACCTACTTGTGGTAATACTTCTTTCTCTTGTAACTCTGCTTGCTTTGCTTTTCTTTCCTTTTCTTCTTTCTTTGAATTATAAAAGTTAACCCCCGCCCAAACGAGAGCACCTACTAGTATAATAGCAATTAGTTTCTTCACTTTTCTTCCTCCTCATTTTTAAAAGCCTGTAAATCCACCGAATAGACGAATAAAGAATGCTGTAATTTTCGTCATTTGATTTGTATACAATAAAATACCTGTTACAATCATCATTCCACCGCCAATTTTCATCATGACATTCGCATATGTAACAATCCATTTTACCTTCCCAATAAAGAATGCCATCACGAAAAATGGAACCGCAAACCCAAGAGTATACGCTGTAATATAAAGAAGTGCCCCTTCAGGATTCGTCGCGCCAAGCATGAGTACAGCTGAAAATATCGGTCCAACACATGGCGTCCAACCCGCTGCATATGTCATACCGACTAAAATCGAGCGAATATATCCAGTCGATTTACTTCTATACTGCACCTTTTTCTCTGCCATAAGCCACTTAGGCTGAAACAAGCCCGTCATAAATAGCCCCATTAAAACAATAAAAATCCCACCAATTTGTTGAATCAATTTTTGGTTAGATGAAAATGTTATTCCAATCCAGCTTACCGATAAACCTAACGCGTAAAATATAACCGAAAATCCGATCATAAAAAATATGGTATGTATAATCGCTGATTTTTGCATAATCCCACGATTTTCTTTTAAATCTTGGATAGACACACCTGTAATATAAGATAAATAAGATGGATATAACGGTAAAGAGCACGGTGATATAAATGACAATACTCCCGCCCCAGCCACAAGCCAAATTGTTAAATCTGCTGCATTCATTTTATTCCCCCTAAAACACTACAATAAGTAGTGTTTATTCTTAAAAAAAAGAGGCTATATGCACTCTCCGACAATAAGTACAACCGACATACAGAATAAACCTACTGTTACATATACCGAATTCGTATGTAACGGAATAGTAAGCTTAACAACCTTTTCATTTAACACTTGCTCGATTCGTAAATTTATTGCTGTTTTTGCAAATGAAGCGGTAACACATCGATTTTCCATTGTCTTTATTTTAATTAATTTTAATAACGCGCTACCTAACTCAAATGAAGATTCCATTTTTTGCATCGCATATTTATCAGCAGCTAGCTCCTGATACGTATGATATCGCTGTAACAACCCTTTTAATATCGGGATGTACATCATTCCTTCTGCTAATAACGTAAAACAAAATAATTTTAGCGGATCCCAATTCTTTTGATGATATTCTTCATGGAAAATAATTGCATCAATTTCTTCATCTGAAAACGTCTGAAGCAAACCTTCCGACATGACAACTTTCGGACGGAATAATCCAATTGTAAATGCCGCAACTTCCGTAGTCGGCAATATATATATTTGTTTTCCTTTTCGGATGAAAGGGATAAGTACTTTTTGTAATTTTTTACTATAGAAAAATTGTCGCCAAATTCTTTTGCACACGATTAATATAGTAAGTAATAATAATCCAGCGATTATAATACGAATCAGCGATAATTCTTTCATATGTTTTTCTAACTGGAACAAGCAAAAATTTGAAAGAAAGAACATCTTATTTTGAAACAGAAATGGATATGTAACGTAATACACTAACATACTGAAAAAGAGGGTACTAACAATTACTGCTAACAATACGATTTTACGCATTTGCCATTTCATTTCATTAATCCTCTTTTTTTAACTGACTCAATTTGTCTTCTAACTTTTTTATTAAAGTCGGATCAGCCTGCTCTAACTCATCTAACATATGATTTACAACTAAATCTCCAAATTCCCCCATCAATTCCTGTGTCATTTTCTTCGTTTGCTTGGATAAGAATTCTTCTTTTGTTTGTACAGCACGATATATGCCACTTCTTTTTACAATCTGTTTTTCTAAGTGTAACTTCTCTACTAACCTGTTCATAACTGTCATAACAGTGTTAAAATTCACAGGCGATTCTTCACTTAATTTCTGCTGCACTTCTTTAATCGTAATACCTTTGTTAGACCAAACAATCTCCATAATTTTCGCTTCAAGCGGTCCAAAGAAATGATTTAACCCGTGCTCATTTAATTTATAGTTTTGAGTAAACATAGTATGACTCCTTTCACACTACGAATTGTAGTACAAATTAAATAAAAGGTCAAACACGAATGAGATACACTAAAATTCACTACTTATAAATACGTACGCCATTCCATTAATTATAAGCCTAACTTATCTCCAAATGTATCAAAAAGATACTGCTCTAATATTTGTACACTAAACTTCTCATTACGCCCAAGTGCAAATAATTCCCGATCTTTCGCTACGATAGTATCTAACGGAATAGCTACATTATCCACTATTTTTGTAATTTCAATTATATTACTTTTTACATTTACTTCTGTTTTAAATTCAACATTTTCTAACACTATATGTGAACGTCTTCCTGATGCAAAAAAAGTAAAATTAGGATTTTTAACAACGCCAATTTCAGTCTCTAACGCATATAAATAGTGAAAAATTACATCTCTGTGCCCATCTTTTATTATTTTTTCATCCTTCTCATCGTCTAAGTATTCTTTCAGCTTCGTTGTAAATTCAAATCGAAAATCCACTTTTTTCACGCTCCTTCTTTGTATTTCATATTAAATAAATATATTGAAATAATTTTACCATATTGTAATACAACTTCCTATTAAAAGTAAAAACTGTTTTGGAAAATCGCTATTATTTCCGATTTCCTTTTAAAATATAAATATAAATTCAATATGAATTAATACTTCATTATATCTATTTAAACATATTTTTTCCATTTTTTGAAACATTAGTATGAAATATTATATATCAATGAATGGTTTCTAATTCACTGATATATATAATCAGTGTTTTCTTTACTATTCCGATATACTTAAGCTACATTTTCTAATTATTGATTACATTACAGAAGGAATGTAACTCTCTTCTATCGAATTTTTATATAACAAAAATGATTAGGTGGTGCTTTACTATGAAATTAGCTGTCATTGGTGGCGGTGATTTACAAGATTCAAATCACTTGCCTATTAATGAACGCCTTATAGAATTAACAAATAAACAGTATCCAAAAGTATTGTTTATTCCAACGGCAAGTCATGATGATGAAAGCTATATAAAATTATTTTTAGACACGTTTGAAAAACAATTACATTGTGAAGTACAAATTTTACGTACTACAACAGATTCACCTTCTAAGTATGAAATAGACGAGATGATTCATTCAGCCGATTTAATTTATCTAGGTGGCGGGAATTATATTCACATGTTTACGCAATGGAAAGAACATAGACTCGATGAAAAATTATTATTGGCTCTGCAACAAGGAACACTTATTGCTGGTTATAGCGCTGGTGCTATGTGTTGGTTCACGTCTAGTATCCGATCAGATTATGAAGGTTCTGGTTATATAGAGAGTAACGGATGGGGGATTGTTAATAAAAGATTTTGTCCACATTATAATCAATTAAATAGAATGAACGCCTTCCATTCCTTTTTACAAAATCATCAAGGGAATATAGAAGGAATTGCACTGGAGGATAATTGCGCTTTATATATTACAGAGGAATCCTTTGAGATTATCGGTGAACCAGAAAAAGCGTGGGAGTTTTATATGAGTGATAAAACACTCATTAGACAACATTTTGATATAACTTTAAAAAGCTATTTGTAAACCTGCACCTACAAAAAAATGTCCCTAAGTCAAATAACTTAGAGACATTTTTTCTATTTAACTAACTAATCGTGTAATTCGTTTCTTTTGCCATGAAAGCTTATAATATGCATACTGTAGTATTAAGCTGACAATAAATGCTGCTGGATACCCGATCCAGATCCCTTCTATTCCAAGACTTGTATGGTAAGAAAGATAATATGCTACGGGTACTTCCACAAGCCAAATTGAAACAACTCCAATAACAGTTGGCCAAAGTACTGTACCACTCGCTCGCATTGTCGCACTAATAATTTGTGCATGACCGAAAATTAAATAACTCCATAACGTAATCATAACTAAGCTATGAGCAATTTCAATTGTAGTTTGACTCGTTAAAAATAGTGATAAAATGTCTCTTGAGAATAAGTAAATAAGAGCTATTAACACACCACCGATGACGTAGTTCATAATAATTCCGACCTTCACAACTTTCTGCAATCGATCAAATTGATTCGCCCCAATTGATTGTGCTGCAAAAATAGAAACTGTAATACCAAGGCTAACTGCTGGCATTTGTACATAACTTGCAACTTGATTCACAACTCCGTAAGCAGCTGTTGCATCCGAACCGTAACGATTTACAAACGCGATTACAGCAATTTCAGATAATGAAACTAATATCATATTAATACTCGCTGGAATACCGAGCCTTAGCAATAGCTTTAATAACTCCCCATCCATTCGAAGGTATTTTCTAACCGTGCTATCTAGTTGTAATGGGTGATTTTTCTTCTTTAAATACAAAAGCATGACAATAAACGTAATAACTGTAGATATAACAGAGGCATAGGCTGCTCCATACACATCTAATTTCGGAGCTCCTAACCATCCAAAAATAAGAATTGGTAATAAGATCATATTTAGCGCTGTACTTACAATTAAAAAGTAAAATGGCGTTTTAGAATCTCCTGTACCTCTCATAAATGTTGTGTATGCGAAATATAAAAATAATACTGGCATCGATATAAATAAAATTCGTGCATAATGTACACTTATTTCAATAATATTTTCTGGCGTTCCCATTAGACGCATAATATCCATCGCAAAAATACTGCCTATTATCGCCAACACAACTCCAATAATAAAGGTAAATGTCAGCGTCGTACCAACGATAGCTTTTAAACGATCTTCGTTTTTAGCACCAAACGCCTGACCAATTAAAATAGAGCTTCCTGAACCGATACCAATTACAAATGAAACGAGCAAGAAAAATAATGGGAAGAATGCTGATATAGCCGCTAAATCATTAACTCCAAGCCATCTTCCTACTACTACCATACCAAATAATTGTCCAACTGATTGTAGTACATTACTTAATAATAATGGTACTAAAAACATCGACATCGATTTCCAAATCGGTTTACTCTCACTTTCCAACTTATGTGACTCCGCACCTTCTTTATTGTTATCTGCAGGTGGTTTCAAATTTCATTTCTCCTTTTATTAAAAATCAATTTTCAATATCTATCTCTTTGTATAGTTGTTATAATACTGTGCTTCTATTCACTTTCTTTTCGTATGATTATAACTTCACCCAATATTGACTTCCATCGGCTGTTCGATCTAAAAATCCATACTCGATTAAATATCTTCTTAAAGTTACGAAATCAGGGTATACATTTTCTATCACTGTATTTACTTCTTTTTCAGTATACTTTTTATTACTATCAAACTTCTTTACTAAATGACGTAATATAATTAATTTACGCTTTTGTTTTTTCGGAAATTTAGAAAGAGGTCCATCTAATCCTTCTGTAAAATGAGCTTTTAATACTTCATCATTTTCTTCTTCCGTAATATTGTATCGATCATCCACCATCGTTGCTGTTCTATGAATTGGTACAAATTTCGTTTGTACTTTTGATTTTTCTTCTGATAATTCCATTAGAGCTAAAAATACTTTTGCTTGCTTCATTTTCTCTCGCAGTGTAAATCGATGATTACGAATTGTTGATGTACTTCCGCCATCCAACTCTTTTACAATTTCTTTATCATTCAGTCCCATATGGAAAAACTGAACCATTTTCTTTTGTAAATCCGTTAAACCAGTAAATTTCTTATCCATATTTAACAAATAATCAAACATAGACGTATGCTCATTTTGAATATGCAATCGGACGAACTTCTCTGCTTCATACAAAACTTGATTATCTTGATAAATAACACCTTTAATAAATGTTTCACCACAAGCTAAGCAAATGTACTCCTCTTTTTCTCCATCAAACACATACCCTTTCTTTAATTCCTCTATTGACGCATCCCAAAACTTCTCTGAAATACCACTCATACTAAACACTCCTTCAAAATGTTTATTCAAAAACCAAACAAATCACTATAACGTTTATTACCACTTCACCATCTTATCATAACACAAACAAACATTTCAACATTTCGTTTACCCATTTTATAAACTTTTATAAAAACATCTACCGAAAGGGTTTAATACAACGAAAAGCGAATGTGTTTATAGAAATTCATTTTATATGATGTGGATTAGAACATGGATATTCTTCAAGACTCTTGGTTTACCGTTAAGCAAATTGCACAGAATACATATGCGATTAGTGAATATGGAACCGGTATTCATCCATTACAAAACTTCAGTATTCAATTTCAACTACAAAAAAGATGTTTCCGTATAAGAAAACACCTTTTACTTTTTATCCCACATTTAAGGGCAGTAAGACTCCCACATCAAAATTCAGCGGAAGCAAAGAAGTTAAATGAGGGCGGGCTGCCCTTAAAAGCCCGATTGGTGAGGGCTAATAATCAGTTGATTAAAGTTTCAATTTATATATTCTATTTACAGTCTCTACTAAAACCTTACTTGCTTGTACAAATGTATGCTTTCGATTTCTATCTTCAACAAATTTATTAGCACAACTACTCATAATCATCATACAACTAATTATGACTAACACTATCTTTCTATTCTTGTAAGTCACTTCATGTCACTCCACTATTACAAAACTTCTTTTGAATTTATCCTATCAAGAAATTTTACATGAATAATAAAACGTGTGAATATGCAATTCTGCATATTCACACGTTTTATCACAATGTTATGATTTAATTTAGTTAAAGAACAAGTATACCGAGGTGACTAACTTGAAATTTAAAGCGAAAAAAAATCCATTCCACGTCATTTTCATTACATTATTTCTAATTATTTTTTTCGTTTCGTTATTCTTCCAAAATGAAAATTCTATTTTTTTCACTCTCATGATGCTATTAAATATCGTGAATCTTTCTTCATTCTATTTCTCTCACTACAACGTAACGGAATCATCTCTTGTTGTAAAACACGGTTTCATACTTCGTACTGAAATCCCATTTAAAGACATTCGCCATATTAAGTACTCTGGCAAAAAACTTCGTTCAAAAAAATGGACTAGGCAACAATTAGAAATTAATTATAATTTATTTGACTCAGTGACCACTTTCGTACCACAAGAAGAAGAAAAATTCATTTCACTCTTAAAAGAGAACTGCCCACAGATGAAAGTAATGAATACGCCTGCTAACAAATAATATATTTTGAAGCTTGCAGTATTGCAAGTAGATGAAACATAAAAATGAACATCAAAAAAGCCAAGATTCTATACTAAGAACCTTGGCTTTTTCTATTACTCTTTTGGAGCAATCATTTTCTTTGGATCTACAATTTCATCAAATTGCCCTTCTGTTAGTAGCCCAGATTGCAATGCTGCTTCTTTTAAAGTTAATCCCTCTTTATGAGCATACTTCGCAATTTTCGCTGCATTTTCATATCCGATATGTGGGTTTAGCGCTGTTACAAGCATTAGTGAACGATTCACATTTTCATTAATTACTTCTTCATCTGCTTCAATACCAACTGCACAATTGTCATTAAACGAAACAATTGCATCCGCTAATAAGTGAGCTGATTGTAAGAAGTTATAAGCAATAACAGGTTTAAATACGTTTAACTCAAAGTTACCTTGGCTCGCAGCAAATCCGATTGTTGCATCATTCCCCATCACTTGCGCTACAACCATCGTTAATGCTTCACTTTGCGTTGGATTTACTTTACCTGGCATAATAGAGCTTCCTGGTTCATTGGCTGGAATAATAATTTCTCCAAGACCACTACGTGGACCACTTGCAAGCCAACGTACATCGTTAGCGATCTTCATTAGATCTGCAGCTAATGCTTTTAATGCACCGTGAGTATATACAACTTCATCATGGCTCGTTAATGCATGGAACTTATTTGGTGCAGAAACAAATTGTTTACCTGTAAATTGACTAATTTCCTCTGATACCATCTCACCAAATTTAGGATGAGCATTAATACCTGTTCCAACCGCAGTTCCACCAATTGCTAACTCTTTCATATATGTATTGCTCTCTGCAATCATACGCTCTGTTTTTTCAAGCATACGGTGCCATCCGCTAATTTCTTGCCCTAAAGTTAACGGTGTTGCATCTTGTAAATGTGTACGACCAATTTTTATAATATGTTCAAATGCAGTTACTTTTTCTGCTAAAGTTCCTTTTAATTTCCTGATTGCTGGTAATACGTGATTTTCTACTGCGATTACACAAGCTACATGGAGCGCCGTTGGAAATGTATCATTTGAACTTTGTGACATGTTCACATCATCATTTGGATGAATATGTACGTCAGATCCATTCTCTTTCAAAATTTGATTCCCACGATTTGCAATTACTTCATTCACATTCATGTTTGACTGTGTACCACTACCTGTTTGCCATACGACAAGCGGAAAATGTTCATTCCATTTCCCTGCAATCACTTCATCAGCAGCTTCTACAATTGCTTCTGCTTTTTCTTCTGATAACTTTCCTAATTTTTGATTGCTAAGCGCTGCACTCTTCTTTAAAATTGCAAATGCTTTTACAATTTCAAGCGGCATTTGCTCTGTTCCAATTGGAAAGTTTTCTTTACTACGTTGTGTTTGTGCTGCCCATAATTTATCAGCTGGAACTTTTATTTCTCCTAATGTATCTCTTTCAATTCTGTACTCCATGTTTTCATCCCCTTGAAAATATAATACCTACATCTCTTATAATAACAGACTTTTTCTTAAATGATAAGAATTCTCACTCTTATATATAGATATTTTATATTTATTTTAAAAAATTCCTCTTGACCTAAACTTAAGTTTAGGCTGTATCCTTTCCATTGTAACCTACTATAACACTACTGGAGGAATTCAATATGAAAAAATATGCTTTTATAACAGGTGCGAATAAAGGAATTGGATATGAACTTGTTCGTCAATTAGCAGAAAAAAATTATCACGTATTTTTAGGTGCTCGTAATGAACAACTTGGACAACAAGCCGTAGACTCTTTAAATGTTTCAAACGTTTCCTATATTCAAGTAGATATTTCAAATTCACAATCCATTCAAGAAGCAACAAAGAAAATTCACGAAACGACTGACCATTTACATTTATTAATTAATAACGCAGGCATTGCATTAGACTTCAATACGCTACCTAGTGAATTAAATATTGAAACTTTACGCCAAGGATTTGAAGTTAACTTTTTTGGAACTTTCCAAATGATACAAGCCTTTTTACCATTATTAAAGAATTCAAGCAACAGTAAAATACTAAATGTAACAACTGACATGGCCTCACTAACAATGTTTGCTAATGGTGAAACACATCCAATCAATACACTAGGATATAATTCTTCCAAAACTGCTATTAATGCTTTAACATTAGCTTTTAGTAAAGAATTTGCTACTAACGGTCCAGAAGTATTTGGGATAACTCCTGGTTTTACAACTACTGATCTTAATGGAAATTCCCCTGGTGGCCATACAACTATTGAAAGTGCTAAAATTATTATTAAATATGCATTAAGTGAAACAAACTATAATGGTAAAATACTAAATAAAAATGGCATTATACCTTGGTAACAAAAGGATGAATGATATGTATTATACAATTGGGCAAGTCGCCAAAATGCAACACTTAACTATTTCTCAAATACGTTATTATGATAAACAAGGACTGTTCCCTTTTCTGCAAAGAAATGAAAAAGGAGATCGAGCTTTTGATGAAGAAGCACTCAAATACTTAGAAATGATTTTGTGTTTAAAAAACACTGGTATGCCTATTCAAAAAATAAAACAATTTATCGACTGGTCTATGGAAGGAGAATCTACCATCTTTCAACGGTTGGAATTAATGAAACAACAAGAGACCAATGTCTTACAGCTCATCCAAGACACTGAAAAAAACTTAAAAAAGATACAACAAAAAATTGCTAAATATGAGAATGAAGTAACTTCAGCAGATGCTATTACAAAATAAAAAATCACCTTCTACATATTGTAGAAGGTGATTTTTATTTTATGATGCTTGCTTTCCTTTATCTGCATCATCTACATACCAGATGAATTTGCCTGTATATCCGTAAATAACTGCTAAAATTAACGATACGAAGCTTAACCACATAAACGGAACGTATGAGAACGTTGCTACACCTAAAATACCCGCCATAAAAATACCATTATCAGACCATGGAACCATACCTGAAGTTAACGTTCCACCTACTTCTGAGTTACGCGCTAATACACGACGGTCTATTTTTAATTTATCATAGCTATCTTCCATAATTTTTGGTGTTAAAATTAGTGATACATACATCGCACAACCAAATATATTAGCTAAGAATGCCACGATTAATGTAGACAATGTTACATTACCTGCAGAATTTAATTTCTTCTCAAATTTTGATACGATTACTTTTAAAACACCTAGTTTTTCAAGTAATCCACCAAATCCTAAACCGAAAATAATAACAGCTACTGAGCCAAGCATGCCGTTAATTCCACCACGGTTTAATAACTTGTCAACAAACTCAACACCAGATTGAATTGAGAATCCGTTATAAGCTGTTCCAATCGCCTCTCCAAAGTTCATCCCTTGGAAAAGAGTTGCCCAAATTGCACCAATTAAAGCTCCCATTGCAATTGTTGGCATAGACGGTTTCTTCATCGCTAATAGAACGATAACAATGACCGCTGGAATAAGCATCCATATTTTAATATCAAATTGCTTTAATAAAGCTTCTTTTAAAAATTCTACTCGATTCAAATCTACATTATCGCCGCCATACATCCAACCAGCTACAGTAAACATAATACTAGTAATAATATAAGCTGGAACATCTAATACGAGCATAGCTCGAACGTGAGCAATAACATCTACTTTCGCCATAGAAGCTGCAAGAACTGTGCTATCAGAAAGTGGTGATAATTTGTCGCCGAAATAAGCTCCTGAAAGAACTGCACCAGCAACAAGCGGAAGTGGTAAACCAAGTCCTTCACCAATCGCCATCATAGCAATACCTGCTGTTCCCACTGTTCCCCAAGACGTTCCTGTTGCGATAGAAGTTATAGAACAAATAATTAATGTTGCTAATAGGAATATGCTAGGGTGAATAAATTCTAATCCATAATAGATTAATGTTGGTACTACCCCACCAGCAATCCACGTTCCAATTAAAGCACCTACTGCAACTAAAATCAGTATTGCTTCTAATCCGTTAGAAATCCCTTTCGTAATTGCATCTTGCAATTCTTGATAACGAAATCCTAATCTTAATCCAAGCGCAATTACTAAAAACCATGAAATAAATAGCGCTAATTGAATTGGGAGATCAAAAATCGTTTGGAAGGAAAAGACAACAGCAAGAAATAGTAATAAAAGAACTATGATTTCTAGCATCGATGGTAATCTTACACTTTTCATTTTTTTCTCTCCTTACAAGTCGATAACATGACGTATGTCGTCTTACATGTATGTAATATACAATTAGCGAAGACAAAACAAAATTTTCATATTATTTCGATTTATTTTTCCAGTATAATATATTCACAACCCTTTCTATTGTAAAAGTAGATTACGTTTTTCGCAATGAAAAATATAAAAAATGTTGTATTTTTATTTATCCCGATATTTTCGGCCAATAAGACCTCCGCCTTAAAATTCAGTAAGCGCAAAGCACTTAGATAAGAAATTAACTACTGTAAAATTCCGAATTGATATGAACGTATTAAAGCTTCACTTTATTTACAAAGAACAATCCCATACTAACTTTTTTAATATTTGCTGCAACAAAACTTTTTACAACTATCTTCACTTTTTAATTAACACCATTATTTTCTACACAAAAAATAGGGCACACATCATTAAAATGATGCATGCCCTATCTTTATTTATACATATTTTGTATTTCTTCTTTATTTTTAAGTATTTCCTCAAACTTATCACTACAACCCTTCGGAAATAACACTCCCAGTCCATATGAATGCGCAAATTGAAAATGAGGGTACTTCGCTTTTACCTCATCCCAAAACTGATATACGCCGAAATCACCACTTCTAACTTCAATATCATGAAATAATACAATACCGTTTTTCGCGACTTTCGGTAGCCATGTGTTATAATCGTGAGAAACAGCTTCATACGTATGATAGCCATCAATATGCAAAAGATTTATCGTTTCATCTTGAAACTGGTCTACAGCATCATCAAAAGTAGATCGAATTAAATTTCCTATATTAAGGTAGTTATCGCTCACTACTTTTTCTACTATTTGAAAAACCCCTTCTCCATATGGACCTGTATGCCCATCTCCAGCCCAAGTATCTACTGCAAAGCATTTAGTCGATAACCCTCCATCTTTTACTCCCTGACAAAAACTGAAGAAAGAAGCACCTAGATGTGTACCTAACTCAACTAAAGTTTCTGGTTTTTCAAATCTTACTAAGTCATATGCAAAATCTAAATGTCCACTCCACGCAGATTGTGACCGAATAATAGGACTAAATGTTTCAAATTCAAATGATGGTTTATGAGTAACCCAGTTCATCGCATAACTCCTTCTGCACATATTTTTAACAAACCAAATTACTCTTATCTTTATTTTTTTATCGCCATGATTATGATTCTATTTCATGAAAATATGAAGAATTTATTCTTTTCTATTGAGGTAAAGCGTCATATACATATGGTTCAGTTGGCTTATCAATTTTCTCGATTTTGTTTACTTTTACAAGTGGAAAGACTGTTCCTTTATATGTCGTTTCATCTAATAATCCTGTTATTTTCACCCATGTTTCTTTTGGAATTTTCCCAACGTTTTTCCCGGTAACAATCATCCCCCAGACTGATGCATCCGCAATACAACAAGTTATGCCATATCGAGCCACTACTGCTTTATTACCCGTCACATCCTTATCATTATATATAAACCCTGAGAATATAATTTCTTTCCCTTTAAACCCTTTTACATCTTGACCAATTATACTCATTGTTTGAACATAATCCTTATCCTCTACTTGTAGTTTATGCTGTCCTAACATACTTTTTACTACTTGCTCTTCCGTTTCATAAGTCGTTGATAAATTTGATGTTTCATCTGGATCATCGAATACCTCTCGCCCATCAAAATCATCCTGTTTCCCCTCTTTTTCATTCCCTTCCATACTTCTCGCCTGTACACTTTGATTCATACCCCTTTTTCCTGCTAAACTTCCATCAATTGTTACATTTCCAAATAGAAAAGCACTAATAATCGGAACAACAAATAAAACATATACAAAGAAACTTTTCATCCCTGATTTTAATGCTGTATGATGCTTACAACAATTACAATCATCCTCTTTTTCTCTCCCATCTCTCCAAACTTGTAAAGAACCAAGAAGTAAAATCACTACAAAAGCTATATACGTAAATTTAATCATTTTTGGAGCGATAAAATTATAAATATTCCCTGTTACAAGTAGTTTAAATAAGAGCATTGCTAAACCAATTAAAATAATACCACGAATATAGCGATGATATGCCTTCTGCTCCTCTTTCTCCATTCTTTCTCACCTCCTATAACATTATAATTTGCAGGATGGTATACACAGATACAATGACAATTCCCATTAAAAAGAATACAAATTTCTTTTGAAAATATGCAAATAGCATTAACGTATTTTTCATATCAAGCATCGGCCCAAACACAAGAAATGCGAGAAGTGCCTTTACTGAGAAAACATGTCCAAAAGATGCCGCTATAAAAGCATCGGCTGCAGAGCAAATTGATAAAACATAACCAAATCCCATCATAATAAAGGGGGCAATTACTTCGTTATGTGCTACTGCATCCAGTACATTCCGATCAAAAAACGTTTGAAATACACTTGCTAAAAAAGCACCAATCAATAAATACTTACCAGTATCAAAAAACTCATCTACAGTGTGATTCATAACATCTTTCCAACTCTTTTTTTTGCTTGTTTGAACTGAAACCTCTACGTCTTTTAAAACATTTCTTTCGCGATAGCAATAATACACAATTAGACCTATGAATAGAGCAACTAAAATTGTTATCCCAAAGCGTGCATATACAACATAATCATTTTTTTGAAACGCATATACAGTAGATAAAAAAACGACTGGATTCATAATGGGTGCACTCAGTAAAATAACAATGCCTACATGAAGTGGTAACCCCTTTTGAATGAGCCTTCTTACAATTGGTATAATGACACATTCACACATTGGAAAAAGAACTCCCACAAATACTGCTGGAATCATTGCAACAATCGGAGATTTCGGCATTACTTTTTGAATCATATCTTCCGTCACAAACACTTGAATAAATGAAGAAACAATTACCCCTAATAAAATAAAGGGTATTGCTTCAAAAATGATACTTAAAAATACTGTATTCACATTCAACCATTCCTGTGGTATATTTTTGTGCAAATTTGCTAGACTTGTAAAATCTACAAAAAATAATAAAAAGAGAAACATAGCGATAAGAGCTATGCCTACTAATTCTTTTGAAACTCTATTAAAGACCAAGCTTCTCGCCTCCATTTTATTTATATGTAAACATGTGCTTGTCCAAATGCTTCATACTACAGCACAAATTTTATAGTCTATTTCTATTCTCAAATCGTAATCATTATGATTTATTATTGATTTTTCTTTTTCCATCGTTTAATATAAAACGTAATCATTACGATTTAAAAGGGAGATCATTTCATGAAAAAAGTACCTATCACTGTATTAAGTGGGTTTTTAGGATCTGGAAAAACTACCTTACTACATCACATTTTGACTAATAAGAACAACTTAAAAGTAGCTGTTATCGTTAATGATATGAGCGAAGTAAACATTGATGCATCTCTTATAAAAAAGGGTGGTTTTTCACGTACGGAAGAGAAATTAGTAGAAATTCAAAATGGTTGCATCTGCTGTACACTACGAGAAGATTTAATGATAGAAGTGGATCGTCTTGTTGAAAATGGTGATATTGACTATATTATTATTGAATCTTCTGGTATAAGTGAGCCTATTCCAGTTGCTCAAACGTTTACTTATACAGACGAAGTTCTTAACATTGATTTAACGAGAAATTGTCGCCTCGATACGATGGTTACAGTTGTAGATGCAAATAGGTTTTGGGATGATTTTGCAGATGGAGAAAGTTTATTAGACCGAAAACAAGCAATCGATGAGAATGATACCCGGGAAGTTATTGATTTATTAATAGATCAAATTGAGTTTGCAAACGTAATTATTCTTAATAAAATAGATTTGCTAGAAAAAGAAGATGTGATAGAGCTTCATCATTTACTAAAAAAATTAAATCCTAATGCAAAAGTTCTTAAATCTTCGTTTAGCAAAGTACCATTACAAGAAATTTTAAACACAAATCTATTTAATTATGAAGAAGCCAGTCAATCGGCCGGCTGGATACAAGAATTAAATAGTGAACATCATACACCGGAAACGGAAGAATACGGTATCAATTCCTTTGTTTACCGTCGCAAATATCCTTTCCATCCCGAGCGCCTTATGAATTGGCTAGAAAAATGGCCTTTAGATGTTGTAAGAGCGAAAGGATTCTTCTGGCTCGCATCTCGTAATAATATGATAGGGCTTCTATCTCAAGCAGGTTCCTCTATTACAATTCAAGGAGCCGGTGAATGGATAGCCGCATTACCTGAAACTGAAAGAAATCAAATGATTGCAGAAGAACCAGAAGTATTAAAAAACTGGGACGAGCGATATGGAGATCGAATAACTGAGCTCGTATTTATCGGTATTGATATGAATCGTTCTGTGATTGAACAATCATTAGATGATTGTCTATTAACAGAAAAGGAAATGGAACAAAAGTGGAATACATTTATTGATCCTATTCCGGCTTTTACTTATACTTCATAATAATTAATAAAAGGCTTCAGTAGAATGAAGCCTTTTTATTTTATAGCACTCTTATTTAATAGGTTTGCTTTAATTATAAATACAACTGTACCTAAAACAATTAATATAGTATATATGTTACCAACTACATCACCTATTTTTTCTAAGCCAAGCGGTAATATTATAGTAGCAACTCCGACTATATAAGAAAATGCTCCTGAAAGCTTCACTAATTTATTTTTATCTCCAACAAACGTTTCTTCTTGATATCCTGCTAACAAAAACAACCTCTAAAGAACAGCACCCTATTATTCAAGCGCTACAAAAACAAGATGAAAAACAAATGGAACAAATGATGTCTCAAAACTGGCTCCGTCCCATGAAAGAAATATAAAAAATGATTTCTATGAAATAATAAAGCTGGCTACACAAAAGTGTAACCAGCTCCTTATTTACTAATCTATGTGCTATGCCTGAATATTTGCGTAATCCTCAATATCTTCATACTCTTTTTCTAATTCCTCTAAAGACAGCTCGTATAATTGTCGGTCACGAATTTTAAACACACCTGCTCCAATTAACTCATCAATTAAATGCCTCTTACGATTTTCAACAGCAAAACGGAGTTGACTACTCATCTTTAAAAAAACTCCTTTCCACGATCATTGAAAATGATAATCTTTATCAATTACCACTTTTGATTATAAAAGATGACTCTTTATAAGTAAAGTAATTTCATGAAATATTTACCTGACAAAGTATTTGTGGCCACATTATATATATGTATGCCGTGCGAAAAATGTTATGACACATTTTCTTATCCTTTTTCTTTCATACTTTGCAGGTTGTCTCACTATGATTAAATTCACCATCTATTTCTACTTGAATGGTGACATGTTCTACATGAAACTTCTCCTTTAATACATCCGTAGCCTCTTTTAATACATTTTGCGTTTCATCACCTTTAATAATCAAATGGCAAGTTAATACTTGAAAATCAGATGTGACAGACCATATGTGCAAATCATGAACTTCTTTTACAACCGTAATATTTAATAATGTACTTTTTACCTCTTCAACATTTATGTGCTGGGGTGCACCTTCCATTAATATATGGACGGTATCACGTGTTACACGCCATCCACTAATAATGACTAAAATAGACACAAGAATACTAGCAATCGCATCAGCAACCGTCCATCCGAAAAATTTAATACATAGCGCTGCAATAATCGCTCCGACTGATCCTAATAGATCGCCTAATACGTGGAGGAAAGCACTTCTTAAATTCAAGTTCCCCTTCACATCTCCGCCTCTCATTAATATCCAAGCTGATAAAATATTAATAAGCAGACCAAGTACAGCAATAATGAGCATCCCATTACTAGCAATCTCAACTGGTTCTTTAAAACGGCGGATTGCTTCAATAAAAATGTATACCGAAATGACAATAAGAACGACACCGTTACATAATGCTGCTAACATTTCGACTCGCTTATATCCATATGTTTTCGCAGTTGTTGCTGTTTTTTCTCCGAGCTTAAACGCAAGTAAACTTAAGGCTAAAGATACCGCATCACTTAACATATGCCCCGCGTCAGATAATAGTGCTAAGCTATTTGTTACAAATCCACCAACAACTTCTGCAATCATAAAACTTGTTGTTAGTAGGAAGGCAATTAGTAACGCCTTTTTATTTTTTGAATGACCATGATCATGCGAATGTCCCATACGAATACTCCTTTAAGTACAATATCTGTATGTTAGTATGAAACAAACTCCCCATCTTTATCCCGAATTGACTGATTGTAAACGCCCGCTTCCTCTGTATACACACTTCGCTTCTTTTTAAACAATCCCTTTTTCTCAAATAAAACAAGACTACTTCTTTTTTATTTTCATATTGTTTACTAATGAAAGAATTTTTAAGGAGGTTACTAAAATGAAACGTTTATTTCTCTGTATGGAACGTGAACTTGTTGTAGTGAAAGAACAATATGATGACTATGAAACGACTTACCACTTACAAAATATGCAACCTACCTGTATCGCTGTTGATCCATTTCAAAAAAATCGTGTATATTGCGGAACATTTGGACGAGGTCTATGGTTAAGTGACGATAGCGGGGATTCATGGAGACCAATTGGAGATTCTTATCGTTACTTTGATTTTCCTAAAGAAGATGGTATTTTGCACTCCTCTATCACTTCCATAACAATAAGCTCAAATGAACAAGTTAACGGATATGGTGTCGTTTATGTTGGCACAGAACCGAGCGCTTTATTCCGCTCTGAAAATGGTGGTGAAACGTGGACTGAACTTAAAAATATGAAATCATTATTATCTTCTTATACGTGGGCATTTCCGCCTAGACCTTTTACCCATCACGTACGCTGGATTACAGTTGATCCAAACAACCCTAATACAATACACGTTTCAATCGAAGCTGGTGCTGTTATTCAAAGTAATGATAAAGGGCATACATGGATCGATAAAAAATTCGGTGCCCCTATCGATGCTCATCAATTACTTATGCACCCTGAAGCACCAAATCGCCTTTATGCATCATGTGGTGACGGATTTATGGGCGGACCTGATCGTGCATATCTTGAAAGTTATAACAATGGAAACAGCTGGATCTCATGCAGTGAAGGACTTGAACATCATTATTTATACAGCATGGCTATCGATCCCGCTGATTGCAATACGATTCTCGTTTCAGCTGCACCGAGTGCTGATCTCGCTCATCACCATATTCCTTATGAATCTTATATTTATCGAAAAACGAAAGATACTCCTTTCCAGCAAGTACAACAAGGACTACCATCCGCAATCGGTACAGTCATTTCGATGTTTGCGACAAACAAGGCAGAGCCACATACGTTTTACACGTTAAATAACAACGGCGTGTTTCAATCCAATGATAGCGGCGAATCGTGGGAACAACTAAACATTCCGTGGAAAGATGAGTATAAAACGCAGCATCCACATGCGTTACTCGTAACTAGTTTTTAGCGAAAAGAGAGACTGCCTAATGTTTTTAGGCAGTCTCTCTTCTATTTCTTTAAATCAATTACGATATCATCTAGAACAATATCTTTACTCTTCGCTTCTTTTTTCGGCACTTCAATTTTCTTCTCTTTTCCATTCACATACTCCACTCCACCATGATTTTCAGGTGTATGCACTCGCAAATTCACATGAGGCGTAACGATAAGCTTTGTAGCATTTTTATTCAATTTTTGGAATGTAGTACTCCAACTACTTTTATGTGGTTCTGCTACTGTACCCGTTCCGCCATTTCCTTCACCAGCGTATTGATTTCCTAAATCATCTTTTATTTCTAGCTCAACATCTGCACTATCCCATATGCGCCTTAATGCCTTAGATTCTTCCTGATTATAAAAAACGATAAATGACATAGGTGTTACTTCCATTTTGTCTATATTTACTTTTATACCTTCTTTTTCGGAAATCCCATTAACTTTTATATCCTTACTATCCATCGCCTTTAAAGTAAGAGCAAAATTCCAATTCCCTTTTATTGATTTTTTTTCTTCGTACATATTAATTGATTCCATATTCCATCTAACATTTGCAACGTCCATTCTTTTACTACCAAGATCACTTGTTGTAGTCATACCTACATATTTTTTATCTCCTACTTTCGTAGTTTTAGAACTTCCAGCCGCACCATTAGACATGCTTACTTGCGGGGAACCAAATATGCTCGGATGCTCTCCTAAATCTTTTTCACTTTCGATAGAATACGTTATCGTTACAGTTCTCCCATCAAACACAGCATCATTAATTGTAACCTTAACCCCATTACTCTCTCTCGTCATATTCAATTCAGTCGAAAACTCTTTATAATTTTCATGTAGCCCTGTTCTACCATTATCTAAAAATCGGAATATATCTCCTACTATAGGAAGACCTCCAGCATAGGTTGGAAAACCAATACCAAGTGTTGCAACTGATAGTCCTACTAAAATAGATGCAGCAGCGACACCTTTTTTCCAACTTTTCATCTTTTTCTTCGTACGTATCGATTGTTTTACATTACGCTTCACTTTTTCTTTTTCAATTTCAGAAGCCTCAATTTCCTCTAGTTCTTTTTCATCTATATCAATATCATTTAATAGTTCATAAATGTCTTTCATATTGCACTACCTCCAAAACTAATTTTCGTAGCATTTTGTTGTAGTTTCTTTTTCCCCCGGTACACTCGATTATCAATTGCTGCCCGAGTTAATCCTAACTTGTCACCTATTTCCTCTGTCTTCATACCAAGTAAATATTTCATAATGAATACCTTTTGATCTAACGGTTCTAATTGATTAATGAGCTTCAATAATTCTTCCCTATCTTCCATAACGATTAATTCGTCTTCTGCTGATTTTTCTGTACTGATATGAAACTCATCTGAAATAATTTCTACTTTTTTAGTCGCTTTTCGGTAATAATCAATTGCTTTAAACTTTGCAATCGCTGCAATCCACTTTTTAAAATCACTCGGCTCTCCATGGAATTTATTTGCGTTATTCCAAATGGAAAGAAATATATCGTTTATACATTCCTCTATGAGTCCATCATTTTGAATTGGAAGTAGAACTTTATGCGTGATCCCCTTTATGAGTGGTAAGTATGTATCGACAACAAATTCTAACGCGCCTTCTTTTTGCCGCTGTAATCTTTTTATAAAATTTTTCTCATTTGATTTCATGTAGCGATTCCCCTTATTGTTTTGTAAAAGCTTTTACACCCTATATAACGTCTGAAGAAATTTTTTCTCTCATCTTTTTTATTTTTTGTATGTAATGGAATACTTCCCCTTAGCCATTGTCTCACATGACTATGCGTTCAAAGAAAATTTTCTCAAGTCTACAATTTAATTCATGTAGTACACTATTTATATAGTCATTCTTTAATTTGGTGTACATTTTATTTCATTAATATATTTTTAAAATTAGGAGATGAGATGTGTATGTGTGGAATTACAGGTTGGGTAAATTGGAATAAGGATCTCTCCAATGAACATGTTATTTTAGAAAAGATGGCAAATAGTATCCAGCATCGTGGTCCTGATGCTGAAGGATTTTGGTTTTCACCTCGCGCGGCCTTTGCACACCGACGTTTAATTGTTATTGATCCAGAAGGCGGGACGCAGCCGAAGACATTTCGTGCTGGTGATTATACGTATGCTCTTACTTATAATGGAGAAATTTATAATTTCCGTGAACTGAGAGAGCAACTTCAAAAATGTGGTCATACATTTGAAACCCATTCAGATACAGAAGTATTACTACATGCTTATTTAGAATGGAAAGAAGACTGCGTACGACATTTAAACGGAATTTTCGCTTTTGCATTATGGGATGAACAGAAGCAACAATTGTTTTTAGCACGAGATCATTTAGGTGTAAAACCGCTCTTTTTTACAGAAAGAAATGGCAGTATTATTTTCGGCTCTGAAATTAAAGCATTATTAGCGCATCCATCTGTCCCTGCTGAAATTGATGCGGATGGAATAAATGAAATATTTGGATTAGGCTTATTTCGCACTCCAGGATGTGGTGTGTTTAAGCATATTCAAGAAGTACGTGCTGGACATTCTATAACATTTACACGTCATAAAAAAGTAGTTACGAAGTATTGGAATTTAGAAAGTAAGATCCATACAGACTCTATAGAAGATACATCTTCGCATATTTTATCTATTTTACAAGATACAGTAAAAAGACAATTAATTGCCGATGTTCCTCTCGTTTGTATGTTATCAGGCGGATTAGACTCTAGCGGTATTACTGCACTTGCAGGTAAAGAATTTGCAGAGGAGCACGAAACACTTCACACGTATTCAATCGACTTTTTAAATAGCGCCAAAGATTTCGAGCTGACATTTGCTCGCACTGGCTTAGACGCTCCTTGGGTAAAACGTGTTTCCGAACATGTAGGGACATCGCATCATGACATTATTGTGAATGCTGAAGAATTAGCAAATCACTTATTCGTTCCCCTCCATGCGAAAGATTTGCCAAGTGCAGGCGAAATGGAAACTTCACTATATTTACTATTTTGCGAAATGAAAAAAGATGCAACCGTAGCTTTATCTGGTGAATCGGCTGATGAAGTATTCGGGGGATATCCTTGGTTTCATCAAGAAGAACTACTGTATGTAGATAAGTTTCCATGGTTAACAAACTGGAAAAACACATCTTCTCTATTATTAAACGAAGTAACAAAGCAATGTAATCCTGAACACTATATCAATAAAAGATTCCATGAAGCTGTTCATGAAGTACCTACTCTTGAAGGGGAAAGTAAAAAATCCGCGAAACAACGCCAAATGTTTTATTTATTTTTAACGAGATTCCTTCCTTTCTTACTTGACCGTAAAGATCGTATGAGTATGGCTGTTGGTTTTGAAGTTCGTGTACCGTTTTGCGATTATAGATTAGTTGAATATTTATGGAATGTTCCTTTCAACATAAAAAGTATTGATAATATTGAAAAAGGCATTTTACGTAGAGCACTACAACCAGCTTTACCTGACGATGTACGCAATAGAAGAAAAAGTGCTTATCCAACTTCACAAGATCCACACTACTTACAAACAATCCGTAATTTAACACTTGATATGTGTAGCAATAAAAACAATCCTATTTTCTCACTTATTAACCATTCCATCTTACTTTCAATTGCTAATCAAAGTAATAAAGAGATTAACAATTTTGAGGCAAGAAGTGCCATGGAGTATATGCTACAAGTAAATGAATGGTTGAAAACATATCATATTCATATTGCTTAACAAAAAAGAGTTCAAGGATAAAAACCTTGAACTCCTTTTATATTAATTAGCACATTGTTTATTATCAGTATCAATAGACCATCCAATAATCGTGGCACAATCTCTACCTTTCCACTGCAATACATTTGTTAATACGGGCTCAATCTGCAAGCAACTTCCGTCGTGTAATATTTCTACTAAAGATTGATCATCATCAAACCTTCGTTTGTCACACTCTAAAATACCATCTGTTGCCATTACAATGTGATTCATTCCTTTTTCTAATCCTCTTACACCTGACGTAAAGCAAGGTGTATTTGCTGCAAAAATATTTTTCCTACCAATATATTCGTAATTTTTCCGTTTATTTAATCGTCCTTTTCCATTTTTCGTTTTCTCAGAATGGAATAAATACGCGAAACAATCACCAACTGATAACCAATATAAAAATTCGCCTTTTCGTAAACAAATTAAGCAAGCGAGTTCCTCATCATCTTGATCACATTTTTTAATAAATAACTCATCTGTAAATAACGCTAATAAGTACATATGTGTATGATGAAAAGCTAAATGTATTGGATATGAGAATAACTCTTTTAGTTTTTCTTTTCTTGCCGAAATCGCTTCTATTATATAATCTATATTTTTTGTTTTGTGATGTGTATCAAAAATCATAACAAATTCAAATTGTAATTCAGGATCCCACCAAGCAAGCACCGCATCTCCTCGTTCATATGCATCACTCTCTTGATTCCCCCCATATACGCCGACTGAAAGAGGACCACATTTTTCAACATGTATTTCATCTACATACATCTGTTCATGACTAATCCATTTGAATGTATTCACAGCTATCATCCTCTCTCTTGCTAAATGTATACCTTTACACATAGATTACCTTATATTTCAATAAAAATAAACTTTTTCAACATTTTTTATCCAAATAAAAGGATTTTATTTCTAAAATAACGAATATATCTTACTATACGATATAAAAAGGGGATTTATTATTATGAACAACATTAATCAACATTGGGAGAGCATTTATTATCACTTACGATACGAATACGAGGACAACCTTTCCCACCAAGCAATTCGTATTTTACAAATCGTTTCTCGTGAGAAAGATATAACAATTGGAAAAGTCGCTACTGAGCTTAGTCTTTCTCATAACACAGCGTCTGAACACATAAAGCGCCTTATTCAAAAGGGCTTCATCGTTAAAGAGAGAAATAAACAAGATGAAAGAGTGGTAAACCTTACATTAACAATTGAAGGGATTGAAGTATTAGAAAAACATACTTTACTGGATAAAGAAAAGATAAAAATATTAGAATCACAGTTATCAAAAGAAGAACAACAATTAATTGAAAAAGCATTTTCGTTATTAGCGAAGGAGGCAAAATATGCATTTCCTCGTTAAAGTAATCGTTTCGGCACTTATTATCGGCGTTATCACTGAAGTTGCTAAACATTTCAGTACGATAGGTGGCTTTATTGCTGCCCTTCCACTCGTTAGTTTACTTAGTCTATTTTGGATTTCATTCGAAGGCGGGAATAAACAAGAATTAAGTCAATTTGCTTTAGGGGTATTATATGGATTCCTCGCATCAGCACTACTATTATTTATCGTCTATATTGGTTTAAAAAATTCATTTACACTTAGTACATCTGTCCTACTCGGTATAGGTGTTTGGTGTATCGTTTTTGCTTGTCAAAAATTATTTCAAGCTTAGGAGGAATTAACATTCATAAATTTGTAGAAATAATGGGGCAAAATATAGAAGTACATATAAAAGGAAGTGGTAAACAAACTGTAGTCATTCAAACCGGAATGAGTTGCTCATTTTATGATTGGTTTCCTATTATAGAAAAGCTTTCAGAGTACTTTACAGTCGTTTCATACCATCGCCCAGGTTACGGAAAAAGTGATGTAGGCCATCAGCCGCGTACAATAAGGCAAGTTACAAAAGAGCTACATATGTTACTAAACAAACTAGCTATTCAAGAGCCATTTATTCTAATCGGTCATTCCTACGGAGGATTATGTGCACAACATTTTGCGATGTTACATGAAGATAAGCTGCAAGCACTTATTTTAGTTGATTCTACTTCGATGAACTTACACCGTTTAGATGAACTTCATTTACCAATTTCTGATCAAACTGATTCTGATGATGTTTGGTTTCAAAAATATAATATGTATTCCAAAATGGATGTAGACACACTTTATAATGAACTAAAATCTATGCTCGCCAATCAATCAAAACAGCAAATTGAATTCTCTACCTCCGCCTCATTATATAAAGCGACAGCTTCTGAACTATCTGAGTGGAAAAACTGTGCTCTCTCACTAAAAGAGCTATGTAAAACATTAGAAATACCATTAATCGTTATCGGTAGAGATCCTCAATATTCTATTACTCAATTGACTAATGGTGGCATGCCAAAAGAGGAAGCAACACAACTTGAAGCAATGTGGCAAGAACTAATTCATGAACAATTACACCTCTCAACTAACAGCCACTATATTCTTGCCCAACATGCTAGTCACGGTATAGAAAATGATCGACCAGATATTATTATTGAAGCAATTCATTTCTTACAAATCAAAAAAGGAAGCAACTAAAGCTGCTTCCTTACTTATCTTCTATTCATAATCTTCTTCATCATCGATTTCTTCGTAATATGAACTACCATTACTTACATATATAGGGCCATTCGCAACATCAATACGTAGTACCCACGCCCATGGCACAGCTAAACGTTTATGTATCGCTCGCCAAAAGCTCATTGATTTTCTTTCGTACTCCTGGAACTCCTGAAGTAACTCTTTGTAGGAGGAACCGTCTAACTGAATATTTGCTTCTAACAAACGAGAATGAGCATAGTACTGTAACTCTAGTTCAGCAGCAATTTCCATTTCTTCTTCCGTTGCCATACCAATAATTGTTCCATCTTCTGGTGCAATTTCATATACGTTTTGAACTTCAATAAGCCCTTCTTTCTCTTTCTCAAACATGTAAACAGCCTCCTTTAACATATATTTTTTATGTTACAAAGTCATACTTCTACAATAACTTCTCTGTTTCCTCTTTTTTTGATAAACTTTTACAAAATATTTAACCGATGACCTGTTTTCTCTATTCTTTCAGCAGAAATGAAGCGATTTTTATCAAAATTAAATTTATACACATCAGGCATATGAAGTGTTTTCCAAAACTCAAAATCATATTTCGAATTAAAATAATTCATTAGTAATACCATAATATTCCCATGCGTACCTATTACAATGTTCTTACCTTCATATTGTTTTAATATATTTTGCATACATATTACAGCGCGCCTTTGTGCGACATCACTCGATTCTCCGCCTTCGTATGCAAAACTCCAATCTTTCCACACATTCTGCATAGCAACATTAAAATCTGCTACTGGCTCTGTACTCAATAATCTTTCACGCAAATCTTCTTCTGTTTGTATTAATAATTTATATGTATTCGCAATTCCTTGTACAGTTTGGATCGCTCTTTTGTACGGACTAGAAATAACAACATCAATATGTTTATCTTTTAATAAATGCGTTACATTCTCTGCATCACAGTTCCCTTTTTCAGATAAAGGTCGTTCCCGTTCTTCTTTTGTATATGTAGAATGGGCATGGCGAACGAAATAGATTGTCGTCATTTATTCATCTCCCTTTTCCGTTTTTATCCAAATTCAATACATTACCATCAAATCCCTTTACCTTTATTATAAGTACTGTCAAATTCAAATGTTGATTTTCATATTAATAAAAGGGAAACACCTCATATGGTATTTCCCTCAATTAAAATAGACTACATCCAATTAAATACTTTATCAATTTTATTTCTATCGTATTCTAATATCCAATCATTATATGTATTATAAATATCCCTAATTGTATCAGGAGAGATAGCTAATACATCACAACCTCTATCATCATAAACGTGAAATATAGTATTCTTGTTAACATTTATAAAATACACCCTATGAAAAATACTCGGTTTTATTCCCATATCTTGATTACAAATTGCTTTTAGCATAGGAATGTATGTAAAGTCAGAGATTTCACATTTCAAAGTATATCTATGTGTTTTATATGCTCCATCTTCATCTTCATCTGGAAAAATATAAGGGATTGTATTTTTCTGTAACTTAAACAAATCGGACTTCTCTTTGACATACTTAGAAAAGATATTCAATTTCTGTTTGAAAGTTTCACCGTTTGCATGGTCATTTACATCCACTACAATATAAATATCATCTTTTGTTGAATGTAAAGACTGAAATAAAGTAATCGTCCTTTTATAAACGCCTTCTAAATATAGACAATTTTCATAAATGTTATTACAATCATAGTCCACACCTAATCTAAAACGAATACCAATATCCCAATTATAAAATAGAGGTGGTCTAAGTTCTAAATTCGGAAACGTTTCAAGCATATACTCATTCAACCTCATCTCAATACCTACCTTTAATAGCGTGTTGTTTACATAATAAAATTATTTCATTATAATTTATTTCTAAACTCTTCATCTGTTATAGCATCTTGAATAAAATAATTTATATTATTTCTCAGCTTTTGATATACAACTTGATCTTCTATATCGTTAAACATAATTACAACTTCTACTTTATTCCCTTTCTTATCTGTAGTATACAAGCTTTTTGTCAATACGAATGCGGTAGAACCACCTTTTTGCCCCGCAAATTCTAACTTACTATTATTAACTGTTCCTTTGAAAATATTCTCGATTTCTTCCTGCATTGATTTTGGAAAATACTTTCTACTATTTATTTTTCCCATTATACTCATATAATCTTTAGCGTTTGCACCCACTAATCGATCTGACCAAATTCGCTGAAATTCCATATCTACTTTTAATGGAATATCCCGCTTTTTCCATTCTTCCTCATCTTTCATCCATTCCTGTATTTGTAACACATGTTTATTATATTCATCTTTTGACATGTTACGTAACGTTTTTAATGACTGATTTTCTGGCACATGAAGTTCTTTTTCTACGTATCCTCTCATATATAGTGCAGCCGTATAAGAAGTGAACTTATCATGACTAGTAAGCTCTAACTCTTTTATACTTTCATTTACTCTTTCTATTCCAAGCTTTTCTAACAAATATGTTGTATTTGCATTAGAACTATAATGAATCATTCCTTTAGCGACTTCTTCTAAAGCGATTTGTCCATTTTTCACTAATTCTCTCGCTTTGGCATCTTCTAACCAGTTAGGATGTGCTCCACCATCAGTATCTTTAACGTAATATTTTTCTAGCTCGTGCAATGAAATTTGTTCATCACGACTTATTTTTCCTTCTGAAACTTGCTTAGCAAATTCAACTGCTATTACGATTTTTGCCATACTTGCTAATGGCAATTTTTTATTTTCATTTATAGAAGTTAATACTTCTCCATTTCTTCTAATCAGTAATGAACATGTCTCATCGTCTTTATGTTCTTTTATATACGTTAATACGTAATCAGAATCTTTTTTTGACAAATAATACTTCATTATGACAAAGAAAACTATAACTGCTACTATAATCACTCCTGCAACAATTCCTATAATCTTTAATATGTTCACAATGTACCTCCTCTAACAAATTTCCTTCTATATCATAATTATACCGAACTAAATTACAAAATTATACAAAATAGAATAACTCTTCCTACACATAAAGAATTATTATTTTATTTCACACTGTATTGCACGAAAAAATCTCATGAATATGTCTAACATTCACATAACAAAAAAACATGCTTTCATGATGAGAGCATGTTTTGTGATATTCTTCACATTGTTTCGTTAAAAAATTATCTTTTTATTTACCATGATGTAACATTAAATCACTAAGTTCTTCTTCAATGTGATTTAATTTCGCAACGCTTTCTTTCCATTTATGAATATAACGTGAAACCCCAACAAAAAACAAAACAATAATTGTGGAAAGAATAATACCATATACGATTGCTACAGTACTCATAGTTACACTTCCTTATAATTAGTAATGTGGTTATTAGTTATATTTTTATTATAAACCTTTTTCTTTTAAAATACTTCAATTTCAACTTTTTGTAACAAAATTGATTTTTCTAATATTTCATTCGTAAAAATGGCATATTTTTCACAAATTATACAAAACTTCACCATATGTACTATTACCATATGAGTTATATTATTAAATAGAATAAAGGGGATGATTACTATGACGACTTGGTTTATTGTAATGTTAGTTGTATTTGGGGCATTTAAAATTATCGTTTCTAGCCTTCCTAACACTGTTATTGAATCCATTATTAGCAAGTACGAAACACATCCAAAACTTGAAGAAGAGAATGTGACTATTACAATTCACGGAAATAACGTAGAAGGCGAACAGAAATCAAAAATTATTCATGATTTTAACGAAGGTTTATTTTTAGATCGCTATTATGCACCACCCCATAATGAAGGCACTCCTTTAATTATCAATGCAAAACGTGGTAAAAAAGATTTCACATTTTATATTTACAGTCATGAAGAGCATGTTGATGTTGTAAAACAATATAAAAAGAAGGTAGTTGCTTATAGTTTACGCTCTAAAAATCTTCAAAATAGTGATATGTTCGTGTCAGCTGATTTAGCTTAATACTCATATATAAAAAGGAATCCATGGCATATGGATTCCTTTTTACTATTTACTGAAAAATAAGCTCTGTCTTCAAACTATCTTTCGGTAACAACCAGCCTTTTTTCTCTAAACTCGCCATTAATAATTCCCTTTGTTTTGTCGCAATACTTTCTTCATTTGTTTTAAATGACACTTCTATTACGAAGTCATCTTCTAATTTTCCGGTATTACTTAATGGCCAAATTTCAATATTTGCTTTTATGTTTTCAAACTCTCCTGTATATCGTTTCATTAATACAGGACCGTAAATACGGGAATTCTTTAACATCTCTTCTCCCCAATTTGTATACAACCATCTGTTCATTTTCCCTGGTAATTTTTCCATTAACATATTTTGAGCAGCTTGTTCATTTGGTAAATCAAGTATTCCATATCCTTTAGCACTGTAACTTTTCTTATTTGAAATGCTTAATGTTTTCTTCTCAAATCCCCAATCTATTTCCGCCTCATAACTATCCGTATTACTATCGAATCCTTCTTTTTTAGCTACTTCTAGTGCATCTTGAATTACACCATTTTGAATAGGATATCTTTTTTTATATGTTAGTTCAAAATCTTTACTAAATTCTTTCTTTCGAATTCTAGCAAACCAACCTTCATCACTTAAACTTTTATTTGCAGTATCTAAAAATTGTACTTGTATTCTTTCATATTTTGTACCAGCCTGGAAATGTTCTAGCACCTCTTGCTTCATCTCTTTGTTATAACCTAATACTTGTTCTGGCTTCAATAATAACTTTACTTCAAAACTAGGTTTCATTGGACTAGCAGCAAACCCTTCCTTAACGTTATAAAGAAAACAACAAAAGAAAATACTTACGAATACAAATACTTTTTTCATATACCTATCCCCTTTACATTTTAAATGACTTCTATACGTTCCATTGCAAGTGAATATACATTTTCATATCCTGCTGTACTTAGCTTTTGTTGTAATCGATCCGTATCCTCTTTCAAAGCATGCACTAGCACCGTATGTTCTGGTAATAATGTATTTAACATCTCTTTAACGTCTTTTATACTTTGGTGAACTTTATACGGAACTCGCTTCACCCTACATGTACTCCTTACATGTTCTTTCATAACTCTTTCTGCAAAACTCCCTTTCGCAATATGCCCAGTAAAAATAACGGAATTACGTTTTTCATTCCGAAGCTGTTCATAGCATAACTGTGCTCGTTTCGTTTGCATATTCGCATCACTCATTACAACTATTCCATAACTATTTTGCATACTAATGTCATTATCCATAACGATTATGTTTCTTTTTAAACTCTCCATAATCCATTTAAGTTCTTCATTATTTTTTATCCAATCTTTATATATGAACATCTCTTCAAATCCAGCCAAAATTTCTTTATCTACTATAAGCGGAAATTCTTTATATCGTTCATATAAATACAATACTATATCTTGCGCCCTACCAAGTTGTGGCAGCGGTAGCAATGCTATTCCTTTATTCTGCATAACTCGCTCAATTTCTGCACATAGATCATCTAATCTTTCATTTTGCGAAACATCATCTGTGTGGTAAGCGGCATCTACAATTGCAACTTTTATATTGTGGCCCAATTTCTCAGGTAAATTAGCTCGTAGTATATTAGACTCTGCTGAATAATCGCCGGAATAGAACACGTATGTATTACACAAATCAACTAAAAACCAAACAGCTCCCAATACATGCCCACTATATCCCCATTGAAACCGCAATGTAGGAGTAATTTGTATCCATTCATTTGGATTACTAATCTCATCAATACATACATAATTTAAATCTTTTATGTGTTGGTCGCTATAAGGTAAATTCCACCCTTGCATCACATTATAGTTTCTCCATTTTTCATAATATAACGGCAGTTGCTCCTTCGTATAACGAGTCGTCCAAATTTTTTTCTTATATCCATACTTCGCTAATAAAGGTAAACCCATCGTATGATCTTCATGAATATGTGATAAAAATACCGCATCTAAAAATGGAACAGCTTCTCTCTCTATTTCTGGATAACTCTTCTCATATGATCGATTAATACCACAATCAAATAATATTTTCGTCTCTTTATTTTTTACAAAATAGCAGGAGCGACCGTATTCTCCTGCCCCACCCCATACTTCTATCCTCATCATGCTACCCCTTTTCGCTTTTGCTCCATATGTTGTAGCAGTAATAAGCACATTGTTGTAAGTCCAACAGAAACAACGGCCATCGCCATGCCTATAGATACTTCACCCTGTTCAAATTGAGCAAAAATAAACGTTGCTGACGTTTCTACTGATGGAGGTAATACGAGAAGCGATGCTACTAACTCTCTTATCGAAATTGTAAATGTCATCGCCCATCCAGCAAGAATGCCTGGGATAATAAGAGGCAATATTATTTTTCTAAAAATATAAATATAATTTCCCGAAAAAACACTTCCTGCCTGCATGAGAGAATCATCAATTTGTCCGAGTGATGATTTTACATATTGCACCGTGTAAGGTAAAAACAGCACAACATACGTTACGATAACCATGACTGGTGTATTGTAAATTGACAGGGGCATATATGGTGAATTCCAAAATAGAATAAGACCTACAACCATAACGATTCCTGGTACCATATTGGGTAACATACCGCACATATCGAGCCATTTTTCAGAGTTTTTTTTCCCCTTTCGAATCATAAGTGCCAAAAAGACTCCAATCATTACCGCAATAATCGCTGTTACGAGTGAAAAAAGAAAACTATTCCATAAAGCCTCTAATCCCGGAGATCCCATTGTAAACAATGCCTCATAATGGCTTGTTGTAAAGTTATTTACATGTAAACCGCCGCCTCTTAATTTTGACAAAGAAGCAATCAGTATAGAAAAGTATGGAATTCCAATTGATACGATTAATAAACCAATTACATACATCCATGCTACAACGCGCGTAAATATAGACAAAGTATATCTTTTAGATTTCACACCTTTTCCACTAACCATTGCATATGAATACTTTCGATTCAATACATTTTGCATATACCAAATGAGCATACAAGCACTAAGTAATAAAGAAGATAATGCTGTTGCACTACTAAAATCAATTGGCCAACTCGAAATAAATTTATGGATTTCTGATGTTAACACGTGGAATCCTATTCTACGTCCGAATGTAGCCGGTGTTCCAAATTCAGCAATCGTCTTTACGAAAATGAGTAAAGCACCCATTACATAACTTGATACTAATAACGGCAATATTATTTTTCTTAAACGATAGAGAAAACTTCCGCCATGAACTGCTGCAGCTTCTTCTTTACTACTCCCAATCTGAAGTAACGTGTTTTTCAGCATGAAATAAAGGAATGGGAATAAATGCAGACTCATAATTAAGACCATACCTCCTAAACTAAAAAACGATGATGAAACTGTCTTTAGCATCGGAAAAAATTGTTCAAAATAGCCGTTAGGTTGCATGAACAAAATCCAGCCCATTGATCCAATATACGGCGGTGTCATAAATGGAATCATAAAAACAATATCTAACTTACTATACTTTCCTACATCTGTTTTGCTCATAATAAACGCCAATGGAAATGCAAATATTGTAGCTCCTATTACAACGAGTACACCTAGAAGCATCGAGTTTAGAAAAATCCCAGCTAATCCACCACTCTGCATCACTTCAAAAGGCTTTAAAAAGTTCCAGCTGCTATTTTCATATATACTAGAAAATAAAATGAGAAAAAGCGGAATGACGATTAACATCGCCACAAGTAATAACGCTACCGTCATTCCAACTTGTCTTACTGATATGAATCGATTTACCATGGAATCACCATCTTATTGAAATACTTTCTTAAATTGTTTTCCTATTTCATCTTGCTCTTTCTCAACTGTTTTCCAATCAATATTTAATACTGGAATCTCTTCTACATTCGGTCTATTTTCAGCTTTTATATCTGTTCTACCTGGCAATAAATACGCTTTAGCAACTTGTTTTTGCACATCATCTGATAATAAATAATCAATAAACTCTTTTGCACCCTCTACATTTTTACTATCCTTCATAATCCCCGCTGCACGTGGGCTAATAACTGTTCCGCTTTTTGGATATACGATATCAACCGGTTCACCCTTTACTTTTGCGCTGTACGTCATATAATCAACACCTGCAATTACCATATCTTTCGCACCTGTTACTACTGGATCTAAAGCTTCTTGATTTGCTCCTGCTACTGTAACTTCATTTTTCTTAAGCTGTTCAAATAAATTCCATCCATCTTTTCCATTCTTTTTCACATATCCTGTTACAAAGTCTAAAGCTGAACCTGAAAGTGCTGGATCTGGAAGATTCACTTTTCCTTTCCATTCCCCTTTCGTTATATCGCTCCAATCTTCAGGCGCTGTCTTCACATTTTTTGTATTGTACACAATCCCTAATGCTGAAGCACTATACCCGAAATAATGTCCTTTATCATCTGACCATTCAGAACGCAGCTTATCAGCTTGTTTCGCTTCTTTATAAGCTAACGTTTGACCCTCTTTCTTTAATCCTTCCATCGCTGGTAATGATGCAAGTACGACTACATCAACGACTGGATTTTTCTTTTCAGCTTCCATTCTCGCTAAAATCTTACCTGTTGTTCCTTGAAACATTTCTACTTTTATACCTGTTTTCTTTTCAAAGTCTTTTTGAATTTTTTCTGCTAACCCTTTTGGCCCTGCACTATATACAACAATTTTCTTTTCATTCGTATTTTTACTTTTTGCATCTGCATTGCCTGTCTTTGAACTACACCCTGTTACTACAGCCGAAAATAATAAAGTACATACAAATAAAGACTTAAGCGAACTGAATTTCTTCATACGATTCTCCCCCTATATGATGAATACATTTTTTTGGCACATATAACGATACTGGTTTACCGATGCTTAATTTACTATTGTGATAAGCTGTCCATATTCCGAGTGCCCCCATGTTTACTTTTATTTCATACCGTTCTCCTACATATGTAACGTGCTTAATTTCACCTGTATACATTTCGCACACTTCATTTTTCGTCCAGCTCACATGCTCTGGACGAACCATTTTTTTACCCTCTACAAGCCAATTCGCCTTACCAACAAATTTGGCAACAAATTCATGAGACGGTTTCACATAAATATCTTCCGGTGTTCCTTTTTGTAATACTTCTCCTTGTTTCATGACAATAATTTGGTCTGACATTGACATTGCTTCTGTTTGATCGTGAGTGACATACAGTGCAGTTAAACCAATGGAATGAACGATATCCATAAGCTCTATTCTCATTTCTTCTCGCAAAATTGCATCGAGTGCACTTAGCGGTTCATCAAATAAAATAAAATGAGGTTTTGTTACAATTGCTCTAGCGAATGCGACACGTTGTTGCTGTCCACCAGAAAGTTCGTGTGGATACCTTTTCTCCATACCTTGCAGGCGAACTCGCTTTATCGCATCTTCTACTTTTTCTCGTAAATGATTTGTTTGCTTTGTAGCCCTTAAACCAAATGCAACATTGTCAAAAACAGTCATGTGCGGCCATAAAGCAAAATCTTGAAATACCATACCGATATTCCGTTCATGAGGAGATGTCTTTATCTTTTTTGCAGCAGAATACATGCACTGGTCTCCAAAATATATTTCTCCCTTATCCGGTTCTTCAAGCCCTGCTATCATTCTAAGTAAAGTCGTTTTCCCACACCCCGAAGGTCCTAAAAGTGTAGTGAATTCCCCTTGTTTCATTACAATCTGCAACGGCTTTAACGCCTGTGTTTTTCCAAATGTCTTTTCTAATCCACTAATTGTAATATCCATTGCTTCACCTCTCTCCCCTCATTCTTAACCTGCTTTCATTCTATATGGAAGATTTATACTGAATGTTAATGTACTGTAAAGATTAAATTAAAAAACTTCTAATAAACTATTTATTTCTATAGATTTTTTCTATAGTTAAAATAAAAAAGGCGGCAATTCATAATGAATCTCTTAAAATTAGAAATTGTAGTACTTATTAAGAAATACAAAAAGCTTACAATTGTTGCAGAAAAACTTGGCGTTAAACAACCAACTATTACATTTCATATAAAAAGCTTAGAAGAAGAACTCGGTGTGTCTTTATTCGAATTACGTTCTGGAAGGTATTTCTTAACAGAGGCTGGTGAGGCTTTGCACCATTATGCTTCTAAAATAGATGCACTTATGAAAGAAGCTAGACGTGTCACGCAAGAGTTTAAAGATTTTAATAAAGGTGCTATAACAATCGGCGCTAGTTATGTACCAGCGACTTATCTTTTGCCAGAAGTCGTTCATGAATTTCAATGTGAATTTCCCAATATAAAAATAACGCTACTAGTTAAAACAGCCCCTGAAATTCGAATGATGCTACAAAATCACGAAATCGATCTTGGGATAATTTCCGCTGCTCCATTTGATGAACCACTTTTAAAACAAACGAATATAATACCTGATACACTTGTTCTTGCCTTTTCCAAAGAACATCATTTTTCAAAGAAAGAAAATGTATCGTTACAAAATATCGAAAAGGAACGCATACTATTGCATCGTAATCCATCTACAACGAGAGATTTACTTACAAAATGGATGTCAGTTCATAACATTACATTCCAATCAGAAATTGAATTAGACTCATTAGAAACGATGAAACAAATTTTAAAATATGGTAATGGAATTGCCTTTATTTCTAAACTTGCTATTGAGCAAGAAATACAACGAAATGAGCTATGCTATATACCAATCCCAGAATTTGAATTTCAGCGTAATATTTATACGATTCATCATGAGGACAGATGGAATTCTAAAATCATTTCTTTTTTACTACAGAGCATCCATTCATTTGCAACAAAAAATTAAAAGGCTGTCGTTATGCACGACAGCCTTTTACACTATAAATCTATTTATTTTTCTTTGCCTCAATTTTTGCTTGCGCCTCTTCAGCCTTATCTAATGCTTCTGATACTTTCTTCTCTTTTTCTTTCACTTCATCTATACTATCGACAGCTTTAATAATTTTATCGATTCCTTCTTCTTCTACCTTTCTACGCTTTGCTACTCTTTCATTCACTTTCTCTTCTACATCTTTTGCTTTTTGAAGCATATTCTCTGCATTTGATGTTACAGCTTTTTCAAGTGCATCATCTTTTTTCTTTTGTAACACTTCATTTGCAATGTCTTTCGCTTCTAAATACTTACCGTCTTTTAATACTGTTGCCCCGTGATCCATTTTCTCAGCAACTTCTTTATATGATTTCGCTTCATTTCCTGATTTCTCTTTTTCTGCTTTTTCGAACCACATTGTTGCATCACTATACTTTTCATCTTTCAATGATTGCATACCTGTTTCAATATATGTGTCATAATTGCTACATCCAGCCATTACGATTAATAGAAAAAGCATAACAAAATTTAATTTTTTCATGCTGTTGTCTCCTTTTCTTTGCAAGCTCACTTTACTTTAACATACATGAAAAAGAGTTTCAAAAACTAAAATACTAATTCGGTCATTTTTATTTCGTTAAGTCAAATTTCCTTTTAGGCAGACACATCCACTTGCTTTTTCATTACATGCTTCTTTACTCCTACTAATACAACTAACAATAAGCCTCCGCCTAATGTCATCATAACAATGCTAGTTGGCAACATATCTAATAATAATCCATACACAATCATACCGAGTGGTGCGATTGCAGTAGAAATTGTTTCAAGTAAGCCGAAAACGCGTCCTAAATAATTGGGATTTGTCGTCTTTTGCAAATGTACTTGCATCGGAATATTTACAACCATCATTGATATACCAGTTAACATCATAAAAGCGATATAGTAAATAAAACTTGCTACTTTCGGAATGGTGACTACTAATGGAAACACTGTACATAAACTCAAGCTCGCAAATAAAAACAACCCAATATAAACAGAGCGAAACGGATTATTCACTTCTTTACGTACTGATAACGCAATTGCACCAATTAACATCCCAACTGCTAACATTCCCTCTACAACACCGAGTTGCTTCGAAGATAGATGCAAATTTTGAACAATAATATATGGAAGTGAAACGAAAAGTGCACTCGCAAAAAAGTTTACCCCTACTGCAATTTTCATTAAACCATATATTTCATGCTGTCTTTTTACATATGAAAACCCTTCTTTTATACTTGTCAAGAAATGCTCTTTACTTTCAGCCATGTCTTTTTTATATAAATCGAATACGATAAATAATTGTACAATTACCGCTAAAAAGAATGTAATGCTATTTAGCAGGAAAAACGATTTAATTGAAAAGAAACCAAATACAACTCCACCAATAATCGGTGCTAAAATATTTGATAAAGATGCTGCCGTCTGGTTCAAAGCACTCGCTTTTTGAATACGTCCCTCATCTACTAAACTTGGAATAGATGAAGTTAATGCAACAGAATAAAAACTCGCACAAATTGATAATAATGCTGCTGAAACATAAATAAACAGAAGTGATGGCCCAAAAGTAGTTGCAAGGATAAACATAATAAGCATTGTTAAACTACTTAACAAATCAATACCGATGACAAGCCATTTTCGATTAACACGGTCAGCTACAGCACCAGCAATCGGTCCACAGATCAGCCTTGGAATCGATCCGCAAATAAGCGTAGTTGCAAACCCCATTCCTGAACCCGTTGTCTTTAATACGTATAATCCCATTGCAAACGTATAAATACCCGCTCCTAACAAGGACGTCATTTTTCCAATCATCATTAAAATAATATTTCTCGTTGCAATCTTCATTTTCCAATCATTTTGACCTATATTTATATCCCCCATTATGACACTCTCCCCTTAAAAGTTAAATTGTGTTAAACTTATTATATAATCAACTTTCCAATTTTTACAATAAAAAGTTTAATTGTATTTAACTTTTAAATTATAAAGGAGCATATAATGGCTACTCTCGGTGCAAAAATTAAAACGTTACGAAAAGAAAAAAAGCTTACTCAAACTGATTTAGCAGGTTCAGAGCTGACAAAAAGTATGCTAAGCCAAATTGAAAACGGAAAAGCTACACCTTCCATGAAAACATTACAATATATTGCTGAAAAACTTGGATGCGAAACGAGTTTTTTACTAGAAGATGATGATGTGGAAAAGATAGAACTCATTCAACAAATGGAACAACTAATAAAAGCAAATAAGTACGATGAAGTATATGAGATCTTACTACCTATCGTTCAAAAAGAGCTACCTCCTACTTTGAATACCGCTCGTTTATATAAACAATTTGTAACAGCTGCGGCTAAAATGAAAGATTACAATATTGAACATTACGTGGAAAAGGCTACTTCTATTTTTGAAAAATATACGTTATACCGGGAAAGTACGGAAACAAAATTAAAATTATCCTTTACGATATTCACACGTAAAAAGTATGCTGAATGTTTACAACTCATTGCTAGCATCCGAAATGACTATGAAGAGAAACATTTAGAAATGGATCTCATTATACATATCGAGTTATATTTATATGAGGCGATTATTTTTCTTGCATATGGTAATTACGAACAATGTGAAAGTGTCATTTTAGATGCGCTTGCATTTTCAAAAAAACATCAAGTGTATTATAAAACAGATGAATTTTACCGTATTTTATCTTACCAAAAAGTCCTAACGGCTGATAAAGAACAATATTTACATTACATAAAAAAATCAGAGCAATTTGCCATTTTTACAGAAGATACTTTATCTGCAGCGGTTATTAATCTTTTAAAAGCTTACTACTACAACACAATTACTCATGAATATACTATTGCATTAGAACATGTAGAACAATTTCGAGAACAACTAAAAGATGAGCGAATTTTTCAAGATGATGGATCGTATTATCTTGAAAAAGGAAAAGCTTTGTATGGTTTAAAACAATACGAAGAAGCTTTAAAAACATTACAACGTGCTATCATACCAGATTATATAAACCATCCACTTGATCACGCACGGCTTACAACAGCTGGGGCATATCGTGCTCTTTGTTATGTCAAACTTAATGATAAAAAAAGAGCTCTTGAAGAAGTAACAGAAGCATATGAAATCGTACAGTCCTATCCTGATTCCATCTTCACTTCATTTATTAAAGAAACATTACAAATAATACAAAAACTTTAAGAATGTCTCAAAATGGTATATTATTCCTCTTTTTTAGCAAAGATAATAATGATGGGAGGAATATAAATGAATATACAACGTGCAATAGAGCTTTCTGTGTCAGCGGAACAAGCCAATGTCAGTTTTCAAGGCATGCCTGTTATGATTCAACACGTCGATGAAAGCAATGAAACCGCCCGCATATATGAAGTAAAAAACCCAGGACGCGAATTAACTGTTCCAGTTAATAGCTTAGAGGAAATATAAGAAATGCCACTTCTCTTTTGAAGTGGCATTTTTCTTATGAATCAAAAATACAACTATTATTTCTTCTAATTTTTTAAGCTTATAATAAGAAAATGTAAATTTTATACTCTAACCCTATATTTTGTGATATTTTATACTCTGGAAATAATTAAATCTTTATAGATGAATAATATAAATTTTTTTCTATTTCCCACTCTATACATAAAGGAGGAATTGTATGAGCCTCTCTATATACGAAGGTTTAGGTATTATTTTTTTCGTAATCATTATTACTTACGCCCTTGCACACAAATATTTATGGTCAAAAAAATTACTTATTATTCTATTTCTCATTTGTAATGCTATTTATCTTATTTGGCGAACTTTTTATTCGTTACCAACTATTAATCTCATAAGTATTATCGCTGGTATTATATTGTTAATTACAGAATGGGCTGGTTACTTACAATCTATCGTTTTTAGCATTGTTTCATGGAAACCATATAAACGGAAAGAAGTACCATTATCCACTTTTGAAAAACTACCTACTGTCGACATATTTATTGCCACTTACAATGAACCGATCGATTTGTTAAAACGTACTGTAGCTGGTTGTACGTTGATTACTTATCCGAAAGAGTTACTAAACATTTATATTTGTGACGACGGGCGCCGTGAAAGTGTAAAGCAACTTGCGGCAGATTTTTCTGTTCATCACATAACTCGCACCGAAAACAAGCATGCAAAAGCTGGAAATTTAAATCATGCGATGCTTCATTCAAAAGGTGATATTATCGTAACAATGGATGCCGATATGATACCACGAGCTAACTTTTTAGAGCGAACGATTGGATATTTTTCTAAAAATAATGTTGTATTCGTTCAAGCACCACAAGTTTTTTATAATGCTGATCCTTTCCAATATAATTTGTTTTTTGAAGATAACATCGCCAATGAACAAGATTTCTTTATGCGCCAGTTAGAAGAAGGGAAAGATCGCTTTAATGCTACGATGTATGTTGGTAGTAACGCCCTATTTCGCCGCACCGCGCTTGAAGAAATTGGAGGATTTGCGACTGGAGTTATTACTGAAGATATGGCAACTGGTATGCTACTACAAGCTAACAAATGGGAGACTATATTTGTCAATGAAACACTAGCTGTTGGATTATCCCCAGAAACATTTAGTGATTTATTAAAACAACGGGACCGCTGGTGTAGAGGGAACATTCAAGTCGTAAAAAAATGGAATCCTTTCACTATAAAAGGATTATCTTTTATGCAGCGTCTTTTATATGCAGATGGAATTCATTATTGGTTTTTCGGTGTTTATAAAATGATATTTTTATTAGCACCGCTATTATTTTTAGTATTTGATATTTATAGTTTAGAAATTAATTTCATGCACTTATTTATGTTCTGGGCACCTGCCTTTTTAACATCACAGCTTATTTTCAAAGCTGTTTCTAATAAAAAACGAACAACTACGTGGAGTCATGTGTACGAAGTTGCTATGGCTCCTTATATGGGATTTGCTATTTTATCAGAAATTTTCTTACGTAAAAAGTTTCAATTTCATGTGACAAGAAAGGGAGTTCAAAATAATACAAGGCATTTTTTATGGATTGCAAGCATCCCTCATCTCATATTACTCATTTTAACAATTATTGCACTTATTCGAGCAACACTTATGCTCTTATACCCTGAGCAATATTATATTGAAAGAGAGAGCTTATATATTAACATTTTCTGGTTACTATACAACGGGATAGCTATTGTCACTTCACTATTTGTAGCATTTGAAAGACCGCGTTTTCGAAATTCAGAACGTTTCGTAGTAAATTTACCAGGTACTTTATATGCCGAAGATATGATCATTTCTTGCAATATCCTTGATATTAGTGAAACGGGGGCACGTTTTGAATTAGATTCCTCCATTCCATTTGAAACTTTATCAAGTCTATCTTCCTATATGCTATCTTTTGGCGAGGTAGAAAAGATTTATAGTACAAAAAAATGGATTCGGAGACAAGAAAGTTCTGTACAAGTTGGTGTATCATTTGATGATGTATCCCATGAGCAATATTGTAAACTCATTCTTCATCTATTTAGTAAACCGGTTAATGACCGGGTGGAAAAGGTGTACGATAAAGCATTTCTTACACTAGCAATTGCATCTTTCATAAAAAACACAAAAAAAGCACCAAGACAATTTCGCAGGCAACATATACGTGAGCAACTGATGTCTCCTGGAACATTGCATATGAATGGGATGCCGATTGAAGCGACCATTATCGACTATAGTACAGGTGGGTGCCAAGTACAAACGAACATCCCTCTTGTGATTGACCAAATTATACAAGTAACAATGGAAGAACGTAATATTCAAAAGAAAAATGCACAAGTATGTTGGATTCAAAAAAAGGGTCGTAAAATATATGCTGGATTAAAATTCACAGCGTAAAAAAGAAAAGAAGCGTCGTGCTTCTTTTCTTTTTTACATGCTAAAATACTTATTAAAGGGGGGAATGTATATGAAAAATACTTCACAAAAAATGAGTCATTATTATGCCGTGATATTCACTTCTAATTTATCAAATGATACAACAGACTATAATACCGTTGCCGAAACAATGGAGGAACTTGCAAAGCAACAACCTGGATTTTTAGGTGTAGAAAGTGCACGAGGTAATTCTGGGCTCGGAATAACAATTTCTTATTGGGAATCACTTGATGCAATTGAAAATTGGAAGAAGAACGCCTTACATAAAGAAGCGAAAAAAAGAGGTCGTGAGCAATGGTATGAAAACTTCCATCTGCGTATTTGCCTTGTTGAGAAAGAATTTAAGTTTCAAAGAGGCACAATATAACTATGAAGGAAAAATTAGCTCTCGTTATTGTTCATGAAATATATGGTGTGAACGACCATATGCATCACGTTACCGAGCAATTTACTTCATCTCATATTGACGTATTCTGTCCTAATTTTCTGCACTTACAACACGCATTTCATTATCGTGATGAAGAAAAAGCATATGAACATTTTGTAAATCATATTGGATTTAATGATGGAAAAGACCAAATTGAAGCATTCATCAATACCCTTTCAAGCAATTATACACATATTGGACTTATCGGCTTTAGTGTTGGAGCTACCATCTCATGGCTATGTAGTAACAATCCGAAAATAGATTTTATCATCGGATGTTACGGTTCTCGTATACGCGACTATGTTCACATAAAGCCTACATGCGCTACACTACTTATATTTCCTGAAAAAGAAGCTAGTTTTTCAGTATCCTCTTTAATTCAAACATTGCAGCAACAAAAAAATCCTTTACTAGAAATACAACAACTACACGGTGAACATGGATTTCTAAATCCGTACACTGAAAAATATAACGGGCACTCTACAAAACAAGCATACAATGTAATAGATTCATTTCTTGTAAAGTGAAACTTTATTAGTTTTTTATTTGGGTTATTGTTGTTAGTTATTTCAGGGATGTAATAGAAGAAGGAAGAAAAGCCAACATTCAACTTTTCTTCCTTCTATCTTTACCTTTAGCTTTCACTGTCACTGTCACTGATTCACAAGGTGTATAATATATTTGAGGTGTCGCCTTATCAACAAACATCATAAACGTAATAAAGCCGATAATAAAGAAAATAAAAAACGTTAACAAAATTGCTCCTATCGTTAAAAGTATCATAACACCACCCCTATATTTTTCATGTTATTACACCTTTCGCTATTATATGAGCGTAATCCTTTTTAGAAAAAGAAACGTAACAAAATAATCACAACCACTCCCGTTAATACTGTACCTAATAAACTACGAGTATATATCGCTACAAGAAATGTGGGAATTGCTGCAATAAGATAATCCCACTGCATCGTCTCATGCATAAATAAAACTTGTGCTAAAAGTGCTGCTAATATCGCAATTGGTATGTAATTTAACCATTTTAAACCCCAGTCAGGAATTTGTAGTTTGCTAAATACGAGTAGAGGTAAAATACGTGGCACGAGTGTAACAGCTCCTGCTGCTAATAAAAGTAATAATACATCTAATCTCATTTCCATTTTTCAATCACCACTCCAATCGTCGCAGCTAGTAAGGTTGCGATAATAACCGCTATACTATCTGGCATAAATAGGTGTGAAACGTATGCGATGATAATCGCTACAATTGCAACACTTAAATGAATTGCTAGTTTTGGTTTACTACTTATGAGCTGAAGAACAAATAATCCAATAAACATCGCTGGTAATGCATAATCCATCCCGTATGTATGTGGATCTGGTATCCACTCACCAAACAGTCCACCAATAATAGTAGCAAGAATCCAATTTAAATACGCTGTTACGTTAAGCCCGATCATCCATCTTTCACCTAAATATCCTTTTTGCGCCGCGTGTTGCACTGCAACGCCGAAAGTTTCATCTGTAATTTGCGAACCGATGATTAAGTTTTTAAATAGAGGAATTTTCGTAAAGTACGGCGCGAGTGCAGCACTCATAAGAAGGTGGCGCAAGTTAACAAAAAATACAGTAAAAATAATTGCGGAAGCAGGAGCACCGGCTGCATACATACCAGCTAATATAAATTGGGCAGAACCTGCATAAATTAAAGTGGACATAAATGCAATTTCAATGATAGAAAAACCTGCTGTTTTTGCAATTACACCAGCTGCTATACCGATGCTCAAGTAACCAAATACAGTTGGTAAACAATCTTTTACTCCTTGCTGAAATGTATCATCGCTCTGCAAAGCTACATGTGCCTGAGCTTTACTCATCTCTATCATCCTCCATTCCTTCTAAAGTTCGTTTTCCTGTTACGACATGAACTAAATCTATATTTTCACGCCATAACGTATCTAACTTATCAGCTCCAAATTCCTTCGTGATTTCTTCAACCATAATATCGTGCCGCACATACTCTGTAGCAACGAGAACTAGCGCTGGGTCATACGTTGTAACGGCCCATGAAGTGCTATCATTTGAGAAGTTCGCAATTAATACTTCCTCTCCATCACGCGCAATAACAGTTAAATGACCACCCATTCTCTTTTCAACAACGTGAGGCGTCATATAATTATGGTGAAACGTCGCTCCTATTTTTGTTTCTGGAGCTCCAAATAAGATTGAAAATATATGTACGCCTTCCTCTTCCTTTTGATAAATGTATGGCTCAATTTCATGCACTTGATCTTCCCATACAGAAATCCATAATTCTTCCTTTGCCCTATTAATTATATTGCATATTTCTTTTAAAACACGATCATTTGAGCGAATATGCGAAATTACATCTATTTGTCGCTCTTGTTCTAAACAATTTAATTTCTCATCTAAAAATTCAAAGGACTTTTCAAAGTCTTTTCGCATTCGATTCATTAATTCGGTAGCTGGTACTGGTACATATTTAACTGGTTCAGAAGGTACAATATGCACTGCTCCTTTATCCATTAACTTACCGAGTACCTCGTAAATCATAGAACGAGGTACTCCTGTTTGTTTACTCACTTCATAGCCAGTTACTGGGGAATGTTTTAACAATCCAATATACGCTTTACATTCATATTGGGAAAATCCTAACTTTTGTAATTCCTTTATAATTTCATCCATCGGTAACCCCTCACAATCTAAATCGCTCTTACTTCAAAACGGCGATTTTGCTTCCCTTTACTTTTTACTTTATCAATAACAAGTGTTCCTATTTCACTCGTATTTTTCACATGTGTGCCTCCACAAGCTTGTTCGTCTAAGTTTTCAATTGTAACAATGCGGATTTCTTGGATAGTAGTTGGCAGGAGATTGATTGCTGTTTTAATCATTCCTACAGCATTTTCTGCTTCTTCGCGGCTCATATAACGAGTGGAAATTTCTTTATTTTGCTTAATAAGTTTATTCACTTCCTCAACAATTTCTTCTACTTCCACGCTCGATAACTCTTGTAACTCATTAAAATCGATACGTGCTTTATCAGGATAAATTTGATTTCCGGTGCATAGAGCTCCATACTTTTCATAAACTACAGCTCCGATAAGATGCAGTAAAGAGTGATGACGCATTAAATTATGACGTCTTTCCCAATTAATCTCTAATTTAACTGGACCTAATTTTACTTGAGCTTCATCTTTTATATAGTGAACTATTTCTCCCTGCTCCTTCTTTACTTTTTCAACTTCAAATACAGACCCATCTTGTACAATGACACCCGTATCACATTCCTGTCCTCCACCAGTTGGATAAAAAACTGTTTCTTTTACAAATACTTTATTCCCTTCCACTCTTATCACTTCTGTCTCGCAACTCGTTTTGTATGCATCTTCTAAATATAATGCCGTTTTCATACTCTCACCTCTTTAGTAGTTATAGTTATACCTACTAATATAAAAAATAATATTCATACAGTCAACTTATATTTCAGAATTTTTAATTTTAAATAAAAAAAGCCTTTTATAATAAGGCTTTTTTCTACATGCTATTATTTATTTTAACTGTAAAGTATTTAACATGTTTCCCGCCAAATGCTCCCGTAAAGTAGAACCTGTATACTCTTCCCTAAATACTCCCGCCTTCACAAATAAAGGAATGACTTCACTAAAGAATAGATTTAGTGACTTGGGAGGTCCTCCTGGAATAGCAATAAATCCATCTAACGCTCCGGCCTCAAACCTATCCATAATTTGCTTCGCAACGTCTTTTGGTGTACCAACCGCAACCCAATGAGCCGATCCAACAACTTCTGGTCGCTCTAATATTTGTTCAACTGTTGGTTCATTTTTAATAATGAAATGCCGTAATAATTCTGCATGTGTTTTACTACGTACAGTTTGATCCCGACTTGGCAGCATCTCTTCGGTAATTTTACTTTCTAGCGGAATCCCTCTCGCATCTAATCCGAGAACCATTTCAAGTAACGCATATCTCTTCTCTTTTGTGAGATGTTGATGAGCTTGTCTATGCATTTCTAGCGCCTCTTCATATGTATCACCTATAAAGAAATATAATCCAGGTAATACGCGTATAGCATCTTGCTTCCGGCCATGCTGTTCTGCTCTTCTTCTTAAATCTTGACGAAGTTCAATACCTGACTCTACATCTGGCGTTGCAGCAAAAATTGCATCTGCAACAGAAGCAGCAAAATTCCGACCAGACTCTGAAGCACCGGCTTGAAATAATGGCATTTCTCCTGATATATGCTGTGGGATATTCAGCGGACCTTTTACCTCAAAATATTCACCACTATGTTCAATTGGCTTGGCCATCTCTCTAATAACTTCAGTGTTATCTATTTTCAACACTTCATAAGGATGACTCCTCCAAAGTTTTCTTACTAACTCTGTACATTCTGCTGCTTTCGCATATCTCTCCTCAGATGATGGCATCCCTTCCTCACCAAAGTTTTCAGCACCGTCAATTGATGTAACAATATTCCACCCTACTCGGCCGTTACTAATCCAGTGTAACGATTGTAATTGCCTTGCTAATATATATGGTGGATAAAATGAAGTTGAATCGGTTGTAACGACTCCAATTTTTTCAGTTGCGTACGCAATAGCAGTAAACAGTAACGTCGGGTCTAAAATGACACTCCCTTTATTACGAGCAATTAAATCTGGGTGCGCCACTAAATAATCGGCTTTAAAAACAAAATCTAACTTAGCCTTTTCTGCCTGTAGTGCCAACTCTACTTGTTCATCAATTCCGGAATTAAACTCATTCAATTCTTCTTTCTTTCTAGAAATTAAACATAATCCAATGCAAAGTTGATTCTTTGTAGACATATATACACCATCCCCTTGTTTTTAATTCACTTAGTTAAACAAATGTTGCTGTCATTATGAAATTCTATTCTTATGAAAATAGATAAAATGATATTGATAATCATTATCATTTTATGATGTAACTGTAATAAAAGCAATAACAAAAAAGACTCCCACTTTTGGAAGTCTTTTATCTCAATATTTCATTCGCTTCTTTTTCATAAATTTTATCAAATGACGTCATAACACGCTGTGATGCTTGAATCATTTTTTGATCCGTCATAAGATCTGCCATCTCTTTCGTCATATCAACATTTGAATTTTCTAGCATATGATTTTTTACTATTCCTGTTCCGTTCGGTAAATTAGCAATGTTTCCTTCTGCTAGTGTAAAGCTTTTGTTCTCACGTTGCACGAGACGAGCATTCGTTTCGGCATCTACTGTTTTTGTTTGTAAACGAGCAATATTATTTTGTGTTACTTCATCATATAATGTACCGTCTGCTTGTACAGCAACCTTTGCTCCTTCCGGAATACGAATACGCTCATTATTCTCTCCCATTACGAAAGCACCTGAAGATGTTTGTAAATAACGATCACTATTTAATGTGAAACTACCATCTCTCGTTAAAAACGTTTCATCATTTTTAGAAGTAACGAAAAATGATGTTGTGCCGGCCGCGCCGTCATCTAAAAAGAAATCTGTAGCGCTATTTGTCATTTGTATATTTCCTTGTACTAAATTCACATGTGTTGCAGCTGGTACTACAGCGTAATCGACCGAACCGATATTTGTTACCGCCCCATCTCCTCGGCGATATGTGTCTTGTACATCAAATACTTTAGACGTCATATTTTCTGCTTTAAATCCTGTCGTTTGAGCATTTGCAACGTTATTCGAATGAACATTAATACGCTGCATGTAATTCATCATACCCATAGAACCTATATAAAGACCGTTCATATTCGTTTGAATAAGGCAAGCGCCTTATTCTTCACCTCTTTTCTACGATGTTTGTAACATTTGTTTCGCTAAATGTTCAGCTGTAGCGATATGTATATTTTTCCTTATGTCTTGGCCATCTGTCATTAATACAATAGGAGCTGATGATACTGCTGGAATTTTCAACAATTCGCCACTACTTGCTGTTTCATCAAATTTTGTAAACACAATACCATCTATATGAATATCTTTAAAGTTTGTAATGATTTCAATCATATCTTTACTTTTCATCGAAGCTGATAACGTTAAACAAATATAATCTGGTTCTACTTGTCCCATCGTTTCAATCATTTCTTCCACTGTTTCTGACGTACGATAATTTTTTCCGGCTGTATCAATTAAAATATAATCGACGCGTGCTTCTTCTTTAAAATACGTAAGCGCTCTTGTCATTGCAGCCTCATCACGCACAGCAATTACTTCCGATCCAATTGTCTTTACGTTATCTTGCAATTGCTGCACTGTCCCTATGCGAGAATGATCTGTCGTTATAAAACCAACTGTTTTGTTCTTACCGTGAAATTGCCATGCCATTTTCGCGAGTGTCGTCGTTTTACCAACGCCAGTTGGACCGATTAATGCGATTGTTTGTACTTCTTTTTCAAAGACGTTTTCCGTATTAAAATGAGATTTCATATCTTCCAATATGTACCTGATAACTTCTTCTTCTGTAATCATCGTTGCATTTTCAAACTTTATTTTTAACTTTTCAGCATATGCATAAATGAAATATTGTTCTACATCGTTTTGTTCTAGCATCCGAATTACTTTTTGAATAATAAACGGTACAGATTCTTGATTTTCTTTCTTTGGAGCTACTTCTTCTTTCTTTACCTGAACGACTTGTTTCACAACTTTTTTCTTTTTCGTTACTTCCGCTTCTTTCGTCGGTTTCACAACGACAATTCCTTTTTCGAACAGCTTTAATAGTTTCTCTTTTTTTCTTGCCCATTCTTCACTATTTCCTGTTTGCATCGCCGCGTATGACATAGAAGTCGTTACGTTTTCTAAATTGTGCAGTACTGATTGAATTCCATTCGCCTTCACAATTTGTTCTGAAGGATCATTCACAACATCCATTAACTGTTCATGAAATTGAGCTGTACCTTCATTCACTTCTTCCTGTTTTTCTTCTGGAAAAGCAACTAACATTTCATAATCCTTTTTCCAGAAAAACGGTATATTTCGTTTTACACTTTCATCGACAACGTAATAATAATCTGTACCATATTGGTCAAATAACTTTCGATACAATTCATTTTTCGAAGCTGCTTTTATTCGCATTAACGCTTCTTTCTTTTCTGTACTTTCCATTACTTCACCCCCTACTATTCAATATAGGCAATTTGATCCACAACAATTTCTGGTGCTAATTCGCTAATACAAAGTACTTGTGCTTCCACTTGATAACGTTCTAGCAGTCTTACGATCGCAAATCTAAAATCTTTTCTACGTGTTAATAACACTGGTTCTCTTCCCATTAAACGTGCTTGCTTAAAGACGCGCTGCACTTGCTCAACGACACGTGTTTCTAAATCTAAATCCCAGTTTAATAAGTAACCTTGATATGAATTATTCACAACATCCGCATCTAACTCAATTGAATCAGAGAAGAGCGCTGCATATATTTTTCCGTCCGGATTTTTCGCATTTTCACAAATAACTTTTGAAATACATTCACGAACAAATGATGTCACACCGTCAACGTGGTTTTGATAAATTTCTTTGCCGTCAATAATACCTTCAATAATTGTTGGTAAATCACGAATAGAAATACCTTCTTTTAGAAGTTGTTTAATAACATTTTGAACGAGTGATAAATCAATTTCTTTCTTCTTAATCTCTTCTAATAGAACGCCATTATCATTTTCAAGCGAGTTAATTAAGTCTTTTACATGTTGACGCTGAATTAATTCATGAAGATTACGTCTAACGACAACATCTAAATGTGTAATTAATATGCTAAGTGGCTCTAACACTTGATAGCCTTTCATTTGTGCATCTTGCACCATATGCTCTAAAATCCAATATCCATCTTCACCGAAAATTGGATCTTTAGCTGGCTCTGCATCTAAATCAGCCATTACGTTCGGTGTTTTCAGTGCTAATAAATAACCTGATTTTAAAACACCTTCAGCTGCCTTCGCACCTTTAATACGAATAATGTAACGTCCGCGTGGTCTAAAGCTCGTATTATCTTTAAAGTTAATTCCAGGAACGTTAATACCAAGGTCAGTAATAATCGACTTCCGCATAAGAACAACTTTATCACGAGCTGTTTCCCCGTTAATTTTCTGCTTTACAAGTGCTGCTAAATCTAAACCGAGTTCTACAATAATCGGATATTTATCCGTAAATACTCCGAATGAATCTTCCACTTGTTGCAGTTGCTCATCTTCGCCTTGAATCATTTCTAATTCTTTTTGAAGCTCGTCTTCTTTTTCTTTCTTTATTCGATTTTTATTACGAATACCTAAGAAGATAATCGTTCCACCAACGAGTGCGAATGGTAGAAACGGTAGCGGAGTAAAAATACCCATTGCGATAAATAAACCACCTAGTGCATATACAACAACTTCATGCGCTAATAACTCTTTAAAGATACCTTCTGTTACTGTATCCGGTGAGCCGTCAAATACACGCGTTACGATAATACCTGTTGAAATTGCAAGCATTAATGAACCGATTTGGTTTACGATTCCGTCACCGACAGTTAACTGTGTATAATGAAGAGCTGCATCTGCAAAGCTCATTCCTTGCTGCATCATGCCGACAATTAAACCGAAAATAATGTTTACGAATAAAATGACAATCCCGAAAATAACGTCCCCTTTAATGAACTTTCCGGCACCATCCATCGCCCCGTAAAACTCTGTTTCCATATTTAATTTTTTTCGTTTTGCCTGTGCATCTTTTTCTGAAATAATACGCTGGTTTAAATCAGCATCGATAGACATTTGTTTCCCCGGTAAAGAATCAAGTGTAAAACGAGCTGCTACTTCAGCTGTACGAGATGCACCGTTTGCAACGATAAACTGGAATATGATTAATACTGTAAAAATAACGATACCAATTAATAAGTTTCCGCCAATTACGAACTGGCCGAACTCTTCAATAACATGACCTGCATTTCCATCTGTCAAAATCGCTCGCGTCGTCGAAACGTTAATCGATACGCGGAAAATCCCGATTAATAACAACATCGTTGGAAATGACTTTAATTCATCCCACTCGTTAATACTTGTCGCTCGCATATAAATAAGCACTGACATACTTAGTAGAAAAACGATAATGATATCAAGTATAAATGGTGGAAGTGGAATTAAGAGCGCCACTACGAATGACGCTGCTAAAAAGATAGAAAAATAGGTTCTTGCAGACTCTATCTTAAACAAAGAGATCTCCTCCAAACGCGCTATTACACTTCAAGTTCGTTCGTCTGAATTAAATAGCGCATAACTTCAATTACAGCTACGTATAAATCTTCTGGAATCGTCTCATCTTCCTCGACCTGATAATATAAAGAACGAGCAAGCGGACGGTTTTCCACCATTGGTATTTCTTGTTCACGGGCAAGCGTTCGTATATATAATGCGAGCTCATCTTCCCCTTTTGCAACGACAATTGGTGCTGCATCAACGTGTTTATTGTAACGAAGTACGACCGAAATATGAGTCGGGTTGTTGACAATAAACGTTGCGCCATCCATCTTCTTCGCAATTGTTCCTTGCAAGATTGCATGCATAAAGTTTTTTCGTTTTCCTTTTACTTGCGGGTCCCCTTCATTATCTTTATGCTCCCTTTTTACTTCTTCTTTTTTCATCTTAATATCTTGTTCGTACTCCCATTTTTGATAAATGAAATCAATAATAGAAAGAATGATTAAAATAATTAAAATGGCTAAAAAGATAAATTTAATTTGGCTAATAATTTCAGTGAGTGACGCTGTCCAGTTAAATCCAATCATACTAACAATCTTCTCTAAATTCTTTTTAAAGAGAACGTACGAAACGTAACCAATTAATCCCATATAAAACAGTGATTTCAAAATATCTACTAAACTTTTACGACTAAACAATCTCGTAAAATAGTTTTTCGGATTAATACGTGACGCTTTCGGTTTAATGACTTTAGAAGAAAATAGGAAGCCGACTTGAATCATATAATTGAATAAATGAAAAGCATATACGAGTATTAATATCGGAGCCGATACTTTCAGTAATAAAATCCCCATTAAATAAAAATACTCGGTTGAATCTGTATTTTTTCCAATTTGATTAAACAGTACCGCTACGGAATTCGCAATCTCAAACCCTAGCCAATCTCCGAAGAAATAAACGACAACTGCTAATACAAGTATGGAAAATAAATTATTTAAATCTTTACTCCGGGCAATATTCCCTTCTTCACGCGATTTTTTACGCTTCTGCGGGGTGGCCTTTTCTGTTTTATTATCCTTTGCCATGCGCGTCCCCCTACTTCGTTAAGAAAAAGTTAAATAGTTTCGTATACTCTTCAAGTAATACATCCGTCATATTTTTAAACACATAACCGAGCATCGGTACACTCATCGCAATAAACAAAATCCCACATGTAATTTTAATTACGTATGCATTCATAAAAACGTTTAATTGCGGAGCATTTTTTGCAATTAAAATTAGAACAAAGTTAATGATGAATAAACTTCCCATAAGCGGCAGAGCAATTTCAACCGCTGATGTGATCGCAAATAATAACGTTGCGAGTAGACTATCTAAAAAACTAGTCGTCAACAATTTTGAAATCGCCTCTGTATATTGAAACGACTTTAAAATAGTGGCAACGAAATAGTTAATGCCGCCAAGTGAAATAAAAATAATAAGAAAAAATATATCAAAAATTGTTGATAGCAAAGTGGACTGTGACCCTGCATTTACATCAAACAAACTTGCTTGTGATAAACCAATATCAAAGTCTAAAATATGCCCTGCCATTTTCGGAATGTTCCACAGCATTTCTACAATTTTTGAAAGTGATAATCCAATTACAATTTGCGTTCCTGCATAAGCTGCAACGTCCCAAACTGTCTTGATGTGAGAGACATCCACTTGATCGGCCACTGTAATTGAAAGAGCAAGTCCAAATGTAGCCTTTGCCATCGCTGGAATGGATCGGCCTGAGAAAAACGGTAAAAAATATAAAAATGAAGTAATGCGGCAAAACGCCAAAAACGTCGCCGCCCATAATTCCATATTCATTTCAGTTCACCTATCTTAGTACGAACGCAATAGCGATGGGATTTTATCAAATAAATCTAAAATAAGCATCGTTAACTCTTGAAACATCCACGGACCTAAAATGATAATAACGAGCACAATACTCGCCATTTTCGGTAAAAACGTCAGCGTTTGCTCTTGAATTTGCATCATTGCCATAATAACCGCGATAATAATAACGACAATCAGACTTACAACGGCAATCGGCATTAAAATCATAACCCCTTTATAAAAAAAGGTTTGGAAAATATCTATAATTGGTGACGTATTCATTTATATGACTCCTATCACATAGCATCAAACGCTTCAGGCGACCGTCTTAAACATAATATCGACAATTTTTGTATATCCACCTAAATATACGAAAACGAGTATTTTAAACGGTAAACTTAAAATCATCGGCGGTACCATCATCATCCCGAGGTACATTAAAAGTGTACTAATAATCAAATCTATAAATACAAACGCTAAATAAATGAACATCCCTGTTAGTAAACCTTTTTGAATTTGCGTTAACGTAAAGGATGGTACAAGTGTAAATAAGGAAAGATCTTTCAAATCTTTCGGCAACTCTTCTCCGCGTACTTTCAGCATCATTTTCAAATCATGCTTATACGTATGCTTTGACATATATTCTTTCATAATAGGAGCTGTCGTTTCCGCAGCTTGGCTTACTGTTATTTTCTCTTTCGTCATCGGATCCCACACATCGCTCTTCAGTTGCCCGAGTACAGGCTGCATCGTAAAGAGTGATAAAAATAATGCAAGTCCAACAAGCACTTGGTTTGGTGGTAAATTCATTACCCCAAGTCCTTGACGTGTAATCCCAAGAACGATCATAAAATAAGTAAAATGTGTAAATAATAGAACGATAGAAGAAGATAATGATAAAAGGGTAACGAGCGCAAATAGTTGTACACTTGAATTACTCGTAAACTCTTTTCCATTTTCGAAATTAATAAAACCGTTCGGGGCCGCATACGCTGGATTTACAAAAATAATTGAAAAAACGATAGAAAATACGAAAATAACGGCTAATAATGATAACTGTTTCTTTATTCTCATGATGGATCCTCTACTTTTTTCGTTTCAGTCTTCACCGCGTCTTCTAGTGCTTGTTGAAACTGATTTCCTGTTCCGGTTAATTGCACAGACTGCACACCGTTATTACTAATAACAGTGAACACTTGCTTTCCGTCCACTTCAAATAAAAAGGCACTCGTTTGATGATTTAAATACACGCCGTCTTTTACTTGAATATGGCCATTTTCACCCTGCTTAAAAAACTGCTGTTTGCGCGTCTTTTTTGTCATATAATATGCACCGTAACCGAGCGCACCAAACAGTAAAACGACTTGAAATAAGGTCGTCATATACGACATATGACTCCTCCTCTACTCTTTATCTTGCATTTGACTTTGCGCTTTCATAAGCGCCGCTTGTTTCTTGTCAGCTTCAATTTCAGAAATGATAATACCGAATTTCTCGTCCATTACGATTGCTTCACCGATGCCGACTTTCATATTACTTAAATACACATCTACTTTATGTCCTAAGTTTTTCTCTACTTCAAGAACATCGCCAACTTTTAACTGCTTTACATCACCAAGCGTAATAGATGACTTTCCAAGCTTTACACCAAGTTCAATCGAAATATCTGAAACAGTATCGATATGTGCTTTGCCTGCTTCATTTCGCTTTCCTGCAAAATCTTCTAATCCCATTAATGACACAGGAGATACTTCATGCTTCATATGGATCCTCCTACTCTACAAAACTTTTAAATAGGAGCGCCTTACGCGTTCCATCTTTTCCAATAAAACAATTAAATTTATGCTTTCCATCTACATAACCAAGTAATTCATCCGAAACTTTCGTATGAAGCGGAATAATATCGCCTTCTTCAATTTGTTCAATCTCACTCATTGTCATTTTCTGCTCACCAATCGCAACGTGAACAGGTTTGTACACTTGATTTACTTTCACTTCCACTTCAGACGTGTACTTCCTACGTTTATCCGAAGAATGTTCGACAATATTTTCAGACGTTAACTTATCCATAATTTCTTCAACAGATAAGAACGGAATCCCGATACGCACCGTCGTATTCCAAAAATCTGTTTTCATATTTACATTAAGTAATGAAATGATATCGCTCGCTGTCGTAATCTTTAGTGCATTCGGATCTGTTTCCGTCGTTACAAATTTCGGTTCAATCGCAACAACACTTTCGAATGATTGCTCCAAATTTTTACAAAGAAGCAAGAATATATTATCAAGCGTTAAAAACTCAAATGCTGTTAACGGTCTGCGCATCGTAAAGTTACGCTTACTATCTCCGCCAAGCCAACATTCATGAATATAAATAACGAATGCTAAATCAATCTCAATAACAATTTCTCCAAGCTCTGGTAAACCGAGATCAATTACGCAATATAAATAATAATCTTTCGGCATTTTCTCCACATACTCACTCGTAAATGGAACTTGCTCAACTGTTGAAGGCTCTAGTTCAATTGGAATACGCATACGCGCTGATAACGTCTGTGACGTCTGTTTTCCAAACGTAGAAGCAATCGCTTGCAAACTACGTAAATGCTCAACACCGAACTTCTCTGGTCTATTAAAATCATACTCTTGAAATTTCTCTTGCTTTCCTGCTTCTTGTGCGAAAGCTGGCATTTCCTCGCCTTCATTTACCGCCTTCAGCAGGGCATCAATTTGCTCTTGGCTTAATTTTTCGCCACTCATGACAATCCCCTTCCCTACCTTTTCAATTCAACGATTTCAACGTACATCTTCCCATTCTTCGTCAAAATCTTTCCGGTTCCAATCTCTTCATTCTCAAGCATAAGACGCACCGTATTTTTCGTTGAATTTTCAAGACGATACAATGTACCTTTCGTAATATGAAGCAGATCTTCAATTTTCTTTTTCGTATTTCCGATTTCAAAATAAATTGTTAACGGAATATCATCTTGTAATTTCAAATCTAGCCAACTCCCATATCATGTTCACGAAAATTTCATGTTCTCTCTATATATGAAACTTCTTATTTTGAAACGTCGATATTTAATATTTTTTTAATATATCCTTGCGTTTCTTTAAATGGCGGTACGCCTCCGTACTTCCTCACATTCCCAGGACCAGCATTATAAGAAGCAAGCGCCAATACTAAGTCGCCGTTATTTTTCTTTAAATAACCGCTTAACTCTTTTACGCCACCTTCAATACTTTCAGCTGGTGAAAATGGATTCTTCACACCCATCTCCTTCACATTCGCTGGCATAAGCTGCATAAGACCCATCGCACCGGCATGTGACACCGTTTTCGGATTAAAATTAGACTCTACTTCAATCATTTTTTGAATTAACGTTTTCGGAATTCCGTATGTACGGCTAGTGCGATCAATAATATCCTCATACTTCCCTTCATTGGAAGAACGTATTTTTTGAATATTATACTTCTTCGTTAATTCCCACGTATCAACAGCCTCATTTTTCGTTTCTGGGAAACGTCGTTCAAACTCTTTTTGCGCAACTTGCACTTCATCTGCTTTCTTCGCTTCAGCCTTTTCTTCAGACTTACTCGCTTCCTCTACTTTATTAATAGTTTCTACCGGCTTATTAACAACCGCTTCTATTTTCGTAGATTGTACTGGCTGACTCATATCTTCTACTTTTGCCGGCTGCGTAGTTTCTTTCGTCTCCTTCGCAGGTTCACTCTGCAACTTCTCTTGAAAACGACTACTAACGAATGCTTGTGGACTACTTAGCTTTTGCTGAATTTGCCCTTTTTTATATGCAAGCACTTCTTTTACTATATTTCCAACTATCATAATATCACCTTTTCGGTAAACAAAGATAATCTAATATTAGAGTTTTTTTTTAAAGTTTGCAATAATCCTTTTAATAATTATGTAATAAAAAAATGAATATATTGTTAAACTGTTATTTTTTTATATTTATTAATTCGAATTTTTAGTTGACACCCGTTGTAGCAAGGATTACAATAAATCTCGAAATTGATTTTTTCGCATATTACCGTTTTTCAATTTGCAGAAAAGTCAATATAAAAAAATGGGGGTTTCTTAACATGAGAATTAATACAAACATTAACAGCATGCGTACTCAAGAGTACATGCGCCAAAACCAAGCTAAAATGAGCAACGCTATGGACCGTTTATCAAGCGGTAAACGTATCAACAACGCTTCTGACGATGCAGCAGGTCTTGCAATCGCAACTCGTATGCGTGCACGTGAAAGCGGATTAGGTGTTGCAGCTAACAACACACAAGACGGTATGTCATTAATCCGTACAGCTGACTCAGCTTTAAACTCTGTATCTAACATCTTACTTCGTATGCGTGACATCGCTAACCAATCTGCGAACGGTACGAACACAAAAGAAAACCAAGGTGCACTAAACAAAGAATTTGATGCATTAAAAGAACAAATTACTTACATCGCTGAAAATACACAATTTAATGATAAAAATTTATTAAATACTGATCAAGTAATTAACATTCAAACTCTAGATTCAAGTGAAGGTGCTAAACAAATTGGTATCCAACTAAAAGGTGCTAACCTTAAGGACTTAAAAATTGATGATTTAAAGATTGAAGATGCAGCAATTCCTCAAGATAAAATTGCTGACCTAGGAAAATTTAAAGACGCAATGAAAACCTTCGAAGCTGATTTTGGAGCAGCAACAGATGAAACAGCTAGAAAAAAAGTGGTTTCAGATGCTAAAGCTCAATTTGACAAAGTAAAAGGTTTATTTGATGGAACTAAAGTGACTGCATTTGAAAATGCTATGACAGCTGTTAAAACTGCTGATAGTGCTGATAACACAGCGGAATTTGCAAAAGTTACAGAAACATTGAATGATGTGACTTCACAAAACACTTTAAAAGCAATCGACAAAATTGACAATGCTCTTAAAACAATCGCTGACAACCGTGCAACTCTAGGTGCTACATTAAACCGTCTTGACTTTAACGTAAATAACCTTAAGAGCCAATCTGCTAGCATGGCTTCAGCTGCTTCTCAAATCGAAGACGCTGACATGGCGAAAGAAATGTCTGAAATGACTAAGTTCAAAATCTTGAACGAAGCTGGTATCAGCATGCTTTCTCAAGCAAACCAAACTCCACAAATGGTTTCTAAATTATTACAATAAGCCATTTGAGTTAGCTTCATGAATAAACCTCTCTGCTTGCGGAGAGGTTTATTTTTTATAAAAACTTCTTTTTTTTGATGGAAGAGAGCATCTGCGGTGCATAGAAGCGGTTAGTGCTTATCTTGATCCCCTCTTATGCTAAAACACAAATAGCAAATAAGCATAAGCCTTTTTATTTTTTCATAACCGTTTATTAGCTTTAGAACACTGACTATATCAATCTATAAGGAGTGTCTATTATGCGTATTGGTACGAATGTTTTGAGTATGAATGCTAGGCAGTCGTTGTATGAGAATGAGAAGCGTATGAATGTTGCAATGGAGCATTTGGCGACTGGTAAGAAGTTCAACAACGCTTCGGATAATCCCACTAATATTGCCATTGTGACTCGTATGCATGCGAGAGCGAGTGGTATGCGCGTGGCGATTCGTAATAATGAGGATGCGATATCGATGCTTCGCACGGCAGAAGCTGCCCTTTAAACTGTGACAAATATTTTACAGCGTATGCGTGATTTAGCCGTTCAATCTGCGAACGGTACGAATTCAAATAAAAACCGTCATTCGCTGAATAAAGAGTTTCAGTCTTTAGCAGAACAAATTGGCTATATTGGCGAGACGACTGAGTTTAATGATTTATCCGTATTTGACGGTCAAAACCGCCCTATTACATTAGACGATATCGGTCATACAATAAATATGACGAAACATATTCCCCCTTCCCCTACACAACATGACATCAAGATTTCAACAGAACAAGAAGCAAGAGCGGCGATTCTTAAAATTGAAGAGGCTTTACAAAATGTATCACTTCATCGTGCCGACCTTGGCTCTATGATAAATCGTTTACAGTTCAATATTGAAAATTTAAATAGCCAAAGTATGGCGTTAACAGATACTGCATCTCAAGTTGAAGATGCAGACATGGCGCAGGAGATAAGTGATTTTTTAAAGTTCAAATTATTAACTGAAGTTGCCCTTAGTATGGTTTCACAAGCAAATCAAATTCCGCAAATAGTTTCTAAACTACTACAATCGTAAAAATTCATCTTCCTTCTTCGGAACGATTCCATACAAAATAAAAGGGAAATACATATAAACTATGTATCTCCCTTTTATTTTGTACCCAATTTTTATTACTGTGTTACGGTCATAACTTGTCCGCTACGATCAACCATAATTTTCATTTTACCGTCTTGTGCATTATATAGCCCTAGTTTATGTAATTCCATTTTACAATCTTGTACGAAAGTTGGTAATTTACGAATTTGATCGATATCAGAACTTGTAATGAAATGAATTAAAAGCTGCGTCATGCCTTTAATATCTTGTACAAGCTCTTCTTTCTCTCGTTTTAGCCTTTCATTTTCTAGTTGTAACGACTGCAATTCACCTTCTAGACTACGTGTATTCTTCGCTTCCCTAGAACGCCCTGCTGCCATGCTAGAAAGCTTATAAATACCTTCCATAAACTGATGTAGTTCGTCTTCTTTCCTTTCACTACATTGATTAATCGTTTCAAAATTATCAACGATACCAGATATAACTGTTACAAGATTTTTTTCATCCTCTTTATGCTGGATTTCTTCTTTTAATTCGTACTCGTTTTCTTGTTTTCTTGCAACGATTGTCTCTTTTACTGGTATATATTTTCGCTTTCGTCCTGGTTTTTGTTTTTCAATATTTTCAAACGGTATTTCACGTTTTTTCAATTTATAATACGTATTTTGCAATTGACTTTCTGTTTTTGGAAAAAGATTTAGTTCATTTTTACTTACGTATTTTGAAATATTTAAAATGTTTAAACCGTGACGCTGACAAAATTGATACACTTCATACAGTAGCTCTAGTTCAGATTTTAGCCATGTAATTGCTGATTTTTCGTACGCTCGCATTCCGCCATTTTTTTCTATATCTATTTGAAATAATACCATTCTATTATGTAAATCAAGTAATTCTTCATACTTTACTTGGAATTCTTTTTCTATTTTTTTAAATTCCACCTCTAGTTGCATATCGTTCATTTTATTATTTGACATGTTTTGTAAAAGACCTAATACATTAATTGCTGTGTGGTGATACATAATCTGTGCCACTCCCCCTCATCCTTTCACAATTCTCATCTGACTCCCATGTCTTTTAAGAAAATAGCAATTTTTACATATCCATATTATAACAGTTCGAAATTATCTGTCAAATAATTAACATACAAAAATGTATAGAAAGTATAAAAATTCGGAAAATGTTTTTTATTAATATGTAAAATTGCATATTAATTACATTTAATTATATTATATGGTATTTTGAATATTTTTTCACCGAAAAAATTTGCGTTACCACGAAATATTACTAAAATAACCATCGAAAATACGTTTGCTTATATTTTTAAATCAAAAATCTCTAAATAAAGATTATTCATACATACAGCGACAAACACCCAAGAAACCTTTCATTTTTCTACCAGCTTAAAGTATAGAATACTAAAAAGGAATTAGCCATATGTAGCATTGGCTAATTCCTTCCCCTCTCTAACAGAATAGAGTTATAAATCCAGTCTTCAGATCCTCAATCAAAGTCTCACTTCTTCTTACCTAAAACTACTTCATACCTCTGAACTCACATCGCATAAGACTCTATTAATCACTAAAAACTTCCTTACATAAGTAGTTCCCCTATTCCTACTAAATAGAAAAATGTTATACGCCAGCTCTTCTACTTACCTATAACCACTCCATATGTCTGGTCTCAACATCGCATAGGGCTCTATTAAGCACTGACTGCTCAACACTTAGCTAGAGCTTCTATTCTGGCTAAATAGAGGCTTTTAAAGTACTAACTTATCAACTAAACCAATTAGCTCTTGAATATCTGGCTTACTTACTTGAGCATTTGCTCCTACAGCTTCACCTTTATGGAATAATTCATTTGTAATTAATGAAGAGAAAATAATGACTGGTAAACGATTCATTACTTCACTATCCTTAACCACTTTCGTTAAATGATGTCCATCCATTTTTGGCATTTCAATATCCGTAATTAGCAAGTGAATATGTTCAAACATTTTTTCGCCTTGCTCTTTCGCTAATTTTTCAATTTGCGCTAACGCTTCTGCACCATTGCTGAAGAAGTTCATTTTCGTATATCCAGCTGATGATAATGTTTCTTCTAATATTTGGCGAAGCATTGCTGAATCTTCTGCAATATAAATTACTTTTTCAGCTCGATCTGTTTTTTGTTCTAACCCTGCAATTGATTTATTGTCATAACCAGTGCCGCTAATTTCACATACAATTTTTTCATAATCTAATAGTAAGATGATTTTGCCATCTAGTTTTACAATACCAGATGTCGTTTCTTCTAGTCCCATAGATAATGAAGCTGGTTCATCAATTTGTTCCCACGAAATACGTTGAATACGATGCACTTCATCAACGCGGAAAATAACTTTCATTTGGTTTAATTCTGAGATGATAAATTTCGTTTGATCAAGTGGCTTTGTTGACTTTAAATTAAGAGCCATTGCTAAGTTAATAACAGGTAAAATTTCACCACGTACTTGAACAACACCTTCAACTGCATGATGAGATTCTGGCACAGTTGTAACAGGGAATGGATTAATGATTTCACGTACTTTCATTACATTAATACTAAATAGGTTTTCACCAACAGTGTACGTAACAATCTCTAATTCATTTGTTCCGCTTTCTAATAAAATACTTTGTGCTTGTGACATAAAGGTGTCGCTCCCCTTCCATTAATTCCGTATATCTAATTATTAAGCTTTATAAAAGCGAAAAAGTCAACTACCTATATAAAAAATATAGATAGTCGAACGATTCATTTTATAAAAAAACAATTAATCTTGTATAAACGAAGCAAGTGCCTCTAATAACACTTCTTGTGCTCCTACAACTTCCGTCGGCATTGCTTCCCATTTTTTCGAAAGCTCGGTCTCTACTCTTATTCTCAGCTCAGAATTCATTTCTGCTAGCACATATTCTTTCGTTGCTATATCAACATCAAGTAGCGCAAGTGCATATAATTCCGGGTCATTTATTTCTTCGAATAATCGTTTTAATACCACCGGTGCTATATGTTTTAATTTTTCAATATGAATTTCCTTATCCGAAAATAGTAACTCATATTGAATAAACGTAACATTTTCTTTAATCACTTTAAAATAGCAATTATTTTTTTTATCATTTACAAAATAACCGTTTGGATCTGCGATAATACTTTCTACTTTACGAATTAAATCTGGCAAACTATTCGCCGCCATTACAGTCCGCTGTTCAACCTCACTCGGCGAAATGAATGTAACGCGATACTTATTTTGCGCCATCCTCCTCACCTCTCCTTTTATAAAAATCTATCGTCACATACTATCCAGAAGGCACTAGCCTACTATGAAATGATTATCTCATCCCCAACCATCTCAGTACGCCTCCATAGCTCTATTCTTACTACTAGGAGCTCTTCTGGACCATAACTGTTTATCCACACTAAACTTTGCTTACCTCTTCTTATACTACCCTAGTAGCTCTCCATACCTCTGTCCTTACACACCAGTCGAGTCCCTATTAGGCACTAACCGCTCCAAAACAACGCTGGGCCCTCTCGTCAATCCTAAAAAGAGCTTTTTAGATCTTTTTAAGAACTTTTCAATAACTCTATGTTATTAAACCAAAACGCTATCTGCTGATCCGTAATATTTGGCAACATAACAAAAAACTCACGACACTTCATCTCATCCTTAAACAGTTGATACTTCCAAACGCTATCGCTACCAACACTTATGAAATAAAACTCATGGATGCGGCCAATGATTGCTTGTTTTTCGCCAAATGAATATGGAGGCACTTGCTTAATTTCAAATTGATCTGGTAAATATACATGCTCTTCTCGTTCTATTTTTAATACTTGCTCGGCAAGTTCACGTTTATTTTCGAAAAAAGGCAATTGTAAAATTCGCTCTTGTCTTGTCATACGAATAAAAAACCCTTCCTACTCCATTACATTTTTTCCATGCGATATATTATCGAATTAAGTTTACAACTTCATTTAATACTTCATCTGAAACTTTAATCACTTTCGCATTTCCTTGGAATCCGCGTTGGTATAACATTAAGTCAACGAATTCTACAGATAAATCTACATTGGCACCTTCTTGTGCACCACCGCGTACTTTACCCGCACCGTTTTGACCAGATGCACCAAGAGCTAAAATACCTGTTGTATTCGTCGCTGTATAGTTACCATTACCTGTTTTCATTAGTCCGCCTTCGTTCGGGAACATCGCAACAGCTAATTGACCAGCTGATTTCATACTTCCATCAGAATATTTTACCATCACATATCCACCGTCAGCAATGAAACAATCTTTAACCGTCGCTGCTGCTCTACCATCTACGTCTGTTACTGATAATGTTTTATCTGTTGGATGGTTTGTTAAATGACTTAAGTCTAATTTTATAGAGCCGCCATCAAATGGAATATTGGCCCCTTGCTCTTTCGGATTTGGATTTCCAACAGCATCAAATGTCATATTACCACCTGCACCTGGAACATCCTTAAACTCTGTTTCTTTTTTCGAGTCATTACGCATTTGTACTTTATATGTATAATTATGTTCGCTCGTTTGTTTAAACTCGACACGCATTGTCCATGTATTCCCCGCATTATCATATACAGGTAAATCTTGTGTAATTTGTTTTTCACCAGTTGGAATATTACCTTTAATTGTCCCTTTCGATGTTCGAATACCACCAATTGCTGTTCCCATTGGAATTTGCAACGGTCCTGGAATTCCAGATAAATCAACTTCACCAGTTGCCTCATTCGCAGGGTATGCAAATACATATTGACCTTCAGTATTCGTAATATAGTAATCTGAAGATATCCCAAACGTACCTTTACGAGTAAATTCCATATTTCCGCCTTTTGAATCACCTACAACGAAGAAACCATTACCTTCCATTGCGGCTTGTGTTTTGCCACCTGTTAACGTAATTGTACCATCACTATAATCCGTAACTGTACCACTCATTTTCACACCGTTACCAATACTTTTCGGATTTGTTCCTGCGTATTTACCGTCACCTTTTGCACCAATCGAATTGTTATATAGTAAATCATCAAACATTGCTTTTTGTTTTTTATAACCTACTGTTTGTGCATTGGCAATATTATTTGAAGTTACACTTAATGCATTTTGTGTTGCATTCATCCCTGTAATACTTGTATATAACGCTTTAATCATAACGTATGGACACTCCTTATGAATTTGTAGTTTTTACTTCTTCAGTTACTTTTTGATCGTCTTTCTTTGCGTCTTCTGGGTTCGTTTCCCCAATCGGTTTATCAGACACTCTCTCAACGAAACGAAGAGATACAACCTTATTATTAATAACGAGCTGTACATCGTTATTTTCCGCAAGGCGAACTGTTTCTACTTGACCGGTTACTTTGTTTCCGTCACCGTCAACACCTCTTACGTATTTACCTAAAAACTTCATTCCACCATCAAGTGCTGTTGAATACATCGTTGATTGCAGCTTATCTACTGCTTTCGTCATATTCTGTACTTGTTCCATAAGAGATAACTGCGCTGTCTGATTCATCATTTGATTCATATCCATCGCATTAAATGGATCTTGATGTTGGAAACTTGATAAAAACAATTTTAGGAAATCATCTTTCCCCATTACCCCAGGAGTCTTTTGCGCTCCTGCCGAAACTCCATTACTTTGTTGCACTGGCGATTGTACACCATTAACAGGTACATTACTTTTTTGCGCTCCTGCTTGTAACGGAATATGATTTGTACTCGTTGTATTTAATCCAACTGTTGGCACGCTTTATTCCTCCAATAATCCCGCAAATTCTGTTGATTGTTGTTTTTCATGATTTGTATTTGCTAATTTCTGTTTTTGCCTTTGCTCTTGTTCTCGCTGTTCTTTACGATTTTCATCTTTATCTGAATAGCTAATTTGAATATTGATTTCTTTTTCTTTTAACTTTAATTTCAATTCATCAAAAATGATTTCAACACGTTTTTTCGCATCGTGTTTTTCCATTTCTACGTGAACATCAATTTGATCTCCGTGTTTTTTCATAAACACTGTTAATGTACCAAGTTTTTCTGGATTTAACTGAAATAAAACACGTTCTTGTTTCACTACAAATTTTTGCAGCGCTTCTACTTGTGCTTCCATTTTCTTTCCTAAGTCAGGTAATGAAACTTTCTCAGCACCACTATTTGATTTCCCTACTTGTTCGGTACTCGTCGTTTTATTTAATAACTCTGCACCTGTAGAGCTCGAATCATTTAATGCATCAACCTCTGGCAACTCTACCTTTGCATCATCGCTCTCACCTTTCGGAAGATCTACGTCTTTAAACTCTTCTTGTTTCTTTGCAATATTACAAGTTTCTGTTTCTACAACCTTCAATGCTTGCATCGTTTGCTCCGGCATCTTCATTTTATCTAATACCATTTGCATTGTATCTTCTAAACATATAGCATTTTTGATATTCATATTTGAAAGAAGTTCTTGTAATTGTTGTAATTCAGCTGCAGGTAATTCATTAAGTTTAATATTGCCATATTCTTTATATAGCTCTTGTATTTTTTGTATGTATTGATATAACAATTCCGGCAGCACATGTAATTGCTCAATTGCAACCATTTGCTCAGATACAGCTAATAACAACTGTTCTGTCTCTTTTTTTTCTTCTTTCTTTACAATAGGCTCTTCTTTCGTTACCGATTTTTTAGAAAGAATATAATCTTTTTTCTCTTCTGTTGGTGCTTCTTCTCGTTTCGTTTTCTCCGTTTGCGGCTGTTTTTTATTTTCCATTCTCATCGTACGATCGAATGAAGAATCTTCATTTTTTGATTGTATTTCTAGCCCTTTGTCTTTTTGCGGAGGTAAACTTTGTTGCACCGGTAATACAGACTGTATCACTACATTCACCTCATCCATTCATACACATTTTCAAATCCAGAAGCATTTTTTCTTCCAGCTTTTCTTGTGCTTTCGCAAGCTTTTTGCAATCTTCTTGATACATCTCATCAATGACACGTTCTTTTTCTTTTACTTGCTCTAAAAGGCTTTCATTTTTTTGAATAAAACCTTCCGTTTTTTTAATTTTTCGATTCCATTCTTCTATTCTTTCAGGTGAAAACGTATGTGAAGAAAGCATGCCCGCCATAATACGTTGCCCAGTTTGTACGACTTTACTACGCGATTTCACAACATATAAATCATATTCTTTTTTTTGTTCTATTTTTCTTTTTTCAGCTGTTAATTCATACACTTCTTTTAAAATATTTTCTTTTTCTTGATTTATTTGCAATTTTATTGTGTCGTACTGCTGTTTATCCACCTGTTTTCATAGCCCCTTCCTATTATAACGTTCTCTTTTTCTATTATATAGTTTTTTTCCAAAAAAATCTGTGAAATATTAAAAAACAAAAAAATAAGACCTCTTAGGCAGAGGCCTTATACTATATGGTGTATCGCTTGAACGATATCATCAAATTGGAAACTATCCGATCGACCTTGCTTTAAAAATGTATTTATACCTTCTACTTTATTTTTACATTCAAAAATATAAGCATTTTCTTCATTTTCTTGAATCGTTCCTAACTTAAAATACAATTCATTTTCTTTATAAATTGATAAAATTTTCCTCATTTCATTTGCAAGTTGCCAATGATGTGGCGAAACAATTTCTTCCATAATCCTACTTACTGAATCTAATACTGAAATTGCAGGATAATGACTAAGCGTTGCAAGCTCACGCTTTAATACAATATGTCCATCTAAAATACCACGTGCTAAATCTGGTACAGGACCATTTAAATCGTCCCCATCAACAAGCACCGTATAAATACCTGTTATAGATCCCTTTTGCGTTTTTCCGGACCGCTCTAACAGCTTCTTCATATAACTTTCCATTAACAGTGTTTTACCACCAATCGGTAACTCTTTAACAGCAATATCAACACTTCTACGGGCATCGGCGAAACGAGTAACAGAGTCCATCATAAGTAGTACGTTATTGCCTTGATCACGGAAGTATTCAGCAATAGACGTTGCGAGTTTCGCGGCACGAAGTTGCATAAGGTGACTTTCATCTGACGTCGCTACAACAACGACGCTTTTTCGCATCCCTTCCTCGCCTAACTCTTTTCGAATAAAGTCTTTTACTTCCCGGCCACGTTCTCCTACTAAACTAATAACGTTTATATCCGCTTTTGCATTTTTTGCTATCATTCCAAGTAAAGTTGATTTACCAACACCTGACCCAGCAAAAATACCAATCTTTTGACCGATACCAATTGTTAGCATAGAATCAATTGATTTTATTCCTGTTTCAAATACATCAGTAATCTCTTCACGTTCAAATGCATGTATAGGCGGCGCATCTAATTTTATTTTCTGTAATGGCACGTTTTCAGCGTCCTCATTTAACACTTCACCATTTGCACTTAGCACTTTTCCGAGTAAGTGATTACCACGTGGTACAACAACATCTTCTGAAATTAATGTCACTGAATCTCCATAACATACTTTTTCTGTCTGTTCAAATGGAAGTAGCATATTATTTTCTTTTTCAATGGCAATCACTTCACATAAGACCTTATGTTCTCCAACGAAGCAAACATCTCCAATCTTCGCTTTCGGCCCTTTTGCTACGAAAAACTGTTCTTGTACACTATGAACTTTGCCTACTTTCGTATACAGTGGTGTTTCAATGAACTTATTCCATTTTTCGTTCTCATTCATTAACAGACGGCTCATACATTTTGCTCCTCAAATAACTTCTCTTCTTCCCATTTCTGACGAAGTTTCGCAAATATAGGTGCAAATTTAAATTCAAAGAACTCTTTCTCTTCTTCCAGAACAAATTCACCAAACTGCAGGGAGAAATCATATTTCCATTCTACTAATTGTAGCAACCAATATTCTTTCGTATTTTCCTTCTCTTCTTGAATACGTTCAAACGTTTCTGGATGTACTGTAATGATTAATTTTTCAAACGAAGTTGGCAATGTTTGCACGATGCCAGTTAAAATAGGTAACACATCAAGCAATCGTGAATCTACCGCTTGATTCACGATTTTTTCTGCTAGATGAAAAGATTGATCCCATAATAACTCTGTCCATTCATACGCTGTTTCTTGTTGTTCTTTTTGAAACTGCACACGCGCTGCTTCCATCTGTTCCATTTGTTCATGAATATGCATTTGAAATTGTTCTTTATCTTGTAATAACTGCTGCCGCTCTCGTTCTAGTATTTGCTTCTCTTGCCTTAGCTGATTCATTTCCATATGTAATGACTCTTGCTGGGCGCGAAGCTCTGCATGATCAGCTTGTAATTCTTCCTCTTCTATTTGAACTGAAGCTGGTTTTGGAAATTGTAATTCATACGTTTCTTCAGAAAAAGAAACAGAATTCTTCGGAATTCTGTTTTTAAATAAGGACATCCTCTTCACCTCTTTGAACGATAATTCTTCCTTCTTTCTCTAGCTTTTTCACTGTACCAGTGATCGTTTGCTGTGCTTTTTCAGCATCCGTCATCTTAAGCGGTCCTAAGCCATCTAATTCTTCTAGAATCATCTCTTTACGGTTTGAAGACATACATGTAAATAGTTTCTCTTTAATTTCTTCTTTTGCAATTTTAAGTGCTTTCGCAAGAACACCGTTATCTGTAATTTCTTCTAATACACGGCGAAGCGCAAGATCTTCAAGACCAAGTAAGTCTTCAAAGACAAACATATTTTCTTTAATTTTCTCAGATAACTCATAATCGACTTCATCCAGCTTTTGAAAGACTGTTTTTTCAACACCACGTGAAACATTATTTAAAATGTTTACGATTGTTTTCAAGCCATCAGTTTTATTAATTGCACTGAATGCCATATTATTTAATTTCGATTTTAACAACTCACCAATTTGATTAATTAATTCACCATCAACTTGTTCTAACTTCGCAATACCCATTACCGTCTCTACTCGTTTATGATCTGGCAATCTCTCAATTAATTGAGAAGCAAGCTGCGGTTTAATATAAGAAGCGATAATTGCAATTGTTTGTGGTGATTCATCATTAAGCACTGTAAGAAGTGGCTCTAAATCTGTAAGTGAATTTAAGAATTCAAATGGATTATCTTTGTTATACCAAAGGTCTTCCAATAATTTTTCCAGTTCGTCTTCTGGCATGTTTTTAAATATGCGACGAATGTATTCTTTATCTGGAGTGACTAAGTTCAATTCTTTTACATTTAGTTCATATAAGAACTCTCCCAGTACATTTTCTAACGTTTCTGGTTTATATACACGAAACTTCGCGATTTCACGAAGTAATACTTCTTTTTCCTCAGCTGTCATATATTCAATGACTTTTGCTGCCACCCCTTCTTCTAATGTACGAATAAGGATGGCAGCTTTTTCTTTGGAGGAGATTTCATCTAACATCGTTGTTCCTCCCTTACTGTCCGTTTAGCCATTTTTTAATTACTTTTGCAGTACCTTCTACATGTTCTTTCGTAGCATCCTGCACTTGTTCATCTAACGTTGGTTCTTTCGGTTCTTCTGGTTCAGGTTTTGGCTCTGGCACTATTTTTTCTTCAGGAATTTCCAAGATACTTTCATTACTTGCAGCAATTTCATCTTCTGCTAAATATTCTTCATATTCCTCTTCTTCTTCTTTCTTTCTCTTACGTCTTGCTAATAAGAACCATACTAGACCACCGATCGCTAATAAGCCAGCTGTAATTCCACCGAATAACCACCAGTTCATGCCACTTTTTTCTGGCTCTTTCTCTTTTTCGACTTTCGGCTGATCGAACTGAACAGTTACAACGTTAACTTGACCATTTATAAAGTTACCGTTCGGATCAGCTTGAAGTCCTGCCGCTGTTCCGATTGCTTCTTTAAAAGTTGTCATATCCATTCTACGTTTTACTAGCGTATCATTATCTACCCATACAACAACATTTGTTTTCGTTAATTCTGGGTGTTTCTTAATTGTTTCAACTGTTTTATCTATTTCATAGTTTTCGATTTTGTTACCATTTTTATTATCATAGACAACTTTACCATTTTGATTATTGTTCGTACCGTAGTTTGGCACTTCACCGTTCGCTGTAATACCAGCACCTTGCTTCGGATCTGCCCCTTCTTGCGCAGTAGAGCTTTCCTCTTGCTCTTGTTTACTACGAAGTACACCTTTATCACCATATTTCTCTGACTGACGTGTAACTTCATCGTAGTTTACAGATACTTTCGTATTCACTTTATATTCATTCGGTTTAAACATCGTCATTAACGTTGCATCAATATCTTGTTTTAATTTACCTTCAAGTTGGTGCTGCATCTCTACTTCTTTCTCATAAGAAGAAGAACTACTAGAATGTGCTTCATCTGTCCCTTTTGAGATAACACCTTTTTTACTATCAATAACGCTTACTTCTTCTGCCTTTACACCAGGAACTGCTGCACTTATCATTTGCTGTATACCTGCAACTTGATCAGCTGTTAACAATTGGCCACGCTTCACCCCAATTGTAATCGCCGCTGTTCCTTTTGCTTTTTCTTCATCAAAAATTGTCTCTTTTTCAGGCAATGTAATTTGAACATTTGCCGTTTCAACTGTCGCAAAGTTTCTTACAATATCTTGCTCCAATTGCTTCTTCGTACCGACAATTTGCTTCATTTTTTTATCTTGCTCACTTGAACCGAGCGAGCTTTCTAATAAAATTTCCTCACCGCTTTTAGAATTAAACGGTAAGCCCATCCCATTCATTTCTTTTCGAACCCATGGAGCATCATTCTTTTGCACACGAATCGAACCATCGGCCGCTAATTGATAATCGACACCTAACTTCGATAATTCTGCTGTAATCTCTTGTTTATCTGTATCATTTAAATTTTGATATACAACAACATATTTATCTGGCAAGGTGAAGTATAAAAGTGCTCCTGTTACAATCGCTAAAAGCGCAGCACCAATTACTAACTTATGCCACGTTTTTAACGATTGGATAACATTTTTCATCTTTTCCATTTAAACACACCCGTCCACTTTCCTAAATTTGCATATTAATTAGTGACTTATAATTTTCAATAAGATTATCACGTACGAGAGCAGCCGTTTTCATTTGAGACTCAGCTTTCTTTTGCTGAATTAAAACGTCATGTGTTTCTCCTACCCCTTTAGTTAGTAAATCATATACTGCTGTTTGTGCATTGTTTTGCGTTTGATTCATATCTTCCAATAAATCAATAAACTTTTTCCCCGGAGCTACAGATGTTTCAGAAGTTTTCGGTGCACCAATTGACTGAATTGCTCCAAATGGTTGTGTATGTAACATTGGTTGGATTTTCATATTACCATCTTCCCCCTTATCCTCGGCCGATTTCTAAATCTTTATCAAGCATTTTTTTATTTGCATTTAATACACTCGTATTTGCTTCATACATTTTTTGAGCAACCATAACATTCGTCATTTCAGCAGTTACATCAATATTTGGATAACGTACATATCCTTCTTCATTTGCGTGCGGATGCGTCGGATCATACACTAAATTTTCCGTTTTGTCTGCTTCAATACTTTTTATCTTTACTCCGTTAGTAGGAGCCCCATCTAGCATACTTGCAAAACTATTGTTTGATTCTAGCACCACACTACGACGCTCATATAAATCTGCCCCCGGAGCCGCCGTCGTATTTGCATTTACAATATTGTTAGAAGTAACTTCCATCCACTTTCTCGCTGTCGTTAGCCCTGAGCCACTTGCATTAATTGCCTGAAACATCCGTTGTCTCTCCTTCTACTTTTAACGTCCGCGTGCCGCTTGGTTAATTGCATATTGTGTATTAATTGCGTTAACTGAAATACCGTATAACTGATTTGTTTTCATTAAATCTAGCATTTCTGTCGTTACATCCACACTATTTCCGTCTTTATTCGTTTGCATTGATTTTGTTTGAATCTTTGCATATGTATTTTTCGTATTTACTGTCGGCAAGTGCATTTCATTCGTTTGATATAAATCTGGATTGCTCTTTAAATCAGCCGCATTGTTTTTATATAATGCACTACTTTTATTCATCTGCTCAGCAAATGTTACATCTTGTGCTTTATAGCCAGGTGTATTCGCATTTGCAATATTACTAGAAACAGTATTTCGTTTCGTCACTAAATAATTCATATAATGGCTTACATCACTCACTAAATCTGGCATATTCCACACCCTTTCTTTTCTAACGTAATGATCCACTGATAGAAGTTTCACTTCATTATTTATTTTCTTATATGCATTTATTAAAATATTTACTATTATGTACCCTTACATATTTTATTCCATTTTTTCATTGTTGTCTTTAGAAAAATACAAAAATATAAAAAAGAATGCAAAAAAACTGTATACACATAGTAATCTATAGAACATTTCAATGGATAAACTATAAACTAAAGTCCATTTTTTATTATTTAGATTACTATTATTTTTTCATCACAGTCATAAAATGAAACCTCAATCAGCGGAGTTCTTTATGCAAACGAAGGAATAGACCCCCTTTTAAAAGGGGAATCTGTTTCCAGACGTTATTATTAATATTTACCGTAAAATGAATTAGCCTTCATTCGCCCATCATTTGTCATAATCATTTCTTCCAAAATCTTTTGCTTATCTCGAATATGTTGAGCTGCTTTAATAATGAATGGGCTTACCTCCGCTGCAACTTGCGCACGCGTTTCTTCATCCAATGTCATCATCCAGCGATTTAACATCTCACTCTTCTCAGCAAACTCTCTGTCTGACACTTGCAATTCACCGATTTCATTAAAACAGCTGACAAACGTCCGATAAATATCATTGTTCATTTTCAAGTGCTCCGCGGTAACCGTCTATTAAATCTTGTAACACTTTCACAATTGCTTCAATATCTTTCGCTTCACGCGTTACTTTCATCATTTGAATTTGAATGCTAATCCAATCATATAAACCATAGAGACTATCATATAAATCTTTCGTAATTTCAGGATTTAATTGAAGCTTTAGTTCTTCAAAAATACGTTCTAATTTTTCAAGAAGTGCGTCCCCTTCTTGTAGTTTAAAAGTATGTAAAAGTTCTTCTAAATTACGAAACTCTACAATACATCTTTCATAAATAAAAATTGTATTTTTAATCGGATTACTCGTCATAATATCATTTTGCATATAACGTTGCCATGCTTGCATACGATCACTTCCTCAACTTTCATTAATCATCACTTTTTTGTTTTGTCATTGCTTTTATTGTTTTTAGTTGGCTATCAAGCGCCGCTAATGTACTCTCTAACTTTTGATACTTCTTCACAATTTCATCTTGCTTTTGCAAGTTTTGCGTTTCAATATCTTTAATCTTTTTATCTAAATCACTTACACGTGAATCAATATTTTTCACACGTTCTCCAACTACACCTTTATCACCGAATATTTTATCAAGTGGTTCTTCCATCATTTTTCCTAAACCGTTAGAACTAAAGAAAAATTGCTTCGCTGCATCAGGTTTTTCTTTTAATGCTTGTGTTAATTTTTCATCATTAACTTCCATCGTTCCATCTTGCTTTAATTGAATACCGAATGTGAATAAATAATTACCATCTTGAGAAAATGTTGCGACATTGTTCATCGCTTGACGTACGCTTTGCATAATTACCTGCCCTTGGAAAACTCCATCTTTCCCAGCAAAAAGGTCAACTGTAGAAACAGCTTTATTATACTCTGCTACCATCTTTTTAATAATATTGGCTGTGTCTGTTACATTAGAATCACTTACCGTAAATTTTAATTCTACACCTTTTGTTTTTGGATCTGTTGTTGTACCGGCATCTGGTGTCCCTTCTACTTTCGGCTCAGTTACTTTTAACAATTCAATTTTCACACCCGGAAGAGCCTCAATTGTATTAGTAAAACTTTCAGCTTCAATACCATTAATACTATATTTGGCATTTTGCGCTTCATTGATTGTATTAAGCGCTGTGCCATCCGCATTAGCTAAACCAATATCTTGAAATAGTGTAGATGTGTTCCCCTCAAACTTAATTACTCCATCTGTTCCTTCTTTTTTCGAGGTCATGAAAATTTTATTTCCAAGTGTATAAGCTGATACGCCATAATCTCCATCATTAATCTTATTAATTAAATCTTTATATGTCATATCAGTTGTTACTTTTAGTTCTTTACCGCCTAGTTTTAATGTTTCATCTTTAGGAAGCTTCGCATTTATATCTTTAATGTCATTTGAAGCTATTTGATGACGCTGCGCAAGCTGTGTAATAGTCATATTAAAAGTTCCTGCAATCGCCCCACCATCAGCTTTCACATTAATGTAGCCGTCTTGTGTTGTCGTTACTTTTTTCTCATTCCCTTTAAAAGCTGCTAAATCTTTAAACACTTGAGTAAAAGGAGTAAATTGTGTCTTTAAACTTGCATATACTTGTTTATCTTGCGTAAGTTTTTGCTTCTCAGTAGTATACGGTGTTTTTCTCATATCTAACGCTTGCATCTCTAATTCTACTAGGTTAGAAGTATCGATCATATTATTTCCGAGGTTCCAAATTTGTTGTCTACCACCAATACCTGTCATCGTTGTTCCTGCCATTTTTCTCACTCCTTATAGATTACATGTAGTCTAAAATACTTGTTTTACTCATCGTACTAACCGCTTTAAGAGTCGCTTCATACGTTGCATTTATATATGCCAAGTCAGAAATCGCGACCGCTAAATCGACATCCTCAATTTCTTTACGGTTTTCTTGAAGCGCTAAATTTTGCTCGCTTAAAATTGTTTTAAACGTCTCCATTGTGTTCATTGTTGAACCAACTTCAGTTGTACGGTTAATGATGCCATCTAAGTTTTTCTTATTTTCTCCTAATAACGGTTGTAACGCTTTTTGGTCACCTTTTTGCATCGCTTCGCTCATCTGTTTTAACGTTTTTATAACCGGGGATAATAATGCTTCTCCGTTACGGAACGCCTTGAATTCATAACCGTCATTTAGTTGCCAGTTCACATCATTTTTTCCGCCCTGGTATGTACCATCTTCTGTAAATGGTGGATTCTCTGCACTATCACCACCGAAAATATAACGGCCTTGCTCTTTCGTATTCGCTAAATATACAACTTGTTTTAAAATTTGATCAATCTCTGCACCGATTGCTTTCAATTCTTTTTCACCATTTTGCTCACTTAATGCTTGTACTGTTAATTGATCTGCTCTCGTTAAAGATTTCAAAACACCTTGTAAAGTATTTTCAGTTTGTGTTAATACATTTTTCGAATCCGCTATATCTTTTTGCATTTGCTCCATATTTGCCAATGAATGTTGAATCGCAAATGATTTACTCGCTGCAAGTGGATCTTCACTCATAAGAAGGTTTTTCTTCCCTGAAGTTACTTGGTTTCTATGGTATTGTTGTTGCACATTCAAATCCATTAACTGATTCTTTGCCCAGTTTGCATTTTGAAATGTAGATACTCTCATTTCTATCTCCTCCTTATATATTTCCAATCAATTATTATCACTTATCGAATAATCGAAAATAGACTATCAAACACTTCATTCATCGTAGTAATAGCTTTAGAGTTTGCGACAAAATATTTTTGGAAGGCCATTAAATTTACCATTTCCTCTTCCATATTTACACCTTCAACGCTCATTTTTTCTTGTTGAATACCTTCTAGTAAGTCGCCATGAATTTTTTGATAACCATTTACTGCACTTTTATCAGATGCAACACGAACTATAAATTGATCTAATGCTTGTTTATAAGAAAGACCTTCTTTATAATCGTCTTCTGTAACTGCTGCTAGTTTATTTGCTGTTTCAGCAGATATTTTCATTTTCGAAATATCTTTTTGGAATTCTGGATTTAACTTCATATCTTTCGCATGATCTCCAACGAAGAAATCTTTTCCCATCACTGTATTCACTTGATTTTTCATCGAACTCATTAAGTCTTCAAGATTTTTTTTATACTCAACAATCTTCGCTTTCGTATCAATCGCTGATTTTATCGCCCCGCTAGTTACGGAGATTTCTGAACCGTAAATCTCAACTGACATTGGGTCTTTTTCTTTATTTAATTGAAGTGGATATGTATCTTGTCCATTTACTGTTAAAACACCATTCATTCTAACACTCGCGATATTAGGATTCATAGATTCATAAGATACTTCTATATTTGCATACTTAGACATCTCTGTAACGATACGATCTCGTTCGTCTAAAAGTTGATTCGGCACTTGTGTACCTGCTTGTCCAATTTTATGATTCGCTTCTGCTAAACTAGCAGCAAGACGATTAAATTCATTAACATGCGCTTCAATATCTTCTGCCGTCTGTGCTTCCACTGTATCTAAGTTTTTCGCAAGACGATTCACTTGACTTGTGAACTTCCCAGTTTCAGAAATTAATGTATCGTAGTAGTTTGGTTGTTCTGGATTTTTTGCCACTTCACGAAAGGCATTAAAGAAACCTTCCATTAAACTAGATAATGAATTCTTTCCTGTCGTTCCAACCATAGACTCTACACGTGATAAAGTCGAATTCATGTAGTTATAGTAAGAGAGCTGAGATAATTGATCATTAAACTGCTTCGTCTTTACCTCATTAGTAATACGGTCAACACCTAGCGTTTGTACACCGTAACCAATTCTCTGTTCTGGCGTATGACCATTACTTGCTCCAACAGATCCGTAATTCACCATTTGACGCACATAACCCGGTGTATGAATGTTAGATAAGTTTTGTTTCGTTGTTTGTAATCCCATTTGAGCCGCTAGCATCCCTGATAGCGGTGTATTATAATCAGATAATCTCATAAAGCTTCACTTCTCCTTTACAATAGTTCATTCATAAAGATTTGCGAATTATTGTTTCGCTCTAAATTATATTCAGAAACAGAATCCACAATACTTTCTGTAGTTTTTAATAGTACGTTTAAGTAATATTGATTTTTCAAAAGAATCATTTTTACATTCTCTTCTAATTCAGTTACGTTTTTTTGTAATTCTTCCATTTTTTCAATTTCTTCTTGAGAAAAATACGAAAATAATGCACTTACACGAGATGCTTCAACATCCTTTTCTTTACAAAACTGAACAACCATTTCTTCGAATGAGCTAGATAGTCCTTTTAAACCATCAATGTACTGCAATTGTTCTACTTGTAACTTTTGAACTGCATTTATATCTTTATTTTTTAAATTCTCATATATTTGCTCTCCAAGCGCTTGAATATTTTCATACGCCTTTTGTATAATAACGAGCTTTTCATATAATTGTATGTACATATAGCTTCCTTCCTTTTACAAGACTAAATTCACAATTAAACCATGGATTTCTCCAATTTGATTTAACATTTCTAAATGTCCTGTTTTCGTATTAATTAAATTCATAACATCTTCTAATTCATTCAATCCCATTTCTGCCTGTTTCACAATCGTCATTTTCTGTGAATATCCGTAACGCGGGTGACGAGACATGACATCTTTATACTGCAATACATTATCAACGTAAAAATTCAAAAATGATTTTACTGTATTTTTGTATTCCATTACATTATCAAGCGTTAATTCCATTTCAATTTTTTCTTTAATTTCTCCAATATTATCGACAAACGCTTCCATTTGTTCTAGTAATTTATCTTTTTTCGGATCTGCATGCAAATTATCCGAAAATGCAAGTCCTGTCCTGACATTTGCATCTTTCGGCATTTGAGTAGCAGGCGGTATATGCGATAAAATTGGATTATGCGAGATAGAACGTAGCATATATATCACCTATTTATTTTTTTATTTCTTCCTAAACTTAATCGTAAAATCCAGTTATTTATAATTATACTCTGAACAGTAATATTTTGCAGTTATTTTTTATAAAAGATATGTTACAATTTAGCATGAGGTGGCACAATTCTATGAATATTTTCCTTTGTGGTTCAAATCAATTAACAGCATTAGATCAAGAAGAAATTAAAAAATTTTTAACTGACTATGCTCACAAACATAAAATTTACATATTATGTTATAAATCTATTGAAAATGAGGTTCTTCGTTTTTTCGTTGAGAATGAAAGACTCGCTCAAAATTTATGCCTTTACACGCTGCAACCATTGCAAGCAATAACAGATGAATTTCAAGAAGTCGTTGATTACTTAAAAAAACACGGAGCCGAATATGTTGCTTTCGATCATCCTTCTGACTCCATTTACCGATCAGATTATATGTTTTTTGTTAAACAAATTATTGAAGACACTGATCTAGTTCTCTGTTTTTATAATGGGGACAAACATACATCTGTCATCCCTGTCGATGTTGCAAAAGAAGCAGGTATTGATGCTGTCATTTATGATTTACCAGGATTACATGAAAAGCAAATGAAAAAAAGCTTTGAACAAAAAATTCGTATGATGTAAAGGGGGCGGCACAATATCATTATTGTGCCCATTGTAAATATGATAATTGAACAAGATTATGATCATTTTATCGCGAGTTTTAAACAACAATTCAATATGGATATCGCTTCGTATAAGCAAGATAGAATGCGCCGTAGAATCGATGCTTTCATTTCGAGAAAAGGCTTTGAAAACTACACTAATTTTTTAAACAAATTACGTGCTGATCAAAATTTATTTTTAAATTTTATTGACTATATTACAATTAACGTTTCAGAGTTTTTTAGAAATAAAGAACGATGGCAAACTTTAGAGTCGAAAGCACTACCTAAATTACTCGAACAAAATAGCGGAAAATTAAAGGTATGGAGTGCCGCTTGCGCTGCTGGTGAAGAACCGTATACACTTTCTTTAATTTTATCAAAGCATCTAGCTCCATTTCGTTTTGAAATTCAAGCAACAGATCTTGATTTTCATATTTTAGAAACTGCAAAACGCGGTCAATATACAGAACGTTCGTTAAAGGAATTACCTAATGATTTGAAAGAACGTCATTTCACAAAAGAGAATGATCTATATTCATTGCATCAAAACATTAAACAAAACGTCTCGTTTAAACAACATGACCTTTTAATGCAGTCGTTCGATACAAATTATGATTTGATTATTTGTCGCAACGTAATGATATATTTCACAGAAGAAGCAAGAGTAAAACTTTACGAAAAATTTAGTCGTTCTTTACGAAAAGGCGGTGTACTATTTGTTGGTAGTACGGAACAAATTTTAACACCCGAGCGTTACAATCTTCAGCGATTTGATACATTCTTCTACGAAAAAATATAAAAAAGGTCGTCACAATGGAGTGACGACCTTTTTACATAACTCGAATTAAAATAATACCGACAATCCATATGAAGAGAAAAAGAAACGTCATAGACCATTTATGTTCTTGCATCGTTTGTTTCAATGCCTGTGATAATTGTGTCATGTTCATTTCCGCAAGCGCTCTCCATACACTTACATCCCGATCTTTAGCAATGCGGTCTGTAACGCTAATTAAAATTGTTTCGTTAGACAATTTCGTTATATAAGCAGTAATAACCGTTACCATCAAATTTATATTTCCTTCTGAAGAATCACTTTCCACTCTAGAAATAAGTGCGCTCACATCTAGTAACGGAATATGTACTTTTCTACCAAATGATAGTTGTACTTCAGCGAAATCATATGTTCCATCTAACAAAGGAAGGTCTTTTATATGCGCCTGCTTAACAAGCCCTTGTAGGCTTCTAATTACTTGTTCAAATATTTTTTCTGTTTGCTTACCTTCTCCAGATAACGTATGTAGCTTTTTAAAAAGTTGTAACACTGTATCCATCTCTTTAGAAAGCATTTCCTTCATAATCTTTCCATCACTTAAACTTGCAAGTAAAATACCTATTTCATTATTTTTCGAAATAATTTTAGACTGTCCAGTAAACACTAAATTGCTACGCTTTCGTTCTTTCTGGATTTCATGCTCCGAAATAGCTGCAGGCTGTTTTAATGGTTGTAGCGTCTTATCTTCAATTGTCGTACGTTTAATCTCCATTTAAGCGCCTCCACTACTATGAAATAATTAGCCCCATTCTTTATTACTCTTTAAAACTAAAAACAGTACGAATAAACCTGACATGATAGTAAACACATCCGAAGCTTGTACTCCCTGTTCACCTTTTTCTTCTTTCTTGTCTTTTGATTCTTCTTTTTGTTCTTTCTTTTTAGAGGCAACTTGTTTGTTATTTTTCTCTTTTTGGTCCTTCGCCTTATGTACTTCCTTGTTGTCTTCGAACGGCTCTTTTATGACGTAAGTAAATTCCTCTTTCTCTTTCAACGGTTCTTTTATAAACTTATTTACTTTCTCATCTTGCTTCGGAATTTGAACAACTGGTAATTTTTCTTCTGGAAGCGGGTTTTTGACTTTCAAATCCTCTTGCTTCTCATTTTCTTTCTTATCTTCTAATTCATTTTCTAGTTTATTATCTAATTTATCTTCTTTCTCTTTCTCTTCTATCTTTTTGTCATCTTCGTTTTTTGGCGCCAAAATAGAAATGGTATATTCACTTTCCTCAACAAGTTTATTACCTGCTGCATCTATTATCTCTACATGTAATTCGTATGGCCCAGCTGGCAATTCTTCTGTTATTTCAAATACTTTTTGCCAATCCATATCATACTTGTTGTAGTCTAATAAAAACGAAAGCTCTTTATTTTCTTTCCCTTTTAATGTAACGCGCACTTCTTTTACAGCCGATTCTATATCTGACGCTTTTACTCGTATATGTATAGAATCTCCCTGTTTTCGTTCAACTAAGTTTTCTTTTACTTCATCAATAGTAACTTCCTGTAACTTTGGCAATTCTTTATCTATAGTAGGCGTTTCATTTTTAATACGAATGAGCGGGACTTTCAATTCATTTTTTATGAGGTCTTCTTTCTCATTCTCTTTGTAACTTTGAAAGAGCTGAAGATTCCAATCACCTTGCAAATCAAAATCCCCTGCTTTATAGTTAGCAACCCAGCTCTTCGTTTCTTCATCATACTCAAAAGATAGCATTCTTTCTTGCGCATATTGCTCGCCATTTTTTTGTAACTGCAATATACCTTTCATGCTTTGAATGTTTTTCCCATTTGGTTCTACAGCAATTCGCACTTCTTCGCCAACTTTAAGCTCCGGCTTATTTACTGTAACAATTCCTTGTTCCGTTTCTATCTTTCTTTCACCCAATTGTTTATTTACTGCTTCTTGTTGTTCTACTTCTTGTTGTTTTACTTCTTTTTGTTCTACTTCTTTTTGTTTCTCTTCATCTTGTTTCGTTTCCACTTGCTCTGACTTTTCTTCTTGTACATTCACTTCATTTATTTTTTGATCTGGCTCAATTTGTTCCTCAGCCTGACTTTGCAAGGGGAAGAACAAGCACACATGTATGCATAGCCAACTCATTAGAAAAAACTTTACGTTTTTCATCTACTAGTTCAAACTCCTATTTCAATGCCTTATAATGATTTCGTTACTTTTACTCCGAAAAATCCATCTACATTTACAAGTTCACCATACGCCACTAATACATCATTTACATAAATACGAATCGGTTCATCAATATCCTCATCTAGTACAACTGCTTCATTTTCTTGTAAACTTAATATATCTTGAATCGTTTTCACTGTACTTCCAAATACAAATTTCACGTTCATTTCTACATTTTGTAGAATGGACGTGTCCATATATACTGGCTCCATTTGTTTTACTTCTTTAAATTCAATAGGTTGCACAACTGGTTCTACAATTTTTTCTTCTTCAATTTCTTCTGTGGCAATCTCTTCTTCTTCCACCATTGGATACAGAAGTCGCCTTACCATTTCTTTCGCTTCAGAAATCGGCAAAATTTGATACATTTTCGATTGAAGCAGATCACCAATTTCAAGATTGAACGTAATTTGAACGAGTTCGTCCACTTCCATTGACTCTCCCAAATACTCCATTTCTTCTTTTAACGTTACAAATTTAACATTTGGCGGCGTCATGTCCATTTTTTCTTGAAACATTTCTGACATCGCCGTAGCAGCATGCCCCATCATTTGGTTCATAATCTCTTTAATACCGCTCAGTTCTAATTCAGTCAACTCTTTTTCCGGATCAACTTCCCCTGTTCCCATCATCATTAAATCTACCATTGTTAAGGCGACATCTTTTGTAAATACGAATACATTCTCATTCTTTAGCCCTTCAACAAAGTCGACATTTAAAATAACAAATGGTACTGGTACTCCATCATAATGCCGAACATTGATTGCTTCCACATTTGGTGTACTAATTGTAACTGGCTGATTTAAAAGCGTTGACAATACTGTTGAAGCGGAACCAATTGAAATATTTGCAATTTCACCAAGCACATCTTTCTCTTCTTGTGTTAAATGCTCTTTTTCAACTTCTTCTACAATCTCAGTTTCCACTACTTCTGCTGTCTCGTCTTTTTCTTCTACTCCACCAGATAATTGCATTAATTTATTTACCATTTGTTTCGCATGCTCAACAGAAACAATTTGTACAAGTTTAGAGTTTACAAGATTATCTATCTTTAAATCAAACGACACTTTAACAATCGTATGATTTCCATCGATTTCAGAGATTTTCTCCATTTCTTCTGATAACTTTACAACTTTAATCGTCGGCGGAGACATATCTACTGTATCTTGGAAGAATTCCGACATAGATGTAGCTGCGAATCCCATCATTTGATTCATCGCTTCTTGTACAGCACTTAGCTCTAATTCACCAAGTTCTTTTCCGTCCTCCACCTCGCCTGTTCCCATCATCATTAAATCAGCAATAGACAATGCAACATCTTGCTTAAGGACAAGAAGGTTTTCCATATCTAATCCTTTTGTAAAGTGAATGTTTAATACAACATGTGGAACTTCGACATCTCTTGAATCATATAAATCTACCAACTCTATGCGAGGAGCAGTAATGCTTACTTGCCTATTTAAAATTGTTGATAATACAGTCGAAGCTGAACCAAATGATATATTTGCAATTTCGCCAAGAATATCGCATTCTTGAGGCGTTAAATGCTCATTTTCTTTTTCTAGCACAATCGTGCTCGTATCCCCTTTTGTGTGTTGCTCAGGCATTTTCCCTGCCTCCTCATTTCTGTTTTTCTATCAAATGATATAAACTCTCATTTGATTTTAGCAAACTTATTATATAAAACGTTAATATGTATTTATTGCCATTATTAGAGTAGTAACGATTAGTCAAAAAGCTCCCCAATTGTATACAAGTGGGGAGCTTTCCTTCATTCCTATTATAAACCTTCTGGGTTTAAAATGAGGACCACTCGTCCATCACCGAGAATCGTCGCACCAGAGAAATAATTAGAACTCTCTGCAAAGAAGTCACCTAATGACTTTAAGACTATTTCTCTTTGACCGATAATTGTGTTTACAATAAGTCCATAGCTGCGATGTGTATTACGAACAATTAACACAGGAACCATTTGACCATCATATGACGCAAACGCCTCATCTACTGTTTTTTCACCAAATACAGTACTTAAATGTTTCACTTCAATAATTTGATTACGATAATTTAACACATCTTTTCCTTGTAAGGATTGGATGTCTTCTTTCTTAATTCGAATTGCTTCAACGATATTTCCAAGAGGTAAAGCATAACGCTTATCATTCGTTTGAATAAGCATAGATTGAATAATAGACAACGTTAACGGAAGTTCAATTCTAAATGTACTTCCCTTTCCTTCCTCAGAATCAATAATTAAATGTCCACCTAAACTATGAATCGTATGTTTTACAACATCTAATCCGACACCGCGTCCAGAAAGATCTGATACAACTTCAGCTGTACTAAATCCTGGTTGGAAAATAAGATCAAACACTTCACGATCTGTTAATCTATTCGCATCTGCTTCAGTTACAACGCCATTTTTAATCGCTTTTTCTAATACTTTCCCTTTATTAATACCGTTTCCATCATCCGTAATTTGAATAACGACATGATTTCCACTATGAAAAGCTTCTAATTTAATAGTACCTGTCTCATTTTTACCTGCATCACGTCGTTTTTCAACAGTTTCAACACCGTGATCGATTGCATTTCGAATTAAATGAACGAGCGGATCACCGATTTCATCAATAACAATTTTATCTACTTCAGTATCTTCACCTGTAATTTGTAAATCGATTTTTTTCCCTAAATCTTTCGCTAACATACGTACCATACGCGGGAAACGATTGAACACAGTTTCAATTGGCACCATACGCATATTTAATAGTACATTTTGAATATCTTTTGAAATATCGCCTAATCGATTTAAATGTTCAATTAGTTCCTTGTTTTGAATCGTTTGAGCCAATTCATCAATGCGCCCACGTTCAATTACACTTTCTTCAAACATATTCATTAATCTTTCAATTTTCTCTAATTGAACACGAATTGAACGATTCTCCACTTTAGCATTTTTCGTTTTTGTAGTACTTTTAGCTGGCTGATTCGTTGCCACTATCGGTGATTCTACCTGCGTAGCCACAGCTGGTTGTAGCGTTTCTTCTACTTGCACAACTTCTTGTGTAACGACTTTTTTAGAAGCTACTTCCCTCGATATAGGTTCTCCTTGCTTTACTTCCACTTTCTCAATTTCAGAAACATGAAGTACTACTTGTTTCAATTCTTCTATACTACAATCCGTATCCATAAATACTGTAAATTCAAATCCGAAAGCATCTGCTTCAATTTCTTCAATACTCGGAGCTGTTTTTTGTATATTCCCCACATTTTGTAATGCTTCAATACACATAATGGCACGTACTGCTTTTAAAATTGCTTGCTGTTCAACTGTTATATGCACTGCATGCGAAACTGCATCATCGTTGTCTATATGATTTTGCTCTATATGTTCCGTAGTAGTTTCTACATTACCGTTCAATAATGCTTCTAATTTCTGTTTAGTTGAGACTACATCAATATTGCCCATTCCACCTTGTTGCACATCTGCAACCATCTTCTCCAAATTATCAATGCACTCAAAAATCACATCAATAATATCCGCATTTACAACTATATTCCCATGACGAATTTCATCTAACACATTTTCCATCTTATGTGTTAAATCAGCCATCTCCGTAAATTCCATACTCGCAGACATACCTTTGAATGTATGAGCGGAGCGGAATATTTCTCCTACAACATCCATATCAGCAGGATTTTGCTCTAACACTAGCACATTTTCATTTAGCGACTGTAAATGTTCTTCTGACTCTTCAAAAAATATATTTAATAGATCTGTTTGCATTTTTATCCCCTACCTGTCTAACAAACATTTCATTTATGTATAACAATTTAGTGTTTTATAATGAGAAAAAAGGGGGCCACACGTCGATCCGCTATCACTGTTTTGATTCCTTGTGGCACCCCTTCTATATTAACTATTTGCTACTTTTGTTAAAGCTTCAATTACACGATCCGCTTGGAATGGCTTTACAATAAAGTCTTTTGCCCCGCCCTTAATTGCATCTAATACCATACCTTGTTGTCCCATTGCAGAACAAATAACAACCTTTGCACTTGAATCAATTTTAATAATTTCTTTTAATGCTTCAAGCCCATCCATTTCTGGCATAGTAATATCTAATGTTACAATATCAGGTTGAAGTTCTTTATACTTTTGAATTGCTTCTACCCCATTCTCTGCTTCGCCAATAACTTCAAATTCAGCATTACTTTTTAATAAGTTTTTAATCATCGTTCGCATAAACATCGCATCGTCTACTACTAAAATTTTATGTGCCATTCTTTTTAATTCTCTCCTTCTATGTATAAATATATCTTAATATTTCACCTTATCATTCTCACTCATTATACAAAATAAAATGATAAAATTTAATATTTTTTTAAAAGAATTTTCGTATTTTTATTATTTTATTATTAAAATAATAATATACTACTCTTTTATATAAATAACAACGCGACGGTTTTTTTCCCAGTTTTGCGGTGAATCATTTGGTACAATTGGCTTTGTGTCTGCATATCCTACCGCAGCTAGCCTTTTATCATCCACATTATACACTTCAATTAAATGGTGAATCATATTTGCCGCTCGTGCTGAAGATAACTCCCAATTTGAAGGGAATTTCTCGTTATGAATAGGTCTACTATCTGTATGTCCCTCTACAACAATTGGGTTAGGTACGGATTGAAAAAATCCAACTAATTGACTTATTATCCCTTTCGCTTCGGGCTTAACGTTTGCATCGCCTGTATCAAATATTAAATTATCTACTATAACGACGCTTACCCCTGTATCCTCTCGATATACATTCACTTGACTAATACCGTTATTATCTACATACGCTTTTAACTTCTTATATAATTCATCCATTCTCTTTTTTGAGATCATCTTTTCATCATTTTTTTCATGTGAAATATCCGGTATTGTATTTTCCATTACTTTTGCATCTACTTGCCCCGTATCACTAAACTTTTCAAGCATCTTTGACAATTTTACTGCATCTTGCTTTGATGTAGCAACTAGTAATACAAAGAAAGTTAATAATAACATTGTTAAATCTGTAAAAGTCGTCATCCAACGAGGCGATCCCTTTTGCGGTCCTTTACTCATCATACCACTCCTTGAAATATTAGGCTGCTCCTTTTACCTTTTTTACCTTTGTTTCGTATACGTATGTATCCAGTTTCAACTTTAATTTAGAAGGGATTTGTCCACGATACAATTCTGAAATTGCTTCTATTACAAACTTCTTCTCTGTATATAAATCTTCAATACCACGATATACTTTTTCCGCAAGAGGGATTGCAATCATATTCGCAAGTACGGACCCATATAATGTCGTTAACATCGCAACTGCCATCCCTGTACCAATTTGCGATGTATCTTGTAAGTTTTGGAGCATAATGATAAGACCGATTAACGTACCAATCATTCCCCAAGCTGGAGCAAAATCACCAATTTTATCTAATAATGCTGCTCCTTTTCTTAACTCATACACTTCCGTTTCAATATCTTTCAGTAACACTTCTTTTAATTCATCTTCATCGTAACCGCTTAACATTAATCGAATTCCTTTTTGAATAAAAGGATTGTCTACTTGCTCTCCATCAACCTCTAAAGAAAGCAAGCCGTGCTTTTTAGACTTTTTCGAAAAATCGACAAACAAATCCGTTAACTGTTCTAAATCTTCTTCTCTTCTATGTAAAACAGTAAAAATGCTTTTCGTATATTTTTTTATTTCTCCAAATCGATATGCCACAACAATTGTCGCTGTTGTTCCCCCTATGACAATTAAAATAGATGAAACATCTAAAAAGTTTTTAAAAGCTTTTATTCCACCGCCGCCAAGCATAATTGCCGCTATCACTATAATGAAACCTACTATAATGCCCACTGGGCTAGAAATATCAAACTTCCTTTTTCTTCTTTGTGATCTAGCTAATACTTGATTTTTCTCTCCCATATTTCTGCCCTTTCCTTTCCATTTTTATATAATATTTTTTTATTTTAATAATACGTTTTCACATATAACATGTATTATACGCTTATCATCTGTTTATCGCAATATACTCATGAAATTGACACATTTCATTTCTATATTAGAATTATAGTATGGATAAATGAGGAGGATCACGATGGAACACAACATTTTACAAGTCATTGCATTAGCAGAAAAACTAAAATATGAAATGCGACATAGCTGGCTTTCTAACGGACGTCAAGAAAGTGTTGCCGAACATACATGGCGTATGTCTCTAATGGCTATTTTAGTTGAACCTTATTTGGATCAAAAAGTAAATATTGAGAAATTACTTAAGATGGTTATTATTCACGACCTAGTCGAAGCCGAAGCTGGTGATATCCCTGCTTTTGATACGATGAATAGTCACGAATTACAACTACAAAAACAAAAAAATGAACTAGAAGCTATTTTAAATATTAAACAAACATTAACAAGTTCTCTCGGTGAGGAATTATATGACTTATGGATGGAGTTTGAAGCGAAAGAAACGTACGAAGCAAAAGTTGCTAATGCACTCGATAAACTTGAGGTGAAAATCCAACATAACGAAGCTGATATTGATACGTGGTTACCAATTGAACATAAAATGACATTCCAAGTAGCAAAGCATACAAACTTTGATTCTTTCCTATCTAAATTACAAAAAATTATTGAACAAGATGGAGAAAAGAAGTTAATTGCTGCCGGTATTGATGTTGAGGCATGCAAGCAATAATGAAATAAGACACTCAACAAGAGTGTCTTATTTCATTATTGTTGATATAGCCTGCTTATAAATAAGCTGTTGTTTTCCATCCACTAATATTAAAACTGTAAATTTATCTACTCCAACAACTTTTCCTACTATTCTAACGCCACTCTTTAAGAAAATTGTAACTGTACCTTTTTCTTCTTTTATTTGTTTATACAATTCTTCCTGTAAATGTTCCAATTACTGTCCTCTCCTTCTCGTGAAACATCTTAATATAAAAAACTATAAATTTTTTATTTATGCACTTTGTCTTTTCCATTCATAAACTTATTAATTAGTATATCTAAATCTCGGCTAAATAACAAAACTTTATCATGATCCAATCCGTGTCTCGCAACAAGTTGAATTAACTCTTTCTTTTTGTTTTCTATTTTATTTTGTAATTGTCCCATCTCCATCTCTATACTAAAACTCCCTTTTCCCATAATATTACTTGTAAAATTATAGTACATATTCTCTCATAAAAAAATAAAAAAATGGTTTTTTTTACAATTTTTTATTTTTTTATGCCTAAATTACGAATCACGTAAAGGTTCATTTACAAATCACTAACATACAATCCTAATGAATCTACAGGCATTTGTCTAATTATAAATGAGACTGGCTCGTTTTCTATACAAAAAACATACTGTATATAGTAGTCCATGAACCATATAGATTAACTTACTAAAAAGGAGGAAAACATATGAGTTATGGTGGAAGTTGCGCTGGTTTCGGCGGTGGATTTGCTTTGCTTATCGTACTATTCATCCTTCTAATCATCATCGGATGTAGCTGTTGGGGTGGCGGCGGATACGGATATTAATATATCCTATCCTTGACAAATGAACTAAAAACTATAGAAAAACAGCTCATATTTGAGCTGTTTTTTTCATACTTTCGTATGAATTTATATCCCTCTTATTTGCGATTTCAACTAACAAAATATCGTTTAATATGGAATAAGAAACATTTTTCACTGATATAAAAGATCGTTATACATACATATTACAAACAAAAATTATTTTAACATTAATTCTTGTCGGCATTTCATGGGGCATTATTGGAGGCGCTTATCAGCTACTCCTAACGATCTATGCCGAGAGAATTTTCCACACTAACATTGGAATTTTATATACAGTTCAAGGCATTGGGCTTATGATTGGAAGCCTTCTCGTTAATCTTTATATGTCTCATAATAAAGAAAAAATGAAAAAAGTATTCGGTTGAGCCTAATTATTACAAGGAATTTTCTTTCCCGGATTCATTCTATCCGATCAACTTATTATCGGTATCGTTACTTTATTCTGTATGCGCATAGCAGGAGGAATCCTCGTTCCACTTGATACGACATTACTTCAAACTTACACACACGAAAATATGATGGGTAAAGTTTTTTCATTCCATTATTCCGTTTACGGATCTCTTATTCAGTTATCTATGTTTTTTACAGGAGGGCTGTTAGAAATTCTTTCTCCTCAAATAATTGGCAGTTTATTAGCTACATGCTGTATTTTTGTAAATTTTATATGGCTTTTCTTGTTTATCGCGGGGATCTCAGTGAATAATCTAATGATAATCAATAGATTATTCACTGAGATCCCATTCATTATTTGTTTCCCAATAATAAAATTGCTTAAAAATGTCAGTCTAATTTTTTAGTTAATGATCCTTATATGGCAACACTATTTGAGAAAAAACTAGATATTTATGTTAAAATATAAATAAGTTTGTGAAAGTTTGCACTTAAATAAGAGACTTCAACTAGTTAAACTTGATTAAAGAGGAGGGCTGTTTTGGGTATCACATTCATTTTCATATGTATTATATTAGTGGCTTCTATTCTGCAAGCAAGTACAGGTTTTGGCTTTTCCATAATGGCAACCCCTTTCTTACTTATGTTATTTTTACCACAAGAAGCTATACAAATAAACATTATTTTATCTTTAATTATCTCCATTTCACTCATTTGGAAAATAAGAATGGACGTTGATTTTGTTCTACTGAAAAGGTTTATTTTGGGAAGTATAGTTGGTGTACCTTTTGGTATTTTAATCTTCATTTCCGTTAACATAAACACTTTTAAATTAGCAGTTAGCATCCTACTCTTACTATTAACATTGTTGCTAATATGCAAAGTTAAGGTTAGATCAACACAATCTAGAGATTTCATAGTTGGTGGATTATCTGGTCTTTTAACGACAAGTATCGGTATGCCAGGTCCTCCCCTGTTACTTTATTTTACAGGAACTAATACTGAAAAAGAGAAGTTAAGAGCAACTACATTAGCTTTTTATCTGTTTATATATTTCATTAGTCTAGTAACTCAAATACTCTTTACTGGCACAAACAAAACCATTTGGGAATCAAGTTTTTATGCCATTCCAATTTTATTTTTAGGTTTGTTTATAGGTCAAATTATTTTCAAATGGCTTAATCAACGGATTTTTAAAATATTTACGTATATCCTTTTAAGTTGTACGGGTATGTATCTTCTTATTGAAAGTTTGCATTTATTATAGAAGTTGCTTTAGGTTATGCATTAAGAATTAGGTTTCGAATGAAATATCATGATATATTTTTAAACGTGATAATGTAAAAAGCGGCTATTATGCCGCTTTTTACATTATCAAATTGGTCGATATTAAACCAAATGACAGTAAATACATCGTTATAACAATCATCCACATATTGTTTTTCAATAGGGTTACTTAATGATTTATGAATAATGTACAAAATTAATTTTCCATATTGATCAATCACTTCTTTCAAAGCATCTTGATCATGTTTTTTCATAGCTATAATTAAATCCTCTTCAGAATTGAAAATCATAAGCATCTTCCTTCCTCAGTTCCCCTTTAGCAGCTGCTTTTACTTACTATTGGCATTTCATTCTCTTTTTCTATCACTTTTGTAAAAAATTATTAATTTTTATTTCTATGTATATGATAACAAACAAAATACCTAAGTTCAGAAAGAATAAAGAACTTTCTGGCCTTAGGTATTTCTCCTTCCAAAAAAGGCAAACCCACATCACAGGTTTGCCTCTTTACTCACTTCTTATTTAAGCCTTTTTCACTTAAAAACTCTTTCATATGCATTCTTTTTTCTTTGGACATAAATGAACTCATTGATTCCGTCCACGTTACGTTTTTTTGATTTGATGATCTTTCTTTGTAATACGCGCTCATCGTTTCATCATATTCATTTAGTAATTCATCATATTTCTGTTCATTATATCCATTTTCATGAAGAACTGCTGCTACTGGTAAACGTGGTTTAACTCCATGTTCTTCATCTGGTACACCGACTGTCATTCCGAATACAGGATATACTTTATCCGGTAAATGAAGCAATTCGCTCACTTCTCTCGGATTATTACGAATACCACCAATATAACAAATACCGTAGCCTAATGACTCTGCCGCTAGTGCTAAGTTTTGCGCAAAAAGTGATGCATCTACCGTCGCAACGATAAAGTCTTCTACTCCCTCATGCTTTATCTCTGTACCATGTTTTTCACATGCAATTTCAAGTCGTTTTAAATCTGCACAACAAATAAAAAATGCTGCACAGTCTTTCACATGGCGATTTCCGGATAGCTCTGCTAGTTTAGCTTTTAATTCCTGATCTGTTACATATATAACAGAATACGCCTGTACAAAATGTGATGAAGCTGCATGTTGTGCAGCGTGCACCATCTTTTCTACTACATCTTTCGGAATGGATTCTTCTTTATATTTACGAACTGAAACATGTTGCTCCATCTTATGTATCATCTCATTCATGAAAATCACTCCTTTTTTCTCTTCATAATGAAAAATTAACATACCTTTTTCAATATTCACAACTTATAAGCACAAAAAGAGCAATTCAAAAAGAATTGCTCTTTTTTAAAACGTTTATCAATACGGTAAATGAAATTATACTTATCTTATTACGCCGTTTTCAAAACTTTAATACCTCTGACGATATTCCAAATAAAGTAATAAATTCCTACAAGAATGAACACTGCATATGTGATAATCATTCCAATTCCAGCACCGTCAGATTGATCGAAACCTAAACCGTACATTCCTGATACTGCTAGTCCTCCAAATAAGATTGCGTATGGGAAAACATGTGACCAAAATGCTTTTTTCGCGTGATACTTCACTTCATCTTCTGCAACAAAGTACACGATAATTGGTAGTAAAAATGGTGCAAAAAATATACTAAAGTAACATAACGAAGATAAAATATTATTTCCTTTCATCCGATTCACCTCTAAATAGTTTTTGTTACCTTCATTATGTCAGGAAACCATTCCAGAAACTATCGCTTTACCTTTCACGAACGTGACATATTTGTAAGATTTTCCTCTAAAATAATCCCGCCTGAAATTTCAGGCGGGATTATTTTCTCTATATTCGATTCATAAACCAATATTGTGTAATTGCTAAATATTCTCGTACATTCGATGGAATGATGATTGGTTTCGGTGTTTTTGCCGGAAGACCTTCTAATTGTAAACCTTGTTTGGCCGCTATTTTTTTCGCTCTAAACATATGAAAATCGTTTGTTACGATCATACCTTTTTTCATATCGGCTGGTATTAACGGTTTTGAGAATGTAATGTTCTCATCTGTGCTCGTAGATTTGTCCTCCATTATAATACGGTCTTCTGCGATGTTTTGTTTTATTAATCCTTGTTTCATTGCTAATGCTTCTGAAATGTCTTCACCTTTTCCTTGTCCGCCAGATACAATAGCAATTGTTTTCTCATGTGATTTTAAATATTCAGCTGCTTTATCAATACGATATTGCAATGAATAAGATGGTTTCGTCCCATTTACTTTCGATCCTAGTACAATTATGTAGTCAGCATCGTAGGTTGCATTCATATGCCCATGCTTATAAATGTGATATTGTAAAAAACCCATATACACGGCGCAAATCATTATGACAACTAAAATGCACTTCATTATTTTCTTCTTTCTCATATTCATATACTCCTATTTTCTTTTACTTCCTTCATGATAATATCCATTTATTTGTTTGTATACAGACAGATTTCAATAAACCCTAATTTATCCTCTGAAAGGTAATATTTATATTACTTTCGGGAATAGTAAGTACAACTTTACACGAAGGAGTGTCTCTATTGCTTCTCTTTTTATGTAACGTGTCGTTCTTTTTTATCTTATTTTTACTATCGCTTAAGTTACTCGGTAAATCCGCGTTAGCACAACTAACTCCTCATGATTTTGGGGCTATAATTTTTTTATCTTATTTAGCTTTCCAGGCCATACCCGTCTCTGGTGCTTTACAAGCATTTCTCGGTATGGTTGTTATCACATGTTTACATTTACTCCTTACAAAATTAAGCCTATTTAACAAACTAAATCGCTTTATTCTCGGACACCCTATCATTTTAATTAAACATGGTGATATTATTTTTGAGAACTTACAAAAAAGTAGATACCCCATTGCAGAACTCCTTTCTAATCTTCGCGTTGCAGGTTATCCAAGTGTTCATGAAATTGAATACGCTATTTTAGAAGCGAACGGCGCTATTAGTATTTTACCAAAAAGAGAACTTGTACCATTAACTCCAAAAGATTTAAACATAGATGTTAAGTATGCTGGGTTACCAATTGCCCTTATCGTCGATTCACAAATTCAATATGATAACTTAAAGTTAATACATAAAAATGAAAAATGGTTATATAAAGAATTAAAAGAAAAAGGAATTACAAATATTAAAAACGTTGCCTTTGCTTCTGTTCAAGAAACGGATGGATCTTTTGCGATTAGTTTAAAGGAATAAAAAATCCCCTTAATTGCTTAAGGGGATTTTCTTCATCATATCGCTTCTTTCTCTCCTGCCATATTTAATGGAACAGGATGTTTTATACGATTCATCGTAAATACGATAATCGCTGTCATTACTTCCGCAACTGGCATAACGAGCCAAATTCCGTTTATCCCAAATAATTTTGGCATAATCCATAACAATGGAAGAATAAATAGTAATCCTCGGCTCATTATAATAAGTACTGATTTCTTCGTTTGTCGCACTGATTGGAAGTACTCTCCATACACAATGTTATAACCTAAAAATACGTATTGGATAAAGAATAAACTAATACCTGTTAAGGTTAACTCCAATAATTCTGGAGATTGAACATCAAATAAACCAATGATATATTTCCCGAAGAATAATCCGACAATTATCGCAACGCCTCCGAGGACAACTGCAATTTTCACAGCAAACTTCAATCCTTCACGCAATCTTTCTGATAAGTTTGCACCATAATGGAAACTAGCAATTGGTTGCAATGCAGCACCTACACCGAAGAATAGTAGTAATGTCATTGCATGAATACTATTCACCATCGCATAGGAAGCTACTCCTACTTCTCCTGCATATTGGACGAATGCGATATTAAAACCAATCGTTACGATTGCAACCGTACTTTCTGCTGTAAAACTTGGGAAACCAATCACCATAATTTGTTTGACAGTATCCCATTCAAAATGGAATTTCGTCCACTTTAAGATACTACTTTTTCTAAAGAAATGAGTTAATAATACAAGGAAACCAATCGCTGCCGAAAGAATAGTCGCTGAAGCAGCACCTGTTACGCCCCATCCAAAAATAAAAATAAAGATGTAGTCAAACACGATATTTAATACAGCCGTTACAACAAGACCTGCCATCGCTAAATTAGGATTTCCATCATTTCGAATAAATGTACTTAAAATATTTTCTAAAACGTATATCATTCCAAATGTTAATAATACGTGTAAATAGTCTAATGCATACGGTAAAATCACTTCATTTGCACCAAATAAGTATGCTAAATCTTCTATTCTCCATAAGCAAATAGCTGCTAAAACACCTACGATAACAACTGCTACCGTCATTGATTGAGTAAAAATAGACCTTGCTCTCTCTCGTTTATTTTCACCTAATGCAATGGAATATAACGTTGCCCCGCCCATTCCAATCCATAATGAAATAGAGAAGAAAATCGAAAAGGCTGGAATAGCCACGTTCACTCCTGCTAAACCGTTCGCCCCAACTCCTCTACTAATCATAACCGCATCAATTACAATATTCACTGACATTAATACCATTCCGAGGACGGCTGGTATTAAATATGAAATAAATAAGCTTTTTATCGGTTTTTCTCTTAACTTTTCTGTTGCTTCCATACTCTAATATGCTCCTTTTTTTCAACTCTCTTTTCTTAGTTTAAACCTTCAAGTAACTTGAAGGTCAATAGAGAATTAAAAAATAAGTAACTTAATTATCGTGTTTGATCCTCATTTGTAATTATACGAGTCTTACAACTTATTGCTTTATTTTTTCATTATAGGAATTTGAATTTCTGTTACTTGCTCCTCAGGATCTTCTGTTACAGACCAATCAATCAATCCAATCTCAATCGAATCTCCATGTACTTCGTAACCTTCTTTATCAATGTATGTAAGTAACTCCTTGTACGTTGCATCTGTTTCTTCATATGGTCCATGATGATAAGAACAAGCATATAAACCTTCTTTAATTTCATCTGAAGTATGCACTTCATACGGCATATAATCCAAAAGAATAAATACACTGCTATATGCTTGAAACTCATTTTGCATTAATCCTTTTTTCGCAACAGTTACACCAATATCTCCAGAAAATAAACTATCATCCATTTGCCTCATATTTTTTTGCAACGAATGGATGTAGTACTCAAACATATCATCCGTCGTATTCGGGGCAACCGCAATTGCTGTAATTTTCCGCTGCGGGATCTCTTTAATTACCATTTGTTCAGCTTTTGCTTTTGTTGCTTCCTTAATTAAATGAATTCTATGCTCCATTTTCGCCAAAGCATACTCAATTTCTCTTTGTTTTTTCAACATCATTTCTTGTTGTTTTTCCAGTAAATTGAGTGCGTATGCTGGATTTCTTTCATCAATATATTTTTTAATTTCCTTTAATGGAATGTTTAATTGGCGTAAAAACTTAATCGTATCTAATAGTGAAAATTGATCGATTGTATAATAACGATAATTCGTTTGAGGATCAACAATGGACGGATGAAAAATTCCTTTTTCATCATAATACCTTAATGTAGATTCTGCGATATTATGCATTTTTGCCATTTCTCCAATTGTAAAACGTTTATTTAATAACATCTTTTATTTCCTTCCATTTCTATTTATTTCATTATATGTTCATTTTGTCTTCAAAACAAAAAAGAATTCCCATACGAGAATTCTTTTTTTACTATTAAACCTCTATTATTATAGGAAGAATCATCGGCTTTCGTTTTGTATTTGTATATATATACTTCCCTAACGCTTCTCTTACCTCCCTTTTCAAAATACCCCAGCTATTCACATTCTCTTTCTTTAAATTATTAATTGTAATAACAGCTAATTTATTTAATTCTCTTAAAAATTCTTCTGAATCACGAACATAGACAAATCCACGAGAAATAATATCAGGACCTGAAATTATTTCTCCATCCACTTTATTAAAAGTAATAACTATAACGAGCATTCCATCTTCTGAAAGTTGTTTACGATCACGTAATAATGCATTTCCAACATCTCCAATTCCTAATCCATCTACATATATATTTCCTGCCTGTATTCTTCTAGATTGAATTGCCACTTCATTACTTATATCTACAACATCTCCATTACGTACGATAAAGATATTTTCCTTTTCAATACCAATTGATTCTGCTAACAAACTATGGTGATGTAGCATTCTAAACTCTCCATGAATTGGAATAAAATATTTTGGCTTCATTAATGTAAGCATTAACTTCAACTCTTCTTGATATGCATGACCGGATACATGCACTCCAGTAGAACTACCTGATCCGTAAATCACCTTTGCTCCTAATGCAAATAAATTATCGATAATTCGAGAAACGTTACGTTCATTTCCTGGGATAGGGGTCGCGGCTATAATAACCGTATCTTCTGGTAAAATATCCACTTGTCTATAGTTTCCACTCGCTAAACGCGCTAAAGCTGCCATCGGTTCTCCTTGACTTCCTGTACAAAGTATCGCTACCTGCTTTGGATCTAAACGATTTACCTCACTCGCTTCAATTAACATGCCGTCTGGAATATGTAAATATCCTTTCTCTAGAGCAACTTCTACTACATTTACCATACTTCTCCCGAGCAAAGCCAATTTTCGATTTGTTTTTATACATGCTTCAACTATTTGCTGAACACGATTCACATTAGAAGCAAACGTAGAAATAATTACTTTTCTATTTGCTTTCATAAATATTTCCTCTATCCGTTCTCCTACTGACCTTTCTGATGGAGTAAAACCTGGGCGTTCTGCATTTGTGCTTTCAGATAATAAAGCTAGTACACCTTCACTTCCTATTTTAGCCATTTTATGAATATCAGGATGTTGATTATTTACTGGTGTTAAATCAAATTTAAAATCACCTGTATGTACTACAGTACCTTCTGGTGTATGAAAAACAATACCGAGACAATCCGGAATACTGTGGTTCGTTTTAAAAAAGGTTGCCTTAATAGAACCACAATCAATTTCTGATTCTGAATGAATAACGATTAATTCCGTATCATTTTGAAGATTGTGTTCCTTTAATTTAATTTCAATTAAACCTAACGTTAACTTTGTTGCATAGATTGGTACATTTAGTTGTTTTAAAAAATATGGTATTCCGCCAATATGGTCCTCATGCCCGTGCGTTACTACTAAACCGCGAATTTTTTCTTTATTTTCTTGTAAATATGTGACGTCTGGAATTATTAAATCAATCCCTAATAAACTTTCATCTGGAAATTTAGACCCACAATCAATGACGACAATATCATTTTCATATTGGATAGCATACATATTTTTTCCTATTTCATTTACTCCACCTAAAGCAACAATAGACAAGTTATTTTTTAATGAATTCAAATGATAAAGCCTCCTTTTCACATTTATAATTCGTGAAATAGCATTTAGGCTTTATTATTTGTAATGAAAAAGGACTTCATACTATTTTATACATATAAAATTCACACGCTACTCTTACACCTATATCTCAATAAGACAGCTTCTTCCCCAAAAAGCTCCCATTTTTTCATTGATTTTTTATAAAATCTATTATATATTAATTACAGGTTCAAATTACGAGTTCAAAAGAACTTGTAATCAGACCCTTTTGTTTAATGGGTTTTACATATTTTCATTAGGCAAATTCCGAGAAATCGTATGATAAAATTAAAAATGACGAGGAGAGGATCAGATGGAATTCGAATTTTTCTTTCAAATTGCACTTATTTTATTAAGTACAAAGCTTGCTGGTGATCTTAGTGTTAGATTAGGTCAACCTTCTGTGCTAGGTAAATTAATTGTCGGTATCGTTATCGGCCCAGCTATATTAGGTTGGATTGAAAATTCAGAGCTTCTAACTCAATTAAGTAATGTCGGTGTTATTCTTTTAATGTTTATGGCAGGACTTGAAACAGACTTAGATGAATTAAACGCAAATCGCAATTCTTCTTTAGCAGTTGCACTCGGGGGTATCATTCTTCCATTCGTAGGTGGTTACGTTTCCGGTCTTGTTATGGGAATGGAACAAGGAAACGCTGTATTCTTAGGGTTACTTCTGTGCGCGACAAGTGTTAGTATTTCCGTTCAAACACTTCGTGATTTAGGTAAAATGAAAACACGTGAAAGTACGACGATGCTTGGAGCCGCTGTATTTGATGATATTCTTGTTGTTATTTTATTAGCATTCGCAATGAGCTTCTTAGGCACAGATGATGTTAACTTAACAATGATTATCTTGAAGAAAGTAGTATTCTTCGCTTCTATTATTTTAATCGGATGGAAAGGTGTACCAGTGATTATGCGCTGGTTATCACCACTACGCGTATCTGAGTCTATCGTGAGCGCAGCTCTTATCATCTGTTTCTCATTCGCATATTTCGGCGAATTATTAGGAATTGCTGGTATTATCGGTGCTTTCGCTGCTGGTATTGCAATTTCTCAAACAAACTACAAACATGAAGTAGAAAAGAAAGTAGAACCAATTGCTTACGCTATGTTCGTTCCAGTATTCTTCGTTAGTATCGGTATGAATATTACATTTGACGGTATTGGCAATCAAATTTGGTTCATCCTAGCATTAACAGTAATCGCTGTATTAACAAAACTAATTGGTTGTGGTGTTGGTGCACGCATGACTGGATTTGATGCAAAGTCTTCTGCAATTATCGGTTCTGGTATGGTTTCTCGTGGTGAAGTTGCACTTATCATCGCAGGAACAGGACTCTCTTCAGGTCTATTAGCACAAGATTACTTTACAGCAATCGTTATTGTCGTTATTTTAACTACAATGATTACACCACCAATGTTAAAATACACTTTTGGTGCTAAAGATAAAGCAATGAATGAAAGCAAGTAAATAAGTTTACTATAATAAAAGGAGATTGCTATCTTATAAAATAGCAATCTCCTTTTTGTTTTACCCTTAAACAATCTCGTTCTTTTTTAACCATTTTTCAAAAATAATTCGTGCTTCTTCATCATCGATATCATTACTAAATGAATACACCTTAATGCCATAATCATCTATATATTCGCCTAGTTTCATTTCCTCCACTTTCTTATAAAAACCGTCTACCTCATAGTGCGGAAGATAAGCATCCCAAACTGGTTCATTTATTCTTTTGTACGCCGTCACTTCTAAATCATATCCATCTTCATAATATCCGATGTGATAATGTTTGTTCGGATCATATTTCTCCATTAAAAGTCCCCTCCTACTAAACAAAAGCGAGCCTTATATTACAGCTCGCTCCTCTCTCTATTTATTAAATACGTTCCATCGCCGTCTTCAAAGTTCCAACAACAAAGGCAATTTCTTCACTTGAAATAATAAGCGGCGGTGCTAATGTTAAGACGTTATTATATCCTGCTGTTGTCATACCGTTGCGTCCTATAATTAAGCCCTTTTCTTTACAAGCATTTACGACACTTGCAATTTTTTCGTTATCAATTGGCTCTTTCGTCTCTTTATCATTTACTAGTTCGATTCCAACTAATAGACCTTTTCCTCTAATATTCCCAACAAGCGGATGTTCTCCAATTTCATCTTTTAGTTGCTCTAATAAAAGGGAGCCCATTTGTGCAGATCGCTCGATCAAATTTTCATTTTCCATAATCTCTAAATTTTTAAGTGCTAATGCACAAGCTGCTGGATTTCCACCAAATGTATTAATATGGCGGAAAAATTCATATTCTCCTTTACCTTTAAAAGCCTCATATATTTCTTTTTTCACAGCCGTTGCAGATAATGGTAAATATGCGCTCGTAATGCCTTTTGCCATTGTAATAATATCTGGCTTCACATCATAATTCATAAATCCAAATGCTTTTCCTGTACGCCCGAAACCGCAAATCACTTCGTCACTAATAAGCAAGGCACCGTGTTTTTGACACGTCTCATGAACAGCTTTCATATAGTCTTGTGGTGGCATTAATATGCCACCGCCTGTGATAATTGGTTCCATAATAAAGGCGGCAATTGTTTCACTTAATTCCCACGTCATAACACGATCGACTTCTTTCACACATTCTACATCATAAATATGCTGCCCTTCAATCTCAGGCATACGGTAACAATCCGGTGGTGTTACATGTAAAAATCCTGAAGCAAACGGCTCATATTGATATCTACGCTGCGCTTGTCCCGTTGCTGCCATTGTCGCCATTGTATTCCCGTGATACCCGCGATAACGTGACATAAATTTATAACGATGTGGTTCACCTTTTTGAGCATAGTATTGCCTCACTATTTTAAAAGCTGTTTCGTTCGCTTCTGAACCACTATTTGAGAAGAAAATAACATACTCTCCCCCAAGCCACTCATTTAACTTTTCAGCAAGCTTTATAGCTGGTTCATGAGATTGTGACATCGGAAAGTATGATAATGTTTGTAATTGCTTATAGGCCGCTTCTGCGAGCTCCTTTCTTCCATATCCACTATTCACACACCAAAGACCACTCATACCATCTAAATATCTTTTTCCTTGTATATCTTCAACCCAGCACCCTTCAGCTTTTGCCCCTACCATTGTACTATTTGGACTAAAGGGACGCATTCCGTGCCAAACATATTGCTCATCTTTTGCTAATAATTCATCAGTTTGCTTCGTTTTCATCATTACTTCCACCTTCCATAACAACTTATTTTTCAAAAAAGCTGCGCTGGTGCCATGATGACTTAAATTTCTCCCTGCTATTTTCATTCCACAAAATTAAGACAAATCCTACTTACAAATCAGTAATATTTACAAGAAAATGACAAAAGAAAAAAGAGCTTTTCTTATCTATCGAAAAGCTCCTCTTTTATTTAATGTGAAGACGCATCACTAATACCGTGACCAGTATTAGATTTCACAAGAATTTCATCAAATTTCGCTACATCTTCTTTCTTACTAGATAAAACAGTTCCTAAATATGCTGCAAGAAATCCGAGCGGAATTGAAATAATTCCTGGTGTCGTATATGGGAATATCGCTTCCCCAACAAAAATAGCTTTTCCAGCTACAGGGTTCCAAACATTCGGACTCAACGCTACGAGAACAATTGCTGATACGAGCCCTACAATCATACCGGAAATAGCACCCGTTGTATTAAAACGCTTCCAATATATTGTAAATAAAATCACTGGTAGATTTGCACTCGCTGCAACTGCAAATGCTAATGATACTAAAAATGCTACGTTTAATGTTTGGGCAAATAATGCAAGTATGATAGATAGTATCGCTACTCCAATAGATGCATACCGAGCCATAGATACTTGCTCTTTTTCTGTTGATTTCCCTTTGCGAATGATCTCATTATAAAAATCATGAGCGAATGCTGATGCTGCCGTTAATACGAGACCTGCCACTACAGCCAAAATTGTTGCAAAAGCAATTGCTGATACGAAAGCAAATAAGAAATCTCCACCTAACGCTTTTGCTAATAAAGGTGCCGCCATATTACCAGCTGGGTTCGCTTTAATAATCGCTTCATTTCCTACAAAAGCCGCCGCACCAAATCCTAAGAAAATCGTCATAATATAAAATGCACCAATTAACCACGTCGCATATACGACAGATTGACGTGCAGTTTTTGCATCACGTACTGTAAAAAAGCGGACAAGTATATGTGGTAATCCAGCTGTACCAAGTACTAGTCCTAAATTTAAAGAAAGTGTATCAAGACCATCCTTATACTTTACACCTGGATTTAAAAATGAATCTTTTAATGGTGTAGCTGTTTTCATTTGAGCGAACATTTCAGTCACGCTGAAGTTGAATTTTGCGAAAACGATAACAGAAATAATAAACGTACCAGCCATAAGTAATACAGCAGCCTTTACAATTTGTACCCAGCTCGTTGCTGTCATACCACCAAAAATAACATACACCGTCATAAGTGTTCCAACGATTAATACAGATGTCGTATATTCAATTCCTAATAATAATTTAATAAGTGCACCCGCGCCAACTAATTGTGCAATCATATAAAAGATAGAAATCGTCATCGTATTAAGAGCTGCGACTCCGCGAACTTTTTTCGCATCAAAGCGTGCTGCAATCATATCCGCCAAAGTGTACTTTCCTAAATTTCTAAGCGGTTCTGCAACAAGATATAGTACAACTAAATAAGCAACTAAAAAACCGATACTATAAAAGAATCCATCAAACCCAGTTAATGCGATTGCTCCGGCTATACCAAGAAATGAAGCAGCAGACATATAATCTCCAGCAATGGCCAGACCATTTTGCCAACCAGTTAATCCCCCTCCAGCCGTATAAAATTCACTCGCATTTTTCGTTTTTTTCGATGCAAAATAGGTTATGACAAGCGTACCAAGAACAATAATTAAAAATAGTGCAAACGCAGTAGTATTCAAGTTCAGCCCCTCCCTTTTTGCATATCTTGCAGAATTTTTCGGGAGATTTCATCAAATGATTCTGCTTTTTTGCTATAAATCATACATAGTGCCCATGTCATGATAAATTGGGAAAAAGCAAATACCCACGCCCATGTAACGTCACCAAATGCAGGTGTATTGAGCACCTTTGAATACGATGTTAAAATAGGTAATGCGATAAAAAAACTAAAAAAGAAAATACTCATTGGAATGATAAACTTCTTTTTCGTATTTAATAACAATTGAAATTCTTCCGACTGAACGACCTCTGTATAATTCACCTCATTTTGCAACTTACGTGCTGACGTATCATCTCGTTTCATTAACCGATCCCCTCTCTTACTTGAAATGCAATTCCCCCTTGCATACCTAAAGACTAAATTTTATAAATATTCAGAAACTTATACTTATTGTAGACAATCCGTGCATTCATGCAAAGATTTTTTGATAGACATTTTTCGGCAATTTCCCCTAAATTTTTAATATACTTTTTCAACATAAAGTGACACCTTACTTATTTTTTCCTCATTAAGACAAAAGCAGTGCTTAACGCACTACTTTTGTCTTTTTTTCCTTTTCTAAATTACGAGCTGTTTCGCTTAACTCAACCTCTTTTCCGTCTTTAAGTGTTCCAAATATAAAATCGAATACTGGATTTGAAACACCGAACCAAAACTTTTCGTTTTTATAATGGTGTAATATATGTTGTTTTTTTAGCCATCTTCCAAACTTAGTGACGGGACGAATCGGTCTATGGGCAATATAATGTTTCCATTCGTAAACGAGCAGCATAATAATCATTCCGATTCCAAATGAAAGTGTAATAGTAAGACTTTTTGTAATACCATATGCTATAAGTAAATATATAGTAAAACTAGGTATACTAAACCATACAGGTAAAAACAAAAGTTTTAAATCATCTGGATATACGTGGTGATCATAATGTAATCTTCTTAACATTTTTAATAGAAATGTGTTTTTAGGTGGCTTTATATGGAATAAAAAACGATGTGTCATATATTCATTCAGTGTATAGAAAACAATTCCAAACATACATGCTAACATGCCAAACCACGTTAAAAATTGCATTTTTAAAATAATAATGAAAATAAATAGAATGCTATACATAATGACGATATCATATTGTAAAAAGAACTCTTTCCCCACTTTCTTCATCTTGTTTCCCCCTTTTCCAAAAAAACAGCCGCAACATATCGTTACGACTATTTCTTTTCTATTCTTATTCTATTCACTTTACAAATTTGCCTGCTGTTCTATTGTCGAGAAAAAATTGTTTGGTCCAAATATATTTTGCTTTGGAATAATATGTTCCACTGCAAACACTGTTACTTCTCCTCTTTGCACTTCTCCAATAATGAGACCAAATATTTGATGATTTACTGCAAACGTCGGTTGCTTTGTTTGTAGCAATCTTGCAGCATTATGAAATACTGCTTCATATAGTGGATTTCTATCAGTAATTTCTTTTCGGATTTTTGGCGCTAACGTAATTATAATTTCTTTTCCGTCAATAGTGGTTCGATACATAAAAATCTCCCCTTCAATCTTATGTGAACAACTGTAAAGCTTTGTATGCAAAATGTATAGAGTAACCTACTAAAATAATACCTGCTCCGGCTGTTATGTAGCCAAGCGCTTTTGGTTTTAATAAAGTTCTTCCAAAATGTACAGAAAAAGCAATATTTAAATTCCATAAAATAATACCTGCAATAATGCAAAGACTGTACAAAAAAGCTTCTTGTTTCGTTACCTTCGTAAGTAATGAGCTAAGTGTACTTCCGTATATACCAAACCAAAAAACAAGATTTAATGGATTGGATATCGCAATTAAAAATCCTGCCATAAACGATTGCTTAAGACCACCTACCTCTTCTTTTTTATATTCCATGTTTGAGTGGGAAATTCCTTGTTTTACACTTTGAAATCCTAAATAAAATAACAAGAAAAAACCCGTGCAATACATGAAGGCTTGTACATATGTATACATAAACACAGAAGATAAACCGAAATAAATGAGAAGCATAAATAAAACATCTGCAGTCATTCCACCAATTCCAACAACCCAAGCATGCCAAAACCCACGTTCAATTCCTCGTTTTAACATTTCAATATTAATCGGCCCTACTGGCGCAGCTAATGAAATACCTAATACGATTTGCTGAATAATTGCTCCAATCATCGCTCTATCCTTTCTACTCTCTTTACTACTAGTTAATGATGTAATTTGAAAAAATAGACTAGCTTTCATAATAAAATACCCTTTTTTATCCAAAATATACAAAAGAGCCATCTAGGTGATGTGCACCCCAATTGTTAGACACAATTAACAATTGGAGGTGTATTTTTTTATGGGAAAGTTTTCTCCTAAAGAAAAGATACAGATAGTAAAACAATATTTTAATGGAATAGATGGTGGAAAAAGGCTTGCTAAATCTCTAGGGATTCATTCTAGTGTAATTTATCAGTGGATCAAACAATATGAGGCATTTGGAGAAAAAGCTTTTGAAAAACGCTATACAACTTATTCGCTTCAGTATAAACTAGATGTGCTTAAATATATGGATACGCAAGGGACATCTATTAGAGAAACAGCGGCAATTTTTAATATTTCCTCTCCTGAAATAATTCGTAGATGGAAAGTAGCTTATGATTCAAATGGTGTGGATGCCCTACGTTCAAAGCGGAAGGGACGTCCAGCTATGAAAAATAAGAAGGTTAAGGTGCAACCCAAAAAAGATACAGTGCTAGTTGAGGGGTCTATAGAAGCACTACAAGCAGAAAATGAACTTTTACGTATGGAAAATGATTATTTAAAAAAGTTAAATGCCTTAGTTCAGAAAAAGAACAAATCATAGATCAAGACAGAGCACAGGTAATTTATGAATTAAGGCACGAATACAAAATCATCGATCTTGTGAAAATCGCTGGTATTGCCCGCAGTACGTACTATTACTGGATTAAACAAATGGAACGTCCAGATAAATATAAGAACATTAAAGAATTAATCCAAGAGATTTTTGAAGAGAATTATGGTAGATACGGTTATCGTCGTATCACATTAGAATTACGTAACCGTGGATATATATTAAACCATAAAACAGTTCGTCGTTTAATGAATATTATTGGATTAAAATGCATGGTTCGTATAAAAAAATACCGTTCATATAAGGGAGAAGTAGGGAAATTCGCAAAGAATATTTTGAAGCGTGAATTTAATGCATCTAAGCCTAATGAAAAGTGGGTAACAGATGTCACTGAATTTCATCTCCATGGTAAAAAACTATATTTATCTCCTGTTTTAGACTTATATAACGGGGAGATTATAGCTTACAATATAGAAAATAAACCTGTGTATTCACTTGTATCAAAAATGCTTAATAAAGCCTTTACACGCTTAAATGATGGAGAAACTCCTATTCTTCATTCAGATCAAGGATGGCATTATCAGATGAAGATATATCAACAATCACTAAAAAAACATAAGGTTATCCAAAGTATGTCCCGTAAGGGAAACTGTTTGGACAATGCAGTCATAGAAAACTTCTTTGGCTTATTAAAATCTGAATTATTCTATCTTAAAGATTTTGAAAGTATGGAGCATTTTAAGATAGAATTAGAGAATTATATTCATTATTATAATCACAAAAGAATTAAAGTGAAGTTAAATGGAATGAGTCCAGTACAATACCGGACTCACATCCAATCAGTCGCTTAACTTCTTTGTCTAACTTTTTGGGGTCAGTTCAAGGTGATGGCTCTTACTTTTCTATCCTATGAAGAAAAGGACATTTCCCTTTTATTGGTTCTACATCGTCTCCTATAAAATATTGTTTCCATTCACGATGCTCTGGGTCACCATAATGACTAATGTTAGGATGTTTCGGCAATTGATCCCACTTTTCAACTCGCTCACGGACCATTTGTCTTGAATATGCTCCTTTAGGACGATCCCCCTCTAATCCATCAAAAATAGTGCGTGGCTGAAACCCAATAACGAGAGAATTCCCTAAATGTCTAGTTTTTCGCTGTTTATAAGCTGGCGCGTTTCCAAATGCGAATATTGGCTCACCACAAAATGAAAATTCCCATAAATAATGGTCTGGATCTTCAGGAATTTGCTTTGGCCATGCTTGATTATCGTTTTCATGTAAATACTGTAACACTTTCCAAAAGGAATCACGGTAATATTCGAGTGATCGTTCTTCACATTCCGGTTCTACAAAAAGGAAAAAGCCCCTTCTTACAATCGGCCTCTCTTTCATTAACTCTAAAAAAGATAACATTGTATGCGGCAAATGACTCCAATCATTATGAGAAAGAAATGAATAACGAAGTTCATTCTTTTTCAAAGCTGTTAAACCGAAATAACATGGAAAAGTTGGTTCTAACACGACACTTGAAAAAATCTCAAATTCTTTTGCAACCCAATCCGGTATGTCGGTTCTCGTTCTCATTCCTTCATTATCTAATAAGTACGACCTATTCATTCTTTCACCTCGTTATGTATAGCATTCAATTAAGAATATTACATACTCGGCCTGTCCTATACCTATTTAAAAATTTGATTGGAAAATTATTTAAAAATATAAAAAATAAAACCGCTTACTTGACTAAATTCTCCCAATTCGTGTATATTTAAATTAATCATTTAGCAGAATATTCAAGAATATAGCATTTTTAGTTTATATTATTTCTTTAAATGAATTTCACTAAATGAAAATAGTAAACGCTTTTAGGAGGAATTGTAACATGCAAGGAAAAGTAAAATGGTTTAACAACGAAAAAGGTTTTGGATTTATCGAAATGGAAGGCGCTGACGATGTATTCGTACATTTCTCTGCTATTCAAGGAGACGGCTACAAAGCTTTAGAAGAAGGTCAAGAAGTATCTTTCGACATTACTGAAGGTAACCGTGGACCTCAAGCTGCTAACGTAGTAAAACTTTAATCCAACATATAACAGGAGGTTACCTTACTTGGTAACCTTCTTTGTTATTCCTTTGTATATTTCCGTTTTACAGAGCAAAAACTATGTAAAATGCGCACTATACAAAGGAGGAATTATTAATGGGATCAGAAGTAAATGATTTTGAAGAAGTAAAATTCCGTGTAGAAACAGCACAAAAGATGGTAGGTTCTGCAACAATTTCAATGGATCCAGACACATTAGAGCATGCCACTACTGCAGTAGAAGCAGCTCGCTCACAGCTTGAAATTATGAAATCTGTTGCAGTAGATTTAGATGAACCATTTTTAATGAACGAGGAAAAGAAACTAAGCAAATGCGAGCAGCAATTAAACGAAGCAAAGCACTAAAAAACATCCAGAGAATTTTCTCTGGATGTTTTTTTATGACAACTGTTCTCCATACTTTTTCAATGTTTCTCCAACTGTACATTGTCTTATACAAAATGAATGTGCATAATATTTACTATTTGTCTTTCGATTATGTTCTCGCAAGAAACATCCTTCACAATATGTTTCTAATAAGTCATTTACCTCTGTAATGAGTTGCTTTTTATCCACCTTTGCACCTCTCTATTCGGTTATTTCTTTATGACTATCAATGACTGTCCCTTCTAATGCTTGCGTTGCTAATTGATGTGCTTCTTTATTTTGTTTTCTAGATATCGGATCACATACAAGTTTTAATTTCATTTGCTTCGCCTTTTGTTCAATTTGATCTAAATAATGGTTTAAATGCTCATCATAACAAGGCCATTCTCCCGCCAATTGCTGCAATACAACTTGAGAATCTCCGCGAAGTGTAACTGCTTCATATTTAATCCCTAATTCCTCGAGTATATTCATACCGTATAATAGTGATGCATATTCCGCTTCATTATTATCATCTATACCTTCTATATATGCATTGCGGCGAATGCGGTAGTTTGTATTTCCTTTTTTATAGTACACACATATACCAACGCCAGCTTCTTTCGTTTGCACATCATACCCCCCATCAAAATAAACGAGTATTTCTTGGGGCTCTTCCTCTACTTGTTTACTCAGTTTTTTCATTTCCTTTAATGACCATTCTGCATCCATTTCATCGTAAAATAAAAGTTCCTTAGCTCTTCCTGTTTTCTCAAAATCCTCTGCAAATTGAAGTATTTCTTCTATGTTCATATAATCTGTTGTTAATTCCGTCTGCAATCCTCGCTTCGTTTTATACAACCAATGAATTTTATATTTCATACTAGATTCCCCTCGTATATTAATATTTAAGCCCTATCTCAGGCTTAGTTTTTCTCTCTAATAAGAGTCCAGTAATAAAGAAAATACTTGGACGTCTCAAGATATTTCTAGATAATGGTCTTAGGATCATTTGGGACAATTCTGTATTCCCCTGTGGATTTACCACACGAAAAGAGTGTTTCTCAGTGAACGCGCGGGGCTCCCTACTCGCAGGCTGAGCAGCCTGATCCTCGAACCTAGATGTTAGTAGCTCTAGGGCGGCTTTCGATTCAGGACTAGCTCTTATACACGAGGTTGTTGGTCGGCGTACACACTAGAGATATCTCGAGACGTCCAAGCAATGATTCTAAATCGAAAGGAGGTCTCTTACGTGAGATTATTTGTTGGTCTAGATGTAAGTTCGTTTGATATGAAAGTTTGCTTTTTAAATGGTGAAGGAGAAAAGCTAGATTCTTTTTCAGTCAGTAATGACTTACCAGGTGCACAGGTACTTAAAGAACGATTATTACAGTGCACAACCAATCAAGAGGTTGAAACTTTAAAAATCGGCTTAGAATCTACATCTGTTTACAGTTTTCACCCATCCATGTTTCTCCATCATGACGAAGACTTAAAAAGATTTGGCACAAAGGTATTTCTTCTAAATCCAAAACAAGTCGCAAACTTCAAGAAAAGTTATTCAGACATGAATAAGACTGACGAAATTGATGCCTTTGTCATCGCTGATTATTTACGATTTGGGCGAAATCAAATGTCCATCGTGAAAGAAAGTCAATACGTGGCATTACAGCAATTAACAAGAGCTCGTTATCAACTCGTTAGAATGTTGACAAAGGAGAAACAACATTTTCTACAACACCTAAGTTATAAATGTAATACGTTCTCACAAGAAGTCGATTCTTCTATATTTGGTAACGCCATGATGGAATTGTTCCTTGAAAAATTCAGTCTAGAAGAGCTAGCTGACATGCCTTTAGAGGAACTCGCTGAGTTCCTACAGGAAAAGAGTAAAAATCGATTTGGTGACCCGAAATGTGTCGCATCAACCATTCAAAAGGCTGTTCGCACGTCGTACCGTTTAGATAAGGTGGTAGAAGACTCAATCGATATTCTTTTAGGAACATCAATCGAAATCATTCGTACCTATCAAAGACAAATTAAAGAACTAGAAAAATCTATTAAGCGGATCATGGCTGGATTAACGCAAACATTAGAATCCATTCCTGGAATCGGGCCTATATATGCCGCTGGTATTATCGCTGAAATTGGCCAAATCGAAAGATTTGACGATGAAACCAAAATCGCAAAATATGCCGGGTTATATTGGCGTACATACCAGTCTGGCCGGTTCACCGCTGAAAATACTTCATTATCTCGTAATGGGAATCATTACTTGCGGTATTACTTAGTTGAAGCCGCCAACTCTGTAAGAAAGCATGTATTGGAATACCAAGAATATTACGCAAAAAAGTATAATGAAGTACCAAAACATCAACACAAACGTGCACTCGTTCTAACCGCAAGAAAATTTGTGCGATTGGTGGATGCGCTACTACGTAATCACCAACTCTTTACGCCTGAAAGGTGTGTGAAAGTGTGACATAAAACTTGTCATCGCTACCTTTCAATCAATTCCAGTATTTTACATGCGGTGCTGGTCTAGTTTCGTGATGTCTTTTTTAAGCAATTTGTCCTTTGATAACTTCAAAATATATTATTTTTCAGTTGACATACTACCGCAGGTCTTATATAAGACTTCTTATATGTAGCCAGCTAATGAAAGCCTCACTTTATTTTATTATATTTTATCTAGAGTCACAGCATTATATTCAATATGATTACATACAAAAAGAGCTATCCCTATAGGAATAGCTCTTTCATCTATTACATAAATCTTTCAAATTGTACTCGCTTATTAATCCAGTACATTACAGGCATACCAATGGCCATTACAACAAATTCACCGACTGCACATGTTAACCAAGACAACATAAATGGTAAACCCAATGCAAGATGAAGTTCAATTGCAATCATAAACATTGTAATCGTAAAGATAACCGTATTAAAAATCATACGAGCCCAAACACCTTTAATAAATCGCATAGAAATAATCGTTGCAACTAATGCAAGAATAGATTGCCCTACTCCAAATACTAAATCATAAGCGATCATAGGTGAGAAAAAGAGATTCGTTAAAAATACACCTAATACAATTCCGTAAATTGCTTTCTTGTTAAATACAATGAGATGATTAAACATCTCTGAAATACGAAATTGTACATTCGTAAAGCCAAATGGCTGAATAAGCATAGAAACAGCAATATATAATGCCGCTAAAATACCATTGCCGACTAAAGTTCTAATATTCATGACAAAATCTCCTTAGTTTTTTTACGTGGGATGGTTTCGAACCACGTTATTCTTTTTTTAGCAACAAGATTATATTTTACGTGGTAGCCCCTCTTTCGTCAATAGATTCCTATCATGAACTACCTTTTTTCTTTTAGACAACGTATAATGAAACATATGAAAGATTTAGGAGGTTTCACTTCATGATAGCAACAATCCAAAATGAAAAAGTGATCGTTTCCATTTCTGACAAAGGTGCAGAATTACAAAGCGTTCGCTTAAAAGAAGACAACACAGAATATTTATGGCAAGGTGATTCTACATATTGGGGACGCCGTGCACCAATTTTGTTCCCAATTGTCGGCCGATTAGTAGATAATACATACTACGTAGACGGTAAACCATATTCATTAACACAACACGGTTTCGCTCGTGATCTTACTTTCTCTGTGAAAGAACAAAGTGAAACAAAGATTACTTATATCGTTACTAATAATGAAGAAACGTTAAAAAAATACCCATACGAATTCGAATTACTCATTTCTTATGAGCTAGAAGGACAAAGCGTTCATGTAACATATGAAGTAAACAATCCTACTTCTAAAGAGATGTTCTTCTCAATTGGGGCACATCCTGGATTCAACTTCCCTTTATTGGATGGTGAATCATTTACAGATTATCACTTATCGTTTAATGGTTCGGAACGCTTAGAAACAAGCGTATTAGAAGGACCTTACCTTTCAAACAAAAAGCAATTAATCGCTGAAAATACAACTGAATTGCCACTTACATATGATTTATTCAAAAATGATGCGCTTATTTTTGAAAATATGAATACGAATGAAATTTCGATTCGTTCTCATAAACATAATAAATTTGTAAAAGTAGAATTTGATGGCTTCCCATTTGTCGGCGTATGGACACCAGGGGATAACGCACCTTTCTTATGTATTGAACCTTGGTATGGAATCGCTGATGAAGTAAATCCAGCAAAAGATTTCAAGGACAAAAAGGGAATTCAATCTTTACAAGCGAATGAAACATTTACATGTCGTTACAGCATCACAATCGGATAACTACTCTATCCCCTACTTCAAAAAAATATTTAAGTAGGGGATAACCTTATAATTTGGAGGTTTCTCATTTTGATTGAAGTATATATTGATGGTGCATCAAAAGGAAATCCTGGTCCTTCTGGTGCAGGAGTGTTTATTAAAGGCGTTCAACCACCTGTACAATTATCATTACCACTTGGAACAATGTCCAATCATGAAGCAGAATACCGCGCTTTACTTCTAGCATTAAAATATTGCATCGAGCATAATTATAGCACTGTCTCTTTTCGTACAGATTCCCAGCTTGTCGAACGGGCTGTTGAAAAGGAATACGCAAAAAATAAAATATTTGCACCTCTTTTAGATGAAGCACTACAGTACATAAAAAACTTCGATCTCTTTTTTATTAAGTGGATTCCAAGTAGTCAAAATAAAGTAGCTGATGAATTAGCTAGAAAAGCTATATTACAAAATTAACGGGGGTATGAGTGTGAAAAAAGATTGGATTGCTCCTCTTGCTTTATTATTTGTCTCTTTTATTTGGGGAGCTACGTTTGTTGTCGTTCAAAATGCTATGTCTTTCGTTGGTCCATTTACCTTTAATGGTATTCGCTTTTTATTCGCTGGAATTATTTTATTATTCGTTCAAATGATTTTCTCAAAAAACACTTCAAAACAAGATATAAAACAGAGTAGCCTCGCTGGATTAATCGTTGGGTTCTTTTTATGTGTTGGCTATGTATTACAAACATTTGGCTTACTTTATACAACTTCTTCAAAAGCAGGTTTCTTAACAGGGCTTAGTATCGTTATGGTACCAATTTTGTCTTTTATCTTTTTAAAACAAAAAGCTACCATTTTTATCGTACTTGGTATTGCTGTAGCAACAGCAGGTTTATACTTATTAACAGCTGCTGATTCTTTCCAATTAAATATAGGAGATATACTTGTTCTCGGTTGTGCAATCGCTTTCGCTGCCCATATTCTTATTAACGGCTTCTTTTCTAAGAAAATATCACCTTTATTATTAAGCACATCTCAAGTATTAGCTGTTGGTATATTTTCTTCTATTTGCGCTTTCTTGTTTGAAGATTGGGAAAAATTATTTTCAGTATCACTATGGACGAATCAATCTTTTTTATTCGCACTCTTTCTAACTGCCCTGTTTGCAACATCTATTGCTTTTTTCATTCAAACATCGGCCCAAAAGCACACTTCTCCAACAAGAGTAGCAATTATTTTCGCAATGGAACCCGTTTTTGCTGCATTAACAGGCGTTCTCGTTGCAAATGAACAACTTTCTATTTCTGCTATTATCGGATGTCTATGTATTTTCCTGGGCATGATTTTTGTTGAATGGCCATCCAAAACAAAAAAAGAAGCGCAGGCTGCGTGAAGTTATGCTTGTAACTTCCGCATAAAAGCCTTAGCGCTTTTTTTATCTGTAATTTCTTCCTCTTTCAATCGTTCTAATAACGCAACGAAATAACTACCATCAAACTGCAATTGATGTTTAATTGTCGCTTCTATTGCTGCGTTCACAATCCCATCAGACGCACCAGTATATCCTTGTCCGAACATAATAAACCCTTGTGCTTCCTCTGATAATTTAAATCCTTTCGTATGTAAGAATGAAAGATAATCTTCTACTGTTTGCATGTTATTCCCACCTACTCAAAAATTCTCCATCTCCTATCATACATGTTTTTACACGCTATGAGAATGAAATTTCTTTGACAACTTTGTAAATCGCTCTTCTAATTCGCTTGCAATGGAGGATTTCCTAACAATCTGAAGGAATATGTACAGTGGAACTTATTTCATATTAAAGGGGAGACACGATGAAACAAGCACTATTAATTATCGACGCTCAACAAGAATTAATTGATGGAAATGAGCAAGAAAATGAAGTTTTTCGTAAAACCGAGCTATTATCTACACTAAATACAGCCATGCAGAAAGCAATAGATTCCAATGCTCTTATTGTTTTCGTAAGAGATATCGATGTTGCTTCTGGCAGCGGAGAAGGATTTGAAGTACATAATCAAATTCAAGTACCTCAGTCTGCAATCTTTATTAATAAAGCAGCAACCAATTCATTCTACGGCACTTCTTTACTTGAACTTTTAAAAGAAGAGAAAATTGGCCATATCGTTATCGGTGGATGTAAAACAGAGCATTGTATCGACACCGCAGTTAGAACTGCGACTGTACAAGGATTTGATGTTACATTAATTAAAAACGGTCATTCCACAACTGATTCTAACGTATTATCTGCAGAGCAAATTATTGCTCATCACAATAAAACTTTACACGGTCATTATAACGTTGATCATTTTTCTATGGTGAGAGATATCGAGGAAGACCTCTTTCAGCCAACTCATGACCAATATCGTGATTAAATTAGCTCAAAAAAGAATCCTTCATTTAAAAGGATTCTTTCTTTATCCAAAAATTTGTGCTGCAATACTATATAGTTCACTATTTCTTTTTATTAACCGATTACTATTTTTCATCATAATTGGTGGTGTATTCACCTTTTTAAAACCAGCAATCTCTAATTCTTTCATGAAATCGTTCTTTCCTTCTGGTACATCCATTCTTAATTTTCCATTATGCCCTCTTGCTAAATCATGTACCATTCTCATCGCCATCGCATTATTTTTAGCAACGACTGGTCCTATTATTTTATTTTCTGGCGTTTGTATACTTATACCGTATCCTACTACATTTTCTTTCGTATCCTTTACAACGACACACTGCTCACTTTGCATAATTCTTTGTTTTAAAAACTCGTTTCGGCTTGTCCCAAATGCGCCTTTATCTATTTTTATTATTCCTTCTAAATCACTCTCTTTATAAACCATCATATATTCTTCATTTTCTGCACATTTATGATTCGCATTGTACGAGTTACAAATATATTTAGAAACATAGCTTACTACCCTAAATCCTAATGTTTCATATAAGGGCTTCCCTTCATCCGTAGCAATAAGCATACATGGAGTTTGAGCTGATACGCTATTCATACATGAATTCGTTATCATCTTTCCAATCCCTCTCCCCTTATAATCTGGATGTACAATTACCATTCCAATAGATGCCAACGCCTCCCCGTATAATATAATTGCTGCGCTAGCAATAAGTTCCTTTCTCTCATTCCAGACGCCGTATACAATACCTGAGTTAAAAACTGCTTCAATTTCTTCTCTGTTATAATCCCAGCCAATATAAGAAGATAACGCTACAATATCGCCTATTTGTTCTTTCCTAAGACGCTCCACCCTAATTTCCAATTCAATCATACTCCATCCCCTTATCTAGACATTTAAATCATTATTACTAAATCAACTTGTACATGTTTCCCTTTATTTGTCACACACATATGTTATTTTGACCAAGACTATATTGTAAATGAGGTGACAACATGCCCATTACGAATCGATTTTCTACCACCACTAACGGCGCACTCGCTATTACAGGTAATACTTTAGGCTTAAGTAAAATTAGTAATCAAAACCGTGCTGGTACAATCGGGGCCATTGGTGCGTTCGTAACTACGAATACAGCTTTACAAGTTCCTACTTTTCCTGCTGGTACAACATTAAACTATACACAAAATAGTTCTACCGCTATTTTAAATATCCCTGCTGGCAGTACTATTCTTTACGCAGAACTCATATGGGGAGGAAATTATTTAACTCGCGATCAAAATATTACAAGTGTTCTAGGAAATCCCGTTTCATTTACGACACCCGTTTCAACATACTCAATTACTCCTTCAGCTGTTACAGCTTCAAATCAAACATTCGTTTCAAACTCTATTACATTTGGCTTTTATACTCGTTCAGCAGACGTAACAACTCTTATTCAAGCGGGAGGTTCTGGTTCCTATACTACAGGAGCTGTCCCTGGACTTGTTGATCCTTTAGATGCTTCAAATGGATCTATTAACTCGGCTGGATGGACACTCATTGTCGCTTATCAAAACGGAACATTGCCTGCAAGAAACTTAACCATTTACGTAGCTGGTAACCGTGTTTCTGCTGATACTGGTAGTGCAGATGTAGCTGTTTCAGGATTTTTAACACCCGCAGGAGGACCTGTAAGCGGGAGATTATTCTTAAGCTCCACTGAAGGAGATGCAGATTTAACCGGGGATCAAGCATTATTTGGACCAAATTTCAGTTCATTAAATGCTTTATCTGGGCCAAATAATGCTGTAAATAACTTCTTCGGTTCTCAAATTAATAATGCTGCTGGAAACTTAGATACAACTGGGACATTTGGAACGCGAAATCAAAGTGCTTCTACAGGCACAAACATCTCCGCTGGGAGACAGGGCTGGGATATTACTTCTATTGATATTTCTCCTTATTTAACAAACTCACAAGTGTCCGCCGCAATCCGTTTAACAACTAACGGAGATGCGTATATGTTAAATACAGTCGGTTTACAAATCAACATAAATTCACCTACTATACAAGCAACGAAAAGCGTGAATAAAAGTGTTGCTGCAATTGGAGATATTCTCACTTATACAGTTACGATCCCTAACACCGGACTTCTTCCGGCGAATAATGTTACCTTTACAGACATTCTCCCTAACGGGACTTCCTTTATACCTGGCACTGTAACAGTAGATAATGTCCCGCAAACAAACGCAAATCCCGCCGCTGGTATATCTCTTGGAACAATCAATAATGGTGCTTCTCGTACAGTAACTTTCCAAGCTACTGTCGTTTCTCTCCCAAGTCAAAACCCTATCTCTAATACCGCTAATATTACATTTCAATATACACCTATCGCCGGAGGAACAACCTTTAACGGTCTTGCAACAAGCAATTCTGCTGGGACACAAATTAACCTGGCAGATATTAATGGAACAAAATCAGTCAACAAAATTTTTACCGATATTGGTGAAACATTAACTTACAGTATTGCCTTAGCTAATATAGGAAATATCGCTGCAACGAACGTTATATATACGGATCCAATCCCTAGCGGAACTACTTTCATTCCAGGAAGTGTAACTGTTAACGGAGTTACTCAAGCTGGAGCGAATCCCGCTAATGGTATATCAATTGGTTCGATTGCCGCAAATTCCACTACTACTATTTCATTCCAAGTGCTCGTTCCTTCTATCCCTCAAACAAATCCAATATTAAATAGTGGAACAACAACATATCAATATATTCCTATACCAAATCAACCTGCAGTAAGTGGGACTGATACGACAAATATCGTATCTACTCAAGTGAATAACGCTACTGTAACAATGGTAAAAGCAGTAGATAAAAATTTTGCAGATATTGGTGATACACTAACGTACACCGTTTCTTTTACAGGTACAGGTAATACAAATGCGAACAATATTATTTTTACAGATGTCATTCCTACTGGAACAACTTTTGTTTTAAACAGTTTAACAATAGATGGCACTACACAAGTGGGCGCAAATCCCGCTAACGGCGTGAACATTGGATCCATCCCAAGCGGCACAACAAAAAATGTTACATTTCAAGTAGTAATAAACACAATACCCGCGTCAAATGTCGTATCTAATGGATCAAATGCTTCTTATCAATATACCGTCAATCCTATCCAATCACCCGTTACAAAAAACATTTCTTCTAATCTCGTTTCCACTCAAATTAACAATGCGAATGTAACATTAACAAAATTAACTAACAAACAATTTGCCACAATTGGTGAAACGATAGGTTATACAATTCTTATTACAAACAGTGGAAATACAGCCGCTAATAACGTACAACTAACAGATCCACTTCCAAATGGAACGATATTAACATTAGGTTCGGTAACGCTCAACGGCGTTTTGCAAAATGTAGATTCTCTCGTTGCTTTACCTATTGGCACAATTCCTGCTGGAGCTACTTTTACCCTCTCTTTCCAAGTAACAGTTATTAATATTACTTCACAAAATCCTATCCTTAATAACGCTTTTGCCTCTTACATTTACACTGTAAATCCAAGTCTGCCACCAACTTCAAAAACAGCAAATTCTAATTCTGTTACATCTACAATTAGACTAGCAAATCTCCATGCTAATAAATCTGTAGATAAGACGTTTGCGGAAGTTGGCGATGTATTAACTTACACCTTTGCTCTTACTAACGATGGAAATGTTGCAGCGAACAACGTATTACTATCCGATTCCATCGCGAATGGCACTTCCTTTGTACCGAACAGTGTTATAGTTAACGGTGTTACTCAGCCGGGCATAACACCAGCTAGCATCAATATTGGTAGCATCAATGCTAATACTACAATTACAGCTTCATTCCAAGTAGTAATAACTAGCATTCCAAATCCAAACCCTATTTCAAATAGCGCTTTCGTCTCCTACAACTTTATCGTTGATCCAAACGCTTCACCTGTAAATAAAAACACTACTTCAACCACTACATTTACTCAAGTAAACGATGCAAATGTCATTTCAGCAAAAACAGTGGATCAAGCGTTCGCTACCGTAGGGGATATATTAACTTATACTGTTACTTTGACGAATGCAGGAAGTGTTTCTGCTGATAGTCCTACTTTCGTAGATACAAATCCAGACGGTACTACCTTTATTCCAAACACTTTTCTTATTAATGGTGTACTCCAAAATAACGCAGATCCAAATATAGGTGTTCCACTACCTTCCATTCCTGCTAACGGCTCACTTACCGTCTCTTATCAAGTAACCGTCACCTCTTTACCAACACAAAACCCAACGATAAATTCATCTAGTACACAGTATAGTTTTATTCTAAATCCGGGAGATCCACCAACTATAGAAATATCTGTAAGTAACACTGTAAGTACACAAATTAATTTAGCTAATGTAGTTATTGTCAAAGAAGTAGATTTAACTATCGCCGATGTAGGGCAACCAATCACATATACAATTTCTTTAGCTAATCTTGGCAATACTACAGCAAATAATGTTATTGTTACTGATATAATCCCTAATGGCACCACTATCGTACCAAATAGTATTTTTATAGGTGGTGCTTTACAACTAGGTGCAGATCCCAGTACCGGTCTTCAAGTCGGCTCCATTCCTTCGGGTGGTTTTACAACGATTGTTTTTCAAATAAGTGCAAATGGGCTACCTTCACCAAATCCAATTCAAAACAGCGCTTCACTTCAATATAGCTTTATCGCTGATCCAAATTTACCCGCTCTTGTTAGAAACGCTGCTAGCAATATAGTAACTACACAAATTAATACTGCTAATATCATTGCTACAAAGCTAACAAGCACAAACTTTGCTGATGTCGGTGATATCATATTATATGCGACTATTTTAACAAATAACGGGAATATCCCTACTGCTAATGTAACGTTTACAGATATCATTCCAGCGGGTACCCTCTTCATTCCTAATACTGTAACGATTAATAATGTCCCTATAGCTAATGCAAATCCTGCTAACGGCATTTCGATTGGTACGATAGGAGCAAATTCATCACGCACCGTTGCATTCCAAGTTTTTGTACCAACTATCCCTGCTGTAAATCCGATTACAAATCAATCAGGCACAACATTCCAATATACGTATGATCCATCCAAACCCGCTGTGATGCAGATGGTTGCTTCTAACACTGTACAGACAACTATTAATAACGCCTCAATTGCCGCTACTAAATCGGCAGATAAACAGTTTGCTAACGTAAATGATATTATTACGTACACGACTACTTTAACGAATAACGGGAATACACTTGCATCAAATGTAATATTTACAGATGTAATCCCAAACGGGACATCGTTCATTCCTAATAGTGTTACTGTAAACGGGAATGCACTGCCTAATGTCAATCCAGCAAGCGGAATTGCAATCGATCCAATAGATCCGAATACAAATACGATCATCTCGTTCCAATTACAAGTAAATTCTATCCCGAACCCGAATCCAATCCCGAACCAAAGTAATACAACGTATCAGTATGTCATAGATCCTAACTTACCTCCAGCATCCGCTAATGCGCTGAGTAACGTAATAACAACTCAAATCAATAATGCCACGATTATCGCTACAAAATCAGTGAACACACCGAATGCTGCAATTGGAGATATCGTTACTTATACAATTGCAGTTACGAACACAGGAAATATCCCTGCTAGTGCTACAGTTTTAACAGATGGGCTTGGACCTGGTGCATCCTTCATCCCAAATTCCGTTACAATAAATAACGTTTCCCAACCTGGATTAGATCCTTCATTAGGGATTCATTTAGACGATATTTCACCAGGAAACACTACTTTCATTACATTCCAAGTGAAAATTCTGGCTATTCCACCTAGTGGAACTTTAACGAATAATGCTCTTGTAAACTACGAATATGCAGTGAATCCAGCTGAAACGCCAGCTATTGGTAGTACCGTTACAAACACAACAGTTACACCGATTATTGACGCTACTTTAGTAATAAATAAAAGTGCTAGTACAACTTTCGCTACGATTGGTGATACAATTACATTCACTTCATCTGTTACAAACACAGGAAATACTACTGCGAACAACATTGTTTTTACAGATACAATTCCAAACGGTACTACCCTTGTCCCAAATAGCTTTAAGATAAATGGTGTAACCGTCCCGAATGCAAATCCACAAAACGGTATCAATATTGGTAACTTAAATTCAAATGCATCGGTTACACTCAGTTTCCAAGTAAACATCACAACGCTTCCAAATCCTAATCCAATTCCGAACAAATCATCGCTTCAATATAGCTTTATTGTTGATATAAATGAACCGCCTGTTTCACGAACAGTTCAATCCAATACAACTTTTACGCAAGTAAATTCAGCTTCCGTTATCGCAACGAAAACTGCGAGCAGTGCATTTGCCGCTGTTGGCGATACAATTACGTATACAACTACTCTCACTAATAGCGGAAATACTACCGCAAACACACCTGTTTTTATCGATATATTACCAACTGAACTTTCATTCGTTCCTGATAGCGTACAAATTAATACCATCCCACAACTTGGATTTAGACCAGATAGCGGAATCTCTTTAGACTCAATTCCAGTTGGAGGAACGACAACAATTAGCTTTCAAGCTATCGTTGGCTCAATACCAGCTACAAATCCAACTTTGAACCAATCCAGTACGACATACTTGATCATTGTTGACCCTACCCAGCCACCGGTGACAGAAACAGCTACAAGTAATCCAACTTTAGTTCAAATTAATGAAGCAATTATTCAAGCAACGAAAAGTGTGGATCGACTATTTTCTGACGTAGCACCTGGAAATTCATTTTTAACGTATACAGTTTTATTAGAAAATGTAGGGAACACAACTGCTACGAATATCATTTTTACAGATCCTATTCCAAATAACACAATATTTATAGAAGATAGGGTTCTGTTGCAAAGTTTGAAAAAACATCAACCTGCTTACAAAATACGGTTGTAGTTTAAGCAGTTCTAAATAACTGCTGTAATTCCTTGTACGTTGAAAAAGAGAAGTCTGGAATGTGACTTCTCTTTTGTTTATATATGGCATGAACCGTTTCGATTCCTTTCAATGTACGTGAAGCATGGCGCAGGTTTTGAAATCCTGCGGATTTAACAAAACGTCGTTTGATATGTCTATGGTCTTGTTCGATGAGATTATTGAAATGCTTAACAGTACAATGTTTCGTATGCACATAAAAGCCATTATGTTTTAGTTTTTTAAACGCACAAAGTAAAGCATGAGCCTTGTCTGTTGTGAGAACCGTTGGTTCTCCAAAAGCTTTCACTAACCTTTTCATAAACATATAGGCTGCTTGATGATCTCGCTTTTTGCGAAGTTGAATATCCAATGTGTGACCTTCCTTATCAATCGCACGATAAAGATAACGCCACTTTCCCTTGACTTTGATATAGGTTTCATCTAAATGCCATACGGAATGTGCTGATTTATTTTTCTTCTTCCAAATTTGATAAATGATATTTCCATATTCATGGACCCAACGCATAATAGTTGTAGGATGAACTGAAACACCACGCTCTCTCAAAAGTTCAGATACGTCGCGATAGCTTAAAGAAAAACGACAATAGTAGCCGACAGCTACCAAGATAATGTCTCTCTCAAATTGTTTTCCTTTAAAATATCCCATATGTTAGGCTCCTCATCTCATTTTTCTACAGTCTAGCTCAGCTCCAAAAACTTTGCAACGGAACCAAATCATGTCTCTTTTTCAACACATTTGCAATTTTGACAAATAGTTGATGGTTTTTCTCTTTGGATAATCTAGCTAATATCCCTATTTTATATGTAGATTCTTTCTTTTTCTGCTGGAATAAAAACTTTTCAATATCGACACCGTTATAAATTGTATTTATTTTTTCTTCTGCTACATGAATTGAGATTAAATTATTCTTTTCAAACTCACTTACTGTAATAATATTGTTCACATATTTATTCATGAAATAACGAAAAAGCGTTGGCATTTTCTTTTCTAATATCGTTACATTATGTTTCGTATAAACAATTTTTATCTTTTTTTTAATAAACTTTTGAAGTAGCAAAGCATATAATACCATTCGCAAACTATTTGCATGAATAAGTTCTATCTTTCGTTTACAAATTTCGTTTCGTAAATAATAAATATTTCTCAAATGATTCCATCGACTAAGTAATATAAAATTTTCTTTTCTAGTAAGAGATTCATATAGTTCTCCATTACCTGCAGCTGTATAAATCTCAAAATCCTCATAATGCAAATTACTTTCCAATTTACAGAAATAGCTCTCGGCTCCGCCAGTTATCAATTTATCTGTCATCAACAGTATATTCATAATTGCGTCTTCCCAACTACATTGATTTTATTTTTTTTATAAGCATGATAAGCATACTTACTAAAATAGTAAAAAATTTGCACCGAATTCAGTCGTTCTTGTTCCCTTAACAATTTCCAATACCGGAAAGCTGCTCTAATTTTATTTCTAGAAACAGAATTTGTAACAATTCTATATTTTGCTAATACTTGCTGTATCCCTTTTGCTTCATACCCTTCATGTAATAAGTTCAGCCATAACGCTGTATCTTCCGGCTGTATACTAGGCATTTCGACATACGGAATTTTTTCACGATCAATCATCACTGTTAAACACCCGATAATTGTATTCCCTGCTAAATAATGATAGTCAACAGATTTTGGTACACTCACTTCGCGATTTAGTTCATTACCATTTTCATCAATTAAACTATACGACGCATATGAAAAAGCAATATTCATTTCTTCCATAAATAATAATTGTGTCTTCAATTTATGCGGCAACCATATATCATCACTATCTAAAAAGGCAATGTACCTTCCTCTCGCCTCTTGAATCGCTAAATTCCGAGCTTTAGCAGCACCGACATTTTCTTTTAATGATAATAACCTAATTCGTGAGTCTCCTTCTATTATCTCTTTAATTTTTGCGGCAGATTGGTCGGTTGAACAGTCATCAACGATAATCATTTCCCAGTTTTCATACGATTGATTCTGTACAGATAAAATTGTCTCACCTATAAATCGTATACTATTATAAGAAGGTGTTATTACAGAAACATAAGGCGGCTCGTTATGTGCTGATAGACATTTTACCATCTATCTTTCTCCTTCCTTCATATATTGAAATATACTTCACAACAACTGCTAAAAATAAAAAGAACGCTTCGTTAATAATGAGTGACAATGACATCATCTGAAATAAAAATGCAATCATAGTCAATAGAAGGTATGGTTTTTCACGAAATAAAGTATGCTGCGCTAGCTTGAACATTAATATGAATAAAAACGCGCTATATAGAAGAAAACCAATTGTACCCGATTCAGACAAAATTTCTAAAAATGTATTGTGTACATATAATTTTCCATTAAATTGATACTCATAATAATTCGAAAAGTTAAAAGCACCGATTCCGATATATGGATTGGATAAATAATATTTAAAAGCAGCTTCCCATAATGTAAATCTACCACTTCCATTATCATGGGAAAAATCAGAGATTCGTTTATTTAATATGTCATCTAATTGGCCCCCCATTACACTATTCGATAAACTAAAAATAACTAAACTAAACAATACTAAGCTCATAATTATTTTTACTTTTTTAACGAAACTAGACATACATATATATACAAAAACGACAAGTACAAGAGCTAATATACCGCCCCTTGAAAAGGTTAATAGACTCGTCGTAACACATAAAATCAACCCTAATATATTGGTGATATTTTGTAAATTCGTCATATAGTACATAAAAAATATTGTATTATAGAAAATGAAAATATTAGGATCATCTAGCAATCCAATTAACCGTGGATATCCTCTATCAACTAATAACCCAGCAAAAATTTCTCTCTCTTCTCCACCGTATAAACCAAAGTATTGTAAACCGATTATATAGAGTATTAGACTTACAACATTAAATACTACTCCTACATAAGCAATAGATGATTCAAGTACCACTATTTCAGTATTCCCCAATAAATTCCTCATTATAAAATAGCATCCTAAAACGAGTAGCACGCCAAAAATCATACGAATACTAGCATTTAAATACATAGAAAGAATTCCACTTAAACAATAAATGAAATAAAACAGTAAAAATACAACTTCATGAAAATATAACTTTTGAATATGAAAGTCTTTAATTGTTAAACAAAAATATATGACTAAAAAAATCATATATACCTTCAATGAAAATCCAATATATAAATTGTATTTACTTAACATAACAAATAATATTAGAAGAATAATCCATCCCATCGATACTTTCATATTATTTCCCATAGGCTATATCCCCTGTTTCATAATATAATCCTTTTTGCGTATTTTTCTTATAAAAGAAAGAAGAAGTTTTTTTAGCTCATAATCATATAGGAATATGGCAGCTACTACAATTAGTATATTAAGAACAAGCGCAATCAAATGATATGTATGCACTATATATTGCACTCCAATAAAGGTTACACCAAAATAAATTGTATACGGTATTACAATTTGGAATACAATTTTTTTCTTCACTACACTTACCGCTATATATCCCACTAAAGCGACGATTTCAAATAAAACCATAGCATATGCCGCTCCTATCACTCCACCAATACTACTAAAGCTATAAAGCATAACCCCACCTATCACCAATGCTACACACTGCACAACAGTTCTTTTATTTTGACATCCACTCGTCGTTAAACCGTCAGCAATGGCAATATTTAAACTTTGTAGCACAATAAGAAATGATAATATTTGGAGTGGTTCTACTGCATTGCTCCATTCTTCATGAAAAAATATAGAAATAAAGTATGGTGCTAAATGATATAAACCGATCGTCATACATATTCCTACAATCGCCATTGATTTAATTTGAAGCAAATTTAATTTCGTATGCTCTTCTAAATTATTCTGGTTATAATGCTTAAAGAGCACTGGAAAAAATGCACCTGCAATTACCCCCGGTACTTGATATAAAGCTGCTGGCATCCGGTACGCCACTGCAAAAACACCTACCATACTTAATGGCAATGTATAGTTAAGCAAGATAGGCGCTAATTGTGGCGTACCCATTATTAAAAAACCGCTAATAATAAAAGGAGTTAATTGCCAAAATAACGCTTTATGAATTACGACTTTCATATTCATTTTCGTCTTTCTTCTCATGATATATATACTGAATAAACCGCCGATCATATACCCAAAAGCATATAAGCGAGCCGTTACATACACCGGTAACTCTCCGAAAATACAAAAACATGTAATTATAATAACAACCGATGATGATACAACTTTAATGAGCGCTATATACTTCATACGTTCCGTCAGTTGAAAATAGGCAATCCCTATGTTTTGCCAAGTTAATCCTATTAACATGAAAAACATTACGTTTATCATCATATAAATTAAATTTTTATCTACATACATATAATGAATAGAAATATAACCGATGATAGAAATAAAAATAAGTAGAATCATTCTTGTTTTTATATACGATGATAAAATCTTCTCTAAATCTGCTCCATCCTTTGCCCCTTCTCGAAGAAATGTATTACTAAGTCCTAAGTCTGTAAAAAATAACATAACAAACGTCACTGCTATGGCAACACTAAACATCCCATAATGTTGTGCGTTAAAAAAGTTTGCTAAAGCAATTAAACTGACAGCCTGAAGAAGGTTAGCTAAAATCGTGCTATAAAATAGATGGATAATATTATTTAGAATAGATCTACCCATACCAGTTCTCCTTTGCAAGTAACCTACTTATATATGTTGTTTGTTTACATATATATTTATCTTGCACCATTACCGTTCAATACAATTAAAACGGTCTTACATAAAATACGGATGTCCATCCGAATCGTTTTCATTTCAATATACTCCATGTCTAACCTCAACTTTTCCTTTGGATCAAGATTATACCCTCCATTTATTTGTGCCCATCCTGTTAAGCCTGGTTTTACCATTAAACGATCCTTAAATTCTGGAATATACGCATCAAATTCATTATAAAAAAACTCTCTCTCTGGTCTAGGACCTACAAAAGACATATCTCCTCTTAAAATATTTAAGAGTTGTGGTAATTCATCAATTCTCGTTTTTCTTATAAACAATCCAACTTTTGTAATTCTTTGATCATGTTCTTTTGCCCATTGTGGTCCGTTCATTTCAGCATCCTTTACCATCGACCTTAATTTAAATACATTAAACTTCTTCCCGTTTATACCTAAACGTTCTTGAAAGTAAATTGGAGCCCCTGATGTTTCTAAAGTAATCATAATACAAAAGAACAACATAATTGGTATCGTTAATAGTAACAATATGATTGAAAATATAATATCAAACAAGCGTTTTACACTTCGATTCAATATGCTAGGCTTTTCTTGAGCCGGAATCGTATACAACTTGGCTTGATTTGTTTCACGAATCATGGATCGTTACCCCCACATTCAAGAATATAAAATTATACCTATTAATTCACATTCTTTTCTCTTTATATCCGCTATTACTTTTTGCACTGTACGTAGTGAATCTTTTCGCTTTTTAACTGCTAAAACCACTCCATCGCACTTCCCTGCAATAATGTGCGTAGCAGGAAGGTCAAATACTTCAGAGGAATAAAAGAAAATGTAATCAAAATCTTCTTTCCACTTAGCAATCGCATTATCAAATTCATCCATAGCAATTAAGGGTGTCCCTGTGTGTACTGTTTTTTTTGCAGGAATACAATATAAGTATTTAGACAAATTACTAGAAAAAGATTCATAATTGCAGGGGGAAGAACTTATTATATCGTTTACTGTTATCATGTGATTACTTTGTAATAATACATGTAGTTTAGGGTCAGAAAAATTCACATCAATAAGTAACACCTTTTTCTTCATTTCCGCAAACACTAGCCCCATATTTACTATAAGCGAGGCAACAACACCTCTGTCCTTCGTTGAACTAACTGTGAACAGTTGTTTTCCAGATTTTTTCAGCTCGTGATATACCGTATAAAACTGCTCTTTCATCAAATCATCATGCAGATCGAATGGCAGCTGTTTCTTTGTCCTAAACATCGACATGTTCACCTCGATATATAGATGATTGTTTATCAACCTCTGTAGGTTTCTTTTTTCTATTCGGTTTCATATTTATGTAACCAATAACAGAAACTGTAGTTATTTTCTCTAAATCCTGTTCCACGTATATACGTTCATCAAAATAATCTCGAAATACAGCTAAACCTATACCAACAAAAAAACTAACAATTAAAGAAATAGGAATGATTAGTTGAAATTTCGGAAACAATTTTTCGGCCTGTTCCTGTAACTCAGGATCAGTTAATACTTTCACTCCTTGTACATTTGTGTACTGTTGAAAGCTTTTTTGTGATTGCTCTGCCAATGTCTTTACTATGTCTTTCACGACTTTCGGATTGGAATCTTTTACTGTAACAGTTACAATTTGTGAGTTGTCCGTATTTACCACCGAGATTTTTTGTGCTAATTCATAACTTGATTGCTCTAATTTCAAAGTTTTTTTAACTGTTGAAATAATTAATGGGCTTTTTAAAATATCGACATACGATGTTACTAGTTGCTTATTTTCTTGTGTTTTATTTGTTGAATTTTCCTTATTAAACTCATCTAAATTCCCAACAAGAATTTGCGTTGAATATTGATATGACGGCTTTAAAACATACATAGAGATAAGAACTAAAGAAGCGGTTAAACAACACATCGTTAAAATAATCGTTACGAATCTTCTTTTCAATAATTGTTGAAAATCTTTTATACTCATTTCTTGCTTCAATTATTTCACCGCCCTTTTCTGAATAACATCCTGCAAGTCACTCTTTACAGATAACCCTTTCTCCTTTCTATCCACTTGTTTTGTTACATACTTTCCGACTCTCAATGCAAATTTTTCTACATATATATACGAAAGCATTGCAAATATAAACGAAAAAACAAGTGAAAAAATTAAAATAATAGGCAACGGTAATATTTTATGGAGCATGTATATAAGGGAAAATAACGATATAATATGATATAAATAAAGACTGTAAGAAATCTTCCCCAAATATAACAAGTATTTATTACGTAGTAAGGACGACAAAGTTGATATTGACAAGCTTAATATGACAAATAGACATGCGCTTATCGCCACTACATAGTCTCGAAATATAAAATTATTGAGCACTTTCATTTCTCCAATAAGCCCTTCATACATAAAAAGTAAAATCGCAAATAAAAACCATGCAATTTTCGTGTTTTTAGTACAATTACTATAAAAAACTATTAAATTATTTTTATACTTCGCAACTAGTGCTCCTAGTAAAAATAGCACCGTATAATGCAAAGTTAATGCATAGCTTGTTAATGTTAAGCCCGAACGAAACAAAAATAATATGATGACAGAACATATACTAAAACTAAACAATAATAGTAATGAACCCCTTAACGTTTTTCGTAAGCAAATCATCAAAATTAACGGGAAAATTATTGATATTCGCATTTCATGGACAAGCGACCAAATCACACCGTTATATGCATCTGTATTATATTTCCCAACCAATAAAATATGTTGTGCGATTAAGCTTGAAGAACTTTCAATCGTCCATGAGCGATTAAACCATTCACTTAAATAAGAAATACCATATTCACTAATTGTAGTCTGGCATATAATCGCTATAATTATTGCCACAATATAAGGAATATATATTCTGCATATACGTTTTAAAAGGTATGACCCATAGCTACTATAGTTTTTTTGAATAGATTCATACAAAACAAATCCGCTCAAAACAAAAAAGATAATAACAGATTCGTTACCACTACTAAAAATTAGACGAGCAGGTGTTTCTTTTAATAGATACACAACAAATGGTTTATTATCTTCATAACTGTAATTTTGAAATGCTGAAAAAATCATTAAATGATGACCAATCATTACTACTAATGAAGAAATCCCTCTTATAGAGTCCAATTCTTCGTATCTCTTCATCTTTTTACATCAACTCCTAATGAAATGATACTAATCATTTCAAAGCGACATCTTTATTCATATTCCTCTCCTTTCTTTTCATTCCAATTTTTCATATTAAAATGATTTTATAGTATAAATTTGAGTGTATTGTAACATTTTTTGTAATATTATGAATAGTAAATCTCAAAAATTGGTATATACCAATTTCAACCTCGAAAAATGAGTAATATTGATAGAAAAACACTATAAAAATATCTTGCATATTTACAAAATTAAAGAGATGAATAGCGTTTTTTCAATATAAAATAAAAAAGATAGCCTATATAGGCTATCTTTTTTATTTTATTTAATTACTGGCACCACTATATGCTACATGTCGTTTCTCAATTCTTTCTTCAATTTCTTTCATATTTTCTTTATTATTTAATAGTGATTGTTTATTTTCAATTAATAATTGTTTAAAAGATTTTCTCACTTTTTTTCTCATTTTCATTGTCCTCCTTGGGGGATGGTTTATATAAAAGATAAAGAATTATCTGTGTGTCCTTATAATAATTGATTGTTGTGAATTCTATTTGAACTTCATATGAAAATTCCGTTTATTTTCTGACAACTTTGTGAACACGAAAAAAAGACTCTCTAAAACTATGTTGAAATTAATTCCCTTCATTATAAAAATTACTATTTCCATCAACTTTTATCATTATATCTTGTCGAAACATTTATATATTTAAAATTGATTTCGACATAATTTTATTTACTATAATACTGTTTATAAAAACAAAAAGAAGGTGTTGCATAAGTCAAAGTTCGACTTATGCAACATCCCTCTTTCTAAACTATTTATAGCATATTTATTAATATTTCAGGTCTTCCCCAATTCATTTCTTCACAAACAAATTTAAGTTTTTCTTCATCCATTGTGTGTAGTCCCTCTTCTAGTGCACATGAAATTGGAACTTCACAGTGAATTTGTGCTAATTGCAACGAAATATTTAAGTTCTCTAAATCACTTTCAATCTTCGTACGCTGCGCTTTCGTTAATGATTCTACATTTTCTAGTACAGCGGATACTGTTCCGTGCTCTTGAATAAGCTTATACGCTGTTTTTTCACCGATACCTTTTACACCTGGATAATTATCACTTGTATCTCCCATGAAAGCTTTTGCATGGACGATTTGCCACGGCTCTACACCTTTTTCTTCCATGATTTTCTCCGGTGTGTAATATTCGTAATTTCCAATTCCTTTACGCAGAAGCATAACTGTAACGTTCTTATCAACAAGTTGAAGTAAATCTGTATCACCAGTTAAAATATAAACTTCAGCTTCATTGCAATATTGTTTTGCAAGCGTACCGATACAATCATCGGCTTCGTAGCCTTTCATACCGATAACTGGAATGGATAATTTCGCAGTCATTTCTTGCACTAAATCAAATTGAGGAATTAATTCTTCTGGTGGCGCTGCACGATTTGCTTTATAATTCGAGAACGATTCTGTTCTAAATGTCGTACTTCCCATATCCCAGCATGTAACGATATGTGTTGGTTCGATCGCTTGCGTAGCTGTTAACAAGTGTTTCATATAACCATGAATCCCGTTCGTAGGGGTTCCATCTTGTCGTTTCATAAATTGTCCGTAGACACTTGTTGCGTAAAAAGCACGAAATAATAGTGCCATACCATCAACTAATAATACTTTTTTCATAATTCCTCTCCTATTAAAAAAATAATAACCTCACGTTATCACGTAAGGTTATATAAATAGATTACCATTCTACGTTTTTGCTCAACTTTGTCTATTATACATGGTTTTTGTATATTTAGCACCATTCACACATTAAGACATCCTACTACAACAAGTATGCAATATGCCTGAATACGTATTTTTTCCAGTAGAAACAACGACAGCCTTTGCATTTCCACGGTTCTGGTGCAAAAACTTTGAAGTAGATGAAAATGGTCTATCAAACTTGGAAATACTGATAGTATTACTCTATAAAAGGTGTGTGATCAGTATGGAAAAGGAGAATTTATTTAAGTGGAAACATTATCAACCAGACATCATTTTATTAACTGTACGTTGGTACCTACGGTACAACCTCAGCTTTCGTGATTTAGTGGAAATGATGGAGGAACGAGGGTTATTCCTGGCTCATACAACTATTATGCGATGGGTACATCAATATGGACCGGAGTTAGATAAGCGAATTCGACGTTACCTCAAACAAACGAATGACTCCTGGAGAGTAGATGAAACGTATATAAAAGTAAAAGGACAGTGGATGTACTTATATCGTGCTGTTGATTCTGAGGGGAACACAATTGACTTTTATCTAAGTAAATCGAGAAATCATAAGGCTGCAAAACAATTCTTCAAGAAAGCTTTGTGGTCTTTTCATGTCTCAAAACCTCGTATCATCACGGTTGATAAGAACCCTGCTTATCCAATTGCTATCGAACAGTTGAAGAAAGAAAAAAGGATTCCAATAGGCACTAAAATCCGAAGGATAAAATATTTAAATAACATAGTAGAACAAGACCATCGTTTCATTAAAAAACGTATACGCTCTATGTTGGGATTTAAATCATACAAAACATCCGCCTCTATATTGAGTGGTGTTGAAGCCATGCATATGGTCAAAAAAGAACAAATTGATTTACAGGACCAGTCTGTCCGAAATCAGAATATTTTTATCAACCAGCTGTTTGGATTAACTGCTTAGCAGGTAATTCCGTTAGGAATCCTTGATTCTTTTTTATTTATCATCTTTTTGCACCAGAACCATTTCCACTAACAATATGCGAACCTTTAAAACATACATTTTCAAGCTCAAGTGGATTATAATCTTTCATCCGTTTTAATGGAATAAATCGTTTACGTTCAAGGTGATAGCAGCTTTCAAACTTCTCTATACTCGCTTCGTTTCCCGTTAACACAGACTCATTTACTAATAAATCATCTGCATAAATAATACGTACATCAGCTGGCACAGCATCTCCAGCCGAAAGAAAAATCATATCTCCAGGTACAAGTTCTTGCACTGGTATCTCCATCATTTTCAGTTCACTATTTAGCCCTGTACTACTAGAACATTCTACTCTAGATACAGTAATCGTTTCACGTTGTAATTCATCACACACACGTTGTTTTGAAAAACCTGGGATCATGCCACCAAGCTTCATCATTACTTCTGCAAGAAGTGCTCTTTTTGAAGTTAGTTCATTTCGGCCATATACTTGAATACGTTTTTGTGCCTCTTTCATTGATAGTCCGTCTCTTGTTGTTTTAAAATATGCAAATACAGATTTTACATCTCTTGTTGCAATTTCAATTAATAAATCTTTATTTTTTTGAAGCATTGTTTGTTCTTTTATTGATTTTTTACTTAGTTTATATGACGTGTTACCCACAGTTTTGTTTGCATATAACATATTATCGTCTCCTCCTTTACAACATAGGAAGAAACGCTTTGTTTCTCAATTTATCCACTTTACTGTGAAAGTGTCTAGCGCTTTATAAACGCTACATTGTGATAAATATAGAGGGAGGAACAAATCGTTTCCTGCCTACATCATATATTTTTGATTTGAAGTATATGGGTAACGGAACCGAGTCAGAATTTGACATGCTCCTCACCTCCTCGTTTAATTTTATAGTTTATACTATGAAATTACTCATAGCTTGGTAACAAAAAAGACCCCTACCCTTAAGAGAGTAGTGGCCATTACATACACAAATAAACGATTTCTAATATAATTAGAAATCTACGGACCTCTCCCTCACCGAGTTTTAGCACTGTATAGCATAGGTACATTACCAGCTACGTTAAGAAAAACCTTAATTCGATCATTCCTGTTGACCCATTGGCGTCTCTCGACATTTTTGGGCAGTAGCATTTCTCTATACAGGAGCCTCACCTAACAGAGACTTATTTTCATTACATTGAAAATGTTACTCTTATTTAAAATAGATGTCAACCGTAGCCTACAATTTTTTCAAAAGGTATGGCAAACTAACATATATAAAGTGAAACTTTAATCAGTGGGGTTTTGTTCATCCCCCACTGATTATTAGCCCTCACCAATCGGGCTGCCCGGCAAATAGCGGAATAAAATAAAAAACTTTACGTTTAAACGTAAAGTTTTTAATAAGTTATACAGCCAGCAATTACAATCCCAATTGAAAGCGATAAAAACATAAGAAAAAGACCGACTGCTTGATTATCTTCTTCAAGACTTTTGTTTATATTAAAGCGTGGTGTAAGCCACTCAGCTAAATAAAAAACGATAATTTGAGCCAAAATCCCAACTGCTCCCCACGAAATCATATCAAGAAGTGAAATTGAATTAGCTGCTGTCGAATATAAAACAATAGCTAACCCAAGTAATCGTCCTCCAAGCACATAGCTTACCGCCTTATTCCCTTGAGCCATTAACTTAAATTCCTTAACTTTCGTTGTCACTTCCATCAAGAACAGACCAATACATAAAAGTCCGAGTGTTACTGCTAAATATGATAAAAAATTAATCATTTTTCCCCCTCCTTTTTATACCTACCGGTAAATAGTACGATTCATTTCCTGTAATCTTTTCTCCCGCGCGAATACCGATACTACTTGCTTTTCCAGCAATTAAAAAAGAACCAAACACATACGACAGTTTCTCCATCCCTTTTTCTGTTTCCAAGGATACGACTGGAAGTTCTATATACTTTTGAAATATCGGCAGTGAAGTTTTATACGTTTGATGTGCATTTTGAAGCATAATATTTTCATCCTTATCGCGAATCGTAATTGTATCTCCTTCTCTACCAAATGAAGGTTTTTGAACGAAAGAACCTTTTCCTAAAAATAAATCTGGTTCTAAATATGTAGGTAACATATATTCTTTAATCCACTGTTGTTCCTCGTTTGTATAAAAGACTTCTTCTTCTGCTAACCCCCAAATAAGACACTGAATTGATTTTGGCTGAAGTAAAAATGCTGACAAAGGATTTATTATAAAAAGCTTTCCGGCTTTTACAAGTTGCAGCAGTTCCACACCTACCAAATCTCCTGTTTCAGGATCTTGATCCTCAATTAAATCTTCTATCGGATATGTTTGACGATATAAAACATCAATCTTCGCCCCATCTTTATCAACTAGAGCACCTTTCGTAATTCTAAGTTCTGACATTGGCACTACTTTATTTTCAACATGGCATAACTGACTTAAATACATAGTCGTATTCCAATCCTCAATATGTTCATGATGTGCTGTAAAAACAACATTTGGATTGTCTAATCCCTTTGTCGCTTCCATTACAGCTTTCGTAACACCAGAAGATAGTAATCGTTCTTGATCCGAGTTTGGATCATCATAACCTAGGTTTTCACAAACTTTTCCATTCATTTGAAAGCATTCCATAATAAAAGTTGGTGTATCACTATTAAACTCAAGCATTTTAATTTGGTTATCAACCGTTATAACGAAATCAAATCGTGAAATAACAGATTCAGGATATAATCCTTTCATTCTAATGAATGATAAGCTCGCAGGAGGAAAACCAAGCTCAAGAATCTGTTCGTCACTTAAATTTCGCAAAAGTCTAGCAGTCTTAAAAAATATTTTACCCATTCGTTCAGTCGCTAAGTGTAATTGTTCCAAAGTCTGATTTGTTATAGAAAAAACATGAAACAAACTATATTCACATTCATATAAATCCGACCAAAAATTCGGATATTTTAAATAAAAATCTTTTCGATCCCTTATGTATTGCGACATATTTTAGCCCCCAAATCCTCCCTTTGAACCGCTTCCAATTCCACCTTTAAATTCAGCAGACGATTGATACGATTTAAACGCCGATGAATTTTTAAAAGTGGATTTATTTTGATAATATCGCCCACCATAGAAATAATGCCCACGATAACCTGAACTACTATCATCACACTGCCATACCCCAAGTTCATCATCCCAATCCCAATCAGAACAACTATTATCATTCGGTTTTGGGGGAAGATCTTGTGCGCAACCAAATAAAGTGCCAGTCATTAAAGACGTTACGACACCACCTACTAGCCATTTCGTTTTTGTCACCTTCGCACTCCCCTTTTTAAATTCTATTCCTATTATATAGGATGGCATGATAAAGTAGAAGAAAAAGGAAGAAGAGGGATGAAATGCGCTTAGAATATCGACTTAATGATGAAACGAAAGGGTATCCTGCTTTATGGAACTACGCCAATATTTCTAATTCTGAAATCATCGCACGCATGACTTGTGAATATTTTATTAAAGAGAAAAATACTTATGTTGTTACTGCAACTTCGGTTGATCCAGACGGAACAGCAGTTATTTATATTCAAAAAGAAGTTTTCGCCAATGACCCTTCAGACCCTACATACTCCCACATCGGTTTTGAAATTAGAGAACTAAGTGAAACGAGTTCAAGCTTAGTAGATAGTCAAGATGTATGGAACTACGAAGAAATTTTACCATCTCTTCATTCAGATATTATATATATTCAGCGAGACGGCATGTCTATGGAATTCTCCTTGGATTCAAGAGAGATTGATGAAGACAGAAAGTGCTACATTTATTACGGAAACTTCACAGGTGAATCAAGATAATATTGATATATCTATGCAACAAAAAAACCTTACGTATAAAACGTAAGGTTTTTATATAGCCCCACATATGCCGTTCTCTCTAGATGTCCATAAACCTGCTCTCACAGGTGGATGCTCTCACAAATGTTTGTAACTTCCTTCTTAAAAAGATGGCATGTTAGCTACATTTAAATATTGAACTTCCATATTAAACTTATTGGTTTAAGACATGCATAAGCTACGTACACCGTAGGAATTTTATATAAGGTTAGTTGAAATAAGACCCCCGCACGTGCCGCTCCTCGTAAATGTCCAAAAACCCGCTACTCGCAGGTGGATGCCCTCACAGTTACCGTACATCTTCCTCCACAAGGAAGGCTTGATGATGGTCGCTAAATATTGAGCTTCCGTATAACTAACATCGGTTTTAGACATAAATAAGTTACGTACACCGCAGGATGTATTATTTACTTGTCGTTATATTATCACATTGTTTCCAATGTGTAAAATACAAAGTTTTTCGAGCAATCTCTTGCTTGTGACCTTATTTTAATACAAATTATTTTTGCATGCAAGTGATTAATCTTCTTCTTTTGCAATTTGATTTTCTGGATAAGAAATCCAATCACTCCAGCTACCCGCATACAATTTAACATTTTGGAATCCAGCCAATTTTAACGCAATGATATTTGGACATGCCGTAACACCAGAACCACAATATACAATGGTTTCCTTATCTTTCGACAGATTTTGGAATCGTCCTTGTTGCTCAGCTTCATTCTTAAATTGTCCTGATTGCAACATTCCATCCTTCCAAAAATAGTTTGCTGCTGTCGGAATATGTCCTGCTTTATGATCGACAAGTTCCTCTACACCAGCATAACGTTTTGGCTCTCTTGAATCAATTAACGTAACATCTGCACCTGCCTGGATATTCTCTCTTACTGTTTCCATCGATACAAGCATATGATCTTGTATGTTTGTTTTGAATGTTTTTCGTATAACAACAGGAATTTCCGTTGTTGTCGGTAGTCCATTCTCTTTCCAAACCGGGAAACCACCATCTAATATATATACTTTCTCATGTCCTACATAGTTACATAACCACCATAAACGAGCAGCATTTGCACCAGCTTGACTGTCATACGCAATTACTGTCGTATGTTCATCAATACCAACCTCCGAAAGCTTGTCCGCAAACTCTTCAATGCTTGGCAACGGGTGGCGGCCACCATGCTCTACTATAGGACTTGATAAATCTAAATTCAAATCAAAATATAAAGCATGAGGAATATGTTCTTCTTCATACTTTTCTCTACCCCAATTAGGATTCGCTAAATCAAAACGACAATCGATTACACGGACGTTCTCATCTTCTATATGCTCACGTAACCATTCGACTGTAACTATCATCTTTAACGACCTTCTTTCTCTTGTAAACGACTTACATACTCCATAACCATTTCTTCTGTAACATATTTACGCTGCAAGGTAACACCATTTTTTGCAAGATCATTAATTTGCTTTGTTACAACATTAATGACATCAACCGAAAATTCTTTCCCATTTGACGCAAGAGATACGGCTGCTTCAATAGCTGCTTCACGCTGCGCATCTAATTGTAAACATGCTTTTACACTTTCATTTTGTTTACGAGAATGTGCTGTAATTGCTTTATGTACTTCCATCTTCTCTTCCCCCTAAATAAGTTATACGTTCTAATTCAATTCCATTGCAAGCCGAATCATATCACGGCATACAATGCCATTTTCAATAATCTCTTCTTCATAATGCTTCGAAAAGTAATCAAAATCAATAGAAAAAATACGAAATCCACATTTTTGATATAAAGCAAGTTGTGAAACACTAGAATTACCTGTACCAATTTCCAGTTTTGACATACCATATCCTTTAGCAGTTTCTACAGCATGACTTACTAGCTTCTTTCCAATCCCTTTTCCTTGCACATGCTCTGCAACCGCAATATTCATGATTTCCATCGTCTTTGGCCTTGTTTCTAAAAGAACATATACACCGATAACGCTACCCTCTTGCTTTGCTACGTATGTTAGTCCTCTTTGTACATATGTAGCTATTTGCCGTTCACTTGGATCAGCAAGTAGCAATAAAGACTTCGGTATAGCTTCTTCTTTCGAAATATACTCTATTACTACACCCATAAAAATTCCCCTTTCTCTATTGTTCTAAACCCTCCTTGTCTACCATAAGTAATAGAAAGGAGGGGTTCATCATGGACAACAATGAGAAAAAATGCAACGTCATCTCTATTGATGGAAAGAAGAAGAAAAGCGACACGTATTCCTACCCAAAATTAGTAGTAGAAAACAAAACATATGAATTTTCTTCATTCGTCTTATGCGGTGAAACACCAGATGGCAGACGACTCGTTCTTACTCATATGATTTCTACCGATGAATTTGCTGGATTTGTCAAATCTTTAGATACTGTACTGCAAAAGAAAATTGAACGAATCTTTTTCTCATAACGACTATATAACATAAATTTCTTTTTCAATCTCTACTAACTGCTTTTGCAATTGTTCTTTACTTTGTTCATATAGAGATACATCGATCGTTTCAGCCAATGCAAACAATATACTTTCATAATAGTTCATCACATCTTGTTGCATCACTTTTTGGAATAAGTTCCACTTCATATCCCATTCTTGCTTATAATGATGAACAAATAAATCTTTTTCATCGGCTACATAGTTTGATACGAGCGGTTCTAATACAGATTTAGCGTCTTCTTGCATAAAAGCTTTGTCATTCTTTTCAAAAAAGCTTTTCTCATTTTTAAAATGTGCCAGTGCTTTTTTGAAATCTTTTATTTCAACTGAAGGGAACGGTTCTTTATGTGTAATATCTTTATATTCATACTCCACTGTTCCATTCATAGAAATTGATTGATTTTCTACTTTACAGTTCACTACAATTTCGTCCTTTGCACGCTTCATCGCTTCGTCTATCCATTTTTCAAGACGTAATGATGTCGCACGCATTTCTTGTAATAAATCATGCTGAATAAATGCTACTAATTCCATAACACACTGTTGCAATTGTGTTTTCACATTTCCATCCGTTCGAAGTGACGCCGGATTAATAAATTCAGTAAACACATCGTTATAGCGTAGGAATAGACGCTGTTGCACGTAATAAAGCAACTCTTTCACTTCATTTTGCATCGCCTGTTCTTCAGCAAGTACACTATATGATGAAATGATATGAAGTAGTTGACCACGCTCTGCTTCATATTTTTTCGTTTGCTTCTCTTTCTCTTCATTCCCCTGCTTTGCACCATTTATCATGTTTACTAAAAGCTGATCTGCCCCTTGCAACGCACCATATAGAGCATGCACAGAAACAAGCATTAAATCTCTCATCATAAAGGACGTAAATGATTCCTCAAACTTAGTAATTCCAGAGTTTTGTAAAATACCATACTTCTCTTTTTCAACATTCTTTCCTTGTTTCTCTTCAAGCGCACATAAACTTGAAATTGCAAATAAACGCGGATTTCTAATACCGTATTGCAGTAGCTGATCTGCGATATAACCTTTTACCATTTCAAGTTCTTCTTCAGACTCTGCTAAATCCGCCGCATTAATTAAGAAGAACATTTTATCAAGGGCAAAGGTATCCTTTACACGACCAAGCTGAATTAAAAATTCACGATCAGCACGAGAGAATACATGGTTATAATATGTTACAAATAAAATAGCATCTGCGTTTTTAATATACTGGAATGCAACATCCGTATGGCGAGCATTAATAGAATCCGCTCCAGGTGTGTCTACAAGCGCTACTCCCTGCCTTGTTAAAGCACAATCATAATAAAGCTCCATATACTCAACGAAGCATGATTTTTCTTCGTTCGCTACATAATCAGAGAACTCTTCTAATGTAACTTGTACTTGTTCTCCTAAATAAGTAGAAACTGCATCATACCCTTTTTGTACCGCTCGTAAAAAGCTAAATGTTGTTTTTTGCTTCCCAGTTGGTGAAGGATATTTCATAACTTTATCAATTTGTGCTAACGCCTCATCTAACGTAGTAATCTCATAATGAAACAGCTTATAAACAGCTTTCATATCTTCTAATAAAGCTTGCTTTGATTTGAATTGAACCATTACTGTTCCGTGTGGTTTTTCCTCTGTAACCGGCAAAATTTGATTAATCGTTGCCGTCGTCGGATTTGGTGATACAGGAAGTACCTTCTCACCTAGTAAGGCATTGGCAAATGATGATTTCCCAGCACTAAAAGCTCCGAATAACGCTACTGTAAATTGTTTCGTTTCCACACGACGCCTTTTTTCTATTACCTCTTGCTGTACATGTTTCAGCGCTGGCAATGGCTCTAATATCATTTCAGCTTTCTTCACTTTCTCTAATATACGCTGAATATTTAAAACTGCTGTTCCTTTTATCTCTTCTTCATGAGCCGCCCCGTTATCATTTACAATCTCCTGCTCTTGTAGTGTAAATTTCTCACTAACAATTTGTTTTTCACGTTGCAATATCTCCTCTATTTGCAATCCTTCTGGTGTAGCAATACGCTCGCGCCAAATATTTTGTAAATAACTTTCATATGTCTCTAAATTGTTACTGTATTGTAATTCCGTCTCTTTTGCCGTTTGCAACATCGTATATTTTTCAATCTCTTGTTCCATACGAGCAACTGCTTCCTTCACCTTTTGCTTTAAAACGACTGCACTTTTATCAAAAATTTGCTGAGCTTTTGTAAAATAACGTTTCTTCAGTTCATTCGCTACATCCGCTGTATAAAGAAGTAAGTAATCACCTGTGAAACCTGCGCCTTGTTTAATGACTTCAGCTAACATTTCTGGTCCAAAAGCAATTTCTAAAGCATATATGTCTTTCCCAATTTCCTCCGTGAACAATCCTTCTTCTTTTAAGAAGGCCACAATAAATTCTTTCACATGAAAATCAAGTTGCGTTTCAACAGTCTTTTGAAGGGCAGAATAAAACGCCTCTACACGTCTTTGTTTTTCTTGCTCCGTCTTTCCTTTTGCAAATAGCAAACCAACTTTAAACTTTGTTAATTTCGTTTCTAAATATGCATTTGCCAATTCTCTCATTTCAAATGGCATTAAATACGCGTTATCTAATATAGCTTGTAAACCTTTTATAAATTCGTTTCTCACATGAGATTCTTTACTAGCCTCGCGATGTTTAATTTCCGTTAGCTCTTCTTTCTTTTCAACTATTTCTGAAATCGAAAGCGGTGATGCTAACTCTTCCTCATATGTCAAAAGAGCTTTTTCATTTTCAGAAAGAATAAACGAGAAATGTTCCCCCATTAAATATTCTGTTTCTCGCTCCATTCCATCTCTTACATACTGCTCTTTTTCTTTCATAATAGATGTAATTAATGTTTCTAAGCTTCCAATTTCATTTTGTGGATGGTTCATCATTCTTAATGACGTATAATAAACTCCATCTACTTCAATATCCCAGTTAGAGAACGATTGTTTTACACTATCTTTATAATCCTCAAACGATAATTCATTTTCTTTATGTTTATCTATTTGATTTACAACGAGATAAACCGTTTTATTACGTTGTTTCAATTCTTTAACAAATTGTAAATTCACTTCCGATTGGACGTGATTATAATCCATCATATAAAAAATTACGTCTGCTAGATGCAGCGTTGATTCTGTCGCTAATTGATGGGCATCATCTGTTGAATCAATCCCTGGTGTATCAACTAACATAACACCCTCAGGAATTGGCGCATCATTCCGATAAATATGAACACCAATTACCTCATCACCGTCTTTACAAATTTGTTTTAATTCTTCCGCTGAATATGCACCATCATATTCGTACTGTTCTCCAGATTTAATCGTTACAACAACACGATCAAATCCCTTTTCAATTTTAACGACGTTAGCGCTTGTCGGAATTGGACTTGTTGGTAACAACTGTGCTTTATATAGATGATTCATCATCGTTGATTTCCCTGCAGAGAAGTGACCGCAGAACGCTATCATAAGCTGTTCTTGTTTATATTTTTGAATCACCTCAAACAACTTTAAACTATTCTCTGCATCGCCGTGTTTTTGCCACTCTTCATAAAAACAAACAAGTTTTCTCATACCGTTTGTCTGTACTATGTTTGTCATCCCCTTGTTCCCCTTTATCCAAGATGTATATACTTTTCCCTGCTATTTGCGAGCTCATAACCAGTGAGAGTTACACCTACCCATTGATTACAGTTTCACTTTACTATCATACTAAATTTTCAGCATATTCTCATTAAAAATAAAAAATCCCTTTCATTCTTTTTACAAATGAAAGGGATTTTATGTCATATCACTCATTTTGCTGTTCCTACTCCATTTAAAACATACTTTGTAATAACTGCATATACAACGACTGTACCTGCTACTAATGCATATACCATACTTACGCACCAACCTTTTTTGATAATGATTATCACTTTTGAATACAGTTTATCATTAAAGAGAATCATTATCAACACTTTTCATAAAGAAAGCCCCTTATAGGAAGGAGCTTTACTGCCTGTTTTGAAGAAGGTTAAAACTTGTTGTGCACTCTTATTATATCTCATAATACGCATCTTAACAGTTTTAAAAATTGGAAATTACCTATATACCCTCTTCTTTACATTTTGTATAATAAAAGGGAATTACTTAACAAGGAGGAAAATAATGACACAAAACATTTCACAAGGCGAGAGGATACATTCCATCGATATTATTAGAGGAATAGCTGTATTAGGTATTTTTCTTGTTAACTGGCCAATTATTGCCGGGGTTGACTCACGTGATATTACAGGAATTTACGAAGGGATAGACAGCTATATTCGCCTATTTTACGATATGTTTATTCAAACGAAATTTTATACAATTTTTTCGTTTTTATTCGGATTAGGTTTTTATATTTTTATGAATCGTGCTGAGGCGAAGACCGATCGTCCAAAAACTTTGTTTGTTCGCCGCTTACTTATCTTATTATTATTTGGGTTCTTACATTACGTTCTTTTATGGGACGGTGACATTTTACATACTTATGCAATTACCGGGTTTTTCTTATTTTTATTTTACAAAAGAAAGACACGTACTATTTTAATATGGTCAATTGTACTATTAAGTTTCATGCAATTGTTCACATTATTAGGTTCTCTTGTCATGTTATTAGTGCCGGTAGATGAACTAGGCCTTTCCATAGCCATTATGCCGTTAGAAAACTGGGGCTTACAAATTACAGACAGATTCTATTCTGAAGCAATAAGTAACAGTCTTATTATGCTTCCTGAAACACTAGGATTGTTTTTACTCGGATTATATGCCGGTAAAAAAGACATTTTCCGCCGTGCTAAGGAATTAGATCCAAAACTTAAAAAATGGCAAATCATTATGTTCATTTTAACATTACCGATGTGGTTTATTATGGTTTACTTCTTTATGAACAATCAACCATACACACCATTTTCACTTATGGGTATTACGATGATAAGCGGAAAGACATTGTTCATCTTCTACATTGTCACGTTAATGCGTTTATTACAAAAAGAAAAATGGCAAACAGTATTACGTCCATTCCAATACGTTGGACGAATGGCGTTAACGAATTACATCTCACATACAATTGTTACATTACTTGTATTTGGGCTACTATTCAAAAATGATTATCTTGCTCCATTATGGGTTGGACCACTATTCTGCGTCGGTTTCTACACGTTACAAATCTTTATTAGCCGCTGGTGGCTTTCACATTACCAATACGGGCCACTTGAGTACATTTGGCGTCTTGGTACTTACGGGAAAATGATGCCACTTAAAAAGAAAAGCAAGGTCTCATAACGAGACCTTGCTTTTTTACGCTTCTCTTACTGCACTTTGCATAGACACCGGCTCTTCTTTTACTTTCACTTTGCGCTGCGGCACCATATTAAATACGATATTTAACAATACTGCTGATGCACTTCCAAGTACAATTCCGTTATCTGTTAAAATACGAATGCTTTCTGGAAGTTGTGAGAATAATGTAGGAACGACTGTTACGCCAAGCCCAATTCCAACAGAACATGCAACGATTAATAAGTTTTCTTGTCTTCCAAAGTCAACGCTACTTAACATTTTAATACCATATGCCATAACCATACCAAACATTGCGAGCATAGCACCGCCAAGTACTGACTTCGGAATAATTGTTGTGATAGCTGCAATTTTCGGAATAAACCCAAGAGCGATTAACATACCACCGCAAGTATAAATAATAACGCGATTTCTTACTCCAGTTAATTGAACAAGTCCTACGTTTTGAGAGTATGTTGTATATGGGAACGCGTTAAAAATACCACCTAACACCATCGCTAATCCTTCTGCACGATACCCTTTTGTTAATTCTTTTTCACCGATTTTTTTATTGCAAATATCAGATAATGCAAAGTATACACCTGTTGCTTCTACAATCCCTACACAAGCAACGAGAATCATTGTAATAATTGGTGTTAATTCAAATGTTGGTGTACCGAAGTAAAATGGCTGAATACCATGGAACCAATCCGCCTCTCCAACTGCTTGCAAGCTTACTTTCCCCATAAATGCTGCAACGATAGTACCGAACAACAAACCTAATAGAATAGAAATTGAACGGATAAACCCATCAAAGAAACGATACATAATGATGATAAATAATAACACTCCAAATGCTAACGCTAAGTTTTCAAGACTTCCGAAATCTTTGCTTCCTACTCCACCAGCCATATCATTAATAGCGGCTGGAACAAGTGTAACTCCAATTACTGTAACGACAGACCCTGTTACAACTGGTGGAAACAGTTTTACAAGCTTTCCAAATAATTTCGCAAAAATAACAACGAATAACCCGGCAGCAATAATTGCCCCATAGATAGAAGACACACCGTATTGTTTTCCAATTGCAATCATCGGCCCAACCGCTGTAAATGTACAACCAAGTACAACTGGGAGTCCAATACCGAAAAAGCGATTTGATAATGCTTGTAAAATTGTCGCAACGCCGCACATTAATAAATCAATTGAGACTAAGTATGTTAACTCTTTTTGATTTAAACCAAGTCCGCCGCCTACAATAAGCGGTACGATAATTGCGCCAGCATACATAGCAAGCATATGCTGCATACCAAGCGATGCAATTTTAAATGGATGCTGCTTCATTGCTTATTTCACCTCCGCAGTTTCATGCTGTACAAATGTAACTGTGCCGTTATCAAGTGATGCAATTTCTGCTAGTGATTCAACACGAACGCCTTGTTCACGAAGCTTCTTTCCTCCATCTTGAAATGCTTTTTCAATAACAATTCCAATTCCTGCAATACTCGCTCCAGCTTGCTCTACTAAACTCATTAAACCTAAAGCAGCCTGACCGTTTGCTAAAAAGTCATCGATGATTAATACACGATCATTTTCATCGATATGATTGCGAGATAATGAAATTTCATTCGTTTCTTGTTTCGTAAATGAGTATACGTTTGCAACGTACATATTATCTTGTAACGTTAACGATTTACGTTTTCTTGCAAAGATTACTTTTACACCAAGCTCTAATGCAGCCATAACTGCTGGTGCGATGCCTGAAGATTCAATCGTTACGATTTTTGTAATGTTCTCTTCTTTAAAACGTTTAGCAAATTCTTTTCCAATCTCTTGCATAAGTACTGGGTCAATTTGATGATTTAAAAATGCATCTACCTTTAATACGTCACCAGATAAAACCTTTCCTTCGTTCAAAATCTTTTCTTGTAATACTTTCATGTTTGTTCCCCCTCTTATGCAATAAAAAACTCCAAAAGCCGCCACCACTCGTTACAAGTGAGAGACGCGCTTTTGGAGTTTCGCAAAAAAGAATGCTAAACAAGCAATATATTCGTCCTCACTCATAGTCAAAGTATTTACGGTACTTCGGTAGAAACTTGCAGGCCATATCCCCGCGATTATATGAGTGTAGCTAACTATTTATTTTATAGATGGATTATAACGCACTTTTTATAATTTGAAAAGTATTTATTAACAAAACACGTACAAATTTTATAAAAACATCATTTTCGTTCGAGTTTTGTAAACTCTTACATATTATTTCAAAGCGTCGTTAAAACAAGTGGCCCATCTTTTGTAATTGCAATTGTATGCTCATATTGCGCTGATAATTTCCCGTCCATCGTTCTTGCAGCCCATCCATTTAAATCTACTTTCGAATATCGCATACCTACATTTACAATTGGCTCAATTGTAATTACCATTCCTTCTTGCAACTCAGGCCCTTGTCCTTGTTTCCCAAAATGAAAAATTGCTGGTTCTTCATGGATCTCTTTACCTATTCCATGTCCCGTAAAGTCTCTTGCGACAGAAAAACCTTCATTTGCTACGTAACTCTCAATTGCATACCCAATGTCCCCTACATGATTACCGATTACCGCCTGATCAATCCCTTTATACAATGCATTCTCAGCTACTACCATTAACCTTTCCGCTTCCTCAGAAACATTTCCAACTCTATACGTCCAAGCAGAATCTGAAAGACCACCATTTAAGTTTACTACCATGTCAATTGTTACAATATCTCCTTCATTTAAAGGAACATCGGCCGGAAACCCATGACACATTTCATCGTTTACAGATGCACATATCGCATATGGATACCCATTGTAACCTTTCTGTTCAGATGTGGCACCATGCTGTTTTAAATACATTTCAACAAACGTATCAATCTCTTGTGTCTTTATACCTGGCTTTATCATTTTCGCAATTTCTTTATGACATGAAGCAAGTAATTTTCCAGATTCATGCATCAAATCTATTTCATTTTTCGTTTTAATTGTAATCATACTACCTCTACCTTTCCTTGCTAAACCTACTATTTACTACTAAAATTCTATCATACACATCTTCTTCCACAATTTCCAATTACAAAAGCAAATATCCTTTATCTCTATTTTCCGAATATAAATTTTTAGTTAATTCGATTTTTAAGATGTTATATCTAGTATTTTTTATTGATATTTACTTATAAACAAAGTATAGTGTTACCATACTATTAAAAGGAGGATTATTAAAGATGATGCACGCAGGAAGACTACGTCAGCAAACTTTGAACAATAAGTAACTTAATATGTTCAAAGGCTCTGTTTTCATAAAGCAGAGTAAACGGGATTAGTCTGCACATTTTTAATAATCTTCAACGGAAGAGTACACTTTCCACATGAAGAAAGGCAGATATACGTCTGTCTTTTTTTCGTATATTTTTTCATACAAAGAGAGGCGTTTATTCATTATATCCTCGTTTACTCTTAACCACAGACAGAAGCTCGTCTGTGGTTTTTTTATGATTACATTTCCTTATATCTCGCTACTTTAATCATATTGATGTAGTTAGAAACAATTAGTAACAGAAAACATTAAAATTAGAATAAACATTTGGAGGAAATGGGAATGAATACACTTAAAGTTAAACAATTAGCAAATAAGGAAGGACTAAATATATTAGAAGATTCAATAGTAATTAATGAATCTGGCGTTGACTTTCAAGTAGCACACGTTAAAGAACAAAACGGAGATAAATGGATACTAAGAATTCCTCGTAGACCAGAATCTATGAGACATGTCCAACGAGAAAAAAAAGCATTAGAACTTATGAAAAAACATGTAGAATTCCAAGTTCCTGATTGGTCTATATTCTCTGAGGAACTAATCGCTTATAAACAACTAAGTGGCGTTCCTGCCGCTACTATCGATATAGAACGACAAGAATATATATGGAACTTTAATGAAAAGAATGCACCAACTGAATACAATATTTCATTAGGAAAAGTTCTAGCGAATTTACACTCATTACCTCAGCAAAAATTTAATAATATAGGTGTTGAAATTCTTACTGCTAATGAATTAAGAACTTCTATGAAACAAAGGATGAATCGAGTGAAGGAACAATACCACATCAATCAAAACTTATGGGATCGTTGGCAAGCATGGCTAGCTGAAGACTCTTTTTGGCCATCTCATGTAGGAGTAAAGCACGGGGATATACATCCAGGTCATATCCTGATTGATAAGAAAAATAATGTAACTGGCTTAATCGATTGGACAGAAGTAGGGATAGCTGATGTATCTATCGATTTCGCTTCCCATTATCTGCTCTTTGGGAAAGATGGACTAACAAAGTTAATTAATTCTTATGACAATTCTGGCGGTAAAACTTGGTCAAGAATGGATGAACATATTATCGAACTTCTAACAACAAGTAGTATCACTGTTGCTGAATACGCTCAAGTATCAGGTTTGAAAGACATGCATGAAATAGCTGTACACATGCTATCAACTGAAAGTTAATGAAGTTGCAAAAAACAGAAGAACCCTCTTCTGTTTTTTGTTATTTTCCACATATATAATTCATTTTCAAAAACTCAAAACAACTACCGTTTGTTTTTTGTATAAACGTCCCAACTGCTTCAAACCCTGCCCTTTTATATACTTTAATAGCTCTCTCATTAAATTTCACTACTGATAGTGTTATATAATTGCACCCATATTTTTCTTCACTAAAAGCTAGTCCCGCATTCACGAACTGTAAACCAAATCCATTGCCAGTTATATCAGGTCTCATTCCAAGTCCTATATCAACCGTTCCATTATTCATTTTACAAACAGTAAAAAAACCAATGAGAGTGCCATTTTCCTTTACAGAAAATGTATGATTCCCTCTACTCTCATCATGTAAAAACTCATCTAAATCTTCTTCATCTGCCGCTATATCATAAAAAGAATATTTCCCTTCATAGTGCCAGTTATATGCAATCTCTTCCGCTTCTTCTTGCGTCATTACTGTATATGTATAAAGCATTCTTTTATCCCCCTTAAAAAAAGAGCTGCAATTAAGTGAACTGCACCCCAATTGTTAGACACAGTCTAACAATTGGAGGTGCAGTTTTTCTATGGCTAAATTTACAGCTGATGAAAAAATACAAATCGTTCTACGTTATTTGAACGGAAATGAAAGTTATCGAGAAATGGGTAGATCGCTCGGTATAAGTGACACAATCATTTTGAATTGGGTAAACCAATATAAACAGAATGGTCTGGAAGCTTTTCTAAAACGATGTACAAATTACACACAACAATTTAAACTAGACGTACTAAACTTTATGATTGAAAACGGTATGTCCTTATTTGAGACGGCAGCTATCTTTAATATTCCTGCCCCTTCAACGATTTCTGTTTGGAAAAAACAGCTCGAAACACAAGGAATTGATGCCCTTCAATCTAAGAAAAAGGGGCGTCCATCCATGAAAAAAGATTCAAATAAACAATTAAAACAACATTTAGCTGAAGGGTCAGTCGAAGCACTTGAAGCACGCATTAAACAGCTTGAGATGGAAAATGAGTACTTAAAAAAGTTAAATGCCTTAGTTCAAAACAAGGAAAAATCACAAAACAAGACAAAGCGCAAGTAATCTATGAATTAAGGCATAAATATTCGGTGAAGGCACTCGTGGAGCTAGCTACTATTCCTCGAAGCACGTATTATGATTTAGTAAAGAAAATGAATCGTCCAGATGTAGATGCCGATTTGAAAGCTGAGATTAAAGCGATTTATGAGGAAAATGAAGGTCGTTATGGTTACCGTCGCATTCGTGATGAATTAACGAATCGTGGCCAGAAAGTGAACCACAAGAAGGTTCAGCGCATTATGAAAGAGCTTGGGTTAAAGTGTGTTGTGCGTATGAAGAAATATAAATCCTATAAAGGAAAAGTCGGTAGAATTGCACCTAATATTTTAGAGCGTAATTTTCATACAGATGCACCGAATCAAAAGTGGGTAACAGACATCACAGAGTTTAAATTGTTTGGAGAAAAACTGTATGTATCACCTGTATTAGATTTGTATAATGGTGAAATTATTACCTATACAATTGGTTCTAGACCGACGTATTCGCTTGTTTCAGACATGTTAGAGAAAGCATTGGAACGTTTACCTGAAACGCACCAGCTACTGATGCATTCGGATCAAGGATGGCATTATCAAATGAGACAATACGTCCGTACACTAGAATCAAGAGCTATCGTCCAGAGTATGTCTCGAAAAGGCAACTGTTACGACAACGCAGTAATAGAAAATTTCTTTGGGATTATGAAATCGGAGTTCCTCTACATAAAAGAATTTGAAAATGTAGAGCACTTTAAAATAGAATTAGAAAAATATATAGATTATTATAATACGAAACGGATTAAGGCAAAATTAAAAATGAGCCCGGTACAATACCGGACTCACTTTTATCAAGCTGCCTAATCAAATAACCGTGTCTAACTTTTAGGGGTCACTTCATAAGCAGCTCTTTTTTATAACTCATAAATTTCTTTATACTTCGCTTCTAAATAATCTGCTAAGTAGTTTGCATTTAATCCTTCGCCTGTCACATCTTCTAAAATTTCAAGTGGCTTTTTCGTTTTACCGTATTGGTGAATATTTTCTGTTAACCATTCACGAATTGGTGTTACGTTTCCTTCTTCTAATAATGCGTCAAAGTTCGGAATGTCTTTTAACATTCTTTGCTTAAACTGTGCTGCATACATGTAACCAAGCGCATAAGATGGGAAGTATCCAAATGAACCACCAGCCCAGTGAACATCTTGCAATACACCTTGTGCATTATTTTCCGGACGAATGCCTAAATATGCTTCCATCTTATCATTCCAAGCTGCTGGTAAGTCCTTCACTTGTAATGTACCATCAAATAATTCTTTCTCAAGCTCATAACGAACCATAACATGAAGCGGGTATGTAAGCTCATCTGCTTCTATACGAATGAATGACGGTTTCGATTCGTTAATTGCATCATAAAACTCATCGACTGACATATCATCAAATTGACCATTGCTATACTCTTTTAATAAATCATAATTCTTCTTCCAGAATGATTTATTACGGCCGATAAAGTTCTCAAAGAATAATGATTGTGATTCGTGAATACCCATAGATGTACCACTGCAAAGTGGTGTACCTTCAAATTGTTCTGCAATATTTTGTTCATATACTGCATGACCACATTCATGAATTGTTCCAAAAACAGCCATACGAAAATCTTTTTCATCATAGCGTGTCGTAATACGAACATCCCCTCTATTTAATGTAATTTCGAAAGGATGTACTGTTTCATCAAGACGACCTGCTTCAAAGTCATAATTCAATTGCTTCAATAATTCTAATGTAAAGTTCTTTTGTTTTTCTTTTGAAAATCGTTCCGATAAAGCACTTGTTTTTAATCCTTTTTTAGACTCAGAGATTTCTTTTACAAGCGGTACGATGCGCTCACGAAGTTGACCAAATACGTGATCTAAAACTTCCACTGTAATACCTGGCTCATACATATCTAATAATGTATTGTATTTATATGTTTCATAACCCCAATATGTAATAAATTTCTTTTTAAATTCCACAATTTTTTCTAAGTATGGGCGGAACATTTCGAAATCAGATTTTTCGCGAGCTTCTTCCCACACACTCTCCGCTTTCGCTTCTAATTTCACATAAGCCTCATATTCAACTTGTGGAATTTTTTTATTTCTATCATATTCTTTCCGGCACTCTTCAACCATTTTCTTCGTCGTTTCAGAAAGTTTATCTTCGCGTATTAAAGCTTCAAGCTCTGTTAAATAGTTTCTCATCTCATCTGAAGTCGACATAGCAAACACTTCTGACGAAAGCATACCAATTACTTCAGAACGCTGATCCACACCTTTTTTTGGTGCACCTGTTCTTAAATCCCAAAACATTAAACTTAATGCTTCTCCATAATTCTGTATCTTCTTCACGTATGTTAAAAATTGTTTTTCTACTTCATATGTAGCAACTGTCATCGTATAAAAGCCTCCTTTTTCTACCTCAAACTTAATTCGACACGGAAACATAAATTCCTTTTATAATAGAAAAAAGCTTGGCAAGCGCCAAGCTTTTTCCTTATAATTCTTTACCTTCTACTGGCAGTACATTTTTCACAGCTGCAACTACTTTCTCATCTTCTGAATCAGATAAGAAGATTGATATAGCACCTTTATCGTCGCTCGTACGAATTAAACGTCCAATCCCTTGACGAAGTCGTAAAATCATATACGGTACATCTACCTCCCAGAATGGATCATTTACGTGCTTACGTTTCGCTTCAAACACAGGATCGTTTGGAGGGAATGGTAATGACCAAATGATAACATGTGATAATGATGAACCTGGAATATCTAAACCTTCCCATAAATGAACGGCACAAAGTACAGTCTCTTCTTCATTTTGGAAACGAGAAACGAGCTGACTAATTTCCTGATCTCCTTCATATAGGAACGGAACTGACATTTGTTCTTTACTTACATATTCTTTAAACGCTGCAAGTTCTTGTGTTGTACGGAATAATACAAGCGTACGTCCATTTGTTTTTTGTATATTTTCAAGTGTATATTGACACTTTCTTTCCCATTCATTTTCTTTCGTATGCGATAGTAAGTTTACCGCCATTTGCTCCTCATAATCAAACGGTGAGGCAACTGAGAATGATAAGTAATCTTTTACCCCTAGACTATTTGCTGTAAATGCGAATGAATCGTTGTTCGATAATGTCGCAGAAGAGAAAATATACGGGATTTTCTTCGAGAATACTTTCTCTTGTAACACCTCTTCAACTGCACGCGGCATAATAACTAACGTGAAGGCACCATCACCTTCTTCACCCCATGTAATTACATTTTTCTCGTGCATAAACAGACGAAGTGAATGTTCTAACACATCTAAATGCTCATCAACGATATTTAAGTCATACGTGTTTACTGTATGCATTTCACTTTCAAATACTAATGCATCACCGACTTCACCAATTTTTGCATAAAGTCGCTTCGCTTCAGCTGTTACTTTTTCTGTCACAGTAATTTCTAAACGATCAGAACCGGCAATTTCCTTTTTATTCTCTTGTAACACATCAAAGAATCGCTCTGTTTGCCAAATTGTTTCTTCTACTAAATGTGCAAACTCCTCGCGAATATCGTTTTGCAACAATCTCGTTAAAAGTTGCTCCATCATCGTTTGCTTTAAACGGTATGTTAAAGCTTTTTGAGCTGCATATTCTACAAGATGTCCTTCATCGAATACAACGCAGCTACTTTCTGGTAATAATGGAATTTGCCCTTCACGCTTACGAGCATCGTACGTCCAAATATGATCCATATAGAAATCTTGAGAACAAATAATTAAATCTGCTGCTTTACGATAATGTTCACGAGAAAGAGTTTGTCCACAGCGATGACGAGAATCACAAGTAAAGCAATCTTGGAAGTAATCCCAATTTACTTTTGACCATTCTTCGTCATTTAAAAGTGGAAATTCTTTTCTGTCACCATAGTGAGTAAAGTTTTGCATCGTACCATGATCAAATACAAACTGTGGTAACTCATAATATACGTCTTCAATTACTTCTGGAGCTCGTCCACTCATAACATCTTCAAGTTTACGTAAGCATAAATAATTATCCATTGATTTTGCAAGCCTTACATCAACAGAGAGCCCTAATGCTTCAGATAACTTAGCAATGTCCCCTTCTTCTTTCACAAGTTGCTCAATTAACGTTTCATCTGCACAAGCAATAATAGCTGGTTTCCCAGTATAACGCGCGTAACAAATTGCATATAGAAGATATACAATTGTTTTCCCTGTTCCTACACCCGCTTCTGCGAACATAACTTTCTTTTCTTGGAAAGCGCGTTCTAACTGAAACGCCATAAAAATTTGTTCATCACGCTCTTCAAAGCCTTTTTCCGGAAGGATGTCGTAAAATACATCTCCAATCCACTCATTCAACTTATCATAAAAATTATCTTGTTTTCCTACTTCAAATGGTAATCTCTTCTCAGTAAACATCCTTAGCCTCCAACCAAAAAGTTTTTCTATAAAAAGATAATAGCAACTGCTACGCATATGTATGCATTTGCTTTCCCCTGTTGCCATACATAGAAATTCACGAAAAAAAATTTTCCTTTCGAAAAAGGAAAATTTTCTTCTATATTAATGACTTTAAATACCGTTTATCAATCGCTGTTTCATGTGAAAGAGCTGACAAATATTCTTCTTGTGCTTTTTGTATTTCATCTACAATCGCACCTTGACTATCCACTTCTTTTCCGAGCTCATCATACGTACGGTGAATAGCTTTTTGAATCATTGATAATTGGAAACTATCCATATCACTTCCTCCTTTACGCATTACATAATAGCCAGTATATGCGCGCTGGAGGAGTTTTATACTATGAATTACGCGGTGGACGTTTTCCGAAGTATTGGTAGTAATCTGTACGGATAAATCCGTTAAACAGTTTACGCTTCTTCGACGCATCTTTTCCGTAACACTTCTCAAATGCTTCGTAGCTTGTTAATACATACGCTGACCATGTATCTAACGGACGGAATACTTGTCCCATTTCTTTATACAGTTGTTCAACGAGTGCTTTTTCACTTAAACGTTCTCCGTATGGAGGATTCGTTACAACGTAGCCATAATCCTCTTTTGTTGTGAAATCTTTTACCTGCATTTGTTTAAATGTAATTAAATCACCTAAACCTACTTCTTCTGCGTTATCTTGAGCAACTCGAATCATACGATGATCAATATCTGATCCTATGATTTGTAATCGTTGATCATAGTTCGCTAAATCTTCAGCTTCTTGACGCGCTTCACGCCAGTTTTGTTTACCTACCCAGCCCCACTCACCTGATGCGAAACCACGGTTAAATCCTGGCGCAATGTTTTGCCCAATTAATGCCGCTTCAATCGGAATTGTACCTGATCCACAGAATGGATCAACAAATGGACGATCTGGCTTCCAGTTTGTTAATTTAATTAAAGACGCAGCTAATGTTTCTTTTAACGGAGCTTCCCCTTGATCCATACGGTATCCACGTTTATGAAGTCCAACACCACTCGCATCAATTGTTAATGTTGCAATATCCTTGAGCATTGCAATCTCGATACGGAATAACGGACCATCTTCTTCAAACCAAGTTGTACGTTTATATGTTGTTTTTAATTTTTCAACGACAGCCTTTTTAACAATACGTTGGCAATCCGAAACACTGAATAATTCAGATTTTAAAGATTTACCGATAACAGGGAACTCGCCATTCTCTGGAATATAATCTCCCCAGTTTAATGCTTTCGTTTTTTCAAATAGCTCATCAAATGTTGTTGCTTTAAATTCGCCAACTTTAATTTTTACACGATCCGCAGTACGTAACCATAAATTCGTGCGACAAATCGCCTTTTCATCTGCTTCAAATGTTACTTTGCTGTTTTCTACTTGACATTCATAACCAAGATCGCGAACTTCTCGGGCAACTAACGCTTCAATACCCATTGCCGCTGTTGCAATTAAAGTAACTTTTCCCATTTGCATTCACCTCTTATGTATATTCAAACAATAATTAATAGCAATTGTTCCTATTAATCATTACATTTTACGAAAAAATTTTCTCATTAACCATTTTAACTCATACTTTATAACTTCATACAAATAAAAAGCCCTCCTCTAACAAAGGAGAGCTGAGTTATTTCATAGTTGGTTCATAACGTTCTGTAAGCCATGTTCTGTTCCTTTGTACTACAAACGGCCCACGCCTCGTACTCCGGTGGCAATCATCTATCTACAGGTTATAAAACCTGTCCTTTCCCGTCGTTCATTTCCTTGGAAAAGATTCCCCTACCATTATTTGGGTTTCTCGCTCGTGGGGTTTACCTCGTTCCACTCCTATCATTTCTTCAAGGACTTCGTCACTGTGGCACTTTAAAGGTAGTCAAACCATATCCGAAAGGACTTAGGTTTTTTCCCTGCCGTTAAACCAGCCTTACAGCCAGAATACCCTAGCTTATGAATTGGCTAGGCACGAACACTACAGCCATCTCAGGCCGTGCGAGCATGGACTTTCCTCTACAACGTTGGCGTTGCAGCGATTACCCAAACGTTATGACATCCATTAGTATAGTGGAAACAAAAAGATTTTGCAACGTTTTTTTCTATGTAAAATGCTTAAACCTTTTTCCACCTTACATCATTCGTATAACTTACTTCCAAATACAGCTTTTTCTAAGTTAGATAAGCGTTTTAAAATATCCGTATTCGTGTTGTTATAAACCGGTTGTGCAACTGGTGTTTGTACAGGTTGTTGTGGAACTTGCGTTACTGCTAGTTTTTGTTCCTCTAATTCACGCTTTAAACGAGCATTTTGTTGCTTTAATTGCTCAAACTCTTTGTGGAAAGCTTCATAGTCTTTAATGATCATATCAAGAAACTTATCTACTTCTTCTTGCTGATAACCTCTCATACCTGTTTTAAATTCTTTTTCTAAAATATCTTTCGCTGTTAATTTAATTTTATCCGAAATCATTTTCTTCACCTCAAATTTTTACCAAAACTTTCATTAACTAAATTTTTTCAGAAACAATGCTTTTTGTCAATCATATATACGAGTACTATATTACATATTATTCTGCATTATTCCACTGTTCCTCTTCTATTATATCTTGTAACTCAGAAAAAAGAATGAAATAACTGTGATAATTTTCTATTTCCCCTTTTTTCTTTGCTGTTTCTACAATATATTTGGGACTTCCTGGTTTTTCTTCATCGTATACCGCTAAAAGTGCATCACTTTTTTCAATAAAAAATTGATTTTTTAATTTAAATTGCTCTGGGCTTTCATACTTCCGTTTCGTGATACTATCAACATGGTCTGCTTGAGAAAGAATAAATTCGTAATATTCACGATTATCTTCTTTCCAATTTTCTTCTTGTTCTAAAAACGGAGTGAATACCGCTAATTTTAAATCTGGATATTCTACTTGAATTTCAAAAACAACTTCAGCAGCCCATAATTCTACACCTAACTGGCCGCTTATTATAACCCATTCTAAACCATCTTCTACAAAAGTGGTTAATTTACGGTGTAATGCCTTTTTTATACACCCCACCCCTGGATGATCATTTTTAAATATTCCAAGTTCAAATGGCTTATATCCTGTTACTGCAATAACTTTCATATCAACACTCCAATTACAAAAAAAGAACTAGCATTTCGCTAGTTCTAACATATCATTTACTTTTTAAATATTCCACCAACGTTTGGTCCGATATTTGGACCTACTGGTGATACATTGTTTGGTAAAAACGGTGATACATTTGGTCCTGGTCCAAACGGTGATACATTCGGTCCTGGCCCAAATGGAGATATTTGATGACCGTGGTGATGATGACCATGGCCACACGGTCCACATCCACCGCCGAATCCTGGGTCGATTGGGTCCACAACATTTACATTTGAATTTGTTTGTGGGAAGAAGTTTTGGTTTTTAATTTGTTGATGATGTACACGTGTTGTATGTGTTGGGAAAATGTGTGGCACCACCGTTGTTGAAAAAGAGTGTGTTACGCATTGTTTCGTCGGATGAACGACAGGAGCAGTTGTACAAATAGGTCCTACAGGCTTATGCCCTCCAAAACAAGGATGACAATGATGCATAGTTTTTTCTCTCCTCTCTCGTTAAAAAAATCTGATTACACTTTACAGTATGAGAAAAGAGAGAAAGCCGTTTGTTATATATACCCATTTATTACAAGGAAATTTGTCTAGTCCTTTATTTCATATACCATACTTTCATAGACAACTCTTCAACATTACTTACCAAAAAAGCCTCCAACTTGCTTTACAATACCTGTCACCTGATTCATCGCATTCATCATTTGTCCAGCTGTATTCATCATTTTATTTACATCATAGTTACCATCGGATGTTTTAAATTGAGAAACAAAACTAGAAAACTGACTTGGCTGTTGTTGCTTTTGTTTACTCTGCGTCGGGTACGGCTGTTTTGGTGGATAAAACATCGCTTGTTGATTAGCATAGGGCGATGGTGGTGGCATATAATATTGCGAATTCATATAAGGCTGCTGCTGTTGTTGATTCATGTATGGTTGCTGAGCTTGTGATTGTTGAGCTTGATTCACATAAGGTTGCTGCTGTTGTGATTGTTGAGCCTGATTCACATAAGGTTGCTGCTGTTGTGGTTGTTGAGCTTGATTCATAAACGACACTTCAAACGGTTGATAATAATTTTGATTTCCATAATAAGGCTCGAAAGGATACATATTATACCGTAAATATGTATCCGTATTATATTGGTACATATTTTGCTGTGCATATGGATTTGTTTGCTGATATACGTTAGATTGTTGAAACATGCATTCTCTCCTCCTTCACATAAGTTTCTACATATATAATATGTACCTATAAAATAATATGTGTGATGGAGTATCTGTCTATTTTTGTCGGAAGTTTAAATTTTTAAAAAATTAAAAAAGAAAACCCTTCCATGCTATGATAATTAAGAAGAAGATTCTCATGGGGGAGGAATCAACATGGTATTAGGGGATTTAAAACAAGCGTTTTCTCAAAAAAAGGGGTATTGCACAGAGAATGCAAATGAATTATTAGACTTTGCGAGACATTGGTATCTCGAAGGAAAAATATGCATTTCAGATTATCGAACATTAATAAAAGAATTAGAAATAAACGGCGCAACAAAACCTACAACAATGACAGAAGCATAAAAATAACAAGAGGGTTCTCCCTCTTGTTATTTACATTGCTCAACTATATTTTGCAAAGTATACGAAATGGCTTGGTGTGTTTCAAAGAATCGTTTACCTTTACCTTTATTTACAAAGCATTGTAACACATTCGTTTGTAAATTATCGTATACTTGATCAATTTGCTGTACATGTATATACTTTGGCTTTTCTTCTTTAATCCACGTATAAGCTAATTCTTTCCACTTCTTTAATTCCTCATCTACCATGTCTACAAATGGTTTCATATCCTTATAAAAGTCGTATTCGATTAGTTCTCTTTTTTTTATATTCGCTTCATTATTATACTGCATGAGTTTTTCTGAAGACTGTATTAATGCTTCATTCTTCATCTCTTTCCCACCTTATTATGCACTCACTACGACGTTTTGAAATGTCTTTACCCAATTCCCTTTTTCTTCGTGATGCACTAATTTATTTTCCATATGTTCAATATGCATTTCTGTTATTTCTATCTTATTACATATTTTTTCACTCGCATCCTTTAATGCATGATTCATTCTAATCCCTATATTCATTTCCAGCAAATCGAGAGAACTTAACATTTGATCCATTTTTTTCATTACATCTTCCTTCTGAACCATCGCCATATACAAAACGCCTCCTTCTTTGCTTTTCCTTTGTCATGTAATTTCGCCGAACGATTCACCACTCCTGCCCACATGACAAAACTAGTTGTTATTCGTCAAAGAAATCATTTCGTATGTCATTTATAGAAATGGTAACAATACAAAAAGGAGGTGTAGTACAATGGCAAAGAACAAAAATGAAAAAAAGAAAAACCAAAACAAACAACAAAATAAACCCGAGACTGGCAATCCAAAGCTAGATGGTCCAAACTTCCCTGCTACATAAAGCGAGACTTTATTACGTACGGTTAAATTTCAAGTCACCCTTAATCTCCCACTAGCATTACGTTTTGAGATTAAAGTCGTAGCAAGCATAGCAGGATTATTTCAAATTAAGAAGTCCCGTCTTCAAAATGGAAGACGGGACTTCTTTTTCATTATATCATGAACTCATCCATCCTTTTAACGAAACGATTTACGATAGATATCCTATAGATTTGTTCCCTCTTTCTCCTATACCATTCTGTTATATTAACTTCCTCTTTAGGTTCTTCAAGTACAAATAGCACATTCATTTTCATATTTGCACAAAACCAATCTCTCATTTCTATTTCTTCATGTAAAACAACAGGATAACTATCTCTAAGTGCTGGCGTACACGATTTTCTAGTTTCCTTTGAGTAAAATTCATAATCTTCTCTAGACCCAGTATGTGTAGTTTGCACTGCAAACTTATAAAACGAACCATTATAAATTGGATGAAACAATAACCATGCTAATTTTTTTCCCAGTTCTATACGCTGTTGTAACGTTTCAAATTGATAAACCGAAAATCCATACATCCTCCCTTCAATTGTTGGGAAGATAACTGCACTAATATGAAATCTTTCTTGTACTTTAAAAAGTGCAGTATGGAATACATGTTTTTTAAAATATGTGCTCTCAATGACTGGTTTTTGAATTTTATTTTGTTCATTTATAATAAGGGCTGTTATAAGCCTATTCATATCTCTTTTCTCCCAGAAAAGTAACCATTCTTTTTCCATAAAAATTGATACGCTGAAATATTGCAACAAATGAAAGAGAGGTGTACGTCTCTTCTTACTTTCCTCATACAATAATAGCTGAGGAAAGGCATCTAAGAAAATAATCCAATTAGCTTGTTCGTACAGAAGAAATAAATGTTTTTTTACCGTTTTAGGTAAAACAGTAGCATAATATCTCCCTTCTAAATCGGTCATATTCCATCCCGCATTTCTCGAAACCATACTCGCTAAAAAGGCCCACCTGATTTCACTATTTCTTAAATAATATTCTTGATAAGATTGTGTCCGAGAAATATTGTCCACATTAGCTATTTCTGTTTTCTTTGTAATATTGCGAATGATTGCTTTTTCTTCCTCTGTACAAAACTTTTTTTCTCGATTTTGTTTAATTTTCATATAATCATTCCATGTCAACATAAATAAGTCATCATACCTTTCATCAAAAAGGTCACATCTTTTTTCATTTTTTGATATAATCACCTTTGTAAGTAATTCTTAGTAAGTTGGGAGTGGACACACTATGACCATTCGTTACCCAAATGGAAAAAGGTATAATCAAGCTTCACAACCTCAAAAAACACCTATAAAAACACATACTTATAGCAACAGAGGTATGTCCCTTGAAGAGGAATTGAATGAAACAAATCAATATTACTTAACCCATAATATTGCATGTGTACATAAAAAACCTACACCTCTTCAAATTGTAAAAGTAGATTACCCCGCTCGAAGTGCTGCAGTGGTAAAAGAAGCGTATTTTAAACAACCTTCTACAACAGATTACAACGGTGTATACAAAGGGAAATACATCGATTTTGAAGCAAAGGAAACAAAAAATAAAACTAGTTTCCCACTTCAAAACTTCCACCTTCATCAAATAGAACATATGAAGCAAGTGGTTGCTCATAATGGAATTGCATTTGTCATTATTAAATTTACACTTTTTGATGAATTTTATTTATTAGATGCAAAACATATTATTGCATTTTGGAATCGTCAAAATACTGGTGGACGCAAGTCGATTACGAAAGAAGAAATAGAAGAGCATGGATCCTTATTATCATGCGGTTATCACCCTCGGATTGACTATATCCGTGTACTAGACACGGTTTATTTTTCGTGATAGAGTCATCACTAAGGCTCTTTTTTCGACTTTTGGGGAGAGAATGAAAGGTAGGAGAAAGTATAATGTCAGATAATTATCGTTCTCGTACAGAACGAAATCATGTGAAAAATCAAGAGAAAAAAACACATAAAGAAGAAAAACCAAAGAAAAAAGGCTCCTTTTTCAAGAAATTCCTTATAGGTTGTCTACTTCTTGGTATCGTTGGTCTCGTAGCCGGCGTTTCCGCTTTCTTTGTTATGGTAAAGGACGCTCCAAAATTAGACAAATCCAAACTCGTTAATCCTTTATCAACAAAGTTTCTTGATAAAAACGGGAATTTCTTCTATGAATACGGTGCTGAAAAACGAACGCATGTTACTTATGATCAAATTCCAAAAGTAGTTGAAAATGCATTCCTTGCAACTGAGGATTCGCGTTTCTATGATCATAATGGAATTGATTTTAAACGAACTACAAAAGCAGTTATGGAAAATGTCACTGGTGGTTTCGGTTCCCAAGGTGGTAGTACGATTACACAGCAAGTCGTTAAAAACTATTTTCTAACGATGGATAAAACTGCTAAGAGAAAAGTACAAGAATGGTACTTATCTTATAAATTAGAGCAACAATACTCTAAACATGAGATTTTAGAAATGTACTTAAATAAGATTAATTTAGGTAACCGTTCATATGGTATTGCGACAGCAGCGCAAAAATATTATGGTAAAGATTTAAAAGACTTGCAATTACATGAAGCTGCTATGCTCGCTGGTTTACCCCAAGGTCCAAACATTTATGATCCAACAAAAAAGGAAAATGTTGAACGAGCAACAAATCGTCGTAATGTTGTATTATCATTAATGAATCGACATGGTTATATAACAAAAGAAGAAATGAATAACGCCGTTAAGATCCCAGTAACAGAGGGCCTTCAACCGTCTTCAGAAGTAACTGAGATGAAGTATCAAGCATTTTTAGATGCGGTTGTAAAAGAAGTTGAAAAAGAATATCCTGATGTAAATATCGGTTCAGATGGTTTAACGATTCATACAACACTTGATCAAGATGCTCAAGATTACGCTGACAAAATTATGGATGGCAATCTTATTAAGTATCCAGACGATCAATTCCAAGGGTCATTCGTATTTATGGATACACAGTCTGGAGAAGTTCGAGCAATTGGTGCTGGACGTAAAGAAAGTAAGTCTACTTTCAAAGGTCATAATATGGCAACTGATTTAAAACGCCAAGTTGGTTCAACAATGAAACCAATTTTCGACTACGGTCCGGCAATTGAAAATTTACAATGGTCTACATACCATCAATTAAACGATTCAGAGTATACGTATTCCAATGGTAAAAAAATACAAAATGCAACAAAGAGCTACAAAGGTGACGTTTCACTACGTGAAGCTTTGAAAAAGTCATTAAACATTCCAGCTTTAAAGACAGCACAAACAGTTGGTCTTAATAAGTCAAAAGAATTCGCTGAAGGTTTAGGCATGACCTTTAAAGAAGGAAAAGTCTACGAATCAACAGCAATCGGTAGTAACGAGGGGTCTCCATTGGAAGTAGCAGGTGCATATGCAACCTTCGGTAATAGTGGTAACTATAATAAACCACACTTCGTAAAAGAAGTAACCTTCCCGGACGGGAAAAAGAAAAGCTTTAAACCTAAGGAACAACGCGCAATGCAAGACTATACAGCTTACATGGTTACTGACGTTCTTCGTGACGTAGTAAAACCTGGTTCTGGTGGTACAGGTCCAACAGCATACGTTTCAGGTGTTGACGTAGCAGGTAAAACAGGAACACAAAACTTTGATGCATCAGTTCTTCAAAAATATGATATCCCAGCTGATGCAAACAGAGATAGCTGGTTTGCTGGATATACACCACAATACACAATGGCTGTTTGGACTGGTTACGAAAAAGATGGTCCAAAAAATTATGTTAGTGATCGCTCCACTAGAATTGCACAGCAAATGTTCCAAATAATGATGAGCAAATTCGCTACAGATAAATCACGCTTTGAACGTCCTTCTTCTGTACAAGAAATAAACGGAGAGTTATACGTTAAAGGTGCTAAAAAAGATGCAATTAAACAAATTAAAGTAGATGCCCCTAGTGGTCTGAATGTCACTTTTGATGGCGCTAGCACAGTTACACTAAACTGGTCTGGACCAGCAGAAGTTGACGCATATGCAGCCAGCTATAAAGCAACTGACGGTTCAAGTGGTAGCCTATCAATAAGTGGTACGACAGCTACTCTTGGTGGTATTAAACCAGGTGTTACTTACAGCTTCTCTGTAGTAGCGAAAAAAGGTACTGGAACAAGCCCAGCAATTGGTGCATCCTTCACTGCGCCTGGCGGAACTCCAGATGCGAAAAAAGCTGATGAAGAGGCTAAGAAAAAGGCCGATGAAGAAGCTAAGAAAAAAGCTGATGAGGAAGCCCAGAAAAAAGCTAATGAAGATAAAGTAAAACAAGACGAAGCTAAGAAAAAAGCTGATGAAGAGGCTAAGAAACAACAAGAACAGCAGCAACAACAAGAACAAGAACAACAACGTAAACAGCAAGAAGAAGCTCAAAAGAAAGCTGATGAGGAAGCTAGAAGAAAAGCTGAAGACGAAGCTAAGAAAAAAGCTGAAGACGAAGCTAAGAAGAAAGCTGAAGAAGAGGCCAAGAAAAAAGCTGAAGACGAAGCTAAGAAACAACAAGAACAGCAACACCAAAATACCGGAGGAGATACACCTCAGGCAGACGGTGCTGTTGTTACAACAGAGTCCTAATAAACAAAAAAAGAAGTCCGTTTCTCTTAACGAGAAGCAGACTTCTTTTTTGTTATCATTTTCTTTACAAACAGCTTTTCTATTTCGATATATAACTGCGCTAATTGAATATAAGAATGATAATTACTCGGTTTCTTTATAATGAATGAATACCTTTCCATAAAATTAACAGGTTGCACTTTTAATTTATTCGTATTTATTTGCATTTCATTCAAACTATGAACAGGTTGCTCATTTAACCAATAGACAACCGATAACAAGTGAGCTGCAAAAAGAATCATTGGCCCCTCAGCCTCTTGCTTATCTCTATTTCGAAACAGTATAGCAATGTCTTCATGCTTATTTTTCCATACATTCAACACTGCTGGAATACTGTTTTCAATTTCCTTCCATGGCTCATACTGTCTTTCAATATCAAATATAAAGTAAGTATTTTGTATTATTTCTTCAAAAGACTCGTCTGTATGATACTCAATTGAATTTACGCTTTCTTTAAAAAATGGTAAGCAATGAAATTCTTTCGGTATTTCTATAACTCGCTCCATCCTTTATTTCACCTTCATTCGCTTCTTTCCTTCACGACATACTTCTAACAGCCTGCACTCCTCACATTGCGGTCGTTGTGCTTTACAGTGATAACGTCCAAAGAAAATCATACGATGATGCGTAACCCCCCACTCATCCATCGGTACTTTCTTCATTAACGTTTTTTCTACTTCTAACACAGAGTCTTTCCATCTACAAATCGCTAATCGTTTACTCACTCGCTCCACATGTGTATCAACAGCAATTGCCGGAATCCCAAACGCTACGGAAACTACAACATTCGCTGTTTTCCTTCCTACACCTGGTAATTTCGTAAGTTCATCTCGATCGCTCGGTACCTCCCCATTATAGTCATCTAATAACATTCGGCATAATTTTTGAATGTTTTTTGCTTTATTTCTATACAATCCGATAGAGCGTATATCTTGTTGTAATTCTTCTAGAGAAACACTTAAATAATCTTCTGGTGTTTTATATTTTTGAAATAAATTTCTTGTCACTTTATTTACAAGTACATCTGTACATTGTGCAGATAACGCCACCGCGATTACAAGTTCAAATGGATTGTCATGAACCAATTCACAATGTGCTTCTGGATACATATCCGCCATTGTGTCTAAACAATAACGGATTTGCGTTTTGTTAAGCATATTTCCCCTCCTATATTACTGCTCCAACCAATTATAAAAAGGCACTTTTCCAGTAAATTTCGTCTCTTGTTTTGTCATTTGTTGTGCTCTTTGTTGATTCGCTCTAAATTTTTGACCTTGATTTTGAGCCTGATCTACCGTTTTAATTCCATTCTTTTTCCACTCAAATAAAATACGATCAATATATCGGAAATTTAGTTTTCCACTCATTACAGCTTCTCTAAGAGCCGCTTGAATTAAATTTGGATGATGTTGATCTTGGTCCTCCCACATTCCTAACGTTTCACATTCGAACGGCGAAAGTGGTCTTCCAAATTCTTTTTCGAATACTGTATATAAATTTACTTGCAGCTGTTTTTTTTCTTTTTGCTCTTCCTCTATTGATTCATCCATTAAGAAATGTAATATTTTTTCCCATAACGGTTGTAAAGAATAACTTTCGCACATCATCGCTTCTGATCTTTGTCCACCTTCTAGTGATAAAAAACCTTTTTGAATCAACGCTTGAATTATTTCCATACATTTCATTTCTGTTATCGTCATCCGTTCAGAAATCTCTGAAGGAGTCGGAAACGAATTACCTGATTCTAAAAATGTATGTATATGAAGTACAACCATAAATTCCGTCTCATTTAAACCTAATTTTTTATAATGCATCATAAGCAATTTTGGAATTGCAATGCTTCCCTGCTCAAACCACTGTAACATCATTTTCTTTTTCATCACCAAACACCTCGCTCTCTAGTATAACACACCTTTAGCTATTTCTTTTTGCCACAATTCGTCAAAAAAACCTCCCCATTAATAGGGAGGTTTTGTATATTACATAAATGAAATATACAATTAAGCTTGCACTTTACTTTTCATAAATGTATGGATGCGTTCCAATGCTTTCTCTACTTGTTCAAGAGATGTCGCATATGATAAACGAACATTATTTGGAGCACCAAATCCTGTACCTGGTACAAGAGCCACTTTTTCCTCTTCTAATAGAGCTTTTGCCCAATCATCAACTGTTGCATATCCTGATAAAGCTACAGCTTCTTTTACGTTAGGGAATAAGTAAAATGCACCTTGCGGTTTAATACAAGTAAAGCCAGGGATTTGAATTAATTTATCATAAATGATGTTTAATCTCTCTTCAAAGGCTTGACGCATTGTTTCCACAGGTTCTTGTGAGCCTGCATATGCCGCAATTGCGCCGTATTGAGCGATTGAAGTAGGGTTTGACGTACTATGACTCGCTAAGTTCGTCATCGCTTTAATAAGCTGCTTATTTCCTGCAGCATATCCAATACGCCATCCTGTCATAGAATGAGATTTAGATACACCATTAATAATAAGTGTTTGTTCTTTTAATTCATTAGAAAGCTGGGCAATTGAAATATATTCTACGCCACCATAAATTAATTTTTCATAAATTTCATCAGAAACGATTAAAATATCATGTTCTAAACATACTTCTCCAAGCTGTTGTAATTCTTCTTTGCTATAAATCATTCCTGTTGGATTGCTCGGTGAATTAATAATAACTGCTTTCGTTTTCTCTGTAATTGCCTCACGCAGCTGCTTTGCTGTAATTTTGTACTCATTGTCTTCTAAACCTTCTACATAAACCGGCTTACCGCCAGCAAGCTTTACTTGCTCTGGATAGCTTACCCAGTAAGGAGTTGGGATGATAACTTCATCTCCCTCATCAAGTAATACTTGGAATAATGTATATAATGCATGCTTTGCGCCATTACATACAATAATTTCAGATGGATCATACGCAATACCTTGATCGCGAGTAAATTTCTTCACAATTTCTTGTTTTAACGATTGTAATCCACCTGTTGGTGTATACTTCGTATGCCCTTCTAACATCGCTTTATGTGCAGCATCCATAATATGCTCTGGTGTATTAAAGTCAGGTTCCCCTGCCCCTAATGCAATTACATCATGACCCTCTGCTTTTAATGCTTGTGCCTTTGCTGTAATTTCTAAAGTTGAAGACGGTGTTAAAGCAGCTACTCGCTTTGCTAATTTCATTTGTAGTTCCCCCTACATCTATTTTTCAATGCTATATCGTCTTAAAAATTTTCCATCTTTAAATTCAAGATAGTAATAACTATAACGATTGTCATCATCAATATATGTAACTTCCCATAGTGGTACATCATTTTCAAAGCCTAATTTCACTTTCATAATCTCTTTCGGCTTACTTTTTGATTCCTTACTTTCATTGCCGACTTGCTCTATTGTTCTTTGTATAGCCTCTTTTTCAGAAATACCTTCGCTCTTTTTCCTTACTACAGTATCCCCTTTTTTCTCAGGCACCCAAACGATAAGTTGTTCTCCCTTTTCATCTGTACCTTGCACGACTATATATGCAGATTTTCCGTTGTAATAATCAACTGATTTCACCTTTGTAAGCTTTGCTTTTTCTTTAGCAATTTCTACAAATTTCGACTCTTTTGGAATTTTCTTTCCCATCGCTTTATTATAAACATACGCCCCATATATTCCGCTAGCAACGATAACAATAATGATTGCAAAAATCCACTTTTTCATTGTATCGCTACGTTCTGTAAATCGTAAATACAGCTGTTTCTTTATCTTTTTCGTCTAATGCTAGTCCGAACATGAGGTCCTGCTCTTTTAACGTACGATTCAAACTATCAACAATTTTATACAAATCAGACGAATATTTAATACGCGTCGTTGATAGTACTTCGATTTTCTTCTCCATGAAAAAACTCCTCCGTTACACAAAAATTTCTAATTATAGAAGAACGCAATGCGGTTACAATAAGAGTACATTCTTTACAACCCCTGCTTCATCACCCATCTATTATAGCAGGACATGTACAGCAAAAAAAGGTTTCAAGTCGAAAACCAACACATTTTGTATACAAGAAGTAAGAAAAATAAAATTCCTCCTACCCACATTTTTTACGCCTGAAGTTTATAAGTACTTCAGGCGTATTTTTCTTCCATTTTTATTCATTTAATGGTTCTTCTAATTGTACTAATAATTCTTCTAATGGCCCTTCATAAAGAGGTACGTTAGGGATCGATTGTAGAAATCGTTTTCCATAGGAAGAACTCGTCAAACGACGATCTAACACTACTACCGTTCCTGTATCTGTATTCGTTCGAATTAAGCGGCCGAATCCTTGTTTGAAACGTAATATTGCTTGTGGCAACGCTAATTTAGCGAATACATCCTCACCTTGATTTTTTAGCCACTCACCTTTCGCTTCCATCATAGGTTGATGAGGAGGCGTAAATGGTAGACGGACAATAACAAGACAACTTAAGGCATCTCCTGGAATATCTATCCCTTCCCAGAAACTACTCGTCCCTAATAAAATTGATTTGTCGAACTCTTGAAACTTTCGAATTAAGCGGCTTCGACTTCTATTATTCACACTTTGTGTGAGTAATAAATACCCCTCTAATTCATCATTATTTTTTAAATTCGCATACGCTTCTTTTAACATTTCATACGAAGTGAATAAAACAAGCATTCTGCCTTTTGTGGCTTTCGCTATCTTTGCAATATGTTCCGATACAGATTCAATATATCGCTCATTACTTACTTGCTTAATAAAAGGTACATCCGTTGAAACCATTAATTTCATTTGTTCATCATAACGAAATGGCGACGGAACCTTTAAAGTATTTGGAGCGAAATCATGTAAACCAAGTTCCTCTTTTATATAATCAAACGTATCGTTAACTGTTAGTGTTGCGGATGTAAAAATAACACTCTTTTTTTCTGTTAAAAATTTATCAGCAAATCTTTCACCAATATGAACAGGCTGTGCATATAGAACTGTTGAATGAATCGTCCCTTTCGTTTCAGTCTCCATCCAAGTTACATACGAATTCTTTTCTAATACGAGTAACTGTAATGATTCTGCCATCTTTCTCAGCAACTCAATTAAATGCATAAATTCACCTGTTACAACATGCATCTCCCATTCTAACTTACTTTGCAATATATCCACTTGCTTCTCAAGAGCAGTTACTACCCTTCTTAATTCATATATAAAACGATTTGTTAATTCGACGATACTATCCCACAACTTACCTTTTTCTAGTTCTGCGTTATACCTATAGATGAGCGGCATATTATTTGTTCCTTGTTCTTGCTTTGTTTGTTTAAATATAAAAGTACGTAACATTTGGAAGAGTTCATCCGCATCAAACTTAAGTTCCTTCAAACTATAACTTATCATACGGAAAGTTGAACGAGATGCTTGCTCTGATTTTTTCATCATTTTATATACTTTGGAGAGTACATCTTCTGTTTCTAGCGTCCCAAGACGAGATATAACCAATTGAAAATACATACAAGAGAACTGTTCACCCAATGTTCTACTCGCAGCTTCTTCAATATGGTGAGCTTCATCAAAAATAATATGTTCGCATGAAGCAAACAGCGGTTCTTCACTTGAAAAATCTTGAAATAATAACGCATGATTTGTAATAACGATATCTGCAAATAAAGCTTTATTCTTCGCTCGCTGGTAAAAACAACGACTAAACCAATTACTTTGCATACCGCCTGGACTATACGCATCACTACAAATACGATTCCAAAGTAACTTTCCGCCCTCAGGAATATTTAATTCGTCTCGATCACCCGTTTCAGTTTGCAATAGCCAAACTAAAATCTTCGCTTTCGTAAGTGCCATATCATAATTTTTTTCTTCCTCTTGTAAAGCATACTCAAATTTGTGTAAGCAAAGATAATGCTTTCTTCCTTTTAGAAGAGCTGCATCAAATGAAAATGGCATTATTTTTTGTAATAACGGAATTTCTTTTTCTAATATTTGTTGTTGGAGTTGTACCGTTTGTGTACTTATAATGACAGGTTCTTCTTTTCTCTTTGCAAAATAAAGACTAGGAAGCAAATACGCAAGAGTCTTTCCTGTTCCTGTACCGGCTTCAATTAGTGAAAAACGAGAATCTCTTAACGCCGTATATATCTCTTTCATCATCAGTTGTTGACTTTCTCTTCTTTCAAACTTTGGCATATGTGATTCCAATTTATCCATCGTTTTATTCAAGAAAGCATCAAACTTTGATGAACACGTTTCTCCAAGGTTTAAGGAATAGTTCCGCTTTTTCAGCGCAATATTTCGATGTATTTCATACTCCGCTATATCTTCTTTACCATGCATTACTTTCTTTAAAATATTTTCAGAAAGCACATCAGCTATATCACTTTGAAACACGTCGCTTAATTCATAAAGCGATTGCAACGTGACAAGTGGTAACTTTTCAATTTCATTTAAAAATTGTAAAAATAATTCCGCTGTTGCAAGAGCATCACTATCCGCACGATGTGGTTGATCATGTTCTAGTTCGTGCTTCTTAGCTAAATCACGTAATTTATAACTATCAGCTGTCGGTAAAAGAATTTGAGCCAATTCAACCGTGTCGATTTTAGGACAATGTATTTCTGTATATCCAGCCTGCCTTAATTCTTCATTTAAAAAATTCCAATCAAAGTGAACATTATGCGCAACGAAAGCCGCACCTTGTAATAGCTCAACAATCATCGGGGCTACATCTTGAAATAACGGGGCTTGTTTTACAAGACTTTCATCAATCCCTGTTAATTCTGTAATAAATGGTGGGATCTCTCTCTTTGGGTTAACAAAAGACGAAAAAATCTCCAATATCTCTCCATCTTCTACTACAACAGCTGCAATTTGGGTAATTTTATCCTTCCCATCTTTCCAGGAGTTCCCTGTCGTCTCTAAATCAACAACGACATAACGCTTACTCATATATGTAACACCTCAATTTCTTACCGTTCAAACAACAATAATTTATATAATGTTACTATACCACGTTTTATCTCATCTTAATGAAAAGATGCACAAAAAAGCTATCTCCGCAATGGAGATAGCTTTTCTACTTATAATATCGTACCCGCTTTTTCAGCACCTAACATTTCAATAATTTGATTATTGTCGTCTAGTACTGCAATTTTTGGTTCTTGTTTATGAACCTCTTCTTCCGTAACTAGCCCATAACAAATAATAATTACTTTGTCCCCTGGTTGTACAAGCCTTGCCGCAGCACCGTTTAAACAAACAACACCACTACCGCGTTCCCCTTTAATAACGTATGTCTCTAAGCGAGCACCATTATTATTATTTACAATTTGGACTTTTTCATTTTCTACAATATTTACTGCATCCATTAAATCTTCATCAATTGTAATACTACCTACATAATTTAAATTTGCCTCCGTTACAGTTGCACGATGTAACTTTGCTCTCATCATTGTGCGAAACATAGATGCTCCCCCTTATTTAACCGTTAATGTTATATTGTCAATTAATCTTACATTTTCAAATTTAACTGCAATAGCTAAAATGATTCGTCCTTCGACTTTCTCTACCATTGTTAATGACGGATATGCATATAAATCCGCATAATCTACAGTGCCTTTCGTATGCGTCTCAATATACTCTTTCACAAGATTTGTAATGATTTCCGGATTACGTTCACCTGCCTCAATTCTTTCTTTCGCTATACATAGACTGCGGTATAAATGAAGAGCCTCTTCACGTTCATCTTGTGATAGGTACACGTTACGAGAACTTTTCGCTAATCCATCTTCTTCCCTTACAATATCAACTGGTACGATTGTAACTGGAATATTGAAATCAGTTACAAATCCTTCAATTACTGCAACTTGTTGAGCATCTTTCATACCGAAATAAGCACGCGTTGGCAGCGTAATATTAAATAGTTTCATTAGTACAGTTGCAACACCAGCAAAATGACCAGGTCTTTGTTTACCGCATAATACGTCCGTGCGTTTCACAACTTCTACTGTTGTTGTTTGTTCTGATGGATACATTTCTTCTACACTCGGATAAAATAAATAATCTACACCGTTTTCTTTTGCTACATTTTCATCTCTATCAATATCACGAGGATATCGATCTAAATCTTCATTTGGGCCAAATTGCAGCGGGTTTACAAATACACTTAAAACTACAATTTCATTTTCTTCTCTTGCCTTACGTAATAAGGTAGCATGCCCTTCATGTAAATAACCCATCGTTGGAACAAAACCAATACTTTTTCCACTTGCATGCAGTTCGTTTGTAATTTGCTGCATCTCTTGCACTGTAGTTACGATTTTCATTATTGTTTTCCCCCGTATAACGCTAAGCGGTCTTCTTCTTTCATTGTGAACGAATGTTTTTCTTCAGGAAATTGCCTTGTCTTTACTTCAGTAACGTATTGTGAAATCCCGCGCACAATCTCCTCTTGAACAGAAGTATATTGCTTCACAAATTTTGGAACACGATTTACGCCATATGAGATAAGATCATGATAAACAAGCACTTGCCCATCTACTTTTTGTCCTGCACCAATCCCGATTGTTGGTATTGTTAGTTGTTCTGAAATAAGTTCTGCTAACTGCATTGGTACACATTCTAACACAAGCGCTATTGCACCAGCTTCTTCACATTTCTTTGCATCTTCTATTAATTTTTTTGCACTCTCCGCATCTTTTCCTTGCACTTTATATCCACCCAACACTCCTACAGATTGAGGTGTTAAACCTAAATGCGCTACAACAGGAATTCCTGCGTTCGTCAAATATTGAATCGTTGATATAACTTCTCCAGCACCTTCTACCTTCAATGCGTGCGCCCCGCTCTCTTGAACGATGCGGCGTGCATTCATCATCGTTTCTTGTAATGATACGTGATACGACATAAATGGCATATCAGTTACAATAAACGTCTCTTTCGCTCCGCGGCGTACAGCTTTCGTATGATGAATCATATCCTCTACTGTTACAGGTACTGTTGAATCGTATCCGAGTACAACCATTCCAAGAGAATCTCCAACTAAAATCATATCAACTTCAGCTTCTTCTGCTAATTTAGCAGATGGATAATCATACGCCGTTAGCATTGTAATCGGCTCACCTTGCTCTTTCATCTTCAAAAAATCTGTTTTTGTTTTCAAAAACTACTCCTCCTTTATGCAGGAGAGAGGAGATGGCCGAAATCATATAAAAAACCCCTCTGGCCATAAAAGGGCAGAAGGGTTGTGTGTTAGTCGGCATTATTCATCCCTCTGTCCCAGTCCGTTATTGGATCAAGGCAGAATCCAAGTTATTATTTTTCATATTACTTCGAATCATGGTGCAGTTCACTCTGATACTGCCCACATTCGAACTAATTATAGCAAACTACAAAAAGGAATTACTACATTTTTTTGAAAAAATAATTTTTTATTCTTATTACGGTATATGAAATTTAACAAGAGAGTATATATGCTATAAAGTGAAAATTTAATCAGCCCGACAAATAGCGGGATAAAGTTTTTATAGATAATTCAATCTTGAAAAGATACATGTTTTTTCAACGCATGTTAAAAAAATCTAAGTTAATTTCTTCTATAATCAATTGAACTGTATAGTATAACTCTTAAACTAATGATGCAGGTTAATTGAGGAAAAGTACTTAACAAAGGAGAATTGCAGATGTCTATGAACAGGTGGTTATTTCGATTCAGCAGTTTGCTTGTAATGATTGTATGGTGGATGTCTTTAGGATCCTTTCATGTATTTGCCTCAGTTAATGTCGTAACACAACCCACCGATTTAACGAACGTGATTGAGGTTGAACTAAATGATGATTACTTTAATCCAAATGTCATCACGATTCCGCTTGAAGGATCTACAACATTACTATTGAAAAATAAAGGTAAAAACGAGCACACCTTTACAGTGAAAAAACTCGGCATTGACGTCGTAGTCGAGTCAGGAAAAGAAAAGAATATTACCGTGAAACCTAAAAATACTGGTACATATGAATTAATATGTCGATACCATCTTCTTAAAGGAATGGAAGGCAAAGTAATCGTCAAATAACATGCCAGGCCAACTAGACGGAAGATATTTTGAAGTGAACTTTAAATATGAAAAGAATTTATTATCATGTTACAAATTCAACTCAAAAATATTAAAATAAAAAGAAGTTCCAAAAGAGGAACTTCTTTTACTTAATTTCGATATCTGCAGAATGAATATGATGTACTTTCCCCTCATGATCCTCCAGAAGTAATACACCATCCTCTGTGATTCCTTTCGCTAACCCCGTAATCGTCTCTCTCATCGTTCGAGCAGTAATTTCTTTCCCGATGCTCACAGCGTAACTTTCCCAAAGAATTTTAATGACAGAGAAACCATTTTGTAAATACTCTTCATATAATTTTTCTAGTTGTAAATAGATTTGTTGCATAAGTTCTGCACGAACAATCGGCTTACCTGATTCAATCGCTAATGAAGTAGCAATGTGCTGAATTTCTTCATCAAAATGTTCTTGCTTTTGATTCGCATTAATACCGATGCCCATAATGACAGCATTAATTTTATCAGGATCCGCTTGCATTTCTGTTAATATACCTACAGCCTTTTTACCTTGAATTAAAATATCATTTGGCCATTTTATTCCCACGCCTACACCTGTACATTTTTCAATTGCCTGTGCAACACTAACAGCCGCTAACAAAGTAAGTTGCGGTGCATGATGAACTGGAATCGATGGGCGTAAAATAATACTCATCCAAATTCCTGTTCCTTTTGGTGAATGCCATTTTCTGCTTAAACGACCTCTTCCCGCTGTTTGTTCTTCTGCTACAACGATAGTTCCTTCTTCTGCACCTTCATAAGCAAGTTTTGCTGCAATGTGCTGCGTTGATTCAACAGTTTCTTCAAAATACACTGTTCTACCAATTCGCTTCGTTTGTAGCCCTAACTGAATTTCATTAGCAGTCACTTTGTCTGGCTTACTTGCAATTCGGTAACCTAATCGGCGCACAGCTTCAAGTTCATATCCCTCACTCCGGAGATCTTCCATATGTTTCCACACAGCAGTTCTTGAACAACCAAGTTTATCACTAATCGTTTGGCCGGATACAAACTCGCCATCCGCTTCAGAAAAAACTTGTAATAACTGCTTTCTTATAGTAGATTGCATCCTTGCAGCCACTCCCTTATACGCTCTTTCTCATTAACTACGTTTCCTTTTACAATTGCTTCCTCGATTTTCTGAAGCATGTCAGCAACCCACGGACCAGGCTTTTTGTTTGCCCAGTTTAATAAATCATTACCAGTCACATTCATTTCTTGACGACCCTGGATTGGCAATGCATGAAACATTGATTGTACTCGTTTAACAGATGTAGGATTATAGCTTTCAATCATCGCTTCATATACTCTCTCTGCCATTTCAGCGATATAAATTCCCGTTTTATAAAGAAGGACTGTATCCCAATCCTTCTCCTTTCTAGTACGGATTGCCAATAAAACTGCAACAATATCTTTTATTTTTTTATTCGAAAACTTCCATTGACGTAAAAAGACAGATGGATGTTCTTCTCCGATACAATATAAGAAAAATGCCCACGCCTCAATATCCGTTTCGAAAGAATCCCATTTATACTGCGTAGCTTTTAACAGTCTCTCTTCTGACATTTGTAAATATGGCAAATGAGAAAATAGCTTCGTCTCTACTAATTCTTTGAGACCTTTCACACAATATGTACCAGTTAACAATTTCTCAAACTCTACTGTAATGCGCTCAATTGCTATATGTTCTAGCAAATGTCCATACGTTTCAATCGCTTGCTTCGTTTTCGTTTCTAATGAAAAACCTAACGCGCTTACAAACCGAATACCACGCATCATTCGCAGGGCATCTTCTTGAAAACGATCCGCAGCATTTCCAACTGTCACAATTTCTCTCTGTTGAATGGCTTCCTGTCCAGCAAATAAATCAACCATTTCGCCTTCTTCTGTCATAGCAATTGCATTCATCGTGAAATCACGACGTTTTAAATCCTCTTCTAATGAACGAACAAATTGAACACTACTAGGTCTTCGAAAATCTTCATATTCGCTTTCTGTTCGAAAAGTAGTTACCTCATAAGGCTCACCATTTTCTAAAACAATTACAGTTCCATGCTCAAGACCAACAGGAACATTTCTTGGGAATATAGCCATCACTTCTTCTGGTAAAGCAGATGTCGCAATATCAATATCTCCAATCGGCCTATCGATAATAAGATCTCGTACGCTCCCACCAACAAAGTAAGCCTCATGTCCTTGTTGTTTTAATGTCTCAATAATAGAACTAGCTTTTTTAAATCTTTCCATTTTTGTCATCCCTTAGTACGTCATAGTAAATCGTTTCATATTGTGAAACAATTTTTTCTGAGCGAAATTGCTCATAAACACTTTCTCTTGCTCGTTCTCCCATATTACGGTGAAGTTCCTCGTCCTTTAATAGCTGAGTAGCTTGATTTGCCACTCCTGTTGTATCGCCAACTTCACATAAATATCCTGTTTCCCCGTGTTGAATAACCTCTGGAATACCTCCAACCCGTGTTCCGATACAAGGTACACCACACGCCATTGCTTCTAATAAAACAAGACCAAAACTTTCCTTCTCTGATAGAAGCAACATTAAATCACTCATCGCAAGTAGTTCTGCAACATTATCTTGCTTCCCTAGGAATAAAACACGATCTTCAATATGTAAATTCTTCACTATCTGTAAAATCGTACAGAATTCTGGTCCGTCTCCAACAAGAAGCAACTTCGCATCTACTTCTTTAACAATTTTAGCAAATGCCTCAACAACATCCTGCACACGTTTCACTTTACGGAAATTCGAAATATGAATAAGTACTTTTTCACTCTCACTTATACCGTATTCTTTCTTTAATTGAGACATATTACGTTTGAAATATACACGTTCGTCTATAAAGTTATATACCGTTTGAATTTCTTTACTTGGTTTTACAAGCTCATGCGTTTCGTTAATTAATGAATGCGAGACAGCAGTAACAACATCCGATTGCTCAATACCAAAACGAATTAAATTATTTAACGAAGGGTCGGAACCTAACACAGTAATATCTGTTCCATGCAAGGTTGTAACAATTTTAATACGCTCTCCGATCATTTGTTTTGCTAAATATGCACAAATTGCATGTGGTATTGCGTAATGCACATGTAAAATGTCTAAGTTTTCTCTTTGTGCAACCTCTGCCATTTTACTTGCTAACGCTAAATCGTATGGTGGATATTGAAATACAGAGTACTGGCTTACCGTCACTTCATGAAAATATATGTTTGGATATACTTTATTTAACCGGAATGGTAAACCCGATGTAATAAAGTGAATTTCATGCCCGCGTTCCGCCAATTGCTTTCCTAATTCTGTTCCAACAACTCCAGAACCACCTACAGAAGGATAACATGTAATACCTATTTTTAATTTCATTTACATCCCCCTAATAAATCAGCATGTAATAAAACCGGTTTCTTACTCATAAATCCCTCGGCATACAAGACTCCAACTTCTTTTCCAAACATCTTCTCACGAGCAATCACAGTTTCAACGTATCCTTCTGTTAACGGTGTCTTAACACCATCACTTCCTGTTGAAAATTGACTTTCATATGCTTCTAATGCTTCCACCTTTATAGAGAGGTACTCACTTATATCTATACAAAAATTCGGTTTATGAAAACCATTAATCATATAATTATAAAAAGACTCCACACGATGTGGTGAAAGTTCCGGCATATATTTACGGATTCCTGCTGAAAAAATAGCCTCTTCCACAAGCTTTGCACAATTTGCATGATCTGGATGACGATCTTCATAGTATGGCGCAAAAACTAGTTTTGGTTTATATGTACGGATCACCTTGACAATTTCACGTATATACTCTTCTTTCATATACAAACCACGGTCTGGCATCGCTAAATTCAGCCTCGTTTTTACTCCCATTATACGAGCTGCGACCTCTGCTTCTTCTTTTCTCAACTCTATCGTTCCATTGGAAGAAAGATCAGCTTCTGTTAAATCACAAATACCTACTTCATACCCTTGCTTTGTATATTTAGCGATGGTACCAGCCATGCCGATTTCAACATCATCGGCATGAGCACCAAACGCTAATATATGTAATCCACTCATAATTGTTCCCCTCATTTTCTTAACTTACGATAATCTAAATCTCCTCGCTCTAATGCGTGCATCAACATTTCAGCACTTGCCATATTCGTTGCAAGTGGAATCGCATATACATCACATAAACGAAGCAATGCATTCACATCCGGTTCATGCGGCTGTGCTGTTAATGGATCGCGGAAGAAAATCACCATATCTAAATCGTTTTTTGCAATCATTGCACCAATTTCTTGATCTCCACCAAGAGGGCCAGATTGATATCTTGTTACAACTAATCCAGTCGCTTCCATAATACGAAGCCCTGTCGTTCCTGTTGCAAATAATTCATGTTGCTCAAAAATTGGTTTATATGCGTATGCAAACGAAACCATATCATTTTTCTTTTTGTCATGTGCGATTAAGGCAATTTTCATCCGTTGTCTCCCCTTTAGTCGATAATATTTTCTAAACCGTACACAAGATGATCAAGGTTCATTACTGTCTCAATTGATAGTTTTACACCTGACATAAATGATGCACGATTGAATGAATCATGACGAACTGTTAACATTTGTCCATCTCCACCAAACATTACTTCTTGGTGTGCAATAAGCCCTGGCAAACGTACACTATGAATGTGAATACCGTCTACATTTGCACCACGTGCACCTGCTAGTTGCTCTACTTCATTTGGATGACCTTGCTGCTTTGATTCACGATTTTGACGAATTAATTCTACCGTTTTTACAGCTGTACCAGATGGTGCGTCTAATTTTTGATCATGATGTAATTCAATTACCTCAACATCTTGGAAATATTTCGCTGCCATTTGTGAGAATTTCATCATAAGAACTGCACCAATTGCAAAGTTTGGAGCAATAATTGTTCCTACTGCTTTTTCTTTTGCATTCTCTGTTAAACGTGCCAATTCTTCTTCTGTAAATCCAGTTGTACCAATAACAGAACGAAGTCCACGCTCAACTGCAAGTGTAACGTGTTGTTTCCCAACTTCTGGTGTTGTTAAATCTAACAACACATCTGCTTCTACTTCATCTAAACAAGTATGTAAATCAGCGTAAATCGGTGCATGTAATGCTGGCATGCCAGGTAAATCAGAAATCTTCTCACCACCATGCTTATAATCCACTGCTGCTACTAAATTTAAATGTTCCGTTCTTTCCATAAGAAGGACTGCTTCATGTCCCATACGTCCTCTTGGTCCGGCGATAATTACTTTAATTTCTTTCATTATTCTTTCTCTCCCTCATCAATACGTGTCCAGCGATCTTTATCACGTGTATTAAATTTGTTCATTACAATGTTATGTGCTGTCTCTAAATCAATATTTAAACTATTTGCCATACAAATCATAACAAATAATACATCTCCAAGCTCTTCTTCAATACTATTTTCTTTTTCAGTTGTTTTCTTCGGTTTCTCACCATAATAATGATTTACCTCTCTTGCAAGCTCTCCCATTTCTTCCGTTAAACGAGCCATCATTGCAAGCGGACTGAAATAACCTTCTTTAAACTGACCAATATATGCATCTACTTCTTTCTGCATATCTTTCATCGTTTTTGCTTCCATACTATTCACCTCTAATCCTTCCTCTTTCATGTTAGCCAATTCATCGCGATTTGACAAATATTATTCCCCGCCAAACACCTATTTGCGACCCTTTTTTGGATAGACTATAATAAAGTGAAACTTCTTTTGCGATTTTTGCAAAAGATCAGCCCGAACTAATCGGGTTCCTACGGCTGGTTCGCCTTTCTTCAGAACTTTATCTCCTACAAGCCGTTGGTACGGGGTAAAGTGAAACTTCTTTTATGTGCTTTTCGCAAAAAATCAGCGCACACCAATCGGGTTGCAACTAGAAATTACTTATTATTATGTTTTACTGTTTCAGCGGAGCAATGCAATCATTACATAATTAGGGGGATTTCTATATGACATCAAAATTGAAGATGCGAAATATTATTTTTATTTTAATCGGTTCCGCTATATTTTCTTTCGGTATTGTCAATATCAATATTGAAAACCACCTTGCAGAGGGTGGGTTTACTGGTATTACACTATTATTGTATTTTTTATTTAAGTTTGATCCTTCCTACTCAAACTTAATTTTAAATATCCCTATATTTTTTATTGGTTGGAGGTTACTTGGCAGAACGACATTTTTATATACATTAATCGGCACCTTTAGCGTATCTTTATTTCTATGGATTTTCCAGCGTTACGAAGTGCTAAACTTACATTTAAACTTGCAAAATGATATGACACTCGCAGCTTTATTCGCTGGGGCATTTATAGGTATCGGCCTTGGAATAATATTTAAATATGGCGGGACTACTGGCGGTGTAGATATTATCGCACGACTAGCTCACAAATATGTTGGCTGGAGTATGGGAAAAACAATGTTTATGTTTGATGCTGTCGTTATCGTAGTCTCTATTCTTACCTATTTATCATACCGCGAGGGCATGTATACGCTAGTTGCTGTTTTTATCGGTGCTAAAGTCATTGATTTTATGCAAGAAGGGGCTTATGCTGCAAAAGGAGCGACTATTATCTCAGAGAAAAACGATGAAATTGCTGCCAAAATTTTATCTGAAATGGAGCGCGGAGCAACCTTTTTAAAGGCTGTTGGATCGTATACAAAAATGGAACGTAACGTACTGTATTGCGTTGTTGCTAAAAATGAAATCGTGAAATTAAAAAATATTATTACGTCTGTAGATCCTCATGCTTTTGTCGCTGTAAGTGATGTACATGATGTAGTTGGTGAAGGATTTACGTTAGATGAAAATAAAAACCCTTTACATAATTAAATGTAACTAGAAAAGCACCTTAGCTTTTCTAGTTTTTTATTACAAGTCTTTTAAGCTTCTCCAAATCCTCATAAATAAGCTCCAATAAACTCCGATTATAAAAAATAGAAGCTGGATGAAAAGTTGGAAAAACATGATATTCATTCTCTGACCATATAAACTCTGCACTTTGCATATCCTTTAATTTTTGAATGGGCTGTTTTAATAATTGCCCATGTACATCTGTGATTTTTTTATTTTTTCCTGTTAAACGTTGAAGACCGATATTTCCAAGCGTGACGATAAGCTTCGGATTTATTTTCTCTAATTCATAATCTAATAAAGGCGCATGGGCAACTATTTCTCCTTGATTTGGCGTTCTATTATACTTTTTTTGTATGATTTCACCATTTCGTTCTTTTTTCTCTCGCCATTTATAAGGTCTACTCCGAACAGCGCTCGTAATATATACTTCTTCCCTTGTAACGTGAATACGCTCTAAAAAAACCATTAATTGTTTTCCCGCCCTCCCGCTAAACGGAATCCCATTATGAATTTCTGTTTCACCAGGCGCTTCTCCTAACAACATAAATTTGGGATTTTCAGGGCCTTGTCCACTTAAAAAACCTTCTAGTTGATAAGGAGCACTACGCTCTTTCACTTGTTTTACTAAATGGTCTGGATATTTCATTTCCCCCCACCGCCTTTCCACATTACTTCTATTATTTCTATTTGCAATACATTATATAATTCAAGCCACACAACAAAAAAAGACTATCAAAATTGATAGTCTTTAGTCGTCGCTACGCTGCATACCAGTATACATTAATACGAGACGTAATAATTCAAATACCGCTACAGCTGCAGCTGCTACATATGTTAATGCTGCCGCATTTAATACTTTACGAGCTTGGCCATATTCATCTGTTGATACAATACCTAACGCTTCAATTTGTTGCATCGCACGCTTTGACGCATCAAACTCAACTGGTAATGTAACGAGCTGGAACACAACACCTGCTGCCATTAGAATGATACCTAATAACAACAAACCAGACATTTGTGCAAATATACCGATTAGGACGAAAACCCAAGACATATTCGAACCAAAGTTTGCAACTGGCACTAACGAATGACGAACGCGCATAAATTTGTAATCTTTTGCATCTTGAATTGCGTGTCCTACTTCATGTGCTGCAACTGCCGTACCAGCAACTGAATGTCCATAATAGTTATCTGTTGATAATCGAACCGTCTTAGCGGTTGGATCATAATGGTCTGATAAATGACCTGGTGTTTCTTCTACAGCTACGTTGTATAATCCATTTTCATCTAAAATTTTTCGGGCCACTTCCGCTCCTGTCATACCTGATGTTGAATAAACTTGTGAATACTTGCTATAGGCACTACGTACTCTTGACTGTGCATACAACGGTATGATCATTATGATCGCGAAGTAAATTAAATAAAACATCATGAACCTCCATTGAAGTTTTAATTATAGTACTTCTCATTCTATTTTCTTCTGCCACTATTGTCAATAAATAAACCTTACAATCCATATCTTTACTTATTACATTATCTATTTTTAGAATGTACATTACTTTTTCTTTTCTCTCTCTCTCCTTTATACTTTCTCCATCCAACATAAGTTAATGTGAATAAAATAAGTCCCCCAGTAATTGTCATAAACCAAATGAGAGAGGGTGCAATTTCATCCTTTTTTACTGTGTGAAATATCTTTTGCAAATCCCCTTTAATAATCCCTAATTGCATTTGGCCGCCTTTCGTTTTTAACATAACGTTACGAAATTCATCCAAATAAGATAAATGAGCATTTACACGCTGTACCTCGTTTTCTGGCAAAGCAATCATTAAGCTTGGATAAATAATATTGAATTCATTTAAAAATGTATTTAACGTTTGTTGAAACTGCCCAACATCTTCTTTTTCCATCGCTTTTTCCATTTGAGAAAAGGCATCCATTACTTTTCTTTCTCTTTCCATCCAAAGCGGTTGATATTTCGATACTTGCGCATCAACAGCAAGTTGTAATGCCAGCACATTATCCATTTTAGCTTGCTTACCTAAACCTTCTTCAAAGAGCGATTGTTGCGCCTTGTCGTAAGCTAAAGAAATAACTCTAACTTGATCTGGTGTTACTTCCTGCTTCTTTTCATTCCCCTTGATTAAAAATTGCTCTGAGAAAAGTTGTAATACTTGTACTGCTTTTTCATCTTCATTACGCTTCACTAACTGTAACGAGTCATCTAACAACCCTGTTAGCTCATTCCACTCTTCAGCATATATACGTAATGGAAACATTATAATTAGAAATGCTATCAATCCAATTAATGTTCTCTTCATCCCGGTCCCCCCTATAACTACTAGTACAAAATATGTTAATTGGGACAAGAATAGAACAGAACTGAACCGAAAAATATATTATCGTTTTACAAAGAAAAAATTCTCTTTAAGCAGAGAATTTTTTCTTTGACATCCTTTTCTTTTTTACGAAATATCTATATAAACTATAACAAAGTATACTACCACCTAAAATGAATAATAAAATAGCACACGCAGCATGCATAAAGAACTCCTCTGGTAGCATTAATATAACTGGATCCGTTTCAATATCAAACATCCAATAATCATTACTGAATAAAAGCTTATGGAATAATACAAAGCTCTTTTCAAAATTAATAGCGATTGGTAACATAAGCGCTATCGGAAAAATGATTGTTAAAATCGATCCGTGCAGTAAAAACTTTTCATTTTTCTTTTTTAATAAATAAATTCCGCCTATCACTGCAATCATAATTGTCGCATACATCACATATTGAATCTTTACTAAAATATTTTTAACATCTACAAAATGAATACGGCCATTTGTAGACATATCTAATGTTGGCAAATGTAATGCTCCGTCATAAAACGGGGATAAATATGTAATAAGCACATCGTAATTTCTTTTAATTTCATCCTTCGTCATATCCGCTAAATCAGGAATATTTAAAAAATCAATTTCAAAATAATACAGCCATTTTCCATACACAACTGCCGTTGTTGCAAGTGCAAAAATAGAAAATGCTATGCTATATGAAACAATTAAAGTAATCAATCGATCCAATATTTTTGTACCACTCTTATTTTTCTCCATGTTCTCCCCCTAAATGTTCTAACCATCATAAAGAAAATTGTTTCCTGTGCTCACGTAAGCAACAATAATATGTAATACATAGTACAGCAACGCTTAACCAAAACGTAAAATAACCAATTTCCTCTACAAACAAATGCATAATTCCATATCGCGGCATTTGCCAAAATAAATAATCAATTGCATCGTTATGCAACGTCCACACACCCGCTACTATAAAATGCCATTTTTTTATACGGTAAAATGGAGCATATAAAACACCTTGCACCGCCATCGCAAAGTGCGAAAGCATTAACATGTAGCCCATAAGGCCAATAGGACCTTTTACGTAAATCATAATCGCATTTACAACAACAGCCCAAATACCATATTTTATTAAAGTAACAATCGCTAGCGCTTCTATTAATCCCCAGTTTCTCTTTGTCAAAAAAGCAATTAAAACAAAGACAAAAAAGAGACTCGCCATAGGACTATCTGGTACAAACGGCCAAAATATAGGTGACGTTTCTTTCAATTGATTTCCGTACCATATAAACCCGTAAATTGTACCTAATATGTTAACAACCAATAAAAATAATAATACCGAGCGTTGTCTTAACATTGCATACAAGTACACCAATCTGTATGTCCAACACCTTTCAAGCAAAGTAATTCATTCACTAAATCCTACTCTATTATAACAAACTTCATCCAACTAAATAGAAAAGCTGACTACAAATTTTGTAGTCAGCTTTTTATTATTTTTTATTATACTTTGCAACGAATTCCGAAAGCTTCTTCAGTTCCTCATCTGTACCTTTAAATACACCTTTAGGCATGGAACCTTTTCCATCTTTCGCAATTTTAGCAATTTCTTCTGGCTTTAAAGTTAAGTTTTGCAGTGCTGGTGCTGCCGCCCCGCCCTGTAAGTTGTCACCATGACATGTTAAACAAGTATTTTTTTGCATTAATTTATAGCCATCATCATTTTTATCAACTGGCGCTGTTTTTACAATTGCTCCTTGTTTCTTTGCAGCTTCCCAGTCGTGGTGTGCTACAGATTCCCAAGTTAAAAAGATAATCGATGCAATTGCTAAAAGCATAAATCCAGTTGCTACAGGACGCTTCAATGGACGTCTTTCTGGACCTCGATCAAGAAATGGAGCTAACAGTAATGCACCAAACGCAATCCCTGGCATAATAAACGCTCCAATTACAGTAAATGAACCGGAAGCATAAGAATACTTTAATAACTGATACAAGAATAAGAAATACCAATCTGGAAGTGGTATATATCCAGCATCTGTTGGATCCGCCATTCTCTCAAGTGGCGACGGATGCGCCACTGTTAAACATAAATAACCGATTAAAAAAACTGCACCAACCATCCATTCTTTTAACAAGAAGTTCGGCCAAAATGCTTCTGTTTTCCCTGGGTATTCAGAATAGTCTTTTGGAATATTTGGTTTCCGAGCTACTGGTACCCGAGAATCTCCTACAAACTTCATCCCTTTGCCGCGATGCATAATCTCCCTCCTTTAGTTCTTTCCCCTTTAATTTAGCAATCTCTTATAGTGGACCGGAAATACCTTGTTTGCGAATCATGATGAAGTGGAAGGCCATTAAACCTAGAAGTGCTGCTGGTAAGAAGAAGACGTGAATAGCAAAGAAGCGAGTTAATGTTTGAGCGCCAACAATTTCGGAATGACCAGCGAGTAATGTTTTAATATAAGGACCAATGAGCGGTGTTTGCTCTGCAATTTGAATCCCTACTTTTGTAGCAAATAAAGCTTTCATATCCCACGGTAATAAATATCCGGTAAAACCAAGACCTAACATAACAAAGAAAATAAGAACACCAACAATCCAATTTAACTCACGGGGCTTTTTATACGCACCTTGGAAGAAAACTCTGAGTGTATGTAAAAACATCATTACAATTACGAGACTAGCACCCCAGTGGTGCATACCACGAACAATTTGCCCATAAGCAACTTCATTTTGTAAATAGTAAACGGATTCCCAAGCATTTTTAATATCAGGCACATAATACATCGTCAAAAACATTCCAGATAAAATTTGAATTACAGTAACGAAAAAGGTAAGTCCTCCAAAGCAATAGACGAATGCAGAAAAGTGATGTGCCGGGTTTACATGTTCAGGTACTTCATGATCAGCGATATCACGCCATATTGGTGTAATATCTAATCTTTCATCTACCCAATCATAAATTTTATTTAACATCTACTTTGCACCCCCTCTTGGCTTTGCTTTTCCTAGATACAGCGTTCCATCTTTCACTTTAGACTCGTACACATCAAGCGGAGCAAGGGGTGGCGTACCCTTAATGTTCATCCCATCTTTTGTATAACGCCCCCCGTGACATGGGCAAAAGAATTGATTCGGATGTGCTTTGTCCGAATTCCAGTTAACTGTACATCCTAAATGTTTACATACTGGAGAGAACGCAACAATGTCTCCGCTTTCATCTTTATGAACCCAAGCCGATTTTGGTTCTTCAGACTTGTACCAACCATCAACCTGCTTCACTTTAAAATCGAAACGCTTCGGCTCTGTTGTAATATCCTTTACTTGCGCAACAGCAACCATATCTGTTCCGGCTTCTTTTCTTAACACCGGATCAAGCGCAAATCGCGTCATCGGCATTAAAATACCGGCAGCCATAAAGCCTCCTACCCCTGTGAGTGTGTAATTTAAAAATTGTCTTCTTGACACGCGATGTTCTTTCTCGCTCACGAAAATTTCCCCCCCTCTATCAGAAATTGTCCCCTCGTGATAAATTATATAAAAAATAAAAACTAGGACACTATCATGATATAATACGCTCATGCACAGGTCAATATCATACTACTCATAATAATAAGAACTTTCTGTTTATTGCGAGTTTCCCCACTTCTCTTCCAACATCACCATTATATTTTTTATATGTGCATGAATAACTTCTCTCTTTGCTTGATCACTAAATTGTTCTAATGCTAATGAAGGAAACCAAAATAAATCTCCCTGTAACTCTTGTATATCCTCTTTCCATGAAAAATCACTTGTAACATAAGCAATATGCTTAAAACCTTCTCTTCGTAAATGATTTGTCCATTCTTGCAAACGACCTTTTTCATTCTTTTGACTTTCTACTAAATACGTAAAAGCAGGCAGTAAAAGCACTCTTCCTTTATACTCTCTTTCCAATTCCATACTCAACAATTCGATAAATTCACCTTGTTCTACAACCATTTTTATTTCTTTCGCTGCCGAAATTGATAAAAGCGGTATTACTCCTGTATCAACATACTCTCTTGCTTGCTCAAACTGTTCCACATCTTTTACAATCCATTTCAAATTTCTTCCCCCCCTTCATTTACAAATGACAGAACTTTCACTTTATATATATTAAACCATACTAAAAGAGGTAAAAAAAGAAAAACTAACCAATATAGGTAGTTTTTCTTGATAAAAGTCTGAAATTTGTAAAAATATTAATCCAAATACATTCTATAAAGTTTTTAACTCTGCCGTTAATCTATGAAACGCTTCCTTATCTTGCTTATCTAACGCTTCATCAATTTGTTTCAAAAGGCGTTCTCTTCTAAACGAAAATACACTTTCTTCCAAAAACCTTTCTGCAAGTAAACGATCTTTTTCATTTACTTCAATATGCTTTGGTAGATATGGGTTTTCTTCTAATACAGCTACATAATTCGCATTTTGAAACGATGATTTAAAGTTGAGTTGAATATAAATATCCTCATCTCGATTTAAACGAATATCATGAAACGATTTTTCAGCATCTGTTGTCATAACATTTTGTTTAAAAAAGTGAAACGGTGTGTCTTTCACACAATTCGCTGACATCACTAAGCCACGCGGACAATATTTTGCATGCTCTACGAAGTGGACTTTATGCATCAATTGGTCGTGACTCATTAAATAATTCAGAATCCATACACATTCACGCTGTTTCAGTTGGTAATTATTCAAAAACCATTTTACAAAATCCTTCTTCTCGTTTACAGAAACAGGGGTATTCATAGCAATTAAGTCCCTCCTCTGTCTTTCTCTTTTCTTTTTAGATTCAAGAAGCGGCATTCAGTTTCCTTCCAACTTATGAAAAATCCTCTAAATTATATAACAACTCTTCAATATGAATTTGTGTCGGGTCTAGTTGTAATAACTGGGTAAATACTTCTTTCGCCTCTTTTCGCTTTCCTTCTTCCAATAAGAAATAACCGTATTCTTCTAAGAAGTCTGGATGATTCTTAAAAGAAGTATATGCACTTTCATAGTGTTTTAATGCATCCGAATACATTTCTAATTGTTTTTTTGCATACGCAAGGTCCCAAAGTAGTTGTGTATCTGGTTCTCCACTATCAATAGCACGCTCTACAATTGCAATTAAATCTTCGTACTTTTCTTGTTCTTTTAAGATATACGCATATTTTAATGTTGCGCCTAAATGCCCTGGATCTAACTCAAGTGCTTTTTGAAGAACTTCCTCTGCTTCTACTATTTTTCCTAATTTCGCCGCAATGTTCGCTAACTCTACATAAAACGGAACTGAAAGCTCATCTACTTTAATTCCTTCATGAAGCGTTTCATAGCTTTCTTGAAGCATTCCTTCTTTTTCATAGCTTTTCGCTAAATACATGTACAGTGATGCGTACTCAGGGTCTAATTCTTTTAGTTCTTGCCAAGCACCGATTGCTCTCTGATATTCTTCACCTTGGTATAATGTGAAGGCATATCCAAATAATGAGTGAATATCTTTTTGTTCCTCTAGGCCTGCTTCATAATAAGAAATCGCCTCTTCCCAGTTTCCAATCGCACTTAACGTTTCTGCAAGACGAAGTGCGATTACAACACCACCCATTACTTTATGTTCCGCTAATAGTGATTCATAATAAGTAATTGCCTTTTGTTCTTCACCTTTACTACTATATAATTCTGCTAACCCAAACGTAATAACAGGTTCATCAGGCATCATTTCTTTCGCCTTTAATAGTTTTTGCTCTGCTACATCATCAAAACCTTGCATTTGGAATAAATCTGCAACAAGTAATAAAGATTGAACATATAAATCGTCATTTTCTGGAATATCATGAAGTACTTCAATCGCTTCATCTTCTTTATCTAGATCAATATATAATTCTGCTAAAAATACAGTGAATTCACTTTCTTCCGGATACAGTAAACGTAAGTCTTCAGTAATCGCTAATGCCTCATCTGTAAATCCAAGTGTATGATAGTAACGAGCGATATCATACTTCTCTTCATCATTTGCAATTTTTAATTGTTCTTTTAATAATTGTAATCCTTTTTCCGCTTCACCATTTTCAATATATGAAACAACTTGTTCAAACTTTTGCATAAACGTCTCCTTTAATTCTAAAAAATATTCTCTTCTGTTCATTTACCCCGCTATTAACGGGCAGTAAGACCCCCACCTCAAAATTCAGCTAAGGCAAAGAAGTTAGTTTGGGGATCAACTGCCCGTAAAAGCCCGATTGGTTCAACTAATAATCAGCGGGGGATAAACATCCCCCCACTGATTAAAGTTTCACTTTATCATAAGCAACTCACTGTTAGAACGCAACCTTTAGAATGAGCATGCTTCTTCTTATACTTCTTCTTACAGAGTAGGTAATTGTTCAAAAGGTCGGATATGACACCGATACCTTATCATCATCTTCTATTGTACCGCTTTCTTTTATGACCGTGCAAATAACTTCTCTCACTAATTATCAAGCCATACAAACCGTGATTTACAGAACAACTTAATTACCAGTCTTCAACCTTTATTTTTAATACGATAAAAAAGGCTCCTATAATAGGAGCCTTCACAATCTCTTAAGAATATGTTTCTTCTTTCTGTACTTGCTCATTTACAAGCTCTTTCAGCAACTCTATAATTTCATCATTTTCTTCTTTCAAACCGACAGTAATACGAATACCATCATCGATACCAAATGCAGCACCAGAACGAACGATATATCCTTTTTTCATTAATCGTTCGAAAGCTTCATTACCCGGTATACCAAGTTTTAAGAAAATGAAATTTGTTTGAGATGGATAATAGAATACGTTATATTCTTTACAAAATGCATAATACTGATTTAGACCTTCAGCATTCTTTTTCACACAATCTTGTAAAAAGGCTTGATCTTCTAATGCAGCGAGTGCTACAGATTGCGCTACAGTTGATGTATTGAATGGTAACCTTGCTACTTCTAGCTGTCCGATTAACTTCGCATCCCCAATCGCATATCCAATACGAAAAGCAGCTAAACCATATGCTTTTGAAAACGTGCGTAAAACCATAAGATTTTCATACTTTTCAAGAAGTGGTAATGTTTGCGGATAGTCTTCTGCTTCCGCGTATTCATAATATGCTTCGTCCATAATAACGAGAGCCGACTTAGGAACCGATTCTAAAAATGAAAGTAATTTTTGTTTCTCAACATATGTACCTGTCGGATTATTCGGATTACAAATCCATACAATTTTCGTTTTATCATCTACTTGCTCTAGCATTGCATCTAAATCGTGAATACCATCTTTAAGTGATACTTCACGAACTTCTGCTCCTTCAATAACAGCATGGTGATGATATTGTGAAAACGTAGGATTCGCCATTACAACGTTTGTTCCTTCATGTAGTAACGCTCGGCTAATCATTTGAATGACTTCATCTAATCCACTACCAAATAGTAGTTGTTCTGCTTTTACACCTAAATGTTCCGCTACTTTTGTCCGAAGTTCAAAGGCATATCCATCTGGATAAAGGGCATATTGGCTCGCTAAAGAAGTTAATGCTTCTGTCACACGCGCTGAGCAACCGAATGGATTTTCGTTCGATGCTAATTTCACAATTTTCGATAATCCATATTCCCTTTTTACTTCTTCAATGTTTTTCCCAGGTACATACGCTCTCAAAGTTAACAATTGCTCTTTCACTCTCATTTTTCTTCCCCCAGTCATTTCATTCAATTTGATTACAATACAGTTATAGCCCCTTACTGTAATCTTTTATCATAACCGTCACTATTACGAGAATACCTCTAAATGAGCACTTCACAACACTTCGCTATCATTTTAAACCATATCTTTTTGAAATGCCTCTAACGCAATATGAACAGTCTCATCTGAAATAGATACGACATTCACTACCCCATATTCCTGCATAAGCACCATATGAATTGCTCCTGCATTTGCTTTCTTATCTTGTTTCATCAATTGAACGAGGCGCTCTACATTCAAATCTCTTGGCATTTTTGGATAGCCGTATTTCAAGAACCACTGCTTCATATCTTCATAAGCAAGATTAACCTTGTACACTTGCTCACTTAAAAATATGGCGAATAACATTCCAACCGCTACGCCGTCACCGTGAGTAATATTTCCATACCCTAGCTCTTTTTCAAGAGCATGTCCTAACGTATGTCCAAAGTTCAAATGGGCACGTACACCCTTCTCTGTTTCATCTTGTGATACAACATTTGCCTTTACAGGAATCGCCTTCGTTAATATATGGATTAACTTCTCATCACGAAGATCCGCTAATGTTTGCACTTCTTCTTTTAACCAATGATATAGCTCCACATCACCAATAAGAGCATGCTTTATCACCTCTGCATAACCTGAACGCCACTCTTTTTTAGGAAGAGACTGTAAAAACGGTGTATGATATACAACTGCTTCTGGCTGATGGAATGCACCAATCATATTTTTACCTAACGGATGATTAATCGCTACTTTCCCACCTACTGCGCTATCGTGCGCTAATAAAGTCGTCGGAACCTGCACAAAGCGAATACCACGCATAAACGATGCAGCAACAAAACCAGCTAAATCTCCAATCATTCCGCCTCCCAGTGCAAGAATTAAAGAATTTCTATCTAATTTATTTTCAAGAGCTGACGTATGAGCCGCATAGAAATTTTCGAAAGACTTCTCTTTTTCGCCACTTGGTACAACAAACGAAAACACGTCCTGCTCCACTTGTAATGCATCGATAACTGTCTGTAAATGTAGTGATGCAACAGCTTCATCTGAAATGATCATTACGTTAGATACAGCTGGCTGCATATTTTGAACGATCATTGTTAAGTGTGACAACGCTTCTTTACCAACATGTACATCATATTCTTTCGATTTCGTTTGAATATGTATGTTTCCCATTAAAATCCCCTCGCATATTCATTATGTTTCTCAATATTTTCACGAATCAGTTCCATACGATCTAATCCGAATTGTTCTATTAAAGCTGTTGCTAATTCCCAAGCCACAACCGCTTCTGCAACGACACTAGCTGCTGGTACTGCACAACTATCTGAACGTTCAATGCTCGCTGTAAAAGGCTCTTTCGTATCAATATCTACACTTTGAAGAGGTTTATAAAGTGTAGGTATCGGTTTCATCACACCGCGCACAACAATTGGCATTCCAGTCGTCATACCACCTTCCAATCCACCTGCATTATTTGTTCTTTTTGTATATCCATGCTCCTCATTCCATAGAATTTCATCATGAACTTCACTTCCCGGTCTATGCGCTGCTTCAAAACCAATTCCAATCTCGACACCTTTAAAAGCATTAATACTCATAATTGCAGCTGCTAATTTCGCATCCAGTTTTCGATCATAATGCACGTAGCTACCTACTCCAATTGGCATTCCTTCCACAATTACTTCAACGATTCCACCAATTGAATCACCATTTGCTTTCGCATCATCAATCGCTTTCATCATTTGGTTACCAGCTTCGTCATCTAAGCAACGTACAGGAGATGCTTCTGTAATACTCTTTAATTCTTCAATTGAACTATACGTAACCTCCTTAGCTTGTACACCGCCAATTTCAATTACATGGCCCGCCACTTTAATACCAAGTTCTGCTAACACCTTTTTAGCAACCGCACCAGCAGCAACACGCACCGTCGTTTCGCGCGCTGACGAACGTTCCAGTACATTCCTCATATCTCTATGACCATATTTAATTGCACCATTTAAATCAGCATGCCCAGGCCTTGGTTTTGTCACTTTCCTTTTCATCTCTTTTTCTTCTTGTTTCGTTAAAGGTTCTGCACCCATAACTTTTATCCAATGGGCAAAATCACGATTTTCAACAACGAGTGCAATAGGGGAACCTAATGTTTCTCCATGTCTAACACCACTTAAAATTTGCACTTGATCCGTTTCAATTTGCATGCGTCTACCACGCCCATACCCCTTTTGCCTTCTAGCTAACTCTTCGTTTATATCATCCGCTACTAAAGACAATCCTGCTGGAACACCCTCTATAATTGTTGTAAGTTGCGGACCATGAGATTCACCAGCTGTAATATATCGCATACGTTATTCCTCTTTTCGTATATGTATTTATCTCACTATATTAACTTTTATCATTCTAAAAATATTAAAGAAATTATATCATATATCGACCATTTTCTTATTCTATATTTCCGATAGGCCTAATTTAAATATCAATATATCATAACAGCTCAAACTTCGTAACTAATTGAAAATAAAAAAAGTGCAAGAAGAATACCCCTATTCTTCTTGCACTTTTTACTATTATCACAGTGATTAAAGCGTTTACAAATTATTTCAAAATAATTAGTAAATCCATTCATTCATTAATTTTGAGTAGTCAACTAATTCTTCTTCTTTAAAGAAAATAGCAATCTCGCGCTCTGCGCTTTCTAAAGAATCAGAACCATGGATAATGTTTTTCGCAACAGTTACACCGAAATCTCCACGAATTGTTCCAGGAGCTGCTTCATGTGGTCTTGTTTTCCCCATCATGTTACGCGCTGTATCTACTACACCTTCACCTTGCCATACCATTGCGAACACAGGTCCAGATGTAATAAAGTCTACTAACTCACCAAAGAAAGGTTTTTCCTTATGCTCAGCGTAGTGTTGTCCAGCAATTTCCGGAGTGACTTGCATTAATTTTGCACCAACTAATTGAAAGCCTTTTTTCTCAAAACGAGCTACAATTTCCCCAATGAAGGCACGTTGTACACCGTCTGGTTTTACCATTAGAAATGTTTTTTCCATAAAAAATCTCTCCACTTCTGAATTATGTATGTAATTGTATATCCCCACACACATATTATCACCCTTATCACAATTGTGCAATAGTTTTGAAATAGAGAGATTATTTTATTTTTTAGAATAAACATTAAAATTTTCGTTTTCCAATATACTTTGCAACATTTTGTAACGCGTACTTTGCTTGTCCACGTGGGAGTGGTTTTATTATTTCTAAAGCTTTATGTAAATAACGTTCACTAAACGCAAATGCTTGATCAATTGCTGTACTATTTTTTACAGCATCAATAATTTCTTGCATTTCACTTGCTGTTGAATTTTCATGTACAGATGTGATTTTCTGACGAAGTACGGGATCTTCCATCGCATATAAAGCAGGAAGTGTAATATTCCCTTGTAGTAAATCTCCACCAGCAGGTTTTCCAAGTTTCTCTTCTGTAGAAACGAAGTCTAAAATGTCATCAATAATTTGATAAGACATTCCTACAAAATACCCATACCAAAATAGACGATTTACCGTATCACGATTAGCACCAGCAGCAATCGCTCCCAATTGACAACTCGCGGCAATTAATAATGCTGTTTTTCGCTTTATTCTTCTTAAATACGTTCTTAAATTTTGGTCATAATTGTATTTATCTTTAATTTGTTCAATTTCACCTTTACAGACTTCTAAAATAGTATGCGATAACGCTTGATGTGCCTCTGGAATTTCGATATTTGTTATACATTCAAGAGACTTAGCGAACAGATAGTCCCCTGTATACATCGCAATACGATCTCCCCATTTTGCATTCACAGTCGCACTGCCGCGTCGTAAAAATGCAGCATCAATAACATCATCGTGAACAAGAGAAGCCATATGAATAAGTTCTAACGCAACAGCAACATGCTTAATTGCATCTAACTTATAATCTCCAAATTTCCCTGCAAGCAACACAAATACAGGACGAATTCGCTTCCCACCAGCTTCAATAAGCTGTAATGCTGCCTCTTCTACTAATGGCTGTTCAGAAGCGACTGTCTTTTTTAATTCTTTTTCTATCACATTAATATCCGATCGTAAAAAAGAGTACATAAGTTGTAACTTCATATTGTTCACCTTAACCTAAAACTTCTTTTTTCTATTTTGATTCTGGTTTAATACCTAAATGCATCGCTGCTACCCCAAAAGTAAATGGTTTTACTTGCACACGTTCAAGTCCAGCTTGCTCAAACATTTGAGCCAGTTCTTTCATCCCTGGGAACGTACTAGCAGATTCTTGAAGCCATGAATATTCTTTATAACTTTTCGCAAACATCTTTCCAAATAACGGCATGATATATTTAAAGTATAAAATATACCCTTGTCGAAAACCAATCATTGTTGGTTGAGATGTTTCTAAACAGATTACTTTTCCACCTGGTTTTACTACACGTGTCATTTCTTTTAATACGTGCATATAATCCGGTACGTTACGTAAACCAAACCCAATCGTCACATAATCAAACGTATTATCTTCAAATGGAAGTTCCATTGCATTCCCATGTAGAAGTTCTACTTGTTTTAATTGTAACGCCTCTACCTTTTGCTTACCGACAGATAACATATTTTCACTGAAGTCTAAGCCAACAACCTTTCCTTGTTCACCTACCGCTCCAGCTAGCGCAATTGTCCAATCTGCGGTTCCACAGCATACATCAAGCGCTTGACTGCCTGGTTGTACATCCATAATTCGCATCGTTTCTTTACGCCACGCTTTATGTCTTTGAAAACTAATTACAGAATTCATCACATCGTATTTATCAGAAATCTTTTCAAATACGTCATGTACTCTTTCTTCTTTTGATTGTTGCATGCTCGTACCTTCTTCCAATGTAAAATTGCTTATGTCTTCTATTTATCCCTTAACACAGAATTTATTTCATTAATGTCTATGTGATTTTCTAAAAATTGTTTTTCTTTCTTTCTCAATTCCATCATCCAACTATTAATCACTACTTCTGCTTTATCCCCTAAAGCATCTTGCATCGCTTGAAAAACAGGTGAATGTTGTTTATCAGCATACAATTGAATTTCTTTTTGAAGACGATTTCCACCTAATACGTATGTGATAAATGGCTTCCAATGTGATAAATGAAAATGATCACATGTTTTTTGAAGGAGCGCAGACTCAATCGTTACTACGCTTTTCATTATGTCATCCGTCGTTTCATGCGCTTTTTGGTATAACATAATTTTGTGTTCATTTATCTCTTTAATTCCTTCAGCAAGTGCACGAATTAAAACAATATCACGATTCATAGACAATAAATAATAATATAGTCCACTATAGTAATCGCCTGCAAGTACTGTTAATTGACGACATTTATGCGATTCAATCGCTTCCTCGCCTGCTTTATTTGATACCTTTTCATGCGTATCAAGCGCAATTTGCACAAGCATAATCGTTACTACGTAATGCTCAATTTGTTCTATATGTAAGTTTGCACTCTTTAAAGCACCATATAACAATGCTATCTTTTCTTCATCAATAAATGGTTCTTCAATATAGTTTATAAAATAAGGATGGCGTAATTTCTCCATCAATTTCTCTTTTATACCCGCATACCCTCCGTAGATGTCACACACAAAAAATCACCCTTGTTTTCTAATTCATAAAACTTATTATAACACATACACTCTATTTTCTATAACCAAAACTTGGCTACACCTACCATTCATGTAAGCAATTTTTCTAATCTCACTCTGTCTAGCTAAAACTATATCATTTATTTACTAAAAAAAAAAAGAAAAGCAGTTTCCCGCTTTTCTTTACTTCGTTTTAATAAACGATAAAATTTCACTGCGCGCTGCAGCATCATTTTCAAGCACACCACGCACTGCTGTCGTTACTGTTTTCGCACCTGGTTTTTTCACACCACGCATCGTCATACACATATGTTCTGCTTCTACTACTACCATTACACCATGAGGCTCTAGTACTTCCATAATAGAGTTCGCTACTGTTGATGTAATACGTTCTTGCAGTTGTGGACGACGTGCAATTGTATCTACAGTACGAGCTAATTTACTTAACCCTGTCACCTTTCCACCTTGCGGAATATATGCAACGTGAGCAACTCCATAGAATGGAACTAAATGATGCTCACACATCGAATAAAATGGTATATCTTTTACTAGTACAAGCTCTTCGTGATCTTCTCCGAATACTTTATGCAAATGCTCTTTCGGATCTTCATGCATACCTGAGAACACTTCTGCGTACATTTTTGCAACACGTTTTGGTGTATCAAGTACTCCCTCACGATTTGGATCATCCCCAATCGCCTCTAAAATAAGGCGTACTGCATGTTCAATTTGTTCTAAATTAACTTTTGCCATCCGCTAGCCCTCCCGAAAACCTAAAAGTGATACGAACACATTCTAGCATATTTATGTTTTTAAAAGCAAAAAGAAGAGTTCCCAAAAAGGAAACTCTTCTTCCCTGTTAATATGTAAGGATTATTTAACCGCATCTTTTAACGCTTTACCAGGTTTGAATGCAGGTACTTTACTTGCAGCGATTTCAATCTCCTCACCTGTTTGTGGGTTACGACCTTTACGAGCCGCACGCTCACGAACTTCGAAGTTACCGAATCCGATCAGTTGTACTTTATCACCTTGTTTTAAAGCTTCTAAGATAGAATCAAAAACAGCGTCTACTGCTTTTGTTGCGTCCTTTTTAGAAAGGGAACTTGCTTCTGCAACAGCATTGATTAAATCTGTCTTGTTCATGCCATTCACCTCCTCCCAAAGATAAGACTGTATAATGATCATAAAATGAGTCTTACTTTCATTTGTAGGCAATTTTTACAAATTCTATACTACAAAGATGTAGATAAATCATTATCAACGCCTATATTATACGATTCTCCTTTATAATTCAATATTTTTAAGGAAATTGTTACTGTGAAAATGTGAAAATCTGATGAAACTTGACAATTTACAACAATGTATTAGATAATGACTGTTTATTTTTCTATTTTATAATCAAAAAAAACAAAAAATCCCTCTACAATGAGAGGGATTTTTCTTATAGTATAATCGCAATTAATCCGCCAGATCCTTCATTAATAATTCTTTCTAGCGTTTCTTTTAATTTATATCTAGCGTTTTCTGGCATTAAGGATAATTTCGCTTGAATTCCTTCTCGAACAATTGAGCTAAGCGAACGTCCAAATATATCAGAATTCCAAATTGATAACGGGTCATCTTCAAAATCTTGCATTAAATAACGAACTAATTCTTCACTTTGCTTTTCAGTACCAATGATCGGTTCAAACGTTGACTCTACATCTACTTTAATCATATGAATGGATGGCGCTACCGCTTTTAACTTCACACCAAACCTTGAACCGTGACGAATAATTTCTGGCTCATCTAAGCTCATATCTGCTAGCGCAGGCGCTGCTACACCATATCCTGTTTGCTTAACCATACGCAGTGCGTCTGCGACTTGGTCGTATTCTGTTTTCGCATGAGATAAATCGAGCATAAGCTTCAATAAATGATCTTTCCCCCGAATTTCTACCCCTACTACTTCTTTTAAAATCTGATCATATAATTCATCTGGCGCATATAAATCAATCTCCGCCACACCTTGCCCCATATCAATGCCAGCTAAGCTCGCTCGATCAATAAATTCATATTGACTAAACTGCCAAACAACCCGATCCACATCACGAAGACGTTTTATATCCTTCACAGTTTCTTGAACTGCTTCTTGATAACTTTGACGCAACCAATGCCCTTCATTTAGCACCATTACCCAGCTCGGAAGGTTCACATTCACTTCTAATACAGGGAATTCAAATAGCGCTTCACGAAGTACATTATATACATCTGTTTCTCTTAAACTCTCCACACTCATTGCAATAACCGGGATATCATATTCTTCTGATAAACTTTGGCGTAATTGCTCTGTATCTGGATGATACGGCTGTACCGTATTAATTATCATAATGAAAGGTTTTCCTACTTCTTTCAATTCATTTACAACGCGTTCTTCTGCCTCTATATAATCTCTTCTTGGAATTTCACCAATTGTTCCATCTGTTGTAATTACAACACCAATTGTTGAATGTTCTTGAATTACTTTACGCGTGCCGATTTCTGCAGCTTCATGGAATGGAATAGGTTCTTCATACCAAGGGGTATTAATCATGCGCGGGCCATTCTCATCTTCATAGCCCTTCGCTCCTGGAACCGTATATCCAACACAATCTACTAATCGAATATTCACTTCAAGTCCTTCATCTACTTCGATAGAAACCGCTTGGTTTGGAACAAACTTCGGTTCCGTCGTCATAATTGTACGACCAGCAGCACTTTGAGGCAATTCATCCTGCGCTCTTTGACGGTCAGACTCATTCTCAATATTTGGAATAACTACAAGTTCCATAAATTTTTTAATGAATGTTGATTTCCCTGTTCGAACAGCTCCTACAACTCCAAAATAAATATCACCGCCTGTTCGTTCTGCAATATCTTTAAAAATATCTACCTTTTCCAAGTGATTCCCTCCCTCAAAATTTTTGGGAATAATTCCGCGTTTATAGTCAACTAATACCTTCTCTAACGTTGCCTATAATATCTGATATAATATAATGGTATTCTAGAAGTTCGGACAATATATCATATAATTTTGTCCAATTTCATATGACTATTAAAAAATATCTTTTGTTTGCATCGTAAGTTGTATAACATAAAAAACCTTTCTTCTAGAACTTATTCACTAAAAGAAAGGTTCATGACTTATGATTTTAAAAAAATTGGTTCTCCGTCCTTTACTGTGTACGGTAAAGAATAAGCTGGTACAAACGGGGAACCTTTCGAAAGTATATTTCGAATATCTTCTCCCTCGGTAAACTGCCCTTCATTTTTTTTCAAAGCGTCATATAAGTCGATTCTATAATCAACAAAAACTTCTCCTTTTTCATTAATTACAAAAGGAAGTCCTTTACCAGAATATGGACTTGTCACTTGTGGCACATCTTTATATCCTAGTTTTTTAAAATCCAATTCATATACACCATCTGAAATTACTTTTTTAAAAGGTGGATATTGATGTTCATCACGATACATCCTAAGCTTTAAAGATAGTTCCTGAATTTGTTCAGCCATCCTAACATCAATTAACTTTACTGTTGGATTTGTTTCAACGTCTATTAATACGTATTGATATACTCCTCCACTTTCATATGCATTCCCTGGTGCTTCTTGTATGTAACGCGGGGCAATCTGTTGAAAGTCGATTGGATACTTTTGATAAATAGGTGTACTCATATCCCTCGTCTTAATTGGCAATATCCCATCATTTTGCTCCTTAAATGTCACAACAGCTTTTTGAACAACCTGTAGCTGATCTTCATAAGGAACCGCATTTTGCTTCATATTTTCTTTCGGATACAGACACCCCGTTAAAAGGCTCATACAACAAAATATTAAAATAATATGGACTTTTTTCACTAGCATCACCTTTTCATACTAATATAACTTGCTCCGTATGTAGTATTTTCGAGACCATTCCATTTACTGCTGTACAGGTCCACTAAATACAACAAGAAAAATAACAATTCCTGACACAACCATAAGGGTGTACGCTACTAACGCTGTAATCCCTTTCAAAAATTTATTCTGTATTTTATGTCTACTTAATAAAATAAAACTTACTGCAAAAAACATAAATCCAATTGCCCCTAAAGCCAACCACATTTTCATAAGCCCTTCTGACATATACACACCCCTTTTTATTAATCTATTTTTATACTATTTTAACAAATTAAAATCTTTAAACAAATACAAAAAGAACATTTTACTACAAATTACGAATATGTAACTTTAATCAATAGGTTTTTCAGCATTTTCCACTAATCTAGATAAAAATAAAACCGAAGCGATTGTATCTCTCGCTTCGGTTGACCAAATATGCCCAAAAACAGCTCTATTCCCATTCTTTCATGGCTATCATATGCAATCTACAAACTCTTTGTTTCTCATAATTTATTTTTTAAACATTTTGCTTAACGAGCCAAAATCTGCTGGCATATTATTATTAATAATCGCTTTTACAATTTGATCCTCTTGCTCTTTCGGCACTTCACGTCCCGCCATAAGAGCCACTTGATGAATTAATTGACGAAGTACAGTTTCATCACGTAAATTCGCATTTTGCACGGATGACGCTAATTTAAAAATATCCTCTTTATTTACTTTCGCTTCCTTCTCAATATTATTAAAAATGTTATTATCCATTCTTTTCACCCTCTCCTCAAGTTACTCTTCATCCTATGCAAAAATAAAAAAATGGTGAAAAGACCCATAAAATAAAAAAGCGACAGAAGTACAAATGTACTTCTGTCGCTTTTCTTTACAGTAAGTCAGGTATAGCTTCCACTTCATGTTTTCGAACACGTCCCATCAATGAGCCTACCGCATCTTTTACGTTATTCCCATTGAACAGCACGTCATATAAAGCAGCTGTAATCGGCATTTCAACTTCCATTTTCTCTGCCAATTCATGAGCAGCTTTCGTTGTTCTTACACCTTCTACAACCATACCCATGCTTTCTAACACTTCTTCTAAAGAATGTCCTTTTCCAAGCATATTTCCAGCGCGCCAATTTCGGCTATGAACACTTGTACAAGTTACAATTAAGTCTCCCATACCGGTTAGACCAGCAAACGTTAACGGATTCCCGCCCATTTTTCTTCCTAAACGAGCAATCTCTGTTAAACCACGTGTCATCAATGCCGCTTTTGCATTATCACCTAATCCAAGACCATCAGTTATACCAGCAGCTAATGCGATAATATTTTTTAACGCACCACCAAGTTCAACTCCAACGATATCTGGATTTGTGTATACACGGAAATAACTATTCATAAATAAATCTTGTACTTCCTCAGCCGCTTCCATACGCTTTGCTGCAGACGTAACTGTTGTCGCTTGTCGTAAACCAACTTCTTCAGCATGACTCGGTCCAGACAATACAACAACATCTTTAATTAAGTTCTCTGGAATTTCTTCCTCGATCACTTCCGAAATACGTTTTGACGTACCAGGTTCAATCCCTTTACTCGCATGAATCCAAGTAATCGGTTCTGTAACAATTTCTTTCATCTCTTGTAATACATCTCTGTACGCTTTCGTCGGTACTACTAGCAGTACTGTATTTACATCTACTAATGCTTCTTCTAAAGAAGAGTAGGCTACGATTGTGCTTGGCAATGTAATGCCTGGGAGATATCGACTATTCTCATGTTTCGTATTCATTTCATCCATAAGTTCTGAGCGATTTCCCCAAATACGTACATCATGTCCATTGTCAGCTAATACCATCGCTAACGCTGTTCCCCAGCTACCTGCTCCTACTACTGTGATTTTTGTCATAAAATCACATCCTCTCCATTAGTCTCTTGCTCGAGCAATAATGTGAATCGGCGTTCCTACAAAACCGAACGCTTCACGTAAACGATTCTTTAAGAAGCGCTCATATGAAAAGTGCATTAATTCTGTATCGTTTACAAACACAACAAATGTCGGTGGTTTTACCGCAACCTGTGTCGCATAGAAGATTTTCAGACGGCTACCATTATGAGTCGGTGTTGGATTCATCGCTACCGCATCCATAATTACATCGTTTAATACGTTTGTTTGTACACGGATACTATGGCTTTCATTTACCTCATTGATAACCGGTAATAACGTTTGTGTACGTTTTTTCGTTTTTGCAGATAAGAATACAATCGGTGCATAATCCAAGAATTGGAAATGAGCACGAATATTTTCTTCAAATGCTTTCATTGTTTTTTCATCTTTTTTCACTGCATCCCATTTGTTTACAACGATAATAACAGCTCGTCCTGAATCATGAGCATATCCAGCGATTTTTTTATCTTGCTCAATAATTCCTTCTTCTCCGTCTAAAACAACTAAAACAACGTCAGAACGTTCAATCGCTCTAAGTGCACGAAGTACACTATACTTTTCTGTACTTTCATATACTTTTCCTTTTTTACGCATACCAGCTGTATCAATGATTACATAATCTTGATCATCTTTACTATATGGTGTATCGACAGCATCACGCGTCGTTCCTGCGATATTACTTACAATTACACGTTCTTGACCAAGAAGTGCATTTACAAGCGATGATTTCCCTACATTTGGACGTCCAATTAAAGAGAAACGGATTGTTTCATCGTCATACGCCTCTTCTTCAATCTTTGGAAAATGATTTGCAGCTTCATCTAACAAATCACCAAGTCCTAAACCGTGTGTACCTGAAATCGGGAATGGCTCGCCAAATCCTAATGAATAAAAATCATAAATATCACTACGCATTTCTGGATTATCAACCTTATTTACCGCAAGTACAATTGGTTTTTTAGAACGATACAAAATTTTAGCAACTTCTTCATCCGCTGCAGTTACACCATCGCGACCATTCGTCATAAAAATGATAACATCTGCTTCATCAATCGCAACTTCCGCCTGTTGACGAATTTGTGTCAAGAACGGCTCGTCTCCAATATCAATTCCACCTGTATCAATAATGTTAAACTCATGATTTAACCATTCTCCCGCACTATAAATACGGTCTCGAGTTATACCTGGGATATCTTCTACGATTGAAACTCTTTCTCCAACTATTCTATTGAAAATAGTAGATTTTCCTACGTTCGGGCGGCCTACTATTGCTATTACTGGTTTCGGCATATACTTTCATCCTTTCAACTTGCTTCTGTTTATTATGTAAAAAACCCTTCTTTGTGCAAGAAGGGATTTGCATTCCAGAATATTTCTCAACGTATCAAAACACCTCACATTATAACACACGTTCCTAATGTTTCACAATAATATATACATTCTCTTGTAAGCGATGCGCAATACCATCTAAAATTGCCTCTAAATTATTTGCAACAAATTCTAGTTCCTCCATCGACTCACAAACAAATAAAGGAGCACCACCTGCAAATTTTTCTGGCGCTGTTGTAATAACTGCCAGGATAACGCTTTCTAACATCATCTCTTATCTCCCCTTCCTTTCGGGGCTTCCGATGACATATGGACGGCACTTTCTAACGTTGGTACATTTCCTATAACACTTATCGCTTTCTCTGCATCTTGATCTTGCGGTAAGACAAAAATTCCAACCCTACCATCCTCTAAATCACGCTTTGCTAACGGTACAAGCGCTGGTGTACCAGAATCTCTATAAATCCCTAGCGCCACCGAAACATCGTGTAAAACAGCTTGCCGTTGCCCTAAATTTGAGATTGTCACCATCGCATCAATTGATTTCGGTTTTAAAATAAACCCCATGCCATATTTCATAATCTCTTCTTGCCTCGCCGGCAATCCAATATTCATAATATAAATATTATCAATATACAGTCCTGCCCCTTCAAAACGAAGGGGCACGTGCTCAATTTCAACAAGATCATGTAGCCTTTTTCCAGACATTAATTTTTTCGCAATAAAAAATGCGATTATAGCCATAATTACTCCCGCAATCCATGAACGGAACCCTATATACGCAAATGTCGTTGCAAACGACGTTAACATCGCCAAATAGTTGCGACTTTCAAAAACCAATGCAATTCCTTCAATATATGTATTTCCACGCGGTACGAGCTCATATCCATCTAATTGTTGAAGCGTGTTTCTTTCCATATTACGTACATCACGAAATTGTGTTGCCGCTAACGTAAGAAATGTAATGGCAGAAAAATCTTTTTTCAAAATAGACGGGATTGCAATCGCTCCTAAAGCAGCTGCAATTAACCCCATTGCAATATGAATAATTTTCCCATGCAGCCTCGTCGGATATTGCCGCGTATCCGTCCGAAGCATTAACACTCTTGTAACTGTCCCCGCTATTACGCCGCATAAAATGGCTGATGTATATTCAGTCATGCATTACCCTCGCCTTTCTTTTACGTGTTTTTCTCTTAAACTGTTCCATGTATACTGATGCTTTTGCAATCCAAAACAATACTGCCATGAATAATGTAGAAACGGCGACGATATCAAAAAATGCTAAACTACCGTAATCATATGGAAAATTCAATTTCCGAAAAATAAATGTCACTAGCAACTCTCCTTGTAACATCCCTACATATAGGGAACATAATCGTAATATGCGATCCCCATGCAATAACACCGATGCATACACAAGAGCACTACTTAGCAGAAACACTCTATCCACCACAATCCAAATCGGATCATATATTTCTAACAAATGAAAACTTGTATATAACATTGCAATAATAAGTGCCGAAAGTAAGCTATATAATTTTTTCCAAACAGAATATAGCGTAATTCCTATAAAAGAAATAATACAAAGTAGAAGAGCATTTACTGATACCACGAATGAGGCAATCGTTACATGTAACGGAGAGCAAATTATAAAAATCATTATACAAGCGCCTAACTTCCACCGAATAGGGTCCTTTTTCATAAAAAAGGTTACGATGATCCACCCTATCCAAGCTACAAAATAAAAAGTACTTCCATCCATCAACTTCACCTCCTATGTTTTCCATTATGGGAACTTTTTATGAAAGTTAATCCACTTTATTTACGCATAGTTTTTTCTTATAACAGCAACACTTTTAACAAGGAGGTGTTATTTATTATGGGTAAAGATCGCCAAGAACGAAAACTACGAGAATCACGCCGCGTTGAATCTGATCGTAATCAATCACTACAATATCCAGGTGCAACTGGACTTGATACACCAGAGCAGGCTCGAAAACAAAACCAGCACTAATTAATACAAAAAGACGGTTTCGATGTTGTACGAAACCGTCTTTTGCATAATCATTTTAATGATTTTTATTTATATTGAAATAATATTTTGTGTACTATATCCTCCTATCACTTCTTTTACCCCCACCTATTTCCCTTATAAAAGCAAGTCCTCTCAAAAATCCAGTAACTAATCATCTTCATTTTTTAACCTTTTTTCAATTACAATTTTTATAAAATACCAATTCCATTCTCCACTTTATATTACGAGAAAGAAAAGAAAACAAAAAATCAACCGAACGGTTGATTTTTTATCTCCTACTATAATGCGCAGTATCAATACCACGCTGCATTAACCAATGATATGTTTCACCTTTTACAACAAGAGGTACAGATTGCAACTCTTCTATCGTCTTCGCACCAAGAGCTGTCATAATAAATTTCAAATCTGTATGTAGAAGCTCAATTTCATCCACTAATTTCTCGATACCATCTTGCATTAAAATACGTAAAAAGTAACCAGCAAACGCAGTTGTATTCGCCCCTAATGCGATTGCTTTCGCTACGTCAAGCGCTGTCTGTATACCCCCTGATGCAATAAAAGAGAGGTTATTATTTGTAGAGGTTGCTTCAATAATCGAGGTTGCTGTTTGTATGCCCCAGTTATTAAAATAAGAAAGCATTCGCTGTCTTCTTTCATTTTCAACAGCAGCAAAATTCGTACCACCTTGCCCACCAATATCAATTGCCGTTACACCTACGTTCGCTAACTGTTGCATTGTTTCCTTACTCATCCCAAATCCAACTTCTTTTACAATGACAGGAACTTTACTATTTAAAACAATTTTCTCAATACGCTGAAGTACGCCAGTAAAATCACGGTCTCCTTCTGGCATCGTTAACTCTTGTATGACATTTAAATGAATTTGCAATGCATTCGCTTCAATCATATCAACGGCACGCTCTGCCTGCTCGATAGTTGCCTCACTACCTAAATTAGCAAAGAAAATACCATTTGGGTTTACCTTTCTGATCACCTTATAAGAAGCAGCCTCACTTTCATCTTTTAACGCCGCCATTTGCGAACCTACAGCCATAGCAAGGTTATGTTGTTTCGCTACATATGCTAATTGCTCATTGATATGTAACGTTTTCTCTCCTCCACCACCAGTCATCGCATTGATAAAAATCGGCGAACTTAGTGAAAGTTCGCCGATTTTTGTTTCACATGTTATTGTGTCATAATTTGAATTTGGCAAGCTTTGATGCACAAAATCAATATCATGAAAGCCATGCGTACGAGACTGACCAGTAGAAAGAGCGTATTCAATATGATCTAATTTACGTTTTGCCCTTACCACTTGTACCCCTCATTATTTCTTTAATTTTTTCAGTTGTTCACCAATAATATCACTTAATTGGAAAGTAGCAGAATCAGCATTTGGCTCATACTGACTATAATCTTCAATTACATTATTTTCCTCAAGCGCTTCTTTTATACTTAAAGAAATACGTTTCTCTGCTGCGTGAACTTCAAGTACTTTCACTTTTACTTCTTGTCCCATTTCCAATACTTCATTCGGATTTTTCACGTGACGATTTGCAATTTGAGATACGTGTACAAGTCCTTCAACGCCAGGTAAAATCTCAACGAATGCACCAAATGTAACAAGGCGTTTTACTACGCCCTCACGAATATCTCCAGCTTTTATTTCGCCAGCAACGTTTTCCCAAGGTCCTGGTTGAGCTGCTTTAATCGATAAAGAAATACGTTGTGTATCAGCATCAACAGATAACACCTTTACCTTAACCTTTTGACCTTGCTCTAAAACTTCAGAAGGTTGCTCTACACGTTCGTGTGAAATTTGTGAAATGTGAACTAAACCGTCCACGCCACCAACGTTAACGAAAGCACCAAAGTCAGTTAATCGTTGCACTGTTCCTTCAACAACGTCCCCTTCTTTTAATGAAGAAATTGCTTCTTTTTTCTTAGAATCTAGTTCTAATTCTACTACCGCTTTATGCGAAAGGATTACACGATTTTTTTCACGGTCTAATTCAACAATTTTCACCGCTAACGTTTTACCTTTATAGTCAGTAAAGTCTTCTACATAATGTACTTCTACAAGTGAAGCTGGGATAAAACCGCGAACCCCAAGATCCACAACTAATCCGCCATTCACAATATCTTTTACAGTAACATCAAACACATGACCAGAAGTAAATTTCTCTTGTAATTCTACCCATGCTTTTTCTGCATCAACAGCACGTTTAGACAAGACAAGATCATCTTCTTCTAATTTAATAATTTTCAACTCTAGTGTTTGATCTAATTCTACAACATCGCTTGCTTTTTCAATATGAACGTTAGCTAATTCACTAATTGGAATTACGCCATCTGTTTTGTATCCAACATTTACAAGCACTTGTTTCTCTTCAACTTTCGTTACAGAACCTGTAACAACGTCACCAACTTGTAATTCTTTTGAATCCATAACTTCTTCATTCATTTTCTCTACCATGGAAATACCTCCCTACAGAATTGACAAAGCATTTTTTATGTATATACGAAATGAAAACAAAGTTTTCATTTGCATGTTTAAGAATTTCTCATCACATACTTTTTTCAATACCATTCATAAGAAAATATATTAAACCTATATAAATAGTATACAGCAAAACCAGCTTGAAAAAAGTATGTTTTGAAATATAATAGCGAATATATTCTGACAGTTTTATTCCTCTTTAACTAACTTCTTACAAATCAGCTCATTTGTCAAGGAAAGAGACTCACAATTCACGTATCCTTTACATTTCTATTTAAACAAAAAAGAAAGGGGATCATCCCCTTTCTTTATTTCGCAAACACTCCTGAAACAATACTCATAATTTTTTGGACAACTTCTTCAATTGATAAAGAAGTCGTATCTAATTCCAATGCATCATCAGCCTTTTTTAGTGGAGAAACTTCGCGTTCTGAATCTAATTTATCACGCTGAGCAATTTCTTCTTTTAGCTGCTCTAAATTAGAATCGAAACCTTTATTTAAATTTTCTAAATGTCTTCTTTCCGCTCTTTCTTCAACAGAAGCAAGCATAAAGATTTTCACTTCAGCATCCGGTAATACATGTGTACCAATATCACGGCCGTCCATTACAACGCCGCCTTTTTTCGCTAAATCTTGCTGACGGCGTACCATTTCTTCACGAACAAGGCGATGCTTTGCTACAATAGATACTCGATTCGTCACATCAGGTGTACGAATTACTTCAGAAACATCTTGTCCATTTAAAAATACAAGCTGTGTATTTTCTCCTTGCTGAAATTCAATATTTACATTCCTTACAACTTCCATTAACTGCTCTTCATTTTCAATATCTACTTTTTGTTCAAGGGCTGCATATGTAAGCGTACGGTACATTGCGCCTGTATCAATATAAACGTAAGAAAGTTCCTTCGCAACAACTTTTGCCACTGTACTTTTACCAGCAGCTGCTGGACCATCTATAGCAATTGAAATTCGTTTATCCATTGTAACACCTCATTTTTTCACTTATAAAACAAAACGAAAAGCAGGTGTTCACCCTGCTTCTTCTCATTTGCTTCACGTCATTAAATCCTCAATTATTGTAGCATAATCCTTCATAGAAGAAAATGAAAACTACCTATTCACCTGTAAGATTTCCGCTTTGTCTTTTACCATGACACCTTCATAATAAACAATTTTAGATAAATATTTCACTGATGACTTATGTATAAATAACAATTGCACAACAGAAAGACAAATAAATTGTATTATTAATATACGAATAAAAATTCTCTCCATCTTTTCCACCGTAATTGCTCCCTCCTATACTATATTTACACATCTCGTTTCGTAATTTTATACATCGTACATATAGCAGTTAATTTTATTGTCATTTGCGAGGCATACTTTTATACATTTCCATTGTCGAATTTACTAAAAACATGTTATGTTCTAAATGTATTTTTTACTTGAAAGACCTGCGGTAGTATGTCAACTGAAAAATAATATATTTTGAAGTTATCAAAGGACAAATTGCTTAAAAAAGACATCACGAAACTAGACCAGCACCGCATGTAAAATACTGGAATTGATTGAAAGGTAGCGATGACAAGTTTTATGTCACACTTTCACACACCTTTCAGGCGTAAAGAGTTGGTGATTACGTAGTAGCGCATCCACCAATCGCACAAATTTTCTTGCGGTTAGAACGAGTGCACGTTTGTGTTGATGTTTTGGTACTTCATTATACTTTTTTGCGTAATATTCTTGGTATTCCAATACATGCTTTCTTACAGAGTTGGCGGCTTCAACTAAGTAATACCGCAAGTAATGATTCCCATTACGAGATAATGAAGTATTTTCAGCGGTGAACCGGCCAGACTGGTATGTACGCCAATATAACCCGGCATATTTTGCGATTTTGGTTTCATCGTCAAATCTTTCGATTTGGCCAATTTCAGCGATAATACCAGCGGCATATATAGGCCCGATTCCAGGAATGGATTCTAATGTTTGCGTTAATCCAGCCATGATCCGCTTAATAGATTTTTCTAGTTCTTTAATTTGTCTTTGATAGGTACGAATGATTTCGATTGATGTTCCTAAAAGAATATCGATTGAGTCTTCTACCACCTTATCTAAACGGTACGACGTGCGAACAGCCTTTTGAATGGTTGATGCGACACATTTCGGGTCACCAAATCGATTTTTACTCTTTTCCTGTAGGAACTCAGCGAGTTCCTCTAAAGGCATGTCAGCTAGCTCTTCTAGACTGAATTTTTCAAGGAACAATTCCATCATGGCGTTACCAAATATAGAAGAATCGACTTCTTGTGAGAACGTATTACATTTATAACTTAGGTGTTGTAGAAAATGTTGTTTCTCCTTTGTCAACATTCTAACGAGTTGATAACGAGCTCTTGTTAATTGCTGTAATGCCACGTATTGACTTTCTTTCACGATGGACATTTGATTTCGCCCAAATCGTAAATAATCAGCGATGACAAAGGCATCAATTTCGTCAGTCTTATTCATGTCTGAATAACTTTTCTTGAAGTTTGCGACTTGTTTTGGATTTAGAAGAAATACCTTTGTGCCAAATCTTTTTAAGTCTTCGTCATGATGGAGAAACATGGATGGGTGAAAACTGTAAACAGATGTAGATTCTAAGCCGATTTTTAAAGTTTCAACCTCTTGATTGGTTGTGCACTGTAATAATCGTTCTTTAAGTACCTGTGCACCTGGTAAGTCATTACTGACTGAAAAAGAATCTAGCTTTTCTCCTTCACCATTTAAAAAGCAAACTTTCATATCAAACGAACTTACATCTAGACCAACAAATAATCTCACGTAAGAGACCTCCTTTCGATTTAGAATCATTGCTTGGACGTCTCGAGATATCTCTAGTGTGTACGCCGACCAACAACCTCGTGTATAAGAGCTAGTCCTGAATCGAAAGCCGCCCTAGAGCTACTAACATCTAGGTTCGAGGATCAGGCTGCTCAGCCTGCGAGTAGGGAGCCCCGCGCGTTCACTGAGAAACACTCTTTTCGTGTGGTAAATCCACAGGGGAATACAGAATTGTCCCAAATGATCCTAAGACCATTATCTAGAAATATCTTGAGACGTCCAAGTATTTTCTTTATTACTGGACTCTTATTAGAGAGAAAAACTAAGCCTGAGATAGGGCTTAAATATTAATATACGAGGGGTATAAGAATTGAAAAGAATCCTAGTTTTACACACAGGTGGAACAATTGCAATGGAGGAGGATAAAGAAACTGGAGTCGTACAACCAGGTGAAAAAAATCCTCTTTTAAAATTCATTCCTGATTTAGAAGGCGATGTTGATTTAATCGTTGAAGATGTGTTCCATTTACCATCTCCCCATATGACACCGAGCGAAATGTTACAATTACAAGTCATCATTGATGAAAGAGTAAAACAAGACAACATTCATGGCGTAGTCATTACGCATGGTACTGATACATTAGAAGAAACAGCCTATTTCTTAGATTTAACAGTACAAGCAACTATTCCGATCGTTGTGACAGGTGCAATGCGCTCTAGCAATGAATTAGGTGCTGACGGCCTATATAACTTCTTATCAGCTGTAAAGGTTGCTAGTTGTGATGAAGCTGCAGAAAAAGGTGTTTTAGTCGTATTAAATGACGAAATTCATTGCGCTACAAATGTAACGAAAACACATACAAGTAATGTCGCAACATTCCAAAGCCCACAATACGGACCAATTGGAATGGTAACAAAACGCGGCGTTGTCTTCCATCACGCTTTAGTACATCATGAAACATATACGATAAACACAGTGTCTAAAAATGTAGTTGTTCTAAAAGCATATGCTGGCATGGATGATACATTATTAGCAGCAATCGAAAATCTTCCTGTAGACGGTATTGTTATCGAAGCGCTCGGACAAGGTAATCTACCTCCAAGAACACTTCCTAGTCTAGAACGATTATTAAATAAAGGTATTCCTGTCGTATTAGTTTCTCGCTGTTTCAACGGTATCGTTCAAGACGTATATTCGTATGAAGGTGGCGGTAAACACTTAAAAGATATGGGCGTTGTATTCACATACGGCTTAAATGCACAAAAAGCACGTATTAAATTACTTGTCGCATTAGAGAATACAAATTCTCATGAATCCATTCAAAATATGTTTATGCACGAATAAAAAGGAGTTGTCGAGATTTTCTCGACAACTCCTTTTTATTTTTCTCTTGATGCAATGGTTTGCGCAATCGCATCTCCATGAAATCTACCGTTCTCGATAAATATTTCATTTGCATTATTTCCAGCAGCAATGACACCTGCAATGAAAATATTTTCAGCATTCGTTTCCATTCTATCCTCTGTATAAATTGGACGTCCTGTTTCTTCATCAATCTGAACACCCATCTTCGTTAAGAAGCTATGATCAGGATGATAACCAGTCATCGCAAATACAAAATCGTTTTGGACTGTATAAACTTCACCATCAACTGTAAACGTTAATGTATGCTCAGTAATTTCTTTCACATGAGCCCCGAAATGCATTTGAATTGTACCGTTTCGTACTAACGCCTCAAATTCCGGCAAAATCCAAGGCTTTATGCTTGGCGAATACTCAATTCCACGATACAGTACCGTTACACGCGCACCAGCTTTAACAAGTTCTAATGCGGCATCTACACTCGAATTTTTCCCACCTATAACTACTACGTCTCGATCAAAATAAGGATGCCCCTCTTTAAAATAGTGAGCTACTTTCTTCAATCCCTCACCTGGAACATTCATATAATTTGGATTATCATAATATCCAGTTGCTACAACAATATATTTCGCTATATATGTTTCTTTACTTCCGTCACACTTTGTCGTCTCAACTTGAAAAACTCCTCCATCTTTTTGAACTTTCTCCACTCGCTCAAAAGCATTTACACGTACAGATTTACGTTTTACTACTTCACGATAATACGCAAGCGCTTGATTTCGAACTGGCTTACGATTTTCTGTAATAAAAGCTACATCACCAATTTCTAATTTTTCACTAGAAGAGAAAAATGTTTGATGAGTTGGATAATTATAAATGGCATTTACAATGTTTCCTTTTTCAATTACTAACGGATTTATCCCTACCTTTTGCAACGAAATCGCTGCCGCTAATCCGCACGGACCGCCTCCGATTATAATAACTGTTTCTTTCTGCATACTCGTCCACTCCTAGTCTTCTACCAATACACTATTTATAAAAACAAGAAAAAACCTACTTACAGCAGTAGGTACCTATCTTTATTGTATTCATTTTTCATATATTTGTCATCTAAACGAAACGTACATCCGATAGACATCTGCTAAAAACTGCTGAAATTTAATACCTTGTTTCCCTAATACATTCTCAGGATCAATCTTTCTAGCTGGATCAAGCGTTTTATGTGACACGATATCTTTTTTCGGATTTAAGCCAAAGTTTTGGCATAAATACGCATGATACCATGTAAAACGATTATATGCTTCCCAAAAGTTAACATCACCGCCATAACAAAGTTCCACTCCAATGGCCGCCTTATTCGCGTCATAGCCGTATAAGTCATTATCCGTCGGCACACCATATCGAACATGATACGCAACTTCATTTATAGGAATAATCTCCAATATTGTTTTATCATCTATAAATGTATGCGCCGAAGCTTTCGGTTGTAATTCATTAAAGTAATCTCGATTTCCTATCGCATTGCTTCCTGGATTCCCCGTATCATGGCTTACAATAAATCTCACTTTAGTCAGAGGAATCCCCGGCCGTGAACTTCCATATCCAATATAGTTGCGTTCTATAGGAAACATCGCCATTGCTACCAACTCCCGCTCTAGAAGATTACCTTACTTCCTTATATATGTATTCGGTAGCAACGTCCTTATCGCATATTTCTTACACGAAGAGAAAATCGAAAATATTTGAAGTGAACACCATAAACAACAAGATACTTACAGCCACTCCATAAAAACCGTAAAACCAAACACAATCTTCTTTCGTATCTAAACCGAAAAATTTATTTACCGATTGTAATAATGTGCCACGCTTGCTTTGTTTGTTTCGCAATACTTCCACTCGCTCTACAACATCTGCTGGCATCATAAATCTTTGGTCTACTGTCATTTTCATCATTTATCTCTCCTTAAAATCATTTCCGTTTTGTTTATCTAAGGAGAGTATAGCACGTTTGTTCGTATAGAACAAGCGTTCTTTTTTTATTTTTATTTTATTTTTCAGCAAGCCAAGTAAAAATTGAGATTACAACGGCAATAATCGGCCCTACTACAACCACACCAAATATCAAAAACAGTAGCCCTTCCCCGAACATTCTAACGGTACTTACTTTTCGAGCTTTCATCGTTCTTGCAAGTTCTCCCTCTAACCTCTTAACCTTTTCTTCTAATTGTTCTACTCGTTCCAGCATTTCATTCTCCATATATAACACCTCATTTAATACTTCAACAAAAAAACGTGATTCCCTCGAAAGGAAATCACGTTTTCTCAAGATATAATATTTTATACCCAACCTCTGAAGCGGCTTGCTTCAGCCATTTTACGAACACCAACCATGTACGCCGCTAAGCGCATGTTCACTTTACGAACTTGTGCTGTTTCATAAATAGAATCAAATGATCTTACCATTACTTTTTCTAAACGTTGTTCTACTTCTTCTTCAGTCCAGTAGTATCCTTGGTTATTTTGTACCCACTCAAAGTAAGATACTGTTACACCACCGGCACTTGCTAACACGTCTGGAACAAGTAAAATTCCGCGATCTGTTAAAATTTTAGTCGCTTCTAATGTTGTTGGACCATTTGCAGCTTCAACAACGATTTTCGCTTTAATATCATTAGCATTTTCTTCTGTAATTTGGTTCTCAATTGCAGCTGGAACTAAAATATCGCAATCAAGTTCTAACAATTCTTTATTTGAAATTGTATTGTTAAATAGCTTTGTTACTGTACCGAAGCTATCACGACGGTCTAATAAATAATCAATATCTAATCCGTTTGGATCATGTAACGCACCGTAAGCATCTGAGATTGCAATAACTTTCGCACCTGCATCATGCATAAATTTAGCTAAGAAGCTACCAGCATTACCGAACCCTTGGACAACAACGCGTGCACCCTTAATATCAATGCCACGTTTTTTCGCAGCTTCACGAATACAAATTGTTACACCTTTCGCTGTTGCTGTTTCACGGCCATGTGATCCACCTAATACAAGCGGTTTACCTGTAATAAATCCTGGTGAATTAAATTCATCAATACGGCTATACTCATCCATCATCCATGCCATAATTTGAGAGTTTGTGAATACATCTGGAGCTGGAATATCTTTCGTCGGACCTACGATTTGGCTAATTGCTCGTACATAACCGCGGCTTAATCTTTCTAACTCACGGAATGACATTTCACGTGGATCACAGATAATTCCACCCTTACCTCCACCATATGGTAAATCAACAATACCACATTTTAAACTCATCCAGATTGAAAGTGCTTTCACTTCATTTTCTGTTACATTCGGATGGAAGCGAATTCCACCTTTCGTTGGACCAACAGCATCATTATGTTGTGCACGATACCCTGTAAATATTTTAACAGTCCCGTCATCCATACGAACTGGTATTTTCACTGTCATCATACGAATTGGTTCTTTTAATAATTCATATACTTCGTTTGGATAACCCAATTTTTCTAACGCTTCACTAATAACAATTTGTGTTGAATTCAATAGTTCAAAATGTTGTTCCCTTTGTTGTTGTGTTTTTGTTTGAGTTCCCTTTTCGGCTACCATAGTAAGTAAACCCCCTGTAATTTCACTTGTTTAGTAAACCTTCATTGCCTAGTATACACCCTTAAATTTGGAATGCAATAGAAAACGCTAACAAATATATACAAACTATTTTCTGTTGCAAGCGTTTTCACTATTATTATAGTCCTTTTATTACTTTTAGAAAAGTAAAATACTTAAATATTTAAATATTTTTTATTTTACTCAAACATACTCCCATAAAACTGCATATTTTATTTTAAAAAAGTATGTTGGAGTATTTACAATCATCCCTTCCCTTATCCAAATAAAAACAAAACCTCAGCTATGTTGTATTAGCTGAGGTTTTGTTTTTTCACAAAGTAATTGTGTATTTGTTCTATCGCATTAAAATCCATTAATTCTTTACCGTACTCCATGATGCGATAAATAGTTGCGGTAGACGGATTACCGTATTCCGCTAAAATAGCTATAAAATCCGCCTTTAACAATTGAATTTGTTCCTCTTCTTCCATCCAAAGATAGAAGCGCTTATCCCACGTATATAGCTTTCCGCCAGTTACACCAAGGTTATATAAGCGATTCGACAGGTTAATTATGTCATCTAGCGTAGCAAACTCATATAATATATGCTCACTTTCATCTAGAGTCACTTGCATTTCAATAAACTCGTCACGAAACTCATCATCTGTATCCATTTCTTGATTTTCTTTCGTTACAATTACAACCATCCCTTGTGCTTGTAGAGAAAATACTTCAACTGCAATCGGACCATCTGCTTCAAATCCTAATTCCTTATTTGCTTCTTGCATCATATCACGAAATAATTGCTGTACTTTCGGCGCATTTCTCCATAAATCTTCTTTCGTTAATCCTCGTTCAGATAAATCATCAAATGTTAGAAAAATTTTTATCTTATTGTAATTTAATCGTTCCAGCCTCATCTCATACCCTCCCTACGTAACCAATGCATCTAATTTTTATTATATGAAATAGAAAATAGATGGTTCTTTTCGAACAACTATTCCGACATTTTTAACCATTCATCCCATTCTTCTTTTGTATCACCAATTAAGGTTGTTTCAATGTCCAACTGGTTTAGAACGCCTAGCTTTCCGATAAAGCCAACAGAAAGAGATTCCCTTTTTTCTTGTAATAAATTTATAAAGTTCATCGTCTTTTTCATTTCTTGTTCGTCAGCACAAGATACAAATACATATTTCGGCTGTATTTCTTCTACCGCTGACAACATACCATCTTCAGCTAAGCTTGTCCTAATATATATCGCCTCATATCCTTTTAAGCGTAAATACGTTGAAAAAATAAATCCTTGCAATGCATTCTTTTCTAACACAATAACTTTGTGTAAAGAGGAAAACATTGAGGCATTGTGATACACCATTCCTAGACGCGTTTGTAAAAATGATAGTGCATATTGGAATTGCGCCATTGAAATCTCATTATTATTTTTTGACATTAATAAATTGTCTGTCACTCGAAGAACGATACTGGCAACAACCTTCTCTGTTGAATATATACTAAAAGCTTCGTTTAATAATGCAGTAATTGTAATTTCATCAAATTTTAACAAAGCTTGTAGCAAATCGTCCACTAAAACAACTTCTTTATCGAAAGGTATCTCTTTTTGAACTGTACTCTGCAAACGATTCTCTTCTAATAACTGAACTGCTTGTCCAATCATCATACCGGAAGAAACTTTTTCCATTAACCATTTTAAAATTTGAATATGTTCTTCTGTATATAAACGATGCCCAGCTTGATTCCGCTTTGGGGCAATAATTTGATATCGTCTTTCCCATGCACGAAGCGTACTCGGCTGAACTCCAATTATATTCGAAACAGCTTTTATATTATATTTTCCACTAAGAGTTGGCATCATTTCCCTCCGCACAATGTAATGATATGTGTTTGAGCAGGTGCTCGGAAACGAAGTGGTATCAATGTTGTTCCGTACCCATTACTAACAAAGAGAATCGTATTCAAATGGTTATATACGCCACCTTTTAAATATTTTTTAGATGGGAATAATCGGATTTGTCCCCCATGCGTATGTCCACTTAATACAAGTGAAATCTGCTCATTTCCAGACATCTTTTTTATTATATCAGGGTTGTGACTAACTAAGATACGAAAACCTTCTTCTTTACAATCCGCCAATGCCAAATCTAGACGATCACGGTGCAATCCAACATCATCTATACCGAGCAAACAAATTCTCTCTCCTAATTCAGACTCAAATACCACTCTTGTATTATCTAAAATTTTTACGTTATTTTCTAATAATAACGCATCTAATTCATGATATTCTATCTCATAATCATTGTTTCCCCACACAAAATATACAGGAGCTATCTCTCTTAACTTTTGGATATTCGCAGAGATTTTTGATAAAGAGACACCTTTCTCTGCTAAATCTCCTCCGATAATTACTAGATCTACTTTTCCTTTTACTTGTTCAATTAACAAATTCGAAATAACTCTTCTATGAATATCAGAAATAAAAAACACATTTACTTTTTGAAAACTTTTCGGAAATTCTTTAAATACTAAAGTATGTTCCAACACCGTATTACGCGTCGCTTCTTTATACATCACAAGAAGTAATAAAATCCCCATGCCTATGAGAGTACTGAATAATATAATCCATATCATATTTTTTACTCCCCTCCTCATAAAGATAATCCTAGGCTTTTATAACAAATTGTGATCGCCTAATTCACTAGCTCTCTTGCTTTGTGGATTTATCTTTTATCGGAATTTTTAATTCTTGCCCTGCACTCACTTCATCTTCTTGCAAGTTATTATACTTTTTAATGACTTCAATCCCATTTTCATCCGAAAAATATTGCTTCGCTATACTTTCTAAAGTTTCTCCCTCTTTCACAGTATGCGTTATCGCTTTTTCAGACTGTTTCTGTGAATCAGATTTAGCTGAATCAAAGAAGATTACTTCAAACGCACTTTTCCCGGCATTATTACTATCGCCCTTCACCTGAATATATTTATCCGTATACCACAAAATACTAATTGGCAGCAGAATGAATAGAAATGTTAAAACCCGGACGAAAATGTGATTTATTTTAAACTTTTGTTTTTTCTCTTTATTTCTATGAATTTCACTACGCGGCGGTAAACTTTCTTTTTCTTCCACTCGCTCAACTTCTAATTCCTCTTCAAAATCAGGAATTCGTTTCCTCATGTTGTTCACCACCACCTTCCATTTATTTTCTTAATTGGAGTCCCATTATAAAATCAACAAGAAAGTGTGCAAAGATTGTTATAAACAAATTCCCTGTCCATTCAAATACATAACCAAAGACAAAACTAATGAAACAGACGAAACAAAACAAAAATGGCTTTGTTATATAACGAATATGTAACACTGCAAATACTAAACTCGCAATTACAATTCCAAAATGAGTCTGCACTACACCTCTAAATAAAAATTCTTCTGCAAAACCGATTACGAACGTAATAACGAGTAAATGTAGAACCGACATTCCTCGAAACATCTTATCGTTAATACCACCATCATCAAACCAAGACTCTGGAAACACTCGCATTGCAACATAATCTAATAACACAATACCAATCGCTAACAAACCACCTATAATAAGTATAGATACTGGTTCCCATTTCCATAAATTAAACACTTCTTTTACATCTTGAAATAATATATATGCTAGTAAACAGCCAATACCGATAATAATTAACTGTGTTATATATAGATTCAGCCTTATTTCCTGCGGACTCATATCTTCAACATTATGCCTTTGAATGTTCATCATTCCTCCATCTTTTCTAGGCCGAAAAGCTTTTGTAACTCTGTTTCCCAATTATAGTCGAAATCCGATTGTTGCGCTCGTCTTTTTTTATAATCTTCTTTTGTAATACCGCAATAATCGCAGCAATTATTTAACTCTTTCTCTTTCCTATAACCGAACTGTTGCAGCACATATTCACGTCTACATCCTTTAACTCGTATCCATGACTTCATATTTTCTAATTCACTATATTTATTACGCAACCTTATTTCTACTTCAGCTATTAATCGGTTCATAATTTCATCTGACAAACCCTCTAATAATAATCTTCGTTGTTGTATAATTCCAACCTGTTCGAGATGATAACGAACGAAACGCCAATATTGCTCATTAAATCTTGCTGCATTATAACAAATTTCTTCTACATCTTCTATTGGTAATTCTTTCGTTTGAAACATTCTTTCTTGTAGTAAAGAAAATAAAAATTGTATTTGCGACTTACTTGGCAATTCATCCTCAATGATTGAAAGTGGTAAATCATGATCCAACGGACTACACAATAAAATAGCTATACTCGGTTTGCCATCTCTTCCAGCTCTTCCGATTTCTTGTAAGTAAGAAGCTATATTAGTTGGATAATGAAAATGAATAATATATTGCGTATTCGCCTTATTTACCCCCATACCAAATGCACTTGTACATATTACAAGCTGCAATTGATCGTTCATAAACTGCTGTTGAATTAACATACGCTCTTCATGTTCCATACCACCATGATAAAAAGCTACACCAGTAACACCTTTCCCTCTCAAGTATTCCGTTAACCTTTCTGTCCACGCTCTACTTGAACAATATACAATCCCCGGCCCTTGTAAATACATCACCTGCTCCAAAAGCGCCTCTTTCTTTTCTTCTATCGTCTCTACAAATTGCACCTCCATTGCAATATTAGGACGGTCAATAGAGTATACATGTTCCGCGGCACCCTTTAAATTTAAACTGTCTGCGATATCTTGCAGTACCCCTTTTGTCGCTGTGGCTGTCAATGCTAACACTGTAGGAGAACCAATATTTTCAATAACTACATTTAGTTTCTTATAGTCCGGTCTAAAATCATAACCCCATTGAGAAATACAATGAGCCTCATCAACAACAAATAATGAAATATGAATTTTCTTCAATTCCCTAATTAATAACTCCGACTGTAACATCTCTGGTGAAACAAAAATAAATTTATATGAAGATAATTTTTTCATCGCTTCTCTTTTTTCATTTAATGTCCGAAAACTATTAAATGCTATCACTCGGTTTTTCACAACATACTTTAATTGTGTCACTTGATCTTCCATTAAAGATAATAACGGCGATACAACAAGCACTGTTCCTTCTCGCATAAGCCCCGGAAACTGATAGCACATAGACTTTCCTCTTCCAGTCGGAAGCATTGCTATCACATCTTTTCCTTCTAATAAATCTGTAATAACTCCTTTTTGACCTGGACGAAATTCAGAATATCCAAACCACTTATATAAATATTCTTCAAGTTTCATTTACACCCTCCATCCGCGCTAATACAAGACGAACTTCAAAATAAGAGATATCTTCTCCAATCGCTTGTTTCAAAACACGTAACTTCCGCGTTTGCAATGCTTCAATTACTTTTATTACTTTGTCTATCTTTTCTTTTTCCATAAACATTTCAATAGAAAAATCTTTTTCTCGCAAAGCAATTTCAACAAAATGATCTTCTATCGTTGCAACCTTCAAATTCCGAATCGTTGCTATTTCTTCTAAAGAACGCCCTTGTCTCCAAAAATTATATGTTTTTTTCGTGGATAAACTAAATAGTTCAGCTCTCTCATTTGGATAAGATATAATTTCAGCTAATAGCGGAAATTCATTTTCTTTATCACGAACTTCTTGTATAAAGAAATGCATTGTACCCCAAAATAAAAAATACACCCTGAACATATCTTGTTTCGTAATTTCTGCTAATTGTTGCAATGTACAACCAATCCGTTCATAACCCGTTAGTCGATATGTTACAATCGTCGCTTCTATCGCATTACTTTTTTCTAAAAGATTATGTACTTCCGTCCACAGTTTTCTCGCCAATTCACTTCTCTTATATGGCCTTCCTGTTAGAAAACGTTTCACCCACATCATTATTTCTGTATCTTGTTGAATCGGGATAAACTTAGTATTATTCTGTTGTAAATTTGATATAGTTTGAATAATCAATGACAATCTTTTCCAAAATGTTTCACCTAATTCTCCATAATGTAAACCATGCAAATGCGCTGGAAAAGCATAAACTTCCTCCCATTTATGTAACTGCGTTTTACCCTTAGGTGTTAACACATATGTATTTTCATGTATTTCTTGAATAAAATCTGCTTGCAACAACTTTACAACTTCACCATCATAGTCATTTCTATTTAATGATTTATATATTCCGAACAAAAAAGAAATTCTAAACATATTTCCATCTTGTAAAGTTTGCGAAGAACGTTTGCCCTTTAGTAAATAATAAATAGATGAAACGGTTCTTTCACCATTCAATTGTTTTAAACAATGCAACAAAGTATATTGTATTTGCATGACCGCTTCCACCTTCCAATCTTAACTTCATTCTTTTCAGTACAATTACACTATCTACTGTCGCTCATTAAACTTATCATAATAAGAACTATATACTTGTATATATTCTATTGTATCAAACGAAATCATATTTACGTATTTTGAAAATCTTATGACATAATTCAAAAATAAGTTGACACTCTAATTGATAAGCATTATCATTATAATTTTATGTTGAAAAGTTTTACAAACCGTTTTACAATAAGGTTATAATTTTTATGGCAAGCTTTTCACATACATATTATCAGGAGGGAAAAAAGATGGCAAAATATACAATCGTTGATAAAGATACTTGTATTGCATGTGGTGCTTGTGGCGCTGCTGCACCAGACATTTATGACTATGATGATGAAGGTATTGCATTTGTAACATTAGACGATAACCAAGGTATCGTTGAAATTCCAGATGTATTAATTGAAGATATGATGGATGCATTCGAAGGCTGTCCAACTGACTCAATTAAAGTTGCTGACGAATCATTCGACGGAGACGCTTTAAAATTTGAATAGTCTTTTATTAACTTCAAAAAATGCCCCTCATATTGATGAGGGGCATTTTTTGTATCTAAATTTTATTTTCCTTAATAAAAAACCATTAGTAGTTCCACACTACTAATGGTTTATATATATTATGCATTTTTCATTTTTGCAAACACCCATACTTTCAGGCGTGAGAATAATGCCACAAATACAATTGTTACAACAATTCCTTTAATTAAATTAAATGGTAAGATTGCCGTTACAACCGTTGTTCTTATAGCTTCGCTAGACATAGCTGGTGAATTTAAAAACCAAGTGTACGCCGGGAATATGATGATGTAGTTTAATACACTCATAATAAGTGCCATTGTAATTGTCCCTAGCATTAACCCTGTCGTTAAACTCTTCACAGTACGATACTTTCTAAATAAGAAAGCTGCTGGTCCAATAAATAAACATCCTGCAATAAAGTTTGCAATTTCTCCAACTGGTACTCCCGTTAAACTTCCTTGAATCCCGTAATGTAAAATGTTCTTTATTGCCTCTACAATCACTCCAGCTACTGGTCCAAAGATAATTGCTGCAATTAGAGCTGGTACATCACTAAAATCAATTTTCAAAAATGGCGGAAGCCCTGGGAACGGGAAATCTAACATCATTAGTAAATATGCAATACTACTTAGCATCGCTACACTCACCATCTGCACCACACTGTTTTTTTGTTTCATCTTTCTCTCTCCTTTTCCATCGATCTTCTCATGGAAAGTGGAAAGGTTCTGCTATGCCTATTTTTTCATTGAACGAAAAAACCCTTTGTGTTTTACACAAAGGGAGAATTTAAGGCACATCAAACAGACGTTCAAATCCATATCTTTTTTGAACGCTTGAACCTCCATCTTCTCCCATCCAGACTGTACTGTCGGCTTTGGAATCACACCAAATCCTGCCTTAACGGCTCGCGGGCTTAGAACAAAATCATAAATAGTTCATCACCGCCGGTCGGGATTTTCACCCTGCCCCGAAGATAGACCGATATTCTATTTTCCCCTTCATTATACAACAACCTCATAACATTGTGAACAAAAAAATTGTAACTTATTTAAAATTAGTTATTTATTTTTCGTAACAATAAATAAATTGCGAGATATTTTACAATACAATCCATATTTTTTATTATTCGGCATTTCTCTTTTGAATTACCTAGTCATATATAATTAAAAGTGATAAGATATTGAATTGTTAAGATAAGAACATTTTCTGAGTTATGGAGGAAATGTCATGAAAAAAGAAAAGAGACATTCTATTCGAGAAGCAATGAAAAAAAACTTAAGAAAAGAATACTTTTACTTAAAAAAAGAATTACTTTTCTACTGCCCAATTGATTTAGGCACATTCTCAAACGAGACATACTATGCTACTTTCGATGAAGATGGCATCAGTATTTATCAGTATGATAAAAAAACAGAAAGTAAATTAAAATTGTGTGAGCGTCATCCGTGGAAAAGTTGGAGTAAAGTGAAGATTGATCACTATTTGACAACTTCTCAATTTATTTTTCAGGGTGAGCGAAATTGGATCTTATCCCTTTTTCAAAAAGGAAAAGAAGCTCAAAGAATTATTGAAGAGCATACATCTTTACAAACAGAAGTTGTTTCCCGCTCTTTCTTAAAAAAACTTCCTGGTTTTCGTTCTAATACACCACTGAATAAATACATCGGTAGCATTTGTTACACTGCACTTATTGCATTTTTATTAAAATGGATGATTCCATTTCAAGCACCACAAATCGCCCTGTATTCTATTTCGATTGGTTGTATGCTTCTTGGCCTACTTTGTTTGACAATCGGTTTAATTGAACCGACTATCGTACTGTTTCGAACAAAAGAGAAAACAAGAACAAAAGTTTTTTACTTATATAGCTATTTAGCTATTTCTGGATTTATATGTGTCTTTATTTTTTGGTAAAAGAAGCCGTCCCAAAATAAATTTTGGGACGGTTTTCTTTTAGATATAAATACTCTAATTCACTCAATACTTCTAGCAGAAGCGCCCATATAATTTCATTTACATTGAACCTTATTTAAGAATATTCAAAGTTTAATTTTTGAGACGTTACCTTTACTTAACATATAATTGTTGATTAGGATAAATTAGCTCTTGCTGCAATCCATTTTTTTCTTTAATTTCCTTAAGTGTCATACTAAATTTCCGTGCAATACTAACTAAAGTATCCCCTTTTTGTACGACATATAATGATGAAGAAACAACTTCATTTCTTTGTTCACTTAAAACAAGCAATGGGTTCATCGCATTCTTTTTCGCCATCGTCCATCTTCCTTGATGAAGTTCTAGATGTAAGTGTGCACCTCGCGATTCTCCCGTGTTCCCTACTTCTCCAATTTTTTCACCTTTTGAAATATAATCTCCTTGACCCACATATCTCTTATTTAAATGTGCATATACAGCCTCATATTCTCCGTGTTTAATAAATACAACATTTCCATAACTACTTGAATAATAAGACTTCGTTACCTTACCATCTTGGATAGCTGCCACAGGCGTTCCAATCGGTGCAGCTACATCAATACCATAGTGTTTTCCATGCCTTGTCCCAAAATAATCACTTATCTGACCTTCAACAGGCCATGTCCATCGATTTTCTTCTGCATAAACATGTAATTGAGATACAAACAGTATACTCAATAACATGACTCCGCATTTTAAAACTTTCATATACATCCTCCGTTTTCTAATTACCACCATACCTTCTCTATTTTGGTATATTACAGAAAAAAGTATACAAAAAAAGAAAGTGAATTACTCCACTTCCTTCTCTTTCTTATCACGAAAAACTAATGCACTACGGTTATACTCCACATCTTTCACTTGTAATCGGGCATTTATTACTCTAGCTACTGCAAATAAATAGTCAGATAATCTATTTACATACTTTAGAACAACTTCATTTATTTCTCCTTCTTTTTGTAAGGACACGATACATCGTTCTGCTCGCCTTACAACTGTACGTGCAATATGAATAGCAGCTGCCGACTCGCTTCCACCTGGTAAAATAAAGCGCTCTAGCGGCGGTGCTTCTTCTATATACAAATCAATCTTTCTTTCTAAGCTTTCAACCATCTCAATTGTCACCTTATAAGGAATTTTTTGTTCCACTATTGCCAAGTCTCCTCCGCAATCAAATAGCTCATGTTGAATATTTTCAAGCTCATTGTAAATATCTCTATAAGTCCCGCCTTGAAGCTTAGTCATTGCATATCCGATATGAGAATTCGCCTCGTCTATTGTTCCATACGCTTCCACACGGATATCATCTTTATCAACCCTACCGCCTATTACACTTGTCGTTCCTTTATCTCCTGTTTTTGTATATAATTTCATTTCTTCACAGCACCTCTCTTGTTATTCTTTATTCGAGCAACATAGAAAAAAGTTCTACCATTCTTTATTTAATTGAGTTTACAAAAAAATAAAAAACAGCAGAACTTTATTCATTATCAACTTTAAAAACACATATCTAAATTATACGATTCGGTAAATATACAGAGAATGTAGTTCCTTCTCCAACAACACTTGAAACAGAAATTTTACCATCATGACCTTGAACAATATTTTTCGCAATCGCAAGCCCGAGTCCTGTTCCACCCTTTTTCCCACGTGTTCTTGCTTTATCAGCTTTATAGAAACGATCAAATAAAAATGGAATATCCTCTTCTGGAATGCCTGCACCCGAATCTTGTACTTCAAAAATGAGGCCATTATTTTTCGAATCAATTACAAGCGTTACATGTCCGCCTGCGTTTGTATGACGTATTGCGTTATCAATTAAATTCGTCAATACTTGCTCCATACGATCTGCATCAAACGGGTATTGTTCAATTGAATCTTTGAAATCAACCGTTAACGCGACCTCTTTATCCTTTGCAATCCCTTGGAATTTACGACCTATTTTTTCAACGAAAGGATGAATATCAACTTCACCTATATGTAACTCTACATTACCACTTTCCATGCGTGCTAAATCTAATAATTCATTTACAAGTTTACCTAAACGAACGGATTCATCATAAATGATTTGAACAAAATCATCAATTTCTTCTTTCGTTTGCACAATATCATCTAAAATCGCTTCACTATACCCTTGCAGCATTACCATTGGTGTACGAAGTTCATGCGATACATTCGCAATAAAGTCTTGACGCATCTTTTCAAGACGGCGTTCTTCCGTCATATCTCGCAGTACCGCTACAGCTCCACGAATTTTCGTTTGATTGTAAAGCGGCGTCATAAGAACTACATAGTTCCCTTTTTGTAAATTAATTTCAACAACTTGTTGTTGTTCACTTTCTACAACAAGATGGAATAGTTCCACAAGTTCAGAAGGTAGTTTTTTACTTAGCTCTATCTCTTTTTCTTCTTGCCAAACTTGTAAGAAATGTTCGGCCGGCGGATTAATTACAACGACTTCACCTTCTTGATTTAACGTAATAACCCCATCTGCCATACTACTTAAAATACTAGCTAACTGTTCTTTTTCTTGCTGCAGTGCATTCATATTAAACTTCAACTGTTTCCCCATTTGATTTAAGGCCGTTGCAAGCTCACCAATCTCGTCCTGAGACACCATAGGAGCTTTCGCATCAAACTTCCCACGCGCCACCTCAAAAGCAACTTCACGCATTTTACGGAGTGGTGCTGTAATTCGAGTAGACAAGAAGAATGCAAAGAACGTTGTTAATATAATCGCAATCCCTGCTGATAAGAATATAAAATCAGTCGTTCTCTCCATGCCTTGTATCGGTACTTGTAAAGATTCGTATACGAACACTGCACTTTGATTTTTTGACTGCACTGGTTTTCCGACAATCATAATATCATTTTCAGTGTTTTTATTCTTTCTACTATTAGAGGCTTTTCTAATGTTATTCTTAATTTCTTTTTTGTCTGTGAAAACAGCCGCTAATTCTTTATCTTCTTTCAAATCATCCATTGTAAGAGTGACTAACCCTTCTTGTTTCGGCGAAGATGATATTTCTTTACCATCTTCTACAATAATGATCCTTGAAAGTGAATCAGAGAATTTGTACGCGATATTCTCAATCGTTTTTACATCGGCACCTTCTTCAATTAACTCTGAAACACTTGTTGCAACTTTTTGAAGCCTATCTTCACTCATATCAACATAATATGTTCTAAAAAACTGTGAAAGTAAAATCGCAACAAATCCAAGCACAAACGAAACGAGAAGTAATATAGTCATCCATAACTTCCCTACTACACTTCTCCAAAGCATCAGTCGTTCACAACCTCAAATTTATAACCTACGCCCCAAACGGTAACAATCATCTTCGCAGCATCTGGTGATTTTTTACTTAACTTCTCACGTAAACGCTTTACATGCGTATCAACTGTACGTAAATCTCCGAAGAATTCATATTGCCATACTTCTTTTAACAATTGCTCACGATCGAATACTTTATCAGGAGCTTTCGCTAAAAATAATAGTAACTCATATTCTTTCGGCGTTAAGTTTACTTCATTACCATCTGCAGTAACACGGTGTGCATCGTTATCAATTGTTAAGTGCGGGAATACAGTAACATCTTTTGTCGTTGTATCTTGTGTAAAGAATGTTGTTGGTACAGCACGACGTAATACCGCTTTCACACGTAGCACGACCTCACGTGGACTAAATGGCTTTACAATATAATCATCTGTTCCAACTTCAAATCCTTGTACTCTATTTACTTCTTCACCTTTTGCTGTCAGCATAATAATTGGTGTCGCTTTCTTCTCACGAACCCCTTTACATACTTCAATGCCATCTTTACCAGGCATCATAAGATCTAATAAGATTAAATCGTAATCATTTTGCAACGCCATTTCTAAAGCTGTATCACCATTATCTGCTTCTTCAATTGTGTATTGTTCTCTTTCTAAGTACATTTTCAATAAACGACGAATACGATCCTCATCATCTACAATTAAAATTCTTGATTCATTTTCCATCTCTACCCGCTGCGTACTCTCACCTCAGCGGTTCACACCTACCCTTCTTTACTATTATGTTGCGCTATTCTCGTTTATTTAAGCAATCTTCTAAATGTTTCACTTCCCATATTATGCTTCACAAGAATAATAAATTTTGTTCAATTTTTTTCCAAAACTATGTATTTTTTTTGAACAGTATATAATGTCCTCGACATCATTTTACAAAATCAACCGCTACTTTGTCATGTTTTTCTCAAAAAAGAAGAAAAGTTGACAAAAATAAAATAGGAAAGTGACATGCACTCTCCTATTTTATTTCTCTATGCATATGAATGTAAACCGGCAATAATTAAGTTTACTACAATAAAGTTAAACATAATAATTGCAAAACCAATTACTGCAAGCCAAGCTGATTTCTCTCCATGCCACCCTTTAGATAATCGTAAATGTAGTACTGCAGCATAAAAGAGCCACGTTATAAGTGCCCAAACCTCTTTCGGATCCCAGCCCCAAAAACGCGTCCACGCTATTTGAGCCCAAATCATTGCAAAAATTAACGCTCCTAATGTGAAAACTGGGAATCCAATTGCAATAGATCGATATCCGATTTCATCTAGTAAATCACTATTCGTATTCTTTACTAACGGCTGAAGTGCCGCCGATACTCGCTTCCGTAAAACAAGCCTTAATACAATATAAAGTAATGTTCCAACTAACACTGACCAAATAACAGTATTTAATTTTTTCGCATTTACAATCGCTGGAACTTCAACTACCGGTTCTAATTTATTTTCTGTCTGTAACTTCCCTTCATGCGGTCCTACTAAAGCTGGAAGATTGTACTTCATTTCCAGTTGTTGTTCATTTTTATCAACCCATTGAAACTTCGCTTCATATTTCATACTAGAAAATACCGTTGTTACTCCAATAAATCCAACTGTACAAACAAGCGTAAACACTACCGTCTCTAGCCAAAATGTCCGTTTACTTCTCGTTGATTGATCTACATTTTTTAATAAATACATGACGCCCGTAATAAAACTAATCGCTAAAATTGCTTGTCCTGCTGCTGCAGTCGTCACGTGAATATGTAACCAATTACTTTTTAAAGATGGAATAAGCGGAGATATTTCCCTCGGAAACATACTTGCATAGGCAATTAATAAAAGCGCAACTGGTAATGCAAATAGTCCAATTATACTTACGCGGTACATAAAATACATTACAATAAATGCTCCTACAAGCATCATGCCGAAAAATGTACCGAATTCAAAAAAGTTACTAACTGGCGCATGCCCTGATGCAATCCACCTTGTAACAAAATATACTGTTTGTGCTATAAACCCTAAAATTGTAATTGTTATTCCTACATTTGCCCATTTATGACCCTTTTCTTTAATGGCTCCACCAAAAAATAGAGTCGCAATTAAATATAAAATAAATGCGGTAAAGAGAAAGTTACTACTTATTTGCACCATATCGTTTCCCCACCTTAACTAATTTTTTTATCGATTACTTTATCATTTGGCTGTGGAATTGCTGTACCTTCTATTACTCTTTCAATATCTTTCTTTAAACCGAACCAATTTTTATTCGTATGCCCTGCAATCCACCATTCATCATTAACACGTTGTATCCAAATACGGCGATGATTCCAATACATACCTTGAATGACACCAACCATAAATATAAATCCTCCAATACCGAGAATCCAAAGCGTTAAATCTTTTCTTACAGTAAGTGCTGTTGCATTTTGCATTTCAACACCCGCAAACGACATTTTATATTTGTTGTTTCCATCAGGTTCTATATTTTGCTGAATACCAACAAAACTCACTTCACCATCTGGTGTTTCAGGTGTAAACATTTTAAATACAAATGCAGGATTGTTCGGTAATTTCGTTTTTGTATTCGGTTTTCCATTCTCATCAAAATAAAAATCAGGAAAATAGCTTAATAGTTCTAGAGAATAACCATTTCCTAAATCATATTTTTCCTTAGGATTCGTTAAATCTACTTTAATCGGTCCCCATTTTTGATTATTTTCTTTATTTTGCAAGTTGAAGGACATACTTTTAAATTCACTTTCTTTATAATCCACTTGATACACTGCAAATTGATCAAATTTCAGTGGTTCATTTACTCGAATTTCCGCTTCTTTTACTTTTTCCAACTTTGGTTTTTGCCCTGCTATATTTTCGCCCACAGCTTTATATAATACAGCATTCGTTTGGAAGTTTTTCGCAATCATTTTATCGCCTACACGATCAATCGCTTCCTCAAAAACTTCCTTGTCCTTACTTTTATCATAAACTTCTTTTATAAATTTCTCGTTTTTTAAGTAGTATTGTCCATCCGTCCCTGGTATTTCTTTCGTTTCACCATCACGTAACCAAAGTGCTTCGTCTACGTACATACTCGGTAAAAAACGAAGCATCGCACCGAATAAAAAGATAATAAGACCGATATGATTTACATATGGACCCCAACGCGAGAAGCGTCCCTTTTCTGCTAAAACGTTTCCGTCTTCCACTTTCACGTTATAGTTTCTTTTCTTTAAATTCTTTTGCACTCTTTCCAGGTCACCATCTTGCGGTGTACCAGTCCCATATAATCTCTGTCTCTTTAAAAAACTAGGATGTCTTTTTACGCCTTGCTTTTTTAAAGCTTTATAAAGTGGAATAACGCGGTCTAAACTACATATCACAAGTGAAATACCGATAGAAGCAATCAAAATCATATACCACCATGAACCGTATAAATTATTAAATCCTAATTGATAGTATAATTGCCCTAAAAATCCGTATTCTTGCTTATAATATTCAGCTGGTGCAATCCCTGGAGTTATGTACATTTCTTGCGGAAAAATAGTTCCTATCGCTGATGCAGCTAAAGTTATTACGATTAGCCATACACCGACTTTTACAGAAGAGAAAAAGCTCCAAATTTTATCGACTATCGTTTTTGTTTGCGTGAGAGATCTCCGTGCACTCCCCTCATAGCGCATATCCAATAGTTTTGCATTTTCATTGCTTTCAAATGGTTTCCCGCAAGCTTCACAAAAAACGGTTCCTATCGGATTAACATGTCCACATTCACATTTAATTTCTTTCAACACTCTCACCGCCCCTGTATCTATATGTACTATTGTATATTCTAACCTCGAGTTACCGCAATACTCAGAATTTTTAAATCAGAGGCACTATAGACACGCACCTCTTATGTAAAGGCTTTCTTTATTACGGAGTAATTTTCTTTAAATACTCTTCTAACTGTTCTTTCGTTTGTTCACCTATAATTTGCTCCACTACTTTTCCATCTTTATCAATCAAAAAGCTTGTCGGTAATGGACCTACTCCATATGTTCCTATAATCTTTTGTCCTTTATCAATAGCAACTGGGAATTTCAAACCATATTGGTTCACAAAGTTCTTTACTGCAATATCCGTTTCATCTGCATCTAACGCTATGATTTCAACGCCTTTTTCTTTATACTTTGGATATAATTCATTCATATAAGGCATTTCTTTTTCACAAGGTTTACACCACGTACCCCAAAAGTTTAAAAATACACCTTTTCCCTTTAAATCTTTTAGTTCAATTTTCTTCCCTTCTAAATCTGTCACAACAAAGTTAGGTGCTTCTTTTCCGATTTGCATTTTCTCTTTATTAGCAAAGAATCCTTGATAAAGGGTAAATCCTACAGCACCACATAAAATGAGTAGAATAATAACGCGAAATAATAAGCGATTTTTCTTCATATTACCTCTCCTCTCCTCGGTAAATGTTATGTATTATCTTCTGTAAATGTTGTATTGAATAAATCACCAGCAGAGCACTCCACTGGTGAATTTTTAACTCTATAGCTTATCTTGGCTTTGTAGAAGCAAGCGCGCGTAATTGTTTCACCTCATGTGGTGTCAATTCTCTCGCATCACCAGGTCGCAGGCTTCCTACTTCTAAGAAAGCATAACGTTCACGTTTTAATTTCACTACTTTACAGTCTAACGCTTCAAACATACGACGTACTTGACGATTACGTCCTTCATGAATTGTTAATTGTACAATAGCCATCTCTTTACGCTTGTCCCAAGAAATAATTTTCACATGTGCTGGTGCTGTTTTACCATCTTCTAATGCAACACCGCGTTCTAACATGCGAATTTTCTCACCTGTTAATGGGCCTTTTATTTTTGCAACATACGTTTTTTCAACTTTATATTTAGGATGCATTAATATATTTGCGAAGTCCCCGTCGTTTGTCATTAATAATACTCCTGACGTATCATAATCTAGACGTCCGATTGGGAATAAACGTTGTGTAATTTCAGGGAAAAAGTCTGTTACAACACTTCTACCTTTATCATCTGATACACTTGAAATTACACCAGTTGGTTTATATAGTAAAAAATAAACAGGTTCTTCTTTTTCAAGAGGGATGTTATTTACTTCTACTTTATCTTGAGGAGTTACTTTTGTTCCTAACTCTTTCACTATTTTTCCGTTAACTTTCACTTTTCCTTGCTGAATTAATTCCTCAGCCTTTCTTCTCGATGCAATACCTGCTTGCGCAATCACTTTTTGTAATCGTTCCATTTCTTTTTTTCACCTCGAATTTATCTTACCTTACATTAGAAAGACTTGGCAACCGCATACGCTTTACGGTTATTCGCTCCATCTCCCTTAAACAACATAGCGATGATATTAAACATATAAAGGTCAAATCATGTTTTTATCCTTTATTATTGTCCATATTTTTCATATTTCTCACAATAAAAGTTCATCATTTTGTCAAAAATACTGCATAAAAAAACCACTATTAAGCTACACCTTAATAGTGGTCGTATACGTATTATACGCGAAATAGCATAAAAAATGAATAGCTTTACTGAAACAATAGGGAAACAAAGACAATCGAGCAAATAATCCCGATTAAATCTGCAAAAAGACCTACTTTTAATGCATCTCCCATTTTTCTAATACCAACAGCTCCGAAGTATACTGTTAAAATATAAAAAGTCGTATCTGTACTCCCTTGCATCGTAGAAGCTAATCTCCCAATGAATGAGTCTGGCCCATATGTAGCAATTAAATCAGTCGTAATACTTAGACCAGCAGAACCTGAAATAGGACGTATTAGTGCTAATGGAACGATTTCTGCTGGAACGTGAATTAAATCTAGCATTGGCTTCATTACTGATATCATTGCATCTAGCGCACCTGACGATCGGAATATAGAAATAGACACAAGCATTCCAACCATAAACGGTAAAATGGAAATTGCAATTTGAATCCCTTCTTTTCCTCCCTCAACGAACGATTCATACGTCGGCACTTTCTTTATCGTGCCATATAAAAGGATAAAACCAATTACACAAGGGATTACCCATAAGGAAATTGTATTTACAATACTCATTTTTTCCGCCCCTTTCTACTCCTTCTTCGGTAAAAATAGCGGTCAATCCAAATTGCTCCAATCATAGAAAGTACTTGTGCAATAAATGTTACCCCAACAATTTCAGTAGGATTGGCTGATTCATATGTCATTCGAATTGAAATGACTGTCGTAGGAATTAATGTAATAGCTGATGTATTTAATGCTAGAAACGTCACCATAGAACGGCTCGCCGAATCCTTTCCTCCATTTAACTCTTTTAGTTGTTCCATCGCTTTAATACCAAGAGGGGTTGCTGCATTACCTAGACCAAAAAAGTTTGCCATCATATTTGATAGAATAAATCCCATGGACGGATGATCCTTTGGTATTTCTGGAAACAACCTTTTTACTATCGGCATAAAAAGTGAAACTAATTTTTTTAACAATCCGGCTTCCTCTGCAATTTTCATTAAACCAAGCCAAAATACTAAAACACTAATAAGTCCTATACAAATCGTTACTGCATCTTTTGCTCCGTCAAATACAGCCTTATTCACTTCTTCCATCGTTCCATTTATCATGGCGTATACAATCCCAATGACAGCCATCGCTACCCATACGAGATTAACCATTGTTCCCAACACCTATCATGTAAGAAAAAATTTCTTTCACATTATTCCAGTAAAGTCCCGTTGTAGCTACTAACTTCCGTTTACTATAAAATAAATTCCGTTCTCCAACTTTCTCATTGCCAACATAAACATCTGTCTTTCCAACCTTTACTCCATCCTCAAGCGTTATACTTTTATCCAGTTCAACTTTTAATAATACGTTCTTTCTTTCCTCTTCAGTTAACGGCACGGAAAAACTATTTTTCGTATAAACATGGTTGGCATACTTCTTTTCATTTATTTCAGCAATTGCTCCTTGTCCTAAAACTTTCGTTTGCTTGAAACGTTCAAATCCTTTATCAAATAGATTCATATGATCATCCCAATCACTAGAAGCACTCAAAGTTACGACAATTAAATCTAGTCCATCTTTTGATGCCGTTGTAACAAGCGTTCTTCCTGCTTTCTTCGTAAAGCCTGTTTTTCCTCCTGTTGCAAATTCATAATAAGACGTTACCAACTTATGTTTATTTTTCCACGGGTAATCCCAAGAATCGGATTTATACGTTTTTGTTCCAAAGATTTTTTTAAATGACTCGTTTCCCATTGCATACTTCGTTAATAACGCCATATCGTAAGCCGACGAATAATGTGATCCATCTCCATCTAAACCATGAGGGTTTGAGAAGTGAGTATCTTTCATTCCAATTTCTTTCGCCTTTTCATTCATTAAATATACGAATCCATCTATACTCCCACCCACACTTTCAGCAATTACTTGCGCTGCGTCATTACCAGATCTAAGCATGAGTCCGTATACTAAATCTTCTAACTTCACTTTTTGTCCAGGCTTTAAATAGATTGCTGATCCTTCCACCCTCACCGCTTCATTGCTAACTGACACCATTTCTTTCATCTTCCCTGATTCAGCAGCTAACAAGGCAGTCATAATTTTTGTTATACTAGCAATTTTTTGAGGTTCATGTTCTGCTTTTCCGTATAATACACGACCAGACTGTTGCTCCATTAATACAGCATTTCGAGCACTGACATTGCTGTTCATCTTTGCATATGTAGGAATCGGCATAACGCTTGCGTACATAATAAGAAGCGTAATGATTACACAAATTCGTCTCATATTTCCCCCCACGTCCTTTTGGCACTTTTTGTACAAGTGTATGCTTGGCCTTTTAAAATATGAACGAAATCTTCCTTCTGCTTCCATTAAAAAAGACGCAGAGAATTTGCGTCTAATATGGTGTCCATTCAATTTGTTTCGCAGTTTCAAACCTTTTTTCTACATCAGGCCAATTTACAACATTCCACCAGTTTTTAATATATTCATCTTTTCGATTTTGGTATTGTAAATAATACGCATGTTCCCAGACATCTAGTACAAGGAGTGGTATCGTATCCCATTGTGTAAATAATTGATGAAGTGTACTTTGCAAAATTTCTAACCTTCCAGACCGGGGCACCCAAACGAGAATTGCCCAGCCTGAACCTTCTACTTTAGAGGCCGCTTCTGTAAAATGTTTTTGGAAACGTAAAAAGCTCCCAAAATCTTGTTCGATTTGTTGTGAAAAAGCACCTCTTGGACTCCCACCACCGTCTTTTTTCATGTTATTCCAAAATATCGTGTGTAAGTAATGACCTGACCCATGAAAAGCCGCTTCTCTTTCCCAATGCTTAATTAAATCAAATTGATTTGTTTTTCTCGCTTCTTCCATCATCTTCTCTGCTTTATTTAATCCTTCCACGTAACTCCGATGATGTTTATCATGGTGTAACATCATAATTTCTTTAGAAATATAAGGTTCTAACGCATTATACGGATAAGGTAATGGCGGGAGTGTATGTCCTCCAATTGGAACAGCTCGTTCGCTATCCCCTCTTTCATATAATTCATATTCCTCTTCTTCTTGCATAAATACTTCCTGCAAGTGATGCTGAATATGTTCTACATCATCACTTATTTCATACATAAACTCTGCATCTGTTTCATACTCATGCTCTTTCATACGCTCTAACAACGCCTGAATTTTATAAGCAAGCATATGGACATCATACACTTCCATTGCGCGGCTATCTAATACGTGAAGAACACTTTCACACCAATTTTCTACTTCATGAAAGTAATCTGTAAATACACCTTGCTGATTCATGTTGCACCTCCCTAATGCTATCCACTTAACTATATTCAATGAAAATCCCTTATATAACTGTACAAAAGGAAAAGAAGCTAAGTCACCTTAGCTTCTTTTCCGCAATCAATATTTGTGTAACATCTTTGTCTGATAATCCGTCTCATAATATTCTAGTTCTTCACGCATCAATTGAAATTTACCTTCTAAACTCTTCATCACTTGCCCCAAAGATGCAGGTGGTGTTTGTTGAAAAACGATAGAATTTTTCCCTGTATATGCAGACCGACTATTTTCATACCAATAATCACTCTTTGGTGAAAAAAACTCTGCAATTACTTGATGGTAAATCTTATATAAAATTTTTTCAGCTGCTGTTTTTCGAAATGGCTGACTATTCAACAAAACAAAACATGCATCATGTCCTTCTTCGCAAAAAACGAGAAGTCGTCTCATTGATGCTAATAACCCTTTATAATATTGCTCATTCCCTGCTGGTGTTTCCTCTAATAAAGAAGGCAACGTATGATAATTTACATAATTGGTTATCAAATTAATAGCATCTTCTAAAAATATAGAAACTTGTTCTGTTTGATTTTCAACCATCAAATTAGACATTTTTTCTCTCTCCTTTGCCATTTCACGCTATTTCTACTCTTTTATTTTTATGTAATTCAGCCAATATTTCTTGTACTTTCGACACCGTTCCCTCATCAAAATATTGTTGAAATTCTTCCAGGTTATTTAAATACAAACGTTTTTGCGCACGAAGTTCCCTATCCTTCACTAAACAACATATCGCTACAATATCGCGCAAATATATGTTTTGTTCTTCTACTTTATACACTGGATTTCCTTCAAAAGGAGTAATTTCTTGTAAAACTTCTTCAAAATATCGAACGTATAAAACCGAAAAAGTTTTCTCTTTATCATTTAATATATATGTCACTTCAGATCTGTTAAAAAAATCTTCTGATGTATTAGGTTTCGCCTTTTCTAACTCATATCCTACATAACCTTTTATAATCATATACTCCCCTCCACCTTCTTTCATCTTATTCTAACTTAATTTTCTGATAAACAAAATATTCTTTTAAATATACCTATATAAAAAATAGCTCCCCTATACAGGAATTTACCTTTTTATTTTTCTTGAAGTTTGTCATAATAATATTATTGTCTCAGTTTTCTTATACAAGGAGAGTTGTATTTATGTCGTTTTCATGGAAACGTTTCTTACAAATCGGGAAAATTATCTTCCCATTTGTTGTATTAACAATTGTATTCTTTCAAGCAAAAAAAGAATTAGCGGGCATTTCTTTTTTAGAAGCGATTGATACAATTAAAAACATTCCAACTGGAGGAGTCTTTTTAGCAATTACACTTGGTGCATTCGCTGTATCAACAATGTTCTTTTATGACTATGTTATGCTTCGTTACTTAAAAGCTGATATCCCTGTCCAAAAGATTTTCCGTATCTCGTGGATTGCTAATACTTTAAATGGATTTATCGGGTTTGGTGGTCTAGTTGGAGCTGGCGTACGCACAATGCTTTATCGTCCATACATAAAAGAAAATGGAAAACTTATTAAAAGTATCGCTTGGATGACAACTGCCTTTATTAATGGATTAGCCATTCTTTCATTTCTTGGTCTTATCGGAATATTAGACACGAGATTTATTTTGCATGAAAAACCATGGCTATGGCCTGTTCTTATCTTCTTTGCTCTTTTCGTCCCTATATATATCGGATTTTCTAAATTAAAAAATAGAAAAGCGATGCAAACAGAGGGACAAGAAGAAGAGGAGAAAAACCCAACTGTTTTATACTCATTAGTTTCATTAGTCGAATGGGTATCTGCTGGTATTGTTATGTACGTCATATTACTATTATTTGGCATTGAAATCGAATTCCAAAAGTTTTTAGGCGTATATGTCATTGCTGCTTTAGCTGGTGTCGTTAGTCTTGTTCCTGGTGGTCTTGGATCATTTGATCTTGTCTTCTTAACTGGGCTTGGGCAATACGGCATCGATACAGGTGTTTTGCTTCCTGCTATGTTATTATATCGTCTCGTCTATTACATCTTACCATTCTGCCTTGGTCTCATTTTTGCAGCTTTTGAAATGACAGGAGTAGCCATTAAAAAGTTTGAAGATAAACCCTTTATTGCGCCTGCATTAGAGACAACTGGTGTTATATGGACTTTGCAGCGTGACTTTCTAGGAAAGTTAGGTTCTTGGGCATCTGCTGCTTTAACAGTATTTGCTGGCTTAATGGTTATTTTATCAACTATTCTACCGACAAGTATAAATCGGGCACACGCCTTACATATTCTAGCTCCAAAACATCTTATTCAATTTTCTTTTAGCTTATCGCTAACATTCGGTATTCTCCTCCTCATTCTTTCACGAGGGATATATTACGGAACAAAACGTTCTTATTATATGACGATTGTTTCTTTAATTGGAGCGGCTATTTTTAATACACTAAAAGGAATTGATGTTGAAGAAACTTTTATTTTATTAATCGTACTCGCTGTATTGTATATGCTTCGTAAAAGGTTTGTACGTGAGAAAATGGAAGTCTCACTTTCCGATATCGTAAAAGTTTTTATATTCCTACTTGTAACGTTATATTTATATAAAAACTTAGGTATTTTATTTGCAAGTGCAAAAGAAGCTTTCCAACCTGATTTTGTCGTTCGTAATATTACACAAGTGAAACGAAGTGCATTAGCAGCTGCCTTTTTTGTTCCTACTTTTTTACTAATTGGTTCACTCATTGCAAATCGTTATCGAAATGAATTTCCCGGGCAACCAGCTAATGATAAAAGATTACAAAACTTCTTAGATGAACATGGTGGAAATGTACTTAGTCATTTAGGTTTTTTAGGAGATAAACAGTTCTTTTTCAGTAGTGATGGAAAAGCACTCATTCTCTTCTCAATAACTGGAAAACGACTTATTGTACTAGGTGATCCAATCGGGGACCCTTCCTCCTATCGTACTGTATTGCAAGAGTTTTTAGCTGAGGCTGATCGATTTGGATACATTTGTGTATTCTACCAAATTGAAAGTAAATGGATGAGTTTATATCACGATTTTGGTTATAACTTCTTTAAGCTCGGTGAAGAAGCTGTTGTTGATTTAAATACATTTACAATAACAGGAAAGAAACGCGCTGGCATGCGAGCTACTTTCAACCGTTTTGAAAGAGAAGGCTATACATTCTCTATTCATGAGCCACCTTTCTCAGACGAATTATATGAAGAGTTAAGAAAAGTTTCAGATGCATGGCTTGGTGGAAAAAAAGAGAAAGGTTTTTCACTCGGATACTTCGATCGTGAATATATTAGTCGCGCTCCCATTGCAACATTATCTGATGCGGATGGAAAAATTATTGCATTCACAACATTCATGCCCGTATATCAAAACGGATCATTATCTGTCGATTTAATGCGATATTATCCAGATGCGCCTAGCGGCATTATGGACGCAATTTTCATCCACTTATTCCAATGGGCAAAAGAAAATGAATACCACTCCTTTAATATTGGTATGGCACCACTTTCAAATGTTGGTTTATCCACACAGTCTTTCTGGTCTGAACGAGTGGCTGCTGCAATCTTTAATAACGTTCGTTATACGTATAGTTTCAGCGGATTACGACATTTTAAAGAAAAATATAAACCAGCATGGAGCGGTAAATATTTAGCATTTAGGAAGAATCATTCTTTACCAATTACAATGCTCTCTGTAACAAAATTAATAGGAAAAAGAAAAAACAGCTAAATTCTTAGCTGTTTTTTCTTTTTTGAACTTGTACAATAAATTCTTTTTCATATTTCTTACCATTTATATAGAAATTCCCCCACATTTTATACGTACCCTCGGCAGGAAATGTAATACGGTATTGTAATTGTTCATCCGTATCCACAGGCATAGCGTATAAAAAGTTCTCCTTCGTTTCATCCACGATATAGAGTGACTCTACTTCTCCTCTCTCTGAATGTAATTTCAATTTTTCACCCTTTTTCGCTTGAAACTGAAATGTTAACGTAACTGGTTCATTCGGATGTAATGCGCCAAATAAAAGAGAAACTTCATACTCCCCTATTTTTTTTGTAAGTACACTGTCGATTGGAAATTTCACTTTTTTCTTATTGTTCTCCTCTTTCGTTCTACCAAAATCTTTCCTAGCGAATGACTCTACGGACTTATTTTTATCTTCGTATAAAAATATCGTATATTCTTCATCTTTCGCTATTTTGGAAGATAACTTATATGACCCGTTCCCTGCAAATGTAGGTTTAATTTGTTGTATGTGTTTTAACTGTCCATCTACAATCACTGCCCGTATTTGATCATTTACACCACGAATTTCATTATTCTTTTTGTTTAACAACTGAAATACAATATCTACTTTCTCATTTCCCTTTCCATTTGACACATCCCACTTTACTTCCTGAACATCTCCTACAATCTCTTCGTTTTCTTGATATTTTTTTATGTAAAATCCTCCTGCCACAATAAGTACTAACGCAATAAGCCCAATGACAAGATTTTTCAAAACATCACCTACCATTTTTATTGTCTCTGTTCACATAAAACTTCTTAAGCTATATATTCTAGATTATGATTTATGAAATCCTCCTATTTTGCACATATTACAAATAATAAAAAGATTTTAATTGAAAGGATTCGTAGTGTATAATGCAAATGATATTGATTTCTATCAATACATTATAAGGAGGACTTTTCATGAGTGTACATATCGAAGCAAAACAAGGCGAAATCGCTGAATCTATTCTATTACCAGGTGATCCATTACGTGCAAAATATATCGCTGAAACATTTCTAGAGGATGTTACTTGCTATAATAACGTACGTGGTATGTTAGGTTTTACTGGAACTTATAAAGGAAAACGTGTATCTGTTCAAGGTACAGGTATGGGTGTTCCTTCTATTTCTATTTATGTAAACGAATTAATCCAAAGCTACGGAGTTAAAAATTTAATTCGCGTTGGCACTTGCGGTGCAATTCAAAAAGATGTAAAAGTTCGTGATGTTATTATCGCAATGACGGCTTGTACTGATTCTAATATGAACCGTTTAACATTCCCAGGATTTGATTTCGCACCAGCTGCAAACTTTGATCTTTTAAAGAAAGCTTACGATGCTGGAACTGAAAAAGGATTACACGTTCGTGTCGGTAACGTCTTAACAGCAGATGTGTTTTATCGCGAAAGCATGGACATGGTTAAAAAACTTGGAGATTACGGTGTATTAGCAGTAGAAATGGAAACAACTGCTCTTTATACATTAGCAGCGAAATACGGCGTAAATGCATTATCTGTATTAACAGTTAGCGATCACATCTTCACTGGCGAAGAAACAACATCTGAAGAGCGTCAAACTACATTTAACGAAATGATTGAAATCGCTTTAGATGCAGCAATTCAACAATAATACACTAAAGAACTTGTCATACGTCTGGCGAGTTCTTTTTATGTGACTTTTTATAAATAACTATTTTATAAAGAGACAGATTTCTCCCCTCTACTTTATTGTAACGTTTGTTATAATAAAGTGAAACTTTAATCAGTGGGTTTTTTCCATCCCCCACTGATTATTAGTTGAACCAATCAGGCTTTTACGGACAGTTGATCTCCCACCTACTAACTCCCTTGTATTCGCCGAATTTTGAAGTGGAAGTCTTATTGCCCGAGCGGGATAAAGAAATCATTTACAGTATTTCTCATAAGAGGTGACGCAGTGAAAAACAGAAGTATCGTCTTTAAACTATTTTTATTAACATCAACTTTATTTACAATAATATTCCTACTTTTTTTCCTAGGACAATCTCTATTTTTAGAGAAATTTTATATTAATAAAAAAGTAAAAACAGTTCAAACTGCTTTTGAAAAATTCGTAGATAATTATGACAAAAGTGATAAAAGTTATGAGAAAGTTAGAAAACTAAAACAAGAATTTCATGATAAAACAAATGCCGATATGCAGTTTTTGGATTCTAACGGTATTATTAAAAGTGATAACAATTACTATATCGATGTATTTAATCCCAACAATAATAAACAGTATTCCATTCCACTCAATAACCTTTTAACACCAGAAGAATATAATAAATTCGAAAATTTAGGTTTAAAAAAAGATGTAATAATTAATGTTGATGGAGTCGTACAAGAGAATAATATTATTACACCACAAAAATTAGGAACGAATTATAATCAATGGCAAAACGAACATTTCTATTCGGATTTTCAGTCAATTAATGGTAATCCTTCTAAGAATAGACTTGCAAGCCGATACAAATCTACAACTCGTATCGTCTTTACAGGTGTTATAACTAAGTTACAGCTCCCATCAAAAGCTGAGGTTCGTCTTGCAAATGATATTGAAACATTACAAGCCGTTCAATATTTTGCAGATATTATTAGAGATGGCACTTCTAACTCGAACCAATTAAACACTTTCATATTAGATGGCGGCGAAAATATAAAAAATAGTATCTTTGTAAAGCCGATTATAGAAAACGGAAAGATTACAGAATATGCTTTTGCGATAGCGTCTTTACAACCCGTTAATGAAGCGATGCTAGTTTTAAAAGACTATTATGTTTATGCCTTAATCATCGTGTTTCTCGTTATTATTTTGTTATCCTTCTACTACTCAAAAATCATTGTTAAGCCATTAATTAAAATGAATCGTGTTACAAAAAAAATGGCTAATTTTGATTTCAGCGAGAAATTACCTGTTACAGCCGACGATGAAATTGGTGGGCTTTCCGGCAGTATCAATACATTATCTGTAAATTTAAAAGATCGAATCGATCGATTAAATGTTGCCAATACAAAGTTACAACAAGACATTGAACGTGAACGTCAATTAGAGAAAACAAGAAAAGAATTCATTTCTGGCGTATCACACGAATTAAAAACACCACTGAGTGTAATTAGAAGTTTTGCAGAAGGTATTAAAGATGGTGTTAGTAAGGATACTTCGTATTATACTGATGTTATTTTAGAAGAAACAGAAAATATGAACAGGCTGATTGTTGAAATGTTAGAATTAGCAAAGTTAGAATCTGGTACTTACAAACTAGATATGACGACGTTCTCAATTGGTGAATTAACGCAACAAGTCTATACAAAATTATTATTTAGCATGGAAGAAAAGCATCTACAAGTGAACGTCGATGCAGACCCTTCTATACTTGTTAAAGCAAATCGTAGCCGTATTGAGCAAGTAGTTGTGAACTTACTAAGTAATGCAATCCGCTATACGCCGGATGGAGAAAAAATACAAGTCTCCATTATAGAAGCAGAAGATACCGTAAAAATCGAAATCGAAAATACAGGAAACCCTATCCCTGAAGAAAGTCTTGAAAAAATTTGGGATCGCTTCTATCGCCTAGATGCATCACGTAGCCGTCACACCGGAGGTACCGGTCTCGGATTATCTATTGTAAAAAACATTTTAGACCTCCATCATGCCGAGTACGGTGTGTATAATACGACTAACAGTGTTGTATTCTATTTCAATTTACAAAAAGTAAAAGAAGTCAAATAATTTGTCTTAATTTCACTAGGAGTTCACATGAAATTCACACTCTCCCTTTATAGTAAGAAACAAGTTAATCCTTTCCTTTACACATATAAAAGAGGAGAGTGCGTGAAATGAAACAAGCAGGACAACCTATTCAAAATGAAAAACAATTAGAAACTATCAAAAATATACTTTTACAATCTTCGAAACGTGATGGCTTATTATTCGTATTAGCTGTAAATTCTGGCTTAAAAGTAAGTGAAATCTTACAATTAAAAGTTAGTGATGTAATCGATGAAAATGAAAATGTTCGCCATTCCATTTTATTTTACAATGAAAAAGTGAAGAAACATAAATGGTTTGCTGTAAATGAAGACTTACAGCACGCAATCGAAGACTACATGAAAGAACGTAAAACTTGGAAACGTAATGAACCATTGTTAAAATCTCAAAAAGGAACAAAATCTATTACGAGACAACATGCATGGTACATTTTAAACAAAGCTGCAAAAGAAGTTGGATTAGAAGGGATTAGCTCACATACACTTCGAAAAACTTGGGGTTATTGTGCATACAAATCAGGTGTTGATATTGCATTTTTACAACACTTCTTTGATCACAGTACTCCATCAAAAACTTTAAAGTATATCGGTATTGCTTAATAACTCTTATACATAAAAAAGGTTACCATTTGAAAATTTGGTAACCTTTTTTATATTTCATATTCTCTTTTCTTGTCTCTCCTATACTGTAGTGGTACTCTAATAATAAGGGGGAGAAATTATGAACACACTTACAATTGAATTACCAAAAGAAACGGCTGAAAAACTTGATTTATTAAAACAAGCTTACGAAAAGAAAACAGGTGCTTCTATCTCTGAGAGCACTCTCGTGCAAACACTTATCTCAAAAGAATTTATCCAGGCGATAACTCCTTTTGATTTACAACAATTCATCAACGGAAAAGAACAGCATTAATGCTGTTCTTTTTTTATCTCTATTTAAAATATACAAAGTTTTTTATATATTTTTAGAAAAACCATTGACAATGATAATGATAACCATTATCATTTATTATGAAGCCAACAATTGATGAATCAACCAAACGCTCAGTAACATTGTTACCCCTCTTTTTCATATAGAAAGGCACTGTACATTCCCCCTGTTTGTACAGTGCCTTTCTTGTTTATTATCATTCAAAAAAATTTAATTGCTCCGGCTTCGGCTCACCATATGTAATGTTCATCATTTTCATAAGCTGTTTCGCATTATCTGCTGCATCCCCACCTGAATTGTTGTTAAACAGTACGTATATATCCTTTGTTTTCTTTTTTAATTGCTCTAGTCGTTCCACCCATTCTTCCAGTTCTTTATTGTTGTAGCGATATAAACAACGAACCGCTCTCCAATTTTCCCCTTTATCAAGCCAACCATGAACATTTCGACCGTGAAAACGTATTAATGCCATGTTTGAATTCGTAACCTCTAATACGAGTGGCACAGAACCTATCCCAGCCTGTGGTTCATCACAAATTGTATGAACCCATTTCTCCTGTTCTAGAAACTGTAACGTCTTATCTCTCATTTCTGGATAAAACCATGTTTGATTTCGAAATTCTATTGCACATGGTAAACCTTCCATTTTTTCTTTCGTATATCGAAGAAAATCTACATTTTTCTTTTTGCAATCAAACCATGGTGGATATTGAAATAAAATTGTTTTTAATTTATTAGCTTCTATTAAAGGAAGAATGGACTGCTTATACACATCAAACATCTCATCAAACGTAGAAAAAGGAAATTCCCCTTTCATATGTCCTGTCATTCCTTGATACGCTTTTACGACAAAAGAAAAATCTTTCGGCGTTTCCATTGCCCATTTTATATAATTTCGTGCAGGTTGCATCGCGTAAAATGAACTATCCACTTCCACAATAGGAAAATACTCACTATATGTTCGTAATTTATTTCTATTTTCATAGGAATCTACGTATAAAGAATCATGATCTCCCCATCCTGTCACTCCAATGAACAGCACATATATTCCTCCCTTTTTAACTTTATCTTCTATTCACTCCCCAAACACTTTTGCTAATCAATTTCATTAAGTGGCCCTTTCTTTAAGAGTATCCTTATTAAAATATGATATACTATATGGAAGAATTTTTAAAATGAGGGGTTATTTATTTATGCTTCCAAACGATGCTACTGTATCTCATGAAAAACGAATTGAAGAACTAGAAAATAAAGTGCGTTTTTATGAAGAACTTGTAAATCAATTACCACATCATTTCACATACAAAAATCCACATATTGGTTTACAAATAAAGAAAACTAGAGCAACTCATTCCATTCAAGAAATACCAAAAGAGAATAAAGAGGCTCATTTTCAACTTACTTGTGATTCATTATTCTTATTTGAACAACTTGAAAAACACTTTGTACATATTTTTGATGCCTTTTCACATCATGTAACCTTTGTCGATAGTAAAGGGAATATTACTTTATGTAATCAAGTTGCCGCAGATGATTTCGGTGTAATACGAAATGATATTATCGGAAAACCGATTCAACAATTACTAAACTTGCCGGAAGAAAAAATTAAAGCGATTGAAACATTAAGAACGGGAACAGAAATATATAATGAAGAAGTTTTAGACAAAAACTATGGCATTATAAACAACCGAATTATTCGCGATTATAACGGGGAGATTTTTAGGGTTATTAGTGTCTTTCATTATTTAAACACAGAGCGTGATGCAGAGAAGTTTTCGTTAGCAGGACGAATCTCAGCCGGAATTGCACACGAGGTACGAAACCCTCTTACGACAGTACGAGGATACTTACAATTTTTACAAGAAAGTGTTTCTCCATCAAATAAAGAGTTATTTAAAAGCTTACTTATCCCTGAATTAGATCGTGCAAATAGTATTATTACAAAATTTTTAGCCATTTCAAAAACACGTGAATTTACAAGAGAACCGTTTCCTATTAATACATTTTTATGCGACTATATTCAACAGTTACTAGCTAGTGAAGTCTTCTTGCATAACATTTCAATTGATTATAACTTTTCTAATGAATTAGATGATATTTTAGTCAATATTGATCGACATGAACTTGTTCAAGTATTTTTAAACCTATTTCAAAATGCCGTCGATGCTCAAGGCGAAAAGCCTCTTTCTATTCAAATCACTAGTTATCGCCTAGATAACTTCGTTCGGATTACTTTCACAGACAATGGAATTGGTATTCCTCTAGCTATTCAAGAATATATCTTTGATCCATTCTTCTCAACGAAGGATTCGGGGACAGGACTAGGCTTATCAGTAACAAAAAAAATCATCCAAAATCATAACGGTACGCTCAAAATGACTAGTGATCCAGACGGTACAACCTTCACTGTTTCTATTCCGATTTTACCTAAAGTAAATCGTGAAGCAATTAACTTATAAAATGAGAATGCTGTTCTATTAACTCCCTTTAATTGTTAAGCACACTCTAACAATTAAAGGGAGTTTTTTAAAACATATAGATTTTTCTCTACTTCTTTATTGTTCGTGTTAGGTAGGTAAACTTCTTATTTTTTGAGAAATAGTAGTTTGTCCATCACGAATTTAATTTAAATTTCATTATAATATATAGTAACGACTATTATTCTATGAAAGAAAGGAATGCAAAGATAAACAACAAAAATAAAGGGAAAGTATTTTATGGTAATGATTGTTGCGAAGTAAGAGCTTGTAGTTATATCAACATCTCTAAGTCCGAACTTAAATAATTTGTTAGACTTCTTCAAGCTCTCGGCCAAGCTATTCAAGCTGTCTTAGTTCAATATGGATCTGGTTCCTAGGTGGAGGCGCTACTGGACCAGCGGGTACTCCGATTCGGGTAACTATAGCTGCAATAGGAAACTCCAATGCTCAAACAATATCAACTGGAATTAATATTCAATTAAATCAAGTTTTTGAAATAAATAATATTAACTTTAATGACACTACACATACTTTACAGGCGTATATGATATTAGTTTCTCGGCATCTACAACTTTCCCAGGCTCTTCACCGTTTGGATTCGGTATTTCATTCAATGGCCAACCACCTACTCGTAATTTTTCAACTAATGTTATCGGTAGTGCTGTTTCTTTCTCTACAATTGTTACTTTACAAGCTGGTACAACGATTTCTGTACAACCTACAGCAAATACTATTTCTATTCCTAACACGGGCGATACAACTGCGACACTATCTGTACTCCGAATTTACTAACCACAATTTCCGATAATATTTTGGGAGGATAAGTGCTCCTTCTTTACGTTTCTTTACCTCAAATTTACTCTATCTTAATCCTCATTTTGTATGATAAATAATGAAGTCAAAGATATGAAAGAGGGATGAAAAATGAGAGTTATGTCACCGATACGCATTTGGATTGCTCTTATGATATGCATTATTTTATGTGTAGGGTTTTTTTTAACTCTAAAATATTCTACTATTTCAAAAGCAGAGAGAAAAACAGTTCCATACACACTTTTGTATACGAAACAAAACAACATCCTTTATTCCAATTCCACAAATAATGAAAAAAAAGTTATAAAAGGAATGCTTATTACGAAAGCTTCTAGTTACGAAACTCTACTTCAAATTACTGAAACGATTAAAGATCAGTATACAAATAAAGGAATTGATGAAATCACGCTGACTATCCATAATGAAAATAATGGTAGTTATGAAGAAGAATTACCATACGAACCGATTAGTAAAGGAACAATAATCATCACATACGATTCTCAATCCTTTGGCAGTACCAACATTACTCTTAATGAATAGTAGCATTTACCCCACTAATTATGAGCTCACTTCATTTTTTACATGAGAAAGAGGCGAATAACGAAATTCGCCTCTTTCTTTTACCATAACGATGGAATCCACTCTTTCACTTTATTAAACCACTCTTGCTGTTCTTTTTTCCTTTTTTCTTCTTCTTCTTGCCTTTTCTTTTCTTCTTCTTTTCTTCGCTTTTCTTCTTCAATTGTTTGCAATTGTTTTTTATAGTCCGCCTCAGATATTAACGACAATTGGAACGCTTTTTGGGCTGGGTTTGCATTTGCTTTTTTCATGATATCCCGGAACATCGTCGTTGTAATTTGACTACCACCTGGAACATAATGCTCGCTATCTGTTTTGTCATATCCTACCCAAACTGCACCTACTAAATCTGGTGTGTATCCTACAAACCACGAGTCCTTTGCCCCTACGCTCGGGCCATTTACAAGTTGAGTAGTCCCTGTCTTCCCTGCTGTATCAACATTAGTAACTTTCGCTTTTCCACCTGTTCCCTTTTCTACAACACCTTTTAATAAATACGTCATCTTTTGAGCAATTTTCTCACTCGTCACTCGTGTCTCTTTCTTATACCATTTCCCTATTATTTCCCCTTCAGCATTTTGAACTTCTCTAATTGCATGAGCCTCTACTTGAACCCCATCATTAGCAAATGTACTATATGCTTGGGCCATTACAAATGGTGATGTCCCTACATGCATCCCACCTAAAGCAATTGGATACGTACGGTCTTCTGGTACTAACGGAATACCAAATCGCTCTAAAGATTTCAATCCTTTATCTAATCCTATTTGTTCTAATAGCCACACAGCGGAAACATTATACGACTTTGCTACCGCTTCATACATTGTCACATTACCATGAAAGGCCTGATCACTATTTTTCGGTTCATATTCTTTAATATGAAATGGTTCATCTTTTAATATATCGTATACTTCATACCCTTGTTCTAAAGCGGGTACATATACAGCTAGAGGCTTTAATGTTGAACCTGGCTGTCTTTTTAATTGCGTAGCATGATTAAATTGTAAAAACTGATATGGTCCTCTACCTCCAACTAAAGCTGGAACACCGCCTGTTTTTGGATTTATAAGGACTACACCCGTTTGCATAAGTTGATCTGAGCCACTATCTTTGAAATAACTATCATTATTCACAACATCTTCTACAGCTTGTTGTTTTTTCGGATCAAGCTCTGTATAAATACGATAACCACCTGCTAAAATTTCATTTTGTGTTAATTCATACTTATCCATCGCTTCTCTAACTATATAGTCTACATATTGGGAGTATTTACCTTTGTATTTATCATCAACCCCACGTTTTAATACAAGGCCTGACTCTTTTTCTTTATTGTATTGCTCTTCAGAAATATATCCTTGTTCCTTCATTAAACTTAATACGACATTACGTCGTTCAATTGATTTATTAAAGTTTTTATAAGGAGAATACGCAGACGGCGCTTTAATTAAACCTGCAATCGTTGCAGCTTCTGAAATTGATAAATCTTTTACCTCTTTATCAAAATAAGATTTAGCTGCCCTCTTTATTCCCCAAGCACCTTCCCCAAAATAAATTTGATTCATATACATTTCAATAATTTCATCTTTTGTATAAGTACGTTCTATTTTTTTGGTTAAAAAGTATTCCTTTATTTTACGAGAAAATGTACGATCTTGTGTCAAAAATACATTCTTTGCAAGCTGTTGTGTAATTGTACTTCCCCCTGCTACAACTTCTCCTGCTGTAATATTTTTAAAAACTGCACTTATAATTCCACTATAATAAATACCATGATGGTTAAAAAAACCCTTATCTTCTACTGCAACAATTGCCTGAACCATAATATCAGGAATATCTTTTCTTTTAACACCTTCTGTTTTCGAAGAAGCTAATTTAGTTGCGACCTCATTATTTGCATCATAAATTAAAGTCGGTTGTGGAACAGCTTGTTTTAATTCAGATATGTCTTGAATGGATATTATTATATTTATAGCAATAAATAGAGTAATGAGTACACTTCCCAATACAATTAATGAATTACGAAGTTTCTTCCTCTTATTGAACCACTCAAGCATTTTTTTAAAATGAGTGTTCTTCAATTTCATTCGTTCACTTCCTTCATTTATTTACACTCTTCTTTTTAAAAGGAAGAATATACCGCCTTTTAAATTTACTATAATAACGTAGTCATTCCTATAGTGTAAAGCTTTTCTTTTACATTCATACTTTTTGCAAGAAAAGGACATTCTACAAGTAAGATATTCACTATTGGATATTAATATTATTAATAGAACAACGAGAGTTATGTTAAGTTTTTGTAAACTTTTCGATAAAATGTTTTAAAAAACGACAGTTTTTTGTTAGAATTGATTAGCCAATATATTTTACATATATTACTTTTGTGGGGGTAACAATAATGGTCTTTAAATCAAAAAAAGATAAATTTTCTGAAATGTTAATGAATGTTTCCGAAAATTTAAAAGAAGGCGCGCAGTTTTTCGTGGAGTATAAAATTAAAAATGCTAGCGATTTAAAAGAGTTTTCTATGCGCATGAAAGAGTATGAGTCAAAAGGTGACTCATTTATTCACGAAATCATTATGGAGCTAAACAAAGCGTTTATTACTCCAATTGAACGTGAGGACATCCTACAACTTGCAATGAGTATGGATGATGTATTAGACGGATTAGATCACAGTGCTGGTCTGTTCGAAATGTATTCTATTACAGAAGCTGATGAATACATGATTAAATTCGTGGAAGCAATTAATCAATGTGCGATTGAGATTGCAAACTCTGTTGAACTACTGTCTAAAAAGAAGTTAGTCGACATTCGTACGAACGCGATTAAGATTAAGGATTACGAATCACAATGCGATGATATTCGTCGTCATGCGATTAAGCACTTATTCTCTCGTGAAAAAGATCCGATTAAGATTATTCAATTTAAAGAGATTTACGAAGAGCTTGAAGAAGTAGCTGATAGCTGTCAAAGCGTTGCAAACGTATTAGAAACAATTATTATGAAGAACGCGTAAGGAGTTTGATCATGGATACACTCTTGATACTGACCGTTTTAGTAGTCATTTGCGCTTTAGCTTTTGACTTTATCAATGGATTTCACGATACAGCAAACGCTATTGCAACGGCTGTTTCAACGAAAGCTCTAAAGCCTAGACATGCAATTATTATGGCAGCTATTATGAACTTTTTAGGTGCAATGACATTTACAGGTGTAGCAAAAACGATTACAAAAGATATCGTTGACCCATTTGCTTTACAAAATGGTTCTCTTGTAATTTTAGCTGCTTTGCTTGCGGCGATAGCATGGAACTTAATTACTTGGTACTACGGTATCCCAAGTAGTTCTTCGCATGCAATTATTGGCTCAATCGCAGGTGCAGCCATTGCTGCTGCTGGTATTAGCTCATTAAACCTTAAAGGATTCATTAAAATTCTTGAAGCTTTAATCATTTCACCAATTATCGCTTTCGTTATTGGTTATATCGTTTACAGTATTTTTAAAGTGGTCTTTAAAAACTTTAACTTAACGAAAACGAATAAAAACTTCCGTATATTCCAGATTTTCACTGCAGCATTACAAGCCTATACACACGGTACGAATGATGCACAAAAAGCAATGGGAATCATTACGATGGCTCTTATGGCTAATAACTATCATACTTCTAGCGATATCCCGTTCTGGGTACAATTATCTTGTGCTATCGCAATGGGACTTGGTACTTCTGTCGGTGGATGGAAAATTATTAAAACTGTCGGTGGACAAATTATGAAAATTCGTCCTGTAAATGGTGTAGCTGCCGATTTATCATCATCACTTGTTATTTTCGGTGCAACATTCATTCACTTACCGGTTAGTACGACGCACGTTATCTCTTCTTCTATTTTAGGGGTTGGTGCTTCTCACCGTGTGAAGGGGGTAAAATGGGGAACTGCAAAACGTATGTTAATTACATGGGTTATTACACTTCCTATTTCAGCTTCTTTAGCTGCTCTGTTTTACTACCTATTACATTTTGTTTTCTAATCAAAAGTCGTCTTCCTTATTTTTCTAGGAAGACGACTTTTTTGTGAACAAGCCTATTTCTCATTAAAAAGCGTGTATAATAATTGGTGGATAAGTTATTTAGAGGAGTTGGCAATTTTGGAATACATCATGTTACTTTTCATCGGACTAATCGCCGGGACAGTCGGCAGCCTAGTTGGGCTTGGAGGCGGAATTATTATTGTTCCGTTATTAATTGGATTACACAGTTTATCACCACAACTTGCAGTAGGGACTTCTATGGTAACAGTCGTTTTCACAGGACTATCTTCTACCCTTACTTACATGAAGCATAAGCGAGTGGATTATAAAAGTGGACTTATTTTATTTATCGGAAGCGGTCCTGGTGGTATTATCGGATCATGGGCAAATAAATTTTTAAACCAAGACACATTTTCTTTATACTTTGGGATTTTCCTTATATTCGTCTCAATTCTACTTATGCTTCGAGACAAATTAAAACCTCTTTCCCTCTCAAATACGTCTGTAATTAAGCGTTCTTTTACAGATAATGATGGAAATGCTGTACACTACCAATTCCCACCGTTTCTTGCTATCTTTATCGCCTTTATAGTTGGGTTTATATCTGGGTTATTTGGAATTGGTGGCGGTGCCTTACTTGTTCCAGCAATGATGCTTCTTTTTGCATTCCCAGCACATATTGCAGTAGCAACTTCAATGTTCATCGTATTTCTATCAGCAATTGTAAGTTCTGCAACTCACATCTCACTTGGAAATGTCAGCTGGATTTATGCATTAATCCTTATTCCTGGTGCATGGATCGGCGGAAAAATCGGGGCTTACATTAATACAAAACTGAGTGGTAACGCCGTAATTAATTTATTACGTATTACGTTAATTATTCTTGGAACTAGATTAATCATTATTTCCCTTTTATAACGTATTCTTTTTAGAATGCGTTTTTCTTATACACATGAATATAAAAATCCTCCGAGGAGAACAAATAAAATTAAACAAGCACTTAATAACATATAATTTGAAATATGTACTTTCTTCAAGTTGACCACTCCTATAACTGCGACTGTTATCTTTATGATAGCGAAAAAATAGTTCACTTGCAGTTACAGAGTGCTAACAATGCAAAATCAATTATTACAAATTTTATCCTTATATTTCATTTCTTTGTATATTCTATCGATTTAATAAAAAAAGATGTCATATTGACATCTTTTTTAGTGAAGAAGTGACCATCCCATAAAGTCTTCATGTACTTGGCACGCCCTCTTATCGTTTCGATCATATAATTCAGCATAACTATCTGTTTCTTCATCATAAGCCATCGTATAAATAATTTGGCCGTCTACTTCAACGGATAAAACGACTCCACCTTTCATCTCTTCTACATGAATGATAGCATTCGCCGGAATTCTCATATCCGTCATTCTTATCGCATCTAACAATATACTAAACCCCCTACAGCGTATTCATTGCTAGTACTATTACACACTAAATAGTATACTACTGTAATAGCATACATTTCGTCAATGAAATTGCTGTTGAAATAGCATATTGTCTATATACATATACGCTAAAATAGAAGAAATAGAAACATATTAATGGGGGGCTAACATTGATTCTACACAAAGGAGATGTACTATTCCGTCAAGGCGAGGACGGTCCTTTATACTTTATAAAAACAGGCTTATTAAAAGTAGTTCGGCTAGAAGAAGACGGAACACCATTTTTATTCAACATTATCGTTCCAGGTGAAACGATACCTCATCATTCTTTAATTTCACCGAAAGAATATCACGGTACAGCTATCGCTTTAATAAAGACAGAAGTGGAACCGATCACTAGTAGTGAATGGTACGAGAGACTTCAAGCAAATCCCGAATCGTATGCCAACATCGCTATGCAATTGCAATCTAAATTAAGAATGATGCAACAACGAATTGATCAATTGACAACTGTCTCTCCGAAAGAACGTCTTCATCGTTTACAAGAATGGTTCACATTATATTTAGGTGACATTCCTATATATGAAATATTAACACAAACTGAAATTGGTCAACTGATAGGCATACGCCGTGAAACAGTTAACCGTTTATTACGAGAACAAATAAAAAACGAGGTAAAATAAATACCTCGTTTTTTTGTTTATTCTCATCTGTCTTATTGTAAGCTTGTTGCTGGGCCGAAAAATTCATAATGAATATGCTCTTGTTTCACACCTAAATCAGTTAGTGCAGCATTTATATGCTTCATAAATGCTACTGGACCACAGAAATAAAATTCTGCTTCAGTTGTCTGAATAATAGTTTTTAACCATTCGCTTTCAACGAAACCTTCTTTATCAAAGTTCTTCATTTCTAAATCTTTTTCAGTCGGTGCAGAATAACAAGTATATGCTTTAACTTGTTCATATTCATTTTCTACTGCCTTAACGTGTTCTTTCATTGCATGTGTATTACTATTTATTGCTGCATGAATAAAATATACATTACGTTTTGAATCTTGTTCAATTAACGTATTTAACATACTCATCATCGGTGTAATCCCTACTCCACCACTAATTAGTACAACTGGTAATGTTGAATCCATATTTAACACGAAATCTCCCGCTGGTGCACTTATTGGTAAAACATCTCCTTCTTTTACATGTTCATGTAAGTAATTAGACACTTTACCGTCTGGTGTATCTACACCTTTTTCTTTCTTTACACTAATACGATAATATTCTTTCCCAGGTGCATCGGATAAACTGTATTGACGATTATGTGTATATGTCTCACCTTCAATATTGATTTGAACCGTTACATATTGACCTGGGATGAATGAAGAAACTTTCCCTCCATCTTCAGGTTTCAAATAAAATGACGTAATAACATCGCTTTCCTTCACTTTTTTAACAATCACAAAGTTACGGAAGTCTTTCCATCCACCTTCTTTATGTGCAGCTTCTTCATACATCTCTGCTTCAATGCTAATAAATGCATCAGCAATGACACCATATGCTTCTCCCCATGCATTTAAAACTTCATCAGGTGCACCTGCGACCTCTTTAATGGCACGTAGTAAACATGTACCTACAATCGGATAATGCTCAGCTTTAATACCTAAACTTCTATGCTTATGACCAATTTGTTTTACAACTGGAATAATTGCTTCTAAATTATCAATGTACGTTGCAGCTGCATAAACAGCATTCGCTAACGCTTGTTGTTGTCTTCCCTTTTTCTGATTCGTATGGTTGAAAATATTCAATAACTCCGGATGTTCTGAAAATAAAATTTCATAAAATCTCGTTGTAATTTCAACGCCTTTTTCTTGTAATAATGGTACTGTTGACTTTACGATTTCAATTGTTTTTGCACTTAACATTGTATCCCACTCCTCTATTTCCTTAACTGTTTTTAGTTTAACTGAATCTTATAATGCAGATTGTGATTTTAATCACTATTAACACGTTGTTTTTGTGAATAATATATGAACATTGTACTTACAAAAGAAAATAAGCTAACTAGAATTCTAGCTAGCTTATTATTTTGTTTGTATAGCTTGTTCAATTACTTTTATATCTTTCCCCTCGCCAAACTCTGTATACCCCCAGATATTCGTTTCCCCCCTATATTTATTTACGATAATATCCAAGTCATGATATACACGGTGGGCATACACTACATACTCAATATTTTGAAGTTCCACACCTTTTTTTACAATTTCATAGCTTCTATTTACATCGCGTTTTATTTTTTCATTCTTTATTTCCGTATGTATATTTTTGAAAGATGGTTCTTGTTGTTGAAACCATTGCTTAAATTGATTCCAATCCCCGTCTGTATAATTCTCTGCTTTACCGTAATTTAAGAAATTATTATAGCTTTCATGTGTCATTCGAATAAAATCTAGCACTTTTGTCTCTTCTTGCACATCTTCTACTTGAGCTATTGTATTTACCTCAGCAGGCTTATTCGCATAATGTAACAGCACTTTCATAAGACTATAACTCGCGATGATCATTACGATAATAATCCCGAATACACGTAGCAATTTCTTCATATACAGAACTCCTTCTCTACTAAAGATATTATAATGTATGGCTATACTTGTAACATTCTCTCGTAGAAATATACTTCCTGTATAAATTCTTCCTATCATTTCGACAATATTTTTCTATACATTTCTCGTTGGCAAATGTTCTTGTAAAACAATATATCCTTCATAAGCTGTGTAACCGAGTATAGCCATTAATCCGATATAACAAGCAAATACTGTCCATTTCGTTTTCGCATCCACTTTATAATAGTTTTCTTGTTGTTCTTTTTCTATTTTCCATTTATTTAATTTTCTTTCTGACGCTTCAAATGCTTCCCTTATGTGAATTGTATACTCATCTTTTTCATCTTCATATGGAACATAATCTAACGGTTCGAACTTCGGTAAAAGATACTCTAACACTTCCATTTTTTGAAGTTCACCTATTTGTAACTCTTTTTCCGGTTCTGGTGCAAAAAAACAAAATGTTTGAAATGTGTTTTTCAAATTTGGCTATACTGGTATTACTACTTCAAAAAGGTGTGTGATCAGTATGGGACCAGAAAATTTATTTAAGTGGAAACATTATCAACCAGATATTATTTTATTAACAGTACGTTGGTACCTGCGGTACAACTTAAGTTTTCGTGATTTGGTAGAAATGATGAAGGAACGAGGGTTATCTTTGTCTCATACAACGATTATGCGTTGGGTTCATCAATACGGACCGGAACTGGATAAACGTATTCGACGTCACCTGAAACAAACAAATGATTCATGGCGAGTGGATGAAACATATATAAAAGTAAAAGGGCAATGGATGTATTTATACCGTGCTGTTGATTCTAAGGGAAATACGATTGACTTCTATCTCAGCAAAACTAGAAATCATAAGGCTGCAAAGAGATTCTTTAAAAAAGCTTTGCAGTCTTTTCATGTCTCAAAACCTCGTACCATCACAATTGATAAAAATCCTGCTTATCCAGTTGCCATCACCAAATTAAAGAAAGAGAAAAAAGTGCCGTTAGGCACTCAAATTCGACAGATAAAATATCTAAATAACGTAGTGGAGCAAGACCACCGGTTCATTAAAAAACGTGTACGCTCTATGTTAGGATTTAAATCTTTTGCCACAGCGACATGTATTCTTGCAGGAGTAGAAGCCATGCATATGATAAAAAAAGAACAGGTTGATTTACGGAATCAGTCTGTTCAAAATCAAAAAGAATTTATTCATCAATTATTTGGATTAACAGCGTAAAGAATGATTCCAGTAGGAATCCTCATTCTTTCTTGGGAACGTATCCTTTCTTTGCACCAGAACCCTAAATACCGTTGAAAACTTTGCTAATTTAAAAATTGCAAATACCCACTTTAACTTAGACAGTAAAAATAATCCTATGGCAACAATAATTCCCCATAATCCTTTTTTATTATTTTTCATCTCTCTCCTTTAACCCCCTGTAACGAGTCATACAAGCTCATCAAAAATTATTCTCCTCTTTATTATGACATATTTTTTTCTATTGTTAGAAATAATGTTTATTTAATCCATTTTTAGCCAAAAATATAAATAAAGGAGGTATATACGAATGAATTTACAATCTCTCATAATAAGTGTTTTATCATTTTTAGCTTCAACTCTTATTTTTTATACAGTGAGCTATGTATTATTATTAGATTGGTTGCCAAATCACTTACTTATCACTCTTATCATTCTTTCCGCTCTTATGATTTCATTTCTTATTACACGAAAATCAATGAATGAGCCATCTGCAAAAGCAAAATAATAGAGAGGGTGTTCTTCTCCCCTCTCTATTATCATTTCCTAGGAAAGGCTATATAGAATTTACAATTCAGTTACAGCCAATAAGGGCCTTACCCCAAAATTCAGTTGAAACAAAGAAGTTAAGTGAGAGTCAACGCCGAATTGGCAAAGACTATTAATCAATGAGAAATGAGCAGCCTCCGCCGATTAAATTCTCACTTTATCTTTGGAAATTCATTTTTTCACCATACTCTTTAACGATTTTAATTATATTTTGAAACACACCTATTTTTTCTTTTTCACTGTTTAATATTTTTAAATCATACTTTTCGTAATATGTTTCTAATGATTTTAATTGTGATTCTGAAGCGCCTTTTACCTGCACAGTAGCATGCAATTCATATTGCTTATACCCTTCCTTTACTTTTTCACCTAAAATCATTTCACTCTCTTTTGCTCCAATTAATTTTTGAACTTTTTCTGGGAAAGTGAGTTGCAAATAATATTCTTGTTCCTTCACTAACTTGTTGTATAGTGATTGTGAAATCGTATACCGTACCATATAATTCACGTTTTGATCGCCTGCTTTAATATGAAACGCGGTAATCTGCAAATCTTTTTTTGTTACCTCCGTTAAAGGACCTACCTGCACCTCTTCTTCTTTTTGTTCTGAAACATTTGGAAATATAGCCAAAAGCTTTTCCGTATCTTTTTCATTCAACATATACATAACTTTCTTATATTGCACCCATCCTCGTCTATCTTCTCCCCTTAACCATGCATAATAAGTTTCTTTTTTCCCCTCTCTACTAATTTGTATTTCATATTCAGGTTCACCGAAGCTTCCGGTTATTTCTTGTTTCTCAGCTTTATCCAAAATGTCTATTACTAACTTCGCTTCTGATTCCTGCAACTTTTTCTCTTTATGTTTTTTTTGTATAACGGTTACCCCTATTGTTTCTTTCACTTCATTCACCGTCTCTTCTACTTTTTTTGTTTCTTGTTTTTGCTCAGCTTGACCACAAGCTGCTAGTAACATAACAAATAACAACAATACATATTTCCCTTTCAAATTAATCCTCCTTTTACGATAAGAAATTCTTATAATCTTCATACATAAAACAAAAACGTGACATCCTATTAAATAAGTTATACTAATCATTGAAAGGAGGTCTTTATCATGTCCATTAATTTTCATGATGCAAATAATAAATACACATACGCAACAAGAAACGCTCATATTTCTTGGGCTGAAATGGTAAAAAACATTACAGACATACAAAACAAGCAAATAATTGATATTGGCTGCGGTGGCGGGATTTATACGAAAGAACTCGCTCTTATGGGAGCCAAAAATGTTGTGGGACTTGATTTTTCAAAAGAAATATTACAAGCTGCAAAAGAAAATTGCAACAATTTCCCAAATATTTCTTTCATCCACGGTGATGCACATAATATCCCATACCCTAACGAAACATTCGACATAGTTATTTCGCGCGCAGTTATTCATCATTTACAAGACATTCCTACATTTTTATGTGAAGCTTCTCGTATATTAAATAAAAACGGTGTACTTATTTTACAAGATCGAACGATTGAAGATTGTACAGTTCCAGGAAGTCCCGAACACATTCGTGGATATTTTTTCTCTATATTTCCAAAACTCATTGAAATAGAGTCAAAAAGACGTCCAAAAACCAACACGATACAGAAAGAATTACAAAAACATTCTCTTCACGTGCTTCCCACACAAACACAATGGGAAGTACGAAAAATACATGATTCTGTAGAAGCATTGCTACAAGATTTATCTCCTCGAACAGGTCGATCCATTCTATATGAGTTAACAGATGATGAACTTTCTCAACTTCTACAACATATACAGACCACATTACAAAACGTCTCTCCTATTATTGAAAGAGATCGATGGACAATTTGGAGCGCCATGAAGTTGTAAGGAAGGAAGCCTCACAAAATAATGTGAGGCTTCCTTCCTTTCATAATCTAATTTTGCAACACTCTTGATATCCTCCACTTCTGGCCTGTGCACTTCCACACTTCGGACATACTAAATATCTAGACTGATTTGTCAACAAACTACCTTTTTGAAAGAGTAAAACTTCTGCTTGTTTAAACGAACGCGAATAATATAACCACATAAAACCAATTATAGCAATAATGCCAAATAATACTCCCATCGCAAGCATTTCAGTCACCTCTTTTGGTTTGTTCTTTCCAGCAAGTGGATTGTTGTAATATTCTCTGTAAATTCAAATAATCCCTTCTTTACTCCTATAAATATCAACTTTCTCTATAAATTTTACAATTCTCCACAAATTTTTACTCCCATTTTACAATTCATTATTCCTTTTGCAACAACGAATATTACTTTCGATATTTCCGTATATAAATATATCTTTCAAAAAACATATTGACTTTCTAAAAAAAACATGCAACAATACTGTCAGAATACTTGAATAAAAATTCATTGACGAGAACGAGTACGTTATAGAACTGTTCCCCAGAGAGTTGGCGATTTGCTGAAAGCCAACGTTCAGTGCGTAACCGAAAATCATCTCCGAGAAGTAGAACCGAATGTTACAGTAAGTTCTTACCGGCCGTCCCCCGTTACAAGGAACACGTATCATGTTGTACGTTGCAAAGCCGTATACATATAGATTTATTTCTACATGTGTAAATTAGGGTGGTATCGCGGGTAAATATAACTCGTCCCTTTCTTTAGGGACGAGTTTTTTGTGTTCTTACAAATGAATTTAAAAAAGGAGGAAAAACAATGAACACTGTATCAAAAAAACATATTTTTTTCACGGGTCTTATGCTATTTTCTTTATTTTTTGGGGCAGGTAATTTAATTTTCCCTCCCATGCTTGGCCAAAACGCAGGTGAAAACTTTTGGCCCGCAATGATTGGATTTTTACTAACAGGAGTTGGCTTACCACTACTTACTGTTATCGCAATTTCTCTATCAGGAAATGGAATGCAGCAACTTGCAAGTCATGTTCATCCATTATTCGGAATTTTCTTTACGGTAGTTGTATACATTGCCATCGGTCCATCCATGGGCATCCCACGTGTTGCAAATGTTGCTTATGAAATGGGTGTTAGTTCTTTCTTACCAGAAACAATCCGCTCTAGCAGCCTAGTGCTATTTGTATATACAATCATATTCTTTACTATCGTATTTTGGCTGAGTTTAAATCCATCTAAACTTGTCGATCGTATTGGAAATATATTAACACCTATTTTATTACTCTCAATTTTCTTATTGTTTGTTAAAAGTGTCTTTACACCACTTGGACAATCAGGACCAGCTATGCAAGAGTATCAAACTTCTCCAATCTTCAAAGGCTTTATGGAAGGGTACTTAACAATGGACACCATTTCAGCACTTGCATTTGGAATTATCGTTGTAAATGCAATTCGCTCTAAAGGTGTGAATGATCGTAAGTCCATTGCCATCGCCACAGCAAAAGCAGGGCTTATTGCCGCTACAGGACTCGTACTTGTATATGGTGCACTCGGCTGGCTTGGGACAACTAGTGTCTCTCTCGGATATGCAAAAAATGGTGGACAGCTACTTACTGTTATCGTACAACAATTATTCGGCCCATACGGTTTGCTCCTATTATCTCTTATCGTTACACTCGCTTGTTTAACGACATGCGTTGGACTCGTATCTGCGTGCAGCCAATATTTTTCAACATTATTGACTACATTTTCATACAAAACGTTCGCGAGTATCATTTGCGCATTAGGATTATTAGTTGCCAACTTAGGTTTAACAAAAATTATCGCAATCTCTGTTCCAATTCTACTTGTTGTATATCCAATTGCGATTGTACTCGTACTACTATCGTTACTTCATAAATACTTCGGTGGATATCGCTCTGTTTATGTAGGTGCTTTAATCGGAGCAGCAGTTGTGAGCGTATTTGATGGATTAAAACAAGGCGGTATTCCAGTCTCGTTTATCACGTCCAACTTTGAATTTATTCCTTTATATAATGAAGGAATAGGCTGGCTATTACCAGCATTAGCCGGAGCACTTATCGGATTTACTATCGCTAAACTAAACGGTGCTAAAAAAGTTCCCTTAATAACCGACGCAAAAGCATCCTAAAAAAACTCCCGAAAGGGAGTTTTTTTACATTTGATAAGCAGTATGATTAAAACTACTTATTTTATACGCTTTCGTATAATATTCAATATTCGTATCAACTGTTTCTACCTTAACAACATCATAGCAGTCTTCTTGCTTTACTAAAAATAAATAGTATTCCTCTGTTGCCTCAATAATCGCAATTTTATCTGTTTCAACATTATATTGTTCACAAAGCGCTTGTAATGCGTTCACATAATCCCCTAATTTTTTAGACTTATCCATTCCGAATATAGTTTGAACTAACATATACATTCTCCCCTTTGTATGTACTGTTAACAACTTAATGATAACGCTTACATTTATTAGCGTCAATAAAAAGATTTGATGCAAACTAATAATCAATGGGGATAGTCCCCCACTGATTAAAGTTGCACTTTATCATTTCGTTAATTGATGTCTAAATGCATAAATAACCGCCTGTGTCCGGTCACTTACATTTAGTTTATTTAATATATTACTCACATGTGTCTTTACTGTTTTGAGGGCAATAAACAATTCATCTGCAATCTCTTGATTACTTTTCCCCTCTGCAATTAATAACAAAATTTCAGACTCTCTTTCTGTTAACTCCTCATGCAAAGGTTGCTCTTTCTTTTGACGCATACGGGACATCATTTTCCCGGTAACTTTCGGCTCTAATACCGTTTCTCCATCATAAGTAGCTCGTACAGCGTCCGCTATATCACTTGCTCTTGATGTTTTTAATAAATAACTAGTCGCCCCAGCCTCAATAACAGGATACAATTTTTCGTCATCTAAAAAGCTTGTTACAACTACAATTTTTGCTTCTGGCCATTCTTGAATAATAGCACGTGTTGCTTCGACACCATCCATCTCATCCATAACAAGGTCCATTAAAATAATATCCGGTCTTAATTGCAGTGCTAATTCTGATCCTTTTTTTCCATTTTCAGCTTCCCCGACCACTTCAATATCTGGTTGTGTAGATAAATATGCCGATACACCCATACGAACCATTTCATGATCATCGACAAGCAATACTTTTATCATACTTCTCCCCCTCTCTCAAGCATAATCGGTACTTTCACTTCTATTTGTGTACCTTTGGCCGGGAAACTCAGTACCTTGAGTGTCCCACCAATTTCATGAACACGCTCTTGCATCGATCTTAAGCCATAGGAACCGGCTTTATTAACGCCTACTTCAAACCCAACACCGTCATCAATGATTTTTAAAATCGCATATTGATCAATTTTTCGAAGGCGCACTTCTGTTTTCTTTGCCTTCGCGTGTCGCAACGTATTTGATAGCGCTTCTTGCACAATACGGAATAAATGATCTTCTACACCTTTTTTTAATTCTATTGGCTCAATAAGCCATTCAATTTTCATATGTTGTTTTCGCGATAATTCCGTTAATAATTCCTCTATACCTTCTGTCAGTTTCTTACCTTCCAATTGTACAGGACGTAAATGAAGGAGCAATGCTCTCATTTCTGATTGAGCATTTACAACCATATTTTCAACAAGTTGTAATTGTTTTTTTGTCACATCTGGAAATTCAGTTATTTGTTCATTAATCGCTGACATCATCATCGACATTGCGAAAAGCTGCTGACTTACTGAATCATGCAACTCCCTTGCTAAGCGATGCCTTTCTTGAGAAATCGCTTCTTGTCTCATCTCTTCATTCCAATGAGCTCGTTCATTCGTTACTTTTTGAAAGAGTCCAGCTTGCTCCTCTAATCGACGAGCCAGAACGATTACTTTTCGCTCCACTTCATGAAATTCATCATCCGCAGTAAACGAAACATCACTCGGAAAATTCCCTCGCTCTACTTCAAATAGAAAAGTATTTAATCCTTGTATACGCTGCTCTATATAGTAACCGATTGCATATCCTACAATTCCCCCGATAAGTAAACTTGTAGTCATAATAAACAAGCCAATTGGAACAGAAGCGATGGATTCCTTCCATAATAAATCATACACTTGTTGCTCGCTTTTCCATACATATACAATTGTACAAATGAGTGCGATACTAACAGAGGACAACATAGAATAACGAATATACATCCACGAAATATTTTTTTGTTTCTTCATTATACTTTCCTCACTTCCGTGTCGCCTACGACAAGCGAAGAAATAATTTTAATACGACGAGGAGCCTCTTTATACTGCTCTGTTCTAAATGTAACATTGCGGTTAAACCCTGTCTCTTCATGACCTGGCAAGAGCACACGGCCGACAATAACAGAGTGATTTAAAGAAAGTTCAATATCATATGGCACATATAAACGAATATTACCAACGACACCTCGAATAACAATTACTGTTTCTCCTTCTGGAATCATAGCAGTTGTTAAATCTATTTCCACATCACAAGCACCATATTGAACATTAATATCCTCAAGTTCATAAATATGATCCATCATTCGTACATTGCCTACAAACATATTTTTCAAATATGGTTCTGTACGATATATTTGCTTCTCTTCGTCTATAATCCCTTTTTCTTTAATTTCAACCTTCATTGCTTTTTGCTGATGTCCTTGTTGAATCAATTGATAACCAATTAAAGCTAAACAAGCAAATACGACAAGAACAAATGCTGCTGATGAAAATAAGAAAAATAAAAATACGATACCACCAACAAATAAAAATACATTCCCCCGTACATAACGATTCTTTTTACGATAATGCCTTCCAAACATAAGCATAATAAATGCAAAAATGAGACCACCTGGTTCAAAATGTCCAAGTATCATATCAAGAAAAAGACCGAACCCAAATATGATGAGGAGCATCCCCATTAATTGTGTCTTTGAAAAATGTTTCTTCACTTCAGCTCCCCCCCTTCTTGTCACATATACATAGAAGAAAAGGCATTGCTTTCCAACACCTTTTCTCCTATCACTATATCATAAGCCTGTTTTATAATATACTACTATTATTTTGTTAACTCTTTCGTTAACGATACATCATTCTTTTCTTTCATTTCACGCTCAAGTTTTGCAATTTTCATATCAAATGTGTCACGCTCATACCCTTCATTCATACGAGTTTCTAAGTCACGAATGTGATCTTCAATTTCTTCAAATCGTAAGAACGGATTATTTTCATCCATTTTATGCATCGCAGTATTCATCCGACGATTTGCATGTGCCATATTTTCACGTGCCATTAGTTCCATACGCTTTGCGTGCATTTCTTTTAATTTATTTTTCATTTCAGAAAGACGACGCTCTAACTCATCAATTTGCTCTACAACACCTGCATACATTTCTTCTAATCGAGTTACTTGCCCTTCATAATAAGCTACCTCTTCTAACGCACGTTCGTGCAATTGTAATTCGCCTGCTTCTTGAGCAACGATAGCTTGCTTTGATCTTTTATTAACGAAATAACGTGCTTGCTCAAGCTCACGAGCGAAGTTAGATTTTAATGTTTTATGACGCTCAATTAACTTCTCAATTTTTGTTATTTCACGCTCACTATCACGTAAATATTGGTTTAACATCGCAATTGGATTTTTTCTTTCCTTCTCATCTAACACGTTATGAAAATCAGCTAAAATTGCATCGCGTACACGTCCGAATAAAGATTGTTTCATTATAAATCTTCCTCTCTTCTACTTTAATTATAATTTGATTTATTGTTTTAGTTTTTCATTAATTTGTTCCACTCATCTTCAAAGTTGCTATATGGTTTAGAACTTTCTGGAGCAGATTCAACAACTACATCTTTTTCTTTTTTCCACTCACGGTATCCGTAGTATAAAACCACTAAAGCAGCGATACCGATTAATGCTGGTGAATGAGAAAGTGCAATGGATAAACCGATTAAACCAACAATACCCCAAGCTAACTTTCCAAAAAATGATTTAGCTCGCACAAATGATTTATAGCTCCAATATACAACTCCTGCTCCGATTGCGAATCCTACAATACCAGCAAGACTACCAAGAGCAATTAAAGCCAAAATACCGGCTGCGATAAACGCTAGAAATTGTTTCATCTTGTGCTTGCCTCCCTTCGATTTGATACTCTTATCTTAACTATTTTTTCATCTTTCCATAACGAGCTTAAGAACCGTTTTTAACTCAGACTTAAGACCGAGTCATATTCAGCCCTTTACGCAAAAAAACGTGCAGAGTCTATTCTCTGCACGTTTTTTAATTACTAACGTTCATATTAGATTAAGCTGTTTTATGATACTTTTTTTTCTCAGCTACTTTCGAAAACCTTGGAAACCCAATTAAAATAGAAACAATCCCACATACTCCAACTAAAATTGGATAAAATGCATATGGTAACAATTCAACCGGAGATAACGCTGCAAATCCTGCTGCCGTTAACATTTGGGCACCGTACGGGATCAACCCTTGCACACAACATGAGAAAAGATCTAATACACTCGCTGATTTACGAGGATCTATTTCATATTGATCCGCAATATTTTTTGCAAGCGGGCCTGTAAAAATAATCGAAATCGTATTATTTGCTGTACACATATTCGTCATACTCACTAAACCAGCAATACCAAATTCCGCTCCTTTTTTCGAACGAATATTACGTGTTAATACATTCATTAAATATTGAATACCACCATTATATTGGATTAATTCAACCATACCGCCAATTAATATAGCAAGTAATACTAACTCCATCATACCGCCCATTCCAGTCGTTACACTTTTAAAGAAACTTTCTAACGTGTAACTTCCATCTATAAGACCGATAACACCAGATAGTACAGTTCCACCAGTTAATACGATAAGTACATTCCAGCCAAGTAGAGCTGTAATAAGTACTCCTGCGTACGGTAAAATCTTTATCCAATCAAAGCTATGCGCTTTAACCTGCGTATCACTTCCTGAAGTAACTATTACTAATAGTACAATTGTAATAATAGCCGCTGGTAATACAATTAAAAAGTTCGTTTTAAACTTATCTTTCATTTCTGTTCCTTGTGAACGAACAGCTGCGATTGTTGTATCTGAAATAAATGATAAATTATCACCAAACATCGCTCCGCCAACAACAGTAGCCATCGTAAGCGCAATTGAGATATCAGTTTGACCACTAATACCTACAGCAATTGGTGCTAACGCTGCAATTGTTCCCATTGAAGTCCCCATAGCTAATGAAATAAATGCACCAATAACAAAGATTCCAGCTACGATAAATCCTGGCGGTAAAATAGTTAACGCTAAATTAACAGTTGAATCTACCCCGCCCATTCCTTTAGCAGTTTCAGAAAATGCACCAGCAAGCACAAAAATTAATACCATAATCATAATATCTGGATTTCCTGCACCTTTAGCGAACCGCTCTACTTTCACATTAAAACTTTCTTTACGATTCATCACTAAAGCAACTCCTACAGCAATTGAAATCGCTACAAGTATCGGCAATTTATAGAAATCACCTGTAATAATTCCAGAACCAATAAATAGCGCCAAAAATATCCCAAGTGGTAATAAAGCTAAACCATTTCCTCTCGTTTCTTTCAAAGTACCATCTCTCCCTAGTTTCAACCTTTTTCTAATGAATAACAAAAGACCTCTTCCGATGAGAAGAGGTCTTATACATCTATAAGAAACACTCTTCTCATCTTTCAAGCACACGCTTGCTGGATTTGGCACAGCACTCTGAAATCGAGTCCGCTGCCGAGGCATCGTAGGGCCAGTCCCTCCGCCTCTCTTTATAAGAAGGTTTCATATTTATTTTTTAATAATAATTTCTTCCCTAACTTTACTCGCTTACAAAACAAAAGTCAATTATTTTTTGTATAGATTTTTTTGGTAATTATACAAAAATTTGAATACAACAATCATTTTAACTTTTCGATTTCTTCTTCCAATATTGAAATCCAATAAAATTCACTATTTTTTATTGCTGCTAATATCCATTTCGTAGTGTACCAAGCTAACTCATACTCTTCCTTCGTGACATCGCCACTTTTATAAGCATCCTCTAGCTCTTCTTCATCTAATATATACACCTTACCGCTGGGTAATAATACTACATCTAAATATAAATCATCAAAATACGGTAAACCACGATCGTCTATTTCATATTCTTTCGTCACATCAATATAATATTGCACTAAATTGTGCCTATCATCTAACATAGCTGTAATCGCAAAGTTCTTTCCATTAATGAAATATTGAACCCACGTATACCCATCACTTGCAATACAAATTTCTTTACCATCATATTCTTTACAACTAGGCTCTCTCACTTTTTTTATATCCAGTATTCCGAGCATTCCCTCTTCCACTTGCTTAACCGTATAACTCTTTTCTATTAGTCTCTTCCACGAAGCACCGTCACCATATTTACGTTTCATTATGTCTGCTCCTCTTCTATATACAGAAAAGCTCCCACATATTATGTGAGAGCTTGTTCATATTATAATTAAGCAGCTTGACCCTTTTCAGAAATCTCTTTTAAATAAGCTTGTCCTTTTTCAGCGTCATATTGACCTTCCCACTTAGACATAACTACAGCTGCTAAAGAGTTTCCTACAACGTTAACTGCTGTACGAGCCATATCTAAAATACGGTCAATACCAGCAATGAACGCTAAACCTTCAGGTGGAATACCTACTGTACCAAGTGTCGCTAATAATACAACGAATGATACGCCCGGTACACCTGCGATACCTTTTGAGGTAACCATTAATACAAGTAATAATGTAATTTGTTGTGTAATAGATAAATCAATACCGTACATTTGCGCCAAGAAAATCGCCGCAATTGCTTGATATAAAGTTGATCCATCTAAGTTAAATGAATAACCTGTCGGAATAACGAAAGATGTAATTGCTTTCGGACAACCGAATTTCTCCATTTTCTCCATGATTTTCGGTAAAACTGTTTCTGAGCTTGCTGTAGAATACGCTAAGATCAGCTCGTCTTTTAAAATCTTAAAGAATTGGAAAATGTTAATTCCAAATATTTTCGCTGTAAGTCCTAAGACAACTACGACGAAGAAGATCATTGCTCCATATACGACAATTAGTAATTTCCCTAATGGAATTAATGAAGCAAGACCAAATGTAGAAACTGTAACACCAATTAGTGCAAACACACCAAATGGTGCAAATTTCATAACTTGGTTTGTTACATAAAACATTGCGTCAGCTACACCTTGGAAAAATTGAAGAACTGGTCTTCCTCTTTCACCAATTGCTGCTACACCTAAACCAAATAGTACAGAGAAGAATATAATAGCAAGCATATCTCCGTCAGCTAATGACTTCATAATGTTCGTTGGAACAATATTTACAAATGTATCTGCAAATGAATGACTTTGTACTTGCTCTGTTGTATGTGTATATTTTGAAATATCTGTCTTTGTTAACTGCTCCATATTCACGCCTTTTCCTGGTTGGAAAATATTCGCTATTAATAGACCAACAATAATTGCAATTGTTGTAATAATTTCAAAGTAAATAATTGTTTTTCCGCCTAGTCGACCTAGTTTTTTAACATCGCCAACACCAGCAACCCCAACAACAATACTTGCTACAACAATCGGTACAACGATCATTTTAATTAATCGGATGAAAATATCACCAATTGGTTGTAAATAACTCACTACAGCCGGATTGCCAAAGAAAATCGCCCCAACTGCAATACCAAGTGCAAGTCCTATTAATATTTGCCATGCAAGTCCTATTCTTTTCATATTTGTTGTAACCCCCTCTTCGATGTGTCACTCTATCTCTCATTCTATCTCTATAAAACTAAGAAATTAAGAGTATTACATATTATTCGACAATTCACTACATTTTGTCCCTGTTAAAAATCATAAATCAAAATTTAAAATCTGACAACAAAATAACTTTGCTCGAACACAAATAATTTTCTTGACAAAAAATAAACTCATGTCAGAAAACCTCACATGAGAACGATTCCTTACTAGTATTTCATTGGCTTTCTAAGTAATATTTCACCCCATAAAAACTCTTACTTCCCTCCTGCATTTTACAAATAAATCAAAAATTCACCTTTGTTACACATATAAATAAAATGTAAGTACTATGACAATTAAAGTTGAAAAATGATAAATTCCGACAAAACTTAGCAATTTTATAAAGTTTTCTTTACATTATGATTACAACGATAGACACCCTTCTTCTTATGATATATAACATTCATAGGGAAAGGAGTCAGACAACAATGAAAAAGAAATTTGCAGCGTTTAGTGTTTTAGCAGCAGGAACGATTTTTGCTTCCCCGTTACTTTCACCCGTATACGCTGAAACGAATCAAGATAAATTAACTAACATTCAATCTGAATTAGAAGGCAAACAAAGTGACTTACAAAATAAATCAGTCGAGAAAGAACAAATAGAAAAAGAAATTCAAGAATTACAGAAGAAAATCGATGAATTAACTACTTCTATTAATAAAAACGAGGCTGAATTAAACGATACAAAAAAAGAAATTAGCAAAACACAACAAGTAATTACTGACAAAAAGAAACATATAGAACAATTACAAACAAACATAGATACACGTCAGGAAGTTATTAAACAACGATTACAATCTATGCAAGAAAAACCGCGTACAAATATCATTACAGAAGTATTAACAAACTCTACAAACATTGCTGATCTTGTTGATAATATGTACTCCGTAAGTTTAATATTAAACAACGATACAGATATTGTAAAAAAGCAAACATCTGATCAAAATGCTGTAACTACAGAAAAAGAAGCTGTTGAGAAAAAAGAACAACAACTGAAAGAATCTGAGCAAAAACTAGAACAAAAACAGCAAGAATTACAAAATAACCAACAACAGCAACAAACTCTTATTAACGATCTACATACGAAAGTAGCAAAAGTAGATTCAGAGATTGAAGGATTAGAAGAATCCAAAGGTATTTTAGAAAATCAACGTCAAGCTGTTCAAAAAGCAATTGAAGAAGAAAAACGTGCCGAAGAAGCTCGTAAAGCGGAAGAAGCTCGCCAGGCAGAAGAGGCTCGCAAACAACAAGCTACTAAATCTGCTCAAGCAACTCAAGCAGCTCCAACACCACATGATACAAATATCGGTGGCTTTATCAAACCAGCAGCTGGATCAAAAACATCCGGATTCGGTGTACGTTCTTTAGATAACCATAAAGGAATTGACATCGCTGCTTCGGGAACGGTTCCAATTATCGCTGCTGCAGATGGCGTTGTTATTCGCTCAGAATTATCATCTAGTTACGGAAACGTAGTGTACTTATCTCACCGTATAAACGGAAAAACATATACGACAGTATATGCTCATATGAATAGCCGTTCCGTATCGAATGGACAAACTGTAAAACAAGGCGATCAGCTTGGATTTATGGGGAATACGGGCCAATCATACGGACAACATTTACACTTCGAACTTCATCTTGGAGAATGGAATGTCGGCAAGACAAACGCAGTTGACCCATCTCCTTATATCGGATTATAAAAAACCTCGGTGCCTACCGAGGTTTTTTATTTACACTTCACACAATATAGGCATTCTACATAAACTATAACTAAATGCCTATAGTTTACGAGGTGATCCATATGAATACGCAATTACAACAAAAAATAGAAGAAGCTAGAACGACATATATCGGCCGGATATTTACATTTGGCGGCTCAGTTTTATTTTTAATCGGTTCATTCCTCGCAGTCACCACAGCCTATAAAGCGTATAATCGGCTATTACATTCATCAACATAAAAAAGACGGTAGATCCCCGTCTTTTTTATGCAAACATTTTAAATATACCTATCGCATTTAAAAATACAATTATTACAGTTACCGGAATGACATAACGAAGTAAGAAGAACCAAATGTTAAATAACGTTTTCCCTTTCGTTTCCGTCACTTCTAATTCTTTCATCAACAATTCTTTACTCATTTTATTTGGTACAAATAATGAAATAGCTAGTACTCCTAACGGCAGCAATACGTTACTTACTGAAAAGTCGACTAAATCAAAAAATGTTTTCCCGAATATTTTCACGTCACTCATTATTCCAAATGATAACGCTGATGGAATACCGACTGCAAAAATAAGAATACCAATTAATAATGATGCTGACGGACGCTTCTTCTCATTACCTTTCGCAACAGATGCTACTACAATTTCAAGCATTGAAATTGCTGATGTTAAAGTCGCAAAGAAGAATAAAATTAAAAACATAATAAAGAAAAATTGACCAAATGGTATTTTTGCAAATACTGCTGGAAGGACGATAAACAGTAATCCCGGTCCTTCAGTCGGTTTAACTCCTAATGCGAAAATCGCTGGGAAAATTGCTAATCCTGCAAGTACTGTAACAAAAACAGTTAAACTTACAATAGATGTTGCTGATTTCGCTAAATGTTCTTCTTTCTTTAAATACGAACTATACGTTACCATTACCGAGGCACCTACAGTTAGCGAGAAGAAAGATTGTCCCATCGCATATAAAATCGTATCTGCTGTAAGCTTTGAAAAATCTGGCTTTAAGAAGAACTCTACTCCAGCAAAAGCACCATCGAGTGTTAACGCACGAACAATAATCGCTATAAATAAAATAAATAATAGCGGCATCATGTACTTACTTGCCTTTTCTATACCTTTCTCTACACCTTTACTTACGACAAAAATTGTACAAAGCATAAAGATAAATTGTGCTCCAATCGCACTTAACGGATTTGAAATCGTTTCACCAAACAATTGTCCATAATCAGCTACTCCATTCCAGAAACTGCCTGTCACACTATAATATAAATAAAGTAAAATCCATCCACCTACAACACTATAAAAAGATAGTACACTAAAACAAGTAACAACTCCCATACGACCAATCCAAGGATATAATTTGCTATTTGGCACTAATACTTTATAAGCTGTAACCGCCTCTTTTTGCGTGCTACGTCCAATAACAAACTCCGCTATTAGAAGAGGCATACCTATAAATAAAGTTAATAGTAAAAATACAAGGAAGAATGCTCCTCCCCCGCCATTACCTGCAACATATGGAAATTTCCATATCGCACCAAGACCTACTGCGGCTCCGGCTGCTGCGAGTACAAAGCCTATTTTCGACGTCCATTGCTGTGTTTCTTTCATCATAAATTCTCCTTTTCTGAATATTTAAACTTTTGTTAATTATACACTTTCATTTCATACTCGCACACCTCCTTTAGAAAATAAAAAAGTCCTCTACACGCAAATATGCATGTAGAGGACGATATATGTAATGTAAATACCGTGGTACCACCTCAATTGGATTGATAAATCCCACTTGTTCAAGTACAGGAATAATTCCGATACTCTATCCTTTTAACGGCGGAACCCGGGTTGCCTACTACAATGTTCAACATACCTCTCGCAAGCCCATTCTGTATAATTTATCGTACCGGGCTCCCACCTAACCCCAGCTCTCTGAACGCATCAAATATACGTACTCTTCTTGCTCATCGATTTCATCTATTGAAGTTACTTGTGATTATAAATTATATTTTTATATTTGTAAAGCGCACTTTATCTTTTATTATTTTAAAACCTTTTCCTCTAATTCTCGCAAAAAACTTTCTCTTTTCCCCTCGTTTTGCATATATACTGATTTCAACACTTCCTGGAGCAATATATTTCGTTCCCTCTTTTCTAACTGTAAATCTTTTAACTTCACCCTTACTTCATATAAAAAATCTAAATACGATTCATATGTCTCATCATATTTATTTGCAATCTCATCTCGAATTTTTTTTGCGAGCTTCGGGCTCGCTCCCCCAGTAGAAACTGCTATATTAAGCAAACCACGATGAATCGCTGCCGGAAAATGAACATTACCACTTTCCGGATTTGTAATAACATTTACTAATTGATTCTCCGCGGCATCTTCAGCAACTTGTTCATTTAATATTGAATCACTACTCGCTGCAACAACTAAAAAAGCACTTTTAATATCACTTTTTTCATATTCTCTTTGATACCAACGAATTTTCTTTTCTTCCACAAGTTTTACTAAATTCGCATCTAATTCTGGACTGATTACAACTATATCTGCACCTTGTTTGAGTAAAGGAATAATTTTAAATCCTGCAACTTTTCCCCCACCAATAACAACAACACGTTTCTCATTAACTCGCACTGTAAGTGGATACATACTGATCTCCCTTCAATAACTCCGTCGTTTTCTGAATTAACATATCTTGAAACGCTTCATTCTTCCCTAAATATGGACTGATTTTTATCTCTTCCAATTCATATTGGCGCACTTCTTTCTCAATATGTTTCATAAGTAAACCTGTAAATAACAAGTAGGGCAGTACAACGATGTTCTTTTCTTTTCGTTCTACAACTTCCTTTAATTTCTTCTCAAATTTCGGCTCCGCAGCTGCTAAAAAACAAACTTCTACTTTAGCAATTTTTTCTTCTGCTTGAAATAAAGTAGCGATCCGATTTATATCTTGTAAAGTTTCAGGATCGCTACTACCCCTTGCAACGAGTAAAAGTGTTACTTCATCTTTATATTCTTCAATATCACTTCCGTTATATACCGACTTTATAAGCGTCTCTGATACACCAAACGGATTACCATACGTCACCTTAATATTAGGGTATTGATTATTTAACTTTTCTAATTCAAAAGGAATATCATTCTTCACATGGCCTGCTGCTAATAAGAAAACAGGAATAGCAATAATCTCTGTCGCACCACGCTTCGCACATGTACGAAATCCTTCTTCAATAGAAGGATTCGCCAGCTCTAAAAAACAAACTTCTTGAATAGCCGCTTCTATACGGCTCATACATGTCGTAATAAATTGAATTGCCTCTTCTTTCGCTGCCCTCAAACGACTTCCATGACATATATATAAGACGGCTTTCATTTTACAACACTCCACTTACTTGATAAGCATTTTCCGTTTGCTTCTCAAACCAATGGATTTTTTCTCTAAAACGGACAACTTCTCCAATTACAATCATGCTCGGATTTTGAATTTGCTCTTTTTTCGCAACATCTACAATTGTCCCTAACGTTCCAACAACTGTGCGCTGCATAGACGTCGTCCCCTGCTCAATAATAGCAACTGGCGTACTTTTATCTTTTCCATGCTTCATCAGTTGTTCGCATATGTAGGGTAAATTACTAACCCCCATATATACAGCTAACGTCTCTACACCTTTCGCTAAATTTTCCCATTTCACTTCTTCTTTAGCACCTTCTTTCCTATGCCCAGTCACAATAGCAAAACTTGCACTTGCATCACGGTGCGTCACTGGAATACCAGCATAAGCAGGTACAGCTATTCCAGACGAAATGCCTGGGACGATTTCAAATGGTACACCTTGCTTTGCTAATGCTTCCGCTTCTTCTCCTCCTCTACCAAATACAAATGGATCACCGCCCTTAAGCCTCGTTACAACTTTTCCTTTTTTCGCATATTTAATAAGAAATGTGTTAATTGTCTCTTGCTTCATCGTGTGATAATTCGGGAGTTTCCCGCAATAAATTAAATCCGCTTCAGGCTTTGCATATGAAAGCAATTCTTTATTCACGAGACGGTCATATAAAATAACATCTGCCTTCTCAATACATTTCAATCCTTTAACAGTAATTAAATCCGGATCGCCAGGACCCGCTCCAACTATATACACCTTCCCCATCATCTCTCCTCATTTCTTCTATTAAAATGAAACTTCCATTCGTATATAAGAATGGAAGTTTTTATTTTTTCGTATTACTGATCTCTACTCATGAATAACAAATGCCGCACCTTTTCGAATCTTCTTTTTTTCAAATAAGGAGATTTCCTTTACTTCTGGCAACGGTAAAAAATGCTTTTCAAGCTCAATCTCCGCAAGCTTAAATGCCTGCTCTTCACTTTGAGCAACAACAACAATCGGAACGATATTATTCGCTAATACAGCTTCAAATCGATATAATTCCATATTGCCCCTCCTAAGACGCTATTACTTCTTCTAACACGTTATTTAAAGCTATTTGCAATGTATCTACACCGATACGTCCGACAAAATCATAAAATGTTTCGGCAGGTAACTTATTCTCTTTAAAATAACTTATAAATGATGCGAGTACATCCGGTAAATCCTCGCCATCTATTTTCCCTTTTAACTTTTGATTATAGGCACCGCCATCTAACAACGTTCCACCTACATATATTTCAAATGCTTCAACAATCCCTTTTTCCTTCGTTTTCATTTTTACCCCTTGTAATCCGATGTCAGCAATTTGACGTTGACCACATGAATTTGGGCATCCTACCATATGAATTCGAACTGGAACATCAAGTGCAATTTCTGTATCTAAGTATTCTGCAATTTTCCGTAATCTTTCTTTCGTTTCTACTAGAGCAAGATTGCAATATTCAATACCAGTACATGAAACCGCATGACCAATAAATGATTTCGGACTTGCAGATATCGCTTCAAACAACGGTTCACTTAATAAACCCGTTACATTTTCTGGTGGAACATTCGGAATGATGAAGTTTTGTGAGTTACACGTACGAATTTGTCCATTTCCATACTGCTTTGCAATTCTTGCAATCTCAAACATTTCTTTTGCATGTAAACGACCTACCGGCACATTAAAACCGACATATTTTAATCCATCTTGTTTTTGATCTTGAACACCATAAAAATAGCCTGCATTCCATCCTTTAAGTGCACTTTCTCCTTTACTTTGCAATGGTCCTGTATACTCTATTAGTTTCTCTTTAAATTTCTCTGCTCCCCAGTCTGCAACAAGAAATTTCAAACGAGCTAAATGACGTTTCTCGCGATATCCAAAATCACGGAATATAGTAGCAATCCCAATTGCTACCGCCTTCACTTCTTCTGGTAAAACGAACACATCTAATTCATCAGCTAAATATGGACGGGCTGATAATCCACCGCCTACTTTTATATGAAAACCAACTTTTTTCTCACCATCTATTTCTTTCGTAGCAGGTGTAAATGCAACACAGTTAATCTCTGCGTTTGCCGAGTTATAAACGTTAGAACTAATAGACATTTTAAATTTACGTGGTAAGTTAGAAAACTCTTCATTATGTTGGAAATAGTCATATACCTCCTTCACAATATGCGTTGTATCAAACAGTTCATTCGCATCAATTCCTGCAAGTGGATTACCTGTAATATTACGTGTTATATCACCACACGCCCCTGCTGAAGATAACCCAACTCTTGCTAATCTTTTAAAAATATCTGGCATTTGCTGAATTTCTAACCAGTGAAACTGAATCGCCTGTCTTGTCGTAATATCTATTACATCACGTCCATAATCCTCAGCGATAGAAGCAAGCACTTCCGCCTGCGCATTTGTAATAATCCCTGAAGGAATATTTACACGCATCATAAAATAGCCAGCTTCTTTCGGTCTTTGCAAATACAATCCTGCCCATTTAAATGCGTCCCACTCTTCTTTCGGAATAGATTCGAATCCATTTTCCGCATAGTAAGGAATATCATTAAAAATTTCCAAACCATCTTTTGCTAATTTATTTTTCTCAGTCTGATTTAATTTTTCATTATTAGCCCATACTTTTTCATAACTCATTTTTAAATCCCCCTATATAAAGTGAAACTTTAATCAACCCTCACCAATCGGGCATTTACAGCCTGCTCCAGCCGAATTTTGAGGTGGGCGTTTTACTTCCCAGCAAACAACGGGACAAAACTACGCTCTTGTAAGTACTTCACGATTTGTTCTGCACATTCTTCAATAGAATACTTGTGCGTTTCTACAATTAATTCCGCTCGATCTGGTTCCTCATACGGTGAATCAATACCTGTAAAATCTTTAATATCACCTTGTCTCGCTTTTTTGTATAACCCTTTTGGATCACGTTTTTCACACTCTTCAATTGGACATTTTACAAACACTTCTATAAACTCATCTGCCGCTAATAGATCCCTAACTTGTTTGCGATCTACTCGAAATGGTGAAATAAATGCTGTAAGGACAACTGTTCCTTGATCTACAAATAACTTTGCCACTTCGCCAATACGTCTTATATTTTCCATGCGATCACTTTCAGAAAATCCTAAGTCTTTATTTAAACCGTGGCGAATGTTATCCCCATCCAGCACATAATTTCCAATATTCTTTTCAAACAGTTTACGAGCGACCGCATTCGCTACTGTAGATTTACCCGAAGCTGATAAACCAGTAAACCAAATTACAAAACTGTGATGTCCATTCTTCACTCTTCTATCATCTTTTGAAACCGAAGCTATATGCCAAGTAATATTCGTATCCATCTCGTTCTCTCCCTATTCTGTTACTACTTCTTTTTTTAAACCTTTAATTAGCACTTCTACTACTTCTTTACGACTAAATGTACTTGGCGGAATCTCACCGTTTCTTAATAATTCTCTTACTTTCGTACCCGATAAAATAACATGATCTTCTTTTCCGTGCGGACATGTTTTCGTTGAAGCCATCGCTTCACATTTCGTGCAGTAAAAACTATGTTCAAAGAATAGTGGTGTAATGCCTAACTCTTCTATCGTAAAATTCGTGAAGATTTCTTGCGCTTCGTATGTTCCGTAATAATCTCCTACTCCGGCATGATCACGCCCTACAATAAAGTGTGTACATCCAAAATTCTTTCTTACTAACGCATGAAATATAGCTTCCCTTGGTCCTGCGTAACGCATTGCAGCAGGAAATACACTTAAAAAGACACGATTTTTCGGATAATAGTTTTGAAGGAGTACTTCATAGCTTTCCATTCTTACATCAGCAGGAATATCATCCGATTTCGTTTCTCCAACGAGTGGATTTAAAAAGAGACCATCTACAATTTCAAGAGCAGATTTTTGAATATACTCATGGGCACGATGTACCGGGTTTCTCGTTTGAAATCCGACTACTGTTTTCCACCCACGTTTTTTAAATTCTTCTCTCGTTTCAATTGGGTCTAAACGATAAGAAGGAAATTGATTATTTTCAAAGCGTTTTGTTAGAATAATAGTTCCTCCAACGTAAACGTTTGGCCGTTCATATAACTTTTTCACTCCTGGATGAACCTCATCCGTTGTTTTATATACAAGTAACGCTTCTTTTTCTTTATCTGGTACGAAAATATCTTCTATTTGAATAACACCATATATATTTCCATTGTTGACAAGCTTTACTTCCTCTCCAGTCTTCAGGCTTTCTGCGACTTCTTCTGTTACCGGTAATGTAATCGGTATACTCCACACACTACCATTTGCTAAACGAAGCGTTTCTACGACTGAATCATAATCTTCCTTCCCTAAAAAACCAGTAAGCGGGCTATATCCACCTGTCGCCAATAGTTCTAAATCACTTAAAGCAATATTGTCTAATTTAATTTCTTTTTCAATTTGTGATACCTCATATGTCTCATCTATACGGTTTACTAATTCGTTTACTGTGCTCATTTTCTATATCCCCTCTTAGCTTTATTTCAAGATTCATCTTATTGATAATGAAGACCACATTCGGTTTTCATTTTCCCAGCCCATCTACCATCTCTTGAATCGCCACCATCCCCTACAGGTAAAGTACATTTCTCACACCCAATACTTGGATAGCCAACATCATGCAACGGGTTATACGGCAAGCTATGTTTGTATACATATCGCCAAACTTCTTTCCACGTCCAATGAATGAGTGGACAAACTTTAATAGATTGAAAACGATGATCTTGATTTATAAACTTTGTATGCTTACGTGTTTCTGATTGTTCCCTTCTTAAGCCCGATATCCATGCTTTTTCCACGACTAATGATTTTTCTAAAGGTAAAATTTTTCTAATCTTACAACAAAGATTCGGATTGCTCTCCCACAGTTTTTCACCATGCAACTTCGCCTGTTCATCAAGTGTAAGTTCTGGCTGTTTTTCTATAATATTCAATGAAGGAAATCGTTCCCTCACTCTTTGAATTAATTCATACGTTTCTTGAAAATGAACATTTGTATCTAAAAATACAACTTTAGCAGATGGATTTACTTGGTTTATAAGGTGCAGCAATACCATACCTTCCACCCCAAAGCTACATGCATAGACGATTTCATCTTTATACTCTTCATAAGCCCAATTTAATACTGATAACGCGCCTTTTGTTTCATCTTCTTCCGAAAATGAAACAACATTTTCTTCCCACGTTTCATACGTCAACATGTTTTTTCCCCCTGTAAAAGCAAAAAGACGGTTTTAACCTAATGAAAATAGGTTAAAACCGCCTCTAGTTTTTCTAGTCAGCGCTTTTCACTTTAAACGTACTTTTTCACTTTTCTCTAACTGAATTACTTTTCCATCTTGCACAACAATTGTAATTGAACCATATTTCATATCAGCAAGCATCGCTTCAATCTTCTCGGATACTTCATCAAAATGTTCCCGTACACTCACGCGAACAGCCCCCCTTTTTATTCATAAAAAAAATCTTTCCCATTTCGAAAAGACTGTTCGGTAATATATTTTACCTTATCTTTCAAAATGGATTCCATTTTGCTGGATTTAGCACCTTGCTTTCTATAAGCAGGTTGCCGAGCTTCTTCGGGCCAGTTCCCTCCGCTTCTCTTGATAAGCTTTGTATTTGTATTTTATCACAATTCTGATTTTTTTCAATCCTAGTTTTCCGATATATTTTAATTATTTTATTTTACAAAAAAGGAATTGCCCATCCGAACAACTCCTTTTCTATTTAGACAAGCTCTTTAATACGTATGCGATCGTTCCCAATAATATTTTCATATGTTTCGCGTTCCACAACTACTTGCGATGTTCCGCCTTTTGCAAAGACCACGGCTGGTCTTCGAATCCGATTGTAATTATTCGCCATCGAATACCCGTAGGCTCCTGTACAGGAAACTGCTAGTAAATCAGCAGAAGCGACTTTTGGTAAATGAATATCCCAAATCAACATATCTCCACTCTCACAGCATTTCCCAGCAATCGAAACGAGTTCCTCATTCTCATCATTCCCTCGATTCGCTAACATTGCTTCATAACGCGCACTATATAAAGCAGGTCTTAAATTATCTGTCATTCCACCATCGACTGATACATATTTCCGAATACCAGGAATATCTTTCACAGATCCAACTGTATAAATTGTTGTCCCAGCATCACCTACAATGCTACGGCCTGGTTCAATCCATATTTCTGGCAATGGATATTCACATACAGTAAATTGTTCTCTCACTGCACTTGTTACAGCTCGCACATATGTCTCAAGAGTTAATGGTGTATCCGACTCTGTGTAGCGTATTCCAAATCCCCCGCCTACATTTAACACTTTTACTACATAGTTTGTTTGCTCTCTCACTTCTTCTAAAAATTGGCGAAGAACTTCAATTGCTCGAACAAAACCAGCTGTTTCAAATATTTGCGATCCGATATGTGAATGAATCCCTAGCACATTATAATTTGATTTTTGTAAAGCAAATCCAATTGCCTGCATCGCTTGACCGTTTGAAACGCCAAATCCAAATTTCGAATCATCTTGGCCTGTTGTAATATATTCATGTGTGTGCGCCTCTACTCCAGGTGTTACACGAATTAATATGTTCACAAATTTTCCATGTTGCATCGCTAAATCGTGTAAAATTTCTAATTCAAAGAAATTATCTACGACAAAACAACCAATATTCGCCTGAAGAGCCATCACTATCTCTTCTTCTGTTTTATTATTTCCATGAAAATGAATACGTGATGCTGGAAATCCAGCTTGGAGCGCAGTATATAATTCTCCCCCAGAAACAACGTCTAATGACATATTCTCTTCACGAGCTACTCGGCACATCTCCATGCACAAGAACGCCTTGCTTGCATATGCTACTTGATAAGAGAAACCACTTTCTTTAAAAGCACGATGAAACGCTCGGCATTTTCCTCGAATAGACTCTTCATCGTATACATAAAGTGGTGTTCCGTATTGCTTTGCTAGCTGCGTCGTATCGCACCCTCCAATTTCTAAGTGTCCTTGCCCATTAATTCGGCTTGTGCCGTGTAAATACATTTAAATTCCTCCCTTATTTCCTCTAAAACTCATAACCCCAATCTTCTATTCATTGCAGCACGCTTTTAGATAGACAAAAAACGCGCGGAACAATGTTCACACGCGTTTCTTATTAGGAAAAATATATATTGAAAAAATAAACGAGTTGTTATCTCCTCAAAATAAGAAACCGCATCAACATCTCCAAATAGCTCTCCATAAAATAAATCTTATGACAGTACTACATTTATTCAATGTAGTCCCAATATATGAATAAGATGGTTATTCTTATATTTCGGCAATAGTCCCTTTCAACCTATGATCACAGATTCCATTAAATCTCCCATAGCTTACTCTTTCCTATCGCGGCCTCTACCTTTGAGAGTAGATGAGGTAAGTCTATTTAATTTTCAAACATCTAATTGTTGCTATTAACAATACCAAAGGACCATTTTATTTGTCAAACAATTTTTTATATTGTTTTTTTACAGTTTAATTTTGTATCGTTTGGTAAGCGCTTTACTGAAATCTTTGTCACTTCCCATTCGCCTTCTTCGTTATTAAATGTAATCGTTACCTTCTCAAATGGTGGAGCAATTTTCCCAGCAACACGTTCATACTTTGTCACTTCAATACTTGCTTGAAATAAATATGTACCGCTATACACTTTTTTTAAACTAATAATTTTAGGACATTGATAAGGTTTCAAACTTCCATATTGTTTTTCAATTGCTTTATTTATTTTTGGAAATAAAACAGAATAAAGTGCATCTTCCATAAGAGGTGCATCATATTGAGCTACCGACACACTCGGTGAAGTAAAAAGTATAACACTACTGCATGCTATAAAATATAATAATTTTCGCATTATAACCTCCGTATATCACGCGATTCTTTCTACGTACGATAATTATCATACATAGAAATTCTGTTTTATTGTCTCCCACCAATCTTTTTCTACTCGATTATTATAAAAAAGCCCACAACCCCCTTTTATTTTCGTATAATGATACTCATAGTATAATAATCATAATAACAAAGGACTGTTCGTATATATATAAAAGGAGTCGTTAAGCAAACTGACTCACAAGAACTGTCATGCTTTTTAGGAGAGGAGTATATTATGCTACAACATCTGTTTCCAAAACTGCGATTTGCACTCGTTGCAGTCGTTTTACTATGGATTAAAACATATATTGTGTACAAGCTAGCATTTGATATTAAAATTGATAATTTCTTTGAAGAATTCATGCTTTTTATTAATCCACTAGCTGCGTTACTTTTATTTTTCGGCTTAGCTTTACTTGCATCTAAGCACCGAAACCGAATTATAATTGGAATCAGTTTTATACTGTCATTTATTTTATTTGGAAACGCAATGTTTTATGGGTTCTATAACGATTTCGTTACTTTCCCGGTTTTATTCCAAACAAACAATATGGCTGATTTAGGGACAAGTATAAAAGAACTCTTTACGTACAAAACATTACTTTTATTTGCAGATGCAATTATTTTAATGTTTATTTCGCGTAAATTCCCATCATTTGGCGACAAAACACCACTTTCCCGCTCAGAGAAGCGAACTTTCTTTAGCGGTGTAACAGCTTTATTAGCACTACAAATTGTTGTATCAGTTATTTATAAACCACAAATGTTCTCACGCTCATTTGACCGTCAAACTGTTGTGAAAAATTTAGGTTTATACACATATCATCTATTTGATATTACACTTCAATCCAAGTCTTCAGCTGAGCGTGTATTTGCAAGTGGCGATGGATTTTCTGAAATTAAGAACTATACAGACTCAAAAGACAAGCAAGTTGATAAAAACTTATTTGGAGCTGCAAAAGGTAAAAATGTAATTTTAATTTCAATGGAATCTACACAAAGCTTTGTTATTAATAAAAAAATAAATGGAAAAGAAATTACACCATTTTTAAATGAATTTATTAAGGATAGCTTCTATTTCGATAACTTCTATCATCAAACTGGACAAGGTAAAACTTCTGATGCTGAATTTATCGTTGAAAACTCACTTTACCCACTAGATCGTGGTTCTGTATTCTTTACTCATGCAACAAATGAATACACAGCTACACCAGAACAATTAAAGAAATACGGATATTCTTCTGCCGTCTTCCATTCAAACGATAAAACGTTTTGGAATCGGGATGTAATGTATCCTACACTTGGATATGATCGTTACTTTAATTTAAATGATTACGTAGGAACGGAACAAATGTCTGTCGGTTGGGGATTAAAAGATAAAGAGTTCTTTGAACAATCTATTCCAAAGTTAAAATCTTTACCGCAACCGTTCTATACAAAATTTATTACATTAACAAATCATTTTCCGTTTCTTCTAAATCCGGAAGACCAATATGTTGATGAATTCAACTCAGAAAGTGGTGTTGTAAACCGCTACTTCCCAACTGTTCGTTACACAGATGAAGCTCTTAAATTATTTATTAAACAATTAAAAGAAGAAGGACTGTATGATAATTCCGTTATTGTCATTTATGGTGATCATTATGGTATTTCCGAAAACCATAACGCAGCTATGGCACAGTTCCTAGGAAAAGATACTATTACACCATTCGATTCTATGCAATTACAACGCGTTCCTCTTATTATTCATGTGCCTGGTCAAGAAGGAAAAGTTGTTTCTAAAGTATCTGGTCAAATTGATATTAAACCAACGCTCCTTCATTTACTTGGTATTAAAACAAATAAATCCGTTGAATTTGGAACTGACTTATTTATTAAAGAAAAAGACCCGCTTATGGTAATGCGTGATGGTAGCTTTGTTTCTGAAGAGTATGTTTATACAAAAAATATGTGCTACAAAAGAAGTACGGGTGAAGAAGCTGACATGACGCTATGTCAGCCGTATGTTGAAAAAGCAAAAACAGAATTAAAACTCTCCGATAAATTAATTTATGGAGATTTATTACGTTTCGATCCTAATAATCGATATAAAACCGGAACGATGACAACGAAATTTGAATAGTAAAGGAAGCAACTTTATACAAGTTGCTTCCTCTTTTTATTTTCACTTAATTTATTCCTCATCCTTCTATGAAATCTTTCACAAATTGGTAATTTCTTTCGTATGAGGAATAAATTTATGGTATGATAAAATAAGTAAACTTTCATACACTAATTAAGAATTTATTACAGAAAGCAAGGGATCAGATTTTGTATAGAGCAGCTATTCCAAACTTATTTACGCTCGGAAATTTATATAGCGGATTTTTATCAATCGGCTATGCATCTTTAGGATATTATAAATCAGCTGCTATTTTAGTACTTATCGGGATGATGTTAGATAGTCTTGATGGTCGTGTTGCTCGTTTATTACGTGTTGATTCACAAATGGGAAAAGAGCTCGACTCGCTTGCAGATGTCGTAACATTTGGTGCAGCACCTGCTGTTTTAATGTATTACACATCTTTCTCAAACTACGGAATCATCGGATTATACATAGCGGGATTATTCCCTCTTTTCGGGGCATATCGTTTAGCACGATTTAATGTAACACCATCTTCTACTTCAATGAAATATTTCACTGGAGTACCGATTACAGCAGCGGGAGGGCTTGTTGCTTTCTTAACATTATTTTCACATACCATTCCAAAAATCGTTCTTATTACCGTATTTGTAACGTTCGCATTTTTAATGGTGAGCCGCATTCGTATCCCAAGTTTAAAAGATGTACCAATTCCACGATATAGCATCATTATTACACTATTTTTAGTTGGAATCATTATTACAATGTATCAAACAGGATTTGGCAATTTTTCTGTTTTCTTATTCATTGCCATTCCACTATATATTTTGTACATGTTATCTCAATTCATTAGACAAAGACCGTCTAAAAAAGCGAATAAAGAAAAATAAGAAACCTTCCGAGTCCGGAAGGTTTCTTTTTATTTTGTGACTAATACCTTTTGATTTACAGGTGTTACTGGCTCTTCGCCGTTTAATACATCTAAAATATTTCTGACAGCCATTTCAGCCATCGCATCACGAGTTTCAAACGTTGCATTCCCTACGTGTGGAGCAAGCACTACATTCTTTAATTCTTTTAGCTCTTCTGTAATTTTCGGTTCAAATTCAAACACATCAAGAGCTGCCCCTTCAATTTCATTCGTTTTTAATGCATGAGCAAGTGCCGCTTCATTCATAATTGGTCCACGTGAAGCATTTACAATATACGCTGTTTTCTTCATCATTTTAAACTGCTCTTCATCAATCATATGATGTAATTTTGGATTATAAGCACAGTTAATTGTAATAAAATCTGCTGTTTGTAATAATTCTTCCAACGTCACATACGTTGCTCCCAGTTCACTTTCAGCTTCAAGCTTACGATTTGGCCCTGTATATAAAACACCCATTCCAAATGCTCTCGCACGTTTTGCAACAGCCTTCCCGATTTCTCCAAGACCAATAATTCCAATTGTCTTACCGTGGACTTCTCGTCCTAAGAAAAATAACGGTGCCCATCCGTTAAATCCAGTCGTACGACATAACGTATCCCCTTCAGGAATTCTACGCGCCGCTGCTAAAAGAAGTGCAAATGTTAATTCTGCAGTCGCTTCCGTTGATACTTTCGGTGTATTCGTTACTGCAATTCCTTTTTCCCCAGCATACGTGTAATCAATATTGTCGTAACCAGCACCATAGTTTGCAACAATCTTTAAATGAGGCGCTGCATCAATAACTTCTTTTGGCACCTTTGTTGAAAGTAAACTTAACAATGCATCTTTATCTTTTACACGCTCTGTTAATTCATCTATAGAAATTAACTCCTCTTTATCGTACATTTCTACATCATGATCTTTTAATAGTTCTAATCCAATTTCTGGAATTTTTCCCGCTACTAATATTTTTGCCACTACTAACACCTCTTCTATAGAAAATAAGATATCTCTTATATTTCATTGTAAGAAATCCATATATAAAAACCAAGGAATTTGATTATAGTTTTGAAAATCGACACTTTTCCATAAAAAAAGAGGAGATACAACTCTCCCCTCTTCTTACGCTTTTTCCTGCGATTCTTTTCCGAGCTTCACATCAATAGTTCCTTCTGCAACCGTATCGCTAATTTGCTCCTCAATAACCGATTGAGATGCAGCATTCGTTTCAGACGTATAAGCTTGTTGCTGTGCAACTTGTACATTTTGTTTATTTTGTTGTTTCGCCATTTCTTACCCTCCTTTTCATTCTTTCTTATTTTGAACAAAAAGGACGGTTTTCATCAAAAAATCGCGTTTCATTTTAAATTTGTTACTTCTTCTTCAAGCAACCTCATTACTCTTGCTCGCTTCGTAAATGTTGCGACCTGAGTAACACCGTGAGCTCGTAATGTTTGTACATTTTCTTGTACATAATTCCCTAAATCATTTGGATAATGGGCATCCGAAGAAATCGTAATTGGAACACCATACTTAGCTAATACTTGTAAATATAGTGGACTTGGGCACATCTCACGAACAGGGTAACGATAGTACAGTCCTGCATTTATTTCTGTTGCCGTATTCGTTTCTACTAACGCACAGGCAATTTCCTTATAATAAGAAAGCTGTTCATTCTCATCCAATCGATAATTAAATACTTTTATATTATCAAGATGAGCGATAATATCAAATAACTCTGTATGAATCGCACTCTCAACTGTTTTAAAAAACGTATCGTATAATGTGCGTAGGTCATGCACCTCAAAATATTCTTTCGTATCCGGATTATCAAATCCCCAGCCATTTAGAAAATGAACGGAACCAATTACATAATCAAAGTCTCCTAGCGCTAATAATTCTTTTAACTCTCCTTCACAATCAAGAAAATAATCCGCTTCAATTCCAAGTTTAAGTGTGACACCTCTTTTACTCCATCGTTCTTTCGCTTCTTCAATTGCCTTTGTAAAATCATACAGTGAAACTACCCTTACTTGATCTAACCATTCCTTCTGTATACGACCAAGCTTAGAATCACTAATATCTACATATTTTTCATAATATCCTTTCGCTTCATGAAAACGATATAGATGATCAACAATTCCCACTTCTTTTATTCCTTTTCGCACAGCTTCTTCTAAATAGAGATCCATCCATTCTTTTGTAAATGGCCCTTCCTTCACACGCTTTTGCAAACGCTCTTGTGTTTTCATAAGCCAATCAATAGAATGCCTTTCTTGAAGCGGTTCATAACATTCCAACGCTTCATTTATTTTAGCAAGCCATCTTATTGAATACGGTCCTTCTTCTAAGTGAAGATGATAATCTACTTTCATATACATTCCCCCTTATAATGTATCTATTTCCCTTCTATCCCCAACTCTCGAAAGCTTTCCATTTCGTTCTTTCACCTCTCGCATGACATCTTCCAATGCAATATTTTTTTCAGCCAATAAAACGAAACAGTGATAAAATACATCAACCATTTCTTTCACTACTTCTTCTTTATCATTATTTTTACATGCGATAATTACTTCAGCGCACTCTTCACCAATTTTCTTTAAAATTTTATCTTCTCCTTTTGAAAATAAATAATTTGTATACGATTCAGGAAGTGGGCTTTCCTTTCGTTCTTCAATTGTTTTATACAGCAACTTAAAGGCATTTTCCATATGTATCCCCCCTATATAATTTGATAGTGAAAGCATGTCTTCTCCCCCGTATGACAAGCAGGCCCTACTTGTTTCACATTCACAACAATTGAATCTTGATCACAATCTAAGTATAGAGATTGCACATATTGAACATTCCCTGATGTTTCTCCCTTTTTCCATAACGACTGCCTCGAACGAGAATAAAACCATGTTCTTTTCGTCTCTAACGTTTTTTCATATGCGTCTTCATTCATATAAGCTAGCATTAAAACTTCTTTCGTACCTTCTTCGATGACAATTGCTGGTATTAATCCTTTTGAAAAATTAGGTTTCATAACCGCACCTCAACATTTGCATCTCTTAATTTTCGCTTTACACTCTGCACTGTCGCCTCACCATAATGAAATATGGATGCCGCTAACGCTGCATCAACCGTTGTCTTTTGAAAAACTTCTATAATGTGATCCGTATGACCACAGCCCCCTGATGCGATGACTGGAATGGAAACACTTTTTGAAATCTCTTCTGTTAAACGAAGATCATATCCACTTTTCGTTCCATCTGCATCCATACTCGTTAACAAAATTTCACCCGCCCCGAGCTTAACAACACGCTTCGCCCATTCTATAGCATCCATTTCTGTGTCAACTCTTCCACCGTTGACGTATACGTTCCATTTATCTTCCGCTACTTTTCTAGCGTCAATTGCGACGACAATACATTGTGATCCAAAGTGTTCTGCCCCTTCTTCGATTAGCTTCGGGTTTCGCACTGCCGCTGAGTTTATTGAAACTTTGTCTGCTCCAGCTCTTAGTAAATTGTACATATCTTTCACACTTGAAATCCCCCCGCCAACCGTAAGAGGAATAAATACTTTTGCTGCTGTTTTTTCTACAACATCTATAATCGTTTTTCTTCCTTCATGGGTCGCCGTAATATCTAAAAATACGATTTCATCTGCCCCTGCCTCGTTATATGCTTCAGCTATTTCAACCGGATCACCGACATCTTGTAATCCTATAAAATTTACACCCTTTACGACTCGCCCTTCTTTCACATCTAGACATGGAATAATTCGTTTCGCTAACATAACTTCGTTACCTGTAATACTTCTTCTAAATCAATCTTTTTCTCGTAAAGCGCCTTTCCAATTATGACACCATATATATTCATATCATTTAACTTTTTCACATCTTGAATAGATGCCACTCCTCCAGAGGCAATGAGACGAATGCCCACACTTTTTTGAAGTAACGTCAATTGTTCAAAATTTGGCCCTGCAAGCGTCCCGTCTTTCGAAATGTCTGTAAACACAATCGTTTGAACACCTAAACTTTCCATTTGTTTCGCTAAACTAATATAAGAAATTTCAGACAAATCAAGCCAACCTCTCGTTGCTACGAAACCATTTTTCGCATCAATTCCAACAATGATTTTCTCTTTATATAGATGAACTGCTTCCTCTAAAAATGACTTATCATAAAGAGCCGCTGTTCCTAAAATCACTTTTTCTACACCTACTGACAATAACTTCTCCACCGCTTTAAGTGAACGAATTCCTCCTCCCACTTGCACAGGAATACGTACCGCCTTGCAGATTTTTTCAATGACGAGAAAATTTAGCGACTCGCCAGCAATTGCACCGTCTAAATCAACAATGTGTAGTATTTCCGCTCCAAGCTTTTCAAATATGATCGCCTGCGCTACCGGATCTTCATTCATCACCGTTTCTTTACTAAACTCTCCTTGATAAAGTCTAACGCATCGCCCTTCCTTTAAATCGATAGCCGGGAAGATTTCCATGCTTCTACCACCCCTTGAAAATTTTTTAATATTTGCATGCCAATTTCACCACTTTTTTCTGGATGAAACTGTGCACCAAATACATTTCCTTTCGCTACAAACCCTGGTACTTGCATTCCATAATCACTTACTCCGCATACAATTTCATCTGGACAATCCGCGTAATATGAATGAACATAATACACGAAAGAACCATCTACTAATCCATTCCAAAGCGGAAATTCTCTTTCCTTCCTTAATTCATTCCATCCCATATGAGGAATTTTATACGAAACTTTTAACTTACGAATTTCCCCTGGTAGTAAACCTAACCCACTACAACCTTTTAGTTCCTCACTTCGTTCAAATAAAAGCTGCATGCCCAAACATATACCGAGGAGTGGTTTTCCTATATCACAAACTTCTGTTAGTACACACACTAAATCTCTTTCTTCTAATACTTCCATCGCTTTCGGAAATGCACCTACTCCCGGTAAAATCACGCCATCGCTTCTCAATATCTCTTCTTTATCACTCGTTACAATGTGCTCTGCCCCAATATATTTTAATGCTTGCTCTACACTACGAATATTCCCCATTCCATAATCTATAATGGCAATCAATTACAACATCCCTTTCGTTGAATTTACACCAGTAATGTTGGCATTTTTTTCGACCGCTTCTCTAAGCGCTCTACCAAAAGCTTTAAATAATGCTTCAATTTTGTGATGTGTATTACTTCCATATAGAACGCGCGCATGTAATGTAATATTGGCAGCATGTGCAACTGCTCTAAAAAATTCTTCCGTCAATTCTGTATCAAAATCCCCGAGCTTCGGATTTGTTAATTCCCCTTGAAATACACAATATGAGCGTCCACTTATATCAATTGCGACAAATCCTAAAGATTCATCCATCGGTACATACGCTGAACCGTAACGATTAATTCTCTCTTTATTTTGCAATGCTTCTTTCAAGCAATTTCCGAGTACAATTCCAACATCTTCAACGGTGTGATGTGCATCGACAAATACATCACCTTCTGCCTCAACTTGCAATCCAAATCTTCCATGTCTAGCAAATAAAGTCAGCATATGATCGAAAAAACCAATCCCCGTTTGAATAGATACATTCGTACTTTCATCAAGCTGCAAACTTAATTTAATTTTTGTTTCTGTCGTCTGACGTACTTGACTGGACTGACGCATTATTTTTCCTCCTCTAACCTTATTTGGATTGCTCTCGCATGTGCATGTAACCCTTCTTTATTTGCAAGCTCTACAATATGATGCTGTACATTTTTTAATGCTTCCTCCGTATAAGAAATAAAACTTGATTTTTTCACGAAATCATCGACTGATAACGGAGAAAAAAATCTTGCCGTTCCGCTCGTTGGTAATACATGATTCGGTCCCGCCAAATAATCCCCGAGCGGTTCAGGTGCATATGGCCCAAGGAAAATAGAGCCTGCATGTTTCACATAATCTAGAGCATTCATCGGTTCTTTTATATGTAACTCTAAATGTTCTGGAGCAATTTCATTTGATAACTTTAGTGCCTCCTCTAAAGAAGGAACGATAAAGATGGCTCCATTTCTATTTATTGATTCACGTGCAATTTCACTTCTTGGTAACATTTCTAACTGTCTTTCTACCTCTTTTTCTACTTCTTTAGCTAGTTCCATATTCGTTGTAATACAAATTGCCGTTGCTCTCTCATCATGCTCTGCTTGCGATAATAAATCCGCTGCGATATATTTTGCATTACCTGTTTCATCCGCGACAACTACAATTTCTGATGGACCAGCAATCATATCGATATTTACTATTCCGTATACTTCTCGTTTCGCTAGAGCGACGTACAAATTTCCCGGTCCAACTATTTTATCCACTTTCGGAATCGATTCCGTCCCGTATGCTAAAGCCGCAATTGCTTGCGCGCCACCTATCGTATAAATTTCATCTACCCCCGCAAGATTTGCAGCAGCTAATATATGAGGATCAATTCCTTCTTTCCTCGGCGGTGTTACCATTACAATCTTTTTCACACCTGCGAGTTTCGCCGGCAATACATTCATTAATACTGAAGAAGGATATGAGGCTGTCCCACCCGGTACATATACACCTATATTTTCTAATGGCCGAATGAGCTGTCCTCTAATTATGCCTTTACTTTCACAATCGAATATTGAGTACTTCTTTTGCTTTTCGTGATACGAAACAATGTTTTTCTTCGCCTCTTTTAAAGCTTCTAAAAATGAATTCTCTACAAGCATACTCGCTTGCTGTATTTCTTCTTCACTTACACAAAAATCTTTCATCTCTACACCATCAAACTTTTTTGTATAGAAAGATAAAGCCTCATCTTTCCCTTCCCTTACATTTCTAATGATTTCTCTTACACTTCTTTGAACAGTTTCTTCTATTATATTAGCGTTTTCTCTTAGCACTTTTATTTTAGATAATGCCTCCTTAAAGTCTTCATAAATGATTTCCATTTTAAGTCCTCCTATTTCCCTGATAAGATTTCTTGCTCCATCATATTTACAATACTGAATATTTCGTCTTTTTTAGTTTTTAAGGCCGCCTTATTTACAATCATCCGAGCCGATATAGAGTGCATTTCCTCAAATACAATAAGTCCATTCTCTTGTAATGTTTTTCCTGTTTCAACAATATCTACAATTGCATCTGCCAATCCAAGAAGAGGAGCGATTTCTACAGAACCTTCTATTTTAATAATTTCTACGTCCTCTCCCTTATCATGAAAATAAGTAGAAGTAATATGTGGGTATTTCGTAGCAATTCTTTTCTTCCGGTAACTTTTCGGATTATACGTAGGAATAGAAGCAACACAAAACTTACAAATCCCTACTCCTAAATCCAGCATTTCATAAATATCTTTCTCGTTTTCCATTAAAATATCTTTTCCAACGATCCCAATATCAGCTACCCCATGTTCTACATAAGTAGCAACATCAACCGCTTTTACTAAAATAAATGAAACATTTGTATTTTTACTTTGAAATACAAGCTTCCGACCTTTATTTTTGAGTTCCGAACAATCAATTCCAATCTGCTCAAAGAGTGGAATTACATGTTTTTCTAATCTTCCTTTCGTTAACGCAATTTGAATGTTACGCATGAAGTCTCTCCTTCTTTCTGGACTACCCATTTCTCATTCCACACATATTCCACTAAGTATTCATTCTTTGCCTCAACGACCGTTCCTATTTTATTTTTTCTTGCAAATTGAAAGGTATCGCTTAAATTAGAGAATAGAGATAACCAGGCATTTTTCCCGTCCTTTCGAAGTAAATTTCGTAACCTTTCTGCTTCTGCTAATCTATTTAACTCATAATGAATCACAATATCAATTTGATTTCGTTCATATGGTTCTTGCTGCTCTTGTAGCGCCTTCACAATTTGATTTACTTGCACCGCGAGTCCAACAGCCGGCAGCGTTTCTCCAAAATTCCCAATTAGCTCATCATATCTTCCGCCACTAACGATTTCTTCTCCAATTTCATATATATATCCTTTGAAAATAACACCCGTATAGTAATCTAAGTGTTGAATCATGCCTAAATCAATTGATATGTAAGAACCATATCCTAACGTTTCCATTGTTTCATACATTTCTTTTACTCTTGCAATTGCCATTTTCATTTCATTACTTGAAGCAAGCTTTTCTGCTTCCTCAATAACTTCTAAATTTCCAAATAGCCTCGGTAATTTCTCAAGTAATCTTACTGTCTCATCGCATCGATCTAATTTCTTTTCTCCGATGAAATTTGAGAGGGCAGCATAATTTTTACTTTCTATATACGTTCTAAGTACCCTTTCTTCTTCATCATGGATGGAGAGCTTTTTTACAATACATTTATATAACTGTACTTGCCCAATCTCAATTGTAAAAGATTGCACATTCAACTTTTGAAGTGCTTGAATGACACTTATTACGCATTCAATTTCAGCTCTTACATTATCAATCCCGATAACTTCAATACCACTTTGTACGATTTCATTATATTTTCCAGAATGGGATTCATTTGCTCGAAATACATTCCCGCTATACGTCACTTTAAGTGGCGTATCCCATCTCTGTGTTCCAATAACTCTCGCTAAAGGAATTGTCATATCTGGACGTAAAACGATAATCCTTCCCTTTTCATCAAAAAATTTATACATCTTCCCTTCATCTATCGGTCTATTTTGAAATGCAAAAACATCATAAAATTCAATTGTAGGTGTTCTTATTTCCTCATAACCTCTCTCTAAAAAAGTAAGCCTTAATTTTTGCTCCACTTCTTCAATTAATGTACATTCTTCGAATAAATAATCTCTCGTTCCATTCGGGTTTGCCCGCTTCCATTTTGTCATCTAAATTTTCACACCTTTCCCCTTCTAATGTATGCCGATTTCATTCACCTAAGCCGAAAATAAAAAGAGCCTTGTAGACAAAATACCTACAAGGCTCTTCAATAGAGTGTAGGTACAACGGGAATACCCCTTGTACCTACACGTTTTCACGCTAGGTTCAAGGGTTTCATGTATGATGATGTAGTTGTGTAAGCATTGTAATAGATCGCACGATATTCATAATACTTACTCCCTTTCTCCTCTGATTTTCACATAGTATATAACAGTTAATTTTGAATGTAAATACATTTTTAATATTCCGTCACTTTTTTAATATAAAGCCACTTTTCTTTCATACTCTTTTATTTCTTGTTCATATTGCATTGTAATACTAATTTCATCTAAACCATTTAATAACTTCTCTTTCCACATTTTCTCGATTGTAAAATGGAATCTATGCGTATTCGTTGTAATTACTTCATTTTCTAAATCAACTGTGATTTGTTCCCTCGCATCTGTTTTAGCAAGTTGTTCACGCATATCTTTATCCATTACAATCGGTAACATGCCATTCTTCATACAATTCATATAAAAGATATCGGCAAATCCTCCAGCGATAATAACGCGGAAACCATAATCAGCAAGCGCCCATGGAGCATGTTCTCTTGACGAGCCACATCCAAAATTATCACCTGTAATTAATATGCTGGCTCCTTTTCTTTCTTGTGCATTAAGAGGAAAATTAGGGTTTTCTTGGCGATTATTATCATATCGCCACTCATCAAATAAAAACTTCCCAAACCCAGTTCTTTCAATTCTCTTTAAATATTGCTTCGGAATAATTTGATCTGTATCAATGTTATCATTCATCAGTACTGCGGCAGTACCTTTATGAATACGAAATGGCTCCATCATAACTCTCCTTTCTAATATCAACAAAATGACCATATAACGCAGCCGCAGCCGCCATTGCCGGGCTAACTAAATGCGTTCGTGCTCCCTTTCCTTGTCTTCCTTCAAAATTGCGATTTGACGTAGAGGCACAATGTTCTCCTTCAGGCACTTGATCTGGATTCATACCTAGACACATTGAGCATCCGGGCTCTCTCCATTCAAATCCAGCTTCTTCAAATATGCGATGTAATCCTTTATGCATCGCTGCTTCTCTTACCCTTTGAGATCCGGGTACAACAAGTGCTCGCACACCTTCTTTTACTTTCTTACCTTTCACGACAGATGCAGCAATTTCTAAGTCAGAAAGCCTAGAATTTGTACAAGATCCAATGAAAACATGTTGAACTGGAATGTCATACGTACTTTGTCCGGGACTCAATCCCATATAAGAAAACGCTCTTTCGTCATTTGCATCATACTTTTCTGGCAATTTCTCATCAATCCGAACACCCATACTAGGATTTGTTCCCCACGTAACGTACGGCGCTAAATCCGTAACATCTACTGAAATATGTAAATCATAAACTGCATCTAAATCTGTATAAAGTTCTGACCATTTTTTCTTAATAGATTCATAGTCTTTCGGCGCATATTTACGCCCTTTTACGTAAGCAACCGTTTTTTCATCTGGTGCAATAATACCAGCCTTTGCTCCCCCTTCAATTGCCATATTGCAAAGCGTCATCCTCTCTTCCATATCCATAGCATGAATGGTCTCTCCGTAAAACTCCATTACGTAACCTGTTCCAACTGCTACTCCGTACTTTGAAAGGAGATGTAAAATAATATCTTTCGCATAAACACCTTGCGGTAACTTTCCTTTTAACTCAATGCCCATCGCTTTCGGCTTTCGTTGCCATAAAGTTTGCGTTGCCAATACATGTTCCACTTCACTCGTACCAATACCAAACGCTAGTGCACCAAAAGCACCGTGTGTTGCTGTATGACTATCACCACAAACAATCGTTTTTCCTGGCTGTGTGAGTCCAAGTTCTGGTCCTATAACATGAACGATCCCTTGCTCTTCATCTCCGATATCCGCTAATGGCACCTGAAATTGTTTACAATTTTCCCGAAGTGTATCTAGTTGCTGCTTCGCAATACGATCGGTAATATTCCAAACATCTTTCGTTGGAATATTATGATCCATCGTTGCAAATGTTAAATCTGGTCTGCGGACTCTTCGATTTGTAAGCCGCAAGCCTTCAAAGGCTTGCGGTGACGTTACTTCATGAACAAGATGTAGATCGATATATAATAAATCCAATCCATTTTCATTAGTCGCAACTACATGTCTTTCCCAAAGCTTATCTAGTAACCTTTTCCCCATTATTTTCCTCTCCCTACTAACGCTTGCTCTTCCATTTCTTGAATAACTGCCTTTGTAAATGAAATTGTCGTTTCAGTCCCCCCGATATCTGCTGTACATTTTCCTGATTTAAGGACTGCAGAAACTGCTTCTTCAATTGCATATCCTTCCCTCGTTAATCCGAACGATTGCCCAAGCATCATTGCAACAGAACGCATCATCGCAATTGGATTCGCCTTATTTTTCCCCGCAATATCCGGCGCTGATCCGTGAATAGGCTCGTATAATGAAGGCCCCTTTTCAGCGTGACTTGCTGATGGAAGCATTCCTAATGATCCAGCTAATACTGAAGCCTCATCACTTAAAATATCACCAAATAAATTTTCCGTTACAATAACGTCAAATCTTCCTGGATTTCGAATTAATTCCATAGCCGCTGCATCTACTAAAATGTGTTCTACTTCCACATTTGGGTAGCGAAGTGCTACTTCTTCTGTCACAGCTCTCCATAGTTTACTAGACTCTAAAACATTCGCTTTATCAATAGATGTTACTTTTTTCTTCCGCTTATTCGCTAATTGAAAAGCATACGAAACGATACGTTCAATTTCATGGCGATGATACGTAAGTGTATCTGTCGCCACTTCTTCCGTTCGCTCTTTCGGATAAGAAAAATAAATTCCGCCTGTTAATTCACGAACGACAACGAAATCAATTTCATCCACATTTTTTAATGGTGATAAATGTGCAGTTGCACTTTCTACCGTTACAGGGCGAACATTCGCAAATACACCGAGTCCTTTTCTTAATGCTAATAATCCTTTCTCAGGCCTTTCTTTCGCACTATCCCACCTTGGTCCACCTACTGCTCCAAGTAAAACCGCATCACTCGCTAAACAGGCGGCAAGTGTTCGCTGTGGTAATGGTTGCCCAGTTAAATCGATAGCAACACCACCAAAGTACTCATCTTGCAAATGAAAATGATGTCCATATAGCCTTTCTACCATATGCAATACTTCCTTCGCACTTTCCATAACTTCTGGACCGACACCATCACCAGCTAAACAAACGATACGTTTTTCCATTTTTAACACTCCTTTTAACTGAATTTTCAGAACTTTAATTTGATAGGTGAGGAAAACTTCTCTCACCTATCAAATATTTATTTCACAAGCGCTATAAGAGATTTTAATTTCCCTGCTGCATGGACATAAGCTCTCGCCGACGCTTCCAATACGTCTTGCGCAACTCCGAAACCTGATATTTGGTGACTACCTTCTTTTAATTCAACATGAACGTGAGCAAGTGCATCTTGACCTTGTGTAATAGATTGTATGCGATAATCTGCCAATTCACATTCTAGTCCTAAAATTCTTTGAATCGCATTGTATATCGCTTCAATACTACCAGAACCAGTGGCTGCATCTTCATATACATTTCCTTCCTCATCCTTCAGCACAACTGTTGCGCATTGTGTACTATTTGATACGAAATGCACTTGTAATTGCGTAATGTTATATTGCTGGGCTGCAAATGCTGCTTCACCAAGCATAAGTGCGCGTAAATCTTCCTCAGTAATTTCCTTTTTACGATCAGCCAATTTTTTAAACGCTTCGAATACCGCATCTCGCTCTTCATTTGTAAATTCATAACCAAGCTCTTTCATTTTTTCCGTAAACGCATGACGGCCAGAATGTTTCCCAAGTACAAAGAGATTTTGAGATTCTCCTATAAGCGCTGGTTCGATAATTTCATAAGTTGTTACTTCTTTTAGAACCCCATCTTGGTGGATGCCTGATTCATGAGCAAATGCATTCGCTCCAACGATTGCTTTATTTTTCGGTACAACCATACCCGTTAACCTGCTTACTAATGTACTCGTCGCCTTAATCTCTTTTAAAGTCATAGAAGGTTCTGCTTTATAAAAATCTTTTCTAATATGAAGAGCAACCGCAACTTCTTCTAACGCTGCATTCCCTGCTCTTTCTCCAATGCCATTAATCGTTCCTTCTACTTGCAATGCTCCGCCTTCAACCGCAGCTAACGAATTTGCTACTGCCATACCAAGATCATCGTGACAGTGACAAGAAAAAATCGCTTTTTCATATGATGGAACGGATTCTTGTAAGTATTTGAAAAGAGAATAATATTCTTCTGGATTCGTATATCCAACTGTATCCGGAATATTAATTACATTCGCTCCTGCGCGAATCGCAGTTTCTACTGCTTCAGCTAAAAATGCTCTCGATGTTCTTGTCGCATCTTCTGCAGAAAATTGTACTGTCGGAAATAATGATTTTCCAAGCGTAACCGAACGATGAATACTATTTAACACATCTTCTTTTGACATACAAAGTTTATATTTCATATGAATATCACTCGTAGCTAGAAATACGTGTAGACGAGGAGATACAGCACCTTTCACTGCTTCATATGCTCTTCGAATGTCACTTTCTTTCGCTCTAGCTAAACTCATAACCGTAGCATTTTGAATTGTATTCGCGATGCGTTTTACTGATTGGAAGTCACCTTCGGAAGCTGCCGCGAATCCAGCTTCCATTACATGAATACCAAGCCTCTCTAATTGCCTAGCAATTTGTAATTTCTCTTGTTCATTTAAATTTACTCCTGGTGATTGTTCGCCATCACGAAGCGTTGTATCCATGAACAAAATCTGCTTCATATTATTTAATCCCTACCTTTACTCGCGGCTGTACGAAAGGCATCATTTCACGTAATTTACGTCCAACTACTTCAATTTCATGTTCATTCTCTTTCTCATTTGTCGCGTGGAAATTTGGTCTTCCTGCTTTATGCTCTGCAATCCAGCCTCTTGCAAATGTACCATCTTGAATTTCTGCTAATACTGCCCCCATCGCTTTCTTCGTATCTTCAGTAACAACGCGTGGTCCTGATACGAAGTCTCCCCACTGCGCTGTATCTGAAACTGAATATCTCATATTTTCAAGTCCACCTTCATACATAAGGTCAACGATTAGCTTCAGTTCATGTAAACATTCAAAATATGCAAGTTCAGGCTGGTATCCCGCATCAACTAACGTTTCAAACCCTGCTTTTACAAGTGCAGTCACTCCGCCGCAGAGTACAGCTTGCTCTCCAAATAAATCTGTTTCTGTTTCTTCTTTAAACGTCGTTTCTAATACACCAGCTCTCGTTGCTCCAATTCCGTCAGCATAAGAAAGTGCTTTTTCAGTCGCAACTCCTGTTGCATCTTGATATACGGCAAATAGTGCAGGAACAGCCCCGCCCTCGGCGAACGTACGGCGTACGAGATGCCCCGGTCCTTTTGGCGCTACTAGAAATACATCTACATTAGCTGGTGGTTTTACTTGATCAAAGTGAACATTAAATCCATGTGCGAACACGAGAGAATTTCCGGCTTGTAAATTTGGTTCAATTTCAGCTTTATATACTTCTGGTTGTAATTCATCAGGCAGTAGAATCATTACTACATCAGCTTTTTCCGCTGCTTCTGCTACTGTATATACAGAAAATCCATCTTCATTCGCTTTATCCCAAGACTTACCTTTTCTTAAACCTACTACTACATCAAATCCGTTATCACGTAAATTTTGCGCATGCGCATGACCTTGCGAGCCATATCCGATGATTGCTACTTTCTTTTCCTTTAATACATTTACTGTTACATCTTTCTCATAATAAACTTTTGCCATTTTCATTTCCCCCTATATTTAAATGATTATTGAATTAACATAACTTGCTTATCTTGTTTTTTCATACTACGTGTAAATGCTGTTACACCTGTTCTCGCAATTTCTTTCAAACCGTATGGTCTAAGTAATTCAATTAACGCTTCCACTTTATCTTGCGTACCTGTTACTTGCACAACTATGGAATCCTTCCCAACATCTATTACAGCGGCTCGAAACGGTTCAATTAAACTATATAATTCCGCCCTTGCTACAGAAGTTGCTACTTTAATAAGAGCAAGCTCTCTAGCAATCATCGCTTCTTCTGTAATATCTGATACTTTCAGAACATCGATTTGCTTATGAAGTTGTTTAATTAACTGCTCAACTTGCTGTTCACTTTCCACATGCACAACTATCGTCATTCGCGATATATCTGATGATTCCGTATGACCTACTGAAATACTTTCAATATTAAAATGTCTTCGTGTCATAACCCCTGTAATTCGGTTTAACACACCACTTTGATTTCGAACTGTCGCTGTAACAATTCTCTTCACCTTTTTTCCACTCCTTCCATTTGGTGAACGCCTTTCCCGGGCGCAACCATCGGCATAACTTTCTCAGATTGAAGTACACGGCAATCAATTAAGACTGGTTCTTTTAATTCAATCGCATGCTTCAACTGCTTCTTTGCAAGAAGTGGATCATCAATACGAACAGCTTTTATACCATACGCATTCGCAAGAGCGACGAAATCTGGTTGACACGACAATAAGGAATGTGAATATCTTTGATTATAAAATTCGTCTTGCCATTGCCTTACCATTCCTAAAGCTTCATTATTTAAAATAAATACTTTAACAGGTAAAGAATGTTCTTTTAATACACTTAATTCTTGTAGAGTCATTTGAAACCCAGCGTCACCAACAATTGCAATGACTAGTTCTTCAGGCTTTGCGATTTGCGCACCAATTGCTGCTGGAAATCCGAATCCCATCGTTCCCAATCCGCCAGAAGTTACCCATTTATCTGGATTTTTCAGCGGATAATATTGCGCTGCCCACATTTGATGTTGCCCAACGTCTGTTGTTACAATCGCTTCTCCTTTCGTGATTTCATATAGCATATCAATCGCGTATTGAGGTTTAATACTTTCAGAGTTTCGTTTATAAGAGAATGGATACTGTTCTTTTCTACTCTTTAATAAAGAGATCCATTCATGATGATTTTCTTTCCTTCCTTCTGGTTGAAGTAATACTTCCAATGCCCGCTTAGCACTTGCAACAATAGGAATTTCAGTCGGCACATTTTTTCCGATTTCTGCTGGATCGATATCGATATGCGCGACAGTCGCTCCTTTAGCAAAATAAGCTAAATTTCCAGTAAGCCGATCATCAAATCTCGCGCCTACATTAATGAGTAAGTCGCATTCATATAACGCCATATTGGCTGTGTAAGAACCATGCATTCCCCCCATCCCTAGAAAAAGTTCATCATCTGGCGGAAAGCCACCAAGACCAAGTAATGTATGCACAACAGGAATTTCATATTTACGCGCAAAACTTGTTAACTCTTTTGATGCTTTCGCATGCAATACACCTGCTCCAGCTAAAATTAACGGCTTGTTTGCAGCACTAATTGCTTGTAATAATTTGTTTATTTGGAGTAAATTCGGTTCATAATTTGGGTTGTATCCTGGTAAATCCATTTGCACATCATTACATCGTTCTCCTTGCTCTACTACCATATCTTTCGGAAGATCGATCACGACTGGGCCTGGTCTTCCTGTTTTAGCAATATGAAATGCTTCTTTAATAATTCGAGGTAAATCTGAAGCCTTTCGCACTTGATAGTTATGTTTTGTCACCGGCATTGTAAGCCCCATAATATCCGCTTCTTGGAAAGCATCACTTCCAATTAACGTTGTTGCTACTTGCCCTGTAAATACAACAAGTGGTAATGAATCAATCATCGCATCTGCTAGACCAGTAATCACATTTGTAGCACCTGGACCACTCGTTGCAATGACAACCCCTGGATTACCAGTAATTCTGGCATACCCTTCAGCAGCGTGAATTGCTCCTTGCTCATGCCTTGTTAAAATATGAGGAATTTCACAATCATACAGTGCATCATAGAGAGGTAAAACAGCACCACCAGGATAACCGAAAATCACTTCTACTCCTTCCTTTTCTAGCGCTTCTAACAATAGCTGTGCACCAGTTGCCAGTTTCTCTTCCGTTTTTGAAGACATTGTTCTTATAAGCCCCCTTTTTGAAAACCTTTATCAATAAAAAAAATCCTACGTCCACACTCCAGCTATGTGCTGAAGGGACGAAAGATTTCGCGGTACCACCCTTCTTTGCAAGAATACTCTTGCCTCAGTGACCCATAAATGGATCTAGCTAATAACGGAGCTACCGTCTAAGCCTAGACAAATGCTTCAGCTTAGCACTCAAGGGCGATGTTCGTCGACGTGAACCATCGGTTTTCAGCAACCACCGACTCTCTGTGAGGCTTCACAATCAACTACTCCTCCCTCTCAACGCTTTCTTATGTTATAAAAAGTTGTTATCCAACTTTATTTTCTTCGTAAATTTTCTCTCCATCTTCTATAACTAACTTTCGGAATTCTTCCAATAAACGATTCGTATGTGGACCCGTTTGCCCTAAACCAATCGTTCTACCATCTACTGTCGTAACAGCAATAACTTCAGCAGCTGTTCCTGTTAAAAACACTTCATCAGCTACATATACATCATGTCTTGTAAATAACTCTTCTCTTACGTCATATCCAAGTTTTTCGCCGATTTCTAAAATGGCGTTTCGTGTAATACCTTCTAACGCTCCAGCAGAACTTGGTGGTGTAATTAATTTATTTCCTTTAACAATAAACACGTTATCTCCTGATCCTTCAGCAACATATCCTTGATCATTTAACATAAGTGCTTCTTGTACTCCAGCTAATTTCGCTTCAATACGAACTAAAATATTGTTTAAGTAATTTAAAGATTTTACTTGAGGGGATAAAACATCGGGACGATTTCGGCGCGTTGCAACTGTTACAACTGGAATCCCTTTCTCATAATATTCTTGTGGGAATAAAGATAATTGTTCTGCAATTACTACTACATTCGGCTTCTTACATGAATCGGGATCCAATCCAAGATCTCCTGCTCCTCTTGATACAACAAGGCGAATGTATCCATTAGATAATTTATTTTGTCGAATCGTCTCAACAACAATATTCGTTACTTCATCTAATGAATATGGAATTTCTAAAAGGATTGATTTTGCTGATTCATACAACCGGACAAGATGCTCTCTCAAACGGAAAACATTACCGCTATAAACTCTAATTCCTTCAAATACTCCATCGCCATATAAATAGCCATGATCATATACCGAAACTTTTGCTTCATCTTTCGGAACAAATTCTCCATTTAAGAAAATCCATTGCTCATTCACTGGAAGTGCCTCCTATGTTCTATGAATTTTTTATTGTTTCCTAGTTTACTCTCCTTTTTAAATAAATCAAGTAAATTTTTAGAAAATTTATAATTTTTAATCGTACGTACATCTTCAATTATATTGATTTAACAACATTGTTAACGTTTACAAAAAGTCCGAAAATTTTTTTCGCCAATTTTCACTAAAAAAATATTTGTTTAAAAGAAGGATTTTCATCAATTAATACGAATCTATTGTATTCAATAAACGGACGTCCGATTTTATAAATCCGGGAATATATAACGACTTTTGCTGAAAAAGGGGGAAAATAACAAAAATAGCGCTGTCTAAAAATAACATTCATATTTTTCATTTCGTAATCATAATCCTATTTTTAAAAAACAATTTGTCAAAATGAAGGAGGAAATAAATATGGCATGTGTACAAATTAAAGGAACGAGACAAGAGGTAGTAGAAATGTTGCAATTATTTGATCTAATGGACACGAAAGGTTTTTGTAAATTCGATAATTACGTAGAGGTAGAACCAAACACGCAAGAACATAATCATTTTATTGCTTCAATCGACATCCATTCAAATACTTCTTCTGCACAAGATACATTAAACGATCAATTCGTTAGTCAAATGCTTACTGGCGTATATAACGACTAAACAAAGATTTACTTCCTACCGTCTTTTCATAAATATATGCAGTGAACTTGAGCATACTAGCAATTAGATGGTAGGAGGTGAGAATTATGGCTAGAATTGGCGTTGAAAACTCATTAACAGACGTTCAACAAGCTCTTCAGCAACAAGGTCATGAAGTTGTTACACTTAACTCAGAACAGGATGCACAAGGGTGTGATTGTTGCGTTGTAACTGGGCAAGATTCTAATGTGATGGGCATTGCAGATGCATCAATTAAAGGATCAGTCATTACAGCTCACGGTTTAACAACGGATGAAATTTGTCAACAAGTTGAAATTCGCACTTAAAAAAAGAAAGAGGACTCCTTTTGAAAAGGAGTCCTCTTTTTTATATTCACCTAACGGGAAAGTAACATATACTGGATGAAAGCCCTACCTCTCTCTCATCATTACGGTTCCACTGACCGCTCCTTGATTCACTAGTATACCTATAAAGCTTACACTTATAATTTATAGGGTTTGTTCACAAAAGTTGTTGGTAAGACTACCCGATCTTTCGCAAACTTTTCGTATTACATTTATAAGATTTATTTACTTTATACTAGCTGTAACCGAGACACGAATTAAAATTTTAACATCAATAAAATAACTTGTCAACATTTTTTGTAAATTAAAAACAGACAGTAACGGTTTGTCTGTTTTAGAATGGAGCTTTTTCTTTTATTACATATACAACAAAACCGCTTACTAACATACATAAACCAACTACTAAGTTTTTGATATTAATCATAAATTCCTCTCCCTTATTCCACACATCATATATATTTACAGTTCAATTATTCCGATCATCCTAAAGCGCACTTTTTCTAATATATCATAATTCCTAAAAAATGCAAGTTCACTTTTGGCGACCATTTACAAATTTATCTACAGTGCTTGGTACCGTATTTAAAGCCTTTTCAATTAAATGTGTACTACTATTGAGGTGTAATACTTGCACACCGTTAGAACCGACTACTAAAAAAGCAACTGGGCTAATAGAAACCCCAGCCCCGCTTCCTCCTCCAAATGGATGCCCTTGCTTTTTCTCTTTATGCTGATTTTGCCCACCGTTATGTTTTTCAGTAATGAAATCCCCTTTAAAATCACTTCCACCAGCTCCAAAACCAAAAGCCACCTGAGATACTGTTAATACTACATTTCCGTCAGCTGTTGAGACCGGGCTCCCAACAATTGTATTTACATCTACCATCTCTTTTAAATTTGTCATTGCCGTTTTCATTAAATTTTCAATTGGATGTTCCATTATGTATTGCACCCTTTCCTCTTTATTCCTTTTTATACTTTCCAAAATAGAGGAAGTCATACTAACTTTTCCTATTTCAAGAAAACATTTTCCTCCTTTTAAAAGATACTACTCCCTGTACATGCTCCGGTATAGTGAAACTTTAATCAGTAGGATGTGTACGTAGCTCGACTCCCACAAATAGCAGGATAAAAAAGAAAAAGAGATACATACTACTATTGAACCTTGTTATGAAAGGAGTCATGACTTTGACTGAGAAATTTGATGATTATAAAAGAAGAGATAGAATAGATAGTGATTATAGTGACTATAAAGAAGAGTACGCCGCTGAGGTTGCACCACAACGCATTGATTATGATTACGATGATAAAGACGATAAAGATGTTGTAAAATCATCCGCCGCTGGATCAACTGCTGGTTTTATCGCTCTTGCGCTATCTATCTTATCGCTATTTACATTCCCAACACTATTTGGTCTTGTTTCTGTTTTACTCGGTATTTACGCTTATAATCGCGGAGCTACTGTAACTGGCGGTATCGCTGCAGTTGTCGGTGGGATTGCTGCACTTATCGCAATTTTATTCCGAGTAGCACTTATTGGTTTATTGTTCTCCCTGTTCTAAAAAAGAAAAAGGTATCTCGCTTAACGCGGGATACCTTATCCTGTAAACACATCTTCCGATGGATATTTTATTTTTTGTTTTGCTGGTCGCGCTAAAGAAAACACAAGTGTTAACGGTCCAATTAATCCGCAAAACATAACAAACATAATAATACATTTTCCGAATGCCGATAGCTTTGCAGTAATTCCCATCGTTAATCCGACTGTGCCAAACGCTGATATTGTCTCAAATAATAATTGAATAAAGCTGAAGTTTTCTGTAAGCATTAATATAAATACCGCTGTAAAAATAAGTATTTGACTAGCAACAGCAATCGCTAAGGCCCTCGTTACTGTCGACATTTTAATTGTACGCTGAAATAAAACAATTTCTTCCTTTTTTCTAAAGAAAGAAAGGACAGATGTAATTAAGATAACAAACGTTGTTAATTTAATTCCTCCACCTGTTGATACACTTCCTGCACCAATAAACATTAAAATCATCGTAAATAATATAGATGATTCTTCCATACCTCCATAGTCAATCGTATTAAATCCAGCTGTCCGCGGGGTAATACCTTGAAAGAAGGAAGCCCATAGTTTTTCATTTAAAGATAAATTCCCTAACGTCTTCACATTATTATATTCCAATACAAAAATTACAATCATTGCTATAACATTTAACACTACTGTTCCAATAATCATTATTTTTGAGTGAAGTGATAATTTTCGAAAACTGCGACTATACCATATATCAATTAATACGGTAAAACCGAGTCCACCTATTACAATTAAAGAGCAAATCCCAATATTAATAATGGGATCCCCTACATATCTTGTTAAATTATCTGGCCATAAAGCAAATCCTGCATTATTATAAGATGCAATTACATGAAAAATACTATAGTATAAACCTTTTCCAAAACCAAACTCTGGAATAAAGCGAAACGATAAAAAGATGACCCCAATAAGCTCAATACAAATCGAAAATATAAAGACACGCTTTACTAATTTTACAAGACCACCTATATTTGTTTGATTAAATGCTTCTCCAATTAATAAACGATGGCGTAATCCGATTTTTTTGCCTAATACCCAAACAATTAAAATGGCAATTGTCATAAGACCTAGACCACCTGTTTGAATTAAAAACATAATAACAATTTCGCCAAACATCGTAAATGTACTTGCTGTATCCACTACTCCCAAACCAGTTACGGTCGCTGCTGACGTTGCTGTAAAGAAAGCATCTACCCAACTAATATGTGCTTTCGTTGCGAATGGTAACTTTAATAACAAACCGCCAACCACAATTAAGCAGAAAAAACCTAATGCTAATATTTGTGGTGGGTTTAATCGTATAAGACGATTATACAGCCCTTGTTTTTTTGTTACTTCCATATCACTAACTCCCTTATTAAAGTGAAGCTTTCCCCTCATAAATAAAAAGCTTTTAAAAAGCCCTTAAACAATTGGGACAAACCTTATATTCTTATAATATAGTTGAGCATAATCCTTTTTTTCATAGATTACAACTTTTATTTATATTCAGATTCCTTTTTGTTTTATGCTGGAAAACTATATATCCTAGCTCAATATTGCTAGCAATAACAATTTCATATGTACTATTTTTCAAATCCCCATATCTTTCACTCTATGTTCACATAGAGGTCACATCCACCTTTTATAGTATATGTATCGAAGCTGTTCCTCCCTAATTTTTAAGACATTCCCCAGTGTCTTTGAATAGCTTCCATCCCTAATTAAATTGACATAAATTGCCCCCTTCCTTGACCATCTTATAAATGATGGTCTTATTTTTTTGTCTTTCTATCTTTTCTTTAAAACTCCCTCTCTCTTTCACTCTATGTTCACACAGAGGTCACATCCACCTTTTATAGTATATGTATCGAAGCTGTTCCTCCCTAATTTTTAAGACATTCCCCAGTGTCTTTGAATAGCTTCCATCCCTAATTAAATTGACATAAATTGTCCCCTTCCTTGACCATCTTATAAATGATGGTCTTATTTTTTTGTCTTTCTATCTTTTCTTTAAAACTCCCTCTCTCTTTCACCCTATGTTCACATGAGAGTCACACCTACCTTTTATAGTATATATATCGAAGTTGTTCCTCCCTAATTTTTAAGACATTCCCCAGTGTCTTTGAACAACTTCCATCCCTAATTAAATTGACATAAATTGTCCCCTTCCTTGACCATCTTATAAATGATGGTCTTATTTTTTTGTCTTTCTATCTTTTCTTTAAAACTCCCTCTCTCTTTCACCCTATGTTCACATGAGAGTCACACCTACCTTTTATAGTATATGTATCGAAGTTGTTCCTCCCTAATTTTTAAGACATTCCCCAGTGTCTTAAAGCAGCTTCCATCCCTAATTAAATTGACATAAATTGTCCCCTTCCCTAGACCATCCTATGTGATGGTCTATTTTATTTTCCAAACACAAAATCAGTCTATCTACACTTAAATAAAAACAAAAAATTCAGAAAATATTGTTAAATTAGGTGTTTTTTCGGTATAATTACTTTAGAAAGAACTTTCGCACAAACAAAAGGGGGGATTTTATTGAAACAAACAAAAGCAATCTTAATCGCATTATTTCTAGGTCTAGTTGTTGGACTCACTCTAAATTTAGCCGCTCCATCTATCTTTGAGCCACTAAATCAATATGTGTTCAACCCAATTGGTCAATTGTTTATTCGCCTTATTAAAATGCTAGTTGTTCCTGTTGTATTCATTTCTATCGTACTTGGTGCTGCCGGCCTTGGAGATCCGAAACAACTTGGAAGAATCGGTTTAAAATCAATTTCATTCTTTCTCGTAACAACTGCGGTTGCCATCTCTATAGCGGTTACATTTGCACTTATTATAAAACCAGGAGCTGGCGGTAATTTTAAAACAGAAGGTCTTAAGTATGAAGGTGCAAAAACTGAAACATCTTTCGTCGAAACATTGCTAAATATCGTACCAGATAACCCAGCAAAAGCAATGGCTGACGGAAACATGTTACAAATCATTGCCTTTGCCGTATTGATTGGACTCGGTATAGCTATTTTAGGAAAACGAGTTCAAGGTATCCATTCATTACTTGAACAGGGCAACGAATTAATGATGTATCTTGTTAATCTCGTTATGAAATTAGCCCCAATTGGAACATTCGGTTTGCTCGCTTCATCCGTTGGTAAAATGGGTCTTGCAGGCGTCGCTGCGATGTTCAAGTATATGATTGTCGTTATGTTAGTACTCATTATTCACGGGGTCTTTGTATATGGCGGCCTATTAAAGGTATTAGCAAAAGAAAGTATCGTCCGGTTCTTTAAGCATTTCGGACCGGTAATGGCAATTGGCTTTAGCACATCTAGCTCTAATGCATCTCTTCCATTTGCAATGAAAACCGCACAAGAGAAGCTTGGAGTTCCAAAAGCAATCAGCTCATTTGTACAACCACTCGGTGCAACGATTAATATGGATGGTACCGCTATTATGCAAGGGGTAGCAACTGTATTTATCGCTCAAGTATACGGAGTTGAACTTACATTACCGCAATTAGCTATGGTCGTATTAACTGCTGTACTAGCTAGTATTGGTACTGCTGGTGTACCAGGTGTTGGACTTGTAATGCTTACAATGGTTTTAAATCAAGTAAATCTACCAGTAGAAGGTATCGCTTTAATTATTGGTATTGACCGTATTCTAGATATGTCAAGAACAGCTGTAAACATTTCTGGTGATGCAATTTGTGCAATGATTGTCGCAAAATCAGAAGAAAAATATAATACTGATCAATCGGCAGCATCTTAAATCAAAAAAGGAGTGAATATATTCACTCCTTTTTTGATTTACTTCCTTTTTTCGAACGATATTCTTTCCCTTTATTATCATTACCAGTTTCAAATTCAGTGCTAAATTCCTGATTAAACTGGCCGGACTTTGGTGATCCTTGATTACCGCTCCCTTTACTACCGTTACGATTCGTCATATTTCTCCCTCCCTTCCTTGTATTAGTAGTATGGCGCTCTATCTTTTTTCATACACATTTTATTTTTTAACATCTACTACACACGAAAGAAGACCTTCCATATATAAGGAAGATCTTCTTTTTCATCACGTAAGCGTTTTCTTGTTTATAATCACTTAAATAAGTTTTTTGGAAATCGAAATCATTACACTCATTTCATCTTCTGAAAGTGCAGAGAATCTTTCTTGTAAATATTGTTTTTTCGCATCTTCCATTTTCGCAACTAAATCTTTCCCTTGTTCTGTAATCTCTAAATACACAACTCGGCGATCCGATGTAGAACGTGAACGAGTTACAAAACCTTTATTAATTAATTTTTCTGTAACAGCTGTAATATGACTATTCGACACATTTAATTCATTTGCTACACGCGATACCATTTCTTTATTCGTACGATTTAATATTCTCAGGACGATGAATTCATTCCACGGTATGTAACCACCGAATATTTTTCCGATATCATTACGCAATGTGCGAAACATAGCAAACACATTTGTCGATAGTTCTTCCATTAATTGCTCTCGATTTTGAGACAACTTTGACAGCTCCTTTTATTTCATTTAGTTAAATAAAAACCTTATTAATAATTTTACATGAAATCTTACTTTTTGTCACCTTATTTTCCCATAATTCGTAGTTTTTTAATAGGTATTTCATGATAAAATGAAGTTAACTTCCAGAAAAAGGGGGTGTTTTAATGCATGAGGAGGAGAAATTCTCAAATCTCAGCCTAAAAGATAAAACGATTATCACTAGTATTATTGCTCTTTTTCTCATTATCGTTTTTGCATTTATATTTTTTGTATATGTAGGAATCTTTCAAATTACAGGTATAGAGTATAGTTCACGTACTGCGTTACTTCTCTTTTTTTATTAATCACTTTCTTAGACAGTATTACATTTTTCATCTTCAGTTTCTTCAAAGCGCTGCTATATCCACTGACACAAAACATGCCAAATTGGATTTCTATTACTCTTTTCTCGTTCATTGAAATTACACTAGATTGGTTCGTCATTCATACTGCTGATAATTGGATAGAAAGCGTACAAATGTCCAACACAGCTGAATTATGTGTCGTACTATTCTTTTTCCTCTTAAATAAATTATTAAGTGACGAGAAAGAGTAAGAATACAAGCTTTTCTATATAAAAATTGGTACAATGAAAGCAAATCTTACTAAAGAGGTGTTAATTATGAACTTACAACAATGGGCTGATAAAGGTATGTCCTTTGATACATATGTGAATGAAATGCAAGTAAACCAATACGAGCTACTACACATTTACAATAACTTTTTAATTCCAAATGAATTACTTCCTGTATTAGAAGAACGTCAAAATGACCGCTGGCGTGTTATCGTATTAACTGCTGATTGGTGTGGCGATGCTCTTTTATGCGTACCTGTTATGAAACGAATTTCTGAAGTTGCAAATATTGATATGAGTTTATTAATTCGCGATGAAAACTTAGAATTAATGGATCAATATTTAACAAATGGAACAGCACGTGCGATTCCAATCTTTATTTTCATTGATAAAGATGGAAATGAACAAGCCGTCTTTGGACCACGCGCTCCAAAAGTACAAGAATTAGTAACTTCAATGCGCGCTACATTACCTGAAAAAGAAGATCCAACATTCGAAGAAAAACAAAAAGAAATGTATGCTAATTTCCGTGCTACATTAGCTGATGATACTTCTCTTTGGGAGCATGTAATGGAAAATATGGTGGAAAAAATAGTAAAATAAAAAAAACTGCCGAGCTCGGCAGTTTTTTTTATTACATAATGAAGAAATAGAATACCGCAGCTAAAATGAAACGATAGTAAGCGAACGGTGTTAGTTTTACACGAGATAATAATTTCAAGAATGAAACAATTGCAAGCATCGCAACAACGAATGCAGTTACAAATCCTGTTACAAATAGCGTTATATCTGCTGAGCTTAATACATCCCAGCTTTTAATTAAATCTAACCCACTTGCAGCTACCATCATCGGTACCGCTAAAATGAACGTATATTCAGCTGCCGCTGTATGCGACACGCGAGCTAATAAACCACCACTGATTGTAGAACCAGAACGAGAAAACCCTGGCCAAAGAGCTAAACATTGGAACATTCCAATTGTAAATGCCTGTTTATATGTGATTTCATCTAACGTTCTTGCTGTACTTGGTTTTGAAAACTTCTCAGCAACAATCATTAAAATACCACCGGCTACTAAGCTAATAACAACTGGTCCTGGACCAAATAAAACCTCTTTAATAGTGCTATGGAATAATACGCCAAGTACCCCGGCAGGAATCATCCCGATAATAATATGTAATAAATTTAACGATGGTCCGTCTGTTACTTTTCCTATTCCAACTAACGACCATAGACGCTTCCAGAATATAACAACAACTGCTAAAATCGATCCCAATTGGATAACAACTTCGAAAACTTTCGCTCTCTCATCTTCAAATCCAATTAAATGTCCTGTTAAAATCATATGTCCTGTTGATGATACTGGTAGAAACTCTGTTAACCCTTCAACAGCACCCATGATTAAACCAATTAACCAATCAGCCACAAGTAGTGCCTCCTTAATAACAAATAATATGTAATTTTTTCACACCTTATCATAATACCTTATCCCTTTTCAAAGTGCATCCTTTTTTTATTGGTTTCATATGTTGTAGGCGCGTATTTCTTTTCTAATCTTTGATTAAATTGTATGATAGTAAGAGTTTGTTTTTTTATACGGAAAGGGGATTTTATGAAAGAAACTACTTCATTCTCACAAAAGTTAAAGCAATTTGTATTACTATTTTTTCCGATTTTCGTAACGCAAATGTCATTATTTGCGATGAGCTTTTTTGATACAACAATGTCAGGACATGCAAGTCCAACTGATTTAGCAGGTGTTGCAATTGGAACAAGTATATGGCTTCCAGTTAGTACGGGATTAACAGGAATTTTAATGGCTACTACTCCCATTGTTGCACAGCTCGTTGGATCCAAGAAAAAAGAGGACGTTCCCCACGTTGTCATACAAGCAGTTTATTTAGCAATTTGTGCTAGCTTCGTTGTTATCCTCATCGGTTTCTTCGTCGTTTCACCTATTTTAAACGGCATGCGCTTAGAAGAACCTGTGGAACGAATTGCAGCTCAATTTTTAAGTATTATCGCAATAGGAATTATACCTTTATTCACGTACACTGTTTTACGTGGATTTATTGATGCATTAGGAAAAACTCGAACAACGATGATTATTACATTACTATCATTACCAATTAACGTAATATTAAATTACCTATTAATTTTTGGTAACTTCGGTTTCCCAAAGCTTGGTGGTGTCGGAGCAGCAATTGCTTCCACTGCAACATATTGGTGCATTTTAATTATTACAGTCATTATTATTCAGACGAAAGAGCCTTTTGCCTCTTTTAACATTTTCAAACAATTATATCGTCCTTCTCTTTCGAGTTGGACAGCATTCTTAAAGCTTGGCGTCCCTATCGGATTTGCTATCTTTTTTGAAACAAGTATTTTCGCTGCGGTAACGCTTATGATGAGTAATTTTAGTACGACAACTATTGCAGCTCACCAAGCAGCTATGAACTTTGCTTCCTTGTTATATATGACTCCGCTAAGTTTAGCAATGGCAATGACTATTGCAGTCGGATTCGAAGTCGGAGCAAAACGTTACGATAATGCAAAACAATACGGACTGATTGGAATTGGATTAGCCCTTGCCTTTGCTTTATTATATTCGATTCTTCTCTACTTCTTTGATAATCAAATTGCTTCTATTTATACGACAGATGCAAAAGTTCATCATTTAGCAAAAGAATTTCTTATCTTTGCGATTTTATTTCAAATTTCAGATGCAATTGCAACCCCTGTACAAGGAGCTCTGCGTGGTTATAAAGATGTAAATGTTGCTCTAATTATGACTTTAATTGCTTATTGGATAATAGGTCTACCACTAGGTTACATACTAGCAACGTATACAGAATGGGCCGCAAAAGGCTATTGGATCGGTCTTATTATCGGTCTAGCATTTGGCGCTGCCTTCCTACTTATCCGTCTCTTTCAAGTACAACGAAAATATGCAACACAAAACAGCCGCTAATAATTGAACTGACCCCAAAAAGTTAGACAAAGAAGTTAAGCGACTGATTGGATGTGAGTCCGGTATTGTACTGGACTCATTCCATTTAACTTCACTTTAATTCTTTTGTGATTATAATAATGAATATAATTCTCTAATTCTATCTTAAAATGCTCCATACTTTCAAAATCTTTAAGATAGAATAATTCAGATTTTAATAAGCCAAAGAAGTTTTCTATGACTGCATTGTCCAAACAGTTTCCCTTACGGGACATACTTTGGATAACCTTATGTTTTTTTAGTGATTGTTGATATATCTTCATCTGATAATGCCATCCTTGATCTGAATGAAGAATAGGAGTTTCTCCATCATTTAAGCGTGTAAAGGCTTTATTAAGCATTTTTGATACAAGTGAATACACAGGTTTATTTTCTATATTGTAAGCTATAATCTCCCCGTTATATAAGTCTAAAACAGGAGATAAATATAGTTTTTTACCATGGAGATGAAATTCAGTGACATCTGTTACCCACTTTTCATTAGGCTTAGATGCATTAAATTCACGCTTCAAAATATTCTTTGCGAATTTCCCTACTTCTCCCTTATATGAACGGTATTTTTTTATACGAACCATGCATTTTAATCCAATAATATTCATTAAACGACGAACTGTTTTATGGTTTAATATATATCCACGGTTACGTAATTCTAATGTGATACGACGATAACCGTATCTACCATAATTCTCTTCAAAAATCTCTTGGATTAATTCTTTAATGTTCTTATATTTATCTGGACGTTCCATTTGTTTAATCCAGTAATAGTACGTACTGCGGGCAATACCAGCGATTTTCACAAGATCGATGATTTTGTATTCGTGCCTTAATTCATAAATTACCTGTGCTCTGTCTTGATCTATGATTTGTTCTTTTTCTGAACTAAGGCATTTAACTTTTTTAAATAATCATTTTCCATACGTAAAAGTTCATTTTCTGCTTGTAGTGCTTCTATAGACCCCTCAACTAGCACTGTATCTTTTTTGGGTTGCACCTTAACCTTCTTATTTTTCATAGCTGGACGTCCCTTCCGCTTTGAACGTAGGGCATCCACACCATTTGAATCATAAGCTACTTTCCATCTACGAATTATTTCAGGAGAGGAAATATTAAAAATTGCCGCTGTTTCTCTAATAGATGTCCCTTGCGTATCCATATATTTAAGCACATCTAGTTTATACTGAAGCGAATAAGTTGTATAGCGTTTTTCAAAAGCTTTTTCTCCAAATGCCTCATATTGTTTGATCCACTGATAAATTACACTAGAATGAATCCCTAGAGATTTAGCAAGCCTTTTTCCACCATCTATTCCATTAAAATATTGTTTTACTATCTGTATCTTTTCTTTAGGAGAAAACTTTCCCATAAAAAAATACACCTCCAATTGTTAATTGTGTCTAACAATTGGGGTGCACATCATAATAAAGCGGCTGTTTTCTTTATGCATATTTTTTCTTGTAACGTGTAATATAATGAAAAAGAAAGGTGGGTACATATGGACGACAAAGAAAAAAAGCAATCATTCGATGAAGAATTTGCCCCTGAAATTTCACCTGGATATCGGCAAGATGTACATAAGCCACCTAAATATAAAAACACTTCGTTTTTAATGGGCATTACCATTTTCGCTGCTGTATTACTCATACTTATCATTTTCGTTTATTTTTGATGAAAGGTGCCTATTATATGAAGAAACAAAATTCCAATCGTTCAAAAAGAACTGTTAAAACACAAAAAGGATATGCAGGAGATTCTGTTCATACACTTAAACAAGTCGAGCAAGGAAATTTATATATTGCTCAAAAAGAACTTGGTCAACAAAATGAAAATCTTTAAAGGCCCTTGATTCCTTGAGGGCCTTTTTATTCCGCATTAAGTAGTACACCCCCAAATGTTCTATTGAGCAATGAATTTCCTTTATTGTACGCGCTGCTTTTGTTCTAGCACCATAAATATATTATTAACCTTTACAATTTTCACTTCATAATTCAATTTCATTTTGCTTCTCTTACCATTTTCAGTACCCGCAACGTACGCTACAGCTTGATAAAGAAAACTCTCATCGGTCTCTTCACGTATCTCCTCGTTTGTAAATTTATACTCTAAATCTTGAAAACGATTTGGATAATAATTTCCCATTAATTGTTCATACCCTCTATTTAAAAATAGTTCTTCACCTTTTCGTTTCACATCTTCTTTATTAGTAAACTCAAACACTGATAGTTGCTCGGTCACAAAATGCTCTCCTACCTTTTTCATTTCATTATGAGTTAAATTTTCTATACTTTTGTTCTTTAATTCCTTATTTAACTCGTACTGATCAATCGGTTTAAAGGTAGCAAAAACCTTCTCTTTATATGACCAAAACAATACAAAAGCGATACATAGAGAAATGATTAACAATCTTTTTTTCGTAATACTCCCGCCCTTCTTCATAATGATAGCTATATTTTAACATATAGAAAGAAAATTCTGATATCATAAAGTAGAATAACTTAACTCAGAAACGAGGAACAATTATGGACTCTTACAAACATTATATAAAAGAAGCTTTGCCTAATCTTTCTATACGTTCATATAAACAAAATAAAGGAGGATGGGATAATGTAGCAGTTATAGTAAATGATGAGCTACTGTTTCGTTTCCCGCGAAAACAGGAATATGCAATGCGAATTCCGTTAGAAAAAGAACTATGCACAATTCTCACTCAATCACTACAAGAAATCAAAGTTCCACAATATCACCTAATTTATAAAAATGAATCTGATGAGGTTCCTCTTTGTAGTTACTATACTCTCATTCATGGTGAACCATTAAAAACAGAAACAATTGCCACGCTGGAGGATACAGAGCTGAAAGCAATTATTACAAAATTAGCTACTTTCCTTGCGGTACTACATAGTATTCCTTTAAACCAAGTTACAACGCTATGTTTCCCTATTAGAAAAACATGTACCTACTGGAAAGAGCTACAAACAAAATTAAACCAATATCTCACTACTAACCTTACTTCATTACAGAAACTAGCCTTAAATCGCTTATTTGAAAATTTCTTTGCATGTTTAGCTACATCCACTTTTCAAAACACAATCATTCACGCTGATTTTACACATCATCACATTTTATTTAACAAGCAGAACAAAAGCATTTCAGGTGTTATCGATTTTGGTGATGCGCAAATTGGCGATCCTGCTTTTGATTTTGCAGGACTATATTATGATTTCGGACATGAGTTTACTACATCTGTATATGAACAGTACAGTACACTTATTTCTCATCATGATCCATTACTCATTCACCGCATTACTACCTTTTATCAATACAGTCCTTTACTACATAATATTATTTATAACTTTGAGTCAGAGAATGAACTCGAATTCATTACAAGTACAGAACAGCTAAAAACGATATTACAGGGATGAGATTACATTCTCTCCCTGTATACTCTTTCCTCATACATCATTAACTTTTTATCCATTTCAACAATAACTTTATACAATTGAAATGCCTGTAAGATTTGCAGTTGAATTTCAAAAGGAGCATTTTGTTCTTTTAACCATTGAAATACTTTCGTTTCATCTTTCATTGATTATTCCTCCCTTTATCCCGCTATTTGCGGGCAGTAAGACCCCCACCTCAAAATTCAGCGGAAGCAAAGAAGTTAGGTGGGGGTCGGGCTGCCCGTTAAAGCCCGATTGGTTAAGGCTAATAATCAGTGGGTGATGAACAAAACCCCACTGATTAAAGTTTCACTTTATTAAAATCTGCTACAAATATACCGTAAATGATGAAAAGCTTTTCATGTCAATAACAAAAAAGGATGCAAAGTTGCATCCTTTAATGAACTATATTTTTCTTCTGTTTCGCTTCTTTCTTTACTTCTTCCCTTTGGCATTCACTACGAAACGCACAACTTATACACTCAGAACGAAAATGACGCTCAGTATAATGCTCAGGTTGCTGTAACATTTCTTTCATTCTAGATAAATCAGCCATTCCAGTTATAATATCTTCTTGTTTCGGAATGTACTCATACTTAGTTCCTTCTATTAAATTAATAACTTCAATTTTTCCTGGAAGAACGCCGAAAGCTTTATAACTGAATACTGTCATTAGCTTCTGACAAAGAGCAAGCATTTCCTCATCCGCATCGACAACATACTTTTTAATTACAAACGACTCAGCATTCCACTCACCAACTTCAAATGTCAATGACATGTGGACACCTAACTCATCTACTATCTATAAAACTTAAACTGCCTAAAGGCGCTACAAACCGCTACATTACACAGTTTTTCGCTTCACCTAAAATTATAAATGGCAACACTTTTCTAGTTATTTGTGACCAAATCCGTTACCGAAAAACTCAAGATTAAACCAATAAAAAAATAAAGAGCACAGCGTGTTAATAAGGTGGTGAGACACCTTATTAACCGTCCGCCTAACGTAACTAGGCAAACACTTGCTGCACTCATGCGTACATGTTCATTTTACCGTACGTATGGGTTCCTCCGCAACAGTTTGCTTACATTTTGTGGCATTCTGTTGCTTTTTTATTATCGGAGGAGAAGAGACCTATGAAAAAACTAACTGCCTATAATGCAGATGTTCAAAAGCATATGCAACAAAACCACTTAAGTACTCACAAAAAAAATGAAATCATAGATGCTATGAGAAAACGTATCGACGATACGAATCAAAGTTTTGAAAGTTTATTTCCTTCACGATCTAAACGAAAAGATGTGGCGGACCATATTATTTATATGCTATCAGGAAATGGCATATGCAAAATTTCAGCTGAAACATTAACAAATAAAGCGGACTGTTCTGTGAGAACTGTGACTGACGCTGTTCGTGCATTAAAACAACTAGGTGACATCCTAGTCGCTGGATTAGCTGACGGTAAGAATAAATATGTATTTGTATTAAAGACACACCCTAATTTCACAACAATCTTGAAAGAAGTATTTTACATAGATGCCGACCAAATTGCTGAACTGAATGCCGAACAGGTTGCCGAACAGAAAAATCCTGAAACCGTTGAGGCTGTAATGTTAGAGGACGAAAAAACGACTTCTAACTATAATAACTCTATTAACTCTTTTAATTCTTTAAAACAAGAAAAAAATAATAATAGAGTATCTCTAATAGAATCCATCGAAAACGAGTTACAAGAAGCACAAAACGATCGACAAAAAGAATTCGAAAGAGTCCATACGTATTTTGTAAATGAATACCAAGAAAGGATGTACCACACAATCAAAGCTGGAACATATCATCCTGCTTTAAAAGCTAACGCATCGATTATTGGGCTACGTGTGGGTAGCAATTGTGATCAAAGCCTATTTCGTCTTGCGTTCAATGTACTAGGAAAAATTGATAGATTCCTAAAAAACAACGGTACTCTTACGGACAGTGTACAAGCTCTATTTTCTCGTGTGTATTCGGATAATACCAAACTATCTAATGCACCTAAAAAAGCGCATACAGGTTCTTCTGATGTACATAACCAACAATCACCGTTCATTTTTTACAACTGGCTAGAAGACACTAGCTCAAGAGAACCATCCACAAATACAATAGACAGCTCTCTTGTGCCAGGTGTGTATTACAAGATATCAAAAGAAGAAGCTGATGAAATGGGGCTGTATTAAAGAGCAGATATCCTGATTTTGCTTTATAATTCAGGTATAACATGAACTTTTACATATACACCTTGCTTCACAGCGAATTGTTCGAGTGTCTTTTGCCTGTATGCAGTAAGTGTAAAGAAATGAATAATTGGCACTTTGCCATTGTATTTATTTTTGTAATACGTGGTAAATTCGCCATATCTATTTATTTTTTCACTGTTGCTATTCATCATCTGTGTACGATCTATTTCAACTGCGTTTAATATGCCATCGGCATCTCGGAATTTCACATCAGGAATAATCGTTTTCTTTTTGCCACCTTCTTTATAGCGTATAGGTGCTTCTATCTGCCAATCATCAGGACAAAACAGATTCAGCCAAACTTCGTTTCTCATGAGACTATGTGCTAAACGAATAGTTGGGACAACTTTTTCTGTATCATCGAATAGTGCACGCCCTTGTTTATTTAAATAATATACATGCTCTTTTTTATAAACGGTACTGTTTACATATGGGCTTAAATCCTTTAGAATTCGATTTGCGTTTCGAGTTCCTCCCATATCATGAATTGCCATTAAGTGTCTTCTGGTTGCGAATTTCAGTTTTCTAATCGAGGTCAAAATCGTCATCTGACGGTTCATCTTGATGTGTGTCTGTATATGCATCCCTTTCCACCTCGTATTGTTTTAATACCTCCCACATTTGTTCATTTGAGATATATGGGACTTGAATTTCTGTTAATCTATCTGTTTTAAAAAGCGCACGTCCAGGTATACTTTGTATAGATTCTAAACCTGCTTCATCAATTACCACTTGAGAAGCCGTTTGAGTCGGTAAGCGAAATCCTAATTTCGCATCGCTATTTTGCTTCACTTGACGCGGTAAAGTATCACCAGTCGGGTATTGGGTACAAAATATCAGCCTAAAACCGAGAGCTCCGCCAATTCGTGCTATGTGAGAAAGCATTTGCTGACAAGCGCCTAGTAATTTTTGTTGCTCTTTACTCATGTTTTTATCCGGACAAAGTTCTGCCCCTTCATCCACAATAATAAAATAACGGTCTCTTATATTGGTTTCTACTACATTCGTATAATGGTGTTCTTTCATAAACAACATTTTTTCTTCCATCTTTTTTAGAATTGTATGCAAGACTTGAAAGGCTTCCACGGGCTTTTCTGCAATAGACTCTACTTGTTTTATGTTCTGATAAGGCCCAAACTCTAATCCGCCTTTTAAATCAATGATATATAAGTGCGTATGATCAGCTTGTGCCGTAATAAGAGATGTCATCACGTTTTTCAAGAATACAGTCTTCCCCATACGAGTTAATCCACCTAACGTCATATGGGGTGTTTTATCAAAATCGTGATACATTAATTCTTCTAAACTTTGCCCTATAGGCACAAGCCATTTTCCTTTTTCAACTAATGTTTTTGACCATTTCCATTTCTCAGGTATGTCTTTATGAAATACTCGAATGCTTAGTCTGTAGTTGTCATAATGAATTCGAACAGGCTTATTCAACCCTTCACTCACCACATCTTCAACTTTTCGAATGATTTTACTTGGCATACCAACAGGTAATTCATAGACATATGTTGTACTTCGATCGTCGTACATTTGTTTTTGAAACTTTGGGTAATGAAGTTGATTATCTTTTTTTATCGCAATTCCTGATACCTCAAAAAACACTTGTATTTTCTTTTTATCATCTATTTTCTTTTTAAACCGATCACTTACAAAAGCCAAAGTTAACGCTGTCGTCGGGATCATTAATAATTCCAGCATAAACATTTCCCCTTCAGATATCCTATAAGGATATCATTGCACTTTGTTGGAAGAGAGCCGAACAAACCTTTTCCTTTATGACGCCTATCGTCCCGCTCTGCCACATCGCCTTCCATCATAGAAACATACCTAGAACAGAACGTAGAAGATATAAGAACGACCCTGTAAGCGTGGTATACAAGGTCATACCTGGAAGCCAATGTGGAACATTTATCCCCATTTTTTCCGCTGCCTTCATGGTAACTACAGACAAGCCTGTTGCCGTCCAAATAATAACCGCTTCCCCTGCAAGAGTCATGATTATTCCTCCTCATCCTTTTCTCGAAAATTCACGCCTGATTTCGTAGCCACAATTTCATATCGCTCCATTAAATCTTGCCAGTCAAGGATATCTTCTTCCTCTCCATACAAATCCTCTGCAACCATTTGCGATAAACTGAAATATCCTTTGTACTCTTTGTTATCAAATACTTCGTGATTTTTCATGTGGTTGAGAATAGATTCTGTTTCCGCTCTCGATCTAGCGTGATTATACATGCGACGCAATTCATTTGATGAATATAAATATGGAGTTACATTGAGGTAACCATACTGAGTACGCATATATCCCCCCTCCCCTCTTGCTATCTTTGATGCCATTTGGAATTCCAAGTAGAATTCTTCGTGGGCTTCCAAATGGAAGTAATATAGGTATATGATATGGAAGAAGGATTATTGCTTGTCAATGTGAATTTAGTTTAATTTTTATTTAAATTATATTTAACAGGTAATTCCTATTTTTTAGTGAATATATTTGTAGGTGATGCTAATGATCGAATTAAAAAGTAATATAGGAGAATTAGTACAAAAAAGAGGTTTAAAAGGAAGGTGGATTGCGCAACAATTAAAGGTTACCCCTAGTCAAGTGAGTAATTATATACAAGGCCGTTCATTCCCCACAGTTGACAAAGCCTTTCAACTGGCCGAAATATTAGACTGTAAAGTAGATGATTTATACGAAAAAATTAATAAGCAACCATAATCACTCATAAAACAAAAAAATCCGTCTCTTTTGAGGCGGATTCTTCCCAGTAAAAAAATTACATATATGAAATGGAGTAATCTGAATATACTTTATTTTCATCTAACAGTCAATATTGAGTTCTATCCTTCGCAACTATTACATATACTGTTTATGCGACTGGAAAGTTACTATATAAAGCGCCTTTACCGGGAAGGGGCTTTTTTGTTCTATTTCAGATTCATTGACCATATACATATATTGCCGACTCCGTAAAACGTTTCAATAAGCGATTGAGCATTCTCTCCCAACCTGAGATTGCTCTCTTTTTCATTGGTTGCATATTTTTCATCCTAATTACATACACTTCTACTACATGAGGAAAACATCAACGATTTTCTTCACCCGAAGAGCACCTTCACCTCACTCCGAAGGTGCTCTTTCTTATGTGATTCCCTACGTCTCGCCATCATTCGAGAATTTTACATGTGCCATTCCATTTTTCCTCGTCAAGGTTCGTTAGGCTTCCCTAATCTTCTTTACCCCTCAAACCTCACATACTCCCCAGACACCCATTGGTCACCGCCAACGTTATACCAACCATTTTGAACACCCCAAGATTGATAGCATTCCCCTCGGTACACATTCTTTACAATCCCATAATTCGTTCCTGGTCCTCTGCGAACCCGTAATACATCTGCTGTAATCGTAACTACCCCTACACCATTATTAGATGGTTGTGTAGATGTACCCGCACCATTATGATTAGAACCGCCCGTAACAGTTTGTCCAGTCAAAGCGTATACGATTGAATTCGCAATCTTATCCACATTCCATTTCTCCATATCCGCATCGTTATCGATAAATCCTAATTCAATTAAGATAGCTGGGGCTTTTGTCCCTCGAAGTACAGCAAGGTCTTTACGCTCTTTCGCACCCCGATTAGACCAACCGATATCTTTCGATAATTGAGCTGAAACCTTATCAGCTAGCGCTTGTTGATCGTAGTACAAGACCTCGACGCCATTAGCAGATCCGTTATAAGCGTTTAAGTGAAATGAAATTACAAGGTCCACACTATGAGAATTACAGTTACGAACGATGTTATTTAAGTTTTGCGCTTGAGTAGAACCTGTTTCATCCGTATCATCGTACACTGTATGACCTAGCGCACGTAACTTAGCTGCAACCGCGTCTTTAACCAGACGATCCATTACATGCTCTTTTCTATCCCCCCAATTAGCACCTTGTACAATACGATTGTGACCACCATGTAAACTATATGTAGCCATTACTCCACATCCCCTTTCTCATTTCCTTCATGATCTGACCAAATTCCTAAGGCAATTCCTACAGTTAACAAGTAAGGTGCCAATTCATCTAAAAAAATCTTCGCCTCTGGTAAACCAAACTTCGTACATACAAAACCAAGCAAGGAAAAAACCGCAACCCATGTTTTCCAGTTGCGGAATCGTTTTTTGATATTTTCTTTTGATACATTCATGTTTAATCATTCTCCTTTTCGATAGTATCCAAGCGTTTATGCGCTTGTTTGGTGCTTTCCTCCACCCTCGTGACTCGTTCTCCTAGTGCGACCATTTGCCTTTCACTTGCTTTCAAGTCAATGCGAATGTCATCCACTCCTTTCCGGATATATCCCAGTTCTGCTTTTACTTCTGCACTCTGTTGTCCATCTGATTTAATCGATTTTGATTTATTCAGTGCATAGCCAAAATAACTGATGGCGAGTGACAAGACGGCAATCAGTGCACCAATTTCCATGCTCATATGTTTCAACTCCTTTCCAAAAAAAAGAGAGACTTTTGTCCCCCCTTGCATACATACAATTATCTTAAAATCCGCCTTTTAGCACCAATCCTAAAACTGCCATGATTACAGAACTAATAACAATTCGTAAAATCCATGTGGTATTCATGCTAATTTTTTCTAATTGCTTATTGATTGTGGAAATATCCTTTTCGTTTATCGTTGTACGAGTTTCTAAATTACGAATATCTCGCATGATTTCTTTTTGCTCTGCTTTTAGGCTGTCGATTTTTACATATACGTCTTCCATGCATTCACATCCCTTTTGAAATCTTAATAAAACAATCTCTATATACTATGAGACAACCCTTTTCTGAGTGAATACATAGGTTTACTTTTATACAAAATCCCTATTTTGTCAAAAAAGTGATTCTCGGCTCCTTCTTTACACTAAATAGTTAATTGAAAAATGAATAATTTTATCAGTAGTGATGTTGTATATTCTTACATTCCCGCCAGTTTCTATGTTGAATTCACAGATAGAATACGGTGGGCCGGCGATAATCACAACATCTGTTATTTGTTGGGCTGGTCGCATTGCAACTGGAACATTGAATACAACTTGTCCTTCTTTTACATTCTTTAAAGAGCCTATAACAGAAACTTGGTCACCATTTCGTTTTGCTCTAGTAACTTGTCTTCCTTCAACATTGGACGCATTTACTGTGTTGATTGATATCTGAATCCAATCTGTATCAGTTGCTTGTTTAATTGTTCCATCTGTCCGAAATTCTACTCGTTTGGACCAATCCCAAGTATCCCCCTGTTCCTTTGTAGAAGGAGCAAAAATCAGCTCTCCCTGCGCCCCTTTGTGAATGACTGTCTTATAAGAACGACTACCTAATACAATTGCGTTATCGCTCTTAAATTCAAGTAATCCATTTATGATGTCGCCAGCTTTTTTTAGAAGATTATCAGCAAAAACATTGAATACTCCAGTAGGTGATTTATCAAGCAACACTTTATTGTTTTTCCAGTCTTTTAAATAGAATTGACCATCCGAGGCTCCTACAAGACCGATATCTAATAACTTATCCTCACTATTGAATCCAACTCCGATATTGGAACCGGACGTTGGTCTCATTGTTAGATAACCTGTCATTATCCCACCTGATCGCTTTACAACATCTATTTTATCAACCGCTTGTTGCAAAGCATCTATCTGTTTCTTGAGCTTATCAAACTCAGAAATATAGTTTTCTATTTTGATATTTCCTTCTTTTACATCTCTTCGCAATTGGATCCGAATGTCTGGTGTGCTCATCCGCTCTGTGCCTTTTTCCATCACAAAATAAGCCGTCCAATCATTCGATGTAGAAACAGCTTGAATAGATAGTGTATAGGCGAATACGCCATTCTTCGCATCCACGATTTGCGCATCCTCACGAATGAATAGTCCTATATGATTGGTCGCTTCATATTTCACCGCATAACCCGTTAAATCAATCGGTTGTCCCTTTTCTCTTACATACACCGTCATCTTCAACCCATTTTTATCATTTTGTCTGGAACGAATGGTTTTGGTACAAACAGGATCTGCTACATCTATCATCATTTCCTCATTTCGCATGACTACACCTCTCTCTCTCTAACTATTCCTTTTCACGCGTCTAGGCGGTCTTCTTTGGCGCTTTACTTTGTTCCTGTGTTTTATATTCCCTTTAGGCTTTATCGGTTCTCCTTCTTCGAATTTAGCCGTAGTTTTAGTTACATGCTCTTGAAATGCACTTGTTAATTGTGAAAGCATTCCGTATAAGCCTACACCATTTTCCTCTGATTCTTTTGGAATAACTAAACCATAATGTGTAGGAATGGCCTCTGTCGTAATTGTCGGTTCTCCTTCTTTGCGATGCATACGCATTTCATAGAGTTTTGGAATGTCCGTTTTCAGATTATATTGTTTAATATCCCAAGCCATTACAGTTTCCAATACACTACGTGTAATGGGTCTAATATTGGTTTTATAGGTTTCTTTTGAAGAAACTTTGAAGTCCGAAGCAATTACTCCTTGATAATAGGATCCAAGAGCGGTTTTCACTTGGATATACCCATTGTCCCAACTCGAATTTCGTATGATCGCATTTGGGAGCATAATATCCGTATCCCCTCCAGATGCAACTCCGATACTCGCAATCCAATTGTCATTCCGATAAAATCGGAACTGATCTTTGACTTTAAACCTCATTTCACTTTGAGCATCTAAGACAATCATTTTATCAGCGTCAAGCATTGCATTCCCTGTTTGCGAAAAGTATAAAGAAGCTGCATTCAAGTATCCATTGCCATCGAGCCCCTTTGTCATTCCAATTCCACCCGACTTAACGCTCGTATCTGAGAATTGGTACATCATAATAGCCCCATTTGCCCCTGTGGAATCTGAATCTCCACCTAAAATAAGAGTAGGTTGTATTTCATTTCTACTATTTTTGTAATACCCTACAAACACCCTTGTTCTAGATGACTCATACAAGCGTATGAATTGCTTTGAAATATTTACATAGTTCACACTATCTGAAGTTCGTAATGTTGCACCTGTGATTTCTCCACCTTGCACAAGATTTCCATTCAACGTACCCGCTGTAATAAAATCAGCAACAATTCTGCCGTCACTTGTAATAGCGGTTCCATACGGTCCATTCACTCCTGTAGAAGAATACCCGAGCCCATTCAAGTTCCATTGCCAAACCTTTTTAGCAGTCTTTTCATCCTTCGTATCCATAATGAAAATACGATCTGGATAAATGCGAACATGTCCTCCGAACCCTGAATGAATAAGGCTTGTTGCATTCGCTTTTGCTGCATCTAAAATAGAACTTGGCATATTTGACAATTCTTCTTGTACCAGGTCAACCCTACCGGAAACGTCTGTAAACGATTCTTTGAAGTTACCAATGGTTATATCCAGATACTCTTTTTTTATTGGATCATATTTATAAGCAATTACCTTCGCCTTTATATCAATCCCATCTTCTTGATGCTCAACCGTAACCGTATCTGCCATATAAACACTCTGTAAATGCTTATAATCCTTATACTCTTCCATTTGTGATAACTCCTGAAACGTAACGGTATAAGTTGCTTTAGGCTGATCAACCTTTTGAATAGCAAACATATCCTTCGCTGCCTGGCGTAATAACCGATATGCTTCTTCTAACGGAACTGCATCTTCATCGTCAGCATTTTCACCAATAGCTGCTTTAATATGTTTACATTCAACCACTTTAATTTTAGGATGAGGATACTTATTTATAAGTGGGCTATCCACGTACTTTTCAGGAAGAAATAACCCATCAAAACCTTGTGGCATGATTCTAGTTATGGGACTTTTCCAATCCATATTACCCTCATACCCTAACAAATCTTTTTTATGACGAATCACTACCCCACGATCCATACCACGATTTTGTAGCATCTTCACGTCAAAATTATCGCGTTTTAATTCACCGCCCCAACGATTCACAAATGAATTGTCTTGACTAGAATCCAATAATGCTTCTACAGGATTTTTACGGACAATACGTGCACTTGCAATCGTAGGGACATCAGAATAAAAAGTAAAAGGATGCTTGTATTGGCATCCTGCTGACATACGATTCATAGCTCCATTGCCATTTGTTGTTTCAGCAAAAATATCTTCAATAAGATTTTCCGTTAAATCATAAAAGATGTGATAACATTGCGCTGTAATCTCACCCATACTGACCTTAGGCGCTGCCACTCGAAACAGTTGTTCACCATCAGGAGTTGGAACTTTAATGATGCTCATTCCCTCTATTTCCAGACCATGTGGTGCAAACAATGGATAACGAAATGAAAATAAAAATAAACCATTGAGTTCTTCCTCAACAGTTGCGTTATACATATTTTTATCTAAAGCCCCTATACCATTGTGTGTAAAATCAGTCTCATTTGGTTTATATAACGTAATCATTTATATCTCCACCTTGGCCTGATTTCCATAAATTGAATGGCTCCTGACCACTCTATTGTATTTTCTCCCACGCCCAATATAGGGAACTGCCCAACCATTTTATGATTCATTGATATGGTATCGGTATATGCTTCCAGTACTTCTGAGTCTATGACAACAGAACCTTTCACATCTTTTATTTGAAAAGAGACGTCATTGATTGTTATACGGAAAGTACCGTTTCCCACAATCCAAAACTTAGGATCAGATTCCATTGTACCTGGATTATAAATGACACCAGGTTGGGTGAGCTTTAGATTTACATCCTCTGTATATTCAAAAGGATCTAAAGTGAAATCTACTTCAAATTCACCATGTTCCTCAATCTCAGTTATGATGTCTCCCATTTCAACATGCTTAATCTTCCGATACACATCGTCATCTGTGAAAAAGAGTGTTTTCCCTTGTAATAACCAAGGTTTTGCACGTCTTATGAAAGGTTTAATATTTTCCCTTTCCAACATATTAAATTTCACCTTAAAAGAGACATTTTCATATGCCCCTTTCTTTGTAAGTGAACCATGTCGTCCTGGTACTTCTATATGTTCTACCTTTTGTTTTGCGGTTGGAATCACTGGACGACCTACTAAACCTAATCCGTAACTACTTGCCAATTCATTATCGATTCCTATATCCAACAATTAAGTCGTCCTCCCTACTCCCATTTTGGCCATACGTTCCCGTTCAGCAAGTGCACCGTCCACTTTTTCTACGATGCGATCAATATCACGATCTTCTCTTACGGAAGGATTATAAATATTGACGATAGTTGGTTCCGTAGACATCGTTGCTGCAATCCCTTCCCCAATCGCACCTAATGTTTTTTTGTTCAACGGTAATACGCCCTCTGGTCCTGCTTCACCTGCTCCTTGGAAACGTCCACCGTTCATTCCGAAAATTGTCGGTCTAGTAAAGATACCACCTTTCGCACGCCAATCTATATGAAGACCTGACGGGAAAGTGATGTCTTTTCCTAAAATATTTTTCGTACTAGTCTGCAGACTAAAGTGTGGCATTTTAGGCATTTCCGGTTTCGGAATCTTTAATTTCAAATCACTGAAAAACCCTTTGATTTTATCAATGAACCCCTTTACTTTTTCTACCGCATCTTTTATCGGATCAACGATAAATCTCTTTGCTGCATCAAACTTTTCTTGTGCGGCATTCTTCACAGAATCAAACTTTTCTCTCGCACTATGATATAAATCACTAAACTTTTGCTTCGCTGCATGATAAGCTTCCGTTACTGGGTCAATTACATATTTCTTCACTACATTCCAAGCCGTAAGCGTATAGGATTTTATCGTTTCCCAGTTTGATAATATCCAGTTAGCTAAATCCCCCAGTTTTTGCTTTGTCCCATTCCACAATTCTTGAACCGGTTGCATCACATACTGTTTTACCAAATTCCATGCTGCAAGTGTATAAGATTTGGCTGTTTCCCACTGTTGACCTAACCAAGAAACCAGCTCACCAAGTTGTTCTTTACACCAGTTATAGGCTTTAGTTATTGGATCAATGATATATTGACTTATTGCAGCCCAGGCAATTTGTGTGCCTGCCTGTATTAATAACCAACCTGCTTCTAAAACGACAGATATCGCCGAAATAATCGGATCTAAGACGGTAAGTATCGTATTCCACGTATCCTGCCAAGCTTGTACCAATGTTCCCCACAATTCAGATGCTGTTTCGACAAGTGACGACCACCAAGAAGACGCTGTTTCGACAATTCCAGTCCATAAATCACTAAAAAACTGACCGATTGGGTCAAAAAAGCTATGCATCATTTCAACAAAGGAAGACCAAGCTTCTGAAAAATACGTAACGGTAGAAGACCATCCATCACTACATACCTGAACGAAACCAGACCACAATTCACCAAACCAATCTTTAAATTGGGACCATTTTTCGGAGAGCCAATCGGTTATCTGTCCCCAATTCTGTATAGCCCAAATAACACCTGCTATTACCGCTGCAAGACCAGCAATAACTGCAATAACAACCCCTATTGTTGTACCTAATACCCCAACTGATACCACAACCGCAGCAATGATGGGTGCCAAAACACCTACTATAGCTATCAATCCAGCAAAAACATAAACAAAATTTTGAACTGGTCCCGGTAATTTAGTGAACCAATCAACTACAGATTTAATTCCATTGACCAATGGTGGTAAGACAGCTTTAGTTAACTCAGCTAGTTTCTTTCCAAGTGGCTCTAACGCCGCTTGTGTTTCTCTTAATGCTTTTTGAAATTGCTGTCCCAAAGATTCTTCTTGCAGTTTCTTCATTTCATCCATACGTCCAGTTACATCACCAAGACCACCATGTACATCAGTAAGCCCTAATACAGCTGCAGCGCCCATATCTTCCCAACGGGTGGCAAACAAACCAACTCCAATTTGGTTCTGTTTTACCTTGTCATCCATGTTTCCCAAATCACCTATTACTGCTTTAAACACATCGGCGGCTGTTGCTTTCCCACCGTTAAATGCTTTCCAAACGCCTTGTGTCTCTTTTGAGAGACCGGCAAACGCATCTGCCGTACCTTTTGATCCATCTTGTACTTTCTTTCCAAATTCGGCAACTGTGTCATTGATATAATCAAGGTTATAAGCGCCATCCTTAGTCCCATTCGCAAGAATGGTAAACATTTCATTCGCACTAAAACCACCTTGTTTGAATAACGGCGCGTATTCAGAGAGGTTATCAAATAACTCGTCTGAATAATTAAGACCTTCTTGAGCACCGGCAGCCAGTAAGTCAAAGGTTTCCTGTGTCGATAAACCAAACTGACTCATTAACTGCCCTGCACCTCGAGTCGCTTCATTTAAATCTACATCATAAACTTTAGCTAATGTTAATACATTTTCTGATGCCCCTTGCAATTCCTCATGTGGAACGTCACGCATATTTTGATAGACTTTTATAAGCGCATTGTCTACCTCTTCCAGATTTGCACCAAAACCTTTTTTCCAAGTATCAACCGCAATCTTTTGGAGGTTTTCAGCACCTTTCCCAGTTAATCCTAATGAAGCTTGTATTTTCCTCTGTGATCCATCAAACTCTATTGCTGTATTTACAATCGACTTTCCCATTTCCATTAACTGTTCAGATATTCCTTGTAGAACTTCAGCGGCTTCCATCAAATTGTTCATATCTAATTTTTTATTGATCTCTGCCATACCATCCGCTGCTTGAGAGCCACTTCTTCCTACACTCTGTAAGGAGTTTTCAAATTGCTTCATTGTGGTTTTCGCTTGATTTAATTTCGTTTCAAGTTGCTGCACTTCGGTAGAATTCTCACCATACACACGCTTTGCTGCACTTAATTGTTGTTCTAAATTGTGGACGACCCTATCCGTCATTTCCATTTGCTGGCGTAGTTGTTTCTGTGCTAATTCCAACTTATCCGCTTCACTAGCGTTTGCTCCTAGTTCAGCATTTTGAAGTTTGAAAGAGCTTGTTAATTTCTTTTGTTCTGCTTCAAGCTTCTTAGAATTCTCTTGCAAATCAAGTAAAGTCCCACGTGCTTCCCTAGCTTCAATTGCTTGCTCAGAAAGGCCTTCATTCACTCTTTTCATGGCGTTATCAAGAGAAGTTTCAGCACGTTCTGCGTCTAGCAATTTACCGTACATTTTATTGAGCTGTTCAGCGGTTGTACTTGTGTCCTTGGACATCGCTTGATATTCGGAACGCAACATAGCTGTACGTTTCTTGGCTGCTTCCATTTGAATTTCAAGCTTCTTCTTTTCAGCAAGAAGTTTATCGGTCATCGTCGCATCTTGGCCCATTGCTGCAATATGATTTTTATATTCTTTCGCTGCATTATTCATAACCATATTGATTTGTTTCAATGTATTGGCATACTGAACCTGGCCATCCATTTTAAAATGAAGGACGACGTTTCTTTCTTTACTATTCCCAGGCACTTTCTCATCTCATTTCTTATAGGAATGGTGTTTGATCTAGCGTGTAGATTTGTTTTGGTTTCTGCTCATGTAATGCATCCGGATTGTTGTATCTGAGATGCATGATGAATTGCTTTAAAAAATGTGCAGGTGTGATTTTCCAGAAGTCATCCATACTTAAACCAAGCAATGTATTACCGACATAAAAATAAAAATCCCAGTCGAGTTCCGACTGAGATTCCTCATTTTTCGTCAGTATGTTTTTTACTTTTTTTCTTGCTTCAGCTTCTCCATATCAGAAGTTTGGAAAGTTTGTCCACTGAAAATTTCGTATACAACGATGAAAATATCAGGTAATTCATTCATAGGAATAGCACCTTTTAATTCATCTACTGTACATTCCGTACCACCACTACGTACCATCGCATAAATTAATGCACGCATCAATTTCGCTTCATTTTCTCCTAGGCTAAATTGTCCTTTTCTTAACATATCATTCATTTCTTTTTCAAATTCATGATAAGGTGTTCCAAATGCTTCTTCCACATAAGGAAAAGATTCAAAAGTAAAAATAACAGGGATTGAGACACCCTGTATCTTAATGCTATTTCTAGTTATATTTACATTTACTAAATCACTTAATCGTACCATTTTCTCACATCCTGTTCTTACGTTGTTTTTGGTCCAAGTGTTGCAAGTTGCGATTCATCACAAATCACTTGTTTCAAGAAATCCTCCACTTTGATTCCTTTTGCATCCACATGACCCGTATCTAGTTCCGCCTGCGTAACATCATTGTACAATAGCGGATCAGCTGTAATCGTATAGGCAATATCATCCACTGTCATTTCTTCATTTTGTGTTTTCCAAGATTCTTCTACTGGTGCGACTGTACATTTTGGATACCACCGAACAAGCTTGGTTCCATCATTCAGAGGAAATACAACACCTACTGCAAATTTCGGATATGCTTTCGGCTTTGCGGTTTCAAAAGAGACACCTTTTTTACGCACTTTAGCGAAGAGTTTATCCTTTACTTCACGGTTTAAACCAGCAAGATTAAACGCGAGTCCAAAGGCAGTATTTTTGACAATGTTAATAATTTTTTTGTTAGATGCCCACTTTGTAAAATTAGTAGATGTCGTCGAAATTGTTAAATCTGTAATGTTGGTTTGCTGATAAATGGTATCCTCGTACGTTGGCATCGTCTGAGACGTTTCCGTCCCTTTCATCATACATAGATATAAATCTTCGATTCCTACTGTATATTGAATCTCTTTATTTTCAATTGGCATGTCCATCACCCTCACATTCTATCAATTATTTTTTGTGCCATCATATCAGCAATTTTGTCACCTTCTGCATCAAAGGTATTCTGAACAAAGTGTTTTCCTTTCACACGTCCCCTACCATTTGCTTTTTTATGGCCATGTTCAACTAAGTACCAATACCAAGCCTCCTCTTTAAACTCCACAGATACACGATCATCTTTCACAACAACCTTTAAACTATCTCTTAAATGTGTCCGCTTGTTTTTACTGGATGCTTTAATTTTTGGTTTTAATTTACTCGCAAAATACTTCGCTGCTTCGTCTAATACATCTAGTTCGACCTTTTTATTCACACGTAATAGCGTATGGATATCTTCTAAAGCTTCAGCAAAACCATTGTTATTGGAAGCCATTACTGGATACACCTCACATACGTGATAAACTGCGTGATAGTGTCGTCGTTCTCGCCATAACCCATTCCATCAAATTGAGAATAAGACACGCCTGCTTCGTTAAAAACAGCCTTTAACGGAGCGTAATCTTTTTCAGTTCCATTTGTAATAACTGCAATTTGATAAAGTGGCATATCCTTTATCACCTTATTAGAAGCTCTTTTCTGTTGCTCATTCACAAATTCATACACAATGTACGGATAGTTTGCTGTTGTAGGAGCTTCATCACGGTACACTGGCATGCCTGATTCTTTCATGATGCCTCGTAACTGTTCAAAACTAATTTGCATGGGACAATGACACCTCCATCATTCGGTCTTCTTCCCGTACATAAATACGTTCAATATCATAGATACGGCCACCAACTTTTACACGATAGTCCTTTTGGTTATTTTCAATGTCACGATCCATACGGACTTCAATTTTCTTTACAATTTCATTCGTATCTTTTGTTGTGAATTTATCAGTGGCCGTAACTCCAATGTTGTTATATCGAATTTTCCGTTCGAATGGATATCCCATCACAACACGGTCTGTTTCTGAATCAATGGTTTCTCCTAATTTCAGTAGCTCACCCATCCATTTAAGCTTATTCGTCTTCCTCTTCGGCATCATACACCTCCTGGACAAAGAATGGTGTCAGCGCATCCAGTGCTTGTTCTAATTCTTTTTCGGCAACGCGATATTCATAAAAAATACCGGCGACCATAATAACTAGATATTCAGTCTGTTTTCCTGTCGCATGTTTCACATACGTCTGTGCTTGATTGATATAAAAAGAGAGCAAAGAATCATCTATGCCCTCTTCCCAGTGCATATGTGCTTTTAATTTATCAATTAGATCATTCATATGAAATACCCATATTAACTATTTATCGTAATGGGATTTGATTTATCATCTGTTCCAATCCATGTTCCACCTGTAATTTTCCCAGCAGTATCAACCGTTACAGAAATAGATTTCACACCCACACCATTGGTACCGTTTGTTCCATTTTTCCCATCAGCGCCTTTCACACCAACTTCACCTTTGGCTCCTGTGTCACCTTTTACACCAGCATCTCCTTTCAGACCTTGGCTTCCCGTTTCACCTTTATCTCCTTTAGGCCCTTGGACTCCTGCTACCTCAATTAAATCTGTAAAATCTTGTTGCGTCGGCTTATACCCCGTCACAAATAACATTTTTAATTCTTCTTTTGTTTTTCCCACCTTGTCATCCCCCTATGAAAGTATCAAACTCTTCCCAATCACCGCTTCTCCAATTGGAAGCGGTTTATCAGGGTTTCGTCGGCGTCCCATCCTGCAAGATATATTTATAAACTGGCACTTCAAATGGAGAATGAATTAATTGAGCATCTAGTAAGTTCCAGATACGGAAGCCTACACGGTTTGTACGTGAGAATAACTCAACTAACTTTTGTACTTCTAGTGATCCAATAACATCTTGAATATAGAACTTAGAGAAATCACCGAAATAGAATACTGGTGTATCTGGTGAATCAGGGATATCAATTGCATCTTCTTCCTCCACAGGGAAGCCTAATAATGTATAACCAATGCCGCCCTCTGCTTGATTAAATGGACGAAGTAATGGGAAACCATCATCCGTTTTCATTGTTTCAATTTTTGTTAGTGCCGCTGTATTTAATACCCATCGTGCTTTTTTACGAATTTCTTTAACCGGTGTATTTTTCATTTTTACTAATGCATCATAGAGATTTTTTTCATCCGTTTTAAATGCAACGGCTTTCTTTGCCAATGCACCATCATTTATATTATTAGCTTCATCGCCATTCACCATATATTGCGTTTCTTTACGAACATAAGCTTTTTTCAGCTCATCCATAACAATTTGTTCAATCGGTAAACCTGTACGTGCTAATAATTTTTTCGTCACTGTAGCCAGTGCATCAAATTCCCTTGGTGATAATTCGATTTCATCGAACTCGATATCCGTTTCTGGCATTTCATTATTACTTCGCTCATTTTTATGACCTTGTGCTTCTGCCTTTTTCACTAAAACAGGATACTTAATATTTTCTTTTGTTTTTACTCCTGTTCCTAATCGACGTAAGAAGTTTTCTTCTTGAGCATACGTGATAATTTCTTTACTCAAGAAATCTGGAATCGTAACAGAACCATTCCCCGTGACTAAACCTAACGCACGAGCTTCCGTTTCATCAATGTTACCGACGATATAGTTTGCAAAGGCAGAACGAGTTTCCATTTCTTTGTTTTGAGTAGATGTATGACCTTTTGTAGAAAGAGCTGCGGCGATAGATACTGAAATAGCAGAACGTTGCTCTTCTGACAGTTCCGTTTTTTCATTCGGATTTTCTTTTGCTGCTGGATCTTCTTTTTTATCTGGATTGTCATCTTTCTTTTTGTCAGGATCTTCTTCTTTTTCGTCTGCTTCTAATTTCGCTAATTCATCAGCAAGAGTTTTCGCTTCTTCTGTTAATGCTTCTACTTCAGCCTTAACTCCTGCTAGTTCTTCTGAACGAACTTCATTTTTTTCTACTTTACCTTGTAATTCTGCTAATCGAGCTTTATTTCGTGCTTGAGATGCATTTAAGATTTCTTTTAAGTTCATGTTACTTTTCCTCCAGGACTTTTTTTATTTGTTTAATAATGTTGTTTCTTTCTTCTGGATCTTCTTCCACAACTGTTTTTACAGCTGCTTCTTCCCTTCTCATTTCAATCATGGCTGTATTTTCACCCCTGGTTTCAATGGAAGTCGCAACATAGGCAGGTGTCATATCTAAGATAGATACTTCTAAAAGCTCTAGTTCTTCAATAGATCGTTTTTGAACACCAGATTCGCCTTCTTCCCATGAATCTTTTTCAGAAACAAAACCAAATGACCAACCACGCAATTCTTTATTCCTTGCCTTTTCAATCACTTGCTCATCCGTAACCGTAGCAATCGCTCTTAAACCAATATTGTCTTCATACAATTCCAGATTTCCGTTTTCAATAGAACCAAGCTTTCTATTTTTGTTGTGATTAAAAAGCAAGTCCACATTCTTTGCTTTACTCAATGCTTTCTCAAATGCTTTTGGAACAATTCTTTCTTTGAAATATCCCCTGGGCGAAGGCAACATTCGACTTTCTCTATCTACAACATTCACATAACCATCAAGTATGACTTGATTCCCTCGGACCTCAATTTTCATTCTCTTCACCTCCCAATGAACCATCCGCTGCTTCTTTCTTGCCGATTTCAGTTACATCATTTGAAATATAAATAGCTTGTGATTCTTTTGTATTTTGTTTAGGAAATCCAAGCATATCAGCGACATTATCAGGTGAGGTAATAGCGGTACGCACCAGGTTATAACCGATATTTGTCTTGTTGCTATACGTAACAAAATCAAGGATATTCATCTTAAATTTGATACGTTTCCCTGAATTTTGGCCATAAAAAAGAAGACTCAAATGGTCTTCGAAATTTTTCATGATGGGTCTAACTGCTTTATTGTGGATATACATCATTGCTTTCTCAATATCTTCTTTGATTAGCTCTGTATAGGTATCCACATTTATGCCTAAAAACTTGCCCAAATCCTTTTTGTATACATTTAGATATGCCAAGGTCTTTTCGTCGTCTAGCGGGCTTTTCAGCGTGTCTATCGAGTACCCTTTTCCAAGAGGAATCATTTTTACAGACCGTGATTCGTCAATAGACTCTAATTGATCTAAAATGGCCTTGATTAACTTGGACTGCGCGCCATTTTGCGGATTAATATGGGCTTCCAGATTTAATAAGAATGCTAATAGTCCACCCTTTTTATACTTGTCCGTTAACGTTTTCTCAGCTGACATAACACCCTCAAGTGTATCTCTTCCTAAATCAAGAATCCCTTTCCCTCTTAGATGATCTGCACCAATATTTTTCACATGCCGAATCATAAACGGAGGGATTTCTTCCCCACCGATGTTGAAATGTTCTACTAAATGATCATCTAACTCTGTAAAAACATGGGAAGCTAAATGGATTTGAGCACCATTTAATATCGGGAAGCATTCCCCCTCGAGCAAATAGGTATTTGTCATTAATTTAATGAATTCCGATTGTGTAAGATAGTTGTTCGGATTCCTTAAGATTTGAAGTGCCATGTCATCTTTAATTTCATTTCCAAATTCATCTTCCACAACAATATCAGCCAATACCATTTGATTACTGATGTCTTGTAGTAATTCGTATACATCACTAGACTGTAAGATGTTTGAATCTGTAACATATACACCGCCGTAACGAATGCTTTTACCTAAAACGTCATCCAGATAACCACGCTTTTCAGCTTTTTTAAATAAATAATTTGAAAACCTATCCCTTAAACCCAATTTTTCACCGCCTCTCTATCTATAAATCTCATCAATCAATGCATCCATTCCCTCTTCACTCACATCATCCATTACCATCATAGTTTCTTTATGAGCGACTAAAAAGGCAACAAATCCATCAATCTTCTTTTTAGATTGCCTTTTACTTGGTGCTTTCATTCCGTTAATGTTTGTCACAACAACCACATTCAGAGCACAATACACAAATAAAGGATTGTCTGTAAAGACACGTTTTTCATACATGAGTCTTTCTGCATCATCCAGCATTGCATTCATCACGTTTGGATACTGATTGACTGCAATACACTCTAAACCGAGATTTTCAAGCTTTTCTATTAACTTTTGGGACATCGCGGGATCATAATTAATTTGTTGTATATCGTACAACTCCATACATGTAAGGATATATTCCATCACTTGATCCTGGTCAATCATCTTTCCGTCACAAAATGTTGCAAAACCACGTTCCACCATACTTGTATAAGGAACATTGTCTTCCTTTTCCCTAAAATCAAGGTTTTCATTCGGCAGAAAATACATCTGCTTGACTTTCAAAATGGATGTTCCTTCCTCATCATGAGTGGGAAAATTTAAACTCACGCACGTTAAATCTGTTGTTTTAGATAAGTCTAACCCGATAAAACAAGTCTCGCCTGTAAGGTCTCCCAAGTCCTCTACTAATATATGTTCCACCTGATCTTGTTCAAAATAATTATCTGCACCGTTCACGAACACATTTAAATGTTTGGAAAGGAACTCAGCTTTCGAATGGGCGGATTGTTGCGCTTTCTTATACTCATTCTCAAGTTGTTCCATCGTCACAGAAACACCAATATTCGGATTCACCATCTCCCACACTGTTCTATCTGTCCAGTCATACCCTTTGTTCGGCTCCCAAATTGCAACAAATAAAGGATCGTCATTATCTTTTTCCAACGCTTCTTTTGCAAGTTTATATACACGCATTCCGACGCTCGATGAGCCTTTACCTGCCGTTGAAATATTCAGCATCATGGGCTGTTCACGAGATACCTGGGCAGATTTTAAATTATCGTACATGTCCATGTTTTCTTGTGCATGTAATTCATCGTTCAATACAAAATAAGGGTTCTTTCCCTCAAGACCCTTCGTGTTTTTCGTTAATACCTTAAATTTATTCTGATAAGCAATACCATTTTTATGATATCGGTACATGGCACCACTCACTGTACCATTGATTCCTTTATACACCTGTGTATGTCGTGCCAACGGTTCCGAGTTTTCTATTGCTTGCGCAATAGGTTCCGCTGCATTTTGTGCTTGTTCATAATCAGATGCTGCACAATAACAATCCGCTCCCAGTTCCAGTTCTCCATACATCGCATAGAGCAGTGCACCTGCGGCAATAATTGTTTTCCCATTCTTTTTTGGCACTTGCACATAGGCCTCTCGAACAACACGGACATCTTTCCCTTTTTCATTTTTACGATACCAACCATACATATTAGCAAAGACAAACATTTCCCACAATTCTAATTCCATCAATTGACCGGCCAGTGGTCCTTTCACATGGCGGATGAAAGATTGAACGAAATCTAACATTTCATTTGCTCGATCTACTTCAAACCAAATATCTTTTCTTTTTTTCCACTTCTTATATCGCTCTACCGCAAGAATGATCGATTTCGGGTATTTCTTTTTATGCTCCATGACGTGACTTGCATACTGATCCGCATAGTTCACGCCTAGTTTAATCATCATGTAGATTTCCGCCATTTGGCTCGATGAACTGCTAATTCATCTTTTGGTTCATTAGATTGCATATTTTCATTGTTTTTTTGTGTTTTTTGTACACTTTTTCCCTTATTCGTCATTCCTAGAGCTTCTAACATTTTATTCTTCTTATCATTCCAAGTTTCAACTTGTTGAGCGAGCGGATGTTTCATTTCATTTACTGCACCAGCCTTGTTTTTATGCGTTTTTGTAGGAGCAAAACCATCGGCTTTCCATTCTTCAAACATCGTTTTATAAATGATAAAAGCATCTAAATAATTATCAATTAATGGTTCTAAGGAAGGTGTGAAATTGTCATCTTCAGTCAATAATTTTATGATTCTATTTCGTTCTTCATCCCTTGCAACATCTAGCATTTCCAACTTTTTCTTCTTTGACATTCGAGCCATTTTCACACCCCCCTTCATTTTTAAAAAATGGCGCAACTATTGATATGCCCCCTACGCTACCTATCCTCCCCAGAGCGGAATTTTTAACTTTTGATAGGGGGGCTTCCAAAATAACTCGGAAAAACTTTTTTCGGTTTATCTTCATTTTCTTCGATTGTATGACAAACTGGACAAAGTAACCTTAAGTTATTTTCTTCTAATTTAAGAGTTGGATTTTCCTTGATTGGTATTACGTGATGAACATGAGCACGCCTACCAAAGACGAACCTTCCACATCGTTGACAGCAACCATTCTCTCTTTCGTAAACTTGAGACCTGACAAACTTCCATGCATCCGTACGATAGAATGGTTTGTTATCATGATGGTAGATGTTCTTCTTATCTTTCTTCTTCCTTAGTTTATTACGCTTATGTTCCCCGCAGTAACGTCCTTTGTTTATCTTGTTACCGCAGCCGTTAAAGTCACAATACTTCATGATAACAATTCAATGATGTCTTCTTTCCTTCTAACATCAGCTGAAATCTCAATGCCTAACTCATAAGCATACTCACGTAACTCTTTGACTGTCATGTTACTTAGTACTGGCACTTCACTAACCACTGTTGTGTCTGAACCACCCGCTACACCCACACCGACGAGCATACTCCCTGGATTTACAGTTATTTCAAAACCTAGATCTTCACTAATTGGAACAAATAGACTCTTCTTCTTTTCGTTATCCCAATACTCTGTGCCCGCTATTGTTTTTCTTGTTTCTACAATCATTCTTCAGCCTCCTCAAAAATAAAAAGAGCCACTTGGCTACTTAATCACAACTTGATGAACTACTATATGAATTTCCTGAATCTGATAATGAATGTGACGAACAAGAAGATGAATAACTGCTGCTATCATAACCACTGTAATCTGAGCTAGAATTTATTACACTTGATGCTGCGGTATGTATGAGCACATCATTATGTGCTCTTTCGTTATTTCGTTTCAAATTACTCTGAGCTACTTTCTCATTCTTCTTTTCCTTTCTTTTGAAAAACATACTTCCGCTCCTCCTTAAAATAGGAAAAGCACCCATTACGGATGCTTTTCACTTCAACGACTACATTCAACCTTATACCATCGAAATCTGGTTTCGGATTTTAGATGCCGTCACTATAAATCGTTTAGACAAAATATATTATAAAGAAATTTTATGAGTCGTGTTTTCCGCCACTTCTCACCATACAAATATAACACGTTTTTTCTAAAACAACCGATACTTTTTCTGCCAAAAAGCGGTCATGTCTCTGCCAATTTTAATGTTTTTTTATTAGAAATTAACGAAATATACTTATTTCTATTTTCTAACAAAAAAACACAGATATTATACAAAAGCAGAAAAACTAGACTATCAAAGTTCTAATTTTCACCTAATAAACATATAAAGAATCATACCTACACCAAATAGTGCAAAACCAATAGCTGGAATATACAAGTAAATACTTTCTTCTTCCTCAGTATCTTTATTCTGTACCATACCCTTATCATCCCTTCATATATATGCTATGAGAACAATGTGTAAATCATTTTACCCAGAATAAAAAATATAATGTAAGCAATAATTGTTATCGACAAATTCTTTTTTTTCAAAACGTTTCTTAACAAACAGTATACTATTACAATATTCATAAACAATGAAATGAAATTGAATACATATATATACTCATTATAAATTTTACTTCCAATGGTTCTAATAAGCAAGACGTCTATCCATTGAAAAAAAGATAGTATTGACAACGCCTTGAATAAAATCATATTAGGCACGTCATGTTCCTTGTCACTAAATACTACAAACAATGTAGATAGGATAATCACAAATACCGATATGGCTCCTACAGAAAATGACGTATTAAAAATAGCTACTATACCTTTCAACATAAATTTTTGATCATCATTAGGCAGATAGGGACTTTTTTCTGCAAATATGAAAAAGGCTTGATCAAATAGTATAAAAGACATTAAAAAGTAATTAAATATAACTAATAAAATCAAATATTTGCTATTAATTCTATGTAATAATCCATTATTAATCATTGCGTTAACCTCATAATAAGCATATGTGAGAAATTTGATTCAATCCATGCACCTATAAATAAAAGAAAAATCATGCCACAGAATAAATTAAGGTTATTGTTTAGTATACTTCGGTAATCGATGTGCCTTTTATTTAGTAGCTTATAGACTATTAAACTATTAATATTCCAAACGATTACAAGTGCTAACAAATTTGCAGAAATCTCAAAAATGCCGTGAGGTAATAACCCTGCAAAAACACTTAATCCCCAGCGGGAAAAGCCAAGTTTAATAGTTGTAACTAGAATAATTGCATTAAAGATAATTAAAACAAGCGAAATAACACCAAAAGATAGTGTTCCGAAAAGAATTATATTTAACGTAACCATAACATTATTAGATAATATTTCTGAAAAACCTTTTTTCTGAGACAAATCAAATGAACCATCTTTAAAATCAAAAAATAACATAGCAGCCAAAAGCAAAATATACGTAACAACAAGTAATAAAAACTTTTTAGTATTACTCATTAAACCTTAGATTAATACGTAATAACAACCGCTTTTGTCATTTTGTTCAAGGCTGCTTTTATAGCGAACAAAACCCCTACTCCAACAACATTAAGAGTTGCAAACATCCCCATTATAGTCCAAACTCCTACTCCCGCTTCTACTAAGTTGACAATTTGACTTACAAATGCAGTGTCAAGACCGAATTGCGCAGAAATCATAAACATATTCGATGTATCCATTCCTGAAACAACTGCGAAACCTACAATACTGAACGCCATTAAAAACATTAATTTTCTTACCATAAAAAAACTCCTTCACTATAATTTTTTAGCTGTCCATATACATGAAATACAAAAATCATTTCGAATTTCATGAGGCATCTTAAACTCCCCATCTACCTAAATTCCACTGATGTATATGTATAGCTGATAATACCTTAATTTCTCCTAGGTAATAATATCTTACATTCCAACTCCCGACTATACTTAAAAAGTCTCTTCTCATATCCTTTTTTCATTATTGACAATTAAATGCAGCGCACTAAACCTTTTTTAGACTCTCTTTAATTACCCATATCTTATATTGTGTGTCATTCATTGCAACCTTAGAACCCTTGGTATCTATGGTTTTATCAAACCTTCCTTTTTCAATGCGACAGTTCGAATTTTATGGTTCATTGCTACGCATACAAAAAGAAAAAACAATGATTAGATTTTGAATCTGCTCATTACTTTATCCATTGCATCTTGGTTTACACCTATATACCGTAACGTTACTTTTTCACTTGAATGGTTAAAAATTTCCATTAACAACGCTATATTTTTCGTTTGCAAGTACATATGATAACCGTAAGTTTTGCGTAATGTATGGGTACCAATTTCATCCAATCCAAACTCTCCAGCCGTACGCTTTAATATCTTATATGCCATACTACGACCAATTGGTCGATTCTTTCCTTTTCTACTCTTTAGTACATATTCCTCCTCTCCTCTTCCTTCATTAAACCATTTCAATTCTCTTTTTAAAGATGATGTGATTTGAATCCGTTTTTGCTTCCCCGTCTTCATTTCACGCATGGAAATATGACTCCCTTGTACATCTCCCACTTTCAATTTTAGAATATCGCTTATGCGTAGCCCTGTATTAATCCCTATAACAAACAACATATAGTTTCGTTCATTCTTTTCTTTTAAATATTCTTTGATTTGTTGGATTTGCTCTGGATCACGTATGGGCTGGACAAAATTCATGATTCATTCCCTCCAGTTTTTTCAGTTTCATAAACTTCTAATCTAAGAGCAAAAGACAGTTTATAAAACGCTCTCGCTTTCACACGTCGATACGTACGTTCACTCATGCCAATTTCGTTATACACCATATAATCGCATACATCTTCGTCTTCTAAATATCGTTTCACTATAATGTCCCGCTGATTTTTTCCAGCTGTACTGTTTCCGAATCGACTCAATGCTTGTTCCACTCGAAATGCCATTTTCTCTAACCATTCTTCACGTTTGCTTTGTTGGATATTAGCGATTGCTACATCCTCTAACGGTTTGCCAACTGTATGTGTAGGACCATGCACTCTCACTTTATAAGAAGGCGTGACTTTCATTTCCTTACGTATCATTCCAAATTGCTTATATATACGTACACTTTCCAAAATTCCCTCTACATTCTCTTGTGTTGCTGCTCGATCTATTTTTGGTAAAAAAGATATTTGCTCCGTCATTCCAGACCACTCCTTTTTCTTCTGTATTACTTTTGTCTTAACGCTCCACGTCTACGCTCATAACGTGGTCCATGCACCCCCATTAAACCCTCAATTTCACGAGTGCTAAAATTCTCTTTTGATTTTTTCTTTTTTATTTGTTTTTCCCATTCACGTAATAGATCCCTTCGCACTTTCATTCTTTCCATCCCCCTTACAAAATAAGAAAAAGGGCACCCTTTCCTAAAACAGTTTGATTGCTGTTCTAAAAATCGGTGTCCTCCAGTTTTCTAGCCGGACTATATGTATTTCATCATGCTCAGCTATATAAAAAGATTTCTCCAAGCTTTCTCTAGTCTGTCTTTTTCTTCTTTTTGCATAGCCTTTGTACGACGAGCGATTGCCTTTTTTAATTTCTTTTTCTTCATCTTAGCCAAACCCTTCACTCCTTCTCTTTCAACACCCTTACTCTCCATTTTCGGACGTTTTCATTCATTTAATACCCATTACATTTAAAAATAATCGAATTGCGCATGGCACCCATCCGTTCCTACTTACAAACGAATTATTTTATAAAAATTATTTAATCAGAACCTCTAGACTCATTCCTCATATACAAAACTAACTTATTCTTCAAAAGCAGGTGAACAACATGCCCTCTATCTTTGGAAATGTAGTCTTTCAAACAAGCAATGGTTCATTTCATTCGGGTAATTTTTATAACGTTTCTCCCAAAGAAAATAGAAAAGGCTATCATGATTCTGGTGCATCTCATGCAGCCTTCATTGTCAATACCTTTAATGGTGTTTGCTGTAAACCAAGACCAGGTTGGAACAACTTTATTGCCTCACTCTGAATACAAATCAATATTCTGTTCATACTATAGATAACCCATTTTTGAACCACATTCCATGATTAGAGTAGTTAGCTTTTTGCTAGCTGCTCTTTTCTTTCGTTCCCCTTCCCAATCTGCGCACACCCTATATCATGTAGACCGCTTTCTTATCCATTTCCGGAATAATTCCTCGTTTCGTTAGCATATCATGAATAAACAATCTACTCTTTTGTGTCCAGCGCGTATTCATTTTTATAGACCGACTACCGTCAGAATGCGTTACGTCAACCGTTTGTGATTTTGTATAGCCTTTATTTTGATGTTTCACATATAGTAGCCATTGCTGGTTTACTTTATACTGTACTTTTTCATCCTTTAAGATTTTATTTAATCGAACGGCAGACAATCCATAATCAGCTGCAATTTGCGAAACGGTTACCGTATCTTTTGATTGAAGAATTTGATCGAGGTAGGTAATCTTGGATGCATTTTCTGCAACCTGCTGTGTTAACATGAGATTCTTTTGTTCTGCCATTTGCCTAGCAAGTTGTTCGTCTTTCAATTGTGAAGCAAGGCTAATCAACAAGTCTGGATCTTGTAATAACGCGTTAATAGTAGGTGGTGTCATGTAAGCCCCGTGTTTTCGAATACTTGGCAGCACTTCATCAAATACCCATTTTTCAAATTGTTCTGCTTGTGGGAGTTTGGATTTTACGAGTAATCTATATAAATTCCCCTCGTTTATGAATTTCTTCTCTTGTGTTCTTCCGAGTGAATCGATGACCTCGCAAAACGCGACCCCATCTTTTTTACAATGTTTACTTAAAGCATCATGAGGATTGGAGTACCCTAAAACTTTCGCAACATCGATTGCTGGAAAGTACTCTTTTCCATCCTTGATAAAAATCTCTACATTCCCGAACATGTTATGTGAAAATGTTTGCATTTGCGGCATTTTTCAATTCTCCTTTTCTACAAAATTCAAACTTTATGACTGAAATTTAACAGTTGCTGTTGTTTGTGTATGTGTCACCTTTCCATTTACCCAATATACAACTTGTTGCCCATACCCACTTTCTGGCGGTTTCACCCATGTGGCCGCTCCATCCGTCACAATATATACGCCATTTATCGTTACATTGATTTCTCTCTTCATATTCATCATCTCTCCCCTACATTTTCTGGAAGGAACCCTTAATCTAACTCCATAATTTCTTGTAACGTCAGCTTGGACACATACACTTTGATGACTTGAATCTTTCCGAACGTATCCTTGGCTTGTTCTTCCGCTCCCGCCTCAGATTTTGCTTCAAACCAGAACAACCTTTGTTTTTCATCTCGATCAAAAAACTCTACTGCATATGTTCGTTTCGCTACACACTGCGATACAAACCGTTCTGCTGTACACTCCGCTTTGTAATCCAAACTACCTACCACATCTTCAAATGTGAGTTGTCTCATGCGCCTAACCCTATGACTCTTTTTTCAATCCTTCCTTTTCTTGCTAAATCCATAAGAAGTAAAGCCACTTCATCTGGATCTCGTTCTATCCTCTGACCAATTGCAAATACACTCTCATTGTTGTTCCATGCCTCTTGTACTCGCCATACATCATCTTCATCCCAAAACATGTCCAGTTCTTCTAATGCAATATAGAGTTTGCGGCGTTCACTCTTCATATATTTTCGATTCTGCGCGGCCATCGTATAATTTTCTAACTGTAACTCTGTCATACGCTTTCCCATTGATTATCTCCTCCTATATCGTTTTTTTGAAATTTCGCAATCTATAATTTTCACCCTGCATGTGTAGCACCTCTGCATTTTCCATCATCCTGCTAAAATCTCGTTCTCCATACATTGCCCCTAGTTCTTTTATCGTAAAATTCGTAGTAAATAATGTACTTTTTCCGACACGGCTGTCCACGATTTCATTTGTCTTCGTTTGTTTCCACGTTACGCCCTCTCTGTCTTTCTCTGTAAATTCCGCTCCAAAGTCATCCAAAATCAATACATCAACCTTTGCAAGGAGTGACATCAGCTTTCCTTCTGTCATGTCGCTATTTTTATTCCATGTTTCTTTAATCTTTGTAAACAGCATGTTCATCTGAATAAACAGTGCGCTGTGCCCTCTCTTCATGAGTTCTTTTGCAGCCGCTACACAAAGGTGACTTTTGCCAATTCCATACCCACCTGTCAGAATACGACTTGTTGGTTCTGTTTGCGCAAACGAGTCTACAAAATATTTCAAGTCTTGTTTGGCACCTGATAACGATTTGTTCGGTGGTATGTAATTTTCGAACGTTGCTTTTTTCAATTTTTCATTAATTAAACTATGATCCGCAAACGAATCATACAAACTTACAATTTCCTGTTTCTGTTTGATGTGTACCGTTTCTTGCGCTAACCGTTGGTCTTCCTGCTCCACAACTCTACAATGTGGGCAAAATTCTTCTTTCGTTGCAATATCCTTCAACATTCGCTTGTTACAAACATCTTTGATCTGATGTTGTCCAACTACAAATATATTTTGACATCGATTCGCTGACACCGTATACTGTTGGACCCTTTCTTTAAAAGTCGTATGCTTCGATGAAGCGGTTGTCTTTCCGAGTGATTGCATGATTCGTTCCTCCTCCATTTGGTCCATCTGAATGATTCACTGGTTCTTCGTTTAGATAACTTTCAAATTTCGTTCCAAATAACGTTTCTGGTCGTATATACTGTTTCATACGTGCATCTGTTAACCACTGCACTGTTTTTTGATCAATAACTTTCTGAAAATCCGATAGGATAAATCCTTCTTGCCATCTCGCTTTAATTAACGTTCTGTTTTTAGGCGTTTGATGTTTAAATGATTTATTGGCTTTTTCATTCAAATACAAAATAATCTCTTCGTAGGGGATAGTGTCTTTTCCTGTAGTAATCTCTGTAGTAGTCTTTGTAGTAATCTTTGTTAAAGAATTTCCCCTTTCGGTAAGTTCCATTTCATCCAAAGAGGCATTTGAAATTTTCCCAAAGGTCAAAATGGATTTTACCCTTTGGTTTATTTCAGGAATGTTGAGTTGAATATGATGTGTAGGTGCCCCATTAAACTTAAATGTTTGCACATTTACAAACCCTTTTTCTATTAAAATTTTAATCGCTCGATCATATTGTTTCGGTGTAATGCGAATCTCACTCCCCCAATCTTCACGGCTTTTCGCCAGCCAAAATGCACCATTCTTTTTCACTTTCAATTTACTCTTCCCCTGCTCATTCGGCAGATACCAATACACAATTTGTCCCAACAAAATCCCCGCTATTAAATCCCCTGTGAGATCTACATACGCGTGACGTACTGTAAAACCATTCCTCGCAAAAGCTTCCACCTCAAATATCTGTCCACTCATCTCCTGTTCTCACCCCTTCCACAACATACACTCTCGTAACTTATCTACTTGTCTTTTATGTACATGATTTGTTATACTATAAGAGCTTTCGAGTAGCTTGTGTTTTCAGTTTGGTATCTTGCTCTATACTAGTATCGCGGATAGAAAGACCTGATTTCAGGTCTTTTTGTCTGGTTATAAATTTACATACTGACGAATCCGTTTACATATGATATACTAATTAAGATGAATGTTCATTTACATCAAATATGATGGCTAGGTACAGAAAAAGTCCTATTTTATAGGGCTTTTTCATATTTAAACGCATTCCTCAAAAAATGTAATACCATGCACCCTCTCCACAACATCCGCATTCACACCTACACTTCTCAAACGCCTTACAATCCCTTGAATACGTGCACGTTCCTCATCATACTTCTCTTTCGCACGACAGAGTGCCGCCAATTCCCTTCGGGCTAATCGGGCCTCTTTGATCCAGATGCAAAACTGATAGGGATCATTCTTTTTGAGTGCTTCTACTTGCTTTTGTTCGCAATGTTGCAAGAATTCCTCGAGTATTTGTTTCTTTTGTAAGTCTTTTATTAGAACTGATTTGGTCATGTTGGTTTCTCCTCTTCTTTCACCTGCGATAATCGCTCACCGATTGGACACATTTTCCAGTGTTTTCTTTAAAAAGATTATGCTATATTAATTATGTTGACGGCTCTAGCATTCTGCTAGAGTCCTTTTTCTTTTTCACACACCCTATGCACTTGGAATGACTCGTATTGAGTTCGTATGACGATGAATGAGATAGAGCTGTCCATCTGCCTTTTTATAGATCAACCAATCCTCCGGATTCAAATCGTACGAGTTAATATGTATCTTCTCTCGCTTCGTTGGCTTCTTGCCATTTTTCACTTGTTTCCCTCCCTCTATTTCTCAAACAGCTCGTCCACTGTTGTTTTGAAGTATTTTGCTAGTTTTTGAGCTTCTTTTAGGGTGAAGTCATGTTTGCCTTGTTCCTTCGAGTAATATGTTCTTTGAGCTATGTTTATCAATTTCGCTGCTGCTACTTGTGTCATGCGTTGCTCTTTTCTGGCTATGTATAGATTTTTGTGCATGGGTATCGCCTCCTTTTTTAATATTTTACAAACCGCACAAATTCCCCAAGGGAATTAAAATTCCAAAAAAAATTACTTATCGAATAAATTAGCAATATCTTTTTTAAAAACACAAGCTATGCGGGAAGCAAGATTATAATAAATATTTTTTTGGTACTTGTCATTATTAATAATTTTGTAGCAATAACTATTCGAAATCCCTAAAATTCCAGCTAATTCTTGATACGTATACCCTGATTCTTTAAATGCTTGTTTTAACTGCGTCTTTTCACTATTAGAAGAATTCATGTTAGAACTCCTTTCTGTACTTGTATAAACAAGATTAACATTCCCTAAGGGAAATATCAAGACGTTTTACAAATAATTTTTTACAGTTGTTTTTCCCTAAAGGAAATATTATAATGAATTCAAATGAAATTAATGTATGAGGTGATTATATGGAATTAAAAGAGCGAATTCGATTTCTAAGAACAGAACGCAATTTAAAACAAGACGAACTAGGAAAAGCTATAGGTGTAAATGCTGCTAGTGTGTCAAAATTCGAAACAGGTTTAAAATCCCCTTCTCGCGAAACCCTTCAACGTATGGCAGATTTTTTTAATGTTTCAGCTGATTATTTACTAGGAAGATCAGATAACCGCCAATTGAACCAGATACTCAATAAAAAATACAATATTTTAAAAACGCGACTTGATCAACTACCTCAGGAACATCAAGAGATTGTATTACAAAATATGTTAACAATGATGGAGAGTTTCGAAAAAATATCTAATTATAAAAAAAAATAGATTGCTCATATAGACTCCTCATCTTCTAATAATATAATCGATTCAAACATACAATCGATGTGCTCATCTATTTGTTGTTCGTGATTTGTAATCTCGTCTAAAAATTTGATAAATTCTCTCAAAATCTCATATTTAGTCATTAACATTCTCACCTCAAAAATAATTATTATAGTAATAATAACATTTCCTTTAGGGAATATTATTAAAGTATCTAAACTTGTATTTTTTTATTTTTAGATACTTAAAAAAGGAACGAGATAAACTCATTCCTCATTCACTTCATAACAGTATTTCAACCACCTGGTTTAATTGTCTCTTGTGCTTGAGCTTTATTATTAGTAGTCGGCAGTTGTTTGAGGTTCTCCTGATTTATTCCCCACACACCACTCACCATTGTGAATACCATTGATGCTGAAAATACCATATAAACTAATTTCTTCATCATTCAACACTTCCTTTCCTACATCCCCATTAATATGAATCATTGTTTCTATCAATTCATATTCTTCTCCGCGAGCATATAACTCTTTAGCTGTCAAACTTGCGAAAAAATAATTTGACTGAGAAAGAAATTTCGTGAAAATCTTATGCAAATCTCTACGATGCTGGCTTGCCACTCCTGTAAAGTATACCAAAAAGTCTCCCTCTATCCCATCATATAATACTTCTTTTAACTTAGAAATATTCTCAATGCACGGATTCTTTTGAAATTCAATTAGATTTAAATCAGAATCATCTTCCAATTTAACTCCAAAATAAACCTTAGCTAAATCTAAATTATATCTAGATTCTGTTTGTAGTTCTATGTCATTTACGTTTTTTATTAAATCATGACTTGCCTGAAAATATCGTAGGCTTTTAGTTTGATTTTTTGTTAAATGAGACATACCCAAAATATAGTACGCATCAGAAATTGTTTTTTTACTGACATTTGCTTCTATAATAGCGTTCGCAAATTTCTCAGCATAATCTAAACGATTGAAATGTAAATAAACTGGAGCGAAAACTTCAATAACCCTATATACATAACATGCTTTAATGTAAAATTTTCTTTCGCTCTCTATAGCTATTACCTGCTTTTCAATTTCTTGTGCTAATTCCAACATGACATGATATTTCTTTAAATGAAAATAGTTATAACATTTCATTATATCAACCAGAATACCCAAAATCTTATCCTTTGGTTGTCCTAATTTGTTTAATTCATGGATAATTTTTGTACCATGCAGTTCACTAGTAATGTATCTATACAAAATGCTGTAAAAAACTGCATATTCACGCACCGTCCCAGTATCTTCTTTGTATTTAAAAATTAACTGTTTTAACAACCCTACATTTCTAGTTAAGGCTGCATATTCAAAACTCTGCTTAATTGCCTCCGCTGTATCCAACTGTAAGCACCAATCTGCCATCGTTTCTGCTGGACTTTTCTCAGAATCATTTAGTACATATGATAATTTTACTAAATGACAAAAACTAATCGTTCCTTGATTTTTAAATTTTGACATATACTGTAAAGGAACACCGATTTTTTCAGCCACAATTGTTAATGTTAAATCCTCTCTATCTTCAATCAAACCACATATTCTTTGACTAAAGCGCATAAAAATATTCCCCCTCTCTAAAACATAAAAATTCATCATCCTATTTTTATTTTCTCAACCTAGAAACTGCACTACGAATGATGAATGTCTGTTATACTAAGGAGGAACTCGTATGGTGCAAGTGTTTATCCTAAGGGTCTAAAGTAGCTAGGATGAACGGTGTAGGAGGCTTTGGAGAGCACCTCTTACACACGCTCTGCGAGTTTTTATGTTTTGATTTGTTTTATTTTTTCGATTATTCCGTCTATTATTCCGACAGAAAACCCTAATACTGTATCTACACCCAATTTTAGCACGAACTCCCATTCTATTACACTTTCAAATTTATTTCTCAATATAATTTAAAAGGCATTTATTGTTTTTTCATAATATTAACTTGTAATATTTTCCACCTATAATGAATAACGGTTCATTTTCATTATATTTTACCAATATCGGTATTGAAACCAGCCAATTCTCAAAAGTTTAGCCCAACCAATTCAAAATAATATCCTAACATTAAAAATATCAAATTTATAACTTTCTCAACATGTGCCATCCATTAATTTGATGCAATTATTTTAACCTTACTATTACAATTACCTTGATTGGTGTCCCAAGCCAATCTTCCCTACTAATACGACAAGTGGGGATTTTTCTTTTTCAAACAAATTCTAAATATGTTATACTGTCTTCAAATGTCAATTTGTTTCACGCAAGCACTATGTTGTTAAAATTAAGGTGATTCAAGTCAAAGGTGGGCTCTCAATTTATGTTGAGAGTCTTTTCTTTTGGTAACAAACAAGTTATACTCTAATCAACAAATTGAATTATCACTCTTTTTATATACAGGAGGGATTCGTATGGTGATCTACAAAGATAAAGAACGAGGAACGTATTTCTTCGTTGTCAGAGTCCGTCAGTTTGACGGTACACAAAAACAAGTAAAACGTCGTGGGTTTAAAACGAAAAAAGAGGCACGTGAAGCCGAAGCGAAAATGTTAGTTGAAAAAGAAACCAACTCGAGCTTAACGTTTGCTCAAGTTGCGGATAGTTATTTTGATTGGTATTGCCAAAGACGAAAGCAAACCTCAATAAAGGTTATACGAAATGTAATATACAATCATTTACTACAGGAATTTAGCAAAATCAAAATTGAAGAGATTACAGCTAAACACATTATGAATTATCAAAATAAAATCATAAATAGCTATTCCGCTGACCATTTAAAAAAAATTCATACTGTACTCTCTGCCATATTCAACTTCGCAATTAAATTCCATGGAATAACTATTAATCCAGCACGTATTGCTGGTAATTTTGAAAAAGAATCAAATAAACGAATGAATTTTTGGGAATTTGATGAGTTTCAACAGTTTATTGAAGTTGTTGACAAGCCATTGTACAAAACATTCTTCTCAACACTATATTATAGTGGGGCTAGAAAAGGTGAACTATTAGCTTTAACTTGGGGAGATATTAATTTTGATGAGCAAACAATTAACATTAATAAAACAGATTATAATAGGCAGATTACTCAGCCAAAAACCAAGGCTTCTAACAGAATTATTATGTTGCCCTCTCTTGTTATAGACTTATTGAAAAAATTAAAAGAACATGCTACATTAACAGCACCAGTAAAAGATGATTATGTCGTTTTTGGAGAGTTCCGTAGCAGTATTTCTACAAGCACACTACAATTAAATTATAAAAAATATATAAAGATAGCCCAAGTTAAAAACATTGTGCTCCACGAATTCCGACATTCTCATGCATCCTATCTAATTAATAAAGGCATAAGCCCTCTTATGGTAGCCCAACGTCTCGGTCATTCAGATGTAGCAACGACTCTGAACACTTACAGTCATTTGTACCCGTCAAAGCAAGCGGAAGTAGTTGCATTTATGGAAAAAGATTTGTCACAAAAGTTACCAAATCGTTGCCGAGATACTTAAAAACCTTGCTATGTTTGTTTTTACAGACACCTAACTCTTCCATATATGTTTGAAACTTCTCGTATAAAAACAATGGTGGTGTCTGACTATCATCCCTTTCAACAAACTGTAATAAGTGATCCGTTAGCTTCGCTAATACAATATAGTACTCCGTCTTCGAAGCAAACATATTAATCCTTACTTTTTTCCAATACTTTTCTATTAATATTAAAAGTACAATTTTCGTTTGTTGACCCGCAGGTAGCGTGTAATACTCGTTAATAATTTGATTCACAATCATTTGCGCTATTTGTTGCCATTCAAATGAAGAAGGTTCTCTTCTTTTTATATGACGAAAATAAAATTTATGCGGACACCGCATAAAATCATACAAATGATAATCTGTCATCGTTTTGATTGAGATTTTCTCATGCACTTGCTCTTCAGCTCCCTTCTGCCATTAAGAAAGGTGTTTTACAAATTTAGCTCCAAACTGTAAACATTTTTCTACATCTTCATCTTCTGGCGTTAATTCTACTTTTAGTCCTTCTAACACAACTGCTGCTCCGCGCTCTTGTAGCTTTTCTATTAAAATGTCAACCGCCACTCCGTATTTCGGATAAGCCGAATCACATGATCCGAATACGGCCGCTTTTTTCCCAGTTAAATCAATAGAATCCATTGCACCATAAAAATCTAAGAAATCATCAGGAAGATCACCATCTCCCCATGTGTATGCACCTAAAATAATTCCATCATACTGTTCCAATATAGAAGCTTCTGGTGAATCCATAATATCAATAACTTCAATTTCATTTTCTGTTTCACGAATTACGCCGGCAATATGGTCAGCCATTTCCTCTGTATTTCCACTCATACTTGCAAAAATCATTACTAACTTACTCAACTGAACCTCTCCCTTTACTTTGTATCTCTTTTTCTGTTTGAATGCTCTTCTTCTCATCTACATATTCAGACCGAATTACATTTCGTTGCCATTCCATATGCTGATCAACATCTTTATTTTTATCTTTTAATCCCCTCCGTAGAAGGTGAAATTTTTTTCTCATTAACATGTCGCATCCATCCTATTGATAATAATTATCAATTTCAACTATATTTAGATTAATTGACATTGATTATCAATGTCAACAACTATTTTTAAAAAAATGATTAAAATGTACAAGCTTGTCCGTTAGCTATTCATATACTATAAATGAGCATAGTTCTTTCTCAGCCCTCTCTGACGGAAAGAAATAAAAGCAACTGCGATAGAGCGCAGTTGCCTTTTTTTGTTTTTCTATGATTTTAGTAATCTTATAGTAGTCTCTAAGAATAGCTCCACTCCACAAATTAATGCTGATTCATCCACGTCAAATTTCGGATGATGATGTGGATAACAAGTATATATATTTTCATTACCTGTTCCTAATTTAATGAAACAACCGGGTGCTTTTCTTAAATATGCTGAAAAATCTTCCCCACCCATAGAAGGTTCAAGCTTAACAACACGCTCATTCCCAAACAAATGTAGTGCACTTTCTTCTACTATTTTCGTAATATATTCATCATTAATAACCGGATCATATCCATATCGATACGTATATGTATACGATCCTCCATGTGCTTCTGTAATTCCTTTCACAATTTTTTCGATTTTCCCTTCTGCTTCTATTCTTAATGTTTGATTAAAAGAACGTACAGTTCCCATTAAAGTTGCTGTACTTGGAATAATATTATCAGCCATTCCCCCATGGAACTGCGTAACTGAAACGACTCTTTGCATGAAAGCACTTGTATTTCTTGATACGATATGTTGTAAATTTGTAATAATCTGTGCTCCGATAGCAATAGGGTCAATCGTTTCTTCTGGACGTGCTGCATGTCCTCCTTTGCCTTGAATCTCAACTGTAAATACGTCTGGAGCTGCCATCATTGGCCCATACGCAATACCTATCTTTCCGCTCTCCAATCCAGACATAACATGTAAACCTATTACATAATCAACACCGTCCATAACGCCCGCCTCGACCATTTCTTGTCCACCACCAGGGTATGCTTCTTCTGCATGCTGAAAGAATAGACGAACTTCCCCTACAAACTCTTCCTTCATATTTGATAACATCTCTGCTGTACTTAATAAAATAGCTGCATGAGCATCGTGCCCACATGCATGCATCACTCCTTTATTTACAGACGTATAAGATTTCCTTGTCTCCTCTTGGATTGGTAAAGCATCTATATCAGCTCGAATCGCAATCACTTTCCCTTGCTTCACGCCTCTTTTAATTGCTAGTACACTATACTTCGTCGGTCTCGTTACTTCAAAAGAAGAAAACGAGCATAATGTATCATATATAAATTGCGAAGTTTCTTTTTCATGAAATGATAATTCCGGATACTTATGAAAATGCCTTCTCCATTTCACGATATTTTCTTCCGAAATTAGACTCTTCCACACTCTATTCATGATAATTTCCTCCTTTTCAAAAGAACTAGAAATTTTAAATTTTACTCCGTCTTAAATGATTAATAAAAGCAAATACTGCATTTTTACGTATTCTTATAGTCCACTTTTATGTATTCACACAATCCACTTTCTATTTACATATCAAACCCATTACAAATTCATGCTGAATGTAATATAATTGCTAAGTTAGGGATTTTCTTTTTTAGTATTTAGTGCTAATATCAGAAAAGAGCCTTTTGACTTATTTTTACCTAAAATGTGGGATTTTGTTTTTTTCACAATAATGTAGGACATGATACCTACAAAGAGCTATTATTTCATTAAGAGAGGGAAAGACATGGAAAGATTAAAAGAGATATGGTCTCGACCACTCACACAATGGGTTGCAAAGACGGTTTATTATCTTGCAATTTTATTTGCATTACTTTGGTTGTATGGATTCCATGATACAAACACAAGTACATTTATTTACAATGAATTCTAGGGTGGGAACGTTATGAAGTTATTAGAACTAATTGAAAAGTGGGCTATTGAAACGCCTGATCAAACTGCTTTTGTTTGGCGAGATGCGAAAATTACGTACAAACAATTAAAGGAAGATTCTGATGCGTTAGCACATTGGATTTCTTCTGCGTATCCAGATGATCGTTCACCAATTATGGTGTATGGCCATATGCAACCTGAAATGATTATTAACTTTTTAGGATGTGTAAAAGCTGGACATGCTTATATTCCTGTAGATTTATCTATCCCAGCTGATCGTGTACAACGTATCGCTGAAAATTCTGGTGCGAAATTACTTTTATCGGCAGCAGCAGTAACTGTAACTGATTTACCAGTTCGCATCGTAAGTGAAGACAACTTAAAAGATATTTTCTTTACTCATAAAGGGAACACTCCAAATCCTGAACATGCGGTAAAAGGTGATGAGAACTTCTACATTATTTACACATCAGGAAGCACAGGTAATCCGAAAGGGGTTCAGATTACTTATAACTGCCTTGTTAGCTTTACAAAATGGGCTGTAGAAGATTTTAACTTACAAACAGGGCAAGTATTCTTAAACCAAGCACCTTTCTCATTCGATTTATCTGTCATGGATATTTACCCATCATTAGTAACAGGTGGTACACTTTGGGCAATCGATAAAGATATGATTGCGCGTCCAAAAGACTTGTTTGCTTCTTTAGAGCAATCGGATATACAAGTATGGACTTCCACACCTTCTTTCGCTGAAATGTGTTTAATGGAAGCATCCTTCTCTGAGAGTATGCTACCGAACATGAAAACATTCTTATTCTGTGGTGAAGTATTACCAAATGAAGTAGCTAGAAAATTAATTGAGCGTTTCCCAAATGCAACAATTATGAATACGTACGGTCCAACAGAAGCTACTGTCGCTGTAACAGGTATTCACGTTACAGAAGAAGTACTTGATCAATACAAATCACTTCCAGTTGGCTATTGTAAATCAGACTGTCGCCTTCTTATTATGAAAGAAGATGGCACGATTGCACCTGATGGTGAAAAAGGTGAAATCGTAATTGTCGGTCCAAGCGTAAGCGTTGGATACTTAGGAAGCCCTGAATTAACAGAAAAAGCATTTACTATGATTGACGGTGAGCGTGCCTATAAAACAGGCGATGCTGGCTATGTAGAAAATGGTCTTCTATTCTATAATGGTCGTCTTGATTTCCAAATTAAGCTGCATGGTTATCGAATGGAATTAGAAGAAATTGAGCATCACCTTCGTGCGTGTTCTTACGTTGAGGGAGCAGTTATCGTTCCAATTAAAAAAGGTGAGAAATACGATTATTTATTAGCGGTTGTTGTTCCTGGAGAGCATTCGTTTGAAAAAGAATTCAAATTAACATCTGCAATCAAAAAAGAACTCAATGAGCGATTACCAAACTACATGATTCCACGTAAATTCATGTATCAATCTTCTATTCCAATGACACCAAATGGAAAGGTAGATCGCAAAAAATTATTGAGTGAGGTTACAGCATGACCGCATATGGATCATTTTATTTTTTCGCTATAGTGGGCATTTTATTAATACCTACTATCATAGCTGGATTAAAAGGTAAAATGTTGCGTAAATATAATGCCGTTTTAACATTAGTCATGCTTGCTATTATCTTCTCAGATAAACCAAAGCAAGCAATGATGTTAGCTGCATTTATTATTTGGCAATATGCCCTTATTAAAGGCTATTTAATTTTAAGAAAACAAAATAATAGTACATTCACATTTTGCATAGCTGTTATTTTATCGATTTTGCCTCTTATTTTGGCAAAAATCGCACCATTTGCATCGTTATTACCTGAGTTAAAACTTGTTGTTTTTCTAGGTATATCTTACGTAACATTCAGAGCAGTTCAAATGGTATTTGAAGTTCGTGATGGTTTAATTAAAGAGCTTTCTTTCTTTAACTTCTGGGAATTCGTTTTATTCTTCCCTGCAATTTCAACAGGACCTATCGATCGTTACAGAAGATTCCAAAAAGATATTCAAAAGCCACCTAGCGCTGAAGAATATCAAAATTTACTATATACAGGACTAAATCGTATTTTCCAAGGTTTCTTGTATAAATTTATTATTGCTTACTTAATAAAGCAATATTGTATGGATCCAGCATTCGCTCAACACGATACAATCTTTTCAAATATGATTTACATGTATAGCTATAGCTTATATCTATTCTTTGATTTTGCTGGTTATAGCTCTTTTGTAATTGGTGTAAGTTATATGATGGGAATTAAAACGCCAGAAAACTTTAATAAGCCATTCCTTAGTCGTAATATTAAAGACTTCTGGAACCGCTGGCACATGAGTTTATCATTCTGGTTCCGTGATTTTATTTACATGCGTTTCGTCTTTTTTGCAACGAAGAAAAAGTTAATTAAGAACCGTTACACAATTTCATATATCGGTGCATTTTTAAACTTTTTCATTATGGGAATTTGGCATATCCAAGGAAGCGCTGTTGCGCAGTATATTATTTATGGTCTATATCATGCCGCACTGTTTATTTTATTCGATATTTTCGAACGAAAAAACAAGAAGCATAAGTTTTGGCCAAACACTAAATTTACACGTATCCTTGCGATTGTAATTACGTTCCACGTTGTATGTTTCGGTTTCCTAATCTTCTCTGGACACCTTAACAGATACTTTTAATGCACCCTTCTTATTCCATTAAGAAGTTGCACATATAATATATTTCGGATATAAAGGAGATTTTAAAAATGGCAGAATTCAAAGAGCAAGTATTAGATATTTTAGAAGAAGTATGTGAAAACGATATTGTGAAAGAAAACTTAGATGTTCAATTATTTGAAGAAGGTATCCTTGATTCTTTCGCTGTAGTATCTTTATTAGTTGAATTCCAAGAGCGTTTAGATATTGAAGTTTCTATTTCTGATTTTGACCGTGACGAGTGGGCTACACCAAACATGGTTATTAAAAAGTTGGAAGAAATCCGATGAACAAAGCAAAATTTGGTCCGATGCTTTTAGCATTGGCCCTTTTTGCTGTATTCTTACTTATTCCAACGCGCTTCCTACTTCCACTTTTAAGTGATGAAAAAGTAGAACAAGCTGCTACTTCTTTAAAAGAAGAAAAAATTCAAAGTATGATTTTACAGCAAAAGATGTTAGCAAATCCAAAATATCTTCCGATGTACGGTTCATCGGAATTCGCACGTATGGATGCTTTCCATCCATCTAATTATTTTAAAGTAAAGCCTGAAGGGTTCACACCATTCCTTCTTGGACGCGGCGGAACACAAGACCTTGTACATGTGTTAAACTTCGCATCTACAATGGATCAATTGAAAGATAAGAAAATGGTATTCGTTCTTTCTCCGCAATGGTTTGTACCACAAGGTATTGATGAAACGCACTTTGCACCTAACTTTTCAAAGCAACAAGGTTACCATTTCATTTTCAACAATGATTTAAAACCTGAAATGAAAAAACAAATTGCAAAGCGTTTATTAAACTTTGAGATTGTAAAAAAAGAAACTTTATTAAAAATTTCGCTTGAAGGCATTGCTTATGATGATACGAAGTATAAAGTAAAAGCACTTGCTGCTAAACCTTTCGCTTATATTTATCGTAACATTTTAGATCGTAAAGATTTATTTACAGCTATGTTTAATATTAAACCGCACAAAGAAAAGCTTGATCCTTCATTAAAACAAATGAACTGGGAAGAGGCTCGTAAACATGCGGATCAAACAGGTGCAGTAGAATCTGGATCTAATGAATACGGTATTGAAGATGATTATTTCAATAGCAAAATTAAGAAAAAATTAAAGCAACGTGAAGGTTACTTAAAAAATGATGCTTATGACCAATCGCCAGAATATGAAGATTTACAAATTGTACTTGATTTATTAAAACAATCTGGTGCAAAACCGCTCTTCATTTCTGTTCCTGTCAAAGGTCCTTGGTACGACTACGCTGGCTTCCCGAAAGAACGCCGTGAAGCATACTATAAGAAAGTTCATGAGCAAATCGAAAAAGCTGGTTATCCAATTGCCGACTTCTCAAATCATGAATACGATAAATACTTCTTAAAAGATCATATGCACTTAGGTTGGAAAGGCTGGGTTTACATCGACGAAGCCATCCAACAATTTTATAAAGCAAACTAATGAAAAGACCGCTTGAATTACTCAAGTGGTCTTTTTGTATATATTTTGTAATTGCTCGATTGCATTCTCCGCTTCTTTCATAACTCGCTCCACTACATGCTGAGCTGATTCGATTCGTGCCAACGATGCTGCCTGTCCTGCCCAAAGTGACATATATTCTTCCTTATTTTGCTTCGCTGCCTCTTGGCGTATTTTAGAAGTTAATACGTTTTGCACTGGATACATCGGAAGCCCTTCTTCTTTTCCTTCATGTCTCTCTATAAATTCATTCCGGATACCCCGTGCATATTTCCCGGAAAACGCACGAGTTACCGTTGTGCTCGTATCTGTACTATGTAAAACCGCTTCTTTATACACATCGTGCGTAATACTCTCTTCACTTGTTAAAAAGGCCGATCCCATTTGAACACCTTCTGCTCCTAGTGCCAATGCCGCAACAAGCCCTTGTCCGTTCATTACACCACCTGCTGCGACAATTGGGATATGCGGAACAGCTTCTACTAACTGAGGTACTAACGCAAAAGTACCAATCATAGCATCTCGTTCTTTCCCAATAAACGTTCCTCTATGCCCTCCTGCTTCGCTACCTTGTCCGATAATAATATCTACTCCTAGCTCGGCAAGTACTTTCGCTTCCTTCACATGGGTAGCTGTTCCGATAACTTTTATTCCACTTCTTTTTAAATCATTTATTTCTTCTTTTTCTAACGTTTGAAATGCAAAACTAACGACCGGTACTTTTTCATCTAATAGCACTTGTAATTGTTCCTTATAGCTTTTTGGAAGCTTTAACGTTCCTTCTACTTCTATACCTAATTCTCTATTCACTCCGCTTAGTAATACTTTCGCCTCATTTACCTTCTCTTCTTCTATTTGTATCTCTTTCGTTACAAGTAAATTAACACCGAAAGGCTTATCTGTTAGTTCTCTTATTCTATAAATCGCTTCACAAATTTGTTCTGGGCTCATATAGCCCGCTCCAAGCGTACCTAATCCTCCGCTATTACTTACTGCTGCAACGAGTTCTGGCGTCGTAATCGCGCCTGCCATACCGGCTTGAACAACGGGATACTCAATTTTTAATATGTCTGTTACTCGACTTGTAAACATCATTTTCCCTCCTATTTCCCTTATATCTTCTTTATTTGATAAGCTTTCCCCTGCTTTTGCAAGGGTTGAACTTCATATGAAGCGAATATATTGAAAGATAAGGAGGCTGAGCTTAATGATTTATCCAAATGCATTAAAACAAGGTGATACAGTAATGATTATTGCACCATCTGGTCCACCTACAATCGAAAATGTATTAAAAGGTGTGAATGTATTACAAGAGATGGGGTTATCCGTAATAATCGGGAAGAGTGTTTACGAGAAATATGGATTTTTAGCCGGAAGTGATCAAGTTCGGCTTGACGATATACATGAAGCATTTACAAATAATGAAGTGAAGGCAATTTTTTGTGCACGAGGTGGTTATGGAAGTGCTCGTCTTCTTCCTCACATTCAATATGAAGTTATTAGGCAGAATCCAAAAATCTTTTGGGGATATAGCGATATTACAGCTTTACATACTGCTGTTTCACGTTATGCAAAGCTTATAACATTTCATGGTCCGATGATTGAAGAACTAGGAAAAGGTATTGATTCCCTATCTTTATCCTCTTTTAATCAGCTATTCCATCCGTATTCAACCATTTTATCTGCATCAGAATGTATCGTACCTAGCTCTCACAGTACAGTTACAAGTACGTTAGTTGGAGGAAATTTAGCTGTGTTAACAAGTATAATTGGCTCGCCCTACGAGATAAATACGGACAATACACTTTTATTACTTGAAGACATTGGTGAAGAACCGTACCGCATTGACCGTATGTTAAATCAGCTACTTTTATCTGGAAAGTTTAATGAATGCAGGGGCGTTATTTTCACAAGTTGTCACGACTGCACTCCTTCAAAGCCATCTCAATCATTGCAAACAATATTATATGAATATTTCGCGCCATATCATATACCTGTCCTATTCGGTTTACCAATTGGACATATAAGTCCAAACATCGGTATTCCACTTGGAGCTACAGCGACAATAAACACAAATAATAAAACAGTCTCTATTTCTTCTGGTATAGCCACTCCATGTTCAAATTAAAAAGGAAAAGCGATTACGCTTTTCCTTTTACTTATAATAATTAAAAATTCTTCCAGATGCGATATCTGCAATTTCTTCTGGAATAAATGTTTTACTTATATCAGTGCCAACATTTAATACAGCTGTAGCATCTTTCTCAATGCTACCAAATAACTCTTTCCCACGTATCGTAATAAGGGGCGTTCCTTCTGGCAACACATCTTTTACAAATTCCATTTGTGTAAAGAACGGAACGATCCATCTACCTTCTCCTTGGAAATGACGCAAACGAAGTATTCCTTCTGTTGCCCCGTCCTCTGCTTCTAGTGAACCAGCAACATAAAACTCAGTAGATAAGAGCAATTCATAAAATTCCTTTTGCTTCTGTTTATCATCCCCTGCTACAACAAGTACCTCTTCTAATTTCTTTACTGAAATTTGCTCCATATGATGCACCCCTATTTCAAAATGATTGTACTTAGATTATACGAAATATTCTTATTTTTTTCTACATAATTCGCAATTATTTTTTCAAAATAATTTTAATGCTTCTTTTGTCGTCACAATCGTAGCAAACTCTTCATGTAAATTTACAAGTGTCATATTGTGAATATCTTCTGCACTATACTCTTTACCATCTAAACCTTTACGGTTAAAAGTAGCCGTTGCATCACTCACTAAATACGTTGTAAATCCTAAATTCCCTGCCATTCGTGTCGTAGTTTCCACGCAATGATTTGTCGTTAATCCTACAACTACTACTGCATTACATTTGTCCTCTCTTAATTGCTCTTCTAAATTCGTCCCAATGAACGCGCTGTTAACGAATTTCTGAATAACCACTTCACCAGGTAGTGGTTGCACTTCTTCTTTAAAGTTTACCGTTTCCCCTCTCTCATAAAACATTGACCGAGCATCTTCTTTATTTACATGTTGAATATGAAAAACTGGTCGTTTCCTTTTCCTCCATTCTGCTAACAAAATTCTCATGTTTTCTTCAGCAAAAATATTATTTCTCTCGCCCCAATCTTGTAATTGAAATGCCTTTTGTACATCGATTATGATAAGTGCTATTTGATTTGTCATCATTTCCTCCTTAATTTGGCTGTAATTGAAATAGAAAACCAAGTTGTTGTGACGCAGTAATAAAGCAAACATAGGCGCAAAGCTCTACAATTTCTTTTTCTGTCCAATATTGTTTTAATGCGTGAAACATAGTATCATCTATCGCTTTTCGGTCATGAACAAATGTATGCGCAAAAGTAACGGCTACACCAATCTCCTCTGCCTTTTGCACATCATCAGGTCTTCCCTTTGCCATACAGTACGGACATTCATTCCCATACGCTAATGTTCTTCTCACTTGCTCCTTCAACTCTGCTGAAAGAATTCCTTTATTGTACAGTGTATCCTCTAACGTACTCCACGAATGTAATATATCCGAATTATGCCCTAATAACTTTTGAAACTTTGTATCTCCTACATTTGATAATGAAATTCTCTCCATCATTTCCCCTCCTATTTCCTTCTGTTTTATTGTAAAATAAATAACGTTCACTTTACATTTCATATGAATCTTAATTTATATTTTCCCTTTACAAAAATCATTATTTTACTGGAGGTATATTTACAAATGCAACTAGACCGTGTTGATCGAAAAATTTTAAATGAATTATATAATGATAGTCGCCTTTCTATGCGTGAATTGGCGAAACGAGTAAACTTATCTGCTCCGTCTACTGCAGAACGTGTTCGTAAACTTGAAAGTGAAGGCGTTATTCAAAAATATACAATCGATATCGACTATAAAAAAGCAGGACTAGTTTTAGATTGTATTTTAGAAATCACTTTAAAAAATGGTGATACAACACGTATGCAACAGTTTATTCAGTCTTATCCATCTGCAAGTTTTTGTTACCGAGTAACAGGAAGCTTATGCTACATTGTAAAAATTTCTGTTCCTTCACTCGTTGAACTTGAAGAATTTATCAATGATGTTTCTTCATATGCAACGACAGTTTCTCATATCGTATTATCAGAAGTATCTCTTACTCCTGATATTGAACATATCTTCCCAGAAGATTAATTTATTTTTATTCATAAAATATAAAAAAACCCCTTACAATAAGAATAAAAATAATATATTATGTATTAAAATACATAAAGTTCGAGAAAGGGGCTTTACATTGAAAATCTGGTTTTATGAAAAAACGGCACAATTAGATGACTTGCTTGGTATTTGGGACAATGTTCCGACCATCCCGCGAATTGGTGAAAAAGTGGAGATTTTAAAGACAGTCCGTACTGTTACAGATATTAAATATGTAAAGAACGGTAATAATTTTCGTATAGAAATTATTACAAATTAAAAAGTAGCTCCTAAGGAGCTACTTTTTAATTATCTATTATGTGCTTTCTTTATAACGATTTTATCTTCTTCTACTGATACTGTTACATAATCACTTTCTTCTAACCGAAGCTTATTTACAACCTCATCTGGTAACTCTATGGCCATCAATCTATCGGTTACGATCACTTGACTATACACTTCATTTTCTTGTGATGAATTCACTACTTTTTGCTCATTTATAAAACGTACTGGTGGCACGCCAACTTCTTTTACTGTACGCCATTGTTTCCAAACATACGGAATTAACCATAGTAATCCAACAACTGTAAGACCGATACCAATCCATAAATTACTTTGCGCTTGTAATTCAGTAATTGAGATTGTACCACTTTCTTCTCCACCGAAAAATTGCATACTTGTTGCAATCAAATTATTTAGAGCGTGCACAGCTATATTCGTCCATATATTTTTTGTCTTTATGTATAAAAGGCACATAACGACACCAAACATGAACGCACCAATAACATCAAAATGTCCTAGGCCAAAAATAATTGAAGATATAATTACAGCTTTTTTAATTCCCCATTTATGAGCCATTCGCTGTAAGAAAAATCCCCTAAAAATAACCTCTTCCATAATAGGTGCTAACACACATGCTGAAATGAAAGTAAATATCGTCATATATACGTTACTCGTATTAATAACATTTCCGTCTTCTAGCATAGTAACTAAGAAATTCGGTAACGTATGTGCTAATATGTAAAATTGAATCTGAGATATGCCAACTGAAAAAATCATCCCCATTATCGTTGCTAATACAATTAATCCCCAAGATAAACGTCCTGGCTTATCAAAAAAACTGTTAAATACAACATTATTTTTATTTGTTTTTACGTATAGCCAAAGTAACGGAAATACAAAAAATACAGTTATTTGTGAAATAACCTCCATCGTATTCTCAGAAACATTTGCTAGACCTAATGGTATCATTATAAGGAACACCCCTATAATCATCCATCCAAAAAAGCTACGTAGCCTTATACTTGAAAATGCATAGTGCACATGAAACACCCCCAAAGATAGTAAAAAATAAAGTAAAACTTGAATCAATATTTTATAGGCGTCCTTTCCTTATAAATAATTGGATAACTAAATTACAATATGAATCTAGTTGAAATCCTTCCTATTTTTCTCAAATCATTTCAAACAGCATGGCTCTTAAAATACCATATCGCTGTTCTTCAAGTTGCAATCCAAGTGAAATTTATGTAATAAAAATCCCCGTTTTTACAAGCGGGGATTTCTTTTATTATAATACGTCACGTTTTTGGAATAATGCACTTGATGCTACAAGTAACACAACAAAGTATGCAGCTACAAGTAATAATGAAGTTGTAAACGTAAATTCTGTAAATGTTGGTTCTACTCCACCACTAATTAATTTATTACTGTCGTAAGCTCTTAAATCCAAATGGAAGAATACTACAAACTTCGCTACACCTTTTGCAAACATCATTAGTGCCATATTAATTGCTCCTTGTAAGAATAATAGGAACATCGTAATAATTAATGGTAATACAGACTTTCTAAATACGTTTGCTAAGAAAAATGCAAGTGTTGCAAAGAAAAATGGCGATAGCAACTGATATAATATTGTTTTCAAAACAATTCCTAATGTTAATTCAGTTTTACTACCGTCCATTACAATTAATCCAATAATCATGGCAATTAACGTACTAGCAAATACAATAAATAACATCGTTAATAACACTGTAATATATTTAGAAAATAAAACTGTCATTCGTTTTCTTGGACGAATTAATAATTGTTTAATCGTTCCTTTTTGGAATTCATCTGTAATTGTACGAGAAGCTGTTGTAATTCCAAAAATCGTTGTGAATATCATAATTAAGCCGATATCTGAACTTACAAAATCTAAGTAAGATCCACTTAAACTACCAGCTTCACCCCATTTCGCCAGTACTACAGCTCCTAAAATCTCCAATAAAGCAATGACACCAATTAAAATATACATACCTTTTTTCGCATGTAATTTTAAAAATTCATTTTGAATTAATTTAAACATTACGCTTTCACTCCCCCAGTAATCGCTAAGAACTCATCCTCTAACGTTTTATTTTGAACAGTAACTCCGTATACAAGCACATCAGCATGAACAAGTTTTTTGACAAGTTGCGGAATGTTTTCTTTTGTTACAGATGCTACAATCACATTCCCTTTTGCTTTACCTTTAATAATTTCATTCGCTTTCTGAACTTCATCTACTTCAAACGCCACAACGACTGCCTCATCATGCTTCACTTTTTCATGTAAGTTGTACTCTTGTACAAACTCACCTTGTTTAATAATAACAACGCGATCACACATTAATTCAATTTCACTCAATAAGTGACTTGATACGATTACAGCAATATTCTCTTCTTTCGCTAAACGTTGTAAATAATCACGAATTTGGCGAATACCAGCTGGATCTAATCCATTTGTCGGCTCATCTAAAATTAAGATTTTCGGCTGATGAAGTAATGCTTGTGCAATTCCTAAACGTTGTTTCATACCAAGTGAATATGTTTTCACCTTTTTATGAATCGCATGCTCTAATTCAACAAGCTTTACAATCTCAGCAATGCGCTCTTTACTAATTGGAGTGATGGCCATGTTCGCAAAATGCTTTAAGTTTTGCATTCCTGTCATATAATCATATAGTTCAGGATTTTCTACAATCGCTCCAATTTGCTCTAGTGCCTTTTCACGCTCCGAGCGAATACTATGTCCACAAATTGTAATATCGCCCTCTGTCATTGAAATAAGACCTGTCATCATACGGATCGTCGTCGTCTTACCGCTACCGTTCGGCCCAAGGAATCCGTATACTTCTCCTTCACGAACCTCAAATGATAAACCACGAATAATTTCCGTTCCACCAATCCTTTTTCGAACATTCTCTAACTTTACTACTACGTTTCCCAATGCTGATTCCTCCTTTAGACTTCTAGTTTTTTATCGACTATGTAAGCAATTACATATATTATTAGAGCACTAACCATTACCATGAAACTTATATTAAAAATGTTAAATCCATTTTCTTGAAACATATTAATAAACAGACTCTTGCTTTCACTATGATATTCTACTCTTCGTAATACTTGGAAAGCTGGAGCTAATTTTCCTAGCAAGGTTGTCGCTAAAGTAATCGCTATATTTATTACTAGGAAAATAATAACGATTAGTATATTTTGCGCCTTTTTCTTTTTCGTAAGTAACTTTACTAGAGTAATTACCAATATGATTTGTAAAACACTAAACAAAAACTCAAATAAATCGCTTATCGTATATATTAAATTATTAATTATGCCTACTTGCATAATCTCTTTTGCTTCTATATATACAGAAGTCGTAGGAAAAGCTAATACATAACTTACGTAGAAAAGAATTCCACATATCCCATACCATATAGCCATTGCGATAAATGAGAAAATAAGCATAGAAATTACATATTGTTTCCCAGATATTGCTGTAAGTCGTAACATTGGATTAGTTAGTAAGCGTGAATATGATTTCATTGTTTGTATAAACATATAAACAATATAAAAGAAAAATATAATCATAATGATTCCAAATATACCCTCTTGTCTACTGATAGCCGCATCACTTTTTCTTACAATCATTTGTGAAAATAACACAGCTTCAATTAGCACAAAGAATAAAAAAGTAACAATATATCTTTTCTTATTTACATTCCATAAATAGGAAAGTACTGACTTCACTTACTAAACACCTCCTTAAACAATTCATGAACTGCTTTTCCTCTCTGAAAACGAATTTCTTCTACATTTTCATATAGAACCATTTCTCCATCTTTTAAAAAGATCACTTCATCAAAAATATTTTCAATTTCATTTATTAAGTGAGTGGAAATTAATATCGTACAATCTTCCCTATAGAACTGTAGAATTAGATCCAATACATGTTCTCTAGAAAGAGGATCTATCCCGCCCAATGGCTCATCTAGTACATATAGCTTCGCTTTTCGAGAAAACGTTAAAATAATCTGCAGCTTCTCAACCATACCTTTTGACAATGCTGTAATTTTTTCTTCTAGCGGTATTTTAAATTCTGCAATCGTATCTACCGCTTTTTGAATATCGAAGTCTTTATAAAAATCCCGGTAGAAAAATAAAGCGTCTTTTACAGTCATCCAATCATCAAAGATTGGCTTATCGGACATAAATGAAACGATTTCTTTCGTCTGTAATCCTACCTTTTTACCGTCTATTGTGATACTGCCTTCAGAAGGGTGTTGCAAGCCTGCAATCATTTTCAATAACGTCGTTTTCCCGCTCCCGTTATCTCCAACAAGCCCAACGATTTTCCCTTCCGTAATCTCTATGTTTAATTCACGGATCACTGCTTTTAATCCGTATCTCTTCCATAAGTTTTCTATTTTTAATAGCTCTGTCATTGGCTCTCCTCCCTCTTATCATGCAATGAAGAACGAAGAATTGTAAGAATTTCTTCTTCTGAAAAACCTAAATTTTCCATTCCATCTATAAAAGAATGAAGTAATTCTTTCGCCATCTCTTTTCGCAGCTCCATTATTTTCTCCCCTTCATTCGTTACATACCGTCCCATTCCTCTACGTGTTACAACAACTCCATCCCGTTCTAGCTCTTGAAATGTACGCTGAATCGTATTTGGATTCACTTGTAATTCACTCGCTAATTCACGGACAGAGGGAATTTTATCACCAGGCAATAACTGTCCTGTTACGATCTCTTTTTTTATGTATTCCATTACCTGAATGTAAATTGGTATATTTGGAGAAAACTCTATTTTCATTTCTTCCCTCCTTTTGTATCGGTGTACTAGTTAAATAATACACTGATACAAAAAGTTTGTAAATACCCATTTAATTACAAAAAGTTCTATCCGTTAACCGAATAGAACTTCCCAAACATAAATCGCTATATAGAAATAATAGTGTTATGTAAACAAAATTATAAAGAAAAGCTGTCTTATCAATGAATAAGACAGCTTTTCTTTATAATCCTATATTAAAAGTTAAACACGAAGTCATCGTCAGCTAACTTTTCAACGTTCGTTGCTTTTACGTAACCATTTCCTTTTACAGAGAAGAAATCATGGTTTTTCGTATCTGTACGTAAACCATTTAAAACGATTGGGTTAATTTCTTCTTCTTCAAACTTCGGCTCAAGTCCTAAGTTCATAAGCCCTTTATTCGCATTGTAACGAACGAAACGATTTACATCTTCTACAAGACCGATAGAAGTGTAAATTTCTTCTGTATAAGCCATTTCAATTTCATATAGTTCCATTAATAACTCTTGTGTTTCTTTTTGCACTTCTTGTTGCTCTTCTGCAGAAAGTTCTGCGAAGATTTGTTGTGCTAAAATACCGACGAATACGCCGTGAATTGACTCATCACGAATTATCAAGTTAATAATCTCACCACTTGCTGTTAGTTTTCCTTGACCAGCTAAGTAAAGCGGATAGAAGAATCCACTATAGAATAAATAACTTTCTAAGAACACACTTGCTACCATTGCCATATATAGCTCTTTTTTCGTTACGTCAGGCTTTAACAAACGACGATAGTAACCAGTAATAATACCGGCCTTTTTCTCAAGTAATGGATGATTGTCTACCCAGTCAAAAATATCATCAATTTCTTCTTCAGTAGCTAACGTTGTAAAGATATGACTGTAACTCTTCGCATGTACTTCTTCCATAGCTCCCATGAAAGCTAATACACTTTTAGCTTGTAAATTTTCAAGATGAACAAGTACAAGTGGCATTCCTTCGCCACCTTGTTTCGTATCTAAAAGTGTTAAACCACCTAATACACGCTTATAAGCAATTTGCTCTTCTTTCGATAATTGCACCCAAGTATTTTTGTCAGACGAAACCGCAATTTCTTCTTCTGTCCAAAACTGAGCGATGTTTTGCTTCCAAAACATTAAACTAAAATCATCTTCTTTTTTGTTCCAGTTTACCGCACGCATTAAATCGCCCCTTCTCTAAATATGATAACTAAGCATGAGCAGGGTTCAGAAAACCCTGCTCATCATGTCTCACTTTTTATATTAAACGGTACAAGCCACACACTCTTCCACGCTTAATTTACGTGTTCTCGTATAATACAGACTCTTTAAGCCTTTTTTATGTGCATAGATGTAGTAACGTGCTAATTCACGTGTTGAAATATCACTATTAACGTAAAGAATTGTACTAATTCCTTGATCAATATGTTCTTGAATTTCTGCGATTAAATCAATTAATTTAAACTGATTCATATCGTAAGAAGATTTATAGTACCAGAACGTATCTTTTGATAAATACGGCATTGGATAATATGTTGTCGCGTTCGCATATGTTCTTGATTCGATTTGACTTACGATCGGCATTACGCTTGAAGTTGCATTTTGAACGTAACTGATTGATTGTGTTGGAGCAATGGCAAGACGATATGAGTTGTATAAACCATTCTTTTGCACTTGCTCTTTTAAACTTGTCCAATCTTCTTTTGTCGGAATATGAATTCCTTCAAATAGTTGCTGAACTTTTTCAGTTACTGGGCTGTAATCTGTCGTTTCATACTTTTCGAAGTATGTGCCATTCGCATAATCAGATTTATCGAAGTCTTTAAATGTCTCGCCTTTTTCTGTAGCGATTTCCATACTTTTCTCAATAGAATAGTAATTTAACATCATAAAGAATGTACGAGCGAATTCTTTCGCTTCTGCACTTTCATAAGCGATTTTATTTTTTGCTAAATATCCGTGTAAGTTCATTGCTCCAAGTCCAACTGAATGAAGCTCGTCATTTGCTTTTTTCACAGTTGGTGCATTCGGAATAATCGTCATATCAGAAACAGCTGTTAAAGCTTCCATTCCCGCATGAACTGCTTCACGAATTTCTTTATTTTCCATTACGTTTACGATATTTAACGATCCTAAGTTACAGTTAATATCACGACGGATAATGTCATCTGTACCGTAATCATTTATTTCTGAAGTTTCTTGAAGCTGGAAGATTTCTGTACATAAGTTCGACATCTTCACAGTTCCAATATCCTTCAATGGATGTTGATTATTTGCATTTGATTTAAACATTAAGTATGGGTAACCAGACTCAAGCTGAATCATAGCGATTTTAATAAGCATATCACGTGCACTAATATCTAGTGGCTTCTTCTTCACTTTCGGATTGCTCATTAATTCATCGTACATTTCATCAATGTCAATATCATCTAAATGCTTGCCATATTCTTTATAAACCGTATAAGGCGCGAAAACATGGAAAGGTTCGTTTTTCTCAGCAAGCTCAAAGAACTTACTTGGAACGATAATTCCGATTGATAGAGACTGAATACGGCTCTTCTCATCGGCATTTATTTTTTTTGTATCAAGGAATTCAATAATATCCCAATGGAAAATGTTTAAATATACTGCGCCGGCACCTTTTCGTTGGCCAAGCTGATTCGCATATGAAAACGAATCTTCAAGCAATTTCATAACAGGCACTACACCACTTGCAGCGTTGTCGATACCTTTAATTTGCTCACCACGTGCGCGTAGCTTAGATAAGTTTAAGGCTACTCCCCCGCCGATTTTCGATAATTGCATCGCAGTATTAATGTTAAAGCCAATTGAATTTAAGCTATCGTCCATCTCTAACAAGAAACAAGACACCATTTCTCCTCTTCTGCTTCTTCCCGCATTTAAAAAGGTTGGTGTCGCTGGTTGGTAGTTTTGTTTTACAATCATGCTTGCGAATTGTTTTGCCTTCGAAACATCACCGCGTCCTAAGTATAATGACACAATTGCTACACGATCTTCATAGCTTTCTAAGTATTGTTTTTGATCATTCGTTTTTAACGCATAATCTTTGTAGAACTTAGATGCTGCCATATAAGATTGGAACTCGAAGTTTTCACCATAAGCGATGTTATATACTCCCTCTACTTCCTCCAAGCTATACTCGTCCAGAACGTTGTAATAGTAATCATGTTCTTTCATATACTCCATTCGCTCTGCCACGCTATTAAAAGGAACGGTATTCTCTCTAGCTTCTTCCATAAAGACTTCTAATGCCTCTTTATCTTTATGAAGCTGATAAAAACCGTCCTGCATTTGCGTGATTTCATTATTCAGTTCAATGTGTCGCAATCTCCCGCACCCTTTCCTTAAAATATTCTACATCGTTATTTGTTCCAGATAACTCAAATTTTGATACAATAGGCACTTCATATTTAGTAGAAATCTTGTCAGCACTTGCACCGAACATGTCTCCCCAGTTACGATTGCCGCTTGCAGATACGCCTTTTAATTTTTCATTATTGCGCTCTAAAAAGTCTAAAACACGTTCTGGTACATTGCCAAAACCTGTTGTATACGTAATAAGAATAAAGTCTTCATCTATTACTAGATCTTCATCAATTTGAACGGCCGGCATATTTAATTTGTGAATGAAACGCTTCACGTTTCCTGTCATAGAATCATATGCAACTAACATTTCCGACCCTCCCTCTCAAATCTATATTCTCTATATGTTGTTCTTGATTTCTCTATATATTGTATTACGTTTCAAAATAAGACACAAGATATATGTATAAATTCTTTCTTTTTTTAACTTTTACTTTTCGACATGATAGCCGTTTTTTTTCAATACAATGACTATGAAACAACATTCTAAAACTCATGTCAATAAAGTGCTTTTCAAAAAAGTTGTCAACGAATTTAATCTTATTTTTAAAAAAGTTAACAATATATTTTGTCATAAAACGGTAGATGCTGAAGAAATATATTTCTCCAGCATCACGCAAAAAAGAACAGATATGAAACTATAATCTGCTCTAAAAAACGATTACATTTATCAAATTTACCTTATTAAATATATTATACATATACTTTCGTTTTTCGTTACATACTAAAAGATAACTATTATAGAAAAAGATTATTATTATGGAACTTCAATTTATTTATGAAAAGTTTATTCAGAGTGCTCAATACGCAAAATATCTTTTACAAATATGTGATGTGGATTTTCATCTTTATCAAGCATTGTACATACAGGAGCTTCTTCATCAAAGTATACAATCATTCCTTCTACGTACTGATATGTATGTTGAACTTGTACAGTTACTTTAATTTCTATCGCTTCTTCATATGCTCTTTTTATTTTCTGAAGCATTTTTGCTGAACATTTTCGTTTCTCTGGATACATAACCATTCCCATAAATCTATTGCCGGCTCTATCTTTCCACATATAATCCCAATGTGGTAAAATGCCTTGTTTAAAATCGCCCATAATTCCCCTCTCCTTTATCTTTTATTTATCCCGCATTAAACGTTCGATTGGTGTCGGCTACTAATCAGTGAGGGATGCCCTGCTGATCAAAATTCCCCTTTATGAACGTGGCGTTTCTGAATATGTATAAATCACTTGCCCGCCTCGTTGTGCGTTACCAATGAAATGCTTAAAGTCTTCTCTATTTACAACAACTTCTCTGAACGTATAAAATACATCTTTCGTAACAACATACTCCGTTATTTCACCATTTTTCAGCTGATCTAAAATTGTATTTGCTAATTCTTTATCCATGTATTTCACCTCTCTGCAATATTTTATTTTATCGTATATTCTATAGGTCAACAACTGTAAAATTATCCCGCTATTTGCAGGCGGTCCGATTGGTGTTGGCTACTAATCAGTCGTGGAATGAACAAAAGTCTTACTGATTAACGTTTCATTTTATCTCGTTGTTATGCCATGATTTTATTTTCGTTATTTCGCAAACAATATCGTTTTACTATATGTCCACTAAATATCATATACTAACATAGCTACTTCTCTATATCAAACATTTCGGCATTCAATTATGCAAAGTTCCATACCACTATGCTACAATATACAAATAGAACTAGGAGGGATACTATGATTCGGAAAGCAAAAAAGACAGATGCACTGGCAATAGCTCCTTTATTGTATAATGCTCTGCATGAAATTGCTGAAAAAATCACAGGTAGCACAGTTAAAGCAGAAGTATTACTAGGACTTGAGACATGGTTCTCAAAAGAAAATAACCGTCTGAGCTACGAAAACTGTTTTGTCTATGAACAAGACGAGAGTGCAGTTGGAATTATTGTCGCTTATCACGGTAGTGAAGCAACACAGCTTGACGCACCAATTGTACATCACTTAAGAGAATTACATAAAGATGAATCAATTACGTTAGAAAAAGAAGCTGAGCTTGATGAGTATTACATTGATACATTATCAGTTTCAAGTGCACACGGCGGAAAAGGTATAGGTTCTAAATTAATTGAAGCTGCCGAAATCTATGCAACTGAAAAAGGGCATGAAAAAATCGCTTTACTTGTTAATTTAGAAAACACACGCGCCTATTCACTATACGAAAAGTTAGGTTATAAAAAAGATGAAATTGTTATGCTAGTAGGCGAACCTTATGCTCATCTCGTAAAAACATTAAACGTCAAAATTTCTATATCTTAAAAAGAAAGCACACGATTTATATAAATCGTGTGCTTTTATGTTAAATTCGTATTTAATATATTTCCATCCATCGCCTCGTGAAACGTATATGTTGTACATCCCCATGGCTTTCTATGCAAAATAGGAGAACCAGACCATCCCATTGCCCTCAGCTCCGTTCCAATCATCGAATTAAAATACTTATGACCTACAAGAGCAATACTTCCATGTACGAGAGCATAACGATGTAACAGGTAAGCCGCTTGCCTTGCCCTCTCTCTTACTTCCTTATAAGACTCAACATCTTTATGGTAGCCAAGTATCCATAATGTTCGTCCAATGAACATCCATACCTTAATTGTGCATTTCAACCACTTCGGAGCAAAAAAGCATGAAGGAACTTCAGCTTCTCTAAAAAGAGAATTTTGCATAAAAGATAAAGAATCTGTCAATTCAGCTGCTGATTGTACAGCACGCCTTTGATCACTTGTTAAGACAAATTTCGCTGCTTCAATTGCCTCTATTGTTTCTATCGGCATTTTAGCTTTTTGTATCATTGATTCGGAATCATACTGTTTCATCCATTCGTGAAATGAATTAATTGTCATCGGTTCTCTTATACGACCTAAACAACCATGACGAATAAAAGAAATCTTCATTCTTTTCACTCTCCATTCATCACTTACGAACTCTATTATGCACTAGTTCTAAATATCATACCACGCAAGAAAAGAAAGTTATATACCTTTACATCTCCCCACCACTATCATGTGTTATCGAAGCATGGGTACCATCCATCCCATCAAAATATGTATTCGTATCATATTGACGAATCTTTTTTAAATGCATATAAGAAAATAAAAATAAAATTAAAGCTATAACACTCCCCACAAATTCAAACATCATTTTACCGCCTCTAATTTCTCCCACTTCAGCAGGTTATTCTACTTTTTCATTATACCTCGATATAAAGATTTCCGCATTTTTGCTATTTTTTCAAATAACATGGATTTTCTACATATTTTCTTACAAAAAGTGAATTTTTTTCGAATTTTTACTTTGGAAACATTTACAAAGTAGGAAATATGGTTCAAAATAGGAGGAAATAAAAAAAACCAAATTTATTCTTTTTTTGGGAAAACTGTAACAAGGAGAGTTGCTTATGCAGATCGCAGAAACTGGAGATATCATCGAATTTAAAGGTGGAATGCAAGGCCGTGTTCAAAAAGTAAATCAAAACTCTGTTATTGTTGATATAACAATTATGAAGAATTTTAGAGAACTAGATATGGAACCTCTTACAGTTGTAAGTCATAAAAACTATACTGTCATTAATCAAAATGCATAATATAATAGAAAGAAAGGGCCTGTATAGTATACAGGCCCTTTCTTTCTATTAACGATTATCAATTGTTTCCGGATATAGATCGTGGTTCATCATGCGGTAGTCAGCCATTTGTTCATACTTCGTCCCCGGGCGACCGTAGTTGCAGTATGGATCAATTGAAATGCCACCACGTGGTGTAAATTTCCCCCATACCTCAATGTAACGTGGATCCATTAATTTAATTAAATCGTTCATAATAACGTTCATGCAATCTTCGTGGAAATCACCATGATTGCGGAAACTAAATAAATACAACTTTAAAGATTTACTCTCTACCATTTTTTGCTCTGGAATATAGCTAATATAAATTGTTGCAAAATCTGGTTGTCCTGTTTTCGGACATAAACTTGTAAATTCAGGACAATTGAATTTTACAAAATAATCACGGTTTGGATGATTATTATCAAATACCTCTAATATTTCTGGGCTATATTCAAATAAATATTTTGTATTTTGATTTCCTAGTAATGTTACATCTTTTAAATCTTCATCTAATCTTCCTGTCATTTTAAACATCCCTTCTCATTATACGCCGCGTTTATTTCCCCATACTAACGCATGAAGCTGGGGCAATACTTTTGCATCATTCATCTCTTTACAATTTACAGCTTTATCAATCAGCCACTCATACTTATCTAATAATTTTTTAATAAGCATTGCATCATCCACTGTTTTTGTATCATCGTTTCCTACTTGCAAGAAAAATGGTACATCTGGATAACGTTCGTGCATCTTAACTGCATATTCAAAATCATGATCATCGAATACTACTACTTTTAAACTAATATCTTTTCCTGCTAGTTTCTGAATAATAGCATCTAACTTCTGAAAATCTGTTTTCATCGTCGAACTTGGTGGTTTTGGAGAAATTGTTACTTCATCAATTTGAAGTAACCAATCTTGCCATTTACTCCCTTGAGTTTCAATTGCCGTCCGCATTCCATTTTCTTTTAATATAGAAAGAAGAAACTCAATATTTTTCAGCAATGCCGGATTCCCGCCTGAAATCGTAACATGAGAAAATTTTTCTCCTCCAATTGCAACAAGCTCATCCCAAATACCTTCTGCTGTCATCTGTCTAATTTGATTTTTAGCTGATCCATCCCATGTAAAAGCAGAATCACACCAAGCGCAGCTATAATCACAACCAGCCGTACGGATAAACATTGTCTTTTGCCCTACAACCATTCCTTCACCTTGAATAGTCGGACCAAATATTTCTAAGACAGGGATTTTACTCATCGAGCATCCACTCCCGTCTTACTTCCGCATAACTAGTCGGCGTCTCAAATAGACGAACAAATTCTACGCGAGCTCCTTTATATTCGTTCACTCGATTCTCTTTAGTTAGTGCCTCTGCCATCTTTTCATAAATCCAAACGACCATATTTTCAGCAGTCGTATTCATTGCAGGTAACGTTTCGTTTAAATAACGATGATCTAAATAAATTTCGATTTCATTCTTCCAAATCTCTTTTATATCACCAAAGTCAATTGCAAGTCCTATTTCATTTACATATCCACTAATTCCAAATACAACTTTATATGTGTGACCATGTAAGTTTTTACATTTCCCTTCATAACAGTGTAAATGGTGTGCTGCATCAAATGTAAATTCCTTGCTGACCATTACTCTTTTATTATGGTATTTGAGCTGTTTACGCTGAATATCCTTGTCCATTTTTTGCAAATTTTCTACGATGCGAAATCCAAAGAAATTATCCATTAGTTGTTCGCTCCTTCGCGTTCTTGTAGGTACGTATCTAATCCTGCTTTACGAAGTTGGCACGCTGGACATTCACCGCAACCATCACCAATGATTCCGTTATAACATGTTAATGTTTTTTCTCGAACAAACTCAAATGCTCCAAGTTCATCTGATAATTTCCATGTTTCAGCTTTATCAATCCACATAAGTGGCGTGTGAATGACAAACGGGTAATCCATGGATAAATTTAAAGTAACGTTTAACGATTTCACAAACACATCACGGCAATCTGGATAACCACTGAAATCAGTTTCACATACACCCGTTACAATATGACGTGCTCCAACTTGTTTTGCTAATACAGCAGCAAATGATAAGAAGAGTAAATTTCGTCCATCTACAAATGTCGATGGCAATTCACCTTCTTCATGTGTAATCTCCATATCCGTTCTCGTTAACGCATTTGGAGCAAGTTGATTTAATAGACTCATATCTAGTACCGTATGCTTTATTCCTAGCTCTTTTGCAATTTTCGCTGCACAATCAATTTCTAGCTTATGACGTTGATTGTAATTAAAAGTTACAGCTTCTACCTCTGCAAACTGCTCTATTGCCCAAAATAAACATGTTGTACTATCTTGTCCTCCACTAAAAACAACAACTGCTTTTTCTTTTTTCATTTCACTCATTCTCCTTCTCTACTATAAATAAGAAGAAAGAACGTTCTTGAACTGTCACAATAAAAAAACAAAACAATACCTAAGGATATTGTTGTTTCCATAGTTTTTTATAGAGGGAGTTCGCGAACCTCTCCCGCGCGGTGCACGGAATTTCTTCTTTCATTGACACAGCTTATTGTAACATATTGTATACTAGCGTAAAAATTTCTGATTTTTCCGCTATTTATTATTTCATTTCTTTCATTTTATAGTATGATTAATTTAATATAAGAAGAGAGGAGGCATCCCACTGAAATCCTTTATTATTTATCTCTTTTTAAATATATTATTCATCCTTATTACAATGCTCGTATATCATTTATTTTGGAATCAAAAAGGGAAACGCTCTCCTAAATTAAATTCAGCTATATTTATTGTATTGTGTTGCCTCGCTACCGTACTCTGTATTACATTTGCAGCAAAAACAAATAATGGTTTTCAATTTGATATGCGCCATATTGTATTAATTGTCGGTACATTAACGGGAGGGCCTATTGCTGGTGGTTCTATCTTAGTTGTATTAAACATATATCGCTTACTATTAGGTGGGGTAGGTGTTTTCCCATCTCTTATCGGTTCTGTTCTTCTATTTATTGTTCTACTATTAACATATAAATTTTTCAATCGAACTTCTAATCGTATAAAAATAACACTTGCTATTATCTACAGTCTCACATACGGATTTAGTTGGATACCTTTCTTTCTTTCAAAGGTTACAAATAAGACTGATTATATACCGCATATTATTGTATATGAGTTATGTTCAATGCTTGGTACGATCCTAATTTTATATTTACTACACATATTACAAACTCAAGTTCGTCTCCAAAACGAACTTATAAATGCTGAAAAGTTTCATTTAATTGGTGAAATGGCAGCGTCTATCTCTCATGAAATTCGCAATCCATTAACTTCAACGAAAGGGTTTTTACAACTGTTACAATCAGATACATGCACTGAGCAGGAACGAAAATTATATATCGACATTGCCATTAACGGCATCGAACAAGCAAATCATGTTCTTACAGATTATTTAACTTTTGCCAAACCAAGCATTGAAAAAGAACAAACATTACAGTTAGAAGAAGAATTACTACATGCATTGTCGTTAATTACACCGCTTGCTAATTTAACAAATGTACGTACTCATTATATAAAGCAAAGCACTTCTTTTTTTATCGCTGGAGAAAAACAAAAACTAAATCAATGTTTATTAAATATTTTAAAAAATTGCATTGAGGCTATGCCAAAAGGCGGTGATCTTTATTTCACATTAGTTCCTGATCATAAGCATATTCAGTTATATATAAAAGATACAGGAATCGGTATGGATTCAGAACAAGTAAAACGTCTTGGTTCGCCTTTCTATTCAACGAAAGAAAAAGGCACTGGACTTGGAATGATGGTCGTATTCAGTGTTGTTCAAGCTATGAACGGAAAAATTGATATTATAAGTGAAAAAGGAATCGGTACAACCTTTTTATTAACTTTTCCACTCATACAAAAAACGTGATGAAATAATCATCACGTTTTTTCTGTTCCTTCAACTAATTCAGCAAAAGCTTTCACTTTTCCGTGCGGTTGTTGATTTTCTTTACGCGCTTTCCAGGCGCGCTCCTCTTCTCGCTTCTTCTTAGACATATTTTTTCAACTCCTTCTTTTCTTTCTCCATGTAGTATTCCAAAATAAGAAAGAAAACTATGCACATATCAAAAAAGAAGTGGTTTCCCACTTCTTCCACTTTAGCGTTGCAAAATTGCATGTTTCGCCTCTTTTAACTGCGTAAGATGTCTTTGTTCATGCAAATCAAGAAATTGAACCCATTGATACAAATTCAGATCATTAAAAACAGGATGCTTTAATCCATTTTCAAATAGATCTTTTTCATCTATAACACTATGAAGCGCGTGTAATAGTTCTTGTCGTGAATGTTCTAGTAATTGAATTCCTTGCTGTTTTTTCATTAAAGTTTCTGTTGGTTGCATTTGCTGAGGAGCTTCTCGTTTATGTGTGCGATCAAGCGTAAGTTGGAGGTCTTTAAATGGAGTCATGTTTCTTTCGTTTTTTTGTAAAGCATATACAAGGGCAGACGTGACAGATTGTTCAACTAAATGCAAGTGGTGTAAAATTTGAGTAATACTCCATTTATCACGGCGTGGCTTTACATTCACTTCTGTATCATTTAACATTTCAATTTCTGATAATAGCGTGCTTCGGGTAGACTGTAATGAGTTTACTAAACTTTCTAAACTCACATCCATATTAGATTGAAGCATACTTGTTCCCCCCTTTTGTTGGTGAAAAGAGGTGCTCCTTATTAGAAACACCTCTTTAGTATTCTGAATTTTCTTTTATTATCTCATCATTTTCCCATTATGTCGATGTTAAACATGTGAAAAAAAGCGCATGTTTTTTACAATTTTGTGTCGTCAATCGCATGTAACCATGCTTCAATTTCTGTAATAACACTTTTCACACAGCCTTCAGCAAATGGTGATGTTAAATTTGCAACTTCTACTAATTCTAAGAACGATTTACTTCCACCTTGTTGGCACAGATTCACATAATCTTCCCACGCCTCTTGTCTATTATCTCTTGCATGTTTCCAAAATTGTAGCGCACAAATTTGAGCAAGCGTGTAATCAATATAATAGAAAGGTGAACTATAAATATGCCCTTGACGTTGCCAAAAACCACCGCGCTCTAAATAATCATTATCCTCATAATCACGATGCGGTAAGTATTTCTTCTCTATGTTACGCCATGCTGTCTTACGCTCTTCAGGTGATGCTTCAGGATTTTCATATACATAATGTTGATATTCATCAACTGATACGCCATAAGGTAAAAACAGAAGTGCTGAACTTAAGTGAGAGAAGTAATATTTATCTGCATCTTCTTCAAAGAATAGCTTCATCCATGGCCATGTAAAAAATTCCATACTCATAGAGTGGATTTCACACGCTTCATATGTTGGCCAATTATATTCTGGAATTTCAAATTTACGACTTTCATATACTTGGAAAGCATGACCTGCTTCATGTGTTAATACATCAATGTCACCAGATGTTCCATTGAAGTTTGAGAAAATAAATGGCGCTTTATAATTCTCAATATATGTACAATATCCGCCACCAGCTTTTCCTTTTTTCGCAACTAAATCTAATAAATCATTATCTAGCATGAAATTGAAAAATTCATCTGTCTCAGCCGATAACTCTTTATACATCGTCTTTCCATGATCAACAATCCAATCCGCATCTCCTTTTGGAGTTGGGTTCCCTGTAGCAAACTCAAAGTTTTCGTCGTAATAAGCTAACTTCTCTACACCGATACGTGCTTGTTGTCGCTTTCTTAATTCCGTTGTAACGGGAACGATATAATCCAGCACTTGCTGACGGTAATTAGCCACCATCTCCGCATTATAATCTGTACGGTACATTCTTGCATATCCAAGTTCAACAAAGTTTTTGAAACCTAAAGATTTTGCGATTTTCGTTCTCACTTTAACAAGCTCATCATAAATACGATCTAGTTCTTCCTCATTTCCAGCTAAAAATCCGTAGTATGCTTCACTTGCTGCTTTACGTTCGCTTCTTTCTTTTCCTTGCATAAACGGAATCAGTTGCGATAACGTTCTTTCTTCTCCAGCAAAGTCAATTTTTGCAGATGCTAATAACTGTGTATATTGCGACGATAATTTATTTTCTAATTGTAAATCTTTCACGACTTCATCTGAATATGTTTTTAAATCACATTCTGCTAGAGCAAATAATTGTTTTTCATAATACGCCTCTAATTCTTCACGAAATGGAGAATTAATGAGTGCCTTATAATATTTTGTACCATATCCTTGTACAACTGGAGAGAATTCATCAAAGAAATCCTGCTCCTCCTTATAAAAAGTATCCGTCGTATCAACAGAATGGCGAATGTAACAAAGGTTTCCCATTGTACCAAAATCGTTGCGAATTTCATTAATTGAATTAATGACTTGTTTTTGTTCTTCTACAGTTTTTGCGTTATCAAACTTCTCTAAAGCAACAGTAAATTTCTCTTTTAACTCTTCAATATTTGGGCGTTTATATTCATAGTCTTTAAATGACATGAACGAGCCTCCTCTCCATTACATACCTTTACTATAATTCAATACGTATTCCCGAATTCCCTCTTAATTTTCAACAAAATTCGGCAGTTACTACCCTGAGTTCATTGCAAATAAAAAAGCCTTGGATTTATTTATCCAAAGCTCCTTTGGAACATATTATTATTTTTCATACTTCCCAATTTTTTTTAATAGATCAAGTAATTCATCTTTTTCATCTTTCGTTAACATTTCAAAAGACTGATGTATAACTTTCTCATGCCCCGGAAAAATAGAAGCAATAAAGTTCTCGCCAGACTCAGTTAATTGCGCGTAAATAACACGTCTGTCATTCGGGCATGGGATTCTCTTTACTAATCCCTTTTTCTCCAGCTTATCTACAACATATGTAATGCTGCCACTGGCTATTAAAATGCGCTCACCAATTTGCTGGAGTGGTTGACCGCCTTTATGATATAGCAGTTCTAATACAGCAAATTCCGTTGGATTTAACCCGTTACTTTGTATAGATTTATTTGTAGTATCCATAACAGAACGATGTACACGAGATAATGCAATAAATACTTTTAAAGATTGAGAAATATCTTCTCGTTCATTATTTGATGTCATACAACTTTCAACCCTTCACTTAAATTCTCAGCAATAAAAAGAAAATGCCACTTCATACTTCATGTGAATTCCGAATGAGCATTCACTCATCCATTTCCTCTCCCCTAATATATTAAGAATCATTCTTGAATAAAAACATGACAATTTTAACATAGTTTATATATAATGATAATAAAAAAAGAAGGAGTACCACATTTGAAAGTCAAATTCCAAAGCATAATTATATATATATTGCTTGTTATCCTACCGACAATAGGGATTGGTGCTACATTTTATTCGTATCATACATATAAAATGAAACAGGAAAACAAATTATCCGCTCATACAGTTCTCTTTTTATATAGAGATTATTTAGATCATCATCTTGGTGAAGCAATTTCTGCTTTAGACATGCTTGCAAAAGTTGTAGGCACCGAGACTGGTAATATAAATGGCATTAAACAAATTGTACATGATACAGATGGAAACGATGCACGCTTTTCTGGTCTATATTACGCTACACCAAAAGGGGTCATTACAATCGCATCTGAAGATGAATCAAAGCCCGTAGATGTTTCAGACCGTAAATATATTCAAGACGTGCTACAAACTAAAAAAACCACTGTATCATCAGTCATTACTGATCGCGTTCTTGGACATAAAGCTATTATGATTGCTGCCCCCATATTCAATAAACAGAAGGAGCTCTCAGGATTATTATTAGCTAGTTTACGCTTTGATTACATTTCATCTTCTTTAAATGCCATTAAACCACAATACCATTTTGAGGTAACTGATAAACATGATGTAGTTTTTCTAACCGATGATAATAATGACACAAGTGATACGCATTCTAATATGCTTACTACTCCACTCCAAAGATTAAATTGGAAGGTCTCTGTTTCACCATTACCTATTCATCAAAAAAACTTATACCAGTGGGTTGCAATAGAGTGTATCGCTACTTTATTTTTAATGTCTATTTTATTTTTACTTGCTCAATATATGTTGTTAAAACGTCAAACAAAACTTGAAAGACAACAAAATGAACTACAGAAAATTGAATTAGTTGGAACTTTTGCAGCAAGTACAGCACACGAAATCCGTAATCCTCTTACTGGAATTAAAGGACTCGTCGCTCTATTAAAAGAGAAATATAAAGATGAACAAGATCAGTTCTACTTTTCCGTAATTGAACAAGAAATAGAGCGAATCAATGAAATTGTAAGTGAATTTCTTATTCTCGGCAAGCCAACCGCCATCATCGAACAAACATATGACGTAAGAACAATTCTAAATGAGGTAGCATTAATTATTCAATCTGAGGCGAATTTACATAACATTGTATTCCATTTACATTTGCCAGACCATCCTGTTCATATCCGTTGTTCGAAAGACCATATGAAACAAGTGGTTTTAAACATTACAAAAAATGCAATTGAGGCCATGACTTCTAGTGATACACTAACCATTGTAGTAAAAAACAATGAAACACACGCACAATTACAGATTACAGATACTGGAAAAGGGATTCCGCAACATATTCAAAAACACCTCTTTCATCCGTTCTTTACTAATAAAGATACTGGAACAGGTCTTGGACTTGTCATATGTAAACGAATTGTAGAGATGTATAATGGGCATATTTTTATTGACAGTACAGAAAACGAAGGAACGACAGTTCATATCGAAATTCCGTTACACATAGTATAATTATCCTTATCCTATAAGGGTAATTATACTTATTTCATAAAACCAGCGACAAGCATTCGCCAAAAATTATTTGATTTTCCTTCATACCCGATTTGGAAAATTGGTATTTTTATAATTGAAAACCATTTCGGTGTTTGTTTTTCTTTATAACACTGATATTGTAAAATAAGCTTGTCCAATTCTTGACTAACTTGAATTGTCTCCCTACTATTTAGCCCACTTGTTAATCCTAGTTGAATCATTTCTTCACGTTTCATATGAATATCACGTGAAAGCTTTTCTAATGTGTACTTCCTTTTTACAGTAAACATCCATATCCCCCTTATTATACTTCCATGCTCTCAACTTCACTTCTCCATTGACCTTTTTAACTACTTAATCATATACAAATTTGAAGAATCAGAAATTTTAACATTTTCTCCCTGTAATTTACAAATCTTTACCCTCACTTTGAGAATTATTACAAATTATTCTATCTTTGTAAATACATTCGCAATAATAGACATTTTTTTCATCTTCTTTTTTTACAAATTCTACGTAAACCGGGGATTCTTAATTTTCCACCTACTTTTCTTCGACATTTTTTGTTTAATTTATATAAAAAAGCAAAACATAATGATGATTGATAAAGTGAAACTTTAATCAGTGTTTTTTGTTCAGCCCCACTGATTATTAGCATTCACCAATCGTGCGTTTATAGGCAGTGAATCTCCCACCTATCCAGCCCAATGTTGAGGTGGGAGTCTTACTACCCACAAATAGCGGGATAACAATAGAAAGGAAATATTTATATGCGAAAATATACGATTACATTGTTCATCATTGTTTTGTTTTTACCGTCCTTCTTATTTCCTATTCAAGCAAATGCTCATACAAATAAAGTTGCTATTGTCATTGATGATTTCGGCAATAATATGAAGGGGACTAATCAAATGTTATCACTTCCCATTCCGCTCACTGTTGCTGTTATGCCTTTTCTTCCTTCCACAAAAGAAGATGCAATAGCCGCCCATAAAAAAGGCCATGAAGTTATTATACATATGCCAATGGAACCTATTAAAGGTAAAAAAGAATGGCTTGGACCGAAAGCAATTACAACCGATTTAAGCGATGAAGAAATAAACAACCGACTTGAACAAGCGATTCAAGAAGTTCCGCATGCAATTGGAATGAACAATCATATGGGGTCAAAAGTAACAGCGGATGAAAGAATTGTTCGCCTTATACTTGCTGCTTGTAAAAAACACGGTTTATTTTACTTAGATAGTAAAACTAATCCTAATAGTGTCGTCCCAAAAATCGGAAAAGAATTAGGAGTTCCTATTATTGAAAACCAACTATTTTTTGATGATGTGTATACAGCAGGACATATTTCAAAACAAGCCCAATTACTCATCAAAAAAATTCAAGAAAAACCTATTATGGTAGCTATCGGGCATGTGGGCCCCCCAGGTGAAATTACATCACGCGTTATTGAAACTTCTATCCCTAAAATTCGTGAGCATGCAGACTTTATTTTTTTATCTGATCTAGCATTATCCCCGCCTCCTGTTTCAAAATAAAGTTTATTACTCACAAAGAAAAGTACCTATCTATATATAACAGATAGGTACTTTTCTTTTTAACTTAAATATAATCTACATGACTCACTCTGAATCCTTTTTTCTCTATTTTTCCGATTAATTGCTTTAATCTTGTTTCATCTAACTCATCTGATATATTTACAATAACGCGGCGGATATATTGATCACCGTTATCGAGTGTAAACAACCCACCGATATTATATGCTTTTAACAATGTCCCAAGCTCTTTAATCGTTCCTTTACAATCTTGTGTTGCAATTGTTAATATATAACCACCTGTCCGCATACCAAATGAATCTTCAATAACATCAAATATATTCGAATGCGTTAACATACCGACAAATTCATTATAATCATTTAGCACGGCTAAAAACGGAAGCCGACGAATCACATAAAAGGCTCTGAAGAAGGAATCCTTTTCAAAAATAAATGCATTGGAATTGTCAAGTATATCTCCTGCACTTACATGCTCTAATCCGCTATTGCATTTTTTTTCTAATAAATCTACTTTATAAATAATCCCCGTGAATTTCTTCTCATCTTCTGCTAATACCGGGATGGCTCGAAATCCCGTTTTGTTCATCGTTTGCAGTGCCTCTTCACCAGAATCATTTATTTTGCAAAATGTTACTTGCTGCTTTGGCAGAAAATGATATTTAACTCGCAAAATATGTTCCTCCTTACATGTCAACATGTAATCTATATATAATAAGGAGACCTATATTTTATGAGTGAAATTATTTTTAAAACGCTTTCATTTATTTATTAACTTGTGGCCATATCACATTCATTTTTATATAACAGAGCTTCTTGCGCCCTTAATCATTAATAATTTCACATGATAGTTCATTAAATATTCTATACCCTCTAGCCATTTTTTCGCTTCTTCTGGCGTTTTTCCCCACACAATCATGCCGTAATTATGAACAAGAACTACTCCTCCACCTTCAATGAAATTCGGAACATTGCTTTCTAATAAATCAGCGAATTTTTTTTCATCTTCTACAATTGGAATGGTCATTTCTGTTATACCTTCTTTTCCGAAAACACGTTCCACACTGCGTTTATCGAACGTTACTTCTCCTTCTTCTCCATATAACTCTGATATTAAATGACTATCTACAGTCTGCACTTGTAAAATACATCCTGCACTACTTTTTTTATAAATATCCGCATGCATAAATGACTCTGCAGCTGGTTTTTCTTCATTTTCAAATACTGACTCGCACATGCAATTTACGACAATAAAATCTTCTTCCGAAAATAGCCCTTTATCTCTTCCCTCAACATTTACTAAAAATGTTAACGGCTCTTTTGACGTACATAGCGACAAACTAATTTTGGTACCATAAAACCAATCACGAAGTGCCAATTCAGATTTCACATCTTTTAATTCATTCCATTTCTTCAGAAAAAATAACATTTCGTCACCCCCGGCATAATATTCATATAAGGTTCGAATCCTTTCTATGTAAAAGGAATATTTTTTGATTATTCTAAAAATTTAATTGAATTATCACATGAGAATGCTTTTTTGTCAATATAGTTTCGCGGTTCTTCTTTAAAATAGGCTATTCATATGTCTATACTCCTATCTATTGCCTATTTCATTTTGTACATAAAAAAATGCACTATTCTTTAATTAAAGAATAGTGCATTTTCCTCACTTTTTATCCCGCTATTTGCTAGGCAGTAAGACCCCCACCTCAAAATGCAGCGAAAGCAAAGAAGTTAGGCGGGGATCGGGCTCTGCCCGTAAAAGCCCGATTGGTGAGGGCTAATAATCAGTGGGGGATAAACAAAACCCCCACTGATTAAAGTTTCACTTTATTTATTTATTGCATTATACAAAAACTGTGCATATTGTTCACGTGTTACCAAATTATCTCCTAAAAAATTCCCTTCCCCGTCACCTTTTGATATTTTATTATCTACTAGAGCTTTCACATATCCTTTCGCCCAATGGCCATTTGGTATATCTTTGAAATTCTCTGCACTATTTTCATTTTCTTTTAACTGAAATACTCTTTGTAGTACTACTGACATTTCATATCGAGTTAATACTCCATCTGGACGGAATATATCATTTCCATACCCTGTCATAATACCAGCTTGAACCACTGCATCAATAGCCGTTTCATACATATTTCCTTTCGTATCTGTAAATGCCGTTTTTGGTTCTAGATTATTTTCTAATTTTAAATACCTTTGTATTAGAAGAGCTACTTGTCCACGAGTAATGTTATCACCAAATCCAAATTCACCATTTCCATAGCCTATAAATAACTTTTCTTTCGCTAAGTAATTAATTGCTTCTTCTGACCAATGTCCCTTTGGTACATCTTTAAATTCTACCACTTCTGTTTTCTCATCTTCTTTAGATGTATTACCGTCTTTACTTTCTACTACATTTTGAATAACAGACCCTGTAAAGAAGATTCCTGTATCCGCAAATGGATCTTTCACACCAAATTCATATACTTTCTCACCTGGTGTACTCCATTTCACTACACCATTACTATACGTACCGTTATCGCTCTTCAGACGAATTTTCGTAGAAATCTCACCATCTTTTTCATATATAGGTACTTTTACTTCTTTATTTACTTCTGTTTCCTCTAAAAATACTTTTTGGTTTTGGACATTGATATAAGCCGTCTTACTTAGTTCTATAACTGGTCGGACATCACGGATTTCATTTGCAACAAAACTTAGAAATACTAATTTTTTCAAATTGCTCACTGGTGATAAGTCTGTAATATAATTCGCTTCTAAATCAAGCTTTTGTAAGTTTACTAGACTTGATAATGGAGTAATATCTTTTAATTCATTATTGGGTAAATCTAATTCTGTAAGCTGAGTCATTTTAGCAAGTGGTGTCACATCTTTAATTTGATTTTTCCCGACAAATAATTTATTTAATTGATTCATTTGATCAATACCCGATAAATCTTTAACATTATTACGCGTTAATACTAAATCTTTTAAAGGTAATGAATATAACGGTTTAATATCTTCAATTTGATTACCTGCTAAAGTTAAGTATGTTACATTTTTTAAAGCACTTAATGGAGCAACGTTCTTAATTTTATTATTTGCTAAATTCAAGTAATCTAGTTGTTCCATTTTCGCTAATGCTGTTACATCTTCTATTTGGTTGCCTGATAGATATAAAGTTTTTACATTTTTCATTTCAGTTAGTGGTGCAACATTTGTAATTTTATTATTACTTAAATCAAGAGACTCTAAATTATTCATCTTAACAAGTGGCGTTACATCTGAAAACTCATTACCACGCAAAGCTAAATGATTTAATTGCTTTAGGTTCGCAAAGAACGACGGATCTTTTATCTTTGCATTCGCAACTGTTAAAGATTTTAAATTTGGCATATATTTTAATGCACTATAATCAAGTATCTCGTTTGTATTTAAAAACAAATCCTTTACTTGTAATAACTCTTCTTTCGTAATTGGTGTATTTAAATCTTTTCTATTAAATACTTTTTTATTAACAAGTTCTCTTAATTTGTTATCTGTTATCATGTTTTGATTATCAACTGGATTATCCGTTTCCGTATTGCCTGAATTAGAGTTATCATCTGGTTTCTCTGTTTCTTTGTTACCTACAGTTGGATCTTTAATTTCAAATTGAACTTGATATTTGTGATCATATCCAATAGCTGGAATAAGTATATGCATTTGCATATTGTGCTTCTTCTCAAACTCGCCAATTTCAAATTGAACTACTTTCGTTCCATTCTTCCTCTTATCTTCTGACAAAACTTTCACATCATGAAATACACCAGGCTGGTTTCTATCTTCTATTCTAAGATATTGAAAATAATCGCTATCTTGCATTGTTACAGTGACAATTTTTTTGCCAGCTGCAATTGTTACTTTAGGATCTTTTATATATTGAGAAACCATAGATGGCTCGTCTTTTTGATCCTTATATATTTTAATCTCAGTATCATACGTGCGATCACTCGCTGCTGCTACCGATTGATTTGCTTCAACTTTTAGTGCTGCTAATGCTGGAGTAGAGTACGTAGCAAATGGAATTGCTAATGTTGTCGCTACTACTAGCGCCTTCATATAATTTTTTTTCAAAATAATATCCCCTATCATATATAATTTTTATAATTGATAATACTTATCAATTATCCACAAATAAATGATAATGAATCTCATTATCATTGTCAATGAGAATATTACATTAAATTTATATTTTTAAAGATAAATAATAAAAAGCCCTTTATTCAAAGGGCTTTTTTACCTATCGTATGAAGAATTTCACTTTTTTCCTTCTCATTGATGACACCGATTTTTTGCAAAATATTCGCGTACAATACAAGTTTATTATATATTCGTTCTGACATGTTCTCCCTTCTTTCCTTCGACCAACTTTTTTTGTATTGGTAAATTATATGAAAGAGATGAGAAAATGTGTCCACTTTTTGCATAAATGCAAATCTTTTATTTTACGATTTACAGACAATAAAACTCCCTCCTAAAAATTAGGCGGGAGTTTAGGTACTTTCACTGTATTTAACAAACTGTCCACTGAATATTATGCTTCATAAGTTCTTCTTCAAAACTATATGGCATTTTTTTATCACAAATTACATGTTGAATACGTGAAAATGCTGCTATACGATAATTCCCTTTCACGCCTACCTTCGTATGATCACATAAAATATATGTTTTCTCAGCTAATTTCATCATCGCCTCTGACAATTTCGCTTTCTCTAATTCAAAGCTGGAAACTCCAAAACTAGGTAATAGCCCATCAATCGAAACGAACGCTTTATGAAAATGGAATTGCTGTATTACTTGCTGAGAAATAGACCCTGATACACGCGAATGCTTTGGAGATACTTTTCCACCTATAAATAAAACTTCACCGTGAAACATCTTTTTATTAATAGAAGAAATTAATTGTGTTGCGACTGGAAATGAACTTGTTACAATCGTTAAGTTTTTACGATGAACAAGGTATGGAACCATTTGAAGCGGTGTACTTCCATCATCAATTGCAATGACATCACCATCTTCTACAAATGTCGCTGCTTTATAACCAATTCTTTTCTTCTCTTCTATATGTAGCATTTCTCTTTCTAACATTGGTGCCTCTACCCCAGCGCCTGGAAGTTGAACAGCTCCACCATACACTTTTTTCAACTTCTTTTCACGATCTAATTCTTCTAAATATCGACGAATCGTTTCTGTTGATACAGCAAATTCTCTAGCTAATTCTGAAACCTTTACTTTCCCTTTAAATTCTACCTTTTCAAGAATGGTTCGCTTTCTTTCTTCTCCTACTACAGACATAGCTTCACCTCATTTATATCTCCCTCATAAACTTCCTTATTTATACAAGGTTGTAATTTTCTTTATAAGCAGAAACTTTTTCATGAATATGAATACCGCGCTTTGCTAGCTCATCAAAAATCAATTGTGGATTTTCAAAAGCTTCTTCAGGCGTAACAACACCCACCCTATTTACATTTCCATTTGCAATTAACTCTGCAGCAATCCCAAATGGAATACCTACGTTTCTCGTATAAGCTCTTAATTTTTCCCATCCTACAACAGAGCCATCAGATAACGGATGTGTATGATATAATACATGTCTTTGCTTCTCATTATTTTTCATACCTATTACTTCTACATGAAGTGCATAACCATAAACTTCTGTTTCTTGTCCTTCTTTCGATTGTAATAAATACTGCGAAATACAATCCATAATACCAATTTCTTTCCCATTTATTTCAATCTGATCATTACGCAATATGCCGTAATCATATAAAGCATGTACAAGTTGCATATTTTGCTTTGGCCAAGTTCCTCTCGTCTCTATCAGTTTGATACCTTTATTTTCTAGTGCCTTTGCTAACGTAATTGTTTCAGAATGCGGGATTATATACTGCGTTGTCTTACCATAAGGCGCTGGCAATTCTATTTCTCTTGGACGCGCAAACGGAAGTACTTGCTTAAATTCACCATCTTCATACACTGTACGCGATGGTAAATGTGGATCATATTCATATGTCGTTGTCTCTGTAATTGATGCAGAAAAAGCAATCGGACGATACGAACCGTGACTTACGCGGATCGTATCTACAGTATCCAGTTGATTTGCTGCATGCATTGCCATCATTTGCGTTACACCTGGCGTCATGCCAAATCCAGGTAAACATGTTTTTTCGTTTTGAACAAATATAGCATGCGATTCATTTTCTTCACCAAATCCATTTAAGTTCACACCGTGACACCCTGCTTCTGCAATACAGCGGGTCGACAATCCGTTTAGCTTTATCGTCGTACCGTCCATTACAATGTCATAACCAATCATTTTTGCAACCGTATCCTCGTGATTCGTTACATCTACTTTTACAAAATCAACACGAGGATCGTTGAGCCATTCTACTACTTTACGGCCCTCTTCCTCGTTAAAATCAGCTACTGTAATCGTCTCAAAAGATGAAAATTGAACTAAATCCAAAATAGCTTCACGACAAATTTTACCTGCTCCACCTAAGCAAAATACTTTCATCCAATAACAGCTCCTTTAGCAATACTATCAACTAAGCGATTAATATCTTCTTCATGTACATCACCGATATTTCCAATGCGAAACGTATCTACTTTCGAAATTTTTCCAGGGTAAATAACAAATCCATAACGCTTTAATTCGTTATATAACTGTTGAAACTCGAACCCCTCTTTTGGATAAATGAAAGATGTAATAATAGGAGATTGATATTTCTCATCTACTAGTGGCTTAAATCCGATTTCTCCCATTCTATTCACTAGTAGTTTTTGATTGTTGTAATATCGATTGTAACGCGCTCTCACTCCCCCCTCTTTTTCTAGTTCAAGTAGTGCTTGATAAAAAGCATGTACAACATGTGTAGGTGAAGTAAAACGCCATTTCCCATTTTGTTTTTCCATCGTTTCCCATTGATCATATAAATCAAGAGATAAAGAACGTCCTTTTCCTTTACACTTCAATAATTCATCACGTTTTGCGATTACAAATCCGAATCCAGGAACCCCTTGAATACACTTATTTGCACTACTAATTAAAAAATCAATTTGTAAATCAGCAATGTCTATTTCAATCCCGCCGAAACTACTCATCGCATCAACAATTGTAACCTTTCCATACTGCTTTCCTAATTTACATACATCTACAATTGGATTTATAATACCTGTCGTTGTTTCACAATGAACAACTGCAATATGCGTAATCTCTTTATCTTCTTGCAATAACTTTTCTACTTCTACAATATTAGTAGGTTCCCACTCTTCTGTTTGACTGACCACTACATCAATCTGTAACATCTCTGCCATTTGCACGATGCGCTTACCGTACGCACCATTTGCACAAACGAGAAGCTTCCCATTTGCCGGAATAACAGAACCAATTACTGCTTCAACTGAAAACGTACCGCTTCCTTGCATTAACACTGTTGTATATTTCTCTTCTTCCTTCGTCGCTAACGATACAAGTTTAGCTCTTACTTCTTGCACCATCGTATTATATTCAACATCCCACGTACACCAATCGTATAGCATAACTTCTTTTACTGATTTTGTTGTCGTTAATGGTCCTGGTGTTAATAATAAATAGTGATTTTCATTCATGATCCAGTGCCCCTTTTATGAAATAATTAGTTCTTGTTTCTCGATATGTTCTATTATATTTTCGAGCTCCTGCATCGTTTCAATCGTAAAATGAGCCCCATTTTCAACAAACCGATTACGAACTACTTCTATTTTTTCACGAAGCTCTACCGAATCCATACTCTCCACTTCCTCTTCCGTTAAACCGAGCTCACTACTTCCAAGAATTACGCCAACTGTCCACATTCCAGCATTTCTACCTTCTTTCATATCTGATACTGTGTCCCCTACTTTTATCATATGATTCATCGGATACACATCAAGTTCCATTGCATTTTTATAGCACATCCATGGATATGGACGGCCTGCTGGAACATCATCTGGCGTAACAAGAAAATCAGGTTTATATCCTTGTAACGCTGCTTCCTTTGCAACAATATCCATCATTTCTCTCGTATAACCAGTTGTTGAACCGATTTTAATGCCTCTCTCACGTAAAGAAGCGATTACTTCTTTTACCCCCTCAATCGGCGTAGCATAACTTGGCAAAATAGAAAAGAGAATTTCTTCAAACTCTTCATACATCTCATGAATGTCTACTTCTGTTGGTAATTGACCGAAGACACGCTTCCACTCATCCGCAATACGAGGCATTTCTGTTAGTGCCCTTACATGATCTATTTTTAATAATCCCATTGGCTTACGTGCTTCTTCTACTGTAATTTCAACGCCGCGTTTATGAAAAATCTTCATGAATACTTCTAGTGGTGCAAAACATCCGTAATCAACTGTCGTACCTGCCCAATCAAAAATAACTGCTTCAATTTTCATTCTGTCCATCACCCTTCTTATTTATCTTTTTTGCCATTGCGAAGTTCGGTTACGAAGTGCTTTCGTTCCCCATTCATATACAACTCTCACTACAATATTTGTAATAACAATAAGTACACTCATTGCAGCTGCTGGCGCTACATTTCCTGCATCATCCATATTTACGATTGATACGGCAGCTAGTTTAAAATCAGCTGCATATAAGAATACAACTGCTGACACAGTTACCATCGAATTTACGAAGTAGTACATCACCATTTCTAAAATTGCTGGTAAACACATTGGTACTGTTACTCTAAAGAATGTTTTATAAAACGGAATACCCATTGACTGCGAAACAAGCTCAAACTCTCGGTCTAATTTCTTTAAGGCAGTCGTTGCCGTGACAAATGTTACAGAATAAAAATGAATGATATTTACTAGTACTAACACAGCGATTGTTCCGTATAAAGAATGAAATGGATTCGTTACTGATAGTCCCAGAATTTGAATCGTTGGTTGACTAAAGAAAAAGACATATCCTAATCCGAGTACTAAACCTGGTATCGCTAACGGCACTATAGAGAAAAAGTAACCTGTTTTTCTAAAAAATTGTAGCTGGTCTATTTTCTCAATTGCATATGCGAATACAAATGTTAAAATCGCCCCAATAACTGCTGTAACTGCTGAAACAATTACGCTATTTTTAAATGCTTCAAGTCCATCTCCTGTTAAACTCGAAAAATTAAAATGCTCAAATGTAAAACTCATATTATATGGCCATACTTTCACACTTGCAGCAATACCAACTGCAACAAATAATAGAATGATCATAAGTGTAATTACACTACAATATATGAATGAGATTACATCTCTTTTCTTATTAGCTATTATTCTGTATGGTACTGCTTTTGAAGATAAGAAATTCGCCTGCTTTCTTTGCGTAATACGATCAACTACAAATGCGAATATAGCTGGGATTAATAAAATCATTCCGACAGTTGCACCCATCGGCATATTTTGCTGTCCAATTACTTGTTTGTATACGTCAGTAGCAAGCACATTATATTGCCCACCAACAATTTTTGGTGCCCCAAAATCAGTAAAACTAAGTGTAAACACAACAAACATTGCACTAATTAATCCGTACTTTACACTAGGTAAAGTAACCGTGAAAAATTGCTTTGTTTTACTCGCCCCTAACATATTAGAAGCTTCATATAATCGATAATCAGATCCTTGAAAGGCAATTAGCAATATAAGAAATGCTTGCGGAAATGTATACATAACTTCAGCTATTACAATTCCTACTGGTCCATATAAAGGGATTTGTATACCTTCAAATAACCCAAACATCCCTTTCGTTACTAGCCCTTGATTACCAAATAAATATGTAAGTGCTATACCGTGCATCATCGTTGGTGCGAACAATGGTAATAACGCTACATACTGAAATACACGCTTTCCAAAAACATTCGTACGGGCAATTGCATATGCGTAAACGAATGCGATTGCAACTGAAATAATTGTTGTTGCGCCCGAAATCCATACTGTATTTTGTAAAGACTGAACTAAAGTTGGTGTTGTGAAATATTTACTGAAATTCGCTAAACCAATGAAAACTCCATCTTTATTATAAAAAGCTTGTGTAAATATTTGTAATAGCGGCAATACAAGTATGATAAGGAAGGAAAGGATCATACCGATAATTACGAGCCTTTGGATCCATTCCTCTTTCCCAATACTTCTCTTAATCTTTTTTTTCGTACTTTCTACCTTATAGTTTTCTAACATCTCCATCTATACAATGACCTTCTTTCCATATGACAACATATGATTTTCTGAGAAAGAGATTTGAATCGGCTTTCCTTTTCTAATAGCGGTTGCTTCTACTTCTGATGCTAATATATCCACTACAATTTTCTCATTATAAAGGTGTGTGTTTTCTTCTATGACTCGCACTTCCGTCCGATATACGGATCCGCGAAATTCCATACTTTCCACAACTGTTTTAATACCTTCCTTTTGTACAATTGTTACATGTTCAGGACGAATTGCATGTTCTTCGTTATTTTTCGAAAAGAAATTAATAGAACCAATAAAATCTGCCACAAACGGATTGGCTGGTCTTTGATAAATCTCCTCTGGTGTTCCAATCTGCATAATTTCCGCATGATTCATTACAACAATTTTATCAGCCATCGTTAATGCCTCTTCTTGATCATGCGTTACCATAATCGTCGTTATTCCTATTTCCTCTTGCAAATCACGCATTTCTCTACGTAATTTTTCACGCACTTTTGCATCTAAAGCTGATAACGGCTCATCGAGTAACAAAATATCTGGAGACAGAGCGAGCGCACGTGCAAGTGCTACTCGCTGCTGTTGTCCACCAGACATTTGAGCAGGATATTTATCTTTTACATTCAGCAAATCTACAAGTTTTAACGCATCTAGCGCTTTCTCTTTCACTTCTGCTTTCCCATATTTTTTTGTCTTTAAGCCGTATTCAATATTTTCAAGTGCTGTTAAATTCGGAAATAAAGCATACGATTGGAAAACCATTCCGAAGTTTCTCTTTCCAGGAGGCAATGCTGTAATATCTTTTCCATTCACAGCTATACTGCCAGTCGTTGGTTCCTCTAGTCCCGCTAAAATGCGAAGCAACGTCGTTTTCCCACAACCACTTGGGCCTAATAAACAAACAAACTCATTTTTGTTCACAGTAAAAGAAATATCTTTTAACGCTGTAAATGCATCAAACTGTTTTTGAATGTGTTGAATTGATAAATATTCGCTCATTTTTCTCTCTCCCACTCACTTACTTTTTCGGTTCTGCTTTTTGGCCAAACTCTTTTTCCCATTTTTCTAAAATTTTGTCACGATTTTCTGCTGCCCATTTAAAGTCATTCTTTTTATATAATTTTTCAGTAACATCTTTCGGGAATCCCTCTGGAAGTTTATAGTCATTTTTAATTGTCACAAATCCATTTTTCTCAAAGTATAACTTCATTACATCATCAGTAATTGCCCAATCTAAAAATGCTTGCGCTAATTTATCATTTTTCGCATTATCTTTCTTAATAAGTGCGTTCGCTTCTACTTCCCATCCTAATCCTTCTTTCGGCAGTACAACTTCAACTGGGGCACCTTTTTGTTTTTCTTTTAAAGCACTATAAACCATTGATACACCGACTGGATATTCACCTGCTCCTGCTAATTTTGCTGGTTTTGATCCTGAATGCGTATAACTTGCCATATTATCATGAAGTTTCTTCATGTAATCCCAGCCTTTATCTTCACCCATGATTTGTAGCCATGCAGAAACTGTTAAAAACCCTGTTCCAGATGATGCTGGATGTGGCATAACAAGTGTTCCTTTATACTCTGGTTTCGTTAAATCTTCATATGATTCTGGCATCGGTAAATTTTTCTTCTTTAATTCTTCTTTATTTACAGCAATCCCCGTCATAAATGCAGTATTTCCTACCCATTTTTCAGGTTGCTTATCATCTTTAAATTGCGGAAGAACACGATCTGTTCCTTTTGGAGAGTATCCTTTTAACATATCTTTTTTATCTAAAGCTAATAGACTTGATGCCGCAGTTCCCCATACAACATCTGCTTGTGTATTTTTCCCTTCAGCTAGCAATTTCGCAGTAATAACTCCTGTTGAATCACGTACAATGTTTAATTTCACATCAGGATATTTCTTTTTAAAGGAATCAAGATAAATTGGTACAAGCTCTTCTTCAATTGCTGTGTAAACAGTTAATGATCCAGATAATTTTTCATCTTTCACTTTCGCTCCAGCACTTTCTTCCTTCTTTGCACCACACCCCATTAATAACGAAAATACCATTCCAGTCGCTACAGCTTTAAAGATTGTTTTTTTCACTGTTTCTCTCTCCTTTTACAAATCTTATGTACAACTCAAATATAAACAACTAGTGTAAAAGCAGTATTAAACCAACATTAATCTTTTGTTTGTTGTTTGTTTTTGTGTAATACGTTGCTACTTCTATGTTTTTTCGCATTTTTCTGCTAATAGAAAACACTAAATTTACAAATAATTAAAAAAACCTTTATAATCCCACAAAAAAATGAGGCGTTTGTAAAAACGCCTCATTTTTGTTTCCCTTTTTTTGAATTACGATTAGCATACTTTGCGCTATTTTCTCCTTCATACTCTAATGCAAATTCTGCATCTGGTAAGCTTTCTTTCGGAGTTTTATTATTATTGATTGCCGCATTTTGTTTTACTTTTCTTTTTACCAATACATTCACCTGCTCTCAAGAAATCACTTTCTACTCTAGTTTGAAACAATTTAAAATAATTATTACTGGCAAGTGTTAACAAGTACATAAGAGGCGTTCGATGGAAATACTACGTATGAAGAAATCATTATAAAAAGGAGCGATGATTTTGAAGAAAAAAGAAAAGATTCAATCACCAATTTTAGACGAAACGCTCCCGCATCAAATGAATTTTCCATCTTTTAAAGGAACAGGAAAAACGATGCAACAACCTTTTGTGAATCCATATGATGTTGTAATTGGAGACAGTAAATATAATTCCGAGAACAGTCCACTTAACAATTGGAGTGATGAAGTAGATCCTGCCATTATGGCTGGTGATGAGTGGATCCATCCTACAAATGATATTGGGTGGATTTCAGAAGAAAATCAAGAGTTGCTAAAAAACGAATCAGATAATAAAAATGAAGCTTTTATGCATCCACAATTTGGCATTAACGACTAAAAAACCATTCTACCTAACATAGGTAGAATGGTTTCATACTATCCAATAATAATCCGTTCTTTCGGGTATTTATAGCGAGGTGGTTGTTCCCTTCCACCACTAGCTAAAATAAATGTTAAAATACCAACGCGTCCGATAAACATAAGCACAATGAGTACAAGCTTCCCAATAGTTGTTAAATCAGGCGTAACACCTGTTGATAGTCCTGTCGTTCCGAAAGCAGAACAAACCTCAACAATTAAGCTCATAAGCGGTACATTTTCCGTAATAGATAAAACGAATAGCGCAGTAGCACATAACAAAATCCCCATCGTCATAACGACAGATGCTTTCAGTACATCCTCTTCATGTAACTGACGTTTGAAGACTCTAACTGTTCTACCGCCCCTTGCAAAGGTGTATAGTGACAATATACTAACAGCAAATGTTGTTGTACGTATTCCGCCCCCAACCGAACTTGGAGATGCCCCTATAAACATTAATATACTCATAAATAAAAGCGTCGGTTGTGACAATTCACGTATATCCATTGTAGCCAGTCCACCACTTCGCGTCGTCACAGATTGGAATAATGTATAGAAAACTGTTTCATGCCATGACTTTCCTGCTAAAAACTGATTTCGTTCTAGTAGAAAAATCATAATTGTTCCAACGATAACGAGTGCAAAAAATGTCGTTGTCGTCAATTTTGTAAATAACGAAAAGCGGAATAGTTGCTGTCGCCTTTTACTAAAGAATTGTTTTACTTCCATTAACACCGGGAAGCCAATCGCTCCTAAAATAATAAGCAACATATGAATCATTTGCACAATATAATCTTTTTTGTACGGAATTAGTGATTGTCCAGTTAAATCAAATCCTCCGTTCGTAGTTGCACTAACAGCGGCAAAGAAACCGTGGAAATAAGCTTCTTGCCAAGTTGGAAAATAAAGTAGAAATCTTGTACCTAATAGTATTGCTCCAATAAGTTCTATCGAAATAATTACAATTAAAATAGAACGCATCAATTCTACAAGGCCTGATAAATTCCCTTGATTATGATCTGCCATAATGAGTCTTCTTCTCTGCAAACCGATTTTTTTCCCCGTTATAATCCAAACAAACGTACCAAGTGCCATAATCCCTAAGCCGCCTAATTGTAAAATAAGGGCTAACATAATAATTCCTGCCGTAGTAAATGTATCTGAAATCGTAACAACAGACAGTCCCGTAACACTTACCGCACTAACAGATGTAAAGAGGGCATCTATAAATGTCCATTTCACACCAGCCTTCGTAACAAACGGGAAACTAAGCAATATTACCGATACAACTACCGCTAATAAATAAAACAAAACGATGAGTTGTACAGGACGTAATTTTTGTAAAAACTTTTTTATATCTCTCATTCCATCACTTCGCTACCTTTTTTCTATCGATTAAATAAAGAAAAATCTTTACTTTCTTTATTTGTAAATAACTGCTCAAATAATTTGGCAAAGACCATTCCATATACAGTTCCATTACCTCCATACGGCAATGCGTAAAACAAATTATGTATCTTTTCGTCTTCTTTTAAAATGGGGAGACCATCATGAGTACCACCAAATGCGGCTGCCCAATAGTAGTCTGCCTGTATATTTTTATACTGCGGGAACAGTTCTTTTACAATATTAATAAGGATATCACGCTTATGCAATAATTTCGTATCACCGATTGTTTGAATTTGTATCGCTTCATCTAATCCGCCTACAATAATGCGGTTTCGATACGTTCGAAAATATAAGTAGGGCCGTGCCGTTTCCCAAATTAACGATCGCTCATGCCAGCCTTCAAACTGATTTATTTCATTTGTTACAATTGCATAAGAAGTTTCTACTGTTGTATTCTTTTCTTTCTTTCCAAAAAGCGCTTCATAACCTGTCGCCATAATAATATTCTTTGCTACAATTTGATTTCCTGTTTTCGTGTAACAAATTAAATCATTTTGGTGTTTTTTTATATGTATTGCCTCTGTATGTTCATATATATTAGCTCCCATTTGGTTTGCTTTATGCAAAAAACTATGCGCTAGTAAATACGGATTCACCTCAGCATCACCTTGCATATATAACGCTGCTTGTTTTGCAAAAGAATAACGTTTCTTAATATCAGCTTCTGTAAAATATTCAACTGGAAATCCATAATTCTGTAACGTATTATATTCCTCTTGTAAAAATGAGACATCCTCACTTTTACTTGCATAATATAAACTATTTCGCGGAATAAAATGGGGATCAATATCAAGAGTCGGTATAACCTCTTCCATTGTTCTTAGCGCTTCATAACAAAGCTTATATGCTCGTACCCCTTTTTCTTTACCAAATGTATGAATAAGAGAAGTTAACGATTTATCATGAAGAAATTGTAGTAAACCTGTATTAGCAGCTGTGCTACCACACGCAATTGCTCTTTTTTCAATAAGTGTAACACTCATACCAATTTTCGCTAACGAATGCGCTATATGAGCACCTGCTTCGCCACTTCCGACTACAAGTACATCACATATCATATCACTTTCTAACGGTGGATAACAAGGTACAGAAACTCCTGTATTCCAAAACAACTTACCGGTCATAAGTTTCATAATCATACTCCTAAAATATAAATTTCTCCTTTCTATGTTTTGTTATTTTCCATAAAAAAATCCAACTAACATAGGCTAGTTGGATTTTTTTATTTTTAATTAGAACGCTCTTCAAGCCAATTTCCAATCGTCGGATATGTTTGTTTTACAGCTGTTCCACCGTAAACAATAGACATATGCCCTGTCGGTAAACATACATATTGTTTATCTGTGCTAGAAATATGGTCTAGTAACGCTTCTACTTGACATGGCAAAGCGATATGATCACGTTTCCCGGAAATATTTAAGACATTCGCCTTAATATTTGCAAGGTCTACCTTTTGTCCGCGAATAACAAGTTCACCCTTAACCAGTTTATTATTTTGATAAAAATCACGAATCCACTGTCTGTATGATTCACCTGGGAACGGAATACCATCACCAACCCACTTTTGAACCAATCTCCAGCTTTCGACGAAGCGCTCATTCTCTGAACGATCTACTAAAGCAACATATGGACCAACAAAGTTCGTAATTGGTTTTAACATTTTGTTTCCGAAATCAATCATTTCTGGCGGAATATTTCCAAATGTATCAACCGCTTTATCTAAATTGAAGTATTTCTCATCTAATAAAGGACCATACAATCCTGTTTCAGAGAAATCAAAAGGACTTGTCATGAAAATTAAATTACGAATTGGCATGTGCGGATGAAGTGCTGCATAAATGGAAGTTAGCGTTCCACCCATGCAATAACCAAGTAAAGAAATCTCGTCCGCTTTTGCAGTTCGCATTACTTTTTTTACTGCTTTTGCAATATAATCAAACACGAAATCATCAAATTTCAAATGACTATCTTCTAAACCAAATGTGCCCCAATCAAGCATATACACATCAAAACCACGATCCACTAGATATTCCACTAAACTATTTCCAGGAGTTAAATCCATAATATATGGTTTATTAATAAGAGCATATATTAACAGAATTGGAACTCTTTGTGTTTTTTCTTGTTTTGGAATGTAGCGATAAAGCTTCGTCTTATTCTTCGTCCAAATAACCTCTTTCGGCGTTAATCCTACTTGCGGCTCTGGTTCACGTAATAAAATTTCACTCGCCCTTTTCACTCGGCGGTATGCTTTTCGGTACTCTTCTGGGTATAGCTCTAATTGCTTTTCCCATTCTGTTGCGAATGTAGTCATTTTCCTATCTCCTTTTTGGTCGATTTCCTTCTAAAAAAAGAAGTGCATTCCTGCTATGGATATGCACTTTTTTCTTACTTCATTACATATATAATCCGCCGTTAATGTTTAATTGCTGACCTGTGATATACGCACCGTCACGGCATAGGTATACTACACCTTTTGCAATTTCATCAGCTTGACCAAAACGTTTTTTCGGGATTTTTGCAACGATTTTTTGACGTACTTCTTCTGGTACTTCTGCTACCATTTCAGTATCAATAAATCCAGGGCAAATTGCATTTACAGTGACATTTGTTTTTGCAAGTTCTAATGCTAATGATTTTGTAAATCCTAACATACCCGCTTTTGCTGCTGAGTAGTTTGTTTGGCCAAATCCACCTGCTTGGCCAATAATAGAAGAAATGCTAATAATTCTTCCTTCTTCCGCTTCCGTTATGTATGGAAGAACCGCGCTTGTCGTATTAAATACGCTACTTAAATTCACGTCAATTACGCGCTCCCAATCTTCACGATTTAACTTTTTGAATGTACGATCTCTTGTAATACCAGCATTATTAACAAGAATATCAACTTTACCAAAATGATTCACAGCTTCTTCTACAAGTCGGTTTGCATCTTCTACTTTAGAAACATCCGCTTGCACTGCATAAACGTCATGTCCATCTTTTCCTAGTTCATTTACTAAATTTTCAGCTGCTTCTTTACTGCTATTATAGTTAATAACTACTTTCGCTCCCTCTTGTGCTAATGCTACTGTAATTGCTTTTCCAATCCCTTTTGCTCCACCTGTTACGATTGCTACTTTGCCATTTAATTGAACCATTTCTTTTCCCCCTTAAATGAATTTGTGAACGATTGTTATGAATCATTTTGGTACTCATACTGTAGAGTCCCTATATAATTATGTTTCGCCGTTTACACGTGAAAGAGATTCTCCCTCTCTCTTTTACCTGTTATAAACAAGCGCTTTTATCATTTTTTATTTTCCGGCTTATTCGCAGGCTTTATCTCTTCTTTTACAGGTACTTGTAGTTTAGCTAGTACTGCATTTTGCTTTTCTAGCAATTCTAAAATTTGATCTACTTTTGTTTCAAGCGTACGAATATCTTGTTTCACTTTCGTCACATCACGCTTTAATGTAGGAGCTTGTCCTAAAGAATCTACTTTCTCCTCTAGAAACTCCTCAATGTTATCTACTTTATTTTCTAAGTTAATAACAAGCGTAGCCACTCTTGCGATATCCTCTTTCGTCGGCACATTTACTTGTTCTAAATAGTTTTTTGTCGTATCATTTAATGCTTTTTGATAAAACAAATTCAAATCTAGAACGCTGCCCATCCAAGCAGAATATTCTTCTGTTTTAATTGTTTCATTGAGCGCTTTTCCCCAAAATGTTTCGGTTTGTTCATAAGCATTTTTCCATGCTTGTAGTGGATCGAATTTTTGATCAATCACTTTACCTACACTCCCTTTTTCGTTTTTGAAACAATTCAACCTATTCACTATTTTCTAATATTCTGAATAAAACTTCAAGTCTATATTTTATTTTTTTCTATTTTCTAACAAATGTGTTGACTTTAAAAACAGATAGGTGTAAATTGCACTTATAAGCAAAAAATTCCATCTAACTGATTCATGAGGTGATGCACAATCATGCTACAAAATGAACCAGAACAACGCGAAAGTTTGGAGAACAACCAAGCGAAACAACCAAACTCCATGCCAAAAAACTTCTTAGTTCCCTTCTTACTTCTCTGTCTAAAAGACTGGAGTCTTCATGGTTACAAACTTATTCAAATGCTAATGGATATCGGCTTTTCTTCTGTTGACCAAGGTAATGTTTATAGAACACTACGCAAATTAGAAAAAGAAAACCTTATTTCTTCTACTTGGGATACAAGCGATGGAGGGCCGGCAAAAAGAATTTATTCTTTAACTGAATATGGAGAGCAATATTTAACAACATGTGCGACTTCTTTTGAACATTATCAAAATATGTTGCGAACGTTTTTCACGTTATACACCAATGCATTCTTTCCATTTTCTACTTCTCCAGAAAAGGATGAAAAGGATTCTTCATCTTCACCTGGTGGTACAGCAGAGTAATCTGCGTTCACAATATGCAAAAAAACATTTGGGGGTCAAACAATGGAAACTAAACCATACGAATTAGTCGATGCATTTTGGAAAAACTGGTCTCAATCACTTTCCCTTTTCTCTTCAGCTGGGAAACAATTAGAGCAACTTACTTTAGAAACATTAAAACAACAACAAGACGCTTTGCATAAATTAACATCAGGAGTAGATGAACTAGAAAAAGAACTACAACAACTCACTGCTCAGTTCAATAACCAATATACAGATTACGTGAAACAATTAACTGGAAACTCCTTAAATGATCAAATTAACGAGTGGCAAGACAAGTGGAAGGAACTTTCTGCTCATATGCAGCAACTTACTGTTTCTCCTACAAAAACATCTTTGTCAATCCTTACACAAACAAGCGGTCAATTTGAAGAAACAACAAAACAATTTATTGAGCAACAACAATTACAACGTGAAGAGGCTCAAAAACAGTTAGAGGGTTTTTTGGAAGAGTTCAAGTCAAAACAGTTGGAACTCGCAAAAAAGTTCGAGGAAAATTCAAAAAATCTATTTACTTCCATCAAGTAAGAAAAATGTGGGAGCTAACTGCAGCACAAACAAAACTCTTTCTTCCTCCTACTACATCAAGATGGCTAGCATTTTTCGATATGGAAAAGAAGGAGGACAAAATGAATCCATTTCAAGAAGCACAAACTGTTCCGGAGCTTCGTTATGATGAGATTCAAGTCGGTGATCAAGCATCCCTTACAAAAACAATTACGGATGAAGATGTTATCAATTTTGCAAAATTGACTGGAGATGTGAATCCTATTCATATTTTAGATTCTTTTGCAAAAACAACAATGTTTAAAGAACGTATTGCTCACGGTATGCTCGTTTCGAGTTTTATTTCTACCATCCTTGGAACGAAACTCCCAGGCAAAAATACGATTTATTTATCCCAAAATGTTTCATTCCGTGCCCCTGTCAAAATCGGTGATACACTTCGTGTTGTGGCAGAGGTTATTAAGAAGCGTGACGATAAAAAAATCATTACGTTGCAAACAAACATATATAATCAATCAGATGATATTGTCGTGGAAGGAACGGCGACAATACTAAAAAAAGAGTAGCAAATTTGCTACTCTTTTTTCTATCCAAGAACTTCTAATCGCACCGATTACTTCCGCGTATGACTACGTCATTTCCACATAAAATAACGTTACCAGTTTAGATAAGAACTTAGCTGAACTGGACTACTCATAAGGATGTGTATCAACATGGTAAAAACAAACAAATTATTAGTTCCAGGTGCAGAGCAAGCGCTTGAACAATTTAAATATGAGATTGCACAAGAATTTGGTGTAAGCTTAGGGTCTAATACAGCATCTCGTTCTAACGGTTCAGTTGGCGGTGAAGTAACAAAACGTCTTGTTGCTTTAGCACAACAACAATTACGTGGATAATAATATAACATATGGCTTAGAGGCAGATATTCTCTGCCTCTTTCTATTTTCAACATACATAATAGTGCTTTTTCACATACTAATCAAAGCAAAATGAAAGGAGCGATATGTGAAATGAAACGGATTAATATTAGCATGAGCCCTCCACGCGTTCTTACTTTATCTTTTCTTCTATTATCAGTTGTCGGCACATGCTTATTAAAACTGCCCATTGCTACGACAACGTCCATTTCATGGCTCGATGCCTTATTTACAACCGTTTCCGCTTGTACTGTTACTGGGCTTGGTGTTGTAGATACCGGAAAAATGTTTACTTTATTTGGACAATGTGTCATTTTAGCGCTTATACAAGTTGGCGGGCTTGGCATTATGAGCTTTGCTGTCTTAATTGCGATTATGCTCGGAAGAAAAATCGGTCTTCAAAACCGTATTTTATTACAACAAGCATTAAATCAAACGAATATCGGCGGCGTCATCCGTCTTGCCAAATCGTTATTTTTATTCTCTTTTACAGTCGAATGTATCGCTACTTTAATTCTTTCTTTTGAGTGGGTACCAAAATATGGGGTTACCAAAGGGATCTATTATAGTTTTTTCCATTCAATCTCAGCCTTTAACAATGCTGGTTTTTCTGTGTGGAGCGATAATTTAATGTCCCATTCCCATAGCATTCTTGTCAATTTCGTCATTTCCTCTCTCATCATTTTAGGTGGAATAGGTTTTACAGTAATCGTAGACATAAAAAGAAAGAAAAACTTTAAAAACCTTACACTACATTCAAAACTTATGCTTTCTTCTACTCTAATCGTCAACATTATTGCTACCCTTTTTATTTTTATATTCGAGTTCCATAACTCCCTTTCTATGAGAGGTTTTACCCCATTTGAAGAAGGAATAGCCTCTTATTTTCAAGCAATTTCGACGCGAACTGCCGGGTTTAATACAGTTGATATTTCTACATTGTCAAAACCTTCCCTCCTATTAATGATGCTCCTTATGTTTATTGGTGCTGGTAGCGCTTCAACGGGTGGTGGGATTAAGTTAACAACATTTTTAATCATATTTTTTGGCGTATTTAAATTTCTACAAGAACAAGAGGATATTGTCGTATTTAAAAAATCCATTAAAGATACTCTCATTGTCAAATCATTAACTATTACTATTATTTCCATTTCATTTATCTTTTTTGCTATTTTAATTTTGAGTATTACTGAGCGAGTTCCTCTATTGATGAGTGCTTTCGAAGTATTTTCAGCATTTGGGACTGTTGGCCTCAGTATGAACTTAACACCCCACTTAACTATAATCGGAAAAGCTATTATTATCTTTATGATGTTTTTTGGGAAAATGGGTCCTTTAACATTGGCTTTTTCATTTGCTCGTAAAAAGAACCGGAAAATAAAATATCCGAATGAAGATATTTTAACAGGTTGACAACCGTAGAAATTATCCATATAATGAGAATACAATAGCATATCTCCAAAGGGGAGTAGCGTCCAAGAAAATTTCTTGGAAACAAAGTCGTCATTACGTAGAACTTAGTTCTTCCGGCTTTGTTGGCATTTTCATTACATATGTCTAGCAAGACCTTTGCCTATTAACGGCAGAGGTCTTTTTTGTATTCATTTCCAGATTCTTCCAAAGTTAATAGGCAGGAGTATGGGGAAACTAAATAGTGGGGAAATTCTTCACTTATTTAGAACTTATAGAAATGAGAGGAGAATGTACATGGATGTATCATTATTATTGGAGTATGGTTGGGTATTACTCATCCTAATTGCACTTGAAGGAATTTTAGCGGCTGATAACGCTCTTGTTCTTGCAATTATGGTAAAACATTTACCAGAAGAAAAACGAAAGAAAGCACTATTTTATGGATTAGCGGGGGCATTTGTTTTCCGATTCGGATCGTTATTTATGATTTCGTTCTTAGTCGATGTATGGCAAGTGCAAGCAATCGGTGCCATCTACCTTATGTTTATCGCTGGTAATCACTTATTTAAAACGTATGTTAAAAAGAATACGGATGAAGAAACTGAAGAAAAAGAAGCCAAGAAAAAACAAGAGAACTTTTGGTGGACTGTATTTAAAGTTGAGGTTGCTGATATCGCCTTCGCAGTTGATTCAATTTTAGCTGCTGTTGCACTAGCAATGACTTTACCAAAAACAGGATTAGGTACAATTGGTAGTCTTGATACTGGGCAATTCGTTGTTATCTTTGTGGGTGGACTTATCGGATTAATCATTATGCGATTTGCAGCAACTGCTTTCGTACAAATCTTAAAACGTAAACCAGGACTTGAAACTGCAGCATTCTTAATTGTAGGTTGGGTTGGTGTAAAGCTAGCAGTTTATACATTAGCACACCCTGCATTAAATGTAATTCCACATTCATTCCCAGAATCCACTCCGTGGAAGCTTACATTCTGGATTGTATTAGTCGGAATCGCAGTTGGTGGTTGGTTCTTCTCAAAAGAAGTAGAAGTAAAAGTAGAAAAGAATTTAGACGAAAAAGCGCTGTAATTACAGCGCTTTTTCTTTTTGCTTTCTTCCTCTCAATATCCAGAAAAAATTCCATTATACTATCTTTTGTAAACGTTTTCTAAATATATGTATGTCCTTTTTGTGAAACATTGCACAAACTTATTGAAAGTGAGAACAATTCCATGTACTTTATTCATATAAGGAGTATTTATAGAAGATTTACTAAAGGAGCGTATTACTCATGCTAGAACAAGGACTAGATTATGTTGTCAAACTGGCTAAAAGCAAAAAGAAAATGCTAGATACAAACCCAATGCAATATTTCATTCGTGCTGCACTTGCGGGTATTTATATCGGTTTTATTATTGTACTATGTTTTAAATTAGGTAATTTTTTTCACATTGCGGATTCACCAGCAACTTATTTAGCTGCTTCTATGTTTTTCGGGATTGCTCTCGTACTTATTATATATGGCGGTGCTGAATTGTTTACTGGAAACACAATGTACTTTACTGTAGCAACTTTAAGAAAGGAAACAACGATTTCTGATACACTGCGTAACTGGGTTGCTTGTTACGCAGGTAACTTAGGTGGCGCGTTATTCTTTGCCTTACTATTTTACGCAACTGGAATTTTTGAAGCAATTGATCACGGTCACTTAATGAGTAAAGTCGTTGAAGGAAAGATGAACACACCTACAATGCAGTTATTCTTTAAAGCCATTTTATGTAACTGGCTCGTATGTCTTGCTTGCTTCTTACCTTCTCAGGTCAAAGGTGACACAGCAAAAATAATGGTCATGATGCTACTTGTTTTCACATTCTTCTTATCTGGTTACGAACATAGTATTGCAAACTTATCACTCTTTGCTTTATCTTTAGTTTCACCGCATCCTGAGACAATTTCTTTTTCAGGTGCTATTCATAACTTAATTCCTGTTACAATCGGTAACATTATTGGCGGATCAGTATTTGTCGGTATGGTATACCACTACTTAACTAAGAAAACACCTGACGTTCAACAGGAAGAAACTGAAATCGCAGCAGCTCAACAAGAAGAGATTATTCCTTTACAAGCACATATGAAACATTAAAAACTCCAAAGTTTTACTTTGGAGTTTTTAGCTTCCCACATATTTAACAACAAGGTAAGGATTAATTTCTCCTTCTTCCTTTCCCTTATCCAATCTTTGTTTCATCTTATGCATACCGATGATATCATTCGTATGAAGGTGAATTTCATTTACATATAACCCTTCTGTACAAAAGGCTTCTACAAAATCTAGTCCACTTTTTTCTCCCCATCCCATATTAAAATCAAGGGAAAGAATATTCACACCATAATCCCGAACCATTTGTAAGGTACATTCTACTGTAGTTGCCGGCACATACCCGAACGGACAACTTCTTTGATCATCCATATATACGTTCATTTTCTATTCCCTCTCTACTTTGAATATGCGACCAATACATAACATATTGCCCCAAGGCTAATAAAAGGACCAAATGGAATGGGCTTTCGTACTTCTATACGCTTTAATACGATCCCAATCCCGAAAAAACAAAGACTAAAACAAGATGCTAAAAATAAAATGATAAAAACTCCCTTCACTCCTACTATAAACCCAAGCAACGAAAGTAGTTTTATATCTCCACCGCCAAGCCCTTCTGGATATATCTTTTGCATGCAATATAACAAAATGAATATAACACCACTACCAACTATACTATCTGTCCAAGTAACTAATTGTACAAAAACACTTTCGAGAATGAGTAAAACGGCAAATGAAATTAAAATACAATCAGGAATTAACATATATAAGTAATCTGTAAGTGAAATAATAAGAAGTAGCGAAAAAAGGGATAAAATGATAATAAGCTCTCGTTCTATTCCAATCATATACACGGTAAGAAGAAATATACTTCCTGTTATACATTCAAATGCTACATACATAATCGGAATTTGCCTCTTACAATTCGTACAACAGCCTCTTTGTATATAAAATGAAATGATGGGGATTAGTTCTTTTGGCCTTAGCACATATTTACAATAATGACAATGTGAACGCGGGGTAATGATAGACTCCCCTAATGGAACCCTCATCGCAACTAACATAAAAAAAGACCCAAACACCATCCCTGCTAACAGTGCATATAAATAAGTGAACATCCCTTCCTCTCCTTTCCCAAAAAACATAGCAAAAAAAGGAGAGAACTTCTACTTCATATTATCCATTATTCTACTAAAAAAGCAGGCCATTTTCTGGCCTGCTTTCCCCTCTTTTATACGATGAAATATATTGCTTTTAATGGTCCATGTACTCCGACAACAAGATTCATCTCAATGTCAGCCGAGTTACTTGGTCCTGTAATAAAGTTAATACAAGATGCCGCTGTCTCGCCATCTTCTACACGTGAGTTCATATCCTGAACTGCTTGTGTAATACGAGGCACAAGTGTTTCACGTGGAATAATAGCTAAATATACAGTCGGTAAAAAATGTAAAGAACGTCCTTGTCCTTTATGACTTTGTACAACAATTGTACCAGATTCAGCTAATGTATAATCACTAAATGCAATACCAATATTCGCTTTTTCAGCTAAACGCATATTTCCGTCTTTTCTCTCTGGATCCCATACGTTTACTTCAACGTCTCGCTTTGGAAGTTCTTCTTTAAATAAAGATGTTAAACCATATGCATCAAAACGCTCATCCGCTGATAATAAAATAGGTCCTCCGCCGTTTTCCATGATTACTTGTTGAAGGTCTTCACGTAAACGTTCATTTGTCGTTTCTACTACAGTTGTATGAATGTTTGTACATTGATTTTTAAACACTTCTAGTAATTCTTCTTGTGAATAATCTTTTAACGTTTCTATATTCACATTACTTTTCCATACTGGACGCTCTACACCTTCTGTTTTACGCGCGCGCCCAAGTTCTTTTGCAATGTTATCTAGAAAGGCATCACGGTTTTGAATTAATCCTGTCATTATTTATCCCCGCCTTTCTTATGATCTTTATACCAATCACGGAATCGTTCTTTACTTGGAGCTGGGAATTCACGAATATCCGTCCAGTTTTTAAGTGGCCCAATACCTTTTGATACACGATTACCAGATGTAAATGGACTCATTGCCGCTGGTGCCATTTTTGAACCCATTTTATATAAAGCAGCTGAAGAAGCACCCATACTAAACATTTTCATCGCTAGTTTTTCTGCAAGTGGTGCACGACCTTCTTGCTCAACGATGACTTGACGATGTTTTAATAATAAATCATGCAATGGAATTTTTACTGGACAAGCTTCTGTACATGCTCCGCATAAACTAGATGCATAAGGAAGCTCTTTATAATCATCATATCCACCTAGAAGCGGTGTTAATACCGCGCCGATTGGTCCTGAATAAATCGATCCATATGAATGTCCACCAACGTGACGATATACAGGACATACGTTAACACAAGCAGCGCAACGAATACATTGTAATACTGAACGGAATTCAGATCCAAGAATTTGAGAGCGACCATTATCAACAACAACTAAATGGAATTCTTCAGGTCCATCAACTTCCTCTTCTTGAATTGGTCCTGCTACTGTTACATAACTTGTTAATTTTTGACCTACTGCACTACGACATAGTAAACCAACTAAAACATCTAATTCTTCCATTGTCGGAACCATACGTTCCATACCCATTACTGCAATTTGTGTTTTCGGAATTGACATAACAAGATCTGCATTACCTTCATTCGTTACTAAACAAAGGGAGCCCGTATTTGCAACAGCAAAGTTACAACCAGTTACACCAATTTCTGCATCCATAAATTTCTCACGAAGTTGTTTACGAACAAACTTTGTCATTTCATACGGGTCATCAGAATTTTCATAGCCTAGCTTTTCTTTAAATACATCGCGAATTTGCGTTCTATTTTTATGAAGTGCAGGTGCAATAATATGTGAAGGTGGATCGTTATCTACTTGCAAGATATACTCTCCTAAATCACTCTCTAACACTTCACAGCCAATCTCTTCAAGCGCATGGTTCATACTGATTTCTTCTGTTACCATCGACTTTGATTTTACTACTTTTTTCGCTTGTTTCTTTTTGGCGACGTCTTGAATATACTTTGCTGCTTCCTCTTTCGTCTTCGCAAAGTACACGTGTCCGCCTCTTTTTGATACATTTTCACTTAACTGCATTAAGTAATAATCAAGATTTTCTAACGTATGTTGACGGATTTGTTCACCTAGTTCACGCCACTCTTCCCAGTTTCCTAATTCATCTGCGGCTTTTAAGCGATTCGTATATAAGCGCGTTTGTGCCGAAGATACTGCTCCGCGCATAAACGAATCTTGAATTCCATCACCAACGCGATCATTAAATTTTTTCTCACTGATTTTCATAGACATAGCTTATGTTCCCCCTTCATGAGCGACTATTCAGTACCTCAGCAATATGCATTACTTTTACTTCTTTTCCTAAACGCTCAATACGTCCGCCAATGTTTAACAAACACCCACAATCTGCACCGATTAAATAATCTGCACCTGTTTCCATTACACTATCTACTTTTTCATCTACCATTTGCTCAGAGATTGGAGTCATCTTAACTGAAAACGTTCCCCCAAACCCACAACAATTTTGCACGTTTGGCAAATCTCTCACAGTTAATCCTTTTACATTTGATAATAAAATCCCTGGTGCTTCTTTTACTCCGAGCATACGTGTCATATGACATGATTTATGAATAGTAGCTATCCCTGATAAACTTGCACCAACATCTGTAACTTTTAAAACATCTACAATAAACTGTGTAAATTCATAAGTTTTATCAGCAACTTTTTGTGCACGTTTAGCCCACTTTGGATCATCTTTGAAAACATGCGGATACTCATGAAACATTGTCGCACACGAGCCAGATGGTGTAACAATATATTCTGCATCTTCAAAAGTTTCAATCATATGTTTCATCGCTTCTTTTGCTGCTTCTACATGGCCGCTATTATAAGCAGGCTGACCACAACAAACTTGTGCTTCTGGAAATTCAATTTCACAACCTAAACGCTCCAACACTTCAACTGTTGCTTTACCGACATTTGTTTCAAACATATCGACTAAACAAGTAACAAATAAAGTAACTTTCATAACTATTACTCCCCCTTTTTACAACTTCGCCAACAAACATATGGTCATCAGATGACTGAGTAGAGAAGAAATAGGCTCAACCATGGCCTATCCTCTCCCTCTCCTAAAGAAAACGCTTACTTAATCTTTCTCTATTTTATCAGAAAATTAAATTTTTAAAAGATTAAATTACGAATTTATATCGTTTTTACCTGTGACAATATGTTCTACATTTGTTAAATGATCTAGCATTGCTTTCTGCGCTAATTCTACATCTTGTTTTAACACCGCATCATATATAACTTGATGCTCTTCTATAAGTCGTTCTGATGTCGTTTGTTCACCATATAAAATAATGCGTCTTGATTCACCAATTGTTTCAGCAATCATCTCTGAAACATGATTCATGAGTTCAAGCAAAATGTTATTATGCGAAGACTCTGCAATTCCCATATGAAATTGAAAATCAGCTTTTTCGCCAGCCTTTTCATCTCCAATGCTCTTTGCCATTTCATCTAACCAATGTTTCATATTTTGTAAATTATCTTCCGTACGTTTTGCCGCCGCTACTCGAACTGCCCCCACTTCAAGCACCTTTCGTACTTCTAATAAATTCAAAATATCTTCTTTCTTCATTAATAATCTATTGTTTAATGATTTTGTTAATGAAGAAGAATCGAAGTTCTTCACATATGTACCTTCTCCTTGTTTCATCTCAATTAAGCCCATCGCTCTTAGCGCACTTAGCGCTTCACGAACAGCAGATCTGCCAACTTGAAACTGCTCAGCTAATTGATGCACAGGGAGTAGTTTGTCACCAGGTTTTAACGTACCATTTTTAATCATTGTTAAAATAGCTTCAGATACTTCTTCGTAAATTTTTTTCGGTTTAATAGATTTGTACTCCAGTTAAATCACCTCAGTATCTTCCAAACAACAATTGAAACGATTTATAAGAACTTTGCATCATAACTATTTTAGACCGAATTGATAAGAAGTACAAATGTTTTGTTCATAAAATAGTCAAATTTCCGATATTTATTACATATTAATTTATATTTTTACGTATAAAGTGAAACTTTAATCAGTGAGGGTTTTGTTCATCCCCCACTGATTATTAGCCCTCACCAATCGGGCTTTTACGGGCAGCAGTGCCTCCACCTAACTTCTTTGCTTCCGCTGAATTTTGAGGTGAGGGTCTTACTGACCAGAGAATAGCGGGATAAATATTTTCTTCAATATAAAGAACATGCCCTAAAAATTAGAACATGCCCCCTCATCCTGTACATTCAGTTTAATAATAACCGTTGTTCCCTTATCTTTTTCACTTTCAATTTTCCACTGTCCACCATGTATATGAACAATTTGTTTCACAATAGCAAGGCCTAAACCTGTTCCACCATGTTGACGACTTCTCGCTTTATCAACTCTGTAAAAGCGCTCGCCAAGATTTTCTAAATGCTCTATATCAATGCCAATTCCTGTATCTTTTATTTTTAATTCACAGTAATCATCGATTTGCTCTAAAGTTATAACGATATTTCCATTTTGATTTGTATACCGTATCGCATTATCTAACACATTATGAAGCACCTGTTGCATACGATCCTCATCAATCATGACAATGACCTCTGGATTTAAATTGGTTGAAATATGAATTTCCTTTTCTATAAACTTAATCTCATACGTATCTAATACGTCTTCAATCAGCTGTGAAAAAACGATAGGTTGCTTCTTTAACGGAAAGTGCTCACCTTCTAATTGTGCTAAGTCTAACAAGTCATGAACGAGACGCTGCATACGACCTGCTTCTTTATGAATTAGCTGGGTTACTTTTTCCTGCTGAGCTCCCTTTGCAACACCATCTAAAATAGCCTCGCTATACCCTTTTATATAACTAAGTGGTGTTCTAAGTTCATGCGAAACATTTGCTAAAAATTCCTTACGCTTTACATCTTCTGTTTCTAATGAATTTGCCATTTTATTAAATGCTTTTCCTAATCGTCCAATTTCATCCTCTGAAGAAACGGTAATCCGCTCCGAAAAATCTCCCGTAGCCAAATGATTTGCAACCCGCTCCATTTGCGAAAGCGGCTTCGTAATTGCAATTATAATTTTTCTTCCAACCCATATCGTAATTAAAATCATAGCAATTGCTAGTGGTGCTAAAATAAGACCCATATCATATATTAAGTCTTTTATACTTTTTAAAGGAATATAAGAATATACAATTCCGACTAATTTTTTATTTTCCAATACAGGGATGACAACCCCCATAATATTACGTTCAAAATGTTCTTCATATCCTATCTTTGTCACAGTTTTCCCATCTAATAGCGTTTGCCTATCTCCTTCACTTATAAGAGAATGATGATGCACATCAAAAGGTAAACATGCACTTAAATCACGCGGATTAGACACGAAAAGAACGTCTGAACTAGATATTTGATCAAATGATCTTACTTTCTCTTCAAAAATTGATATTCCTTCGCGCTTATCATACTGAGCAGCAAGATTTTTCCCTTCCATTACTAATGAACCTTTTAAATTATCAACGTATAGTTTTTCATATGAGTATAAAGATACGAAATAAAGAAAGGACACTGTTACACATACTGCACACACTACTGTAAGCCAAAGTTTTTGTACCATCGTAAACATACGTTACACCTCGAATTTATAGCCTACACCCCAAACAGTTTGAATGTAGTTTCCACTTTCTCCAAGCTTCAAGCGCATCGTTTTCACGTGCGTATCTACTGTTCTTGTACTTCCCGCATAATCATATCCCCATACCTTTTCAAGTAATTGTTCCCGGCTAAATACTTGTCCTGTATGCTGACAAAGAAAATATAGTAAATCAAACTCTTTTACTGTAAGAGAAATCGGCTCACCATCCGCCTCTATTCGTCTACTTTTTTCATTGATAAGAATTGGTCCAAATTGAATCTCTTCTTGCTGTTCTTGCTTTGTATATCTTCTTAACACAGCTTCCATACGGGCAACCAATTCACCAGGACTAAACGGTTTTACAATATAATCATCCGCTCCCATACGTAAGCCGTTCACCCTATTCCACTCTTCACCTTTTGCGGTTAAAAATATAATCGGCACATCTGACGTTTTTCTAATTTCTTTACAAACTGAAAGTCCATCCATTTCTGGCATCATAATATCTAATACAACGAAATCATAATGATCTGTTTCTAGTTTTTTAAGAGCCTCTTTTCCATTTTCAGCTTCTCCCCACTCATATCCGAAGTTGTCCAAATACATTCCAACAAGCTGCCTCATATCACTTTCATCATCTACAACTAGCACTCTATATTTATTCATTATCCTTCCCTTCCCTCTCTATGAGTTGAAACGGTCCTTTTCCGACTTTAATTGTTTGTTTTATTTTCAAATTCTTCATATCCATAACGCACACTTCATCACTATCATAACTTGCTACATATCCTTCTGCTCCGCTCTCCAAAAATGCAAATGGATTCGATCCTACTTCTACAGAAGCTATTTCTTTATATGTGCTAATATCAAACTTTCTAAGTGTGTTCGAACCATGACTTAGTGCATATACGTACTTACTATCCTTCGTTATATTCACAGGCATAAATGGAGCGTGTAAAGAGCGCACCATTTCTCCCCCCTGTAAAGAATACACTAACACTTTCTCATTTACTTGATTTCCATCACCATGTCCGCCAATCCATATTTCTTTCCCATCAGGACTAATCGTTGCTCCGGTTGATGCTGGCGGAATCATAAAGGATTGAACAACTTCTTTTTTCTTCGTATCAATTGTCGTTAGTTTCGTATCATAAAAGTTTAGTACAGATAACCGATGATGATACTCTACCATCGTTATAGGACCTTTTCCTGTTGAAACATTTCCTGTCTCTTTCCCATTTATCGTAAAGAACCTTACCTTTTGAACATTTTGATCGGCAGCAAATAATTGCTTTTTATCTTCTGATACGACCACATTTACAATGCCCTTTCCAGTTTTATATTTTTCCACTTGCCTTCCTTCCGCCAATGAATATACATACATATATTCTAATTGCTTACCGTATACAAGGATTTCCTCACCGTTTGGAAGCAGTGTGATTCCGGCCATTGGCTCATTTAGTTCCCATGTCGTGATTAACTTTTTATTTTTTTTATCAATAAAACTAATGCTGCCTTCTTTTATATTCGTTGTTATAATAACATTTTTATCTTTAGCAATTGGTGTATATGAACTTCCTTGACACCCTACTAATAGAAATAAAAAACAGAGAAGAAAAACATACTTTCTCAAAAGATTCCCTCCATCTTCGGATGATTTCGTTATAATTGTAAAATAACAAATAAATGTGTGGAAAGTGTGAAATTTTCCTTTCTTACTCAATTTACATATATAATGTACAACAAATAGAATTTGAGGTGTGTCAATTATGCTATTTCCTGATTTAGCGAATAAAATTGTACGAGAAGTACGCAGACTAATTACAGAGAATATTATTATTATTAATATACAAGGCGTTATTATTGCAAGTACAGATACAGAAAGAATTGGTCAATTTCATGAAGGTGCACTCCGCTGCGCTAACCAAAAGAAAACTGTCATCATTACAACAGAAGATGAAAGGCAGTTGCAAGGTGTAAAGGCTGGAATGAATCTTCCTTTATTATTTCATGACGAAGTAATTGGTGTTATTGGAATTACAGGAGAACCTGAAAATATTTCACGCTATGGAGAAATATTGCGTAAGATGACCGAGTTATTAATTCATGAAAACTACTTTTTAGAGCAACTAGAACTTGAGCACCGTTCTTATGAAGCTTTCGTCTTTGATTGGCTTCAAAATACAGAATGGTCTCCAAGTTTTCTCGATCGCGCCAAAACACTTGGCATTGATTTATATAAGAAGAAACAACTTATTTTGTTTTCTATTGGAAAAAATGACACGATGCTCCAGCGTAAAATATGGCAACATATACGCAATATATTAACAAAAGAGCATCTATTTGTTCGGTGGGGAAATGATCGTTTTATTTTATTTACAGCGATGAGCTCCAACGAGCAAACATACCAATTTTTAAAACGATTAAAACAAGACTGCGAAGCTTTATTTTCTATTCCTTTATATATCGGGATTGGACAAACAGTTACCCCAAACAATATGAACATATCTTACGAACAAGCATTACGTGCTCTTTCTGTATCATTGGAAACGAAACAAATTGTATTTAATGAAGATTTACGTTTAGAAATGTGTTTACAAGATATTTCTGCCGAAACGCGTGAACAATTTCTAGAGCGTACCATCGAAAACTTACTATCATCTCCTGAGCTTATGCACACCTTACGCTTATTTATCGATTATAACCAATCTTATAAACAGACAGCTAAACAATTACATATACACATTAACACATTACATTACAGGCTAAAAAAGATTGAAGAGCATACAGGACTTGATCCAAAACAATTCAAAGACTTAAACGTTTTATACTTCGCACTCCTCCTATTAGATAATCATACAAAAAAGAACGATAAAACAGATTAATCTTTAGATGATTACACATAGAAAGAATCCCTTTACTTTTTTATCATTATAATGAAAGCACTGTTACCACGTTGTTTATTATAACTAAACACGTTAACAGTTTGAGGGGGATTTCCAATGTTAGAAAAGCAAATTATTCATTCATTCGTATCTATTGTTGGCGAAGATAATGTAGATACATCCAATATGGGGCGTTTAACTTATAGTTATGATGCCACTCCAAACTTCCAAGCAATGCCTGATGCAGTCATTGCTCCACGTAATACAAATGAAGTAGCTGAAGTGTTAAAGGTATGTAACACTCACAAAATTCCTGTGTATGTTCGTGGGTCTGGAACAAATCTTTGCGCAGGAACATGTCCACTTGAAGGCGGTATCGTCCTTATTTTCCGCCATATGAACAATATTTTAGAAATTGATGAAGAAAACTTAACAATTACTGTACAAGCTGGTGTCATTACACTTGATATTATTAAAGCAGTAGAAGAAAAAGGTTTATTTTATCCGCCAGATCCAAGTTCGATGAAGATTTCTACAATCGGCGGCAATATTAATGAAAATTCAGGTGGGTTACGCGGCTTGAAATATGGCGTAACACGTGATTATGTAATGGGGCTTGAACTTGTCTTACCAAATGGTGATATTATTCGTACTGGCGGCAAATTAGCAAAAGATGTAGCTGGTTACGATTTAACTCGTTTATTTATCGGCTCTGAAGGAACACTTGGCGTGGTAACAGAAGCGATATTAAAACTTGTTCCTATGCCTGAAACAAAGAAAACAATGCTTGCACTCTATGAAGATATTAATGAAGCTGCACGTGCTGTTTCTTCTATTATTGCAAATAAAATTATTCCAGCAACTCTGGAATTTTTAGACCAACCGACAATTGAAGTAGTAGAAGAGTTTGCACAAATCGGTTTACCTACAGATGTAAAAGCAATTTTATTAATCGAACAAGACGGCCCGCCCGAAGTAGTCAATCGAGATATTGAAAACATGGCTAACGTTTGCCGCTCTATGAATGCAGTTGATGTTCGCATTGCAAAAGATGAAACGGAAGCAGATGCACTTCGTACCGCTCGCCGTAGTGCACTATCAGCGCTCGCACGATTAAAACCTACTACAATATTAGAAGATGCAACTGTACCACGTTCACAAATCGCTCCGATGGTTGAAGCTATTAATGCCATTGCAAAAAAATATAATATTCCTATTTGTACGTTTGGACACGCTGGTGACGGTAACTTACATCCAACTTGTATGACAGACGCTCGTAATGCAGAAGAAATGCACCGAGCTGAACAAGCTTTTGCTGAAATATTTACGAAAGCAATTGAACTTGGTGGCACAATTACTGGTGAACATGGTGTTGGTGCGATGAAAGCTCCATATTTAGAAATGAAATTAGGTAAAGAAGGTATTGCAGCTATGCAAGGAATAAAGCAAGCTTTCGATCCAAATAACATTATGAATCCTGGAAAAATGTTCGCGAAAGACACTCGAAAAAGAGTGGTGGTTGAGCGATGACCACATTAAATAAAGAAAATATTCAAAAAGAATTTAAAGAACGATTAAGTGAAGATGAATTACTAAACTGTATGCGATGCGGTTTTTGTTTACCTACTTGTCCTACCTACATTCAATCCGGATATAAAGAGTCACATTCACCGCGCGGACGTATCGCATTAATGAAAGCTATCGTTGATGGTTTAATCGAACCAGATGAAGATGTTGAAAATACATTAAACGTTTGTCTTGGTTGCCGTGCTTGTGAGCCTGTTTGTCCATCTGGTGTAAATTATGGACATTTATTAGAAGAAGCTCGTGATATTATTAATCAAAATAAAAAATTCTCAATGCCAGTGAAAGCTGTTCGAAAAGTCGTTTTTGAAGGATTGTTCCCCCATCAAAATCGAATGAGAACATTAACAGGACTAATTGGATTTTATCAACGTTCTGGTTTACAAACACTAACACATAAAACAGGTATTATGAAGTTATTCCCTGAAACACTTGCAACGATGGATCTCATTTTGCCAAAAGTGCCAAAAATGAAAGCAATGAAAGATCGTCCTTCATTTTTACCTGCAGAAAGTACAAAGAAAAAACAAGTTGCATTCTTCACAGGCTGCTTAATGGATACTATGTTTTTAGAAACAAATAACGCAACGATGAAACTTCTTCAATTAGCTGGTTGTGATATCGTTATTCCGAAAACACAAAGTTGCTGCGGTGCATTGCATGGACATGCTGGTGAAAAGAGTGGAGCAAAAGAATTAGCAAAGCGAAATATAAAGGCATTCGAAGATTTAAACATCGACTATATTATTACGAATGCAGGTGGTTGCGGAGCTTACCTCGTAGACTATGATTATCTTTTAAAGGATGATCCAGAGTGGGCTGAACGTGCTAAGCAGTTTGTTTCTAAGATTAAAGATATTACTGCTATACTAGTAGAACTAGACTTCCATAAGCGAACTGATTTACGACTCACGCAGCAAATTATTACGTATCAAGACTCTTGTCATTTACGCAATGTTATGCGCACAGCTTCTGAACCTCGTATGTTACTAGAGGCTATCCAAGGTGCAACATATCGTGAAATGAAAGATGCGGACCGCTGCTGTGGCTCTGCTGGTATTTACAATATTGTTCATTCAGAGTTATCAATGGAATTTCTAGATTACAAAATGGACCGTGTGCATGAAACAGACGCAGCAACCATTGTTACTGCAAATCCAGGTTGTTTATTACAAATGAAATTAGGAATTGAGCGAGAAGGGCTTTCTCATAAAATGAGAGGAATTCACATTGTAGATTTATTATTAGAAGCAATTGAAACTAACTCGTAACATACGTAATAATAGGAAAACGGCTATCTCCTTCGTCTATGTAAAGAGATAGCCGCTTTTTTGTCTGCTACAACATTAAAAATATGTTACTTTATTATAAAAAAGAACAACAGAAACATTACAGTTTTGTAAAAATCAATCCATTATATTCCTCAAAAAATCGCTCAAACCATTGATACAATAGGATTCTTTATTTTCTCTTTAGGTAAATTTATCCAAAAACCCCTCTTAAAATCAAGTATAAAAACACTATAAATTCCTTTTATACTCTATATTTCTCTTATTTTTGCTCACTTCTTCTCTTAGGATAAATTAGGTAATTTTAAAGTCTATGAATTTTTTTCCATCTTTTTTCTCGCAAATTGTATGCTACGATGAATTTGTCAGTCAGACAGGCTGTCAAAAACAAATCGTGTGAAAACAAATTAAAACTTTATATAGGGGGACACACATCATGAAAAAGCGTGTTTTATTATCTGTAGCTGCTGCAACAGCTCTTACTTTAGGAGTATCTTCTCTAGATGCACAAGCTGCAACAGTACAACCATCTAACATTAAGGTTCAAAATATTCAGCATTCAAAAGTAATGATGAAACAAATGAACCAACAAGAATTACAAGCATTCTTACAATCTATGGGCGTTGAGTCATTAGCGCAATGGCAACAAGGAAACTTCCAACCAAATTGCATTATTCCTGGTCAACAACCTACTGAAAATGTTGTAACTGAGCAACCAACAGCTAAGCCAGAAACTCAAAAGCCTGCCGAGCAAAAGCCTGCTGAAGAAGTTCAAAAACCAGAAGCTCAAAAGCCTGCTGAAAACAACAATACTCAAAAACCTGCTGAGCAAAAACCTGCTGAGCAAAAGCCTGCTGAAGAAGCAAAATCTTTAAGCGAGTTCGAACAACGTGTTGTTGAATTAACAAACGCTGAGCGTACAAAGCAAGGCTTACCAGCACTAAAAATCGATACTGAATTAAGCAAAGTAGCACGTATTAAGTCTGAAGACATGCAAAAAAACAACTACTTTGATCATAACAGCCCTACATACGGGTCTCCGTTTGACATGATGAAGAAATTTGGTATTTCTTATACATCTGCAGGTGAAAACATCGCTCAAGGCCAACGTACACCTGAAGAAGTAGTACAAGCTTGGATGAACAGCGCTGGACACCGTGCAAACATCTTAAATAACGGCTTCACTCACATCGGTGTTGGTTATGTAGAAAGCGGCAACTACTGGACACAACAATTTATTACAAAGTAAATAGATTAAAAGAGTCTTCTCATAATTGATGTGCACCCCAATTGTTAGACACAATTAACAATTGGAGGTGTATTTTTTTATGGGAAAGTTTTCTCCTAAAGAAAAGATACAGATAGTAAAACAATATTTTAATGGAATAGATGGTGGAAAAAGGCTTGCTAAATCTCTAGGGATTCATTCTAGTGTAATTTATCAGTGGATCAAACAATATGAGGCATTTGGAGAAAAAGCTTTTGAAAAACGCTATACAACTTATTCGCTTCAGTATAAACTAGATGTGCTTAAATATATGGATACGCAAGGGACATCTATTAGAGAAACAGCGGCAATTTTTAATATTTCCTCTCCTGAAATAATTCGTAGATGGAAAGTAGCTTATGATTCAAATGGTGTGGATGCCCTACGTTCAAAGCGGAAGGGACGTCCAGCTATGAAAAATAAGAAGGTTAAGGTGCAACCCAAAAAAGATACAGTGCTAGTTGAGGGGTCTATAGAAGCACTACAAGCAGAAAATGAACTTTTACGTATGGAAAATGATTATTTAAAAAAGTTAAATGCCTTAGTTCAGAAAAAGAACAAATCATAGATCAAGACAGAGCACAGGTAATTTATGAATTAAGGCACGAATACAAAATCATCGATCTTGTGAAAATCGCTGGTATTGCCCGCAGTACGTACTATTACTGGATTAAACAAATGGAACGTCCAGATAAATATAAGAACATTAAAGAATTAATCCAAGAGATTTTTGAAGAGAATTATGGTAGATACGGTTATCGTCGTATCACATTAGAATTACGTAACCGTGGATATATATTAAACCATAAAACAGTTCGTCGTTTAATGAATATTATTGGATTAAAATGCATGGTTCGTATAAAAAAATACCGTTCATATAAGGGAGAAGTAGGGAAATTCGCAAAGAATATTTTGAAGCGTGAATTTAATGCATCTAAGCCTAATGAAAAGTGGGTAACAGATGTCACTGAATTTCATCTCCATGGTAAAAAACTATATTTATCTCCTGTTTTAGACTTATATAACGGGGAGATTATAGCTTACAATATAGAAAATAAACCTGTGTATTCACTTGTATCAAAAATGCTTAATAAAGCCTTTACACGCTTAAATGATGGAGAAACTCCTATTCTTCATTCAGATCAAGGATGGCATTATCAGATGAAGATATATCAACAATCACTAAAAAAACATAAGGTTATCCAAAGTATGTCCCGTAAGGGAAACTGTTTGGACAATGCAGTCATAGAAAACTTCTTTGGCTTATTAAAATCTGAATTATTCTATCTTAAAGATTTTGAAAGTATGGAGCATTTTAAGATAGAATTAGAGAATTATATTCATTATTATAATCACAAAAGAATTAAAGTGAAGTTAAATGGAATGAGTCCAGTACAATACCGGACTCACATCCAATCAGTCGCTTAACTTCTTTGTCTAACTTTTTGGGGTCAGTTCAAATGAGAAGACTCTTTTTCAAGTTTCATAGCTTTCTATTATGTATGAATAGAAAATATAGAACATAAACAACATAGATCCACAGCTTATTACACTAAGCAATATATAAAATCCCCACTCTAAGTTCAAAAACAATGAAAACAATATGCCACATGCCATCACTTGAAAAATCCGTCTACTTACTAAACGAATTTTTTGTAATTTAATTGGATCTTTTTCTTTGCCTTTTATTTTCTTAAATTCTTTACTCAGCATAAAAAGAAACATACTAATCCCAATCGTTAATCCTGTTTGAAAGAATATAAAATCTCCAAAATTAATCAAGAGAATAAGCATATGAATAAACAACATAAATAATGTAATTTTCTTTATAAATCCACCTATAATACAATGCTCTCTTTGATTAAACTTAAATATATTATGTGAAATAATATACAAAAATCCATATGAAAAAATAATAAAACAAGGAATAAATGCTACAACAACTTGTTTACTCATAAACTCGTTTGGCTCACCATTTACGTTCCAATGTACTGCCATACGATTTGGTAAATAGGGGTAAAGACATAGAGTAACTAAAAGACAAGCGAAAAATATTCCAAGTACATACTTATATTTGATCAAGTAATTCTCACCTGTTATGAAGTGACCTTTGTCAATAGTTTTTCACCCATAATATTTTTCTTGATGGCATACAAAAGCTTCAGAAATAAGATCTATCGACAGTTAACCACTCTGTTATTCGTGGATTGGTTACCTCAGGTTAATGGTTCGTCGTTAGGCTCTTATAATCTCACTGCGTGGATCACACCTTTTCAAATTCTAATAAATAGCTTGTTTATCAGAATTTCAGCCATGCCAGAAGAGGTGAGTCATAGATAGCCAGACCTGTAATTCACTATCTCTGAAGCTCATCTATGCCATCAATTGATACCTTTGATTTCTAACTATGAATCAATCAACTTCATATCCTTCCCTCTTTATTTTCGGTGAATTTTACCTGTTTCTAATCCCCATATAAAACACCCCAGTTCTCTTGCGATAGCTGTAACGGCAACATTTCTAGGCTTCCCTTGATATATCATGCGATAATATTTTCTTTGTAACCTTTCTACAGCCTGATCCGCATAAGCAATCACTTCGCTTCGTTGCCCTTTTTGTCTTGCTTTCACTCGCTTCGATTTTAATCCGATTGCTCCTTTTACCAACGCATTTGCACATTCTACAAGAGTAGACCTAACGGTCGAATTTCCTTGTTTTGTAATCGAACGTCGACTGATTTTCTCTCCACTTGAGCTTTCGCTTGGCGTCAATCCTACATAAGCCATAAATGCTTTAGCCGTGGGAAAACGAGTGAAGTCTGCAATTTCCACATGAACAGTCATTGCCGATGTTGTATCTATACCTTTTAAGCATCTTAACTTTGCGATTGGTTCTTCGTACCTTTCACGATGAGATAATTCTTCTAATCTCAAACTGAACCGCTCAATTTTATCGACTAGAACATCATACTGTAATAGGTATTCGCCTAACGTTTCTTTGAATAATCCTTGTAGATCAAGATTCTTTAACCATTTCATATAAGCGATTGTCCAGCTTGATTTCCCTTCATACACATAGCCATGTCTTAAAAGGAATGCTTTTATCTGTTGTTTTATTTTTTTCAAAGATGTTTTAAAATCACCTAACATGCGGATATACTCTTTCACGGCAACATCCTCTTCTTCTGGAACATATACTTCTTTATAGGTGCCATTTGCTAAATTAAGAGCAATCATTTTGGCATCGAATTTATCATTTTTCACCATTTTGTTTTTTGATGAACTGTACATTGTTGTGGGAGCTAAAATATCACAATCAATTCCATTTTGTTCAAGAAGATTATGAAGTGAATACCCTAAACAACCAGCCTCATATCCAGCTTTAATTTTTATATCTTCACCATATTTTGTTTTCAGTTTCTCAACGAATTTTTTTACGAGAGATACATTTGAAGCACATCGTGCTTCTCTTACAATTTCCCCAGTTGTTCCGTGTAGTGCACATAAGCTAAAACTTTCCTTGTGGACATCCATCCCAATATATATTATATTTTCCATAGTGGCCTCCTATTATCATAGGGTATAACCCCATTCATAATGTTTTCATTCATTATTATGGGTTAAAATCCCTGACTTGATAATCTAGGAGGTCACTTCATATTATCTCTCTTTTCTCTTAACGGCTTCGCTTCTTTTAGAGAAATCCCTGCAAAAATCTACTTTTTTCAAATTAAAACTTATACTTTACGCATTTTCTTTTTGAAATTCTTTTATTTTATTATTTAATTTTGTAGGAAACGGCACATCAACTTCAATCGCTTCTTTCGTAATTGGATGCAAGAAATTTATCTTCATCGCATGTAATGCTTGACTGGACATATATTTTGTTTGCCCACCATATAATACATCCCCAACTAGTGGATTACCATTATGACTCATATGAACACGAATTTGATGCGTTCTACCCGTTTCTAATTGTAACGTTACGAAAGTCGTGTTTTGCTTCTTAAAATACTTTTCTACTTTATAATATGTGATAGCTTGGTCACCTTTTGGAGAAATACGACGCCTTGTAGCATGATGGCGATCCCTTCCGATAGCAGCATCAATCGTTCCTTGTTTCTTCTTTACTTTCCCTTCAACGAGCGCTGCGTACGTTCTTTTAATTTTTCGTTCCATTAATAAACGATCCATAATTGCACCAGCAATTCTATGCTTAGCAAACACGACACCACCTGTCGTATCTTTATCTAAACGATGAATATGACGAACCTTCGTCTCTAAACCTTGCATTTGAAAATGAAAAGCAACAAGATTTGCAAGCGTCCCGTTTCCACCTTTTTCAGCAGGATGTGTGTCCATTTGCTCTAGTTTATTTACGATGAGTACGTGATCATCTTCGTATACTACATTTAATTCACCATATTCTGGATCTACACCGTACTCTTCCTCCGCAAACATATGAACTTGTAACTTATCGTTCTCTTTTAAAAGCTCATTCCATCTTCTTTGTTCCCCGTTAACCGTAACACCTTTTTCCATACGAAGCTGATGTAATAGCTTTTTCGGTATTTCCCATTCTACTTTTAATACCGATTCAATACTTATACCATTCCATTTAGCTGGAACGGTAATTTCACACCATTCGCCCTTTTTCTTTGTTTCCATACTGTTTATCACCTTATTTCTATTGATTCTCTCATTGTAACGGAAAACACACTTTGATGCACCGTCAAAAATAGAGGACAGTCTTATAATAGACTGCCCCTCAAGCTCTAAGCCTTTTCATTTCTAACAATACTTCTTCAGCTTTTTGTTCATACGATAAATCTTTAAAGAAATCTGCCAACCTTTTATAATCATTGTAAGCATCTAATAAATCGTCCATCCTTTCTATTTTCATCACTTGTTGTTTTTGTTTCATTTTTACTGGATAACGATAACCTGATACTTCTTGTATTTTGTAATACTCATCCTCTACTTGAACGACCTTTACAAGTTCTTCCTCCTCTGCATCCATCGTATACCCGTCAAATTCTCTAAGTAGTTCATAAATGATATGAGTCCATTCATCTTTTGGATAAAATCCCTTTTCTAACCGATAACCGACAATGCGATACATATGCCCATCGTTTTCTGCAAACTGTACTGTATCATTTAACTTAAACTTAAAATAACGAAACATTGCCTTCACCTACTTGTATGTAATGTTCTTATCACATACTATTTGCAAAATGTAGGTCTTGCTATTCATAAAAAAATGCTCATCAATATGATGAGCATTTTTTTATGATGATTTTTCTCGTTTTTTTCGAAATGGCAACCACCAGTTCCAGTCTCCAAATAACTTCATTAAGCTTGGTACGAGCATAAGACGAATAATTGTTGCATCAAGAAATATTGCTAATGCGACGCCAAGCCCCATCTGCTTTACTGGTAAAATATCAGTAAATGCGAATGCACCCGTTACAACAATCATTATTAAAGCAGCTGATGTAATGATTCTACTTGTTGAAACGAGCCCTTCTAACGTTGCTTGATCGTTATCTCCTGTTTCTTCATAGAGCTCATGAATGCGTGAAATAAGAAATACTTCATAATCCATACTAAGCCCAAATACGAGGCCAAAAATGAAGATTGGTAAGACAAACAGAACCGGACTCGCTTCTAAACCGAAATGACCACCTTCAAATAACCAAACAACAATTCCAATGGTTGCACTTAAACTAAGTATATTCATAATAATTGCCTTAATTGGAATGAGTATAGATCGGAATGCAAATAATAATATAACAAAGGTCGATCCAAATATAACAGACATACCAATTACAACTTTATCTTTAATTTCATCTTCTAATTCTTGTTGAAACGTCGTCATTCCGCCTAGATAATACGTAACATCCGTTTCTTTATAGTTCTTTTTAAAGTCACGCACCCACTGTTTTGCAGTCTCTGTACGTGGTTTTGTTTTCAAAAAGACTTCTATCGTCGTCTTATTCCCTTTCGTGTATGCTTCAAATACAGGAGTTAGTTTCGCTGACTCTGGCGACTGCAATATTCCAACAACTTGATCTGCTTTCATTCCAGTTAACCCGTCGTATAAACTTCTTACTTCATGTACTTTCTTATCATCTTTTAACTTTTGAACGACTTCTTCTATCTTTTGTAGACTTTCTTTTTCTTTCATATCTTCTTTCGTCTCTACAACTAACATAACATCAGCGTGTGTTTTGACAGTTTCATTAAATGCTTCTTCATACTTTTCATATGCAATCCTTGTATCACTCTTTTCAGGTAAAGCTTCAACACCAGGGAACTGCAAATTAGCTGTACGTAACGGCAATAAGCAAATAACAATAAATGTTGTAACAACAATAATCATTGCGATTGGATGTTTCATTACAAATTGTGCAAATTTACGCCATGCTTTTGCCGGCGTATGTGCTACTTGATTCTTTTTTAATATTCTTTTACCTATTAACGATAATAGCGCTGGAAGAAGTGTGAGTGAGAATAAAATACTCATAATCACAACAATCATTCCGCTAATCGCGACAGATTGAATATAATCTATCTTAAAGAAAAACAAACCTGACAACCCAACAAATACGCATAATCCTGAAAATACAATTGCACGTCCTGCCGTCTGATATGTAATTGCTATCGCTTCTTTTACCGTTCGTTTAGCAACTTCCTCTCGAAAACGGTTCACAAATAATAGCGCAAAATCAATAGATAGTGCAAGTCCAATCATCGGTGCAACGTTTAACACGAAAATAGAAAGTTCTTTATCCACACCGATAAAATACAATATACCCATCGTGCTAATAACACTAAGCGCCCCATTCAAAATCGGTAAAATTGATGCCAAAAGGCTACCAAACGAAAATAGTAATACAAGAAACGCAATTGGTAATCCAATCATTTCTGCTACTTTTAAATCATTTTGCGTTCTTTCATTAATCTCTTGATTAATTTTCGGAAATCCTGTAGGTGTTACTTTTAATGCTACATTACTTTCTTTCTCAATCTCATCAGCAAATTGTAATGTCTTTTCCATTCTTTCTTTATTTGTTTTCCCGGAAAATAAAATTGTCGCATAACCGATATCACCTTGTAGCATTTCTTTATTTTGGATTGGGTGATGGAAAGATTCATAGTTCTCTTTCTCTTGAACATTCTTTACAATTTCATCTATTCGTTTTTTAAATTCCTCATGCGAAGCATCTTTATTTTTCTCAAAAACGAGCAGAAGCGTATCTTGAGACCTCTTAAAATCTTTATCTAAAATTTCTTTTGTTTTTTGATAGTCGCCTTCCGTTTGGAAACCGTCACCACCTAATACTCCCGGTAGCTTTGGAGCAAAAATCCCAAGTGCGATTGCGAGCAACAGTAACGCTACAATTACTGTATAACGAAATTGATACAAAAAAGCTCCTAACTTGCCCCACTTATCAACTTTATGAACATTTGTCTTCACACATTTTCACCTACTTTAAATAATTCAATTGTCACTTATACTGTATCATATCTTTATACAAACAAAAAACGCCTAGGAACACTATAATGATAGTTTTTCCAGGCGTTTTTTCTATCTCTCTTTATTAAACCCCAATCTCTCAGTAAGTAAACGATGATAGTAAATAGCGATAACTAACAAAATACCACCTACGCAGTAACCAGCTAAAATATCAGTTGGGTAATGTACATTTAAAATGACTCTACTTAATCCAATCGATAGAATTACTGTGCCCATCAAAATCGTTGTGACACATTTCCCAGCTATGCTTTTCAAATTAGCAGCAATGATATAAGCAAGAAATCCAAATGTCATAATTGATAGCATTGCATGTCCACTAGGAAAACTATATCCAAGTGCATCTAGCGCTTCATTTAATGACGGACGTTCTCTCTGTACAATCTCTTTTATCCCTTTATTCACAAGATGTGTTATTAAAATTCCCAGTGGATACACAATCATCGTAGCATAATAACGCTTCTTCCAAAAAACAAGCAAACTTATAACGAGCGTAGCGACTATCCCAATTGCTGATCCCAATTTTGTAAAGTACGAGAAAAATGTAAGGGAACTCTCCGTTTGTAGCCCTTTTACTAATCCACGGACATATGTATCCATCACGGTAACGCCACCTGCATGTACGCGCCAAGCAACAATACCAAATACAGCAAATAATAAAGCAATACACATTATCTCATATTGATGTAACTTCTTCTTCAAACGATTTCCTCCTACTATGAAAAAATGCGATTTCTACTTTAGAAACCGCATTTCCTTACTTATTTACCTTTTGTTTTTAGCTCTGTCCAGTAACGATCATAGTCTTTTAACTTATCATCTACATCAACAAGCCATTCTGTACGATCTAACTCTTCTTTCGTTAAGAAAATCATGTGATTATCACGGTATTCTTTACTATGAAGAGGATGAGCTTTTTCATTTGGATTACTGTAACCAATTGACTCGTAGTTTTTCACACTTACTTTTTCATCTAGTAAGTAGTTCATAAATTTCTCAGCAAGCTCTTTATGTTTTGCACCTTTTGGAATTGCTAACGTATCAGCCCAAATTGTTCCGCCTTCTTTTGGTACAACGTATTCTACATCTTTATTATCTTTTGCGATAAATGCTGCATCTCCAGACCAAACTGTTCCGATCCAAGCATCTTCTGTAATGAATTTTTGTTTAATGTTGTCTGTATCAAATGCTAATAAGTTTGGAAGCAGCTTCTTTAAATCATCTGCTGCTGTCTTTAACTCTGCATCTTCTTTCGTACTGTTTGAGAAACCGTGCTTCTTAAGACCCATTCCTAATACTTCACGAGAATCGTTTAGTAACGTTACATGTCCTTTATATTTCTCATTCCATAAGTCAGCCCAGCTTGTAGGTGCTTCTTTCACATACTTTTTATTGTATGCAATCCCTGTTACACCCCAAGTGTACACTAAAGAATATTTATTCTCTGGATCAAACGCCGGTGTTTTGAAATTAGAAACCATGTTTTCGATATTTGGGATATTCTTTTTATCTAACGGCGCTAATAAATCCATTTTCGCCATTGTTTTAACCATGTAATCAGATGGCTGAATTAAATCATACTTTGCGCCACCAGCTTGTAATTTCGCAAGCATTTCTTCGTTACTTGCGTACTTATCATAGTTAATTTTCACATTATATTTCTTTTCAAAATCTCTTAGCACTTGCTCATCAAAATTGTCAGCCCAGCTATAAATATTTAATTCTTCTTTTTTTTCACCACAACCAGCAAGTACACCAGCAACAAGGCTAAAGCTAATTGCTGCGCCAGCTATTCTTTTCATTAATTTCATCGGTTTATTACCCCCTCGTACTTTCTATATCATTCGTATTATAAAGGAAGGTGTCCTCCAGAGTTTTCTTCACCATCTGCACCTTTGTTACGGAAGATTTCAGATAGAACCATTAATCCTACGATAGCAACAATTAAAATTGTAGAAAGAGCATTAATTTCTGGTGATACTCCGCGCTTAACCATACTGTAAATGTATAATGGCAATGTTGTTGATCCTGGTCCTGATACGAAGAAACTAATTACAAAATCATCAATTGATAATGTGAATGTTAATAATGCTGCCGAAATAACTCCCGGTGCAATTGCTGGGAACGTTACATAACGAAACGTTTGCCAAGGCGTTGCTCCTAAATCATTTGCAGCTTCTTCTAAGTCACGTCCCATACTTGAAAGACGCGCAGCTAAAATAACAACAACAAACGAAATACTAAATGTAATATGTGCAATAATAATCGTTGTTTGTCCAAGTTCCATTCCTAACTGACTGAAAAGAATTAGTAAAGATAATCCCATTAAAATATCAGGAATTAAAATTGGTAAATATACAAGGCCATTAATAGCCCCTTCGAAACGATATTTATAACGATGTAAAGCAATCGCAAAGAATACGCCAAGTACCGTTGTCACAATCGTTGTTATAACTGCAATCGTAATACTATTTACAAATGCATCAATAACATCTTGTTTTTGAAATAAATCTGTATACCAATGGAATGTAAAACCTTCCCACTCCGCATTAATGCGAGAGTCGTTGAAAGAATAGACCATTAAAACCATCATTGGAAAATACAAGAATAACAAAATTAACCAAGAATAAGAAACTAAAAACTTCTTCATCTTTGCCTATTCCCCTCCGTTCTCATTATATTTATATACTTTCGTTGCACGATAATATAAGTAAATTAACAGAACAGAGAATAGAACAACGATAATCGATAACGCAGATCCAAACGGCCAGTCACGTGCACCTAAGAATTGGTTTTGAATAACGTTTCCGATTAATGCTACTTTCGATCCGCCCATCACGTCTGATACAACAAACATTCCGATAGAAGAAACGAATACTAAAATAGAACCAGTCGCAATTCCTGACATTGTCATCGGCACTGTTATATTCCAAAATGCCTTTATTGGTGTTGCTCCTAAATCATAAGCCGCTTCTAGCTTACGCTTATCTAGCTGCTCAATTGCTGCATACACTGGTAAGATCATAAATGGTAATAAAGAATAGACCATTCCGAGTATTACAGAAGGAGTATTATATAATAAATTTAACGGTTCACTAATAATACCAAGCTTTAATAACAACGTATTCACAAGGCCTTGTGAACGTAAAATAACAATCCATGCGTATGAACGAACAAGAAAGTTAATCCAAAACGGGATCGTTGCCAATAATAAAAGAATAGAACGATATTTGCGGTCAACAATTGTAATTGTATACGCAAATGGATAACCAATTAATAAACATATTACTGTAGTAATAACTGCGATTTTAACAGTTTCCCATAATGTCCCTAAGTACAATGGATCAAACACACGGGATATATTCTCCAGCGTAAATTGCATTTCTACTGTCCCGTAAGCTCCGCGCTGCATGAAGGCGAATCCTAATACGAATACGAGCGGGATTAGGAAGAAAATTAATAACCACGCGACTGTAGGTAGTGCGAGTAATTTCCCTTTTTTCAATTTAAGGTCACCTCGTCCTCTTGCTCCCAGCCTACATATACATTATCTCCAATGCTCCACTGCGCTGCCTCTTCAGCAGTTTGATATGCCATTAGTAATTCTGATGTTTTCTCATCACGTACATAAAGCTTCTCCATATTTCCGACAAACTCTATATCTTCAATATGTCCAAGATGGTATTCTTTTAAAATTGGTTCTTCAACCGAACGTACTTTTACATTTTCAGGGCGAATTGCTACATAGCCTTCCCCGTTTTTCACAATATTATTTTCACCGATGAATGTCGCAACGAACAACGTTTTCGGCTTATTATAAATTTCTTTCGGCGTTCCGATTTGTTCGATATGTCCTTTATTCATAACCACGATACGATCGCTCATGCTCATTGCTTCTTCTTGATCGTGCGTTACGTATATGAACGTAATTCCTAAATTACGTTGTAAGTTTTTCAATTCACGTTGCAAGTCTTTTCGTAACTTAAAGTCAAGCGCTCCAAGTGGCTCATCTAATAGTAATACACGCGGATTATTTACAATTGCTCTTGCAATTGCAACACGCTGCTGTTGTCCACCAGAAAGCTTCGCAGGTTTACGATTACGGAACTCAAGTAACTGCGTTAAACGCATTGCCTCTTCAGCACGCTCTTTCTGCTCTGCTGCTGATACTTTCTGCATTTTCATACCAAAACAAATATTCTTCTCCACTGTCATATGTGGGAATAGTGCGTAATGTTGGAACACTAGGTTCATATGACGCTTATATGGCGGTAAATCGTTAATTCTTTCATCATCTAATAAAAGATTCCCTTTAGTTGGAGTTTCAAATCCTGCGATCATACGAAGTAAAGTCGTTTTCCCGCAGCCACTCGGCCCTAAAATTGTTAAAAACTCTCCCTCTTTAATATCTAAAGAAAGAGGTGGGATAATCACTTGATTTCCAAAATGTTTTTCAACTGCTTCAACTTTAATAATCTTTTTCATTTTCCCGTCCTATCTACCTTAAATTTTAAATTTTTATATTCATGAATAAATATTTATGTTCTATAGACTATTTTTTGTTTCGATCCAAACAAAAATGGTTATTTAGCAAGCGTTCGTTTCTATTCTTTATGTAGTATGTTTGATTCATTTTCGCATGATACATAACGTCGAACAGAAAAACCCCTTCCATTGCGAAGGGGCTATTATCATACGGCTGCGCCTACTGATAAACACCATCATCATTTTAACAACTTTCGTATGAATTTTAAAGCACTTTTTGTAGAAGAGTAACGAATTTTCATGTCGAATGCTGTAGATTGGGCTAAAATGCTTTTATAATGTGAAAAAGTCCGAAAACTTTCTTTCCCATGATAACCCCCTAATCCACTACTTCCAACACCCCCAAAAGGTAAATATGGCGTGGCAAGATGATAGACAACATCATTAATACAGCCTCCACCATATGAAATATTACTCGTCACTTTCTTTTGTACTTCTTTATCTTCAGAAAATACATATAACGCTAACGGCTTCGGATGTTGCTGAATTGTGCCAATTACATCTTCTATATTGTCGTACTCTATGATTGGTAAAATCGGGCCAAAAATTTCATCTTCCATAACAGCATCTTGCCATGTAGTATCCGCTAGTACTGTCGGCTCAATATGTAATGTATCTTTCTTATAGTTTCCACCAATTACGACTTGACCATCTTGTAAAAATCGACATAATCGTTCAAAATGACGCTCACTTACAATACGCACGTAATTTTCATTTTGCAAAGGTTCTTTACTATACTGCTCTGTAATTTCATGTCGCATTGCCTCAATTAGCTTTTCTTTCACGGAAGAATGCACGTACATATAATCAGGCGCTACACACGTCTGCCCTGCATTTAAAAACTTACCCCAAACAATTCTTCTTGCTGTCATCTCTATCTTTGCATCTTTATGTACAATACAAGGACTTTTCCCGCCAAGTTCTAACGTAAGCGGCGTCAACTGTTTCGCTGCTGCTTCCATTACAACTTTTCCAACGCCAACACTACCAGTAAAGAAAATATAATCAATCGGTTCCCTCAGCAAAGATGTACTCTCTTCAACGCCACCTTCTACTACCGCTACAAGCTCTTCTGGGAATAACTCACCTAACATTCTCTTAAGCACTTTTGAAACGCTTGGCGTTAACTCTGACGGCTTTAAAACGATTGTATTTCCAGCTGCCAGTGCTCCTACAAGTGGTGCAATTGCTAATTGGAACGGATAGTTCCACGGTGCAATAATAAGCGTAACACCATACGGTTCTGGCACTACTTTTCCTTTTGATCCAAAATGAGTCAGTGCTGTTCGAACTCGCTTTGGTTTACTCCACGATGACATATGTTTCAATTGAAAAGAAATTTCTTTTAATACATATCCAACTTCCGTTGTAAACGACTCGTGAACTGACTTATTTAAATCTAATTTCAATGCCTGAAATATTTCTTCTTCAAAACGCTGAATGCCTTCATAAAGCCTCTTCAAATTATTCTTTCTCATTTCGATGCTTCTCGTATGCCCTTTTAAAAAATATTCCTTTTGCCTACTTACAATAGAGGAAATACTCATTCACTCACCTTCTCCCACTATTTTTATCCAGTTCTTTCATTATTTATATAGACTTCATATATAATAAATTTCTATTCTTAAAGTTACATTATATATGACTTTTTCAACTATATAAAATTCATTGCTCACAAAAAAACTACCGAAAGAAAATCTCTCGGTAGTTTCACAGTATTAACGATATAAACGAACAGCACCTGCAGAATTATCATCAGCTTGTCCTACTACTTCAAACTTCAGACCAAGCTTCGGTAAAATACGTCCTGCATCTGGAATCTGTTGATTAATATACGTTTTCGAATCATCAAACTTCGCTACACCCGCTAAGCCATCATACGTATACGTTCCACGCGTTGGAGATACAACTTTCCAAGCTGGCGTTTTATCGAATGAGAATGCCGCATCAGCGATTTGGAATCGTGTACTACTATCAATTGTTGGTTTACCATTTAAAGTTCCTACAATTGCTTCTGGATGAGAATCAACTACACCAAGGAAACCATGTCCTGGATGTAAACCAACCCAGTTATCTGCGTAAGCTGAGTCTGCATACCATACAACCATACCTGAGTTATATTCTGGACCGCGAGCAAATTTCAATGCGCTATCTGATCCAGTATGGTTTCTCCACTCTACGTAGTAGTTATGTTTTTTCTTCTCTGTTCCGCTAGATACAACGAAACCATCTAATTTTAATTGTGGTGTACCTTCAGCATCATCTGAGAATGTAACTTTACCATCTACTGTTAATGACGCATTATCAAGTAGGAAACCATTTAATGCTAAACCACCATCCGTAATGTACTCAAACGTTAATTTTACTTTTTTACCTTTGAATTGACTTAAATCATATGATTTGTCAATCCATTTTCCATTTGTCGAATCTGCATTTCCACTATTTGCTTTCTCGCCCAGTCTTTCAATTAACGTTTTTTGACCATCTTCTGTTACAGCATGTACTTCAAGGAAATCATACTCTGCTTCGATTTCATATAACGATTTGAAATCAAATTTCGCATTCGTTGCATTCGTTAAATCGAACAGTGGTGTTTCTAACGTTGTATGAAGATTATCACCTTTTGTGCTGTAGTAATACTGTTTACCAAATGCTGGTGCAATTGTTTTTACATCTTTATCTGGTAAGTTAACACGAATCATACCTGGACGGTTAGATTTCGTAACACTTTGGTCTAAATATGTTGCTAGACCGATACCTTTATTTAATTTCTCGTAATCTACTTCTACGATGTTTGCCCAGTTACCACCAATTGTTTTTTGGAAAAACTCTTTATTTTGTGGTGAGAAACTCGTTGGTGTTGTTCCAGCGATTTTACCAGCCCAGCTGCCGCCACTCATAACAGACCAAGCTTGAATTGGCTCACCATGACCCGTATAGTCTGTATCATACTCATCTGGTAAACCTAAATCATGGCCATATTCATGCGCGAATACACCAACTGCGCCATCTTCTGGTTCAATTGTATAGTCGAATGCTGCCATCTTTCCGCCCCAATATGGAACTTTCGCTTGTGTGCCTTCAATTGCGAATGGTTTTGGTCCAACTGTCCAGCGATGTGACCAAATTGCATCATCACCTAATTTACCACCGCCAGCTTCTTGTCCAACACCCGCATGAATAATCATTAAGTGATCGATTAAACCGTCTGGTTGATTTTGATTTCCATCACCATTTACATCGTATTGATCGAACTGATCAAACTGTGATAAATCAAGACCGCTATCTACAGCTGCTTTTAATGCATCTTTTACTAGATCACGTGGTCCTTTTGGTCCTTTATTATCATGACCTGTAGCAGCATCTGCACCATAATCAGCAGCTTTACCAGGAACTGTTAACCATTTTGTAACTGTTCCGTCCACTGTGTAACTACCACCGGATTGCTCTTCGTAATATTGTTTAAATGTTTCGATTTTGCTTCCATCCTCTAACGCGAATGGCTCATCACCGAATAACATTTTTTCATAGTGTTCTTTGTTAAAGTCTTCCGAATACATATAACCAGGTTCTTTATCGATGTTGTTATGTTTAAAATCAGCGTACTCTACAAGTAAAACAAGTACCTTATCTTTACGAACATCGCCGTTATATGCTTTTTGTTTTGCTGGAGAAGTTGGTACTTTACCATTTAGTCCGCCTTTAACTGGTCCTGTCGCTGCAGGTGTCCCTGTTGCTGGCTGATTTAGTTTTTCTTTCGTATCTGCTTTCGCATCTTTCACTTTCTTTAAAAAGTCAGATGCTTCTTTCGTAAGTTGATCCCCATTTGTTGCTTCTTTCCCAGGATTTTCACCCTTTTTGTCCTCTACATACTTTTCAACAGCTTTCTTTGTTTCTTTCTCTGAAGCTGAAGAATCAATTACCCCACGTTTTTTCAGTGCATCTGCTAAACGCTCTTCTGGAATTAAATGATCATCCACTGGGCTCGTAGCTGTTTTATTCACAGGTGTTTCAGCATATGCCGATTGAGTGCCAGCTCCGAATGAAAGGCCTAATACAGCTGTCAAAGCGATTGATGACAAAACTTTGAACGGTTTCTTGTTCATCCCTTATTTCCTCCCCTAATAAATAATATGTATTACAAATTAAATTTTATTAAAAATTCAATATTTTTTCAATATTTAGTCATATTATGTAATGTTTTTAATATATTTGTAAAAATTTCATAGTTAGCATACGGATATATCACAATTCAACAATGTTTTCTGAAAATATTGAAAGTTTTTATCGAACAATTTATAATTTCCATAGAGGGAGTTTAATGGGGATTTTATCTTTGTTTCATCTACAAAGTATTTGATAATTCACTATATAAAACACAAAGTCCGATTGCATTATCATGTATTCTGTAGCAGCAATTATGACCGATAATTAGGGAGGAATTACATTTGTACAAAGATAAGACAGACGCACTGGATCAAGAATGGATTGATTTAATACTTGAAGCTCTAGATGCTGGTATCGCCATGCAAGACATCGAACAATTTTTCCAACGTATGAAGCCATCCAGTCAGGCTCAATAGGTTTGTTCTTTTTAACGAAGTTTATGTTATAATAATGACATCATAAGACAACTACATATTGATAGAAAGGTGCGCAAATATGATTGGAGAACGTATAAAACGCCTTCGTTTACAAAAAGGTATTTCATTAACTGAACTTGCCGAAAAAGCTGGCGTTGCTAAATCTTACATTAGTTCTATAGAACGAAATTTACAAAAAAACCCTTCCATTCAGTTTCTTGAAAAGATCGCAGCAGTTCTACAAATTCCAGTTGATACTTTACTTCATGATGAAACAACAAAGGCAACTAACCTAGACTCCGAATGGACACAACTCGTTAAAGATGCAATGAACTCTGGTGTCTCCAAAGAACAATTTCGTGAATTTCTTGAATTTACAAAGTGGAAGCAAAATCAAAAATAATAATAGAAAGAAGTGCTTACAACCAGCACTTCTTTTTCTTTATAAAAAAAAGCGGGAATACCCGCTTTTTTATTATTTTTCTTCCCCAGCTTCTTGGTTAGCATTGAATGTCCATTCTAAATTCAATGTATCACCTTGGAAGATATTTTGGTCTTTTCCATCATCTACAAATTCAAATTGTACCCATAGATAATCCTCTGTACCAGCTGCTAATCCACCCTTTTCTCCCCACTCAGGAGCAAAGATGTCTTTAGCTAAAAGATCTGGATCAACTTTTTGTAAGTCTGCTAAAGTTGTTTCGTATACAGGCTCACTTTGTTTATCCCAGTTCCAAAGGAATTTTACTTTAACGTGCTTACCAAAGTCTTCACCAGCATTATCACCTTTTGCATCTTTAACAGTATACTTTGTTGCTAATTTAACGTCTTTAATAGTTAACGAACCGCTGTTTTGTAATAAGAACTCTTTCTTAACAGAATCCCCTGGTTTTAAATCTTTAATATCTACAAGCGTCTTAGGGTTTAATGTAAGGTCTAACGTCCCAGCTGCAAATGTATTGTTTGATACTTCTTTATCGCTAAAGAATGCAAATGTTCCTCCACCAATTAAAGCTAACCCCAATGCTGCTGATGCAACTCCCATACCTAATTTCTTTTTCAGACTCACAATCAATTCCCCCTAGCTTTTTTTTATATTTTTATCACTTATTTTTCAATAAGAGATGTAAAGAAAACTATATTAGCTTAGCTAATATGTGTTCTTTTTTAAAAACCTTATGTTCATTATAACGAACAACCCTATATAAACACAACACATATTTATTAATATTTTCAATTATTTTTATTTCTCAATATTATTTAGATTTTTCAGAAAAAAGAATGATGATTTATAACTTTTTTCACACTCAAATGCATTTAATACTATAAGAAAAACAAAGAGGTGAGGGCTAACGTTCCCTCACACTCATATAAATATTACTAGTTTTGCTTATTCGTTCATTATCTCTTGCACCACATTCTTGTTTTCCAGCCGTTTCACTACAGCAGTTACTCCGCTTTTTTCTGTTCTTCTGCTTTCTTTTGCTCTTCTACTTTCTTTTGCTCTTCTATTTTCTTCTGTTCCTCTACTTTCTTCTGTTCTTCTGCTTTCTTCTGTTCTTCTACTTTCTTTTGTTCTTCTGCTTTCTTTTGTTCTTCCGCTTTCTTCTGTTCTTCTACTTTCTTCTGTTCTTCTGCTTTCTTCTGTTCTTCTACTTTCTTCTGTTCTTCCGCTTTCTTCTGTTCTTCTACTTTCTTTTGTTCTTCTGCTTTCTTTTGTCCTTCCGCTTCAATTGCAACGTTTAATTGTTGCTGAAGAGCCTGAATTTGCTCATCAATAGCTTTCAAGCTAATTTCTTTCTCAATATAGTCATGTTTCTCTTTGATACTGCGAAAGCCTTCATTTACATATACGGACACTTGCTGCATCGACTCATCTTTATTTACCTTTAATTCTTCTTGTATTTGATTGTAAGGAGCCTCTATTTCAGTATATACATTTTGCAGAGCTTCCTTCTCAGCAACAATTTTCTCACGCCCTTGTTGCCATACAGAAATCGCCTGTTTTATTTCTTCAATAGAAGTTGCTTTCGATTTCCCCTTCATCGTTCCATACTCACGCTCAATAAACTGTTTATGTTTCTCAGATTGCTCTTTTAACGTATTAACTGTTTTCGGAAATATAATTGCTGTAGAAAGCGTCGCTTCCACTTTCGTTTCATGAATGAACGCCGCTTCTGTATACGTCATAATTTGAGATCCTAAATAAAACGTAATAGAACACATACACGGCAATATAAGCATCTTTTTAAAATTCCGCGGTCTTTTCAGCATCTTAATCTCCCCCATCGAACATTACGTTCTTTATACAGAACATTATCTATATTATAGTAAAGAACTATTAAAATTGATAGACAAATACTAGAAAAATAGAAAAAGGGCTATCCATGTGATAGCCCTTTTTGTTATTATCTTTCTTCACCTGCTGTTTGTTGTGCATCAAACGTCCAATTTAATTGTAACTTATCGCCTTGGAATTGATTTTGATCTTTTCCATTATCAACGAACTCAAATTTCACTTTGAATTTATCAGATTTACCTGCTGAAATACCTTTTTCATCCCAGAACCAAGCCGATAAATCATTATCTACAGCTGTAAGTGTGTCACCTTTTAATTTATCTAAAGTAGTTTGTTTCACAATTGTCTCATGCTTATCTACATTTTTTAAGAATGTTACTTTAATATGTTTACCAAAATCATCTTTATTATCTTTCTTTACATCTTCTACATTATAATCTGTTTTCAGTAGAACCTTTTTAATATCTAAAGAGCCTTTATTTTCTAGTTTAAATTCTTTTTCAATTGTATCCCCAGGTTTTAAATTCGATACGTTAACAACTGTTGATGGATTTAATGCTAAATCCAGTGTCCCAGCCGCAAATGTATTGTTTGACACTTCTTTATCACTGAAAAACGCAAATGTTCCTCCACCAACTAACGCTGCTCCTAGTACTGCTGATGTAATACCCATTCCTAATTTTTTCTTTAAAGTCATGTCCATATCCCCTTAATATATATTTGTTAACTTCCTAAACGGAAAGTATAACCAAACGAACTAGACGGATTGTTCTACTTTTTTATCTTTCTTTTCTCCGTCAATACTACGAATAGCACCAAAAATAGAAATCGCGGAATAACCAAGTAAAAAGACTCCTGGAATAATAAGAAGTAATGCTGCTCCCGCTTTTGAATTCGCATAATTCAGTAAATACCCAACATACGGAACTGTAATATCTGCATACTTTCCAACTACATTTTCTGCAAGTACTGGCTCTAAATCTGGTCCGTTGTTGTTATCCCCTTTTGTTTCATACACTACTTTTCCATTTGTATCTTTTACACCGATAATACGGTGAGTGATAATTTTTTGATCTTTCTCTTTAAAGGTAATAACATCACCTTTTTGATATTTAGAACCATCTTTGTTTGGTTCTATTGCAATGATTGATCCTGTTAAAAACGTTGGCTCCATTGATCCTGAAAGAACGCTCTTAAATTGATATCCCATCACTGTGGGATCACCACCACTTGCTTTTGAAGAAATAACTACAAAAGCTAAAAACACCATCAATGCAAATAAAACAAATGAGATCGCGTTGCTAATTACCTTCCAAATTAATTTCATCGACTCTCTCCCTCTCCGTTGTTTTATATTATTTGAAGTATGCAATGTTCATTGCGTTCTTTAACAAGAACACAAGTAAATGATATAACGAACTTTAGGTTATTGCAATAAGAAAATTTACAATTATTAGTTAAAAGTATTTTTAGCATAGAAAAAGACTGTGATAAAATCTCCACAGCCTTTTTACTAATACGTTATTTTTCTTCTGTTTTCATTCCTTTTGTATTTCGGCGTAGCACTACATATAAAATGGCTCCAAATAGTACAAGTGCGCCTACCCCAAAACTTATTACTTTCACATTTGACTCTTTTTCTTCTGATACAATTGTATCTTTTTTAGGCATCGCAAAAGTGACATCTTCTGTTGAAAGAACATTTACCGTCGCAATTGTTTGATTATTTTTCGTAATATCAACTGCACCAACTACCTCACCACGATGAATTCCTTTATGATACAAAGATTCTTTATCTAATGAAGCTGCCCGGAAAATAGTTTTCACATTTTTCCCTTCATCTTTCTTAAGCATAAGTTCTGCACTTTTTTCAAGTTCACTATTAATATCTTTATTTAAATATGTTGTTTTTTGATGCCAACTATGTTTATCTAGTACAGTTTGCTTCACAAATTGACCAAAAGAATAGTCCGCCATCTGCTTCAAATCTTCATAAATTTCAGGTCTTTGAGAAGCCATTACTACATTTATAATACGATTTCCATCTTTCTCATTTAATAAAACAAGTGTATTACGCGCTTCATTCGTAAACCCTGTCTTACCGCCAATGCTATATGGATTTTCAAAAAAATTAGATTTATTAAAAATAGACACCGTCTGCCTAGACGTCGTAACTGTCGTTCTTTTCGTATTCATCGCTTGTAAAATTTCAGGATAATTTTGCACACCTTTCGTAATCATAGCCATATCATATGGCGTCGTATAATGATTCGGATCATGCAATCCATTCGGTGTTACAAAGTGACTATCTCTCGCTCCTAATTGCTTCGCTTTCTCATTCATCATATTGGCGAAATTTTCAACACTCCCGCCAATCCGCTCCGCAATCGCATACGACACATCATTCGCACTCAGCACCATTAAAATCATAAGCGCAGTATTTCTATTAATTGTCTCTCCAGGTTGAAACTCAATTTGATAATTACTCTTCTCTTGATCTAATGCTAATTGTGAAAATGTAAATTGATCCTCTGGCTTTGTATGCTCCATGAGTAGAATCGCTGTTAACACTTTCGTCGTACTAGCAGGATATGCGCGGTGATATGCGTTTTTGTCATACAAAACATCTCCTGTTTTCGCATCAATTGTCGTTGCAAACTGACTAAAAACATTTGGTCCTTCCGCAGGTGGTGGTGCAACTTGTTCTGGATTTACTCCAATATTCGTCTCAGCACGCAATGTCATAGGTGTCAACAAAAACAAACAAATAACTGTAATAAAAACCAAAATTTTCTTAAAATTTACCATATGACTCTCCCTTTTCCATTTAATCCCTTAACAAAATAATATATCTACCAATCATATGTAATTTGTATTAAACTGGAAGAATTTTCACTATTTTTTACTATATCATATTTTTACGATAAAGAACATAAATATACAATAAAAATAAGAAGGAATTACTCTTTCTTATCCTTCTCATCAATCAACGAATCTATTAACTTTTGACTAGCTTCCTCGGGCGTAATCTCATCCGTTATCCCCATAAACGACCAACCTTTAGAATCAACCCACTCAACAAACTCTTGTAAAAATTCATCATGTGTAACATCCACATCAAGAATCGATCCATTAATCGAAATCGTTCTATTTCTAGACACGCGCATCTTGAACGTTTTTCTTACCATTACAACTTTTCTCCCTCTACTCCTGAATATTTATAAAATAATCTTGTATCTCTGTTATACATGATTTTCAGTAAATTGTAAAAAGGATATATTGGCCAATTTAAATAGCAAAAATGAAAATCTCTTACCTACGTAAACGTAATACGACATATAACTGCTCATAAATTATTAAATAAATTCATAAAAACATACAGTTATGTGGATTTATTTAAGTAAGCCATTATAGCCTTTTGGAAGATATTATCTAAAATAGTATACTAAACGGATGAAGGATATTTGAATACAGAAACTGAGGCTTTCTATTTAGCTGGACTCTTAAGTGGTAGACTTAGAGACTGATGCCGAAATTCATATTTAATTTCTATTTCTGTACATAATATTGTAAGAAAGAAGGTAGTACTGTGAAAACAACAGAAAATTTTACTGACAGGGCCGATATATATGCACAATATCGTCCTAGTTATCCTAATGAATATATTGATTACTTACTTTCAGCTAACCAACTGAAAGGAAATCCGATTGTAGCTGATATTGGTTCAGGTACGGGTACGGGGATATTTAGCCGCCAGCTGCTTGAAAGTGGTTTACATGTTATTGGAGTTGAGCCAAATAATGATATGAGGAAGATGGCTGAGCAATCGTCAAAACTATATTCTCGTTTTCAATCCATAAAAGCAACTGCTGAAAATACCACTTTAAAAGAAAATAGTGTAGATTTAGTAACTGTTGCCCAAGCATTTCATTGGTTTGATAAAGAGGCTTTCAAAATTGAATGCCAACGAATTTTAAAACAAAAAGCAAACGTTGCTCTTGTTTGGAATAGTAGAGATTTAACTAGTCCACTTATTAAAGAGAACGCAGAAATTTGCCACATCAAATTCAAATGACTTTCGTACAATAAAGTAGAATACATTAGAAAACACCTTAAAATGAGGAGGAACTCAATGGCGCGTTGTACGTATTGTAAAACGAAGTGGAAAGTAAAAGACGTATGGTCGCTTCTCATAACATTTGAAAAAGATTGTCCGTATTGTTTTGGAAGACAATATATGTCTAATGATACTTTTCATCAAGCTAACGCCGCTTTACCACTGTTATTTTTATGCCCTTTAATTGTTGATTTAAGCGATGAAAATCCTTTAGATAAATACCGGAAATAATATAACGGCTACATTCAAAAACTACTTTTCACTGAATTTTCTTCTTATCATTATCCCTTCATACATTACTAGCATAATCGCTTATACTTTCCCTTTTGAAGATTCCGTAGCCCAGCAGGAATAGCGTCCTCTGAACAAGGTTTATCAATTATGACTAAAAAACAGTGATATATGTATACTGTTAAACATAAAAAATTAGCATTAGGTTCCAATCAAATATTAATTGAAACTCAGCACCGCTTGTATTCTGTAATTCAGAATACAAGCAGTGCTTTTTATTATGCATTTTTGCATACAGTATGATTTTCTCTTGTAAATAGATAATAATGGTATATAATAAAATCAACGTTTTACCAATAAAAGGTAATAAAAAGCAGTGTGATAAGTAAATAACCAAAACGTATTAACAGATTTGCTCTATGTAAATCATGATACATATATGGAATCAAAACTATGAAATTATATGTAGAGGTTAGATTACTACAAGATGAAAGATTCATAGCGAATACACTCGAGGAAAAAAGCGTTCGATTAGATTAATGTTATAAAACTACTTAATGTGGTATCTATGGAACGAATTGAGAATATACTTAGGGGGAATTTCAAGTGAAAACATTTGGTAAAGTATTATTAACAGGAGCTTTAGCTTTAGGTGGTTTAACAGCTATGAACATTGATACACCGAAGGCACATGCTGACGGAGCAAGCGAGTTCTGTCGTTATATTTGTGGTCCTAGCGAAACGGTGAACGGTGTTACAGTTCAGGTACACTCTACACAAGTTACTTTTGGTAACAGCGTAATTGCAAGAATTACAAATGACCGAGCGGAAGAAATTCATTACAATGTCAGCCTTGAAAAGAAATATGGCGATAGATGGGGAGAATTTGAAACCAACTTCCGTTGGCAAAATCAATGGGTCCCAGCTGGAAGCAATGATGAAATTGCAACTTTCACAGGATATGGCGATGATATTTATGAGGATGGAACATATCGTTATAAAGTCGAAATAAAAGACGCTGACGGTTCTATTGATACAATTTACACAGCAGGAATGACAGTTACAGGGCGATAGCTCATGACTGAGTTCCATTATTTATGATTTTATTTTTGATAATATCATTGATAATTGCGGTGATATTATTATTAAAATAAGCTCTTCGGGGCTTATTTTTTTATATAAAAATTGGAATGATAATATTCAGAAAATTACATCTTTACACTATTGAAATTTGTTGTTATTATAAGAATACATTAAATGTTACAATATTCAACAAATTATATAAATTCTCCGATTACACGAATGAAATGAAAACACATTGCTGGTGGTAATATTTATAGTTGGGATCCCGTAGCTCAGCAGGGAGAGCGCCACCTTGACAGGGTGGAGGTCGTGAGTTCGAACCTCTCCGGGGTCATAAAAAAAGAGACACCATATCAACCTTCTACGTGATATGGTGTCTCTTTTTTATCTAATTCAATTACTTCCCACCAAACATCTTCTCCAAAGACTTTGCATTGGCAAACAATACTTCTTTCAAGTTATCGTCAGCAACGATTTTATAGTCGCCATCTTTGTCTTTCTTTAAGTTCAATGTAACTTCGCGAGTTGCCATTGCTGCATCTTTATCCGTTAAGTTTTTGATGATAGTTGAGGTCATTGTTTTTTCAATCGCTTTTTCAGATTGTTCTTTGTCTTCGCTAAATGCGCTAGCGAAGGCCATTGGCATAACTTCTCCCACTGCTTTTGTTACAGCAACGGATAGATCAGCAGATGTAATTTTCACTTTCACTTCTGCTTTGTCATCCTTTTTCGATACTTCTTCTAGCTTTTCAAATTTAAAGTTCTTTGTAATTGCACTTAGCATTGCTTTTGCCTCAGCATCATCTGTTTTTTCATTTAGTTTATTAAATTCCTTGTCACTCTCAACAAATGTACGAGCCTTTTCTACATCACCTTTTTGTATCGCTGTTAAAAATTCTTCTGTAGTATCTTTCGGATTTGCACACCCTGCTAAAACAACCGCTGTTAATCCTACTACCATCATTAATAGCAATAATCTCTTTATCTTTTGCACGCTCATTCTCCTCATTATCTTTTCTAGTAAGTCAGTATCATACAATATTATGAAACTGACATTACAAACATTTTTTAGTATAGCATTTATATGATTAATTTTCTATTAATTCCCAAAAATATAAAGAGCCTTGCAGCATTCCTACAAGGCCTCTCTTCTATCAATCTGTATCCGTAGCACAAATGAACCACATTTTCTGTTCCCTACTACCATCCATATAGTCCGATCAAAGATCATAAGCGATAACCAAAGTGATATATTAATAGCAGCAAATAATAAATATAAAATGAAGTCTCTCTTTTGTAGTGCCCCTCTATTCATTACAATGTAAAATGCACCGATAGGAGGCAAAATAAAGCAAAGGAAAAAGTTTTTCTTAACAACCATAGATACGCAGTTTCTTTCTGCATATGAATCCCCTTTTCATCATAATACTTGCTTCAACATCGGCCTCACTACCCTATATTCATCACTATAAGCTTCCTTTATGATTAAAGGCGGATATTCACTTTTTTCTTCCTCAATCATTGTAAACACTTCTGTTTTCTCTTGTAATGTATTAGATTCTCTATTTTTAGTAGGGTTTTTACTTGTTTTAATTTTCTTTGTTACTTCGCCAAGTTTTTGCCCAACTTCTTCTACTTTGGCAGGTTCATTCGTAACATAGTATTCTTGTTCGTCCCATACTAATATAGGTGGCACTTGTTCTCTTTTGTTACATATTATATAAGTAGTACTAGCTACAAGTAGTATACAAGTTAATAAATAGAAGATAGTTTTTTTATTCATATACTACACTCCTTATCTATCAGTTCATTGGATTATATAACACAATTTATTTACATTAAATTGATTTAGAGGTAATTTTTAGGTTTAACAATAAAGAAAAACCTTACCGAAGTAAAGTTCCGTTTTTACATTCTATAGTGACTGATTAATTAATACGATCATTACAATAATCGCTATAAGCATAACAACTAAACAGCCGATTAATTTATAAAATCCTCGCTTCGTTAATGTCCCACCTTGAACATCTTTACGAATAAATAAGAATACGGCTAAAAATAATACAAGCCCAATGCCAAAAGCATACATCATTTGCATATGTTAATCTTCCTTTCTCTCTTCCATCTTAATATCTTTTTGCCAAAACAACAAATGAGATAAAGACGGTACTCATCGTAAGTGCCATAAGTATATTCAATAATTCAGTAGCAGATAGTGTAAGTATTTTTAAGTTTAAGCCAATAGAGAAAAGAAGATAATATACTGTTAATGCAAAAAAGGTTACAAACATTCCTTTATAACGAATGAGTTTCATTCGCTCATCTTTTTCTTTAAATTGTGGGTGTAAGTAGCTTAGGCAGAAACTCATAATCATCATCCCAAGCAATGGATACGTTATAGCCGGCGGTGCAGAATGCGTCATTATACCTGTTAATATCATAAATCCACTCATAAATAGAAAGATAATTCCCATGATTACAAAGTACTTTTGTGAATAGTTCATTCTTACTCCTCCCCTTCTTTTCCTTCATAAATAAATACATGTTCTATCGTTGTCTGAAATGTTTTTGCTATTTCAAATGCTAGCGGAAGTGATGGATCGTATTTCCCTTTTTCAATTGAGATAATGGTTTGTCTGGAAACCCCGAGTTTCTCGGCCAGTTTTTCTTGAGATAGTCCAAATTTCTTTCGGTATTCGACCATTTTATTTTCCAAGGAAATTTCTCCCTCCTTCCATATATCGAGTATATATGTAAAGTAAACTTTACGTCAAGGTTCCTTTACATTTATTTCAATCAGTTTTCGTTCTATTTATAATAGAAGAAACTTGTTCGATTTCAGCACGTCTATTTTGTAATAAAACATGGAACACTGTATGTAATCGTTACTATATTTCCTCCTCACTTTTTTAAAAATTTAATATCTTCATATTTGTTTTATCCTTTTAAAATATTTCATTCTCTGCTTTATTAGATGCAATGTGTTATTTGTTTTACGGTGTTTTTTGGCATATTTATAGAAACTAACGGGTTATAAAGCATTTTTTATGTTTAACCACTTTTTTTGTAGAAATCCTTCATTTTCCTTTCGATATTTAACACTATCGAAATAAAGTTTATGGTAAATTCATAATTTTTTATTTTTTATACTATATTCCGTTATATTGTTGTATAATATCTATGAAAGCGCTTATTATTTCAATATACATAATTCGAATCAACTTTTATCAAAACATTCCAATGATTATACTTATATTTACATGTAACAATTCTAGTTTTCAATGTAGGTATACCAAATATATCCACCCCATTTTTCTGTAAAATTACTTTATAAAGTGAAAGATTAACTTGGGTGATAAGTTATTGTGAATGTTTTTTTAAAAAACAGATAAGTAATAGTGTTTGGTATTATGTAAATTATTGTAATAACATAAGAGTAAAGAAAACATTTACATTGATTATTGGTTCATCAATTATTGAAAAGAGCAAAATGCACCTTTTGTATGGAAAAGGATTATATGCATTGGGAGGTTTAAACAAATGACGAGGAAGAATACAACGACAAACCCTTGGGCCAAGTTCCACGGTCCGAACCTTGGTTATGTGATTGAACAGTATGATCTTTACGTAACTGGAGCAGGTTCTGTTGATCCGGAATTACAAGAGCTTTTTGAAATTTTTGGAGCTCCTTCGTTTCAAGATGATGTCGTAACAGGGGACAACACAGCAACACATTTTTCTCCTCAAAACACAGGTAACATTGAAAAAATTCTTAAAGTCGTTCAACTTGTTGAGCAGATTCGTTCTTTCGGGCACACGTTGGCTCACATCAACCCGATGGAAGATGCTGCAAATGGACAATCTCTTCTTGAGAAAGCAATGAACGAACTGAGCGATGCTGACTTGAAAGCGATTCCAGCGAAAACAGTATGGCAAGATGCACCAGAAGGTATTCACACTGCACTTGATGTAATTCATAGATTAAAAGACGTTTATACAAAATCTTTAGCTTATGAATTTTCTCATATACAAGATAGTGAAGAACGCACGTGGTTGCATCAAATGGTGGAATCAAATTCATTGCGTCAACCACTATCAAATAAAAAACGAACTGCTCTTTTAAAACGTTTAACAGCTGTTGAAGGTTTCGAGCAATTCTTGCATAAAACATTCGTTGGGCAAAAACGTTTCTCTATCGAGGGCGTTGATATGCTTGTGCCTGTTTTAGATGAAATTGTTCTAGAAGGTGCTAAGAACGGCGTAGAGGATGTCATGATTGGTATGGCTCACCGCGGTCGTCTAAGCGTACTTGCTCACGTATTAGAAAAACCATATAGTCACATGTTTGCTGAGTTCAAACATGCAAAAATAGAAGGCGCAGTAGCCAATTCTGGCTGGACTGGCGACGTAAAATACCACCTAGGTAGAGAACAAGTCGTTAGTAACGAAGAAGTTAGCACTCGCGTGACATTAGCAAATAACCCGAGTCATCTTGAGTTCGTGAATCCTGTAGTAGAAGGTTTCGCACGTGCTGCTCAAGAGAATCGTAAAAAATCTGGTCTTCCAGATCAAGATATTTCAAAATCATTCGTAATTTTAGTTCATGGTGATGCTGCATTCCCTGGTCAAGGTATTGTATCTGAAACGCTCAACTTAAGCAGATTGAACGCGTATCAAACAGGCGGAACGATTCATGTTATCGCAAACAATGCAGTTGGTTTTACAACTGATAGCTATGATTCTCGTTCTACGAAATATTCAAGTGACCTTGCAAAAGGTTTCGATATTCCGATTGTTCACGTGAACGCTGATGATCCAGAAGCTTGTCTTGCAGCTGCTAACCTTGCGATTCAATATCGCATGTTGTTCAAAAAAGACTTCTTAATCGATTTAATCGGTTACCGTCGATATGGTCATAACGAAATGGATGACCCAGCGGTTACGCAACCACAAGTGTACAAAAAAATTAAAAATCACCCAACTGTAAGAGCAATTTATGCAGATCAATTACAAGCTGCTGGTGTTCTAAATGCAGATGAGGTTGAAACAATTACTCAGTTTACGCAAGAACAATTAAAATCAGATTATGCACAAGTACCGCCAGCTGATACGAGCGATGCAACAATTCACGTTAAAGTGCCAAATGTTGTTGCAAAAGGCATTCAACCAATTGATACTGGTGTTGAGATTGACTCACTTCGTGCAATTAATGAAGGTCTACTATCTTGGCCAGAAGGCTTTAACGTATATCCGAAAGTGAAGAAAATTCTTGAGCGCCGTAAAGATGCTTTAGAAGAGAACGGTAAAATTGAATGGGCACTTGCTGAGTCATTAGCATTCGCTTCTATTTTACAAGAAGGTACGCCAATTCGTTTAACTGGTCAAGATTCACAGCGTGGTACATTTGCGCACCGTCATATCGTATTACACGATACTGATACAAATGAAACATATTCACCATTACATCGCTTACCAAACATTAATGCATCATTCTCTGTTCATAACAGTCCGTTATCAGAGGCTGCTGTTGTTGGTTACGAATATGGTTATAACGTATTCGCTCCAGAAACTCTTGTTATGTGGGAAGCGCAATATGGTGACTTTTCAAATACTGCGCAAGCATTATTTGATCAATATGTTTCAGCTGGAAGAGCAAAATGGGGTCAAAAATCTGGTTTAGTTCTTCTATTACCACACGGTTATGAAGGTCAAGGACCAGAGCACTCTAGTGCACGTCCAGAGCGTTTCTTACAGTTAGCTGCTGAAAATAACTGGACAGTTGCAAACTTAACGAGCGCGGCACAGTACTTCCATATCCTGCGTCGTCAAGCATCTATCTTAGGAACAGAAGCTGTTCGACCATTAGTACTGATGACGCCGAAGAGTTTATTACGTCACCCACTTACGCTTTCAACTGCTAGTCAGTTAAGCGAAGGACGTTTCCAACCTGCTTTAGAACAAGAAAACCTTGGCACAAAACCAAATAAAGTAAAACGTCTTGTTTTAAGCACAGGTAAAATCGCGATTGACTTAGCAGCAGAAATCGAGTCTGGTAAACATGAGTACAACTTAGACGAAGTTCATGTCGTTCGTATCGAGCAATTGTACCCATTCCCTGCTGAGAAAGTTCAATCTATTATTAAACGATTTAAAAACTTAGAAGAAATCATTTGGGTTCAAGAAGAACCTCGTAATATGGGCGCATGGCATTACATGGCTCCAATTCTGTTCGAACTTGCTGGAGATAAAGTGAAAACAGGTTACATTGGACGTCCTGATCGCTCTAGTCCATCTGGCGGCGATCCATTCGCTCACAAAGCTGAGCAAGAACTAATTGTTGCACACGCTTTAGATGTGAAGTATAACTTCCGTCAAGATAAACAAGAAATTGAAGTTTTCAGCAACTAAAAAGTAATAATGAAGGTTTCTAGCTTGTTCCCTGGGCAGATATTCTGCCCAAGGCCAGGCTAACAAATGGAGATTACCGAAGACAAAAGAAGAAAAAACACACCGTTAGGCAAATAAGGGGAGGACATTTAAAATGATCGAAATTAAAGTACCTGAGCTTGCAGAATCTATTACCGAAGGAACTATTTCACAATGGCTTATCAACGTAGGCGACAAAGTTGAGAAAGGCGGCAGCGTTGTTGAGCTTGAAACTGATAAAGTCAATGTAGAAATCATTGCAGAAGATTCAGGTATTGTATCGAAGTTACTAGGCGAACCTGGGGATACAGTTGAAGTTGGCGCAACTATCGCAATTTTAGATGCTAATGGAGCACCAGTTGCAGTAAGTACACCTGCACCACCTGCTGAGCAAGCAAAACAAGAAACAGCTGAAGCACCGAAAGCTGCGGCTCCAAATGCTGAACAAACTACGAGTCTACAAGGCTTACCAAATACGAACCGTCCTATCGCATCACCAGCTGCTAGAAAAATGGCTCGTGAATTAGGAATCGACTTAAACGACGTACGTAGTACAGATCCACTTGGACGCGTGAGACCACATGATGTACAAGCTCATGCTGCCGCACCAAAAGAAGCACCAGCTGCTCCAAAAAGTCCAGCTCCTGCTCCAGTTGCAAAAACAGAATTCGAAAAACCAGTTGAGCGCGTGAAAATGTCCCGCCGCCGTCAAACAATTGCAAAACGCCTTGTAGAAGTTCAACAAACATCTGCAATGTTAACAACATTTAACGAAGTTGATATGAGTGCGATCATGGAATTACGTAAAGAGCGTAAAGACGCTTTCGAGAAAAAACATGATGTACGTCTTGGCTTCATGTCATTCTTCACAAAAGCAGTTGTTGCAGCATTAAAACAATTCCCATTATTAAATGCTGAAATTCAAGGTGACGAGCTTATCATCAAAAAATTCTATGATATCGGTATTGCAGTAGCAGCTCCAGATGGATTAGTTGTTCCAGTTGTACGCGATGCTAACCAATTAAACTTCGCTGAAATCGAAAGTGAAATTCGTAATTTAGGTATGAAAGCACGCGATAACAAACTTTCATTAAAAGAACTACAAGGTGGTACATTTACAATTACAAACGGTGGTGTATTCGGTTCTCTAATGTCAACACCAATCCTAAATAGCCCTCAAGTTGGTATTTTAGGAATGCATAAAATCCAAGTACGCCCAGTTGCAATTGATAACGAGCGTATGGAAAACCGCCCAATGATGTACATTGCTTTATCTTACGATCACCGTATTGTTGATGGTAAAGAAGCAGTTAGCTTCCTTGTTGCTGTTAAAGATATGCTTGAAGATCCAAAATCATTATTATTAGAAGGTTGATAGATTAATAATCTAATATATAAAGGCTGTAGAATACATCATTCTACAGCCTTTTTTTGCGTTCATACGGGACAAATTTCATGACATAAGATAATAATGTATGCCTAAACGTAAGGAGGATTAAAATGAATAACCTTCCAATTCATGCAAAACTTAAAGTAAATAAGGATACTTTCTTCCTGCCCGATTCAAACGGGGGTGTCTATTTTCGAAATAACGCCAGTTCATTTCGCATGGACGGTGATGGAATTTATGACTGGATTGAAAAATTAATGCCAATGTTTAACGGTAATCATTCTTTAGCAGAAATAACTGATGGTCTCCCTCTCCCCTATCAAAATCGTGTATTTGAAATTGGAGAGGTTTTATATGAAAATGGTTTCGTTCGCGATGCAAATCAAGATGCACCTCATGAATTAAACAGTACATTACTCGACAGATATGCTTCACAAATTGAATTTTTAGAAGCTGATTCTCATTCAGGTGCTTTAAAATTTGAAACGTACCGCGGAGCAAATGTCCTTGTACTTGGCTCCGGAGATATGCTTACTTCTTTAGTTTCTTCTTTATTAGAATCTGGTTTACCTACATTTCATTACCTCGTTACAGATCGAGATGAAACAAACTATGACAGAATACATGAGCTAATAGAACGTGCATATGAAGTTGATAACGGTGTACTCATTCAAGAAATCGATACTACAATTGACCGTCCCTTGCATGAAGTATTCGAACCTTTTGATTGGATTTTATATGTTTCTCAAAATGGAGACATTGACGGTTTAAAAACAGTTCACACTATTTGTAGAGAAACGAAAAAGAATTTTATACCAGCTATTTGTTTATCAACACTCGGTATAGCTGGACCTGTCGTAACGGAAAATCGTGATGAATGCTGGGAATCCGCATGGCATCGGCTACATGAAACGACTTTGCAAAATGAAAATTCATCAGATTCCTTCTCACCAATTACATCTGCAATGTTAGCAAATGTAATCGTTTTTGAATTGTTTAAACATGTCGCGGATGATTTATATCGTGAAAAAGAATTACAATTCTTTTTATTAAACTATGAAACACTTGAAGGAACGTGGCATCCTTTTATAAAACACCCTCTTGCAACTGATGAAAGTTTTACAATTGATACGATAGAAAATCTTTCTGAAAAACTTGAGCATCGGTCCAACCAACATACTTCAACTGATGTATTCCGCTTTTTCGACTCATTAACTTCTAAAGAAGCCGGTATATTCCATGTATGGGATGAACAAGATTCATATCAATTACCGTTATCACAATGCTATATTCAAGTAGCCAATCCATTATCAGATGGCCCAGCTCCCCTTCTGCCTCTTATGACTCGCAGTGGATTAACTCATAATGAAGCACGCCGAGAAGCTGGTTTAACAGGAATTGAAACATATGTAGCAGAAATCATTCACCGCCTTATTCCTGAACATAACGATATCGGTATTGGCGCTGGAGAAACGATGACAGAAGGATTTTACCGGGCACTACAACAACATTTAAATAATAAATTGTATGAACGGCAGTCACATATGCTAGAAGAACTTACAACGATTGATTTAACTGATATTCACGATAAACATTGTAGATTTTATTACGATGCCCTTGCTACAATTCATGAAACACCTAAAATCGCAATGAGTGAAGAGATTCTCAGTTTTCCAGTCGTTTGGGTTGGTATAAATGATAAATGGTACGGTGCATCTAATATTAATATGACGTTAGCGTTACGGAGCGCACTACAACTATCACTGCTCCACATTCAAAGTGAAGAGACTCCTTACAGAGCTAATATCTTGCCTGAATCATCTATTATTTTATATGACACGGATTCTTTTAGGGTGGAAATACAAGCGGAAGAAGAAATTCCAAGTGTGCAATCTTTACAGCTTGCCTTACAGCATTTAGAAGAACATAATTTTTATCCCTTCGTGTTTGATTTAGCAATCGAACCATTTTTGAAAGAAAACTTAGACGGTGTGTATGGGGTATTAATTGCAAAGGAGGACGGTCTATGACTCAAAATATATTGCTTATAGGGGATGGCCTTCTTGCAGACTATGTACATGATCAATTATGCAAACAATATTCCATCATTCGTCAGCATACCCTTACAGAAGAACTTCCTGAAAATATTTATCTCGCTCTGGTATTACATGATGGATCTCCTTCTACTATTCATCATGATGCTGAGCTAATTTTTCGCTCAAATCATATTCCGTGGCTTCGTGGTTTCACTTCATTTGGCGAAGGTATTATCGGTCCTTACATTCATCCTCTTACGCCCGGATGTTCCCATTGTTCTAATGGACGCCGTTTTATCGCTGGCTTTGATCAAAAAGAAATGTGGGAACTACAGCGGAAATATGCCTTTAAAGCCGAAAATGGAACGAGGCGTGATGTACGTGCCACCCAAAATGGCATGTTACAAATGTGCCATCTTATTTGCGCAGAAACAGAAAAAATATTAACTCATAACCATTCTTCTTTAGAAAATGAACTTATTTTACTAAACTTACAAACATTACAATGTACGCGGCATTCTTTTCTTCCAGATCCTCTCTGTCCTGTATGTAGTAGTTTACCTGATGATACTGCGGATGCGGCGGAAGTTTCTTTACAACCGAGTTTAAAAGTAAGCACCGAAACGTATCGCTGCCGTTCCATTCATGAATTAAACACATTTTTAACGAAAGACTATTTAGATTATCGGATCGGTATGTTGAACGGCAAAATGCAGCATTCTTTATTGCCATTCGCTGACGTCATTATAAACATGCCATTAATGTTTGGAAATGAAGGTGTTGCAGGCCGAACTCATTCATTTGCAATGAGTGAAGCAACTGCTATTTTAGAAGGTTTAGAACGATATTGCGGTATGTCGCCTCGCGGGAAAAAGACAAATGTGCATGGTAGTTTTCATGATTTAGAGGAACATGCACTAAATCCCCTTACACTCGGTGTGCATACAAATGAACACTACAATCGTGATAATTTTCCATTTAAGCCGTTTGATCCTGATTATGAGCAAAACTGGGTATGGGGATATTCTTTATCACAAAACAGACCGCTTTTAGTTCCTGAATCAATTGCTTATTATAGCCTTGGTCATCGAGATGCTTTCGTGTATGAAACATCAAATGGATGTGCAATTGGCGGTAGTTTAGAAGAAGCGATTTTTCACGGCATTTTAGAAATTGTAGAGCGTGATGCCTTCTTACTAACTTGGTATGCCGAATTACCTCTTCCCCGCCTTGATCTTAGTTCAGCAAATGATACGGAATTACAATTAATGATTCAGCGGCTGTACACGATTACTGGGTATGAGTTACATGCTTTTAACGCAACGATGGAACACGGTATCCCGAGCTTATGGGTAATTGCAAAGAATACACGTGAAAATGGAATGAACGTTGTTTGTGCGGGAGGCGCTCATTTAGATCCTATTCGAGCTTTAAAAAGTGCCATTCAAGAAATAGCAGGCATGTTACTTATAACAGACGATGAGCTCGAGCACAAAAGAGAATACTACGAAAAATGCTTACAAGATCCTTATTTCGTTAATAAAATGGAAGACCATAGTATGCTGTACGGATTGAAAGAAACGGAAGAACGTCTTCACTTCCTTTTACGAGAAGATGCACCGGTGCAAACGTTCCAAGAAATGAATGTATCACAATCATTTGATATGGATTTAACATCCGATCTCCACCAACTTTTAAATCGTTTGCATCAATCTAATCTTGAAATAATCGTTGTAGATCAAACCGTTCCCCTTATAGAAAAGAACGGACTACACTGTGTAAAAGTTATTATTCCAGGCATGTTACCGATGACTTTCGGACACCATCTTACTCGGATTACAGGACTGGACCGGGTATATACCGTACCGATGACACTTGGATATACAGACGAACCTTTAACGAATGAAAGATTAAATCCACATCCACATCCGTTTCCATAGTAAAGGAGGGATTTCATGCAGCTAGATACTTTTTTACATCATCTCCATTTCTCTATCGATGAAATTATGCCGAATCATGAGGTGGACTGGAAAGACGCACCGCTTCCTTATAAATTATATCGAAATGTACCTACCATCCCGCTCTCCTTAGAAATCCCATTATCTTTACCGAACTCTTCTACTACACCTACTTTAGATGAAATTGGTCACTACCTTTGGTATTCATTTGGTGTAACACAATTATGTCAGCTAAATAGCGAGAGAAATGTATTACGAAGATCTATTCCTTCAGGCGGCGCTTTATATCCGAATGAATTGTATATCTATTTAAAGATTGACGATTATCCAGACGGCATTTACCATTATGACGCCGCGCATCACCGGCTTATTTTACTTCGCGAAGGAAATTTCGATTCTTATTTAGCAGGCGCACTCGGTAATCGCTGTAACATACAGTCTTGTTTCGGTGCTGCATTTATATCTACTATGTTTTGGAAAAATTTCTTTAAATACAATAATTTTTCATATCGTCTTCAAGGATTAGATAGCGGGGTCCTTATTGGACAATTACTAGAAAGTGCAAAACAGTTTGGCTACACAAATGGCGTATATTTTCAATTTCTAGACCGGGCAATGAATCACTTAGTCGGATTGTCAGAAGGTGAAGAAAGTGTGTATGCCGTTATTCCTTTAAGTACAGAGCCAGAAACTAATTGGTTTCACAATGATTACCGTGAAAATAAAACAGTTACTTCTCATGAGTTGTTGCAACAAATTCCGCCGTTAGCACATGAACATTTCGTTCGCTCAAAACATGTAGGTGAATATCCGATGATAACAAAAATAAATGAAGCTTCTATGATCGAATCGACAGCACACTTCCAAACACTACATCATGAAGAGCACTATCAACATAATGCGTACGCTGTACAGCTACCAAAAGTAGAACGGTTATCGTATGATTTCCTACAACTTTGTAAAAAACGATATTCTCCTGATGCGGACTTTATTTTAACGAAATGGGATGCAGCCGAGCTCGCTACTTTACTACAAGAAGCGAGCCTCTCCTTCCCCTATTACAACGACCTTGACGGTAAGTATGCAAATGAAAATGCACGCGTCTTCTTATATGGATGTTTTTATAACGTGAAAAATATTGAAAACGGGGCTTACGCTTATAATAGTAAAACACATTCGATACAACCAATTCGGTATGGAGACCTTCGTTACCCTCTTCAATCTAGTATGACGATGGATAACGTTAACCTTTTTCAAGTACCACTTTGCTTACATGTAGTCGGAAAGAAAGATTACTATACACGTGCATTAGGCTATAGAGGATATCGTATTCACCAAATGGAAGCTGGTATCCTCGTTCATAAACTCGTTTTTGCAGCGACCGCGATGGGGATGGGCGGGCATCCATTACTTAGTTTTGATACAAATTCATGTGATCAATTGTACGGTATTGATGCTGGGAATGAAACGTCTCTTATTCAAATTCCTGTTGGGGCGTATCGAGCGCGGAATTGGTTAAAAGGGGTTTTGCATAATTAAAAGAATTAAATTATAAAAAACAAATAAATGCACCTATATAAAAAGAGAGTTTATATTCAGTATTTTACAGCTGTTAATTAAACAAACGAAGAACCCTCTTGGGACAATTGTTTTTTTCCGTGCTTTGCATTATGGATTCTGCACATACTAGATTAACAAATTGGGCTTTGCAATATATATATATATATATATGGATATTTAGTTATTTTAAATATTAGTTGTAAAGACAGGAAAACAATCTTGAACTAGACCCCAATTGTTAGACACATTCTAACAATTGGAGGTATAGTTTTTTATGAATAAATTTACTTCAGAAGACAAAATGAATGGAGTAATACATTATTAAGATGGAAGCGAGAGTATACAAGATATTGCGAAATCATTGAGGGCGAATCACGGAGTGGTTCTCATGTGGATAAAACAATTTGAATATCATGGAATTCAGGCATTTCAAAAAAAGCTATACAATATATTCCACACAGTATAGACTAGACGTATCAAATTATATGTTCAAAAATGGCGCATTCAACTACATTAAAAAGAAGTAGACGCCCTTAAATCGAAGAATCATTAGAAGTTTTAAAAGCTGAATTGAAGCGCTTACGTATGGAAAATTCTTATCTAAAAAAATGTAATGCCTTAGTTAAAAACAAGGAATCTATAAACTAAGGAAAGCATTTGCGATGAAGACACTTTTAAAATTAGCAGAACTCCCACGAAGTACGTATTATTACTGGATACAGAATTCTAATTGTCCATATAAAGAGCTAAAAATCTTAATTAAAAACATTTACGATGAACACCAAGGTTGTTATGGATATCGCTGTATTCGCGATGAATTAATGAACCAAGGACACAAAATCAATCATAAAAAAGTGTAACTAATTATGAAGGAGTTAGATTTGAAGAGCCTAGTTCATATGAAGAAATATCGCTCTTATAAAGGAAAAATAGGTAAGATTACGCCAAATATTTTAGAACGTAACTTTAAGGCTGAAAAGCCGAACGAAAAGTGGATTACAGATATAACAGAATTTAAATTATTCGGCGAGAAGCTCTACTTATCACCGATGTTAGATTTATTTAATGGAGAGATAATCTCTTATACAATTGATTCAAGACCAACCTATTCACTTATATCGAAGATATTAAGAAAGTCTTTTCAACAATTGACAGAAGAAGACGAACGCCTTATTAACTGTGATTAAGGCTGGCATTATCAAATAAAAAAGTATCGTCACTCCCTAAAAGAACGTAAAATTCCTCAAAGTATGTCTCATAAAGGAAGCTGTTACGATAATACAGTTATTGAAAGTTTCTTGGGAGTATAAAATCCGAATTTCTTTATCTAAAAGATTTTGAAAGAATAAAACAATTTAAACCAGAGTTTGAAAAATAAATCGATTATTATAATCACAAACGAATTAAGGAAAATTTAAAAGGCATGAGCCTGGTACAATACCTAACTCATGATCTAAGGGCTTCCTGATGAAATGACCTGTCTAACTTTAAGCGTCAGTTCATCCATATACTTCTGTTTTTAAGCATATTCGTATTTTAAATTCAACCCCCAGATCCTTTTCATCCGTTTATATTGGTGCAAGAGGGGACAGCCAGATAGCAAAGATAAAGATTCAGCTTGAGTATAATCTATTAAGTGGAAAGTTCCTTCATATCCATACAGGTCCAGGTAAACAACATGATCAATCCTACTGTTCTTTGTATGCTTCAACTGTAACAGCAAATGATTTATGTATCCAACATCTAGATTATCTTCATTTGAAAGCTCTTGAACATATACAAAATAAAAAGTTTTATTATATCTCACGTATCAAGTTGAACACATTCATTCAGCCAAAAATTTCTAACCTGTTTTTTTCAAGATAGCATAATAAAGGAATATATATGTGTGTGTGGATGTTTTAGTTAACCCTCTTGAGCTTGGGCAAACATGTGAAATATCTAATGCTTATGTAGGAATGACTGATAAGCTCTCAACCCATGCGATTATTCATCGACTAACAAAAGAACAACAAACAATTACAAGATTAAACTACAAGGGAAAGGTATGAAATGTTCTTCTCGTAATAAATGAATTAGCAGTATCAATATATATATGACAAATTAAGATTTTATTTAAAACGTGGAAATCATTCTTTTGTATTCACCATTGTAAAAAGCTAAAACTGGAAAGATTGGAATGTCTTTTGCATGGGTAACTCATTACAATTCTCCTATGTTCTTCTACCATGTTTCACTTCATATAGAAAAATCTATCTCTCATCTTTCTAAATAAAAAGAATAAGAAAATCCAAACGAATAAACGTTTTAGGGTTTTCCTATTCTTTCATACAAGATTTTCATTAGGGTTATTACTTACTATTAGATAATGCCTTTGCTTTTTAAATTTACAAACTTTAACCATTACTAATAATTTTTCGTATTAAACCTTATTTATTGTCGTTCGTTAATTCAATAGAAGTATTTTGTGATCCAATCTTCTTTCCTAAAAGTGAAAATACAATTATACCCAGAATTAACATTGCTAAAATAATAATTATTATTATTTTATAATCGATAAACAGGCCTGTAGGGTCTAGTAGATATACTATTAACATTAATAATATTCCAGCCATAACTCCTATTGATAGCCCTACAATTAGATACATCATTACCTGTGTTAAGATAATCTTCCGTATTCCAACTGGCTGAACACCCATAGTTCTTAAAATAGCGAATTCTTTTCGTTTTGAATAAATGTTATTAGCTAAAGAATTAAATACTCCTATTATCGTAGTAAGTACTAAAATACATATGATAATGATAAAGATTGTCCAACGCTGATAGAACATTTCATTCGCTTCCTTAACGGATTCTTCGTAGCTACTAATTTTCACTTCTGGATACTGTTGCTTAATTACTTCCAATTGTTTTAATGTTTGGTCTACATCTCTAGAACTTATAAACAGTTGGTCGAATTTTATATAATCTGGTTTAAACATACTATTATCCCAATCCATGTAAATCTCTGCACCTGAAAGCAATTTATCAGCTATTGCAATAACTTTATATGATCCTTTTAACTCGATTCTTTGTGCTGAATTAGAATATAGTCCTAATTGAATTGTTTCCCCAATCTTCAAATGATTCTCATCCGCAAAATCTTGCGAAATAACTATACTATTCTCATCAAATTTATCTATTAAATTAGGAATTAATTTTTGATCCTGCAGCTCTTTCAAATCCACCAAAGCATAAGGAACACTAACAAAGTTACTTCCTACTTTCAACTCTGCTGCTCCTAAATTACTAATGGAACTAGCGTTTTCAACGGTTGATAATTGACTCACAGCTTTACTTAACTCTTTTGAATCTAATTGAGTATCTCCTCCAAGACGACTGTTGACTATAATAGGCGTTGGAAAATCACGTTTTATTTGATTAGATTGGTTCATTTTAATTGTTTTTACTAAAGATGAACCAAATATAGAAACTATCATTAACGAACTGATTGTTAAAATAATAGCCGTATTTTTTTTCACTTGTGGAATAAGATTTTTGATTGCTACATAAAATTCTTGTCCGAATATTTTTTGTCCATATGGTAATAACCCATTTAAAAACTTTGTTAAATAAATTGGGAAAATTAAAAATCCACCTAACAACATTAATATTGCTGCAATTAACAACAAAACTGCACTGTATTCCCCTCTTGTAGTTATAAATTGACTCGCCAAAATCAAAAATATAGAAACACTTAGTAACAGCTTACTAAAAAAAACTCTTGCTTTTGAATAACTAAAATCTAATTTTTCATTTTCTTCCATGATTTTAATCGGGAGAATTTTCGAACTTTTATAAGCTGGAAAGAGTAAAAACACTTGAATTATTCCAAAACAACACAGACTAATAATAACAGCTATTTTAAAGTTAAATGTATCTAATGTGGCTGAAATACCAAGCCATTTCTCCATCCAATTATACATTAACTTTCTACTAATGAAAGTTAACCAAAATCCAAGAAAAACTCCTATAATATTAATAATACCACTTTGAATTAAAATAATGTTACTCATCTGTTTAGTGGTTGCACCAAGAGAACGCATAATAGCAAACTGATTCTTCATCTTGTAAAAAAGCAACTCAAAATTCGAAATAACTAATAAAGAAATAATAGCCAATACTAAAATAGATAAAATGATAATAAAAATACTTAATGAATTTAGATTACTTTTTATAGAAGGATCTTCTTCAATAATATCAATTCGTAAATCTTTATCATTAGCTTTAATTTGATTAGATAAATTAAATATATTTGTATTATCCGTAGCCTTAATTAGTATAAAAGTTGCTTGTGAATCCAAATTGGACTTTAATTGAATATAATTTTTAACTACCTCATTACTTAATAACACCATATCTGGTACTATTCCTATAGCGGGCAAATCATTAATTATTTCTACTAGATTAAAAGACTGATTTTCAATTATTAATTTATCACCGACTTTAACCTTTAGTGTTTCTGCAAGACTTTTATTAATAATAACAGATTCTTTATTTAACGAAGTCGAAAAATGATACCGACTTCGCGCTAGTTTATCATTTTCCACGCCAACTGTATAAACCTTTGCTTTGAGGCTATTAAAGTTTAAATGCGTTATTGATACTTTTGAAAGTTGTTTAACTTCCTTGTATGATTTAATTTCATCAACAAATTCTTTAGATATACTCTTATTTTGCTCTGGATTATAACCGACTAGTAAATCCATATCTCCATACATTTTCTTCACTTCGTCTTTAAGTGTATGTTTTGCACTGAACGAGAATAGGACTAGTGTTAGAACTAAAGTTACAGCAATAATTACACTGAGAATAGAGGAGAATATGATAAATTTATTTGCTCGAAAAAGTCGAAAAGAAAGTCCCTGTATTGATTTCATATGTCTTTTCTCTCTGTTATTTTTTTGAATTTTTCTAATATATCATCTAAACTATCATAGTCTCCACATTTATATTCATCAACTATTCTCCCGTCATGGAAAAATAATACACGGTCTGCGTATGTTGCCACGTTGGCATCATGAGTTACAATTAATATACTCTGATTAAATTTCCTTTTCATATCAACTAAAATACGTAAAATCTCAGAAGAAGTATTAAAATCTAAGTTCCCTGTTGGCTCATCTGCTAATACAATAGGTGGTGCTGTAATGATAGCTCTACCTATTGCAACCCTTTGTTGTTGTCCACCTGAAAGCTGTGTGGGTCTATGCTTCTTCCATTTTACTAAACCTAGTAAATTCATTATTTCATTTGATTTTTCTGTTATTTCTCTTTTATTTACGTTTTTTAAAATCAAAGGCAATGAAATATTTTCCTCAACTGAAAGATCCTTCAATAGATTAAACGATTGGAAAATAAAACCAATGTTTTCTTGTCTATATAGAGATGCAGATGGTTCTATAAAAATATCTTTAACATGTTTGCCATTAAGCTTAATTGAACCTAAAGTCGGCTTGTCAAGTGCACCTAAAATATTCAATAACGTACTTTTTCCTGAACCACTTGTACCCATTATGGCAATCATTTCTCCCCTATGTAATTGAAAAGATATGTTGTCCAATGCATTAACTTTGAATCCATCTCCTATATAAGTCTTTGATAAATCTTCTACAGATAAAACTATATTATTATTCATAGTACACCTCTTGGTATATTTTCTAAAACCAACTAAATTTCACTTTTTAATTAATACCTATTTTTTACATAATTTTACATTAGAACCGAACTAATTTCTTTTGATTTTAATAAATCATCTTTATACCACACTGATTGTGATTCATACATTTTATAAAATAAACCCTGGTTATTTATTAACTCTTCAAAAGTACCTTGCTCAACTATTTTTCCTTTATCCATTACGATAATAAGGTCCGAGCGTTTAGTTGGCCCTATTCTATGAGATATAGTTAAAGTCGTTTTGTTTTTCGATAATCTATAGAATGTTTCAAATACCTTTAATTCGCTTATTGGATCTAAGGCCGCTGTAGGTTCATCTAATATTACTAAATCAGACTCTTTCATAAAAGCTCTAGCAAGTGCTACTTTTTGCCATTCTCCCCCTGAAAGTTCAGTACCGTTAGGTAACTCTTTTGTTAAGTACGTATCTAATCCATCAACATAATTTGAAAGTTTACTATCTAGTCCAACTTTCTTTAGAACCTCATATATTTCATTATCATTATACAATTTTGATAAATCACCGAATCCAATGTTTTCTCTTATACTATATTTATACCTCATAAAATCTTGAAAAATTGCTGATGTTTTACTAAGAAAAGAATTAATATCAATTGTATGAACAACATTATTATTAACTTTTAATTCACCTTCTTCTAAATCAAATAGACCAAGTATACAATATGCTAAAGTTGTTTTTCCCGAGCCATTATATCCAACAATTGAAATATTATCGCCTTTATTTATTTTCAATGATACATTATCTAAAACTTTAGTGCTTGAATTTGGGTAACAAAAAGATGCGTTCTTTAAGGTTATACTTTCTATATTATTAATCTTAATTAAGTGAGAGTTTTCTTTTTTGTTTTCACTATAATTTAAGATAGACAATAATGCATTATTATAGATTGCAGTTTCAAAAATAGTACCAAGATTTCCCCCAATTGTCCCAAACAATCCTTGTACAGTTGTGACTGCTGTAAGTAAAGCTACATATGAACCAATTGATAATTTAGCATCAAAAATTTGATATACTAAGAATACCGATACTCCCATACTAGCTACTTGTAACACAAATGCCGCAAATGATCTAGATTTTAACTCCCATAAAGCCAAACTCATTTTTTTATCCTGTGTATACTTAAATAACACTTTCCATTTATTTAATAGATAGTTACCCAAATTGTATATTTTGATTTCTTTTAAACTTCTTTTATCTGTAAATAAAGTATCTGTAAAATGCATTTCTCTTTCTTTTTCAGAAATATCTTTCTCCATATGATAGCCTTTGATTTTTGACCAAAAAGCGAGAAGAATTCCAGGTAAAGTGGATAAAAATAAAGCAAATGGCAATGACCAATGTATTGTTAGTAGAATCCCAAAAATACCTACTAAAGAAATAATACTACCCACAACATATATTAAATTTTGTATAACTCTAATACCATTGCCACCTATAGCCATATCAGCAAGCTTCATAGAATCGTAAAATACACTATTTTCAAATTCCTTTAAAGGAATTTGAATAAGTTTTTTTGACATTAAAGCTTTTAAAACATAATTTACTGTTATCGATATTTTTGTGAAAATATAATTTTCTATCTCAGTAAAAATTGCTGTAGCATAATTTAAGATAAAGTATATTAAAAGGAAAAGTAGAGCATATTTAAAAGCATTCGAATCCCCATTAATTGTACTAATCCTATCAATCGTTTCTTTATTTACTAATACAATTAATGGGGGACAAATTGAGGATAAAAGTACCAATAAACCAAACAGCAAAAAACTCTTTGGATATTCCTTATATATTAATTTCAAAAAGTAAATTTGTGAACGTACAAAAGCTTTAAACGGTTTTTCTTCTTTCTGAGTAGTTAAAATTTGTTCTTCTTCCATAATACCTTCCCCTTTCATGATTTATACTAAATATTCAATTATAACATTACTAGAAGCATATCCCTTTTTTTCAATTACATTGTTATTATCAGCTTCTATATAAAAAGGGAATCCTTTTATATTTAAATTCACAAATATTTCTTCTTCATTTAAAAAATAAAAATTAGCATCTATATTTTTTTCTTTTACTCCTTTTAAATTCTCTCCCGTATCAGCTAACAGAAATTGGATTTCACTTAATACACTACTATTCATTAACTTTAAAGAATCTATAATTTTATTACAATGATCACAATCCATATCAACAAATAAAATGAGATTTTTCCCTTTTTTTAATACATTATTTAATTTTACTTTGTTTCGATTTACATCCAAAATTTCAAGTTCGGAAATACATTTTCCTATAGGTGGACCAGATTTAACTTTAAATCTATTTTTTAAATGATATACAATAAAAAACTGTAAAATAATATATATGAAAATAATAATTATTAATGAAACTGCAATTTGGCTGTTTATCATCATAACCCCTCCTGTACTTCATTTTCAATTCTCCGAAATTAATAATTTATCAATGGTAGTTCTAATTAGCATGAGAGATATTACCCATAAAAGAATTGTTATAATAATAACTATAAATTCAAAATTATATTTTTGAAATGAAAGCACTGTAATTACATTTGAATTATTAAAAAGTATATTAGGCAACAAACTGAATAAGAGTAAACTCGATTGAATTAAACCGCCAATTCCCATTCTGGATTTCATAAATTTACCAAAACAAAAACATTCTTCATTATTATGTTTAAATATTGCATTAGCATTAATAATTACAAATACACTTATAATTAAAATAGCTACAGTATTGACCCAAAGATCATACATACGTAAAATTAATAAAATTGATATTAATAATTCTAAAAAAGGAAATAGATATCCTAATAATTTTGATATGGTTTTAGGGAAAAAAGTTATTTTATAGATAGCATTGGATGATTCTTTTATAGATATTATTTTTAACAAACTAGAAATAAGTAATAATATCCCTGAACCTGTTGTAAATATTAATGACATTATGGACATATTAAAATCTCCCATTTCAATAGATTTGAATTTTTACCCATTCTCTAGCCTAAGTAACCATCCATATGTAAGTATTATGGATATTAAAAGAGCAATATTTATACTTATGTTCTTTGTTGTAACCATTCCAGGTGCATTGAGAGAAAAACATTGACAATTGTTCTTAAAATTTTTACCGATATTTAATAATAATAAGAAGACATAAAATGATTGTAGAATAATTCCTAAAATCAAAAATGCAAGTGGATTTACAGGTAGGATTAAACAAAGAGACAAAACTTGTTCAATTACTATCAATAACGGAACGATATATAGAAGAAATTTATTATGTATAAACTTATAATCTTCTATCGCCTTATAAAATTGATATGGTTTTTTTAGTTTATTAAAACTACTTTTCAAAAAAATTATACCTAATATAATTTTAAAAATAATAATTAGCTTCATTTTAGATTTCCCTGACTTTCATTATTGTATAAGACGCCTTTAATTATCTTTAAAACTTCCCTAGAGTTCAAACTGTCTTCTAGATCATTAAAATTAAAAATTTCTTTAGATTTTTTTTGTTCATCAACAAAATGTATAGAAGGAATATTTTTCAATTTCAATTTATCTATTAGATTGAAATTAGCATCATCTTCCTTAGAGAAATCAAAAGAAATCAATTCATATGGTATATTTTTAGGCATAATTTTAACTACATCCTTGTAAAAGTAAAAGTCATCTATAATCATGCTTTTTTCGATGCATATAATGTATTTTTCAATGTCTACTGAACCATCCATATGTTCTGTCGATTTTTGGATACTATTCATGAAATATAGATCTTTTTTTAATGTTCTAAAAAAGTATATATATGATATAATTGCTAATAATAATACTAGTAATAAAAGTTTCATTAAAATCTCCTTTAAAATTACATTAGTAAATCATGCCAGTCAGCAGCTGGCATGATTTATAACAATATTGTGTTATTTCAATAGAATATTTATCTTTGACTATTTGAACATTGATTTGATTTTATATATTATTACTAGTATTATTAGCACTCATTTGAACTATCGCTACATTGGTTAGTGAATGTTTGACATCTGAAACAAATATTCACTACTCCTGGACCATAACAAGAATAAGAAACTTTTTTTCTTACTGTTTTATTTTTTTTAGTTCCATCTTTATCGACTAAAAAGTTTTCTGTTCCCCACCCACAGGCACCTTTAATAACACTTTCACTTGTTCCACATTCCACAATTGTTGGTTTTACATAAGTTATCATAATTTAAATTCCTCCATTTTCTTTTCTTACTTGAAATAACACAATAGTCTTATAACTAATTCATTTTATTTTTGATTAAATTTGCGATACCATAATTCTATAGATAAGAGAGTCAAAAAGTCTGATGGCGTGTCAATACCATTCCTCCATTTCCCAAGAGATATTTTCCACTCCTCTGCTGTTGTTAGTTTTAGCTCGCTAACTATACTAGGGTTCTCAATAGCTTTTATAATATTAGACCAATTTTTCTTTAAACTCTTATATGTATAAGCTAAATGTGCAGTTTTATTAAGTCGATCTACTATTGCAGGTGTTAAGTACTCTCTCATGGACTCTCTAAGGATGTATTTAGAGTAATCTGGTTTAATTCTAAGCTCGCCTGGAATTTGATATACAAATTCTACCAATCTCCTATCCAAGAAAGGATGATAGATATCAGCACCTGTCAAGCCACCAATTGTTCTATCCGTATATAAATGAGATTTTGCATTTGTAATTTGAAAATACAACTCTTTTTGATTGTATGTTTTTATTTTTTTGAATTTTCTTTTTATCGACTCGTAGTAATCAGATTCATTATTCCCAATAAACTCCTTGGCAATGTCGGGTTTAATCATGTAATTAATCATATTTTTAAAAGCTGATGCATTTGTGTACATTGAATACTCAGTTAAAAACGAAAATGCTTTTTTAAATTGAAATCTATTACAATAGTCCTTAGTAATGTATAAAGTACCTGATAACAAATGATCACCAGCAAACCCCGTTAATATATTATACTGTCCTTTGGCTACTGATTTTTCAATTAAGTTATATGCAAATTCATAATACAAAGAATTAACATTAGGTTCACATCCAATAGGTATTTTGTTAGGGAAATCGTCGAACATTAATCTCTTATCAAAATTTTCATACTCTCCGGTATCTTTATATTTTGTAAGTAGTTCTTCAATATATTCAGTTTCATCACAATCTTTTAATTCGTTAAATACAGCACTTACTGATGAAATCGAGTAAATATTTTCAATTTTTTCTCTACTCTTAGCGAGGGCGTAAATAGATGTTGAATCTAAGCCACCACTCAGCATGATAGAGTTATTATCCCCTAATACAATTCTACTACGTACAGATTGAGATAATAATTGGCGGAAATGTTCGAAATATTCTTCCTCACTAGAATAACTGATTGTACTTTTAACGTCGGATAAATCCCAATACTTCGTTAATTCAACCTTTTTATTTTCTACTACCATATGCTGTCCACTGGGCAACCTATTAACGTTATTAAATGGCGTTATTGGAGTATCAACTATCCCATTTTTCTCGTGAAATTCTTTAAAATAAGAATAATTAATATCTTTTATATTAAAGAAATCTTTCATTAGAAATATATCACTAGAAAAAACAAATTCATTTTCAAGTTGAATCCAAAATAGTGTTTTCACCCCTAAATGATCTCTTACTGCATACGCTTTATTACTTTTTTCATCAAAAATTACAAATGCAAATTCTCCTACTAAATCCTTAATACTTTCAATTCCTCTTTGGGTATAAATCTCACTAATTAATGCAGCATTATCTTTCTTAGAGTAATATGAAACATCTAAATTATACCGATTCATTATTTCATCACGATTATGTATTCTTATATCTCCAATAACAACTACAGCATTAAACTGAATTTCTTGTATTTCATTAACTCGATTTGTTGCATATGCAAAGTTCACTTTTCCTTTTCTACCTTTTATTTCTTTCACATTTTTCCCATTATATTCTCTATGAATATTCTCTAATATACTAAATTCATCGGAGTATACATCTGTGTTTTTTATTGAAACTAAAAACCAATTCAACTTATTGTTCCCCCTGCACATATTTATATGAACTTAAAATTACTTTGTACTCGTTAGATTCCTCATCCATTAATAAATCTTGGTTATTTAGCATTAACCATGCATGGGCTTGAAAAGGAAATTTACGAACTCCTATTACCATTTCAACTGGTATGGAATATCTAGAATGCAAAATTCTATAACCAATTAGTGTTTTGTGAATACAATCCGCTTTCCTAGGATACCAAGCACATACAATATTTAACAATGTGAAAAACTCTTCTATTTCAACCACTGAGCTTTCTGAAATTTGGTAACTAGTTTCTTGACTATAATATTTTTTTGAATACCTTTTAAAAGTTTCAGTAAATCCCCGTTTTGATAAACCTAAATCAAAGCGAGCTAGTAGCACATACATAGATACAAACCTATAGTACATTCTAAACTTTTTCATCAATTTCTATTACTCCTACCTTTTCTAGATTATAGATAAACTCTGTTATATCTTTTCTAATAATTCCTTTTTCCCCGTCAGAATTTTCAGATATAAATTTTATTACATCATCTACTTGTTTATATTCTTCTATCTTATTCCATATAATAGAGCTAATTGAATCTAGAGAATGAAACGTATTCTCTTTCATATTAATCAGTAAAATCTCTTCATCTTCTTCAAAAACTATTAGATCTTTATTAAGTTTTATGTTCAAAACAAACCTCCTCAAACAACTTAAACCTTATTACATCTATATATTAAACTATAAAAAGTAAATTTTCAACATTTTTTTATTTTTTTTACATATTTTACATTAAAATCATCCTAATTCAATCTACTTATTTATAAAAAATATTTATAATAATTTCATTTTAATAGCATTGAAGTCTCGAAAGGCTATCAATGGGTAAGAACGTTACTCTTTCTTTGCACGAAAGAGTAACAATTCTAATTAAAAATCCCTATCTAAATGACACATTCAATAGACTATAAGATTCCCCATCAGTGAATTATCTATAATTTTCATTATTTTATAGAATATAAAAAATATTGCGTTATTTATTTACTTATTTATTGACTATTAAGAAATTATTATTTTCTTGACGCTATTACGTATTTTTTATTTCGTAGTCTTCAAAACTCCAGGTTCAATATGAGTCGACTGGAATTTATTCGTCATACGGCTACCCACTTTATCCAACGTAAAACCTTCAGCACCCCAACCAGATTTGCCTTTAATTACACTTTCACTTTTTCCACAATCTACAATAGATGGTTTAACAAATTTTTTCATCATAAGAACTCCTCCTAATTTTTTCAATAAATAACGCAATAGTTTTACACCAATCCTGGATATTAACTTTTCAATTAATCTCTGTGATTAGAAATAAATATTATTTTATAAAAATATTACGTTATTTATTAATTAACTATATTTCTTAATTATTCCTTATGTCATTTAATTTTCTATAATATTTTATTAACCACAATTCAATTGCAAATAATGTCCAAAAGTCATTTCTATTCGGACTACCATTTCTCCATTTTTTCATTTCTTCCTTCCACGAATCTGGGGAAATAAGATTAAGTTTCTCAACAACCAAAGGATTTTCCATTACTTTAAATATACTATCCCAATTCTGTCTAATACTTTTATATATGTAAGCAAGATGAGTTGTCTTATCAAACCTATTAACTATACTTGGTGTCAAATGTTTTTCCATAGATTTTCTTAAAATATGCTTTGTATTCTCTTCTGAAAATCTAAGTTCACCAGGGATTTTATAAACATATTCCACTATCCTTCTATCCAAAAAAGGATGATTTATATCCGCACCAGCTATTGCTCCTATTACTCTATCTGTATATAAGTGCGACTTCGCATTAGACATCTGATAGTACAACTCTTTTTGGTGAAAATGTTTAATATTTTTAAATTTTTTTCCTATTTCTTCATAATAGGTAGTACTTTTAACTACGTTATGTTCTTTAAGAATATTAGGCGTTAATATATATTGAATGAAATTTTCAAAGGCAGATGTGTTATTAACTATAGAATAATTTGTTACATAGGATAATGCTTTTACGAATTGTCCTTTTCGTAAAAAATCTCGTGCTATATACAAAGAACCTGTTAAAAGATGATCTCCAGCATACCCACTAAATACATTGGATAATCCATTATCTACTGCTTTTTTTACAGTGTTATATGTAAAATTAAAAGATATAGAATTTACGTTTGGTTCATAAGAAAAAGGTACATTGTCCGGAAAATTTTCAAACAACAATATATTATCACAATTCAAAAATATCTCTTTGGCATGATACTTATTTATCAAATCATAAATATATTCCCTTTCATCACATTCTTTTAATTCATCAAAAACTGCACTAACTCCCTCCACACGGAAACCATTATCCATTTTTTCTAAATTTTTACCAATGGCATATATCGACGTGGAATCCATTCCTCCACTGAGCATTATAGAGTTCCCCATACCTTTAATTAATCTATCCTCTACCGATTTAAAAAGCAATTGCGAAAACTCTTCCCAATAGTCTGATTCTTTTTTGTGGACTATAGTTTCTGAAATACAAGATAAATCCCAATATTTATGTAGATTAAATGTGTCCTTTGTTGAAATTATGTAGCCACCACTTGGTACCCTATATACATTGTTATAAGGAGTTATTTCAGTATCTACTATCCCATTTCTTTCATGAAACTCCTTAAAGTAATTGAAATTTATATCATTAAGGTTAAAGAATTTTGTTAATAAAAAAATGTCACTTGCAAAAATATAACAATTGTTATATTTTATCCAAAATAAAGTTTTTACTCCCATTTGATCTCTTATAGCATAAAATTTTTGCTTCTTTTGATCATATAATATAAATGCAAACTCTCCTACCATATCTTCAACAAATTCGATTCCATTTTTTTTATATAAGTAAACAAGCAATTTTTCATTTTCTATATTTGTATCTAGTCTTTTATCCAAATTGTATTTTTTTATTATTTCTTCTTTATTATGTAATGCAATATCACCTACTATTAATACATCCTCAAAATTAAACTCATTGACTAAATTCCTTTCATTACTTGCAAAACTAAATTGATAATTATCAACTTTCACATGAATTTCAGTTACTAATTTTTTAAATTCAGCAAAAATTTCTTTTTGAATATTATGATTTGCAACATCCACCTTCTCAAATGAAACAGAAATTAAAAACCACTTCATTTCAATCACTTCCCACTAAATCAATTAAAATGCCAGCTAACACATAAAATCTCATTAAATACTACCATGAATCTTAATAGCATCAATGTTCTGTAAATTCCGGACGAATTCTAATATTTCATCCTTAATTACATCTTCTTCTTCATCAAACTCTTCAGAAACAGCATTAATTACCTTTTCTAGATTTGATAATTCTTCTATTTTATTCCATATAATAGATCCAACATAATCTAAAGTATAAAAATTATTCCTAATCATATTCAATAAAATAATCTCATTGTTTTCTTTGTAAACAATCAATTCCTTATTTATCAAGAGATTCAATCATTATGCCCCCTTAATACAAAATTTTCATCTCATAAACTACATTTCAAATAAAATATATAAATTCTAAATATATTTATAACATTACAAGTAAAAAAATGTCAAATTATATATTGATTACCTTTTCTGGGTTTGACAGTTCTTCCATTTCATTCTATATAATTAATTCAACATATTCTAAAGTATAAAAATTATTCCTAATCATATTCAATAAGAAAATCAATTCCTAATTTATCAAGAGATTCAATCATTATGTCCCCTTAATACAAAATTTTCATCTCATAAACTACATTTCAAATAAAATATATAAATTCTAATATATTTATAACATCACAAGTAAAAAAATGTCAAATTATATATTAATATCCTTATAATACTTTAAATGCAAATTATATTATAATAATTCCATTGTTTTTTTTAAATATCATTTAATAATTTGCACATAAATATCCAATTACCTTCTTTTTTATTCTTTAGATACATAATTTTATTATTAAAAATTTATAGGTCCGATTAAAAGCTACCTTAACTGGTATTTCATGAATCAAATTTACCTTCATCATAAATACGAGAGAATATAATACTTCTATAAGAACAGTAAAAACATGATTGAAGCGGAACAGGACTCGATCCAAAAGTATATATGAATAGCAAATTATTTTTTTAGAAAAATCAACTAAAAAAAAGAGTTAAACACTAAGTGTTTGGCATAAAAAATTGAATTGGCTGTAAAAGAACTATTCCTAGTATTAGAATTACCACATTCAATGTTTCAGTTACAAAAAGGAAAAATTCTTAACACTATATTGAGGAAAAGATTCATCATAAAACGCGTATCTGGAGTTCATCTAGTTTTTATGTAAATTCTATATATAAGTATTATCTGTTAAATTAATATCCTGAAGTAATCCAAAACGAAATTTTCATCTCTCCACAGCTATTTATATAAATTTAGCTCATTTTTTATTTTTTAGGGCAATAATTTTCTTAACTTAATAGCAATGCCTACCATGATCTGCTTTTTCTCAGATTGTTATTGGAGCACTTTATTTTCATCGTTATTTGTCAGAAAATCAATATCCTTTTCCCGAATATTGATATATATATAAATTTTAATTGATATGATTTCATTTACGATTTCTCCATCATAAAAAATTTACTCATCATTTTCATTTATAACACATACTAAAAAAGGCAGACCCTATAATGAACTGCACCCAATTTGTTAGACACAGTCTAACAATTGGGTGCAGTTTTTTTATGACTAAATTTACTTCAGAAGACAAAATGAATGCAGTAATACATTATCAAGATGGAAGTGAGAGTATAAAAGATATTGCGAATTATTGGGAGCGAACCACGAAGTGGTTCGCATGTGGATAAAACAATTTGAATATCATAGAATCCAGGCCTTTGAAAAAGGCTATACAACGTATTCTGCACAGTATAAACTAGACGTACTAAATTATATGTTCGAAAATGGGACGTCTCCAAACGAAACGGCAGTTATTTTTAATATTTCTTTACCTGGACTTATTAGAAAATGGCGTATTCAGCTACATCAAAAAGGAGTAGACGCCCCTAAATCGAAGAAAAAGGGGCGTCAATCTATGACTAAGGACAATCAAAAATCAATTAAAGAAACAAACACAAACAGAAGAGTCAGTAGAAGCATTACAAGCTGAATTGGAGCGTTTGCGTATGGAGAATGCTTATTTAAAAAAGTTGAATGCCTTAGTTCAAAACAAGGAAAAATCACCAAACAAGATAAGGCGCAAGTAATCTATGAACTAAGGAAAGCATTTCCGGTGAAGGCACTTTTAAAATTAGCAGAACTCCCACAATGTACATATTACTACTGGATACAGAATTCTAATCGGCCAGATAAAGATAAAGAGCTACAGATCTTAATTCAAAACATTTACGATGAACACCAAGGTCGTTATGGATATCGCCGTATTCGCGATGAGTTAATGAACCAAGGACACAAAACCAACCATAAAAAAGTTCAACGAATTATGAAAGAGTTAGGTTTAAAGAGTCTAGTTCGTATGAAAAAATATCGCTCGTATAAAGGACAAGTAGGTAAGATTGCGCCAAATATTTTAGAACGTAATTTTAAAGCGGAAAAGCCGAACGAAAAATGGGTTACAGACATAACAGAATTTAAATTATGCGGCGAGAAGCTCTACTGATCACCTATTTTAGATCTATTGAATGGAGAGATAATCGCTTATACAATTGATTCAAGACCAACCTATTCACTTGTATCGAAGATGTTGGAGAAGTCTTTTCAACAATTGACAGAAGAAGACGAACTCCTTATTCACTCTGATCAAGGCTGGCATTATCAAATGAAGAAGTATCGTCACGCCCTAAAAGAACGCAAGATTACGCAAAGTATGTCGCATAAAGGGAACTGTTACGATAATGCGGTTATTGAAAGTTTCTTTGGTATTATGAAATCTGAATTTCTTTATCTAAAAGATTTTGAAAGCATAGAACATTTTAAACAAGAATTTAAAAAATATATCGATTATTATAATCACAAAAGAATTAAGACAAAACTAAAAGGCAGCCTAATGAAACAACCTGTCTAACTTTATGGGGTCAGTTCACAAATGTCTGCCTTTTACTACTAGATTAACTTAAAAATACTCTTAATTTGTCTAGCAAATAACCAATTTTTCGTACCGTAGTTATCATTTAAACTATCTAAATTGATAGATTGTCCGTTAGCAAACTTTAATTCTAGCATTGTATTTTTATCATTTGTTTTTAAGTTACTATGTGTAATAGCATCATACTTTAATTTTTCAATCTCAATACATTCGTCTTTTTCTTGTCCAATCACGACATGGTCTTGGAAGAAGAAAAAGACTTCTACTTTTTTACCGAAACAAAATACATTTTTCGTATAGATTAATGTCGCGTTATCAAGTCCGATGCATACTTCTTTCATCTCTTCAACAACGTTTCCAAAGTCTTCTTCATGTCTTGCGTTTGATTCAGCAATCCATTCTTCGATTGTTTTCATGTTAATTGCCATACTGCGCCCCCTGGTTCGTTCATTGCTTTATTTAAAAATAAATACTATATGAAAATATAAGCGATAAGTACTATGTTTTCAAGGGTAAACGGTATATTCGAAATAAAGTTAAATTTCAAAGTAATATACTAGGTGCATCGATTTCATTATATTTCAAACGTTTGAACGAGACATTCTTCATCATCAATTAACTGTGTTTTCTCATCAAATTCGATGTTTATCTCCCTATATACTTTCTTCCAAAAAGAAACTGCTGGTATATTTTTCACAAGTTCGATAACGAAATACTGCCCTCGTTTCTCTTTTAGTACATTCGCAATAACTTGTTTACCGATTCCTTTCCCTTTGTACTGATTCAATATGAAAATGTCATTTATACCAAAGTTGTTTTCCTTCTTCAAAAAAGGACGTTCCAGTAGTAACAAAAATCCTACAATATCATTATCACTTTTAATAAAATACGGAGTGATTCCGTCATTTTCCCAAAACATGTGCAAATCTTCGTATTCGAAAAATCCATTTGCCTCAATCGTTATATTGGGAGTGAATGTAGAGAGGTCATGAAGATATAGTGCATACAAATTACGCAATATTTCTTTTTCTGATTCTTGAACTATTTGAAGTGTTACAAACATTTTTAAAGATCCCCTTCCCTATATGTAACTGTTTCTTCCTCTTTATTATTCGCTAAAAAAGTTTACCTACCTTTAACAAAAAAATAGCACTTTAAAAAGTGCTATTCTGCTCTCCTTGCCGCTTGCTGAATTGGATCCCAAACGCTGTTATATGGTGGTGCATAACTTAAATCGACATCTTCTAAATCATGAATGCTCATTTTATTGAAAAGTGCCATCGCGATCACATCAATACGTTTATCTACGCCTTCTTCTCCAATTACTTGCCCGCCCAATAATTGTTTCGTATCGGAGCGATATAGTAATTTCAAGTAAAGTGGTTTTGCATTTGGATAATAGCCCGCCATATTTGTAGAATCTACTTTGACCGTTTTATACGGAATGTGTAGCCCTTTTGCTTCTTTTTCATTTAACCCTGTTCTTGCGAGTGTCAAATCCATAAATTTAATAATGCCTGTGCCTAACGTACCTTTAAAAGCTCTTCGTTTATCAAGCATATTCAGTCCAGCAAGTCGCCCTTGCTTATTGGCAGTCGTTCCGAGCGGGATATGATCATGAATTTCCTTTATAACGTGGTAATGTGTTGCGCAATCACCGGCTGCATATACGTCTTGCACATTCGTTTGCATATATGCATTTACTTCGATTGCTCCTTTATGATTTGTACGTATATTTGTCCCTTCAAGAAAATCAGTATTTGGCTTCACTCCAACCGACACTAAAACAAGATCTGCTTTATACGTACCTTTATCCGTTTCGATTGCTTCTACTCGTTCATTTCCTTTAAATGCTTTTACATTTTCATTCGTTAAAATTTCAATATGATGCTTATCTGCTTCTTTATGTATGTACTCTGCCATATCTGCATCATAAATCGTACCGATATGATCATTTCGCTCAATCATTCTTACTTTCTTACCAAGTTCGACGAATGTTTCTGCCATCTCAAGTCCAATGGCACCACCGCCAATAATCGTTACATCTTCAACTTTATTCGTTTCTAGCGTTTTTAATATGCGCTCAGCATCAGGAATTGTTTTTAAAAGATGAACGCCTTGTAATTCCCGTCCTTCCCATTCTGGCATAACAGGACGCACTCCAGTCGCAATTAATAATCGATCATATGGAAATTCAAAGACATCCTTCGTCTTCGTATGCTCTGCGTACACCATTTTCTTTTCCGTATCTACTTTCGTTACTTCATGACGCACTTTCGCATCAATTCCATATTTCTCACGAAACGTCTTTACGTTGCGCGCGATTAACTTTTCAGTTGAAGCGATAGCACCACTAATGACATACGGTAATCCACACTGAGCGTATGAATAAATTTCACCTTTTTCTAAAGTTACAACATTTGCATTTTCATCGTTTCTAACAATTTGCATAGCTGCACTCATACCAGCTGCATCTCCGCCAATAATGACATAGTTCACTTTACCACTCCTTCTTTTTTACATACTCTTTACGTTTTCCATATTTTATAGAAATAACACCTACTTCCATTGTAAAGAAAGAGGATTTTATCTTCAAATTTGGTGCACAAACCTATGCCTGAATAGGTAGCCGTCGTGTCTCATAAACAACATGTTTAATATGCTATAACAGTTACTATTGAAAGTAGGTGAAATATATGTGCGCCGGCCTTCTCGCCCAGCTTCCAGATGAACCGCAAGAACCAAAAGAACCGAAACCCGCCCTCTCACTTGACCAAGAATTTTCCATTAATGCGACAATATACAGCGCTCGTGCCTGGTTATCTAACGATGATACGTTTGCGCAAGATATTTGGAAAGCTACCCAATTCGCTTCAGCATCACATGCTGGCAAGTCTATCTTTCCAGTCGGTTCAGTTAAAATTCTGAACTTCTCTGACGATACAATAACTGTTACTGCTTCACCAGAATCAGATCATGCGCTCAAAATAGTCGTACCCCCCCATTCCGAGGCAGCCCTAACATCTGGTCCTTTATCACATATACAAGCTAGTACATCAGGAGGATCAAGTAAAGTCACATTTCTCTTTCACATCTTTTTCTCAAGGGATCCTGGTTCAGATAAATAACCATAAAAAAGGTACAGTTATGCACTGTACCTTTTTCACATGTTTATTCTCTTGATTTGATGAGTTCAACATTATAAGTTTCAATATCTGTTAGCTTTCCTGTAAAATATGGATTTTCTCTATACCAAGATTGTTTTGAAAAATACGTTTGCATATCTTTCGTCTGAAAAATATGTCCATGCCTTGCATATATTTCATTTCTAGCAATTTTCAACTGTTCTTTCGATAAATATGCTAAATCTGTACTCGTTAATTTTCGAATATCACTATCTGGGAAAATGAAACCATTATATACATACGGAGTGGTAGATGGCGGAGTAACATTATAAACAACTGTTTTTTCTGTACTTTTCTTTTGAAATGGAAGATTATAAGACGGAAGTGCCGTTACCGTTTCTACCTTCGTCGTTTCCCTTCCATTTTCTCCATTTCGTTCTAAATAAATCGTCGTACTTCCATCAGTCGCTATAGGCCCCCATGTAATTTCTTCTCCTGCCAGTGCTGTAACTGGTTTTTGATTTACGTACAATGTTGCACCAGGCGCGTTCGTTTGAACTGTAATATATTGACCTTGCAACGTTAAATCTATCATTACGTTATTTTGGCTTTGTTTCATAAGTACAACCTTTTCCTCACGCGATAGTTTTACATAATCATTTTTATATTCTGATTGAAACACTTGATTGCCCGGAAGAAACGGCCCATATTGCTTCTCAAACTTTTTGTCATCTGTCTTATCAATTTCTTTTCCGTTCATTTTTAACGATACGCCTTTTTCATTTGTAAGCAAAGTGGTATAGTACGTCTTCACTTTCAATTTATACCGATCAAATATAAAGAAATACTTTCCGTCTTTCGTTAACGAAAAATCAGCTCTTTCTATTCCGTCCCGTTGTTTTTCACCTTGTCTCAAATATTCTTTTAATTCATTCACATACGATGGATTTTCTTTTATATATGAAAATAGAGGCGTTAAACTCTCTTTTGTTATCATAACCGATTGATCATCTGCCGTAATGATCTCAGCTAATTTCTCTCCGTCCCTCTCTTGTAAAATCGTAATCATCCGATCTACTTGTGCCACCTGCGTATAATACGATGATCCGTACAAATATAATCCAATAATCGCTATAACAAATAGTGCTAACAGTGTAATGCCAACCTTTGCACCACCGCTCATGTTCTTCTTTACTACAGGACTTCCCCTCTTCGTCCCGCAGTTTTGACAAAATTGCACACCATCTTCAAACTGAATTCCGCACTTTGTACATACATTCATCCAGTCAACCACCTTTTCATTAGAAGCCAGTTATTCCCTGTGTTAAGGCTTGAATTATCGTGCTAATGTAAGACCAAAGTACAATAAATGTTGCAATTCCAATTAAAACATTTGCAATAATAAGTGTGTACACGAGATCTAATCCGCCATTGTCTAGCTTTAATATGGCTACAGTTATACTAATCCCTATATAAGTTGCAGCTACCGATAATAATATCGGTAAGAAAAAGATTAATAAGAAACTAAAAAGAAAAGAAAGGACTAATATAGCAATAGCCGGCGTCGCTAGCGTTCCCCATATACCGAATACTTCAAGAAACGAAAAAGATGATTTCATCATCTTACCACTTACAAAAATAATAAATCCGACAAATAAAATTAAAATTAATAAAAAGAAAAAGACCGTTATAGATTCTACAAAAAATGTGGGAGTAGATATATCTGGTGCAAATGTTCTCGTAACTGCTGATGCTGCACTCATCATTCTATAAAAAATACATGCTCCTAAAAAACAAATAAGAACAAGACTTACAATTCCATTTCTTACTTCAATCGTGCCGCTTTTCATAATCGCTGTCGGTGCTTGTAATGCATGTTTAAAAAATTGAAAATAGCCGCTCGCAAACCGCTTCGCTTGCTCTACCGTTTCATTTGGCCGAGTTTCCTTTACTTGTGCCGCGCGTGCTTGTTCCGGCCCTTCTTCTTGACCACTACTTGCCACTACTTCTTCCGTTAACGAATGTCCACAATTCCCGCAAAACTTTGCCTCTGCTGCATTTTCTGTATGACATGACGGACATTTCATTCTCTCATCCCTCCTTAAGCATATACCATATAGGGTGTTACAAATTCAATATATGACTTTGTACATAAAACATGACTACAAGAAAAAGATTCTGAAATCCTTCTTTCAAAAGAAATTATATATGCTAGCAATCTTGAAAAATAATGCTATTATGAAACAGAACAAATAACATTTTTAACAGATTGGATGAAAGACAATGGAATTGGTAAACTCAATTTTTCAAATACTCCTTACAAGCGTAATCCAATTATTTTCCTTAATTGGCGTTATCATTGTAATTGGATTTCTATTAGGTTATTTAGAATCACTAACACGAATGTATTGGTCGAGGGCTTTCGGAAGAAAAGGATTCCTTTTAACGGCGTGGATTGGTGTTCCGATCCACGAACTTGGACATGCCATTATGTGCGTACTGTTCCGTCATAAAATTGTAGCAACGCAGTTTTTCCCAACAGATACAAGTCAAGGAGCATTAGGTTACGTACAACATCAATACAATCAAAAAAGTGTGTATCAACGAATTGGGAATTTCTTCATCGGCATCGGGCCTATTATTTCTGGTATTACTGCATTAATCCTTTTAATGCGCTATTTCGTACCAGAATCATATTTTTTATTTAATACAACTCTCGAAAAAACGATCGCTTCTACTTCTATTAATGTAGAAATGATTCAAAACATGCTCTTGTCGACGTTTGTATTATTGAAAAGCTTATTTACAATCGGCAATTTATTGAATCCTTCCTTTTGGTTATTTTTATTTATCGCCATTTGTATTTCCGCACATATCGCTTTAAGTAAACCAGACATTAAAGGATCAATAGACGGAGTTATCGTCATGTTTATCGTTTTATTTTTATTCAACATCATAGCGGGACTGTTTCAATACGACAGTAACCAGCTAATTGGACAGGTTATGAAATATAATATGTATCTCATTGCGTTTTCTAGTGTAGCACTGCTTTTCTCTTGTCTTTCTACACTCGTTAGTTTTTCGTTTTATAAAATAAGAAGAGGGCGTTCTTTTTGAACGCCCTCTTCTTATTAATTATTCCCCTTATAATCACAATGCTCAACAGGCACACGAGCATGCCCTTCTTCATCGGTACACCATGACTGTGATTGGAATGCAAGAAAGATACCAATCCATTCTTCTTCCTTTTCAAAGTGAATGAGTATCCCTCCGTCTTGCCATATGCCATTATCACCTTTCCATTTCTCTACATTCCCTTGATTCATGTGAATATCATGTATACCGTTTCCTGGTTTGAAATGAAAATAGGAATCTGGTGTGTTTTCTTCTGGTCCCCATCTTTCACCAAACGCGTAAATAATCGCTTTTTCTTCTATCGCTCGCTTTATATAACGTTCTATTTTTTCGTTTAAATCATTATCTGCTCCTGCTTTTTCGGGAGGCAAAGGAATCATTTGTTTTGAATCAAATAGATTTCCTCTTACATAATCTAAAGCCACTTTCGGTTCATTGTTTTTTATTTCTGTAAAACCGAATGGTAATGTCGGTAAAATATGAATCGCTTCTGATTTAATATTGTTACTCGCAAAATATAAAACTTCTGACGGATAACTTTGCGATTTTACGTTAATTGCAATACGATAATCTACTCCTACTTCATCTTGTAAATGAACTTGATAATGAGGTGTTTTCCCTTTTCCAATCTTTGATTGTATAACTGTACCTTTTAACACACCGTAGTTTTTTAGGGGCATACATTTCATCTCCTATTCATCTAAAATCGGCAAGGATACCCCCTACTTCAATCGTGTGAAGGGCGATAGCCCAACGATAAGTGGGGGAGGAATTGCCGGCAGATACGGTATGGTACGTTAAAAATCCTAAGATTCTGTACCATATCAAGTATCTGAAACTTCCACCTTGCCTCCTACTTTCTCTACTTAAGTTGTTTGCTTTCACTAAAAATCTGTTACAATTTAATTTGTGAAAGGCGGTGAAAATAATGCCTACAATTACTGCAAAAATACAAATCCATGTTTCCGATAATCAAGCTGAAAGTCTAAAGATAACAACGAACGCTTACCGCAAGGCTTGTAATTGGTTATCAAAACACATATTTGAAACAAAGAACCTTAATCAAGTAAATCTCAATAACTTATATTATTCTGATTTGCGAAATCAATTTAGGTTAAAAAGTCAAATGGCTCAATCTGTGATGAAAACTGTAATTGCTCGTTACAAGTCGGCTAAATCAAATGGACATGAATGGTCTTTGATTGACTTCAAACTTGCAGAATATGATTTAGTCTGGAATCGAGATTATTCACTAACCAAAAACCAATTTAGTGTAAACACGCTTGAAGGTCGCCTAAAACTAAATTATGAGCGTAAGGCTATGAAGAAATACTTCAACAGCACTTGGAAATTTGGTACTGCTAAATTAGTGCATAAGTACAAAAAGTGGTTCTTACATATCCCGATGACAAAAGAGTACCAAACATTAGATTTCGCAGATGTAAACAACATCGTTGGTGTTGATTTAGGAATCAACTTCCTTGCAACCACTTATGATAGTCAGGGCAAAACAACCTTCTACAACGGAAATATTGTTAAACATAAGCGTGGTAAATTTAAAGCTACTCGTAAGCAATTACAAACACGACAAACACCATCTTCTCGTAAGAAAATAAAACAAATTGGCTCAAGAGAAAACCGTTATGTAACTGATGTAAACCATCAAATTACAAAGGCACTCGTTGAGGCATACCCTAGAGGTACTATGTTTGTTTTAGAAGACTTAACAGGGGTTCGTTCTGCGACAGAGAAAGTACGAGTGAAAAACCGCTATGTTTCTGTATCTTGGGCTTTCTATCAGTTCCGTCAAATGCTTGAGTATAAAGCTGAATTGAATGGACAAAAGGTAATTGTGGTAGACCCCAAATATACTTCCCAAACTTGCCCTAAGTGCGGAAACATTGAAAAAGCGAATCGTAATAAAAAGCTACACACTTTTAAGTGTAAAAATTGCCAATACCAATCAAATGATGACCGTATTGGTGCGATGAATCTACACCGTAAGGGAATTAAGCATATCAGTGTAGTTACCACAGGAGTATAGCTCTTGTGGTAGGGGCGAAGTCAACCGTCCTTATGCTCCACCATACTAAGGTAGGAGAGCATTGCTCGTTCGTACTACTGGGTAGGAATAAGCGTAGTTGCTCTCTATGAGGGTAGAAGCACTGTCGAACTCCGACAGACGCAAGCCCCCACTTCAAACGACCCGTAAGGGTGTTAAGTGGCGGGTTGTTGACTTAGTAGAAGCTTTTCATATTTAAAACATTATCCATTCATAAAAAAAATCCTCCTATGTTAGGAGGATTTTTAATTTCTCAACATATACCAAACAATAACCTCTACCACTACAAGCAAAACCGCACCAAAGATCATTAACGTCGTCTTCTTTAATAGTTCATTTTCACGGTAAGGGATATTACATAAGTAAGCACCTAGTGTAATCCGTGATGGACAAGCGATTGTCGCTACTGATGATGCGGTGTTTTGAAGTGTTGTGACATATTGCCACGGGAGTGCTACGTTTTGTGCGGTTTGCATTTGTAGTTTTATAAACATTGCATTTGATCCTGCGTTACTACCTGTTAAAAATCCACCAATAGCGCCAATAAACGGCGCAACGAAAACGAAAAAGGTTCCAAATGTATCACCAGCTGTCTTTGCGAGTAATGAATGCATGCCTGATGCACCCATTAGTTCTGAAATGGCGATAAACATTGTCGTCGTAATAGCAAATGGAATCCATTGTTTGATCGTTTGTGAGAATGATTGTTTAATAATATTAGACGGGATGCGGAAGAAAATAATAGTAAATAAGCAAGTCATACCGAGCCAAAATCCTGGTGAATATAGTAACTCTAGTTTATAAGAGTATGATTTCAAATCAAGAACCGCATATGATCTGAACAAATCATGTAATGCTGGAACGAGGCGAGAAAGTAAAATACAAACTGTTAGAAATATATAAGGGCTAATAATTTTTATAATGGATACTTCTCTCTCCGTTGCAGCGGCATGTTCTGTTATAAGATTTTGCCCACTTTTTCCTTTTAATTTAATGATAAGAAAGCCAAATGTAATCGTAACGATAGAACTTAATATCCCGGCTAGTTCAACACTTACGTACGCATTAGAAAGATATATTCCGAGAGAAAATAATAGAAAGAACCCTACTCCTTCTTTCCACTTTTCTATAACCGCTTGCCAGCCGCCAACAACGTGTAAAGAAAGAATAACGAAGTAAGCAAACATCGGAATACTTAATAGCGCTGTATTTGTACCAAGTGTTGTAAGAGGCATATTTATTAGCTGCGAACCGATAATCGTACCCGTTGCCATTGCGCCCCATGAACTAGCTAGTAAGCCGATGAATGAGAGCAGTACAGCTTGAAATGGTTTATAGCCTAGCGAAAGAAAAATAGGTGCTGCAACCATGAATCCAATACCAAATCCACTTACTGATTCAATAAGCGGACAAATGCCAAAACACATAAGCAGCATTTGTAATAAGCGATCATGTGTGATTTCTTCTAAAAAACGTGCTACTTGATCGATGTATCCCATTTTGTTCATGAGGTGAAATAAAAAAATACCGAAAAATAAAACGTACCCGACAATAAAACAAATTAACCATCCTTTAATCGTTGCGTGCACAGTTTCACTTATCCCTAATCGAAACGTTGGCGAGAGTAAAACGATTCCGACAGACACTGCATAAGAAATTAACGAGGATCTTAATGACGTTTGTTTAAATAAAAATAAACAAATGAAAATCATCATAATTGGGATAAGTGCCAACAATATGGCCATGTTATCATCTCATTTCGTTTAAAATACAATTTTTAACTATTATATAACAGATGACATAATTTTCAATTGTTTTTACAACAGATTCAAAAAAGGAGCCGTTTGGCCCCTTTTCATTCACCCCATTTTCTATTATTCTGAAAAACTGTCTGCTGCCCAATTATTTTTTCTAACACAACAAACACAATGTAAGTACATATTGCTTGCAATACAATATTCCCAAATTTCATTAATGTAAATGAATGAATCCGTAGAAATAATTCGTTTAATAATACAATCGAAACGATACTAAATAATTCTATACTAATCGAAAATAGACATATTTCTAAAATAGACTGTTCTTGAATGCGATTTAAGTTGGAAAAGATAAATACATATCCTAAAAATAGAGCCATCAACTCTATTTTCGCCATGCTAATGAGCCAAGCGTATAGTGGTATAGTTAAAAGAAGATACAGTAATTTGCGTCTTAGCATGCCTTCTCACCTCTGAATTAAATGTATTTTCTGTATATTTTAACATTTATTACGCAAAACAAAAAGAAGAGACTTACGCCTCTTCTTTTTGTTTTGTTGCATATATTAATTCACATATTTCTTCTCGTTTTTCATTTTCTAAAAGCTCAATGATCTTACTTCCAACAACAACTCCGTCACATATTGTAACCATTTCTTCTACATGTTCTTTTGTTGAAATACCGAATCCTGCGACTACTGGTAAGTTGACGTGTGATTTTACTTTTTCTAAGTAACTACGAATCTCCTCTTTAAAGTTTTGACGTACTCCCGTTACGCCCGCTACTGTAACAGCGTAGACGAATCCTTCTGATTCACTCGTAATTTTTTCGATTCGCTCAATTGGGCTCGTTACGGTAACGAGTGGAATTAGCGCAATGTTTGCCTCTCGAAGTAACGGCGCAATAATATTTTGTTCTTCATATGGTAAGTCTGGAATGATGATGCCGTCTACACCTGCTTCTATGCAGTTTTCGATGAATCGTTCTTTTCCAAATGCGAGTACTGGATTTAAATATGTCATGAGTATAAACGGAATTTGCACTTCTTCCCTTACCTCTATTAATGCTTGAAAAATTCCTTTTACTGTTATACCGCTATCTAGCGCTCGCTTCCCTGCTCTTTGAATCGTTGGGCCATCTGCAACTGGATCTGAAAACGGGATACCAATTTCAACGATGCTTGCTCCTGCTTCGTCTAGAAAACGAATTCTTTCTTTTAATTTCTCAAGTCCACCATCTCCGCCCATTACGTACGGAATAAATGCTTTCTTACCATTTTCAAACGCTGCTTTAATTTTTTCTACTCCCATTTTTCACACCTCTTCCATATAACGTTTTATACTCTCTACATCTTTATCACCGCGGCCTGATAAGCAAATGACAAGTCCTTCGTCTTTCTTCATTTGCGGCGCTAATTTTAATGCATATGCGACAGCATGTGAGCTTTCTAAAGCCGGAATAATTCCTTCTTTTTTCGTTAATAATTGAAATGCTTCTAACGCTTCATCATCAGTAATTGAATGATAAGAAACGCGGCCAATATCTTTTAGCAAGCTATGTTCTGGACCAACACCTGGATAATCGAGTCCTGCTGAAATAGAGTGCGCTTCTTGAATTTGCCCTTCTTCGTTTTGCAGAAGATACATCATTGATCCGTGTAAAACACCGACGCTTCCTTTCGTTAAAGTTGCTGCATGCTTTTCTGTATGAACGCCTTTCCCTGCTGCTTCTACGCCGTAAAGAGCGACCTCTTCATCGTGTACGAACGGATAAAACATGCCCATCGCATTACTACCACCGCCAATACAAGCAACGACTGCTTCTGGTAACTTTCCTTCTAACGCCTCATATTGTTTTTTCGTTTCATTTCCAATTACACTTTGGAAATCACGGACAATTTGCGGGAATGGATGTGGCCCGAGAACGGATCCCATAATGTAGTGTGTATCGTGCACGTGTGAAACCCAGTAGCGAAGCGCCTCGTTCACTGCATCTTTTAATGTGCCGCTACCTGCCGCTACACTTTCTACTTTCGCTCCGAGTAATTCCATTCGGAACACATTTAATTTTTGACGTCTCACATCTTCCTCTCCCATAAAGATGACGCATTCTAATCCGAGTAGGGCACATACAGTAGCAGTTGCCACTCCGTGTTGTCCTGCTCCTGTTTCAGCGACAACTTTTTTCTTGCCCATTCGTACTGCAAGTAGTGCCTGACCGATTGTATTGTTAATTTTATGAGCTCCTGTATGGTTCAAATCTTCACGTTTTAAATAAATCTTTGCACCACCGCAATACTTCGTCATATTTTCAGCGAAATAAAGCGGTGTTTCCCTTCCAACGTACGTTTTTAAATAATGATTTAATTCCTTTTGAAACGCTTCATCTTGCATCGCTTCTTTATATGCTTCTTCTAGTTCTAATACAGATTGCATTAACGTTTCTGGAACGTATCGTCCTCCGTATATACCGTAGTGACCTTTTTCATCTGGATATGCGTAGTTCATTTGGAACACTCCTTCGATTTTATAATAAATTGTTTTATTTTCTTTAGATCTTTCTTTCCTTCTGTCTCTACTCCGCTACTTACATCGACCATATATGGCCGAACAGTTCGAATTGCTTCTTCTATGTTAAGGATGTTTAATCCACCAGCTAATATCGTTTTCTTTCGCAACTCTTTTGGCATATGCTCAAGTAATTCCCATGAAAATGTCTTTCCATTTCCTCCATGAAACTTTTCTTTCGGGCTATCAAACAATATATAATCCGTTTCATATGCTTGAGCGCTTTTCATATCACTCTCTGAAGTTACTCCTAGCGATTTTATAGACGGAATATTCAATCTTCTAATTTGATGATTCTCTTCATCCCCATGTAGTTGCACATGCGTTAACCCGCACTCATCTGCAATCTTCTGAATCACTTCAACTGATTCATTTACGAAAACCCCGATTTTTAATACGTGTGCTGGAAGCTCCCCAATAATTTCTTTCGCTAGCCCCAGAGTAATTTTCCGCTTACTTTCTGCAAAAACAAATCCGATTGCATCTGCTCCGTATTCGCAAGCACATTTTGCTGTTTCAACATCAGTAATACCACAAATTTTCACTTTCATATATTCACCTTACAATCTTCAAAAAAGCTACTAATAGAAGATGATGTCATAAGTGCCTCTCCAACTAATACACCTTTTGCTCCAGCTCTTTTAACGCGGGTAATATCTTCTTTTGAATGAATGCCACTTTCACTAATCCAAAGTAATTTCTCCTCATTCAATCGTTTTCCTAACTTTTCAGTTTGGCTTAAATCTACTTCGAACGTTTTTAAATTACGATTATTAATGCCAATAACATGTGGATTTAGTTGGATCGCAGTTTCTAATTCCTGTTCATCATGAACTTCAACAATCGCTTCCAATCCTTTTTCTAACACGTAGCTATACAACTCTTTTAACTTTTCTTTCGTTAACGCTGCTACGATTAGTAAAATAATATCTGCTCCCGTTTCATACGCTCTATCGATTTGAATCTTATCGATTATGAAATCTTTACATAAAAGCGGAATGTTACTTTCTTCTCTTGCTGTTTGTAAATCGTGAAACGATCCTTTAAAAAATTGACCATCTGTTAAAACAGATACTGCTCCTGCCCCACAGTCTTCATATGTTCCCACTTGTTTTCGTACGTCAACGTGTAAATTGATATCTCCTTTTGATGGTGATGCTCGCTTTACTTCTGCAATGACAGTAAACTGCTGTAACGCTTCTACAAGTGAATGTGTCTTTCTTTTTGTTTTGACTGGTGTATACGTTTCATATAACTCCGCAACTTCCTTTTTCTTCTGTTCTACAATTTTATCTAAAATCGTCCCCACTTTAGTTCACCCTTTCTAATTTTTCGTTGCTTGCTGCAATTAATAAGTTTAATTTGGTTAATGCTTTTCCAGAGTCAATGCTATGTGTTGCTAGTTTAATTCCTTCTTCAATCGTTTCTGTTTTTCCATTTGCAAAAAGGGCTAGACCTGCATTTAATAACACTGTATCGCGGTAAACACTCTTTTCTCCACTCAATACGCCGACTGTAATCTTTGCATTTTCTTGTGAATTCCCCCCTCTAATTTCTTCATTTTTCACTCTTGAAAAACCATAATTTTCTGGATCAATATTCATTTCTACTATTTCATTATCTTTTAAAAGGACTACTTGATTTTCCCCTTGTAATGACGCTTCATCTAAAAAACCACTTCCATTTACGACAAGCGCTTGTTTCCGGCCTAACTTTTGTAATACTTGTGCAACTGGTAATAACATATCTCGTTTATAAATACCGACAAATTGTGTTTCTAAATTCACTGGATTTGTTAAAGGACCAATTAAATTAAAGATTGTCGGCACGTTTAACTCTTTTCTTATTTTCATAATGCGCCTTAGTGCTGGATGCATTGCTGGTGCAAATAAGAAGGCAATGCCCACATGCTCTAGTAAATAATCAATCTCGTTTGGCGTACTACTAATATTTACACCTAGTTCTTCTAATAAGTCTGCACTTCCTGTTTTACTAGAAACGGCACGATTACCATGTTTTGCAACCTTTACACCTGCTCCTGCCAGTACGAATGCTGATGTTGTGCTAATATTAAACGTTTGAGCACCGTCACCACCCGTCCCGCAATTGTCCATTGCTCCTTGTATATGGTTCGAAAACGGCAATGCCTTTTCGCGAAGAGCTCGAACGAGACCGTATATTTCTTCTGCAGTTTCACCTTTCGCTTTCAGTAAGACTAAGAAAGCTGCAATTTCACTTTCTAATATGTTTTCACTTAATAAAAGTAGTCCTGCTTTATACATTTCCTCTTCTGTTAAATGTTGACCCTCCACTAATTTACGAAGATAGTTATTCATACTCTTTCCTCCTCTTTTACTTCTGTTAAAAAGGCACGTATTAACTTTCCGCCTTCTTCTGTTGCGATTGATTCCGGATGAAACTGTAATCCGAAGAGCGGATAATAATTGTGACGGACTGCCATTATTTCTCCGTCGTCCATCGCTGTCGCTAATATGTCAAAACAATCTGGCAAGCTCGTTTGCTCTGCAACAAGGGAATGATAGCGCATCGCCGTCAGCGGCTGTGTAACGTATGAAAAGATTGACGTTCCGTTATGTTTCACACGCGATGTTTTTCCGTGTTTAATACGTTCTGCTCTAACAATGTCTCCTCCAAATGCGGCTATGATCGCTTGGTGGCCAAGACAAATCCCTAATATGGGAACGTTCTTATAAAAATGACGAATCACTTCGATACAAATACCAGCATCCTCTGGTTTTCCTGGTCCTGGTGAAAGCACAATTCCTGTTGGATTCATCTCTTCTAGCTGTTCTATCGTTATTTGATCATTTCTTACGACTACAATATCTTCTTCGTATTCACCTAACAGTTGATACAAGTTATAAGTAAATGAATCATAATTATCAATTAGTACAATCATTTCATTACCTCCAATAGCGCTCTCGCTTTATTTAATGTTTCTTCATATTCAGCTACTGGATCTGAATCGTAAACGACTCCTGCTCCGGCCTGAACGTATGCTTTTTCATCCTTTACGACCATCGTTCGAATGGCAAGTGCCATATCAAGATTCCCTGAAAAACTAACGTATCCAACTGCTCCGGCGTATACGTTTCTTTTTTCATTCTCTAGCTCATTTATAATTTCCATCGCTCTAATTTTCGGAGCTCCAGAAACTGTCCCTGCTGGTAAGCAATACGCTAACGCATCAAATCCGCTCGTTTGTTTTCGCAATGTTCCGTAAACTTCAGATACAATGTGCATAACGTGAGAATATTTTTCTACTTTCATATATTTATCTATCGTCACGGATCCAATTTTACTCACTCTGCCAATATCATTTCGCCCAAGATCTACAAGCATCATATGCTCTGCTCGCTCTTTCTCATCTTCCAACAGTTCTTTTCCGATTTCCTCATCTTCCCTCTTCGTTTTCCCTCTCGGTCTTGTACCAGCAATTGGATTCGTCATTACTTTATCCTCCCTTACTGATAGCAAACTTTCCGGTGAAGAACCGAGTACAACATAATCTTGAAAATCGATATAGAACATATATGGTGATGGATTTGCAATTCGAAGTTTTCGGTATAACGCGAATGGATCACCAATACATTCACTTTGCAAACGCTGTGACAGTACGACTTGGAATATGTCCCCAGCTCTTATATGTTCTTTCGCCATTTCTACCATCTCACAAAACTCTTTTTCCGTTATAGAAGAAGTGAATGATAATGTGGATTGTATTGCATTTACTTCAGCTTCTTCTCCTTGTAGCACTTCCTCTTTGTATACTCGTAGCCTTTCGTATACTTCCTCATAATCTGCTGAATCATCTTCCCTGCATACATATACAAACGACAACTTTTGGCGTAAATGATCGTAAACGATAAACTCACGATATAGTAAAAGGTGTACTTCCGGAATATTTAATGGGTCGTGTAAATCCGCTCCAATGTTTTCATACTGCCGAATGACATCATATCCAATATAACCAACTGCTCCTCCGCAAAATGGAAATGGGCTATCTACTTGTGATGATGCGATTACTTCTTCTAACACTTGTAGTACGTTACCTTTTAACTTTTCTGTTTGCCCATATATCATTCTTTCTACTTCCGTACCAACGCTTGTCACCTCTCCATAAGGATTACATCCTAAGTAAGAATAACGCCCTTTATCTTGATGAATCTGTGAACTTTCTAATAAAAATTTCTTCTTCCCTTTCATACGTCTATATAAAGAAATTGGCGTAATGCTATCTCCTTCTTCTTCAGTGATTACTAAAAATGTCTTTCTCTCTCTTTTTTGTTTTATAAATTCTTCTTTCGTCATCATGTCCTTCACCTCACTCTGAAAAATAAAAAAGTCCCCTACATATCGAAAATATGTAGAGGACGATAAATATACCGCGGTACCACCTCGTGTTGGATGCAAAAGCATCCCGCTTTGTTCAGGTACAAAATTTATACCTTATCCTTGTAACGGCGGAACCCGGGTTGCCTACTGAAAATAATTGTTCAGCATACCTCTCGTAAGCCCATTCCGTATATGGCACCGTACCGGGCTCCCACCTATTCCCGGCTCTCTGTAACGTCTCCAATATACGTACTCTTCTTACTTAAACGATTTCATTTATTTAATTTTTTATACACAAAAAGGGAGTACTCATCCTATAGAAAGGACGGGTACTCCCGTGGTGCCACCTTAATTCGTTACAAATGTAACGCACTTTACCGTATCAAAAACAATACGTGTCTCTTGTATCGATGAGATCATGTCGCCAAAGCCTACTTCTTTCGTTTCGGTTTGGAAGCTCCGAAGCCCATTCCACATCAATTCCATACTGATTCGCACCAACCATCAGCTCTCTGACATGTTCATCATGTGTACTCTTCTTCATCAACGCTTGCATTTTTTTAAGTTGCACTCATTATAGACCTGACTTTTTTCACAAGTCAATACTTTTTTAAAAATTTTATTTTTCTTTCCTTTCAATATTATATTGACAAAACAACCTCTTTTTATGTAAATATAATAAATACTCTATTAAAAATAAGGTTTTTTGTATGAATATTATATATTAAAAAAGTAAAATCACATCAAAAAACGCTTACATTTCTGAAAATTCATATTTCTATATGGATTTTCCAGAATAATCATGATAGATTATAAAGTGAAACTTTAATAAGTGGGGGTTTTGTTCATCCCCCACTTATTATTAGTTGAACTAATCGGGCATTTACGGGCAGTTGATCTCCCACCTAACTTCCTTGCCCATCCAATTTTAAGGTGGGAGTTTTACTGCCCGTTCATGCGGGATAAATATGCATAACGCATCAAAAGACATGACAAAAGAAAGGGGAACTACATGAGTACGCAGATGTTAATTTTAACTTCTATCTCTATTTACATGCTCGGGATGCTAATTATCGGCTATTTCGCTTATAAGCAAACATCCAACTTAACAGATTATATGCTTGGCGGGCGTACACTAGGCCCCGCAGTAACAGCATTAAGTGCTGGAGCAGCTGATATGAGTGGTTGGCTTTTAATGGGCTTACCCGGTGCAATGTTTAGCGTTGGATTAAGTAGTAGCTGGATTGCGATTGGCCTAACATTAGGCGCATATGCAAACTGGCTTTATGTCGCTCCTCGCTTACGTACCTACTCTGAAATTGCAAATAACTCTATTACTATCCCAGAATTTTTGGAACACCGTTTCCACGACAAATCCCATATGCTACGTTTAGTATCTGGACTTGTTATTATGATATTTTTCACGTTTTATGTAGCTTCAGGATTTGTCTCTGGTGCTGTATTATTCGAAAATTCATTTGGACTCAATTACCATGTTGGTCTTCTTATCGTTGGTGGAGTTGTCGTAGCTTACACATTATTTGGTGGATTTTTAGCTGTAAGTTGGACAGACTTCGTGCAAGGAATCATTATGGTAGTCGCTCTTATTCTTGTTCCAGTCGTAACAATTATGCACGTAAATGGACTTGGTCCAGCATTTGAAACAATTAAATCTATCGATCCGGCATTATTAGATATTTTTAAAGGTACTTCTGTATTAGGAATTATTTCATTATTCGCATGGGGCCTTGGTTATGTTGGACAACCACATATTATTGTACGCTTTATGGCGATTTCTTCTGTAAAAGAAATTAAAAGTGCACGACGTATTGGTATGAGCTGGATGATTTTCTCTGTTGCTGGAGCTATGTTTACTGGCCTTATCGGTATTGCATACTATTCAAAAGCAGGTTTAAAACTTTCTGATCCAGAAACGATTTTCGTTGAACTTGGCACTATTTTATTCCATCCACTTATTACTGGATTTTTATTAGCAGCTATTTTAGCAGCTATTATGAGTACAATTTCTTCTCAACTTCTCGTTACTTCGAGTGCAGTAACAGAAGACTTATATAGAACTTTCTTTAAGCGTGATGCTTCTGATAAAGAACTTGTATTTGTCGGTCGTATGGCTGTTCTTGTTATTGCTTTAATTGGATGTGCATTAGCACTTAAACAAAATGATACGATTTTAGCTCTTGTTGGATATGCTTGGGCTGGGTTCGGTTCTTCATTCGGACCTGCTATTTTATTAAGCTTATATTGGAAACGTATGACGAAATGGGGCGCGCTTGCTGGTATGGTTTCTGGTGCCGCTACTGTTATTATATGGACTCAATTCAAATTCTTAAAAGATTTCTTATATGAAATGATTCCAGGTTTCGCTATTAGTTTACTAGCTATCGTAATTGTTAGTTTACTAACACAACCTTCAAAAGAAGTTGAAGAGCAATTTGAGAATTTCGAAAAACAACATAGTCATAATCTATAAAGGGAAAGCTCTGCTGTTATCGTATCAGCAGAGCTTTCTTTATATCAAAGTTCGAGGATCTTCTGCTCGAATTTAACAATTTCTTTATGTTTCGTTAAATTAAACGTAACACTACTCCTTTATAGTATTACTATCAGCACTTATACAGAAAGGGGACTCCAATATGTTAGCAGCTTTCCAGCAACAACAAACACGAAAATTTTCACCTATCACCAATACTTCTGCGTCTTGTTTGAACATACAACCTAATCCACCTAAAATTACTATTGCTCCTTCTGTTATTTCAGTCATCGGTGTTCATATGGAAAAAAATAAGTTAAAAGTAAGAACTGGCCAAAGCACTGAGTTATCAGCTTCCGTTTTGCCAATGCAGGCAACAAATAAAGAACTTCTTTGGACGAATATGAATGCTGATGTTATCACACTGTATCCAAAGGGGGACACGGTAACGATTACTGGAAAAAGTGCAGGTAGAGCAGTCGTAATTGTCACAACTGCTGAAGGAAAGTTCCGTGACCTATGTATCATTCACGTACAACCTTATATGACAAATCCAAAGTAAAAGAGTGGCTACGAAGCCACTCTTTTACTTTATTTCAATGTGTGGATTTTTACTTTTAACAAGATTGATGAATTGCTCTTTATCTTTAGGAGAAATAATTTCTGTTTGATGTGCACCATAAACAATTTCAAGTCGATCAAATGACAATGCATGGGCTGCTATTGGATTTTTTGTATTTAAAACTTGTTTTATATCTCGTATAAATATGCGCTTTTTAACGAAACCTGATCTAATTGTAATTGTTTCTTCTCCGACGATGTATTTTGTCGAAAACCAACTCCAAATAAATAATATCGCTAATGAAATTGTAAAAAATAAAAGAAAATATTCTCTACCTGCAAATAGGGGAGCAAAACACGCTCCAATGACAACGAAAAAAATCGGATATAGCCATACATCTTTTTTTGATGGGAATTCCATTTCCTTCCCCCTTCCACACCCGTATTTATATAAAACAAAAAGAGAAGTATCACAACTTCTCTTTTCTCCTCTAACATTATAATTCCTGTGTATACGCCGGCTCGTTTACTACATTTTTTGCTGTTCGTTTTTGTTGCTGTAGTAAGAAAACAGATACACCAAATAATACGAGCATGCTACCGATAATTTGCATGGCATTTAGTCTTTCACCGAGTAAGAAGAACGCTAGTATAGATGCTCCAACGGGTTCTCCTAAAATACTCATTGAAATTGTTGTTGCATTTACGTAGTTTAATAACCAATTATTAATGACGTGTGACACTGTCGGGACAACCGCAAGTAAAAGAAAAACGGTCCAATCCCACTTCGTATAACCTGTAAAAGGCACTTGCAATACTATATTATAAATTCCCATAAAAATACCTGCGAATGCAAAAACTGTAAAGCTGTAAATCCAGTGTGATACTTTCTTTACTGTCGTTTGCCCGATAAATAAATAAATAACCGACAACCGCTATTACACTTAAAAAGGATAATATATCTCCATAAATTGCTTGTTCACTTAGCCCTAAATCTCCCCAACCAATACACATTACGCCTAATATCGCAATTCCCATCGTTGCAATAGCTGAGTATGTTGTTCTTTCTTTAAATAAGAAAAAACCTCCAATTAAAGATACGATTGGTTGAAGCGCTAAAATAATCGTCGAACTCGCAACTGTCGTATGCTTTAAAGATTCAAACCATAATAGAAAATGAAGTGCTAAAAAGAAACCAGATCCAATTAAAAATCCCCAATCTTTTATTTGAATTTTACTAAACTCTTCCCGTTTTTTCCATACGATAGGCAGCATAATAAGTACGATAATCCATAAGCGGTACATACTTAAAATAGAAGATGGTGCTGAGGACATCTTTACAAAAACTGCTGCAAAAGAAATGGCAATTATAGAAATAGCTAATGGTAGTGCGATTGACTTTTCTTGTTTCAAATCCTGTCTCCCCTCTCACCTGTCAAAAATCCCACTTCATTATATCCGTTTTCTTTCGTGACTTAAATACTAATTTTTTAGATTCTTCGTACCATTATGGTAAAATAGAAATTAAGGCACCAATTAGTGAATATTTATTTCCTTTTTCACTACAAGCGTCGCTCTTACAATCGTTACAGTAAATTTTTATTTAGGGGGATCTACATGAGTCAAACAATAGGGAGAATTGAAGAAATTTCATTTTATAGCGCATCACTTCAAGAAGACGTTACACTTCTCGTTTATTTACCAGTAAATTACACACCACTGCACAAACATACAGTTGTAATTGCACAAGATGGTAGAGATTATTTTCAGCTCGGTAAAGCGCATCGTGTAATTGAGCGCCTTCGTGAAACTGAAGAAATTGACCGTACAATTATTGTCGGTATTCCATATAAAAATGTACATGATCGTAAAGAAAAATATTTCCCAAATGAAGTAAAAAATGCTGCATATATACGTTTCCTTGCTCATGAACTTGCACCATATATTGATGAAAATTATCCAACGTACCAAATGGGAAAAGGTCGTGTTTTAATTGGTGATTCTCTTGGCGGAACAGTTTCCTTTATGACTGCACTTATGTATCCGCATACATTCGGTAAAGTCGTTATGCAATCACCATTTGTGGATGAGACAGTAATGAACTTAGCAAAAGACTTCAAAGATCCACAAGCATTAGAACTGTATCACGTCATCGGTACAGAAGAAACGGCTGTAAAGCGTACTGATGGACAAGTATCTGATTTCGTAGAACCGAACCGTGAGTTAAATACACTTCTTACAGATAGAAATTTCATTACGCATTACGAAGAGTTTGAAGGTAATCATACTTGGAAATATTGGCAAACTGATTTACCAAAAGCCTTCTCTCATATTCTATCAATGAAATAATAGAGAGCAGTATTCAGAATAATTTGATATAATAGACGAAGAGATCTATTTATCTCAAAATCTAACTAGACTTACAAAGGGAGGAATTGGAACATGAAATTAGGCATTGTAATTTTTCCATCTAAAATGATTCAAGATAAAGCGAACGGATTGCGTAAGCGTTATGACCCACACTACGCATTAGTTCCGCCACATATTACATTGAAAACACCCTTTGAGACGCAAGATGAACAATTAGAATCGATTGTAAACGAGCTACATACAATCGCAGGTAAAACGAACCCTTTCACCCTTCATGTTGGGAAAGTCGGTTCATTCGCACCTGTTAATAACGTCCTTTATTTTAAAGTAGAAAAAACACCTGAACTTACTTTCTTAAATGAAGAAATGCATGGCGGGTTATTCACGCAAGAACGCGAATATGCTTTCGTACCTCACTTAACAATCGGACAAGGCTTATCAGATGCAGAGCATGCTGATGTATTGGGGCGATTACGTATGAAAGATTTCTATTATGAACAACCAATTGATCGTTTCCATCTTCTATATCAATTAGAAAATGGAACATGGACTGTACACGAAACATTCCATCTTGGAAAGGGGAACAACTAATTTGCACGCACAGATTGTACAAACGGACGAACAACTAAGAGATGCATTCTCTGTACGTAAACAAGTGTTTGTAAATGAACAACGTGTCTCTGCTGAAGAAGAGTACGATGAGTTTGAAGAAACTTCAACACACGTTGTTATATATGACAATGATGTTCCAGTTGGTGCTGGACGTTTTCGCACCCTTGATGGTATAGGAAAAGTGGAACGCATTTGCGTGCTAGGTTCCCATCGAAAAAAAGGCATCGGAAAAATTGTTATGGATGCGCTTGAAGCGTATGCAAAGGAAAATTCGCTACCAAAATTGAAACTTCATGCTCAAACACATGCTGAAGATTTCTATAAAAAACTTGGATATGTAACGAGTTCTGATGTATTTATGGAAGCAAATATCCCGCACGTCGTAATGATAAAAGAATTGTGATTTGAAAGCAGGAGGTGACCCCTCCTGTTTTTTTACATTGCTATTTTCTTTTTCTTCCGCTAAAGTTAAATGTTGATGCTATAGTTTTGAAGGTGAATATATGACACAAGAAAAATTTTCACAAAAATCGTTAACACACGCTGATATTCCGCGTGCGACATATCATACTCCGAAAACATCTACCCATTTAATTATGGAAGAAGATGTAGATGCGGCTTATTTCCGCGCTCTCGAACAACAAAATGTTTTTTTAAACGAAAAACAATTAGAAGCCGTGCGCACAACAGAAGGTCCTGTTCTTACACTAGCTGGTGCTGGAAGCGGGAAAACATCTGTTTTAACAACTCGCGTTGGTTATTTAGTAAATGTAAAACAAGTTCATCCAAGAAATATTTTATTACTTACATTTACACAAAAAGCAGCTGAAGAAATCCGAAGTCGTGTTGCAAAGTTACCAGGTATGAATCATGCAGCAAGTAGCTACGTTGTTGCTGGTACATTCCACTCTGTTTTCTTAAAATTGCTTCGTAGTCAAGGGTATAATCAGCAAATTTTAGCAAATGAAAAACATAAACAAATTATGATAAAGAAAATCTTAAAAGAATTGCGTTTAAAAGACGATTATGATTCGGAAACGATCCTCGCGATGATTTCACTTGAGAAAAACAAATTAAATCGTCCGAAAGATGTAAAGGCGAAAACGCCAGTCGAACAAGAATTTAAAGAAGTATATGAACGTTTTGAAGAGGTAAAACAACGATACAATTATATTGATTTCGATGACATCTTATTGGAAACATATTATATGTTAGAAAATAATGCTCCTTTACTAACTCAATTACAACAACGTTTTCACTACATTGAAGTAGATGAGTTTCAAGATACATCCTATGCACAATATGAAATTGTAAAATTGTTAGCCACGCCAAGAAATAATTTGTTCATCGCAGGTGATGATGATCAAGCAATTTATGGCTGGCGAGGGGCAAGTCACCAAATTATTTTATCTTTTCCAAAAGAATTTGATAACACAACAATCATTGCACTAAATACGAATTATCGATCCAATCCCTTTATCGTCGGGCTTGGAAATGAAGTTATAAAATTAAATCAAGAACGTTTTGATAAAGAGCTATACTCCGTTCGTGAGGAAGGTGTACAACCTTTTTATGCAAGACCTGCTACAACTCTTGATGAAGCAAATCAAATTTTGCAGCTCATTCAAGAAAAAGTAGATAGCGGTGACCGAAACTATAAAGATTTTTGTTTACTGTATCGCACACATTCTGTAAGCCGTTCGTTACTTGATCAGCTTACCATTCATAAAATTCCGTTTATTAAACACGGGGCGAGCCAATCATTTTATGAACATTCTTTAATTAAGCCTGTATTAGATCATTTAAGACTCGTGATTGAGCCGTTTCGACTAGAATCACTTTCAAACATATTGCCGACGATGTATATCGGACGTGATGATTGTATTTCATTTATTGAACGTGAACAATGGAAATATGGTGAAGGCCGTTTTCCTTCTCTTCTTCATTTCTTATTATTAAATCCGAGCTTAAAACCTTTTCAAGTGAAAAAGGTAAATGAGCGCATCGATTTTATTAAATTTATTAAAGAATTAGAACCGAAAAAAGCATTAAAAGAAATCATACATGGTAAAGGAAAATATTTAGAGTACTTACAAAGTAACGATCGTTCTTCCTTTACGATGCATAAAGACATACAAGAAGAAATGTTGGAAGAATTAATGGAGTCTGCAACTCGTTTCACCGATATTCCAGCTTATTTACAATTTATCGACGAGGCGATTCAAGGTCAAAAGGAAATGGAAGCATTAAAAACAATGCCGCAAAAAGATGCCGTTTCACTTATGTCAATTCATAACGCAAAAGGCCTTGAATTTCCATGTGTCTTTTTACTTGGAGCGAGTGATGGAATCCTGCCCCATACTTCTTCTTTAAAAGATGCAAATGATCGTATTACGGAAACTTCTGAAGCGTTAGAAGAAGAACGCCGATTACTGTATGTCGCCATTACACGTGCGAAAGAAGAGCTTTACATTTCTTCTCCGCAATTTTTCAGAGGAAAGAAATTAGATATATCTCGTTTTTTATATACTGTGCGAAAAGATTTACCTGAAAAGACATCCACTAAATAAGGATGTCTTTTTTTATATCACATTATGTACATCCCTCCTATATAAATTCCTTGTTTTTATCGTGAGAATTAACGTAATATCAGCCATATCCCACTCATATTGTAATAGTGTATGTCAGAACTCACGATAAGGAGTGAACATAATGAGCTGCAATTGTAACGAAGACCATCATGAACATGATTGTGATTTCAACTGTGTATCGAATGTCGTTCGCTTTATACATGAACTGCAAGACTGTGCAACAACAACATGTGGATCTGGTTGCGAAGTTCCATTTTTAGGTGCACATAACACTGCATCAGTAGCTAATACACGTCCTTTTATTTTATACACAAAAGCCGGAGCACCTTTTGAAGCATTTGCACCATCAGCAAGTCTTACTAGCTGCCGATCTCCAATTTTCCGCGTAGAAAGTATAGATGATGATGATTGTGCTGTATTACGTGTATTAACTGTAGTATTAGGTGATAACTCCCCTGTACCACCTACTGACGATCCCATCTGTACGTTTTTAGCTGTACCAAATGCAAGATTAGTATCAACCTCTACTTGCATTACTGTTGATTTAAGTTGCTTCTGTGCGATTCAATGCTTACGCGATGTTACAATTTAAAACTAAATAATGCGTTAAGTATGGATTGGGTGGCAGATAATTCTGCCACCCAATCCATGCTTAACGAGTATTATTATGTAAATTTCTTAAAATTGGGAACTTGTCTAGAACATAGAACCTGTCCTTTTCATTAACTGAAAGTAGAAACAGATAAAGGAGTGAAAAACATGTTCTCTTCTGATTGCGAATTTACTAAAATTGATTGCGAGGCAAAACCAGCTAGTACACTACCTGCCTTCGGTTTTGCTTTCAACGCGTCTGCACCTCAGTTCGCTTCACTATTTACACCACTACTATTACCTAGTGTAAGTCCAAACCCAAATATTACTGTTCCTGTAATAAATGATACAGTAAGTGTTGGAGATGGTATTCGAATTCTACGAGCTGGTATTTATCAAATCAGTTATACATTAACAATTAGTCTTGATAATGCACCTGTTGCACCAGAAGCTGGTCGTTTCTTCTTATCATTAGGTACGCCAGCTAACATTATTCCTGGATCAGGTACAGCGGTTCGTTCTAACGTTATTGGTACTGGTGAAGTAGACGTATCCAGCGGTGTTATTCTTATTAACTTAAATCCTGGTGACTTAATTCAAATTGTACCAGTTGAGTTAATTGGAACTGTAGACATCCGTGCAGCAGCATTAACAGTTGCACAAATTAGCTAGTAAAAAGCGGTATTTCTAATACAGAAATACCGCTTTTTATATGTATAATAAAAAACACTCACAGTAACATGAGTGTTTCATTCTTCATAGTGTTTTATTGTGTTCTTCTTTTTCCCACAATTGCATCCCTTTTTCTTCACAAATCCTTGTTGTTGTAATTGTTCTTGATATGCCTGTTGTTGTGCATGGTGCTGTTGCTGTATTTGATACCACTGCTGCAGGTCATATGAATTTTGCCTAGGATTATTGCTCACAGCAAACATCTCCTCTACTGTCAATTCTGTCTATTTACTATATGAACAACTCTTTATTTCCGTTCCCTCATTCTTTTAAACTCCGCTTTTTCTCTTATTATGAAAATATATTATTCTCCCATAAAATATCCTGTAATCGTTTCAATGATTGCTGCTGCTCCTGCAATAGCTAATAATGCAAGTAACGGCTCCGCAACGATAGGAATCCAATTATATAAAACTAATAAAAAAGCACTAACCCATACACCTGTACACCAATAACAGCTTAATAATTCGCCAATCCACTTTCTTAATCCTTTACCTTTCACTTTTGTAAACGTTGATACACTTCCATCTGGCTCCGTAATCTCTAATTCATCAATAAATGGTCTTCGCAAAAAGGCTGTAATTTTATCATAAACAATTAAACGAGTGAGCCTAAAGGCTGCTAACGCGAAAATAAAAAATAAAAGCCAGCTTGTAAACAGCATAATTCCACCTTCCCTTATCTTCTTTCGCCTATTTAAAAAAAAAGGTCTTGAGATTGTGACCAAATCTCCTCGACTCCAATATCTTATTAATGTAAATACAAACAAGAAGATAAGGAGTGACATTAATGAGTTGTAACGAAAATAAACACCATGGCTCTTCTCATTGTGTAGTTGACGTTGTAAAATTCATCAATGAATTACAAGATTGTTCTACAACAACGTGTGGATCTGGTTGTGAAATTCCATTTTTAGGTGCACACAATACTGCATCAGTAGCAAATACACGTCCTTTTATTTTATACACAAAAGCTGGAGCACCATTTGAAGCATTTGCACCATCTGCAAGCCTTACTAGCTGCCGTTCTCCAATTTTCCGTGTGGAAAGTGTAGATGATGATAGCTGTGCTGTACTACGTGTATTAAGTGTAGTATTAGGTGATAGTTCTCCTGTACCACCTACTGATGACCCAATTTGTACGTTTTTAGCTGTACCAAATGCAAGACTAGTATCGACATCTACTTGCATTACTGTTGATTTAAGCTGTTTCTGTGCGATTCAATGCTTACGCGACGTTACTATCTAATAAGTGAAGTAAACTAAAAAACTATTGGGGTGGTAGAAGCTTTCTACCACCTTTACATATTTAAAAGCCGGCCATACTAATTGATTGGATATCATCTATAGACAACCTAATATCTCTCATGCTATTTTGCGGCATAATAGATACAATGCCATTACGATACGATATGATCGATCCAACATAAGAAACTGTAGCTGTTTTTATTCTGCACCTTACTTTCGGAATGTAATGAGGGCGGTTTAATAAAAAATGAATTTTTTCATCATTATTCATATCCTTAAATGATTTATTATACGGAACAGTTCTTACTGGTTCTTTCTGTTCTTGTTGTTCTTGTTGTTCTTGTTGTTCTTGTTGTTCTTGTTCTGCGTGTGCTTCTTTTTTCTCTTCTTCTATTTTTTCTTCCACTTGCTGCTCTTCTTGTTGTTCTTGTTCTGTTACCTCTTCCACAGCACTACTTACAATATTTTCATTTCTATTACTTTGCTCTTTTTGATCTTCATTTCCAAAGTTTGTCAGGATAATCCTTTTTATTTTCGGTGCAGTAAGTTCTAAACTTACTTGCGCAATATATAACAACGGTTTTCCAACTGTTGAACTTTTATTTTTATTCTTCACACTCGTCCCTCCCACTTCCATACGTAGCTGAATAAATTGTGTACTATTATAGTTATATTCATCACGTGGTAAGAACTTTCGTTAAAAATCGTTCTTTCTCAGAACAAATAAAAAGGACAATCTCAGCATTTAGAGATTGTCCTTTAAAAATTAATATTATATTTATCCTAGGATATGATACCCTGAATCAACATGAATGTTTTCTCCTGTTACACCGCGAGCTAAATCACTGAATAGGAATACTGCTGTATCGCCAACTTCTTCTGGAGTTGTTGTACGACGAAGTGGTGCGCGCTCCTCAATTTCTCTTAAGATTGAGTTGAAATCGCCTACACCTTTTGCAGATAACGTACGAATTGGTCCTGCAGAAATAGCGTTGACACGAATACCATGTTGACCTAAATCGTTTGCTAAATATTTCACGCTCGCTTCTAATGAAGCTTTCGCAACACCCATAACGTTATAATTTTTCACAACACGCTCGCCGCCAAGGTATGTTAACGTTAAAATATTTCCGCCTTCTGTCATAACTTTCTTCGCTTCTCTGGCTACAGCTGTTAAAGAGAATGCACTAATATTTTGTGCAAGTAAAAATCCATCGCGAGAAGTATCTACAAATTCGCCTTTTAAGTCATCGCGATTTGCAAAAGCAATACAATGTGCTACACCGTGAATAGTACCTACTTCTTGTTTAATTGTTTCAAAGCAAGCTGTAAGTTCCTCATCATTTGTTACATCACAAGGTAATACAAGTGATTCTTGTCCTTCTAATGTATCCGCTAATTCACGAACATTTCTTTCTAAACGTTCTCCTGCATATGTGAAGATTAATTTTGCACCTGCATTATGCAAAGAGCGAGCAATTCCCCACGCAATACTTCTTTGGTTCGCAACGCCCATAACAACAAATGTTTTCCCTTGTAATAGTTCCATGATATATCCTCCCAGAAATACTTATACTTGTTATTAGTACCTGATACTATAATTATAGTACCATAAAACCGCTTAAAGGCAAACAAAAAAGTCATTAACAGAAATTTGTTAATGACTTTTGGTTTCTATAAAAAAGCGCTCTAATCCTTCTTCCCAAGACGGCATTTGTAAAAAACCATTTAATCGTAGCATGTTATGTTGAAAGATAGAATATTTGGGCCTCGCAGCCGCAGCCCCGAATTCTTCCGTTGAAACAGGTAACACATTCACTTTCATATTTGTATACGAAAATATCTTTTTTGCAAATTCAAACCAAGAGCATGAGCCTCTGTTTGATACGTGGTATGTACCGTATAAAGAAGTATGAATGAGCTTATTAATAACTATATTTAAATCCGCCACATACGTAGGAGAGCCAACTTGATCCGCTACAACAGATATTTCATCTCTTTCTTTTCCTAATCGCATCATCGTTTTCACAAAATTATTTCCATATTTACCATATAGCCACGATGTGCGAACGATAAAATATTTATTATGTAACTCTTTGACGAACTGCTCCCCCGCATACTTAGAGGCTCCATATATATTTATCGGCGCTGGACTATGAAATTCATCGTATCCCTCTGGTCTGGCGCCTTGAAATACATAATCAGTACTAATATAAACTAGTTTCGCTCCTACTAATTGTGAAGCGACCGCTACATTTCGAGCTCCGATTGCATTTATTCTATATGCAAGATCCTGTTCTTTCTCCGCATGATCTACTTTCGTATAGGCAGCACAATGAATAATTATATGTGGTTTTATTTCTTGTACCACTTGTTGTATTCGGGATATATTTGTCACATCTAATAACTTTTTATCAAATGGATATATATCATATTCTTCAGAGTTTAACTCTTCAAATAGTTGCTTTCCTAATTGGCCGTTTGCTCCTGTTATGATAACCCTCTCTTTCATTTAACATGCCCCTTACTGGTCTTTTAGTAGTTTCCACCATTCCTTATTCTTTTCATACCATTTCACCGTCTCTTGTAATCCTTGTTCAAACGTATATTTCGGTTCCCAATCAAATTCATTCTTCATTTTCTCTGCATCAATCGCATAACGACGATCGTGCCCTAAACGATCTGTAACATATTCGATATCTTTTTTTGTTTTTCCTAAAAGAGTAATAATTTGTTCCACAACTTCTACATTTGTTTTTTCATTATTTCCACCTATATTATATACTTCTCCTACACGTCCCTTATGCAGAACAACGTCAATCGCACTACAATGATCCGTTACATGTAACCAATCTCTTACATTTAAACCATCACCATATAACGGTAGTTTTTTTCCTTCCAGTGCATTCGTAACCATTAACGGAATTAATTTCTCGGGATACTGGTACGGCCCATAATTGTTAGAACAACGCGTTACTATAACCGGTAAGTGATATGTTTTATAGTAAGATAGAGCTATCAGGTCCGCGCTCGCCTTACTTGAAGAATATGGACTATTTGGAGCTAACGGCGTTTTCTCTGTGAATTTCCCTATTTTCCCTAAAGAGCCATACACTTCATCCGTTGATACTTGCACAAGTTTTATATGCGAATATTTTTTAACTAGTTCTAATAAAGTGACCGTCCCAATTACATTTGTATCATAAAAAGGAATCGGATTTTCAATACTACGGTCCACATGTGATTCAGCTGCAAAATTTACAATCACTTGTACGTCTCGCTCTTTTATAATATGTTCTAATAGCTCTCCATTTTGAATTTCTCCTTTTACAAAAGAGTAATTCGGGTGATTCTGAAGAGATTTTACGTTATTTAAATTCCCGCTATATGTTAATGCATCGTAATTAATAATTTTATATGTTTCATAACTTTGTAGCATATAATGAACGAAATTACTTCCAATAAATCCAGCCCCACCTGTTACTAATATATTCATAAACAACGCTCCTACTTAAAAACTATCTTCATATTCCTCTAGTAATGGTAATATCTGATCCTTATCGGACAATATAGGATCGGTTACTGGCCAAGGAATTGCTAAATCTTTATCTTCCCAAAGTAATCCTGAGTCATGCTCTGCGCTATAATATTCATCTACTTTATACATAACGATAGTATGCGGAACAAGGGTGCAAAATCCATGCGCAAACCCTTTTGGCACTAGTAATTGTCGATGGTTATCTGCACTTAAAATATACCCTTTCCATTGTTTAAATGTTGGTGATTTTTTTCGTAAATCAACGATAACATCATAAATTGCCCCTTGCATAACTTGAATGAGTTTCGTTTGTGCTTTCGGTTTTTTTTGAAAGTGTAGTCCCCGAATCGTTCCTGCCTTAGCCGAATAAGATACGTTATCCTGTACAAATGAATACGTAATCCCTAATGTTTCTAGCACCTGCTTATTATAGCTTTCTGAAAAAAAGCCACGCTCGTCTCCAAACAACCTCGGTTCTAACAATTTTGCATCGATAAAATTTGTTTCTACGACTTTCATATTCTCACCTATTCTCCGTTAAACTGTTTCCCAAAATCAATATCCCGTGCTAACGTATTCGCCTTTTGAAGAGAAGCATGAGTTCCCGCATCAGTCCACCAGCCGCTCATTTCATTATAAGTAAGTACCCCTCGTTTTAAATACCAATTATTTATATCTGTAATTTCAAGTTCTCCCCGTGCAGAAGGTTTTAATTCTTTAATATAAGAAAAAACTTTCGAATCATACAAATAAATTCCCGTAACAGCATAAGAACTTTTCGGCTCTTTCGGCTTTTCTTCAATTTCAACTATTTTTCGGTTTTGAATATGTGCTACGCCAAATCTTTCGGGATCTTCTACAGATTGCAAGAGCACTTTCGCACCTTCTTTTTGATTTGCAAACTCTTCAACATACGGAAGAATATCATCTGAAAAAATATTATCCCCCAATATAACTACCATACGATCATTCCCGACGAAATCTTCACAAAGCCCTAACGCCTGTGCGATACCGCCCGCTTTATCTTGCACACGATACGTAAAGGACACGCCAAATTCATGACCACTCCCTAAGAAGCTAACAACATCCCCCATATGCTCTTTACCTGTAATAATCATAATGTCTGTAATATCGCATTGTTTTAGCTTATATACCGCATGATAAATCATCGGATACCGACCAACAGGAAGTAAATGTTTATTCGTTACTTTCGTTATTGGATATAATCTCGATCCAGTACCACCTGCTAAAATAATTCCTTTCACTCTGCATCTCTCCTTTATGATGGAGATAATATATCTTTGTAATGTTCTATAAACACTTGCCGGTACTTCTCATATGTATCCGCATCAAACTCATCCCCGTTGTAATGAATACACCATAAATTTGCTTGATTTGGGATACCGATTAAATAACCAGCCCTTTGAAACTCTAAAGACTGTGACACATCATAAAAGTGAAACCCTTGAAACAAATCTTCTCGCCACGGAATATCATACTGCGTTGCCATGAATAAACCATCAATTGCCTGAACTGACAAAAATGGTTGATTACCATAAAAAACCTGATCTAAATTTAATAATTGATAATTCTGTCTTCTGTATTCAATCACTTTCCCTACTAAATTTTTTCCTTCCCACCATATCCCGTTATTCGGTAAAAACTGAGCCCCAGCGACTCCTATTAAACCAAGCTTTTCATTTTCTTTAAAAAGAGATATAAGTGTAGAAAACATGTCTCGATTAATAAGATATGTATCTTGATGTATATACACTTTGTATTTCGCTGGATATGAAAGGGCTCGGTTGTATGCACTTGCCATACTTTGTGCATCTCGTATCGGAAAAATTTGTACGACATAGCCAGGGGGAACAAAAATGTTTCTGATTTGGCTCTCACATTGTTTGAAAAGCTCTTCATTATTTACACAAACAACAACTAATATTGTATGATCTTTCATTTTTGTCCCCCCTTTTATTCTTCCTTATTTACCTCTGACATATAGTGTTCCACAAATATTTCCCGATACTTCTCATAGTTCGTCATATTCACATCAAAATGATAATGGATACACCAAGCATCGCGCTGTACAGGTACACCGACTGTATATCCTGCTTTTTTAAATTCAAATGATTGAGATACATCATAAAAGTCAAATCCGTCAAATAAGTCTTCTCGCCACGGAACATCATATTGTGTCGCCATTAATAAACCGTCAATACATTCTACAGGAATAAATGTTTTTGATTCGTGATACGGTTGTTCTAAACTTGCCATATAAAACAAATCATTCATATAACCAATGACCTTTCCTACAATTCCACGCCCTTCGTTCCATACACCAGTTGGAGGAACATATTGCGCTCCAACCATCCCAATCATACCAAGGTGTTCATGTTCCTCAAATAATTGAAGTAATCCGTATAAAAAAGCTCTATTTATAATAAAAACATCTTGATGTAAATACACTTTATACTTCGCTGGATGCGAAATGGCTTGATTGTATCCACTCGTCATACTTTTCGCATTTCGAATCGGCATAAATTGGACAATATACCCTGGTGGTACTAACAATTGCAATATATGTCGCACGCAGTTTGCATACAATTTCCGATCATTTATACATGTAACAAATAATATTGTTTTGTCTGCAGCACTCATAATTGTGATTTTTCAGCTTCAATAATATACTGAAATACAACTGTCTCAGCCATGAAGCCACTTCCAAGACGATATTTTTTACAAATTCCATATAACTCCTCAATAAGTGGCTCATACATTTTATGATCAACATATACACGATCTACTTTACTAATAACATATCCTGCTTTTAAAAACATTCTTAGCATTTCATTAAATGTAAAGAAACGAATATGTGTTTTATCTAATAAACCATATTCTGTATACGTCCAATTTCCGGCAAGTAAGGGAGCTAATACTGAAATATGAGCAACGTTTGGTATACTTGCTAAAATCACACCATTTTGCTTTATATATGGCTTAACCTTTTCAATCACAGCCCATGGATCAAATAAATGCTCTAATACATCTCCAAATAGGATGCAATCAAATTGCCCCTCCTCATAAGGAAGATCTATTTTTTCTATATCCCCTAAAATAACATGATCTAGTCTTTCTTTCGCTTTTTCTGCAGCCTCTGGAAATGCCTCGATTCCTGATACACGTGTACCATTTTCTTTAATAGCTGCTCCCAATGTACCGCTCGAGCAACCAATATCAAGAACTTCTTTCCATTCCTTTTTTATATGCTTTAATAAATTCGGATTCGCTGCATTATAATAATGCTCGGATTTTTCTTCATATAAAGAACTTTTTTCGCGATTCATTTCACACACTCCTTATGCAAATTGAATTAGAAATATAAATCTCATATGAATTCTATAAAGTGCAGATTTTGTTCATCCCCCACTGATTATTAGCCCGCAAATAGCTTTATAAAATTTTTTATCTATATTGGTTTCGTTACTGATACTCTAATATATAACCAATCTATTAGAGTTAGAATAACGATAAATCATTTCTAAAAAACGAAACCTATTACGCTTTATATGGTTTATCAAAAACTCCCCGAAAATATTTACGGTTATATTCAATTGCAGCATTATTCGGAACATAAGAAGCTGCTAATTCATTGTAATAATACGCTTTATCCTGCTCCCCTAACCTGCTATAACAAATACACATTTGTAAATAGGGTAGCCATGTGTAGCTAGCTGGACTATGAAAAGGACTTTCCGTTGCCATTGGTACTTCCGTTGCAAGTTTAAACCAAAATATCGCTTCATTATATTTTTCTTGTTCCATATATATATATCCTATTCTTGTACAATTCTCTCCTCTAGGGACGTCATACCGAAACGACTTCACACAAGATTCGATTGCCTTCTCCCACATTCCGAGCTTCGCATAGCAATCTCCTAACTTACCACATGCATAAATTTTCTCTTCATACCATCCTTCGTCTTGATTAAGAAATGTTTCATAAAGAAGAACTGCATCATCATATTTTTGGTTATCCATAGATTCATTTGCGTAATAAAATAAATCCCTCGAACTCAATTCTTCCCCTGCAGCTACAGTATTTTGAAAAATTTTCAAATTACGATTTGTTACTTTTTTTTCTTTTTTATGTGTAATAGCAACTTTACTACTAAAAGTCTCACCAGCAATAGCTAAATACTCATGAACCTTTCCAAACCATTGAAATTGTTTTTCACGCTTTACAAGTCGATTTCTTTTTGTACAATATAAAGGTTTCCCGTTAGAATCCATCGCAAGATGATAAGGCATCGAAACAGCATCAAATTTAGGATCTAATTCTATTTTTAAGAGTTTCAATGCTTCTTGAGCATCTTCTAATAATACGTCATCTGCATCTAGCCACAATATATACTCTTGCGTCGCTTTTGAAAAAGAAAAATTTCTTGCTGCCGCAAAATCATCAATCCACTGGAAATCATATATGTTAGAAGTGTATTTCTCTACGATTTCTTTCGTTCGATCGACGGAACCTGTATCCACTACTATAATTTCATCCACAATTTTCTCAACTGTCTCTAAACAACGGGCTATTGTCTCCTCCTCATCTCGAACAATCATACATAAACTAATTGTAATTCCTTGCTTGTTCAACATAATCACCCTCTTCCAAATCAATCATATGTTATACATATACTAAACTTTCCATTTTTTTAAATTGTTCAAGTAGTTTAAGATTTCTTTTCAATAATTCAAATGTCCGTGTCATTTTCTTTCGGTTTTGCATCTACTATATAATGAACGCTTTATGGAGGTGAATTTATGTCAAATAATAATTATTCAAATGGATTAAATCCCGATGAATCTTTATCAGCTAGTGCATTTGACCCTAATCTTGTAGGACCAACATTACCACCGATACCACCGTTTACCCTTCCAACTGGGCCTACCGGGCCTACTGGACCTACCGGACCTACCGGGCCTACTGTACCTACGGGGCCTACCGGACCTACTGGACCTACTGGACCTACCGGGCCTACTGGACCTACTGGCGGAGGAACTGGAATAACTGGACCTACCGGGCCTACTGGTGACACTGGGGCTACTGGACCTACCGGGCCTACTGGTGACACTGGGGCTACTGGACTTACGGGGCCTACTGGTGACACTGGGGCTACTGGACCTACCGGGCCTACTGGTGACACTGGGGCTACCGGACCTACGGGAGCTACTGGACCTACGGGGGCTACTGGACCGACTGGACCATCCGGATTAGGACTTCCAGCAGGATTATATGCATTTAACTCCGGTGGGATTTCTTTAGATCTAGGAATTAATGATCCAGTACCATTTAATACTGTTGGATCTCAGTTTGGTACAGCAATTTCTCAATTAGATGCTGACACTTTCGTAATTAGTGAAACTGGATTCTATAAAATTACTGTTATCGCTAATACTGCAACAGTAAGCTTATTAGGAGGTCTTACAATCCAAGTGAATGGAGTACCTGTACCAGGTACTGGATCAAGTTTAATCTCACTTGGAGCACCTATCGTTATTCAAGCAATTACGCAAATTACGACAACTCCATCATTGGTTGAAGTAATTGTTACAGGACTTGGGCTATCATTAGCTCTTGGTACGAGTGCATCCATTATTATTGAAAAAGTTGCTTAATTTTTTACTTAGCAGTAAAACTGATATCAGTTTTACTGCTTTTTCAATTTCAAATTCAATCATGAAACATTCGTTAGCTACATAATCATATTGTTGTATGACATTTTGCAGGAGGCACAAATATGGAAAGTAAATCTGCTGTTCAGCTTTATCTCGAATTGCTAAAGAAAACAATTTTATTTGAAATATGGTTGGAATATGAGGCATACTTACCCGCATCTCTACATATTTCGAAAGAACTAGAATTCGAACCCGTTACAGTCCCCCTCCCTTTATTCATTAAGCAATATGCCGAAAACCATAACTTAAAAATTGTAAAACCAAATGTTTCAAAAAGTGAACGTCATGATGGAATGGATTGGCCAAGAGCAGCACATAGCATGATTGGTCGAGAACGTATGAACCAATTACAAGAGGCAATGGAAACCGTTGTTCGTGAAAATATAGAGGGAGATTTTATTGAAACAGGTGTATGGCGCGGAGGATCATGCATTTTTATGAATGGTTTTTTACAAGCAAACAACATTACGAATCGTACTGTGTGGGTCGCAGATTCATTTGAAGGTTTGCCAGCACCGAATCTAGAACAATATCCAAAAGATTACGGTGATTATTTACACACATTCGATTACTTACGCGTCTCTTTAGAACAAGTACAAGAGAATTTTAAAAAATATGATTTACTAAATGATCAAGTGAAATTTTTAAAAGGTTGGTTTAAAGATACTTTACCAACAGCACCAATTGAAAAAATAGCAATTGCACGGCTTGATGGTGATATGTACGAATCCACCATGGATGGTCTCATGAACTTATATGATAAAGTTTCTAAAGGTGGCTATATAATTATCGATGACTACGGGCTACCGCCATGCGCTGAGGCTGTGACAGACTTTAGAAAGCAACGAAATTTAAAAGCCCCTATTACTAAAATTGATGTATTTGGCGTTTATTGGAGAAAAGAATAAACAAGATTTAATCTATAGGAGATTCCATTTTCACTCATTCTTCTCTTACTTCTAATCCAATTAAGTATTTCTTTTGTGGAATCTCCTTACATATAACAATTGTTTTCCTTTGTTCTCTCACTACAAATTGAAAATTTTATTAATAGAGTGACTGCATATTCTCACACAAGAAAGGGGTATACTCATGAGCGAACTTAACAAAGAAATGACTTTACTCCCCCCTCCTGAACTCGTCCAATATGTAGGTGGCGACTTCAAAAAGGTGGGAAAAGAGTTCCTAAAGCATTTTATTCAAATTGGCGCTTTAAAATCAAATGAAAAAGTATTAGATGTAGGCTGCGGCGTCGGCCGAATGGCTGTACCATTAATGAATTACTTAAATGATGATGGAGCATATTATGGATTTGATTTGTTTAAAGATGGAATTACTTGGTGTCAAAATAACATTTCAACTATGCGTAATAATTTTCACTTTGAACATGTTGACATATACAATCAATTCTATAATCCAGAAGGAAAAGAAGATGCCTCTCAATATCGTTTTCCCTATGAAGACGGAACATTCGATTTTATCTTTTTAACTTCTGTATTTACACATCTTCTTCCAAAAGAATTAGAACATTACGTATCTGAAATTGTACGTGTATTAAAAAAAGACGGGAGATGTTTCATTACATTCTTTCTAATAAATCCTGAATCGTCCTATTATTTAAATGCAGGACAAAGTACATTAGGTTTTTATCATCGAATTGAAAATTGCTACGTTGTAAATAAAGATATTCCCAATTTTGCAGTTGCTTATCCTGAGACAGATATTTGCAATCTATTGAATAAGTATGGTCTAGAAATAATCAATAAGCCACATTATGGTTTATGGTGCGGCAGACCAGAATATACAAGTTACCAAGATATTGTTCTTACAAAAAAAAGCTTCTGAAAGGAAGTTATGTATGGCGAGTGAAAAAAATCTACCCCTCGTTTCTATCCTTATTCCCACTTATAATCGACCCCATTATTTCAAAATCGCTCTAGAAAGTGCATTGGCACAAACTTATTCAAATATTGAAATCATCATCGGAGATGATAGTACAAATGATGAAACAGCAACTCTAATCCATGAACAATACTTACCAAATTATAAAAATATAACATACATTCGAAATATCTCTACTCTAGGACAATTTCACAATGACCTTATGCTCATAGAAAAATCAAATGGTGAGTATATAAATTTTTTAATGGACGATGACGTGTTTTATAAGCATAAAATACAAAAAATGATGGCCTATTTTGAGCAAGATTCCAATAAAGATCTTGCTCTTGTTACTTCTTATCGAGTACGTATTGATGATCATGGAAATCTAATCGGCGATGCCCATCCAACACAAAAGTTATATAGCGAAGATACACCATTAAACGGAATATTTTTAGGCGACTGGATGCTAAAGGCCGGCCACAACATTATCGGCGAACCTACAACTACTTTGTTTCGAAAGAACTTGCTCACTGAACCTTTTGGCACCCTTAAAGAGCGACAATATTCTTGTAGTGTTGATATGGCCTCATGGATTTCTTTACTTTCTAAAGGAAATGCAATATACATTTCTGAGCCTTTAAGTCAATTTCGCTACCATGCTGGACAACAAATACACAATAAACTACTTCAAGGTTGCGAAGATTTCACACACCTCGTTATAACAGCAAAAGAATATGGATTTTTACAAAATACTATAGACTATAGAACAGCTCTACTTAGTGCTTACAAATGGTGTAAAAGTTCCTTAAAATACTACCTTCATCAACTAGATATTTTTCCTGACGCACATGTACGTCTTGCCCATTGTTTGGATATAATTATTAAAGAGTTAAACAATTAAACTACTCTGCAAAATCAAAAGTGTATGGACTATATGTGAATCATTCGTATAGTTCATACATTCTTTCTCATACTATAAAATCCATTACTATAAAGAGCAGTAGAAAGGAATACCTACATTGAAAGATTCAAATTCTCAATATCAAATAGACTACGTATTACTATTTATTTTATTTGCCATTGGGATTGTTAGTTGTTGTGCTATTGCAAGTGCGCAAGCCTCCTTACCGCCATTTTTACAAAACGTCAATTTTGTACTCAAGCAAATCCAATGGTACTTCATTGGATTTATAGCCATTGGTGTTATTATGATTATCGATTTCGATCGTTATCAAAAAATTGCTTGGTATTTGTATAGCTTTGCAATGGTACTACTTATTGGACTAGAACTTCAAGTACCGGGTGCCGTTACAATTAAAGGCGCTACCGCTTGGTACAGGCTCCCAGGCATCGGAAATTTTCAGCCTTCTGAAATTATGAAATTGTTTTTAATTATCGTCATTGGACGAATTATAGCAAATCATAATGAGAAATATTTTTCCCAAACAATGCGTGACGATTTTTTATTACTTGGAAAAATATTTGCGACAAGCTTGCCACCACTACTACTTATTGCAAAAGAACCAGATTTAGGAAACACAATGGTCATTTCAGCGATGCTTGCAGCAATGATACTAGTTTCTGGCATACGATGGCGTTTTATTTTCGGATTAGTTTCAGGTACTTTCGTGGCTGGATCTACATTAATATATATATTTTTTACTCACACAGATTTCTTTAAAGCACACATTTTAAAAGAATATCAATTAAATCGCTTCTACGGATGGTTGGCACCTTACAAATATGATGCGCAAGGCTATCAATTAAGACAAGCATTCTTAGCGACTGGATCCGGAGAAATGCAAGGAAAGGGGTGGGAAAATGGACAAGTATATTTTCCAGAACCACATACAGATTTTATTTTCACTAATGTCGCTGAACAATTTGGATTTCTAGGTGCAAGTGTCATTATTTCACTTTTTTTCTTACTCATTTTTCGAATGATTCATATCGCTTTAGAAAGTAATGACCCTTTCGGTAGTTACATTTGCGCTGGTACAATCGGAATGTTTACTTTCCAAGTATTCCAAAATATCGGGATGACAATCGGATTACTTCCCATTACAGGGATAACATTACCTCTTATGAGCTACGGAGGAAGTTCACTGCTTACATACATGATTGCGATTGGATTCATTTTAAATATTCGCTCAAGAACGAAAAGCTTTATGTTTAAATGAACAACACAAAAACGCTATATTTTTATCTCTATCCTTTTTTAGATATACTAATGAAAAATACGATGGAGGTTTAAATATGAAATATGACATTATAGGAGATATTCATGGATGCTTCCAAGAGTTTCAAAATTTAACAGAGAAGCTAGGGTATAACTGGAGTAGCGGTCTACCGATCCACCCTGAACAACGTAAACTTGCATTCGTTGGTGATATTACAGACCGTGGTCCTCATTCATTACGTATGATCGAAATTGTATGGGAACTTGTCATACATAAAAAAGAAGCTTATTACGCTCCTGGAAATCACTGTAATAAACTATATCGATTTTTCCTTGGACGTAATGTAACAATCGCTCACGGACTTGAAACAACTGTCTCTGAATATGAGGCACTTCCTTCTCATAAGCAAAACATTATAAAAGAAAAGTTTATCACTCTTTATGAACAATCACCACTCTACCACATACTAGATGAAAAAAAAGTAATCGTATGTCACGCTGGGATTCGGCAAGATTACATAGGAAGACGAGATAAAAAAGTACAAACCTTTGTATTATATGGTGATATTACAGGAGAAAAGCATGCCGATGGCTCACCTGTCCGTCGCGATTGGGCGCAAGAATACAAGGGGCAAGCTTGGATTGTATATGGACATACACCAGTAAAAGAACCTCGATTCGTCAATCAGACAGTCAATATTGATACTGGTGCTGTATTTGGTGGCAAATTAACCGGATTACGTTATCCTGAAATGGAGACTATCTCTGTCCCTTCTTCTTTACCTTTTGTCGCTGAGAAGTTCCGTCCAATTTCATAACTACCTTACTTAGCGAGAGATTACCGTATTATTTAGGCAGATCTCATATAAAACTAGGTAAAGTAATTAAAAAAAGATGCAATAAAGTGCATCTTTTTTTAATTACTTTACATATAATGTCGCAGGAGGTGACAGAATGAAGAAAAAATCTTCTAAACAAAAAAGAAAATTTCCCCCTTTATATCTGCCCATGTACGGAATTAACAACTGGTGTAGCATTCGGGCTGCAGCCATAGAAGAACTAGAAGAACAAGAGTCATCAAAAAAAAGCAAAGTAAAACCAACATATGTCTCTTTAGAAAATGCTGTGATGAACCACATAATCGATCGCAGAAAAATAAAGATGCAACAAAAAAATAAACAGCTCTCAAATCAAGATGAACAGGTACTACGTTCTAACCAAACAGAAGAAACGGTGGAAGAAAATAATTCTGTAGCAATAAATAAAAAAGTGGAACCAGAAATTCCAGCTGCTATTATAAACAAAGTAAAAAAAATAAAAGAAGCATTAGCTTCATCGAATGATATACAAACTGAAAAACCACTCATAATTGAGACACCTACACCTGAAAATACAAAAGTTAAAAGGGGCGGCCGATATGCATATGCGGAGGGGCTTCACTCTCATGCGGAGGGCATGGCAGCACATGCGGAAGGCTTATTAACACACGCAAAAGGTTCTTTCTCTCATGCAGAAGGATCCAACTCAAAAGCAACTGGACATAGTTCGCATAGTGAGGGAAGTGAAACGACAGCAGGCGGTGCTTATTCTCATGCGGAGGGTAAACAGACGACTGCTTTAGGCGAAGCAGCACACGCAGAAGGAACCGCAACTATCGCTAACGGCTTCTCTTCTCATGCGGAAGGTCATCATACATCAACAGCTCATTTTGCAGGTAGCCATATTATGGGGCGCTTCGGCACTGCAGAAGAAGCTTATTCCTGGTTTATTGCAAATGGTGCAAACGACACCGACCATAATATCGGTGCTAAATGGCTTGCCCATAATGGAGAAATGTATATTGAGGGCGCGTCTTACAATGCAAGCGGAACGGATTTTGCACAAATGTTTGAAACAGAAGGTCATAAACCTATTGATGTCGGTTATTTCGTTACATTTAGTAGCGAAGAAAAAATTCGGATAGCTACTTCACACGATTCGTTCATTTTAGGAATATCTAGTGCAACCCCTGCACTTATAGGAAATAGCGGGGCTTTAAGTTGGCAAAAACGCTATAAAACAGACAACTTTGGAAAACGCCAATATGTATGGACGGAATCAGAAGAAATACAACCTCTTTTAAATACAGAATGGGATCCAGCTTGCAAATATGTAGCAAGAAAAGATCGCGCCGAGTGGCTTCCTGTCGGATTAATTGGGCAAATGTTAGTACGTGATGACGGCACTTGCGAAACGCATGGATATTGTCGTCCAAATGACAATGGCATTGCTACAAAAGCCGAAAGTGGATTTTTCGTTATAAAGCGTACGCGTGAAAACCAAATTTTAATATTATTCCGCTAAGAAAAAAGGGAACAAAATTCTTTATAACATAAGAATTTTGTTCCCTTTTTAAGCATTCCTAAGTAACTCTTGCATATCGCTTGGAATCTTTATAGTGAAAGACATTTCTTTCTCTAAAATAGGATGATAAAACGTCAAAGATTTACTATGAAGTGCTTGCCGTTTCATTTCATCCCTTCTTCCTCCATATAAGTTATCACCAAGTAATGGATGTCCTATATGAGCCATATGCACACGAATTTGATGCGTTCTTCCTGTCTCAAGCTCCAGCGCTACATGTGTCTTATGATATGTACTATCAATTACTTTAAAATGAGTAACTGCCCTTTGTCCATCCTCACAAACCGTTCGCTCAATAATGCTATCAGATTTCCGACCAATTGGTGCATCAATCATTCCTTCTCGTTCTACCATCTCACCGTGAACAATTGCTTCATACGTTCGTTTCACAGCTTTTTGTTGATGCTGCTTCGATAAAAGATGATGCACGAAACGATTTTTTGCAATAAGCATAAGCCCTGAAGTATCACGATCTAACCGTGTTACAATGTGTACTGTACTTGCAAGATGCTGCTTATCATAATGAGATAAAAGCGCATTGGCAACACTCCCTGTCGGATGTTCCCTAGATGGAATCGTTGACATGTTCGCCTCTTTATTAATGATAAGAACCGCATCATCTTCATATACAATGCATAAAGGGATATCTTCTGCAATCATCCCTTCACTTCTTTCCTCCACTGGAAAAAAGATGCGTAATTCTTCACTAGCGCGCAACTGATGACGAACACTCGCATGTTGACCATTTACTTCAATTGCCCCGCCGTGAAACTTTATATCCGTTAAAGCGGCTTTAGAAATACCTTTCGTTTTCAAAAATTCCCTAACTAAAGTACTCTCTTCAGCCAGTCCTATATCCCATTTCAATGTAAATCTGTTCAAATTTATAACCCTTTCTATTTATCTGCAACAAACGAGTCACGAACTCGTTTCCAGAACGGGAACGGGCGGAAACGAACAAATCGTACTTTCTCGTTTGCGACGCGATACTGGATTGATTTCACATCTTGATGAACCATCGTTAAATGATCCACTGTAATTTGTAAGTTCATTCCTGCAGCTGGCTTTAACACACATGTATGGTGCTTCGGCAATACGAGTGGCGATCCCACAGTACGAAACACACGATTGTTAATGGACGCCATTTCTGCAATTTGAATCGCTTCAATAGAAGGGTGAATAATTGCTCCGCCAAGCGCTTTATTATATGCAGTACTTCCTGAAGGAGTAGAAATACAAAGGCCGTCCCCGCGGAATGTTTCAAAATATTCTCCGCGTATTTCTACTTCTGTTACTAATGTACCTTCTGCACTTTTTACAGTCGCCTCATTCATCGCCAAATACTGTGACTCTTTACTTCCATTCACATAGCGAATAATCACTTCTAAAAGCGGATATTCCACCACTTGGAATGGTGTTTTCGCAATCGCAATTACTAATTTCTCTACTTCTGTCGGTAACCAATCTGCATAGAAACCTAAATGTCCTGTATGTACACCAACAAATGCTGTTTCATCCAATCGATTATAATAACGATGAAACGCATATAAAAGCGTTCCATCTCCCCCAACAGAAATTACAATATCGGGTTCCTTTTCATCCATTGTAAATCCAAAATCTAACAAGTACTCTTTCATCGTGCTTGCCAGTGTATCTGATGATTGATCTCCCTTTGACATAATTGTAAATTTCATCGCCCAACACCCTTTAGTTTATGATTCGGAATCTTTCGTTTCTTGCTTTCTTGAAAAAGCCTTCTGCGCTTCTTGAATCTCAAGACGAATAGAAGACATTTCTTCATCTAATAAAAACGCCGCTTCCGCTGCACGTTGCAAGCGTATTTTAATATCTTCAGGAAAACGTCCACTATATTTATAATTTAAAGAATGCTCAATTGTTGCCCAAAAGTTCATTGCTAACGTGCGTATTTGGATTTCTACCAATACTTTTTTTTCTCCCTGAATCGTTTGAACGGGGTAACTAATGACAACGTGATAAGAGCGATAGCCGCTATCTTTCTTTTGCGTGACATAATCACGTTCTTCCACGATTTCAAAGTCATTTCGTTTTCGAAGATATTCTACAACAGGCTTAATCTCATCAACAAATTGACACATCATTCGAAGGCCCGCGATGTCTTGCATATCTTCTCTCAGCCGATCTAGCGGTACATTTCTCTTCTCCGCTTTATCAATAATACTAGCAACCGACTTTACCCTTCCTGTTACAAACTCAATTGGAGAATGCTCTGTCAACATTGCAAATTGAGTACGCATTCCTTTTAGTTTCACTTTCAGCTCTGCCACCGCTTGATGGTAAGGTGCTAAAAATTCTTCCCAATTTCGATTCATTTCAACCACCACCAAAATCAATCCATTTGCTTATAGAAATACTTTTTCTACAGCAGTTACTAGTTCTTCTCCGTAATTTGCATTACCTTCAATATTTTCAACTAAATATTCTACTTCTTCTTTTAAATTTTCTAATTCCATTTCAACGTCATTCACACGAACGAACATTACTATATCGTTATTCATCGCTTCATGCATTGCTTCCCAGCATGTGTGCGGAATACTTACATAAATGAAAGATGATTCGTTTTCTAAAATATATAAAAATGATAAATTGTCTGAGTCTACAAGTACGTGATTACGCGCACTTAACTCCTTTACCTCTATTTCATTATTTTCCGCACAAAAAATAAGCGCATTCTCTCTCTTTTCTACGCTCTTAACTTGAATTTTATTTTGCATGCTCTAACTCCTCCATCTCAACTTCCTGTCTTACTTAACAGTATTATTGTATCATAACATGGACGCAAACAAATAAAACATTGAACCAAATTTATGAAAAAGCGATAATGTGTAAAGAATTATTTTTTAAAAGGAGCGCGCATACAATGACACAAGAAATTGAAATTGAATTTAAAAATATTGTTACAGAAGAAGAATTCGATACATTATGTAAATCATTCTCTATTGAAGCATTTACGAAACAGGTGAATCACTACTTTGAAACACCGGGCTTCTCGTTAAAAGAAGCCGGCTCTGCACTTCGTATTCGTCATAAAGGAGAAATTTATACATTAACATTGAAACAACCTGCAGAAGTCGGCTTGTTAGAAACGCATCAAGTCGTAACAGAAGACGAAGCAAGAATGATGATGGAAACAAACGTAATCATTCCAGGGGCTGTAATGGATCAACTACACAAATTACAAATTCCTGTTTCCACTTTAACTTATATGGGTAGTTTAACAACTGAAAGAGCCGAAGCATTATTTAAAGGCGGAACGCTTGTCTTTGATCATAGTTTCTATTACAATCACGATGATTATGAAATTGAATTTGAAGTGCAAGATGAAGAAACAGGAAAAGCTGCATTTATTCATTTATTAACGCAACATAACATACCTGTTCGTCATACAAATAACAAAGTAAAACGCTTTTTCCTTGCCAAACAAAACAAAGCACGCTAAAGTGAAAATTCCACTAGTGAATATGTTTCACTAGTGGATACATCTTACTAAAAAAGTTTACACCCGTAGAATAAGCAAAGAATGTTTGAGAAGGCTGTTTATTTGCCCTCTCGAACATTCCATTGCTACAATAGATATACATTTCATGGAAAAAGGAGTTTATAAAGGATGAGCAAGCAACCGATGACACCATTTGAAGCAATTGGCGGTGAACAATGCATTGCAATATTAGTAGATACATTTTATTCCTATGTCAGTAAACACCCTGACTTATCTCCCATCTTCCCGGAAGATTTAACAGAAACCGCTAGGAAGCAGAAGCAATTTCTAACACAATATTTAGGTGGTCCTAATTTGTACACTGAAGAACATGGTCATCCTATGTTAAGGGCACGCCATCTTCCGTTTGAGATTACTCCAAAACGAGCAGAGGCTTGGCTATCATGTATGGAGCAAGCAATGGATGATACTGGAGTGCATGGTCATATAAGAGAGTTTGTTTTTGAACGTTTAGCATTAACCGCTCAGCATATGGTTAATACTCCAAACGAAACAGGTGAAGTGTAATGGATAAGCAGGAAGCAAAGCATATAAATATGCCATCTCCTTCCGCATGCGAGCATAAGTCTGTAGAAGCATATTTATTTATTGATCCACTTTGTAAAGATTGCTGGGAAATTGAGCCTTTTATTATTAAACTATGGCTTGAATACGGGAAATACTTCTCTATTCGTCATATCGTAACAGGAAAAGTGGATGGAACGAACGCTTCCTCACACAAATGGAATAAACCTGCTAATATTCGATTTGTGTGGGAAAAGACAACAAGTTTACAAGGTTTTTCATGTGATGGAAAGGTACATATGCAAGAAGCATCGTCAACACCATATTTAGTTTCGATGGCAATTAAGGCGGCGGAGTTGCAAGGCCGAAAAGCAGGTTCGAAGTTTTTGCGAAAACTCCAAGAATACATTTTCCTTGAAAATGTATCAAACCCTGACTGCGAACTATTACTTGCATGTGCGAAAGATAGCAATATTGATGTAGAAGAATTTAAAAAAGATCTACATTCTGCTAGTGCAAAAAAAGCTTTCCAATGTGACTTGAAATTCACGAATGAGATGCATATTACAGAAATACCCTCCCTCGTCTTTTTTCATGCGAACTCAGATGAAGAAGGTATTAAAATCGCTGGAAATTATTCCTACGATGTATACGTACAATTATTGAAAGAACTTGTAAAATGTGAAATTGAGCCAGAACCATTACCACCTTTAGAAGCATTACTAGAAGCAACACAATTTATATCTTCAAAAGAAGTAGCATTTATTTATGACTGTCCGCAGCAAGAAATTGAGCGCGAACTTAAAAAATTACAACTGAAACGAAAAGTACAAATGATTGAAGTAAAATGCGAACGTTATTGGAAATGGATAGCAAAAGAAAAAGACCTGGTGTAAACACCAGGTCTTTTTCTTTACGGCTTATAAAAATATTAAAGGGGATGGGAGAAATTTTCACGTTCAAACAAAGGGGTATATGTTTGTATGTGAATTCGTTCACGCTTATTATATTACAAGATTCGACGCCAGATGACAACCCCTTTTGTCGAAATTCACACTTTTGTCACATTCTAAACGTTTTCATTTTTGAATAAGCTATAAAAAAGGTCATTTAGGGGGGTTATTTATGAAAAAATCTTATATTGCTCTTCTCTTTCTAGCTGTCATCGTTTCTTTTTTCTTGTACATCCTCTCTCTACTACAAGCTTTTCCTAAAATTATTGCCTTACCTCTTTTATTTGGAATCATCGTTATCACTCTCTCTTATTTCAATCATAAAAAAAGATTCAAAGGGTTTTAATTTCAAAAATCAGCTGTAAAACTATCCTTTCAGTTAGAAAAACAAAGAAATTCACCTTATTTTTTCGACAAATATCGACATTGAATTTATTCAACAAAAAAGACGAGGATACAATCTCTCGTCTTTTTTCATTACTTTTCTTCAAATAATAATGCTTCTAATTCATTTAATTTCTCTTCAAATACTTGTAGTGCCTCTTTTACTGGTTCAGGAGATGCCATATCTACTCCTGCTTTTTTCAGCACTTCAATTGGATAATCAGAGCTTCCTGCTTTTAAGAACTCGTTAATATAACGTTCTACTGCTGGTTGTCCTTCTTCTAAAATCTGTTTAGATAGAGCTGTCGCTGCACTAAATCCTGTTGCGTATTGATATACGTAATAGTTGTAGTAGAAGTGCGGAATACGAGACCATTCTAAACCAATCTCTTCGTCGATTACTAAAGCGTCACCGAAATATTTCTTATTTAAATCGTAGTAGATTTCCGTTAGCATGTCTGGCGTAACAGCATGTCCTTCTTGTACTTTCTTATGAATAATATGTTCAAACTCTGCAAACATCGTTTGACGGAATACAGTACCACGGAATCCTTCTAAATAATGATTTAATAAATATAGACGCTCTTTCTTATCTTCTGTCGTTTTTAATAAATAATCATTTAGAAGCGCTTCATTACAAGTTGATGCCACTTCTGCTACGAAGATGGAATAATCACCATATACGTGCGGTTGTGTTTTTCTTGTATAGTAACTATGCACCGAATGACCAAATTCATGAGCAAGTGTAAATAAATTATTTACATTATCATGCCAGTTCATTAAAATATACGGATTTGTTCCATATGCACCAGATGAATATGCCCCGCTTCGTTTTCCTTTATTCTCATACACATCTACCCAGCGATTTTCATATGCTTCTTTCAAAATATCAACATATTCATCACCAAGTACGTTTAAAGATTTTAATAAAAGGTCTTGCGCTTCTTCGTATTTCACATTCATTTTCACTTCTGGTACAAGTGGTGTATATAAATCATACATATGAAGCTCATCAAGTCCTAATGCACGCTTACGAATATCGATGTAACGGTGTAATAAATGTAAGTTGTCATTTACCGTTTCAACAAGTTGATCATATACTGCTTCTGGAATATTATTATTGCTTAGTGCAGCTTGGCGAGCAGAATCATATTTACGAACACGCGCATTGAAATTATTACGTTTTACTGCTCCGCTTAACGTACTTGCGAATGTATTTTTAAATTTCCCGTACGTTTCATATACAGCTTTAAATGCATCTTCGCGAACACGGCCATCATCACTTTCTAAAAACTGAATGTAACGACCATGTGTAATTTCTATTTCTTCTCCGTCTTCACCTTTAATAGATGGGAATTTTAAATCCGCGTTATTCAACATACCAAATGTATTGCTTGATGAACTCATTACTTCAGATGCTTCCGCTAATAAAGCCTCCTCAGCTTCTGATAATACGTGCGGGCGTTGACGTGTAATTTCTTCTAATGCATGTTCATATACACTTAAATCTCTATTTTCCTTCAAGAATGTTTGCAGTGTATCTTCTGAAACCGACAAAATTTCAGGTACAATATACGCTGTGCTACTAGATACTTGTGAATATAAATTTGTTGCGCGATCATTTAATGCTTGATATACAGAGTTTGTTGTATCTTGATCGTAACGCATATGAGCATATGTATATAGCTTACCTAATCGCATTGAAATTTCGTCTTCATATTGCAATGCCTCAAGTAAATTGTCCGCAGAGTCACCAAGTTTCCCTTTAAATTCAGTTAACTTCGGTAATAGCTCTTTAATAGCTTGGAATTCTTTTTCCCATTCTGCATCTGTTTGGAAAATATCTTCTAATCGCCACGTACTTGCTTCTTCAATCTCATTGCGATCTGGTAATGTTTTCGCTTTGTTTTGTTCAGACATTCTTTAAGCCCTCCTTTAATTATCTCTACTTAAGTACAATTCGTTTTTTTCTTATGTAATTCCTTCACAATCAGTCTTTATTATATCCCCTTTTCCTTCTCTCATGTTGTACTTTGCCTCAAATAAAGATAAGGCATACGCTAAACAAGTTTCATCATATTTCATAACTTCCTCCTCTGTTTTTAACATAACGATTCCCCTTATTTTCCGGTACTTATAAGTCTCCACTTTACGTAATACACCTGTATAACATAAGAATGTCATATATTCAGTAACTGCTACTTTCCATATATGCTTTGAAAAGTACGGGAGCATACGCCTTTTCGTATACTTTTTTACATAACTACACACATATTGAAGAGAAATACACTCTCCTACTGCAAGCTCCCCTATACACTTCATATATAGAAAAGCTTGCCATATAAATGGGTTTGTTTGAAAAGCAAATCCAGAAGGGAGTGGAACACCAATTTCAGAAGGAAAGCTCGCTGGGGTACATTTAAATTGATATAAGAGGCGTAATAGTGACTTATAATTATAATTCCAAATAGGCAAAGCATTTTTTCGAAAATAGTCCTTTCGTTGCTTCCATTCTCGGTCTAATATTTCTTTTTGGAAAGGAACAGGGGAAAAGAGTAATTCAAAAGTAGTAGTTTCAGTTGGTAAATATATAGTATGTGAGAAAGAGACGCTTGTAGAAAAAGAAGTGAGAAACGCGCATTTCATAAATGCTTTTTGTTTGGAACAGAAGAAAATAAGAAATGGTTGAGGATAAGATTGTAAGGAGAAAGCCATAAGTGAGGAAAATTTCATCCAATATGCAGATTGCTTTTTCAATTGATTTCCACCAATGATCCAAATGACCTGTATACCCGCTCGCCAATACGAATAGGTTCGTTTGTACAGCTGCTCTATAGAAAGATTTGCGCATTGGTATTCAATCGCAATTTTTCTCCCTGCTCTCTCTATAAAAATATCTGGTCGTTGCTGAATCTGGGGCAGATAATGCTCTATATCTACATGAAAGTTTTGACGTTCGAACCATCTATATAACAATTCTTTACCGTGCCTATGATACATAGATTCCGCTTCATAAAAGGCAAGACATGAATCCACTTTTTTATGAGCAAAATGCCAACTTTTTTGTTTCCCTAATTTCATTTGTACTTCCTTTCCACAAGCTACACAAAAGAATCGTTCCTGTTGACGCATACGGCGCAAAAGCTCTTCATTACAATTGTAGAGTAAATGAATTTTTTCTCCGTTTTCTCTTTTAGCTATAAATATCGTAATCACATCCTTTCAGCTCTTTACATTCTACAATTTATTACAAATTCCTTTAAAAAAAGAGATGTCCCAATTTCGGACATCTCTTTTTATAATAAAGGGGATAATAACCGGTACGTTGATTCAACAATTCGTCTATGAAGACGCCTTTTATGAAAATGATCGACATGAATTTCACTTGATTCTTCTAAATCATCTTTAAAGTCTTGAACAAGTCTTTTAATGCTATCTGTATCATATAAAAAGGCATTTACTTCAAAATTCAAATGAAAACTTCTCATATCCATATTAGCTGTCCCAATTGAAGCTAAATCAGAATCGACAATGACAACTTTACTATGGAGAAAACCTTTTTCATACTCATATATCTTTACCCCTGCATCTAAAAGCTCTGGGAAGTACGATCTCGATGCGTAAAAGACAGTACGCTTATCAGGCTTACTCGGCATTAACAAACGAACATCAATACCAGCAAGCGCAGCTACCTTTAATGCGGATAAAATATCATCATCCGGAATGAAATACGGCGTTGCAATCCAAATAGATTTCCGAGCAGAAGCGATCATTGCGAAATATAAATGCTTAATCGTTTCCCACTTATTATCAGGGCCGCCTGCAACGAGCTGCACGCCTCCCCAATGATCACCCTCAACTGCTTTTGCTTGTAAATATTCAGGAGCTAGCACAGCCTCTCCAGTCATATAAAACCAATCTTGAAGGAAAATAAGCTGTAAACTTTGAACCGCTTCACCACGTAAATACAAATGCGTGTCTCGCCAAAAGCCAAAATATTTACTTTTCCCTAAATACTCATCACCGATATTTAATCCGCCTACAAACCCTTCGTTCCCATCAATCACAACAATTTTCCTATGATTTCGATAATTAATCTTATCGTTTAAAATCGGAAAGCGCACAGGAAAAAACGGAATCATTTCAACACCTGCATCGTTTAATTCTTCAATATACGATTTTGATAACTTAAAACTTCCAACCGCATCATATAAAAAACGAACAACAACGCCTTCTTTTGATTTTTGTATTAAAATATCTTTAATTTCTGTTCCTAATTTATCATCACGCACAATGTAATATTCCATATGAATGTGATGTTTTGCTCGTTTTAATCCATCTAAAATGGCCTGAAACGTTTCATCTCCATTTGTTAATGTCCTCGTTTCAGTTTGAAATGAAATATTTAAAGCGCCTAAGCGATCCGCTAAACGAAATAACAGCTCTTGATGCTTATGATTGCGTAAAATTCTTTCTTCGTAATCTTCATGCCCTTTATATTGTAAAAACGCCTGTTCATCAAGTAACGCCTTCTTTTGAAACATTCTTTTTCTCCGAAAATTTTGTCCAAATAATAAATAAGCAAAGAAGCCAAATACCGGAAAAATCCCTAACACAATTAACCATGTAAGTGTTTTAGATGGATGGCGATTTTCTAAGAAAATAACGCAACCAATTAAAAACGCAGATACTGTAAATAAAATACTAATAATACCTAAAATCGAAACATCTTTTATCCCAATCACATCTGAATAAAATGCTACATCAATAAACATACGTAACGAAACAAATAATGCGAACAATAGCAGGATAAAGAAAATCAGCTTTAACGTATTTTTCATCTCTTACCTCCTAACTAAGAAAGCTTTCCTATTCTTCATATAAAAAGCCGATTTCATACTACAGAAATCGGCCTACGTTTTAGCAGGAAAATTATTGCGAATCGTTTCAAGCGCATGCTCTTTCACAATTTGTTTTCCATACTCACTTACACGATGAATTGTTAAAGTTGATTCTTCCCCATATTCTAAAATAATACTTAAAATACGATCGATTTCTTCTTCATCATGTAGCACTTCATCGAATTCCACATATACATAATAGCGGTTCTCAAATGAATACAGCTCATCTTTTATATCTTCAAAGATAAGACGATGACTTAATGAAATGACATCTTCAAAATCATTAAATTTAATTAAAAAGCCAAACGTACCATCTTCATTAAAGTTTGTTCCTGTTTGTTCTTCTACCTCTTCGACTAACTCTTGTTGGAATAATGATTCGATGCCTTCATCTAGAGGAATATCTATAATTTTGTCTACCCCTATCGGTAGTTCCAGCTTTTGTCCGTCCTTTGAAAGCTCTGCTTTCGTGACAAGTACTTCAATCCCTTTATCGACTGCTTGCACTTGAATCCATAACGGCCCATCAATAAAGAAATCGTCATGATCACGAGCTTCGTCCATCATCTCCCAAAAGAGCTCTTCACTTCGTTCGCGATCATACCAAATTTCTTCACGATTAAATCCTCTATCCTCTATATCAATGTACGTAATAAAAAATTTCATCGTATGATCATTAATTCTTTCAATATCCAAAATACAACTCTCCCTTCCTGCTTAGAATTGTTATGAAGGGATTCCCCACTCATATGACAAATCAATAGATTCTTGTACTCTCATTTTATGATAAGATTCTCCAGAATGGAAATAAAATCGATTTATTTTACAAAAATAGTTATATGCCTATCTTTACTCGATCAACTACATAAATATATTATTATAGCGATTTCTTACTTACAAAAAATTTGGACATACATTTCCACATTCCCCCGTACACTTTAATAAAGTGAAACTTCTATTGGAAGAGATTATTTAACAACAACTTTCTTCATCACATACATACAGTTCGCTTATTAAAACATCATAAATGGAGGCAGACGAATGGACTTAGAGTTTTTAACATCCGTACTAATGATTGTCGGTATCGATGTTGTATTAGGTGGTGACAATGCAATTGTCATCGCACTAGCTAGCCGAAATTTACCTGAATCGAAACGAAATAAAGCTATTTTGATTGGTACTCTTTTAGCAATCGTACTAAGAATTGCCCTTACTATATTAGCTGTCTATTTACTCGACATTCCATTTCTACAACTGATTGGCGGGGTTTTACTTACATTAATTGCAGTCAATTTATTAACTGATAATAACAACGATCTTTCTGCTATTCAAGGAAAAACAACTTTATTCCAAGCTGTGCGGACAATTGTTTTCGCGGATCTCGTTATGGGGTTTGATAATGTTATTGCCATTGCAGGTGCAGCTCACGGGAGATTTTTACTCGTCATAATTGGCTTACTCATTTCTATCCCTATTATTATTTGGGGCAGCAAACTTATTTTAATACTTATGGAACGATTTCCATTCCTCATTTATTGCGGTGCAGCGATTCTTGCCTATACTGCAGGAAAAATGGTTACACATGAAGACAGACTTGCCACCTTTTTTCATAACAACCCAAGTTTCACTGCAAGCATTCCTTATTTGTTCATTTTCACTATTTTATGCATCGGCTTTATCGTACAACAAGTTCGATTACGCAATGTGAAACATTAAAAAAAACCTTCTACTATATAATAGGTAGAAGGTTTTCATATTATTATAATTAATTTACAAGACGTTGTGCTTCACGTAATTGGAACGTTCTTACTGTACGTGGTAAGAAACGGCGAATTTCGTCTTCGTTGTAACCAACTTGAAGGCGTTTCTCGTCAATCATAATTGGACGACGTAAAATCCCTGGATAGTCACGAATCATCTTATATAAATCTTGAAGTGGTAAAGATTCTAAGTTTACATTCAATTCTTGGAAAACTTTCGAACGAGTAGAAATAATCTCATCCGTTCCGCTTTCTGTCATACGTAAAATCTCTTTAATTTCCTCAATTGTTAATGGATCTGAGAAAATATTACGTTCTGTATAGGGAATATGATTTTCCTCTAGCCATAATTTCGCCTTTCTACAAGACGTACAGCTTGGAGAACTATATAATGTTACCATACAAAGCTCACTCTCCTTAAAGAGTACAAATTCTGTACTAAATACAGTTTTAATTTCTAACTTCAGCAATTTTTCGCGATAACTTGTCTTATTGAAAAGTACAAAAATCGCATTTCATGTAAGCAACAACTTATAATAAACAACAATTACTTTTAATAAGTAACTTCTATAATCATTATACAATAGATTTTGCAAGAAATATACAGTAAATTTCCTGCTAGTTGAGAAAACTCTTCCGTGTATTCCACTGCTATGTAACATGATTACGCTCAATTTATCTGTACTTGAACAATAACTTTCAACCCTTTCAATACTCATTTCCCCTAGATTTTTCATATAATATATAGTTATTTATCTATAATCTTCCCTATGAAAAAGAGAACGTTTTCTTACTTTTTCCTGATAAATCAATTAAGAAATGTAAGACTATACAAATGAGAATGAAAAGGAACATTTGTTCTTATTTTAACAAATATTCTCCCTCCTGTCCACACGATTTCTAAAGTAAATTATTTTTTTCTGACATTTCTTTCTTTTTTATTTTTTATCTCATACAATAAACATACAGACAGGCAAAGGGGGAGTTTGCAAATGATTGCTTTTTTTGTTGATTTTATTACGGTTGCTGCCCTCATCATCGGAATAACAGCATTGATTGGTGTCATTACAAATAGCATTGGCGAAAAGCTCTTTGGCGGAAAAGAAAAAATGAAGTTTGTTAACAAAAGTTTGGATGTACAATCCGGCTGGAATCAAGTTGGCGGAAAAGGCATTTATAAGAAACGCACGTATTAAAAAAAGCAGGTGGTTAGCCTGCTTTTTTTATTTCCCTACGGATGCCCATTTGAAGCTCACATCAGGGCCATATTTATGGTTGTACATATCTTTAATTGTTTCTCTTTGTAAGTATGCTCTACCACGTTGGTATACTGGAACAATCGCAGCGTCATCAAGTAACATTTTTTCTGCCTCAAGTAAGTTTTTCCAGCGAGCATTTACATCGCTTCCATCTTTTTTCGCTTTCATAATGATTTCATCGTATTTCGGATTAGAGTACTTCATCTTATTTTGTGACCCATCTGTTACAAACATATCAAGATATGTGATCGGATCTGGGAAGTCTGCCCCCCATCCAGAGAATGACATGACATAATCACCCGCATCTTCTAATTTCAACTTTTGTGCGAATGGTTGTTGTTTAATTTTCACTGTTAAGCCTGGTAAATTCTTTTCCAGTTCACCTTTTAAATATTCACCAGTTTTCTTAGATAATTCAACATCTTCATTTAATAACTCTAATTCAATTTCATTTTTTCCAAGCTCTTTTGTACCAGCTTCCCAATATTTTTTTGCTTCTTTCACATTTGGTTTTACAATATCACCATTTTCAGCACGGAAATCCTTTTTATCCGGACCTTTAATGAAGTTATCAGGAATTAATCCTGTTGCTGGCTTAGAACCGTTATTTAATAATGTATCAACGAACGGCTTACGATCAAAAGCAAGGGAAATTGCTTTACGAATATTTTTATTTGCTAAAGCTGGATCTTTTTGATTTAAGCGTAGGAAAAATACAGATGTCTCTTCTACTGTTTTGAAATCTGGTTTTCCTTTATATTTATCGATGAACTCTGCTAATAACGTCGCTCGATCGATTGCATTTGTTTCATATAAGTTAATTGGCGTAGATGTATCTTTTACAATATTAAAGTTTACTTCTTCAAGCTTCACTTCTTTATTGTCCCAATATGATGAGCTCTTTGTCATTTTAAAACTGCGTTCATGTTGCCAATCACTTAATGTAAATGGTCCGTTGTAAAGCGTTGTGTTCGCTTCCAAACCAAACTTCGCACCTTGCTCTTTCACAAATTTCTCATTTACAGGATAAAAGATTGGATATACCATTAAATCTACAAGATATGGAATAGAATTGTCTAATTCTACTTCTAATGTGTAATCATCAATTGCTTTTAGGTTCTTTCCCGTATTAGTTGAAATTGATATAATGACATATAAAATAGGGAAAAGGTATGGGGGATATTCGATGGAAAATATTTTAAGTGTATTAGATTCTAACATTCAATATGTAAAACATGAATTTATCGACGATCAAATTGTTTTTCAAGCTAAAACAAAATATATAAAAGCTATATGCCCATATTGTATGATGGAATCAGACAAAGTACATTCAAAATACTATCGAGTTTTTCAAGATCTTCCTGTTTCAAATTTTGAAACCCTTATTCATCTAGAGCTGCCTAAATTTTTTTGTATAAACGCTAGCTGCTCTTATACGACTTTTAGCATGCCACTTCCTTATATCGAGCCGAAGGCACGCAAAACAAAGCGTTTACAAAAGGAAATTTTGGCTCTTTCTTTAGAAATGAGTTCGATTAACTCTGCTAAAAGGCTCCATCAACAGAAAATTAAAATTAGTAAAAGCACCATTTGCCGTTGGATTAAAAAAAAGAAATCATAATCGATAAAAGTAATATTACCAAGGTCTGTATTGATGATTTCGCTATTAAAAAAGGGCATCGATATGGAACGATTATGGTAAATATTGAAACGCATAAAATCGTCGATTTAATCCCTTCTAGGGATTTAGAAGATGTGACTGTCTGGTTGAAAACATTTCCCCATCTAGAAATCGTTTCTAGAGACGGTTCTGTCACTTTTCGAAATGCAATTACAGCGGCACACCCTACAGCTATTCAAGTTAATGACCGCTTTCATTTAGTAAAAAACGTAATGGATTATATAAAAAAATATTTTCAACGATTACTACCTACTTCTATACAAATTAATAGCCCATTAGTGGACGAAATAAATCCAGCTTACTCTTTGCTTACCAGAAAAGAAAAAATTGTGATCGCGCAAAAATTACAGAAAAAAAAGATACCTATTTCTAGGATTGCAAAAGAATTAGCAATGGACATTCGTACGCTTCAAAAGTATATTCATCTGCCTAAACATCAATTGTCTACTCTTTTCATGACTAAATTTGAAAGGGAAAGATTTGAAAACATACAACGAAAAAAGCAGATAATCAAACAGGTGAAAAAACTTCATTCCGAAGGAATGAGTATCAGAAAAATTGCTGTATACGTACATTTAGATCGACGAACGGTACGAAGGTATATAAAGGAAAATTTACGAACAATCAGTGTACAAACCCGTTCTGGTCGAACTACAAAAATCAATTCTTATTTGGAGCACATGATTACATATATGCAAAAAGGATACTCCTCAAAGAAAATTCATGATCATTTAGTTTTGCAAGGATACACAGGCAGTGTTTCTACAACTCGTTACCATATCCGATTGCTCAAGAAGCAACAGAACATCAAGAAACCATTTTTTCATTCTATTCCTAGACAAAAAATTATTAGATTGATCTTTAATCCAGCAGGGGATCCTGCATTGAAGAGTCAACAGATAGAAGAAATTTTTGAGCTTTATCCATCTGTTCAGGAATTGTTAACTTTGCTATACCAGTTTCAAACTATACTGGCAGAAAAACAGTATGAAAAATTGTCTGAATGGATACTTAAAGCAGAAAAACTTTCTATTCCAGAAGTAGACTCCTTCCTACATGGAATAAAACGAGATTTTGAGTCTGTACTCCATGCTTGTAAATATCCCTATAGTAATGGTTTAGCGGAAGGCAGTGTGAATAAAACAAAGCTCATCAAACGGATTATGTATGGCAGGAATAATTTTGATATTTTGCGAAAAAAGATTCTATTACGAGAGTTCAACTAATACGGGAAAGAACCTGCTTTTACACCTAATTGATCAGGACTCATCTCTTTTTTATTAATTTTCTCTGCATTTTTTATATCATACATAATGTATGCTGATTTCGCAGCTGTGTCTGGGTTGATTGCTCTTTGCCATGCGTATACAAAATCTTTCGCCGTTAAAGGCTCACCGTTTGACCATTTCGCGTCTTCACGTAATTTAAATGTATATTTTTTACCGTCTTCTGACTTTTTAAATTCTTTTGCTACACCTGGAACTAACTTATCATCTTTTCCAAGGCGGTATAGACCTTCCATCGTGTTGTTCATTACTTTTGAAGAAACTGCGTCAGCTGATAATGCTGGGTCCATCGTTGGAATTTCTTGTGTTTCAATTAAATTAAGAACTTGCTTCGCACCGCTTTTCCCGCTATCCCCTTTTGCGTTTGCTTGCGGTTCATCTTTTTGGTAGCTACATGCCCCTAATATCATGCTCATTGCTACTGTTGATACTACAAAAACTGGTATCTTTTTTTTCATACTTCCACCCTCCAAAAAATGTTAGCCCTTTCATTTTCAAACAGAAAGAAATATATATATGTTCTAATAATTCATATTATACACACAAATATATTTTTTGTATATTTATATTTCTATTTCATTAAAATTTTGTGTTAAAAAATATATCTTTGTAAACGTTTTATATTGTCTATTTTCCTTACTAAAGTGCCAAAAATAATTATTTTTTATATTTTTCTAAATTATCAGAGAAAAATAAATTTTATATTTTATAATATTTTATGTATAATTATCCCACCCTTTTCAACATAAAATAGCAGGCCCTTCATATTAAAAATATATAGGCTAAAATGAGTGCAAAGGATAAGAAAGTATGTTACGATACATTTTGCTAAAAATAGATATCGGTAAAGAGGGGACGGACATGACAGCAATTCAGGCAAAAAATGGGCCGACAGAGAAATTAAGTTTATTCTTATTAACATGGCCTATTTTTCTAGAAGTTTTTCTTTTTATGTTGATGGGGATCGCTGATACTTTCATGTTAAGTGCATTATCAGACGATGCTGTATCTGGGGTTGGTGCAGCGAATCAATATCTCCATATTGCGATTTTGGTATTAGAAGTCATCGGGAACGGCGCTGCTATCGTTGTATCTCAATACCTCGGTTCCAGACGCTTTATGGAAGCATCTAAAATATCAGCATTAGCCGTCACATTAAATTTAATAGTTGGGCTCGTTATAAGCGCTGGTTTTCTTTTATTTTCGGAACATATGATGCTCGCAATGAACTTACAAGGCGATGTACTAACGTATGCGCAAAACTACTTATCTATCGTCGGAGGGGCAATCTTCCTGCAAGCTATCATTAACTCATTAGCCGCAATTATCCGTGTACACGGTTTTACAAAGCAAGCGATGTTTATTTCACTCGGAATGAATATTATTCATATCGCTGGAAACTACGTACTCATTTTCGGGAAATTTGGTTTCCCTGAGCTCGGTGTACAAGGGGCTGCAATTTCTTCCGCTATCAGTCGATTGATCGCACTTATTGTTTTCTTCTGGTTACTATATCGCGTTATGGAATATCGTGTGAAATTACAATATTACTTCACTTTATCCAAAGAATACATTGGAAAAATTTTAAAAATCGGCATTCCATCTGCATTTGAACAAGTGATGTATCAAGCTTGTCAAATCGTCTTCCTTTATTACGCAACGTACTTAGGAACGGAATCATTAGCTGCTAGACAATACGCTACTAACATTTCCATGTTCACTTATTTATTTGCAATTGCGATTGGTATGGGAACAGCCATTATTATTGGCCGCCTTGTTGGTGGTGGCGAAAAGGATGAAGCATACGAACGTTTGTGGAAAAGTGTAAAATGGGCGATTGGTGTAACTTTATGTATGGTCGCTCTCGTTATTACATTCCGTACACAATTAATGGGACTGTTTACAGATAATCCGCACATTATCAGGTTAGGCGCAAGTGTTCTTTTACTAAGTGTACTACTTGAAACGGGACGTACGATGAACATCGTCATCATTAATTCGCTTCGTGCAGCTGGTGATGCAAAATATCCTGTTTTAATCGGTGCATTTTCTATGGTGTTAATGAGTTTACCACTAGGTTACTTTTTCGCCTTTCATTTAGATATGGGGCTCGTGGGTATTTGGCTAGCGATCGCCATCGACGAATGGACACGTGCCATTATTATGTTCTTCCGCTGGAAAAGTAGAGCTTGGGAACGTTACGCACTAGTTAAACCTGAAGAACAAGAAGAGAGTATTTCTGTTCAAGTTTAGTAATTTTATATAGTAGAAAAAAGAGCCCTCCTTCCGCAATGGAAGAATGGCTCTTTTTTATTGATAGATTTCTTTATATTTCTTATACTCTGCTTCAGAACATAGTACGAAATGTCCTGGACGAATTTCACGCATTGTTGGCACTTCGCTACCGTAATCATGCTGCGATGGATCGTATACGATACGTTTACGATTACGCTCATAATCTGGATCTGGTAGCGGAATTGCTGATAATAGTGATTTCGTATATGGATGAACTGGATTCGCATATAACTCTTCACTTGTTGTCAGTTCTACAATTTGACCACGGTACATTACGCCGATGCGGTCACTAATGTATTTTACCATCGATAAATCATGGGCAATGAATAAGTATGTTAACCCTTTTTCTTTTTGTAACTTTTTCAGTAAGTTTACAACTTGCGCCTGAATCGATACGTCAAGTGCTGAGATCGGCTCATCGGCAATGATAAATTCTGGTTCTACAGCAAGCGCTCGAGCGATACCGATACGCTGACGTTGTCCACCTGAGAATTCGTGTGGGAAACGGTTTGCGTGCTCTTTATTTAAACCAACTGTGTTTAGTAGTTCATGAACACGGTCCATGCGCTCTTTTTTACTTTTCGCTAATCCGTGAATATCAATACCTTCTGCGATAATATCCCCTACTGTCATACGAGGATTTAGTGATGCGTATGGATCTTGGAAAATCATTTGCATTTTACGGTTGAATTTCTTCAATTCTGTGCGTGATTTCTTACCATGTACGTTTTCACCATCGAATAATACTTCACCAGCAGTTGCATCATATAAACGAATAATCGTTCTTCCAGTTGTTGATTTACCACAACCTGATTCTCCTACAAGACCAAATGTTTCTCCGCGGTAAATATCAAATGAAATATCATTAACCGCTTTGACAACACCACCACTCACGTCGAAGTGCTGCTTTACATTTTTTACTTCAATTAATTTCTCACGTTGTTTAGTCATGTTGTTCACCTGCTTTCATTTGAAGAATACGTTTTTCAACAACTGCCGGCGGTTTTACTTCTGGAGCTTGCTCGTGAAGTAACCAAGTTGCCGCATAGTGTGTATCACTTACTTTAAATAAAGGCGGTTCCATTTCAAAATCAATTTTCAGCGCCTGTGGGTTACGTGGTGCAAAAGCATCACCCTTTGGCGGCTTCAATAAATCCGGAGGCGTTCCAGGAATTGCGTATAACTCTTCCTCTGAACCATCTAAACTTGGCATAGATGCGATTAAGCCCCAAGTATATGGATGTTTCGGATTATAGAAAATTTCATCTACAGTTCCAATTTCAACAACTTTACCAGCATACATAACTGCCACTCGGTCAGCAACGTTTGCTACTACACCTAAGTCATGCGTAATGAAAATAATTGCCGCTTCTGTTTTTTGCTGAATGTCTTTCATAAGTTCTAAAATTTGTGCCTGAATCGTAACGTCTAGCGCTGTTGTCGGCTCATCGGCAATTAATAATTTCGGGTTACAAGCTAACGCCATCGCAATAACTACACGCTGTCTCATACCACCTGAGAATTGGTGAGGATATTGTTTTAAACGTGCTTCTGGATTTGGAATACCTACAAGGTCGATTAATTCTAACGCAACTTTACGTGCGTCTCCTCTACTCATCCCTTGGTGTTTAATAAGACCTTCCATAATTTGATTCCCAATTGTCATCGTTGGATTTAATGATGTCATTGGATCTTGGAAAATCATCGCGATATCTTTACCACGAACTTGCTGCATTTCTTTTTCCGTTAATTTCGTTAAATCACGACCGTCAAATACAATCTCTCCATTTTTAATACGGCCTGGAGGATTTGGGATTAACCCCATTAGCGCTTTAGAAGTAACTGATTTCCCAGAACCAGACTCTCCTACAATCGCTAATGTTTCCCCTTTTTTCAAATCAAAAGTAACTCCGCGCACTGCTTGTACTTCACCTGCATGTGTATCAAAGGAGACTTGTAAATCTTTTACCTCTAACAATGTTTTCATTTTTACTTCTCCCTCCTCATTTACTTACGCATTTTTGGATCTAACGCATCGCGTAATCCATCTGCCATTAAGTTGAATGCTAGAATTAACATACTGATGACAACCGCAGGGATGAACATCATGTGTGGATACGTTTGAATAGATTTATAACCATCATTTACAAGAGAACCAAGTGACGCGAATGGTGGCTGAATTCCTAAACCAATGAAACTTAAGAACGCTTCACCAAACACCGCTGATGGAATTGTGAACATTGTCATTACGATAATAGGTCCCATTACGTTTGGAATTAAATGTTTCACAATTAATTGTGTATTTGTTGCACCTAATGTACGAGATGCTAATACATATTCTTGGTTTTTTAACTTTAGGATTTGTCCACGAACAATCCGCGACATCCCTATCCAACCCGTAATCGCCATCGCGAGTGTAATTGACCAAATACCAGATCCCATAATGATTACCATTAAAATAACGATGATTAAGTATGGAATACCGTTAATAATCTCCATAATACGTTGCATAATATTATCTACTCTACCGCCGTAGAATGCTGAAATACCTCCGTATGCAACCCCAATTACTAAGTCAATTGCTGCTGCTAAAAGAGCGATATATAATGATACGCGTGTACCTCCCCATGTTCTTGTCCATAAGTCACGGCCAAGATCATCTGTACCAAACCAGAAGTACTCTTTAATATCACGTTTTTCATATTGGTCAACACCATATTGATCTGTACCGTCAAATGGTAACCAATGAACATTTTCAATAACTGGAATTTTTGGTGGTAATTTCGCACGACCTAAATCTTGCTCTTTATACGAGTGTTTACTTACCATCGGTCCAAAAATCGCTAATAGCGCAATGATTACTAATAATACAAGGCCAAGCATCGCACCTTTATGTTGGAACAAACGTCTTCTTACATCTTGCCAAAACGTTAAGCTTGGACGGGCAATGACTTCATTATCAACATTATTTTGATTGGCTTGTTGAAATAAATCTGGAGATAATTTTTGTACATCTTTCATCATTTTTTCCCTCCCGCTAAACGAATACGAGGATCAATAATTCCGTATAAAATATCGACAATGAAAATAACTAAAATGAAGATTGCACTATAGAAAATCGTAGTTCCCATAATAACTGTATAGTCATTTAAAGTAATCGATTTAACGAATTGTTCCCCAAGTCCTGGTACAGCATAAATTTGCTCGATAACAAGTGTTCCTGTAATTAATGCCGCAACCATTGGTCCTAAAATTGTTACAACTGGAATTAACGCGTTACGAAGTGCGTGTTTTACAATGATAACGCCTTGACTAATTCCTTTTGCTTTCGCTGTTAAAATATAGTCTGACTGCATAACTTCAATTAATTCTGCACGAGAGAAACGTGCGATTGTTGCGATAACTCCCATCGATAATGCAATTGTAGGCATTACAGTAAACTCTGGTCCTTTCCAGAATGCTACCGGGAACCAACCAAGTTTTACCCCTACGAAATATTGTAGTAATGCGGCGAATACGAATGATGGTACCGACATTCCGAGTACCGAAATAACTGTTGCACTATAATCCACCCACGTATTATTACGAAGTGCGGCAACAATACCTAAAATTAAACCGATAAATGTCCCTAATATAATCGCTTGTAAACCTAATTGGGCTGATGGTCCAATACGATCCACAATCATGTCTGTTACTGGGCGGTTATCATATTGGAATGATACCCCTAAATCACCTTTTGCTAAGTTACCTAAGTAACGTGCGTATTGAACTGGTACCGGATCATTTAATCCGTATTTTTCAAGAATGATTTCTTTTTGTGCCGGTGATAGCTTCTCCTGGTTTTTAAGCGGAGAACCCGGAAGTAATTTCATCAAAAAGAAAGTCAGTGTAGTAATTAAAAATAATGTCAAAGCCATGTACACGAAACGTTTTAATACATAACGTCCCATAGTCAAGCACCTCCCCGTTTTTCTCAAAAGCAATAAGATAGTTTAAAATATTCTTACTTTTATTTTTTTAAAATAAGAGCATATGCCCATCATAGGCATATACCCTTGTAAACGATGGAAAAAAAAGATTATTTTTGTTCAACAGATGCCCATTTGTAAGTTAATTTACCACCATAGTTAATTGGGATAATATCTTTTACGGCACCTTTTACTACATACGCTGAACCTTTTTGGAAGATTGGAGTGATAACTGCATCTTCTTTAATTAACATCTTCTCTACTTCTAGAAGGTTGTTCCAGCGAGCTTGTAAATCTTTTGTATCTGTTTTAGCTTTTAGGATTAACTCATCATACTTCTGATTAGAATACCCTGTTTTATTTTGAGAACCATTCGTAACAAACATATCTAAATATGAGATTGGATCTGGGAAATCTGGTCCCCAAATACCAAACGCAATATCATATTGCTGAGAATCTTCTAATTTATTTTTTTGTGCGAATGGTTGCTGTTTAATTTTAATTGATAAACCTGGTAAGTTCTTTTCTATCTCACCTTTTAAGAATTCACCAACTTTTTTAGCATCTTCATTATCAAAGTTTAAGAATTCTAGTTCGATTTTATCAGTTCCAAGCTCTTTCTTCGCTGTTTCCCAAAGCTTTTTCGCTTCTTTTGGATTTGTTTCAACTAGCTTTCCATTTTCAGCTCGGAAATCTTTTTTATTCGGACCTTCAGCGAAATCTTTTCCAACAAATCCGTAAGCTCCAATTGCACCGTTATTTAAAATAACTTTCGCAATGTTATCACGGTCAAAGGACATTGAAATTGCTTTTCTTAAGTTTTTATTACTTAAGTACTGATTACTTTGATTAAATCTTAAGTAAGCAACCCCTGCTTCTTTTCTTGTTTGGAACTCTGGGCTTTGTCTAAACTTATCAACAAATTCAGACGTTAAAGCCGCACGATCAATCGCGTTTGTCTCATATAAATTTACATCAGTTGCTGTATTTTTTACAATATTAAAGTTGATTTCTTCGATTTTAACCGTTTTATTATCCCAATATGAAGGATTCTTCTTGAATTGGAAACTTTGTTCATGTTTCCAATCACTCATAACGAATGGACCGTTATATAATGTTGTATTTGCCTCTAAACCAAACTTATCACCTTGTGCTTTTACAAAGTTTTCATTTAGCGGGTAAAATACTGGATAAACTGTTAAATCGATAAAGTAAGGAACGGGATTGTCTAATTCCACTTCTAATGTATAATCATCAATCGCTTTTACACCTAATTGGTCAGCAGGTAATTCTTTTTTATGAATTTTCTCTGCATTTTTAATATCGAACATAATGTACGAATACGTTGCTTTTGTATCTGGATTTACGGCTCTTTTCCATGAATACACAAAGTCTTTAGCTGTTACAGGTTCCCCATTTGACCATTTCGCATCTTTTCTTAATTTAAATATGTATTTCTTCCCATCATCTAGCTTTTCGACATCTTCTGCAACGCCAGGCATTCTCTTTTGATCTTTGCCAATACGATATAAACCTTCCATCGTATTATTTAATGCTGTAGAAGATGAAGAGTCAGATGCTAATGATGCATCCATTGACGGAATTTCAGATAACTCTGTTAAATTAAGAATCTGTTTTCCGTTACTACTACTCGTAGCGTTCTCTTTCCCTTTTGCTTTTGCATCATCTTTTTGGTAGCTACACGCGCCAAGCAACATACTTGCAGTTAAAGTTGATGCAAGTAATAACGGTATCTTTTTCTTCATGTTGTGTTGCCTCCCCTAATTGCACTTCCTGTACCCTCACTTGTTAAAAAGTAGAATTGAAAGAATAATCTCCAAGTTTCTACAATTTTCATTATACATATAATACGACGATTGTGAATATAGTTTTTTGTTTTTTTGTTAAAATTTTTAATAAAATGTTTATATTTTTAATTTTTCGTAAAGGGATACGTTAACATTGCTACCATCATCTTAAAATCAGACCTTTAATTGTGTATAATTTTCAAAAAATTATTTCTAGTACTTATTATAGCTTTTATAGTATAATAATTCTAGTAATATTTTGACGGAGGGGAATATTTTGAATAAAGTTTTTTTTCATACTTGTATACTAATTTTTATAGCGATGATTGCTTCTAGTATTGGTGCATTCCTCATTTCATCTCAATTTTTGTTGAACTTTGTCAACATCTCGTTTTATATCGCGCTATTTTTTATTCTGATAGGTGGTTTTTTATTCATATTTCAAAATGGATTTTTCAATGTAACTCTTTACGCTTTCCAGAGAGTATTTGGCACGAACAAAAAGATTGACTCTTTAATTGAAGAAGTCGATGAACCTACAGATAAGAAAGAACGTATTTATAAAACATATTCATTCAAATGGACATATCCAATTTGTATTACAGGTATCGTTCTTGGGTTGTTCTCGACCCTCATTAGCTTTACTATTTTGATGTAGTTTGCAAACACTATCCCATATGATATAATAATCAGCAAAACATTTTGTTATAAAACTTTAGTTCTTTCATATTAAAAGAGCTCAAGTAACAATAAATAAATTTATATGTATGCGATGATAAAGAAGAGTACATATTGATGCAATTTCAGAGAGCTTGTGGTCGGTGTGAACAAGTAATTGTACAGTATGGAATGGGCTTTTGAGCACCAAACCGAACCGAAAGTAGTAGGCCTTGGCGTTATATCCAGACGTTACTATGGATTAGAGAGATTTCACAGTAGTGAAATAATTAGGGTGGTACCGCGGTCCATTCGTCCCTATAGTTTTTTGGGATGAATGGGCTTTTTTGTTTGCCTTCTCTTCCCTATCACGCATTCAAATTTAGGAGGAAATAATTATGTCAGTTATCTTTTCTGGTATTCAGCCAAGCGGAACGATTACACTTGGAAACTATTTAGGGGCTATGAAGCAATTTACAGAGCTTCAAAACGAACACGATTGCTATTTCTGTATTGTAAACCAACATGCCATTACAGTACCTCAAGATCCTATACAACTTCGCAAAAACATTCGTAGTCTTGCTGCACTTTATGTAGCATGCGGCATCGATCCTGAAAAAGCTACTTTATTTGTACAATCAGAAGTACCTGCACACGCTCAACTAGGATGGATCATGCAATCTGTTGCTTACGTTGGAGAATTAGAGCGTATGACACAATATAAAGATAAAGCTTCAGGTAGAGATTCAGTTCCAGCTGGATTACTTACGTATCCACCATTAATGGCTGCTGATATTTTACTTTATAACACAGAAATCGTACCTGTTGGTGATGACCAAAAACAACATATGGAATTAACACGTGATCTAGCAGAGCGTTTCAACAAACGCTTCCGTGAAGTGTTCATAGTTCCTGAAATTCGTATTCCAAAAGTAGGAGCTCGCGTTATGTCATTAACCGAACCTACGAAAAAAATGAGTAAATCTGATCCGAATCCAAAATCAATGATCAGTATGCTTGATGAACCAAAAACAATTGAAAAGAAAATTAAAAGTGCTGTAACAGATTCAGAAGGTATCGTGAAATTCGATAAAGAAAATAAACCTGGAATCTCTAACCTATTAACAATTTACTCTTCATTCTCAGGAAAAACAGTTGAAGAGATAGAAGCAATGTACGAAGGAAAAGGATACGGCGACTTCAAAGGCGACTTAGCACAAGTAGTCGTAGAAGCAATTCGCCCAATCCAAGACAAATATAACGAACTAATCAGCTCCCCAGAACTAGACGAAATTCTAGACAAAGGTGCCGAAAAAGCAAACCGCGTTGCATTCAAACAACTACGCAAAGTAGAAAACGCAATGGGACTAAGCAGAAAACGTAGGTAACATAAAAAGCGGAGGCGACTGCTTAGCCCTGACGGCTAAAGTTCTTTCCCACAGAAGGTGCTTTTTACCTTCTCGTGGGGAAGGTTCTTAGACGCGAAGGGCTAGGAGCCGGAGCTAAATTACATATAAAGTGGAAGCGGCTCGTTTAGAATGTGAGGGGGATGGAGCTCCTGACGTAAAGGCGCTTTTTGCCTCGCAGGAAGGCGCGAAGCCACCGAACATTCTTGCCGCTGGAGCTGGATTTCACCAAATTAAAAAACCGCCAATTGGCGGTTTTTTAATTTACCTTTTGCTCATTTTCCATTTCCCATAACTTTTCAAAAAACGGCTGTCCTTTTACAAGGCGCTCGCATAATTGTTCGTGCTTCTCAGACCAGCCTGATTTCGCTTCATCATATAGTCTTGCCCAAATATCTTCAAATTCCATATGTTGGACCGTTCCATATGCTGACGGATCCCACTCTGTGTACCAATAGCGAATTTCCGCTGTATTTTTCGTTGTATGTAATTGATCTAACGCCATAAATAATAATTGTTTTAGTTGTCTTTCTTTACGAGTCAAGCCATTCATAATGAAAGGCGATGGTGATAAAATGTGGTGTTCTTTTTCTGTTTCTTCTACTTGGAACTCATACTTTTCTGCTTGTACGTTTTCTACCATCTCATATACCATCTGCTCTTGCCGTGGTATAAGTCTGCTTTTACGAATAGGTACATTGTAACCAATTGTATCAATCGCAATAATTCCTTTTCCATCTGTAACAACAAAGCAATACTCTTGCTGCAAACGTTCATGATTTTTACGAATATAAGCCTTATGATGTACGTCTTCCAACAATTTTTGCGGAAGCTCTAACAATTCGTCCTCGATGTAATGATATAATGTGGCATCTACTTTTAATAATGGCACTTGATCTAATAGCTCAATCGTATCATCTTTCCGCCATTCGTAAAAATGACAAACGTTATACCCATTCTCTTCACCTTCAAACCAATTTACCCATACATCATGTAGATATAACATTCACTACCCCTCACTTCACTACTGTTTGTATCAATCATTATGTTCAATTTTTCTTAACTTTATTCCACCTAAGGAAATATATTCTAATTATTATTTTTTCTTCTATTAATACTAAAAAAACAGGAAATAGAGCTCCTGTTTTTTTATATATGAAATGTATTTGCTTTATTCAATATTTCTTTTGCATCTATAGATAATAAAGAAAGTGTATCTTCTCCTTCCAATGTTACACAATCTTTGACAATATGAAATCCAAGCGCATAGCCAAGCATCTTCGGATAAGAGTGAAATCCATTTAATAAGATGTCGTGCTCCCTTGTTCCTCGTTTTATACTTATTCTTTCATGTACAACATTTTTCCAATAATAAATAGCCTCTTCTTTTGAAAGATACATCGTCCACGGTGCATTGTTTTTTTCTGAATATCTTTCCGTTACCGCTTGCTCAGCTAGCCCTTCCATAATCATCGTATCAAGTAATGTATATTCTGTTTCTTTCGTCTCAATTTGATGTAACCTGCATATGTGATGATATTCATGCGCCAATAACACCTTTAATTCTTCCACCGAATTCCGTCCACATACAAATAAGAAAATAACATGACGCATAGATAATCCAGCTCTACCGTTATACTCTTCTTGTACAGTTCGATTATAGGCATCTGATAATAAAATAAAGACAGGGACATCCGGACCTTTCAACCAATTTTTCAATTTATCATACTCCAAGCTCAACTCTTTCCAAATTTCCTTTTCCTCTAATTCTTTAATTTCCTTTTCCCCATGCATGACCGGACGATACATCCCTTTTGAAATCAAAAAGCGATACAACCTTTCTTTTGGCAACGGAATATACTTCGTAAATTTCTCACAAAGTTTTTCTGGCCGTCCATAATATAAATGTAGCCATTCAGCTGTTTCAATAACCCCCATCTTTATCCCTCCTTTTTTCTTATGTATATGCTACAAGAGAAAAAGACGTAAAAATAAATAAGGAGTTTTTTCGTAATATGCTACGAAAAAACTCCTTATTTCATCTATTATTTATACGATTTAAATACTAATACTGCGTTATGACCACCGAATCCTAGTGAGTTACTTAATACTGCATTTACTTCTTGTTGTCTCGCTTGATTCGGTACGTAATCTAAGTCACATTCTGGATCTGGTGTTTCATAGTTAATTGTTGGAGGGATTACTCCGTCTGTAATTGATTTAATTGAGAAGATCGCTTCAACAGCACCAGCTGCTCCTAATAAGTGACCTGTCATTGATTTCGTTGAGCTAATTGCTACTTTGTACGCGTGCTCACCGAACGTTTCTTTAATTGCCATCGTTTCATACTTTTCATTCGCATCCGTACTTGTACCGTGCGCATTAATGTAATCAATATCTTCTGGCTGTAGACCTGCATCTGCTAAAGCTTGACGCATTGCACGCACGCCGCCTTCACCACCAGGAGCCGGCATTGTAATATGGAATGCATCACCAGTTGCACCGTAACCAGCGATTTCGGCATAAATGTGAGCACCACGAGCTAATGCGTGCTCTAATTCTTCAAGAATTAAAATACCTGAACCTTCACCCATTACGAAACCGCTACGGTTTTTATCAAATGGACGGCAAGCCGTTGCTGGGTCTTCATTAAATGTTAATGCTTTCGCTGAGCTAAATCCTGCGAATGCCATACTTGTTAACGGCGCTTCAGCTCCGCCTGTTATCATTGCATCAGCATCACCACGCTGAATTGCTTTAAATGCATCACCAATTGAGTTTGCACCAGATGCACAAGCCGTTACAGAGCAAGTGTTAATTCCTTTCGCTCCTGTTGCGATTGATACTTGACCTGCTGCCATATCTGGAATCATCATCGGCACGAAGAATGGGCTCACACGGCGCGGACCTTTCTCAGTAAAAATCTTAAATTGTTCTTCGTATGTCTCCATACCGCCAATACCAGATCCAATCCATACACCAATTCGAGGTCCGTTTTCTTCTGTAATCTCAAGCTTTGCATCTGCAACTGCCATTTTCGCTGCTGCTACTGCATATTGTGTAAAGCGATCCATACGGCGCGCTTCTTTTTTATCAATATATTTCTCGACTTCAAAGTCGTTAATTTCTGCTGCTACTTTTGCTGGAAATAGTTCCGGATCAATTCTTGTAAGTCGTCCGATTCCAGATACACCTTTTTTAATGTTTTCCCACGCTGTTTCAACATCTGTACCGATCGGTGTAACAGCTCCTAGTCCTGTAATTACGACCCTCTTTTTTTCCATACAAAATACACTCCTTTTTTTCTCTCAGTCCTTATTTACCCCAACGAAGAGCAACTGCTCCCCATGTTAATCCGCCGCCAAAACCAACAAGTATAATTAAATCACCATCTTGAATACGTCCATTTTGCAATTCCTCTACCATTGCAATTGGAATTGAAGAAGCTGATGTATTACCAAACTTTTCAATTGTCATACTCATTTTTTCTTGTGGTAAATTTAATCTCTCTCTTGCAGATTCCATAATACGAATGTTCGCTTGATGCGGTACTAAGAAATCCACATCCTCTTTCGTAAGACCAGCTTTATCCAGCACGCGAAGACAAGATTCACCAAGTTGACGAACGGCAAATTTAAACACTTCTCTGCCATTCATCATAACATACTCGTCTTGATAAAGATGCTTACCGCCACTTCCGTCTGCTCCTAATTCGAAAGATAGAACGCCTCTTCCTTCTGAAACAGCTCCCATTACGATAGCACCGGCTCCGTCTCCAAATAGTACCGCTGTATTTCGATCATTCCAGTCTACAATTTTAGATAGTTTATCACTACCAACTACTAATACATTTTTATAAGTTCCCGTTTGAATAAATTGCTGCGCTGTAATCATTCCGTACATAAAACCAGCACATGCTGCACCTACATCCATTGCAGCTGCATGTTTCGCTCCAATCGCTTCTTGAATGACACAAGCTACTGCTGGAAACGCACGATCTGGTGTTACTGTCGCCACCAAAATAAGATCGATATCTTCTCCGCTAACCCCTGCATCTTCAAGTGCTTTTTTAGCAGCCTCTACGGCCATATACGAAGTATCTATTGTATCATCGGCAATGCGTCTTTCGGCAATTCCCGTTCTCGTACGAATCCATTCATCGGATGTATCCATTATCTTCTCTAAATCGTGATTTGTGACTACTTTTTCCGGCACATATCTTCCGATCCCTAAAATGCCCACGTTCACATCGCAGCCCTCCGTTTTATATCAATTATTATGACTTGGTACTAATTTTAAAACATAAATGTATTTTTGTCTAGAATATATTTCAGCTAAAACATAAAGCTAGGCATTATTCACTTTATTGTTTATTAAAAGAAACAGAAACATACCTTCCCTGTTTCTTTTGAAATATAAAAAGGCTCGAACCGCTTCTCTCGACGGTTCGAGCCTCTTTCTCCTCAAAAAGAAAGGGTTTTATTGTTGATCTGCTTTCCCAAGCTCATATGCTTCGTTCATAACTTTCATCAATAACTCTAATACTGGTTGTGCTTTCTCCATATCAAGCGCAATTCCATTATCATCTAAAATGGCCTTTGCTTCTGGTAAATGCTTCATTGCGATTTGTAAAAACTGCATGCTTTTTTCGTTCATATTATACTCTTCCTCTCCATTAAAACTTTCACATACAATAGTGTAACACGCGTGCTACCCTTCGTATAACTCTTTATATTTTTTCATGTGTGCCAGTTGCTTATTTAAACCGTATTCTAACGGAGTATTTCTTTTTATCGAAATTACCTCGATAGCCTCATCTCTTACTTCGTTATTATTTTTATTTACTTTATCATCCGCGCGTAAAAGGTTCATACCTTTTTTCCATAATGACTTTTTACCACTAAGCAAATTGTATATACCGAGATGCTGCTCGTTCATTCCATTTTCCCATAAGTATTCACATACATCTTCCACGTACAGTAGATCACTTCCGTTTTCCTCACTCGCATAATAGCACTCTTTCTCATCCAGTTCTGATAAAATGAGCTGATGATACATCATAAAAGACGGTTGCCACGGTCCATATAATGTAGGAACTCGAAATACACTATATTGTAAATCCCCTTTTTTCAATCCTTCTTCTACTTTCAAAAATATGCGCTTATTTTCCGATTCATCTGTACTACCTACTTCAATAGAAGAAATTAAATTTAACTTCAATTTTTGTTCTTCACACATTCTTATAATTCGCTTTAAATATTGTAATATGACTCTTTCATTCCGAAATCCACATTGCTGATTTGGCTCATATAAGCAAAAGTAAACAGTATCGAATCTCTCTTCCTCTACTAATCTCCATCCATCTTCATCTCTTATCGAATAATACGTAAATAACGCATTTCGCCCAATTAACAATAACTTCTCTTCATTAATTTTGGTCATACTATTGAATTCATCAAAATCAAGACCATACACTTCTACTTCTTCTGCGATCATTTTATTCACAAGGTGATAACCTACAAACGTAAGTGCACCTATTATCAGCACGCGTTCCATACCACCAACCCTTTCTCCTTGAAACAAATAGCTCCTCATTTATGTATATGGGAGCTTCACAATTCTTCTTCATATTTTTTAAAGAAATCAGTCGTTTGCCTAACCATTTTATATTTCACATCTTGCAGATGGAACAAGACAGAAGTATCGCATTGATTTAATTGCCTCATTTTCTCATATTTACGCAACTGTTGTTTTCTTCCTCTTTTTTCTTGTGTTGATACGAAAACTTTGACAGGTACACAAGATGGCAGAAGCGTAAATGATTTCTTATTTATTTTTAAATCTAACTCTTCTTCTTTGGCATCATACGCCAAACTTAATTCCTTCACTAATCTTTTGTAAAAAAACTTATGCTCTTTCTCAAATTCCACATATTCTGGTAAATCTAAACATGGATTCAACATAATGACAGAACGAATACATTCAGGGTATTTGTTCATCATTTCAAGTGCTACAAGCGCACCCATACCATCTGCCATTATGTGCATTTTCGCATTTAACGTCTCTTTTCTCAAAACAACATCATATAAACGTTTTGCTAGACGAACAGATTGGTCGTTTCCCCAGTGCCTTCCGTATAAATTAGAAGAAAAGACTGTGTAGCCTTCCTCAATAAGGCCATGTAAAAAATAAGATCTTCCCGCATGCTGTGTCCATAAACTTGTACCATTCTCAATAAAGTAGTTGTAATCACCGAGGAGCATAACCGAAAATCCATTTGGCTTCTCCGGTAAATAAATGACACATGGTTCTTTTTCTAAGTAAAAAAAACGTTCCGTAATACTCATTTTTCCCCCGCCTTATTTTCTAAACATATAAAACCACTCTTTTATAATGTATGAACGGAATGCAAATTTGCGTTGAAAAATCTACAAATATTTTTCTATATTCTTTTTTCAATTGTGTTACAATAAGGACAGATTGAACGAATAGAGGTGTAAAATATGCGTTTCATGTGGGCATTAATTTGGTCGTTCTTACTTGTACATATGATGAGCTATGTAATCGGCTCTATGACTGGCGGTACATACGACTTTAACCAAGCGTCTATTTTCTCAGTTGTTCTTGCTGTATTAGTACTAGCGATTTCAGCTGCAATTCCAAACGAGCCAGTAGAACAACACTAAAAAAAGAGTCCGGATTTTATCCGAACTCTTTTTTATTTTTATTTCACATGAACAACTAATTCGTTATTTTCTACATCGACAACTACGTGACTATTGTCAGTAATTGTTCCTGCAATTAATTCTCGCGCTAATTTCGTTTCCACTTGACGTTGTACGTATCGTTTTAATGGACGAGCTCCATACATCGGATCAAAGCCAGCTTCTACAACAAATTCTTTTGCTGCGTCTGTTAATTCTACTGTAATGTGACGGTCAGCTAAACGCCCTTGTAATTCTTTTACAATTTTATCAACAATACCTTTAATTTCATTCGTTGTAAGAGGTTTAAATAAAATAATTTCATCAACACGGTTTAAAAATTCAGGGCGGAAATGTCCTCTTAATTGCCCCATTACAAGGTCTCTTGATTCCTCTTTAATCGAGCCATCTTCTTCTAATCCATCTAGTAAATGAGCAGATCCAATATTTGAAGTCATAATAATAACTGTGTTTTTAAAGTCCACTGTACGTCCTTGCGAATCTGTAATGCGTCCATCATCTAACATTTGTAATAAAATGTTGAATACTTCTGGATGTGCTTTTTCAATTTCATCTAATAAAATAACGGAATATGGTTTACGTCTTACCGCTTCTGTTAATTGACCGCCTTCTTCATATCCTACATATCCAGGAGGTGCACCAATTAAGCGTGACACTGCGTGTTTCTCCATATACTCAGACATATCAATACGAATCATTTGCTCTTCACTATCGAATAAAGACTGCGCTAACGTTTTTGCAAGTTCTGTTTTACCAACACCCGTAGGGCCTAAGAAAATGAAGGAACCAATCGGGCGGTTCGGATCTTTAATACCAGCGCGAGCACGAAGAACCGCGTCTGATACTAAGCTTACTGCTTCCTCTTGTCCGATGACACGCTCTGATAAGATTTGCTCTAAGCGTAGTAATTTCTCGCGTTCACCTTCAACGAGTTTAGCAACAGGAATACCAGTCCAGCGTGAAACAATATCTGCAATTTCTTCTTCACTTACTTCCTCACGTAATAAACGATTTTCTTGTTTATTATGCGCGCCCATTTCTTCCGCTTCTTTTAACTCTTTTTCAATTGCTGGAATTTTCCCGTGACGAAGTTCGGCTGCTTTATTTAAATCGTAATTACCTTCTGCTTCTTCTAATTCACGGCGCAGACGTTCTAAATGTTCACGTAAGTCACGAACTTTGTGAATGTCTTCTTTTTCTTTCTCCCATTTCGCTCTCATACCACTTGCAACTTCTTTTAAATCTGATAGTTCACGTTGCAACGTTTTAAGACGTTCTTGGCTACCACGATCTGTTTCTTTTCCAAGAGCTGCTTCCTCAATTTCTAACTGCATAATACGACGCGTTACTTCATCTAATTCTGTCGGCATAGAATCGATTTCTGTACGAATTGTTGCACACGCTTCATCGACAAGATCAATTGCTTTATCTGGTAAGAAACGGTCCGAAATATATCGATCTGATAAAACTGATGCTGCTACAATCGCGCGGTCATGAATATTTACACCATGATAAATTTCAAAACGCTCTTTTAAACCACGTAAAATGGAAATTGTATCTTCAACAGTTGGTTCTTCTGCTAATACTTGTTGGAAACGTCTTTCTAACGCCGGGTCTTTCTCAATATATTTACGATATTCATCTAATGTCGTCGCCCCAATACAGTGTAGTTCACCGCGAGCAAGCATCGGTTTTAACATATTCCCTGCATCCATCGCACCTTCTGTTTTACCGGCGCCAACGATTGTATGAAGTTCATCAATAAATAATAAAATACGCCCTTCACTCTTTTTAATTTCATTTAATACAGCTTGCAGACGCTCTTCGAACTCACCACGGAATTTCGCACCAGCTACGAGCGCACTCATATCTAACGCGAAGATCGTTCTATCTTTTAGCCCTTCAGGTACATCTTTTTTCACAATACGCTGCGCTAACCCTTCAACGATTGCTGTTTTACCAACACCTGGCTCACCAATTAAAACAGGGTTGTTTTTCGTTTTACGTGAAAGAATGCGAATGACACGTCGAATTTCACTATCCCGGCCAATAACAGGATCAATTTTCCCTGCTCTCACTTCTGCCACTAAATCACGGCCATATTTTTCTAACGCTTCATAAGTTGCTTCTGGATTTTGACTAGTCACTCTTTGATTCCCCCGAACTGTCATTAAAGACTGTAATAAGTTATCTTTCGTAATATGAAATCTTGTAAATAATTGATTGATATCGCCTTTTTCTTCAGAAAAAGCAAGCAATACATGTTCCACTGAAATGTAGTCATCTTGCAATTTCTCTGCTTCTTTTCCTGCTCTTACAAATAGTTGTTGCAGAGCACCTGTTATATATAATTTGCCTACTTCTGCACCGCTTCCCGTTACAGAAGGCTTTTTCTTAATTAAACTTTCGGCGCCTTGCTTTAACGCTTCTATATCGACATTCATTTTTTGAAAAATACGCACTGCTAACCCATCTTGCTCTTCTAATAATGTAAACAAGAGATGAACAGTATCTACTTCTTGATGATGATGAGATACCGCTAAAGATTGGGCACTCATAATCGCCTCTTGTGTTTTTGTTGTCATTTGATTTAAGTCCATCTTTACAGCCCTCCAAACGTTTGACTTTCTTTGACCTTTGATTTAATTATACGCCAACTGACTTTTTTATACAATAAATTCGCCTATGCATTTTCAAACTTATTATTGGAAAAAGAAAAAAGGAGCATTCATTATGCTATTAAAAAAAGTACGATAAATGAAACTACATTATGTAACAACAAAAAAGCCGCAATAAAGATTGCGGCTTCTGTTACGGTTTTCTTTTATATGTCCACTGGCGGTTATGATTCGTGTTATCTGGAAACTTTTCACCGGCAGTTAATTGTACCATTTGCGGATTTTTTACCATACTTCCCGTTTCACCAATTTCTACGTAAATGCCATCATTTGGCGCTTTTTGTCCAGAACGAAACCTGCGATTTTGTCCCATCTTCATTCTCCTTCCATGACGTCTTGCCTCATTAGTATATCCATTTTAAAAGAAAGGTTTTCTGTCATGTTTAGGAAACAAGTACTACATCTCATTCTTGTACATATACATGAATGACACAAGCTTAGGAAGGAATTCCTTTCCTATCTGTAGAAAAAAAGAAACCAACCTACTCTAGGCTAGTTTCAAAGGAGAGTCAAACATATACGAGAAGATTACATGTTCATTATATGCCTCATCATACGAGCAATGTAACCCTTTTCACATTTTGTACATAATGAAAGAAACATTATTTGAACTTTCTAAAAAGATGTTGACTTTTCTTAATTTCCAACGAGAAATAGTAGACACCATAGTACTTCGCGACGTAAGATGGATATATAGTGAAACCTCCATCTATGGTGGTCTCACCCAGTCTAACCTCTTATTTCTGCATATTAAAAACGGAAATACAGATAGAAACAAAAAAATTATTATAAGAGGTGAAATTATGAACAAACAACATTTAATCGCATTAGACTTAGACGGCACTTTATTAACAGACAACAAAATAATTTCCACTCGAACGAAACATACAATTGCAAAAGCAAAGGAACAAGGACACGTTGTCGTTATTTCAACAGGACGTCCATTCCGCGCTAGTTATGATTACTATAAAGAACTAGGTCTGAATACACCTATCGTAAACTTTAACGGTGCGTACGTGCACCATCCTCTTGATTCAAACTGGGGTATACATCACTCTCCTCTTGAGCTAGCAACAGCGCAAGAAATTGTACGAGCTTGTTTTGATTTCGGCGTAAAAAATATATACGCTGAAGTTATGGATGATGTGTATGTTCGTGAAATTGATGAAGATAAAAAACACATTTTCGAATTCGGTTCTCCTAAGATTTTTACAGGAGACTTATTAAATATTTTAAATGACCATCCAACTTGCTTATTAATTGACGCACATGACGAGCATTCTACTGCAATTCGTCAACATTTAACTGATATGCATGCGGAAGTAATCGACCATAGAAAATGGGGTGCACCTTGGCCGATTATTGAAATTGTAAAAAGCGGATTAAATAAAGCGGTCGGATTACAAAAAATTTCTAGTCATTACAACATTCCACAAGAGCGAATTATCGCTTTCGGTGACGAAGATAATGATTTTGAAATGATTGAATTTGCTGGTCACGGCATCGCAATGGGTAATGCCATCCCTGAATTAAAATCACTCGCAAACCATACTACGTTAACGAACGAAGAAGATGGTATTGCTTTATATTTAGAAGAGGTTCTTGGGTTGTAATCTAAAAATTCCCTACTTATAGTTTCCTGCCAAATGCCCATACTATAAGTAGGCGCATAAGACATCGCGTCGATTGTTTTCAGCTAAATAAAGGGGGTTTTTCGAATGGGTAAAAAGAACAAATCAAAACGTTTTATCCAACAAGGAGCCGATGCTGTTATGAAGCATGATGCAAGATTCCCGTACAGAGGTACATTAGCTGAGGCAGAAAAGGCAAGAAGTAACTCTTCTTTTGGAGGGGTTTAAATGGGGAACTTACTATTCCAACAAGCTAGAGATGCTGTTGAAAATGCCGTATCTTGTTCAAGCGGTACTGAGCAACAAGATCTCGTATATAGAGCAAAAAATGCTTTGCAATCCGCTTACGCAAACTCTTCAACTGCTGAAAAAGTTCAGCTCCGTGAAATGCAAGAGCAATTGCAAAACATTACGAATGTACATTAAAAAAGAGGACCAACTTTGGTCCTCTTTAATCTTTCCGAAACAATCCGAACACCCCAACTGTTTGCAGTATATTTGTAAATGCACCTGGGTCCACTTGTTTAATAATCCTCTCCAATTCGTATAACTCGTAACGGGTAATAACCATCATTAACATTTCTTTATTTTCATTCGTATAAGCACCTGTTGCTGGTATCGTTGTAATTCCTCTTACTAATCGCGAGTGAATCGCCTTTCTTACGTCCGCCCCATTCTTCGTAACAATTAATGCTGTAATCTTTACATGACGAGTATGAATTGCATCAATAATTCTCGTTGATACATATAAAGTCACTAACGTATATAACGCTTTTTCCCATCCATATACATAGCCAGCAGCGATAATGATAATTGCATTAAAAAAGAAAAAGTATGTACCGACAGGCTTATCTTTTATTTTTGATAAAATCATGGCGATAATATCTAATCCACCTGTAGAAGCACCCCACTTTAAAGCAATCCCTACTCCAATTGCCGAAATAATCCCGCCAAAAATCGCATTTAATATAATATCATTCGAAACCGCTCTAACAGGGATGATTTCTAGAAACAGAGTCATAAATATAACACAAAGAAAACTAAAAAAGGTGAAGGCCTTTCCAACCTTTTTCCACGCTAAAATAACGACAGGAATATTAAATAAGCTAAACAATACTCCCGTAGATATGTGAATCGATAAAAAATCACCTAATATTTGTGATAATAATTGAGACAATCCAGCAAAGCCGCTCGCATACACTTTTGCTGGTGTTAAAAATAAATTCATCCCAATCGCGTTTAATAAACCTGCGATGATTACAACGATTAACTTCTTTATAAGTTCAGTATAATTCAACTTCAAATCCATTTCGAATCCACCTTTACCCTTCATAAATGCACCGCTATACATAGTCTTTACGAAAAAGGAAATGATAAACGTACAACGTTTAGGAATGGAGTTGATACATATGCCACATACGAGTGATAACGACAAAAAAGCACGCGATAATAACGCAAAACGCACACAAAAAAATGAGCAAGAGCAAAAAAATATTCAGCAAGGTAAACGTGCATACTCTAAAAAGACCGATCACCTTTGATTCCATCGTACATCAACAATTATGTTGATGTACTTTTTTACATTTTAAAGGAAAAAAACATTAAAAATTCACTTCATGTTCACTTCTATATTCTACAATAGCGATAACATATTCGGATGAGGTGTTGGCATGAGAGGGAAACATATTTTCATTATTACTGCACTAATAAGTATATTGATGCTATCTGCTTGCGAACAAAAAAATGGCTCAGCTACAGTCGCTACAGCAACAGACTCGACCATTACAAAGGATAACTTCGAAAAACAATTGAAAGATCGTTACGGAAAAGACATGCTATACGAAATGATGGCACAAGACGTCATCACAAAAAAATATAAAGTATCTGATGAAGAGGTAAATAAAGAAGTAGAAAAAGTAAAAAAACAATATGGAGATCAATTCAAAAAAGTATTAGAAAATAATGGTTTAAAAGATGAAGAGGATTTCAAAAATCAAATTAAGTTCAAACTTGCTATGAATGAAGCGATTAAGAAAAGCATTACAGAGAAAGACGTAAAAGACCACTATAAGCCAGAAATTAAAGCGAGTCACATTTTAGTAAGTGACGAAAATGAAGCGAAAGAAATAAAGAGTAAACTAGATGCTGGTGCTTCATTTGAAGAATTAGCAAAACAAGAATCACAAGATCTACTATCAAAAGATAAAGGCGGAGACCTTGGATACTTCAATTCAGGTACAATGGCTCCTGAATTTGAAACGGCTGCCTACAAACTAAATGTTGGACAAATTAGCAACCCCGTAAAATCATCAAACGGTTATCACGTTATTAAATTAACTGATAAAAAAGATTTAAAACCTTACGATGAAGTAAAAAAATCTATTCGCAAAAACTTAGAAGAAGAACGTATCGCTGACCCTATATTCAGCAAAAAATTGTTACAAGAGGAATTAAAAAAGGCAAATATTAAAATAAACGATAGTGATTTGAAAGATACATTTACTCTTGTTTCTCCACAAGGAAATTAAAAAAAGCACACCCTTATCTTTTTAGATAAGGGTGTGCTTTTTAATCTTTCATCAATATTTTCAACTTTTTCTTCAAGCTTTTATAATGCCAATTGATGTGATTTAATTCTATCTCCACTTCAATTAGCGCATCTATTAAGTCTTCTTTAGATTGCTGAGAGTTTATAATATTTTCAAGCAATCGTTCGAATCTTTCAGTGCTCTCATATATATCATGTAAATCAACTGCTGCTATTTCACGTTCTTTTTCAGAGGATAATACTGAGAGACTCTTTATTAATTGTTCCAGTACATTATCTTGCATTATCATAACTCCCTTCTCCTCATGGATTGGTTCTATTACCGTCATAGAAGAATAAGTAATTTAAAATAAAAAAGTGTATCTCAAAATCAAACTATTTGTTTAGGGTTTGAAATACACCGAATAGACTTTACTTTTCTTTTTCAAAAATACCAGCCAAGATAAAACTACTCCCCAGAAAAATTACAATTATCACGTTAATTGTATAACCCAAGAACGACATATACGAAGTAAAACTTACTAGAATTGTATATATGAGACTTACTACTAACACCATTGTAGCTCGATAGTTTTTCCTTTTTAACATAATCACCAATAATGCTACAATAAAAACAACATTATATATACCAATCATTGTATGTGTCGTCTCCATTTTACTAATCTATCTTCTTCTTTTCTTAGAATTAGTTTTTTTCGGCTTATAATCTTTATATCCTTTTTTATATCCCTTATAATCTCCATCTATAAAAACCGCCGCGTCCGGAATCAGCCCTATCCCTCCAACAGCTTTACTACCAGTGAATAACGCTCCTTTAGTCGCTGACTTCACTGCATTTTTTAGTATTTGCTGCGTTTGAACGCGCTGTCCCGGCGATAAATTTGCGATTTGTTTTTTCGAGTTACTTCTAGATGATTTCCATCCATAAGTATACCCATTCTGCGTCACAGGATCATCTTCATCACCTGGATCAGGATCCACCGATAAGAACACACCATGATCTGGATTATAATAACGCGCAATCCCTATCTTCAAATTCTTCATTAAAACTAATTCACACTTTAAATCCAATGCTTGTAATCTGCCAATTACTTTTCCCTATTGTCTTGATCAGGAATTACAATAAAGAAATCCACTATGTGTGTTTTATTAAAGTCTATACCTTGTTTATATAACATATTTAATACTTGTCCATCTTCATATTTTAGGAATTTCATTATCATCCCCTCCTTGCTATCAATAAATACAAGCAGTCTTTAATAACTATACCCTTTTATTAGATTCATAGCCTTTGTAATAAATAACATAAGAAATCATTTTATCAAACCCTCCACCAAAAAAGTGATTATTTCGAAAAAAGGAGTTCATCCCCTGTAAATAGTAGGTGATGAACTCCTTTTTCTGACCTGGTCAAGAAAAACTGGAACACAAATTAGATTACGCAATTGATTTTGAATATTGATAAGGAGTCATTCCGTTTAATGTTGAATGAGGACGAACAGAATGATAGTACATATAAATAAATTCAGCTACTAGCTGATTCACTTGGGACAGGGAAATGAGCTTTTCTCCATGTAAGCATTCTCGCTTAAAGATACTAAAGAAAGATTCTATTACTGCATTATCCCAACAGTTTCCTTTTCGGGACATACTTTGTTGAATTTTTTGCTGTTTACAAAAATCAGTCACTTGGTAACTGCTAAATTGTGATCCTTGATCGCTATGAAATAATATGTTTTCTCGTTTCCCATATGTGTTTTTTACTTGTTGAATTGTGTCTTTTACTAATTGAGCATCTTGACAAGTATCTAACGAATAACCAAGCACCCGTCGGGTGCTAATATCTAATGCCGCACAAAAATATACTTTCATCCCATTCATTAAATGGAATTCCGTAATATCACATACTACAGTTGGTATGTCTTTCTTACCAGGTTTAAAGGATCGCTTTAATACATTGGGAAATGTACGGTGTTCTTGTTTTCGTTTCTTATAATAAGTGACAACTTTTGACTGCAAGCCGGCTTTGCATAACGCTTGTCTTACTTGTGACAACGTAACCTTGACTCCCTTGTTTATAAGATAACTGTACAACTTTCGATACCCCATTCTTCCTTTTAAGCATTTAAATTGCATGACAATATAAGCCGCTGTCTTTTTACGTTTTTTCTGATTTTCAGTGGGTTTACGATGAATATAGTCGTAAAAACCACTGACAGACACTTGTAATCGATGGCAAAGCCAGCGCACTCCAAATATTTGATTATATTGTCTTATAAACCGAAAGCGTGTTAGTTTTGGTTGCTCGCAAAGAAGGTTGCCGCCTTTTTTAGAAATTCATTTTCCTTTTTTAACGCCTGGATTTCTCTTCGTAAAGAACGTAGTTCTTCCAGTTCATTGCTTTCATAGGAGGAAATCTGTGTAGAATATTTTTTAATCCATACATTTAGAGTTCCGTTACCCAAGTCAAATTCTCTTTGGATACTTGAAATAGAACGACCTTCTTTGATCACCAATTCAACACATTGTCTTTTAAACATTTCATCATACTGTTTTTTCATCTGAAACACCTCTTCATATAGAATAATTTATCTCTATACTGTGTTCCAGTTTTACTGTACCACCTCATTCTTTTTAAGTGGACTTTTTCAATGACCTCCTAATTAACTATATATTTTTTTTATTTTACAACACATCTCTTCTACAACTTTTACTTCCATCCCGAATGATGTTTCATACTCCCATTTTTCATTAATCAAATCATTTTTAACAAAAGTAAAGTATACTAAAAATCGATTTTTTTTTAGCTTCACTTTAAATTCTATTTCCTCTTCATCAGCACTTAATACAGCTTCCTTAATATCTTTTCGTAGTAATGCTTCTAGTTCTTCCCCAAATTTAATTATTTCACTCCTCAAAAACATTGGCCCTTTACACTCATAATGAATATTATTCGAGGATACAGCTAAGAAATTCAGTTGTAAATCACGTAAATACAGCTCATCATCATTTGGATACATAGACCCAAATGATACAATGGTTATCTTTTTTTCATCCCCTAAAAACACCAACTCAATTTCTTTTTTTATTTCCACCATTCCACCTTCTTCCAATTTTTATCCTTCTTCGAGCGATGCCCTAGACTAATAATGTTATTTTTTTTAGTTTTTGATACAACAATATGTTTTTTACCTAACGTTTGCACAAATCGGTCATGTGGATTTCTTTTATCTATATGCTTTCTACCAAAACTTCGAACTAATACTGTAGCAGATTTAGACATTTGACGCGCTGGGTTCGCTAAGTGCTCTGTCGCATGAATACTATATTTTAATTTTGCTGCGAAATAGCCAACTCTTCCAACTCCACCTAGTGCAACTCCTGCCACCGCTCCTCTTAGTGCTGATTTCCCTACTCCTTTCCAAGAATACCCTTTTTTTCGATTATTACATAAGTAAGTACCAACATCCCAAGCAGCTCCACCTAACGCACCAGCTATCCACCAAGCGACATGCCCATCTGGATCAATCTTCATCACCGGATTATTATCACCATACGTATACCCATTCATGGTAATCGGATCATCTTCATCACCCGGATCTGGATCCACCGATAAGAACACACCATGCTCTGGATTATAATAACGCGCAATCAGATAATACATCCCAATTTCTTTATCATACATGTATCCCGCATATCCAAACGGATTATCTGCGGCGATACCTTTTGCGTCGCTTTTTAATACGTTACCCCATGAATCATATTCATACGTTGCTACAACTTCTCTATTTTGATCTGTCATCGCAATGACATCACCACGAGGGTTGTAGTGGTAGTATAACGTTTGTCCTTTTGATTTCATCGCTAGACGCGCGCCACTTGTCGAGTATACATATTGACGAAGAACATTTCCACTACCATCTGTCTCATATAATGGGTTAATGCTGTCTCCATCATAGAAATAACGTGTTACTTGACCATTTACACTCTTTTCAATACGACGATTATCCTCGTCATACTTATAAGTTGCGAATGCATTGCTTTCACCTTGTTTTGTAATCGCTACAAGTTGGTCATCTTCATTCCATGTATATTTGTACTTTCCATCAGATGTACGATTTCCATTTGCATCATACGTTAACGATTCGTTTCCGAATTTTACAAGCTGATTTCCTTCATTGAATGTTGCCGCTATAGATTTTGTTTCTTTTCCATTCTCTACAACTTTCACACTTGTACGGTTTCCAAATCCATCATATGTGTATGATTTAGTTGTTCCGTTTGGTAATATCTCATTTAAAATTGAATTCATTGGATTAAGATCCAAAAAGAAAGAAGAACCGATATCGGCCCTTCCTCCTACAAATTTATTATGCACCCGAACTATTAAGGAAGTAAATCCCCAAATACATCAATCAATTTCTCTAAATTCCTACCAAAATCATTAATATTATCCTGTTCATCAAAGCCTTTTTCAATTAATTCATCTGCTAATATATCTCTCAACTCATGTATTGTTTCAATTTCTGATAGACTAAAGTCCTTACAATTTGCAATCCACAATAACTCAGGCCAATTTTCCTTTAATATCCTTTGCAATAATACCCCTTTCACATCACTATTAAATTTACCCACGCTTATTTTTTTCCTTTCCGTGTATATTTCGTTCCTCTAGCAAATGTCGTTACGACTTTTCCCTTCTTATTTAAAACGACTACAGCTTGTTTACTAGTATATTTAATAGTTCCACGATCTTTTTGTATAGCCCTCTTTTACCTGACCTAACTGTATGTAAGATCGCCTTTGATTTGTCTCTAAATCTAAAAGCCCAGCTAAATCCTCAAAAATGATATATTCTTTTGAACTAAAATCCGGTATAAACATACGACTTTTCCCGACCTGTAACATATAATTTAATTTATTAAACAGTACTGATTTCATCTATTCTCCCCTATAACACCCTAACTGTTTTTCATTGAAACCATTTTCTTCTAATAATAAAACCCTCTCATTGATTCTACACATAAAGGTTGTAAAAAATGCACCCAAAAATTCAGGTGCATTTTCATTCTCAATATAGAAACTTCATGTTTTGCGGCTTCATTCTAATCCATAATACGTTCTTCCGCATAACAAACAAATACTTGCTTTTCCGAACGTAAAGATACTAAATAATACTCATCTTCAAAATGCCCTACTATATACCCCATCTCCCCCGCCAGTTCAATTGTTTCTTTATTAAAATATACTCTTGTCCGATCAAAATTTATATGTTTTATGATACTCTCTAACTCATTATCGTTTGCTTCTTTTTCAGAGAAAAGGAACATGAGGCTCCCTTCCATACATACAGGAGAGATCACATCGAAAATATCAGTTGCAGGATCATACTGGTTTATTAAAATTGTGCTCTTCACAATCGACTTTTTCCAGTTTAACTCTTTTAATTCTTTTTCCAAAATGTAATTTTGCACCTTTGTTAACTCCTCTTGAATCCCTTCACAATTCACTAAAATATATAAATGAAATTTCGACATCATTGTTTTCATAAATTGTTCCATGCTTGTATCAACATCAACTATATATCTATTAATTTTTGATAACAAATTCAAGATTTTATCATTTTCAAAATTATCATGTTCATCCAACACTAGAAAATATTCGTTTTTTTCTGTTGCAGGTTTGTGTATTTCAATATATTTGTCCATATTTTCTCCTTAAAAGCAATTTTTTATTTATTCCGTCTTGGATCCCAATTACTGCGGTAGAAAATATGTTTATTTACAACTACAGTTCCTTTCACTTTAACGTATACATTAAAATGTGGTTTAACAGTTCTGCCATCTGCAAATTTATGCCCCCATTTATCTTGAGCAACTCTTACACCAGATCCTCCCTTATTAGCAAAACTTCTGGTTTCCCAAGTAGGGCGAACCTGTCGACTTTGTTGTCCATATGGATGTCTTGATCCTGGGTTATAATAATACTGTTTTTTCGATTTGTAATTATTATAATTATTTTTCCCCCATCCTGCAGTCCTAATCGCTAACCTGAAGGCAGTATTACGAGCCTGTTGTTTAGCATTAGCCTCTATTCGACTTACTGATTTATAAGCTTTATATCCATAATAGGCAGCACCAGCTCCTGCGGCTGCTACACCTAGCCAAAGTAAAGGTGCAGCTGCAACTGCAAAAATAGGGATTTTTCCATCAGGATCTATTTTTAATACTGGATTGTTATCTACATAGGTATACCCATTCTGCGTCACAGGATCATCTGCATCACCCGGATCCGGATCAATCGATAAGAACACACCATGCTCCGGATTATAATAACGCGCAATTAGATAATACATACCAATCTCTTTATCATACATGTATCCCGCATATCCAAATGGATTATCTGCTGCGATACCTTTTGTATCACTTTTTAATACGTTACCCCACGAATCATATTCATACGTTGCTACAACTTCTCTATTTTGATCTGTCATCGCAATGACATCACCACGTGGGTTGTAGTGATAGTATAACGTTTGTCCTTTTGACTTCATTGCCAAACGTAAACCGTCTACAGAGTATACATATTGGCGAAGAACATTGCCATTTCCGTCTGTCTCATATAATGGACTAATACTATCTCCATTATAAAAGTAGCGTGTTACTTGACCATTTACACTCTTTTCAATACGCCGATTATCGTCATCATATTTATAAGTTGCGAATGCATTGCTTTCACCTTGTTTTGTGATAGCTACAAGTTGGTCATCTTCATTCCATGTATATTTGTACTTTCCATCAGATGTACGATTACCATTCGCATCATACGTTAACGATTCGTTCCCGAATTTGACAAGTTGATTTCCTTCATTAAATGTTGCCGCTATAGATTTTGTTTCTTTTCCATTCTCTACAACTTTCACACTTGTACGGTTTCCAAATCCATCATATGTGTATGATTTAGTTGTTCCGTTTGGTAGTGCTTCATTTAATAATTGGTTAATCGGGTCATAGACAAAGTTTGTTTCTGTTACTTTTCCGCCCGCACCTTCATGTTTAATCTTCGTACGGTTGCCTGCTTGGTCATATTCATATCGTTCAGAAAGTAGAATACTATTTGACGTACCTACTACTAAATCTTTAATTTTGTTCGCATGATCATAGTTGAAAGTAGAACCTGAACCATTTCCAGCTGTATACGTACGAACATTTCCTTGATCATCATAATCAAATCGATATGTTTGCGAACCATCTGTTACACGTATGTTTTGATCTAACGTGTTGTAGTCATACGATACTTTATTTGTGTATCCACCTTGCGTAATTGTTTGTTCTTTTAGTTTTTCTGTCTTACTGTTTGCTTTGTCATGGTATGCCCAGTCAACTTTTCCGCCTCGGCTATCCGTTGCACTTGTAACGCGGTCAGCCTTGTCGTATGTTTTCGTGCGTTCTACGCCATTGACAAGATCTTTCACTTTCGTAACTTGTCCATTTTGATCACGTTCGAATGTAAATGAATCTTTTCCGTTACGCTTTTCACCGACGACACGATCTGCTGTATCATATACAGATTCTAAAATAGAACCGTTTGGCATTTTTGTTTTAATCTTGTTTGCATTTTCATCATACGTATGTTCAATACGACGGTTTAACGCATCGATATACACTGTATTTTTATTATCTACATCATATTCATATTTGTGTGTTTGTGTTTTCCCACCAAACATGACAGATTTCTCTGTTGTATTTCCATTATGATCATAACGATAATTGACAGAGGTACCATTTTTCAATGTAACCTTTGTTAATAGATTATCTTTGTTGTAATCATATAGTTTTGTATTTCCTTTTTCATCTGTTTCGCTCTTTTTATTTCCTGATGCATCATATGTGAAAGTATTTTTCTGTCCTTCTTCATCATACGCAGCAACAACATTTCCATCGTTGTCGTACTCATTTTTTATAAGAGCGTTCCCTTCTAATAGACGTATATCATCAAACCAAACTTTCCCTTTGTTGTTATGTCTGAAAAGAAGATAGATTTCCATACGTTTAATTGGTTTCGTTGCTGGGATTACAACCGCACTACGATTCCAATCATTTGTACCGCTTGGGAATTTCGCTTGGTAATTGGTACCACTACCATCTTGATAATGCACATCCGCCCAAATCGCATAGTCTCGAGAAAGTTTATCTGGCGCATCATTCTCTACATTTTCAGATTTAGACATTCCTGTTAGTGTAATTGGCTCTGCTTTTTTCTGATTTACAGTTACATGCTTACCATAGCCTACATTTGAACCACCATATTGACTACGCTCTAATACAATAGATGAATGTCCCGTAAAGCTCTCTTGCTGAGAAACATCTTTCGGATCACAGCTTGTTCCATCTCCTCGAATCCAACCTGGCATACAGCCATTTCCCGCCATATTTTCTAAACTACTATTTTCAATTGGGTTAAAGCTGGAAGACACTTCTCCTCTTTCCAATTGAATCTTATCAAACCATGCGGAACCACTTGAATCTGCTCGATTATAATCAACTTGTAGATATATTCTAACTTTTTTTGTTTGATCTGTTGTCTTAAAGGTTACTTGACGATTCGTCCAATCTTTCTCGCCCTCTATCCTATTATGACGTGTATCAAACCAGTTATTCCCACTTCCAAGAGGGGTTCCATCTTCTTTTAATAACTGAACATTAAAAAATGCACCAGCGTGAGTTAATGATGTTTTCATCATCCCACTTAATGTGTATGTTGTATTTGGTTCTACTACCACATCTTGAATCGCACTATGGTATCCCCAACCAGCGTTTTGCGCCTTTACTATCATTTGTAAAGATGAAGATCCACCCAATCCACCTGGCGCGAATGTTGCATCTTTTTTCAATGATCCATGACTATTAGTCTTCTCTTCATTCCATCTCTCAGTGTTATTCATTTCAAAGCTTGGATTTTGAATCAGGTTTTCTCCTGTTCCTAGCTCTCTAGTTGTTGCAATTGGATTTCCAAACTGATCATACTGCATGAAAGATGATGTATTTGCTTCTTGGTCAGTTTCAGACACTTCTGTATTTGCTGCTTTATAAGCAACTGTTGTTTCACGATTTTCGTTATCTGTCGCTTTTATAAGCCCGTTGTCTTTATTGTACTCGAACTTTTCTGTTCCCATTTCATCAGTAACAGAAGTTACATTCCCATTACCATCATAGGTCGCTGTTTCTGTTTGATTTTTAGGAGTTGTTGTTTTTACTAGGTTATTTGCATTATATTCATATGTTGTTGTTAAATTTAGACGTCCGGAATCTTCAACTGTTTTGACTGGGTTTCCAGCATCGTTATACGTATAAACAGTTTTACGTCCTTTAGGATTCGTTAACGTAACTTCTTTCGCATCTGTATTATATGCTAATGTCGTAGCTTTTCCTAATGGGTCCGTTACTTTTACTAACCTATTATTCTCGTATGCATACGATGTTTTATATGGTTTGGCATCTGTATGTTGCGGATCATAAATAGATGTTAGTAATCCATTATCATATCCGTATTTATATACTTTTCCTTCTGGAGTTGTAGAAGAAACGAGTAAATCTCCATCATATTTAAATGTAATCGTCTTGCTATCTGGGCCGATTACTCTTGCTGCTTTTTTATTATTTCCATCATATTGTACGACTAACTCTTTACCAGAAGCGTTCTTTACTTTTGATAAACGTGATTCCCCATCATACTCATATGTCGTCGTATTTCCGTATTTATCTTTTGTATACTGGATACGACCTTGTGCATCTCCAGATTTATAGAAAGTAACCGTTTGGTCTTTATCTTTTATTTCATATCCGCCTGATACTTGTTTAATTTCTAAATATATACCAGTAGGGGCTTGATACGTATTATCTCCCGTTCTAGTAAAAGTAATATTTGCGCCATCGGCAGAAATTAATAGTAAGTTTCCATTTCCTTCAGCCAAAATTCTTTCTTCTAATCCACTAGACCAACCTGTACCAAATAAACCTACTTTTTTACTTTGGCTATTATACGTTCTTTCCACTGATACATCCGGTCCGCGCCCTGATAACGTAATATCTTTTTCACTCATGATAAAGTTACCATTTGTAGCATTCACTGTACCATTTAGTACCGGAACTGATGCCCAGTAATCAAACATCCCTATAAACCCAAAGTCTTGAGCAAATTTAGGTACAAACTCATGCGAAATTTCACTTTCAGCATGTCCGGCTTTACTATACGCTGTTACACGGAACCAATAATTTTTAAAGCCAGCATAGATTCCGCCAGAATTTTTATACACAGGTGATGGATCAACTGCTAATTCTGCACCTTTTTTATCATGATGAAGTAAATATTGGCCTTTTGCAATTTCATCTTTCGTTGGCCAAATTTTCTCATTTTGCGTTGTCCAATTTGTTTTATTTCCTACATCGAACGCTTCGTAATCTTTTCCGTTATAAATCCAAACTTTATAGCCTGCAGCCGCTGGAACTGCATCCCACTTTAATGTGACATATCCCGTTTCCTTATCTGTCGCATTAATATAGGCCGATCCGTCTGGCTTTTTCACTTGTTCTAATGGAATAAATGGAACTATTTCATCTGAAAGTGGACTATCCTCAAACGGATACTCTGCTACAATACGAATCCAGTAGCTACTTCTTCCGCTATAATCCCCGTACGGACCTCCTGACTCGTAAGCATTTTTATATATTTGTCCTGGGTTAGTAGGCGCTTCTGCACCTTTTCCATCATCATGTATCCAGTAACGCCCTTGTGCAATTTCTTCTGGCGTCGGGAATATTTTTTTATCTTTCGTCGTCCAGCTTGTCACATTCCCAACAGGAATATATTCATAGTCATATCCATTAAAAATGGCAACTTTATAACCTGTTGCTCCTGGAACTGCGTCCCATTGTACATTGAAGTGACCTGAACCACTCCCACTGCCATTTGAGTAAGCTTGTACTCTTGGCTTATTCGGTTTTGCGTAGGAATATTTCACTTCCAAGAATGGTGCATTCGTTCCATTTTCAGCTGCAATGAATTTCTTCCAATGGTTTTGACCATTACCATTTGCATGTAGCTTAAAGCCATTGTTTTGTCTCGCGCCTTCTACCCATGCTTTTACTGTGTTAGTTACATTAAACTTCGCCAATTGTCCTCTTGTTACATCAGCATGTGCAATATTATTTGAACCAGGTTTATTATTCCAATTTAAACTGCCTTCATTCCAGGCACTCGTTACTTCATCTAACCAAACACCATTTGGTTGATTCGCATAATAATGCCAAATGGTATGTACATTGAATGTTGCACTTTCAATATTTGCACCTTTAAAACTCGAAACGTCTGGTTTAATAAATGCAAAGTTTGTCCCAGATGATCCATCATAATATCCTACTTTTAACGTATAAGCATTTTGACCAGCATCCCAAAGCTTTCCTCCTGAATAATTGACAGTTGGATATGCACTTGAAGCATATGCATTATCAAAATCCTTCAACTGAACCGAAGGGTCTACATATACCGGATATTTTCGCTCTGGTGCTTGTAACCACTGCGGGTCTGCAGTAACAGTTAATGTATATGTTTTTTCATCTTTCTTCTCAATATTGTAGCGAACCGCATCTGACGTTACAGCCTCACCTGATTGTTGGTCCACATTGGAATCATTCATATATGGTTTCGGCAATGTGAATACTTTTTCTTTTTTCTCATCTTGGAAGTCGATTGAACCATCTTCCTGTAAGCTAGGTGTTAAATCTGTTTCTAATGCAAATGTAAAAATGTGGTGCCCTGTATACTCACGTAATACAAAATCTTCTTTTACATTTTCATTGAATGTCGTACTCTTTAAATCAATATTTGGGAAGACTCCTTTATACCATACTGTATTATTTTCATGTGTTGCGGTTACTGGTGATGGCTTTATTTCACCTTTTTCACCATTTGCACTTATTAGTTTATACTGAATAGTATGATCTTTTACTTTAAATTGAACGTACTTTCCATCTTGTGTCGCTTTCTCGAACTCTGGTTCTAATGTTGTATTTTCCGTTACAATTTTTTCATTTGGTGCTTCTACTAATTTTGGTGAAACCTCTTCTAGCTTTCCATCTTTCTCTGCATGAATCGGTTCCGTATATACCCTCTTTGTAAAAGTACCATCATTGTTATCAAAAACCTTTTCAGTTTCCGTTCTTTCTTCTACAATCTCAGTCGGACTCGCCTGCGCTTTAGCCTTATCCTTCTTTAATTGATCTGGATGTGGAGCTGGTAATTCCTGCTCCTCTTTCTTTTCCACTTCTGGAGTTTGTTCTGAATTTGGAGATGGTGTAAACGGTGGTGCCGTTTCTGCCAACCCATTCAGTGGTATAGAAGTAACAATTAATGCAACTACGATAAGTTGGATTAATTGCCTATACCATTTTTTCTTAACTTGCCTCTTTTCCATACATTCACCCCTAATTCGCATCGGTTTTATTCTTACAATTAACAATTTAAAGAATTTTCCGAGGGGCTTCAACATAAAAATGACAATATTGTGGCATTTTTTCTAAAAATGTATATTTTCCGACTATTTACCATTTTATATTCCTTTTTCCTTATAAATACAGTAAAATATTTGTAGATTAAACGTTTTATTACACCTTATTTACTTTTTATCTACTTTATAATAAAAAAGAACTATCCCTTCTCTTAAAAATTCAGAGAAAGAATAGTTCTTTTTTCATTTACTTTATTTCTTAAAGTAAGTCCAACCTTCTTCTTGGTAAACTTTTTCTTCTTTCATCAACTTACCAAGTGCGCGCTTAAATGCAGCTTTACTCATGTTAAAGCGTTCTTTAATATCTTCTGGATGGCTCTTATCCCAAAACGGCATTGCTCCGCCTCGTTCTTCCATATATGCATAAATTACTGCCGCATCGTCTTCCATTCCTTCTTCTTTACGAGGAAGAAGTGAAATGTTAATTGTACCATCATCTTTCACGTCAATAATACGGCCCGTTACACGCTCCCCGATGCGGACTTGTTCTTTTCTTTCTGTATGGTGTAAGAAAGCACGGAAATGCTCATCAGTTAGTACGAATGAACCAACTTGAAGAGAACGATATACACGTCCATTTACGTTTTTATTACGCATAGATGGCGTTGCATCTACGATAATTTCTTGCATATCACTGTCTCTTGCCGGAAGAGCAATTAAACGATCACGATTCGTTAATTTTAACGTACAATATAATTCGTCGCCTACTTCTGGCCATACCGGCATATAAATCGGGAACTCATCAGCTGGAATTAGTATATCTTTTGATACACCAATATCAACAAACACACCTAAACTAGGAATGACTTCTACAACCTTTACCCAGTTCCAATCATACGTTGTAATAATTGGCTCCTTCATTGTTGCTGAAATACGATTTTGGTGATCAAGGTATAAGAATACATCAATCGTATCGCCTTCTTCAATTTCTCCAGCTACTTCGTTTTTATGTAGGAAAATTTCTTCTTCTTCATTCCCAACCATATATCCAATTTCCGTTTCGCGTAAAACAGTTACCTGTTCAATCGATCCTATTTGCAAATACATATTTTTTAATTCCCTTCTATATATATAAAATTATCTTTTTTATCATTCCAAACAAAAGTTAATTATAACATGATTTTTCCTGTATTTGTCCAACTGCCCAAAATTCACTATAATAAAGTGAGGTTACATGAATATAAGTATGAAAACACTTAAGTCTAGACTCGTTTTCAGCTATACTTTAGTATGTACAGTACATAACAAGATTAGAAATTTATTTGGAGGTGCTAACTATGGCAAAAGATAGTTCTTTTGACATCGTTTCGAAAGTAGAATTACCTGAAGTAACAAACGCAATTAATATCGCATTAAAAGAAATCCAAAACCGATATGACTTTAAAGGAAGTAAAAGTGATATTAAATTAGAAAAAGAAGTACTAGTTTTAACTTCTGACGACGAGTTCAAATTAGACCAAGTAAAAGACGTTTTAATTTCTAAACTTGTAAAACGTAACGTTCCAATTAAGAACTTAGATTACGGAAAAGTTGAAGCTGCAACTGGCAACACTGTTCGCCAACGCGCAACACTTCAACAAGGTATCGATAAAGATAACGCTAAAAAAATTAACAACATCATTAAAGAAATGAAATTAAAAGTAAAAACACAAGTACAAGACGATCAAGTACGTGTTACAGCAAAAAGCCGTGATGACTTACAAGCAGTAATTGCAGCTGTTCGTAGCGCTGATTTACCAATCGACGTACAGTTCATTAACTACCGCTAAAAAGAAAACTCCTCTTAATTAGAGGAGTTTTCTTTTTAGTTTTGTAGAGACAATATTACAAGAACAAGCCATAGAAAAAAGGCATCTGCGGTGAAAATTGCTAAGTGAACAGAGTCTAACTATACGAATACTTCACAAGTGAATGCATGATTAAACTAGGCCTTATTGTAGAATTTGTTTCATACATGCATTTAGCAGACCTTATTGAAAATAAAAAAAAAGACAATTTAAGACGTTTCCCCTTCGATTTGAATTACTTTTCTTAGTAATTACATCCTAGGCCAAAGTCATCTTAAAAATCGCTGTAACTTATAATTTCTCTTCCCGCCAAAACGTAACAATTTATGAGTATAAGAATATTTCCCAACCTTTAATATAATGTAAAATTAATAAGGATCTTAAAAAATGTTAATTAAAAAAGAGTTAGAAGTGGTTATATGAAGAAATTAATATTATGGTTTTTATTGGCCACATTCTCCCTAAATACTGTAGGATGTTCTAATAATACGAATACACTAACGGATAAGTCTAACTGTATCAACAAAGCTTGGTACAAAAAAACTATGTCATGTAATCATTTAAAAAACATTAAATAGTTAATGATAAAAGTCATAAGAAAAGACCCATCAAAGTGCCTTCCTCCGACTTGAACCATCTTAATTTTAATCATATTTGGATGGAGTTAAAAAGAAGCATAAATTGTTAATAAAGATGCAGACTTCAAAATAAAAAAGTACGTTAAGGACACTCTTATATTAAACACTAATATTTTAGAAGCAAGTTTATAAGTATAAAACCTACAGGGATTTCCCCTGTAGGTTTTATTATATTTCAAGTGATTTCCAAATGAATTATGAGTGGCTTTTTTCAGTTTGATTTTCAAAATATTTTTCTTTAACCATTTTTATCAGAGTTTCTTTTTCTGTTAGTTCAAATATAAATAATGCTTTTTTCATGTTATTTGCAATATCTTCTTCATTCTGTTGTTTAAATCTTAATAAATTCCATCCTTTTAAATAGTACAGTTCACCTAATAAGTATAAAGTATTTAGATTAATAGCTAATTTGATGCCCTTATCAATGTATTTTACCGCTTCTTCATATTGATAGGTCATACCTAAACATTTCGCTAAATTAAAAATGATTTTTAATTTAATCGCTTTATCTCTCGGAAAATCTAACTTATTAAAATTAGTTAAACATCTTCCTAATATAGTAATACTTTTATCATATTCTTTATTTTCCGCATAAAATATAGACATTGTCTGCATAATATCTATTTCTCTTTCTGATAAAAAATCAACATTGGTTAAAGTTAGTTTTAATGCATTATTTAAAAGTTTTAAAGCAGTTTTTATGGATCTGTTCACCTCAAATACAGCAATTGCTTCATGCCATAGGAGAAATTGTTTATCTTCTTTTGCTTGGAAATTTTTTTCATCTTTCTCTTTTTTCACTATTTCATAAAGTTCTTTATATTGTTTTTGCTTTAAGCAATCTTTTATTACGTATTTTACATTTTCTACATATTTAAATTTTTTGTTTTGAGTTAATGCAAATATATTATTCGGGTCAATACCAAGTCTTTCTGATAATTGATATAACAATATACTAGATGGATAAATCATACCTTTTTCTATTTTGCTAATTTGACTTTGCGAACATATTCCATGACATAATTCGGATTGTGATATATTTTTTTTAATTCTAAGCTCTTTAATGGTAATACCCAAATCGTAAAATTCCATTTTCCCACCTACTATTTAGCACTATATTAGTATAAGAGTATTCTCTAATTTTTAATGTAATATAAAATTAATATAGTTGCAATTATCGTTCGTTCCAAAGATCTTTCTCTATCCGTATTGACACAAAAACAGGCTAGGAAGAAGACTTTCTCCCTAACCTGGAACCCCCTCTCATTAGAGAAGTTTTCATTTTCGTATCGTTTCTCTTAAGAAATTTCATATCAACAGAATAAACACTATTGCCCCACCGAACAAACAAATACAATAAGAAGACGTGAACATAGAACGAGCAACTTCTCATCTACGTTTCCTTTTAACTGCAATTAAAAACGCAATAAATAATACATTCACACCAACGATTAAGGAGATAAATAACCAATTCACACCTGTTTCTCCGTTAAGTTTATACACGTTTGATTCTTCACGCTTTAAAACGAGATAAAATCCCCCATTTTCCTCTCTTATAATTTCATCCTCTAACAATCCTCTTAACTCTTGTTTTTCACCAATCGTACTTGCAGGTAAGGAGACTTTTTGTGTTTCTTTCGTATTATTAATTGCTACTAAAGTTACTTCATTTTTATATTTTCGTTTTAGTATGCTCATCCCGCTATTATCATACAATAGCTCAAACGTACCGCGTCGTAAAGACGGTCTCGCCTGTCTAAATTCACCTAGTTTTGTTATGTGCTGCATAAATTTTTCGTCTGACTTAAAATCCATTAATCGTCTATTATCGGGTACACTTCCTCCATCTAATGCAATTTCAGTTCCGTAATAAAAATTCGGAATTCCAGGTGATGTTAACAGATATGTAAGCGCCAGTTTTAAACGTGATGGCGGATAATACATATTTTCTTTTGCAATACGCGCATATCTTTTTGTTTCTTGATCATCTAAGAACGTAACAAATTCTCCTTCTTTTTTACTCACATCGTATAACGATTTCACCGATACATCCGCTTTGGAAAACGATTCTACTATTTTTTCGTTGTATTCGCTATCCTCCTTTGTCATAATACGAAAATCTTTCTTTATCACTTGCATATCTTTTTGCGCGTTATCCCAAAAGGAACGCGGCTTTTTTTCACTATGTATAACATAACTTCCGTCTAAATCAACTTCTTTTATCCACCATTTCATCGCGTCAATTACCTGTTGTTCGTTTTCTCCAAGCGGAAATTGAAATACAACTTTCATTCCTTTTGCCTGAGCTTCTTTTACAAGTTCTTTCACATCATTTTCTGTCCCGAAATGTTCATTTACCTTTTTAAAATTTCGCACGTCTAATCCATCGTACTTTCCACTTTCAAAAAGTGGCGAAAGCATAACGGTAGTAAAACCCATTTCTTTTATGTAATCCAACCTTTTTATAATTCCTCTTATATCCCCGCCTTGATACCCTTCTAAATTACCAACTTCTAACTGTTTGTCATTTTTCGGTTCTCCATTATTGAAGCGATCAATCATAATGGAGTATATAACCTCATCTCGCCACTCTCTTTTTTCGTCTGCAAAAGTATGTATTGGTACAAACAAAACAACAGCTAAGCAAAAACAAATGAATAGTTTCCTAGTCCATATTTTTCCCACACGCATCCCCCAATTTTTTAATTGTAAGAATATTATACCAATTATCCAAGTGAAACGCATATGCCGATTTCAATCCTCACAAAATAATCTATGTTAGATTTTATGACATCACGTATATAATTTTCTGAATTTTTAGTTGATTTTTAGTTTTATTTCGAATATGATATGAAACATAACAAATAGATGTTATTTTTTCTAACATTCCAGGAGGAGAGATCATGAATATGGGAGATACGGTTTTTATGTTTGTGACGACAGTAATGGTCATGTTGATGACACCAGGATTGGCACTTTTTTATGGAGGTATGGTTCGTAGCAAAAACGTACTCAGTACAACGATGCATAGTTATAGTGCAATGGCTATCGTTTCGATTCAATGGATTGTTATCGGCTATTCTTTATCATTCGGGCCAGATTGGCACGGACTTATCGGTACACTTGATTGGTTCGGTCTAAACGGAGTTACCTACGCACCAAATCCAGACTACTCATCTACTATTCCTCACAATTTATTTATGATGTTTCAACTCATGTTCGCCATTTTAACTCCAGCTTTAATTTCAGGTGCATTCGCTGAAAGAATGCGATTTTCTGCCTTTCTTATTTTTATCCTTCTATGGACAACAATCGTTTACAATCCTGTCGCTCATTGGGTATGGGGCCTCGGTGGGTGGCTAAGGGAACTTGGTGCACTAGACTTCGCTGGCGGAAATGTCGTTCACATCACTTCCGGAGTTGCCGGTCTTGTATTAGCTATTTTCCTTGGAAAACGAAAAAACATAAATGGTTCTTCTCCTCACCATTTGCCATTTACAATGTTAGGCGCAGGCTTATTATGGTTTGGCTGGTTCGGTTTTAACGTTGGCAGCGCATTATCCTTAAACGACGTAGCTTTAACTGCATTTATTAATACAAATATAGCCGCTGCTGCCTCTGCTCTAACTTGGATGCTTTCTGAATGGTTCTTCCAATCAAAACCGACCGCGATGGGAGCTGCTTGCGGAGTTGTTTCTGGTCTAGTAGCTATTACACCAGCCTGCGGGTTCGTTACACCTTTCTCCGCCCTTCTTATCGGAGCAATTGGTGGTATAATATGCTTCGGCGCCGTTTTCTTCCTAAAAACAAAATTCGGGTATGACGATACACTTGATGCCTTTGGATGCCACGGCATCGGAGGAACTTGGGGCGGTATTGCAACAGGACTATTTGCAACTACTGCCGTAAACGGGGATGGCGCAAACGGATTATTTTACGGAAATGCCGCGTTACTGTTTAAACAACTTATAGCGATTGGCGCAACATATGCATTCACGATCATCATGACGTATGCCATTATTAAAGCGATCAACTTCTTCCTCCCCGTTCGCGTCGATGAACATGAAGAACACATGGGTCTTGATATTTCAATGCATGGCGAGAAGGCTTATGAACATGCAGAGCGAGTAAACTAAAAAAGAGATGCAATCTATTGATAGTAGATTGCATCTCTTTTTTGCGTACTAGGCAACATACCCCACCTAGTATAAATGTAAATATATCAACGGTTTTTTGGATATATCAACGATTTTTCAAATATATCGATTGTTTCTTTCAATATATCAACGGTCCGACACAACATATCGATTTACAAACAAATTCCGACATAATTTACAAGCAAAATACCCCACATAACGTTATACAAAAAAGACGACCGAAACCCGGTCGTCTTTTCCTATTTATTTTGGAGCATTTCCTACATATTGCGTAATATCAACATTTAACGCCTGCGCTAAACGCATACCGTATTCTTGATCTGCACGGAAGAAGTTACAAACAGCTAGTAATTTCGTGCGTTCATTTACGTCTTTCAAGTCATTTGTTAAGTTTGCAATTAAGTTATCTTGCTCTTCTTTAGAGAATGAACGGTAACGCTCACCTGCTTGTTTAAAGTCATTTGGTTTCTCGATTTTTTCACGAGATACATAGCCTTCTACTTTCATAGTCGAATCGCGGTAAGCTTTGTCTTCAACTGGATTCTCTGCATGACGGCTCGGTTCGTAGTTGATTGTAGATGGGTTTTGATTCATTTGCATCGCACCATCACGTTGTTGGTTATGAACAGCTGCATATGGGCAGTTTACAGGAATTTGCAAGTAATTTGCACCAAGACGATAACGCTGTGTATCTGGGTAAGAGAATAAACGACCTTGTAATAATTTATCTTCCGATGGTTCAATACCATTTACAGTTGCACTTGGAGAGAACGCTACTTGTTCTACTTCTGCAAAGAAATTTTTCGGATTACGATTTAACGTCATTGTCCCTACTTCAATTAACGGGAAGCGATCTTCTGGCCATACTTTCGTTGGATCTAGTGGATCAAAGTCTAAAGAATCCATTTCATCTAGTTGCATAACTTGTACGTGTAAATCCCATTTTGGATGATTTCCTTTTTCGATTGCGTCGAACAAATCACGAGTTGCATGATTGAAGTCTTTCCCCTGCACTTCTTGCACTTCTTTCGCATTTAAGTTACGTACACTTTGCTGCGGTTTCCAGTGGTATTTAATATAAACAATTTTACCTTCTTCATTAATCCATTTAAATGAATGGACACCGAAACCTTCCATTTCACGATAGCTTGCTGGTGTACCATAATCAGAAAATACCCATGTCATCATATGTGTAGACTCTGGAGTTAACGTCATGAAATCCCAATAACGATCTGGCGTTTGAATATTTGTATCCGGTGCTGGTTTTAAAGAATGAACCATGTCAGGGAATTTAATTGCATCACGAATGAAGAAAACTGGTAAATGATTACCTACGATATCGTAGTTTCCTTCTTCTGTATAAAATTTAACTGCGAAACCGCGTGGGTCACGAGCTGTTTCCGGAGAACCTTGACCATGAATAACCGTTGAAAAACGAACAAATACAGGTGTTTCAGTTCCTTCATTTTGTAAAAATGCTGCTTTCGTATATGGCTTCATGCTATTTTTCGTTACGAATACACCGTGAGCACCTGCACCACGTGCATGCACAACACGCTCCGGAATACGTTCACGATCAAAGTGTGCAAGTTTTTCTACTAAATGATAGTCTTCTAATAATACTGGTCCACGACGACCAGCTGTACGAGAATTTTGGTTGTCTCCAACTGGAGCACCTTGGTTTGTTGTTAAGCGATTATTTGGATTCATCTAGGGGGATCCTCCTCTTTCTTTCATAGTAATTATTATTTATTTAAAATTATTATAAATTAATTATTATTTAAAACTAAATCTTTGTCAACTATTTCCTTCACTTTTTTGGAAACAATTTCAGCCAAACAGTCGATAAATGCAGATTGTGCATTCGGCATATTTGGTCTAAAATATTTAGCATTTAATTCATCAGTTACAACTTTACATTCATAATCATTGTCATATAAAACTTCTAAATGCTCTGCCACAAAGCCAACTGGGCAATATATGAAAGATTCGTACCCATGCTCTTCATATAAATCTTTCGTTAAATCTTGCACATCTGGACCAATCCACGGATCTGGAGTATTCCCAGCACTTTGCCAACCCGTTGTATAGTTTTGAATATTGGCAGTCCCCGCAATTAAATCTGCTGTATGCTGCAATTGCTCCACATAAGGGTCCCCTGCTGCAATAATTGTTTCTGGCAAACTATGCGCCGAAAAAATTACAACTGTTTTCTCTTTATCTTCAATCTTTGTAAATGTTTCTTTTATTTGATCTGTCCAATACGAAATAAACTTCGGTTCATCGTACCATTGTTCAATTGGTTCAATCACAGGACCACCGATTTCTTTTGAAAGACGAATAGCACGGTCATTATACGCTTTAATGCTAAATGTAGAATAGTGCGGTGCTAATACGATACTAATCGCCTGCTCAATTCCATCTCGCTTCATTTCTTCTACAGCATCTTCTATAAATGGCGCAGTATGTTTTAAACCTAAGTAACAAGTAAATTCATACTCTGTAAATATATTATTCATTGAATCTGTTAATTTATGCGCCTGCTCTTTCGTAATTTTTGCAAGCGGCGAAATTCCACCAATCGCTTTATAGCGCCCAATTAAATCTTCAAGCGCTTCTTCTGATGGCTTACGTCCGTGACGGATATGTGTATAATATGCCTCTACATCGTCTAATGATTCTGGTGTTCCATACGCCATTACGAGTAAACCTATTTTTTCCTTTGTCATCTATATAACACCTCAATTTTATAAATGAGAATACTTTTCAGAACGTTTGTTTCAAATTATAACAAGTAATAATAAGTACGTCAAAATAATAATTCTAATTAAGTATTATTTATAAGGTGATTTTGAATTTTATATGACAATTTCTTTAATAAAAGCGACTTACATAATTGCAAGCCGCTTTTCTCCTATTCTTTAATATTTACCCCATACTCTTTAAACCAAACATGAATTTGTGCTAAATGAGCTAAAAGCTGTGGCCCAGTCATCAATTGACCAAACCACGGTGTTTGAAATGCACTGCCACCAGACTGAATCAATCCGCTCAACTGCTCTTTATCAAATAGTTCGTGTAAAATTGAACCTTTATCTGTTAATAGATTTTGAAGCCATACCGTTACTGCCTTTGTATAGTGTGGATTGTGCGTTTTCGGATAAGGACTCTTCTTCCTATATAAGATGTCATGTGGGAGTACATCTTCTAACGCTTTACGTAATAGACCTTTTTCGCGGTTTTTATACATTTTCATTTCCCAAGGAATATTCCACGCATATTCGACAAGACGATGATCTGCAAATGGAACGCGTACTTCTAAACTTGCCCCCATACTCATACGGTCTTTTCTGTCTAATAATGTTGTCATAAACCATACCATATTTAAATAAAATAATTGGCGTCTTTTTGCTTCTAGTGGACTTTCCCCCTCTAAAATAGGAACTTCTTGAATCGATTCCTCATAGCGCCTTTGTACATATTGTTGTAAATTTAGTTTATTTCTCCATTCTTTTTTTAGAAGTTGTTCACGTGCCTCTGTAGAACGCATCCACGGAAATGCACTCGATTGTAAATCATCTTCTCTATAAAACCACGGATATCCACCAAATATTTCATCTGCACATTCTCCAGATAAGCCAACGACAAAATCTTGTTTAATTTCTCGGCAAAACCATAATAATGACGAATCGATATCTGCCATACCAGGCAAATCACGAACGAGTACCGCTTCAGTTAAATACTCTGCTAATTGTTCATTCGAAATGACGCAGCGATGATGGGTTGTTTGAAATGTCTCAGTCATTAAATTAATAAACGGAGCATCTGAATTTGGCTGAAACGCATTCGCTTTAAAGTATTTGTCATTATCTTCATAATCAACAGAATATGTGTGTAATTGCCCTTTTCCTGACCTTGCATATTCTTTCGCAGCAATTGCTGTTATAGCGCTCGAATCTACACCGCCTGATAGAAAAGTACATAGTGGTACATCAGAAACGAGCTGCCTTGTAATCGCATCTTGTAATAAAAAGCGTGTTTTCTCTACTGTTTCTTCAAAGGAGTCTTCATGTTTTTTACTTTCCACATTCCAATATCTCCATATACATAAACCGTTCTTTGAAAATGTCATCGCATGACCTGGACGTAATTCTTTTATACCAGCATAAATACCGTGGCCAGGTGTTCTTGACGGTCCGAGTCCGAATATTTCTGATAATCCTTCTAATGTTACTTCTGCCTTCACATCTGGATGCGACAATATCGCTTTTAACTCCGAACCAAATAATAAGCGTCCGCTATCATATTTATAAAAAAGTGGCTTTACACCTAATCGATCTCTCGCAATAAATACTTGTTCTTTCTGTTCGTCCCATACTGCAAACGCATATATACCGTTTAAATGATCGACACATTCTTCTTTCCATTCAATATAAGAAGCTAATAATACTTCTGTATCAGAATGACCTTTGAACGTATATCCTCTTCTTAATAATTCCTTTCGAATGTCTTCTGTGTTATAAAGTTCACCGTTATAACAAATGGCATAATTCGTTTCATCTTTTAAACAAGTCATCGGTTGTTTACCACCCTCAGGATCAACAACGATTAACCGTTTATGCCCAAATGCGACATTACCTTTAATCCAAACTTTATTATCATCTGGACCGCGTTTCGCTAACGTCTCAGCCATCTTCGTAACGACATCTCTTTCTCCTTCTAATGAGCGTTTATAATCCACCCATCCTGTAATCCCGCACATATAAATCATCCTTCCATCTTATTTCTTTTCTTGAACGTGCAGTAATCCCCACCCTGTGAGTGCGGATCAAAAAAATGACAAACTTGACGATAACCTACTATCCACATTTGGAATAGCATTCTCACTCAGTAAAACGTGTTTTATTGTATGCCCACCTATGTTTAGATGTGTCTAGTTATAAAGAATGCACGAACTGTCTATAACAGGAATAACTACTTTTCATAAAGGAGAAATCGTGTATGATACAACGTAAACATATTTTATATAACCAGCCCCGTGCTCATACAGTCGGTAATGTAGAATATATAAACAATGAATGGGTATTCTTTGATGATGAAAATGATGAAGCGTTTTTATTAGAAGATATTGCCGAAGATGGGTTTGAAGTTTTATATAATAACAATTGGCTACCAGCCCGTTTCTATGAACAAGATGTATTACAAATCGCCAACGAACAACACCATTTGCAAAATGGTGAAATGATACGTATTCGAAAAAAGTTACTTCTTAGTTATAATGAATGGCTCGAGGAATTACCTGACTCCGTCTTCACATTATTAACTGAATCATTGCAATCACTTCACTACTCTTTATATGATTGCATGTATTGTCATAATTATTTATCTTTCTTACCGAAAGAGGAGTCACGCGAAGGAGTAAATATTCTTTTGTTTGATAACGAAGAGATGATTTGTACACTGCAGCACCATTTCGTCCGTCACACTACATCCAATAAAAATATGTTCCGTTTTACGAAAGTAAATGGGGAAGAGTTGCATATCGATGCGACATAAAGTGAAACTTTAATCAGTGGGGCAGCCCCACTGATTATTAGCCTTCACCAATCGGGTGTTTACGAGCAGTTGATCTCCCGCCTAACTTCTTTGCTTAAGCTGAATTTTGAGGTGGAAGTTTTACTGCCAGTTAATACGGGATAACGTAAAAAACCACCTTATCTCCCAAGTCTTTGAGATTATAAGGTGGTTTTATTTTTATTAGAATACTTTCCAGCCAATCGGTAATTTCAGCCCAAGGTAAAATACTGCTACTAGCGCAACAATAAATAAGCCCCAAACCGCCCCTGTTGGTTTGTTTTTGCTCATTTTCACAAGAACCATTTCCATTCCACCGATAACTAAAATACCAGTTAACATTTTTAAGCCATACCACATGTGCATGCTACCTGTTGCTGTCTTCACAATACTCATGTACAACATGAAGCCTGTCACAATAATGATGATATACATTAGGCGAAGCCCCATATGTACACCTTTACCTTTTCTTCCTGCTGAATAAAGTGAATACGCAACGAAGAATAAAATTAAACCTAACGCCCATGCTGTAATATGCATATGTACCATCGTATCCCTTACCTCCTCTTTTCACACTTTTTCACTCTATATGATAACATGTTCATTTATTTTCAGGAAATGTTTCGCTTTTTTACATTTAAATGATATAATATTTAGAGTATTTACAAACTTCTTGTAATAACAAAAGGGGGAACAATCATGATTCAAACTAAGGATATTATCGAACTTACAGACACATACGGAGCAAATAACTATCACCCACTTCCAATCGTTATTTCTAAAGCAGAAGGTGTTTGGGTAGAAGATCCTGAAGGAAACCGCTATATGGACTTATTAAGTGCATATTCTGCAGTAAACCAAGGTCATCGTCACCCGAAAATTATTAACGCTTTAATTGACCAAGCTAATCGTGTTACGTTAACTTCTCGTGCTTTCCATAGCGATCAATTAGGTCCTTGGTACGAAAAAGTTGCGAAACTAACTAATAAAGAAATGGTACTTCCAATGAACACAGGTGCTGAAGCTGTTGAAACTGCAATTAAAACAGTTCGCCGCTGGGCTTATGATGTGAAGAAAGTAGAAGCAAACCGTGCTGAAATCATCGTTTGTGAAGATAACTTCCACGGACGTACAATGGGTTCTGTTTCTATGTCTTCAAATGAAGAGTACAAGCGTGGATTCGGTCCAATGCTTCCTGGCATCGTTGTAATTCCTTACGGTGATTTAGAAGCATTAAAAGCCGCAATTACACCAAACACAGCAGCATTCATTTTAGAACCGATTCAAGGTGAAGCTGGAATTAACATCCCACCAGCTGGTTACTTAAAAGAAGCTCTTGAAGTATGTAAAAAAGAAAACGTTTTATTCGTAGCCGATGAAATCCAAACAGGCTTAGGCCGTACTGGTAAAGTATTCGCTTGTGACTGGGACGATGTAACTCCTGACATGTACATACTTGGTAAAGCACTTGGTGGCGGTGTGTTCCCGATCTCTTGCGTTGCAGCAAACCGCGACATTTTAGGTGTATTTGAGCCAGGTTCTCACGGTTCTACATTCGGCGGTAACCCACTTGCATGTGCTGTATCTATCGCAGCTCTTGAAGTGTTAGAAGAAGAAAAATTAACAGAGCGTTCTCTTCAATTAGGAGAAAAATTAGTTGGGCAATTAAAAGAAATTGATAACCCAATGATCACTGAAGTTCGCGGTAAAGGTTTATTCATCGGTATCGAATTAAACGAGCCAGCTCGTCCTTACTGTGAACAACTAAAAGCAGCTGGTCTACTATGTAAAGAAACACACGAAAACGTAATTCGTATCGCACCACCTCTAGTAATCTCTGAAGAAGATTTAGAGTGGGCATTCCAAAAAATTAAAGCTGTATTATCATAATAATAGAGAGGTTGTCCGGCATGTTGGGACAACCTCTTTCTTTTTATATTCATTTATATTAAGATAAAATCGTAATTTTCTGTATTTTAAAATCGTAAAGGAGGTGCGATATGCTATTAAGATACGGTAAACAGATTAACTATTTAGCTACATCTTTTATTTTAGTTACATTCTGTGGCTTCCTACTTTCCACAACATGGCTTACTCACTACTCAACTCCTACTACATTCACACTACTGAAAGCATCATTTTGGACTGCTGTTATTCTTACTATCATTGGTTTTGGACGAGAAAAAAGTGCACTTACGGTTATACTATTTGGCATTTGTACACTTGCATTCATTGGCCTTTACACTTTTTCCGTTATCGATTACCTCTATAACCCAAGGCCATAAAAAAGAGCTATCTTTTAACAAGATAGCTCTTTTCTTTATTTCACTACATTTCGCAAAGTACCAATTCCTTCTATTGTAATGACCACTTCATCACCAGCATGTAAAAACTTCGGTGGTGTAAAACCTTTTCCGACACCAGCCGGGGTTCCTGTTGCGATAATATCACCTGGTTCTAAAGTCATTCCTTTGCTTATCGTTGAAATAATTTCTTCTATCGAAAAAATCATTTTATTTGTGTTGGAAGTTTGCCTTACTTCTCCATTTACTACCGTTTCAATGTGTAATGCATTCGGCGCATTAACCACCGATTTATGAATTAAATACGGTCCCATCGGGCAAAATGTATCGAAGCTTTTCCCAAGGAAAAACTGTTTATGTTTTCTTTGAATGTCTCGAGCTGTTACATCATTTATAATCGTATAACCAAAAACATGCTCAAGCGCTTTTTCTTTTTTAATTTGCTTCCCTCGCTTACCTATAATGACAGCTAGTTCTCCTTCATAATCTAGTTCGTCCGTTGCGTGAGGGTGACCATTAATTTGCTCATTTATGCCAATAACTGTTGTTGGTGCTTTCGTAAAGATCATTATATTTTCTGGAATAGACTCTACTCCGCCCATTTCTACCGCATGCTCACGATAGTTTTTTCCAACGCACAAAATATTCTTTCTTGGCCTTGGAATCGGTGCTAATATTTTCACCTCTGTTAACGGATAATACGCCGCTTCCCCGTTCTCTTTTGCCCAATTTACAATTTCACATACTTTCTCAAAGCACTCAGTCCCTCTTTCAATACACTCTAACATTGTAATAGGGATTGTAACCTTTTCCCCTTTTTGTCTTTGCGCTTCTCTTAAGTGTAATACCTTTTCTTCTTCTTCATCCACAATACCTACAAATACCTTTTCTTCTTTCTTCGCCGTTACAAAACGCAATATTTCCACTCTCCATCCTAAAACTCATACCCTTTAATTGTATTCGCATCCGCAAGAAAAAAACCTTCTCATGCACGCTAATTTTTACAATATTCTTCTCACATCCTATTCGTTACCCCTCTACATTTGGCATAAAATGTAGAATTTTTACTTTTTTTAGCGAAGGTATTTCTTTTTTATGGAGTTTTTGTATAATATGTACTACATATATACTAAAAATTTCATTTAGAGATGGAGCCGATTTCAATGTTTGAGCAAGCGATTGAAAAAAAACGTGAAAAAATGATTTATTTTGCTGAACGCTATGGAATGACTTCTCAAAAAACAGTGGATTGTAGCCAAGAACTGGACAGGCTCTTAAATGTAATTTGGCATGTACATACGGATTTTCACTCAAATCAAACACTCAACACACACACGCAATAATGTGTGTGTTTCTTTTATTTCAAAAAAACACACATTTTATCGGAAACGCCCATACAATAGTAGAAAAGAAAATTTTAAAAACGAAGGGTGTTTTGTATGCCAGCTATGGTCGGACATATTCGTATCGTCAATATTGGATCAAGTGGTATTTTTCATATTGGAGATGTATTTGCGATTAGGCCTATTAGTTACTCACGTGCTTTCGCCGGGGCCGGCTCTTTTAATGTTGGAGATAATGTTTCTGTCTACAATTATCAAAGTGCAACGACTGTTAATGATTCAGATGTCGTTGATCAAGCGATAATTGGTTCAACTTAAAGGGGGCGATTGTATTGAATTTTTACGTAAACCAAAGCATTATCATTAACAGCATTAAAATTGATAGCATTACAACCTCTTCTGTATTCCAAATTGGCACTGCCGGAAGTATTAAAGCCCTATCCAAATTTTCAAATACGGGCGGATTTACGGAGCCGCTTCGCCCATTACAGGCAAACGGACAAATTATTTCTATCAAACCATCAACTAGTTCTTCTTAAGACATCCTTGTCATAAATATATAGCAGGAATATTTTTACCCTCCCTATTGAAAAGGAGGTTTCACAAATGAATCAAGATATATATACTTACTTACACCAACTTCAACAAGCTCTTCAAACACAACAAGCAGCCATCCTCAATTTAGAAGATCAAGTGCGTCAACTCCAAGAAGAGCTTAACGAATTAAAAAATCGCCCCTCCTCTTCTGTAGGAAAAGTGGAATACAAATTCGATCAATTAAAAGTCGAAAATTTAAATGGCACTTTAAATATTGGCTTAAACCCATTTTCAGCAAAAGGACAACAAATTGAAGATTTTCAAGTGGATACAGAAACATTGAAGGTAAATCCTGAAACCGAAACAAACCCAGACTTTTATCAAGGTATCCTCCAAGAAATGCATCGATACTTAGATGAAGAAGCATATAATCGTATTCTCCATTTTGAACAAGAAGAGAGAACACCGCTTGATGAAATGTATCGACAAATGATGGTGGATGACATAAAAAAACAGATGGAGCATCGACTCCCTTATTATTTATCACAAGTTCAATCATATGAAGGTATTTCAACAGATCCAGATTATTTACGAGATATCATTATCCAGGCAATGAAACAAGATATTGACAAAGCCTTTCTCTCATTTATTCAGCACATACCGGGAAATTTCCGAAAGGAGTAAGTATGTATGAACCTTAACGTTGTAAACCGTGAGTTAAAAGTCGGACAGATTAAAATGAACGGTGTATCGTCGTCCGCACTCTTTTTAATTGGAGATGCAAATCTCCTCATTCTATCTTCTATTCTCGATACACCATTTGAAACAGTTACAGAGGGTCCATTTGTACCATTAGTAACAGATGTCCCTCCTACTCCAGGTTAAGGAGACTGAGAAATTATGTTGCATCATGTGTCCATTGTCCAAAATGTTTCTATTATTTCTTTAGGGATTACTGCCGTATTTCAAGTTGGAGATGCAAACCAAATGGAATTAAAAAGTAGAGCTCTTGCCGTCCACCGTGAAATTCCTTGTTATATAAGGGGAGAAGGTCGCTTTGATGCTTTTGAAATCTTTACAGATGAACACATTACAATTCCAAAACGAACGACAGATGTAAAATTAAATATTGTAAATGAATGCCCTTTTATTGAAGTTAATAATGTTGAATTGCGGACACTTTTAAATTCTGGTTGCTTTCAAATTGGAAATGTTGATTATGGTTTTAATAACTCTCGTATTATGCAAATCCGCCAATATATTACGGATGAACCTTCCGCACAATAATTCATATAGTAAGTAAAAAGCTTAGTAAAGTAGGTGGATGGTATGCCTTCGGTTGTAGGAAATCTCGTCGTTCAAAATAGTAACGGCTCTTTCAACTTAGGAGATTTTTATAACGTATCTCCGAAAGAAAACACGAAAGCTTATAACGGATCTGGGGCTTCCAATGTTGGATTTGTCGTAAATACGTTTAACGGTGTTAGTGCAACAAATACGTTTGATTCTGATGTGGCGGATCAAGATCAGATTGGAACAGCGTAAAAAAAGTAGGAGATATTCTCCTACTTTTTTCTTTTATCTAATTCAAAATTATTAAAATGAAATTTTAATAAGAAAGAGCTTTACTGTCCACAAATAGCAGTATAAACAAGTAAGTAGTAAAGAGGCACTATTTCATTTTATTTAAATGATAACCCTCTCTCCTCCAAAGCCTTTCTAAGCTTCGGCATAGACGCAGGTCCCATACCATGCAGTTTTAAAATCTCTTTTTCACTATACTTGGATAGTTCTTCTATCGTGTGAATTCCATGGTGCTCTAGCGCATTTCGTGCTGGTGATGAAAGAAGTGAAAGAAATCCTGTTTTAGGTTTCTTTTCTTTCTCACAAGTCGGGCAAGTTGGGCAATCGCTACTTTTGTAGTATTCATGTCCTTTTTCACAAGTTCTTAACGTTTTTTCCGTTACCATTTTCAAGCCCCTCTATTCCTCAATATTTACAACATGATTCCCATCAAAGAAGTATAAACATTTCTCTTTCACAGGATGTTGTAAGCTTTTCTCCAGCGCTTTTGCATATAACGAAAGCTGTACTTTATATCGATCTTCTAAAATTGGTTTTGCTTGTTCGAATCCGCCTGGGAATTTCCCTTCAATCGTATCTGTTTTGAAGTCAATTAACGTAATGCCGTCTTCCTCTTCAATCATGCAGTCGATAACCCCTTGGACAAGAATCGTTTCTTCACTCTTCCCTTGCCAATCTTGATATGCTTCTTCTGCTGCAAGCATCATCGTAAATGGCACTTCACGCTCAACACTTTTCGCCGCTAGTACCCTTTTACCTAAATCACTGTCAAAGAATGAAATTACTTTTTCAATCGCTATTTCTTCCGCCTGCTCGAATGTTAATAATTCCTTATTTACCATTCCAGCAATTTGCTCTTGCAGAACTTCAACCGTAATCGGCTTCTTCAAATCAACATGCTGCATAACGGCATGGACTGCTGTTCCACGCTCTGCGTACGTTAATCCTTTTTTCTCCATAAAGCGCGGACGTGTTTTAATTGGCGTACGTAGTTTTTTAATAAAGGCATTATCGCTACCTTCTTCAGATTGATAATTTCTCTTTATTTCTGTAACAGATTGCTTCGCACGATAAGATGTTGCATCCTCATATCCGTACTTCCACATTAATCTGTCGTACACTTCTTCTTTCCGTTCACTTTGCAGGGGAACAGCCTTTTTCTCACGAAGCGCTTCTAACAATTCTTGTTTCTCTTCTTGAACTGGCTCTGGTGCAAGTAGCGTGTTACCGTCCACAACTTCTACTTTCCAGTTCGTGTCATACCCGTAAATTTCATCTGGAATACTTCCTTGTCCTAATTCAAGAAGCATTTCACTATCACGGTGTCTATATAATGAAGGTGCAATCCAGTCTAAATAACAAGACGCTCCGGCACGTATGTGATCCGGTAATAACCATTCACTATGTTCCCTCGCATCAAGCCATTTTTCCATCTCCTTATTTGCATCCTTAACTGTTCCGATTAAAATTAACTTCTCTTTCGCACGCGTCAACGCTACGTATAGTACGCGCATTTCTTCCGCAATTAATTCCATTTTCATTTTACGTTTAATCGCAAGCTGTGATAATGTCGTGTATTTAATTCGTTTACGCGGATCGATAAATTGCGAACCGAAACCGAAATCTTTATGGAGTAAGAAACGTTTCATTAAGTCTTGTGTATTAAAACGACGGCCGAGTCCAGCTACAAATACAACCGGGAACTCTAGCCCTTTACTTTTATGGATCGTCATGATGCGAACAACGTCTTCTTGTTCACCGAGGGCCCTCGCCGTCCCCATATCATCACCGCGTTCTAAAATACGTTCAATAAAACGTAAGAAGCGGAATAATCCTCTAAATGATGTTGCTTCATATTGTCTTGCACGGTCATATAGTACGCGTAAGTTTGCCTGCCTTTGCTTTCCAGCTGGTAAACCGCCAACGAAGTCGTAATAACCTGTCTCGCCGTACACTTTCCAAATTAAATCAGAAAGTGATTGTTGACGTGCAAATTCACGCCATCCTTGCAGTAAGTTATAAAACCACTCTAGTTTTTCATGAAGTTCTTGTTCCTCTTCAAGCGGTGCACCTTTTAAGAATGAGCTCATTACTTCATAAAACGACCCTTTCTTTCCGTGAGCACGAAGCGTCGCAAGGTCTTCATCGTTTAATCCAACGATTGGGGAACGAAGTACAGCTGCAAGCGGGATATCTTGCATCGGATTATCAATAACGCGGAATACGTTCATCATAATATTTACTTCCGTTGCTTCAAAATAACCAGTCGCAAGGTCAGCATATACCGGAATTCCTTGCAATTTTAACTCTTCCATAATTTGCGGCGCCCACGGCATGGAGCGAAGTAAAATAACGAAGTCGCGGTATTGTACAGGACGCATACTATCCGTTTTACGGTCATACACTTCATAACCGGAATCAACCATCGCTTTAATGCGCTGCGCCATAAGGCGAGCTTCAAGCTGTGCTTTTTCGACTTCTGCACCTTCTTCACCGTCTATTACTTCTTCTTCCGTTTGCTGAATACAGAGTAATTCTGCCGCTACATCTTCACCTTCTGGATAGGTAGCACCTAGTTTTAATTCAGCGTCAGCATCGTAGTCAATCTCTCCAACTTCTTCGCCCATAATTTGTTTGAAAATGAAGTTCGTACCTGCTAGTACTTCATGACGACTACGGAAGTTTTTCGCTAAGTCAATCTTCATTCCGCCGCCCAATCCTTCTTGTGTGAAGCGTTTATACTTTCCTAGGAATAGTCCTGGTTCAGCTAGTCGGAAACGATAAATCGACTGCTTTACGTCACCAACCATGAACAAGTTTCCTTCACTCTCAGAATCTTTCGTTACGAATTTAATAATGGATTCCTGTACAAAGTTCGTATCTTGATATTCATCGACTAATACTTCAGTAAATTTATTACGATATTGGAGCGCCACTGCTGACGGATTCATTTCACCATTTTCACTTTGTTCACTTAAAATTTGTAAACAGAAATGCTCTAAATCTGTGAAATCGACCATTCCTTTATCTCGCTTCATCGCTTGGAAACGCTCTGTAAATACTTTTACAAGTTGAACAAGCTTTTCTAATACTGGGTGCATATCTTGAAAATCTCGTAAGAAACTTTCAGGTTTGCGGCTAAATAACTCTTCTTGTAATTTCTTTACTTCATCTTTCGCTTTATTACGAAGAGAGTCTACTTGTTTTACAACATCTTCATTGTAATCACTTTTCTTAATACGCTTTAACGTTTGCCACGATACGTTTTGCATCGCTTCATACACGCTTGTCCACGACTCACGAGCAGCTGATGATAACGTTCCAAGTAATGCTACATCTGCTTGCAGGGTTTCAACGCGAGGCGCTGGACCGTCAGGAAGCATTGCGAGTTCAGTTGCCTTACGAATATGCTGTTCCGCTGTTTCAAGCTGGAATTTCACATCTTCTAATAAATAAGAAGCATATACTAAATCTTCAATTGTCTTTCCTTCTACGTCATATGCTTCTACTAATTTATCAAGCCATTTTTCCGGATTTGGATGCGCTCTTGACTCTGTATGAAGCGCTAAAATCATACGTTGTAAGTCATCATCACTACGGTCACTCGTATAACGATCAACAAGTTCAAAGAAGATTGTATTATCTTCGATTCCGTACTCTTCTTCTAATATGTCATCTAGCACTTCTTCTTTTAACAATTCATTTTCTGTTTGATTCGCAATACGGAAACGAGGATCAACATCCAGCATGTAGTAATATCCTCTAATTACTTGTAAACAGAATGAGTGAATTGTTGAAATGGAAGCTTTATTTAATAGGCTCAGTTGCTTTCTTACATGCTGAGAGCCTGGTTCATCAATTAATACCTTTTCTAACGCTTCCCCAATTCGATTTTTCATCTCTTGCGCTGCTGCATTTGTAAATGTTACAACGAGCAGGCGGTCGACATCGACTGGATTCTCTTCATTAATAATCTTTTTAATAATACGTTCAACTAATACTGCTGTTTTACCTGATCCAGCTGCAGCCGCAACTAAAATATCACGTCCGTTCGCTACAACAGCTTTCCACTGGTCATCTGTCCATTGACTACCTTCTGGTTTTTTAGGCCAATTTTCTATCATTCTCCGCCAACCTCCTCTCTTATTTTCTCCATCGCTTCACTATCTTTCATATCTTTTAACGTACGGAATTGATTATCTTCAAGTGACTCATCAAATTGACAAACAGATTTGAAGTTACAGAACGTGCACGCTGCTTTATTTCCCATTTTATAAGGAGCAATATCGATAACACCTTCTGTAATATCTTTTCCGATATTTTCAAACGTATGGTGTACATATTTTTGCAGTACGTTAAACTCTTGCTCACTTGCAATACTTGAACGCGCACTAAAGCTACCGTCTTTTTTCAGGCCAGCAGAAATAATATCTGAACTCCCTGTTGAAAGTTTGTTATCCATTAAACGAACAACGTCAGCATCTCCTAATACGAGTCCTTTCATTTTAAATTTCTTTAAAATTTCTTTTTCAATTTCGGCTTCAGATGCGTCACCTTTCATTTCAACAATTGGATTATGGATATGAAAATACAATACACCCGCTGGTGATGCTGCTTGGCCTTTTTTCATCCACGTCTGTGCATTCGAAGTAACAACATCTAAATACGTTAACATTTGAAGTGCTAATCCGTAATACACTTCTGTTAAATCTAACGCTTTTGAACTTGATTTATAATCAATAATACGTAAGAACGTCCCGTTCTCATCTTCTGCCTTATCAACACGGTCAATACGGCCGACTACTTCCATCTTCACACCATTTGGTAGTGAGAATTCCATCGGCGGAAGTGATCCTGTACCGCCCATACCGAATGGCACTTCTAAATCAACTGGTACGAATCCGCTCGACTTCGCATGTTCACGAAGAATGATTGACGTACGGAAAATGATTTGTTGTAGTTTTTGTTTTAAATAGAAATGACGGTTTGAACTTAATAAAATTTGTCGTTGTAATAACGGTGCGATTTCTTCTATTACTAAGACAGAAAGATGCTCACACTCTTTTATAGATAAATCCGCCCAAGTGCGGTTTTCACGCAATAACTTATCCGCAATTTTCTTTAATGCCGCATGGAATAATTCACCGATGTCTGGTGCATCAAGCTTGAAAATATCACGCTCTCTAAGTGATAAACCGTGCTGTGCAAAATGAGCGTATGCACAACGATTAAATAGTTCCATACGAGAGACGCTTCCTTTAATTATATCTCCATATAAATCTCTACTTACTGCTGTACTTAGTTTCTTCGCACGATTTCGATAGAATAAACTTGATAAGACGCGGCTACTTTTTTGTTTCCATTCATCTGAAGTTACGTAGAAGTTGTATACGTCCCACCAAAAGTCTAAATTCCCTTCAAATCCGTATCGCTTCCACGTTTGTAGTTGCTGCATAACGTAAGATAACGTTACTTCTGGCGTTGCCACGTATGAAATTTGTTCTGAACGTGATAAATCATTTACGTCATTCGTAATAAATGAATCTTTCACATTAGGGAACATTCTTTTTATTTTCTTAATAAAGCTAGACGCAAGTAACGTCTTTCCTTCTTCATCTGCAAGCGGGCATGAAATGTATAACCTCTCAGACGCTCTCGTTACCATTTGATACATAACGAACTGTTCTTCTAACAAAGTTTGTCTCGTCGTTGGCGCTAATTCAATCCCTGCCGCACCAAGAACTTCTCTTTCCTCATCAGAAAGCATACCTTCATCCATAGGTGCTGCTGGAATGCCCCCCTCATTTACACCTATAATAAACGTTGCTTTCACGTCAGATAACCTGGAGTGATCAATATTAGCAATTAACACTTGGTCTAATGACGGCGGAATGTTAGCAAATTGAAGTGCCTCAAGACCTGTCGACATAACGTCCGTAAACATAGAAAGAGACATTTTCTCTTCACCAAGCATCTCTACAAATGTATCAAGAAGACTCATTACTTCTTCCCATACTTGTTCATGATCTGTCGCAAATAAGAAATCTCCACTTTCTTCTGCACGTATACGTAATTCTTCTAGCTTCTTCGGAACATCCAGTTCTTCTAAAAATAAGTAAACTGCTTCACACATTTGCATAACTGTTCCTGCACGCTTTAACCTTTTTTGCATGCGAATAACAGGTGTTCTTACAACGTCACGTAACCTATTTATTTTCTCTTCCATTTCACGTTCACTGTCTGTAATCATCCCGTTCGTATCATCAAGAGAACGATAACGGCGATACATCCATGGATCCTCTGAAGTCCACCTCTTTCCTTGTACACCGTACGCTAAACAGTAATTTTCAAATTCATCCATTTCTTCACGCATCGTTTCTTTTCTTACGTCTAATGGATATAAAAGCTCTGTTTTCACGCAGCGGAACACCGCATCATAACGCCAATTCCCACTAATAATCTCGAGTGCAGAACGAATACATTCTACTAATGGGTGGTGTGACATCGGACGCTTTTCATCGATGAAGTGCGGGATATTGTAATCTGGAAATAACGTGCGCATCACATCGTAATAACTTTCCCCATTACGAAGAAGCACTGCAATATCTCGGTAACGATATTTTTCATTCGCAACAAGTTTACGAATTTCACGAGCAACACCTTCTACCTCCGCTCGTAAATTCGCAGCTGTGCTAATCGTTACACTCGCTTCACCGTTAAATTTTTCATTTGGACGCGCTTCATAATGAGCTTCTAAATGCGCTAATGCTGGAGAATGAAAACGCGGCTGTTCCATAAGTGGAATTGTTTTTTCAATTTCTATTTTCTCTTCACGCGCTACTTGTTTGATTTTTTCATACGTTAACGTCGTTTCATAAAATAAATCGAGTTCATTTACTGGCTGTGCTAACGTTTTTTCATCTATCGTTAACGTGATCGTAACTCTCGCTCCGCAAATCATAAGCTGTCTTACAATCTCTAACTCTTGCGGGGAGAATGAATGAAATCCATCTATATAAATTTCCGCACCATTTACATATTCAGACTGCGGAAGCTTTTCCACTAGCAATTGCAGGTAGTCTTCTGAATCTAAATATTTTCCAATTAAAGCACGTTCAAAATCATCGTATAATAGCTGTAAATCATACACTTTATTCGCTAGTAACTTTTGTTCGGCACTGCTACTATGCGCATCCAATTGTTGCCACATTTCATATACGTTAGATGGCGTTACATTGTAACGTTTAAACTCTGCAATCATACTGCCAAGATGTTCAAAGAAACCGTTTTGCTCCGCTGCTTTTTGGAACACCGATAATCCATCTTTACGAGACTCTACAATTTTACGGAGTAACATATGTACACCCGCTTCATCAATATGAAGACGACTCGCTCCGCCAACTTCTTGTAGTACCTTCCACGCTAATCGTGAAAAACTAAAAACTTGTGCCCGAATAGAACCTCTTACATCCTCACTTCCAATTAACGCCTGCTGCGTCTGGAATGTCATCTGTTCTGGCACAAGATATAATATTGTTTTCCCTCTCGGGCGTTGTTTTAACTCTTCTTGCACTTCGCGTAAACAAAGTGTACTTTTTCCACTTCCCGCTCTACCAATCACAAATCGAAGTGACATGTAACCCCACCTTTCACTTACATAACGAACGTTAGTTTGCTACTATAATTGTATTATAGTACACGAAAAAAGACAAACTGAGTTGTTTGTCTTTTCTATACTTCTATCTATTATATCAACCTTTTGAAAAATTCGTTTGCACCTCTTGAATTGGCCAATATCGCAAATCAACTTTACCGACGACTGTATCAGCTTTTACAAAGCCAAAGTGTCTACTATCCCAGCTCCCGAGCCGGTTATCACCTACTACAAAAATAAACCCGGGTGGCACCAGCTTTTCTTTCGTTAACTCTTCTAATTTAAAGTCGCCTGTTAGTTGCCTTCCATTTATCTCTTTCTTATATTTCTCTAGATACGGCTCATCAATAAATTGTCCATTTATATATAACTTATCATGCTTATATTCAATATGATCTCCAGGTAAACCGATAATTCGCTTTACATAGTCCTCTTTTTTATTCGCATGAAACACCACAACGTCAAATCTGTTCAAGTCCCCAACTTGATAACTCACCTTATTTACAACGAGCATATTACCATCTTGCAATGTCGGCATCATTGACTTCCCCTCTACAACATACGTTGAGAAGAAAAACGTTCGAAAAAATACAGCTAATAATACACCAATTAAAATTGTTCGTATCCACTCTATGCCTTCTTTTTTCAAAGTTTTCTTCATCCGCTTCTCCCCTTATCCTTTAATACTGAAGCTTTCCTTTACAAAGAAGACTATTCTTAATGTAGTTCTAACTTTACTTCAATTTTCTTACCGACATACCATAAAATAAAAATACCAATCGCTACAATGACTGATTTCACCGGATTATGAATAAATGACATTAAATCATGACCGATATACGTTAAAATAAAAATCATCACAAGTTTTCCGAATGCTAACGCTAGCCCAAACTGTTTTACACTAATTCGTGATAAACCAGCGACAACATTTATTAGCGCTGACGGTGTAAACGGAAAACAAAATATAACAAAAATCGGTGCGAATCCTTTCCTTTCAATCCACCCCATTGCTTTTCTTACTCTCTCATGCTTATTTACAAACGAAAAGAAACGACTGCGACCAAAATGGCGGATGATGAAAAAGACAAGTAATGCACCCATTACTGATCCAAGCCATGAATAAAGAAAACCGAGCCAAAAGCCAAATGCAACAGCATTCGCCAGTACAAATACAATAAGCGGTAATGCTGGAATCAACGCCTCTATCATCGGTAAACCAATACCAAGAAGTGGTCCGAACGCTTTATAACTCTCAACAATATGATCCATATTTTCTGGTGAAAAATACTCTTTGATTGTCTGAAAATCCATTCTACACTTTACCCCTTTACTCTAAATACTATCCCTACTGTATCATTGCTTATATGAAAGAGGAAATGGTAGATACGACATATGGAGATGTATTTATTAAAGTTTCCATATCTTTCATAAGAATTCCTTCATTATTTAGCTATGATAATCTATCAATATTCGACAGGAAATGTCGTTCGTTTTGTTATTTAGGTGGTTTTCCGGTATTTTTATCGGTAAATGAAATTACAACTCGGTTTTTCTAACACATCTCTTTATCTATAAAGATTGATAAAATGAAGTTTTAATCAACCCTCACCAATCCGGCTTTTACAGGCAGCAGGGCCCCCACCTAACTTCTTTGCTTTCGCTGAATTTTGATGTGTGCGTCTTACTGCCCGGTAAATAGCGGATAAACAAAAAAAGAATGGGGATGATTCCCCCATCCTTTCACACTTCGCCTTCCTTCACAAAATACACTCTCTCATAAGCAGGTCTTAATGTTGATTCCTCTTTTTTATCAATCTCTTTAAAACAAGGGCTCCCTTGTTTTTTCCTACGATCTTCATATTCAGTACGCAATTTCGCTGTACGATTTTGTTGATTTTCAAAACTAGTTTTTGATATTTCTAATTTCACAGCAAAGCCATTTATAAACCTAATAATAAGATTTCCATCTTTTAATTCTTTATTACCTTCAATATAAAAATGAGACAACCAAGCGCACTCTTTTCTAGAGTAAGAATAGGTAGGGAAAAAATAAAGTTGATCTGTAGGACTAATCGCAATCGGTGCTTTATGTGTAATATGAGTTAATTCTTTCGTTCCTTCTTTTCTGCCTAAGAAACTAGAACCATGCTTTCGGCAACTTCTTTCTATAATATCTAGTGGTTTTTGAAATACGAAAAAAGAATCATTCATTTCAACGACTCGCGTAACAATTTTCTTTTCACTTAGAATAACAGGAAGTAAGGCCATCGTATTTTTCGTTACAACATAATTTTCGACATAGCGTTCCACTTTACTTTCCATACTCTATTATCTCCTTTTTTCCATTTATATTAGCAGCTGCATATATAATTTTAGCACCTATGAAAAGAAAACGGATTGCACATTCTACTATTTTACATTAATTTATTATTTATCAAACATTCTTCAAATTTCAAAATAAATATATAAAAATAACAAGATGGCATTGTGCACAAAAAAGCATTTATACTGCTATAAATATTTGAAATCACTTCCTCATTTCACATCATTACAACAATTAACGTAACTACTCAGCTTCCTCACGGAGGCTTTTTTCATTTACTAGTCTGATATGTACTTTTTGTGTGAATACTAGATATATCAGACAAGGAGGTGGTATTTATGTTGAAAAAACAAGAAATTCTAGCTGTCTATCAAAAGGGACCTCAAGCTATTTACGATTTTGTTCATCAATTAGAAAGTCAAATACAGAATTTAAAAGAGCGTATAGAAGAATTAGAAAATCGTTCAAAAAAAAACTCTACAAATAGTCATAAACCACCCTCTACAGATGGTTTTCGTAAGCCTATTACAAAAAGTTTGCGAAAATCATCCCAGCGTCAAACCGGTGGCCAGTTGGGCCACAAAGGACATACACTTCATTTGACAACGACTCCTGACAATATGATTACCTATTCTCCTACGCATTGTATTTGTTGTCACACGTCCTTAAAACATGAACCTGTAAAAGGATACCGCATTCGCCAAGTGTATGATTTACCACCTATCCTGATAGAAGTCACAGAACATAAAGTGGAACAAAAAGAGTGCCCACATTGCCATTCTATCCAAGAATCCCAGTTTCCCTCTACTGTCTCTCGTCCTGTTCAATATGGTCCAAATATAAAAACACTGATTCCTTATTTAACACATTATCAATGCCTTTCTTTGAAACGAACAAAAGAATTCTTTCAAGATTGTTTTGGACATTCGATAAGCGAAGGGACGTTAGTCAATCATACCCATGCTTTTTCTGCTCAATTGCGGCCGTTTCTCGAAGAAGTAAAAGAACAGATTCTGCAGTCTTCTGTTGTCCATTTTGATGAAACCGGTATGCGAGTAGAAAATAAAACACAATGGTTACATACTGCGAGTACACCGGAGGGTTCTTTCCCGTATTAGTTGAAATTGATATAATGACATATAAAATAGGGAAAAGGTATGGGGGATATTCGATGGAAAATATTTTAAGTGTATTAGATTCTAACATTCAATATGTAAAACATGAATTTATCGACGATCAAATTGTTTTTCAAGCTAAAACAAAATATATAAAAGCTATATGCCCATATTGTATGATGGAATCAGACAAAGTACATTCAAAATACTATCGAGTTTTTCAAGATCTTCCTGTTTCAAATTTTGAAACCCTTATTCATCTAGAGCTGCCTAAATTTTTTTGTATAAACGCTAGCTGCTCTTATACGACTTTTAGCATGCCACTTCCTTATATCGAGCCGAAGGCACGCAAAACAAAGCGTTTACAAAAGGAAATTTTGGCTCTTTCTTTAGAAATGAGTTCGATTAACTCTGCTAAAAGGCTCCATCAACAGAAAATTAAAATTAGTAAAAGCACCATTTGCCGTTGGATTAAAAAAAAGAAATCATAATCGATAAAAGTAATATTACCAAGGTCTGTATTGATGATTTCGCTATTAAAAAAGGGCATCGATATGGAACGATTATGGTAAATATTGAAACGCATAAAATCGTCGATTTAATCCCTTCTAGGGATTTAGAAGATGTGACTGTCTGGTTGAAAACATTTCCCCATCTAGAAATCGTTTCTAGAGACGGTTCTGTCACTTTTCGAAATGCAATTACAGCGGCACACCCTACAGCTATTCAAGTTAATGACCGCTTTCATTTAGTAAAAAACGTAATGGATTATATAAAAAAATATTTTCAACGATTACTACCTACTTCTATACAAATTAATAGCCCATTAGTGGACGAAATAAATCCAGCTTACTCTTTGCTTACCAGAAAAGAAAAAATTGTGATCGCGCAAAAATTACAGAAAAAAAAGATACCTATTTCTAGGATTGCAAAAGAATTAGCAATGGACATTCGTACGCTTCAAAAGTATATTCATCTGCCTAAACATCAATTGTCTACTCTTTTCATGACTAAATTTGAAAGGGAAAGATTTGAAAACATACAACGAAAAAAGCAGATAATCAAACAGGTGAAAAAACTTCATTCCGAAGGAATGAGTATCAGAAAAATTGCTGTATACGTACATTTAGATCGACGAACGGTACGAAGGTATATAAAGGAAAATTTACGAACAATCAGTGTACAAACCCGTTCTGGTCGAACTACAAAAATCAATTCTTATTTGGAGCACATGATTACATATATGCAAAAAGGATACTCCTCAAAGAAAATTCATGATCATTTAGTTTTGCAAGGATACACAGGCAGTGTTTCTACAACTCGTTACCATATCCGATTGCTCAAGAAGCAACAGAACATCAAGAAACCATTTTTTCATTCTATTCCTAGACAAAAAATTATTAGATTGATCTTTAATCCAGCAGGGGATCCTGCATTGAAGAGTCAACAGATAGAAGAAATTTTTGAGCTTTATCCATCTGTTCAGGAATTGTTAACTTTGCTATACCAGTTTCAAACTATACTGGCAGAAAAACAGTATGAAAAATTGTCTGAATGGATACTTAAAGCAGAAAAACTTTCTATTCCAGAAGTAGACTCCTTCCTACATGGAATAAAACGAGATTTTGAGTCTGTACTCCATGCTTGTAAATATCCCTATAGTAATGGTTTAGCGGAAGGCAGTGTGAATAAAACAAAGCTCATCAAACGGATTATGTATGGCAGGAATAATTTTGATATTTTGCGAAAAAAGATTCTATTACGAGAGTTCAACTAATACGGGAAAGAACCCACCGGAGGTGACATTTCAACATATTCATGAAAAACGCGGAAAAGAAGCGATGGATGCAGGTGAAATCTTGCCTTCTTTTTCTGGAATTGCTATGCATGATGGGTGGAAACCGTATGATGTGTATACAGATTGTCGTCATGTTTTATGTAATGCCCATCTCTTGCGAGATTTGCAAGGGATTATAGATAGTACCGGAGAAACATGGGCACAACAAATGAAAGAATTCCTTACACAAGCTTTGACAATAAAAAAGCAATACAAGGGAAATATTCCAGAAATAGAGAAAAAGAATCTGTTTGCCGCATACCAGGCCATATTGAAAGGCAAACAGGTGCCTTCTGCAGAACAAAAAAAGAAAAGAAAACAGACGCCTTCTCAAAATTTATGGAATCGCTTTGCTAAGTATGCGGACAGAATTCTAGCGTTCTTAGAAAGTCCAGATATTCCATTTGATAACAATCAAGCGGAGCGAGATATTCGGATGACGAAAGTCAAACAAAAAGTGTCTGGGACGTTTCGAAGTAAGGAAGGTGCAGAATCATTTTGCCACATACGTAGTTTTATGAGCACCATGAAAAAACAAAATCAATCAGTATTACAAGCGATAAGTCAGGTGTTAAAAACCGGAACGGTTCCTTGGAATACCACTCTTTCGTAAGAGAATGTTTCTATTTCATATAGATTCTTTCTCTTATCGGAGTGTGTTCTTTTTCATGTTTTCGAACAGGAAACATGTATTTGGCATGCTTTTTTGTTTAACTAAGCTGAGTAGTTACCAATTAACTTTGTTATAATTAAAATGTAAATCCAATATATGGAGGGCCACTATGGAAGAAAAAGAGATCCAACCATCGATTCAAATGAAAAATAGTAGCGTCATTATCGTGAAAAATTCAGCTAGTATTATATTCGGTTTATTTTTTATTCTGCTATTCTTTGCCAAACCGTTTCGTAAATCAAAATGTACAGAATGTAAAAAACGTGAGAAGAAAAACGTAGCGAAAAAAGAGTAAAAGGCCTTCCTTTTTGGAAAGCCTTTTTACATTTGTAGTATCATTTTATTTATTCTTCTTCACCCTTAGAAAAACAACTATATTTTCTTCCAAGGTTCTCTACATCTTTTTTGATTTGTAATATGATCCTTATATAAAACATGAGAAAGAGTATTTGTACTTGTTACCCGCTTTAAATTTTTACTAAAAAATTTAAATTTGTACATCTTTTTCCATCACTAACAATTCGTCAATTAATTAACTTTGTAATATAAGTTTTGTATATAATGTCATTCAAAAACACAATATATATAAGTAGCTATTTATAATTACATTGCTTTTTATCGAATTCTAAAAAGGAGTTGTATACTATGGATAAAGAAAATCTATTAAGTCAGCAGGTTAATAGCATCCCCTCAGATGCTCTGAATACTCCTAGCAAGGAACAAGAACAACTGTTAGAAACATCATCTCAAAACGTACAAAATTCCAATAACAATACTAACAAAAAAGATGAGACTCAAGGTCTATCTGGAAAAGATTCCCCTATTTCAATAAAGAATACAAACTTATAGTTATTTACTATCATACGCAGCAAATGCTCTTGCTGAACTAATTCTTATACAGAAACTAATACGCATTCCCGATAATTTTTTACCAGTTGTAACATAGAAAAAGAGATTTAGATATAAAAACAGGCTCTGAAAAAAATTTCTGCACAACCTAAAAAAAAAGGATGGCATTAGCCATCCTTTTTTCCATCATCAACTATAAAATTATAGTTTGATTACGTTTTTAGCTTGAGGTCCACGGTTACCGTCTTCGATTTCGAAGCTAACTTTTTGACCTTCTTCTAAAGATTTGAAACCGTCAGTTTCGATTGCTGAGAAGTGTACGAATACGTCGTTTTCGCCTGGAACTTCGATGAAACCGAAACCTTTTTCGTTGTTAAACCATTTTACTTGTCCTGTTACTGCCATAATTATTTCCTCCTAAGAAAATACAAATTTTAAATTTTTTAGTCTTCCTGTCTAAAAAAAGAATCCACACATTATCAAATACGAAACATAAACTAGTTCTCACATACTTTTTCTCGTTCGTTTTCAGCACTTGATAACATATGGATTGCTTAATTTAACTATTCAACTGACATCATCATAGCACATTAAAATAAAATGTACAATCTTTTTCTAAAATGGAATTTCTAATTTTTAGTATTTCTTATAAAATATAATTATCTCTATTCCAAATAAGGAGGAATTTATGAACAACAAAATTCCTAGAAAAACATTAAAAAGAATCGAAGAGGATATTGAAAATAATAATCTTGGAAAAGCAAGAGACAGATTGCACGGCCTCATCTTTACATACCCAAATGAATTACATCTTCGAAAACAACTCGGAGATATTTATTATAATATCCAGAAATGGCTGGACGTTACTGGTATCTAGAGGAGCATAAAACAGATATTATGCATGAATCATGTTTATTATTTGAGAAATCAATGGGAAATAACCCTCATCATATTGCACGCGCTTTAAAGTTTAAAGGCGATTCTAACCATATAAAAGCTTTGTATAAAGATCAACCTTTATCTTCAGTGCAGAAGAAAGTAGCAGAGGAGTTAATTTATGAGTATAAAGAAACATGGCAAGATAAGCTAGTTCCTTTTGGCTGTCTAGCATTCCTTGCTTGCCTTCTCTTTTCTGCCATTGTTGGTCTATTCACTATTTGGAATTGGATTTTTTAATTATAGGGGGAATTTTTACATGTCAAACTACGATAACGAAGAAAAGCTAACAGGCGGAAACGTTTCGAACGTATATCGTTCTGAAAATACTGTTCGTCGAGAGTTAAAGCCAGATAGCGCAAAAATCCATAAGCTATTACAACACTTAGAAAACAAAGGATTTCATTATACTCCAAAGTTTTTAGGTGTAGATGAAGAAGATAGAGAGGTTTTATCCTTTATTGAAGGAGAAGCTGGGAATTATCCTTTAAAAGAATATATGCGATCTAATGATGTATTAAAAGGAATCGCAAAGATGCTCCGCCTTTACCATGATGCTGTAAGTGATTTTCCGTTATTAGATGATTGGAAACCGATGGATCACACGCCAAATAACATTGAGGTTTTATGCCACAATGATTTTGCCATATATAACATTATTTTTAATAATGAGAAGCCAGTAGGGATTATTGATTTCGATGTTGCTGCTCCTGGTCCAAGACTATGGGATATCGCTTATACACTTTATACTTGTGTGCCTTTAAGTAGAGTGTATTATACAGAATCTGGTGAAGCCATTCATTATGAATCATCGCAACATGCAGATCGTATTAAAGAGAGAGTGAAATTATTCGTTCAGTCCTATGGTAAAAATATGGATGAAGATTACTTAGGAATGGTGTTGCTACGATTAGAAGGGTTATGTACATATATGAAACGAAAAGCGCAAGAAGGCGACTTGAATTTCCAAAGAATGATTGATGAAGGACATCTAGAGCATTATGAGAAAGATATGAAGTTTATTCGTAATCATAGGGCTGAGTGGCGTTGATTTAGTAATAAAGAAAAGTTAGTATCGTTTTTTGCCGATAAATTGATATCTCTTTTCGAATCGTTCACAAAATAACAAGGGGCCCCCTTCAAACAGGTGCCCCTTCCTTTTATTTCGTAAACTGTGCTTCTTCTGTAGATCCTTTTAACGCTGTCGTTGATGAAGTTCCGCCTGTAATCACTTGTGCAACTTCATCAAAGTAACCTGTTCCTACTTCGCGTTGATGACGTGTTGCAGAGTAGCCGTGTTTTTCTGCTGCAAATTCAGCTTGTTGTAGTTCAGAGTATGCTGCCATGCCGCGCTCTTTATAGCCACGTGCTAGTTCAAACATACCGTAATTTAATGAATGGAATCCAGCAAGTGTTACGAATTGGAACTTATAACCGTAAGATGCGATTTCCTTTTGGAAGCTCGCAATTGTTTTTTCATCTAGTTTTTGTTTCCAGTTGAATGAAGGTGAACAGTTATATGCAAGTAACTTTCCTGGATGCTCCTTATGAATTGCGTCCGCAAATCGTTTTGCATCTTCTAAATTTGGTTCCGACGTTTCACACCAAACGAGGTCTGCATACGGTGCATACGCTAAACCGCGCGCAATCGCTTGATCAAGACCTGCATTCGTACGGTAAAATCCTTCTGGTGTTCTTTCTCCTGTAATAAATGCTTTATCAACAGGATCGATATCGCTCGTAATTAAATCAGCTGCATCTGCATCTGTTCTTGCAACGATAATTGTTGGCACTCCCATTACATCTGCTGCAAGACGTGCAGAAATTAAATTACGTACCGCTGTTTGCGTTGGTAGTAGTACTTTTCCACCTAAATGGCCACATTTTTTCTCTGAAGATAATTGATCTTCAAAATGCACACCTGATGCACCTGCTTCAATCATACCTTTCATCAGTTCGAATACGTTTAATTGTCCACCAAATCCAGCTTCTGCATCTGCTACAATCGGTACGAAATAGTCTGTATCATCGCTTCCTTCCATATGTTGAATTTGATCCGCACGTTGAAGTGTTTGATTAATTCGTTTCACTACAGCAGGTACGCTGTTCGCTGGATATAAACTTTGGTCTGGATACATATGTCCAGAAAGGTTTGCATCAGCTGCCACTTGCCAACCACTTAAGTAAATCGCTTTTAACCCAGCTTTTACTTGTTGCATCGCTTGATTTCCTGTTAATGCGCCAAGTGCGTTAATATAGTCTTCTGTATGAAGCGATGTCCAAAGCTTCTCAGCACCGCGGCGCGCTAATGTATGTTCAATATCAATTGATCCGCGCAGGCGAATTACATCTTCTGCCGAATATGGACGTGTGATCCCTTTCCAACGCTCATCTAATTCCCAGCTTTCTTGTAATTTCTCGATTCTTTCGTTTTTCATTTATTCCATCCCCTTTTCATTTTTTATAAAATTTCATAACCTGGTAATGTTAAAAATGGTACGAATTCATCATTTCGAACGAGATTTGTAAACAACATTGTCGCCTCTTGGAATCTCCCTTTCTTAAAGGCTTCCTTACCAATCTCTCTTTCTATTTTTGCTAATTCTTCTTCTTTTAGCTCTTCCATTAATTCAAGCGTAATATTACGACCATCATTTAGTTTTCCACCTTCATGACGAATCCATTGCCATACTTGTGCTCTTGAAATTTCAGCAGTTGCCGCATCTTCCATTAAGTTATAAATGGGTGCTGCTCCCCGTCCGCTTAACCAAGATGCAATATATTGAATACCTACGCTAATATTCATGCGAAGGCCCTCTTCTGTAATCGTTCCCACCGGTACCTCTAGTAAATCGTTTTCTGTTACACATATTTCTTCACGTTTTCTGAAAATTTGATTTGGTGTTTTCATAATGTGATTAAATACTTCCATTGCAACCGGTACAAGTCCAGGGTGAGCAACCCAAGTCCCGTCATGACCGTCTAAAGCTTCGCGCTCCTTATCAGCACGCACTTTTTCAAAAGCTGCTTCATTCGCTTCTGGATTATTTTTAATCGGAATTTGTGCCGCCATTCCTCCAATTGCTGGTGCATTACGGCGGTGACACGTTTGAATTACTTTCAAAGAATACGAACGCATAAATGGCGCTGTCATCGTGACTTGTGCTCTATCTGGTAGTAAGAATTTATTATGATTACGGAAACTCTTTAAAAAGCTAAAAATATAATCCCATCTTCCACAGTTTAAGCCAGCAGAATGATCTTTTAGCTCATACAAAATTTCATCCATTTCAAACGAAGCGTGAATCGTTTCCAGTAACACAGTTGCTTTAATCGTTCCATTTGGAATGCCGATATATTTTTGAGCAAATACGAATACATCATTCCATAATCTCGCTTCTAAATAACTTTCCATTTTCGGTAAGTAAAAGTATGGGCCGCTCCCTTTTGCTAAAAGAGCTTTCGCATTATGGAAAAAGTACAAGCCGAAATCTACTAAGCTACCTGACATATTTTCCCCATCAACTTGCATATGCTTTTCCTCTAAATGCCATCCTCTTGGACGTACAATGAGTACAGCTGTTTTCTCATTTAATCTATATTCTTTCCCTTTATCATTTTCATGTGAAATCGTTCCCTTTACTGCATCTCGTAAGTTGATTTGACCTTCCACTGCATTTTCCCAAGTTGGTGAATTCGAATCTTCAAAATCCGCCATAAAAAGATGCGCTCCTGAATTTAAAGCGTTAATGACCATCTTTCTATCTACCGGTCCAGTAATCTCTACGCGGCGATCCTCTAAGTCTTTTGGCAGCTTGGCAATTGTCCAATCCGCTTCACGTATGTGTTTTGTTTCTTCTAGAAACTTCGGAAACTCCCCTGCATCAATTCTCTTTTGTTTTTCTACACGTTTTTGTAAAAGTTCTATGCGGCGCTCATTAAAATTCTCATGTAGTTCCTTCAAAAAACTAAGCACCTCAGGTGTCAATATTTCGTTGTACGCTGGTAACATTTCTCCAACGAGTGTAACCCGTGAAGTTTGCGTCGACATATTAGCATCCCCTTCTTAAACTGTTTTATAACAGATTTGATTTCATGTTTTATATTATATAACAAATCTTCAGAAAAGGAAGTTTTTTTTGAAAATTCACTTCATTTTTTTTCAAAACGCCATTCTTTCGCGCTTTATTTCATACAAAAAAGGCCGCTGTTATACAACAACGACCTTTTTGTATTATTTTTAAATTTCACTTTGACTAGTTAAACTTTATTACTGCCCTTGTTCCATATCATGCAATATTGCTCTATGTAAAAACTGTGCGTATTGTTCTCTCGTTACCTTCATAGACGGACCAAATTTACCTTCTCCGATTCCCATTGTAATACCATTTGTTTGTACTGCACTAATTGCATTCGTTGCCCATGAATTTGCTGAAACATCATTAAAGTTATGAGATCCCTTTGCCTGTAAGTCAAAAGCATTCGTAAGAACTTGTGCCATTTCCGCACGCGTTAACGTCGCCTTCGGTCTAAAGTTTCCATTCTCGTCTCCCTGGAAAATTCCCATTTCCGTTAAAGCCAATATTTCCTCGATAAAGCTTGTTGAATTTTCATCGATATCTCCATATGGGGTTTCATATTCATCTTGTTCTTCCATATCAAACACACGGTAAATTAAAGCTGCAACTTGCTCACGTGTTACATTATCCCCAAAACCGAATATTCCATCGCCATATCCCAAAATAATTTCTTGTTCCGCTAAATCATGAATCGCCTCATATGCCCAATGCCCTTTTGGTACATCTTTAAATACAATTGTATTTGTTTTTTGCAACGGTGCACTTTCCGCTTTTACATTGTTACTCTCTGCTGAGAATAACACCCCACCCATAATTGTTAATGCTGTAGCTGTTTTTAATAATTTTTTGCTCATTACATTTCCTCCCCAATATGTATATGTTTTTTCAAATATACATAACAAATAGTATAGTAACAATATATTTTCCGACACATTTCGTGACGGTTTTGTGAATCATATTACACATCATGTCTTTTTTATGGGGTTGATTATAAAGCTTATGTATAACATTAAAAATACATAAAAACGAATAATAATTCTTTTTTAAACAAACAAAAAAGCACAAATATTTCTATTTGTGCTTTCATATTTCACTCTATCTCCAATCCTCTTTCAAATGATAATTAATAATCGCATTATTAATAAATTGAGCATATTGTTCTCTAGGTACAGGGCGATTTAATTCATACATGCCATTCCCAGTTCCTCTTACAACATTATTAGATTGTAGCGCACTAATTGCATCTTCTGCCCAGTGGCCTTTTGGAATATCTTTAAATGTATGTTTTTGCTTCGTTTCAAAAGTAAATGCTCGTTTTAAAATGACAGCCATTTCCGCTCTAGAGACTGGTGCTTTCGGCCTAAAGTTCCCTTGCCCATCCCCTGTAAAAACACCACGTTTTGTTAACGCCAAAATTTCCTTTTTAAAAGTTGTTGTACTATCAGAAATATCTTTATACGGATTCGCTACTGATCCTTCTTCTTTCATTTCAAGTGTTCTGTAAATAATACCAGCTACTTGTTCACGTGTTGTAAGATCACCAACACCATACTTCCCGTTTCCATACCCTAATATAATTTTATGATATGCTAAATCCATAATAGCGTCATATGCCCAAAACCCGTATGGAACATCTTCAAACACAATCATTTGTGGATACTCTTCCGCTTTTACAGGCGTCACATTCGTCCCTGCAAATATCCCTCCTGCCATTGTCGCAATCATCATTACACCCAATATTTTTTTCTTCATCGTCCTCTCTCCCTATTTCATTCAAATAAAATGAACTTCATTGTTTCAGGAGTACTATTTTTTGGTGAATGTAAGATAAAATGCAAATCTTCTAGAAGAAATATTTCCACTACCTTTCTGCTTTATGCCTCCTTCTTCCTTTTTCAAAAAGGAAGTTGTCACATCTAAGGTGTTATATACTAAAACATTCTACAATCTCTTTATAAACTCCTTTTCACTTTACAACTTCCCTTTATTGGCGCGTAAAGGAGATGCCTAATGAAGGTTACTATATTCATGATTTATATTTCAGAGGTAGCATTCCTCTCCACTGATAACTCGCCTTCTCTTCCCTTGCGAAAAGTTAGCGCCATCCCTACAAATATAAGGATAATCCCTACTACTTGCATACTAGTTGGTCTAAATCCGGTAAAAACAGTATCTAATAATATTGCAACAGCAGGATCTAAAAACACTAATACAGAAATAATTCTCGTCGATAAATGTCTTAAACTGTCAAAAAATAAGTAATATACAAATCTAGTATGTACAGATCATCACCTTGAAAATGCTCGAAATCTAAAAATAGTAGTAATAAAAAAAGCATCCTTTTTTCTTAAAAGAGGATGCTTTTTTATATTTATTAACACTCAAATATGCTACTACTTTTGAAGAGTAAATTGGGCAACTATTTGTTTTAATTTTCCTGCTGCGTTATGCATATGTTCAATTGAAACCGAAATCTCTTGAACAGATTTTTCTTGCTGTTGAATAGACTCTTTTACCCTATCAGTTCGGTCAGATGATCTTTGGGAAATTTGAGCCATGTCTTCTGCAGAAGCCGAGATTTCCTCACTACTCGCTGCAATTTCATCTGTAGACATAGATACCGTTTGAATTTGCTCAGATACTTGCTGTACTTTTTCTGTAATTGTTCCAAATACTTTTTCTGTGTGCATTACTACTTGTGTACCTGCCTGTACCTCATTATCTACTTTCCCCATCATATGTACCGTATGGTTCGTTGTTCCCATAACTTGAGTAATAAGATTCTCAATTTGTTTTGCAGAATCACTAGATTGTTCTGCTAATTTCCGCACTTCATCTGCCACAATTGCAAATCCTCTACCACTTTCACCAGCACGTGCAGCCTCAATTGCGGCGTTTAATGCTAATAAGTTAATCTGAGAGGTAATACCTTGCATAACATCAATGATTTTAACAATTTCTTCTGATTGTTCTTTCATAGTCTCTACTTGTTTCACACCGCTATGTACCGAATTTTGGATTGTATCCATCTGTTGAATCATTTGTTTCATTAATTTGTTACCATTCTCTGCATCTAATGCTGATTGAGCAGACAATTCATTTACAGAGGACGATGTATTGACTATACTCTGCATTCCTTGTGTCAATTCTTCCATCGCACCCGCAGTTTGTTCCATTGCTTGCATTTGACTCTCTGCACCATTTGCAACTTCTTCAATATCCATAGTGATTTTCTTCGCTGCACTACTAGATACTTCTGATGCAGATGCTACTCCGTCTGCATGTTGGAATAAAAGCTGAATATTATTCTCTACTTCTTGCATATTTGTTCTTAGCCCTGCAATCATCTCGTTAAAATTACTTACTAATACACCTAATTCATCCTTAGCATTATAATCACCATGTACAGTTAAATCTCCTTCTTTCGCTCTTTCCATCATACGACTAACCGTTTGTAACGGAGCAACTATAAGCCTACTAATAATATAACTTACTATACATATAACGATTGTAGTAACTACTACAAGAATGATAAAAGTAATAACGGATCGATCAATCATTTTTTGAGAATCTTTAAACACTTGATCAGCTAAGTTTGAAACATACGATTCTAGATCCACTGCATAACCAGCTAACTCTATTCCCTTCGGTTTTAATTCCTTCTGAAATTCATGTACCATTTGTGGCTCGTTTGTTGCCTTCGCCTTTTCAAATAATTTTTTATATGTATCTTTATAACTTGGTAAAGATTTCTTCATCTTCTGAAACAGTTCATCCTCTTGCTTACTTAAATTAAAACCATCATCATATTCTTTTAATAAAGAATCATATTTTTTAAGATCCTTTTCAATATTATCAATTATTCCCTCTTTATTTGCTACTTCATTTTGTGATGCCGTAATTAACTCTAATAAGTTATATTCTAGTGAATTTTGTGTGCGAAGCATTCCTTCTAATAAAATTGCAGAATATTGATAATCATCTACTACAACCTCTGTATCGTGTTTAATCTTATTAATAGAATGAATTGCTACACTGCTCATAATTACCATACCTAAAACTGCTAATGAAATAAGCGATAATAATTTATATTTCACTTTTAAATTTTGTAAAAAATACATTTTTCCACCTTTATTCCTTTATATATAGATTTTTAGAATTTTATAGCTTATTATTTACAAAATCGCAATAAAAAGCAATGATAAATATTCCCAATATCAAACTTATATCTCTATAAAAAAAGAAGTAGCTATCATGCTACTCCTTTTTGCTTTGTTTCTCATATTGTTCAAACGTGTGAATTCTTTCAAAAATTGGTGGGTGGGTGTATAAGAAAAACTTCACTAACGCAGGCGGATTTACTTGGCTTAAACTTGTTTTTGATAAATATTGAAAAGTTTTCACACCAGATTTCCCGTCCTTCGTCATATTTAAAGCATATTGATCTGCCGCTCTTTCTTCTATACGTGAAACGTAGTTTGTTGCTGGTTGTGCTGCAAAAGAGAGTATAGAAGAAATTAAGAAAAATAAAGGTAAAATGGAGAAACATGCCACTTTTGAAATTTGCAATGTATCTCCCCATTTGCGAATACACATATTTATAATACGACTAATTAAAAACATACCTATAAACGATAGCAACACATAACTTGCAACGCCAAAGTATATATGCTTCATAACATAATGTCCCATTTCATGAGCCATGATAAATAATATCTCTTTATCTTTTAACTGCTTAAGCGTTGTATCCCACATTACAATACGGGCGTTAGGACCAATTCCTGTTACGTAAGCATTTAATGCATTCGTTTTTTCTGACATATTTACTTCATATACGTGTTTAGCAGGAATGTCAGCTTTGTCTGCTATCGCTAAAATTTTCGTTTCTAATTCTTTATTTTTCAGCGTTGAGAAGTCGTTATAAAGCGGATCAATAACGACAGGCTGTATGAATGTTAAAAAGATTGTAAATGGAACAGAGAGCGCCCACCCTGCTAGCCACCACCTCTTCGGAAATTTACGGATAAGCCATAATAGAACGGTAACTACAATTAACATAGTCGCATAACTTTCCCAAAAACCGATAACATGATCTTTTATCCAGCTTTGTATACTTTGTGTTGAAATGCCGTAATCAACGGATACTTTCCGGCCAATCCATTGCATCGGTAAGGCAAGCACTGTTGTCAGTAATGATAAATAAAAGAGATAAATCGCAACTTGCAAGACACTTATTTTAGTCGTTTCCTTCGACCATTTCTCAAACTTTCTTGAAATACCTAGCACAAGTACAAATAATAAAATAATCCATTCAAGAGGCGTCGCTAAAAAGTATAGTAAATTTTTCACGCGCGAATAATCTTGGCTTAGCGTAAGCTCTCTAGCACTCATAAACGTTTCTGGATCTGCACTTGTTCCTTTATACATGTCCGGAATAAGTTCATGATTCCATCCAAATAAATACCAATATATAAGTAACGCAAATCCAACGTACAAAAAAAGCGACCAACCAATAACCTTCCTCACGCTATTCCCTCCTCTATGCTGCCTGTCTATTATTATTGTAAGTTCGTACACGCTAAATTAGAACAAGCTTATTATGTGAATTGCTCTGGATCTTTTTATTTACATAAAAAAACTCTTCTACATAAGAAGAGTTTTACCTATCTTTAAACACTTTCTTCGGTTCATAATCCGGAAGCACTTACAAACCAACGCCTTTTACATATCAAATATACTCATAGTCTTGAAAGAATAGCGTCGTTATAATAAAGCGAAACTTTAATCAGTGGGGTCTTACTGCCCGACAAATAGCGGGATAATCTTAAAAAATCCGATTAAAACTAGTACGTACCCTACTTGCTTTTTAGATAACATAAAGAGCCTCTTTAAGGAAGTACATCTATTAATAAACTAAAATCTTGTAAAGAGAAGGAACTATATTTCATAATACCCTGTACAGCTAAAAGTAAAATAAGACCGATCACACACATATAGTTAACGCTTTCTTCACTCTTTTTTTCAGTAACGACTCCACCACTTATACATAAAATCCCCAACAAATGGAGCGCTAAATACATGAAAAAGTAAGCTTCCTCCCAGCGCAAAATAACATTCACTGTCGTTATTAACACTAGACTAAGTAAAATCAAATAAAAAAACTTATTTGATGATATCGTTTCATTCATATAATTTTATACATCCCTTTCAAATTTAGAATTAATGATGTTTCAAAGCTATAAAGTAAATGATTGTTTTCATACTATAAAACAAAAGGAAAGCCACTATTACTTTCTCGAATACTTTATGAACCCACATATACTTCTCTCCATTTTTTCTGAAGATGCGCTTCATCATTTCTTCTACAATTAGACCAAATATTAGTACAACTCCTAATACAATAAGAAGAGAAATAATATTTTCTTTTAAATGATTACTAGAAAACAAATACTACAGGTTGAATCCAATTACAAAAGCTTTTATCACACATATCTGCAATAGACGTAGCATCTATAATTTCTTTTAATATTTTTTCAACCGTCTTCTTCATCTTATTTACTCCCGACTACATCTGAAAAGCTCTTTTCCTGCTCTGCATATATAACTGGCACTTCTTTACTCCAATACTTGCGATTAACAAATAAAAAGATAAGTACTAAGTTTAATCCCGTTATAAATATAATAAGTCCAGGAAAGAATGTCGTATAATTTGAGAAGTCTGCAAAACTCATAATTTTTTCTCTACTTATTAAAAAAGACGCGCCCATTACAAATGCATTGTTTAACATATGTATTGCAATTGGCATGAGTAAACTTTCCGTACGAATATATACGATTGACAATACGATGCTGAATATGGCTGCACCGAGGAAATCAACATGTAACAATGCAAACAATATTGCTACAACGATGGTCGCTATGCTCGTTCCCCATTTTGTTGCAAAGCGTTGAAGTAAAAATCCGCGAAAAACAAACTCCCCGATAATTGGTGCGATGAATACAACCCTAATGACTTGATATACATATCCCCCAGTACTATCTATAATCGGTTCATGCAATGCATTCATAATAAAGTCTGGTGTGATCCATGCAAAACTATACATATACAAAATAAGATACCCGTAACTAAATATGCATAACATAACCGTAATGTATAAAACTTGCACCAAGTTAAATGTTTCATTTTTATTAACAAACAATGAAAATGAAATGCGATGCTTTTTATACTCATAAAAAATCCATACCATCGGAAGGATATAGAATATAAGGATATTTATAAAAGAAGAATTTTGTATATGAAATATACTTGTTAGCAAATCGCCACTACTTCTCGCTATTAAAATTAATAGTGCAAATACAATTAAAAAATATCTAGCTCGCATCACTTGAAACGGATTCACACTCATCTCCTCCCCTATGTTACTTTTATCATATCATTTGATTCTTAATTTTTTGCGAAAGAAAACCTTAAAATTTCCTTAAAAATTCCATAAGTTACAAAAGGATGATATGATATTCGAGAAAATTAGGAGGGATTTTTATGTACCAAGCAAATATTTTACTCGTTGATGATGAAACAGCAATTTTACAATTACTAACTACCATTCTTGAAAAAGAAGGTTTTTCTCATATTACAACTGCAACATCAGCTGAAATAGCTTTATCTCTAACTAAGGAAAACAATTACGATTTAATTATTTTAGATGTAATGCTTCCTGGACAATCTGGTTTTGATATTTGTCCAATCATTCGCCAACAAACAGATTGTCCCATTTTCTTCCTATCAGCAAAAGCATCTGATTTAGATAAAATATCTGGATTTTCATACGGTGCGGATGATTATATTACGAAGCCCTTTAATCCATTAGAAGTAGTAGCACGCATGAAAGCACAGCTTCGGAGACATATGAAACAAGCAGTACCGCACGAACAAAAATCACACTCGATTTCATTTGGAAGATTTGAAATTGATCAACACTCTGCAGAACTGACAGTGGATGGTCACATTGTCGAATGTTCCGCTCAACTCTTTCAACTACTACTCTTCTTTTGCGAGAATCCGAACTACGTATTTTCGAAAGAGGAAATATACGAAAAAGTTTGGGGAGCACCTGCCTATAATGGCGATGACAACACTGTTATGGTCCACATTCGAAAACTACGTGAAAAAATTGAACACGATCCAAGTAAACCAGAATATATAAAAACTGTTCGCGGCCTTGGTTATAAGTTCGTTACAAAGTAGGGTGAAGATATGAATTTTAATAAACGACTTATTATTCAATTTATCATGCAACACGTTTTTGTTTTAGTTACATTACTTATCGCTGTAGTTGCTGCTTTTACTTATTTAATTTTTCTTCTTACTAGTACTTTATATGAACCTAACATTCCAGATTCTGATAGTTTTACGATTTCAAGATACATCTCTTCAGAAGATGGGCATATTTCATTACAATCTGAAGTGCAAGATTTAATAAAGGAGAAAAATGATTGGCTCCAAGTTGTAGATGAAAACGGAAAAATCCTCTACCACTTTAATACACCAAATGATGTTCCGAATGCTTATACGAAGACATCTTTAGTCGCATATATACAACATCATATCGAAAGTAATTATAAATTTACATATTGGGAAATTGAATTAGAAGAAAAGAAAGTACTTGTTATTTATGGTGGTATGTTAAAAAGCAATGCTTTACTAACAGCAATTCAAAAGGAGCATTCCTCTTTAACAATGGATTCGTTCACATTAACAGATCAAGAAAAACAGTTACTGTCTAAAGAAAAAGCAGCACTTCAAATATTTAATCAAAATGGCGAAGAGGTTTTTTCTTATACAACCGGAAAGAAAAAAACATTTTCAGCAATACAAATCGCCCTTAATGAAAAAGAACCTTGGAATCATAAAGAAAACACCTCTAGCTTTTACGATGCAAATAGTGGCAACCTTCTCGTTGTAACTGCAAAAAATGATCACTACTACCCAGATGACGAAATTGAAGATGTATTTACTAAGAAGTTTCTCATTGGATGCGGATTAATCCTTCTTATCGTATTTGTTTATTTAGTCATTCTTTCTATTTGGTATGGTAATAAATTCGGGAAACCGTTATTACATGCGATGCGCTGGCTTAAAAATATCGCTGGTGGAAAGTATGAAGAACCTATTAGTAAAAAAGGAAAGCCTGTCAGGTTCCGGCGATCTGGTAAAGAAAAATGGTCATTCCGTTTGTTTAGAGATGTGACAAGTTCACTAGAACACCTTTCTATTACACTCAAGAAAAATGATGCGATGAGGCAAGTACTTCAGCAAACACGAGAAGAATGGATTACCGGTCTAACGCATGATTTAAAAACACCACTTAGCTCTATATATGGCTACGCATTATTACTAGAATCGAATCAATACAACTGGACCGATCGTGATATTCAACAATTTGGTAGTGTTATGAAAGAGAAATCTCAATATATGACGACATTAATTGATGATTTAAGCTTAACGTATCAATTAAAAAATAATAGCCTTCCTGCACAGCACGTAAACGTTGAAATCAATCAGTTCGTCCAAAAAGTATTATTGCAATTTATTAATAATCCAACACTTCAAAATCAAAATATTGAATTCGTACCGAGCTCAAATAAAATTCAATATTTCATTGAAGAAAAATGGTTCCAGCGTATTATCGAAAACTTACTCGTAAATGCTGTAAAACATAATAACGAAACAACTACTGTCATCGTAAAACTATCACAAAACGCCAATTCCTTTATACTCTCCATTTCGGATGACGGAAAAGGAATGGATGAAAAAACGAAAGAACTTCTATTTGAACGATATTACCGCGGAACAAACACAGAAGAAAGCAACATCGGAACTGGACTTGGCCTAGCCATTACAAAACAGCTCGTTCATGCTCATAACGGGACAATTTCCGTTGATAGTGCACTCGGAAAAGGAACGACGATTATTCTTGTGTTTCCGTTTCGTTCGTAGGAAAGACGCTATGTGGCGTCTTTTTTCTTTTCTAGAAGAATTTTGCGGTAATTGAAATTATGTGGATCGTTTTTTTGAGGTGTTTTAGCGGTATATGAAATTATATCAGCGATTTTTTGAATATATCAGCGATTTCCGAAATATATCGACTTACCGACAAAAATTGACAATACTAACCTACTTCCTCTACTACTATACAAAGTAAAAATGACCTTTCATAACTCACTATGAAAGGTCACTCCATATTTCAGCTATTTCCCTACTAACACAAACACATTCTCATCAGGTGCTTCCATCACTGCAACATGTCCTGATTCTGTTGGAAATGGTTCGCGAATCCACTTTACATCTTTATTATCTTTTAAACTTTCATACGTTTGTTGTACATCTTCTACTAATACTTCGACTTCCGTAAAATTAATATCCGGATGATTGCTTATTACTAACTCCGAACTTTTCTCATCTGGAAACTTCAATCCTATTAACGTCCAAATAACCCCTTCCTCTAATTCTCTTTCTATCATCCAGTTTTGCTTCATTCCCATTTCTTTATAGAAAGAAACTGATCTTTCTATATCTTTCGTATGTATAGATACACATTCTAGTTTTTTGAACATTTTCCTATTTCCCCCTTCATGAAAAAGCGAACCATCTCCCAATGATTCGCTCTTACCCTATTATTTTTTCTTCACCGGTATCCAAAGCTCTACTTGTGCAAACTCACTCTTATCTTCGTGGCAACGCTCATCGTACAGTTCAAACTCTGTAACTCCGCAATGTTCATATCCTGAATGCGGGAACCATTCTGAGAATACTGCATTCCAAGTTTGGTGAATAGACGATACCATTTCTTCATGAGGAACTTTCGGCGTTGTAAATACTGCATATGTTGCTGCCGGGAAAGTACGCTTTGCAATTTCATTTGGTACATTTTCAAAATCTGTAACTTCCATTCCGATAATATAAGTGAAGTCTCCTGTTTCTAAATTAAAATCAGTACATAATCCAAGCTCTACCCATTGGCTCGTATCTTTACGATTCGGAATCGTTGTCCCAAGATCTTTTTGTAAATATTCTTGCCAAAATACTGGAATGTCTTGATGGTTTTTCCCTTCTTTACTTGTCGTCTTCAATTCATAACCCGCCACTAAAAATTCTGGTTTATTTACAATACGATATTCCATTTGTATGCCCCCTAAATACGGATTTAATTTTCTTTGCTTTACATTCACTCTGTAATACATCGGTGTTTCGATTTCTTGTTTTCGATATTCACTCGGTGTCATTTTAAATAATTTTTTAAAGGCTCTCGTGAACGTTTCGTGAGATTGAAAGCCATGTTCAAACGCGATATCAATAACTTTTTCATCCGTATGAGAAAGTTGATAAGCTGCCCGGGCTAACCTCCTCTTTCGAACATACTCCATTACTGTATCACCTACTAATGCCTGAAATACACGGTGAAAATGCGACTCAGAAAAACCTGCAATGCGAGCTAAATTACGCAGCGTTTGTTTTTCCATTACATCTTCCTCAATATAATCAATTGACCTTTGAATTTGTGTTTCATAGCTTTCCATCTCTGTTCACCCGCCTTATATGTATTATGATAAAAGAGAACGCAATCCAATTCTTGACGTTTTTTACTATAATTCCATAAAAAATTGTAACTTTTTTATATGTATTTCGTTGTTATGTATGAAGGGAGGGAAATTAGTGAAACGCAAACAATCATTAGAAGATATTTATTCAGATCATATGCGTGATTTATTTCGCTATCTTCTCTCCCTAACCGGAGATTCTCACTGTGCGGAAGATCTCATGCAAGAAACCTTTTATCGCATGCTCGTCCATATTGATTATTACAAAGGCGAAGAAATTAGGCCGTGGTTATTTACAATTGCCTACAACGCCTTTATCGATTGGTATCGAAAAGAAAAAAAATATAAAACAACTACAGTGGAAGAATTCCATTTACCAAACGCGCCAAGTACAGAACATGAATATTTCGTAAAATTTGAGATCGCTAGTTGGTTAGAAAGTTTATCTTCTCTTCCGCTCGAAAGACGAAATGTCCTGCTACTACGAGATTACTATGGATTCTCGTATAAAGAAATAGCAGAAATGACCGGTCTCTCATTAGTGAAAGTGAAAATTGAATTACACAGGGGACGGAAAGAAATGAAAAGCATAAAGGAGTGATACGGATGGGGTGTACAGAATTTAAAAAACTATGGAAGAAGTATGAAAATGGAACGCTCACGCATGATGAACAAGAACTGTTAGAAAGTCATATTGAGTCATGTGAAGAGTGTGAAGCTTACTTAGATGAGCTGTTAACAAAAACAGAACCAATTAAGAAAAAGTTACCTCCAAAAGATCTTAAAGTTCCTTTTTGGAGGATTAAGTGGAAACATCGTTTACAAACGTTTGGTTTTATATTATCAATTTGCATCGTTATCTATATAATCGGCGGGGTATTATCAGCCTTTTATTTTCAAGCTAATAATGATAAAAGGCTAGAAGAAATTAGAGAGGTTCCTTCGCTTGCACTTGAAGCAACGATCCCAAATAGCCGTGTTATGGGGGGCGGAACAAGTGTAGAAGCTTTTTTCCGTACGAATAGCCAATTTGATTTAGTACGAACCGTCGGTAAAAAAGAAATGCCCCTCGGTACAATAGAAACAAAAAGCTTCTTATCATCTGTAGATGTTACGAAGCGAACTTGGATGAATCCGTTCTATCAACCAAAACTCTTCTTTGTTCACCCAAAAACAGAGCAGGGTGATTATTTAAAGGATTCATCAAAAAAAGTATGGGATACACTTGCAAAAGTACATGATGGAACCGTTGCAGAAGTAGCAATTTCTTTTGATAAAGCTTACACTTTAAAAGAATTAGAACCGCTTTTATATAGCATATTTGAAGCACAAGAACTCCCTCCAACTCCTGTATGGTACGCTTTAGATACAGGACAAGAAAGAAAAAATGTAGATGACTATATCCTACATGGCGGAGAAGCTATAGGATTTCCAGAACATGTAAGATTCCTCGATAATGAAACTGACGGGCAGAAAACGCAAGAAGACAAAGTAACCGAAATGATGCGCGTCCTTTCTATCCATAAAAAAACGGTAAGCAAAATAGCAGCACTTTCTGAGAAAGAACTAAATTTAGATAAACGTTATCAATATGTAAAAGATAACGGTGTAAAAGTATACGGAATTGTTATTACTGGCCCGTCGAAAGAGTTATTAAAATTACAAAACTCCCCGCACATACGTTATGCGACTCTTGGAGATATTGAGATTTGGAATTGGTTTGATAATTAATAAAAAAGTCGCTAAGAAATTAGTAACATCCTACTTTCTTAGCGACTCTTTCAACATAGTACAAACTGCATATATATTTTATATTTCACTAACCGAATCCGTAAATAAAGCATGGAATACGTTAACTTCTCCCATACGTAAACATTCCGTTTCAATATCAGATATTGCCGTTCTAGCAACCTCACGCTCTACTCTTACAAATCCTTTTGTATGCATTCGTTTTTCAAATTCACAAATGGTATCCATTTCTACATCGATTGTTTCAAAAGTCCATTCCCTTACATCTTCATCATATTTTGTTTTTAATACGTAGTAATAATAATATTTATCAAGTAAGCTAACAAAAACTCCTAAGTCAAGACGCTCACCTCTTGATTTTCGTATCCAATCAATATCATCATTTAACATCGGTTCTCTTCCATTTAACAACACGTTATATTCTAAACAATTATATAGGTTTAAATCTGTACAATCTGATACATGGTAATCACAAAATGTTGACTCGATTAAAGACAAAACTTCCTTTTGAGAACTTTCGTTTTCTATAAATGTTTCTTTTAGCTCTACAAATCGTTTATGCTCTTTAGATTCTTCGTACAATTCTTCTTCTTTCATAATATTTTTTGGAAAGAATTTGTAAACTATTTCTTTTAATTCATTCATCATTTCAGGCTTTGCCGTTTTAACCATTTTGTAAATCCCCCTATATAAAAAAGAATTCTCACCTCAATAAAGAATCATACCTCAAATATGTTATTAATTAACAATTAAATTATATTAAAATAAACAATATGATTCAATTCTGGTTTTTTAAAATTTTTATGTTATAATAGCTAACTCCGAACATTATATGTATCATAATATAAGAATCACAACAAAAAACGACAAAATTCTTTAAATTACCTTGAAAAATATAAAAATATATATATAAAGACCGAAAGATTCTAAAGCATCCATTAAAAATATTTATTATTTTTTACACATTAAAAATTAGTACTTTTTTCACAAATTATTATCAAGGGAAAACTTTACAATTTTTATTTTTTACCATAAAAGGTATCTTTATGATAAAATGAAATAGTATCGTAAAAATGTAATATATTCCCATACGAACAACCCTTTAAAAGAAAAAGGTGTCATCATAATTGATGACACCTTTTTCTTTTAAATCAATTTCACATATATCCCTCTCACCGCTTTTTCATAAGCAATATCATTCATCTGTCTTATGCTTTCTGACACAACAGACGAGTGAATAACTTCATCTTCACAAAGTAACGGCGGATCAATAAGACGCACTTTATTTTTCTGATGTAAATCATAATCGTTTCTATCTTCTTTTACTTTTATATTTGGATGAACTTTGCTTAATAAAACTTCTACTTCGGGGTCATTACATTGCTGTAATTTCGAAATAAGCTCATCATCTTCAAGAAGAAAATCATCTGCATGAATAATCCTTTTATGAAGAGCTACCTTTAACGTTTTCGCTAACATATCATTTCCGTAAATATTCATTGGTTGCATAAAGAAATCAATTACTTCTTTGTAATACGTTTCTGTAAACCACTCTGCCATTTCGATACTTTGAAGAACCATCTTCCCTTCTACAGCGATGACATCCTCTAAAAAACTGTGAACTTCTTCTAAAGAAATATAACCATATGTATACATATCTCGTAATGTATAATCCACTCGATCTGCGCATAATTCGGGCGCTGATTTTTCCAGTAACGTCCACTTCGAATCATCTAATAAAATATCTTCATAGTTATAACCATGCTTCGCAAGGATCGCTGGAATTTCTGAGTTTTTCACAACAGAACTAAATATCTCTTCATGATAACTTTCATCTTTATTATCAAAAACGTAATCAATCACGTGGGAAAAAGCAGTATGTGATACGTCATGTAGTAAACCAGCAATCTGTTCTTCTACTGAACCACCTAGTTTTTTCACTAATAACATAACACCCACTGAATGCTCAAAGCGAGTTACATTCCATTTCTCGTTCATTAAGTAACTTGTGCCTGCTTGATGAATTCCCTTTAGTCTTTGCATAGACTTACTTGAAATTAATTCTTCTACTACTTGATCCACTTCAAATTCTCCGTATAGTACATCTGATATGATCACTTACAATCCCCCTTTATTTTGATCGAGTCTTATAATCGTATCTCTTTTATGAAATTAGCACCAACATAAATATTTATTGTTATTTGTTTTTATTTAAAAAAATAGAGAGCCATCAGCTCTCTATTTCATAACCCCTATTCAAATGTAACTTCTACCTGCACAATCTCCGACCTACTTCCAAGTCGAAGCGGCGGTCCCCAGAATCCGAAACCAGAAGAAACAATCGCGTGGAATGCACCTTTTTGTGCGTATCCCCAGTCTAATTCGTACATTCTTCTCGTTACAATATGGTTCGGTGCCATTTGTCCGCGGTGCGTGTGGCCGGATAATAGTAAATCGACGCCAGCATCCGCTGCTTGTTTCAACTCAAATGGTTGATGATCCATTGCGATAACTGGCATCGATTTATCTACCGTACTCATTAATTGTTCAAAACTTTGGCGATCTCGCTCTGTTTTATCTCTTCTTCCAACGAGATAAAAGTCACCTTCAATTGTAATTACTTCATCTAAAAGAATACGAATATCAATCTTATCCATCTCTTGTAAAAACTCTGGAACCGCTCTACCGTAGTATTCATGGTTTCCTAAAACACCATATACGCCTAATGGTGCTTTCATTTGTTTCATGATTGGTCCCATATTCTTTTGAATGAACACACCTGGATGATCATCGATAATATCACCTGGCAGTAAAATAATATCAGGTTCCATCTCATTTACATGACGAACAAGTCTTTTTAAATGCGAAACGCCAGACAGTTTACCGAAATGCATATCAGAAGCCATCGCAATGCGTAAACTTTTACGCCCCTCTACCTTTTTCGGTATGTGCACCTCGTACTTTCTTACTACCGGACTATACGCATTAAATACTCCATACGCAAAGATAAAGATAAATGCAGCTATCACAGCCGTTCCTGTCCAAATAATTGCCGCTTCTTTCTCCACTGAAAACTGTAAAAGAAAGACCATAATATTAGCTAATGGCAACAACATAAGCGCATATTGTATGACCGCAAACCAAATCGAACCTATCGTTCGCAGAAATGGCAGAAACTTAAACACTTGCACGAGAATGTACGCATATGAAATAAATGCAACTATGAAAGCATAATATCCCCAAGATTCCCAGCCAAATACCGCATGAAGCCAAACCCATCCGTTCCAGCCAATGTAAAACATAAGTAGTGTGTATATAATTAATATGGTAAATATATTGAGATAACGAAGATTCTTCACAGCCAGCCTCCTTATTGATTTCTTCTATTATAACTTGTTATGCACTTATAACGTAAATATTAAGCACTTCGCTCATCATAGTAAAAACCTATAGTTGTTAGACTTGTATCTAACAACTATAGGCACCATTTATATCAACATTGTTTTTACAAATGCTCTTTATAAAAACTTGTTAATTTTTCAACTGCAATTCTTACTGGTTCTGGTTGGTCGTATAAATCGTAATGACTCGCACCTTCCACAACAAGTAAATCTTTTTTCTCTGAAGCTGCTTTCTCATACAGCTCATGACCATCTTTATAAGAACCGAATGCGCCTTGCTTGCTACCGACAATAATTTGCAGCGGCTGCGTTAATAACGTATCTGCTAAATGGAACGCATCAAAACCAATTACCGATCCCATGCTCGTAAAGTTTAGCTTATTTGGAGAGTTAACACTTTGCCCTCGTGGCGTTGTGTAATACTCAACTGCTTCTACAATATCTATATCGGTCATACCCGCTGCTACTAACTCTTCCTGATTTTTAGGAATCCAATTTGTAATCAGTTCCTCTGCTCCGCGTGCTTCAGCAGTACGTTGTTTACCAATCGCCTCTAACACCCCAATTGGATCAGCTTCACGATTTAATCGGCCAATATTTGCACCAACAACTGTGCCAACCGCTTTAATGCGGCGCTCTGTCATCGCAGCATTTACTGCATAACCACCGCCTGCACACACGCCTAACACACCGATACGTTCTTCATCTATATAAGGAAGGGTAGTTACATAATCTACTGCTGAGCGAATATCCTCAACTCGCGCAGCTGGCTCTTCAATATACCTCGGCGCACCTTCACTTTCACCTTGATATGATGCATCAAACGCAAGCGTTACATATCCTTGTTCCGCTAACTTCTCGGCATACAATCCTGCTGTTTGATCTTTACAGCTACTACCTGGATGCACACAAACAATCGCTGCATTTTGTTTCTTTTCCTCAGCACCTTCAGGAATGTTCAAAATACCTGCAACTTGTAAACCTCTTGCATAAAATCTTACATTTTTCTTCGTAACTGCCATATATAAAACCACCCTTATCTTATTTTTAATTTTACACTTGTGAGAGTTATTACTCACGTGTATATTTATAATAAAGCGAGCAACCACTTGTTTCAATGACCACATTTACGCATTTGGGTGATAATACACACGTAACGAAATATGTGTATCAACAACGGAGGAACACCATATGGAGAAAATCGATAGAAGAATTATAAAATCACAAAACGCCATTCAATCCACATTTATAGAGATGTTAATTACAGATGGTTTTGACGAAATTACAGTAAAAAACATTACAGAAAAAGCAAACATCGGACGAAAAACTTTTTACTTACACTATCTAGATAAGTACAATTTATTAGATAAAATTGTGGATGATCATTTAGACCAACTAAAAGAAATATGCTATGAGAAACAAAACAAAGGTTATATAGAAGGAACTGTTATATGGTTTGAATACTTCAAAGAGCACAAACCATTTTTCGCGGCACTATTTAGAAGTAACAGTACATTATCATTTCAAAAAAAATTACTAACTTTCATCATGGGTGAAATAGAAAAAAAATTAAACACAAACACATCAGTAAATAAAAACATCGATAAACATATCGTCTTAAAATTTTTAGGAACAGCTGTAATGGGCATTTTGGAATCGTACGTATTGGATGAAATTGATAGTGATGTTGCGTTTGTTGCGACGCAAGTTGGGGAGTTGATGAGGAGGAATATATAAACAATACAGCGGCGATTCCCTTGAGAAGGATTCATAAAATTTCACTATCCAAAACTCACCTATGCAATTATGCATAACTATCCCTTCCGTTTTATTTTCATGTTACGATATAAACGAAATACGACATATATCGACAAAGATAAAAGGAAGTGATTGTATGAAACGCTCTAAAACGTATTTAAAATGTTTAGCATTATCCGCTGTTGTTGCTAGTAGCGCTTTAGCACTTTCAACACCTGCTGCTTACGCTCAAACGACGTCACAAGTTGTAACAGATATCGGGCAAAATGCAAAAACACATACGAGCTATAATACATTTAATAATGATCAAACTGATAATATGACAATGTCTTTAAAGGTAACTTTTATCGATGATCCGAGCGCTGATAAACAGATTGCCGTTATTAATACAACTGGTAGTTTTCTAAAAGCAAATCCTACTATAAGTAGTGCGCCTATTGATAACTACCCAATCCCTGGCGCTAGTGCAACATTACGCTACCCTTCACAATATGATATTGCCTTTAATCTTCAAGATAACAGCGCCCGTTTCTTTAACGTAGCACCTACAAATGCTGTAGAAGAAACGACTGTAACCTCTAGTGTATCTTATCAACTTGGCGGTTCTGTTAAAGCTTCTGCAACGCCAAATGGACCTAGCGCTGAAGCGGGTGCAACTGGCCAAGTAACTTGGTCTGACTCTGTAAGCTATAAACAAACAAGTTATAAAACAAACTTAATTGACCAAACAAATAAAAACGTAAAATGGAATGTATTCTTTAACGGATATAACAATCAAAACTGGGGTATTTACACACGTGATTCCTACCATTCTTTATACGGAAACCAACTGTTCATGTACTCTCGCACATACTTATATGAATCTGATGCAAAAGGTAATTTAATACCGATGGATCAACTTCCAGCATTAACAAATAGCGGTTTCTCTCCTGGTATGATCGCTGTTGTTATCTCTGAAAAAAATACAGACCAATCTAACCTACAAGTCGCTTATACAAAGCACGCCGACGACTACCAACTTCGTCCAGGCTACACATTCGGAACTGCAAACTGGGTTGGAAACAACGTAAAAGATGTTGATCAAAAAACATTTAATAAATCGTTTACATTAGATTGGAAGAATAAGAAATTAGTAGAGAAAAAATAGATAAAGAAAACCGAACCGCCATTTAGATGGTGGTTCGGTTTTTATTTAAATTACAAACTCTTTCACTTCACATTAAAATAAAACTTTCAATACTACAGAACAAACTTAAGTGCTCTGCATGGAAGTTTGTATGATTAGACATTCTTTACATAGATAAAAATATAAAAAACTCTCTCCTATTTGAAAAGTTATTCCTCCTGTAAGTTCTCCTTCATTCCCATAATCTTCTCCGGTCAACATAGCCACATAGTTCATACTTTTTGAACAACAAGGACACGTTGCCTCTATAGAATCTTCTATGTATAGGGGTGCTCCAAGTATTCTACAAATATAATCTCTTCCCATCGCATCAAAAGCTTGGTCATTTTCATCTTCATCACAAGGGACATCATAATTCTCCATCGTTACTAATTTCATATCATACTTCGGCAGAGGAACTGGTATCTTATCAATTAATTCATACTTCCAATTAAACATCTCACTTTGAGTAATGGTATGTATAGAACGTTCTATTATATTTATTTTGAAATTTTGCATATCTTCATATAAGGAACAATTTAAACAAGTAATTAATGGCAACTCCTTTAATTCTTCTGTCTTAAGTTCCTCTAATCTCGAATCATTCAAATCAAAGGTAAATATTTGATGTGCTTGTTCATTACATTGCGGACATATAGGAACTTTCCAAGTGTCTCCACCAAAATAATGACCATATCCCTCTTCTCCGCAAATAACTCTAAACCCTAATTTTTTCATACATTTGCCTCCACTTTATAAATTGTAAGTTCAGTATACTTCATATGTAATCATCTATTACTATCTGTCTCGTATAATAGATGAATGTTTTCTCTATCATACTTATTGTTACAAATAGAATGTTAATTCATTTCACATTAACTTAATAACAGTAATTCAAGTACATATTTTTACAATAAAAAAGACTATCTAAAATTTAATTTAGAATAGTCCTTCTTTATCGTAATGAGCAGTCAAGTAATACATGCCAATATCATCCATTCAAAACACGTCGACGATTACCAACCCTTTGCACTATCTCAATAATATTAAAAAAACTAGATTGATTATTAAAATCAACCCAGTTTTTTTAAAATCACAAACTTCCCCCTACATCGTAAGGTAACATTTTATTTATAATCTTTACTGTACACAACTATAATTCGACTTAAAATTTTATTTTTTTACTTTTATCAGGAAGTTTAGAAAACGGATCATCTCCGTTCTCATAACCTTCTGGGCCCCAATATTCTTCTGGTATATTCCCTTCCTCAAAAACGTTTCGCAAAGTCCTTATTGCCTCATACCAAGTAGGGAAAATTTGAAAAGCAAATGGTGAGTACCCCTCTTCATTCCAAACCGCCCAACTATTATCCGGTAATTTAGTAATATACCAATCTAAATCAGGCGGTTGTATGAATATATGAAAAGTATCTGCCTTTGCCTCACTCCAGGTGCAGTACCCTAAACGATCAGCAAAAACATCCATATCGTTACTGAAATACTTATTCACAAACTTCTTTATAAATTTCATCTAACACTCCCCTGTTTTACATATATACTATTGTCCATCGATTTATAAAATTTCTCCCTTTGTATACTTCATATTAAAATATACACTCGCTTATTTCTTCTTAAATTTTCCCTTTAATTTCTGATATGCTAATGTTATTCCCCACCTTTTCACATTATCTCCTCCTAAACGATACAACTTACCTTTATTCCTAGGATGGTTCAATGTCCAAACATTTCTTTGAATGTGAATACCATGCCCATGATGATTAGGATGAAGTTCAATGGATCTAATAGGAGGTGTTTTAGGTGTTTGATATCTAATCCCAAAATGTCCAGGGTTTGCTCTAACACCTTTTATTCTCCCTACTTCCAAAACCTTATATCCTTTTTTTGCCGCGTATGCAGCGCCAAGTTTCCCAACTCCTCCTAGTGCAACTCCTGTCACTGCTCCTCTTAGTGCTGATTTCCCTACACCTTTCCAAGAATACCCTTTTTTTCGATTCTTCCATAAGTAAGTACCAACATCCCAAGCAGCTCCACCTAATGCACCAGCTACCCACCAAGCGGCATGGCCATCCGGATCCACCATCATCACCGGATTATTATCTGCATACGTATAACCATTCATTGTAACCGGATCATCTTCATCACCTGGATCAGGATCTACCGATAAGAACACACCATGATCTGGGTTATAATAACGTGCAATCAGATAATACATACCAATTTCTTTATCATACATGTATCCAGCATATCCAAATGGATTATCTGCTGCGATGCCCTTCGTATCACTCTTTAATACGTTATCCCATGAATCATATTCATACGTTGCTACAACTTCTCTATTTTGATCTGTCATCGCAATGACATCACCACGAGGGTTGTAGTGGTAGTATAACGTTTGTCCTTTTGATTTCATCGCTAGACGCGCGCCACTTGTTGCGTATACATATTGACGAAGAACATTTCCACTACCATCCGTCTCGTACAACGGATTAATACTATCTCCATCATAGAAATAACGTGTTACTTGACCATTTACACTCTTTTCAATACGACGGTTATTCTCATCATATTTATAAGTTGCGAATGCATTGCTCTCACCTTGTTTTGTAATAGCTACAAGTTGGTCATCTTCATTCCATGTATATTTGTACTTTCCATCAGATGTACGATTTCCATTCGCATCATACGTTAACGATTCGTTTCCGAATTTTACAAGCTGATTTCCTTCATTGAATGTTGCCGCTATAGATTTTGTTTCTTTTCCATTCTCTACAACTTTCACACTTGTACGGTTTCCAAATCCATCATATGTGTATGATTTAGTTGTTCCGTTTGGTAGTGCTTCATTTAATAATTGGTTAATCGGGTCATATACAAAGTTTGTTTCTGTTACTTTTCCGCCCGTACCTTCATGTTTAATCTTCGTATTGAAGTTTAAAGATAAATACATTTAACAATTGATAAAATAAAACAAGGGCTTTTTTGGAATCATCGATTAAACTTGCAATTTAGTTGAAGAAGGCACAAACTGATGATGCGGAAAAACGTAGTATATAGAAGACTATGTAAGGAGTTTTTCATATGATTGATAACAGAATTTCGAAAGATTATGACCATGAAATAGATGATTCTTTAAAAGAAATTACAGATACAACCATCTTACTTAATTTTCAAAAAGCGATTGTAAGTTTATATCCTCATCTAATACCAATTCATGCTTTTGCCTATGACGCATGGGATGATATTGTAATGCCATTGTTTTATGAAATGGTATATAAAACCTTTGCTTTTAAATACGGGATAGATATTAACTTTAAAGAAACTCATACCTATATGTTTTCGCTTAATAGTTATAAAGGGATACATCACATCGAGTGTGTTCCAAAGTGCACGACATTTAAGATTTATATTAACGAAGAATGGATTGAAATGGATAATAAAAGTTTGAAAGAAAATGTATTTGTATTTAAGTCATTTGGGGATGGATTGCATTTTCTAACTGGTGGAATTGAAATTGCAGATGCTTATCGTGTAGGATTTGACCTTGTTGAGGTTGATATTGTTTCTACCATAACAGGTCTTCCATCTAAAACAAGTATTTTTATTGATAAAGAGCATGTAGACTTTGTGTTTGTTGCAGAAACATATGATACAAATATCCAAAATTAAAAATTTCATGTAAGAAAGTAGGAAGAATATCTTCATTACTACTAGTACCAAATAGTTATTTGAACACGCTCCGCTATTATATATACAAACTTCCTACTACATTTCATATGAGAAAAAGTTATTACGATAAACAAAGAAAAGGTCTCCTAAAATATATTTTAGGAGACCTTTTCTTCATTACACTTGCATCGCTTTCTCTCTCAATGCTCTTCTTAACAATTTACCCGTCGTATTCTTCGGTAATTCTATTAAAAACTCAATGCTTTTCGGCACTTTATATTTCGCTAAATGTAACGTACAGTAATGCATTAGTTCTTCTTCTGTTACGTTTGCTTGCTTCAAAACGACGTACGCTCGCACAGCTTCTCCTAAGTTTTCATCAGGAACACCGATTACAACAACTTCAGCTACTGATTGGTGCGTATATAATACTTCTTCTACTTCACGAGGATATACGTTATAACCGCCAACTAGGACGATATCTTTTTTACGATCAACGATATAGAAGTAACCTTCTTCATCCATTTTCGCTAAGTCACCTGTATATAGCCAGCCGTCTTTCAATGTCGCAGCTGTATCTTCTGGTGCATTATAGTATCCTTTCATAACGTTAGGTCCGCGAACGATTAATTCGCCGACTGCGCCGACAGGTACTTCTTCCCCAAGTTCATTTACAATTTTATTTTCTACATGCCAAATATTTGTGCCAATTGATCCTGGTTTACGAGGACGATCTAGCGGGTTGAAACAAGTAACTGGTGATGCTTCTGATAAACCGTATCCTTCTGAAACAATAACGTTAAAACGTTTTTCAAAGTTTTGCAGAAGAGCAACAGGCATCGATGCACCACCGGAAATACAAAGGCGAAGCGTCTTCACATCTTCTGCGCTTGCTTCTTCAAATAAATATAAATAATTGTACATCGTCGGTACGCCAGCAAAGATCGTTGGTTCGTACGTACGACAAATACGGAATACTTCTTTCGGACTAAATTTCGGTAACATTAAAATCGTTGCTCCGTTCACAATCGGTGCATTTACCGCAACTGTTAAACAGAATACATGGAACATTGGCAGTGCCGCAACGACGCGATCGTCAGCAGTAAATTGTAAATAAGACGCAACATCATTCGCATTACTATATAAATTTTTATGTGTGAGCATAGCGCCTTTCGGTTTTCCAGTTGTACCTGAAGTGTATAGGATAACCGCTACATCCTCTTCATCTAGTTCAGGGCCTTCGTATTGTAAATCTCCAGCCCCCACAAAACTAGTAAACGTTTTCATTTTTTCGGTTTCTGTATGGTTAAAATCTGATGAGGTTTCGCATATGATGATGTTTTCTAATGAAGGAAGTCTTGTTGTAAGAGATTGTATAACAGGTAGAAGGACGTCGAGTACGATGATTGTTTTTACATCTCCATTTTGTAAAATGTAATGCATTTCGTCTGCTGTATAAATTGGATTAACTGGAATAACAGTTGCTCCGGCTTTCATTGTTCCGTATAAACCGACCAAAAAATGTGGTGAGTTCCCAACAACTAATGCGACATTGTCCCCTTTTCCAATGCCCATTTCTGCTAAATTGCTAGAAAACCTTGTGACCATTTTGTTTAATTGGTCATATGAGACCGACTGATCCATAAATATATAAGCCGGTTTTTCCCCCTTCTTTTTTGCCGTTTCAGCCAAAGATTGAACGAGATTCACAAAAACCCCACCTTTATAAAATTTAGAATATTTAAAAATTCTAAATTAATTATATTAAAAGAAAATTAAAGTGGCAAGTGATATTCTATTAACTGCATATAGACAGATCACCTTCTCTTAGTTTAATTTGGAAAAATAAGGGGATTTTATTTACAAGTAATTTATAACACTAGACCAAAAATCATTTTAGGATAATATGCACTCATCTTTTTTCTAAGATTTTCAAGTTCCTCTTTATTTAAGCTCGTATACTCCCCATACAAATTCAAAACGTCCGCTCCATTTTCATGAAAATATACGGTAACATATAACGTCGGTAACCCTTTGTTGTTTTCATCTATTGATAAGACGACATCTGGCGTTTTATTAACAGTGCTGAATGTTTCATTTCTTTTCCACTTCTTATTTTGAAACATGTCTTGTATATCATGTATCTTTCGTTTGTTATCTGTATGCGTAAAATATATAACATTATCCTCCGCTGGTTTTCCGATAGACAAAATTGTACGACTTGAGGGCGATCCACTGTTACACGCTGTCATTCCGATGACAAAGCTGAGTAATAATACAACGTACATTACCCTTTTCATATCAATCCGCCTCCTTTTGAATATATATATTCCTTTATAAGAGGCAGATGTCCTGTGATTTTATGGTGAATGAAATTATATAAGCGATTTTTCGAATATATCGACTTACCGAAAAAACGCGACAATCTACGCAAAAAAAGAGGCTGCCCGTTATGGCAGCCTCCCTCATTTTTAGAAGAATAAATGTAAGAAATCTTCAGTTGTAATGTTACCGAAGTAGCGTGCGATATCTACGCCTTCTAAAGCTGCAGTGAATGTATCTTTATCGAACTGAACGCCTGTTAGACGCTCTTCGATATCATGAACATCTAGTGAACCGAAGAAGTCGCCGTAAATTTTGCATTCTGTTACTGTTCCTTTTTTCACTTCCAGACGAACGTCAACTTGTCCAACTGGGAAGCGGTGTGAATGTTGTAAGTTGAACTTCGGTGATTTTCCGTAGTTCCAGTCCCAATTGCGGTAGCGCTCTTCAGAAAGTTTATGGATTTCTTTCCAATCCTCTTCTGTTAATTCATACGTTGGGATTTCTGTTTCTCCTTCGAAAATTGTTTCTAGAAGAAGTTGTCTAAACTCTTCTGTCGTCATTTCTTCGTTTAGGAACTCTGTAATGTTCGCAACGCGGCTACGGATTGATTTAATTCCTTTTGATTGGATCTTATCCATTTTTACTTTCAGTGCTGATACGACGTGATCGATTTCAGAGTCAAATAGTAACGTACCGTGACTGAACATACGACCTTTCGTTGAGAACTGCGCGTTACCTGAAATTTTTCTTCCTTCAGCTAAAATGTCGTTACGACCACTTAGTTCTGCATTTACACCTAATTTACCAAGCGCTTTCGTTACAGGCTCTGTGAATTTTTTGAAGTTGCTGAAACTATCTCCATCATCTTTCGTGATAAAGCTGAAGTTTAAGTTTCCTAAATCATGATATACTGCGCCTCCGCCTGATAGACGACGAACGACATGAATACCTTTTTCTTTTACGTAATCTGCATTAATTTCTTCTACTGTGTTTTGGTTTTTACCAATGATAATCGAAGGTTCGTTAATGTAGAACAGTAAATATGTTTCGTTAATATCTAAATTTTTCACACAATATTCTTCAATCGCTAAGTTTATTCTAGGATCTGTAATTCCTTTATTATCAATAAATAACATCGTATCACCTCATGAGTTCCATACGTAGCCACTATGCGCTAGCGTAATATGGCCACTGAAAATTTGTTTTGCTTCTGTTACTAAATTAGATGGGTTTCCTGTATGCGGTAAGTGCGTTAATAAAAGTTCTTTTACATTCGCATCTTTTGCAATACTTGCTACTTCTGCACTATTCATATGCCCTGCTTTTGCAGCCTCTTGATGTGCATACATATTACACTCACAAATGAAAAGATCAGCATCTTTCGTGAATGGAATGAATTCAGGAATATAACTTGAATCAGCGCTGTATACTACAGCACCATCTCCAGCTGTAATACGCATCGCAAAGCATGTAACAGGATGAACAGTTTTTAAGAACGAAATCGAGAACGGTCCAACTTGAAGTGTTTCTTCTGGATTGTACGCGATTCCTTTCGTATGTGGTTCATGTGTTAAAGAATGGAATCCATTCTCGTCAAACGTATGACCGTATATTGGTAATTCCGGTAGTTGCCTTGTTGTTGCACTCGTAATTAATCTCGCATATTGCAATACCCCAATGTCCGCAACATGATCGTGATGATAGTGTGACAGTACAACTGCATCTATATGAGATGGTGTTATATATTTTTGAAGCTGTGCTAGTACACCACTACCACAGTCTACAAGTAAACGAAAACCATCGTGTTCAAACAAATACCCCGACGTTGCTTCTCCCGCTTCTGGAAATCCGCCCCAAAAGCCGACAACAGTCATTTTCATATGTATCCATCCTTTCTAAAACCGAGTAGGAATGCATGTTTCACTTACATTCTACATTGTTAACTATAATCCATTTCCTAAACTTTTTCATTAATTTTCAATTTTGTTATAAAACAGTTGTTGACTTTTATTTTTTGTACTAATACAATAATAGTAAGAAATGGAAATGGAGGGATTGACATGATTGATCAACCAATGGAGTTTTTCAGAAATTTACCGACGAAAACTTGTGCGCACTGTGGGAAAGAAATTGATGAGCAACACGAAGCATACCATAACAAATGTGATGACTGCGTTCACGAAGAATAGTAGTTTATGAACATAAAAAAACCTAGCAGACATAGTCTACTAGGCTAATAACATCGTATCCTTCTTCATCGTTGAACCTTTCACCAAGAGCTCCAGTTCAAACTCATACAATTCTTTTTGTCGATAATTTTTCGTATGGATTTTATCCATCATCAGGTCGACAACTTTTCGGGCCATCTCATCGATTGGCTGTTCAATTGTCGTAATACCTGGCTCTGTAATCTGTGATAATATTTGATTATCAAAACCGATAACAGCGAGATCATCTGGAATGCTCCAGTTATGGTGCTTCGCCTCTGAGATAATTCCAGCTGCTACCTCATCGCCTCCTGCCAAAATCGCGGTAGGATTTTTTTTGTCCTTTAATACTTCATGGAATATTCGTTTTCCATCCTCCCAAGAGAAAGCGTTTTCAAGAAAATCAATCGCTTCTACTTGGCGGCTCTTCTCAGTTATTGCACGTAAAAAGCCCATTTTTCGCTGCTGGCTAACTAATTTGGTTTCGTTACCACGGCAAAAAATAAGATTGCGATATCCTTGATCTAACACATGCTTCGCAGCTATGTATGCTCCTTGCGCATGATCAAACTTCACTGTTGGAATATTTGCTTCCTCAATATATTCATTACATAACACGATTGGACCGTGCTGTAAGTATGGCTCTACATCTTCCCACGGATTTTCTAGTGAACATAGAATAATCCCATCTACTTGTTTCGTAGATAATAATTGTAAATACTCCATCTCTTTTTCAGGTAAATATCTTGTTTGACAAATAATCAGTTTATATTTATGTTCAGAAGCTGCAATCTCGATTGCTTCAATAAATCTACTGAAAAAAGGATTTGTAATCCTTGGAACTAGCACCGCAATTGTTTCCGTTTTTTGTTTACGAAGCCTTCTCGCCGCAGAATTAGGAACAAAGCCTAAATGCTTCATTGCTAATTGAACCCTTTTTTTCTTCTCATCTGAAACATATGGATGATTATTAATCACCCTAGAAACCGTTGTCCTTGATAACCCCGCTAATTTCGCCACGTCCTCTATAGTCGACACGAAATTCTCCCCCTTTGCATGAAAACGTTTTCTTAAATTGATTATATAGTATATTATTGGAAACTGCAATATCGGTTGTTATGATTTTACTATATTAATATTATACATAGGTAAAAGTCTGTTAATGGAGGGGCAATATACTGCTTTTAGACATTTACGGTAGGTACATTCCTTTTCTTAATACCATATATCCTTTATTCAATATAAAAGCCCATCAATACGTCGTCTCCATATGATCCATCTTCATACTTTATTTGCTTTCGTTGTCTCCCTTCTTCTACAAAACCCATACGTTTGTACACTTTAATTGCCCGATCATTAACAGAAACTACACCTAAGCAAATTTTCTCTAAACCTTTCTGCTCTTTAGCCCAACTAATAAGAAATTCAATTAATTTCGTGCCGATGCCTTGATTACAATACGCCTCTTTAATCCCCATTCCCATTGTGCCTGCGTGTTGTAACCGTTCTAGTTCATATCGGTTGAAAAGTAAAAAGCCAACTACCTTCCTATCTACTTCATACACGATATAGAGATTACCTTTCTCATTGCTTTTCCGTATCTTTTCTCTTTCTGCATTACTATCATTCGGTAACTTCTTTGGGGATACTATGAAAAATTTTGTAGTAGTTTCCGATAATATAATTTCTTTTCTAATATTCATAATTGCTTCTGCATCAGTCTCTTTTACTAACCGTATCATTGAATCACCTCGTACTTTTTCTTTTTAAAAATAATATTAAAACTACAAAACGTCCAATATGCAATATTACATATTGAGAATCTTTTTACTCTTGATACAATATTCATAAATCAAAATAAAAGGAATGTATGGAATGAACCCAATCTTAACAGATGCAAAACAACTATTACATAAAGAAGAAAAAATTTTATCTACTTTAAAATGTTCACTTACTGGCTATATGATTACGCATAAAGTCCCGTATCCTGGCATGTTACTTGCTACTAATCAAAGACTTCTCTTTTTTAGCCAATATAAAAACACATTCATTGCCGAATTTGATTATGAAAAAATTCTATCCATAGAAACGAAGAGAAGAATCTTTGACAAAAAAATAATATTTTACTATGAAGATGAATATATAACGCTTGGATACATTACAAGTTCGAATGTTGAAGCGTTCATAGACTTACTACAAAGAAACAGCAAGACTAGCACAGGCTTATAATCAGCGGGGATCCCCTCGCTGATTCATTATTTTAACTCCTCCCACTTCGTCCAAACTTCTCTCCCGTTTATACGGTACATACTATCCTCTCTATCCATAAACCTATGTACAATAAATTCACGTCTAATTGTACAAAAATCATCATGATATTGTTTTATAAATGTATTAATTTCTTTTTCTGTATATTGATTTTCAGCATTTAACTTGCTAATTAAATGCTCTAACAATACTAATTTTTTCTTCTTTTGACCTGGAATCGATTTTAAACGATTCTCTTTATCAAAAAAGTTACGAATGGTCGTATCACGGAATTTTATCTCACTTTCAGTCATTTTTTATCCTCCATCGGTTTTTATACAATAAAATTTATCGTTTATCTTTACTATCCTTCTTCATTCTTTCACTTACAACATCCATAAAGTAATATCCACTAATTAGCACATAGTAAAATAAAAGTATCCCTAGTATATCTTTCATACTCGTATATTCTTTTTTCTGAAACAAGATAGGTGAAAGAGAGAAAACGAGAAAGAAGATTAATGGATATAAGATAAAATAGTAAGTAGGATTGCCTTTCATCATATCAACTCCTCTACCCTATGTTTCTCTGTAAATTGTTGTAATTCCTTTTCTTTCGTTTCTATAGCTTTTAGAAAGATTTATAGATGAACCAAGGAAAAGATGCCCTCTATTAAAATAAAAAAGCACCAAAAAGGTGCTTTTTTTACGCTTCAACCGATTGATTTTCAGCAACATTTTTAAATTGTCGTTTGTGCATCAAAGTTAAGGAGGCGATTGTTCCAAGTGATAATACAACGATAAAGATCATGAGCATTCCTATGTTTTGCCACATGAAGTTAAAGTCTCCGCTTGATACGACTGCTTTCAATCCTGATACAGAGTATGTCATCGGTAACCAAGCATTAAATGGTTGTAAAAACTTCGGAATTAACTCTAACGGGAATGTTCCAGCACTTGTTGTAAGCTGAATAATTAATGTGATGATGGCGATGAAACGCCCTGCATCACCGAATGCTGTTACTAAACATTGAATTAATGCAATAAACGCTAAACTTGTAACGATGCTAAAGAGTATGAAGTACGGAATACTTTGTACTTCTACACCTAATCCGAACAGTAATATAACATCTGCTACTATCGCTTGAATAATACCGACTGATAGTAACACGCCGAACTTACTAATAAACCAACTAAATCCTGATTTTGGAACGCCAACTGTATCACGTAATGGATATACGATTGATAATAGTAATGCCCCAACGAATAAACCGAGTGATAAGAAATACGGTGTAAATCCAGTTCCGTAGTTAGGAACTTCCGCCATTTTCTCCGTCTTCACCTTTACAGGACTTGCAAACATATCATACGTTTTATCCGTCCCTTTTACTTCACCAGTTTTTTCTGCTCCTTCGCCCAGTTTCTCAGCAAGTTCGCCTGAACCGTCGTTTACTTTCACGAGGCCATCTGTTACTTTTCCTGATCCATCTGCTAGTTTATTTACGCCGTCGATTAGCTGGATTGAGCCTGTTGACATTTGATTTAGGCCACCATTTAGAGTACCTAAGCCAGTTGTTACTTGGCTTGAACCGTCTGTTAATTGCGTTATTCCTCCTGACATTTGATTTGCTCCCGCGGATAATGTACCTAAGCCGCCTGTTACTTTGCTTGAGCCGTCCGCTAATTGAGTTACTCCATCAATTAATTGATCTGACCCCTTATTTAATTTATTTACACCTACTTTGGCATTATTTAATCCTTCACCAAATCCGTGAAACTTACTTACAAATTGGTTTTGCGCATTCATTAATTTCGTAATACCATCCGTTAAAGTATTAATCCCACCTGAATTCGGTAGTTTGTTTTGCATTTCACTTGCCTTTTGATTTATTTCACCTTTTAGTTGATTTACTTCTTCGTTTAGTGTCTTTGTTCCACCCGATACTACAGCAACTTTTTGTTGAACTGTCGCTGTACTTTTTGCCGCATTTGTTATATACGGTTGTAACTGCTCTTGATATTCTTTTGGTAAACTCTCAATTTGCTTTTGTAAATTAGCTACATCTTGCGCTGCATTTTTGGCATCTCCTGCTGTTGATTGAGTAAATCCATTTAACTGATTTACGTTTTTTTCAGCTCCGTCTATTTTCTCATTTACTTTATTTAATATTGTAGGAACTTTCGCCTGCATTTCTTCTAAACCTGCAGCGGAACTTTTCACTTTACTATCTAATTCTTGCAAACCCTTTTCAATTTTTTGAGAAACCCCCTCTAATTGACTTTGTCCTCCAACAAGCTGTTCCATACCAGCTGCTAATTCATTCGTTCCTGTTTTTAATTCACCTGATTTATTTACTAACGTATTCAAACCCGCTGTTACTTTCTGAGATCCATCTTGCAATTTCCCTATACCCGTCTGCATCTCACCTGTTTTGCTATTTAACGTATTTAAACCATTTGTTACTTTGCCTGATCCATCTACTAATTTATTAGATCCATCTGCTAATTTCTGAGCTCCATCCTTCATCTCTCCAGACTTCCCTTGAAGTGTATGAAGGCCATCCGTCACTTTACTGGAACCATCATGCAGCTCACTTGATCCGTCGTGTAGTTTATTTGCTCCTTCCGCCCCATCTGCTAATCCTTTTGAGACGTCTTGAATAGAATCAAACATTTTCTCTGCATATGTTTTCGTTAACGTACTTGATACTTCACCTTTAATTTTTTCAATGGCTGTTCCGCCAATTTGTGAAGATAAGAAGTTTAAGCTTTCGTTTGGAATGTATTCTAAATTTAATGGTTTTGGATCATCTTTTAATAACGTTGTAGCGTTACTTGAGAAGTCATCTGGAATGCGTACTAACATGTAATACTTTCTACCTTCCATTCCTTTTTCCGCTTCTTTTTCACTTACAAATTCCCATTTGAAACTTGTATTATCTTTTAAGTTATCAACGAGCCCTTTTCCGACCTCAATTGGTTTCCCATCAAATACTGCACCTTTATCTAAATTGACTACCGCAACTGGTAAATCATCTAACTGTTTATACGGATCCCAAAAGGCCCATAAAAACATACCTGCATATAAAATTGGCACGAATAAAACCGCGATAATTGGAATTAATATTTTTTTACTTTTTATAATTTCAGTAAACTCTTTACGAAGTAACTGATTCCATTTCATCATTTCTCCCCCTTTTCTAAATGACCACATTGTTCATTTGGTCATTTTCACTCAAACAAAAAGGCTATACTTGTTCATACATATGCCTTATCCCCGAATTTATTACTATGCAACTTTTTCTCATTATAATTATAATTTTTCTATAACTCCTCCTCAAATTAAATATATGACCTCATTATTAATTTGGTCATTTTTTTATAAAATTAAAAGGATCATCTTAGTTTGACAATCCTTTTAGTAAATAAAGTTCAAATAACTCTGCAATTTTTTCTTTTTCTAGCGGTTCATGATTTTTTTCCCAATCAAAAATAAGCGATACATATAGACGAAGCATAATAAATGCTGTAATTTCTGGATCACATTTGCTAATTTCACCTTTTTCAATCGCAATCTTTAAATACGATTGAATAACAGAAACAATTTCCACATCAACTTGTTGCATGACTTCTTGTACTTCTTTCGTTCCCATATCGCGCTCTTCTTGAATTAATTTAATCATGAGCTGATGTTCTTTTCTAAATTCCAAGATGCTATATAATGCTCTATGTACATTTTCAAAAAATGAAACATCTGAACGAATTGCACTTTCTGCAACTTGCTTCATTTCTGTAATTAAATTAGAAATAATTTCACCAAATAGCTCTTCTTTATTTTTGAAAAAAGTATAAATCGTTCCTTTTCCTACATTCGCTAACTTCGCTACTTGATCCATCGTTGTTGCTTTATAACCGAACGCTGAAAAAGACTTTGTTGCAGCTTCAATAATAGAACGTTTTCGATCTATCGCCACATCTTCACCTCCAAAAATGACCAATTGGATAATATAGTCAATCAGTACACCTTTGATATTACCACACGCTTACATTCTAGACAAGTTCTCTTTTTTATTATTTCCAGTATAAAAAAATTCCAGTCAGTGTATATCATACTGTCCATAGTTTATCAGAAGAAAAGAGAAAAGGAAAAGGTGTTCTTAAGATATATGATTAAACCTTACTTCACAACAACAAAATTCCTCTTTTTCAAATAATCAAATAAAAAAACAAGAAAATCTTTACAATTAATAGTAATATAGAAAATAGACAAGTTTATCAAAATAGTGGAGGCTTTTTCAGTCATGATGCGTGCGCTTCGTTTAAATATAAAGCAAGCTTTTTGTAATCGTGTTTCTTTAATTATTATGTTTAGTGGACTAGCTCTTATTTTTATTTACCATTATTATTATGTAATTCGTTACATTGGGGATGGAACGGATGCGTTTGTAACAACAGCTTTTAAATGGATTGGATTTCGCGACAATGAAATGGATGTTTATTTATTATTAATGCCCGTTATTGCTAGTTTCCCCTTTAGTACAAGTTACAATTCGGATAAATCAGATGGTTTTAAACCGTTTGTAAGTAAAGGGATTTCTTTGTTCCCTTATTCAGTAACGAAATATATCGTTACATTCTTTTGTGGCGGACTTCTTTATACATTTCCATTCATCTTATCGTTATTATTTTGCAAATTAACCATTCCAGACGGAGAACCGACGGCTGGTTCAGGCATTATAAATGATAATGGGATGTTTGCAAACTTATATTACGAATCTCCCCTCACTTACATTACTGTATATATCGGAATTAATTTTTTATTTGCAGGTTTAATGGCCCTTTTAGGACTTGCAGCATCTGCGTGGTCACAAAAGGACTATATGGCGATTCTCTTCCCATTTGCAGTTGCCTCCATTCCATACGTCCTGCTAAATACGATATTCCCTACAATAGGCGGAGCGCCTTTTCATTTATATGACCCAAAACAACCGTTGCATGGCATGTCGCCGTATATTTTAACGATGCAATGCACTTTTTTCCTTCTCGTTAGTTTATTCATGTACATACAAGGAGTAAAGCGTGATAGAAAAAAATATAGAAGAAGGTTGCAAAGAAGAGAGCGGTGTAGAAAGGCTTTTCAAGTATAATAAAACCCTAATTTCCTTACTATATTGGAAATTAGGGTTTTATTTACTATTCATTTACGGTGTACCAGCCAATCCCCATAAAATAACAACCGCTACAAAATAAATTGCTTTAATCGCCACTACTAAACATAATGAAGCAATTGCATATTTACTTAATTCTCTTCTTGCACCTATTAAAGTGAAAATAACCGCCAAACTAAATGTTATATAAGAAGTTGCTGTATGTATTAAGTTATACGTAATGTCTAAATTACTTGTAAGTCCTGTTATATCAGCTACAAACTGAAGCATGACGATCGTACTAAAAAAAATTGCAAACTGATTCATTAATTTTCCATTTATTCGTGCTTGCATCGCTGCCCTCCTAACGACTGAATATTCAATTAATTTTATCATCAGATTACAAAAAAAGGAATCATCTCTTTATACTATTGATGCAGAAACAAAAAAGAACGCTCAGTCACCTAAGCGTTCCTTTCTTTAAGAAGCTTTCTTCAAATCAATTTGAGCAAGTACTGGGTCATGATCGCTTACACGTCCGTGCTCTTTCATTATGTTTGAGTTTAAGTGCACTGGATCTACAATTGTGTGCGGTGCGATGTTGTTTGTTACTAAAATATGATCTAACACTTGTGCATTTCCTTCGTGAATGTACGTGTAACGATTCTCTTTCGGCACTGTGTTTAACATATTCTTTAAGTTTGTTCCTTCTAGTGCTTTTAGTGGTTTAGCAAACTCAAAATCGTTCATATCTCCTAACACAACAACTGGTGCATTTGTGTTCTTTTTCTGAATTCCTTGTACAAATTGATTTACTTCTTGTGCTAACTGAATTCGTTTGTCTTCACTTTTTAATACGAGCGGTTGCACTTTTCCAAATGGCGTTGCATCCCCTATTTTTGAGTTTAAGTGATTTGCAACGACAACAACGTTTTGTCCTTGGAACGTAAATTCTGCCGCTAACGGTTTACGTGTACTTTCAAATAATGAACTTTCGTCTCCAATGCGAACCACATTTTTATCAAGTAACTTCGGTACTGCTGCTAATTTCACGCGTGATGGGTTGTAGAAGAAACCGACGCGAATATTCGCTCCTGGTGCTCCTCCGTCTAGATTATTGTTTGGAGCAATTTCTACATACTCATACTTCGGTCCACGAATTTCTAGAACTGCATCAATGATACGTTTTGCGCTCAATGACGCATCTGTTGTACCGTCATTAATTGATCCGTTATTATCTTGCATTTCCTCTACACCGATAATATCTGGCATTTTTAAATTGTATTTAATAGAATACGCTAACGCTTTTACCTTTTCATCTGTTGTTTCTTTTTTATTCGCCGAGAAATTTTCAATGTTATATGTAGCAACTGTTAACTTATCAAGACGAGGCTGAATATTTGCCCCTACTTGCTTAAATCCACCATCCACTACAGCTGGCAATTCTGTTATTGGCGAAATACGGAAAGAACCGTAATCATATCCTACTACCCCTGTTATATCTCCAGTGAAAGTATCTCCTACTTTTGCTACATAATCGCGAGGCACTTTTACAGAAAGACGCTCTGGGTTTAATTGATTTTCATCTAATAGAGGTGTGCCATATTGTGTTACTATTTTATCTCCACCATTTTTTACTGTTACATATAAATTTCCGTTTTTCTGAGGTGCAATAATTTTTGGTGTTGGCATCGTAACACGCATACCTTCTATACTTTCATAGAAGTCGATTGCATCTTCATTTGGATCAAATAAACCAAATGCATCATTATCAATAATCTGATCCGGGATTTTCACACCGTTTTCCCCAAGTACAATCGGTGCTGGTAAAGATTGATCTTTTGCGATTACAACAACGCGACTCCCCTTAATTTCTGTCGTCGTTAAGTCTGTTTCAAATCGCTCTGCATATCCTGGTCCAACATATTCTTCTACTACTCCATCAACTTGAATAAGATCTCCTACTGCTACATTCGCATCTTTTTTGTATACGTACATACCTTCTGAAGTAGCTGGATCATTATCTAGCTGATTGTCTTCTATATAAAAGCCGTTTTTATCAAGCGCTGTGACAACGCCTTCCACATTGTATACTTTCTTCCCGTTGTAAGGAGACATATGTGATTTTCCTTGAATGTCATGAATACGAACCTGTTCATTATTTACGATAATAAACGAAAACGTCGAAATTGCTGAAGAAGTAAGCCCTTCTTTTTCTGCGATTGCTTTCACTACACTATTTTCATTCACTACAATTTGTCCATTATAACGAACGCTTTTATTAGTAGGATTAGAGCCATCTAACGTATAGTAGATTGTTGCCCCTTCTGTATTCGTCGTTAATGTTACCGCTGTTCCTTTAGCAACTTCTCCACCGTTCGGTGAAGCTACTACATCGCTAACACGGTTTTGGCCTTCACCTTGAAACTTATAAGCTGTTACTGATTTTAAACCTGGGTTACTAAAATATAATTCAAGAGTCCCAGTCAAACTAACTTTCTTCCCGATATTTTCAGGATGATCTTTTACATTCACTGCCGTTCTCACATCACCTTTTGGCAACTGAACAGGCATGATTTTGTCTGGATTCGTTTCGTTTGGCGAATCTGCAATTGCTACGTTTGTATCATCAAACTTAGCTGGATCCTTCGTATATTTAGAAGAACTTTGCGTATATCCAACAATGTACCCTTCCACTATCCCCTTCGTTTTCCCTTGCTGCTTAAATACTTGAATTGCTTTTTCTACTGACATAGAAGCAGTTTCTTCTGCTTGCGCTAAAGTTCCAGTAAATGAAAGCAATAGCAAGAATGATAAAAAGACACTTAACAATTTCTTCACAGCCATTTTCCTCTCCATATTTCATATTTTCTCAGCATTTCTATCATAACAAATGATTCGTTATATAGAACTATTTTTCGACAAATTTTACAAAAGATTTATTTAATTTACAAGCTTTCAACCTATAATACAAAATAATAATTTTACACCTTCTACAAATGCACTCTATAATGTTAGAGAGAGAAAACAGAAAATATCGACATTTGATTGGCATGTAAAATGGATTCATTTGAATAGGAGTGATTGGATGGAAGTGCAAACAGAAACATACCGCGCAGCTATGAATGGAACATTAGAACGTCATTTTTCAGATATGATTGCTGTTATACCAACTAGAATTACAATTGAGCAGTTAAAACAGCGGCTAGAGACTATCGCTACTAAAGTTGATGAGTTAAAAATTGTTTATAGTGATGAGACAAGCCTTATTTTTGAGTTACATATGGATGAAGCAATCATACCGTATGAACTGCATATTGATGAGGCGAATGACCCAGAAGAATACAAAATGTACAATAGACAAGATTCTACAATCGTAGATCGTAATTTTGAAGATGCGGCTTTCGGCACTGAAATTTTCACTCGTACGCTATTTGTAGGCGATGTACTGGACTGCTTTTTCCAGCAGTTACAGTTTTTATGGAATCTCGCCCCAGATTTGTTATTTGTAATCGATTCAAGTGCAGCAATGAAAGTGATATCTAGAAGCTATATTGAATATCACGTTGAAAATGAATTATTACCTGACATTCCTGACTTGTACGTTATTCATTCTGTTTATGAAGACGATAAAGATGATGAGCCTACGCAATATTGGTTTCATACACACGGTCTTTTAAGAGCAGGCGTAACTGAAATAGAGTTAATTATTCCAAATCGCATTTCTTCCTACTACGGCATTAGCGATCTCTTTCAAACATTTGCTAATAATGCGGTTGAAAATGGACAAGTCCCTATGAATGAGCCTATCGTTATCGCGCATAGTCAGCAAGGTTCTATACATACAGTCGCTGTTCCGTGGGAAAAAGGATTATCTTATATAGGGCATAAAACGAGTATGGACCAATTATCTTCAATCGAGGATGAAGAAGTGAAACTACAACCAATAGATGCACAAAATACATTCTTAGGCGGAATGGATGCCCGAGATGAATACCATCAATCTCCATCCGTTCTCTTATTCAAATTTAATACTTCAGAAGAATATATTGAAAGTTTTTTCAAAGAACACGAGGAAGCTACAGGGCTCATGTTCTATAAAACAAATAGTGAAACCAATCGTATGGCTTACAATGCGAAAAATACTTTCGGGTATTTCAGCAACATTTTTCACATTGAACAATCAAATGAAGATTTTCGTTTCCTTGCTAAGTTTGGTGTCTCCTACGAAGAAGGAAAAAGTGAACATATGTGGTTTGAAATGCAAAACATTACGGAAGATTTCATTCAAGGAATACTCATTAATGAACCATATTTTATAGAAGATATGAGTGAAGGAAATAGTTATCATTTAGATTTTGATAACTTAACAGAGTGGGTTATTTATGCAGGAGATGCCGTTATAAAGCCAAATAACTTATATATGTTTATTGGCGAATAAGTATTTTATACAATAAACGAAACGCCTTCAATATAATTGAAGGCGTTTCGTTTATTGTGCGATTAATTCAGCATCTATTACTTTCTCCAAATGAGATAATACACGCTTTGCAGCTTCCTCACCTTGATTAATACAATCTGGAAGTCCAGCACCAGCATAGGAGCTACCTGCCAAGTATATACCAGGCAACTCTTTCTGCATAAATGTTGTGAGCTTTTTCATTCGCTCATTATGGCCTACTGTATATTGAGGCATCGCTTCTTTCCAGCGGCTTACGATTGTAAATTCTGGATCCTCTGTAATATCCATCGTTTTTCTTAAATCTTCTAGTACGAGCTGAACGAGTTCTTCTTCAGTTTGTTCTACAACCGCTTCATCACCAGCACGTCCAACGTAACAGCGAAGGAGTGTTTTTCCTTCTGGCGTTGTATGTGGCCATTTTTTATGCGTCCACGTACACGCTGTAATCGTGTAATCGCTATTTCGTGATACGACAAATCCTGTACCATTAATATCGCGCCGGATTGCTGACTTTTGGAAAGCAAGTGCCACATTCGCAACGGATGTGGCCGGAATATTACGGAAGAAACGAAACTGCTTGTACTGAGCAAACATGGACGGCAATACTTTATGCGAAGTTGCCACTACGATGGCGTCCGCTTCTATTTCTTTTCCATTACTAAGAGTAATTGTATAACCATCACCCTGTTTTGCAACTTTTTCAATGCGAGTTCCCTTTATTATCGTACCTTCATGCATCTTTACTTCGAGAGATTCTACGATAGATTCTAAACCTGTTTTCACTGTTTGGAAGATTCCTTTTTTCGGTTTAGCTTTCTCTTCTTTCGGAGCGAGCGTACGCATACCGAGTGAAATACTGCGATGTTTCTGCTCAATCTGATACATTTGCGGGAATGTTGACATTAAGCTCATTTCATCAATATCCCCTGCATAAATACCCGATAGTAACGGTTCTATTAAGTTTTCAACCACTTCGTTTCCGAGGCGATGTCTGAAAAATTGTCCGAGTGATTGGTCAGATACTGGCTTTGACCTCGGCATTAATAGATCAAAACCAGCTCTTAGTTTACCAATTGGGGAGAACAGCCCGGAAAATAGAAACGGCGTAATTTGCGTTGGAATTCCCATCATTGATCCGCTCGGCATTTTATGTAACCGATTGTTTACGAGGATAAATGATTGACCGGCTTGATTATTTACAAGTTCATCGCCAAGACCTAATTCTTTCACTAATCTAGCTGCACTTTCTTTTCGTGCTAAGAAAGAATCCGGTCCGCGTTCAATTGTAAATCCATCTTTTCGAACGGTTTGAATTTTTCCGCCAAGTTTACCCGATGCTTCTATAAGTAATGTATCAATCGGCAAGTTTTTTTCATGAATATTTTTTTGTAAGTTATACATTGCTGTTAATCCCGTTATGCCTCCGCCGACGATCACAACTTTTTTCCTCAAGCAGGCTCCCCCTTTCTTCTTACAGTACAGATTCTTTTTTCTTTAATACAACATCTGTTAAACAATCAATAAATGCGTCCGATGCATTTGGCATTTCTGGACGATAATATTTCGCACCAATTTCATCCGTTACAACTTTACACTCAAAGTCGTTGTCATATAAAACTTCTAAATGTTCAGCAACAAATCCAACTGGTGCATATACGAATGAAGTATAACCGTGCCTTTCATTTAGTTCTCTCGTTAAATCTTGTACATCTGGACCAATCCAAGGATCTGGTGTGTTTCCTGCACTTTGCCAGCCTACTGCATAGTTTGCTACTTCAGCTCCGCGCGCGATATAATCAGCTGTTTCATTTAATTGATCTGGATATGGATCGCCCATTGCAATAATTTTCTCTGGTAAGCTATGTGCAGATACGATTAATACTGCTTTTTCACGCTCTGCATCTGACATACCGTTATATATACCTTTCACTGCATCAACCCAGTACTGGATGAATTTCGGCTCTTTATACCAGCTATCGATGCCGTGAATTATTAAGTTCCCAAGTTTCTCAGCTTCTTCTTGTGCTCGTCCAACGTATGATTTCACGCTAAACGTAGAATAGTGAGGTGCAAGAACAAGTGCGATTGCATCTTGTATTCCGTCGTTATGCATATCTTTCACCGCATCTTCAATAAACGGTTCAATATGTTTTAAACCAAGATACATATGGTACTCTACTTCATCTTGCACTTCATTTAAACGCTTCTCTAACTTCTTAGCTTGCTCTAATGTAATAGTAGCTAAAGGAGAAATACCACCAATTGCACGGTAACGCTCTGTTAAATCTTCCAGCATTTCAGGACTTGGCTTTCTTCCTCTGCGAATATGTGTATAGTAACGTTCAATATCTTCTTCTTTATATGGCGTTCCATATGCCATTACAAGCAAACCAATTTTCTTTTTCATACAGCAATTCTCCTTTACTTCGCTAACTGCCCTTTAGAGTATTCATGAATAAATGTAGTTAAACGTTTTAATGTATCTGGATTTACTTCTGGGAATACACCGTGTCCTAAGTTAAAGATATAACCAGGCTCTTTCATCCCTTGATCTAAAATACCTTTTACATGTTCTTCAATAACAGACCATGGCGCAAGTAAGAATGAAGGGTCCATATTTCCTTGTACCGCCTTATGAACGCCGCGTGCACGTGCTTCTTCAATTGGTAAACGCCAGTCTAAGCCGACTACATCAAGCGGTAAATCGTGCCACTCATTCACTAAGTGTGCAGCTCCTACGCCGTGCATAATCATCGGTACACCCATAGGGCGAACTTCTGCAAAAATACGCTCCATTGCTGGTTTAATAAATACGCGGTAATCTGCTACATTTACTGTTCCAACCCAAGAATCGAAAATTTGAACTGCTTTTGCTCCTGCGTTAATTTGCGCTTTTAAATATGTAATAACCATATCTGCTAGCTTATCCATTAAAGCAAACCAAGCTTTTGGCTCTGCATACATGAACGCTTTCGTATTATGGTAGTTACGAGATGGACCGCCTTCAATCATATAGCTCGCTAATGTAAATGGAGCTCCTGAAAAACCGATTAACGGTACGTCTAACATTTCTGTCGTTAATAAACGAATTGTATCTAGTATGTACGGTACATCATCTTCTGGATTGATTTCCCCTAGTTTTTCTACGTCTTGTAAAGAACGGATTGGGTTATCGATAACTGGGCCAATACCTGATTTAATTTCTACATCCACACCAATTGCAGGTAGTGGTGACATAATATCTTTATAAAGAATTGCTGCGTCTACGTTATATTGATCAACCGGCAATTTTGTAACGTAAGCACATAACTCTGGATTGTGTGTAATTTCAAATAAAGAATACTTTTCTTTAATCTTTCTATATTCCGGCTGTGAACGACCTGCTTGACGCATATACCATGCTGGTACATAATCGGTACGTTCCCCCCTACATGCTTTTAAAAATGTCTCATTTATAGTTCTTACCAAGACCCTTGCTCCCTTCCTTACCAATGCTTCGAATACGTTCGATATTTATCTTTTTTTACTATACAGCTTGTAAAAACAAAATGCATAATATTATGTACGTTGTTCATTAAATTGACACAAACATTCGTAAAAACGCTTACTATTTTCACAACATTCTTATTATAACACAGAGAAAAACTATGGTTTAGCTACTTTTGACTTTTCTCCTTCGCGATTCGTTTGTGAATTATATGGTACAACGTAAAAGCTCGGTTTTGAAAATATGTTAACGAACTTTTCCTCATATTCTCCAGCACCATTTACAGTGCTAACATGCGTATGAATTCCGTTCTCCACTCTATAGATTCGGTACATAATTCTGTTATCTGGAAGTGGCGTCCAACTTAATTTTGCTTTAAATAAACCGAAAGGGCTAAATGATAGTTTCATTTTTACATCTTCAATTTTGCGCAGCCGAATCGGAGCACCGATTGTTTCCACACCTTCAGGCTTCATAAACTTCTCTTTATGTTCTACATTAGCCTTCGTTAAAATTTTCTTAAACAATTTTGTCGCAGATGCACTTTCTCCTTGCAACTGATGTTCCTTATCCGTACGGTCATAACCAATCCAAACAGCGCCTACTAAGTTCGGTGTATAGCCGACGAACCACATATCTCTTGCTCCCTTATCGTCATTTGGCAATGAAGTTGTACCCGTTTTTCCAGCTAGCGCACCGTTATATACACCTGCTCTCGCTGTCCCCTCCTTCACAACTCCTTCTAACATTTTCGTCATATACCATGCCGTCTGTTTCGAAAAAATTTTCGTCTCTACTCTCGGTGATTCCCCAATGACTGCACCGTGTCTATTTAATACTTTATCAATAACGTGCGGCTCGATAATATTTCCATTTGCTAAAAATGAACGATACATTTTTACAAGATCAAATGTTGAAACGCCATTTTTCAATCCGCCAAGCGCTGTACTTAAACCAGCATCTGCAATATGGACATTTCCTTTTTCTAAATATTGCTTTCCTTCTTCTACCCCTAACTCATTTAATAAAGAAACTGCCGGTACGTTTGCCGACTCTAAAATCGCATCATACATCGTCATTTCTTTTGAATACTCATGATTATAATTTCGAGGTTCATACCCTTCAAAAGAATTTCTTTCATTCGTTAATAAAGAATACGGATTATACTTTTTCGTTTCTAGTGCTGGTGCATAAACGATAAGTGGTTTTAAAACAGATCCGGGCTGCCTTTTGGCAAAAACACGATTAAATCCTCTCGGGACGTACTTTCTTCCCCCAATCGCTGCTTTAATCCCTCCCGTATGATTATCCATTAATAAAAATGCACCTTGTGCCCCTTCTTCTTTCCCAGGAAAATTCCTTGCATCTTGAAACTGGTTATACGCTACCTTTTGAATTTTTTCATCCATAGGTACGACAAACGTATATCCTCCGCGAAGTACTTCTTGATGAGACAATCCGTATAAACGAGCTGCTTCATCTATGACCATATCAATATACGGCATATATGCGAGCTCATTTTCGTCTAAGTTTTTATATAAAGCAATCGTCTTTCCTTGATAACGTACGCTATCTTCGGCAGTCAAATAGCCTTGTTTATGCATAAGTGACAATACTAGATCGCGGCGTTCCTTACTCTTCTCTGCAGAATAGTACGGTGAATATCCGTTTGGTGACTTCGGAAGGCCTGCAAGCATTGCCCCTTCCTCTACTGTTAAATCCTCAACATTTTTATTAAAATACAGCTTTGCTGCTGCTTGAATACCGTAAGCCCCATGACCAAAATAAATATGATTCATATACATTTCAAGAATTTGTTGCTTCGTATATTTTTGCTCTAATTGAAGAGAAATTGCGACTTCCTTCAATTTGCGCGTAAATGTTTTTTCACGAGTTAAAAAGACATTTTTAGCGAGTTGCTGCGTAATGGTACTACCGCCCTCTAGCTTTTCTCCAGCTAACGTATCTTTATAAAGAGCACGGAATATAGACGGATAATCAATTCCTTGATGCTCATAAAAACGAGAATCTTCCACCGCAACAAACGCCTGCTGCACATACTTCGGAATTTGCTCGATCGGTACGAGCTCCCTATTTTCTACGTATAATTTCGTAATTTCTTTCCCTTTCTGGTCAACGATACGTGATGAAGAGTGGAAAACGAGCTGCTTTTCATCCATCATATAGCCACCAGCTAACACGATAAGTTTATAGAGTACAATCGCTACTATAAACGTTGCGACGCCACCTAATAAAGTCCACTTTACTTTCTTCATACATCGGCCTTCTTTCCAAATGATGGTACATTTATTATTTGAAAAAGAAGTATCTTTATGTATATAATCTTCGAAGTTTTTTAAGAGAGTTGATATAATAGAAACAAACTATTAAGGGGGCATTAAAATGAAGGCTATTATTTCATACGAAACACCTCTAGAACAAGCACATTTCACTGCAAAAAATGATGAGAAAAATATGTTTTATAAAGAAAATACAGAAGAATCTGTAGAAGGCTCACTTCAGTATGACGTACTAGATGCTGTCGGTGAATTTAAAGGACAACCTGGCTATATCGTTTGTAACAATATTTCTGTAACAGACGAAGGTCGCCCAGTATTTGAAAACCGTTTTAAAAACCGTGCAGGCCTTATTGAAAACGAACCAGGATTCCAAGCGATCCGTGTTCTACGCCCATTAAGTAACGATACATATGTCATCTTAACGATGTGGGAAACGGAGCAAAACTTTAAAGACTGGACAGAATCACGTTCATTCGAAAACGCTCATAAAAAACGTCCTGCACAAGCAGAAGGACAAGCACAGGCGCATCCACATGCTGAACAGCAAAAGAGTATTTTCTCTCGTCCGTCGTTCGTGACTACTTTTGATGTGTTAGTTTAATTAGAAAGTAATACAACACTATCAGTACGTGAAATTATATTAACGATTTTTCGAATATATCTATCATATCTTTGAATATATCAACGATTTTTTCAATTTATCTATCACATCTTGAAATATATCAACGATTTTTCGAATATATCTATCACATCTTGAAATATATCAACGATTCGACTAAAGGTATCCATTTAATAACAAAAAGGAAACACCACTACACATCGGTGTTTCCTTTTTCTTTGTACCAATTATATATACGAAGCGAATCTTTTTTTCTCATATGCTTTACTTCATAACCGCGCCCGGCTACCGCTACAAGAGTTGTACATAATTCATCTTTTCTTTGAAAATACGATTGATTATAACCTACTGCTTGAACATGTCTTCTTCGCATTATTCCTGTATATTTCGAAAAATTACGATATACAACCGTTAGTTGATTTTCTCTTAATTCATAACCACCACTTTTATATCTAGCATACGCAAGTAACGAAAACACGATAAATAACGGTAAAATAACAAACAACGCAATATATTGTTTAAAATATATACTCACGCTGGCAATTAGAACTGTGAGTATGATACTTATTAACCAGCCCATAATGAAATAACGACGCAACGCTGTTTTTGGTAAGTGAACGATCTCCGCTTCGATTTCATAAGGTAACTCTAAATATGTGAGCAGGTGCTGTACATCTTTTTTCTTCATAAATGGATGCAACATTACTTCGTTACTTGCTGCTCCAATACTTTGAATTGCTTCCACTTCAACAGCACAATAGCCAAACGGCTGGCGAAGCATACCTTCTTTTACAGTAATCGCTTGAATGCGGTGCAATTTTAAGACAAACTCTTTCTTTTCAAATAATCCTTGAACGATACGAATCTCTTCCCCTTTTCGCCCAATTTTAAAGTTTGCATATTTCAACACATATCCAGCCGTGGAAATAATCCATGAAATTGCCATTAAAATTAATGCAATTACAATTAGTTTATAAACACCGTTTCCCATCACATACGCTTCTACTTTACTTGTGAATCCTTCAGGAAGAACAAAATTCAAACTTTGTGTAAAGAAGTACTAGTCCAGAGAACACTAGTCCGAACCGACCAGATGTAATCGCTGCGGCTAAAACCTCTTTCGCTGTTAACTGATAAACCGTCTTGCTTTCTTCCTCTTCTATTTCTTCTTTTACAGTAGTTTTTTTCTTATGTAATACAGAGATTAAATGTTTTGCCTCGTCTTCTTTAATACCAGCCAACATCACTTCTGGTTCATTACCACCACCGGCTACTTCTATATTTAACTTCATGAGTCCGAGCATTTGATAAATGAAGTTAGAAGACGTACTAATATTTTGTACACGCTCTTTATTTAAATAGCTTTCCTTCTTTACAAAAACACCGTGCTTTACATGTAACATATTATTCTCAATCCAGTACACTTTAAAATACCATTTAATTGCTGAAAAAATAGCCATGATGAATAAAACAACCAGAAGGAAAAGATAAAATAAATACCAAGGTTCCACTTGTTCATCAGGTTTAAATAAAACAAGAATAATAAGTGGCAACAAACTCGCAACCCTAATACCTAACAATATCGTGATCGGATGTTGCCTCTTATACATCCTCATCACTCACTTTCGCAAGTTCTCCAATTTGTCTTTTCAGCTGTTCTGCTTCTTCTTTCGTTAAACCTGGGATACTATGAGAAGTTGCGGCTGTTGAAATGTGTAATTCTGCTAAATTATACTTTCTCATAATCGGCCCTTGCTCAATCGTTACGTGCTGCACACGGATCATCGGAATAAGTACGCGTTCTACAACAAACATTCCCTTTTGAATCTCAATCTCTTCTTCATTTAATCTGTAACTATAATAGCGCTGACGTAAATTTGGAAATACAAAATAATCAAGTGGAATAAATATAATGGCTCCTGTTACTAATAGTCCAAACAACCAGCCCCACCAGTTAAAGTTAATCATAAAAAAGAAATACGCAATTACGACTGTTAGTATAACTGCCGCCCCAATTAAAGCGTGAATCCTCCACACTTTCAGCATATTAGAATGAATCTCCCTTTCTAACGGCTGCATCTCATCACTCCAATTCTATGAATTTATTACTTATATATTATCAAAAAATAAGGTTTTATATACATTTTTGTAAATTTATAGTCAAATAAATATAAGTGAATCAAAAGCATGTTAAAAAACATATATTATAAATATGAATTATATTAGACCAAATAAACCCTGCATGATTCATGCAAGGTTTATCGTTTTATACACAATATATTTCATTATTGTTGAGATATACTAGCATCGCTTTCAATTCGCTTTTCTTTTTGGCTCAGTTTTTTATCTTTAGATTTTTTTAATGTTAAAGTCATGCCAATAAAAATAAATAGAATTCCTGTTATTTGCATTAAAGTTGGACGGAATCCAGTAAGTACAGTATCTAATAATATTGCCACTGCCGGATCTAAAAAAACTAATATTGAGATTGTTTTTGTAGACAAATGGCGTAAACTATCAAAAAACAGATAATACACTATCCCTGTGTGAATAAAACCAGTAGCTATAATATATGTCCAATTACTTTGAGTGAGGCCACTAAAAGCATCTAAATCTATAAATGGTATTAAAAGAAATATCCCCAAGAATGTTTGTAAAAATGTCATTGCATACGCACTCATTTTGTTAATCCCTTTACCAAATAAAGTTGTAAATGCATAAAAGAGAGCTGCAAGAAATCCCCATATCATACCTGAAGACATTAATGAGCCTACAGAGAAGCTTCCATCGATACCAGCAATTAATAAAGCTCCCACAAAACACACAACTATTGAAATGATAGATATTAATGTTAATTTTTCTTTAAAGACGATACTTCCAATTAACAATACAATTACTGGTGCAAGATGATAAACTGAGATAGCAATTGTAACTGACATATTTTCAAAGGCTTTAAATAAGAAAACCCAATTAAATACTAAGAAAAACCCACATATTAAAACTTGAATAACTTCTTTTCGTTCCCATTTATCTTGTTTATATTGCCCTGTAAGCAACCAGCATACACTTAAAAATATTGTCGCAAAAATACACCTTACAAACACTAATTCAAACGAAGGTAAGTTTGTTTGAACAGAAAAAAATCCAACTGATCCAAAGATAACCATTGATGCTATCATCTTTAAGGCCGGTACCGTTTTCTCTTGCTTAAAACTTTTTTGAAGCAAATTAATCCCCCTCCAATAAAAAAATCTGTTTATAGTGAGAAAAACACCAGCCTAAAAAAGGACAGGTGCTTTTCCTCAAAAACACTCAACTACAAGTTTTTCCCAGCAGTCCAACCACCATCAATTACAAAATTAGAACCAGTAATAAAGCGGGCCTGATCAGAAACCAAGTACTCAATACATGAAACAATATCCTGGGGCAACCCCCAAGTATCTAAAGATTGATTACTTTTTATCATAGACATCAAGGCTTTATTACTAAAGTATTCTTCTGTAAGTTCAGTTCTAATAACACCAGGAGAAATGCTATTTACCCTTATATTTTGCTTCCCAAATTCCATAGCCATCTGTTTAGTCAATCCGATTAAGGCATGCTTTGATGCCACATAAGCAGCTCGCTCTGGTTCAGCCATTAATCCAGAAACCGATGCTATATTCACAATACAACCTTTTATTTTCGATTCACACCATCGCTTCGCTACTTCCCTAGAAAGTATAAATGGGGCTACTAAATTTACATCAATTACTTTTTTAAACATATCATCGGATAAATTTAAAACAGGTGTTATCTCTCGAATACCAGCAGCATTTATTAATATATCAGGAGAAAGCTTTTCTAAATCTAATTGAGTAAAAAGATTATGAATCGCTTCACTATTACTTAAATCAATTTGCACTACTTTCAAAGGCATATCTGTTTTCATATAATCTATTAAGTTATTATTATTAATATCAAGAGCTATTACATGAAAGGATTTTTCTAAAAAGTATTTTATACAAGCATGACCTATACCACTATTGGCTCCAGAAATCATAATTATTTTATTCTCTCTCATTTTGTCTCCTTATAAGAAAATGTTACTAATAAAATATCACGAAAAGCTTCAGTACTACATTCTGTTCCAAGTGGCGTTACGGCATGGAAAACCTTTTGTCCAAATACTAAAGTTTCTAAAGGCTCCTTCAAACTTATAAACTGATTAATTTCCCTTGGAGAATTAGCTATTAAATTATCTCCGCCAATAGCTGTATTACTTAAATTCATAAGGTGTAAAAACACTACTGGTTCATCATCTTTATGTAACCAAATAGGTGAACTAAAAGATGGTCTTTCTTTAGTAGCTTTATATCTTACTTGATGTAAACCTATAATTAAATCTTTACTTGTATCTATTATATTTGTTTTAAATGCAAATTCAGTATCGAAACGCACGATATTTTGAATTAAAGGATTATATAAAAAACTATCATTTATGCTATGGAACTGTCTAACTTTACCGCCATCATCATAGTTATATTCTTTAGATTGGAAGTAATCATTACTATTATCTAAAATATAATCTGGTGAATCAACATACTTTATATACCTTGAATAAGATCTAGCACGGCATTCACCGTACGCATCATCTTCCAAATTATAATAATCTAACTGTGCTTGTGTTAATAAACGATGATTCTCTTCCTCTTGTAAAAAGATTTCATTTGAGATTTCAAGGAATCCCTTAGATTCAAATTCATGTACCTTTTCTTCTATGCTAAAGCCACTCATTTTACTAAGAACAAACGTCATTATAAAAACCTCCACACTATTGTATTTTTCTTTCTCACCCTATGTTAGAAATGCAATAAGTAACCGAGATTCTTGCTTAATAAAATTAAAAATTATGATATTCAATTAATACACCAAATGAAATATATGTAATCCATTAAAACTATTTCTTAAGCAATATTATATATCCTTTTGGTTATTTTTTCTAATTATCTGAAGATTTTTCAACATTAGTCTTAATATTCAAAATTAAAGAAATGTATTTTTCAGAAAGAGAAAACTGCGAGTATTGCAATTATTTATGTATATAACTTTTTTTAAAATTATATTTTAAATATAACTAGTTTTTTATAATTTTTTTGATATAATTACATACGGGAAACGGGAAGAATTTTGTCTTCCCAAGTGTTTTTATTTGCATCTAGTTCTTTTGCTAGATGCCTTTTTTTATGTTAAAAAAGGTATCCTCAAATACTTTGAGGATACCTTTTCACTTTTATTATCTCTGCTGTTTTCTACCTAATACGAGTAATCCAAAACTCATCATTACAAGAAGTGCTCCCATATATGGTTCCACAGGCATTTTCTGCCCTGTCTTTGGTAATTCTTTTTCCGGTTTTTCTGGACCCGGTGTTCCAGGCTTTTCTGGATCTGGTGTTCCAGGTTTTTCTGGATTCGGTGTTCCAGGTTTCTCTGGATCTGGTGTGCCAGGTTTTTCTGGATTCGGTGTTCCAGGTTTCTCTGGATCTGGTGTTCCAGGTTTCTCTGGATCTGGTGTTCCAGGCTTTTCTGGATCTGGTGTTTCTGGAACTGGTGTTTCTGGAACTGGTGGTGCTAAATGATTCAATTTGTTTAATACTTCTAATTGAACTGCATTTATCATTCCATTTGTAATTTCAAATGGAATTGGATTAGTTAATTTTTCATATCCTTTTGGTGCTTCTACTTCTACTAGTGTGTAGTTACCTACAGATAAATCTGCGATTTTTGCCTTTCCATCTTTATCTGTTGTTACTTTCACTACTACTTTTCCCGCTTCATCATGAACTTCAAACACAGCTCCTGATAAGACTTCCTTGCTTTCAGCAGCCATTTTTGTAATCTCCACTGAACCTTTGTCTAACTGTTCATTCTCTACTTTCAATGATAAGACTTTCGTCATACCTTTTTTAATTTCGAATGATACTGGTTCCGTTAACTTCTTATAACCTGGTAAGCTCTTCGGCTCTACTAATTTATATTTTCCTACTGATAGATCTGAAACGTTTGCTTTTCCTTCTTCATCTGTCGTTATTTCAGTTACTATTTTGCCTTGCTCATCTTGTACTTCGAAGACTACGGCTTCTAATGCTTTTTGGCTATCTTTATCTACTTTTGTTACTTCTACATTTCCCTTGTCTAACATTTCATTTTCTACTGTTAAAGCAAGAGATTTTGTCATACCCTTTTCAATTTGGAAAGTAATTGGATCTACTAATTGTTTATATCCTTTTGGTGCTTTTACTTCTACTAACTTGTATGTGCCAACTGATAAATTAGTGACTTGTGCTTGTCCTTTTTTATCTGTCGTTATTTTAGCGACTACTTGTCCTGCTGCATCTTGAATCTCAAATACTGCATCAGCTAAAGCATCTTTATTTTCTTTATCTACTTTTGTAATTTCTACATTTCCTACATCCACTAATTCATTTTCTACAGTCAATTGTAATGCTGTAACTCTACCTTTTTCAATTTCGAATGAAACTGGCTTTTCTAGTGGTTTGTATCCTACCGGTGTTTCTACTTCTACTAACTCATACTTTCCAATAGATAAATCTGAAACTGTTGCTGTTCCTTCTTTATCTGTCGTTACTTTCGCAACTACTTTTCCTTTTGAGTCACGTACTTCAAATACAACATTTTCTAATGGTGCTTTACTGTCTTTATCTATTTTTGTGATTTCTACATTCCCCGTATCTACCATTTCATTTTCTACAGTGAACGTTAAAGATTTTGTCATACCTTTTGTAATTTCAAATGGTACAGGCTTTTCTAATTTTTTGTAGCCTGGTAAACTATCTACTTCTACTAGCTTGTACTTTCCTACTGATAAATCTGAAACTGTTGCTTTTCCAGCTTTATCTGTCGTTACTTTCGTTACTACCTTGCCTTTGTCGTCTTGAACTTCAAAGACTACCCCTGCTAACGGTGCCTTATTATCTTTATCTATTTTTGTAATTTCTACATTTCCCGTATCTACCATTTCATTTTCTATTTTTAATGATAGAACTTCTGTCATTCCTTTTTTGATTTCAAACGATACTGGTTCTGTTAATTGTTTGTAACCTGGTAAGCTTTCTTTCTCTACTAATTTGTACTTTCCTACAGATAAGTCTGAGATTTTTGCTTTACCATTTTTATCTGTTTTTACTTCCGTTACTACTTTGCCTTTTTCATCTTGCACTTCGAAGACTACATCTTCTAATACTTTTTTACTATCTTTATCTACTTTTGTAATTTCTACTGAACCTTTATCTACTAGTTCATTCTCTACTTTTAATGATAAGACTTCTGTCATACCCTTTTTAATTTCGAATGATACTGGCTCTGTTAGCTTTTTGTAGCCTGGTAAGCTTTCTACTTCTACTAGTTTGTAATTTCCTACAGATAGATTTGAAATTTTCGCTTTTCCTTCTTTATCTGTTTTTACTTTCGTTACTACTTTGCCTTTTTCATCTTGCACTTCGAATGTTACGCCTTCTAATAACGCGCCACTTTCTTTGTCCACTTTTGTAATTTCTACTGAGCCTTTATCTAACTGTTCATTCTCTACTTTTAATGATAAGACTTCTATCATACCTTTTTTGATTTCGAATGATACTGGCTTCGCTAGTTTTTTATATCCTGGTAAGCTTTCTACTTCTACTAGCTTATATTTTCCTACTGATAAATCTGAAATTGTTGCTTTTCCATCTTTATCTGTTTTTACTTTCGTTACTACTTTGCCTTTTTCATCTTGCACTTCGAATGTTACGCCTTCTAATAACGCGCCACTTTCTTTGTCTACTTTTGTAATCTCTACTGAACCTTTATCTAACAGTTCGTTCTCTACTTTCAATGATAAAACTTTCGTCATACCTTTTTTGATTTCGAATAATACTGGTTCTGTTAATTTTTTGTAACCTGGTAAGCTTTCTTTTTCTACTAATTTATACTTTCCTACTGATAAATCTGAAATTGTTGCTTTTCCTTCTTTATCTGTCGTTACTTCTGTTACTACTTTGCCTTTGTCGTCTTGAACTTCGAAGACTACGCCTTCTAATAATTTTTGACTATCTTTATCTACCTTTGTAATTTCTACATTTCCCTTGTCTAACATTTCGTTTTCTACTGTTAAAGCAAGAGATTTTGTCATGCCTTTTTCAATTTGGAAAATAATCGAATCTACTAATTGTTTATATCCTTTTGGTGCTTTTACTTCTACTAACTTGTATGTGCCGACTGATAAATTAGTAACTTGTGCTTGTCCTTTTTTATCTGTCGTTATTTTAGCGACTACTTGTCCTGCTTCATCTTGAATTTCAAAGACTGCATCAGCTAAAACATCTTTATTTTCTTTATCTACTTTTGTAATTTCTACATTTCCTGTATCTACTAATTCATTTTCTACTGTTAGCTTTAATGCTGTTACTCTACCCTTTTCAATGTCGAATGAAATTGGCTTTTCTAGTGGTTTGTATCCTGCCGGTGTTTCTACTTCCACCAACTCATACTTCCCAATAGGTAAATCTGAAACGTTTGCTTTTCCTTCTTTATCCGTCGTTACTTTCGTAACTACTTTTCCTTTTGAATCACGTACTTCAAATACAACATTTTCTAATGGAGCTTTACTATCTTTATCTATTTTTGTTATCTCTACATTCCCTGTATCCACCATTTCATTTTCTACTTTTAATGATAGAACCTCGGTCATGCCTTTTTTGATTTCAAATGATACTGGTTTTTCTAGCTTTTTATAACCAGGTAAACTTTCTACCTCTACTAATTCATACTTTCCTACAGGTAAATCTGAAACATTTGCTTTTCCATCTTTATCTGTCGTTACTTTTGTAACTTCATTCCCCTTTTCATCTTGGACGATGAATGTTACTCCCGCTAACGGTGCTTTATTAACTTTATCTATCTTTGTTATCTCTACATTTCCCGTATCTACCATTTCATTTTCTATTTTTAATGATAGAACTTCAGTCATGCCTTTTTTGATTTCAAATAATACTGGATCTGTTAGTTTCTTATAGCCTGGTAAACTTTCTTTCTCTACTAATTTGTACTTTCCTACTGATAGATCTGAGATTTTTGCTTTACCATCTTTATCTGTTTTTACTTCCTTTACTACTGTTCCAGCTTCATCTTGCACTTCAAAGACTACGCCTTTTAATGCTTTTTTGTTGTCTTTATCTACTTTTGTAATTTCTACTGAACCTTTATCTAACTGTTCATTTTCTACTTTCAATGATAGGACTGTTGTCATACCTTTTGTAATTTCGAATGATACTGGTTCTGTTAGCTTTTTGTAGCCAGGTAAACTTTTCGTCTCTACTAATTTGTACTTTCCTACTGATAAATCTGAGATTTTTGCTTTACCATCTTTATCTGTTTTTACTTCTGTTACTACTTTTCCTTGCTCATCTTGCACTTCGAAGACTACGCCTTCTAATACTTTTTGACTATCTTTATCTATTTTTGTAATTTCTACTGAGCCTTTGTCTAACTGCTCATTTTCTACTTTTATTGATAAAGCTTTTGTCATACCTTTTGTAATTTCAAATAGTACTGGTTCTGCTAGATTTTTGTAACCTGGTAAGCTTTTCGTCTCTACTAATTTGTACTTTCCTACTGATAGATCTGAAACGTTTGCTTTTCCATCTTTATCTGTTACTACTTTTCTTACTACGCCATCTTTCTCATCTTGGACTTCAAATTCGACACCGGCTAATACTGCCCCGTTTTCTTTGTCCACTTTTGTAATTTCTATATTCCCTTTGTCTACCATTGCATTTTCCACTTGTATTGGGAATATGCCGTCCCCTGTTACATTTACTTCCAACTCTGTTTCTTTTAATTGGTAGCCTTCAGGTGCTTTTGTTTCTTTTAAAATATATTTTCCTGGTGCTAACGGTTTAGAGATTGCCTTACCATCTTTATCTGTAACAATATGTTCGACTACTACACCGTCTTTTACTATATCAAACTCTGCATTTTCCAATGGTTTTTCACCATTTTCCGAATCAATTTTCTTTACTTCAATTTGACCCTTTTGCATAGTATTTTTAATTTCAATTGTTTTTGTTTCTCCAGCTTGAAGTGTAACCTCTACTGGGCTTGTTAATTTTTGATATCCTTCTGGTGCTACTGTTTCATAAACTTTATACGTCCCAGGAGCTAAAGTTTGAGGTACTGAAAAACCTTTTTCGTCCGTTTTTAGTTTTGCAACAACTTCATTTGCACTATTTCGAACTTCAAATTCGGCACCTTTTAACCCTTTATTCGGATTCTCAGAATCTGTTTTATGAATCAGTACTGTACCATCTTTTGGAGCTTCAGGCGGCGTAATAGTTACTTCTTTTGATGTTAATGTTTTATCATCAAAATGCAATTCCGCTTTATTAGGAATCTTCTTATCTACGTAAGAAGATAAGTCTGCATTATTTTTTATTTTCGCCTTGATACTGAGATTGATTATCTGGTCTTCATATGACTTATAGTCAAAACTCTCACCAAACGTAAATGTTACTTCACTTCTTTGTTTATCTATATTTAACGTTCCTTTAGAAGTAATATCTTGGCCATTTTGATCATACACTTTTGCCTCTAATACTTCTAAAACATCTTCTAAATCATCACTAATTACCATAGATGTGTATTTAGGAGGATCGTTCGGTATATGTGTACCAACTTGGTATTGAATAACTTGATCCATTTGTGTTAACTGCTCATTCTCTACAAGCTTGCCATTCTCATCAACTATATTTTTTTCAATGCTAGGTGGATTATTGTCACCTGAACCGGATCCTCCTCCACCACTTACAAATACTTGTCCTACTTTTTCTTCAGTTTTAATATTTTTACCTTCTAATTTCACAGTATTTTTATGAGGCTTTGCAGCAGGATTTGTAACCTTTGTTTTATATCTTAAAATATAACCTTTTGAACTGTCTGGAAACTCAATTGTAAATCCAGTCTTCGTTGCATTTATTTTAATGTTAGATAAATCTGCTGGCTTAATATTTGTTGGTGCATAACCATCTTCAAATACAGCCTCTTCTAATACTACGCTGTCTGTAATTAACTCATGCCCAGGTCCTAATGTATCTGTTAATTTAAGATCTTGCATTTCTGTTCCAGTTGCATTTACGTATACAAGCCAATCAGCAATTGAAGGATCTTCTTGATTATAAGAACCCCATTTCAATAAATTTTCCGTATTGGGCTGTGGCTTCGGTCTCTCTGTCGTATTATTTACACTTACTTCTTTATTGACGATTTGACCATCAACGTTAAATTCTAATGGAATTTCTTTAACACCATCATATGCTTCTAGACCAAAGTAGAATTCTACGAATAAAGAGCCTTTAATGTTATTCTTTCCTTCTACGTAATCACCCATAGTACACGTTAATAGACCCTTTTTCATCTCACATGTACCAACTGTTTTTCCTTCAGCATCTTTTAAAGGAAAACTCATATTCATAAGGTCTTTTCGAAACTCTTTTGGCATATCAATTGTGAATTGATCTCCACTTTTTATTTTTTCTTTAGCTGACCACTTCACTTCTACTTTCATACCATCTGAGGCTTGATACGGTTCAGATGTCGTGCCATCAGTACGGGAAATATTAATTTCGTCCACTGGACTTTTCATCACAGCAGCTTGAATAACTGGAGCCCACACATTCAGCACTGAAAATAATACTAGAAAAACTAATGAAACCATTGAAATATGCCTTTTAGTACTTTTCATTTGCATAGTTCCCTCCTATTTTTTTATATTTATATAACAAAAAAAGACCGTCCGGTTGCATCAAAAATGTGCAACCAGACGATCTTAGTAACCAATATGTATTACCGTAGACTCTAAGCTTTGCGGCCTATCCTTTCGAATAGTGTGCTAAAAATATCTTTTATTCTTTTTTTGTTTCATTTTCCTCTTAAACCAAATATTACTATACCGTCTGGACGGTTATAATTCAATACTCTATAAAATTGTTCTATTTTTCTAATAAAAAAAACAATTCACCACTACATTAAATAAGTAATGGTGAATTGTTTTCGTATTATATAGTTCGTATATTCTATTTATATGAATTATCAATAAGAGCTTGAATCACTTTTTCTCTTAACTCGGGGCTTAGTCTGCCAACCCCTAAATATTCCGAATACCATAATCCATCTGCTGCTAATCTAATAATTGTTGCACAAACTGAATCTATCTCATCGTTTTCTATATTCTTTTGCAGTTGCTGAAATGATTGTTGTAATGGCTCAAGTAATTCAGGTTTTAACATGAATGCTGCCATCATACTACTAGACAACTCTTCTGTTCTTCTCTCATTACTTAATCTTTCCTCTACAAAAGAGCGAACCCATCTCCCTTTCCTCTCTGAGTCTTCCGCTACTTTATTGTAAATAGCGCCCTCATAATCCTCTATCCCTCTGACTATCATACCTTCTATTAAAGCTTCTTTATTTGCAAAGTGATACAATAATCCACCTTTACTTACACCCGCCTCTTTTGCCACTGCTTCTAAGGTTAATTTAGCAACCCCTTTACATTGCACAATTTGAGAAGCGGCCGCCAAAATCTTTTGCCGCGTTATGCTGATACTCATTCCTTTTTAAAACCCCATTTCTACTAAATTTATATAAATACGAATCTTATTTTTAATATTGTTGATTACTACTAAGTATTTTCTTTATACAACAAAAGCTTCATTACCTTTGAATTTTTAGTTACTTATTCTATTAAAAATTTCCATATCATTCAATATGATAACATTAAATACACAAAGTCGACTATACATCTATACTTTTGTATTCATTCCTAATATATCCATCAATAAAATTTACCGATTAGTCCTTCTTATTACTTTATAAGACGGCAGTAATTCTTTCAGCATTAAATAAAAAATGTTATTACTCCCATCGAATCGAGTAATAACATTTTACTTAACAAATTCGCGGCCAACTAGCATCCTTCACATCTTCACTAGTCGGTTTTCTAACTGATCCAATAAAGTGAAACTTTATATCCGCAACATGGACAGGTGTATTTCATTTTGTCACTCCATTATTAACTTGTTTTCCCATATATTCCGACTCACAAAGAATGTAACAGCACAAATCATAGTTATCCCTATGAAAAATGTATTAGAATCTTCATATGTAGTTGGAATGCCTACCGTTACGAAAACAATACTAAAAGCTAAAAATAGATATAATAATAAAGATATAATATAGCTTAGTTTAAATCGTAAAATGATACCTCTAAACAATAGCTCACCAAGTAGACAGCCACCTAAAATAATAGGTACTCCGAAATACAATGTAAGGACTCCCATTTGCGCAGTAGATTGAATTATCTTTCCAATTATGTTCGGCGAAACCAGCTCACTATCGTTTCCCATCCTATCATATAAATCAAGTGCTGTTGCTGAAATAAAGAAACTTAATATAGAAAATGAATACGGTATTAAAAATTTGCTCACTCTCATTCACCTCGCTTTTTTCTTTACATATATTATTCATTATTTCCTATCATTTTTACATAAAAAAATAACCCTCTATGATAAAACATAGAGGGAAGCATTTCTATATAAAAATCTATACCTTATCCTGAAGTGAATCCCGAAAATAGGACAAATATCAAAACACCTAAACCATCTGCTATCTGCTCCCTACATTCTTTAGGGTAGATAGTTTATATGTTTTATTAGAAAGTAGTGCTCTCTTTTTTATAATATTCTTTTGAAATCTCTTCATAAAATGCTGCCGATGTCGAGTAGAAATAAGGTACTAACCATAAGAAACCGATTCCTATAGTAAGAATACTTAATATGAACCAGCCTAAGAAACTTAAGCATAGTAAAAAGTAATCCATTTTATGTCCATTCATCATATGACGACTCTCAGTAATCGCTTGATTCGCTGTATATTCTGGATGATCATTCAAAATAAAATATGTCATAGAATAAGAAAATGATTTAATGTAACTACTCAGCTTAGTTAAACAAAAAAGCATGCCAAATACATGTTTCCTGTTCGAAAACATGAAAAAGAACACACTCCGATAAGAGAAAGAATCTATATGAAATAGAAACATTCTCTTACGAAAGAGTGGTATTCCAAGGAACCGTTCCGGTTTTTAACACCTGACTTATCGCTTGTAATACTGATTGATTTTGTTTTTTCATGGTGCTCATAAAACTACGTATGTGGCAAAATGATTCTGCACCTTCCTTACTTCGAAACGTCCCAGACACTTTTTGTTTGACTTTCGTCATCCGAATATCTCGCTCCGCTTGATTGTTATCAAATGGAATATCTGGACTTTCTAAGAACGCTAGAATTCTGTCCGCATACTTAGCAAAGCGATTCCATAAATTTTGAGAAGGCGTCTGTTTTCTTTTCTTTTTTTGTTCTGCAGAAGGCACCTGTTTGCCTTTCAATATGGCCTGGTATGCGGCAAACAGATTCTTTTTCTCTATTTCTGGAATATTTCCCTTGTATTGCTTTTTTATTGTCAAAGCTTGTGTAAGGAATTCTTTCATTTGTTGTGCCCATGTTTCTCCGGTACTATCTATAATCCCTTGCAAATCTCGCAAGAGATGGGCATTACATAAAACATGACGACAATCTGTATACACATCATACGGTTTCCACCCATCATGCATAGCAATTCCAGAAAAAGAAGGCAAGATTTCACCTGCATCCATCGCTTCTTTTCCGCGTTTTTCATGAATATGTTGAAATGTCACCTCCGGTGTACTCGCAGTATGTAACCATTGTGTTTTATTTTCTACTCGCATACCGGTTTCATCAAAATGGACAACAGAAGACTGCAGAATCTGTTCTTTTACTTCTTCGAGAAACGGCCGCAATTGAGCAGAAAAAGCATGGGTATGATTGACTAACGTCCCTTCGCTTATCGAATGTCCAAAACAATCTTGAAAGAATTCTTTTGTTCGTTTCAAAGAAAGGCATTGATAATGTGTTAAATAAGGAATCAGTGTTTTTATATTTGGACCATATTGAACAGGACGAGAGACAGTAGAGGGAAACTGGGATTCTTGGATAGAATGGCAATGTGGGCACTCTTTTTGTTCCACTTTATGTTCTGTGACTTCTATCAGGATAGGTGGTAAATCATACACTTGGCGAATGCGGTATCCTTTTACAGGTTCATGTTTTAAGGACGTGTGACAACAAATACAATGCGTAGGAGAATAGGTAATCATATTGTCAGGAGTCGTTGTCAAATGAAGTGTATGTCCTTTGTGGCCCAACTGGCCACCGGTTTGACGCTGGGATGATTTTCGCAAACTTTTTGTAATAGGCTTACGAAAACCATCTGTAGAGGGTGGTTTATGACTATTTGTAGAGTTTTTTTTTGAACGATTTTCTAATTCTTCTATACGCTCTTTTAAATTCTGTATTTGACTTTCTAATTGATGAACAAAATCGTAAATAGCTTGAGGTCCCTTTTGATAGACAGCTAGAATTTCTTGTTTTTTCAACATAAATACCACCTCCTTGTCTGATATATCTAGTATTCACACAAAAAGTACATATCAGACTAGTAAATGAAAAAAGCCTCCGTGAGGAAGCTGAGTAGTTACGATTTAATAATACCTGGAATAATAAGAAGTAATGTCCATAGAGTCAAGTATACATACATTAGTAAATATGTTAAAAACGACTTCATCAACTTACTTCCATCGCTAAACCATCTAAATATATGACCAATGCGAGCATCAGTCCTACGAATTGCATTTAAAACAAGATAATAGGCACCTATTGTTAATGGACCAATAACAAGCATTACAATAATACTTACTGTGAGTGAATCACTTGCTTCTTCCCAACCCCAAAATATCGAAAAAATACCTGTGGTTAGCATTTCAACAGCTCCAATAAGGATTCCAATTAATAAAGTTGCCCCTACCGCTAATCCCCATCTTCCTTTTAATGCATCAAGTGCTTCTCTTTTCAACTGACTTATCATATATAACCTCCTAATACTATTTATATTTTAGTATACCATTTATATCAAAAATTCCACAGATTCCTCTAAAATAGAAGAATATTACCTTTTTTCATACATATTAATACATGTGTGCTGTAGTTGTACTGCTCTATCACTTAAACCACTCATTTCCTTATAACAAAAAAAGCCTGCCCTTCATAATAGGCAAGCTTTCTCAAATTATTCCTCCCTCATTCTCTTCTTATACCAATCCTGCATTCTCTCCGCGTCTTCTACTCTCGTATGCTCTATTTTATAACTAGATGATGCACTAGAAAACTTATACGTACATAAATCCGCGCGGCGCTGGAAATATGATTGTGTCTTCTCCATTGATTGGACGTGTCTTCTTCTAATAAGTCCTGTGTATTTTCCGACGCTACGATAGACAAGTGTAATTTGTTCTCCGTTAACACTGTAACCATTTGTTTTAAATGTTGCGTATCCAAGTGTAAAGATGAGGATCGCGAGCGGAATTAATGCCCACATGATGAAGTGCTTTTCAGAGTATATACTTATTCCAATAAACGGGATTGCTAGCATTGCGAAGAAAATGAAACTATCAATGAGATAGCGGCGTAATGCTGCTTTTGGTAATGCAATAATGTTTGCATTCAGTTCGTATGGTAATTGTAAATGGGCGAGTAACTGTTGCACTCGATTTTTTCGAATGATAGGATGCAGTGTAACTTTTTCTTCTTTTCCCTCACTTTGAATGACTTCTACTTGCACAGCACAATAACCGAATGGTTGGCGTAAAATACTTTCTTTTATCGTAATACCTTGAATACGATGCAATTTTAGTACGAGCTCTTTTTTCTCAAGTAATCCTTGTGAAATGCGAACTTCGTCATTTCTTCGATTCACTGTGAAATCGCCATGTTTTAACGCGTAACCGATTGTAGATATAATCCAAGAAAGAACGAGTAAAATGGCTACCATGAAAATCCAGCCATATATATCATGTTCCATTACATACGACTTTACGCCATTCTCTATCCATTTCGGAATGTACTCATCTACTTGGTGATAAACGAAAAAGATTAAAGAGAATAATAGTCCAAATTGACCAGATGTAACAGATGCTAATAAAATCTCTTTCCAAGTTAATTTATATTCTGTCGTTTGTTTTTCCTCTGTAACAATTGCTTTTTCTACTACATTTTCTGTTGCTTCGTCTAACGTTCCTTCTGCTTTCACTTCTGGAGTTGGCTCATTTAGCAAAGCAATAAGCTCCGCCGCTTCTTCTGCCGTAATACCAGCTAAGCTAACTTCTGCTTCATCGCCCCCACCAGCTGTTTCAATCTGAATTTTTTTCAAACCGAGCATTTGATATAGTACGTTAGAACTTGTATTAATCGTTTGAACACGTTCTTTATTTAAGTAGCTCTCCTTTTTCACGAAGAGACCTTTTTTCACATGTAATACGTTATTTTCAACCCAATATGTTGTGTAATACCATTTTTCAAATGCTGAAAAAACGGTGAGTAAACCAAATGCTGCGGGAATTAAATACCAAAACGGGAATTTTCCGTTTAAGCTAAACATGAAAATAATGAGTGGTATAAAATCTGTTATTTTCAATTCTAATAACATCGTGATTGGATGCTGCCTCTTATACATCCTCATCACTCACTTTCGCTAATTCTGCGATTTTCGTTTTCAACATTTCTGCTTCATACATCGTTAAGCCTGGAATGCTGTGAGAAGTTGCTGCTGTTGAAATGTGTAATTCTGCTAATCCGTATTTTCTCATAATTGGTCCTTGTTCAATCGTAACGTGCTGCACACGAATCATCGGTACTAATACGCGCTTTACGACGAAAAGACCATGCTGAATTTCAAGTTCTTCTTCATTTAGTTGGTAGCTGTAATAACGTTGACGTAGTTTCGGGAATAAGAAGTACGAAAATGGCGCGAACACAACTGTTAGCCCAATCATCACATACAAAATCCACGCCCACCAATCAAACTTTATCATGAGGAAAAGGTAAGCTAAAATGACGAGTATACCGATCCCTTCTTCAATTACAGCACGAATTTTCCACACTTTGACCATGTCAGGGTTAATTTCATTTTTCAATGGATCCATGTAACCACTCCAAATCTAGTAATCTAATATACGAATACTCTTAATCTATATTTTACATAACTTTACAGAAAATTAAAATTTAATCTTCTTTCCTCTCTGGAATAAAATATCCGAACCAAAGTAGCCAAATAAAACCGATTAACTTCATCCAACTTCCATCTGCTTGAAAAGCCTCTATCATGCCTGGAATTTTATAAACTCCAATGAATCCAAGAAAACCGAGCCACCAGTTTTTTTGCATTTTCATTTTTACTCCTCCTTCATGACGCTTTTCACATTTCGAATCCAAATTTCTTTATATTTTAACTGAAATCCCATGAGCATATAATTGCTCATATTATCGATCACAAGCGCTAGCGTATGAGCGTTTTCTTCCGTTGCATGTTGTGACACAACGCCCAGTCTCGCGCCTTGCTTCAATAAATCGTGGAAACCATGTAAGAAATCCTCTTGTATTTCAAATAATCGTTTCTGATACTTTTCATTTCGCGATGCAGTTACGATAAATTCATTGATAACGCGTAGTATTCCTTCTTGCCCTTCATACTCAGAGAGCATATGTAAACCATCTGCGATTAGCTTTTCTGCAAAATTTTCTTTCGTATACTGCTCTTTATCGAAGTAATTTGCAAAATGATAACCAGAAAAAATCTCTTCAAATAAAAAATCGACTAACGCTTCTTTAGAAGAAAAATGATAATAAATAGCCGGTTTTGAAATACCTACCTCTTTCGCAATCATGGAAAGGCTCATCTTCTCAATGCCGTGCTCTGCCATGAGTTTAAATGATGCCTCTACAATGTTTTGCGATGTTTGTAAATTCTTTGTCATACTGTACCTCACTTATTTTTACTTACCGGTCGGTAAATAAATTATAAAATGAAACTGAATAATTGGCAAGTTAATAAGAGTTTACACAGGAAGTTCTTGATAAAGTGAAACTTTAATCAGCCTTCATAAACAGCGGGATAAAGGCGGCGATGAGGCTGGTCACGATAATAAAAGCGGATTTCCATCCATTATTGTGCTCTTTATCATATTGATTGTAGTCGGAGTTGGCTATAGCGAAATTAACTTCTAAAAAAAGCATCCTAAATCACACATTTAGGATGCTTTTTTTTTACTTTCTATTTAGCAATCGCATACGATAACAATTCATTGTCACTTCTCCAAGTCTTTGCAGCAATTGATAGTTCGCATATGCGCCTACCGGGGCACCGATTACTGGTACGAGCTGAAGCATTTTCGCTAAATCGATATAGTCTCGGTATTCTGTTTGGAACTTTTCCCAGTCCATATGATTTTCTTTTTCTGTATCCCACGTTTCAATTGCTTTCCATATTTCTTTTCTGTGATTGTCACTTGAAAAGGCGAGTTGGAAAACGTGAAGAATAAAAAGACGCTCTTCTTGTTTACTTGTATCAAATCCATACAACGTTGCTGCATCGAATAAAAATTTAATTTTAATCGTAAGTAAAAGCGGAAAGTCAGCAAGACCGAGTAAAATACCACCAGCCCCCGTCCCTGCTCCTTCTGCCGCAGCTATTTTTTTGTACTCATCCATTTTTTTACGCACTTCGTCATCACGTCTTTGCAGTGACCATGTCGTCTCTTTTAGCTTCGGCTTTATAAAGTTTGATCCGGCGCTGATCGTTTGCACCATCATCCGAATCGTTTCTGTTAAGACTTTTTGCACTTTCGCCGGAATAAGCTGTTGTACTTTCGTCTGCACTTTCTTTGAGAACCGTGTCATCATAGAAGAATCTTTCATGAATGTAGCTTTCCACTGCTCCAGTTCTTTTATAACCTTTTCTTCATATGTAATCATAGGTTCATTCCCTTCAATTTAAACGTTCAATGCGCTTCGCACCGTATTGGTAAACGAAACCGATACTAAATAATATGCTTACGACAAGTAAAATTCCTGTCATCATGAAATCTTTCGTTGCTAGTGCAAATATAACTGTAAAGATTACGCTCCCGATGATTAGAATCACATTTAATAAAGTAAGAAAATCTTTCTTCTTTTCATCTACCTTTACTGGATACAAATCAAGCCAAATTTTCATGCGGTGATGTTTCCATAAAGTTAATAGCTGATAGCCAATTAAGTATAGGAAAATAAAACTTACGATAAATCGCCCGTATAAAAATGGAATGAAGTAAAGAATAACTCCTCCAAGAGCGAGCAGACGCACATATAATCCAAAATAGTTACCTGATCTTAAAAACGTTCTCGTATATAAGTATAAATATGTGCGCTTTTCGCCGATTATCGACAGAATGAAATCCAGCCATTTTCGGCGAGATACTCTTTCTTTTAATGCTGGTACATCAACGAACATATTCGCAATTCGGTACAGCAGCATCATTTTCTTACCTTCTTCAGAAATTAAATACTCCCAGTTTAGCGGCTTTCCTTTTACCATTTGATGCATGATAGCAAGATATAACACCATGAGCAGAACGATTCCGCCAATAACAAGAACTGAAGTACGTTCTACAAGGAAATATACAAATAAACCGTTTAAGATAAAACGAATAAACCAATCAACTCTTTGTATATTTTGATCTGTTAAAAATGATTTTTCCCACGCGACGAATAAATTCCACGCTTTTACAATGACAAATGCGAGGACAATCCATATGTAGCCAGCACCGGTTTGCTTCATTTGTTGGAAGTATAACGGAGCAAGCGCAGCTGCTACGATTGCGATTATGTATAACTGAATCATAAATGTAAAAAGAAATGCCTTGGTGAAGTAAGGTTTTAACTTTTCTTCAACTGGCAGTAAGTAAACGAGATCCGCTTCTTTTAATAACGTTTGAATGGATCCAGCTGTTAACACGAGTCCAATTAATACTGCCATTACGAGCGCAGTTGGAAAGGAAGATGTTAACGTTTGTAACCATTGCTGGTAATAATACGCTCCCGCACCGATGATGAACACGAAAATAAATTTCAAATGATCATTAAATACGTATTTACTATATGTACGAACTTCTTTTAGAAAGTGACGAAATCGTTCTTTCCATAACGCTGTGCTATTCATAATCTTCTTCCTTTGTTAGCGCGATGTAAATATCATCTAACGTTGCACCTGGCATATTAAACTGCGATTGCAGTTCAGCTAATGTTCCCTTCGCTCTTACTTCACCTTGATGCAGAATAATGAACGAATCACAATAACGCTCTGCCGTCGCTAAAATATGTGTGCTCATTAAAATACCGGCTCCACTCTTTTTCATTTGATCCATCATTTGAAGAAGAGATTGAATTGCTAACGGATCTAATCCAACGAAAGGTTCGTCTACTATGTAAAGAGATGGCTCAACTAAAAACGCGCTCATAATCATTACTTTTTGTTTCATCCCTTTTGAGAAATGAGATGGAAACCATTTTAAACGATTTTTCATTCGAAATTCATGTAATAGTTGTCCTACACGTTCTTCATATTGTTTTTCATCGACGCCGTACGCCATCGCTGTTAATTTCAAATGCTCTTCTAACGTTAATTCATCATATAATACCGGCGTTTCTGGAATGAATGAAAAGCTAGAACGGTACGCTGTCATATCATCACGAATTGTTTTCCCATTAATTGTGACAGTTCCTTTTTTCGGTTCCATTAAACCGATAATATGTTTAATCGTCGTACTTTTACCAGCTCCATTTAAACCGATTAAGCCGACAAGTTCGCCTTTATTAACAGAGAACGAAACGTCTTTTAATACAGGTCGTTTCGTATATCCTCCTGTAACATTTTCTACACGCAATAACTCGCTCATACGACACCACTTTCTTCATTAGTATTCATTCTATATTCATCTTACCAAAAATTATGCTGTACTACATAGTATCCATGTACTCAAAAAAAAAATTTAAATTTATTAGCATATATTTTCCCGAAAGCGGACATCATAATTATTGAAGAAGGAACACATTGAAAAAGCAACCACCAATTGATGAGTACAACAACATAGTGAAGTCATCATGAAATGGGGTGTCCATGTTGGACAATGAAATTTACACATAACCAGATTATTTGTTTCATTTTCGAAACGGGGTGTCTCCGAAAGAGCATATACTGTTTTAAAAAATAAACAATTTCCTTTTATGAAAGATTGCAATTCATTTCACTTGAAAATGGGGTGTCTACGGCAGAAACTTTAGCCGATTTACCGTGCATTTCTTAAATAAATGAGGTGTCTGCGAAACGTAAATTACGATAATGCTTTTTCAATCCCTCTTCAGAAAACAGGAAGCTGAGTCAGCTTCCTGTTTTTCGTGTTTGTTCTCTTATGTAATTATGGTAAAATACGGCTAAGGATATTTGAAAGGATGAGATCAATGAATCATACAGCAGACAATTGTATTTTTTGTAAAATCATTGACGGGCAAATCCCTTGCTCAAAAGTATACGAAGATGAACATGTGCTTGCATTTTTAGATATTAGTCAAGTAACAAAAGGACATACTCTTGTTATTCCGAAAGTTCACAAACAAGACATTTTTGCGTTAACGCCAGAAATCGCATCACACATTTTTTCTGTCGTTCCAAAAATCGCAAATGCGATTAAAGCAGAGTTTAATCCAGTTGGCTTTAACCTACTTAACAATAACGGTGAAAAAGCTGGACAAACTGTGTTCCACTTCCACCTTCATTTAATTCCACGCTACGGTGAAAAAGATGGTTTCGGTGCTGTTTGGAAATCACACCAAAATGAATACACTATGGAAAATTTACAAAACATCGCAAGTACAATTGCAAATAGTGTGAAATAATGACACTATAAGAAGGCGTAATACATAACAAGCCACTTCCCTGAAGTCATCAAATTCCGCATGGCTTGTTTCTTCACTTAAAATGCTCAGGGATGATTGTTTGTGCATAGCACATATAAGAAAGATATGCATATTGTTTTACATCATGAATACGAACAAAAAATAAGGAGGTCTCCTTTTATGTCAAAAGCTAAATCCTTTATTACAGGTGTTATTTGCGGGGGAGCAGTTGCTGGACTAGCCGTTCTTTTCTCAACTCCTTCTTCTGGTAAAGACATGCGCGGCAAGTTAAAAGAAAAAGGAAATGATATTAAAAAGACTTTAGCTGATATTACAGCTGATACGAAATTATTAAAGCGTCAAATTGTTGAAACTGCTTCAGAAGGTAAAGAAGTGTTTCAAGAACTAAAAGATGACATGCAAGACACGCTTTCTAACTGGAAACAAGATATTTCTCAAAACAAGCGCCATATTGAGAAAGAAATTTTGGACATCCAAAAGTCAATTGAGAAACTACAAGAAGCTGTTCCAGAAAAAGCGTAAACAAATTCCTGCTTAGTTTTTTGCATATAACAAATATTTTTTATATAAATTGACCTTGACACGGCATATCGTATAGATATGCCGTGTTTTTATGCATTTACAATATATGTTATCAATTAACATGTAAGGACAACGCATGTATTCACGACTCATAAAACGCTTCCATAGTTATGCATGATTTGTATAGAATGTCATTTTGTTAAAAAATTTTCACAATTCTCACAAAAAGACTTTATTAATTTTTATTTTACTGGCATAATAGATAGTAATGAAAAAAGAATGTTAAAGTGGGTGAGTACATGAAAAGTGGAGAAAAAGATTACTCGGTAAAAGAAGCGATGATTTTCAGCCAACGCATTGCTCAATTATCGAAAGCGTTATGGAAATGTGTAGAGAAAGATTGGCAGCAGTGGATTAAACCTTACGATTTAAATATTAATGAACATCATATTTTAACAATCGCTTATCATTTAAAAGGGGCTTCTATTTCTGAGATTGCTAAGTTTGGAGTTATGCACGTATCAACGGCGTTTAACTTCTCTAAAAAGCTTGAAGAACGCGGCTATCTTGTATTCTCAAAAAAGGAAGATGATAAACGAAATACGTACATTGAAATTACAGACAAAGGGGAAGAATTACTACTTCGCTTAATGGAGGAGTATGATCCTGAAAATAATTCAGTGTTTAATGGGGCTCTTGCACTTCGTAATTTTTATGGGAAGTTCCCAGAAAATATCGAACTGATTGCAATCCTGCGTAATATTTACGGACAAGACTTCATCGATATTTTTGAGAAATCATTAGAAGATATTGAAGAGAACTTTACAGAATCCGATCAAAAGTTAGTTAAGAAATAATCTATTTATTTTTTCGCAATCATGCTTAAGAATTCATTCATAAGCGGCTTAAATAAACCTTGTTTTGCTAGCGCTTCCGCAGTTTCGTTTACTTCGAGCTGATGTGGAAGCGCTTTTTCAAATTGATCTAACAGCGCATCGAACAAAAGAAGCCCTTCTGCTTTCTCCACTACATATTGCTCGTTCAGTTTTTCACAAAGATTTAGTATACGTTCAATATCTTTTTTACGAGCTTTTTTCTTTATGATCAAAGAATAAAATGGACACTTCTCTTCATCAATCATTTTAAATAGTAGGTCTACGTAGTATTCAGCTTGTTCTAATCTTCTAACAACGTCCATTTTCTCCCTCACTTTCTAACACAAAGTCTTCTATTTCTGAATTTTGTAACACGAACAAAATATCGTGTGATACAATATATGTATATGTATTTTAGCCAAAAGGAGGTCTCGCCTCATGACACTTATAACAGTTGTTTTTGTCGCATTCGCACTTCTTGTTATATTTTACACGAATTTCATGACACATACACTGTGTGAACGAAAACAAATAGCTGCGAGCCGCCAGCCCGGTGTCTTTCGGGTTATTAATGTATGTATAACAATTTTATTAATTTCTAGTTATATAGAAATTATATTTCATGGAAAGTGAGGAAGGAAAGCCCCTTCCTCACTTTTTTCCTCTATAAGCAAATTATACCTACAATAACCAATAAAATAAACAGTACAAGTAATAAAATAAGTTGAGAATTCATCCCCATCCCCTCCTCTATTCTGTATATGCGGCATACGCCCAATATGGCACACTTTCAAAATCTGACACGTACTGGTTAATTTTTCTTTATCAATATGAAAACGCGTCGAAATATGATATATTAAATTTTGTACATATTGCTTATACTATAGAACAAAACATTCATCAAAACTTTATCCTCAGCCACGGTAAGCCCTGTTAAGCGCGCTTTACCAATACAAAAAAGCAAAAGTATCAGTGAGACTTAATCGGGCTCTTATGAATTTAAAATTCATCGGTGTAGGATAAATTAAAAATACATAATAGTAGGAGTGTTTATCGAATGAAGAAAGCTATGCTTGCCTTAGCCGCAACAAGTGTAATCGCATTATCAGCATGTGGAACATCATCATCAGACAAAATCGTTACATCTAAAGCTGGTGACATTACAAAAGAAGAATTCTACGATCAAATGAAGACACAAGCTGGTAAACAAGTACTAAACAACATGGTTATGGAAAAAGTTCTTATTAAAAACTACAAAGTTGAAGACAAAGATGTAGACAAAAAGTTCGATGAAATGAAAAAACAATACGGTGATCAATTCGATACACTAATGAAACAACAAGGTATTAAAGAAGAAACTATCAAAAATAGTGTGCGTGCTCAATTAGCTCAAGAAAAAGCGGTTGAACAATCGATTACTGATAAAGATGTAAAAGCAAAATTCGAGGATTATAAAAAAGAAATTAAAGCAAGTCATATCCTTGTAAAAGATGAAGAAACTGCTAAAAAAGTGAAAGATGAACTTGCTCAAGGTAAATCTTTCGAAGAATTAGCAAAGCAATACTCTGAAGATACAGGTTCAAAAGAAAAAGGTGGCGACTTAGGATTCTTCGGACCAGGGAAAATGGTAAAAGAATTTGAAGAAGCAGCTCAAAAGTTGAAAAAAGATGAAGTAAGCGAACCTGTAAAAACACAATTCGGTTACCATATTATTAAAGTAACTGATAATCACGCAGATGCAACTTTCGATAAATCAAAAGCTGATATTAAAAAATCACTAGCTCAAGAAAAAACGCAAGATGCTCAATTTATGAATGACTTAATGATGAAAGAAATCAAAAAAGCTGACGTAAAAGTTGACGATAAAGATTTAAAAGATCTTTTCAAAGAGCAAAAAGCTGACGATAAAAAAGAAGAAAAGAAATAATGAAGTAAAAAGCTTGGGCTTCGGCCCGAGCTTTTTTTATATCCTCTTCTCCCGATAGTTATATCCAGATTCGGTAAATGAAATTATATCGGCGATTTTTCAAATATATCGACTTACCGACAAAAAACGACAACAAGTGTGATTCCCTCTTAAAAACACAAAAAAACCTTGATCCACGCTACACGGAACCAAGGTTTATCTTATTATCATTGATTAAATTCAAAAACTATGTTAAATTAGTACAGAAACACGTTTTAAAAAATATAAAGAACGTATTTATCCGTATCTTAATTGTACAACAAAATTTTTCTTCAGTCAACCTCTATTTTTCACTTTTAAAGGAGTGCTTACGTATGAACAAAAAACTTGATCTAGAGCAAAAACGATTGGATACCGTAATCGAAACTATTACGCAGCAAATTGATAAGCTGGAAAACGAAACTGGCAGACGCCGGGCAGAAGTAATCAACATCCGTAAACACTTCTGGGATGACGTTAAAGTGAATACAGATACTTTTGATGATTACCTTGAAACAGTTATCAACTTAAGACAACAAGCTCAATCACTAGCTGTTACACAAATCACCCATAAACACACCTTTAATCGACTTGCCGCGCTGCGACGTATGCAAAAAGCACCTTACTTCGGACGCATCGATTTCACTGAAGAAGGCGAACCTTCCACAGAACAAATCTATATCGGTGTTTCTACCCTTACTGATGCAAGCGGAGAAAACTTTCTTATTTATGACTGGCGCGCCCCAATTTCAAGTGTTTATTACGACTACCCACCAGGACCAGCTGAGTACAACACACCAGGCGGCGTAATTCGCGGTAATGTGGAGAAAAAATTACAATACATTATTCAAAATGGCGAGATTGATTCCATGTTCGATACGAGCCTTACAATTGGCGATGAAATTCTGCAACAAGCACTCGGAAAAGGTACGAACAAACATATGCAAAGTATCGTCGCTACGATTCAGCGTGAGCAAAATGAAATTATCCGTCACGATGAAGGCCGACTCCTTATCGTTCAAGGAGCTGCTGGTAGTGGCAAAACATCTGCTGCCCTTCAGCGAATCGCCTACTTACTATATAAATATCGCGAATGGCTAAAAGCGGATCAAATTATTCTCTTCTCCCCTAACTCTATGTTCAATAGCTACGTATCTAACGTACTACCTGAACTCGGTGAAGAAAATATGCAGCAAGTAACATTCCAAGAATATTTAAACCATAGACTAAGTAAGTCATTTGATGTTGAAGACCCTTATGAGCAATTGGAATATATGTTAACTGAAACGAATAGCCCTACCTATAAAACGAGAAATGCGAGCATCCGATTTAAAGCATCCACTCAATTTTTCGAGATGATTAGAGCGTACAGACAATCTCTTGAATCTTCAGGCATGCTATTTAGAGGAATGAAATTTAGAGGAAAACTGATCGTCTCTGCAAAAGAGATTACAGAGCAATTTTATAATACTGACTCCTCCCTCCGCTTCCATAGTCGAATTGAAAAGTTAACGGATTGGCTAAATAAACAAATAGATGCACTCGAAAAAGCAGAACTGAAAAAGCCTTGGGTAGAAGAAGAAATTGAATTACTTAGTAAAGATGAATACCAAAAGGCTTATAAATATTTACAGAAAAAAGGCGAGTTTGACGACAACTCTTTTAATGACTATGAGAAAGAAACGAAAGTCCTGGGACGTATGATTGTCCGTAAAAAATTGAAGCCACTTCGTAAAGGCGTTCAAACACTGCGCTTCATCAATTTCACAGGAATCTATAAACAACTCTTCACAGACGCATCGTGGGTTACTGGAGAAAAACCGAAAGAATGGGATGACATTTGCTCATTAACAGTGAACATGCTTGATGAAGGAAAGCTATATTACGAGGATGCGACTCCATTTTTACTTTTAAAAGAATTAATTGAAGGCTTCCAAACGAACAGATCGATTAAACACGCACTCGTAGATGAAGCGCAAGATTATTCTCCGTTTCAGTTCGAGTTTTTAAAACGTCTCTTCCCTGCCGCAAAAATGACGGTACTCGGAGACTTTAATCAAGCGATATTTGCCCATGCAAGTGAAGCAGTGAATTTCAATACACTTACTAACTTATACGGACCGGATGAAACGAACGGTATTAACTTAACTCGTAGCTATCGCTCAACAAAACCGATTATTGAATTTACACGTGCTCTCGTACCGGAAGGCAAGAACATTCACGCCTTTGAACGTGACGGCGAGAAACCTACAGTGACGAAAGTAGCGAATGAGAGCGAACTGCACGAACATATTACTGCCAAAGTTGCTGAACTACAAAAAGAGCAACACAATACAATCGCAATTATATGTAAATCCGCAGCTGAAAGCGCCGCTGCATACGAAGCACTTAATCATATCGATAATATTAAACTCGTGAAGAGTAACTCAGCCGAGTATGAGCAAGGCATTGTCGTAATCCCTGCTTACTTAGCGAAAGGTATCGAATTTGACGCTGTTATTATTTACAATGCTTCTAAAGATGTGTACAGCGATGAGAGCGTTCGTAGATTGTTCTACACTGCTTGTACACGCGCGATGCATGAGTTGCAACTTTATAGCGTTGGCGAGGTTAGTCCTTTTGTGCTTGGGGCTGATTCGGAGAGTTTTGAGCTAATAACTAAAACACCTTGATGATTATCAAGGTGTTTTTCTCATTCTAAAAGGAATATCTTTACGTCGATATACACTTAACACAATTCCCATTATAAATGCATGAAACAGAGTTGGTATCAATCCGTAGCTAATAAATGGTAATGATATAGAAACACGTGGTAATATCCCGAGGGTCATGCCAACATTACAAATAAAATGGATTACAAAAAGAGTCACTCCGCCAACGAGAAGCAATTTACCATAACCATCATTTATTTTATAAGCTATGTTCATTATTCTTACTGCAAAAAGAGAAAGAATCACGACAAGAACTAGCGCAAGTACATATCCATAATAGTAAGTCAAACTTGCAAATACAAAATCAGTATGGGCAGCACGGATAGACTTTATATTTTCATATGTACCAAACCAACCTGCTGAAGACATCGCCTCTTTTAAACGTAAATACCATAGATCATGCTCTGGATTTAACATTCCTAAAATTCTGGCCATACGGTATTCTTTTACAGCAGACCAGGAAAGTAGATCCCTAATAATCAATGGTACAATAGGTAAAATCGTAATGAGCCATGCCGTTTTCTTTCCTAACTTACTCCACCAAAGCATAACAAATACCATCGTGATATAGATGAACAGTGGTAAAAGAGTTGATGTAGTTAGAAATAAATATAAAGAAAATAAATACAACATGAGAAGATGTATAAACTTTAATCTACTGTTATTGAAAAAAGAAGCCCAGCCTAGAAAAAAGAATGGTATTGTCATTAAACAATCAATTATGACGGAACCAATTTTTAGTAATGGTTCTCCATTCAAAGAAGCAGTCGGAAAACATTTTATCATTAACAAGATAAGTACACCAATTGTATAAAACAGCCACCCAAGCCTCTCTAACTTCCGATAATCAAATAGCATCATCCCAATCGCTGTTGTAACACCGAGAATTACAAATATCACCTTATTCATTAATAAGTCAGCATGTCCAAGCGCTATAACTGGCAAAAAACCTAGCCCCATCGCAGCCACTAATAAACCAATTAAGAACCAATCAACCTTTGGCTTATGTAGTTTATTAAGTTCCTGGCCAAGCTTAATTGGACTTCCCATTTGTTCAACAGCCTTATCTTCAGCAACTTCCTCACTTAAGCCTTTCTCTATCCACATATTCTTCGTCTGTTTCAAGTGAAAATCTAGTTCCGTTGCTACTAAGTCCTTCGCTTCTTTTGATTTAATATGATTCGTAACTTCTTTTAAAAAACGCTCCCCTTTTTGATTCAATTTTTTCTCACTCCTGTACTAATCCTTTTAATATAAATCGTGCCTTCGTAGCATTCTTCTCTGCCTTTCGCAGCATCTTGTTTCCTTTATCATTTAATTGATAATATTTAGCTCCTGCTTGATCCCAGCTAGATTGGATAAAGCGATTCTGTTCTAAACGATGTAATAAAGTGTATAGAGACCCTTCATCACCTTCGAATTTTTGAATCCCTCTCCCTCTTAGCAACTGCATCAATTCATAACCTGTTTTTTCATTCATAAGAAGTTGTAACACTGCTAAAAGGATATCTTCTTCCTTTTCGGACGATTGCTTAATTTTTTCGCGCACCTGCTTCTGGTGTTGATCAGAAAAACTCAAATGTTTAAACGTTGTGTTCTCCATTGATTTTCGCAAGCCTTTTAATCGATCTTCCATTTGATTATTCCTCCAATCCTTCCTTCAAAAGTTCCTTCGCTTTTTTCAGTCTCGTTTTTATCGTGTTTTCCTTTACTTCTATTACTGTAGCAATCTCTTTAATTGATAATTCCTCATAATAAAATAGATAAATCACTTCTCGATATTTTATCGGTAAACTCATTACTGCAGAAGCCAGTTCACGATCCTCCGCATTTTGAATGACAGTTTGTTCCACACTTTCTTTTTGACTCTCCATATACGTAAAGTCATCCTCTGTCACGATAACTTTTTTGTTATACCAACTTTTTAAATAGTCCTTACATTGATTGATTGCAATTCTCCATAACCATGTTTTCAAATTCGAATTCCCTTTATATGTATGAAGAGATTTATAGCATTTCACGAATATATCTTGCGTTAAATCCTCCGCAACCTCTTTATTATTCACATACGAATACACAAGCTGCAGGACTTCTTGTCCATACTTGTTCATTATTTCGTCGATAAGGTCCTCCTTATCTTCTATTTCAAACGCTTCTATCGTTAATTCATCCACATCATTTCCTCCTTCCCATATATTAGACGACGCACTGTATGGAAAAGTTTTATAAATACATAAAAAAATACGGATGGTAATGTCCATACCGTTTTTTTATGTATATTTATTTGCTTCTTGTCCCTTGATACTTATGCTCTGCTTAAAGATAGGGATTTTTATCCATATGTCTTGTTCCCTATTTTAAAACATAATACAATGGAAATGTAACTTAATAAGCTATAACTAGTAGGTGTGGTAATCATCTCTTCCATTTTGAAAAAAGGGGGGAGGTGATAAAATGATCGCGATGTTTGTAATTAAATTAGTGTATGGTATCCTAACCGGAGCTGGCGTTGTCATCGGTAGAAGATACGTCGGTCCGTGGCTAATTTCTGTATACAAAAAAGCGAGAACCACCCTGCTTCGTGGAAAAGGTAAGGGCGGTTCTCGGCTAAAACGTTAATGTAATTGTCTTATAACCGCACCTACTACCACCACAATAGCAAGTTAGGTTACAAAGGCAGAAGTTTCTCAGGCTTCTGTCTTTTTTATTTTATGCAAAATTCACACTAAATACTCTATCATCATTGTAACACATTTTATTTATTTTTAGTCAAGAGAAAAAATCACCTAAAGGGCTCCCCTTCAGGTAGTTCTCTATTTTACGCTAACGCAGCTGCCTGTTCTTGTTGTTCTAGACTTTTTCTAGTTCAGCTGTGCCGCTCTCATCATTTATAGCACCAATAAAAGACGGATTATGTACCCGTTTCATAACAGGATGAATAAACAAGGAACAACACCTATTACGAATATAAAAAATCCTCTCACTATATAGCACCTATGTTTTCAGCAATACTCTATTACCATCAAACTAAATTTGTATAATTTAAACTACAGAATAGCAAGCTAATTTTCAAATATCTTCTTGCGCATTATCCTGAATTTATTATCTATTTGTATCATGCTTATAAATAAAAGATATCCTACCGACGCACCGAGCATATTTATAGCAATCCGCCACACATCAAAAACATCAGACAAAGTTAGTAAATGTAATATCTCCCAAACAAGAAAGGTCATAACATACCACTTACGAGCTTTCTTATAGTTAGTCACTTTATTAATCAGCACTGGAACGAAAAATCCGAATGGAACTACTAATATTATATGTTGTAAAACGCTTAACCAATAAGTTGAGTTTCCCCAAGGACCTGGATGTGCAATAAAATCTTTAACTTGCCAAAGTGTTATTCCAAAAAGTTGTAATAACGTTTCTAAATCAGATATATGTAAAAATTGCTGCCAAAATTCAATGGGATGATAGACAGTCCCACCACCTGTCAAACTGCGAACAGAGTCAAATGTAGAAGTTGAAATAAACGTTCCTAAAAAGACAATAAAACAAATGATTATATAAGGAATACATAAAATTTTTGATAATACCTTTAATGGCCTAGGAACTTCGTATACCGATTTATTAATCTCTACGCCAATAAATTTTGATTCTCCAAAACTTTGAATTGCTTTATAAATCGCTTCTTTTTCATTCATACCTTGTTCCATATATTCTTCTTTCAAGCTGTTCAAGTGATCATACATTTCTAGAAATAACTCATCCTGTTCAATATCACTAAGTTCTGAATAGGCTAAAATAGACTTAATATACCCATCAAATTCACTCATAAATAACTCCTTTCTGACAAGCTTGAATTAATGCTGTTACACTCTCCCAAGAGTTCACTTTCTTCTGCAATTCTTTTTTCCCTTTATCTGTAATAGTATAGAATTTCCTTTTCATCCCATTCTCAGATTCATTCCAATAAGATTCAAGAAACTCCTTTTTCTCTAATCGCTTTAAAGCAGGATACAAAGTTCCCTGTCCCATACTATACAAATCTTCACTTGCATCCTTTAAACTTTGAGCTATTTCGTAGCCGTATGTATCACGTTTTGCAATGATAGAAAGTAATAAAATATCTATACTTCCCTTCAAGATTTCTTTGTCCAACAATACCACCACCTTATATACATAGTATAACAACATATGTCGTTATACAACATAGTTAGAAAAATAACCCATAAAAAAACCACCTAAAGGCTCCCCTTCAGGTGGTTCTCTATTTTACGCTAACGCAGCTGCCTGTTCTTGTTGATCTACAGGAATTACAGCGTCTGTTAATGCTTTTTCTAGTTCAGCTGTATATTTCATTTGTTCTTCTTTGCTCCAGCCTAGTTTCGCAGCCATGTAGTTGATTACTGCTTCTTTCCACTCATATACCCAGTGGATGTTGAAGAATACAGCGCCTCTGCGGCGTACGAAGAAGTCAACTGGTTTTGCTGTCATTTCGTAATCCATTGCGTATACAAGTGGGATTAGAACGTCAAGCGGCATGTTGTATTCTTTCGCTTCGTCTTTATGTTTTTTCGCTAAGCCAAATAGTACATCAACGTTAGAACCATAGAATTTTGCGAATTCTTCTGCTTGTGCTTTCGTTAAACCAGATTTCGTACCTTCGTCTGCTTTTTTCGCAACGAATGCCGGGAATCCGTGTGAACCATCTACATGTCCACCAGAGATCGGCATATGTTTCGTATCACTCTTCGGATATGCACTATGACCTTCTTTTTGTAGTAAGTTCGTTACGTAATCTACTACCATTTCAGCCATTTTGCGGTATCCTGTTAATTTACCACCTGCGATTGTAATTAAACCAGATTCAGAAGTCCAAATTTCATCTTTACGAGAAATTTCAGATGCATTCTTACCTTCTTCATAAATTAACGGACGTACACCAGCCCAGCTTGATTCAATGTCTTTCTCTGTAATTTTCACGCTTGGGAACATGTAGTTAATTGCATTAATGATGTATGTGCGATCTTCTGTTGTCATTTGTGGTACAGCTGCGTCTTTATCATAGAACGTATCTGTTGTACCTACGTATGTTTTTCCTCCGCGAGGAATCGCGAACACCATACGTTTATCTGGTGTATCGAAGTAAATTGCTTGCCCGAGTGGGAAACGTTTTTGATCAATTACTAAGTGAACACCTTTTGATAACTGAAGTACTTTTCCTTTTTTCGAGTTATCTTTTTCACGAAGTGTATCTACCCAAGGACCAGCTGCGTTTACAATTTTCTTACCGTAAACTTCATATACTTCACCGTCTAGTAAATCGATTACACGTACACCGCATACTTTTCCATCTTTATATAAGAAACTGTCTACTTTTGCGTAGTTAACAGCTTTCGCACCATGCTCAATTGCTTCTTTCATTACTTCAATTGTAAGACGCGCATCGTCTGTACGATATTCTACGTAGTAACCGCCGCCTTTTAATCCTTCTTTTTTTACAAGAGGCTCTTTGTTTAGCGTTTCTTCACGGTTAAACATCTTTCTGCGCTCGCTTCGTTTTACACCTGCTAAGAAGTCGTATACACGAAGACCAATTGATGTACTAAATGATCCGAACGTACCGCCTGTATGGAACGGAAGTAACATCCACTCTGGTGTTGTTACATGGGGACCGTTCTCATATACGATCGCACGCTCTTTACCCACCTCTGCTACCATTTTCACTTCAAGTTGTTTTAAATAACGTAGACCACCGTGTACAAGCTTCGTTGAACGACTTGATGTACCTGCTGCAAAGTCCTGCATTTCAAACACAATTGTTGATAACCCGCGTGTTGCTCCATCTAATGCAATACCAGAACCAGTAATACCTCCACCAATTACGATCACATCTAACTCTTGTTTATTTACTCCGTTTAATACGTCTTTACGTTGTTTACTTGAAAATTTCATGGTAATTCCTCCCTTTGATAACGAAAAAAGAGACCACAAACTCCGCTATAGATTTCGCCTCTATAGCGCGTTGTGGTCTCTCCAAATCTCCTACCGAATTATTAACTTGTCACCATTATAACACTGTTTATGATTATTTGAAAGCTTTTGTTGCTTCAATTGCTTTTTTCCATCCAGCATATAGCTCTTCGCTTGTTTCCGCTTCCATCGTTGGTTCAAAGCGTTTGTCCATATGCCACTGTGATTTAATTTCATCTTGGTTTTTCCAATATCCAACCGCAAGACCAGCTAAGTATGCTGCACCTAGAGCCGTTGTTTCGTTAATCACTGGACGCTCTACAGGAACATCTAAAATATCACTTTGGAACTTCATTAAGAAGTTATTTTTAACTGCTCCGCCATCAACGCGTAATGTTTTCAGTTCAATACCTGAATCTGCTTCCATTGCGCATAATACATCTTTCGTTTGGTAAGCTAAAGATTCTAGCGTTGCACGAATGAAGTGCTCTTTCGTCGTACCGCGTGTTACACCAAACATAGCGCCGCGTACTTCACTATCCCAATAAGGTGTTCCTAGTCCAACGAATGCTGGTACAACGTATACACCATCAGTTGATTCAACGCGACTCGCATACACTTCACTCTCACTTGCATCTTTAAACATGCGCATTCCGTCACGTAACCACTGAATTGCAGAACCTGCTACGAAAATACTTCCTTCTAATGCGTAGTTTACTTTACCATCTATTCCCCATGCAATTGTTGTTAATAGACCGTGCTCAGAAGCTACTGCTTTTTCACCTGTGTTCATTAACATGAAGCAACCAGTTCCGTAAGTATTTTTCGCCATACCTTCACCGAAACAAGCTTGTCCAAATAACGCTGCTTGTTGGTCACCAGCTACACCTGCAATCGGTACATTTTGGCCGAAGAAGTGGTAATCAATTGTTTCTCCGTAAATTTCAGATGATGGACGTACTTCTGGAAGCATGCTCTTTGGTACTGTTAACATTTCTAGAAGCTCATCATCCCACTGTAAGTCGTGAATATTAAACATTAACGTACGTGATGCGTTTGAATAATCTGTTACGTGTGCTTTACCACCAGATAGTTTCCATACAAGCCACGAATCAATTGTTCCGAATAATAGATCACCGTTTTCTGCTTTCTCTCTTGCACCTTCAACGTTATCTAAAATCCATTTTACTTTCGTACCAGAGAAGTATGCATCAATTAAAAGACCTGTTTTTTCGCGAACCATTTCGCTATAACCTTTTTCTTTTAACTCATCACAAATTTCAGCTGTTTGGCGAGATTGCCATACAATTGCGTTGTAAATTGGTTTACTAGTTGTTTTATCCCAGACAACCGTTGTTTCACGTTGGTTCGTAATACCGATACCTGCGATTTGTTCTGGTTTTACATCTGCTTCGCTTAAGCAAGTTGCGATAACTGCTAAAATAGATCCCCAAATTTCTTGTGCATTATGCTCTACCCAGCCCGGCTTTGGAAAATGTTGTGTAAACTCTTTTTGAGCTGAATGAACAATTTCACCTTTTTTATTGAAAAGAATTGCGCGTGAGCTTGTTGTTCCTTGGTCTAATGAAAGAATATATTTTTTCATATCGGTTTCCCCCTTATGCTACTTTTCTACTATTTGTATTGCTTCCGCTTTTTTTACTTGTCATATAAGAGATTGCTAGTACAATCACAGTTGCGATAATCACATAAATAAGTGCTGAATTTTGCTTTCCTTCAAATACAACTTGATGGAATAAACCTGCAAGTGATCCACCTAAAATTGGACCTACTACTGGAATCCATGCATACTTCCAGTTTGAACCGCCTTTTCCTGCAATCGGAAGGAAGAAGTGTGCGATACGCGGACCTAAATCACGTGCTGGGTTAATTGCGTATCCTGTTGTCCCACCTAATGATAAACCAATACTTACAATTAAGAAACCTACGATAAATGGATTTAATCCATCTGCAAATTTATTTGCACCAATTGCTAATATACCAAATACTAAAACGAATGTTCCAATCATTTCACTTAAAAGGTTTGCAAATGTGTTCGGAATTGCTGGACCTGTTGCAAATACACCTAACTTTGTTCCTGGATCTTCTGTTTCTTTCCAGTGTGGTAAGTAATGTAAATATACGATAACTGCCCCGATAATTGCCCCAATCATTTGTGCTACGATATAACCTGGTACGTCACTCCATGGGAACGCTCCCTTAAATGCTAGTCCTATCGTTAAAGCTGGATTCAAATGTGCCCCACTAATTGATCCAACCGCATACGCTGCAACCGCTACTGCTAAGCCCCAGCCCATTGTAATAACAATCCAACCTGAATCTTTCGCAAACGATTTCTTTAAACTTACACCAGCACAAACGCCGCCACCAAGTACAATTAACAACGCAGTCCCTATTAACTCTCCTAAAAATGCTGACATAGTATCCCTCCACAATCAATTTAAACGCTTCCAAATGTGATAGAGGTAAAATGAATGGCCATTCGTTTTTGTCAAAAGAAAAAGACCCACAGCTTTGCACGCTTCTATATAAATTTATATAGAAACAATGAAATGTGGATCTCTTCTTTTCTCCGTCACGTTTATTAACTTGTCTATAATGTTAACCTCTTATGAAAGCGGTGTCAACAGAATTTTTTCACATTTTCGTCACTTTTTTTGGTAATGTTTCCATAGTTCGCGTTTTGACGTCGTAATCGCTGTCGCACCAGCGTTTAAAGCTCTTTCCACATCTTCTACAGTACGAATAAAACCACCTGCTAAAATCGGTACACCAGTACGCTCTTTCACTTCAGCGATAATATCCGTCATTGCTCCTGGAAGCACCTCAATATAATCCGGTTTCGTCTTATCTAAAAGATTGCAGCTCTTCTCCATCGCACTCGAATCGATTAAAAAGATGCGTTGTATTGCCACAACACCTTTTTGCTTCGCCTTCATAATAACGCTCGCCTTTGTCGAAAGTAACCCGTACGGTCTAAACTCCTGACATAAATATTCCGTCGCATGCCCATCACTCTGCAAGCCATGAATTAAATCCACATGTAAAAACACCTTTTTACAATATTGCTTCGCAAGTGATATAACACTCTTCAATTGGCCGACATGAATATCTAAAATAACGATATATTCATACGAACTATGTAATAGCTTTTCCAAATCTTTAATTTGCCTCACTGCCGGCAAAATCTTCTGTTCATGAAATTCCATTCTCTATATCCCCTTCTTTATGTCATCCTATCCTTTATAGTACACAATTTAAGTGAAAAGAACAGCTAGTGTAGGGGATTTCTTTCAAATCTTTCCTCTATTTATATATTTTCTTCAACTTATCAGAACCTATACCACCTATAATCATGAATACAAGGGGCAAAAGATTCATTACATATGGCGCATCTGCTACAATTGCAATACTTGCTCCAGCAAATTTATTTAGCATCCATACAACGATTTTTGCAATAAGTAAAAATACCCCTATCATAAATAAACTATCAAAAAACACCTTCCATTTTGGATATGCCAATTTCTTACTATCTTCAATTACTTTCTGCGTCAATTCTTCATCACTCCTTAGCAGTTCATCAATCGTAATATCGAACAAATCACTTAAATGAATAATAATTTCAATGCTCGGATAGTTCTTTCCCGTCTCCCATTTCGAAACAGATTGCCTACTTACATGAATTTTTTCAGCCAAATCATTTTGCGACCAATTTCTTTTTTCCCTTTCTTCTTTTAAACGCTCACTAAAAATCATACTGTGTTTATCACCTCTCTATGCCCATTATGTTCAAATAAATGATGAAGAGTAAAGCTAGTTATCGTTGCATCGCCTGTGCAACTTATGCGTTACAGCTTATAATAGTGCTATTTTATATGTATCTTCCCTATACTATGCTCCAATAATAATTTCCCGAACAATAATACAAAGAGCGGATACTAATAAAGTGAAACTTTAATCAGCCCTCACCAATCGGGCTTTTACAGACAGCCCGGCAAATAGCGGGATAAAGACTAGATTAGGCATAAAAAATACGCCATCCCTTCTTATCAGTCTCCAGAAAGAATAACGCAAATTTTCATTTTTACTCATCATTTTTCGGACTATATGAAAACCCCGGATATTTCACAACAGGCCACTTCTCCTTACGCAGGGAATCCATTACTTGCGGGCCAACATGTATATTACTCTCCACTATTTCTTTAGGAGTCAGTGCCATCCATTGATTTAACGATACATCTTCAAAACGATTGCTTCTGAACATCTCTAAAAACCATAATGTTTCGGTACCTGTATTTTGAATATAATGCCCCGTCGCAAACGGTACATATCCGACATCACCAGCTCTATAATCAAATGTACGAGCGGTACCATTTCCAAGAAACACAGTCATTCTCGCTTCTCCTGTCAAATAATATTGCCATTCATCATTATTCGGGTGCCAATGAAGTTCTCTCATTCCACCAGGCTCAACCTCAACGAGCGCTGCTGCGATCGTTTTTGAAATAGGGAAATTTGTAGAATCTACAATTCGAACGCTACCACCAGGAGTCTTAATTGGCTTTTGTTTTAACAGTTCATGTTTAAATGTTAAAGGAACTTCCCCTTTCGGTGATTGAACTTCCTGACTTTCAAGCGAACCTGGCACCTCTCCTTGATAAATATAAACTTGACCTGAAGGGATAGAATGAAAAGCACTCTCAGGTACTCCAAAATTAGCCGACAACACTTCTTTTGGCGTATGCGCAAACCAATCAGAAATAGCTAAAGTAGATAAATCAGAAAAATGTCCATCATCGAAAACAAGTAGAAATTCACAATGTTCCAATCCTTGAATGGAATGCGGAATACCAGGCGGAAAATACCAAAGATCACCTGGTCCAACATCAGCAATAAAATTCCGTCCATTTTGATCAACAGCCGTTATGCGTGCCCGTCCTAAAAGCATATACGCCCATTCCGCTTCTTTATGCCAATGAAGTTCTCGTATTCCACCGGCCGTTAAGCTCATATTTACCCCAGCAATCGTCGTCGAAACTGGTAGTTCCCGAGCAGTAATCTCCCGAGACCACCCGCCGTGTTTCAAAATCATAGAAGTGTCCGAGAATGAAAACTTCAAGTTAGGAACTAATCCTGCATCCGTTATAGGTGGAACAAGCATATTCGGATTTTGAATATCTCGCATAACATTACGAGGTCCAGAATCAATTGCACCTGCTCCGTCGCTGCGGATTGGTTGCGGCACTTTCCCTCCCGCTTCATTAACAGTACGTTTCTTCATGATTACACCCCTTTTTCATCCGGTTATTAGGTGAAAATCCTCCACCATAGTGTATGAATTGGGCTTTAGATGGTTACAGTTACTATGGAGTTACATCAACTGCCTATCATTATCGTTTTGTTCATTTCTCAACTTATACTAGTATGGACAGCGTCTGGAAAGATAATGAAGAAATTAAATTAAAACTAATAAAAAACCCTGTAAAATTTATTACAGAGTTTTTCACCAATTATTTATTGTTTTACATATCGAATACGAACATTATCGTCCATATGATAAATTTGTAATGTGTTTCCATCATAGTTTTGCAATTTATACATGATACTATCATTTGTTAACTTTACTTCTTGACCGTCTTTAACTGCTTTTGTTACTTTTAAAGATAACTGGAATGATGGGACATCCACCGTATATGTTCCTGTTAAATAGTTATCTTTATTCGGATAAGAACCATTCGCATAAGACTCAAATGTTTTATCACCTTTTAGTACTAGCGTAGTTTTTACGCCACTGCCGTAATCAATACCCCAATTACCAATAATCTCAGTACCATCTTTAATGTTCTTCTGCATGTTGCTATAACTAATTCCTAACTCTTCACTTGTACCAACTGTATCTACAAATACCCCAGTTTTTGCTTGACTTTTATCTGTTTGAGCCTGACTGCCAGTAGTTGGGTTTGCCTGTGTAGAACTACTTGTTGTACTAGTAGATTTTTCCGTGGTTGTATCACCTTTTACTTCAGCCCTTAACTTATCAAATGTAGGTTTCCAAATACGTTTTGCTTCCTCTAATTTTATATTTGCTTTATTTAAGATTTCCTTATCAGTCTCTAAGCTAAAACCTTTATCGTTGAATAACTTCTCTATTTCACCGAATGTTTCTCTTAGTTTACCTGCAGCTCTTTCAATCTCTTTTTGGTCTTCTTTATGTTTTGGCGGTGCAGAAATCTTCTCTATCTTATCAAATACTTTATAGATGTCTTTAACACTATCTAATACCTCAGCTTTTGATTTACTTCCGTTTCTCAAATCCTTTACAGATGCATCATAGTAATCAAATCGTCTTAACATATCCTGTTCAATGTCTAATAAATATTGTGCATAATCTTCATCTAAAACTCGAACCTTTTGAACATCTTTACTTTCTTCTTTCGAATTAGTTGATTTTTCTTTTGTTCCAGAAGACTTAGCTTTACTTGTTTCTTCTGTCTTTGCTTCTTTACTTGCCGAATCTTTTACTGTAACACAACCACTTAATAATAATGTAACTGGAACTACAGCAGCCATTAGTTTCTTCACTTTCATACCTCATACTCCTTAAAGTAATTTACTCTTAGTTTGTTTTGCTACCGACACTCTTCGCTGCTTCTTCAAACAGTTTTGAACCTTCTTGTGCTTTACTTAATGATTGATGCATTTTACTCTCGTCTTCTTGGTCTAATGCATCAAAGAGAAGTTGGAAACAATCCGCATACAGTTCCATCGATTGCTTTATCTTCACTTGTTCTCCCTGTAATTCAGGAGGTGCTTGTAGATTCTTCAGTTTCGTTGCAGTTGCCTTTGCTCCACCTAAACTCAGTTGTACTTCACTTTTCTTTTGTTTGTATGATTTTACGTCTGAATCTGCTATTCCTTCAATTAATTTCATTGTATCTTCAATTTGAGTAGCACTATTTATGATATCTGCCTTGTACCTTTCAACATCTGAACCAGTTACCTTACCAGTTGAAGAACTAGAAGAAGTTGAATTATTTGAAGAAGAACTTGGTTGACTACTTGATGAACTACTGTTTGTACCTTCACCTTTCGCTACAGATAAGCTATCCTCTTTCTTGCTATCAGTTGACTTACTCTCTTTTTCAGAAGTCTTATTCTCTTTCTCTACCTTTTGCGTTTCTTCTTTCTTTGGCTCAGCTTTCTTACCATCAGTTTCAATTGTAATACAACCACTCAATAACATAACTGGTAACGCTAAACTTACTAATTTCTTTGCTTTCATGATTACTAATACCCCTTTATTTGTAAAATGTAGTGCAAACAAGTTAATATACTTAACTAATAAATTTCCCCCGAATAATTTATTAAAATCTACTATCCATAGATTTCCTGTATATTCATAATCTTTCCATATATATCATTTTACAAAGAATTACATATTTGGTCAAAGGGATTTATGTAGTCCTTAAAAGAAAATTTTAATCACAAAGAAAAGAAGCTAACAATAAATTGTTAACTTCTCGGCTTAAGGAAAAAATAGTATCTTTCCTTATCTTCTAATATCTAGGTTGTGATTGAATATTTGTAAGATGAACATCATACATATCAATGATTTCAAGAAATCTATCAGCTTCACGGAAAACATGGTCTGCTAATAATGGATGAATGATACTCTTTATTTTACATTGCTCAATTAAATCACGTGCTGTTTTCTTAAAATCCCGAAGAGATGTAACCGACACACGATTTTGATCTAAAAATTGATCTAAAAGTGGGACTGTTTGGGATTGTGGTTTCATAGATTCTAAGTCAATTGCTTGATACATCAATTCATCAAAATCAATGCTAAAATTCCGTGCTGTATCTACAAGCTTTCTTTCCGATGGATCAAGAAGATGGCCAATAAATTTAGCATGGTCTGCCATAATCCGTAAAAAGAAAACATTTTCTTTAATAATAGCATCAGGAAGGGCATCTAATTTCCCTTCATTTAATTGTATTAAACGTTTTCTAAAATAGTCAGCTTCCCTACTTGTATGGTCAACTAACAGTGGAAAGTTATTTTGTCCTGGCAATTTACATGTGAGAATTAATCCTAAAATTTTTCTTTTAAATCCCCAAATATTAGTTGCGGCTTGTTGTACTTCTGCATTAAATCTTTTTATTTGCTCAGGATCTGTTTCATTTGTATAGGAATGCGCTATTTGTTCGATATGTTCAAACAATCGATAAAATTGATTAGCCTCTTCAATTAGTTGAGTATCCTCGCATCTAAACCCTAAGCGAAGAAAAAAAGAATGCTCCTTCATGATTCTAGACCAAAAACGAATTTCATTTAATGAACGCTCAACAAACATTACAGATGTAACACCTGTATCAGGATGTAATGAAGTTTCATCCCTATGCATTGTTAATCCCCCCCCAGTAAAATCCCCGCTAGTTCCATTCTTATGAGTAAAAATATATATAAATACCATCAATAAAAGTTTATGATGACTCTCTTATACATGTAAAATTAAACTAATATAACCTTAGCTTGATGAACATATACTGCTCCCCCAGAAGAAAAAAAGCTACCACCTAGTTGTAAAATTCTACCAGGTGGTAGTCTTTCAAAATTTTTATTAAAGCAATACCGAATCTTTATCACTATCCTGATTACGTTTCTCACGCTCTTCTTCTAAGCGCTTCATATATACTTCGCCTTCTTTTTCAATAAACTCATTATCCATATCTTGCTCTTTTTTCGAAGTATATAAAACCATGTAGCCACTTAGTACAATCCCGACAATTACAAGATACACCCACCATGGTAAAGTTTCCAAATCACTTCATTCCTTTCCTTAGACAAGCCTTATTAGTTTCACTCTATGAGGAAAGAAGTGGATTTATGCTTAAAATTTTTATTGTGGATGCTTCGCGAAAAATGCTTGTACATATTCCATAAACTCAATTGGTTCTTGACGAAACGGTGCGTGGTATCCTTTTTCAATAATATGAAACGTACTATTCGCAAATAGCCCATGATACAGTTCACCATTTTTCCAAGAAACACTTTTATCATGTCGTCCCCATATAATTAAAGTCGGCACCTTAATTTTATCAGCTTCCATCGCAATGCGGCGCTCTCTCATTTTCGTAAGCTGATCATAATGCTCTTTATCATCCCGACTATTTTTCACTTCATTTTTATTATACTTCGTAATCTCAGTTACAGTTTGTAAGTCCGTCGATAGCGGTGGTACTTCATAACTTTCTTTTTGCTGGAAAGACTCTATCCCTGTGGAATCCGCCAAGATGAGATGCGTCACTGCATCCGGATATAAATACGCTAAATTAAGGGACATCTCTCCGCCCATTGAATGGCCGAGCACCGCAAACTGATCGTATCCGAGCTTCTTCATTAACTTATAATATAAATTCACTTGCGCAGGAAACGAATACTGAAAATCAATAGGTTTAGAAGAACGCCCAAACCCTAAAATATCAACCGCAATAATCGTATGGTCTCGCGCTAGTTCCGGATAAATATCACTAAACCCATCAGAAGAACCACCAAACCCGTGAAGCATAAGTAACGGAGGTTTCCCCTCACCAATTTGTTTAAAATAAATCGTCTGCCCATCAATTTGCGCCATACTCTCTTTCGTATTCAACTTCATCATAACAGTATCTTTCACTTCTCCAACCTTCGCAATCGGCTTCTCAACGAAGTTACAAACAATTAACAAAACGAGCACAATACCGCTAATCATATAAAACTTAAACCGTTTCAAAGTTCCCGTCTCCTTTCTCTTGTTTCTATTTAAAGTTTTTACATTTTTTGGTTATTTTATGTTATCCTTTTAATTGTAACTAAAACAGTTACAATTATACTAAAAAAATATAACTCACTTCTATTACTAATGGTTATTCTGTAACTATTATAGTTACATATTTAAAGTAAGTCAATTCTTTTCTCTACATGGCCTGAAAATAGAAAAAGGGACTCCATGTTGAAGTCCCTTTCTTTGTTATTATAGTTGGCTTACTCCGCCGTCGCCCCTATTATCTGCTGGTGCTCCTCCTGTGTCGCCAATGTTAACGTAGTCTGGTCTTGCTGGTGCTCCTCCGTCACCAATATTAACTGCTTGCTGTGTAGTAGAAGAAAAATTAAGTCCCAATGAAAGAATCCCTACAAAAATTAATCCTTTTGCTATTACGCCTACTTTTTTCATTATTTCAACGCCCCTTTTTCTAAATGTTTTTTCTGTGCTTGATTATTTATATAAAAATATTTACTTGCCTTTACATGGTTTTCTTCTTTATAAAATTGCATAGCTAAAATCTCAGTATATTCTTGAATACAATCCAACAAACCTTCTTTCTCAAAATATAAAATCCCATTTAAAATAGTGGATTCTAATAATACACTAGACGTCTTTTGATTCATTTCCTTTAAAATTACAAAACGGTGCTGAAATTCTTTATTTTGTATCTTATTACATATATCTAATCCTTTTTCAATTAATTCAGCGGCAGTATCGATTTTTCCAATTTTGTAATATTCACGTGCTAATACAAACATTGCTTTGAAATGTTTGGAATTACTTTTTATTACTTCTACTAAATGTCAAATTGCTAAACTCGAAAGGTTTTGACTTGCATATAACCATGCTAAATTATGACGAACCATTGTAATAAATCTTTCATTATCTATCTTTTGAAATACATCTAATGCCAAATTCAACTTCTCTTCGGCTTGTTCATATTGCTTTAAATCAATACAAGCCATTGCAAAAATATTCTCACACAAAGCAATACAAACTTCATAGCCAGGATGTTTTTCATATTCATCTTTTGCTAAACGTATTTGATCAATCGCCATCAATGGTTTATACGTTTGATAAGACAAATATGCAAATCTATAATTGAATTCAGCATGTTCCAACGAAGATGTTATATATTTAATTAATTTCCCAGCCTCTTCAAAGTGATTTTGTGACTCAATGTAATTTGATATATACATTGCATGAATACCTTTAAATAAGTGATAATAATGTGTTAAAAGTGCGTCATCAGGAATTATAAAGGTATTAATTTCATCAAAACTATTCTCTGTAATACTCAAACTATCAATTAGCACATGATAACGGAATTTTAATAATGCGTGATAAAATGCCGCATACTGATCTTCTTTAATATAAATAACCTTGATATAAATAACCTTGGACTCTATTTCCTCATTTAGTACTTTCGCTTTAACCACATCTTGTTTTAACATTGAATGATACCAATCATCCAATAAGTGTTTCATTTGCTCCCGCGTTACTACATCTGCTCCCATACACTCGCATCCCCTTTTCTCCAAAATTACAAAATTAGGATTTTTATACAATTATCAAAATTGTATATTACCACTCCTTTTCTATGTATTGAAAAATAATTATCAGAAAATTAAATATTTTAATTGATTATACCAAACTTTTCCTTTTTAATAACTTGAGAAACAATTGTCAGAAAATTTAACAGGACAAATAAAAAGCAAGCAGTTCCAGCACTCCGCTAAAACTACTTGCTCTCCTACTTATTATCTCTATTTTTACTCTTTAATAAATTCCTTCGTACTTCTCACTGTATCAATTGGACGAACTAATTTTTCAATTTCTTCACGTTTCGGCTCTAGGAATGGAGGTAAAGATAATTTTTCGCCAAGCGTTTCGTATGGCTCATCTCCCATAAACCCTGGGCCATCTGTTGCAAATTCAAATAAGATTTGTGGTGCAACTCTTGCATATAATGATTCGAAGAAGTGACGGTTTACATATCCAGATGAAGGAAGTCCTACGCTACTGATTCTCTCAATCCATTCTTCTAATACAGCGCGATCTTCTACGCGGAATGCCGCATGGTGCACTGTACCAAAACCTTGTTGTGCTTCAGGAAGAACTGTATTATGTTCTACAATAACAGATGCACCGTTTCCGCCTTTGTTCACTTCAAATAAATAGAATTCCCCTTCTTGCGCAACCTCTTTAAATAATAGAACTTTTTCTAACACTTCTTTGAAGAAGCTAAAGTTTGCAATACGGATGAATACAGGGCCTAAACCAGTAATTGCATATTCTAATGGTACTGGCCCGTTTTGCCACGGTGTACCTGATTCGATTCCTTTATCAAGTTCATCTGAGATTAATTGATATTGTTGGTCATCAAAGTCAACGAAAGAAAGAGTTTTCTTACCAAATTGCTCTTTAATTCCTGTATGTTCTACTTCAAGACGGTCAAAGCGTTTCACCCAATACTCTAATGCTGCATCAGTCGGAACACGGAATGAAGTTTTTGAAATTTCATTTGTACCGTGTACGCCTTTCGGAACACCTGGGAAATCAAAGAATGTCATATCTGTTCCTGCACTCCCTTTATCATCTGCAAAGAATAAATGATACGTTTGAATGTCATCTTGGTTTACTGTTTTTTTAACTAAACGCATTCCTAAAACGTGAGTGAAAAACTCATAGTTTTTTTCTGCACTACTTGTAATCGCTGTAACGTGGTGAATTCCTTTTAATTGGTTCATTTTATATTCCTCCAATGGTTTTAAATTTTATATTTTCTCTTCAATAGGTGCTAAATTCGCTTCAATTTCTGCTCGCTGATCTTCTAAGAACGGTGGTAAATCAAGTTTTTCTCCTAAATGTTCCACATCTCCATCAACTGTAAACCCTGGTCCATCTGTCGCAATTTCAAAAAGGATTCCGTTTGATTCACGGAAATATAAGCTTTTAAAGTAGAAACGGTCGATGATTCCTGAAGACTGGAAGCCTCTTTGTTTCACCTGTTCTTCCCAATAGGCAAGCTCTGCATCGTTTTTCACACGAATTGCTAAATGGTGGATGCTACCGCGGCCCGGCTTTTCAGTAGGACCATCTAAATATTTCACAACGATTTCTCCAAAAGCCTCTCCTTTAATGGACTGAAAAATTGCTTCCTCTTCGCTGCGGCTAACCTCTGTATAACCAAACATCTCTGTAAGTGTACTCGCCATTTTATCAAATCTACGAACTGTCATTTCTACAGAACCCATTCCTTGAATTTGATGCTTTGCAGGAACTTCTGATTTCTCCCAAGTTTCCCAGTGCTCTACTTTTTCCCCGTTTGAAACGAGTAGTACTAAGCGAAGACCTTCAGCATCCTCAAATTGTAAAGCAGGACGATTTGCATATGTTGTCATTTCACTATGTTTCACATCAAATTTCTCAAATCGTTCTTTCCAGTAATGTAAGCTTTCCTCTGAAGGAACGAGTAATCCAATTCGAGTAATCGCATTTGTACCGCGATATGTTCTTCCTACTAATGGAATTTCAAAAAATGATAACTCTGTACCCGGACTTCCCGTTTTATCTCCGTAAAATAAATGGTACATTGACGGATCATCTTGGTTTACTGTCATTTTCACACGACGTAATCCAAGCACATTTTTATAAAAGTGATTATTTTCATTTGCATTTTTCGTAACCATTGAAATGTGATGATGCCCTTTAATTTTATACATTGGTTATTCCTCCGTTTCGTTTTACTAGTCAAGTGATAACTAAAAAAATAATATTTCCCACAACTAATATGGTTTTTAGCTTTTCAATTTATTCTTAATTATGTTTTTGTAAATTCATCTTAGTTTTTACTGTATAAGTTACTTTGTTTTTTAATCGAAAACAACTGAGTGTATGTTTTTCATATGACTCAATCGCTTTCGTTACTATCACTTTACACCTCAAGTGATTGAAAAGCAAGAGAAAAATCTCGAATTCGAGATTTTTTTGTTAAATAACATTTAGGGTGTAAAATCTGATTATTTACGTAATTGACATTCTATTAAAACGCTCATTTACAGAAGAACATTATTCAAGTGAAGCCCTCTATAATTCAATTACAACTCCTTGAAAGTTTATGATACTATCCTGATCACACTTTTTATATTTAATGTTTTAAGGAAAAAAGCTATACTATAAGCGAAACTAAAAATCAGAAAGGAAATACCAGAACATGGAAAATTATATGCTATTTATCCTTACAGCACTCCTTATTATAATGATGCCTGGTCCCGGTTTTGCTTTAGTTACAAAAAACACTATCTCTCATGGTAGAAATGGTGGGATAAAGACCGTCTTAGGAACGGTATCTGGAATGATGATTCATACAATAATGGCTACACTAGGACTCTCTGCTATCTTAATGAAATTTGCTATGCTATTTACATTAATAAAATATGCTGGGGCATTTTATTTAATTTATTTAGCTGTAAAGTCAATTAAAAGTGCCTTTTCTAAAAAAGAAGATATGTCAAGTTCAGTGGAAATAAACTCTAAGGATATTGGAACGGTTAAAAGTTTTAGACAAGGATTTACCACGGCAATCTTAAACCCAAAAACGGCTGTATTTTTCCTTAGTTTTCTACCCCAATTTATTGTGAGTAATCAAAGTCATTTCTTCCAATTTCTTTTGTTGGGATTCACATTTACGACTTTGACAGCAATATGGTATTTACTTTATATCTCTCTAATACGTCAATTAAGAACTTTTTTAAGAAAAGAAAAGGTGAACCGTACAATAGAGGGTATTACTGGCACAGTATTATTAGTATTTGGAGTCAGGCTATTTTTCCAAAAATAAATATGTAATAGAGAGAGTTTAAAACTTTCGGTTTTTCCAATAAATGAATCAATATAAAAAGTATGGCTTTCAAACAGTAAAAAATGAACAAACGGGTGTGTTTGTGGAATAAGCTTCAATAAAATAACCAAACTTTTTATAAAGAAGTGAATCGATTATATTAAAATTGATATAAAGGCGTTATCCTTTCCTATGATTTCTCAGAAAGAATAACGCCTTTTTCTTTTTAGAGGGTATTTTGTCTAGTTAGCTTGATAGCGATGTGGTTCTATCCCTTATAAAGTAAAACTTTAATCAGTGGGGGTTTTGTTCATCCCCCACTGATTATTAGTTGAACCAATCGGGCTTTTACGGACAGTTGATCCCCCACCTAACTTCTTTGCTTCCGCTGAATTTTGAGGTGGGGGTCTTACTGCCCGTTAATGCGGGATAAATGTTACAAAAACATTTATAATAGCTCTAACTTGCACAATGCTTCCCGTTAATATAATACGCTGATTCTGTGAAAACCGTAAATACAACCTCTACTTCTGGAAGTCCAAAATCCATTACATATGTAGTAATGGCCTTGGCAAATCGATCACGAATTTCCTGTCCACGCTCGAACCATTTCACTTCAATAAGAGGAAACGCTTCTATTTCTTCTCCATTGAATACAAACGTAGAACTTGGTAGTTCCAACGTAAAATTATCCGTACCACACTCACAAATCTCTGCGAGCTCTTCTACTAATGGCTTGCTTATGTGTTTTAATTGTTCAGTAGTAATTCCACGAAACACAACATGCGGCATGTGAATCCCTCCTTTAGATAGTTTTATATTTGCTCACATCATAGCACAATTCTCCCACCTTTTAACAAAAATAGATGCTAAACAAGTTTCAACTCTTATTTTTAGGCCTGTTATACAGGCTGAAGCGATTCTAAGTATCTGCCATATTAAAGTTGATATGCTCCCATTCTAGTGGTGAGATATGTTTTAATCGTTCTTCGTTAACCCCATGCGTACTTCTTAACTATTTCATTTAATTTTTAATAAAGAAAACAGCCTCACTAAGCTTTTAGAACTTAATGAGGCCACTTTATTCACACTTTTAATTATGGAACGTCGGTTTATAGAACGAACGATTTTAATCTAGCGCTAGATAATAAACGATAAAAAGATTAAAACGTTTATACAACAAGCCCTACATTTCACTTGCATTTTTTCTTTATCGATAAAAAACGTAACAAAAAGAAAGATATGTGGGCGAAATGTGGGCACAAACAACAAAAGAGCACAACGTGTGTATATCGTGCGCCAACACTTTATATACCATTCACCTGATACACCCAGGTAAACACTTGCCATACTCTCATGGGTTATTGTACATCATGTAGGGTTTCTTAAGCAACGTTTACCAAATTGGTGACGTTGCTTTTTTGTTCCAACAAAGGAGCCGACTAATGAAAACTCGTATTGATGTTATTGCAAGTAAAAAAACTTATTGTAATCTTTCTACATTTAAAAAAGTTGAAGAATTAAACAAAACTATACGTACATACAGAGATAATATCCGTATGTCTATTAAGCGTACGGATGTACAATCTAAACTAATTGCACTACTTGAAATTTTAAAACGCCACAGCTGTAAATACGTAGGTGTTAGTTTCCTATGCAAAAATAGAATTGCTGAAAAAATGAAAGTATCCTATAAAACTGTACAACGTTTAATGAAGAAGCTTGTGGATTTAAAGATAATCAAACAAGTCGCAATGAAGCGCACAAAAGATATGCTTCAAACTTCAAATGCTATTATTATCCAACCTATTGTAGAGGAAGTGTCCGACAAGATAGATACAAAAAGTCCTGCAAAGTGTCCTACCATTAAAACAAAACCTGTTTCCTTAAAACAAAATATAAAAGATATAAACAAACGTAATAGTAATGAGAACGACACAACACTTGTAGAAAACATTAAGCAAGCTAATTTCGTCGCACACTGGGTACCCGAACGTTTTGTTTCTTTCACTCGCTCTTTTTATCATGAATCCAAAACCATTCAAGAACTGTGGAAGGTCGTAAGACAGTGCAATCGATTTGTGAACTATACAACAGGGCAACGCGCATTTACGAAAGAACAGGAGCTTACGATTGGCTTAGTAGCTATCAAAGAGCTTGTGATGAAAATGAAATCCCGCGTAAACATGAAGAAAGGAACATTCGCGTATTTCAACGGGATTGTAAATAACATCATGGACAAGTTCTACTTCGATACAGCATGTATGAGCAAATAAAAATACCTAGCTGCAGTGAACTAGGTATTTCGATGTTGAAACTATCCATGAATTGTATTGTGCTTCTTGTCAAACAACTCACACTGTGCGTATTCACTCTACATAGGATCGTCCATTTGATGACGGATGCTGTTTCTTTTTCTGACATTTAGGGTTGCTGTGAACTTTCGTTCCCCTTCTCGTATCTTGTATCAGGCGACTGAATACCCATCTCATTAATCCTAGCGCTGAAAGTGCGCTTGTTTTCACATATGGCGTAATTAGAATGGGTATTTCTACTGTGCATCTTTGTTTTTACGTGATGGGTAGATTGGCAATGAGAATGGTCGTTCCAGCTGTTCCAAAATAGCGAACATTTCCTGTTGTTCCCTTGATCGTTTTTTCTTATGGTTTTATCTGAATAAAAACCGTTCTACTCCCTCCTCCTAAAAGCTTTACTCATGATTGTGAAAATAGTTGTTTTGGTGTTAGATGGGTTACTTTACACGAACATTTAAAAACATGGTCTATAACTATATCGACAGCTTCAGGGATATTCATAACTTTGCACAGCGTAAGGCCCATATGCATGCTAGTAATCTGGCTATTCTCCAGCAATTCCTCGAAAGATAACTGTGCCGATGGCCCTGATTTGGGTAGGGATTCACGTGAAACTGAGGTGCGTCAGTTTTCATTGTACATCTACAAAAGAAGGAGGCATACACCTCCTGATTCCCTTATAAACTTGGTGGGTTAATCGCCACACCGTTAGGATTCGTGCCCATCGCGATGGTTGTCACCTTGGCGTACGAAGATGCGTCCATCACCGACACGTTGTTACTGCCGTAGTTCGTCACCCAGACCTGGTTGTTGACCACGTCCACCGCCACATAGCGAGGACTCGTGCCCACCGCGATGGTTGTCACCTTAGCGTACGAAGATGCGTCCATCACCGACACACTGTTACTGTTAGCGTTCGTCACCCAGACTCGGTTGTTCGCCGCGTCCACCGCCACACCGTGAGGATTCGTGCCCACCGCGATGGTTATCACCTTGGCGTACGAAGATGCGTCCATCACCGACACGTTGGCACTGCCGCGGTTCGCCACCCAGACCCGGTTGTTCGCCGCGTCCACCGCCACACCGTGAGGATTCGAACCCACCGCGATGGTTATCACCTTAGCATACGAGGATGCGTTAATTACCGACACATTGGCACTGCCGCGGTTCGTCACCCACACCCGGTTATTCGCCGCGTCCACCGCCACACCGTAAGGACTCGAGCCCACGGTGATGGTTATCATCTTAGCGTACGAAGATGCGTTAATTACCGACACCCTGCTACTGTCACTGTTAGCGTACGTCACCCACACCTGGTTATTCGCCGCGTCCACCGCCACACCGAAAGGACTCGAGCCCATCGCGATGGTTGTCACCTTGGCGTACGAAGATGCGTTAATTACCGACACGCTGTTACTGTTACTGTTAGCGTTCGCCACCCACACCTGGTTGTTGACCACGTCCACCGCCACGCCGTAAGGATTCGTGCCCACCGCGATGGTCGTTACCTTGGTATATAACGTTCCATCGACGACGGAGACACTCGCACTACCATAGTTCGTCACAAACACATTCCCTGCCGGCAACGTAGGCGTAGGCCCAGTCGGTCCCGTCACTCCAGTCGGCCCAGTTGGCCCCTGTGGCCCGGTAACCCCATTATCACCCTCTGGCCCAGGAATCCCAGTTGGTCCCGCTGGTCCCTGTAATCCCTGCATTCCTTGCGTTCCTTGGTCGCCTTTCACACCTGGAATCCCTGCAGGCCCTTGCACCCCTTGTGGTCCTGTAAATCCAGCCGCACCTTGTGCACCTTGTGCGCCCGGTGCACCTTGCAACCCTTGTGACCCTGCTGGACCCGTTGGTCCTGGAGATCCAGACGGCACATCAGACGTAATCGTCACCGTAAAGGTAAGTGTGTTCAACAGTTGATTTTTTACTGCGGGACTCGACGTCAACAGCTCGGCTACAAAAATCGAAAGCGCGTTATACAACGACTGCATCATATTCGAAATTTTTCCGATTTGCGCCACACCATTTAATTGATTACTCGTACCAAGTAAGAGAAACAAACTATACCGCGTCGCATTCCGTCCAGCTGGTGTCGGGAATTCATTCAATAAGAAGTTGTATAGGAGATTTAGTTCGTTTTTGAGCTGTAACTGCGTAGCGGGCGTGGGATTGTTGAAGTAAGCTGTTACGGCTAACTGTAGATTGGCAAATAAGTTTAACAGAGCTGCTTCTTGCGCAGGGGTAATCGGAACCGTTGGCGTGATCATCGGTCCGATATCTGGTAGACCGAGGTTTTGATTGTTTGAATTGCTGTGATCATTCGTCATCGCTGTTTCCTCCTTGCGTATTGTTTTTGTGTATCCCCTCTACCAGAAATGAGGTGCCCTTGTTTTTCTTTGCTAATAATGTATTACTGACGCCAATCGCCCCCGTCGGTCCTGTTGGTCCCGGAGGTCCTTGTGGTCCGGTCGGTCCCGTTGGTCCGGTCACACCATTGTCTCCTTCAGGTCCTTGCACGCCTTGTGGACCCGCTGGTCCTTGTGATCCCTGTGCGCCTTGTGGTCCCTGATCTCCTTCTTGCCCTTGAAGTCCTGTCACACCTGGAAAACCTTGCGTTCCTTGCGGTCCCTGTAAGCCAGGTGGACCCGCTGGTCCTTGTGACCCTTGTGGTCCTTGTGATCCCGCTGGTCCAGTTTCTCCTTGCACCGTATTCAGCTTTGTGGATGTTGCTGCAAATAAATTGATGAGAATGACGAACAATTGATTTTGAACGGATGGCGAAGACGTGATCAGAGACGCGACAAATACAGAAAGCGCGTTATACAGCGCATTTAACATCTCTGCGATTTGCCCAACCGGTGCAGTCAAGCTGGCTAACGAATTTGTCGTACCAAGTAAAAGAAACATATTATACCGCGTCGCATTTCGCCCATCTGGCGTCGGAAACGTATTGAGTAAAAACGTGTATAACTGGTCACAGGCTTGCTGCAGCGCTTGATTTGGTAGTATCGTCGGATTGGCAAAATAATTCACCACCGCGGTTTGTAACTGCTGAAACAGCGTAATCAGCTGTGCTTCTTCCGCTGGTGTAATGGGAATCGTGGGTACCAACATGGGTACCACATTGTGATCTTCTTGCTTCATGTTATCATTCCTCCTTTTTTTAATAGATGCACACACCGTAGCCACGGCTTATGCCCGCCCAGTGCTTCTTCGAGCCAGGCTAGGCGCTGACGGTCAGGTGTAAAATAGTAAACCTGCGGTACAGACTTGCCGCTTTTTTCTGCATGTTTCACAAGTCCTTCATACCGACGCATGTTACAAAGTGTGTGATGTAGATTTTCTCCATTATCGATCTCCACAAGATGCAATCGCTTCCGGTCATACCAATACGCTGCCGGCACAAGCGGGTCCCGCTTTACAGAAGACAATACCTCTTCTTGCCACCGCCACTCAGGATACCCGCACCATTCCCAAATTTCATTATGATAGAGGACATCGTAGATGTCTTGTAACTCTGTCAAAATGGTCACATGAGACGTTCCCAGTAACGCACCGCCTTTGCTATTGAGTCCGTAAATATGACGAGACGGTTCTGTAATGATGTGAAGATAGGGACTCAGTTTCTCCAGTTTACGCAGAATGCGTCGCCTGTTATAAAAACCAATATAAGAAACAAGCTGACTGGTTGTGGTCCACTGAAACTGTTGAATGATTCCTAGCAGCTCCAAATCAGTCACGGTTTGTGCCACCGTCACTTTTTTCGTCATGATACCACCTCCTTTTTTCCAAAATCAAAACAAACGAAAAAAAATAAGCACAAGAAAAAGAATGCCATACACACAAGGATTTCCACACAAAAAGTTCCCAATAAGGTGTACCCTATTGAAAAAATAGAAATAGTAAGGATTGCTATATGTATATGCCTCTCATCAAACGAAAAAAGAATATGTTTATCACGTAATGTGCGCGATGTTACAGTGACTAGGAAAAGAACGATTGGTTTTATTTACCATATGAATAGGTTGTTTTTTTATTTTTTCTGTGTGTTAGCACATTTTTTTGGTGAAATGAGCAAAAAATGTGCACGAAGAGCTTGGGCGTTGTATAGAATACAGTAAGCAACGAAAGAGAGATTTTCTTATTCCTGGTAGAGGATGGGCATTTCTTTATATGATGCGTTGCATCGCAACGAACAAGAAAGATTCCTCAATATGCTGATTCTGGTTGTTTTCACTTTTTTCTTTCGGGTACACCCTATCGGGAACTTTATCTCTTATTGCGCCAAAGAAACAAAAGAAAATCGTACATACATCCAGCAAACGCATAATAGATTCCTACTTTCCTAGCTTTCAAACCATACAAACTCCCCTTCTGCTACTCTCCCATTTTTCAGTTCCTTCACCCACCAAAACAGACACACCCTGCCCCTTACCCCCGTACATAGTCACTCCCCCTCTCACGCATTCCTCTACATCGGCCAATGCTTGCCCCACCTACGTTTTCCTCCCGCCCTATTTCTTGTCATACAATAAAAATTGCCGCATGTTCTCTCCACTGCGCCATGGTTTTCACATCATTTCCTACAAAAGGAATCTCTTCTTTTCTGGTCCATCTATCGCCCCTAGTTTCCTATGTTGCAAGATTTCCTAACAGTGATAACGGCCACTGTGGAAATTTTTTTATGTGATAGCATATATTGCTTGTATCTTACATAACATAAAGTACTCCTGGTTTATGATATGCCTGACAAAAAACACGCCCATCAAAAAAAAGCAAGCCAGACCACTACCCTGGCTTGCTTCTTCCTTGCGCATACCTATTTCATTTATTATTTACATGATATGTTTTACCTTTCAAATTTCACATATTCACCTAAAACCCACTGATTTCCCCCAACGTTATACCAACCATCTTTATATCCCCACGACTGATACTGTTCTCCTTGGCACACATTTTTTACCATGTCATAATGCGTTCCTGGACCTTTACGAACGCGTAATATATCCGCTATAATCGTAACAACACCTACCCCATTTAATGATTGTGTGGATGCACCTGCACCGTTATAGGCGTTTTGCACCCTTTCTATAAAGAAATTCCAACGTCCTTCATCTAACATACGATGTGGGCAGTACTTTCCGCTCCACGATTGGTGTGTGCGTACTTTGCTAATGGGAATACTGTACTGTTTCATGAGCTGTGCTACAACGCTAGCGGCATGATCTTCCGCTTGATAGTATCTCTCTCCACCGTTTAAAGAATAACAGATTTCTACACTAATAGACTTGCGATTACCGGAACCGTTTCCGTCACCACAGGACCATGCGTTACGCTCTAACGGAATTCCTTGTACAGCTTCCTTATCATCTACCGCGATATGAAACGATACTTGGTTGTCATTCCGAATCATATATGCTACTTCATTTTTTGCTGATGCATCATTGTACGTATTGTGCACGGTGATCCACTCTGGATGCATGGTATACGGACACTTTGTACCATATTTACTTGGGTCAACGAATTGTTTTCTGATTTCCATTATTGAACCTCTCCCTTGTTCTCTTCTTGTTTTTGTTTCCCACCTAATATCTCAACTGCATTTGTTAAAGCTTGTGGCAACGGAATCCCCATTCGACCAGCATTTTCTAAAAGTGAAAGTAACTCATTGCCCATGAAGAAGAAAATAGTCGCTTCACGAATTGCGCTGTTACTTCCCAGTGCTGTATCTAGTTGAGCGGCCGCTCCGACCAAAAGAAAAAGCACCACCTTTTTGGCGATGCCTTTGAAACCCACTTTACTTTTTAATTCTCCGTTATATCCAGCTGCGACTACTCCTGTGGTATAGTCGCTAGCTGCCATGATGACTAGAACTTTCAATGTTGCATCCCATCCTCCCAAGAAATACCCACAGAAGCCACCAAACGTGGCAATAAAAGTTTTTAATACTATATCGATACGATCCATCTTTTTCTCTCCTTTATGCAGCCTGCTTATGCACGCTTAACTTGTACGATTTAAATTAAAAAGTTCATTGCAATATGAATTGTATTTCCGCTTTGAACACCATTTACGAAAATTCCGCCATCACTTTTAACTGTAACTTCACAAACTGTTGGTCCATTACCATAAGCGAGTGCCGGAAAAGCGATATTTTGTACAGGTCTAAACCCAGTTGGAAGCGTTGCAAAAACCGTGGTGTTTACTCATGCCCATCAACTTAAGGCTTTTTACTACCCCAAAGTACAAAAAAACGTTATTCTTTCTTAATAATCTATGAGAAAGGGTGACGTTTTTTATGAATCTCTTGCTTCAAGAGGAGTTACAACCATTTGCAGAAGAATTACAGCGCTATATCACACCTGATTTTTTGGAAGAACTAGCAAGAGAGATGAAATTTGTAAAAAGAAAACGCAAATTTTCAGGGGCAGATTTAGCTACCATTTGTATTTGGATTAGCCAAAGGGTGGCCAGTGATTCTTTAGTCCGATTATGTAGTAGGCTTCATGCAGTTACAGGTACTGTACTTAGCCCGGAGGGCTTAAATAAACGATTTAATGAAAAATCAGTGTTATTTTTAAAACATATCTTTTCTTTGTTATTACAACAAAAAATCTGTGAACAGACTCACATTTCTAATCAACTTCTTGCTCATTTTCAACGCATTCGCATCATGGATGCCACCATGTTTCAGGTACCTAATACGTTGGAGCATATATACCCTGGTTCAGGTGGATGTGCGCAAACAGCTGGAATCAAAATTCAATTAGAATATGATTTACATAGTGGACAATTTCTTAATTTTCAAGTGGGGCCTGGAAAAAATAATGATAAAACATTCGGAACAGAATGTTTAGATACGTTACGACCAGGCGATTTATGTATTCGTGATTTAGGGTATTTTTCATTAGAGGATTTAGATCAAATGGATCAACGGGGAACATATTTTATTTCACGCTTAAAGTTAAATTCAAATGTATATATCAAAAATCCTAATCCTACATTTTTTCATAATGGTGCACTCAAAAAACAGACAGAATATGTAAAAATCAACTTGCAAATGATGATGGAGCGCTTGTTACCTGGTGAAACTTATGAAGTAGGTAATGTTTATGTAGGAGATCAAAAAGTTTTGTTTGCCCGACTCGTTCTGTATCGTCTAACAGAAAAACAATTACGAGAACGACGAAAAAAACAAATGGAAAGTGAAAAGAAAAAAGGAAAACCATATTCGAAAAAAAGTAAAATATTATCTGGGTTGAATGTATATGTAACTAACACTCCGTGGGAGTGGGTTTCGATGAAGCAAGTCCATGAACTATACTCTTTACGTTGGCAGATAGAAATAGTTTTTAAAACGTGGAAATCATTGTTTCATATAGATCATTGTCGCACTGTTAAACAAGAACGAATAGAGTGCCATTTATACGGGAAACTGATTGCTATTTTCTTATGTTCTTCTACCATGTTTAAAATGCGCCAACTTTTGTTACAGAAGAAGCAAAAAGAATTAAGTGAATATAAAGCGATTGGAATGATTCAAGATCATCTATTTCTCCTCTATCAAGCCATACAAAACACCCAAGAGATAACAAAGTTTCTGGTTCACCTGTTCCACCTTCTAGAGAAAAACGGGCGGAAATCTCACAGATATGAGAAGAAAACTGTCTTTGATATCATGGGTGTCCATTATGAGTATAGTATAGCTAGAGCACAAAAGAAAGCTGCATAATTTAAAAAACAAAACTCGTTAGAGTTTATTTCGCATGCGGATTTTTAAGAACAATCAATCTGTTGAACAGTTTATAACCCTTTTGAAGGGAATTTCAGTTTATTTGTTCTCTTAAGTTGATGGGCATGTGGTGTTTACTGGGTTTCGAACAGAGCCAATTACAGTAATCTGCTCCCCACTTCTCTTGTACTTCAAAATTCTATCAGGAACATTTTCTACCCCATTTGTAGGAAGGTTAATCCATCCTGTATCATACGCTTGTCTGATTGTGCCATCTGTTCGAAATTCTACTCTTTTGGACCAATCCCAAGAATCACCTTGTTCTTTGGTGGAAGGTGCAAAAATCAGCTCTCCTTGCGCCCCTTTATGAATAACTGTCTTATAAGAACGACTTCCTAATACAATTGCATTATCACTCTTACATTCAAGTAATCCATTTATAATGTCGCCAGCTTTTTTTAGAAGATTATCAGCAAAAACATTGAATACCCCAGTAGGTGATTTATCCAGCAACACTTTATTGTTTTTCCAGTCTTTTAAATAGAATTGACCATCCGAGGCTCCTACAAGACCGATATCTAATAACTTATCCTCACTATTGAATCCAACTCCGATATTGGAACCGGGCGTTGGTCTCATTGTTAGATAACCTGTCATTATCCCACCTGATCGCTTTACAACATCCATTTTATCAACCGCTTGCTGCAAAGCATCTATCTGTTTCTTGAGATTATCAAAATCAGAAATATAATTTTCAATTTTAATATTTCCTTCTTTCACATCACGTCTTAATGTAATACGAATATCTGGTGTACTCATTCGTTCTGTACTTTTTTCCATCACAAAATACGCTGTCCAATCATCCGATGTGGAAACAGCTTGAGATGTAAACGTATAGGAAAACACACCATTTTTTGCATCAACTATTTGAGCATCATCTCGAATGAATACTCCTGTATGATTTGTCGCTTCATATTTAACCACATATCCTGTTAAATCCACCTTCTCCCCTTCCTCTCTTACGTACACCGTAAGCTTCAATCCATTCTTGTCATTCTGCCGAGAACGAATTGTTTTTGTAAACACAGGATCTGCTAAATCTATCATAATTTCCTCATTTCGCATGACTACCCCTCTTTCTAGCTACTCCTTTTTACGTGTCTAGGCGTTCTTCTCTGACGTTTTACTCTGTTCCTATGTTTTATATTTCCTTTAGGTTGTAATGGCTCTAATTCTTCTAATCTAGCATCCGTTTTTGTCACATACTCTTGAAATGCGCTTGTCAATTGCGAAAGCATCCCGTATAGGCCTACACCATTTTCTTCTGCTTCTTTTGGAATAACTAAACCATAATGTGTAGGAATTGCTTCTGTAGTAATGGTCGGCTCTCCTTCCTTACGATTCATACGCATCTCATACAGCTTTGGAATATCGGTTTTCAAATTGTACTGTTTCATTTCCCATTCCATTACTTTTTCAAGTGCACTGAATGCAATAGGACGGATATTGGTTTTATAGGTTTCTTTTGAAGAAACTTTGAAGTCTGAAGCAATTACTCCTTGATAATATGTCCCAAGAGCGGTTTTCACTTGGATATACCCATTGTCCCAACCCGAATTTCGTATGATTGCATTGGGGAGCATAATATCCGTATCCCCTCCAGATCCAACTCCGATACTTGCAATCCAATTGTCATTACGATAAAAGCGGAATTGATCTTTAACCTTAAATCTCATTTCACTTTCGGCATGTAGGACAATCATTTTATCAGCGTCAAGCATTGCGTTACCTGTTTGTGAAAAGTATAAAGAAGCTGCATTCAAGTATCCATTGCCATCAAGTCCTTTTGTCATTCCAATTCCCCCAGACTTAACACTCGTATCTGAGAACCTGTTTAGAATCTATGATATAATCTGTACAAAAAAGGATATTTTCTATGATACATAATTATACAAGTAACGTTTCACATGAACAGTTTGAACTCATTCGAGAAGATTTGGAAAACGCACGTAAAAGGACGCGTCCACGTACAGTTGATTTATATGAGGTATTCTGCGGCGTACTATACGTGCTTACCACAGGTTGCCAATGGCGCAATCTACCAAGTGACTTCCCAAACTGGCAAACTGTTTATTTCTACTATCAGATTTGGCGGAAAGTAGACGAGAATGGCATAAGTCTTCTCGAAAAAGTGCATAAAAAAATTGGTTAAAACCTATCGCGAACAAGATGGACGTAAGAATGAGACAAGTTTCTGCATCGTAGATGCACAAAGCGTGAAAAACACATGGATAGCTGGTGAAAAGGGTTATGATGCTGGAAAGAAAGTGTCAGGAATCAAACGTCATATCGCTGTAGATACGAATGGTCTCATTCATGCGATTGATGTAACAACCGCGAACATAACAGACCGAGAGGGTGCCATCCAAATGTGTGAAAGGCACAAGAAAACATTGGAAAAGGTGACAAATATACTTTGTGATGGCGGATATACAGGGCCATCCTTTGCGCAATCCATAAAAGAAACGATTGATTGTTCGGTTGCAATCATCAAACGATCTGAACTTCACAAATTTATCGTGTTACCAAAACGCTGGATTGTGGAACGCACCTTTGCTTGGTTGGAAAATTACCGTAGACTGTGGAAGAATTGTGAACGAACACTTGAAAATAGTAGACAGATTTGCTTATTGGCAGGTGTGGCAATTTTATTGAAAAGATTTTAAACAGGTTCTGAGAATTGGTACACCATAATAGCGCCATTTGCCCCTGTGGAATCTGAATCTCCACCTAAAATAAGAGTAGGCTGTATTTCATTTCTACTATTTTTGTAATACCCTACAAACACCCTGGTTTTAGATGACTCATACAAGCGTATAAATTGCTTTGAAATATTTACATAGTTCACACTATCTGAAGTTCGTAATGTTGAACCTGTTATTTCTCCCCCTCGAACAACGTTCCCGCTTAATGTACCTGCAGTAATAAAATCAGCAACAATTCTTCCGTCACTTGTAATGGCAGTTCCATATGGTCCATTCACACCTGTGGAAGAATACCCTAATCCATTCAAGTTCCATTGCCAAACCTTTTTCGCACTCTTTTCATCTTTCGTATCCATAATGAAAATACGATCTGGATAAATACGGACATGTCCTCCGAATCCTGAATGAATAAGGCTTGTAGCATTTGCTTTTGCTGCATCCAAAATAGAGCCTGGCATATTGGACAACTCTTCTTGTACCAGGTCAACCCTACCGGAAACGTCCGTAAAGGATTCTTTGAAGTTACCAATGGTTATATCCAGATACTCTTTTTTTATTGGATCATATTTATAAGCAATTACCTTCGCCTTTATATCAATACCATCTTCTTGATGCTCAACCGTAACCGTATCTGCCATATAAACACTCTGTAAATGCTTATAATCCTTATACTCTTCCGTTTGTGATAACTCCTGAAACGTAACGTTATAATTTGCTTTAGGCTGATCAACCTTTTGAATAGCAAACATATCCTTCGCTGCCTGGCGTAATAACCTATATGCTTCTTCTAACGGAACTGCATCTTCATCGTCAGCATTTTCACCAATAGCTGCTTTAATATGTTTACATTCAACCACTTTGATTTTAGGATGAGGATACTTATTTATAAGTGGGCTATCCACATACTTTTCAGGAAGAAATAACCCATCAAAACCTTGTGGCATGATTCTAGTTATGGGACTTTTCCAATCCACATTACCTTCATATCCTAATAAATCTTTCTTATGACGAATCACTACCCCACGATCCATGCCACGATTTTGCAGCATCTTCACATCAAAATTATCTCGTTTTAATTCGCCACCCCAACGATTAACAAATGAATTGTCTTGACTAGAATCCAATAATGATTCCACAGGATTTTTACAAACAATACGTGCACTTGCTATCTTTGGTACATCTGAATAAAACTGAAAAGGATGCTTGTATTGGCATCCCGCTGACATACGATTCATAGCTCCATTACCATTTGTTGTTTCAGCGAAAATGTCTTCAATTAGATTTTCTGTTAAGTCATAAAAAATGTGATAACATTGCGCTGTAATCTCACCCATACTGACCTTAGGAGCTGCCACTCGAAATAGTTGTTCACCATCAGGAGTTGGAACTTTAATGATACTCATTCCCTCTATTTCCAGACCACGCGGCGCAAACAATGGATAACGAAATGAAAATAAAAATAAACCATTGAGTTCTTCCTCAACAGTTGCGCTATACATATTTTTATCTAAAGCCCCTATGCCATTGTGTGTAAAATCAGTTTCATTTGGTTTATATAAAGTAATCATTTATATCTCCACCTTGGCCTGATTTCCATGAATTGAATGGCTCCTGACCACTCTATTGTATTTTCTCCTACGCCCAATATAGGGAACTGCCCAACCATTTTATGATTCATGGATATGGTATCGGTATATGCTTCAAGTATTTCTGAGTCTATGACAACAGAACCATTCACATCTTGTATTTGAAAAGAGACGTCATTGATTGTTATACGGAAAGTACCATTTCCCACAATCCAAAACTTAGGATCAGATTCAATTGTACCTGGATTATAAATTACACCAGGTTTGGTGAGCTTTAGATTTACATCCTCTGTATATTCAAAGGGATCTAGCTTAAAATCCACTTCAAATTCACCGTGTTCTTCCATTTCATTTACAATATCACCTACTACAACATGTTTAATTTTTCGATACACATCATCATCAGTAAAATATAATGTCTTTCCATTCATCAACCAAGCCTTCATACGCCGCACTAACGGCTTAATATTCTCTTCTTCAAGCATATTGAACTTTATTTTTAAAGAAACGTCTTTAAACGCTCCTTTTTTTGTAAGTGAACCATGTCTACCAGACACTTCAATATGTTCTACTTCTTGTTCTGCTGTAGGAATAACAGGGCGCTCTACCATACATATTCCATAGTCACTTGCTAACTGATTATCGATACCTATGTCTAGCAATTTAAGTCCTCCCTATTCCTATTTTTGAATTACGCCCTTTTTGAGCAAGTGCATCATCTATTTTTCCGACCATGCGGTCGATATCACGATCATCCCTCACTGAAGGATTATAAATATGAATTACAGTTGGTTCAGTAGACATTGTTGCTGCAATCCCTTCACCAATCTCACCCAATGTCTTTTTGTTCAACGGTAAAACTGCTTCTCGCCCCGCTTCTCCCGCACCTTGCAACTGACCATTACTCATGCCGAAAATTGTAGGTCTAGTAAAGATACCGCCTTTTGCACGCCATTGCACATCGATACCGGATGGGAAAGTAATGTCTTTACCCAAAATATTTTTCGTACTAGCTTGCAGGCTAAAGTGTGGCATTTCTGGTTTTGGAATCTTTAATTTCAAATCACTGAAAAACCCTTTGATTTTATCAATGAATCCCTTTACTTTATCTACCGCATCTTTTATTGGATCAACGATAAATCTCTTTGCTGCATCAAATTTTTCTTGCGCTGCATTCTTTACAGAATCAAATTTTTCCCGTGCCGTATTGTACATGTCATTGAACTTCTCTTTTGCAGAATTATAAGCTGAAATAACTGGGTCAATAATATATTTATATACTAAATTCCATGCCGTAAGTGTATAAGATTGGATTTTTTCCCAATTACCTAGTATCCAATTCGCTAAATCATTCAATTTTTCTTTCGTTGCATTCCATAATTCCTGAACTGGCTGAATGACATATTGCTTTACTAAATTCCACGCTGCGGAAGTATATGATTTCACTGTCTCCCACTGTGAATGTAACCAAGAAACAAGCGTACCGATCTGTTCTTTAACCCAATCCCATGCTTCTTGAACAGGTTGAGTAATATATTGTTTAAATAAGCCCCAAGCAACTTGTGCAGCAGCCTTTGCAATTTCCCACTGCGTACTAAGCCATGTGACTAATTCGCCAATTTTTGCACTTATCCAATCATACGCTTCCTGGATAGGTTGTATAATATATTGAGATATTGCAGCCCATGCAATTTGTGCCCCTGCTTGAATGAGTAGCCAACCTGCTTCTAAAACTGTGGAAACTGCTGAAATAATCGGATCTAAAACTGTAAGTATTGTATCCCACGTTTCTTGCCAAGCTGTCTTTAATTGATCCCAAATAGAAGTTGCCGTTTCAACAATACCCGTCCACAATCCACTAAAAAATTCACCCAAAGGAGACAATATACTATTCGCTAATTCAATGAATGAAGACCACGATTCTGAAAAATAATCAGTAATACCTGTCCAAATTTCCGATGCCGTATCAGAAATTCCAGTCCATAGATCAGCAAAAAATTGACCGATAGGTTCAAAGAACTCATTTGCCATATTTAAAAAATCTGACCAGGCTCCAGAAAAGTAATCAACTGTGGATGACCAGCCATCGCTACATGCCTGAACTATACCTGCCCACAATTCGCCAAACCAATCTTTAAATTGCGACCATTTTTCAGAAAGCCAATCCGTTATGGCACCCCAGTTTTTTATTAACATGATAATACCAGTTATCACTAAGGAAACTGCTGCAATGGTAGCTATCACAGGTAAAAACGCCAGATTCAACGCACCAAATGAAACAGCGAGAGCTGCTACAATTGGAGTTAGAATAATAAACGCTGTACTTAATGCACCCATCACAATTAAAAGCGTTTGATCGGCTTCAGACAATTTACTAAACCAATCCATTACAGCTTTAACTCCATCAACAATTGGAGGTAAAATATCTTTAGCTAATTCTGTAAATTTCTTTCCAAGTGGTTCTAACGCAGCCTGCGTTTCTCTTAATGCTTTTTGAAATTGCTGTCCCAAAGATTCTTCCTGAAGTTTCTTCATTTCATCCATACGTCCAGTTACATCACCAAGACCACCATGTACATTATTTAGACTAAGTACAGCTTCAGCGCCCATGTCTTCCCATTTTACGCCAAATAAAGCAACACCAATCTGGTTTGCTTTTACTTTGTCATCCATCTTTTGAAGATCACCTAACACAGCATTGAATACATCGGCTGCGGTTCCCTTACCTTCATTGAATGATTTCCATACTTTTTGTGTCTCTTCAGATAAATCACCAAATCCTTCTGATACACCTTTCGAACCATTTTGTACACGGATACCAAATTCCTTCACCAGGTCATTGATATAGTCTAAGTTATACGAACCGCTTTTTGTTCCATTTGCTAAAAGCGTAAACATTTCTTGAGCACTAAAGCCACCTTGTTTGAATAAAGGCGCATATTCAGATAAATTATCAAATAATTCATCCGAATAATTTAAACCTTCTTGAGCACCGGCAGCAAGTAAGTCAAAGGTTTCCTGTGTAGATAAACCAAACTGACTCATTAACTGCCCTGCACCTCGAGTCGCTTCATTTAAGTCAACATCGTAAACTTTAGCGAGCGTTAAAACGTTTTCCGATGCACCTTGTAATTCTTCATGTGGAACATCGCGCATATTTTGATAGACCTTTATAAGCGCATTATCTACCTCTTCAAGATTTTCACCAAAACCTTTTTTCCAAGTATCAACAGCAATCTTTTGAAGATTTTCGGCACCTTTTCCAGTCAACCCTAATGAAGCTTGAATTTTCCTCTGTGATCCATCAAACTCTATTGCTGTATTTACAATTGACTTTCCCATTTCAATCAATTTTTCGGATATTCCTTGTAGAACTTCAGCGGCTTCCATTACATTGTTCATATCAAGTTTCTTATTGATTTCCGCCATACTATCCGCAGCTTGTGAACCACTTCGCCCAACACTCTGTAATGAGTTTTCAAATTGCTTTACTGTCGTTTTTGCTTGGTGTAATTTAGCCTCAAGTTGCTGCACTTCGGTAGAATTCTCACCATACACACGCTTTGCTGCACTTAATTGTTGTTCTAAGTTGTGGACGACTCTATCAGTCATTTCCATTTGCTGGCGTAGTTGTTTCTGTGCTAATTCCAACTTATCCGCTTCACTAGCGTTTGCTCCTAATTCAGCATTCTGAAGTTTAAAAGAGATTGTTAGTTTCTTTTGTTCCGCTTCAAGCTTTTTAGCATTCTCTTGTAAATCCAGTAAAGTTCCGCGTGCTTCCCTGGCTTCAATTGCTTGCTCGGAAAGACCTTCATTCACTCGTTTCATTGCGTTATCAAGAGACGTTTCCGCACGTTCTGCATCTAGCAATTTCCCGTACATTTTATTCAGCTGTTCCGCTGTCGTATTTGTATCTTTAGACATCGCTTGATATTCAGCACGTAACATAGCTGTACGTTTCTTGGCTGCTTCCATTTGAATTTCAAGCTTCTTCTTTTCAGCAAGAAGTTTATCAGTCATCGTTGCATCTTGGCCCATTGCTGCAATATGATTTTTATATTCTTTCGCTGCATTATTCATAACCATATTGATTTGTTTCAATGTATTTGCATACTGAACTTGACCATCCATTTTAAAATGAAGAACAACGTTTCTTTCTTTACTATTCCCAGGCATTTCCTCACCTCTTTTCTTATAGGAATGGTGCTTGATCTAGCGTGTAGATTTGTTTCGGTTTCTGCTCATGTAATGCATCCGGATTGTTGTATCTGAGATGCATGATGAATTGCTTTAAAAAATGGGCAGGTGTGATTTTCCAGAAGTCATCCATACTTAAACCAAGCAACGTATTGCCGACATAAAAATAAAAATCCCAGTCCAATTCGGACTGAGATTCCTCATTTTTAGTCAGTATGTTTTTTACTTTTTTTCTTGCTTCTCCATATCAGAATTCTGGAAAGTTTGGCCGCTGAAAATTTCGTATACAACAATGAAGATGTCAGGTAAATCATTCATAGGAATGGCACCTTTCAATTCAGCTAATGTACATTCCGTACCACCACTACGTACCATCGCATAAATTAATGCACGCATCAATTTCGCTTCATTTTCCCCCAGGCTAAATTGACCTTTTCCTAACATATCATTCATTTCTTTTTCAAATTCATGATAGGGTGTGCCATATGCCTCTTCCACATAAGGAAAAGATTCAAAAGTAAAAACAACAGGGATTGTAACACCCTGTATTTTAATACTATTTCTAGTTATATTTACATTTACTAAATCACTTAAACGTGCCATAATTGCCCTCCTTATTTACCTGTTTGAGTTGTTCCACCTAGCTGTGCTAGTTGAGATTCATCACAAATGACTTGTTTTAGGAAATCTTCAGCTTTCATTCCTTTTACCTCTGGATCACCCGTATCTAATTCAGCTTGTGTTACATCATTACATAACAATGGATCTGCTGTAATTGTGTAGGCAATGTCATCCACAGTCATTTCATCACCTTGTGTTTTCCAAGATTCTTCTACTGGAGCAACCGTACATCTTGGATACCAACGTACTATTTTTGTTCCATCATTTAAAGGAAATACAACACCTACTGCGAACTTGGGATACGCCTTCGCCTTCGCCTTCGCTGTTTCAAAAGACACGCCTTTTTTGCGTGTTTTTGCAAAGATTTTATGTAACTACTCAGCCACCTTTCGGTGTCTTTTTTAAATTTTACTAGTTTCATATGCCTCCCATTTGTAAATACTGAGTATATCAAACAGGGGAGGTGAATCTTATGGTCGATCGAAAAATTATTTTAGATACATATAAAAAAGGACCTGAAGCTGTTATTTCTTTATTTGAAGAAACATTTTCTAAGTTAGAAAAACGTATACAAGAACTAGAAAATGCTTCAAAAAAAAACTCCAAAAATAGTCATAAGCCACCTTCTACAGATGGTTTGGGTAAGCCCGTTACAAAAAGTTTGCGCAAACCGTCTCATCGTCAAACGGGTGGCCAGTTGGGCCACAAGGGACATACTCTTGGTTTGACAGCGACTCCAGATCATACGATTACACATTCTCCTACATATTGTACTTGTTGTCATACTTCCTTGAACCACGAGCCTGTAAAAGGGTATCGCATTCGCCAAGTGTATGACTTACCACCTATTCAGATCGAAGTGACAGAACATAAAGTAGAACAGAAAGAATGCCCACATTGCCATTCTATCCAAGAAGCCCAATTTCCTTCGACAGTATCTCGTCCTGTTCAATATGGTCCAAATATAAAAAGACTGATTCCCTATTTAACGCATTATCAATGCATTTCTTTGAAGCGAACAAAAGAATTCTTTCAGGATTGTTTTGGACATTCTATAAGCGAAGGAACCCTGGTAAATCATACACAGGCTTTCGCTTCTCAATTGCAGCCATTCATAAAAGAAGTAAAGGAAAAGATTCTGCAGTCTCCTGTTGTCCATTTTGATGAAACTGGTATGCGTGTAGAAAACAAAACACAATGGTTACATACTGCCAGTACACCGGAGGTGACATTGCAACATATTCATCAAAAACGTGGAAAAGAAGCAATGGATGCTGGAGAAATCTTGCCATCTTTTTCTGGAATTGCGATGCATGATGGTTGGAAATCGTATGATGCGTATACAGATTGTCGTCACGTTTTATGTAATGCCCATCTCTTACGAGATTTACAAGGAATTATAGATAGTACTGGAGAACAATGGGCACAACAGATGCAGAAATTTCTAACGCAAGCGTTGACGATGAAAAAGCAATCCGAAGGTACCATGCCAAAAGCGACGCAAAAGAATCTGTTTATTATGTATCAATCCATATTGAAAGAACAACAGATTCTTTCCACGAAACAAAAGAAGAAAGGAAAGCAGACGCCTTCTCAAAATTTATGGAATCGCTTCGTCAAGTATTCTGACAGAATTCTAGCGTTTTTAGAACATCCAGCCATTCCATTTGATAACAATCAAGCAGAACGGGATATTCGGATGACGAAAGTAAAACAGAAAGTGTCTGGGACTTTCCGAAGTAAGAAAGGCGCAGAATCTTTTTGTCAGATACGAAGCTTTATGAGTACCATGAAAAAACAAAAACAATCGGTCTTACAAGCGATAAACCAAGTCATAGAAACTAGAACGGTTCCTTGGAATAACACGACTTCATAAGAGAATTTCTCTATTTGGCATAGATTCTTTCTCTGATTGGAGTATTTTCTTTTCATGTTTTCGAATCGGAAACATGTATTTGGCCTGTTTTTTTATTTGAAGAAGCTGAGTAGTTACGATTTTATCTTTCACTTCACGATTTAGACCAGCAAGATTAAAAGCTAATCCAAACGCTGTATTTTTGACAATATTAATAATCTTTTTGTTAGATGCCCACTTTGTAAAATTAGTAGAAGTAGTGGAAATCGTTAAATCAGAAATATTCGTTTGTCTATAAACGATATCCTCATAAGTTGGTAGCGCACTAGAAGTTTCATTTCCCTTCATCAAGCACACATATAAATCTTCAATCCCTACGGAATATTGAATTTCTTTATTTTCAATTGTCATGTATATCATCCTCACATTCTATCTATTATTTTTTGTGCCATAATATCAGCAATTTTATCCCCTTCCGCATCAAAGGTATTCTGAACAAAGTGTTTTCCTTTCACACGCCCCTTACCTTTTGCTTTTTTGTGGCCATGTTCAACTAAATACCAATACCAAGCTTCCTCTTTAAATTCCACAGATACACGATCATCTTTCACAACGACCTTTAGGCTATCCCTTAAATGTGTCCGCTTGTTTTTATTGGATGCTTTGATTTTTGGTTTTAATTTACTAGCAAAATACTTCGCTGCTTCGTCTAATACATTCAGTTCGACCTTTTTATTCACTCGTAATAGCGTATTAATATCTTCTAAAGCTTCAGCAAAGCCATTGTTATTGGAAGCCACTACTGGATACACCTCACATACGTTATAAACTGCGTGATAGTGTCGTCGTTCTCGTCATAATCCATTCCATCAAATTGAGAATAAGACACGCCTGCTTCGTTAAAAACATCCTTTAACGGAGCGTAATCTTTTTCAGTTCCGTTTGTAATAACTGCAATTTGATAAAGTGGCATATCTTTTAGAATCTTATTAGAAGCTCTTTTCTGTTGTTCATTCACAAACTCATACACAATATAAGGATACTTCGCCGTTGTAGGAGCTTCATCACGATATACAGGAAGGCCCGATTGCTTCATAAGCGTTCGTAATTGCTCAAAATTAATTTGCATAGGACAATGACACCTCCATCAATCGGTCTTCTTCACGCACATAAATACGCTCAATATCATAAATACGGCCACCAACTTTTACACGATAATCCTTTTGGTTATTTTCAATATCACGATCAATACGGACTTCAATTTTCTTTACAATTTCATTCGTATCTTTCGTTGTAAATTTATCAGTTGCTGCAACACCAATATTGTTATACCGCATGTTCCGTTCGAATGGATATCCCATCACAACTCGATCCGTTTCTGGATCGATCGTTTCTCCCAATTTCAGCAGTTCTCCTATCCATTTGAGTTTATTGCTCTGTCTCTTCGGCATCATACACCTCCTGAATAAAGAACGGTGTCAGCGCATCCAGTGCTTGTTCTAATTCTTTTTCTGCCACACGATATTCATAAAAAATACCTGCGCACATAATGACCAGGTATTCAACTTCTTTTCCACATGCTTTTTTTACATATCGCTGACCTTGTTGTATATAAAAAGAGAGCATAGAATCATCCATGCCCTGTTCCCAATGAATATGCGCTTTTAATGTATCGATTAGATTATTCATATGCAGTACCCATACTAGCTATTTATCGTAATGGGATTTGATTTATCGTCTGTTCCAATCCATGTTCCACCTGTAATTTTCCCAGCAGTATCAACCGTTACAGAAATAGATTTCACACCCACACCATTGGCGCCGTTTGTTCCATTTTTTCCGTCAACGCCTTTCACACCAGCTGCCCCTGTTTCTCCCTTGTCCCCTTTATCACCTTTGGACCCTTGCACTCCTGCTACATCAATTAAATCTGCAAAATCTTGTTGCGTTGGCTTATATCCCGTCACAAATAATGCTTTGACTGCTTCTTTTGTTTTTCCCATCCTGGCATCCCTCCTATGAAAGTATCAAACTCTTCCCAATCACCGCTTCTCCAATTGGAAGCGGTTCATCAGGGTTTCGTCTGCGTTCCATCCTGCAAGATATATTTATAAACTGGCACTTCAAATGGGGAATGAATGAGTTGTGCATCAAGTAAGTTCCAAATACGGAAACCGACACGGTTTGTACGTGAGAATAACTCCACTAATTTTTGGACTTCGAGTGATCCAATGACATCTTGAATGTAGAATTTAGAAAAGTCACCAAAATAGAATACAGGTGTATCTGGTGAATCAGGCATGTCAATCGCATCTTCTTCCTCAACTGGGAAGCCTAATAACGTATAACCAATTCCTCCTTCCGCTTGATTAAACGGACGAAGTAATGGGAAACCGTCATCTGTTTTCATCGTTTCAATTTTTGTTAATGCTGCTGTATTTAATACCCATCGTGCTTTTTTACGAACTTCTTTCACAGGTGTATTTTTCATTTTTACTAATGCATCATAAAGATTTTTCTCATCTGTTTTAAACTCAGCAGCTTTCTTTGCTAATGCACCATCATTTATGTTATTCGCTTCATCACCATTCACCATATATTGCGTTTCTTTACGAACATAAGCTTTTTTCAGCTCGTCCATAACGATTTGTTCAATCGGTAAACCTGTACGTGCTAATAACTTTTTCGTTACTGTAGCAAGTGCATCAAATTCTGTTGGAGATAGTTCAATTTCATCGAATTCAATATCTGTTTCTGGTATTTCGTTATTTGTTCGTTCATTTTTATGTCCTTGCGCTTCTGCTTTTTTAACTAAAACAGGATACTTAATATTTTCTTTTGTTTTTACTCCCGTTCCTAATCGACGTAAGAAGTTTTCTTCTTGCGCATACGTAATAATTTCTTTACTCAAGAAATCCGGAATCGTAACAGAACCATTACCAGTCACTAATCCTAATGCACGGGCTTCCTTTTCATCAATATTTCCTACAATATAATTAGCGAACGCTGAACGAGTTTCCATTTCTTTATTTTTAGTAGATGTATGTCCTTTAGTAGAAAGACCTGTTCCAATAGCTGTCATGATTTCAGAACGTTGCTCTTCTGAAAGTTCAGTTTTTGCATCTGGGTCTTCTTTTGTATCTGGATCTTCTTCTTTCTTTTTGTCCTGATCTCCTTCTTTTTCACCTGCTTCCAATTTCGCAATTTCATCAGCAAGAGTTTGCACTTCTTTTGTTAATGCTTCTACTTCAGCCTTAACCGCTGCTAATTCTTCTGAACGAACTTCACCTTTTTCAACTTTACCTTGTAATTCTGCTAATCGAGCTTTATTTCGTGCTTGAGATGCTTTTAAGATTTCTTTTAATTCCATGTTAGTTGTCCTCCAGAACTTTTTTTATTTGTTTGATAAGATTGTTTCTTTCTTCTGTATCATCTTCCACAACTGTTTTTACGGCTGCTTCTTCACTTCTCATTTCAATCATGGCTGTATTTTCACCCCTGGTTTCAATGGAAGTGGCAACATATGCAGGTGTCATATCCAAAATAGAAACTTCTAAGAGTTCTAATTCTTCAATAGATCGTTTTTGAACACCCGCTTCGCCCTCTTCCCATGAGTCCTTTTCAGAAACAAAGCCAAATGACCAACCACGCAATTCTTTATCTCTTGCTTTCTCAATTACTTGTTCATCTGTAACTGTAGCGATGGCTCTTAATCCAATATTGTCTTCATACAATTCCAGATTTCCGTTTTCAATAGAACCAAGCTTTCTATTTTTATCGTGGTTAAAAAGTAAATCCACATTCTTTGCTTTCTGTAACGCTTTTTCAAACGCCTTAGGGACAATTCTCTCTTTGAAATATCCCCTTGGAGAAGGCAACATTCGACTTTCTCTGTCCACAACATTTACATATCCATCAAGTATGACTTGGTTCCCCCGGACCTCAATTTTCATTCTCTTCACCCCCTCCCAATGGACCATCGGCCGCTTCTTTCTTACCGATTTCAGTCAAGTCATTTGAAATGTATATAGCCTGTGATTCCTTTGTATTTTGTTTAGGGAATCCAAGCATATCAGCAACATGATCAGGTGAAGTAATAGCTGTACGTACCAGGTTGTAACCGATATTTGTCTTGTTGCTATACGTAACAAAATCCAGAATATTAATCTTAAACTTAATTCGTTTCCCCGAATTTTGGCCATAAAAAAGAAGACTCAAATGGTCTTCAAAATTTTTCATGATGGGTCTTACCGCTTTATTGTGGATATACATCATTGCTTTCTCAATATCTTCTTTGATTAGCTCTGTGTATGTATCCACATTTATACCTAAAAACTTACCCAAATCCTTTTTGTATACATTTAGATATGCTAGGGTCTTTTCATCATCTAGTGGGCTTTTAAGCGTTTCTATTGAGTACCCTTTTCCAAGAGGAATCATTTTTACAGATCGTGATTCATCGATGGATTCCAGTTGATCTAAAATGGCATTGATTAACTTTGATTGCGCGCCATTCTGTGGATTGATATGAGCATCCAAGTTTAGCAAGAATGCTAATAGTCCACCCTTTTTATATTTGTCTGTTAACGTTTTCTCAGCTGACATAACACCCTCAAGTGTATCTCTTCCTAAATCAAGAATACCTTTCCCTCTTAGATGATCTGCACCAATATTTTTCACGTGCCGAATCATAAACGGAGGGATTTCTTCCCCACCGATGTTGAAATACTCTACTAAATGATCATCTAATTCTGTAAAAACATTGGAAGCTAAATGTATTTGAGCACCGTTTAATATCGGGAATGTCTCTCCCTCAAGTAAATAAGTATTCGTCATTAATTTAATGAATTCTGATTGTGTTAGATAGTTGTTAGGATTCCTTAAGATTTGAAGGGCCATATCATCCTTGATTTCATTCCCAAATTCATCTTCCACAACAATATCAGCCAATACCATTTGATTACTGATGTCTTGTAACAACTCGTAAACATCGCTAGATTGTAAGATGTTTGAATCTGTAACATACACACCACCATAACGAATACTCTTTCCTAAAACATCATCAAGATAACCACGCTTTTCAGCCTTTTTAAATACGTAATTTGAAAACCTATCCCTTAAACCCAATTTTTCACCGCCTCTCTATCGATAAATATCACCAATCAATTCATCCATACCTTCCTCTGTTATGCTATCCATAACCATCATCGTTTCTTTATGAGCAACTAAAAAAGCAACAAATCCATCAATCTTCTTTTTGGACTGTCGCTTACTTGGGGCTTTCATTCCGTTAATATTCGTTACTACTACAACATTAAGGGCGCAATAAACAAATAAAGGATTGTCTGTAATTAAACGCTTTTCATAAATTAGTATTTCTGAATCGTCAAGCATTGCATTCATAACGTTTGGATACTGATTTACTGCAATGCATTCTAAACCGAGGTTTTCAAGCTTCTCTATTAACTTTTGGGACATTGCTGGATCATAGTTTATTTGTTGTACGTCATATACATTCATACATTCCACAATGTAGTCCATAACCTGGTCTTGGTTTATCATCTTGCCATCACAAAATGTAACGAAACCACGTTCAACCATATCGGTATAGGGAACATTATCTTCTTTTTCTCTAAATTCAATGTTATCAGTGGGAATAAAGTACATTTGTTTCACTTTTAAAATTGAATTACCTTCCTCATCATGAGTAGGGAAATTCAAACTTACACAAGTTAAATCCGTTGTTTTCGATAAATCCAATCCTACATAACATATTTCTCCTGTGAGATCACCCAAATCTTCCACAAGCACATGTTGAACTTGATCATGTTCAAAATAATTGTTTGCACTATTTACAAAGACATTTAGATGCTTAGAAAGAAATTCCGCTTTTGAATGTGCGGATTGTTGCGCTTTTTTATACTCATTCTCGAGTTGCTCCATCGTAACAGAAACACCAATATTCGGATTCACCATCTTCCATACTGTTCTATCCGTCCAGTCATACCCTTTGTTTGGCTCCCAAATTGCAACAAATAAAGGATCATCATTATCTTTTTCCAACGCTTCTTTTGCAAGTTTATATACACGCATTCCGACGCTCGATGAGCCTTTACCTGCCGTTGAAATATTCAGCATCATGGGCTGTTCACGAGATACCTGGGCAGATTTTAAATTATCGTACATGTCCATGTTTTCTTGTGCATGTAATTCATCGTTCAATACAAAATAAGGGTTCTTTCCCTCAAGACCCTTCGTGTTTTTCGTTAATACCTTAAATTTATTCTGATAAGCAATACCATTTTTATGATATCGGTACATGGCACCACTCACTGTACCATTGATTCCTTTATACACCTGTGTATGTCGTGCCAACGGTTCCGAGTTTTCTATTGCTTGCGCAATAGGTTCCGCTGCATTTTGTGCTTGTTCATAATCATATGCTGCACAATAACAATCCGCTCCAAGTTCCATTTCTCCATACATCGCATAGAGCAATGCCCCAGCTGCAATAATTGTTTTCCCGTTCTTCTTTGGAACTTGCACATACGCCTCTCGAACAACACGAACAATTTTCCCTTTTTCATTTTTACGATACCAACCATACATGTTTGCAAAAACAAACATTTCCCAAAGTTCTAATTCCATCAATTGACCTGCGAGTGGCCCCTTAACATGACGGATGAACGACTGAACAAAATCCAACATCTCATTTGCACGATCCACCTCAAACCAAATATCTTTACGCTTTTTCCACTTCTTATAACGCTCTACCGCAAGAATGATCGATTTTGGGTATTTCTTTTTAGTACACATCACATTATTCGCATACTGATCAGCATAGTTAACGCCTGGTGTAATCATCATGTAGATTTCCGCCATTTGGCTCGATGAGCCGCTAATTCATCTTTTGGTTCATGAGATGGGCTATTTTTTTCATTTTTGGACGCTTTTTGTACACTTTTTCCCTTATTCGTCATTCCGAGAGCTTCTAACATTTTATTCTTTTTATCATTCCAAGTTTCTACCTGTTGTGCCAGTGGATGCTTCATTTCATTTGTCGCTCCAGCCTTGTTCTTATGCGTTTTTGTAGGCGGAAGCCCATCATCTTTCCACTCCTCAAACATGGTTTTATAAATAATAAACGCATCTACATAATTATCGATTAATGGTTCTAAGGAAGGTGTGAAATTGTCCTCCTCATTCAATAATTGTATGATTCTATTTCGCTCTTCATCCCTTGCTACGTCTAGCATTTCCAACCTTTTCTTCTTTGACATACGAGCCATTTTCACACCCCCTTCCTTTTTCAAAAATGGCGCAACTATTTGCGTGCCCCCCTACGCTACCTATCCTCCCCAAAGAGGAAATTTTAATTTTTGATAGGGGGGCTTCCAAAATAACTCGGAAAAACTTTTTTCGGTTTATCTTCATTTTCTTCGATTGTATGACAAACTGGACAAAGTAATCTGAGGTTATCCTCTTCTAATTTAAGAGTTGGATCTTTTTTGATTGGTATTACGTGGTGAACATGAGCACTTCGACCAAAGACGAACCTTCCACATCGCTGACAGCAGCCATTCTCTCTTTCATATACCTTTGACCTGACATACTTCCATGCATCAGTACGATAGAATGGTTTGTTCTCATGGTGATAGATATTCTTCTTATCTTTCTTCTTCCTTGGTTTGTTACGCTTATGTTCCCCGCAGTAACGTCCTTTGCTTATCTTGTTATGGCAGCCATTGAAGTCACAATATTTCATGATAGTAATTCAATGATGTCTTCTTTCTTTTTAACATCAGCTGGAATTTCAATGCCTAACTCATCAGCATGCTCACGTAATTCTTTTACTGTCTTGTTACTTAAGATACACTCGGTTCCTGATTCACCAATTACTAACTTATCTTTAGTCAAATACCCTCCTGTTGCAAATCCTTTATCTGCAATCATACTCTCAGGATTAACAGTTACTTCAAATCCAGGTACTTCACCGGTAGGAACAAATAGGCTTTTCTTCTGTTCATTATCCCAATACTCAGTACCTGATATTGTTTTTCTAATTTCAGCAATCATTTAAGTTCACTCTCCTTATCTTTTCTTTAACGCTCCTACCAACCTGACCAAAGACCTAAAATCATTGCTACTGTCATAGTCATTGATTTTCTTTCTTCCAATCCTCGAACTCTTCTTTAGCAAGAGCTAATCCTTTATCTAACCACTGTAATTGGATTTCGTTTTGTTCCACAATTTCAGAGCTAGTTTTAATTGTTGCTACTATCTGTTCCCGTCTTGCTTCTTGTTCTTTAATCCATGCATCCATTTGTTTTACATATATCTTTTCTGGATTCATATACTTAACACCATCCTTTGCAAATGCAACACGTTTGCGCTTATCTTTACCTAGATAACCTCAGGAACTCCCTCATGCCATCTACAACTTCTTTATCATTTTCAACAAGATTACCTTTAACATAGATATCTCCATTATGAAACGTCAAAGTCATATCTACACCACCTACGTAATTTTCACATAATAAAAACACTCCATAAGGAATGCCTCTTCAGTCCTTGGCAAACACTATAGTTTAAAAGGAGCATGTTATGAAATTCTCACAAATACTAATCATTATCTTTGCTGTTATCATTATCATATGGATATGGTTTGTCTAATTAAAAAGAGCAACCGTGCACTTCACACCAGTTGCCCTTTCGTCAAAATCTTATGTTATTACTATAATCGATATTTTCCAGAGTTTCGATTCACTTTAGGAGTGAACCTAAATGATACCTTCTCGTTCTACGAATTTAATCAAACGAACTATTTCAGCATGTTTCTTTTTAATATGGCTAGAGCTATAACTAATTTCTTCAGCTATTTGTTCCAACGTCATACCATCCACATATTTCATTTTAAGTATTTTATTATCCAACCCCCTAAATCTACTAATTAATTTTTTCAGTTTGTACATATCATTCATCTTATGTGCTAACTCATATTCAATTGCTTCAATACGTTCTTCTACCTTTGCACCTTCCGATGCAGCAGTTAAACGTACCTCTCGCAAATCACCACTGACCCAGCGTTTTAATTCTGCTTTTGTTTTATCTAGATTATATTCTAAATAGGCAATCTCCTCTTCTAACCTTTGATATTCTTTCAGCCAATTGAACAATGACGATACACCTACTCTCGTTCCTGTTATTTCTACCTCACCACATCTACACTTTTATAATTTTGTAATTCTATACACACATCGGTTTCATGTTTACTTTAGCCCTCTTTTTTTAAGGTGATGATACAAACTGTTCCGACTACACCCTAATTGCTGACAGATTGCTTGATAAGTAAGTCCTTTTTCACGAACATGACAGCTTGTTTACATCGTTCATCCCATCTTTTATGAGCATTTTCTTGTATTTGTTTTCTGCTTGTTGACTGCCATAATCCCATTTTTTTGAGTTGCTTCTGCAACGTGTTCACTTCACAGTTTACTTCTATAGCAATTACATACATCGGTAGTTCTCTTTGTAACATTTCTAAAATTTTCGGCATCAATTCTTCCCAATTTTTCCGTTTCGGATTTTCTCTGACTTGTCCTACACAAGGAGCTAATTTTTTTCCTAATCTATACAATTCTTCTCCAACCTTACAATTCTTCAAACAATACTTCGGAGACTGATTTGCCCGATATTCACACGTTGCGCAATGCTTGTCTTGCAAATCTAATATATACATTCTTATTTCTTTTGCATTCATGGTGTGGACTCCTCAAATTTCTCTATTTTTCATGATGGCAAGGTAGGTTACAGATAATCCCTTCAAAAACACACCTTGCATTCTCAAAACTCATTATACATACTTAACATCCATTTACAGATACTTTACCCTTCTAGATATCTATGGTATTCAGAAAGAATTTAAACTCAAATTTGATAGGTTTCTGACAGGATTTTTTCACTTAGATAGACGATTCAGAGTGAACTCCTCTTTTCACACTAAGGTACATGATATACCTAACCATTTCCTATACTCTCATTGATTTTATCTATTAACTCTTCTAATTCGGCTGCCGTTTCTAAGTCCGCTGTATTGTCTGCAATCTCCTGCAATTTTGTAGATAATGCTAATAAGAAATCTGTGGGTGTTTGCATACTTTTTCCTCCTGCATAAAATTCTATATTTGATTCATACTATGTATAAGCCCATATGTGGCTTTACTCCTTCAATTGCTAGTATTAACTAAATTCTCTTCTTATCAACTGGGCAGTTAGCATTTGCTAGCTGCTTTGTTGTATATATTTTTATACTTTGGATATACTATTCATACGCCAATTTTTTGAATTTGCGATTCACCTAATTTCCTCTCAGGGCTCTCATATAAGAGTCCTCTTTTTTATCTCCTAAAAAGCCCCCAATTTAAAGTAATGTTTCGCTTGATAATAAAAATGATGATAAATCCAATTCCCACTGAATTTCTTATCCAAATACACGATTTCAAAACCGTATTTTGCTTTAAATGTATTTAGCCTTCCCAGTAACGCTAGTGGATTATATTTGGAATGATACTTCCCTTGCAACATCTTCCCATATCCATGTAGGTCCTCCACAATTAAGGTGAAGGGAATCTCTTTTGATCGAATTAATTCATTCTCAAATGCTGTTTGCGTATTTTTTTGTAAATTTCCTGTGATTTCATCCATGTGGGCTTTCCGTTCTACTCGACTATCTAAGTAAATGTCGCGAGGAATGCCTAACTCTTCATTTTTAGGTATCATACAGCCATAATCACCGGTATCTAATTTTTGATTTTTAATTGGGATGCCCTTTTGATGTAAATAATCACGGATATGGTCATTTTTGTTTTCGCGAGTATCAATCACGATTGTTAATGTTTTAAGGATGTTATCTATTTCTTTATCTGTATAGTGAAAGCGAATCATTCTTACGCCCCTTTCTTTGCATATAAAACCGCACGTTCATATATCTTCCTTGCCATCGCATTCGATTCATCATTTTCAAATGGTCGATAATCTTCATATACGTCTGTCCATCCATTCTTCGCAAGCACAATCGTCCAGTCATAGAACAGTTGTAAGGAATCTGTATCAGCAAGCAACCAATCATGTAACTTTCGGTTATGTTTCCAACCAGAAAACTCATAAAAAATCTTCAAGATTGTAATCTTTTCGTTGTTTGCATCCTTCCAGGACTTAAACCAAGTATCAATACCATTGAAATTTTTCTCCGCAGCTTGCATTACTTCCACAGGAATTAAGTTCTGTCGTTTTATTCCGATTCGTCCATCACTTGGATCAAGATAGATATTTGCACCCGATTTCCAAATTAAACTTATAATTTCTAATACTTGCATGGAAGTAATCTCACTCCCCACCTAGCTGATTTACCTTTTGATTTATGCAATACTCCAATTCGATTTTTAGTAAATCTATAAGTAAATCCATTCCTACCAATAGGTTTCAAATTATGAGCTTTGCAATATATTAAATAACGCTTATATAAGTTTTCTAATAGCTCAAAACTCTTACTATCTCGTTCAATATTTTCCTCAATAAATTTTTCAAACATTTTCATTCATCCATTCTTGTTATCAAAAGTTATTTAAAAGTGTTACTGAAAAACACCTAAAATAAGCGATGTGTTACTTTTTGAAATCAACAAGAGCCTTACAGCCCCAAGGGATTCGAGAATTTTGTTACCAATGTTACCGTATGAGACCTTTAGCGCTCCTAATAAAGAATATATATATATTTATTTTTGTTTATGGTTGTACTTAGTAACAAAAGTAACAAAAAGAGCATAAAAAGCACCTTGAACCCTTGGTACATAAGGATTTTAAGAAATTTTAAATGTGTTACTTTTAGTAACACTTTCGCTATTTTCATCGTTTTTTAGTAACTCTGACTGCTTAAAAGTATTTTTTCGGTCTGCTAAAGTAACACCTTTGATGTAATACTTATTTCGGTTGCCACGTTCTCTTTTGAAACCTTGCGTTTCTAAAATTCGATAAAATGCCCTGTTTTTCAATTGATGCTCACCATTTCTGAAACACCAATTAGCGTAAACTTCGTACAATTCTTTTGCTTCAATCTGATAATCTTCTCTTTTGAAACAACATTCGAACATGAACGTACCAAGAATATCCATTTCCTCTTTATAATCACCTGTTGCTTTCCTAACAATCGCTGGATCGCTTAATCCTGACTGCTGCCACTTCAGACAACCTTCAATCGCCCAGTTCAGAATACCCGGCATTTCCAAGCTAAGTTTCTCTGGCAATTTCTTATCTCGTTTTTCCTTTGGTAACTGTAGATTGAATGGAATCAAACGAATACGTCTCCAAATCCCTTCATCTACACCTTTTATGACCGGCTTATGATTTGTTGTAAAAAACACTTTAAATTCGGGTATGAACTCAAAAAATTCTTGCCGTAAGAACCTTGCTACTATAGGCTCACCACCTGTTATTTGCTTGACAAAGGTCTCTGATAATTGTTCACCATCCTCACTTTCAATTGCAGATACAAAACGAGATCCCACCAATCTAGCAATATCATTATTCGCTCCCGTTTCTTTCTTCTTGATAAAAGTATCTGATTTCGCTTGTCTCCCGTATTCACCCATAAGGTCCTTAATAATATTAATAAAGGTTGATTTTCCATTGGAACCTCCGCCAATGAGAAACACCATGATTTGCTCTGTAATTTCTCCAGTAAGAGAATAACCAATTAGTCGTTGCATATAATCCGTCAACTCTTGATTCCCCTGAAAAATTTGTTCTAAAAACTTCAGCCACTCTGGACATTTCGCTTGCCCATCAAATGTAATATTGCTGATTTTTGATAGATATACATTCCGGTTATGTGTACGAAGCTGTCCCGTCTGTAAGTCTACCATTCCATTTGCAACATTGAATAAATATTTATGGCTATCAAAATCATCACGCGCTCCTGGGACCAATGGCATAAGATCTTTGATACTATTCATTCTTACATTTCTACGCTCACACATACGTGCCCATTTTATTTCCGATTCATCTTCTGATTTAGAAAGACTACGAAGAACTTTTGCTGTAATTCTTTCAATTTCTTTCTTCGTATCCACTCTCCATCGTTTTCCACCCCATATATACCAACCGATATCATGAACAAATTTAATTACATGGCCGTATTCGTAAGCAATACGTTCCGCATTTCCAAGTTCCGTTAGTTTAAATTTCCTTTTTGGTTTGTCTTCCACAACTTCAGCTACATCTTCACTTATAAAATCAAATGAAAATTCATCGAATGGTTGCTTATAATCTAGAATTGTGGAAGAAGTAGATGAAATAGCCGTTGCTATCGTTCTTTCCCCATATGTTTCGTTTGTATCTCTGAAATGGATAACGTCCCATTTATCACGTATTAAGCTCGTCTCACGAAACATGGAATCCATTCGTGTTGCTGATTTCCCTGTCCAAAATGCTAAATGGTTACATAGAGAAAGGTCACTTGCCGAATGATCTTTATTAATTAGGCTTCCATTGTATAATGAGCGAATTTCATCGCCATTTTTACTACGGAACATTTTCTCCCATAAAGCATCATTTGAAATTTTGATTTCATCTTTTTCAAATTCTGCTAAATTCACGCGACCTTGTATGTCACTATCATCGAAATACTGTTCAAACACTTCTGCTAATTCATCCGTACGATCATACACATTATTAGAATTTTCTCGATTTCCAGTGAATGTGAAGAATCGTCCGTATGAGTAAATTTCTAAACCATGCTTGGTATTCTTCCTACCAGTACCTAAAACAGATTGTGGAAGGTTCCCTTTGATAATGATGTGGATACCTTTTCCTGATGGTGAAAACTCTGTATAACTGTCTACTGTATCGATAATTTCTGTTGCAAAAGTATTTGTTTTTCCGGCCACAACACACTTATCAATGTCTATTCCTATATAGTTATCCTGCCTGCTGAACACGAACCCTATTCCGTCATAATCGCCTTCTAAATAAAACTTGACCGCTGTTGCAAATGTCGACCATGTACGCCTATTATTTGCTTGCGCCATTTCGCCGTTGGCTTGATACGGTATCTTCGTCGGTTTTCCATTTCTCTCTTCTTTGCGCCAAAGCACCCACTGCGGTAAGTTTTTCAGCTCTGTTGGTATCTCATTAAAATTGTATGGATTCTTTTTCATTACAACCTCCGGTTAGCCTTTTAAGATATAAAAAAGAGAAGTCGGTACAAACCAACCTCTCTATGTAGTTATTTAAAACGGTAACATATCATCACCGACTGTTACTGCTGGACCACTTATTATCGGATTTACGTCTGACACATCATAATATTTTGCCTTGGCTACCGTACGTTTTTGTTTTTGACCATCCACAATCTTATCGTACTCTTCATGTTTTACTGTGATTTGTAGATTCTTATTGAGAAGTTGTTTCCCCATATCTTCAGCAGATACGAAAGCATGATGATTTCCAAAACCACATGCTTTTAATAAAGAATTGACGATTCTAACCGAAACCTCATGTTCGAACGTAAACATGTTATACAGCACTTTTGCTCCTTGATGATGTTGTGTTACATCACTTCGAATTTCAAAATCTATTGATAATTTCTCTTTACCAGCTTGTGTTTTGCCAGCTTCCGCATTTACAATTACCGCTTCATATTTACCTTCAGCAACTAATTCAAAACCTGTATTTACGTTTGTTTCATCAAATTTAAAGAAACTCATTATTTATTTCCCCCTGTTTATTAGTTTGCGGATGACATGATTAATTCTTCTTGTATACAGCCTTTCCGCACATCAAGATGGTTCTTAGCAAAAACACTTTGATTACCTTCTAAAACAAATCCTCTTGTACCATCTGTCTTTTTAACCAATTGACCAACCACATGAACAATTCCCATAATATGATTGACGATTTTATCCCGAATATCTGGAATGAATTGTGTATATTGCTGCCCATCATCATGAATGATATTTCTTGTTGTTTCCCAAGCTGTAAAAATAACATTTGCATCTAATGAGTTAAACGTTTCTACTACCTTTAAAAGATGGTTATCTAGTAAAGCGTAATCCTTTAATTCCGGCATACCACTTTTCGTATTTTCACCTTTTTTAAGTAACCATAACTTTTGGTAATGTGTTAAATTATCAACAAAGATGTTATCGTATTTAGCGATATTTACTTTTGCTAATGCATAAAATTGTAGGATGCTATCATGTGGATTTTCACCATCAATTTTAGCTACATCTACATTTTCATAGCCTTCTAAAACTTGGCTTGTCCCATCAATATCCAAGACTAATGTTTTACCTGGTAACAATCCAGCAACCGTTGTTTTACCGTTACCTGGCTTTGAATAGATAATGATTTTTGCTTTTTTACTTTTGGTAATGGCAGCACCGTTTGTAATTTCCAATTGATTCACTCCTTCGCCATGCTTTTCAAAACAAAAATAGAAGCTTCCAAATCAAAAATTTTACTTTCCGTGTTCCAAATATTTTGTTCCACAATCGGTTTCTTTTCTATTAGCCTTTCTAACTCTCTTTTATGTTCACTTAACCTTCGTTGTTCCACACTTAATGACTTTTCTAGTTCTTCAATTCCACCATTCAAAACGGCAGCACCTCTTTTTGTTTACTCATTTCATTTGCTTCTATCAACGCCTGCAATCCATATTCATAGGCAATCACCATACAAATGGATTCCGAATCATCACAAAATTTGTATCGATCAATTAGACGCCTTAAAATGGATATCTCACTTTCAATCTTTTGTTGTAAGTTCATTTCATTCACCTGCTATCTTTTGGGTAGAATGTACAACAACGTATTCCTTAACGCATTCTGTTGAATTGTGTATACAATCACCTTCAAAATCCAAGTACTCTTCACCGCAGTAGATTTCCTTATTGCAACTCGCACAATGCCCCATAACATTCGTTATCGCTGAATCATTTGGATTTCCTATAATCATTGGATTTTCAATTATGATCGTTCACTCCTTTACATGCATTCATTTCATGCTATAATGACCTCAACATGTGTTTTTATTAGGCCGTCAGCCCCAACTGGCGGTTTCTCCTTTTATACAGCTCGAAAACATTCAACATTCTGTTCTGCAATTAAGTAATTCGTTAGATTCCCTTCAAGTACAGCATCCTGGCCAAACATAAAATACTTATCATCTTGCTTAATTCCACAGCCATAGAAATCTTCAATTGGATGATCAGGTTCTTTAGTGGATTCCTTTCCACCAATGTCTTTCACAAATATTGCATCGATATTACTCAAACTAATGTGGAATGGTACTGTCGGAGTTGCACCTTCATATTCAATTCCTGATAAAAATCCAAAACTATTTTTAAATGTTTTAAATTGCTCTACTGTAAAACTTGTTTTAACTCCTGATTTAAAAACTAGTGTTATCTCCTTCAATTAATTCACCTCCCTTCGATTTGAAACCTTACGGTTCATTTCCCTTAGCTGACACTTTGCTTCTAATTCAGTAATAAGTAATAACGCTGGATTATTTCTCATTTCTGCACATCTTTTTACAACATCCGATGCTTTCATTAATTTACTTGCGAATAACACCCTATTCATATTTGCCCCTTCTCTCATTTCCATTCATTATTTCTTGCTAAATTCCTGATTCTTTCTTACAATTCATCATAAAATTTGGTCAGAAACTCTTTCATTTCTTGTGCTTTAAATAACCATCGATTATTCTTTTGTTTCGCAAATCCTTGCACCCGTAAGTCATAGACCACATACTCCATTAACCAGTCATAACTTCTACTCGTTTCATATTGAAGTCTTTTCATATCCCACCAAGTACCGACTCCCATATCTACTAATCGTTCATTGACTTGACGAACAACTTCTTTTTGCAAGTAGTTATCATCTATGATGATTTGTACTGTCGCTGTCATTAGGACACCTTCTCACTTTCTAAAATCCCTTTAATTTTTTCTTTCACTTTTTTTCCTTCACGCTTTCCTAGAAGAATATCTGATAAGTATGGACCTGATATATTTAGCATTTTCGCTAGTTCTCCTTGCTTCATATCATTAACGAAAAGCCAAACTTTCACTCTTTTTCCAAATGTTTTATCCATAAAGAAAACTCCTTTTAAAATTTATAAGCTAAATTTTTAGCTTTTTATTGACTTTTACTAACTTATTGAATAAAATAAGGTCATAGCTAAATAAATCTAAACTTGTAGCACTTAAACGTTGTGGAACTTGATTTCCCTTCTTTTCTTTGTAGTGTTGCAACGGCTAAATAAGTAGCTCATGTACAAAGTATATTATCAAATAAGTTAGTTGTCAACAATCAAAACTAACTTATTGATAAACTAACTCTGTGCTAGTTGAAAGGGTTGATCTAGTGGGAATTACAGAAATCATAAAACAACTTTGTCAAAAGAAAGATATCTCTGTATCTAAATTAGAAGAAGATTTAGGATTTGGTCAAAACACCATTTACCAATGGAAAAAAAGAACGCCTTCCGTTGAACGTGTGCAAAAAGTGGCTGACTACTTCAAAGTTTCGATAGATTACTTACTGGGTAGAACAAAAAAACAATATTGGGAGCTTACCGAAAAAGATGAAAAAGATATTCAAAAGAAATTAGAAGAACTAATAGAAGACATGAGTAACGCTGACGCCCTCGCTTTCTCTAAAGAGTCCGAACCAATGTCAGAGGAAACGAAACAATTATTACTCCTCTCGTTAGAAAATTCTCTTAGATTAGGGAAACAAATGGCTAAAAAGAAATTTACACCTAAAAAATATAGAAACGAAGAGTGATTGGAGTGGATCTGGTTGGTTTCAAAACAGCAAATCAATTTAAAAATAGATGAACTACTTAGACGATATAACACCAGAGATCCATTTCTTATTGCTGAAGCAAAGGGCATAGTTGTTATCACTGAAGCATTAGGGGATATTTATGGATACTACCATAAAGTATCTCGTATCCCTTTTATACATATTAACGAAAGACTTTCATACCCAAATCAAGTCTTCACCTGTTTTCATGAATTGGGGCATGCTATATTTCATCCAGACGAAAATACACCTAAATTATCCAAGTTGTCTCTTTGTTCTGAAATTCGTATAGAAGCTGAAGCAAACTATTTTGCAACAAGATTTCTTATCGATGGAAGTCATCATGATTACTACATACAAACAAAGCAAGAATTATTACAGTTTTATGGAATACCTAAACAAATGGATAGATTCATTTAAAATCCACAATATATTTTCAAGCAAAAACAAAAAAACATTCTTATAAAATATAGAATGGAGAGATTAAATTGGCTAGTTTTAGAAAACGTAACGATAAATGGGAATATCGGATTAGGTATAAAGAAATGGGGAAATACAAAGAAACATCCAAAGGTGGTTTTAAAACAAAGAAAGAAGCCCAATTAGCTGCTGCTAAAATTGAAGAAAAATTAGTAAATGGGAGCAATATACAGGACGGTAAAATAACTTTTAATGAATATCTTTACGAATGGTTAAATGTCTTCAAAAAAGGCAATGTAGCTCCAAGAACTTATATGGTCTACGAAAAAAACATTAGACTTCACATCTTACCTGTGTTTGGAGAATTAAAGTTAAAAGATTTAACACGAATTAAATATCAAAAATTTATAAATAACCTATTAGAAAAGTACAGTAAAAAAACGGTAGAAACAATTAATGTCACAATGCACCATGCGTTAGATACAGCTATTAACGAACTTGGGATTTTAGAAAAAAACCCAACTACAAAAATTAAATTAAGAACAACTCGTGTTTCCTCAAAAAATGATGATATAAAATGCTACGATATAGATGAACTACATCAATTCTTAACTTACATCCTTAATGAGAAAGGGGGCTTTAAATACTATTCTTTATTCATGTTTCTATCTCGTACAGGTCTCCGCATTGGTGAATGCTTAGCCCTTCAATGGGAAGATATTGATTTTGAAGAACAAAAATTATTCATCAACAAAACATTAATCACTACCAAGAGAAATGAAAAAATCTTATTCGGCCCACCTAAAAATAGAAGCAGTAAACGAACTATCTCTTTAGATTCTTCTACCATATCTCATTTAAGAAAAATGAAAATAGAGCAAAATAAAAACACTTTGAAGAACGGTAAGTATTATAAAGAGTATAATTTTGTATTTACACATGAAGATAATTCTTGTATGCTACACCCAGCAACCCTAAAACTCTTACAGCAAGCTTGTAAGAAAGGAAATTTAAAATACATTACCTTACACGGATTTAGACATACACATGCCGTTCACTTATTACAAAGTGGGGCAAACCTTAAATATGTTTCAGAACGTTTAGGGCATTCCTCTATAGACATGACTGCAAATGTGTATCTTCATATAACAAAATCTATAGAGGAGACTGCCGTAAACCAATATGACGAGTTTTTAAAATCTCGTGGGCAAATTGTGGGCAAGTAACTTTAACAATACGCTAAAGTCACTTATCACGATAGGTTTCAAACTTAGGTTTATAGAACGAACGATTATCAAGTGCGAAGACACGCTCTGTGTATTCGCCTGGTTTTGTGCGTCCTAATGCGCGGTCCATCATGTTCATTTTTGCATCTAAGTTGTCGATGTAGTGCAGAATTTCTGCTTCTTTTACTAATGGTGGTTTTGGGCTACCCCATTCTGCTTTTCCGTGGTGAGAAAGGACGATGTGTTGAAGAATTAATACTTCTTCTGCATCGATGTTCAGCTCATCTGCTGCTTTACCAATTTCGTTCACCATGATAGAAATGTGGCCTAGTAAATTTCCTTCTAACGTATACGTTGTAGAAATTGGACCAGATAGTTCAATTACTTTACCAAGGTCATGTAAAATAACGCCTGCATATAGTAAGTCTTTATCTAATGATGGGTATAGATTTGAAATAGCTTTCGCTAAATCTAGCATTGATACAACGTGATAAGCTAGTCCAGATACGAACTCATGATGATTCTTTGTCGCTGCTGGATATTCTAAAAATTCATTTTGATGCTTATTTAATAAATGTCTTGTTAGACGCTGAATGTTCGGGTTTCTCATTTCAAATATGTATTGCGTAATTTTCTCAACCATATCTTCTTTTTTCACTGGTGCTTTTTCTACGAAATCCGAGATATCTGTTACTTCATTTTCATTCGCAACACGGATTTGTTTCACACGTAATTGAATACGTCCTTTGTAGTTTAAAATATCACCAGCTACTTTAACGATTGTTTCTGCTACATATTGTTTCTCAACTTCTGGTGATACGTCCCATAGCTTCGCTTCAATATCTCCACTTGGATCTTGTAAGATTACTGTTAAAAATGGCTTTCCATTACTTGCTAGACCTTTTGTCGCTGTTTTAATTAACAAGAAAACATCGACTTGTTCACCAACTTCATATTCTGCAATTTTCTTTTTCATTCGAATTCCTCCACCAAATCAGTTACTTTTAGTATAGCATATCACAACTCATTTTCTTTACGCTTATGTGTTAATTTTACAATCTGTTTTTCTGTAAAATACGCGAGTAAATGCGCATGACATGTAAAGAAGATTACTTGTCTATCTTTTGCAATTTCCTTTATTAGTTCAATCGTTCGATCCGTCCTTACCGCATCAAAGTGCACGAAACTATCATCAATAATAAATGGATAATCATGTTCAAATGTTTTCGCAAGTGCAAATCTCAGCGATAAATATAACTGCTCCGCTGTCGCTTGGCTTAGTTCATGACTGTAAAAACGCATACCGTCGTTACGCTCAACAATGAACGGTTCCGCCTCTGACGGTGAAAAGATTTTACTATATCGTCCGCCTGTTAAATAGACGAAATACTCTTCTGATTTTTGTAAAATACGAGGCAGATGCACTTCATGATAATATTGCTTCGTTTTCGTTAATACTGTCTTTGCGGCCGCATAAGCAGCCCACTTCTTCACTTGTTCACGCACTTGCGCTTTTTTCATTTCCCACTCATGCATTAAATCGCCGTACGTACTACCTTCTTCTAAATTCGCAATTTCCATACGATGTTTCGCAATGCGCTCTGTCAGTTCTTTCTCTTGCGCCAGACAGTTTTGCACGACTGTAATTTCTCTCTTTAATTTCTCTTCATAACCGTCAGCTTCGTAATGTTCAGCTAATGATAAGCTCGTTAAACGCTGTTCCAACAAATCAATTTGCGGTAATAAACGCCCCACTTGTTTCTCTGCATCTTCACGTTTTTCCGCTAGTTTACCTGCTTCTAAAAACATCTCTTCATCTGCAGCCTCTGCAATATGCCATAAACTGTCTCGTTCTACTAGTAATTGCTTTAATTGTTCTTGCATAAACTCATATTCTTCTTGCCATTCCGCCAGTTTTTCTTTTAACTGCTTACAAGTTTGGCGCTTCTCTTTCTCATTTTGCATACGACTTTGTGCCCCGTGTAGCTTACTATACTCCGCACTACCGATAACAGCTTCTAGTTTCTGTTCAAAATGCGAAATCATTTCATATAATGAAGATTTTCGCGTGCCTTGTTTTTCTAACTCCCGATATAATTGCTGCATTTTTTCAATACGCTCAAACGCTGGCAATATGTGTGCATACGTATAAAATTCTGGGAACATATAGCGCGTTTTATATGCATCTACTTGTTCTCCCGCCTGGAACGTTTCTCTCTCCCATTCCTCATACGATGAAACGACTTTATCATAAGCTCGCTCCATTTGCTGCAATTTATAAGACTCACGCTCAAATAGCTTCCGAATCTCTTCATCTTTTTCTAACTCATAGCGCACAGACAGCGCTTCTTCACTTTGTCTCCCGCCAGCACTTTGCTGAAGAGTAAGAAGCTCTTCTTGTAATCCACTTGACGGATCTTTATATAAAACAAGGGCAAGAACAATCCCTACAAAAACAATAACACTAATAAATAAGAGCGGGCGGTTATTAATAAATAAACTCGTGAATAAAACAAGCGTGTTAATAAGAAGTAACAGAAGACAAACTCTTTGCCACTGCTTTTTCTTTTGCATAGCTGCTCCTGCTTTTTCCTCATACTTGCGCTTCATTCTCTCTGCGCCCATACCGATAAACGCCGCATCTTGGAACGATTTCTCTTTCTCAACTAACGTATTTCGCTCTTCATCAACTAACATTTGTTTCTGAATCTGTCTTATATTTTCTTCTTGTTCTTCTAATTGCTCTTGCGCTACTTTAAAACGATCATCAAGCTGTGCTTTTTGCGTTTCTAATTCACGTGCCTTTTGCACGGTTTGCGTAATTAATTCTTTCGTTGCCAAACTCATGTCAAACGCAAGAACCGCTTCCTTTTCAAAAGTAGCACCAATTTGCTGTTCTAGTTCTGCAATTTCTTTTTTTATATTCGCAATACTTCCTGTCATATCACGCATTTCTTGGCGTGCATTTTCGTAAGACATATGTTGCATACGAAGTTCTTCTACATAACTTTCTTTTTGTAAAAACTCTTCATCTATTTGAATCGAGGCAATTTCCGATTGCACTGTCTCGATTTTCTTATGGAGCGAATCAACTTGTAACTGAAGCGGCTCCATCTTCGCCTTAATCGCTTCATAGCGCGCCATTCCGTTTACAGGAAACTGCCCGCTCTCATTTTCTAACACTTTCTCATGCGCACGCTTTTCAATAACGAGGGGCTCAAGCGCTGCTAATATTTCATAATCTTGCTTTCGCTTTTCTGCATTCTCTTTTTCCACGCGAACAGAAGCAAGCTTCTCTTCACTTTCTTTTAACTGCTTCACTTGTTTTTCATACGTGCCAATTTTCCCTTGCCACTGTTTCATCTTCTCTTCAAGCTTCTTCATCTCTTGCAGTGACACGTTAATTTCCGGTTTACGCCCACTCGGTTTAAAACGCTGATCCATTTCTTTTTCTAGCTTTTTATCTAACTGTAATAGCGCATCGCTTCCGACTGCACTTGCTGAAAATAAATAATTGCCAATATCTGCTTCGCCGAGCTGATGAATATTTTGAAGACCATGCATATCAAATGAAAAGACCGATTCAAATAAACTTTCATTCATCCCGCTTAATATATCGTTTAAAATTTCCTCGCCGCCCGTTTTCCCGTCTTCAAAATAAACGGTCACCTCGCCAGCTGCCGTCTTTGGCAATCGTTCAATTTTCAAACGGCCGTACTGCTCTGTTTGTACAGTCATCGCACCGCCATACTTCCCGCCTTCTTTCGGCTCATAACGGCGCTGTCCTCTCGTCGGAAAACCGAACAGAATACTTTTCATAAACGAGCGAATTGTCGATTTCCCCGCTTCATTTTCACCGTATAGCACCGTCAGCAAGGAAAGATCCATTTCCACATTTTCTAATTTTCCGTACCCATAAATATGGAGTTTTTCAATTCTCATTTTTTATCCCTCTCTTGCTGGAATAATTGCTCTAAAATAATATTTTCTGCTTCCTTTTGAATCTCTTTCTTCTCGTCTTCTGTAAAAGATTCAATACTATTACGCGCTACAGGAGATGTCCAAATGGTGCGCAACACGCCGTCCATATTTGTGAAAGCTTCTAGCTCCTTTAGCACACTACCGACGAAATGATTTTCCGCTTTCAAACGTTCGATTTCCGCAAAAGAAACCGTCTCATTTTTCCACTTCATTGCATATACGAAATCTTTTCGCTCTTCGCCAGATGCTAAAATGTGAAAAATCTCTTCCACACGCTTTTCGTCACGCAAATAAGGAGAAAGTGGGCCCTGCCCTATGAATACGACAGTTAAAAGCGTCCCTTCCTCTTCTCTTCGGCAATCATTCATCGCAGTTGACATGCTCGTCATAAGTTCATCAACAGTTTCAAGTCCATCAATACAAACCTCGATCTCATCCCATACAACATCTGCCGTATGGAAAAATGAACAGTGCGTTCCTTGTTTCGTAAGTTCAATAAGGTACGCACCCTTCTCGCCTGTTTCCTTACGATGACGACCTTGTATGTTCCCTGGATAAATAATATATGGCTCTTTTGATAAAATTTCACGTTTATGTATATGGCCAAGAGCCCAATAATCAAACTGTTTTTCTTTCAACTCACGAATTTGAAACGGTGCATAGCGATTATGCTCTGCATCTCCTTCCACACTTCCGTGAAGCATGCCAATATGAAAAGGCGCATCACTCATTTTCGTATACTGCGCTGTCATATTATCCGTTACCGCTTGCTGCAAATAACTAAACCCATAAATAGAAGCTAATAGCTCACCATTTTTATAAAATGATTTCTCTTCTACGTAAGGCTCCGTAAACACATGAACATTTTCCGGAAACTCAATCGCTGCCCAGCTTCCTCCTAAATGATCATGGTTACCGTGAATAATAAAAACAGGGATATCGTACTGCGAAAGTCTCTTCATTTGCTCACGCACAAACACTTGCGCCCTCAAACTTCTCGTCTCCGCATCATACAAATCCCCAGCTAGTAATACGAAATCAACGCGCTCTTGAATCGCTTTATCAACAATACGCTCAAATGATTCAAACGTACTTTGCTTCATTCTCTCCCAAACAGACTGCGCCACATTCATCTCCATCCCTTTAAACGGACTATCCAAATGCAAATCAGCCGCATGTATAAACTTTACTTGTTTCACAAATAACGATCCTTTCTATCTTTCAAAAGTTTCATTTTATTAAAATTAACATCGCTGAAAACTAATAATCATCGAGAATAAAAATATTCTCGATGATTAAAGTTTCATTCTATTTTACCACGCAATGTCATATATTTCTTTGCATATTGTAGCATTTTATGTCAAAATAATTATAAGATTCTGATTTTAATTATTGGAGGGAATTTTCATGGGAGTATACGTTCTAACAGTCTTTGAAAAAGATGGTTCAAAAGCATTAGACGAATCATTCGAGGCGGCAACTGAAAAAGAAGCAAAAGCAAAAGGTGAATCTATCTTACAAGAAAAAGGATTGTATGAAAAAACACATCGCTGTACATCTACTGCAGGTAAGCTCGTTTTATTCCAGCGCTAAAAAAAAGAAGCGTCATCCGCTTCTTTTTCACTCTACTATATCTTCGTCACACCACGTAAACACCACATCTAGAATGCGATTACCGATACGTACGCGTTTATTCCATTTACCTGTTTGGATCTGATGTTGCAATTCAGCTTTCATCTTTTCCGTCCAGTCGTGAATCGTTTCACTACCGTTGTACGGATATACGCCTGGAAACTCTTCCTGCAGTAGATGCAAGCTCTCTGCATCAAAATGAAAATGGAAGAAGTAGTTTGCTGTAAGCGATGGTTCTTGCAATCGTAAAAAATGATCATCAATTTGCTTTCTATTTCTATAGAAAGTAAAGATATTCACTTTACCGCTCGTAATTTGGTCAATTTGAATTTCGTGCTTCTCTATAATCACGTCTTGCCCACCTCGTTGTATACTATCTTTAGTATATATGTCTTTTGCAACAAAGTTAACCATTTTCGCGCGAAATTCATTTCCTTCATTATAATTCCTGTTCCTCCAAGTATAATCAGGACAAATAAAAACAAAGTTGAAGGGGAGCGATCACATGTATTTCGGAAGCAAAGGTTGGTATGTAAAAGAACTTAAAAAATTAGGTATTCGTACTTATGAAGGTAAAAAACTAGAATCTTATCGTACGCATGTGTTATCTAGTTTACTTGAGAGAATGAAGAAGGCTTCGGCTTAATAGAAAAACACCTCCCGAATTCGCATACTAAGTATGCAAATTCAATGGAGGTGTTTTTATCAGTTTTCATAAAAGATTTTTTGCTTCCGCTGGAACGGATACGTTTTAATCTCAGCTGTATCTAAATTTTCATTGAATAAATGAATGGCTATAATTTGTCTACAATCGTAAGTATGGTAATAATATGTTCCAGACTCCATACACATTGCACTTGTATAGATAGTATTATCTAATATACCGTCTTCTGTTATTACTGCCCCCTTAGGAACCTCACAATTTGATAAGATATGAAAAATAGCCGATATCCCCTCTTCTTCGTTCTCTATACCTTGAATGTTTTGTTTGCCATATGCTGCCCGCACGAATCTTGATGGCGGGGTGAAATCTCCAGGAAGTCCCATCGATCCGGAACCTTGGCCAAAAGCACTTAATGGTACGTCTCCCCACTCGGTTGGTGCAAATGGCTGCGATTTAAGTCCAATATATTGTCTTAAATTTTGTAAATGCCAATTAAACTCCGGGCTATTAGTCATCACTCCTATTGGATTGTCATACATTTTTATTCCATCAGTTGTCGGCTCAAGTACAATACACTCTCCCCATTTATCTGCTAAAATCCAATGTAGTGGCGGAGTAATCCCTAAAACTGGTAATGGTACATCTATAAGGGAAATGTTATCAACAGATTTTTTTAACTCTTCAACAGAATTAAACTGCGTCAAGCTCCAAGCCACAAAATCAAATGGTGCTAAATTCGTTTTATGGTCATCTATGCTGTTACTATAAGTAGCGAATCCCGGGAAATAGAGAGTGGCACATGTCATACCAGCTTCATTTACTCCGTCCGCCATAATGACCCTTCCTTCATGATTAATTCCCATTCCGACAACAGCCTTTTTCGCTCGGATCGTTTCACCAGTTATATTTTTCCACTGATAACGCCGAGGAATGATTATTACTTCCTGATTCATATCTAATGTGAAATCCATTGTTCTCGCAAAAAGATGCTGGAAATTTTTTGTTTGTAACGTCAAACTAGTACACATGAAGAAATCCCCCCATTTTATAGTTATATACACATTTTATAAAATTCTGATAAATACGCAAATTAAAAAACCTATTTATCACTAACAAAATAACCACCTAAACCAAAAATGCTATAATAAACCCAATCAAACTAAGGGGGCAAATTACTTTGCTTGGAACATGCATTCAATTTCATAAGTTTGGCAATCCAAAAGACGTATTACAAGTTGAATATAAAAATATAGAACCACTGAAAGATAATGAAGTTTTCGTTCGTATGCTAGTTAGACCGATTAATCCATCTGACTTAATTCCAATAACGGGAGCGTACGCTCATAGAATTCCTTTACCTAACATACCTGGTTATGAAGGTGTTGGTATTGTAGAAGATGTAGGTGCGGGCGTTACGAGAGACCTTATCGGTAAACGTGTTTTACCGTTACGCGGAGAAGGTACTTGGCAAGAGTATGTGAAGACGTCAGCTGATTTTGTAGTCCCTATCCCTGATTCCATCGATGATTTTACAGCAGCGCAAATGTATATTAACCCTCTTACGGCGTGGGTTACTTGTACAGAAACGTTAAACTTACAACGTAATGACGTTTTATTAGTGAATGCTTGTGGATCCGCTATTGGACATCTATTTGCGCAGTTATCACAAATTTTAAACTTCCAATTCATTGCCGTTACAAGAAATAATAAGCATACAGAAGAATTACTGCGCCTTGGTGCTGCATATGTAATTGATACTTCCACTGCCCCGCTTTATGAAACTGTTATGACATTAACAAACGGCAGAGGTGCAGATGCTGCAATTGATTCTATCGGGGGACCGGATGGAAATGCATTAGCTTTCTCCTTACGTCCAAACGGGCACTTTTTAACGATCGGGCTTCTATCAGGAATACAAGTGAACTGGGCAGAGATTGTCACGAAAGCGAAAGTGCACGCAAACATATTTCATTTACGACATTGGAATAAAGAGGTATCACCATATAAATGGCAAGAAACGTTTCGTCACTTAATTTGCTTAGTAGAAAATGAGCAATTACGTTTTATGAAAGTCCATTCTACATATGACTTAGCGGATGTGAAAGCGGCAGTTGATGTTGTGCAGTCCGCTGAGAAAACGAAAGGGTAACTAACTGTTACGATTTATTTAACCAATTATAACGAAAGTTAATTAAATATATCAGTAAGCCCTGCTAGTCAAGTGATTGGCTAGTAGTGAGGGTTAACTGCGGGCAATCCCTAAAGCTGATTGAACTACAACGTGGCTAGAAATAGTGAGCGTGAATGTCGCGAAAGCAGAAAAAATCAATCAGATCGTGCAAGGTTAAATCCTAAACACTAGAACAATGGGTCTTCCGCCTCGAATCATCTAAGTCAAAAGCGATAAGATGAACGTTCAACGACTATCTCGTATAACTGACGAGAGTACATCACAAGCCTATGGTGGTGGAAAAATCCTCTATCTCTAAGTAGATAAACATATAGTCTGCGCTCATGTGAAAACATGAGAAGTTCATAAGAGAACTGGCTAAGGAATTGCGCCCTTAGTTGAACAAGATAAATTTTATTGAATCTATCAAACTTTATTGATTTTATCGAACGTACGTGCTATGTTTGGTTCGATGAGATAATATGAAGTGACCTCCTAGATTATCAAGTCAGGGATTTTAACCCATAATAATGAATGAAAACATTATGAATGGGGTTATACCCTATGATAATAGGAGGCCACTATGGAAAATATAATATATATTGGGATGGATGTCCACAAGGAAAGTTTTAGCTTATGTGCACTACACGGAACAACTGGGGAAATTGTAAGAGAAGCACGATGTGCTTCAAATGTATCTCTCGTAAAAAAATTCGTTGAGAAACTGAAAACAAAATATGGTGAAGATATAAAAATTAAAGCTGGATATGAGGCTGGTTGTTTAGGGTATTCACTTCATAATCTTCTTGAACAAAATGGAATTGATTGTGATATTTTAGCTCCCACAACAATGTACAGTTCATCAAAAAACAAAATGGTGAAAAATGATAAATTCGATGCCAAAATGATTGCTCTTAATTTAGCAAATGGCACCTATAAAGAAGTATATGTTCCAGAAGAAGAGGATGTTGCCGTGAAAGAGTATATCCGCATGTTAGGTGATTTTAAAACATCTTTGAAAAAAATAAAACAACAGATAAAAGCATTCCTTTTAAGACATGGCTATGTGTATGAAGGGAAATCAAGCTGGACAATCGCTTATATGAAATGGTTAAAGAATCTTGATCTACAAGGATTATTCAAAGAAACGTTAGGCGAATACCTATTACAGTATGATGTTCTAGTCGATAAAATTGAGCGGTTCAGTTTGAGATTAGAAGAATTATCTCATCGTGAAAGGTACGAAGAACCAATCGCAAAGTTAAGATGCTTAAAAGGTATAGATACAACATCGGCAATGACTGTTCATGTGGAAATTGCAGACTTCACTCGTTTTCCCACGGCTAAAGCATTTATGGCTTATGTAGGATTGACGCCAAGCGAAAGCTCAAGTGGAGAGAAAATCAGTCGACGTTCGATTACAAAACAAGGAAATTCGACCGTTAGGTCTACTCTTGTAGAATGTGCAAATGCGTTGGTAAAAGGAGCAATCGGATTAAAATCGAAGCGAGTGAAAGCAAGACAAAAAGGGCAACGAAGCGAAGTGATTGCTTATGCGGATCAGGCTGTAGAAAGGTTACAAAGAAAATATTATCGCATGATATATCAAGGGAAGCCTAGAAATGTTGCCGTTACAGCTATCGCAAGAGAACTGGGGTGTTTTATATGGGGATTAGAAACAGGTAAAATTCACCGAAAATAAAGAGGGAAGGATATGAAGTTGATTGATTCATAGTTAGAAATCAAAGGTATCAATTGATGGCATAGATGAGCTTCAGAGATAGTGAATTACAGGTCTGGCTATCTATGACTCACCTCTTCTGGCATGGCTGAAATTCTGATAAACAAGCTATTTATTAGAATTTGAAAAGGTGTGATCCACGCAGTGAGATTATAAGAGCCTAACGACGAACCATTAACCTGAGGTAACCAATCCACGAATAACAGAGTGGTTAACTGTCGATAGATCTTATTTCTGAAGCTTTTGTATGCCATCAAGAAAAATATTATGGGTGAAAAACTATTGACAAAGGTCACTTCATAACAGGTGAGAATAATAATGAAATTTTCACGAGTTAGTCAAGTATCAGAATTAACAGGTTTGCATCCGAGTAGTCTTACGAGAATGCTGGTGGAACACGCTACGATTCAGAAGAACAAATCTTTCATTAAAGGAGTTACATTCTGATGATATTGGCGAAGAAAGTCAGACTAATTCCAACGCTTGAACAAGAAAAAGTGCTTAGAAACCATGCTGGAGCTGCAAGATTCGCTTATAACTATTGTAAAAGAATGAGTGATAGATACTATAAGCTATTTGGAAAATCTGTTTCACAGTTAGCTTTACAGAAACGATTTACAAAGATCAAGAAGCGAAAGAAATATGAGTGGTTAAAAGACATTAATGCACAAGTTCCTAAACAGGCTTCAAGAGATTTTGATGCGGCGAGAAAAAATTCGTTCAAAAAGTACAAAAATGGTTCTCACACTTCTTATAAATCCAAAAAAGATGTAATCCAAGGATTTTATGCTAATTATGAAAGACTGATTATAGGAAAGAAAGTAGTTCACATTCAGTCTATTGGAGAAGTGAAAACAAGCCAACAACTACCAAGAAATAAAAAACCATCCAATCCAAGAGTTACCTTTGATGGTCGTCACTGGTGGATTAGTGTAGGGTTCCAAGAAGACTTTGAATTACAAGAACTAACGAATGAGTCGATTGGTGTGGATGTTGGTTTAAAAGAGCTTTTTGTAGCTTCTAATGGTATGAAAGAACGAAATATAAACAAAGATGCCAAGGTTAAAAAACTTTTGAAAAGGAAAAAGTCAGCACAAAGAGATATGTCTAGGAGATTTAAAAAAGGTGCAAAAATTCAATCTGCCGGATATGAAAAAGCGAAAGCTGAGCACCTGCGATTATCTAGGAAAATTACGAATATCCGAACTAACCATATCCATCAAGCAACAGCTAAATTGGTGAAAACCAAACCAATGAGGATTGTTGTGGAAGACTTATCTATCTCAAACCTGTTAAAAAACAAAAAACTATCGAAATCATTTTCATTTCAAAAATTAAACTTCTTCTTTCAATGTTTATCATACAAGTGCTAGAAGTATGGCATTGCGTATGTAAAAGCTGATAAATGGTTCGCTTCAAGCAAGATTTGTTCATGTTGCGGCGTAAAATACGACCATTCAGTTCAACCAGAAGGACAGTGGAGTTTAAAAATACGTGAGTGGTGTTGTGTTTCATGTAATAGCCATCACGATAGGGATGTAAATGCTGCGATAAATTTATCAAGATGGGTAAAATAAATGCTTGATAATAGGAGGTAACGATACTGCCTCGTGTGGAGTGTTATACCCCTCGTCCCTTTGGGGCTGCGAGAACACTTTGAAGCACTAACTTGTGTAAATTTGATTGAATTGTATAGATTTAGTTAAGTTTATCGTATCGGAAAGTGTTTTTGACGAGTTATTAAATGCAAAAGAAGAAGTCTTTTGCATTTACCTTTTAAATAGACTAGATAGTACATTTAGCAGTCTGTAATTGTAATTTTTTGGTACAATTATATTGAAAGGTGAAAGGAGCTTCTAACATGTGGCTAATTTCGGCAATTTGGCCTGTTATACTAGTTGGTGGAATTGTAGTATTTGTAATAAAAAGACTGGAACATAAATATAAGCATGGCAAATTGGGTAAGAAAAAATCAAAAGAGGCTCAACTGTTATTAGATAGTTTCATACCTGTAGGAATGCTTTTTGGCTGTATAATCGGTTTGGTTTTTTTGCCTATGAAATTTATAGCAAGACAGGAAACAATTTTTGTTAATCCAAAAGGAATAAGCGGGACAGTACATAGTAATCATATAAAATATGTAACTGTCCTTTATTTTTGCATCAATGTTATCAATTTTTCTTCCACATCCTATACGCCTTTTTTATTGATATTTCTCCCCTCTTTCTTTCGCATATTCGCTTTTTTGTTTTTCTCGGCTCTATACCCAAAGTAAAGTATCGCACATGTAGTAATAGAACCTACAATGTATCCTAAAAAGCCTCCTAACCAAAACATAATATAAATTGCCCCCAATCCATTATAAATTTTATGTAACAGACATCTGTAAAACGTTCTCGGTACCTCCGTTTTTTATTACAGATTGGAAAATCCCCTTAACCATTCCATCTATGAACACTCTGTCTTCTCTATTTTGATTATTATCTATAAAGTTATTTATACCACTAATTCTTCCATTATCTCAAATAACAATTTTATTATAAAATTCGCACTTACGTTACATATATGTAGCATTACTGTTTCTTTTTCATTTAGCCCTTAAAACTGTTCTATAATTTGAACGAGTTCGCTCTTTTGTACGAAATACCATTTATGCTACTGGCACTTCTATTTTTCTAAGAAATACAATCCCATTCTTTTTACTTTTACAACTTAAAAACAAAAAACCCCCTCAAAGCATGAACTTCAAGGGGTGAGCCTGTTTTTTATTTACTTATATACGTACAGCTGTACCACTGACAGCTACCATTAACATTCCATCACGAACAACCTCGTAATCTACGTCAATACCAACGATAGCGTTCGCACCTTTTTGTTTTGCAAGTTCTTTCATTTCGCCCATTGCGATATCACGAGCTTCTTTAAGCTTACTTTCATAAGAACCAGCACGACCACCGACAACATCACGAACAGAAGCGAATAAATCGCGGACAATGTTTGCACCCATAATAGCTTCACCATTTACAATATCAATATACTCAATAATCTCTTTACCTTGAATTCCAGAAGTTGTTGTTACAATCATGACTGACACTCTCCTAATAAGTTGTAGTTTTGATAAGCTTTCTTATGACTTTATTATGACATGGAAAAAGTATCTAATCTATTGAATTACCTTACAGGAATGTGACAGTTTTGTAATAATAAAACGCGCATTATGTTCCATTTGAATAAAGCGCTTTAATATTGGGATACATAAACGATTCTCTATTTTCTTTCCAATCTTTTTCTACTTCTTTAAAAGTTGGTCGTCCTAATTCTTTATTATTTTCATGTTTACTAAACCACTTTTTCACATACTGGTCTCCATTTTTATTTTGAACTGTACAAAGGAAGCTATTACTGCTATCCTTTAATATTTTTACAATCACGAAAAGGCACCTCTTCCCTTTTAAATAACATGATAGAACTTGATCTTTTACTATAAGCCCTTCCTCTCTTATAGTCATACGACTCCTCGGCCGCGCCAAAGTTGTAAGATCAAAAAAACGATATTCACTATGTTTATATTTTGCATAATTGATATGTGAAGTAAATATTATTTAAAGAAATCAGAGTTATAAGCATTATGCTTATCAAATATTTTATAAATTTCTAACTTATCATCTAATGTTGCATCTACTAAAATTAATATATTTCCATCGTAAATATATTCTTCATACTTTTTAGCATGTTCTTCTGGAATTCCTAATCCTATAAATGCTCCTATTAAACTTCCAGCTCCTCCGCCAATACCAGCTCCACCAATAGCTGCTGCGATTGGTCCTGCTGCTACAATTGGACCAATTCCAGAAATGGCAAGTATACCAAGGCCAGTTAATAAACCACCTAGTCCCCCTGCTACTCCTCCTGCTACAAGCCCTGTCGCTGAAAAGATATCTGCTTTATGTGCAGTTTCATTCTTAACTTTTTCACCCGATTTTTCTTCCAGGTGTTCAATTTCCTTTTGATCCTTCGCAATAGCTGAAATGTTATCTGCTGGGTATCCTTTATCATTTAATTCATTAATAACGAGTGCCGCATCATCAATTGTTCTAAAAACACCTACTATTTTTCTATCTACATTCATAACTATTAACCTCCTAAAGTTTTATATAATGTATCTTTATTTTTCTTCATTTCTGTATACACTAACCTTCTTATTAACATAACCATTTACGAAAAATGCGAATAGTAAAAGCACTACAAGTGAACTACTTAACAAGTAAATTAAATCAAATGTAATATCAATCATCATTTCATTCATGTATACCAGGCTCCTTTTTATTTAAAGTAAAAGTATATTTTGATAGACTAATCTACTAAACATAGACATCTTACAATTCATCTTCAGTCAATCTCTTTATAGTATATGTATACCCTTCCTAACTCTTTCTAAACGTAAAAAACTTTAATTATATTTTTCTTATTTATACGTTTAACATCTTCTAAAACGGGTATGTTTATATTGTTATGCTCACTATATGGAAAGGAATATTACGATGAACGCCATTCACTCTACTACTATTTCTTATAATGAAACACCTACAATAACTCAGATTCATCATTTTTATGCTTTAATGACAACATTTCAAGCTAATTTGTTTATAAGTAAACATGGAACAATGACATCAATCAAAAATTTAAGCACTCTAGTATCCTTTTTCCTTACTGTAAAAAAGAAAGATCTTGTATTATTTATTTTTGAAGGAATAGATGCAAAAAAAGCTTTAAGAACACTCTTTCCTTCTTAGAATGTTTGTTATCCTCTATTCCCCCGTTTACTACCTTTCATATATGTTTTTATATTTCAAAATGATTTCCTCTATGAAAAAAGAACCCCCTAATACAGTAGGGGGATTTCTAGTTTGGCCTTATGAAAACTGATATAATATATATTACGTTTTTTATTCTTTAAAATAGAAAACTTTTAATAATCTTGAAGGTAGGAATTTTTGATGAAATCGAAAGCAAAATTTAGTATTCGTTACAAAATTATGGCTGGTTATTTAGTTATCATTTTGTTCTTGCTTATTTCTTTCATTATGTTAAACAATGGGATTTCCAGTTTACAAAAATCTCGTAATTTTATTATTGATCACGATTTTAAAGTTCTTAATTTAACGAATCAAGTGGAGAAAGATTTACTAACAATTGAAAATAAAGCAAAAGGATTTATCACTTCTAATGATGCAAATTACGTTCAATCCCTTAACGCTGCAGAAAAGGATTACGAAAAACATTATCAAGATCTTTTTTCTTTATTAGAGGATAACCCCTCTCAGCAAGAAAAATTAAAACAGATTAACGAAAACATTACTAGTTGGATTAATAAAGAGATTCACCCACTCATTACAAATAATAATAGTAATAATGTACAAACAATCGACACGACTCAAATTCAGTCATTACAGTCGCAGCTAACTAACTTCCGTAGCACTGAGGAGCAACTAACGAAAAAAAGAGCTGCACAATTAGATATTGAAAATAATAAATTAGAGATTTGGTTATACAGTTTATTGTTCTTACTTTCTTGTATTTCCATTATCGTTTCACTCTATATTTCGAATTCCATTACAAAAACGATTAAAAATGTAATTCAAGCTATTAAATCCATTTCTTCCAAAGAAAAAATTACGGAAAGAATTCATGTAAATACACATGATGAAATAAAAGATCTTGCTCATACAACAAATCACCTACTAGACGAAATATCGAAAAGAGAGTGGTTACAAACTGAGCTTGCAGAATTAATTTTAATGTATCAAGGTGTATCTTCTATTGAGATGTTAGGTAAAAAAATTCTGAGTGGAATTATACAAAAAACGCAAACTTCTTGCGGTGCATTTTATGTTCGTGAAGAAATTGAAGACACTGTCTACTATGTGAAGAAAGCTTCTTTCGCCGGTCAAGGTCCTGATGTTGGAAAACAGTCTATTAAAATGGGTGAAGGTTTCATTGGACAGTCTGCTTTAGAAAAGAAAAGTTTTATTCTCAGGGACATACCTGAAGAATTCCGTTACGTTACTACTGGATTATTAGAAATACGCCCTAAAAACCTACTAGTCATCCCTATCTTATTTGAGGATGAAGTGATCGCAGTAATGGAGTTAGTAAGTGTAACTGAGATTTCAGACTTACATCAAGATTTAATTCAACAAACCGTTGATAATCTAGGTTTAACAATCCATAGCATTATGGGACGTATGCGAATTCAAACTCTTTTACATGAATCACAAGCAATGACAGAAGAGTTACAAGTTCAATCAGAAGAATTGCAAACGCAAGCGGAAGAACTACAAATGCAAGCAGAAGAATTACGAACAACGAATGAACAATTAGAGTCTAGAACTGAAGAAGCTGAGCAGAAGACAGCTGACTTACAAATTACCAAATCAGAATTAGAAGAAAAAGCAAGCGAGTTGTTACGCAGCTCAAAATACAAATCAGAGTTCCTAGCAAATATGTCACATGAATTACGCACACCATTAAATAGTATTTTACTATTATCTGAAATGTTAAGAGAAAATCATGATAATCATTTATCGGATGATGAAATTGAACTAGCAACTGTCATTCATTCATCAGGGAAAGACTTACTTACTTTAATTAATGACATACTAGATTTATCTAAAGTAGAAGCAGGCAAACTAGACATCATTTTTGAAGCAACGAACATAAGTGACATGGCAGCCAATATGCATCAAAACTTTTTACATATAGCTGCACAAAAAAATGTCGAATTTACTATTGAAGACAGTGATACGATTCCAGATCTGTTTTATACAGATGCAAAACGGATTGAACAAATTATTAAAAACTTACTATCCAATGCATTTAAATTCACAGAAAAAGGATCCGTCTCTTTACATTTCAATCCGATAGAAACAACCAATTTGAGTCATGATATGCAATCTATAAGTAAAGAGTGGATTACAATTTCAGTAAAAGATACTGGTATTGGTATCGCTAAAGAACAGCATCAACTTATTTTCGAAGCCTTTCAACAGGCAGATGGAGCAACAATTCGGAAATATGGTGGTACAGGCTTAGGGTTATCTATTTGTAAAGAGTTTGCTAGATTATTAGGTGGTTGGATTACGTTAGAGAGTAATTTAGGAGAAGGTAGTACTTTCACGGTATATATTCCTAACCTTCCAAATGGATTACATAATATACAGTTATCCAATTTAGAAGTCGCAGCAACGGTAGATGACGTTATTCCTGCTGAAGTTGTCGAGGAAACGATAGTTACTCCCGAAACAAATAACGTCTTCCAAAAGAAAACCATTTTAATTGTCGATGATGATCATCGAAATATATTTGCATTACAAAACGCATTAGAAAAACAACATGCTACCATTATTACTGCACAAAACGGTATAGAATGTTTAGAAATACTAAAAAGCAATACAAATATTGACCTTATTTTAATGGATATTATGATGCCTAATATGGACGGGTATGAAACGATGGAAAATATCCGAATGAACTTAGGGTTACATGAAATACCTATTATCGCATTAACTGCTAAAGCAATGCCAAATGATAAGGAAAAATGTTTATCTGCTGGCGCTTCAGATTATATAAGTAAACCATTAAATTTACATCAACTCTATTCGGTAATGAGTGTATGGTTAATAAAATAAGTGAGGTTTAGTTGGAGTGGAAAATAAGTATTATAATTTTGATCCATCAGTAGATACGGATAAGCGTACGAACTTAGAAATTGAATTACTATTAGAAGCGGTATTTAAACTATCAGGATTTGATTTTCGCCAATATGCTCGCACATCTATTTATAGAAGGATTTGCAATCGAATGCAGCTCTCTAATATCCCAACCATTTCAAAATTAATTGAAAAAGTAATTCACGAGGAAGGGGTTTTAGAACAGTTATTAAATGATTTCTCGATTAATGTAACTGAGATGTTCCGTAATCCTGCTTTTTTTAAAGCGCTAAGAGAGCATGTTATTCCTGAATTGAAAAAACATCCTGAAATTAGAATTTGGCATGCTGGATGCGCAACTGGTGAAGAAGTATTATCAATGTCCATCTTACTTCACGAAGAAGGATTAAGTGAAAAGGCTGTTATTTATGCAACAGATATGAATACAAATGTGTTAGAAAAAGCAAAACAAGGCATACTTTCATTAAATAAAATGCAAACTTACACGAAAAACTATTTACAAGCTGGCGGTACACAAGCATTTTCTAGCTATTATTCGACGGATAGTCGTTTTGCTTATTTCAATCCATCACTTTTACAAAACATTATTTTTGCACAGCATAATTTAGTAACCGATCAATCTTTTAACGAGTTTCATATTATACTTTGTCGTAACGTTTTAATTTACTTTACAAGTAAACTTCAAAATCAAGTGCAGCAACTATTTTATGAAAGCTTAAGTCACAATGGATTTCTATGTTTAGGAAATAAAGAAACTCTTCGTTTTTCAAATATAATGCCGCATTATACCCAATTTAATCCTAGTGAACAAATTTATCAAAAAATACAATAAAGTGAAACTTTAATCAGTGGGGGTATCCCCCACTGATTATTAGTTGAACCAATCGGGCATTTACGGGCAGTTGATCTCCCACCTACCTTCTTTGCTTCAGACTAATTTTTTGGTAGGAGTCTTACTGCCCGTTAATGCGGGATAAAAAGCGTATGAAATCCTCTGTTTGGATTTCATACGCTTTTTATTTTGCATTCGTTTGTATCATAATTAGGCACATATCATCTGATTGTGCTTTCTTCTGTTCTCCCTTATAAAACCCTTCTATCTCGCCTTCTAAATCTCCCCATTTTCTTTCTGTAAAAGCACGTAATTTCTCTTCAGACTCAAATTCATCATTTGCAATTGCTTCAAGAACACCATCTGTAAACAATACGATTTGAGCGTTCTTCTCAAAAGGTATAACTGTCTTTTCAACTTTTATTTCATCAAAAAATCCTACTGCACAACTCCCGCGATCTAGTTCCACTACATTCGCTTCATCAACTAAAACGTATCCAGAAGGATGTCCTGCATTTACATATTCAATCGTTCTCTTTTCTGTATCTACTACTAAATATATCGCTGTAAAATAATATGGAATATCGTCATTCTCATTATGTAAAAGAGTCATATATTTATTTAAGTCTTTAATGACGAGTTCTGGATCAATTAAACATTTAATCGTTTCACGTAATACAGACGAAATAAACATACAAACTAACGAAGCAGATATACCATGTCCCATCACATCTAATAATATAATACCGTAGCGGTTTCCATCGATTTTATACCAATAATACATATCTCCAGCTAATTTAAATGAAGGTAAGTAACTTGCTTCAATTTTTATACGATCTTCTCTTAATGGGCTACTTAATAAGTTTCTTTGTACTTGTGTAGCTAAATCTAATTCATTACGAAGATTTTCTTCTTGTTCTTTATGCCAATTTAATTCTGATTTTAAGCGTAATGCTACACGCATACGTGCTAATAGTTCAACTTTATTTATAGGTTTCGTAATATAATCCATTGCCCCCATATCAAGAGCTTCGGCCAATTTATTGGCATCCTCTAAAGCTGTAACAAAAATAATAGGAATATCTTTAAACTTCTCCTCTTTTTGTAATCGCCTACAAACTTCAAGTCCATCAATTTCAGGCATCATAATATCTAATAGTATTAAGTCAATTTCATTATGCCTGGAAGAATCTTTTCCAAACTGTATGTATTCGAAGAGCTCTTGTGCAGAATTGAGCGATACAAGATCATGATATCCGGCTTGTTTTAAAATTTTCTCAATTACAAATATGTTAACCGGATTATCATCAACAATTAAAATGGACACAAGTTATTTCCCCTTTTCTTATTTAAAATGTAAATCTAATATCATTTTCTATTTTTCTAGTATTACATACTCAGTTACAAAATGAAAATTTCGTACTCAAACATATTTATACAACAAAAGAACAAACCCCTAGAAATAGGAATTTGTTCTTTCACTGTATAAATTTCTACTTTTAATTTAACACCATTGCTTTATCATTTAAAAGACGATCTAATTCTTCCATATGATTTGTTTCATCTGCAATCATATCTTCTAGTTTTACAACTAACTCTGTCATATTTAATTTCGCTGCCTGTTCTTTTCTCGTTTCATAACGCTTAATTGTTTCATATTCTGATTGTCTAGCGGATTCTAACATTTCTCTAACATCTTCTACTTGTTTCACTGGTAAAGGGATCGTAGTAGGTGTACCACCTAACGTCTTAATTTTCTCCGCTAAATATAGGGCATGTCCTTGTTCATCACTAATTTCAGATTCAAAGAAAGGTTTCAATACTTGTCTATATATACCAGAAACTGTAGCTGCATTATGGTTATACATAATAATTGCTGAGTATTCTCCTGCTAAATCTTCATTCAATCCTTCGATTAGTTCTTTCACATCGTGTGACATTTTTATATCTCCTCCTATACTTAATAAGTACCCCTTTCCTCATGTTTTAAACATAATTATTTAAAATTTTTATGTATCTAAAAATGCAGCTTGCTTCAATTTACTTATCGCTTGTCTTTTAATACGAGAAACGTGCATTTGCGAAATACCTAACCGTTCTCCTGTATCTTTTTGATTTAAATTTTCTCCAAATATATAATGAATAACACTCTTTTCCGTATCATTTAATACGTTAAAAATATCCTCTAAAACGAGACGTCTTTCTGTCTGTTCATATCCTTGCTCTACTTCACCTACAGATTCAATTCTCGCTACCGAACTTCCATCAGATGAATTTTCAACTACATCATCTAAGGAAGATACTCGATAATTATTTTTCGCATCCATAATCTCTAGAACTTCCTCTTCCGATAGTCCTAAATGATTTGCAATTTCTATTATCTTCGGTGAACGTTGCAGGTGATCTGTTAACTCCTCTATCGCAAGTTTAATTTTCCCGCCTAAATCTTTAATTCGCCTTGGAACATGAATACCCCAAGTTTTATCACGTAAATACTTCTTTATTTCGCCTACTATTGTAGGTATTGCAAACGGCTCAAAAGCATTCCCTATCGAATAATCATACCTTCTTATTGCGCCTAAGAGCCCTAACATCCCTACTTGTATAATATCCTCATGCATCGGCCCGCCTTTTGAATAGCGATATGCAATGGAATATACGAGATTTTTATAATGATCAACTAACCTTTCCTGCGCTTCATTACATTGGTTTTGTTGGAATTCTGCAATTAGCTTAATAACGTCTTCTTTAGTAAGAGTTGTAGGTTGAGATTGGATTTCCATCATTCTCCACCTGCTCTCTTTGTATATATTTTGTCATTAAAACTGTCATGCCCTCATCATGCATGATTTGTATATCATCCATTAACGTATTGATTAAATATAAACCTAAACCATTTTCCGGCAAATGTTCTACTGGTTTATTAATATCATACGGACCGACTTTACTTTTTAAGCTACTGAAATCAAAGCTAACTCCATTATCCGCAGCCATAATTTCTAATCGATCTTCATATAGACCAAAGACAATTGTAATTTCTCCAACGTCTTCTTTATATGCATGTTGTACAATGTTTGTACATGCTTCACTAATAGCAATTTTCATATCTTCTATATCGTCATAAGCAAAGCCCATTCGATTCGCAACACCAGCCATTGTTAAACGAATAATAGCCACATATTCTGCTTTTGCAGGAATTTTCATTTCTATCTTTTCAAATCTCTCCATCATCCCTAGTCACCTTCTTTCTACTTTTTCAAAATCGGAATTCAAATTTAATATTTCTGTTAGCCCTGTAATATCAAATAATCTTTTTAGCCTTTTAGATACACCAATAAACTCTAGCTTCCCATCATTTTTCTTAACTGCTTTTAATAAAGCTATAAAAACTCCTAAGCCTGTACTATCCATATAATCTACGTTATGAAAATCTACTACAATATGAACCTCTTTTTCATTTGCAATAGGCATAATCTTATTTTTTAAATCTGATGCCGTATATGCATCAATCTCACCATTAAGTTGTACCGTATAACCTACATCATTTTGCAAAATATTTATTTCCAAATTCATCATTTCCGCCCCCTCATCTCAAACTTTTACTATTTAATTACCCATAAAAATTAGTTTTAAACATATTTTTTTATTTTCATTATAAATAAATTTTCTACACCTTTCTCAGCTTAACACTAAAAAAAATACTACCGAATGTTTAAACCTTATAAATTTGTGTATGTATAATGTATAAACATTATTTTTAGGGGGATCTATCTATGGAAGAGCACAACTTTAAAAAGGGAGATTTCGTTCAATTTTCTTATCGACACGATCATGCTACAAAGTTAGTTGGTTCCATTATTAATATACTAACGAATACAATTGTAGTTGATATAGGTAATAACGAGGACTTATCTCATATAGAGCCAAGGCAAGTCGTAAGAATAAATAATTGTGAAAAAGTAACGATGGTTTAATATGTAATATAAAGTGTAATCTCAATCAGTGGGGCCATCCTCACTGATTATTTATTGAATAAACATGATGATTGCGAGCAACCTTCATACAGATTACATTAAAAAAGCATCCAAATTAGTTTAATTGGATGCTTTTTTATGTATATTTATCAGTTTATTCACTTTATAGTTATATATAATAAACTCAAGATTACTATTCATTACCATACTTACGCTTTCCGTAGCATTCTAGAGAAGAATGTGACGATTAAAATAAAGACGATTGCGCCTAATAAAGCTGGAAGAATAAAGATGCCTCCCCATTCAGGACCCCAGTGACCAAATAATGCACTACCAACCCAAGATCCGATTAATCCAGCAATTACATTACCAACTATACCTAAAGGAAAGTCTTTCCCTGTAATCATTCCAGCTAACGCACCAATAAGTCCACCTACAATACACGTAATAATAAGTCCCACAATTAAACCTCCTATATTATTTTTATATTGGATTCATCAAGCTTTGGTATGTAACCAAAGCTTGATGAAAATGTATTATTCTTTATTATCCAACTCATCGCTTATCTTTTGTTTCACTTTTCCGACTTTTTCTTTTATAGTTCCCTTCGTCTTCTCCCACTTCCCTTCATTTTTCAACTCTCTATCTTCTGTAACTTCACCAATTCCTTCTTTTATTTGTCCTTTTTTCTTTTCAACTTTACCCGTAATTTGTTCTTTTAGCCCGCTCTCACTCATATTTCCCATCTCCTTTTCGTAATAGATTTATAGATTTAAAGGATACAAATTTAAATAGAATACATGCATCTTCTTTCTTGTAACCATTCACCGACTCTTTCTAAATCCTTAACGAATAACAAGATTTTCCCTTCATCCAGCTTTTCTTCATAAAAGTTCGCTTCTTCCTCATTAAGCCCTAACTCCTGCATCTTATTTCTTAACTGATCTCCTGTTTTTTGAAAGACGTTAATAATGCTTGTCCCAAGTCCCTCCTCTTTTATCCCAATTGTATTCACGTCTGCATTGTCTGCAATTCTATCTGTCCTATCTTTCTCGTGTGTTAATACGTAAATATCTTTTTGTTCTATTCCTTTCTTCACTAGATCATTCGCTGCATTCATGACCTCTTTCTCCGTAATAAATTCATATACAAAAGGTTTACTATACTTCGTTTCCATCTTTAACTTCCTCCTTTAAAATGAATTATTTGTTATATTATATGTAGTACACCTATTTTCGAAATGTTAAACATAAAATTCAAAAAAAGTTATGTGAATTTTGATTTTAATAGAAAATAAACAACATCATTTACCACTTTAAAACATCTTCTACTTACAATAACCTCCTAAATTAACGGAAAATTGTTATAATTGAACGTAAGGAGGGATAATATGAAAAAAATCATATCTATATGCGCTCTAACCGCTCTATCTTTCACTTTAATAGGTTGTACAAGTACCTCGGTTACAGATAAAGCTTCACAAGTTAAGCAAGAACATACACAAAATACCTTTCAATTAAACTCCGCAAATATTACCGACATTGAAATACTGAAAACAACAAATCATACTACGTCCAAATCTCAAACAGATAATGAAGAAATGATAAAATCTATCGTTTCAGCAGTTCAAAATGGAACACCTAAAACTATCACTTTAGATCAAAAAAAGAAAAAATCTGTGCATTCTACTATAACCGTTACATATAAAGATGACGAAAAAGAAGAGTTTCTTGTTTGGGTTGATAATAAGGAACAAATTACAATTGCCAAAGATGAGAAGAAAGATAAGGTAGAAAGTGTGATAGTGAATATTAAAGATACTAAAATGATGAAGGATTTCTTTTAAAATTCTAGTTAACATTAAAAAAAGAGTAGGATTACATCCTACTCTTTTGTTTAATCATACCCAATAAATAGACTTTTATAAGATCTATTTAAGGTCTAATTTTGCTAAATCATGTTGTAAAACATTATTTCCTTCTTGTGGGTTAAATACGATTGCACTAAGACCAAAAACATTCGTAACAACATCTCTATCTTTCGGACGAATGATTCTTACTTCATAAGCAAACAGTGCTGGAGGAAGAGCTGCTGAACGAAAAGTAACATATTGATTAGGTGGCAATGTTTGTGTTGAAGGGTCTATTAATGGTAACAATACCGGAGAACCAGATGACCAATCAAACATTTCAACAGTTACTCTACGAGTATCATCTGGATCAACATTCATAGCATCCACAGTAAGAAATAACGTAGCGGAATGTCTACGTAATATACCCGTTGATAAAGTTTCATTATGATGTTCACAGCATTTTTTTGGAGGGTGACCATAGCCATAACTCATACCAATTCCCCCCTTTCATTTACAATTAAGGACAAGTATTCCTTATAATATATAATGTTAGTATTCTTTTAGTGCAAGGTATAAAAGCGGATTTTCATCTGTATTTTTGGATATTTTTTTCATTTATTCGCTTTTAAAGAATAAAGTGAAACTTTAATCAGCCCTCACCAATCGGGGTCTTACTACCCAGCAAATAGCGAGATAAATCTATTTTGAAAAGGACCTGCTCCATTCATTCGTAAAAGCATAAAGTAAATGGAATCCGTTAAAACACATGAGTGACCCCTTGGTTTTCCCTTCCTATTAAAAGGAGGAACTGTTATGGGCTTTGGTGGTAGTTGTGGTGGCTGTGGCTTCGCTGGAGGATTTGCTTTGTTAGTTGTATTGTTTATTTTATTAATCATCGTTGGAGCTGCTTGCTTCTGCTAAAAAACTATCGGAAAAGACACCTTTATATGAGTGTCTTTTCTTCATAAAAAATACGCAATGTGCAGTTTAAGTGTAAGATGTAGTATTACATCCCCCTCCAAAATGAACTTCGATACTATAAATTTCGTTTAGGTGCAATCTTAAAATTTTAGTTTAATAGCAATATGGTGAAACTCTATTCCATATAATATTGCTATTGCAGAAAAGTAAAACAAACTGGACAACCTAGATTTCAAACTGTAAGATTAGATGTTGGTGAAATTGGGCAGCAAAGCATATATAGAAAATAGGTGTTAATTTTGAAAATCAATAAAAAATTCGAACCAATAATTTTTAATATCTTTATGATTTTAGGTATATCTAGTATTATCTCTTTCGTCATGGTTTCAATGAATGTTGGATATACAGCTTTATTTCTCAAATCATGGATGAAAACATGGGGAATTGCTTTCGTACTTGCATTTTTAGCTTCTAAATTATTACCCTTTGTAGTTAAAAAGATAATGAAAATCTTCACTTTTGTTGAGAATCATGCTTAAGAATAAAGTGATGTACTACTCCAGTTCATTCCAATTAAAAGAGTTTATTATCACAAATACTTAACCTAGTAAAATGTTTCAAATCGAAGGAAGACACCTTACAGGTTGTCTTTTCTTTATAAGTAAAAAAAGCCCACCTATTTCCGTAGGCGGGCTTTATCTTTATTACACAATATGAAAGTATACTCTCTTTTTCTCTGAAATTTTATGTAATTTTACATATTCATGAACATACATGTCTTGATGGACTTTATCTATATACTCATGGCAGTAATCCATTGAAAATGTATCTTCTTGAAAGCAAAACTCTCTTTTAGAAAAAAAAGACACCCTAAAGTTCATTCCTCCGACTTGAACCTCTTTAATTTTAATAATATGTATTGGACTCTTATCTAAAAAATAATCTAATGTATTCCAATAAGAGAAAGATAATGATAAAATAAAAGTGCAACAAGATGTTGCTTAGTTTTTAAATTTTATGGGAATAACACAAAAGCTAGGTTTGGTCGCCAAGTTTTTTCATTCCTATCGGTCATGAAATACCCCGGTTGGTCGCTGGGGTATTTCTTTTTTATTAACGTATATATAGGTCTATTATGGACAAAATAAAATATAATCTTAGTAGAAGATAGAACACTGACATCTTTGCCGCTTCTAAATCACTTTGGTCTTGTGCGAAGAAAGTATGGTCAGTACTTTCAGCTCAGTGTTCGATCTACTTTAGTTTTTGAGTTGAGTGTTGCTAATCATAGCAGCACTTTTTTACATTCCAATTTGTTCTTTGATGAATTGAATTATATGTTTTACAAACTGGCTTTGCGTGAAGAAGTAATGAATATTTCTCAGTACTGTCGTCCACGATGCTAGATTACTTACGAAAGACTGGGATTCTGTCTTTTTGGTCGCCTTTTTTTACGTTTTTTCATTCCTGTCCCTCCCTTCATAAGGGAAGGGCAAAGATGGCACATTTTATATTTTAAAGAGTTATATAGAAGAGGACAAGCTATTCATTAGCAAAATAAAGAAAAGACACCCTAAGGTGCCTTCCTCCGACTTGAACCACTTTAATTTTAATAATATGTATTAGACTCCTATCCAACTATTATTTTACTATGTTAAGTTATTTTTTTTTATTGAGAAATACAATAATTTATTTATGTTGGTCGTCTGTATGGTCCATGCAGCGATTAACAAGAGGACAATAGCAGTGATGACACCTAAAAGTCATTGCTTGAGCCGATGGCTAGAAACATAAGCATTACTGTGTATTTATGAAATCTCATTATAAGCAACCTCCTAGTGGAACTACACATTGGTAGAAAAATATATATACTTCTACTTGATAAGTTCTTATTTTAATCATATATAAAAGGAAATGAAACCGGCTATAACAATCAATGGAAGGATTACTGCGAGTTTATTTTTTAGAGGGACACGCTTGTCTGGGACGCCGGGGATGGATAACAAAAGCTAGTAAAACAATTACCCCAATAATACCTAAAAGTGTATGAATGATGATCATCCTCCTAAGTAATATTATTATTAAAATTATATCACATTCAAATGTTTATAAAGTAAATATTTTACAATATAACCCAGATGTTGCATTTTAAAATTCAAAAAATCCCCTCAAAGCATCAGCTTTAAGAGACCCCATCCTATCATCTTCTCTCTTCATACAATCGATTTGCTTTATACGAGCAAACGAAATACATACATGTCACAACGGGGATAAATGTCAAAAAAAGTCCTCTCATTAATGCAAATGGCGTTTCAAATAACAATGACCATAGAAATGATACACCTTGCTTATCCCATAATCCTGGCGTCAAGTATAGTTCTTTCGGATTTACAAAGGCTCCTAAATTCATTGTATTACTATACATAAATAAAAATAATATCGGCAAATAACAGATCGCTAATTCTAAAAATGTTTTAGATAGACGCTTATACTTCCCTGCTCGTGACATTGGATCTGAAAAAATGTCATCTTCACTTTCTTCATCTACCTTTTTAAAATATTGCGTACCTGACCACCTATTACCAGCTATATGCTCCCAGCCACTATCTTCAAATAATGTGCAGTAATTAATAAAATCACTTTTTCTACTAAATACTCTATGGTCTATTTTAATCGTCGCATCTTCCGGTTCTGTATATCTAAATGTATAACCAAATGTATTGCTTTCTAGTTGATAGCCTTTCCAAGCCATCTCCTCTAACCATTTTTCCTCTTTCTCAAAGTCTAAAAAGAATTTCAATCTCCACATCATCGTTTCCCCCTAACTATACGTGTAATAAACTTTTTGTAACCGCAATAATGTGCTGCATTCTCATAAAGTCTAAGTGTAATACTTCTTTCCCTCGTTCCGTAATGACATACACTTTTCTTCGTTTATCTTCACTTTTTACCGATTCTATTAACCCTTGTTTTAATAAATTTTCAACCGCACCATACAATGTACCCGCTGCGATTTTTACTTGATGATTACTCAGTTCCTCCACCTTTTGCATAATTAAATATCCATGAGCTGGCTCTAATAAAGCTAAAAGAACGTAATACGTTGTTTCCGTTAATGGTAAATTTTTATCTCTATTCATAAAGACCTCCAATCTAACGATAACTATATAGCCAAACTATATAGTTGAACTGTATAGTTAAATTTTATACAGTCAGACTGTATATGTCAAATGTAGGAATAACTTTATAACCCAAAACAAAAACGCTACCTTTTTAAAAGATAGCGTTTTTGTTTTACCCTTGCTTATTCTTCGCCTTCATTTGCTCTTCATAAACAAACTTCGCGGTCATAAAGTCGTTAGAAAAATCTTTCAATGCATTCTTCATTACATTTAATTCTTCTTGTGATTTAATTTCAATACTGTTTAAGAAATCAAATGCTTTTGATTGTTCCTCCGCAACAAAGTTTTGTGTCATATAGTCATCTTGGAAGTCTTGCTTCGCCTTTTCTTTTACTTTATTCATTGCATCTGTTTTGTTTATGCTTTTCATAGGGTTTTCGAATGCTCCAGTAGGTTGTTCCGGTTTTGGCTCTTCTTTCTTTTCCGGCTGTTGCGCTGGTGCTGGTTGTTGTGGTTCTTGCTTTGGTTGTTCTTGTTGAACCGGCTGCTGCGCTACTTGTTGCTCTTTTTTCGCTAACTCATCTTTTAACTTCTTCACTTGCTCATCAAGAGATTTTTTTTCAGTTTCTAACACACTCATATCACTTTTCAACTTTTGCGTTTCTTCAAAATGTTCATCTACTAATTTATTATATTCTTTCTCAGAGTACATTTTTTCACTGGTTGATGTCGTTTTCTCTTTCATAACAACTACATTAATAATTATAAATAAGGCTACAATTCCTATTAACGCAGCGGAAATCTTCTTTTTGTTCATGATTAATCCTCCAAAATGTAAAATTTAAAAAATTATCATAACAGACCAATTCGCTTTCAACTGTCATATTTTGTCGAATCAATATAATAAAAAAAAGCATCTGAAACAGATGCTTTTTCTCATTCTTAATACGTAAACGTAATCGTCACTAAAGAATACCCTTCTTTCGCATTGTAAGGCTCCGCTTTATAAGAAACTCGGTTTGCCCCTTGCGGATAATCGATTTCGCCAATTACCTTTTTCACATCTTGCAGTGCACCATTCATTGATTGCTTGTACAGCACTTCAATTTTCTCTGGTTTTGCACTATAACGCTGCTGCATTTTATTTTTTAATTCGGTATAGTTATTTGCAATATATTCATTTCCTAAATAGTTTAACTTTGTATCTTTTAATATTTGCTGATATGCAGGCGTTTTCTTACTACCTGCCGCAATTTTATTTGTCAGTGTACTATAATAGTTTGTTGTAGCTTGCGGGTAATCTCCGCGGTTCCACTCATGATTTCTTGTTATTTGCTCATCTGATAAGTTAAAATACGAATACGTTACGCGGCCCTGCTCATCTGGCACCGGATCATCGAATGTTGTATCAAGGTGATACCATTTGTTTTCGATTTTCACTAAATTCCAAGCATGAGGTTGTCCGTCCCCAGTTCCTGTCACGAAATGATTTTCAATTCCTGCTTCTTTTAACAATTGATAAGTTAATAGTGCGTAACCTTGGCAAACCGCAGAACGATTTACAAGTGCCTCATATGCTGTGTAAGCTTTATAAGACGTATCATAAGAAACATGTTTTACTACGTAATCATGAATCGCCTTCACTTTTTCGTGATCATCCATTCCAACTTGAGTAATAGAAGAAACGATTGCTTTCGCTTGTTTCATGACATATTCCGTCTGTTCTTTCGTTTCACGATATGTAATCTTAAGCGTAAATGTATAATTTCCAGGTGATCCAGAAAGTCCATATGAAACATTCGATCTATTATAATTTGTATACTCATTTTTACTTGCAACTTCTTTATATGCGTTAAAAAGTGTATTCATCACTTCGTCTGTATTATTATTTTTCGTTTTATATGGAAGTGTAATAGTCGTTTCATACGTATTAATACGCTTTTGTACTTCCTCTTTAAACGCTGTTAATAATGCCGCATCTCCTGTATCTTTCACATCGGCATTTTTATATTTCAAAGTTTTATATAAAAACTGCGCATACTGTTCACGTGTTACTGTGCCATACGGTTCAAAATTCCCGTTCCCTGTGCCATCTGCGATTCCATTTGACTGCACCGCACTAATTGCATTTTCTGCCCAAAATGGATTTGGAACATCCTTAAATGTATGTTTTTGTTTAGCCGCAAGATGGAAAGCATTTGTAAGAATTTGTGCCATTTCCGCACGACTCACAGAAGCTTTCGGTCTAAACTGGCCGTTTTCATCACCTTTAAAAACTCCTAAATTCGTTAAAGTTAATACCTCTTCTGGGAACATTGTAGAACTTTGATTAATATCACCGTAAGGATTTTTAATCGTAGATCCATCCTTTAATACGTAACGAGTTCCATCATTACTAAACGAACCACCTTGTTTATTCGGTACTAACACTCGATAAATTAAAGCCGCAACTTGCTCCCTTGTCGCAACATCTCCAAAACCAAATATCCCATTTCCATAACCTGAAATAATATTTTTACTCGCTAAATCTTTAATCGCAGGATATGACCAATGTGATGTCGGCACATCAGAAAAAACACCCACTTCAGCAGCTTTTACATCGCTACCATTTGTATATAACAACGCACCACCAATAAGTGATAATGATGTAATTGATTTTAATAGTTTTGTATACATAATGTCTTCTCCCAATACATTCTCTATTTTTGTTGGTTTATGTCGAAAAATCTAAAAATATGACAAAATATATTATACAATTAAAAGTTTTTGATGGATATATTGAATTTTAAAATATGCAAAAATTCATATTAATATATTTTTCCGTATTAATATTATGTTGTTTTTCTTTTGAATATATAAGTAGTCAAACCAACACAAATAATAAAAAGACAGCTATCCGTAGATAACTGTCTTTTATTGAATCCAATTTAATTATTTTGAAAATCTAGCATACCCCAAGAAATGCTTTTGAGTGTATGGACTATTTATCTTACTTTTAATTACACCTGTTGTTTCGTCAGCAGCATGAATATATTCACCATTTCCTAAATATATTCCTAAATGAGAAGGACCAGCTTTATATGTATTCTGTAAGAATACTAAATCTCCTGGCTGAGGGTCATTTATTTTAGTAACCATGCCCCAGTATCCTGCAACACTTGTTCTCACAATGTTATATCCATTATTTTTAAATACGTAATAAATAAAGCCACTACAATCAAATCCATTTGGTCCTGTCCCAGCTTCAACATACGGCTTTCCAAGTTGTTTTAAAGCTAAATCAATTACTCCAGAAGAACCAGAATCTGTTTGGCTTAGATTCATCCACTTGTCGCCTTCCCATGTTTTAATCTTTAACCATCCACTAGGTGTCCCATCTATTACTCTAAAATTCTGCGGACTATATAATGCTCCGGCATTTGCTTTGCCTGAACTAAATGAAGGCTCGTTATACGCATAGAATGATTGATTTATGAATCTTTCTTCTCCATCTAGATTCAGCCATTTCTCGCCTTCCCATGTTTTAATCTTTAACCATCCACTAGGTGTCCCATCCACAACTCTAAAATTCTGTGGACTATATAATGCCCCAGCATTTGCTTTTGCTGCATTAAATGAAGCTTCATTATATGCATAGAATGATTTGTTTATAAATCTTTCTTCTCCATCTGGATTAATCCACTTATAACCTTCATAAGTACCTACCTTCATCCAACCATTTTCTTTTTTTTCTACTACTCCCCAGTTTTGTGGGTTAAATGGTGCTCCATAATTTGCTTTCTTTGCATTAAATGAAGGCTCATTATATGCATAAATCGTTTTGTTGACAGTAATTTGTTCAGCCGTAGGATTCAGCCATTTTTCGCCTTCCCACGTCTTAAATTTTAGCCAACCATCTGTTGTTCCATCTACTATTCTAAATGTTTGTCGCCCGTACTTCGCTCCAGCATTCGCAACCTTTGATGAGAAAGAAGGTTCATCATATGCATAGAAATCTCCCATAACACGTTCTTCCCCATTTAAGTTAATCCAAACTGGACCTTCCCATGTTTCAATCTTCCACCAGCCATTATCTCTTTTTTCCACGACTCCTACATTTTGAGCACCATACTCTGACCCACCATTTGTTTTAGCTGAATTAAAAGATGGTTCTTTATACCCATAGAATGATTGATTCACGTATTCTGAACTATTAGCAGCGTGAGTTACCATACCAAATGTCGAGATAGATAGAATAAAAAATAATAAGATTCCTATACTTTTCTTAAACATAAAAATATCCTCCCTTTTATTTTGTCTAATATATAATTTTCGAAGCAAAGAATGGATATATCCTATTTCATTATTTTAATCTTCACTTTTTTACGTCCCCATTCACGTGCTTGCTTTTCTGTAGGAAACAGAACATCAATTTTATTGCCTTTAATAGCCCCACCTGTATCTCCAGCAATTGCATCACCGTATCCTTCAACATGAACCTTTGTTCCTAGTTTAATAACTTTAGGATCAACTGCAATTAACTTAATGTTAGGATTTTTTCCTATATCTATTCCAAACGCTGTAATTCTTTCATGTGGTGGACTACCTTCTACGCTGTATGCAGTAGCTTCCACGTAGAATTCTATACCTGTATCTTCCGCACTTAAATTAACCCACTTGTCGCCTTCCCATGTTTTAATCTTTAACCATCCACTAGTTGTCCCATCTATTACTCTAAAATTCTGCGGACTATATAATGCTCCGGCGTTTGCTTTGCCTGAACTAAATGAAGGCTCGTTATAAGCATAGAATGATTGATTTATGAATCTTTCTTCTCCATCTAGATTCAGCCATTTCTCGCCTTCCCATGTTTTAACCTTTAACCATCCACTAGGTGTTCCATCTACAACTCTAAAATTCTGTGGATTATATAATGCTCCAGCGTTTGCTTTAGCTGCATTAAATGAAGCTTCGTTATACGCATAGAATGATTTGTTTATAAATCTTTCTTCTCCATCTGGATTAATCCACTTATAACCTTCATAAGTACCTACCTTCATCCAGCCATTTTCTTTTTTTTCTACTACTCCCCAATTTTGTGGGTTATATGGTGCTCCATAATTTGCTTTTGTTGCATTAAATGACGGCTCATTATACGCATAAATCGTTTTGTTGACAGTAATTTGTTCAGACGTAGGATTCATCCACTTGTCGCCTTCCCACGTCTTAAATTTTAGCCAACCATCTGTTGTTCCATCTACTATTCTAAATGTTTGTCGCCCATACTTCGCTCCAGCATTCGCAACCTTTGATGAGAAAGAAGGTTCATCATATGCATAGAAATCTCCCATGACACGTTCTTCCCCATTCAAGTTAATCCAAACTGGACCTTCCCATGTTTCAATCTTCCACCAGCCATTATCTCTTTTTTCTACGACTCCTACATTTTGAGCACCATACTCTGATCCGCCATTTGTTTTAGCTGAATTAAAAGATGGCTCCTTATACCCATAGAATGATTGATTCACATATTCTGAATTACTAGCAGCGTGAGTTACCATACTAAATGTAGAAATAGATAAAATGAGAATTAATAGCAATGATACGCCTTTTTTAAACATATAAATTTTTCACCTCTCCCTTTTTATAACAATATATCGCCATAAGTACATTAACATAAATTTCTTTATTTATCTATAATTTACCATATTGATTGGTAAGCAATTTAGATTACTATATTTCTTTTAAACCCTCTCCATTCAAGGCATGATTGGGTTCAATGTAATATGAAATACAAAATATGCAATATTGCATATTTTGTATTTTTTATATTAAATTATTAATCTATTCCTTTCTTATACATCAGTATCTAATTTTTGCTAGTTGCTCTTCTTTTTAAAATAACTATTTTGTTCACTTTTTTGATAAATCTACGAAACATTTCTCTGTTATCTTCATTAAGTTCTTTTCTTTTTATAATGTTGTGCGAGATATACCAACATAGGAAGCTCTAGCCCCCTAATCCTAGGGCTTCTTTTTTAATAAGGATTTTATGCATTTTATTATTCCCACCAACTTTTAAATTTTATATTCAATATATAATTATATTCGGTTTAAGATATATCGATGAAACGTCACGTTTTTCAAATACAACATTTTTTGATGACCTTTAATACATAAAATGTTGTTATCAAGTCGGAGTAAAGCAACTTTGGATGTCTTTTCTTTTGTACATTATATCCATTAGGACTCATTTATTTTTTACAAAACCCACCCTTTTGCTTACAACGGCGACGAGGAGCGGGGTTTTTGTTATCTTTTTCTAAAATTTGTTTCCTAAAAACATACGCAGAAATTTTACGTACAATGGTTTTCACAAATACTTTTAGAAGTTCAAACAAAACTCCATTAGAGATAGTTTTATTAAATTTTTCACTACTAGCCGTAAAAATATCTTATAATCTCTATATAACAAATTAATGTATTAGGGGTAGATAAAATGCCAGTTACACTCGAACTTATTCTTTTCATTCTTATAGCAATTAGTGCTGTTGGCTATTTAATAAAAGAATTTCAAAAAACTAGGAAACGAACACTTGGAATTTCACTAGAATTTTTAGTTCTTTTCTGGTCAATATGGAGAATATCAACTATTATAATCTAATTTATAAAACATAAATTCCTTCGAATGAAGTGAAACTCTAATCAGCGGGAGTTTTATGGGATAAATTTACCAGTATTTTCACCACAACATTCATGTTAAAATCCCTTGTGAGTACGACATAACTCGACCTTATGAAGCTCCGCAGCTTTTATCGCGGAGCTTTTTTTATTAAAATTAACGCTTTTGTTCACTTTTTTGATACATTTACGAAACATTCATATGTTACGTTATATAAGTCCTTTTTTAAATCATATTCATTCTAGAAAAAAGTCCTAGTCCCCCTAGGGCTTTTTTCATTCAAATAAAGAGTTTTATTGTTTCTCAATAACCGCAACTATTTAATGTGGTAAAATAATAATTGGATTGGCATCCAATACCATATTACGATGGATCAAATCGCAAGAAGGCACCTTAGGGTGTCTTTTTTATAGAAAATCAGTTTAAAAACTAAAAATAAAAGAACCTCAATAAATGAGGTTCAAAAAATCTACTATTTTAAATTACCTTCGTAAAAAGCAACTCCATTTTGAACATGTTTTAAATACCACGTAATCGTCCCGCCACAAACATTTTCATTAAAACTATTAGCATATACTCCATTTGAGTAATAAAGAGTTCTTTTGAACTTACCGTTAGAATACTCATAAGGAATTGAGCATGTTGCTTGTTTCGGAGAGCTCACAGCTTTTTGCGTATCAGCTGAAGCTGCCCCAATTCCTCCTGTTAATGCAATACCTGTTGCCAATAGCCCTACTACTAATTTCTTGAACATAATAAATCCCCCTTTAATAGTTTTTATAACTTACAACTTAAATGTACCACTTTTGTAATTTATGTAAATATATTGAATATGTAGAAATATTTATTTAATTATTGGTAATATTAGGATTTTATTTTATCAAATGGAAAATAGAGGGATTAGGAAGGTTTGTAAAAATCCATACTAAGTAAACTAAATATCACGATATATCATTTATGGGCTGATCCAAAATTTTTTCTGATTGGAAAACTATAGTCTCATATATCAATTGCGAGGATACCTTAAGGTATCTTTTTTGTACATATAAAAGTCTCAGCATCTTATTCCTTTAAAACAATAATTGCAACTATATTAATTTTACATTACATTAAGGTTAGGGAATATTCTTATATTAATAAAGTGAAAGTGCTAAATAGTAGGTGGAAGAATGGAATTTAACGATTTGGGTATTACCATTAAAGAACTTAGAATCAAAAAAAATATATCACAATCCGAATTATGTCATGGAATATGTTCACAAAGTCAAATTAGCAAGATTGAAAAAGGTATGATTTATCCATCTAGTATATTGCTATATCAATTATCAGAAAGACTTGGTATTGATCCAAATAATATATTTGCACTAACTCAAAATAAAAGATTAAAATATGTAGAAAATGTAAAATACGTAATAAAAGATTGCTTAAAGCAAAAACAATATAAAGAACTTTATGAAATAGTGAAAAAAGAGAAAAACTTAAATAATTTTCAAACAAAAGAAGAGAAACAATTTCTAATATGGCATGAAGCAATTGCTATATTTATAGTGGATAAATCATTAAAAACTGCTTTAGATTTTTTAAATAATGCATTAAAACTGACTTTAACTAATTCTGATTTTTTATCAGAAAGAGAAATAGATATTATGCAAACAATGGCTATATTTTATGCGGAAAATAAAGAATATGAAAAAAGTATTAATATATTAAAAAGATGTTTAAGTAATTTTAATAAGTTAGATTTTCCTAGAGATAAAGAAATTAAGTTGAAAATCATGTTAAATTTAGCAAAATCTTTGGACTTCACATATCAACATGAAGAGGCAATAAAATACATTGATAAGGGCATCAAATTAGCAATTAATCTAAATACGTTATACCTATTAGGTGAACTATTCTATTTAAAAGGTCAGTTGTTATTAAAAATTAAACAACATAATGTAGAAGATGTTATTTATAACTGGAAAAAAGCATTATTTATATTTGAACTAACAGAAAAAGAATATTATACAAAAATGCTACCAGATGAACTTATTGAATTACAAAATAAAAAACACTCATAATTTCGTAAAAACTACTTACAAATCCCACAGAAAAAATCCCTATAGCTTTTAAACTTAGAACGATAATATTAAAATAATTTAAGTCGGCAGAAGGCACCTTTTGGTGTCTTTTCTTTATTTTTACAAGGACCTGCTCAATTAATTCTTAAAAACATAATAGGAAACATTGTTTTATTTATCCCATTTTCATTCATGCTATATATAAAATTCGTTAATAAATCCACCTCAAACATACCTATATGCATAGGAGTATGTTTGAGGTGGAACTCCTTCAAATACTAGTTCCTTTTATAAGCCGTTTTTTTGATGTAGATGACATTATTCTCAATACAATAGAATGAATTATTGGAACATATTTAGCAATATATATCAAAAAACAATATTAAGAAACCCCCTCCACCTTAAGGTAGAAGGGATCTTTTAATTTCTATTTCAAACTACCTAAAATTTCCGTAAAGATAACCCCAAGCGCATGTGCACCTGCATCTGGATATCCTAAACTTCTTTCACCAACTACCGCTCCTCTGCCGAATGATCTTTCAACGATAGATTATATGCCTTGAAGTGCTACTTGCAACATTCAATTCAGATATACGACAGTAAAGAATACATCATCACGGTGTCAGCAAGCAAAAGTGTATTCTGCATTTCTGAAAACAGTAGATGGCAGATTATGCCCTACTGAATCTGCTAAGAAAGAATATACAAGAACATCCTTAACATCATCTTTATTTCCACTAATGATGACATCAAGGAAATCTTCTATTTGGAATTCTGGAGTAAACAACACAATCTTAGTTGTTCTGTTTGGTTCTAAAGAAACAAAAGTACGAGAGATTTCAACTAATTCATTTTGAGTTGGGAAAAAAGTGTTTCGGCTTCTCTTAACAGTTACCGTTACATTACTAGTATGGCAGCGTGAATCATTGTTTAACATAATGTTGAGAGCAGTTGGAATAATCCCATTTTCAGAAACTGGAACTCGAAACACCCCAGTAGATTTATGAGCCATATAATCACATCCTTTCAAAATAAAATATATTTACAATATATTAGATGCAAAAAACGTTCATTTTGATATGGACAAATTATATGATTAATATATCTATAATAACCCTCGGTATTACTAAGCTAATGTTTTAAAAGATTAACAAATATCGCGAGAACCAATCGAATGTATATTAAAATTAAAAAGAATAAGATGTCTAACCCACCCCTATTTTGTGCCAATAATGAGACATTATGTTAATCTTATATGTATAGCTGCACAAAATTGAGAAACTTAAGGAGACAGATAAATTTTATGAGAAAATTATCTATATTACTTACTTTCATTCTAGTATTAGTCAGTGTTACGGCTGCTTGCACACAAGATAAAACAGATAGTGCCGTTGAAAATGCTCCAATAGAAGAACCAAGCGCAAAAAATGTAAATGAAGAATTAATAAACTTTGAAGAAAAGGAAGATATGAGCCGCTTGGAACAAGGTATTTTATTAGTTGGCGAGAGTGTTAAGGGAGGCTATTACTTGGCCGCTGTTCAAAGTGCATATTTAAATGCTAGCAACGATTCCGTCATGGTTAATGTCTCTGTAAAAAATGTACGAGGTCAAACGATTGGACTATCAGAATTAAAATATAACTTAAAAGATGAAAAAGACGGAAAGATCTATAAAGGAAAGGTGCTTGATCAAAACCCTTCTGATATACAAGTTAAACCAAATGAAACGGTAGAATTGAAAATAGCTTTTGAAGCACCAGGTACCGTAGATGAATATATGTTTTATATTGAAAGCTCTTTAGACCCTCTACAAACATACTGGAAAATTGATAAGCTGCAATCACAAAAAAACTAAGTCTAAAATACAATTTGATTGAAGAAATCTCTCAAATAAGCAAAAAGTACCGGAAAATTTGATATAGATACAAATGAATAATATATAAAGTGAAACTTTAATCAGTGGGGCGTTTACGGGCAGGTGATCCTCCACCTAACTTCTTTGCTTCCGCTGAATTTTGAGGTGTGGGTCTTACTGCCCGTTAATGCGGGATAAACATAAAACCATCGATTTAATGAATCGTTGGTTTTTTTCAAAAAATGCTCCATTAAAAATTAAGAGACAAAAAAGAACTAATCCCTAGAAGAGATTAGCTCAATACATCAAAAGCTATTATAGTACATAGTTTTATGAGCAAACGTTATATAATGTTGTATGGGATACATAACCTGTCATCCTTTTATATGTAACTTTTAACCACTGTTTAGAATTACTGTAATGACCTTGAACATATTCACCGGTTACCCATGTTCCAGTAATTTTCGTACCATCATTAAATGTATGTAAGACAGGTGATCCAACAGTGTAACCACTGCGCATCTTTGCACCATATACACCTACCGTACCTCCCTTTGCACAAGCTGCTACTACCGTTTCATTTTCAGTAGCATTCGTAGCCGCGAAAGCAGAGCCGTTAAATGTAAACAAAGTAAACATAAAAGCTGTTAGTACTGTACAAATAGATAAACGACGTAACAAAATAAATTCCCCCTTTTTTTATAATATATTTCTTCATAAATGATCACCTTGAATATTCTAACTATTTTCAATATATTAATGTTGAGAAATATTAGTTGTAGTTTTGAAATAAGATTTTATCAAAAATAGTAACAAACTCATATTTTACAGAGAGAGCACCGAAAGAAGTCTTCTACATATCAACTATATAAAAATCCCTCCACCTTAAGGCAGAGGGACTTGCTAATTCCTATTTCAAACTACCCGCAATCTCCGTAAAGATAACTCCAAGCGTTTTATCACCAACTATCGCTCCTCTACCGAAAGATCTTTCACCGATAGATTGTATGCCTTGCAGTGCTACTTGCAGTATTTCAGTGAACTCTTTCACTGTTAGCTCACGTTTTTCGCTTACTACAAGATAATCAAATGAATAGAATGCTTTTCATTAAAAATCCCCTTATATTCTACAAACTATAGTTAATAATAAACTTATTTAAATTACAGCCGTTATACGGATTAAGGATTTTTAACATACCAAAAGGTACAGGAAATCAATTGAAATATGTCAAAAACTTGCCTAAATTGTGACACAAGGTACAATTTTATACTTTTGATGACGTGAACCCATGCCCATCAACTTAAGCATTTTTACTACCCCCAAATACAAAAAAACGTTATTCTTTCTTAATAGACTATAAGGAAGGGTGACGTTTTTTTATGAATCGCTCGATTCAAGAGGAGTTACAGCCATTTGCAGAAGAATTACAGCGCTATATCACACCTGATTTTTTGGAAAAACTCGCAAGAGAGATGAAATTTGTAAAGAGAAAACGCAAATTTTCAGGATCAGATTTAGCTACTATTTGTGTTTGGATTAGCCAAAGAGTGGCCAGTGATCCTTTAGTCCGATTATGTAGTAGGCTTCACGCAGTTACAGGTACTGTACTTAGCCCCGAGGGCTTAAATAAACGCTTTAATGAAAAATCAGTGTTATTTTTAAAGCATATTTTCTCTTTGTTGTTACAACAAAAAATCTGTGAGCAAACTCATATTTCTAATCATCTTTATAATTATTTTAAACGTATTCGTATCATGGATGCCACCATGTTTCAAGTGCCTAATACTTTAGAACATATCTATCCTGGTTCAGGTGGTTGTGCGCAAACAGCTGGGATTAAAATTCAATTAGAATATGATTTACATAGTGGACAATTTCTGAATTTCCAAGTGGGGCCTGGAAAAAATAATGATAAAACATTCGGAACGGAATGTTTAGATACGTTACGACCAGGAGATTTATGTATTCGTGATTTAGGGTATTTTTCATTAGAGGACTTAGATCAAATGGATCAACGTGGGACCTATTATATTTCTCGATTAAAGTTAAATACGAATGTATATGTAAAAAATCCAAACCCAGAATACTTTAAAAATGGGGACATCAAAAAACAAACAGAATATATGAAAGTCAATTTAGAAATGATGGTGGGACGCTTGTTACCTGGTGAAACTTATGAAGTAGGTAATGTTTATGTTGGAGATCAAAAAGTTTTGTTTGCCCGATTGGTCCTGTATCGTCTAACAGAACAGCAATTACGAGAACGACAGAAAAAACAAATAGAAAGTGAAAAGAAAAAAGGAAAACCGTATTCACAAAAAAGCAAAATATTATCTGGGCTAAATGTATATGTAACCAACACTCCGTGGGAGTGGGTTTCGATGAAGCAAGTCCATGAACTCTACTCCTTACGTTGGCAGATTGAAATTGTTTTTAAAACGTGGAAATCATTATTTGATATTGATCATTGTCGCACTGTCAAACGAGAACGAATAGAGTGCCATTTATATGGGAAACTGATTGCTATTTTCTTATGTTCTTCTACGATGTTTAAAATGCGTCAACTGTTGTTACAGAAGAAGCAAAAGGAATTAAGTGAATATAAAGCGATTGGAATGATTCAAGATCATCTATTTCTTCTCTATCAAGCTATACAGAAAGACACCCAAGAGATAACAAAGCTTTTAATCCGCCTGTTCCACCTTCTAGAGAAAAACGGGCGGAAATCTCATCGATACGAGAAGAAAACCGTCTTTGATATCATGGGTGTTATCTATGAGTATAGTGGATGTTGCAAGCAAAAGAAAGTTGCATAAGAAAAAAATGAAACCCGTTAGGGGTTATTTGGCGTGCTGAAATTTAATAACTGGCTCCCTTGTGGGGAAAGTTTAAGTTCAAATGAACAAAAGTTAATATTGTGTCTATCCTTAAGTTGATGGGCATGTGACGTGAACCCTATTTACTTTATATCGTTATTTCTATATATTCTAATAGAGCTCTTATAAGTCGTATCAAAATAATAACATCCAAATTTGGTTTGTATTTTTTATGAGGAGGAAAAAAATGAAAAACAAAAAAAGATTTGCATTAGGAAGTAGTGTATTCGTGGCATGTCTACTAGCAGGAAGTCTTGTAGCTTCAGCTAGCTCATATTCTTCAAGTTTAGATATAAGCTCAAACTCAACGGTAACCGGAGCAAAAAGAAGTTTTTCTGCAGGAACTCATAATATAAAAATGACACCAACTAGTTATAAAGAAGGTGGAAATCATACTAGTGTAAGCACTAGTGTTCGCACTGGTGGTTCATGGTCACATACTACACACGCTAGCGGCATAGTAAATCTAACTGGATATTACACTAATAATAAAAATTTAGGATATGTAAAAAGCGGCAAATACTTCTACCACTTTAGTACATCCGATAGAGAAGGATTGACAGCTGATCCTGTAGTAATGTCTTCAAGATAAAATAAACCAAAAACCAAGTATTTGTGTTTTAAATACAAATACTTGGTTTTTAATCTATACTAAGGAGTATTTTATGAGTAATACATTAATTTATGCAAATAACATCTATAAAGAGTATAAAGATAATTTAGTCATACTAGATAATGTGAATTTAGAAATTAAAAAAAATAATTTTTATTCTATAGTTGGGAAATCTGGCGCTGGAAAAAGTACATTGTTGCACTTATTAGGATTACTCGATATCCCAGACAAAGGAGAAATATATATAAATGGGAAACAAACTTCTAACTTAAAACCTAAAGAAGCAGCATTTTTAAGAATGTCTACTATAGGGTTTGTTTTTCAATCATATCACCTAAATAATTTATTGAAAGCTAATGAAAATGTAATGTTACCAATGTATGTTAATCCAAAATACAATTATCATGATATGGAAATAAGAGCTGATGAGTTATTAAAATTAGTTGGTTTAGAGCATAGAAAACATCATTTCCCAAATGAATTATCTGGAGGAGAACAGCAACGTATAGCAATCGCAAGAGCATTAGCTAACGATCCAGATTGTATTTTAGCAGATGAACCAACAGGTAATCTAGATAAAGAAAATGAATCAAATATATTTAATATATTCAAAGAATTAGTGAATATAGGAAAATCAGTTGTTGTTATATCTCATAATGAAAGCGTGAAAAATTATACCGATACAATTTACGAGTTAAAAAATGGGGAATTGGAGGAAAAGCATTGAAAATAAAGCTTTATATAAAATTAGCTACAGTTAACTTATTAAGAAGAAGAAAAAAAAATACAATCAATATATTAATTACAACAATTGCTTTAATATTATTAACATTAACCACTTGTATATCAAACGGACTCAACAACTTCATACAAACAAAATTACTTAATACTGTTGATTTCAAAACTTTAATTGTAGAAACAGGAACACGCGATGATAACAAAGAGAAAATTTATGAAAAATTCAATAACCATAAAGATATTATTAAAATTTATCCTTGGATTAGTAATAATGGCGGAGAAGTTCAGATTGAAAAAAATCAAAATCTAACCAAGGGAGAGATATTCCTTAAACCCGCATTAGATAAAATTTCACCCAATATAGTAAAAGGAAATGGAATATATGAAAACTCCAAGAACGTTGCCCTTATACCAACTGAATTTTCCTTAGATCCTCTAGGTTATGAAATAGGATTAACTAAAGAAAAAAACAATTTTTTAAATGGTGCAGATTTTATAGGGGAATATATTACATTAAAATATAAAATATACAATCAAACTGGTCATACATATGGGGAATATAAATTCAAAGTAGTAGGTGTATATGATCCAACAACTACATTTGATACACCTGACACATTCTATATTCCTTATTCTGATTTACTAAATCTAAATACTAGTTTCCAAAAAGAAACTAATGTACAAAATATGGCTGTAGTAGTTAACAAATATGAAAATTTGAACAACATAAAAAGCATAATTGAAAAAGAAAAATTTAACGTTATTTTAAAATCAGAGCTTGGAGACATAAAAGATATTCATTCTTATATAAAGATGATAGGTTTCTTGCTTTTGTCACTAACATTAATAATTTCTATATTTAATATAATTTCAAATACTTTAGAATCAATACGAGAAAGAATGAATGAAATTGGTATCTTAAAGACCGTAGGATATTTAAATTTAGATATTTTAAAATGTTTCTCGATAGAAACTCTATTTATTAGTGGTTTAAGTGTATTGTTAAATCTAATTATTTCTGGGTCACTACTACTAATAATAAAATTTCTCTCAAATAAATTTCTTACTATATATTTTGCTGATTTTAAAATTGATATAAACGATTTTATATTATCTAATATCATCTGTCTTATATTAGGTATAACAATACCAATTTTAAGCAGTCTGATTTCCTTGTTTAAAATCGCGAAAATTCAACCGACTAAATTAACTAAGACGTAAGATTATGACATACAAAAAAATGTTTACGCTTATCAATAAACAAATCAAAAATTCATTTATAATCTCTAACGAATACATTTGGATTATTATATATAATACAATTGGAACGATTGGATTATATTTCAATTTTAAATTTATTCTATTTATACAAAATTATTTTTATCGAATACGCCATGAAGAAATAACAAATTTATTCTTAATAATTTTTGTAACTACTCAGCTTCTTCAAATAAAAAAACAGGCCAAATACATGTTTCCGATTCGAAAACATGAAAAGAAAATACTCCAATCAGAGAAAGAATCTATGCCAAATAGAGAAATTCTCTTATGAAGTCGTGTTATTCCAAGGAACCGTTCTAGTTTCTATGACTTGGTTTATCGCTTGTAAGACCGATTGTTTTTGTTTTTTCATGGTACTCATAAAGCTTCGTATCTGACAAAAAGATTCTGCGCCTTTCTTACTTCGGAAAGTCCCAGACACTTTCTGTTTTACTTTCGTCATCCGAATATCCCGTTCTGCTTGATTGTTATCAAATGGAATGGCTGGATGTTCTAAAAACGCTAGAATTCTGTCAGAATACTTGACGAAGCGATTCCATAAATTTTGAGAAGGCGTCTGCTTTCCTTTCTTCTTTTGTTTCGTGGAAAGAATCTGTTGTTCTTTCAATATGGATTGATACATAATAAACAGATTCTTTTGCGTCGCTTTTGGCATGGTACCTTCGGATTGCTTTTTCATCGTCAACGCTTGCGTTAGAAATTTCTGCATCTGTTGTGCCCATTGTTCTCCAGTACTATCTATAATTCCTTGTAAATCTCGTAAGAGATGGGCATTACATAAAACGTGACGACAATCTGTATACGCATCATACGATTTCCAACCATCATGCATCGCAATTCCAGAAAAAGATGGCAAGATTTCTCCAGCATCCATTGCTTCTTTTCCACGTTTTTGATGAATATGTTGCAATGTCACCTCCGGTGTACTGGCAGTATGTAACCATTGTGTTTTGTTTTCTACACGCATACCAGTTTCATCAAAATGGACAACAGGAGACTGCAGAATCTTTTCCTTTACTTCTTTTATGAATGGCTGCAATTGAGAAGCGAAAGCCTGTGTATGATTTACCAGGGTTCCTTCGCTTATAGAATGTCCAAAACAATCCTGAAAGAATTCTTTTGTTCGCTTCAAAGAAATGCATTGATAATGCGTTAAATAGGGAATCAGTCTTTTTATATTTGGACCATATTGAACAGGACGAGATACTGTCGAAGGAAATTGGGCTTCTTGGATAGAATGGCAATGTGGGCATTCTTTCTGTTCTACTTTATGTTCTGTCACTTCGATCTGAATAGGTGGTAAGTCATACACTTGGCGAATGCGATACCCTTTTACAGGCTCGTGGTTCAAGGAAGTATGACAACAAGTACAATATGTAGGAGAATGTGTAATCGTATGATCTGGAGTCGCTGTCAAACCAAGAGTATGTCCCTTGTGGCCCAACTGGCCACCCGTTTGACGATGAGACGGTTTGCGCAAACTTTTTGTAACGGGCTTACCCAAACCATCTGTAGAAGGTGGCTTATGACTATTTTTGGAGTTTTTTTTTGAAGCATTTTCTAGTTCTTGTATACGTTTTTCTAACTTAGAAAATGTTTCTTCAAATAAAGAAATAACAGCTTCAGGTCCTTTTTTATATGTATCTAAAATAATTTTTCGATCGACCATAAGATTCACCTCCCCTGTTTGATATACTCAGTATTTACAAATGGGAGGCATATGAAACTAGTAAAATTTAAAAAAGACACCGAAAGGTGGCTGAGTAGTTACTAATTTTTATTATAGTTAAACTTTCAATAATCATAAGCTTATACTTTTTTATCCAAAGAAATATGCAAAAAAGAGTTAAAGAAATGATAATTTATTATATATCCGGGTTTATTTGGAAGGAAATATTTTTGACATTCTTAATTCAATATACCTTATTTGCAACTATCGGATTTCTTCTAGGAATTATTTTTTCAAACTTAATTATGAAATTAACAACAGTCTTTATCCCTATCACTTTGAAAATTATGAACTTAGGAACAATACCAACTTTTAATTTACCTCTATGGTTTAGTTTAACTTTAATACTAACAATCAATATTTTAGTACTGTTTATAATGGTATTCAGTAAAAAAAGAACAAAAATAATTGATCTATTAAAAAATTAATTAGCGAATGATCATTTTGGAGATGAAAATAATGGAATTAAAAAACACAGGTTTTATAACATTGTTTCTCATAATTTACTTTTTATTTATTAGTTATAAAATAATAAATAAAACTAAAATTGAACATAAAAAAGAGATTCTTAATTTCACTTTCTATAGTTCAATTATATTTATAATAAGTTTAACTATATTCCCAATAAAACTAGATCCAGAACTATATACTATAAATAGAATACATAACTATATACCTTTTTATAGTATGTTTGATTTTGTTGAAAACAAATCAATATTTATCTCTTTCAAAAATATAATAGGGAATATTGTTTTATTTATCCCATTTTCATTCATGCTATATATAAAATTCGTTAATAAATTAACCATAAACATACTTATATGCATGGGAGTAAGTTGTTCAATTGAACTTCTCCAAATACTAGTTCCTTTTATAGGTCGTTCTTTTGATGTAGATGATATTATTCTTAATACAATAGGATCAATTATTGGAACATATTTAGCAATATACATATCAAAAAACAATATTAAGAAGATCCCTTCTACCTTAAGGTAGAAGGGATCTTCTTAATCCTATCTCAAACTACCAGCAATCTCCGTAAAGATAACTCCAAGCGCATGTGCACCTGCATCAGGATATCCTAAACTTCTTTCACCAACTGTACCGGCGCGGCCCATGCGAGCTACGATTTCTTTCGTATACTCCGCTCCTTTAACTGCTGCTTCTGCTCCTTTTTCAAAAGCAGTTTTCATGTCTTCTTCGTTTGAAGCGCTATCTAACCAAGAATCTACACATGGAGCAAGCGCGTCAACAAGTGTTTTGTCACCAACTACCGCTCCTCTACCAAATGATCTTTCTCCGATAGATTGTATACCTTGAAGTGCTGCTTGCAACATTTCAGCGAATTCTTTCACTGTTAGCTCACGTTTTTCTCCTGCTGCTTTGCTAGCTGCGCGGAATGCACCACCCCAAATTGGACCAGATGCGCCGCCGCAATGTTCCATAATAATCATTGAACAACCGTCAAGGAATGACCCAATCGTTACGTTCTCTTGATCTACAATAGAATGCCACTCACGTTTTAATTGCTTAAATCCTTTTGCCACACTCATTCCGAAGTCGCCGTCACCTGCGTGTGTATCTAACTCACAGAACGGTACTTCGTTTTTAATAATAACGTCGCTCATTTTATCAACGAGATAAATCATGTTGTTTAATGTAATAACATTATCCTTAATAACAGCGTGCTCTTCCGCCGTTTCTATTTCAAAGGAAACTTCCTTCTCTTCTGTCTCTTCAAGCACATTCACGTACTCTACACTTTCAACTGGCCCATCTACTTTAAACGCTGGTGTATTACACTCTTTTGATAGTAATGTTTTTAACTCATCATCTAACTTCATCACTGTTAAAGACATGCCAGCCATATCGATACTTGTCATATAGTTACCGACGAATACTCTATTGATTTTAATGTTTCTAGCAGCTAATTCTCTCGTCACTGCGTTGTTAAATAAGTAAAGTTCTTGCAGTGGCGTTCCGCCAAAACCGTTAACTAGAAGTGCGATTTCCTCGCCATCTTTTACTCCTAAATCTTTTACAAGATCATTTGTCATACGGTTAGCTAGTTCATCTGCTGACAGCATTTTTTCACGCTTAATTCCTGGTTCGCCGTGAATACCTACGCCGTATTCCATTTCATCTTCCGCAAGTGTGAAAGTAGGTGATCCGCTCGCTGGAACTGTACAAGAAGTTAACGCTAAACCGATTGTGCGCACGTTAGCCGCTGCTTTTTCCGCTACAGCTTTCACCGCTCCTAAATCCATACCTTCTTCCGCTGCTGCGCCGGCAATTTTATGAACGAGAATAACTCCCGCAACGCCGCGGCGTCCTACTGTATATAGGCTATCTTCTACCGCAATATCATCATCCACTTTTACGTAGTCGACTTCAATTCCATCTTCCGTCGCTAAATGAGCTCCGTTTTTGAAATTCATAATATCGCCGCTGTAATTTTTAATAATTAATAACGTTCCTTTTTTACTAGCTGTCTCTTTAATCGCTTGATACACCTGAATTTGTGAAGGTGACGCAAACACATCTCCGCACACCGCCGCATCTAACATTCCTTTTCCGACTAATCCTGCATGTGCCGGCTCATGGCCACTACCGCCGCCACTAATTAACGTTACTTTGTTTTCGTTCATTTCTTTCTTCTTAATAACTTTATATTTTTTCAAAAGTTCAAGCTCTGGGTGAGCCATAACCATTCCGTTACACATTTCCATTACTAATGTTTCTGGTTTGTTTATAATCTTTTTCATTGTGATTATCCCTCAATTCCTTTAATATATTGTGATATATTTGAAATCTTCTTCTTACTACTCATGTTAAAATGAAAGCGTTTTATAGTAAACGGACAAAATGGACAATCTGTCTAAAGACACCGCTCTCATTTATAGATAGGATTTTTATATTACTAACATTCTAGGGATGATTCAGATGACCTCTTCTATAATTTCTAAAAAAATAATCGCGAACTCATTGAAATATTTAATGGAAACAGAGTCGTTTCATAAAATATCAGTGAGCGATATTATGTTACACTGTCAAATGCGTAGGCAAACTTTTTATTATCATTTTAAAGATAAATTTGAACTATTAAGCTGGATTTATAGAGAAGAAACGAAAGAAAACATTATCGACTTTCTCGATTATGAAACATGGGAAAACATTTTCGATTTATTATTTGATTACTTTTACGAAAATCAAAAATTTTACCGAAATGCTTTTAAAGTCATTGAACAAAACTCGTTTAATCACTATTTATTTGAGCACACGAAAAACTTATATATGAAGATTATTGATGAACTATCCGTGAACTGTGGCTTAACTCTTTCTATTGAAACGAAAAATACGATTGCCTCCTTTTATAGTCACGGCTTCGTTGGAACGATAAAAGATTGGATTGAAAGCAAGTGCGAAGTAAATCCATCCATTATGTCTTCTCTCATGAAAAATATGATAAACAATCAATTACTACTATTACTGGAGCAGTCAGCAAAGTAATTAAAGGGTGGCAAAAGCAATGAAAAAGATTATGAATGATGTACAAAATATTGTTCAAGATATGATGCATGGCTTTTATTTTGAACATAACGACAAAGTAAATTACGACGAAACAAATAACATCATTTATGTAAAAGATATTGAAAAACTGAAGCAAAACGTTGCTATAATAAGCGGCGGTGGTAGCGGACATGAACCCGCTGATATTGGCTATGTAGGAAAAGGAATGCTTACGGCAGCAGTAAACGGAAGCATCTTCACTCCGCCTACAGTGGAACAAATTGTGGCGGCAACTCGCCTCATGCCGAAAGATAAAAATATTTTATTCATCATTAAAAACTTTAAAGATGACGTTGAAAACTTTCTAGCGGCAAAGCAAATTGCTAAAGAAGAAGGAAGAAAAATTGACCACATCATCGTAAATGACGACGTTTCAATTAAAGATGATGCTTCTTTTAATAAAAGAAGACGCGGCGTAGCTGGCACTGTTTTCGTTCAAAAAATACTTGGTGCGGCCGCTCTTGAAGGACATTCTTTAGAAGAACTAACAGCACTCGGCCGTTCTATTACTGAAAACTTACACACATTAGGAGTTGCCCTTTCCCCTGCCAACGATCCAGTGAAAGGAAAAGCTTCATTCACATTAAACGATGATGAAGTGTTTTATGGCGTCGGCATTCACGGAGAAAAAGGTTACCGTAAAGAAGCACTATCCTCTTCTGAAATATTAGCGATTGAACTGATGAACAAACTAAAAAGTATTTACCGCTGGAGAAAAGGAGACAACTTCGCTATCCTTATTAATGGACTCGGCGCAACTCCATTAATGGAACAATACATTTTCGCAAATGACATTCGCCGTTTGTGTGAACTGGAAGGATTACATGTGGAGTTCGTAAAGGTTGGTACGCTGTTGACTTCTTTAGATATGAAGGGTGTTTCTCTCAGTTTGCTTAAGGTAGAGGATTTGGATTGGGTGAAGTGGTTGAAGGCGGATGTTAGAGTGGGTAATTGGTAAGTAAAAATTATGATGATAAAAGCCTTTAACTATAACAAGTTAAAGGCTTTTTACAAATTGAAATATCGCTCGAGCGTTCAAAAGAAATTCATACTCACCTGTTATGAAGTGACCTTTGTCAATAGTTTTTCACCCATAATATTTTTCTTGATGGCATACAAAAGCTTCAGAAATAAGATCTATCGACAGTTAACCACTCTGTTATTCGTGGATTGGTTACCTCAGGTTAATGGTTCGTCGTTAGGCTCTTATAATCTCACTGCGTGGATCACACCTTTTCAAATTCTAATAAATAGCTTGTTTATCAGAATTTCAGCCATGCCAGAAGAGGTGAGTCATAGATAGCCAGACCTGTAATTCACTATCTCTGAAGCTCATCTATGCCATCAATTGATACCTTTGATTTCTAACTATGAATCAATCAACTTCATATCCTTCCCTCTTTATTTTCGGTGAATTTTACCTGTTTCTAATCCCCATATAAAACACCCCAGTTCTCTTGCGATAGCTGTAACGGCAACATTTCTAGGCTTCCCTTGATATATCATGCGATAATATTTTCTTTGTAACCTTTCTACAGCCTGATCCGCATAAGCAATCACTTCGCTTCGTTGCCCTTTTTGTCTTGCTTTCACTCGCTTCGATTTTAATCCGATTGCTCCTTTTACCAACGCATTTGCACATTCTACAAGAGTAGACCTAACGGTCGAATTTCCTTGTTTTGTAATCGAACGTCGACTGATTTTCTCTCCACTTGAGCTTTCGCTTGGCGTCAATCCTACATAAGCCATAAATGCTTTAGCCGTGGGAAAACGAGTGAAGTCTGCAATTTCCACATGAACAGTCATTGCCGATGTTGTATCTATACCTTTTAAGCATCTTAACTTTGCGATTGGTTCTTCGTACCTTTCACGATGAGATAATTCTTCTAATCTCAAACTGAACCGCTCAATTTTATCGACTAGAACATCATACTGTAATAGGTATTCGCCTAACGTTTCTTTGAATAATCCTTGTAGATCAAGATTCTTTAACCATTTCATATAAGCGATTGTCCAGCTTGATTTCCCTTCATACACATAGCCATGTCTTAAAAGGAATGCTTTTATCTGTTGTTTTATTTTTTTCAAAGATGTTTTAAAATCACCTAACATGCGGATATACTCTTTCACGGCAACATCCTCTTCTTCTGGAACATATACTTCTTTATAGGTGCCATTTGCTAAATTAAGAGCAATCATTTTGGCATCGAATTTATCATTTTTCACCATTTTGTTTTTTGATGAACTGTACATTGTTGTGGGAGCTAAAATATCACAATCAATTCCATTTTGTTCAAGAAGATTATGAAGTGAATACCCTAAACAACCAGCCTCATATCCAGCTTTAATTTTTATATCTTCACCATATTTTGTTTTCAGTTTCTCAACGAATTTTTTTACGAGAGATACATTTGAAGCACATCGTGCTTCTCTTACAATTTCCCCAGTTGTTCCGTGTAGTGCACATAAGCTAAAACTTTCCTTGTGGACATCCATCCCAATATATATTATATTTTCCATAGTGGCCTCCTATTATCATAGGGTATAACCCCATTCATAATGTTTTCATTCATTATTATGGGTTAAAATCCCTGACTTGATAATCTAGGAGGTCACTTCATATTATCTCACTGAATGATTACAGGTCTTCCAAATAAAGCTGGATAATAAATGAACATCGCACCTACAAATGAACACACTAAACAAAAAACAGCCTCGTATTTTATGACTAGAGACGAGTTTGTATCAAGCTTTTTTTCCTCTCTTTTCAATATCAATTTAAATAACGCTGTATATAATACTTTATATAAGACATACCCAATAATTGCCCCAAGGGTATTCGTAAATAAATCATCAATATCTGTAATTCTATTATTTAGTAATTGATTTAACTCAATTGCCAATGAAAAAAAGAATCCCGCGCATACGGTGTTTTTTATCTTTCTAAACTGCGGCCAAATAGTCGGTAATAAAAAACCTAACGGCATAAACAGTACAATGTTCAAAAGATACGTAGTACTACCTACCGTATCAAATAGAGTCAAGTTGATTTGACTTACACGAATCCACGTTTCATATCTACTTATATCCCATACAGTCGCGATTTGCGTCACCTTATACACTAGCGAAAGGTAGAATAGAAAAACATACACCCATAAAAAATGCCGAATAGATATATTGTTTTTCGCTTTAAAATAAAATCCAATTTGAAACACAATACAAAAAATTATAGTAAAAAAATACGTATACAAATAACTAATCAAAACTCCTGTATGCATGTAGAATCCCCTAACTTTACATTTTCATCTATGACTTTGTCTTTTTTAGTCTCCTTCATGATGTAAGTCATTTATAGGATAGGAAAAACTTTTAAAATAAAGAGTGGGATAAACATAAAATTTTTCTTAAATCTTCAGTTGGGTTTTATTATTACTCTTCTTAGGAATCCGCCATTGATAGCTAGGCAACAACATGCTTAAACCTAACAATACTATCATTTTTACCTGTAATACTTTAACCGATGCAGCATATATAAACTCATGTGAATCGTTTGTTCAGTTAACACATGAAATTAAGAAATATATGACGTACTATAATCACTCTTGCTATCAATAGAATTTAAAGAAAATGACTCCTGTTTGCATACAGAAATCATCTTTTTTAGGTTGCCTAACTTTTTTTAGAATGTCCTTTACAAAAGGTACAGATCAAGAGCACCCTGTTCCTATTCGAGGGGATCAACTATACCTTCTTCCCTTAAAATCACACAAACCCATTTACAAATCTATAAAAGTAGATATAATATCCTTATGGAACCTTTATTAATTTATAAAGCATTGTCAAATGAAACAAGATGTCAAATTTTATCATGGTTGAAAAATCCAGAAAACCATTTCGATGAAAAAGCTTATCTAGAGCAAGGCCTTAGTTTTCAAGTTGGAGTGTGCGTAGGAGATATCCAGCTTAAAACTGGCTTAGCCCAATCGGTTATTTCTAGTTATTTATTAACTATGAAAAAAGCAGGTTTACTACAATCTGACCGAATTGGAAAATGGACCTACTATCGCCGAAATGAAAAAACAATACGAGAGTTTTCTGAATACGTTCAAAACGAATTATAAAATGAAAGCAAATAATCAACCTACCAATCGATTATTTGCTTTCACACATTCTACTTTTATATAGCTGTCCAATACATTCTTTTTAAAACTTCGCTACCTATAAAAGTAAGAAACATAGAAAGGAGCATTTTTTTAACATATCATATCTAGTTATTTAGATATCTGTCTTTGTATTTAACATTACATAATTCTAATACTATTGACATCCAATCATGCTCATTTCTTTTTTAATAAATCGATTTTACTTTCAAAATAATAATAAGAATGGAGAGTTTTACAAATGAAAAAAGTAAGTCTTTTACTTATTCTTACACTAGCAATAGGGGTGTTTGGAATTATTACTACCGAGATGGGTATTGTCGGCGTATTACCACAAATCACTCAGAAATTTGGCATTTCAACTGCACAAGCAGGATTTTTAGTAAGTATATTCGCACTAGTCGTTGCTATTTCTGGTCCGTTTTTAATTCTGCTCATTTCTAGTATTAATCGCAAAATAATTTTATTAACAGTCATCTTTGTTTTTGTTATTTCAAATATAATCTACGCTTATACAACACAATTTGAAATCATGCTTGTTTTTCGTATTTTACCAGCAGCACTTCACCCACTCTTCTTTTCAATCGCTCTTGTAACAGCTGCTAAACTTGCCCCTCCTGAAAAGAGTGGTCAAGCGGTTACAAAAGTTTTCATGGGAATTACGGTTGGCTTTGCACTAGGTGTACCATTAACCTCTTACCTTGCAGATCAATTTTCATTAGAAATTGCTTTCTTATTCGGAGCGCTTATTAACGCCCTTGCATTCATTGGAATGCTAATCTCACTTCCTTCTATGCCCGTTAAAGAAAAAATGTCTTTCGGCAAACAAATTCGTATACTCGGCAAACCAGGATTATGGTTAAATATTTTAACCATCACATTCCTTTTTGCAGCTATGTTTTCCGTATACAGCTACTTCGCCGAGTACCTTGCAAAAGTAACTTCCATGAATGGATCTCTCATCAGTGTCATGCTATTCATATTTGGTATAGTTATGATTTTAGGCAATCATTTATTTGGTAGTCTCTTGCAAAGAAGCATAGTAAATACAGTAATATCGTTCCCTATTTTATATTCTATTGTTTACATATTGGTTTATTATTTAGGTTCTTATCTTGTTCCAATGATTTTTATGGTATTCATTTGGGGAATCGTGCATGCTGGTGGATTAATTGTTGGTCAAACATGGTTAATAAGTGAAGCAAGAGAAGCACCCGAATTTGGTAATAGCCTATTCGTTTCATTCTCAAATCTCGGAATTACTCTAGGAACAACTATTGGAGGCTGGTTCATTTCAAACTTAGGTATTCATCAACTTATTTGGAGTGGATTTATATTTACACTACTTTCATTTCTATTAATTATAATAAAACTAAAATTTTTCACTTCTAATAACCTAGCTTCATTATCAAGCTAGTACATTTTCAATTCCAAATTGGATAAAAAACATTATAAAGTGAAACTTTAATCAGCTCTCACCACTTGGGCGTTTACAGGCAGCCCGGCAAATAGCGGGATAAATTCTATATAAAATACTGGTTATTCTTCTTATAAGATTTTATAAACTATAAAGTATGACACTTAGAGCCTTTAGCTATAATTACAAGTTAAAGGCTTTTTATATAAAAACAGCTTTAAAAGGTGCTAATCTTATGGAACATCATCAAAATAGAATACTAAAAAAAGGCTCCATTGCTGGAGCACTCAAAAAATAATATAACTAAACGAATTAAAACAAGGAACAGACAATTAAAATATACAAATAAAATATAAATAAATCTATATATATGTAATATTACATATAAAAACCCTATTTATCGCTGCTATAATAAACTTACTCGATGATTGTTATATTATTCATAGGTTATACCTTCTTAACACCAATTTTACAAAGAAAAAAGGACATCTTAATTGATGTCTTTTTTCTTATATGATAACGACGCAATACAATTAAGATGATTCCAATCGAAAGAAGGCACCTTAAAGTGTTTTTTCTTCATTACACAATACGAAAGCATACTCTCTTTCGCCTTCAACTTTATGTAATTATACATATTAACAAAAAATACACTTAATGAATATTAAATATAGTAAAATATAAACTGTGGACACGTTCTATAAAGCAGATTCTTTTGATAGGCGTAACATATCAATCATTTTAGGGGATGTGGCGTTACTCCGATACTAATCTCAAATTTCTTGTATTTTATGAACTAACAATCTGGTGTATATAGATGATTCTGTTTTATAGGGTGTGTTTACATTTATAACAAAGGGGTAATACGGATAGATTCGTATTAAATGAAAATGGTTCAAGTCGAAGGAAGGCACCTTAGGGTGTCTTTTCTTTACTCCTCCGCATCCCTCATACTGTAATACCCCAAATTAATAATAACCAAGAAATATCCCCCCATGATTCCAGCAGCAAATGTCCACATGAATTCATGGTGTTCTATTTCATACATAATAATCGCACCTAGTATTGCGGCTGCGAACCGATTCATCATTCCGAGCATCGGTGCTTTTTCTTTTTTTACAATGCTATCTCCGAACTTTTCAATACGCCTTCCTAAAATCCAGGCGCAGTACATACTCACCAAAAGGCCAATACTTATCCCTACAAACTGGGCTGAAAAAGGTGTCATCAACCATCCCAATAACATTACGCCTAGCAAACAATACATTTGTATGTTGAACGATCTTAGTGCCATACGAATCATGTTATTCTCCTTTATCTTTCTCATTGTAGTTCCGTATCATCAATCCAATCTTTCAGGCTTCAAGCTTTCAGCTATATCTTTTTTAAAATGAGGAAATTTGATTTTGCTCACCATTAAATAAGCGAGTACGCATGTACCAAATGCCACGGAAACTGGATTATTTAGGCGGCATAAAATGAGGATACACATCGCCGCAAATGGAATGGGCATTCCGATGAATGTTGGGAGTTTGCTTTGCCGTGTGTTAAACCTCGCAAGCCGAAGCATTCCACAAATACTATACGCGAGGGCACATATCATCCCGATAGACTGTAAATCTTTTAACGAAGCACTATATGCAAGAATAGACGGTGCCACACCAAAAGTAACTAAATCCGCAAATGAGTCTAGCTCTCCGCCTATTTCCGAAACAGAATCCAATTTCCGAGCGACCATGCCATCAAACAGATCAAAGACCATACCTGTAATAATGAACATAACTGCACCATACATATCGTGAACGAAAACAGCGTGAATAGCCAAAAGTCCACACACAAAATTTGCTATCGTAATCATATTTGGTATGTAACTCATAACACGCTTCTCCTCCTTTCTACTAAATGCTTCATCTCGAGTCTTACTCATTACAATCAATATCCTTCTGCTTTTCTTCTAATATCACTTTATTTATTTTCGTTAACGTATCGGTCATTTGCTCTAGGGCATTTATATCGATTTTGGAAAAGTATTTCTCAATTAATACATCATCTAACTCAGACAACCGCTCTATATACTTACTACCTTTTGGACCAAGTGTAAGAAAATACTCCCTTTTATTATTAGGGTTTACTTGTTTTGAAATCATCTGTTGTTTTTCCAATTTCGATAAAACTTGGCTCACAGCACTTTTCGTTATATTAAACGTACTCGCAATGTTATTTGCTGTCGTGTTTTCATTTAAATGAATATGAAATAACATGCTCTCTTGCTGCCCAGTAAGACCGAACTCATCCTTTAAATCTTGAAATAGTAAAATATAGAGTTCCGTATAGGCTCGATTCATTTCATTAATTACTTCTTTATACGTTCTAGTCATAGCATCCTCCATGCTTTTATTTCGTTTCACTTAATAGTTAAGTTTACTTAACTTAACTATATTATACCGTTATGTTCGTGTAAAGGGAAATATAACTCTACACTTTATCAGCTGTGCTTTTAATGTATGTAAAACTTTCTCTCTTCATAATCTTCTACATCAGCTTCTTCCCAAAGCTCACGATTTTCCCCTCGCTCGATTAATGCAAACCTCCCCTTTCTCCAGTTGTATTGCCGCAAGACCAATGTATAAGACATAGCACCTATATCAAGTTCATCTAAATACTCTTCTAAAACAAGCTTAGTTCCTTCATCTAACACTTAACAAATAGTTATGAATAATCAAAATTAAAATCAAATAAATTCCATATAGACCCATTACTGGTTAAAATGTTATAATGAAATCACCCTACATAGTTACTCATAGCCAGACTGAGGAACTAGCGTCTTATTAAGTAATGCGCATAACTAAAATAAAAAAGACACTTTTTTGAACTGACCCCAAAAAGTTAGACAAAGAAGTTAAGCGACTGATTGGATGTGAGTCCGGTATTGTACTGGACTCATTCCATTTAACTTCACTTTAATTCTTTTGTGATTATAATAATGAATATAATTCTCTAATTCTATCTTAAAATGCTCCATACTTTCAAAATCTTTAAGATAGAATAATTCAGATTTTAATAAGCCAAAGAAGTTTTCTATGACTGCATTGTCCAAACAGTTTCCCTTACGGGACATACTTTGGATAACCTTATGTTTTTTTAGTGATTGTTGATATATCTTCATCTGATAATGCCATCCTTGATCTGAATGAAGAATAGGAGTTTCTCCATCATTTAAGCGTGTAAAGGCTTTATTAAGCATTTTTGATACAAGTGAATACACAGGTTTATTTTCTATATTGTAAGCTATAATCTCCCCGTTATATAAGTCTAAAACAGGAGATAAATATAGTTTTTTACCATGGAGATGAAATTCAGTGACATCTGTTACCCACTTTTCATTAGGCTTAGATGCATTAAATTCACGCTTCAAAATATTCTTTGCGAATTTCCCTACTTCTCCCTTATATGAACGGTATTTTTTTATACGAACCATGCATTTTAATCCAATAATATTCATTAAACGACGAACTGTTTTATGGTTTAATATATATCCACGGTTACGTAATTCTAATGTGATACGACGATAACCGTATCTACCATAATTCTCTTCAAAAATCTCTTGGATTAATTCTTTAATGTTCTTATATTTATCTGGACGTTCCATTTGTTTAATCCAGTAATAGTACGTACTGCGGGCAATACCAGCGATTTTCACAAGATCGATGATTTTGTATTCGTGCCTTAATTCATAAATTACCTGTGCTCTGTCTTGATCTATGATTTGTTCTTTTTCTGAACTAAGGCATTTAACTTTTTTAAATAATCATTTTCCATACGTAAAAGTTCATTTTCTGCTTGTAGTGCTTCTATAGACCCCTCAACTAGCACTGTATCTTTTTTGGGTTGCACCTTAACCTTCTTATTTTTCATAGCTGGACGTCCCTTCCGCTTTGAACGTAGGGCATCCACACCATTTGAATCATAAGCTACTTTCCATCTACGAATTATTTCAGGAGAGGAAATATTAAAAATTGCCGCTGTTTCTCTAATAGATGTCCCTTGCGTATCCATATATTTAAGCACATCTAGTTTATACTGAAGCGAATAAGTTGTATAGCGTTTTTCAAAAGCTTTTTCTCCAAATGCCTCATATTGTTTGATCCACTGATAAATTACACTAGAATGAATCCCTAGAGATTTAGCAAGCCTTTTTCCACCATCTATTCCATTAAAATATTGTTTTACTATCTGTATCTTTTCTTTAGGAGAAAACTTTCCCATAAAAAAATACACCTCCAATTGTTAATTGTGTCTAACAATTGGGGTGCACATCATTTAAAGTGTCTTTTTTATTTATATTCTATTCCTAGGAATTATCTCTTTTATAAACAGAATCTATCAAACAGTAAAGGAGACTAACAGATGGAACATCCTGTTGCAAGAGAATTACGTTTTATACGTGTATGTCTTATCGTTTTGATTATTGTCATTGCATTCTGGGATCGTGAGAAAACTGTGGAAATCACTGATCACGGTAGTGAACCTATCGTAAACACGAGCAATATGACCCAAGTTGGTGAGAATACATTTGCATACAAAGACGAATCTAATCAAATTAAAATATTTAAGTTTAATCCAGATACAAATGAAATAAAATTAATAAAAGAGTTTTATGCTAACGAATATTAATGAAATTACATTGGACAAAAGGCACCTCAAGGTGTCTTTTTTATTTTCAAAAGGACCCGCTCATGTTTATACTTCAAAACATAAAGTAAATGGAATCCGTTAAAAAACACGAGTGACCCTTTGTTTTCCCCTCTTATTAAAGGAGGAACTATTATGGGATTTGGCGGTAGTTGCGGTGGAAGCTGCGGTTTTTCTGGAGGATTTGCACTATTAGTTGTATTGTTTATTTTATTAATCATCGTTGGAGCTTCTTGCTTCTGCTAAAAAACTATTGGAAAAGACACTCTTATATGGGTGTCTTTTCTTTGTAAACTAAAATGTATGTGAAATGAAAACATAGTAAGAATAGAATACTCACTTAAATTATTTTTCACTTCACAAACTACATCCAAAAAGTTGGATAATTTCTTTTACTACTCATATTATTAATGAATAAAGCAATAACTACAATAACAACGGAGCCAATTAAAACTGGTGTTACTAAATAACTCCAACTATTTGCCCCTAAAATAACGATAATCGGATCGGCGCCTGCTGGAGGGTGCGTCGTTCTCGTTAACATCATAACGGCTATTGCCATCCCCACCGCTAAAGCAATTGTCCAATATTCATTCCCAAACAAATGATATATTGATAGACCGATGAAAGTTGAAATCAAATGTCCTCCAATAATATTACGCGGCTGAGATAATGGCGCATTCCAAACTCCAAACGCTAATACACAACTCGCCCCAAATGGAGCCATTAATAATTCTGTAGAGGTTATGCTCGTTAAATATGTTAAGGTAAGAATTGTTAAAAATCCCCCTAGTAGTCCCGTTAAAGAGTCCTTTACATTTACTTGTAATGGGCTTCTTCCTTTCCCTTTCATTTTTGTAAAATATCGTACACTTATTGGTTGAGGATTTTTCTGCTTAGTTGCTGTTATATTATCCATCGTTCTCCTCCTTTATTTACCAACAATTATAACCTGACATAACTAACCTGTAAACGTTAATTTTAAGGGTTAGTTCAAGAATACAAAAAAAGAATCAACTGTTATAAGTTGATTCCCTAAACTTCTTCACATTTTCGATTCTGGAATTTTGCTACCTTTTTCCGGTTCCCACATATTTTCATAGAACACCATTTTCGTTTTCCACTCTTATCTATAAATAATAAAACACAGTCAGGGTTTGAACACCTTTTAAGGGAAATAAGCTTATTTTCTACTATTAAAGTTAAAGCATCAAATGCAATTAACGATGTGAGTACATCCTCGATTTCTCCAACCGGGATAGGTACTAGCTGCTGTTCAATGATTTTATATGTAAACGGTGCTTTCTCAATTTGTTTTTCTAAATACGTAATAAAATCATTGGAAATTTCGTGCTGATCAGCAATTGCCTCAAACTGCTTTCTCATTATATTTCTTATTTCTAATATACTAGATGTAACCAGCTTCATTCGCTCTTGAATCCCTATAAATGTTTTTCCATTCAAAAAAGGAAGATTAACCTTTATTACATATAGCCATTCTAATACATCTTCATCTGTTATTAATAAATCATAACGTTGTCCACGCTTAACTAACTCTGTATTTACTAAATCTAATGAGAGATTTCCCGATATAAGTGGGAATTGTTTTGTTTCCTGCATGTACTCATCACCTTCTCTTTAAATAATCATATTCCAAATTAATACAGAAGTACAACTTTTTTATAAACTACAAAGTATGAAGATTAAAGTCTTTAGCTATAATTACGACTAGAGGCTTTTGTATGTAAGTAAATGAAAAAGGAGCTAATTTTATGGAACATAATAAAAATGGAGTGCTTGCTTTAATTGTTTTATTTTTAGGATTAGTGTTTTTTGTTAGTGGAATGGTTTATCATTTATGGGGCTCATTTTAATTTCAACTTTTAGACAGATAAATAATTCGAATCAGAGAAATGCACAACATTTTCCCTTTTCCTTCCAAAATCAATATAATAAGATATAAAATGTAATACATATAAAGATAAATATATATAGCACTCATTAAAAGTGCTTCTATTTTGGAAGGAAGAAACAAACGATGAACAAAAAGTTATTAACATCATTATTATGTAGCACATTCTTGTTTGGAGTATCAGCTTGCAGTTCACATGATACATCTGCGAAAAACGAGCAAAAGACTTCAAAAAAACGGAGAATAACGAACTTAATCGCAAGGTTCCGCAAAAAGAACTTCCTACCAATGTAGATTCCTCTGATGTATACATGTCAATGGGATCTGCCGAGTCATTAGATGTTCTAGGGACTGGAGAAGTTAAAGCACAAGGTGTCTTTAAAGTATTAGATATCGCAGTTTATAATCACAAAGAAGAACCCATTACACTAGATATCAACAACTTTAAATTAATTGATGGATTTGGAAGAGAATATCACATTTCCAATGAATATCAGTCAGTACTTAAAGCTGCAAATATCTCCACATTCAAATTTAATATTGTTAATCCTAATGAAAGTTCGGAAGGAAACATTGTATTTGATGTACCGAAAAACACGCAAGGATTAACTTTAAAAATTAATAATGATAAGTTAGATAAAGAACTCCAATTAAAAGTGGAATAGGCCAAATAAATACGTCTACCTTAACATTCTCTACTGACATAAAAAAGTACAGTCTTTTCTACAGCAGACTGTACTTTTTTACTTATCATTTCACATAACATTCCCTAATTTTTTTGACTAGATGCTCTCCAATCACGAAAAGATGTTGGGCGTCCAGAAAAAGCTCTTTGCTTTGTAACAGATGGTTTTTCTTCAGGAGTCATTGTTTTTTCTTTAAGAGTCGCTGGTTTTTCTTTAAGCGTCACTGATTTTTCTTCAAGAATAGTCACAGCTGTTTGCATTTTTTCTAACTGTTCTTTCAACAATTGTTGTTCAATCTTTAAATCTGTAAGTAAACGTAAAATCATCTCAGAATTAGCCATAAGATCCTCCTTCCCCCAATACACAGAATAAAATACAATATGTAGAAGACAAAATACCGGTGACAAAAATAAGGTCGTCAACTCTTTTTAACTTCCAAAATCCTTTTATTTTTTTAAGGACCTGCTCCATTCATCCTTAAAAACATAAATTAAATTAAATCCATTAATAAATGGTCTTTATGGAAGGAGGAGTTAATATGGGCTATGGCGGTAGTTGTGGTGGAGGCTGTGGTTTCGGCGGCGGATTTGCCTTACTTGTTGTGCTCTTCATCTTATTAATCATCGTTGGCGCTAGCTGTTGGGGCGGCGGATTCGGCTGCTAAGGAGAGGCACTCTTGAGAGTGTCTTTTTTTTGATATGCGGCTCGTATACATATTGTTCAAATCTATATATTTTTTAAAAATATAGATTTAAAACATATTTCTCAATGAATAAAATAACTTAACATGGTAAAATAATATTTGGATGGGAGTCCAATATATTATTAAAATTAAGATGGTTCAAGTCGAAGGAAGGCACCTTAGGGTGTCTTTTCTTTTTTATAAATAATTATAAATTAAAATCGCAAAAGATACTTACTACTTATAAGGAACATTTTGTTTAGTCCAACTATCCCCATATTTATTTGAAACTAATTACTATCATAAATATAAAGAAGTTATGGATAAAATAGTGAGGTAAATAAAACAAAATATAGATTTGATTCATATTCCTCAACGAGGTACCACCAGCGTTTTTTTTAAAATAAGCTAAGCAAAAAAATAATCAGCTGCCCATATGGACAGCTGATTTACATCATTACATTTCTATTATTTATCTTACCACCTGAACAGATGCTGGTTTCCACCCCTGATTTTCTACCCAATCAATATTAACCTTATATTTTTTATTATTTTGCTTATCTCGTACATTACCGTAGGCTTTATTATTACCATTATTCCCAATAAAATCGAAAATCAATTGGCTCTCTGGAACATCAACAGCATAAGAAATTGCTTTTTTCATCTCACTCCAATCTACTGTTCCTTCTTTAAATTTCATTTCAGGTTTTGCTCCTTGCTCGGTACCAATTGGCTTCCAAGAAGGATTAGTTTGAGAACCCTTTTCTTGAGATGCCGCTTTTTCTTCCTCATTATTTTCATTTCCGTTTGTTTTTACCGATTTTTCTGCTTTTGATTTCTCTTCTAGCTGTGCTGCTTCTTTATCTTCAGTTTTCTTCTCTTCTATCTTTGCTGTTTCTTTATCTTCAGTTTTCTTCTCTTCTATCTTTGCTGTTTCTTTATCTTCAGTTTTCTTCTCTTCTATCTTTGTTGCTTTCTTTTCTTGAGCAATTGCTTTCTTTGATGTATTAGAAGCGGTAAATAACTGGTATGTCACTATACCAACTGTCACTAATATTAAAGTAAATGCAATATTAAAAATTGCCTTTTGACGACGATTCTGTTGTTTTTCTTGAAATCTACTTACTTGTCCCATTCTTCAAACCTCCGCGTTTACTTTCTCCTCTACTCTTTATGTATTATCTCTATAATTTTCTTAATATTTTATTAAATAATAGAAATAAACTACACTTTCCTACAGGATCTCATGTCATAATAAAATTTATTTTTTTCAAGCATCTGACATATGTCATTCAAAATAGTTTAATACATTAAAAATTGATAAGCTTCCGCACTTAAGAAACCTTCAATTTTATTCAAAGGTGATTCCGATTATGTCCACATTAGATCTCCTGTAGAAAGCTTTTTAACAATTAAACCTCTTCTTCCCTTATTTATAATTTTTAAATTAAATTTCCCTCTATAGTATAATAAAGATGTTTCGTTTTCTAATGGGGTATGTCGTAAAATCAAAAGGGATTTTATCTCTTTTACCTTCTTTTCAGAGTAAATTTCACCACTAGGAAATTCTATTATTCCTAATGTAATCTTTAATTCGCTCTCATCGAAAGGCCACTCCTTATTAAGTTCCCTTATCTTTTGTATAAAGCTTCTTTTGGTTTGTCCTATATATAGCAATGTTACATTCTTAGCACATACTCTAGAGATTGCAAATATCCCCTTCTTAGAAGCTTCTTCCCTATTATAAAAATCATTTATACTATACATTCCATACCATTTAATATTTACTGTTTCTATGAATCTCACCTCATTTTTAGACAATATTATAATTTCTGAATGTTCAAATTATAATAGACGCATAGTCCTGATTACTTGAATTATAAATTGTGCTTTTCAATAATACATTTTATTATTACTAATTTCAATAATACAAAAAAATACAATATTATAGTTTAATTACAAAACTTTATAAAAAAACAAAGTGATGTCGTACCAAATATTATATTTTTTCAATATCAGACTATCGTGAACAAAAGTTAGAGAGTTATGGAATAAAATATAATTTGTATGTACATACATTTCTTTAAAAAGAAGTTTTGTAGTTTGCAACTGAATTAAAAAAACATAGATTTTTATGACTCTTTTTGGGGATATAGCAAAGTGGGATCTTTTATATGCACGTTACTATACCGAACTAAATTTCGGTATAGTATTTTTTTGCAGCTCCTTGATTTTTCACCAAATACGCATAAAAATCAATAGTATGAAAATAAACTACTGGCTAAAAGTTTACTTTCGATAAAATAAAAAAGAACCTGCTCCATTCATTCTTAAAAACATAAGGTAAAGTGAACCCGTTAAAATACACGAATGAACCTTAGTTTTATCCTCTTACCTAAAGGAGAAACTATTATGGGCTATGGTGGTAGTTGCGGAGAAGGCTGTGGTTTTGCTGGTGGATTTGCTTTACTTGTTGTACTCTTTATACTATTAATCATTATCGGATGCAGTTGCTTCTGCTAAAAAACTATTAGAAAGGACACTCTGATATGGGTGTCTTTTCTTTATGGAAAATATCTACTATCAACCTAATTAATTTTGCCTTATAACTTCTATCATCAACAAAGGGTGATACAAACTATTACATATGTTTGTACCACCCTTTGTTGATGCGTTTAGACTTCACAAGTGTTGAAGTTTTAGACTTCTCCCTTAGTGCACCCATATTATTAGAACATCCTGTAATCTGTAGACAAAATGTAGCTAATAAAAACAATATTAATAATTTCTTCAATAAATCCTCCTACATACATAAAACACCATATGTTACAAAACAAACATAACATCAACTCTTTATAAAAACAATATAATCCTCGGTCCTTAAGCTATCTCTTAACATAGGAGTACCGTCACATATCCATCAAGCTAAGATTTTAAAATATCCCCTGCTTAAGGAATTTGTAAGTATCAAGTAAGAAAAACGAGAGCTTTGTTTCCTATAACCAAAATAGAAAGTGAAGAAAGATTATTACTGAAGTTTATATGCATGTGGAAAAGGAGAAATCTACGTTTGTTTAGAGTAATAATATAAATGTGTCCAAATTTTGGAGATTGCTTGCAAATATTTTGAAGTTTTCGCACCAGAATTCTAATTACCATACTTGTTTTTTGCCATCACATATTGGAGGTTAAAACATGATTAAAAAAAAGAAAATACAAAGATTAGCACTTACCTTTATCCTACTCTTTTCTTTAGGCATTTCATCTTTCTCGCTTACAACAACTATTCACGCAGATACAAGCGAGGAACAATCTGCTGAAAAGAAACTAGTCTCTTTAACGGAGCGTACATCATTATTTTTTGAATATCTCCAGCAAGGTAAGTATGCAGAGGCCCTACAGTTGACGTCTACTACTTTTCAATCCAAGTTTACAGCAACCACATTACAAAACTGGTGGACACAAAGTGGTTGGAGCGGGATAAAAAGCATGGGAATCCCCGTGATAAAAAAACGAAACTTGGTCCATCAGACGGTGGAAATTCCAGCAGATACCGAAGGAACTACCATACCGCTACTCCTTAAATTCACACCTGGCGGGAAAGTAGATGAAATTGGAGAAAGGCCACCCGAGGAATCTTATACCATCCCGCATCCTAGCTATGATCAACCTGACTCCTATCAAGAACGTGAAATCGTCATTGGAAATTCTACCTATCCGTTACCAGCGACATTAACAGTTCCGAAACATAAGCGTGGTGAAAAACTGCCCGTAGTTGTTCTTGTTCATGGTGCTGGCATCCATGATCGCGATAGCACATATATGGGAACAAAAATCTTACGAGACATTGCGGTGGGCCTTTCATCCAACGGAATTGCAGTGTTGCGCTATGAAAAGCGCACCTTAGAACATGCATTAAAGATGAGTGCAGAACCTGTTACATTAGACCGTGATACTACAGATGATGCCATATATGCAGCAAAATCAGTAGCGCAGCAGGAAGGCATTGATCCAAATAATATTTTCATTCTTGGACATAGCCTAGGAGCTGGCACAATGCCACGTATACTAAGCAAAGCACCTTCCTCACTTGTCCGAGGAAGCATCTTACTCGCACCACCTGCACGCCCTTTGACTGACATTGCCATTGATCAGTATGAATACCTTAGGAAACCAAAGGAAGAAATCGATGAACTAAAAAGACAGGTCGCTTTTATTCAGGATCCTACTTTCAATCCTGACCATCCTCCAGCTGGCTACAATTTTGGGTCACCTCATTTTATGTATGATGTTTCTAGGTGGCGTCCAGTTGAAGAGGCAAAATCACGAAAAGAGCCTTTACTCATTCTGCAAGGAGCACGTGATTATCAAGTAACAGTAAAAGATGAATATACAAAATGGCAGAAAGGACTTTCAAACCGCGGGAATGTTCAGTTCAAAAAATATCCGAAATTGAATCATTTCTTCACGGAGGGTGACGGAGAATTAAGCCTCCCTAGTGAATATGAAATCCCTGCTAACGTTCCCGAATACGTCATCCAGGACATTATTACATGGGTTAACGAGACAAAAAAATAAGCAAACATCAAAAGCCTTCATGCAATCATCATTGCGTGAAGGATTTTTGAAACTAGTGATTCAGACATATCTATTATAATTATATTTTTCTACGCACTAAATAAAACGCTAAGGACCCCATAATGACAGGTGCAGCGAAGTCAAAGAAATGTGAAAAAGTAAAAGTAAAAGTAAAAAGAAATGGTATAAGTGTATAGATAAATGCTAGTCCTATAAATAAAGGAATTCCAAATTGAAACTCTCGACATCGTTTAATTTTCCTATATAAAACTTCCCCAAGTAAACAAGCTATGAGAGCTGGTATACTACCATAAGTGACGATAGTTTTTATGAATCCATGTAAAACGTCCGGGTGAATAAAGCTAGGATTAAAAATATATGAAATTAAGAACCATCCAAAAATAAAAGCAAACAGACTTGCAGCATAACTAACTACAAATTTTATCAAAGTAAGCAACGTAATCATCCCCATAATTTCCTAATATTATCTTCATTGTATCATTTTCTCTTAAAAAGACTCCAAAAGGATATACTTGCCCTTCAGCTTTCTTTTTTAATACTTGTTCAAGACGTATTTTTTGATGTTATTTTGTATAAAAAACTTTTGGGAGCAACCTGTTCGAAAAATTGATAAAGAATAAGCGATTGAAGGATGAAAACAGAAGACTACAAGGAAAACTGTATGAACAAATATAATGAAACAAGGCTCTTATTTTGTAGCGGTATCCACGAAGTAAGAGCCTTGTTTTTTCTACTCATTTTTTATATCAGTCTTGATTTTCCAATGGAAAGGCACAGAAAATCTACTACAGAAGTTGTGATACCTCTAGGATTAACAAATTCTTTAAATTTCTGTGTACTACGTACAAGCCCTCTACTTTTGGCATGTGCCTCTAATTCAGCTCGAACTTGTATTGTATCCGGAGCCATGCTTTCTAAAGCATGCGCAGAATATTTACGATCATTAATTTCGAGTTTTTAAAACTCATTTATTGTAACTGTAAAATGTGGTTTGAATTTTACTTCGATTGTTTTGTTTTCTACGCCACCTTGGACATATAATGAGTCATTACGGGTATAGATTCGTTTCGCCGAATGCATCTTGGTTTCAAAGATGCGTTTATTTTTATAATACAAATTTAATTCAACAGTTTCCTCGTAATAACACATAATCATTACTAATTCAAAGCCTAATTTATCTATTTTATTATATCTATATGCACCTGCACCTGGAATAAAATAATCTTCTGGTTCACTCTCGAATATTTCTAATAATTCATATTCATCATATTGTATATTCAATTTAACAACTCCTTACGTGAATGGGCTCAATCCACTTTATTTATAATATTCACGATTTATTAGGTACAACGGATACAACATCGCCATTATCATTCAATACGACTCTAACATCTTTCCCATCGTATTGCCATAGACCAGGTTTATTTCCAGGTTGTTTAGTAGCATGCTTAATTGTTTCTTCTACTACACTTGGTGTTACACCACGTGGATCAACTTTTTTTAATTCCTCCATGTATTCTTTTGATCCGAATGTGTAACCATTCCTTTCAGCTCTTTCACGTGCACGCTTTGTAAGTTCTGCTCGAACCTGAATTGTATCAGGCGCCATTCTTTCAAGCGCATGTTCAGTATACTTACGCCCATCAATGACGCCGCCACCTCTTGGCATACTCCATCCAATTTCTTCTGTTACCTTTGATACTTTCCCTAAATCCTTCGCTTTTTGTTCTAGTTCTCCATATTTACCAAACACACGGCCAACAACTTTAGGAGACCCACCTACTAGTGTAGAAACAGTTCCCCAAACATAATCATCTGGACCATATTCTCTCTCTGTGAAAAATTCTCTTCCGTTAATGAGTTGTAACCCTTGTTTGATTTGTCCTACAATTGGAAAGAAATCAAGTGACATGGATCCAAGCTCATTAGTACGTTTCTGCTCTTCCAGATATTCTTTCATTTTTTCAGGTGGTACACCAAAATCCTTAAGACGGGTTGTTAAACCATCCATATTACCAACATTTTTAACAACATTAGACGTATCTATTTTGTAGCTTGAAATTTTATTAGCAGAATCCATCATATTATTAGCAGCATCTAATCCAGACATAATATCTGTATGTAGTGTTGGAAATGCTTGTTGAGCTTCTGCAACATGCGTTGAAACACTATTAATTAGTCCATTTTTGGTCATATGATAGATAAATTAGATTACAAAGATTGTCAAACCTTTGAATCCCTTGAGCTCAACATAAAGGATTATATAGAAGAGTATAATTATAATCGTTATCAGTGGACATTAAAAAAGATGGCCCCCGATCGAATATCGGAACCATCTTTTAAGTGCTTGATTTTTTAGAGCTTTTTTATTAAACTGCCCATTTTATAGGGTACAGTTCACAAAATACCGTAGCTATTTTAAAAGCAACATAAGAATATCGACAGTTCTAAAAACACTGATAGTTAGCTGCCTCATTAACCCGTACTTATAAATGGGAGAAATGATCATTATTATAGATAGGGTTGAAAACCTTATTAAAGTTCACATAAAAAAAGTAGGGGAAGCCCCTACTTTTTTCATTCACTCCTTATTCTAAAATCTCTTTCTTATTACCAATACGTACTTCACCTTCATGATAAAACTCTATTGCATATCCTAGATTTGGAGAATAGAGCCAAGTATCAAAACTTACTGCTGTAACATCATCAATTACCTGTAGTATTTGATGTAAATTCGTTTTTATGATTGGTAAGGATGCTTCATCCCAAATAATATAAATGATATAAGAGTCTAAACCGTATTGTTTATTTAGATATGCTTCTATATCATCCAAATAAACGATATTTTGGAAATCACTGAATTTATCCCAATCAATTCTGGCCCAACTTGTAATTGGAAATGAGTTTTCAAAGCTATCTAAGATTTTTTCTCTCTCTTCACCTTCAAAAACTACTATATTTTCTCCTAATGCCTCGATACATTCGTCTAACAAAGTTGCCATTATATTTATCACCTTACTTGTTTAAATGTTTTAATAGTGATTTAAATAACTCTTCATCACCTTCTATTGGAATTGCATATTTAGTAGATTTACTTCCTTTACCGTTTCTAAAATCGTCTACATTCATATGTAGACCTTTTTCAGGATCATAATCTAATCGCCATCTTGCTTTTTTATCAGCAGTTTGTCTTCCAATTACTTTACCATATCCTGCACTTTTTTTCATTGTTCCAACCATTGGAATAGAGTCGCTACCTAAATTCCCTAAAAGATCCATTGCTTGATTTCTAGCTTGTTCATAGGTTTTGACTTTATCAAGAACAATTTCACCCGATTGAGCACCTTTTGAAACCTTGCCTAGTTTCTGTGCATTTTTCTCAAGATCGCCAAGTTTACCAAATGTACGGCCAATTATTTTTGTTGTACCGCCAGTAACTGCAGCAAGTGTTCCTGTTACAAATTCACTTGGACCATATTTTTCATGAGTAAACATATCCTCGCCCGTAAAGAGCTGGATACCTTGTTTTAGTTCTCCAAATCCAGGAGTAATATCAAGCAGGAATGAAGTTTGTTGAGCAGAACGTTTTTCTTCTTCCAAATACTCCTTCATTTTTTCAGGTGGCACACCAAAATCACGTAACGTGTTTCTTAGTCCATCCATATTCCCTATGTTTTTGGATGCCGCAGGCACATCAATTTTATAACTCGCAATTTTATTAGCAGAATCCATCATATTATTAGCAGCATCTAATCCAGACATAATATCTGTATGTAGTGTTGGAAATGCTTGTTGAGCTTCTGCAACATGCGTTGAGACACTATTAATTAGTCCATCAGCCATTACTGCTTGTTTATGAAGTGATGCACCAGCTTTTTGTACAGAATCTCCAAACTTATGGAAACTTTGATTTACTACGCGTAAATCACTGGCCATTTGTTTATATTCAGGCAATCTGCTTTTAAAACCTTCATGCATAGCTGTAACTTGTTGTCCGTAGTCCCGAACCCCATCAGCAAATTTACTGATTTCATCTTTTGGTAATGTACCAACCCATTTTTCTGCTGGCTCAACAAATGTGTCATTGATTGTTAGCCAGTAAAGACTTGTTTGGTCAATAAGCGATACCGTTAGATCCGTTACTGCAGTCAAAGTATCAGCATACCATTCGACCAATTGTTTTTTATACGCCGTCATATCGTTAGCATAGTTTTGAAGCTTAATTTTATCTTGTTGTGCTAGGTTTTTACCATTCTGAATTTGTTGAATAATATTACCTGAATCCTGATTCGCTTTATCTAAAACCATTATGCTATCTTTTAGTAGCATTAATTTGTGGATCTTGCCAAAATCCTCATTCATCATCTCTAAAGTAGCGATGGTAGAATTGTATTTTTCTTTTATAGCTGGATCAGCTTCTTTTTCGTAGATTTTATTCACTAAATTCGTCATATCAGAATTTTTTATGGTAGTTAGAAATCCTGATAAGCTTGCTGCAAGTTCACTTGAATCTACTAGAGCCATATCATAATTTTTAGTTTCTTTTGCTTTTTTAAAGCGTTCGGAATATATTTTTACCAAATTTGCAGTAGTTTTTAAATCTGCAATGTCCTGACGAATTGTATCTATTTTATTAGATAGAGATTGATCAAACACGACTGCAAATAATTTTTGCACAACGTATGTTTGACCATTGTAGTTCACCTTAAACCATAGAGGACCGTCTTCCCCTACTACTTCAAGAATTTCATCCTTTCTAACTTTTATTGGGTCAAATCCCCTTACAACTGTTCTGGATTTGTAGATATTTTGGTCGAGGGATTGGATTGTTATCCACCCTTTTATCATTTTACCTGTTCTATCAAATTGGAATTGTTTTCCTTTGTAGGTTACATTGCCTTTTTGAATCACACCGTTATCGTCTGCATAATACCAATGGGTAGTTTGAGAGAACCATCCTTTTTGTGCAGCTCCACTTACCGTATCAAAATAGTAGTCCTTTCCGTCTACGGTATTCCATCCTGAAGCTAGATTACCATTTTTATCGAAGAAATAGGTATCCTCCCCTGAACGTAATAATCCAGTATGTTTCACGCCTGGTTTGTCATAATAGTATTTCTTTTCTCCATCTACAACCCAGCCAACCGATTCATTGTTTTTTATACCTGATGTTGCCATGATTGTCCTATATAAGAACACAGAAAATTGCTCTCTTGTGACAAGTCCATTTGGATTAAAATTGCCATCACCAGTACCATTTGTGATTTTATTCCCAGCTAATATTTTGACATATTCGTTAGCCCAATGACCTTTCATATCCGTAAAGTCAAAATTCCCTTTCGCTTTTAAATCGAATGTTCTGACCAGTACTGCAGCCATTTCAGCACGCGTCATATTATTTTTCGGATTGAATTGTTTCTCTACATTTACGCTAAATATGCCCCGTGCAGTAAGTGCCAAAATTTCCTTTTTAAAATTGCTATCACCAATATCAACAAATGGATTATTGGTACTATCTTGCGGTTTTAAATATCGATACAAGAATGCAGCAAGATGTTCGCGAATAATAGGATCCGTAGCACCGAAATATCCATTTCCGTATCCTGTTATAATCTTATTTTCAGCCATATACATCATTTCTTTATATGCCCAGTGGGTTTTAGGAACGTCAATAAAAGATGATGAATTCACTTGACCATTTTGTTCTGCATACGCTGTTCCTACTGTACTGAATAATAAAATACATATCACAGAACTTAAAAATAATTTCTTAATTGTATTCATAATAGATCTCCTATTCAATTTTTAAAAATATAATTGCAAAATCAGCACTTATTTTATCCTTCATTTACGGCGTTTTATATAATTATCAAATTTCTATTCATACTAATATTTCGCATAAGGACAACCTAAGTCATTCTGTCTAAACAATAATTAGTTCATAAGATGTTTCATGTTTTAAATGTAGTAGCCCGTTTATGGAACCTTCTTAATAAACAGTAAAACCAAGTTTTTTAATTTGAAAATCCCTTAGTCTAAAATTCGCATTATGTTGAAGAGATCCATAATAATACTAATCTCCTTTCTCTTTGACGCGGCCTATTTGATTTAAAACTTCGACTTCCTCTGTAAACATTGGTGCATAGGTAGAAAGTAATTAAAATAATGATAATATAAGTCCTATGGTTTTCTTCATACTCGCATCTCCTTATCAATTCGTAAAAAACTTTTTAATTATATATTAGGTTTAATTACTATTAAAATAAAAAAATATAAATATGCATAATTACATATTTACCTTCTCAATAGAGTGTACTTCGCGAAACACTTCCAAATCTTGAAGAGACTGCTTATGTAATTTAATAAAATTATATTGTCCAATTAACTCCTCATTCTCCGCTTTTACAAACGTTCTAGAAAGGATCTTATTTACAAACATAGAACCTAAGTAATGATTTTCCATAGGATCAAGTAGCCAAGCAATCATATTAGAATGTCTAATCTCAAACTTATCTACCTTCAATATTTTAAAAGGATTAAAACGATTAAACTTACTATGTAGCTTCTCAAACTCAATTGAATTATCTAACAATGATAAAATCTCAAAATTATAATCCATTCCACACACCGCCGTTTATAAATTTGTAAATCAATTCTCCTGAATAATCATTTTTATAAATTTTTATAAGTAAATTATAACTTATAATGTGGCATTATTTATGTCACATATCCTATTTCTTACAAATAAATATGCATTAATTACTAAACTTAACCATCCCCCCATACCAACCACTACTCTCCTCCAAAAACCTCCTCGTCTCCCCACTCCCCTTATAAAAACTCTCCCAACCCCGCTCCCTCAAAATCCCCTTCCAACTATCACTCTCCACCATTCTTTTAATCACATCATCCCAATAAGCAATCTCTTCCTCCTTCATATCTTTTGGGCCCATAATTCCTTTCCAGTGCTGGAAGATGACGTTGATTCCTTGTTCTTTCCATGTTGGGATTTCTGGTAGTCGATCTAGACGTTTTGGTGCGGATACGGCTAGTATTTTTATTTTGCCGGCTTTGTATTGTTTTTCGGCTTCGGATAGGGTCATGGTTGCGGCGCCTATTTGTTTGTTCGTTAGGGCGTTTATGATTTTTTCTTTGTTTTCGTAGACGAAGAATTGTAGTTCGGCAGGGTTTATGCCGAATGCTTTGCTTACTTGTACGAAGGATAGGTGATCGTCGTTTCCTAGGCCTGGGGCAACGCCGATTTTGAAGTTTTTCTTGTTTTGTTTTAGTTGTTCCATGAGTTGTTTTGCGTTTTCTATGTTTGAGTCTTTTGATACGACAACAACTTCCCAATCTGATGCAAGTGTTGCGAGCGGTGTGAAGTCTTTATATGTTAGTTTACTGTGGCCTAGTAGGTTGTTCGTTATGAGTAAGCTTGAGTTAATCGCCAGTACGTGACCGCCTTTTTGTTTCGTATATTTCCATCCGACATCACCGCTGCCACCTACTTTGTTTGTGACTGTGATTGGTTTTGTGAAGATTTTTTCTTCTGTTAGTGTTTTTTGCATTGCTCGTGCTGTTAAGTCCCATCCTGCTCCTTGAACGTTTGGCGCAACGATTTCTAATTTGTCGATGTTCACTTTATTCGTATGGGATTTTTCCGAGGAACAACCAGCTATTACTATTACTCCTGTCATGATCCATATACATAGTAATAATCGTTTTTTCATAGTCCTCTTCCTATTCGGTATTTTCGTTCTGGTCGTCCGATAATGCCGTATGTGTACTCTACTGTGCATTCGCCGGTCGCTACTAAGTATTCTAAATATCTTCTTGCGGTTGTTCTGGAGGCCCCCATTTGTTCTCCCATTTCTTCTATTGTAATTCCCTCTTCGAACCCTTTTATAATGCCTTTCACTTTTTGCAGTGTTAACGGATCCACACCTGTCGGTAAGTTTTTTATGTCTTGTGTTTGCGAAATGCCGAAGAAGTTATCGATGAGTGCTTGATTTATTTCATTGTTACTATGTAATAATTGCTTCTTTCTTTTATAGTCTTCAATTGTGCGAACAAATTTTTCTAACGTGACCGGTTTTATAAGGTAGTTGCTTACGCCGTTTCGAATTGCTTTTTCTAACATATGATTTTCATTCGCCGCAGTAACCATAATGACGTCAACGTTTGGAAAGTCAGCATGGATTTTCGGTAATAAGTCTGTTCCGATTCCGTCTGGTAAATAATTATCTAATAGAAGCAAATCGATTTCTTCCCTTTGTAGTAGTTCCATCGTTTCTTTCGCGTTCAATGCTTTTCCAATCACTTTTACGTCTTTTATTTTCGATAAAAACTCTTCTTGAATTTGCGCGACGCGGAAATCATCTTCTGCAATTGCAACCTTCAACATATGCCCATCCCCCTGTTTGTCATGTACTTTCTCTCAATGTTTTCGGAAGGTAAATTGTAAAAATAGCTCCCCCATTTTTCTCGTTTTGAATTTCAATTGTTCCCCCTAGTAGATCTACCATTTCTTTCACGTTTGCTAGTCCGTAACCACGATCATTTCCTTTCGTTGAAAATCCTTTTTGAAAAATGGTTTTGATTTTTTCAGCTGGTATTCCTGCTCCACTATCTATCACTTCAAACACAATGTCGTGCCCAATATCCGTAACAAAGAAAGAAACATTCTTTTCCTCTTGCTCACTCACCGCATCAAACGCATTGTCGATTATGTTTCCAAGTATTGTAATAAGGTGAGAAACTTTTATATGGTCTGGTAACGGATGAAGCGCACTATCTCCTTCAATATGAAAATCGATTTTCTTCTCAGACGCTGTTCCGATTTTTCCTAATAAAATAGCTTGTACTTTCGCATCATGAATTTGATGAAATAAAATTTGGTTTTGACTTTGATGAACATTAGATTCTTGTTGGATAAATTCAATCGCTTCTTTGTAATGTCCTAACTGAAGTAATCCTGATAAGACGAAAAGTTTATTTGTAAATTCATGCGTTTGAGCACGTAAATCCTCTGAATACTTTCTTACCTCAGATATCGTATTCACTAAGTTTTGCAGTTCTGTTTTATCTCTAAAACTACATACAACGCCTACCGTACTATTATTTTCAAGTATCGGTGTCATGTTTAAAATAAACACTTTATCTTGAAACGCGATTTCTTGATCGGTTTCTAGCACTCTTTCCATATTAAAATTCGGTAAAACTTTTGAAATGTGCTGCTGCATATAATCACCATTTACATGTAACATTTCTTCTGCTGATGTGTTCATCATCGTAATAAAACCGTTTTGATCGATAGCGATGATCCCTTCTTTTATAGATAGTAGTATTGCGCTTCGTTCCCGGTATAGCGCTGCGATTTCATTCGGTTCCAAACCGAGTGTATCTTTACGAATGCTACGTGCTAAAAGAATGCCGCCAATAATTCCGACTACTAATACAGCTAAGGAAAAGAGTATAATTTCTTTCGTTCTGCTCAGTATGTTAGATTCAATACCTTTTATTAAAAACTCTACTGTCACAACGCCTACGACTTGATCGTATTCTCCGTTATGAACAATAATGGGCGCCTTCGCCATTAAAGCAGGACCACTTTCACCATTTCCTTCGAGCGTATAATAGCCACCAAAAGTGAGTGCTTCATAGTTATATGGATTGTTACTCTTTGTGCCAATTAACTCCGAATGAGAATGGGAATACATCACCCCAAAGCGATCTTCTATAATGACATAATCTGCACCAGCTTGCTCACGAACTTGTTCCGCAATGGATTGAATCGTACTTTTATGTTCGTTATTTTGAAAAGCATCTTTTATAGCTGGCATAAAAGAAAGCGACTTCGCTGTTTGCAGTGCTAGTTGCTCCACTTGGCGCTTCGTATCAACGGACTGAATGTACACAAATATTCCCGCTAATAGGAGAACGACAAATAAAATTAACGCGATAATTAAGCTTACTATTTTCGTTTGTAATGACACTTTGCGTGATTTCTTCATACTTCATATCCTTTGATAAAATATTCAAAACTATCAATCTCCTTTTTTCTATTATTATGACAAAACGAATAATGAAGCAACTATTAAAACTCTCCGTGTACATAAAGTACAAAAAGAATAAAATTGTCATAATATTGAGATTTTATTCTACAGACAGTACAATTCAACTATAATGAACACGCTTTCATAATTATCATTTTATTTATAAGCAAGAGGAGGAATGATTATGGCTCAAGCAAAATCTAACCGAGTCGCCGGCAATATTTTCAAAGGTTCTGTTGGCAATTTAATTGAATGGTACGACTGGTACGTTTACTCTGCTTTCGCTGTTTACTTCTCAGCAGAGTTCTTTCCTAAAGGCGATCCAACGAGTCAGTTACTAAACACAGCGGCTATTTTCGCAGTTGGATTTTTAATGCGCCCTATCGGGAGTTTATTAATGGGACGTTATGCGGATCGGCACGGACGCCGGGCAGCATTAACGCTTTCCATTACGGTTATGGCCGGTGGTTCTTTAATTATTGCCTGTACACCGAGTTACGAAAGTATCGGTATTATGGCACCAATTATTTTAGTTCTTGCCCGTTTACTACAAGGATTATCACTCGGCGGAGAGTACGGAACTTCCGCAACGTATTTATCTGAAATGGCTAGTAGTGGACGCCGTGGCTTTTATTCAAGTTTCCAATATGTAACGCTCGTTGCTGGGCAAATGGTTGCGTTAGGCGTTCAAATTGTTCTTCAGCAATTACTAAGCGAACCAGATATGAAAGCTTGGGGATGGCGTATCCCGTTCATTATTGGAGCGATGGGCGCAGTAGCTGTATTATGGCTTCGCCGCACGATGGATGAGTCGGAGCAGTTCTCAAACATAAAATCACAAAAACGCGAAAGCGCAGGAACCGTTCGCGCGCTTATGAAACACCCGAAAGCAGTATTAACAGTAGTCGGCCTAACATTAGGAGGCACTGTTGCATTTTATACGTACACAACATATTTACAAAAGTTCATGGTAAACACAGTCGGTCTTCCGAAAGAAGTTGTAAGCTGGATTAACTTTGTCGCACTACTTATTTTCGTCGTACTTCAACCGATTGCAGGGCTACTATCCGATAAAATTGGACGCCGCCCACTATTAATGGCATTCGGTATTCTCGGAACATTACTAACAGCGCCGATCTTCTTCTTCATGGAAAAAACGACAGAACCAATCGTAGCATTTTTACTCATGATGGTCGGTCTCATTATCGTTACTGGTTACACATCAATTAACGCAATTGTAAAAGCAGAACTCTTCCCAACTGAAATCCGCGCACTCGGCGTAGGTTTACCATATGCACTAACCGTCGCGATATTCGGCGGAACAGCTGAGTTCATCGCTTTATGGCTAAAGAGTATCGGAATGGAATCACTATTCTACTTCTACGTAGCTGGCTGTATCGCGATAAGCTTTATTACGTATTGGCGTATGGATGAGTCATCGAAAACTTCGCAGATTGAGGCGGAGCTTGGTGGTGGGGACAATTTAGTTAATAATAAATCTAGTTAAAATGATGTATTCTATAATCTTCGTTTATCTGAACTCGATTTACTTTATCTAAGAAGGCATAATTCATTAAGATATAATTTAAAAACCTCTACTTATGAAGTGAACCCCGAAAACGGGACACCAATCAAAACACCTAAACCACTTGTTCCCTAAATTCTTTAGGGGATAGGTGGTTTAATTTTTCTTGAATTCGCACACAATTGTAGTAATGAATGTATTCTAGCACAATCTTTCGCACAGTTGTGTTGGATACTTTTGTTATCTTTTGTGAATAGAAAGCTTCACTTTTTAAATGACCAAAGAAGCTTTCCATGACGGCATTATCATGGCAATTTCCTCTCCGGGACATGCTGGTGATCATGCCGTTTTCTTTGGCATACGCTTGAAATTCTTTTGCTGTATAAATACTTCCTTGATCCGAGTGAAGAAGGACATCTTTTACTTTTCGCCCTCTCATTGCTTGTTTCAATGTTTTCATCGCTAATGTCAGTGTTTGTGATTCGCTGATGACACAACTAATCATTTCACGATTAAAGGCATCCATGATCGTTGATACATACAAGGTACGCTCTCCAAATAAGAGATACGTCACATCCGTAAACCACTTTTCATTTGGTTTGGATGCATCGAATTGGCGCTCCAATCGATGAGGGGCTACCATTGGTTCCGCACCATTGATATATTTCTTTTTCTTTCGACGCACTTTTGAAAGAATATGATTTTGTCTCATGATTCGTAATACTTTTTTATGATTGACACACAGTCCCATTTTTCGAAGAGTAGCGGTCACTCTTCGATATCCATACCGGAATTTATGCCTAAGACAGACGTCCTTTACTTTTTCTTCTATATCATCTTTCAGATCTTCCGTTCGTTGTAACCAACGATAAAATGTAGAACGGGGTAATTCTAATACGTTACACAAGTCTTTTACCGTTATTTTTGTTTGTACATTTCTCCATAAAGTAACTACAGTTTCTGGTTTCAGCCCCTTTCGATTTCCAGATACTTTCCCCATACAAGTAATTTTGTTTTTAGATGTTTATTTTCTAAACGTAGCTGTTCTAATTCACTGAGCTCTTTTGGTCCTTTTCCATAAGAATATTGTTTTCCTACAGGTTGTTGAAAACGGTACGTTTGATCGGTACGATACCACTTCATCCACGTCTTAATTTGGGAAACATTTTTAATTCCAAGCTTCTCCATAATTGTCCAATTGGAATATCCATCCTTTTTCATTTCAATCACTTTCCACTTTACTTCTTCTGGGTAATGAACTCTTGTCTTCAAACGAAAAACACCTCCAATGAATTTGCATACTTAGTATGCGAATTCAGGAGGTGTTTTTTTCATGTACCACTATTCGGGTTCACTTCATTATACATAAGCTTTTTTACTCATGATTAGATATTTTTCAAATGCTACACCTTAATGCAAGTCTTAAAAAGATTAAATATAATAGTCAGGATTTTCATCCATTTTAATTAAAAATTCTTCTAAAGAATCCGCTATTTTCTCATCTTCAGAGTAAGTAGGACATTGACCTAATTCATTTTCCTCTTTAAATTTAATTGTTAAAAAGTTAAGTTCTGTTACTTCAAAAAACACTAATGAATCATCATCTAGGTTTGGATTATATTCATAAATATCTTGCCTTAAACGGAAATCTGCAACTGAAATCGGGTCCATAAATCTGTTGAAAAACGTTCTTGTATCAGACTTAAAAAAAACACAACCTATTTCTTGATAAAAGCGTTTCAGTTCTTTTGGAAGTTCCATTTGTAATAAGCTTTCTGCCTCATCTATCTCATCTTGATATATAGGATAGAAAATAGGTTTTTGTTTAGAACGGACACTTCTGTCTGCTACAACATATTCTTTTAAAAAATTAAACATAATTTTTAATACCCCCTATTAAAGAAGGGTTATTTTTAACGCTTCCTCAAGCATTGTATTAAAATCATTATATGTGTTCATTACCGTACCAGATGGTTTATCAAGTTCTAAATAAGTACCGTCTGATAAGCTCTTACAAAACCACGCAATATTTGAATCGCCAAAGAAAAGATACTCTTTTTGAAATTCATTTTCATACCAAATCTCATTGGTTTCTATAAGCCCGCAAATTGATTCGTCCCTTTCTGTATCTAACAAATAAGAGTCAACTCCATAAAGTACTAGCCCGTTAAAATCTAATCCATTTACAGTTTTAAGAAACTCCTCATATTCACTCGGTAGGTCAACATTATAACTCTCTTTCATGCGTTCTCTTAATTTCTGAACTTCACTATCTGTTGCTGGTGTATTCAGTTTATCATTAAAACTTTTCTCTATTTTTTCAATTTCTAAAACCATATTTTTCTACATATAAATTTCACCATTGCTTCAGCTTGAATCAGTTCAAAAATTTCTTTTTCATTTCCCTCATAATTGTTTAACATTCTTAGAATTTTTAAATCCTTTACATCCATGTCACTAACTCCTATCAATTATTTTAGGACTTTCTTTTACATGTTTGCTTCTGAATCCCATACCTCGATAAATTCAAAACCTTTTAAATCACTTTCTAACACTGTATTTCTAAATTCATCTGATACAAAAACGGAAGGAATATGTAATATTTCATTTAAGTAAACTTTAAATATTGTTTGGTTCTTAACCATATTAGGTAAGAATGCGTATTTTTTGAAATCTATTACTAAGCCAGAACGTAGTTTCTTTAGTATAGCTTTCTCATAGTTAATAGCATCTAGTGCATTTAAAACGTTAATTATATAATACACTTCTCCCGTCACATCATGAATTAGGGGAAGAAATTCTACATTATCACCAAGTATAGACTCTAAAAATTTTTTAGCTTTCCCACTAACCATTGGCGTACCAACTTCTCCCCAAAAATGAGGCAAATCACTTTGATTTCCTTCTTCTACACATTTAATACGTATTTCTCCCCATGAATCAGATGCTTTTACTGCCGAGTCAATTTTCCCTTCAAAATACTTTTTAGAATCTTCTTCTAAGTTCAATAGTTGAAAGGATTCATAGTCATCAAATGAACTCTTTAATTCCCAAATTTTCATTTTTACTCTCCTTTGTTATTTTTCTATTATAAGATTACTCTTTCTTCGGTTTATTTAATTTTAATTCACCATTCAATAAACGTTCTCTTATATCATGTAAGGCGTCAACAGCATCTTCTTGAGTACCGCCCCGTTTCTTAACAAGACTTAATACTCTCTCTACTTCAAGTATATACTCTGAACTATGCTTTCCTATGTGTAAGACTTCAGTAGTCACGTATTTATTAACTTTATAAGGTAAAAATACTCCATTAGCCGCCGAATCATGGTCTATCCCAAATTCCTTTAATAATTTTTGTGCCTTTTCTGCCCTACTATCATTCCAAGGTGTTAGATGATGTGCTGCATTAGAATATGGGGGTGGTTCAATCCCTGCATCCTTAAGTTCTTCACGTAATATTTTAGATGCTGTATACGAATCAGGATACTCATTTTTCACTTCAACTCTATCAAGAACTTTATCCGCATAATCTTTTATTACTTCTTGTACACCTTTAACTCTACTTCTTCCACCAGTTTCAGAAAACATAAATGTATCACGGGCTTCTTGTAAAACTTCAAATGTTTTTATCTGATTGCTACCAAAGCCACTAGTACCTGCGAATGCAAATCGTTCTTTCAATGGTAAATGATTCGAAACAGACGAAATACCTTCTGAGAATTTTGTTAGATTTGCAGTAGTTGCTACCTTCGATACTTTACTTAATCCTTTATCACCAATAAGTCCTAATCCAACTTGTGTTAAAGCATAACTTCCCCATTTAGCACGACTTTCAGCATCTCCATTTATTACATCATTAATAAATGAATCTGACAATGCATTATACATCGTACTAAGGGTATCAATAGGGTGCAAAGCAGCGTTCCCCATGTTTTCCCACGTTTCCCAATCTCCTAAAGCTTTTATTCCGTCTATTGTATCGCTAACTGCTTGTCCCGTACCATCTACAATACCGTCCCATATTTTTTCACCAGTAGATTTTTCTGGTAGCTTACCACACATTTCACCTTCTTCAATTGAATTGGCAGCTTGTCGTGCCCTCTCTTCTGTAATCGCTTGAATTGAAGTTGTCCATTCCATATTCAACCCTTGCATACTAAATGTACCACTTGCAGGACTAAACCCTTTCCCACTTTGGACTTCCGCAAGACCTGCAGCAATACTCGCTGCTAATTGAATTGCTGTACTATAATTATTACTAGAGGTCTGATTGAATTGATACAAATGATCCAGCTTTTCTTGCAGTTTTTTCCTCATAACAATAAAAAGATTTACCATGGCATCCATACCCGGCATTGGCATAGCTTGATTGACAGCTTCCATACTTGTTTTCATTCGGTCAATTTCCCGAATTTGTTCTAATATCTCGTGTTCAATTACATCTGCCTGAGCTACCTGTGATTGAAAGTCACTTGGAAAAGCATCATTTTGACGGATTAATTCTTCACACAAATAAATGATTCCTTGTGCCAAAGGTCGAAAGGTTTGTACAAAAAATGCTTTTGCACTACTATATGTTTGCCCTTGTAAAACAGTATCAACTGCAAAAGCGTCAATCGACTGAATGGCTTGTTCCATACCTTGAATAGTAGCGGTACATACAGCATTCATGCTTTGAGTTTGGCTTCGTACCTCTCCCAAATACATATTTAAACTCATGCATTGACCTCCCTTGTTAATTGTTGTTGTTGATAGGAAAGGGCGTTTTCTAAATCATTAAGGTCTCGTCTTTCTTTAAGCAACGTTTCTTTTTTGTTTTCCAATTCAAATGTGACTTTTCGTTCAATATGTTGTGCATCTTGATACGTATTCATAAAAAACTGGGACATTTCTCTATCACCATGCCAAGTTCCTAAAATTCGATCAAACAAACGACGATTTCGACTTCTACATTCATAAAAATCTGCTTCCGCTTGTTCTTGAGCTTGAATCGCAGATTGATTTCGGTCTTGTTCTTCAAATACACTTCGTAACTTTTGATTTACTTGATTAATTTGTTTTTCAATATCTTGACTCATCTTTTTCCTCCTACTATTTTACTTTACGTAGGTTGTCACATTAGCGAAAAGTATTGTGAAGTTCGTTATCCATTCTCTCAAATTCATTAGATACCGAATGAATATTATCAACCGCTTGTTGAAAGGCAGCGGAAAATTGTTTCGTCAAGTCTAATATTTGTTGATTCGCTTCTTGTGCTTTGAAGTTAACAGATAATGTTGTACGCGTCGCCTTTGTTATAGAACGAGTTGTTACACTTTGAATCCTATCAGAGGCTGATTCCATTTTCGTAGCAATTTGCGTTGCTGTTTGTAAATTACTTTGAAATTGTCCCATTCTTTCAAACCCTTTCTATAAGTTTTCCAAACGCATCAAAGAAATCTCATAAAATATATATCCCTATCAATATCACTCGCTCTAGGCATGCAATCAAATGAGCCATACAATATAAGCTGTATGGCTCATTTGAAATGCTTGTTATATAGAGTATGACAATTTTTATTTCAAACCGAAATTACGTGATAATTCTTCATCATGAGAAGCAACAGCTTCTGCAGTTTTATTCAGCTGCATATTAATTTCTTGTAATAGCTGTGCAAAGTTTTGTACTTTTGGCTTTAATTCATTGAACTGTTGATCAAAACCTTCGAAAGCACGACCTTCCCATTCTCCTCTTAATTCATTTTGCAAGTTTTGTAGTTGACTTAAAATGTCCTCAATTTGATTTGCACCTTGTCCATATTGAGCCGCTTTTGATTTAAGCTCCTCTGGTGACATACGAATTTGTCCAGCCATTTTCATTTCCCCTTTAATACATAATAAGCAAAATATATTTTGGTTAATTTTACTAAATAGATTATAATGTATTATTTTGAACTTTTAAACACTTTATCTTTCTATTGAATATTAGAATATTAATATTCTACTTTTTCTTGCTTTACAAGATTTTATGCAAAAAAGACCACCAAAAGGCAGTCCCTCAAAACTCAATCCCATCCCTGAACTGACCCCATAAAGTTAGACAGGTCGTTTCATTAGGCAGCCTTTAGGGCATGAGTTCGATATTGTACCGGACTCATGCCTTTTAGTTTTGCCTTAATTCTTTTGTGATTATAATAATCGATATATTTTTCAAATTCTTGTTTAAAGTGTTCTATGCTTTCAAAATCTTTTAGATAAAGAAATTCAGTTTTCATAATACCAAAGAAACTTTCAATAACCGCATTATCGTAACAGTTCCCTTTACGAGATATACTTTGCGTAATCTTGCGTTCCTTTAGGGCGTGACGATACTTCTTCATTTGATAATGCCAGCCTTGATCAGAGTGAATAAGGAGTTCGTCTTCTTCTGTCAATTGTTGAAAAGACTTCTCCAACATCTTCGATACAAGTGAATAGGTTGGTCTTGAATCAATTGTATAAGCGATTATCTCTCCATTAAATAGATCTAACATCGGTGATAAGTAGAGCTTCTCGCCACATAATTTAAATTCTGTTATGTCTGTAACCCATTTTTCGTTCGGCTTTTCAGCTTTAAAATTACGTTCTAAAATATTTGGCGCAATCTTACCTACTTGTCCTTTATACGAGCGATATTTTTTCATACGAACTAGACTCTTTAAACCTAACTCTTTCATAATTCGTTGAACTTTTTTATGGTTGATTTTGTGTCCTTCGTTCATTAACTCATCGCGAATACGGCGATATCCATAACGACCTTGGTGTTCATCGTAAATGTTTTGAATTAAGGATCTTTAGCTCTTTATCTTTATCTGGTCGATTAGAATTCTGTATCCAGTAATAATATGTACTTCGTGGGAGTTCTGCTAATTTTAAAAGTGCCTGCACCGGAAATGCTTTCCTTAGTTCATAGATTACTTGCGCCTTATCTTGTTTGGTGATTTTTCCTTGTTTTGAACTAAGGCATTCAACTTTTTTAAATAAGCATTCTCCATACGCAAACGCTCCAATTCAGCTTGTAATGTTTCTACTGACTCTTCTGTTTGTGTTTGTTTCTTAATTGATTTTTGACTGTCCTTAGTCATAGATTGACGCCCCTTTTTCTTCGATTTAAGGGCGTCTACTCCTTTTTGATGTAGCTGAATACGCCATTTTCTAATAAGTCCAGGTGAAGAAATATTAAAAATGACTGCCGTTTCGTTTGGAGACGTCCCATTTTCGAACATATAATTTAGTACGTCTAGTTTATACTGTGCAGAATACGTTGTATAGCCTTTTTCAAAGGCCCGGATTCCATGATATTCAAATTGTTTTATCCACATGCGAACCACTTCGTGATTCGCTCCCAATGATTTCGCAATATCTTTTATACTCTCACTTCCATCTTGATAATGTATTACTGCATTCATTTTGTCTTCTGAAGTAAATTTAGTCATAAAAAAACTACACCTCCAATTGTTAGACTGTGTCTAACAATTGGGGTGCAGTTTTTTTATTGTTTCTTGCAAGTGAATTATTTATATTCCTGTCTATATAATTTAAACGAATAAATAGCTCCAATAAAAAATACAAAAGCTTCAAATAATATAAAGATTTGACGGAAATTCTCAATATCTTTACCAACTAAAGAAATAAATATAGCATTCATTAGAATTTGAGTAGTAAACATACGAGAAGTAATTTTTAAATAAATAGCATTTGTGCTTTCATCTGGTTTACCAATTTTTTTGTAAATAATAATAAGTGCAATTACTGAACCCAAAAATAGAAGTGCTGTAATTCCTACAACGATATTGAAATTGCCTGTACTTTCTAACATCCATTTATTTAATAGATCAATCATTATTATCTTCCTTTCCTACATAAGAGAATATTTCGTCCTTCTTTTTCACTATAATAAAAAAAGAAAAAGGAAAACATCGAACTTTCTTACAAACATTCGTGTATTCTTACAGTTTTGTCATTTTGTAAATGTATTCATCGCCTTGCCTTTCACTATTTTCTTTGGAAAACATAGTGAATTACGAGAAAGAGCGCTACAAGATCAACTTCCAAGGAGTAGTGCACTAAAACTCTTAATTAATGCAATTAGTTTGTTTTAAAGTAGTAAGTGGACAATACTTCTTAGTTGTAGAAAGTATCGAGATCCCTGTGCCAATTCCAGCGTTTGCTGCAGCTCTATTAATTGGTTTAGGAATAATCCTGCTTTGTTCTTAATTTAAGGAACTCCAAACAGCCCTACCTTTCAATTGATAAACCCTCAAGTGTATGAATGCTTGGAGGTTTCTTATAAAAAAAAGACGCCATAAGGTGCCCCCACAATTGGGTAGATAAGACTTTAGTTTTCCAATCTAAAGAAGTTTTGTATCAGCTCTTTGAGAGTATATCATAATATTCGGTTCATTTATTATGTATTTTTACATACCTATAAAAATCCCTCTATTTTCCACTTAATAAAATGAATTACCAATATTAATAAGATTCAAATAAACTTTTCTACAAATTCAAAACATTTACAAAATAAGAAAAGTGATATATTTAAGGTGCAAGTTATAAAAAATATTAAGGGGGATTTATTATGTTCAAGAAATTAGTAGTTGGAGCATTAGCAACTGGTATTAGCTTAATTGTTAGTGCATTTGGAACACCGTTTAATAATAGGATGCAGGTGTTAGCCATGTTACATAGTAAATTCGTTGAAGATTCGGTTCTGGTGCAAAAATGTTAGTTGAAAACATAGAATAGCAATTTTCTCTTCATTTCTATCTTATGAAGCTAAGCCAAACCATTTAGGAATAAATTCTTTCTGATTTTGGACAGACTTATCCGGTAAAACAAGTTGCCCGTTTTTTATCATATGCATAGATTCGACACCACTCAATATAGAGATTGCTGTTTTAGATGACTTGAATCTCTACAGGATAGGCAGGGTTCTTATCTACTGTTATCACACGAGGTTTAGAAACATGCGAAAAAGCCAAGGCTTTCTTGAAAAAGCGCTTGACTGCTGGTTTATCTCTTGATTTACTTAGATAAAAATCAATTGTATTACCCTCTGAATCAACTGCACAATATAACTATATCCATTGACCTTTTACTTTTCTTTCAACTTAGGTCTTATATCTTTCTGTAACGTTTGTGAGGGATTTAAGTGTCAATTCTTTGTACGATAAATTTCAATGTTAAAATCCGCTTTTTTCTTTTTTCTTTTTTCTTTTCTTCAGACCCTCTTATTGATTCTTCTAAACACTTCAATAATACGTCTTCACTTTTGCATCGAATAGCTTCATAAATTTTAGGTCCAATGTTCTCAGGCAATTGCCTAACTGCAACATAGAATCCACTAAACAACATTTCTAATTCACTTGCTGTAAACTCATACTTCTTTAACTCGCCTTCCGATTTGCGTACAGATTCATTCACCAGAGCATTCTGTGTTATATCTAACAAACATATTAAATAATCGTATAAACTTGCATTTTCTTATATATATTCAATAACTTGCAAACGTTCATTAGGAAATCTTCTCAACGCTTCCATTTTTATCTGTCTATAACTCGGAGTGTGCTCATGAATATCTGTTAAAAACTCTTCAGTGCTCATAACTCTTCCCCCTACATACTCATGTTATATATTTTAACATGTATAACTCGTCAGAAATAGAAACATTTATTTAGAATGCTAACGGATAACCATTTTTAATTTAATCCCATAGATGAGGTCTTTTTAAACCTAAAGCCCTCATATCTCTTAATAATTGCCCTGTATGTACGGCTTCATGATACGCCATTCTCATTAACATATCTCCAAGGTTTCTAGTATATCCTACATCTGAGCGATCTATTTTTATATTTTCAAGATCTTCCTCATTTAATCCCATTATAAAATCTAAGAAATTTTTTCGATAAGGTTTTGCAAAATCAACCTCATCTTGAATGGTTGTAAAATCGCGTGTATTGAAAGGATTTGGTTCATCATCGCTATAGGGCAAACTTTTTCTAGTCTTTAAAATTTCAAGATATAAATATTCAGCTTCTAAAACATGCCGTACTTGTTCTAATATAGTCATTGAAGATGAATCAACCCTATGAAATAAAACCTCACTGGGAATAGAACTCCATAAATTTAAACTTCTCCGGCGTACTTCATTAGAATTCATAATTATTAGTTCAATTTTGTTCATAAAATAACTCCCTTTACACTTAACTAATTACAATGCTGTATCATTTTGAATCTTATCTAATCTTTTTCTATCAAATAAACCAAGACTTACACCTACGATTGATGATACTATCGCGAAAGCACCTGCAACTAAGAAGATTGACAAAACATTTATTGACTCAGCCAAAAAGCCAGCTATCATAGCACTAAAAGGTAAAGCTAAAAATGCTACCATTCTAGTAGAACTGATAACTCTTCCGAGCAACTTGCTAGGTACAGTCTCTTGTCGCAATGTAAACCAATTAATAGCTAATAAAGTAACTGATCCTTTAATAAAAATTTGACAGAATACTAAAATTACTAAGCTGAATTGAGAGAAGTACAGGAGCATCTGGGCAAGTCCTATAACAATCCCTGAATAAATAATAACATTTCCTCTTGGAATATGTTTAAATTTACTTGCAAAATAAACAGCCAAAATTGGTCCAATTGCCTGTAATGAAAAAATTAATCCAATATTTATAGGACTCAAGCCTAGATAATCTTTCAAGTAATACATAAAAAGAGATTCTACAGCTCCAAATCCTATATTAATACCAAAAATAACTAGAGAACCAACTAAGATAATTTTCGTTCCAAAGACATATCTTAGTCCTTCAACAATAGGTTTTACTAATTCAGGGCGTTTCTTCTCTTCTTCAGCAAAATCTCTAAATTTTAAAAATAAAAATATTGTTCCTGATAAAAAGAAGGCCACACTTGTTATTAATAAAACATTCGAATTCCCAAAAAGCGCTATTGCAATCCCCGCTACGGCAGGTCCCAAGAATGTGATAATCGTTTCGCTTAGTCTAAAGAATGAGTTACCTTGAATAAGATCCTCTTTAGATAAGATTTCAGGAACTGCAGATTCAAAACTAGGATGATGAAAAGCTGCTAAAGCAGATAAGGTAAAAGCGGCAATATATATAACTATTATGCTGTTATAACCACTTAAAAAAAGTATAGGAACTACGAGTACAAAAAGCGCTGAAGCATAGTCTCCTATTATCATTATCTTCTTTTTAGACATTTGGTCTGCTAATGCCCCACCTATTAAACTAAAAATAACTTGGGCTCCAAGCTCTAATGCTAGTACGAAGGCCATTTTACTTGGAGAATGGGTTAAATCATAAACAATTAATGGAATTGCTATAGTGAAGAACCACATTCCTAATTTACTTATTGTCATCCCAGAAAAAAGTATTACATAATTCTTATTTAAAAAAACTTTAGGTAGCATATCAAATCACTTCACTTTTAACTACTTGACCACAGAGAGGACAATCTAACATTTTTTCCCACGAAGAAACAGTATTAGTTTCTAGGGTTAAAAAGTCCACTTCCATAACTTTCCCTAAAGAAATAGGTTGTGCAATCTGCGTTAAAATTTTTAATGCTTCATTAACAATTGTTCCAGCTACAATAGCTACGTTTGGACTTATAGCAGCATTGTTTCTAGTAAACTCCATGTTATTCATAGCTTCTAATTGCTCGTCTTGTTTATCGTTTAATTGTCTTGCATAATTAATGTGACATTGTACACAACCTGTCTTAGAAGGAATCATAGAAAAGAATCTACCACGAGTATTTAATACTCCACCATAAATCATTGGCAGATTACATTTAACCACACCTTCGTTTACCCAGTTTGCAATATGTAATGTTGGCTTATCTGCAACACATATCACAAGCTCAGTTCCTTCAATATGTTCAATCACATCTTGAGGTGACTCTATTTTCTTATTTATAATTTGAAGATCCACATTAGGGTTGAATTGGGATATTCGCTTTTTAGCCATTTCAACCTTACTATTCCCTATATCTGATTCCGAATAAAGCAACTGTCTATTAAAATTACTTAATTCAATATTATCAAAGTCCAGAGCTTTTATATTATGAAATCCTAATGCTGCCAAATGATACAGTACTTGTGTTCCAAGTCCTCCTACACCAAGAAGTGCAATAGGCGTTTCTAAAATCTTTTCTTGAATTTTATATTTATCTTCTCCGAATTTCGTGAATAGTGAAAAATAATTTATATTCGCTTTATATCTTTCTAAGGTGTAATCATTGAGTTCTGGTACAATTGAATTATCTTCTAAATAACCTTCATTTCCTAAAACTTTTATAGCCTCAATAATTTCATTTGAACTAATATCAGGAAATTCTTTTTGTACTTCTTGAACGATGTTTGGAATGTTTCTCTGGCCATCTAATTTATTTATTAGAAATGAGATGCTACCAGTAGGGTCTGGAATTATACCTGCTAAACCTTCTTCTTCACCAATTTGAATTTCTTTATTTAGGAAAAAATAAGGGATAGTTTCTTTAAATTTTGGTTTCATTTTATAACATCTCCTTAATTAATTGATTAATTAAAAAATTAAGAAGAACCGGAAATCCGGTTCTTCTTAATGACTTAACCTGGTACATTAGTAAGTGCATTAGCAGCAACTACTTTTTTAGAAGCTTTTTTTACTTTAACGATCATATGTAATCACCTCCTACATTTGATAAATCTAGCATAACACACAAAAAAGAGAAATTACATAATAGTCTGATAGTTTCAGGTTGAGAAACTTTTTTTTGAAAATTATAGAAATAACTATTTTTAGTAGTTTATTCACCTGTAAAAAATCAATCCATAAGCAAGTTTAAGTCTTGATAGGTTAAGTTTCCATTTGAATGTAATAATTTCCCCTGTTTAAAGGTGCTGCTTATCTTATCAAGGTTTGTTAGAATATTCCTAAAAGCTGAAGATCCAAGACTCACTCTCTCAATTTTTAGTGTCTTTATGTTTTGCATGGAATTTAAGTTTTCACTTTGAAGCAAATTTATAGGTAACTCTATATTTTCTCTAAGTACTTTTATTGTCTCAATATCCTTAACTCCAGGAATAAAAATACAATCTGCTCCGGATTTTTTATATTCTTCTGCACGAACGATTACATCCTTAATACGATCTTTTAAATCGCCAATATCTAGCCAAAAACTATCAATTCTTGCATTTATGAAAAGATGAGGCGAATAAGCTTTAATAAAGTCTAAAATGACCTTTTGCTCATTAATTTCTCTTAAATACGTACCTCTCCCATCCTCTATATTTATACCTACCACTTCAAATTTTTCTAACTCATTTAATATTTTTCGTAAATCAAAAATATTAGCGGCATATCCTCCTTCAATATCAGCTGAAACAGGAAGTTTGGTATTTTTCGAGATATTACTAATGGAATTTAACATTAACTCTAAAGGAATCTTCTCGCCATCTGGATAACCTAAGGTTGCTGCGATACCAGCACTAGTAGTCCCAATCGCTTGAAAATCGTTTCTCTCAAAAATCTTAGCACTTGATGCATCCCATGCATTTGGAAGCATTAATGGATTGTTTTGATCATGTAACGTTCGAAATAACTTAATTTTCTCTTTAAATTCCAATTTAAACACCCTTTAGTAAATTATTTTTTTAGTTTTACACTTGACTTTTTTTGCACCTACTAGTTATGTTGTTTTACATAACGGATTAAATTAGATCTTGCAGAAAGGATAGGTGTGAGTATATGAAAATTGCGATAGTAGGTTTAGGACCAAGAGGTATATCAGTATTTGAAAGAATAGTCTCTAATATTTTATCTGAATTAAAATCAGAATCTTATGAAATTTCCTTGGTTGATCCACATCCTCCAGGTGGAGCTGTATGGAGAACAGACCAGTCACCTCAACTTTTAATGAATACAGTGGCTTCGCAAATCACTTTATTTACTGATGATAGCGTCCAGTGTCGGGGTCCTATCGTTAATGGGCCTAGTCTATTAGAATGGGCAAATGAATTAAGGGATAAAATTGACACTTTGGATATGCCCACCGTTATTACAGAAGAAATTTATTCCTTAGAACCTAACTCTTACCCTACAAGAGCTCTATACGGCTATTATCTTAAAGATTCATTTAATACTATTCTTGAAGAATTACCCTCAAATATTAAGATTAACTTAATTCAAGACACATTAATTAATCTCTATCCGAACAATGAAGATTATACTTTATTTCTTAATAAGTCTTTAACACCAATTAAAGCTGAAAAGGTTATCTTTACAACTGGGCACTCAGATCAGAAATTAACTTCAGCTGAAGAACATTTCTTTGAGTTTGCTAATAGTAACAACCTAAATTACTTCCCACCATCCAATCCAGCAGATGTTAATTTAGATTCAATAGAACCTAAAACTCCCGTAATAATAAGGGGATTAGGCCTTAATTTTTTTGATTACATGTCACTTTTAACAAGTGGGAGAGATGGAAAGTTTGAAGAAATTAATGACAAATTAAATTACATTCCCTCTGGTAAAGAACCTTTATTAATTGCAGGTTCTAGGCGAGGCTTACCTTATCACTCTAGGGGACAAAATCAAAAAGGTTCTTCAGAAAGACATATCCCACTATTTCTAAAAAATGAAGTTATCGAGCAGTTAAAACATAAAAATAACCTAAGCTTTAAAAAAGAGATATGGCCTTTCGTAAAATTGGAAGTTGAAAGTATCTATTATACAACTTTAATTCGCAATCTCTATGAAATAGAAAAATCTTGTCAGTTCCTTTACGAGTTTGTTAATTGTGCCATAGAATACCATAAGGATCTTTTAATCAACTTTGGAGTAAAATCAGAACTATTTTTTGATTGGCACAAAATTAGTTGTCCTTATGGTGATAAAAAATTTAATTCAATAACAGACTTTCATAATTGGTTAGATACTTACTTACATAATGATATTAACGAAGCAAACCTGGGTAATAAAAACAGTCCACTAAAAGCCGCATTAGATGTTTTAAGGGATATCCGAAACGAAATAAGAATACTTGTTGATCATGGAGGAATAAATGCTGAATCTTATAAAGAAGAGTTACGCAATTGGTATACACCTTTAAACGCATTTCTTTCAATTGGCCCTCCTGTTCAAAGAATCAAAGAATTGAGGGCATTAATAAGAGCCGGAATTTTAGTTTTAGTTGGACCTGAAGCAACTGTAGCTACTTCACCTATAAATAAAGATTTTAAAATTAGCTCTAACCGTGTTAAGGATTCGATATTTCATGCAAAGAACCTAATTGATGCTAGACTACCCTCAGTTAATATAAATCAAAGTAAAAATATTTTAATCTCAAATATGTTAAAAGCAGGTCTAGCCTCAGAATTTAAGATTGCAACGAACAATAATTATATTTTTGAAAGTGGAGGTTTAGCAGTGACTCCCCCCCAAATAGATTAATAGATAAAAACGGTAAAGTTAATCCTAATTTATACTCCTTTGGAATTCCAACAGAAGGCGTTCATTGGGTAACTGCTGCGGGAGCGCGACCAGGGGTTAATTCTGTAACACTCCTTGAATCCGATTCAATTGCAAGAGATGTTCTAGGCTGCAATATTACAATTAATAATGTGTATAAGCAGACCATTAGCTGAGGAATTATTCCTCAGCTAATGGTCTTAAATTGGTTTTATGTATAACTCAACCACTTGTTATAAACATCATCAACAAACTTTTCACTCAACCCTGTGTATGATTCTGGATTAGTAAGGGAATTTATCTCTTCATCGCTAAAATACTTCTTAATTTCATTGTCTTCTAATAAAATATCTTTTAAATCTTTGTCTTCTTCAAAAGCTCTCATTGTTAATTCGTACAATAAATCATGGGCAGTAGTTCTACCAATTATCTTCCCCAATTCTAACATTACGTTCTCAGATACTATTAAACCTTTGGTAAGAAAAAGATTCTTTTTCATTTGTTCTTCATTTACTATTAAGTTTGTTAAGACATTTTTAAGTTGTTCTAATGCGCCGCTTAAAGTTATGCAAATTTCCGAAATATAAGACCATTCAGATTGCCAAAATGTAACATCTCTTTCGTGTTTCTGAATCATACTGTCAATAGCTAAAGTTGATTTTCTATTGACTATTTTAGTTAATCCCACAATATAAGAGCAAGTCATAGGATTTCTTTTATGCGGCATAGTGCTACTTCCTACTTTACCAGAATGGTACCCCTCTTCTACTTCTCTAATCTCTGTTCCTTGAAGGCTTATTATTTCTTCTGCAACTTTAGCTGTAGTTGCTCCAATCATATTTAAAATCATGCTAAATTCTGCAAATCGGTCTCTAGACGTGTGCCAAGATACTAAGGGTTCAATTAGGTTTAAATTTTTTACATACTCTTTTCTAACAGCTAACCCTTGCGCTCCTAATGAAGCTAAAGTACCAACTGCACCTCCCAGTTGCCCCACTAAATATCGGTCTGCACCTTGTTGTAACCTTTCTAAGTGACGACCAAGTTCATCTGACCATATAGATATCTTATATCCAAAAGTAATCGGTAAGGCATGCTGACCTAACGTTCTGCCTGGCATTACTGTTGACTTATATTGCTGGCTTAATCTCAAACATATCTTTAATATTTCTTGAGTTTGATTATAAATAAGTTCATGAGCACCTTTAATTTGCAGGTAAGTCCCGTGTCAATTATATCTTGTGTTGTTGCTCCCCAATGAATGTACTTACGTGATTCTTCATCACATAAACTCTCGAACTCATGTAGGAATGCTACAAAGGGGTGTCCAGTTTTTTTCATTCCTTCTCTAATCTTATTAAAATCAAGTTTATTTTGGTCAGCTGCATTTGCAATATTAGTCGCTGCATTTTGAGGTATAATACCTAATTTAGCTTCAGCTTTTGCTAAGGCAACTTCTGAATTAAGCCACAATTGTATTAAATTCTCGTCTGAAAAATTTGTTCTCATTTGTTTTGTACCAAACTGGTCCTTAAAGATTTCAGAATCAATTGGTGTCGAATTCATTAGTATCACCTTTCTTTTTCATTAATTTAAGATAAAATATCTACTATTGATATTAGCATATTAATGTAAGTAATTTGTCTTAAAATTGATTTTATATATTTTTGAAACCTAAAATGAAAAGGAATACGGGAACAAAAGAACAAAAAAACACAACAGATAAAAGATTCTTTTCGTAACAAACGAAGGGATCTTTTATCTGTTGTAAGAACCATGGGTTCCCAAGAATACTTCACCTATCATTTATTCATTTCCTGTTCCCAATTATCAACTTAAATATCCGCTACTCCCTGTTCCAATGGCTACACATCTCCTTTTGTTACTGTAGCTTGTTCATATAACGTGTTTAACGATGTTATTCCCCATAAAGAAAAAGATAATCCACTTAAAATTGTAATCTCGATGACAGTTTTCCCCTTACCTTATATAACGTAGAAAGCTGAAAAAGTACTTGTTATATTGTTATTATTCCTTCATACTCGTCTCTACATAGTCTAAATTCAATTCATTAAATTCTTCTAATGTATCTAACGCTCTAACGTATTCTATGGGGGTATTTCTTTCTTTGTTGGATAATAGCTTGTTGTATTTTCCCATCTGTTTGCAATTTTTCGACAGCAATGTCTCATACGATATGAAAAACTCTACTAGGGTGTCTTTTACCCAATATTCAAAAGGTTACATGTGTTTGCTGATTAAAAATTATTTCCTTATAAAGGATAGAATCACAATAATTATGCATATAATTCCGCCTAAAAGCTTGTCCTATTTCAGTGATTTTGTCTAAAAAATTTTGCGTATTTTTTTAACTGTGTTCCTTTAAAATTTCTCATTTCTCATGAGTCTGTTCAGTTTTTTAAAGTGTAACTTTGTTTAAAAAGCTTTGCAACAGAATTACTACCAGTAACACTCGTCATATAATTAATAATTTGTTGTATATATTCACTATTAATAATAGGCCATTGAATACCTAATAATTTTAGTGTTTTTTGAGTTTCAGTCGAATCAAGATTTATTGGTTTATAACAATTATCTTTTGGTTCTTCAAATGTCATGAGGTTTTGAATATCTTCCTGTTTCTTTTTATCTTTAGAAAGTTCTAAAATAAATTGTTGATACTCTGTTTCAGAAATTACTTTAATTGGATATCCCATTGAATTTAGTAATTTTACAAGTACATTTAAATTTAACGTAAGATGATTGTATATATGATTTACGCAATTTTTGCTATTTTCATGTATTTCATTTGAAGTTACAAACCCTGTGATAATTTTGCTGCAATAATCTACAGGTGTAAACTCAACTTCACTTGATAATAATACATCTGTCACGATACCATATTGTAATATAAATTTTAATTTGCTCATAAATGCATTTTCGGTGAAGTTATATTGATGTTGTCCATCGATATATCTATTTGTAAGATTTCCTACTCTATAAATAGTAGCATCTGTTCCCGTTAATATTGCCTTGAATATTTCATATTCCGCCAAAAATTTACTTTTCACATACACATTATCTTTGTAATTTTGTTTTACATAAAAATCGCTTTCTTTAAATATTGTTTCCGTTTCATTTAATGCAAATTGTCCGGCTACACCAGTTGTAGATATATGATGTAAATCCTTAGTATCACCAACAAATGCAAGAAGTTCTTTTACCGCCTGGACATTTGCTCTTTCAAATTCACTATACTCGCCAAAATGTTTTGTTAAAGCTGCAGCATGAATAACAGTTGATATTTGTTGATGAAGCTCCTTATATAATTCGTTTTCTAATCCCATATTTTGTTTAGCTAAATCACCTTGTACAATAAAGATACGTTGATTTACTAAAGATTGATAGCTTACAAATTTATTTTTAAAATAAAATTTTAACATGTGTAATAAACGATTATTTGCCTCTTGTTTATTTTCCCCACGAACTAAACAATATATCTTACATTCTGTAGTATCCAATAGTTGTTCTAGTAGGTGAATACCTAAGAATCCTGTAGCACCTGTTAAAAGTATTTTGCTATTATTACTAAATTCGTGTCTTTTTGTTTTCTTTAGCTTCTTTGGAGGAGTTGTCAATTTAATATCTAATGTATCTGAATGTGAATTTACTTTATATCCATATTGAATTTTTTTAGCTATATTATTAATTGTTTTTAATTCAAAGTAATCTTTAATAGTTACATTCCAACCTTCAGAAAATGTTTTTACTAAAGTACTCATAATTTTTAAAGAGTGCCCACCTAGATCAAAAAAATTATCATTTATCCCAATGACAGAGGAGTCAATCCCTAATACCTCTGACCAAATTTCTACCATTTTTTGCTCTACTCTATTCCGAGGTGCTATATATCCCTCGTTCGTTTGTATAATAGAGGCCCATGCAGGTAAAGCATCTTTATCTACCTTCCCATTAACAGTTAATGGCAATGATTCTATCTTGATAAAATGAGCCGGGACCATATAATTTGGAAGATGTACCCCTACATGTTTTCTCCACTCTTGTGTATCTCCTTCGCCCACAATATAGGCTACTAAGATGTTATCTCCAAATGAATCTTCTTGCGCTACCACAGTAACTTCTTTAATGTCTGGATGATTTCCTAATATTGTTTCAATTTCACCTAACTCAATTCGAAATCCTCTAATCTTAACTTGTTTATCAGCTCTTCCTATATATTCTATATTTCCATCAGGTAAATATTTAACTAAATCACCAGTCCGATATAATCTATCATTAGAGCTATTCTTGAATGGGTGTGGGATAAATGAGGCCTTTGTTAATTCAGGTTGATTCAAATATCCTCGTGCTAATGCGATACCTCCTATATAAAGTTCACCTACTGTCCCAATAGGGACAAGTTTTTTAGCTTCATTTAATACATATACCTCTACATTGGGAATAGATCGACCAATAGGTGGTGTCCCTTTGCCGCTATAAATGTCTATAGTAGCAACCGATGCTTCTGTTGGACCATATGCATTTATAAAGAGGTGATTTTTCACCCATCGTTTTGCCACTTGTTCACTACAGACTGAACCCGCAGAAATAACAGTTTGTAATTCCTCAAATTTAGATTCATCTAACAGATTTAGTACCGTAGGTGGTAAAAATGCATGCGTAATTTTTTTTTCTAGCAAAAACTGGGTAAGTGGCTCGACTGGCATAATATCTTGTTGACCACATACATATAAAGTTCCACCAGACACCAGAGTTGCGAAGATATCATATAGTGAAACATCAAATGCAATTGAAGAAAACTGAACTACCTTACTACCCGTATTTAATTTTGTAAAATTAATGCTGGCATTAATAAAATTACATAGACCTTTTTGTTCATAAAGGACACCCTTTGGATTTCCTGTGGATCCAGATGTATAAATTACATATGCCAAATTATCTGGTTTAACTTCAATTGTAGGATTTATATTTTTTTCTCTCGAAATATTCATTTCATGTTCTTTTATATCAATACAGTCTATTTCTTTAGGTATCCACTGTGTTAGATGACTTTGTGTCAGCAATACTTGTATGTTGGCATCTTTCAAGATATATTCAAGCCTCTTTGTTGGATATGCAGGATCTAGTGGGACATATGCGCCACCAGCTTTTATTATTCCTAATATACTTACAATCATCTCTAAAGAACGTTCTATATAAACCCCTACCATACTTTCAGGGCCTATGTTTCGTTTTTGTAGATAAAAAGCTAATTGATTTACTTTTTCATTTAATTCCTTATAAGTTAACTGTTGATCTTTATATACCAACGCAACAGAATCTGGATTCTGAATTACTTGCTGTTCAAATAACTCTTGAATCACCACATCTTTTTGATAATTGCCCTCTATGTTAGTCCATTCATGTAATAATTGCTTTTCTTCGTTCTTAGTGAGTATTCTTAGATTCTCAATAGGTTCCTCCGGAAATTGTAAAATTTCATCTAGCCAAATTTCAAAAGATTGAGCCATTCTTTTTATTGTAGAAACCTTAAATAAGTCTGTATTATATTCAAAATCCACTTGTAATCCTGTTGGTATCTCTTCCATTGCTATAGTTATATCAAACTTTGCACCATTCATATGTCTAGGGATTTTTTCTACGCTATGATCTAATAATTTTGGTAACTCTTTTAATTGATTGTGAAAAACAAACATTGTCTGAAATAATGGAGAATAACTCATATCACGTTCTGGTTGTATAGCTTCTATAACTTTTTCAAAAGGAACGTCCTGGTTTTCTTGTGCATCTAACATTTTTTTCTTTATTTGTTGGACCAATTCTTTAAATGTTATATTATTTGAGCAATCTGCACGATAGACTACAGTATTTGCAAAGAATCCAATAAGATCTTCAACTCCTGGATAATTCCTATTTGCAATCGGGCTGCCTACTAAAATATCTTTTTGATTGGTATAACGAGAAAGAAACCCTTGATAACTTGCTAATAATGTGGCGAATAATGTAACGCCTTCCTTAGAATTGAATACTTTTATTTTTTCTAACAATTTATTGGGTATGACAATTTGATACGTATCTCCATTATAGCTTTGTATTATTGGACGAGGATAATCCAATGGGAGTTCCAATATAGGAAGTAAACCGCGTAATTCTTTCCCCCAATATGCTATTTGTTTTTGTATAATATCTTCTGTTAACCAACTTTTTTGCCATTTTGTAAAATCAATATACTGAACAGGTAAAGGGGGAAGCTTTTCAGTTTCGTTTTCTAAAAATGCCTGATAAAAACTCATCCATTCATTGATAAAGGTATCTAATGACCAGCGATCAAAAATAATATGATGGATGGTACAAAGAAGTACTAACTCTTTATTGTCCATTATTATTAAATGAGTACGTAATAAAGGTCCTTGGCTTAAATCAAATGGCTTTTTAGCTTCTATTTTTGATATATTTTCTATTTTAGATGTTTTATCTTCAGGAGAAAGATAACGCAAATCAATTACTGATAAGGGAACTGTTATATCTTGTTGAACAATTTGCACTGGTTTTCCGTCAACTTCATGAAATACTGTCCGTAGAATTTCATGGCGATGTATTATTGCATTATATCCTTTTTTTAACATCTCAATGTTCCATTTTCCTTTTAAACGCCATGCAATCGGGACATTGTAAAGCGCACTATTTGTTACAATTTTATCCATTATCCATAAACGCTGTTGAGCGAAAGATAATGGTTCGTATTGTTCACGTTTAACTGATTGTAATGGTGTAAAAACATCGATCTCCCCCATTTTTCCCAATAAAAATGTTAAACGTTTTGAGAAATGTTTAATGGTAGGGTATTCAAATATATCACGTATTTGTACTAGAATCGAAAAATCAACACCTAAACGTGAAGTTATTTTAGTTGCTAGGAGAGAGTGTCCACCTAACTCAAAAAAATTATCGTTTATTCCAATGGCAGAGGAGTCAATCCCTAATACCTCTGACCAAATTTCTACCATTTTTTGATCTACTCTATTCCGAGGTGCTATATATCCCTCGTTCGTTTGTATAATAGAGGCCCATGCAGGTAAAGCATCTTTATCTACTTTCCCATTAACAGTTAATGGCAATGATTCTATCTTGATAAAATGAGCCGGGACCATATAATTTGGAAGATGTACCCCTACATGTTTTCTCCACTCTTGTGTATCTCCTTCGCCCACAATATAGGCTACTAAGATGTTATCTCCAAATGAATCTTCTTGCGCTACCACAGTAACTTCTTTAATGTCTGGATGATTTCCTAATATTGTTTCAATTTCACCTAACTCAATTCGAAACCCTCTAATCTTAACTTGTTTATCAGCTCTTCCTATATATTCTATATTTCCATCAGGTAAATATTTAACTAAATCACCAGTCCGATATAATCTATCATTAGAGCTATTCTTGAATGGGTGTGGGATAAATGAGGCCTTTGTTAATTCAGGTTGATTCAAATATCCTCGTGCTAATGCGATACCTCCTATATAAAGTTCACCTACTGTCCCAATAGGGACAAGTTTTTTAGCTTCATTTAATACATATACCTCTACATTGGGAATGGACCGACCAATAGGAGGTGCTCCATCTCCTTTGTATATTCCCGCAACGGTATAAACTGTAGTTTCTGTTGGACCATACGCATTAATAAAAAGGTGATTTTGCATCCATCGTTTTGCCACTTGTTCACTACAGGCTGATCCCGCAGAAATAACAACCTGTAAATCTTTAAATACAGATTCATCTAACAAATTAAGTACCGTAGGGGGTAAAAGTGCATGTGTAATTTTATTTTTTTGCAAGAACTGAGTAAGTGGTTCAACTGGCATAATATCGTGTTGACTACATACATATAAAGTTCCACCTGAAACTAGGCTAGTAAATATCTCAAATACTGAAGCATCAAATGATAATGAGGCAAATTGAATATTTCTACTGTCTGAATTCATTTTTGTTAAATTAATACTAGAAATAATAAAGTTACATAAGCTTTTTTGTTCAATTAATACCCCTTTGGGTTTTCCTGTAGATCCAGATGTATAGATTACATATGCCAAATTATCTGGTTTAACTTCAATTGTAGGATTTATATTTTTTTCTCTCGAAATATTCATTTCATGTTCTTTTATATTAATACAGTCTATTTCTTTAGGTATCCACTGTGTTGGATGGTTTTGGGTTAGCAATACTTGTATGTTGGCATCTTTCAAGATATATTCAAGCCTCTTTGTTGGATATGCGGGATCTAGTGGGACATATGCGCCACCAGCTTTTATTATTCCTAATATACTTACAATCATCTCTAAAGAACGTTCTATATAAACCCCTACCATACTTTCAGGGCCTATGTTTCGTTTTTGTAGATAAAAAGCTAATTGATTTACTTTTTCATTTAATTCCTTATAAGTTAACTGTTGATCTTTATATACCAACGCAACAGAATCTGGATTCTGAATTACTTGCTGTTCAAATAATTTTTGAACAGTGTGTTCTGGTCTGTTTGATAATTTAAGATTAGTATTCATTATATCACTCCTTGAATATTATATTTAACAGTACTCATAGCGGTCCCAACAACAAAGCGCGAATTTCATACGCTCAGGAATTATAAAGATTATAGCCTTAGCGTACAGAATCTATGAAATGTTGGTGCTACCCCATAAGGAAAACGTAAACAATCTCATTAGGCATATTAACTTTTAGGGGCAATGCCTTAATAAGTCAATTATATAACAAGTATTAACATTTGAAGGTTTAAATTTTAAAAATTTAGTCAATTAAGAAAACAGAATGATTCATTGTATTTGCATCCCTAAAAAAATCCCATCTGTTCATTTTGTACAAAAAACTTTAAATCAACATTGATATTATAATGAATTAGTTAAATTATAAATATAAGTAAATAGCGAAGAATATTGCATTCTTACTGAAAGATATATATATTTATCTAAAAATAATATATGCATTAAATATATACATATAGTTATACGCATCTATTAATAAATCCATCATCATCTTTTCTTTTTAAAGTGTTCCAAATATAAATTAATGTATAATTTATATATAACAAAGAAAAAAGTACCTACTCTTATAGGTACTTTTTTCTATTTTGATTAATTGTGCATCTAGTTACAATTGCGACTTCATTTCTATTTGAACAAAGGTTAACTAAAATGAGTGGGTCTATAAAAGATTACTATTTAAATAATATAAAAATAGATTGTTCAAATTAAGAATTCTAAAGATCCTAGATTATGCCTAAACAGATAAGTAGCTAACCATCTCTACACTCGATACCACAGAAAGACTGCCAGTAATGGTGGTCTTTTTAAATTGGTGAGATTGTACTAGGTTGAGCAAAAAAATGGAACCGAAAAAGTTATTTCTAATGAGGATAGCCTTCTTATGATGAAGTTTAATTCAGTGGATCTGCAAGCAAACATAAAAGAAGGAAAAAATTACAATTTTACTTTACGTGGATATAGAGTACCTATACTTTCATGGTTTCCAAATTTAGATGGTGCCGAACCACAAAATTAGCACTATTCTTTAATAAAAAATCCTACTCATTTTTTACTGAGTAGGATTTTTTATTAAAGAGCTATTTCGTATTAATTTGTGCCATCATTTAATATGCTATTTTTAAATGATTTCCAAATTTAATAACTAATTATCTAAATTTCTAAATTCTATACAGCACTATCAATTAAAAAATTATTAAATATATCTTCTATCTAAAACATCGTATTATCATTAGCTGCTTCACTTGGAATCTCTTGAATTACATCCCAGTGTTCGACAATCTTTCCATCCTTGATACGAAATATATCCACTATAGCAACTCCCTTATCTTGAGAATTAGTACGAGAATGTACATGAAGAGCAACCGTATCCCCTTCAGCTACTACACGTTTAATCTCTGCAGAGGAATTAGGATTTTTAACAAAATCCTCCTTAAAGAAATCCATGAAGGCTTTTCGTCCATCAGCAACAAAAGGATTATGTTGCTTATACTCTTCACCTACATATTTAGGGATAATATCGATATTATGTTTGTTAAAAACTTCATTATAGAAATCAACTACCATCTTTTTATTCTTTTCATTTTCTTTTACTTCTTTTGATACAGAAGCAACATTTTCGCTCTTAATTGAGTTCCCTTTGTTATTACCGGTGGAAGCTTGATATACCAAAGTCGAAACTACTCCTAAAATAAATACAGAAATAATTGTTATGATTAAACTTTTCTCTAATTTCATATATACCTACCTCTTCTACTTAAATAAGTTTTCTTCTATAAAAAGTTTGAAGAAGGAGAAACCTTCCCAAAAATGTAATGTCAGGGGTAATGTTAGGAATTTCATTTATCCTCCCCCTATACAAGGCATATTAGAAACGATTAACTCTAACTTAATACCTCATTAACAGTTGCACTGTCCACAATTTGTATAAACTTCTTAACCTTATCGTTCTCATCAAACTTATAAAGATGACAAAAATCTGCTACAAATGACTTCCCTGTAGCTTTATATGTTCCACTATATTTTCCATACACAATAACAGTATTGTTATTAAAAGCATAAATTTCATCTTTTGCACTATAGTTATCCCATTCCGTACCAAGACGTTCATGTACGTTCTTCACTACTTCATCTGGACCAATATAAGTACCCGCATATGGAAACCCAGCAGCTTCTGTCCAAGATACATTTTCACTTAAATACGTTTTGAACGCATCCAATTTCCCTTCGCCAGTTAACACATACGTTTCATGTAATAGCTTTTGATATTTATTCATATCATTAACCCCAAGGCATTTCTTTTGTTACAACTTTTGCACTTAATTCTAATACACCTTTATTTGCATAGCCTGGATATGCTGCATCAAGTCTTGCTACAAAATCTTTTGAAGTTTTACTTTCCTCAGAAGCTTGAATCGCAGTTCTTAGATAATCCATTGTCGCAGTAAGTGCTTGATTATTTAAGGATTTTTCAATTGATCCATGGCTAGGTACAATGATGTCAGCATGTAATGCTTGTAACACTTTCAAGTTTTCAATCCAAGCCTCCATTGCCGCTTTTGAGCTAGTATCAGCTAAGAATACATGGATTTCGTTAAATACATCAATACCACCAATTAATACTTTCAGCTCTTTATTAAATAAGCTAGTTCTGTAATGATCTAAGCCTACTAGTTCAAATGTTAACCCCTGAAAATCAATTGTTTTTTCTTTAAACACTTGAGGTAATACCACGTTATTCGGTGCATTTTCTCCAAGGGCGTCTTTCCAAACTTTTAATTTCCCTAAGACAGAATGAACGATATGTTCAACAGTAGACTCTGTTGCATACGCTATAGCTTCTGGGTAAACGGCTTTAATGCTCTCTAATCCAAAGTAGTAGTCTGGATCCCCATGAATAATAAAGATTTTATCTAAAGATAAGTCGTTTTTTTTCAGATACTCAACAATTTCTTTCGAATCAGATTGAGTAAATTTTGAGTTTATTAAAAATGCATGTCCTGCTTTCTCAACTAATGTTGCTGTGACCATAAAGCTTTTTTCGTCCGAACTAAACACCGTTAATTTCACATCTTTTTGATTTGTATCGATTGTTTTAAACATAGTATGTTATTCTCCTTTTGTTAAAGTTATTAACTAATCATCATATTTTTATCTTGTTCCGATAAAGTGAAACTTTAATCAGTGGGGGTTTTGTTCATCCCCCACTGATTATTAGTTGAACCAATCGGACTTTTACGGACAGTTGATCCCCCACCTAACTTCTTTGCTTCCACTGAATTTTGAGGTGGGGGTCTTACCGCCCGTTAAAGCGGGATAAAATCTCCCACTCCCATTTATCTGAAAGTGTAATAGTACTGGCGAATATTCCGGAGATGAATGTCAGGTGGCCTAAGATAACATGTTTGCTACTATATCCTAAATTTTCTTAATATAAATTTTTAAAACGCGCTTCAATTTTACCTGGCGTCATTACGCCACCACCAATAGGAATAATTTGAGTATCCTTTTGTAAAAGTAATGAAGGATAGCTATTAACACCAAGCTGTCGAACTTTATTGAAATCATTTTGGACATCTAATATTGTTTCTTGAGCGTTTAAACGTTTTAATACTTGTTCAGGGTCCAAACCATGCTCGATTGCAATTTTGCGATATGTTTCAGGATCACTCAGACTTTGGCCCTCATAATAAAACGCTTTTTGCATAGCCGAAGTGAATTCTAATAAACGGTCTGGCGCTAATGAGCGTAAAGCTGAAAAACCAATTGCAGCATCTTTCGAATTCATTTTAAAAGTCCCTTCCTCCACCAATTTTTGATAGGAAGGACCAAATTCAGCACCTGTAAGTTGATTAATTCTTTTATTTCCCTCTTCTATATATGAGAAGTTTTTCATTGGTAAATTATCTAAAAATAACCCTCCACATAAAACTGTTAATGGCACTTCAGTGTGGTTTTTGTAAAATCCTTTAATACTTTCTGAAAAACCATAGCACCATCCACAATATGCATCCCATACGTAAATAAGGTTATCTTGTTTCGTCTCCATTTAAATCTCCTACCTTTTTTTTATTATCCAGCTCAACTAAATTTTTGGTTTATATAAGTACATCTTTTTATACCTTGTTCTTTTTTAGATACCTTACTATATTTCCCCAAAACTAATATTTCCAAAGAAAGATCTACCAAGGTTTTTAACAAAAGATAACGTTGCACCTTATTGCCCCGTAACAGAAAATACTAAAGCTTGGAATATGCATTGATTTGAATGTGTTAGTAACTTTCTACACCGGGTGGCAACGTATGGACCACCATCCTTAATTAAATATATAAATCATATTTTTAGCAGATATTAGTTGTAACTAAATTGATTACATCTTTATGTAACTATTTTAGTTACAACTAATATAGAAGTCAATTCTTTTTTTCAAAAACATTAAATTTCTACATTAAGTTACAACCAATCCCACTCTTTACAAAAATATATCAACGTTTATTCAATTATATCAATCGTAACTCCGAATATATCAACGTTTCGACACAACATATCGATTTACCGACAAATTTCGAGCGCGCTATCTCCTAAACTAACAACCAATCCCACACCACGTCCACCTACAAAGAAAAAAGCACCAGGTCCCCCCTAGTGCTCTCCCTCTAAAACAAATGACAAGCCACCTCATGCCCCTTCTCAATCTCCACCATCTTCGGTACTTCCTGTGCACATTTTTCAGTGGCGAATTTGCAGCGCGTTCTGAATTTGCAGCCGGATGGTGAGTTTAGTGGACTTGGTACTTCTCCCTCTAGGATGATCCGTTCTTTGCCTGTGTTTGTTGGATCTGGTTCTGGCATAGATGAAAGTAGTGCTTGTGTGTATGGATGTGCCGGTTTTGTGTATAGGTCTTCACTGTCGGCAATTTCTACTATGTTTCCTAAGTACATGACTCCGATTCGGTCTGATATGTGCCTTACCATAGATAGGTCATGTGCGATGAATAAGTATGTGACGCCTGTTTCTTCTTGAATGTCTTGCAGCATGTTTACGACTTGTGCTTGGACTGAGACATCGAGTGCTGAGATTGGTTCGTCACATAAGATAAAGTCTGGTTTTACAGATAGTGCCCGCGCGATGCTAATGCGCTGGCGCTGGCCTCCGCTAAATTCGTGCGGATAGCGATATAAATGTTCTTCTTTTAAACCTACCTTTTTCAGAAGGTCTAAAATGATTTCTTTTTGTTCTTCTTTTTCGTAGGAACCGTGAATGTTCATTGGCTCGCTAATAATTTGGAATACATTCATTGCCGGGTTTAATGATGCGTATGGATCTTGGAAAATGATTTGCATTCTTTTTCGATATTCTTTTAGTTCACTTTCCTTTAAACTTGCGATATCTTTTCCGTCAAACAAAACGTTACCTGAAGTGACATCATGTAAGCGAATGATACTTCTTCCTGTCGTTGATTTTCCACAGCCAGATTCCCCTACTAACCCGAATGTTTCACCCTTTTTAATAGTGAAGCTTAAGTCATCGACTGCTTTTAATTGCTCTGTTTTTCTGCCGAATAGTCCTTTTTTAATAGGAAAATACTTTTTTAAGTTCCGAACTTCAATTAAGTTTTCTTCATGCATGTGAATCACCTACTGTCTTATCGTTTAACCAGCACATGGAACGTCTTTCGTTTCCGATTTCAAAATATGGCGGACGTTCTTTTTCACAAATGTCCATCGCATGCGGGCAACGCTCTGCGAATGGGCAACCTTGTGGCGGGTTTAATAAGTTTGGCGTTACACCTTGAATAGGAGCGAGTCTTTCTTTTACGCCGTTCGCTATTTTTGGCAAAGAGTTTAATAGCCCTTTCGTATATGGATGATTCGGCGATTGGAAAATATCAAGTACAGGTCCTTCTTCCATAATAAGCCCGCCGTACATAACGATAACGCGCGTACAGTTTTGCGCGACGATTCCTAAGTCATGCGTAATAAGAAGTAACGCCATATTCGTTTCGTTCTTTAAGTTTTTCATTAAATCTAGTATTTGCGCCTGTATCGTTACATCAAGTGCAGTCGTCGGTTCGTCAGCAATAAGAAGGTCCGGATTACAAGACATCGCCATTGCGATCATAACCCGCTGCTTCATACCACCGCTTAGTTCATGCGGATATTGTTTTACCCTTTCTTCTGGTGACGAAAGGCCGACTTGTTTTAACAAGTTGATCGCAATCTGCTCTGCTTCTTTCTTTTTCACTTTTTGATGACGTATAATTACTTCCGTCATTTGTTTCCCAATTTTCACGACTGGATTTAGCGCTGACATTGGGTCTTGAGAGATAAGTGAAATTTGATTTCCTCTAATAGAACGTAATTCTTTTTCAGATTTAGAAAGTATGTTTTCATTATGAAAAAGGATTTCCCCTTCTTTCACTTTTCCTGGTGACGTAACGAGAGACATAACAGACTTCGCCATTACACTCTTCCCGCTTCCAGATTCCCCAACGATACCAACTACTTCTCCTTTATGTAAACGAAATGTAACGCCGCGAACCGCTTCTACTTCTCCGCTTTCTATGAAAAAAGAAGTCTTTAAATTATTCACTTCTAATAGTTTTTCAGACACGTTTCTCACTCCTTTCACGTAACACTTTAGTTTTCATTTCCAGCTCCTTTTGGCGCGAAAGCTTTCTTCAATGCTTCACCAATTACGTTAAAACTAAGTACCGTTAAAAGGATAAGGAATCCTGGGAAGAGCGTTAAATACCAAGCTTCGCCAATATACCCTTGCGCATTGTTTAGCATGCTGCCCCAAGAAGAATCTGGTTCTCTAATACCTAATCCTAAGAAGCTAAGTGATGATTCCATTAAAATCGATGTCGCAATTGTTAATGTCGCAGCGATAATAATGGTTGATAAAATGTTTGGAATGATATGTCTTACAATAATTGCAAGTGATTTCTGTCCAGATACTTTTGCATACAAAACGTACTCACGCTCTTTTACAGATAGCGTTTCTGCCCTTACAATACGAGCGGTGTCCATCCATGTTAGTAATCCAATAATAAGAACTAACGTCGTAATCCCTGGTTTTAAATAAGCATTTAATAACAGCATTAAGAAGAATGATGGAATTGACATAAGTACTTCTACAATTCGCATTAAGAAGTTGTCTAACTTTCCGCCATAATATCCACTAATTGTTCCAACTGCGGTTCCGATTGTAATAGATACAACCATTGCAAGAAAACCGACCGCAAGCGAAACGCGTCCGCCATATAATGCCCTCGTTAAGTAATCCCTTCCGTAATCATCCGTGCCGAAAGGATGACTCATACTCGGTTCTTGTAAACGATCTGGAATCGACATTTTGCTAGGATCGTATGGCGATACGAATGCAAAAATGGATGCGATCGTTAAAACCGCAAGTATAATAACTCCCATTAGTACAAACTTATTTTTCGTAAAACTACTTTTTATCGTTTGAAATCTCCTATTATTCATTCCAAATCACCCCCTCATTCGAATGCGCGGATCTACTACGCCATATAAAATATCAGCAATTAAGTTACCGAGAATTAACATGAATGATGATAATAATGTAATTGCCATGATAATCGGATAATCAAATCTAAAAATAGCATTTACCCCGAGCGAACCAAGTCCTGGCCATGAGAATACTGTTTCCGTAATAAACGCCCCGCCTACTAAACTTGGAATAGATAACCCGAAAATTGTAATGATCGGTATTAATACATTTCGAAGTACGTGATTAAATAAAACGGTCTTCTTTGAAGCACCGTACGCATATTGAATTTGTACGTAGTCTTCTTCTAATTGCTGAATCGTACTTGAACGAATATATCTCATATAAACAGAGACGTTTTGGAACGCAAGCACCATACAAGGTAAAATGCCGTGTTGGACAATATCCCAGACGGAATCTTGACCGACTGTGCGCATACCCATGCTCGGAAGAAGGTTCAACTTTAAAGAGAATAAGTAAATTAATAGTAAAGCGAACCAAAAGACTGGCATTGAAATTCCCACATAAGAGATAAAGTTCACAATGCGATCAAAGATAGAATTCTTTTTCACACCTGTAAGTAGTCCAAGCGGGATTGCGATTACAAATGAGACGAGTAAAGACGATCCCATTAAGCCGATTGTCGCAGGTAACCTTTCTACAATAAGATCTAGAACAGGACGATGGTTTTGAAGTGAATAACCAAAGTTCCCTGTTAAAATATTTTTTAACCATAAAATATACTGCATATAAATTGGTTGATCTAGCCCTAAACTTGTGCGAATACGCTCAACATCAATTGGACTCATATTCGGCGTGACAAAGTTTCGAACCGGATCGCCCGGTGCTAGTTTTATTAATAGAAAAGAAATAATAGAAATAACAAATAAAAGCGGAATTGCATTTAAAAGCCTCTTCCCAATTACTTTATACACAAACTTCCCCCCTCAAGGTAAAGTGAAACTTTCATTAGCCTACATCAATTAGGCTTTAACTTGATAAAGAAGCTGATTTCCACCAGCTTCTTTATTGTTTCTTATTTCACTTCATAAATCTTAGATAGATCTTCAAACATTGTGACAGGAATTGCTTTCGCTTCTTTTAATCCGTCAAACTTTTTATCTACTGCAATAACTGCTTTCGGATACGCGATTGGTAGATAAGGTACGTCTTCTCTAGCTGTCTCTTGAATTTTATGGTATAGCTCTGCGCGTTTTGTTTTATCTGTCTCAACTGCAGCTTCTTCCCATAACTTATCGAAATCAGCGTTTTTATATCGTGCATAATTGTATTCAGCATTGCTTAAGAATAAGCTCTTATATGAATCTGGCTCAGGTCCCATTATGTAACCACCAAATGTAATGTCATATTCTTTATTCTCTTTATCTAAGCCTTTTTCACTTGCCGCACTAGCATCTAATGCATTTAGTTCAACTTCTAAGCCAACTTCTTTTAATTTTTGTTGTGTATAAAGCGCTAAGCTTTCCATAATTTTATTATTCGTTACATACATCACACGTACTTTTTCCTTATCTTTCACGCCAGCTTTTGCTAATAAATCTTTCGCTTCTTTTTTATCATACTTATAGTCTTTAATATCTTTCGCATAATACATAGCGTCTGGCGTTAAGATTGAATTTGCTGGTTCTGCAAATTCACCCGAAACGAATGCTGAGTTAATCATTTCTTTCTTATCTAACGCATGTGCAATTGCTTGGCGCACTTCTTTTTTCTTCATAAGATCAGTATTCATGTTATAAGATAAGTAGAATAATCTACCTTCAGGGAATGTCACCATTGAGAAGTTCCCAGTGCTATCTAGTTTCTTAAAGTCTTGCGGCTCAATCATCTTCATGTTGATTTGACCATTTTGCAGTGAAACATTTGCTGTATTACGGTCTTTTACAACGCGGTATACGATAGAGTCTAATTTAGCTTTCCCACCTACATAATCATCAAATCGATCTAATGCAACGTACTCATCTGATTTATACTCTTTAAACTTAAACGGCCCTGATCCTACAGGCTGTAAGTTTTTCTTACTCTTCGCTAAATCTGCTTCCCCTTCAAATACATGTTTCGGAATTGGGAAGAAATCATTCATCACACCTTCGAAAGATGCGCTTACTTGTGGTAAAACGAATTGAGTTGTTAACTCATCTACCTTTTTCACCTCAAGCGGCTTTCCTTTAAAAATAAAGTTTTCACGACTTGAGCTATTTTGCTTCTCATCCAAAATAGATTGGAATGTAAATGCTATATCGTCTGATGTAATTTTCTTACCATCATGCCATTTCAAATTATCTTTTAATTTCAATGTCCACGTTAATTGATCTTCTGAAGGCGTAAAGCTCTCAGCAAGGACAAACTTTTTCTTACCGTCTTCCATATGATATAGCGGCGCATATAAAGCTTGCTGCACAGTTAATGACACACGATCATTCGCATAAAGCGGATTCATCGTATCTGGGTTATCGCTAACACCAATCGTTAACGTTCCTCCATCTTTCGGAGTCCCTGATTTACTAGTGCCCGCTTGCTTCGAAGAATCTTTTTCCCCAGAACAAGCCGCTAATGCAATAAGTAGTATTAGAACAAATGGTAATGCAAATAACTTCTGTTTCATCTTTCGGCCCCCTCGAACTGTTTATACCCATAAGAAAACTCGGAATTAATCCCGAGTTTTCTTATAAGTTTTAAATTACCACTACCTGTATGTAAAGTCAAACTTTTTTGTAAATGTGGAAAGTTTGCAATCTACTAATACATTCTTGCCATAAAATATATTTATAAGGATGATAAAATAAAAAGACCACCAAAAGGCAGTCTCAAAACTCAATCTTACTCCCTACTCCTTGCTCCACCGCTCTCTCATACAAATACTTCGCAACGATAATATCCACTACTGCCAAACCAACTGATTTGAAAATAGTAATCTCTTCATCGCTTTCGCGGCCTGCTTTTTCCTCGCTTATAATTTGACCAAGTTCAGCGTGAATGGCGTTCGCTTTGAATAGACCTTCTTTTATCGGAACTTGGAGATCGCCTGTTTCGTCTAGTGCTGCTTCTTTTGATTCGACTACTACTTTGTTTGCGCTTGTGATGGCGTGAGATGGTAGTTCTTGCATGCTCGGTCTGAATGAGCCGACGGCGTTTACGTGGACGCCTTTTTGTAGTGTTTCTGAGAAGACTGGTGTGGATGCGTTCGTAGTTGTGACGATGATGTCTGCTTCGCTTATTGCTTCATTTGGATCTCTATAAACGTATGCTGGTTTACCTAATTTCTCTTGTATATATTGCGCAAATGCATACGCTTTTTCTTCTGTTCGATTGTATAAAATGACCTTTTCGATATCTCTAACTGCAAATATTGCTTCGGCAATCCCCTTTGCTTGTTCACCCGTGCCGATAATGCATAAAGTTTTTGCGTTATGACGAGCTAAATATTTTGTCGCTACTCCTGATAAGGCACCTGTTCGAATCATCGTTAAGTACGATCCTTCTAAAAGTGCGAGTGGTTCTCCCGTTTGAAAGTCTGATAGCATCACAATCCCATTGATTGTTTTCTTTCCTATCTGTTTATTTTGCGGGACTACCGTTACTATTTTTACTCCAAGTGCCTCAAGCCCTTCCGCTACTGAAGGCATAATTAATGCCGTATTTTGCTCATTCGCAAATGGTAATGAGCCTCTTATTGGTGTAATCGTTCTTTCTGCGGAAAATTCTTTTAAAGCAAGCGCCGCGTATTCAATAACTTCATTCATATTTACTAAGTTTCTTTGTTCGTTCGCGCTTATAACTAGCATATCTTTCCACCCCCTCCTTCTACCCTAACAAAAATCCCCGTTTCAAATCATCTCTCGGATCTACAACGAACTGATGAAACCCTGTAATAAATGCATGCCCCGTTACTTTCGGAACGACAGCTTCATATGTACCTACCGCTGTTACGGATAATACTTCTCCCTGGAATTTCCCATCAGTAATGCATTCATGGACGAAGATTTCTCCTTTTTGTAAGGCATCTTTTTCAAAAAGAGTTGCGATTCTCGCTGAAGTTCCTGTACCGCAAGGAGAACGGTCTACTTGCCCATCAGCAAAAATCGTTACATTTCGTAGCGTAGCACCTTTGTCTTTCGGTTCATCTGAAAAGATAACGCCGTATATTCCTTTCAATCCTTCTTCAAGTGGATGTTTCACTTCTATTTTGCTCTCTATATAATGTTTAATTTTACCGCCCCACGTTTGAATAGCGGGCAAGTCTTTAAAATCAACTTTCAAACCAAATTCTTTACAGTCTACAACAGCATAAAATGCTCCTCCAAACGCGATATCTACTTGAAATTCATAGTTATCTATTTTAATAGGAACGTCTTTTTTGTATACAAATGAAGGAACATTTTCAAATGATACAGATTCTACTTCACTCCCGTTATATTTTGCATACGCAACAACTTCTCCGGCCGGGCTATCAATAATGAACTTTTGTTTTTCACCCTTTACTTCAAACATGCCTGTTTCAATTCCAACTGTAATGACAGCAATAATGCCATGACCACACATCGTACTCCATCCTTCATTGTGCATAAATAACACGCCAAAATCAGCATGAGCACTTGCTGGCGGTGTAATGATACAACCGTACATTCCGTGATGCCCTCTCGGTTCATACATCAGAACTTCACGAAGGTAATCCAAATGTTTCATACAGTATGCGCGTCTTTCCAACTGCGTTTCCCCTTTTATTTCTGGCACTCCGCCCGTAATAATTCGAAGCGGTTCCCCAGCTACGTGTGCATCAATCGTTGTATATATTTTACTAACCTTCATTTCTATCTCTCCCCTATACGTTGATACTATTTCCAACGCAAGTATCATGCCAAATCGTATAGCATTCCTTTTTTCAAATCCCCTGGACAATGTGTATTCTTTTTTCAACAAATTCATATACAACTGTCTACTTTTTTATACACGGCTTGGACGTTACGCTATAAAACACCTCGATAACTTTGCAATTTCACTGGTACACACATGTAGGATTCCTTTTATCATTATTATTTTCAATGTAAAGTTACTTCGCTCCCAAACATATACTGTTCAAAAGCAAAAAGGAAGTGATCCAATGTACTACGGAACAAAAGGCTGGTACGTAGCTGAACTAAAAAAATTAGGCGTACGCTATCATGAAGGACGAAAACTAGAAAGTTACCGCGGGCACATATTACGCAATTTATTAATTGCACAACAAGAGAAATTAAAAGAACAGTAATAGATTCTCCTATCACAATATCAACTTATCGCCGCCTACAAACTGCCAATCAATCACACATTAAACTACACTAAAAAGGTCACCCAAACGGGTGACCTTCCTTTCTTATTCACAAACAAGAATTTGTCTAGTAAATGACCCTTTTCTTGTAATACAGCGATCTGTAATTTCAAATCCTGCTTCATGGATCATGTCATCCATTGTCTCCATCGTTACAACGACTACCTTTTTAGCAATGCGGCGCGCACTTGAAAGAATGGAGAGCTGGTCTTCTGGTGTGGCATGCGTAAATAAGTCATACGGCATATCGATAATTGCAACGTCGTAGTTCTCAGTAATTTCTTCAATTGGTCCTTTTGTTACTGTTCCTTCAAATCCAAAATGTGCGATGTTTTTTCTCGTTCCAAGAACTACAAGTGGATTAATATCTCTACCAACGATATTAATCCCCATAGAAAGTGCTTCTACTACTACTGTTCCAATACCGCAGCACGGGTCAATTGCTCGTACTCCCTCTGGATTTGGTACAGCGATATTTGCAACTGATCTCGCAACACGTGTGCTAAGTGATGTCGAATAGCTATGCGGTTTTTTTATGTGATGATACCAAACTGGTTCGCTTTCTACATAGTGCCCGAAGTACCAGCGTCCTCCAAGAGGAACAATCCCGAATACACGCTCTGGATTACGAACATCCGCTTCTCCTTCGATATGCATGCCAAGGTCTCGTTCAATAAGACGTCTTTCTCCATATTCAATTTTATTCTCCCCAACGAGGTCATTGATTTTAACGAAAATAACTTTAAATGTCACTCCCGCCAAATCAATTTGTTCCACTTGTTTTAAAATGCTTTCTAAGTCGTCCCCTTCATACATAACCTCAACGCGCTCTTTCATAAACGCACTTCTACTCGGGTCAATTTTTACATCACTTTTTAAAATATTAACGTGGGACTCCATTCCAAAGAACGAGCGCATTTCCAAGTAACATAAAGCACGCTCCTCCTCACGAAATGCATACGTATATATACAGGCAGGTGTTTTACTATGATTATTCAATCTATTATCATCCTCTATCGTTTAAAATTGTTATGATTACAATTACTCAATACTTTTCTTTTGTATATAAAATTAAATGATATCATATGCCGGAAATAAAGAGAAACGTTAATAAATAAAAGAGACTGCCAATGGCAATCTCTTATTATTTATTAACGGAAAGAAGACACGTTGTTACCCATTTCTTCATAGTAATCTAAAATACCTTGATAAATAGCTTCCGCTGCATTTTGTCTTTGCGCTGGTGTAGCTATTTTATCTGCATCACTTTTATTATCTACAAATGCTAATTCTGCTAATACAGCTGGCATTGTATTTTCTCTAATTACGTATAAATCGCCTTTTTTCACACCACGATCTTTTGTTCCCAGTGCATCTACAAGACGCTCTTGAATTTTTTCTGCTAGTAAACGACTTTCTGATACGTTAGGATTTGTTCCTCTTGCTGTCGCTGATTCATAGTAGAACGTTTCTGTACCTTGTCCATTTTTCTCTTCCGTGCCATTACCATGAATGCTTACAAAAATATCCCCATTATTTTTTTGAGCAAATTCTACACGTTTCTTTAAAGAATCAGAAGCACTTGTTCCTGGACGTGTATCATCTGTACGAGTGAATAACACAGTAAATGGTGTCTTTTTCTCAAATATCTTCTGTAATCGCAATGATACATCTAATACAGTTTCACTTTCTTTCTCATAATAACCTGGATTACCTGAATCAACTCCGCCATGACCTGGGTCAATGATAATCGCTTTTCCTTCTAAGAAGTTACCCTGCTTCACTGGATTTAATTGATTTTTATTAACCCATTGGAAACCAGCGCCCATGCGGATACGAATCCAGCTGCCGTTCTCTTCAATAACAGTTACTTGTTGTGCGCTATGTGTTCCCATTACTTTTGAAGAAGAAGAAGCTTCTGCATAAGTAGTGAATCCTTCATTAATAACTTCTGTTTTCTCTACTAAAGGTGTCCATTTATCACCTTTACTTGTTGCAATTTTGATCCATCTATCTCGTTCTTCTTTAATTTCAACCATTTGTGGATTATGCTGATTTGCACTAATCCCAGAACTTAATGATGGTGCGTGATATGTAATGAATTTTCTATCTATGTACATTTTCTTTGTTTCTACTGGACGATCACTATTCTTGCTAAATTTATCTGTTTGCGCAGTAAGCTGAGCTGCTTGTTCACGCGTAATAGAATCATTCGGTTTCCAGCCATTCTCTGTACCTAAAGAAAGTTTTAATTCTACTAAAATATTAACTTCTTCTTTACCCCAATGATTCTCTAAATCAGCGAATTTTGTAGGAACTGGTCCTGTTACTTTGCTCTTCAGATTATATGCTCTTACAAGCATAGCTGCCATTTCAGCACGAGTTACTTTTCCTTCAGGATCAAATACTCCTGGTTCTCGCCCTTTAATAATATTCTCTTTTTCCATGGCTGCAATAAATGAAGCTGCCCAACTATTTTTTGCATCATTATAAGACGGCTTTGCATTTGGATCTACTTTAGCCCCAATTGCTGTTGCGATAATCTTTGCTGCCTGGGCACGTGTTAAATTTCCGTATGGCATAAAGTTACCATCTGGCATACCGTTAATTACATTTCTCTCTACTAAATAATAAATTGCGTCTTTCGACCACGCACTATCTGAAACATCAGGAAATTTCTTCGTTTCTGCTAAACTACTAATTGGATGTGCTAGTAAATTTGCTGCTAATAAACCTGCGGCTATTGCTTTGTACTTCATGAAAAATAAATCTCCTCTCAAAACTTCATATTCATACATTTTTTTTAATCAAGCTAACTAAAACATATTAACTATTAATTAATTCCTTTCATAGTGTATAACATTATATATCTATAGTAAACACGTTTCCGGCCGTATAACAAAAATCGCATATATATAACTTATAATGAATGTATATAAAATAAAACTTTAATCAGCCCACAAATAGCGGGCTAAAAAAGCGATTAGAACATGTCTCCTAATCGCTTCGCCAAATAAAAAGCTGATTAAAAATAATATTTTTAATCAGCTCTCTATTATCTATGAAATTATTCTTCAATTAAATTAGACATTACATATGCATACACTAATGATTCTGTATGCGCAATAGAACTTTCATGTGTACGTTCAAATGCGTGAGAAGAATCAATACCCGCTCCAATTAACGCATGTTTCACGTCAAATCCCGCACGAATCGCAGCTGATGCATCAGATCCGTAGTACGGATAAATATCTACTTTATATTCAATATGATTCGTTTTCGCAAGCTCTACTAAATGTTTACGTAAAGCGTAATGGTACGGGCCGCTAGAGTCTTTTGCACAAATAGATACTGTATATTCATCAGATGTTTGTCCATCACCTAACGCTCCCATATCAACTGCTAAGTATTCAACAGTTTCTTCTGGAATATTAGAATTACCACCGTATCCAATCTCTTCATTATTAGAAATTAAGAAATGCGTCGTATATGGTAATGTTACGTTTTCATCTTGTAATCTTTTAATTAATTTTAATAAAATCGCAACACTTACTTTGTCATCTAAATGACGTGATTTTATGTATCCACTCTCTGTAATTTGAACGCGCGGATCAAATGAAACGAAGTCTCCTACTTCAATTCCTAATTCGCGTACTTCATCAGCTGAAAATACGCGCTCATCAATACGAACTTCAATATTTTTCTCATCGCGTTTTGCTTCACCTGCATCTTTATATACATGTACAGATGTTTGATGCATTAAAATCGTTCCTGTATACGTCTTGCCACTTGATGTTTCAATTTCGCAATATTCTCCTTCTACAGAGTTCCAGCGAAATCCACCAATCATAGAAAGACTCAGGCGACCATCAGGCTTAATTTCTTTTACCATCGCACCTAACGTATCAACGTGTGCCGTTAATAAGCGGTGCTGCGCATCATTCTTCCCTTTTACCGTTAAAATAAGAGCGCCTTTATTATTACGTTTCGTTTCTACGTTCCACTCACTGACATAGTTTTCAATGAAATTAATAATTTTTGCTGTATTTCCAGACGGACTCGGAATAGAGACAAGCTCCTTAATAAGTTCCATCGTTTCTCTCGCATGATGTGCCATTGTCGTTTCCTCCTCATTTTCTCTACTATTCAGTATACAAAATTCACCAGAAAACCTCTACTTATATAGCTTAATTTTCTAAATTGTAGTAAAATTCTTTTTAGTATACAAAAGGAGTCCTGAAATATGAATATATCAAAAAAATATATACACATTGCACTCATTTGGTTTTTAGCATCATTATTTTGTTTACAAGTTTCTTATGCCGTTCATACTACTACTTCTATTACAATCGGCTGGATATTAACAGCTATTTTCTTCATTATTAGCTTCATTGCAACAAAAAAGCATAGCGTTACTCATTAACGCTATGCTTTTCCTATTAAACTATTCTTCCGAGACATCTAATAAATAAATCCCTCTTTCAAATCCACCGCGCTCTACTTCTTTTTTCTTACGAAGGCGTTCCACATCTTCAATTGATGCACCTTCCGCACGTGCTAATGAAATGATTACTTCTAGTGCATCCGCAAGAGAATCTAGCGCATGTTCGCGTTCTTTCATAGAAGCAAATTCACGAATTTCTTCCGTTCCAATTTTCGCTAAAGCTTGTATGTATGCTTGACCTGTTAATTTTTGTGCGGTATACGTTTTTCCAGACATTAAAATCTTCTCTGGAACACGATCTCTTACTAACTTGTTATATGCTGACATCATTCATCCTCCTATATTTAATAACACCCGAGCTCTGCTTTATAGAAAAACCATTTTTTCTTCACGCATGCACTTAACATATCAATTCCTGATTCATGTGCTCTTACATGCGGAAAGAAATAGTGCTCTGAGTTTTCTTCCTTACCATATAGAGTTTGGTACTCATCTGGAATCGCTTCTTTTTTCACATCTTTTTCTTTCGTCACCCCACCAGAAAACGCAACACTTGGATGTCCCTCAAAAAATAACGCAGTCCGAACTGCCAAAGATGGTGTACTATGCAAAGCAGAATATGTAAGCAAAATAATAGTGATAACACCGATCATTCTCTTCATGTATTACTCCTTAAAAAAAAGTGCTAACACAATTATACTAAAATGTGTTAGCACTTTCTCCCCTTTATCCCGAATTAACGAGCTACTCATGAGGAATGGACAAACTTTATTCCCCTTTAAATGCTGGTAAACGTTTCTCTAAAAACGCAGCAATTCCTTCTTTATGATCCGCTGTTTGTCTCATTGCATATTGACCACGCTTTTCTAATTGCAATGTTTGCTCTAAATTAGAGCGATTTACTTCACATAAAATTTGCTTCGTTTGAATCATTGCTTTAATCGGTTTTTGTGACCATTCATTAATTTTTTGCTTCACAGCCGTTTGGAAATCTTCGCCGATTACTTCATCAATTAAGCCGATATCAAGCGCTTCTGTCGCTGATAATTTCTTACCTTCCCAAATAATTTGCTTCGTCATATTTTCACCGACGCGCTTTTGAAGGAAGAAATGACCGCCTCCATCTGGAATTAAAGCGATTCCAATAAAGTTCATCGCAATAACAGATGATATATCCGCCATTACATAATCAGCTGTTAACGCAATACTTAACCCAAGACCTGCAGTTGGTCCATGAATTGCACTAATAACAAGCTTTGGCATCGTATATAACGTCACGACAACTTCAGAAATGGTATTCATAATGCCATCAAACTTACTTTCATCATTACTTGAAAGCATCGATTTAATATCCCCACCCGCAGAAAAACCACGGCCGTTTCCGCATAACACAACGATATGCGCAGAACTTTCCGCTACTTCTTTCAACTTTTGTAATAACTCTTTTAATGTCGGCTCATCTAACGCATTTAACACCTCTGGGCGATTGACCATAACCGTTGCAACGTGGCCTTCATATTTCACAACGACAGATTCTGTTTTACTTGTTATTTCCATTATATATACCCCTCTCGTATATTAATATTTAAGCCCTATCTCAGGCTTAGTTTTTCTCTCTAATAAGAGTCCAGTAATAAAGAAAATACTTGGACGTCTCAAGATATTTCTAGATAATGGTCTTAGGATCATTTGGGACAATTCTGTATTCCCCTGTGGATTTACCACACGAAAAGAGTGTTTCTCAGTGAACGCGCGGGGCTCCCTACTCGCAGGCTGAGCAGCCTGATCCTCGAACCTAGATGTTAGTAGCTCTAGGGCGGCTTTCGATTCAGGACTAGCTCTTATACACGAGGTTGTTGGTCGGCGTACACACTAGAGATATCTCGAGACGTCCAAGCAATGATTCTAAATCGAAAGGAGGTCTCTTACGTGAGATTATTTGTTGGTCTAGATGTAAGTTCGTTTGATATGAAAGTTTGCTTTTTAAATGGTGAAGGAGAAAAGCTAGATTCTTTTTCAGTCAGTAATGACTTACCAGGTGCACAGGTACTTAAAGAACGATTATTACAGTGCACAACCAATCAAGAGGTTGAAACTTTAAAAATCGGCTTAGAATCTACATCTGTTTACAGTTTTCACCCATCCATGTTTCTCCATCATGACGAAGACTTAAAAAGATTTGGCACAAAGGTATTTCTTCTAAATCCAAAACAAGTCGCAAACTTCAAGAAAAGTTATTCAGACATGAATAAGACTGACGAAATTGATGCCTTTGTCATCGCTGATTATTTACGATTTGGGCGAAATCAAATGTCCATCGTGAAAGAAAGTCAATACGTGGCATTACAGCAATTAACAAGAGCTCGTTATCAACTCGTTAGAATGTTGACAAAGGAGAAACAACATTTTCTACAACACCTAAGTTATAAATGTAATACGTTCTCACAAGAAGTCGATTCTTCTATATTTGGTAACGCCATGATGGAATTGTTCCTTGAAAAATTCAGTCTAGAAGAGCTAGCTGACATGCCTTTAGAGGAACTCGCTGAGTTCCTACAGGAAAAGAGTAAAAATCGATTTGGTGACCCGAAATGTGTCGCATCAACCATTCAAAAGGCTGTTCGCACGTCGTACCGTTTAGATAAGGTGGTAGAAGACTCAATCGATATTCTTTTAGGAACATCAATCGAAATCATTCGTACCTATCAAAGACAAATTAAAGAACTAGAAAAATCTATTAAGCGGATCATGGCTGGATTAACGCAAACATTAGAATCCATTCCTGGAATCGGGCCTATATATGCCGCTGGTATTATCGCTGAAATTGGCCAAATCGAAAGATTTGACGATGAAACCAAAATCGCAAAATATGCCGGGTTATATTGGCGTACATACCAGTCTGGCCGGTTCACCGCTGAAAATACTTCATTATCTCGTAATGGGAATCATTACTTGCGGTATTACTTAGTTGAAGCCGCCAACTCTGTAAGAAAGCATGTATTGGAATACCAAGAATATTACGCAAAAAAGTATAATGAAGTACCAAAACATCAACACAAACGTGCACTCGTTCTAACCGCAAGAAAATTTGTGCGATTGGTGGATGCGCTACTACGTAATCACCAACTCTTTACGCCTGAAAGGTGTGTGAAAGTGTGACATAAAACTTGTCATCGCTACCTTTCAATCAATTCCAGTATTTTACATGCGGTGCTGGTCTAGTTTCGTGATGTCTTTTTTAAGCAATTTGTCCTTTGATAACTTCAAAATATATTATTTTTCAGTTGACATACTACCGCAGGTCTTTTCTCCATAAAGATTATACTTATATAATTATAGAAAACCATTGAAAAATCCTTCTTTTTTCTCAATTTTCTGTCTAATAATCTCGCAATTTGTACATATACCGTATAAAACATACAATTCCGTTGAAAAATATAGAAATTAAAGTCGGTTTATCCATGCTTTTCATCTATTTACCATTACAATGAAATGGTGTATTCTTAAGTTTGATAAAAAACAAATATTGAAATTCATTCGCCTTACTATGTAAAAAAGGCTTTATACCCATCTTTTGGGTGTTGTAATAAAGGAATGAAGAACTGGAGGAACATATGGTTACTAAGTTGAAACAAACGGATAACTACTTCCCACATTTCCTATTGCTATTCATTGTGTTTCAACCAATTTTAGATTTATTAACATCTTTTTCAATCTATATATTACACATGAACGCAACAGTTGGAGTTGTAGTCCGTTTCGCCTTTATGCTTCTTGCATTAGGATACCTACTTCTTCATCACAAACAACAAGATGCGAAAAAGTACATCCTCTATTTATGTTTACTCGGAATCGCACTCGCAATCGGTCTTGTAAATAATATGATGGTTAAATCTCCAGTTTCATTTGGAGAAGAAGTTAAATTCATCTTAAAGAGCATATATCCAATTGTGCTACTGTTTGGATATATTATCGCCTTTAAAGAGCTAAAAAATAAAGAGTATGTATTTCATAAAATCATTACATATTTCTTATATGCAACTTTAATTTTAAGCATTACAATGATTGTCGCAATGCAAACTGGAACAGATTTCCCAAGCTATCCTCACTCAAAAATCGGTTCAAGAGGTTGGTTCTTCGCTGGAAATGATTTAAGTTCTCTTTTCGCCATTATGTTCCCAATCATTGTCTTATATTCGATACATAAAACAACTTCTTTCTCGAAAATATATTACTGGATTCCAACAATACTTGCGATGTATGCAAGTATTATGGTCGGAACGAAAGTCGGATATGGCGCAATTGTTATTACATTAGGCGTAGCACTTTTCTTCTCATTCATTGAATACATGATAAATCGTAAAAAAGAAGGAAAGGGATTTACACATATTGTAAATACCATTATTGCCGCAGTTATACTAGGAGGTTTAATTGCTCTTACACCGCATACTCCTATCGCAAAAAATATGGGCATTCACATGCAAATATACGAATACAAAAAATCAGTACAAGAAGAGAAAGATCGAAAAGAAGGAAAAGTAATTAAAGAAGATCCAGAAGATGCAAAAAAACATGCAAAAGGTGAACTTACAGATTCTGAAGTGAAAAGTTTAATTTATAGTGATCGCGACAAATTCTTAAAAACATACAAACAATACTATAAAGACGCACCGCTTTCACAAAAACTATTCGGAATGGGTTACGCTGGTAACTACACAGATAAAATTAAATTAATTGAAATGGACTTCCATGACCTATTTTTCGCCTTTGGCATTGTCGGTTTCCTTCTTTACTTACTACCACTTCTATACTTTGGTATTAAATTATTCATCAGCATGATCACAAACTTTAAGAAAATCATGAAAGTAAAGTATATGCTATTAGCGAGCACACTCGTTCTATCACTTGGCATTGGTTTTATGTCTGGCCACGTATTAACAGCGCCAGCCGTTAGTATTTTCTTCGTTGTTATACTCGCTTATATCATTGTTGATTTTGAAATTGAATAGAAAGAAGGTGCTACGAAATGTCAGTAGCACCTTCTTTTTTATTTAATTAATGTTTTACGTACTCTAAGCTTTCTTTTGCGATATAGGCTTCAGTTACAGTAGGATTATCTGAAATAACTTTAATCCACGCTTTTCCATTTATTATTTCTTCACCAGTAACTGTGACAACTACATTTGTATTTAAACGATACAGTCGCTCATTTGATATACTAGGATTCTTTTTCACTTCTACGTTATTCATCACACGTGCAAGTTTATACTTGTTGTATTCTTTTTTACCTAAATAAGAATCAAAACGGTTCATATGCCCCGCTACTTTTTTACCCCAGTTCGCATCAGATGCATATTTCGCATTTAAACCAGCAGCTTTATCACCTGTATATGTTGCTGTATAACGCCAATGTCCTGGATTTAAATATCCTTCATTCATGTATAATTTTGCTGCATGTTCAATACAATCTTCTTTTGAATTAAATGCTTCCCCGTTACCATATGGACTATCGTCTGTTGCTTTTAAACCAAATAAATTATTTTTATCTTTTGCAAGAGCGCTTGTTCCATAATAACTTTCATGGATTGCTAATGAATATAAGAATAATGCATTTACATTATACTTGCTTTCTACTTCTTTAAATTTCTTTCCTAAACCAATTAATGGAGAGTCTGGCTTAATCGATTTCACATAACTATCTAGTTGTTCAGCTGTATAATTTGTTTTCGAACGTAATGATAAATAATTGAAATATTGATAGAAAGTTTCATCTCCAAATGTTTTTCCATCTACACTATACATTTGCTGTCCTTGCTTCATGAAAGAAGGTGCCACACCATATCTAAATTCTGTATATCCAGGTGAACTTGTATTATATGTATAATATTTATGGTATAAATATCCATCTGATTTCACATAATAAGACGACTGTTTCATTTCATTTGTAGGAATTAAAGTGATTTCATTCTTCTTCACATAACCTGTCAAACCAGAAAGTTGAACTTTCACACGATCTTCGCCAACTTCTAACACTTTCAATTCTGTTCCATACTGAATATACGTATATACTGTTGACAAATTCTCATCATAAATATTAATGATGTTTTGCCCAGTTATTCTTTTCGCACTTGCAAAACCATCTTTAATCCATAAGAATTCGTTCTCGTATTTTACCGCATTCATACCTTTATTTTGAGCAGCCGTAACTGCCTCTTTATACGTATTATAGCGCTCTACTTCTTGCTCTGTTCCGTTTTCTCTTACATTTGTCACAACATATTTCTTAGTTTCTACAGGATTGCTATTTCCGTTTTTTTCAATCGTCTGAAGCATACGATCCAACATAGCTGAAGCCATCCCTCTTGTAGCTGATAAATGTGGTCTAAATGTATTATCTTCTGGATACCCTTTAATAATTTGAGTAGCCACCATAACTTGTACATGCTCTTTATAGTTAATACTATCTTTATCAGTAAAGGTAAGCGGACTTACAGCTACTTTAATATTTTTATAGTCTAACGCTCGCTTTACCATTATCGACATTTCTTCACGTGTAATCACATCATTTGGTGAGAACGTCTCGTTCGTACGACCATTAATAATTTTCGCTCCATATGCTCTACTTACACCATCATATAAACCGTAAGTCTTCGGCACATCCTCGAAATTCGAATCAGCTTTCGGTAAATTTAAAGACCTTGCTATGAATGTAGCAAACTCTGCTCTTGTTACTAATTTATCAGGCGCATATACATTGTCTCCATACCCCATTAAAACTCCTTTAGTAATAAGTGAGCGCATATGCGTCTCAAACATATGTCCTGTAATATCATCATTTGCTGCATAACTTGAAATAGGAGTTAAAAGTAATGATCCCGTTAATGCCACTGCTGTTATACCTTTTGAAAAAGTCTTCAAGGTTATCCTCCTCGTAATCTACGAATTTATTATCACAAATTTGATTATATAATAATCACAATCATTTTAGCATAATAAATAGGAATTAAAATAAAACGTTTTTTAATTAGAATTTTCATTACATTCAAAACAAAATAAAAGACACTTTACTTTTTTAATAAAGTGCCTTTTTCCATATGATCAATGAGTTTCTTTGTTGCCTGTTTGCCTTGCAACCGAAGCTCATCTATTGTCAATTGTAACTCTTGCTGCACAGTTCCTTGTTGCATTAATTGCTTTTTCGCAATTTCATATAAATATTCAGCACTCCATTCGCCATCCACACTTCCTATAACTGGCTGATTCACTTGACTTAAAAACGAATCAATTTTCGGATCGTATGAAATCCCGACCATTGGAGTTTTGGCTACAGCAGAAAAAACAAGTGCATGAAGACGCATACCAATTAATAATGAACATTGTGATAAAATGAATATTTTCTCGTCGATATCCATTTTATATGGAAGCATATACGTCTCTTCTCCCATTAAGTCTACTACTTCACGCGAAGCTTTTTGATCAAATGGCTCATGCATTGGAACAAATAGAATTTGGTATCCTTCTTGCTTTAATTTTTTTAATGCCGTAGCTAATTTTTTTACATAATCTTCTTTTGAATTCCAATAACGCACACTAACCGCGATTACTTTTCCATGTATCGAATGCTTTTGCAACCAATCCGATTGTTTTGTCCGTTTCCATGTTAAAACAGGGTCTGGAACAATTTCAATATCGTTTTTTATGCCAAGTTCTTTTAAATATAAAAACGAATCTTCATCTCGAACTGATACATAGGAAGCTTTTGACAAGTTCCATTTTACTAATAGACGATTATATCCTTTTGTAATTGGACCTATTCCTTGTGAATAAATATAATACGGCTTTTTTAATAATCGAGCGAGTCCCATAATACCCGTATAATATAGAATACTCTTCGTACTTGTCTGATCTTGAAGAAGGCTCCCGCCACCGCTAATAACTCCATCACTGTTTTTGATTGCATGATAAACAGCTTTTATATTCCAGCGATCTACCGATTCTACACCATACCTTTCCTTTGTATATTTAGAATCATTTGATAGTACTACTAGTTCTATATCCGGGTTCTCTTTACTTAACGATTCAATAATTGATTGTAGAATCGCCTCGTCTCCAACATTATAAAAACCATAATATCCTGATAAGACTAAACGCACCCTAAATCTCCTCCAAAACTAGGTAACCGTTTATTTCATCTAACATAAACTGGTACCCATTCCTTACCTAAACACTTAATACCCTACATAGTTTCCTCTTTATCAGCTCATATGAATTTTAATAAAAAATTAAATTTTTATATTTATCTTTTCAAAAATGGTATTTTTTTTATTGATATCCATTTTAATTTCAAAGCACATACACCATACAAAATGGTTGTAATACTTAATGCTATACCACTGAATAATAACGTCATAATTCTTGAAGATGTAACATCTATCACATTACATAGTTCATACAATCCTAGTCCGAAAATACATGCTATTGCTAGCACACCGAAAAAGTTTTTGAAATGAATAGAATAGGCAATATAGCTTCGAATATACAAATGATTTACAATACAAATCAATACGTAAGTAATGAATGTACTATACGCCGCTCCATCTATGCCAAACTTCTGCACTAACATAATGTTTAACACGACTTTCACACAACTCGCGCCAATAACAATCCATGCAGCTTGTGCAGAACGATTAATCCCCTGTAAAACACCTATTGATAATACCATAACCGCAGTAAAATACGAACTGCCAATCATAACTGTTAACATACTACTGCCTTTTACGTCTGTGAACAATCCGACATTTAACGGTACTGTTAATGCCATCAACCATACTGTTAATGGTGCTGTCAAAACATGCGCTAGTCGATTTGTATTTTGAATTGTTATTTTCGCCAAATTTATATCTCTTTTGGCCAATGCGGAAGTTAAGAGTGGTATTAACGGAAATACAATTGCACTTGCAAAAATAACAATTATTTGCGTGAATGCAAAACCGCGACTGTATATTCCAAATTGTTCTTGAATTTCTGTTGATGATCCTTGTAATACATGCGGTATTGTAAGCGAGTCTACTAAATTTAAAAGCGGCATTGATAAAGCTCCGATAGCGATTGGGATCGATACCCGCAATATCTTTTTGCCGTTTTCTCTTAAATCTCGGAGCGAATAGGAATTGCTTTTATTGTAGTATGGACTTCTATTATATTTTATACGCAAATATATAAGCGAACTAATGACTCCAAGAAAAGAGCCAACCATCGCACCACTAGTAATAACAGTATTACTCTTATCCCACGATACTAGTATGTAAGCAATTATTAACATAAAAAACACACGGACAAATTGCTCAATGACTTGTGATACTCCTGTTGGTTTCATATCACCGAAACCTTGGAAATACCCTCTATACACCGCCATGTATGGCGCAATGAGTAATGCTAATGAAGTAATAAGCAACGGCATTCTAGTTTCTTGTCCACCGAGCATATTTGCAATTTCAATAGAAAATAATACAATGACTAAACAGCCGAAAACGCCAAATGCTATCCCTATAATTGACGCTGATTTAAATAATTTCGCAATTTCCTTTTGCTTATTTTTTTCGTTCAACTCTGCAATTAGTTTCGAAATTGCAAGTGGAACTCCGGCTACCGATAATGTAAGAGCAATCATATATACAGGAAAAACAAGGCGGAAAATACCTAGCACTTCATCTCCTGCAATATTTTGTAATGGAATTTGAAAAAAACTACCAAGCAATTTCGACAAAAAAGTTGTAATGGTTAAAATTGCTGCTCCTTTTACAAATGTTTTATTCATATTTTTTCTCTTTTCTTTTATACATATACTCTCAAACATATTGTTTTAAACGATAGGGATTCACTTTATCCCATTGGTTATCATAACAAATTTATTATAGGTTGAATACTTGGTTTTTTTTTCAAAATAGAAAACAGAACCAATTCAAACCTATCTCTTCACAATTTTTTCTAATTCCTTCCATTATATATGTACACATTATAACCGTTTCTGTTACGCAAAAAGAGCTCTTCCTCTCTATCACTGCGATACATATTACTAAAAACATTATAAGAATATCCCACAACTCTACATTATAATTTATGTAAAGTTGTGAGATATTCTAATTGCCATCTAAACACTTAAGATTTTCAATTGCTCTTTCTGTTCATCGCTTGCCATTACTACAATTGTTTTTTCAATACTTGGATGTACTTGCTCAAGCTTTACACTTGCCCCTACTTTATTTGATTGCTCAACAAAATTTAATAATGCCATAGCTCCTGATACATCCATATAACGCACATCTTTCATACGTAATACAACTGGTGACTTCACATCTTGTAAAGTAGAGAAAATACGATCTACTGATAGGAAAGAGAGCGGTCCTTGAATTGTATACGTTTCTTCTCTTTCTTTTACGATAGAAGTTTTACGTTCTTTACATTTCACCATATATATGATGAACGAAAGAATAATACCGAATGCAACGGCAATCATTAAATCGAACTTCACCGTTACAATCATCGTTACGAGCATAACAACGACATCACCTTTAGGAGCGACATGCATCTTTTTCATGCTTTCCCAATCGAACATTCCAATACCAGTTAAAATTAAAATACCTGATAATACAGCAAGTGGAATATATTGTACGACCGAACCAAGACCCATAATAAAAATAAATAAGATAACACTATGCATACATGCCGAAAGTGCCGTTTTACCACCACTTCTTATATTCACGATAGATCTTACAGTCGCACCTGCACCTGCTAATCCGCCAAACAATCCGCTCATCATATTACCGATACCTTGTCCAACAAGCTCTTTATTACTTTTATGACGCGTACCTGTCACATTATCCATTACGACCGATGTTAACAACGAGTCAATCGATCCTAATAAAGCAATACTAAGCGCTGGTAAAATAAGTGCTGCTATTCCTGTTCCACTTAAAGATGGAATATGAAGCGTAGGCATCGCTTCTGGAATGGTTCCAATCTTTTCAATTACTTTATTTAGTGAAAGATTTCCGATAATCGGTAACTTTACTGCAAGTCCTTCGAGTAGAGAAGAAAATAAAGGAAGCAAAGCTGTCACACCGACTAGTGCTACTAAACTAGACGGAATCGCCTTAATCCATTTGCCAGAAACAATCATTACAATAATCGTTAACACAACAAGTAGAAAACTATTTTGTACATGCTTTATTTCACCTAAAATAATGATTAATGCAATACCATTCATAAATCCTGAAACGACAGGATACGGAATATATCGAACGTAAGAACCGAGCTTACATACACCGAATAAAATTTGAAATAATCCTGCCATCATAAAGGCAATAAAACTTGCCTCTAACCCGTGCGTCGCAATAACTCCAGTTGCGATAACGGTAATTGGTCCAGTTGGCCCCGTTACTTGCCCAGGTGTCCCGCCAAATAACGCTGCGAATAAACCTGCAAAAATCGCACCATATAATCCAACAAGCGCTCCCTCAGACGTTCCTGTCGCAGCAATACCAAATGCAATCGCAAGTGGTAACGCAACAATCGCAACAGTAAATCCTGCTAAACATTCCTTTGCTATTTTTTGAAACATAAAAAACCCACCTTTGTATAAAGTCCATGTTCCATTGTACACCTAAAAAGATACATTCGTTAGCTCACTTTTTACATTCTCGTGACGTAAACGGATTTAATGAAAAGTTTCCCCCTTATCTTTGGAAACAATTGCAACTATGCTATAATGAACAAATTAAATCTTTTACTATATACTTGGAGGCACTATGCTAACTTTTGAAGAAAAATTATCGATTATTGAATCTTTCCCAGAACTAGAAAGAAAGAACGTATCATTAAAACGTGTAAACTTCCACTTTGAAGAAAGTCGTTTAGATAAAAAGAACGTTGTATTTCATTTACACCCAAATGGAAATGGATTTGTGTATGCAAGCGGTATTAAAGGTTACAAAACGGATGATAAAGGTATGGTTAACATCCGCGAGTTTTCAGCAGAAGAGTTACGTTCAGTAATTGAGAAATCAATTGACCTTCTATCACAAGAAGAAGTAGTAGCACCTGTAGAACCTGCGAAAGAAGAAGAATGGCAGAACGAAGATGGTCATATTCTTACTCTTATTTCAGAGGATGACATGTGGAACGTGTACGCTGGTGTAAACTTAGACGGTACATTCAACTCTTATCCAGAAGCTGCGGAATACCTTGATGAAGAAGGTTTTTCACGCAAATAAAAATAGAAAGTGGGTATCCCCCACTTTCTATTTTTTTGTCCCTTTCAATGACTCCCTCAGCACAAACTTCTGCAACTTCCCGCTCGCATTACGCGGAAGTTCATCTACAAATAAATAATGACGCGGACGCTTATAATCTGCTAATTCGTCACTTTCTTTGCAATACGTTTCTAAATCAGCTTCTGTTATTGTTTCATCTTTCTTCACAATAACTGCCACCACACGCTCTCCCCATAATTCATCTGGCTCACCAAGTACCGCCACATCTAATATACCGTGATGACTATGAAGGAAATCTTCAATTTCACGAGGGTAAATATTTACACCACCGCTAATTACCATATCATCAACGCGATCTGCAACGAATAAATAACCATCTTTATTGAAGTATCCTAAATCACCAGAATGATACCATCCTTTATACATCGATTTTTTATTTGCCTCTTCGCGATTATGATAGCCAGCCATCATAGTTGGGCCACGTAAAATAATTTCTCCCACCTCATAAGGAGGTAATACATCATCTGGTTCTGCCGGTGCCTCCTCGTTCGGTTTCACAATACGAACTTCGTGGCTAAAGCATGGCGTGCCTGCTGAACCAGCTTTCGTAATTTGATCCTCCTCTACGAGAAACGCAACAACTGGTCCCATTTCTGTCATTCCGTATATTTGAACAAGGTCAATATAAAGACGTTCTTTACATTCCTTCACTAACGCCGGCGCCATTGCCGCTCCGCCATATATACCAATTTTCATTGAAGTTAAATCATACTGAGTTAAATCTTTTTGCAACAACATATTCCACATCGTCGGTGCTGCAAAGAACGTCGTAATCTTTTCTTCTTGAATCGTATGTAATACTGTTTCTGTATCAAAATGATGCAAAATAACATTCTTCCCGCCAACTTGAATGCGTGGTATGATTCCGGCATTTAATTCACCACAGTGATATAAAGGCGCAACAACAAGCCCCACACTATCTCTATTATATTTTAGGAAATACGTACAAATCATACTATGCTCAGCCATTTCACGATGACGATGTAACACACCTTTCGGATGACCTGTCGTACCGCTCGTATAAAGCATAGAACAAAAGTCCATTTCATCAATTTCGATATTTACTTTCTCAGAAGATGCTGCATTCACTTTTTCATGGTAGGAACTTGCATAGGAAGGTTTATCGTTTTCTATAGACCAAAAAGATGTATTTGGAAAATCTCGTTCAATGATAGCAACAGTTGACTCAACTGCTTTTTCAAAGACAACGACTTTCGAGGATGCGTCCTGAAGAATATAAGATACTTCTTTCGCCTTTAAACGAAAGTTAATTGGGTTAAAAATCGCACCAATTTTCGCACAAGCTAAGTAAACGTTTACAAATTCATGGCAGTTATATAAGTAAACAGATACCGTATCTCCCTTTCTTACTCCGTCTTCTAATAAAGCGTGTGCCGTTTTATTTATTTGTTCGTCCCACTGTTTATATGTCCAGCGAATATTTTTTTCAGGTTCCACTAACGCCTCTTTATTCGGATACTTACCAACAGATAAATCAAAAATTCTCCCTATCGTCATGTACATGCCAACAATTTCCCCCTTTTCTCTTTCATAAATCTATCATTTCGTCCATAAGTAGACATTGTCCTTCAATGTTTTGACTAATTTTTCTGATTATTATCGACATAGTTTTACAACACGTGCAAACCTTTGATACATGAAATTATATTGGCGATTTTTCAAATATATCGACCGCAATTCAATTTATAGCAGCGATTTTTCGAATATATCGCCTTACTGACAAAAGCTGACAATATAAAAAAGAGAGTGTTCCGATTTGGAACACTCTCCCTCTTATACAAATAGCTCTTCTAAAATTTTCAGTTTATCTTCTGTATATTTTACAAAGCCATCGTTATATGATTTTGGATCTTTCGGATTTGCGAAGTGCGTAATTGCCCCCGTCTTCGGATGAACAAATTTACTTGATGCACCGCAACCAAGTCCGATAATTGATTGTACTTCTTCCATAATGACAATGTTGTAAATACTCTCTTGCGTCGGCATTGCATAACCAACGTTCTCTAAGTTACCTAAAATATTCTTTTGACGATATAGGTAATATGGTACGTAATTATGCTTTTGCGTCCACTCTTCTGCTTCGTGCATCATCGCTGTAATCTCTTCGCGACCTGCTACTTTATATTTACGTTTGTTTTGCGTCATTTCAGAAGCACGTTTAAATGATAACGTATGAACTGTTAATGATTCTGGCATTAACTTTTCTGTTTCATCTAACGTATGCTTGAAGATATCTAACCCTTCACCAGGAAGACCAATAATTAAGTCCATATTAATATTGTTCATTCCCATTTCACGAGCTAAATGGTATTTCTCAATTGTTTCTTCTACAGTATGGTGACGTCCAATTGCTTTTAGTGTCTCTTGATGATATGACTGCGGATTAATACTAATACGGTCAATGTTCCATTTATTTAACACTTCTAGCTTTGCTGGCGTGATCGTATCTGGACGACCTGCCTCAACTGTTACTTCACGTACATTTTTCACGTCTGGGAACGCTTCGTACATTTCTTCATACAGCATATCCATCTCTTCTGCTGTAATACTTGTAGGTGTACCGCCGCCATAATAAATCGTCGTAACTTTCACACCTTTTTCTTTTAAAAACTTACCAATTTCACGAACTTCATAATGTAAACCACCTAAGAACGAATCAACAGACCCTTGGCGTCCATTAATCGCATAAGCCGGGAATGTACAGTATGCACATTTCGTTGGGCAGAACGGAATACCGATATAAATACTTACTTCTTCTTTCAAACGGTATAAATCCGGAACAACTGCTAATTGGCAATCAACAATGCGCTGAAGAAGTTCAATTTTCTCTTCATGAATTAAATAACTTTCACGAAGTTCTTGATGCGCTTCTTCCTTTGACATACCATTTTGAAGCATTTTATGAAGAAGTTTCGTCGGACGTACTCCCGTTAAAATACCCCAGCTTTGTTCAAGTCCAGTTAACTGCTGAAGAACAGAAAGATATACATAAGAAACAACGTGCTTCACTTGCTTCATACGCTCTTTTTCATCTGTGAAAGCAGATAAATCTTTCGAGAATGTTTCTTCATACACATTTCCTGTGCTAACATCCGTTAATCGAGCGGATGCTTTCACATTATCCTCAATGTGTATATCAACGATCAGATTCGCTTCCTCTTGTTCAAATCCAATCGTACTATCTTCAAAAAATAAGCCGCCAATATTTTGTAGCGGACGTAAAAAACGATCATCTTGTAACGTTTTAATTGAAATTAACACATTATCACCTTTTCATTTGCAAACTCTCTTTAGTTTACTTGAAGGGCGTTTACAGGTCAATACAGAAGGTTTTACCTGTTTCTCTTACATTTTTTCAAATAATTCTTTTTATGAATATCGCTCATGTATATAGACATCCTGATTTTCTCTTGTTAAAATTTATTAGTACAAAAAATCGTTACATAGCGAAAATACAATATATAAAGGAGGAATGTTAACACTAGATTCCATAATCTAATGTGTTAAAAAAAATATGAAAAAGAAATTTTATAGTGTATTAACTCTCTCTCTTGCATTACAAACTGTTCTTGCACCTACTTATTCATTTGCAGAGAGTGCTGAAAAATCCGCCGAAGTATATACGGAGGATCAAGTTTTTAAAAGTATTAAAGAGCATGTTAATGAGCATAGTACTCATGAAGAAGATATCGAGGTTACTGGTCAATTCCTACTATACACTTCAAAAAAACATTCATTATATACCGCGAATGATTTAAAAAACAAATCGAATATGGAGATTACAGAACAAGTCGTAACGGCGACAAAGAAAAAAGGAAATGCTTACTACATAACGACGTCAACTGGCGCTGGATGGATAGATAACAATGATAATAGCTTAGAAGTTCAAGAGATTCATAAACTATCTAACCAAAAATTAATCGTAAAAGAAGAAGCTTCCATACATGCACTTCCGTTCCAATCGTTTAACGAAGAAGGGAAACTACAGCCACAAGTCATTACTCCTACTGAACAAGCTGGAAATTGGTTTAAAGTCCAAATAAATGAAACAGCAAAATGGATTTATGCACCTTCTGCTACATTTGAAGGTACAAAAGCTTCATTACTAAAAAACGTTCGTTCTGCTAAAAATAGTTTATTAAGAGCTCCAGATGCTCTACAAACAAACAATATTTATGGCGTTACATTTAAAGAAATGATTGTCCCTAAAGGAAATGACGATATTCGCCCTGGCTACCCGATGGTACCTAAATATATTACGATTCACGAAACGGCTAATACAGCGAAAGGTGCTAATGCTCTAAATCATGCAAAATTCTTAGATAATCAAGCACGCGGAACAGCTGATCGCGCCGCATCTTGGCATTTCACAGTAGATGATAAAGAAATTTATCAACATCTTCCAGTAAATGAAGTTGGATGGCATGCTGGAAATAAAACTGGAAACTATGAATCTATCGGAATTGAAATTGCCGTTAATCAAGATGGAAACTATGAAAAAGCGGTAGAAAATGCCCGTAAATTGGCAGCTTATTTAATGAACGACTTAAATATTTCTCTAGATAAGGTCCAAAAACATCAATTTTGGTCAGGGAAAAACTGCCCTGCGTTTATGATTCAACGCGGACAATGGAATGCTTTCTTAAAAGGAACTGAAACATACTATAAGGAAAACCAAAAAGATCCAGTAACTGATGACATTACAGGTGGATGGTATGAACAAGACATTCGTCAATTAGCAGCTAGAGGCATTATGCAAGGAGAAGGGAACGGCAAGTACTTCCCAGAACGTCTTGTAACGCGTGCTGAATTCGCTACACTAATTACTCGTGCTTTACAATTACCAAGTGGAAATGCTAAGTTCACAGACTTAGAACAAGTACACCCATCTTTAAGAGACGGTATTAATCGTGCAGCAAGCGCAGGCATAATCCGCGGACGTGGTGATAATACATTTGATCCAAATACCACAATTACACGTGAAGAAGCTGTTATTATGATTGATCGTTCTCTAAAACACGCTGGTATTTTTGCAAAACAAGTTGAACTACCATTTGTAGACCAAAACTTAATTTACGCTAAACAAGAAGTACAAAGAGTGTATGGATTTGGAATTGTAAAAGGTAATGAATTCAATCAATTCGTACCAAAAGGACCATCACAACGCGCTCACGCAGCTGCATTTATAAACAGAATGCTTAGCGTAATTGAAGCTTAAAATATTTATCATTCCATATAGATATTTACATTTTATCTGTATTCACTTAAAAGGCATCAGAGACTATATATCTCTGATGCCTTTTATACATCTGTTAGCTATTTTTAGCCATGAATCTTAATCGTATTCCTAATAACAGAAGCATAAAACCGATGAATGGAACGTAATTCGTATTGTGTCCTGTAGCTGGAAGTTGTTGATTATTAGAAGAACCTTGTCCTTTTTCTGGTAAATTAGGTTTTTCTACTCCCTCACCTGGTTTTTCTGTTCCTTCACCCGGCTTCTCTGTTCCTTCATCTGGCTTTTCTGTTCCTTCACCCGGCTTTTCTGTTCCTTCACCCGGCTTTTCTGTTCCTTCACCCGGCTTTTCTGTTCCTTCACCTGGTTTTTCCGGACCTTTTTCTGTATCTTTTTTATTTGTAATTTGAAGCTTTACAACTTCAATTTTTTCATTAGAAATCGTAAATTTCATTTCCTTATTGGATAAAGTGTATCCTTCTGGCGCTTGGATTTCTTTTAAAGTGTAATCTCCTGGTTCTAACTTCTTAGAAGTCGCTTTACCGCTCTTGTTTGTTGTTAATGTGTCGATTTTTGTTCCGTCTTTCCAAATTTCAAACACTGCGCCTGCTAAAGTTTTATTTGTATTATTGGCATCTACCTTTGTAATTTCTAATTGACCTGTAATTTCTTCTTTCACTTTTTCATTCATAACTTCTTGTTTTACTACTTCGTTCGCTATAACATTTACTTCTACTGTTACTTCTAACGCCTTATAACCTTCTGGCGCTTTTGTTTCCTCTAACGTGTACTTTCCTGGCACTAAGTTTTCGAATTTCACAACACCTTCTTTATTCGTTGTTTTCGCTTCTTCAACTACTTGACCAGCTTCGTTCTTTAATTTAAATTCTGCACCCGCTAGAACTTTTCCACTCTCTGCATCCTTTTTGATTACTTGTAAGCTTCCTAGTTCTTTTGCGTTTTCTACTTGTACTTCTACTACTTTGTTTGCTTCCACAACGACTTCAATTTCTTCTTTTAACAACTTATATCCTAGTGGTGCTTTCGTTTCTTTTAATGTGTACTTTCCTGGTTCTAATTTCTGTGAAACTACTTTACCAGTTTTATCTGTTCGTAACGTATCTACTTTTTTACCATCTTTATACACTTCGAATTCTGCACCTGATAACAATTTCGTTTTATCATTCGCATCTACTTTCATGATTTCGAATTGACCCATTACTTTTTCATTCATGACTTCTTGTTTTACTACTTCGTTCGCTACAACGTTCACTTCTACTGTCACTTCTAGCGCTTTATAACCTTCCGGCGTTTTCGTTTCCTCTAACGTGTACTTTCCTGGCACTAAGTTTTCGAATTTCACAACACCGTCTTTATTCGTTGTTTTCGCTTCTCCAACTACTTGACCAGCTTCGTTCTTTAATTTAAATTCTGCACCTGCTAGAACTTTTCCACTCTCTGCATCCTTTTTGATTACTTGTAAGCTTCCTAGTTCTTTCGCATTTTCTATTTGTACCTCTACTACTTTGTCTGCTTCCACAACGACTTCAATTTCTTCTTTTAACAATTTATATCCTTGTGGTGCTTTCGTTTCTTTTAATGTGTATGTTCCTGGTTCTAATTTCTGAGAAAATACTTTACCAGTTTTATCTGTTCGTAACGTATCTACTTTTTTACCATTTTTATACACTTCGAATTCTGCATCTGATAATACTTTCGTTTTATCTTCCGCATCTACTTTCACGATTTCAAATTGACCCGTTACTTTTTCGGAGATCTTTTTATTCACCACATCTACAGTCACTACTTTATTAGCCTCTACATCAACAGAAACTGAACTAGATGATAATTCATATCCTTTCGGTGCTTCTACTTCTTTTAATGTATAGCTTCCAACTGGAAGTTGTTTCGATAAGGCTTCACCTTTATCATCTGTAACAATTGTTTCCACAACTTTCCCATCTTTATCGATAACATCAAATTTTGCACCTGGTAGAAGTTGACCAGATTCACTATCTTTTTTCAATAATTTAAATTGGCCATTCTCTACTTTTCTCGTATTCTTCATAACAAGTTCAATTACGTTTGTATTATCAATTGTTACTTTGACTGGTGTATCAACTTTTATATATCCTTCTGGTGCATTTATTTCTTTTACAAAATAGTCACCAAGTGGTAAATCTTTAACTTCCGCAATACCCTTTTCGTTTGTTGTAACAGTAGCCACAACGTTATTATCTTTGTCTATAACATCAAATTTTGCGTCTTTTAAAACAATGTTTTCATCGTTTTCATCAACTTTTTTAATTTGTAAATGTCCTTTTTCAGTTGCTGGCTTATTCCACTTTGGCCAGTTAAATTTAAAGTTATGAACCTCAAAACCATCTCTTTGGTGTAATCCTCCAACATAGGCTTGTCCATTAATAGAACCACCTTTTGTTTCTACAACTGCATTAGGTGCAAACACACTACCTACTACACCATAACCTTTAGTTGTTATCTTTGTAGCATTAGGAAATACCCAAATTACCTTACTAGCTAACTCAGTAAAAGATGAATTAGGATCGTATGCTTGAGATGTATTAATTAAATCCGTCGCCATCCCAGTATTTCTTGTATCATACAAAATTGCACCGCCACCAAAACTCACTTCTTCTGCATCTGAATAAATAACAATAAAGTCTTTATTCTCTACATTCGGAAGAAAAACGTCTTTTACATCAAATGTTTTCTTTCCAGTTTGGCCTGAAGAGACATAAATATTAGGGTTATTTACATCTTCACCGATGCCAAAGCTCATATTAAGTTTTGGCTTATCAGTCTGTAGTTTACTTGCATCCCCGATTACACCATCAACGTCTTTTCTAAATTCTTTAAACTTAGCATCAATCTCCGCTTGCTCTTTATAAGAGATACGGTCATATGATGTTTTCATTGCTCCATCTGGGTCACCGTCTTTTGTCATCGCCACTGTTCCATCTTGAATAATTACCTGTCCTGCTCCCGCTTTCGTAAATTGACCGCCTAGTAATAATGATGGATATCCTTCATCTACCCAAGTTGCTCCAGCTAAGTTATTTGCTCCAGTTGCAGCCGCTACGACTGTATAACTTGATGCGTTCATATTTTTCTGAACAGCCATCGCACCTTCAATATCCGCACTCGTTGCACTATGATCTCCAAAAATGATGGCGTTGTAATAAGATACATCACCTAAACCCTTTAATTCTTTTGTAGCTGCCTCTGCTTTAAATGGTAAGTGGATTAAAAAATTCATACATATTAGTAATACAACTATTAAACTACTACTTAACTTTTTAATTTTTTGATTAAATGATTTCCTCAAGAAATTCATTCCCCCTTTTAAACTTCCTAAAACCACAAAAAGAAGTACATATCATATGTACCAAACCTTACTCACATTAACTTAAAATAATCCATTTAAATAAAACAAAGAAACACTACAACTACTTAATAAGATTGCTACAATTCATTTTTGAAATAATACGTGAACTAAACTGTCATGCGGAAATACTTTTACGTATGGGAGCCCAATAAAATTAATCTGAAGAATATTTCATGTGGTGTAACTATTTTGGCAACATCATTCACTTTACATTAGTTTTCTAAAGGATTCAAGTGAATTGTATAGATTTCATACACAATTCATATTTTAAAACGCTTTCACTGTTTTTAATAAGATAAACAAAAAAACGTAGCCAAAAAGCTACGTTTTTCTGTCATCGTTTCGGTGTATTTTTATGATTCTTCAAAAACGGAAGCGGGAATTGCTTACGGAAATGCTCTTTAATCATATACTCTACACCGTTTTCACTATTTGAACGTGTGATCCAATCTGCTGCTTGCTTTAATTCTACAGGCGCGTTCCCCATCGCTACCCCAAGTCCCACGTTTTCAATAACCTCTAAATCTTCCATACTATCTCCAATCGCAACCATTTCATTTAGCGAAATATTTAAATGCTCTCCAAGCAATTGTAATCCGCGTAACTTTGATACATTTTGCGGCAAGATTTCTATTCGTTTTGAATCACATTCAACATACTCTACATCTTGGAATGCTTTTCTTAATGTGTTTAGCCCGCGTTCTTTTTCACCTTTAGTTTGGAAAAGAACATCAATTTTTGGCGCCGCCACCGGATGATCACGAAGCGCGTCACCTAACGAATCTACAAATTGAACTGGATAAAATAACGGATCTGCGCTTGATAATACAGTGCGCGCAATTAAGTTTGGTGTAGTTCTCTCACGATTTCCTATCGAAAACCGTTCATGAGAAATACGTACGTTACAATCAAAGTGCTCTAACACTTGCACAATGTTAAAAGTCTTCTCTTCGGACAATCTTCTTTGAACGTACGGCTTATCTAACGTTGCTGAAACGAAAGCACCACCATGTGTCACTAATATAGAATCTAATTTTAAAGCCTTTGCTACTTTATGAGCGGATTGAAAATTACGGCTCGTAAATAACGTAACGTATACATCTTTTCTTTTCACAAATTCAATTGTTTCTCTTAATCCTTTTGCAATTTTTCCATTGTTGTATAGTAGTGTCCCATCTATATTAAGAGCTAGTAAGCGATAAATCATGTCGCACTCCCCCTCTTCGCTGTTGTACTCTATCCATAATTTATGAAATAAATGTAGCAAATAGAACGAGTTAGAATTACTACTGAAAATTTGGTTTACTATATACATATACACTTAGTAAAGGAGATAGTACAATGCAGGCACCTCCTTCTTTTTATGAAGGCGATACGTTAGAAGTCGCAAAAAAATTACTCGGGCAAAAACTTGTTCATATTGTAGACGGAATAAAGCGAAGCGGAATCATTGTAGAAGTAGAAGCATATAAAGGCCCAGATGATAAGGCCGCACATAGTTACGGCGGCAGACGGACAGATCGCACAGAAGTTATGTTTGGCGCACCAGGGCATGCTTACGTATATTTAATTTACGGTATGTACCATTGTTTTAACGTTATTACAGCACCAGTTGGCACCCCGCAAGGTGTTCTCATTCGAGCCCTTGAGCCGGTAAATGGGATAGAAGAAATAAAACTAGCGCGCTACAATAAGACCGAAATTACAAAAGCACAGTATAAAAATTTAACGAACGGTCCTGGCAAACTATGCCGTGCCCTCGGAATTACTTTAGAAGAACGTGGCGTATCATTACAAAGTGACACATTGCATATTGAACTCGTCCCAGAAGATGAACACATATCATCACAATATAAAATAACAGCAGGACCTCGTATTAATATCGACTATGCAGAAGAAGCTGTACATTATCCGTGGCGTTTTTATTATAAGGGGCATCCGTTTGTTTCAAAGAAATAAACGATATCAATGATCTTTCAAATATATCTATCGTAACTTACAATATATCAACGATTTTTCAAATATATCTATCATAACTTACAATATATCAACGGTTCGACAAGAAATATCGATTTATCGACAAATAATAACATTACGAATAAAAGAAGACTGTTCCAAAATGGAACAGTCTTTCCCTCTTACTCTGCACCTTCCGCAGTTGCAATATTATCCTCTAAGTTTTCTCTTGATAATTCAGCCGCCATAAAATCTGCTGTTTCTGGAAGTGCTAAATGCATATGAGCTTTTTGACAAATTTGGATCGTACAGTTTTCTATAACATAGTCGAAAACATGTCCACCCCCGCTTCTTTCATCATCAATATAATGTAAGTGGAATCCAGCTACACCAATACCTTGCGCATAATCTGGTGTCCAAAATCCAGCAAGCGTACCTTCTGTATTTTCAAATGAAAAGATTGGTTGTGATTTCGTCACTTCAACGAGCGGTGTATACGGTTTTTCTTGTCTTGGAACAGTTCTCGTTCTTACTTCACGGAACGTACCGTCCATTCGAATAGCGTAAAATAAGTTTTTACTTGGCATTAATTCATGTAATAACGCTTCAACTTCTTCACGATTCATCGGATGCTCTACCGTATAACTCATTTCTTTTTCAAAAAACGTTACAGTAGCAAATGGTGTTGTTTCTTCTGGTTCTACTTTTTCTGCTGAACCGTCTGAACGTAAATGATAAAATTCATTATCAAATGCAATCATTTCACCATCTAATTGATCAAATGTGCCGATGCCAAAATCACCATGTTTTTTCAAATCTTCAAAGCTAATCACACCATCATATATACCATCTAATAGCGCAAGCATTGTAGATGTTTGATATACTTCATTACTCGTTTTCGTTTTTTTTGCATCAATATCAATTAATTGCGCAACAGTCATCTCAAATCTGCCTCCATTAGTTTAATTGGTTTGGTAATAATTTTTCGCTTAATTTAATATTGTCACGATAGTCAATTGGAATATCAATAATGACAGGACCATCTGCTTCTAATGCTTCTTTTAATACCCCTTCTAATTCATCAGGCGTGTTAACACGAAGACCTAACGCTCCGAAACTTTCTGCATATTTCACAAGATCAACATCACCAAACTCTGTAGCTGATGTTCTACCGTATTTCATCATTTGTTGGAATGCAACCATATCATATGTGCCGTCTCTCCAAACAAGATGGACGATTGGAGAATTTAAACGTACCGCCGTTTCTAACTCCATCGCTGAGAATAAGAAACCACCGTCACCTGATACGGAAACTACTTTTTTACCTGGTTCTACTAAAGTAGCTGCGATTGCCCAAGGAAGTGCAACACCTAACGTTTGCATGCCGTTACTAAATAATAATCTACGTGGTTCATAAGAACGGAAACATCTCGCCATCCAAATAGAATGGGAACCGATGTCACATGTAACAGTTGTATCGTCACTAATTAAAGAACGAAGTGTACGAATCACTTGAAGTGGATGCGTAACACCCTCCGAAGCACGGTTCGGAACTTCTGCTTGTTCTGATAATTTCGCGCGTAATCGTTCTAATACCGCTTCTGATTTCGTACTTAATACAAGTTTCGGTAATTTCTCCGCGATGCTATTTACCGTTAAGGCAATATCACCAATTAATTCACGCTCTGGTTGGTAATCATGGTCGATATCTGCTTGATGGTCGTCAAGATGAATAATCGTTCTGTCGCCAAGTTTATTCCAGAATTTTGGATCATACTCGATTGGATCATAACCGATAGAAATAACAAGGTCTGCTTCTTCTAGTAAAATATCACCTGGTTGGTTACGGAATAATCCAACGCGGCCGAAGAAATGATCTTCTAACTCACGTGAAATCGCACCAGCTGCTTGATATGTTTCAACGACAGGAAGTTCTGTATCCGCAATTAATTTACGAACAGCTTTCGTCACTTCATTTGTGCTTGCTCTCATACCGAGTAAAATAACTGGTAATTTCGCTGATTTTATTTTTTCTACTACATATGTAATATCATTTGTGGGAGCGATTCCAAGCTGTGGCTTAGAAAGCGCACCGATAGACTCTACAGTTGTTTCCGCAGTCATAACGTCTTGCGGAAGACTTACTAAAGTAGCTCCCGGATTTGTGGAAGTCGCACTTCGAAATGCATTACTAAGTGCTTCTGGCACATTATCAGGATGCTCTACTTCTACGCTATATTTTGTGATTGGTTCGAATAGTGCAGCATTATCATTCCACACCAGATAATAGATGATAAAAAAATTAAAACATTTATATAATAAGCTCCGAGTTTCACCTACATTTTTTCTTTATTGATACAAAACGATATAAAAAGAAAAATATGTGGGCGAATTGTGGGCACAAACAGCAAATATAACAAAAGAGCACAGCGTGCATATAAAGTGCGTCAACACTGTATATACCGTCCACCTGAAATGCCCAGGTAAACACTTGCCATACTCTCTTGAATTATTGTACATCATGTAGGGTTTCTTTAGCAACGTTTACCAAATGATTGGTGACGTTGCTTTTTTGTTTCCAAAAAGGGAGACATAGAATATGAGAAAGAAACACATAGATGTAATAGCAACGAAAGAAGCCTTTCACAATCTTTCTACGTTTAAAAAAGTGGAAGAACTAAATAAAACTGTACGTACATACAGAGACACGATCCGTATGTCTATTAAGCGTACCGATGTACAATCTAAACTAATTGAATTACTTGAAATTTTAAAGCGCCACAGCTGCAAATATGTAGGCGTTAGTTTCCTTTGCAAAAATTCAATTGCTGACATGATAGGAGTTTCATATAAAACTGTACAACGTTTAATGAAGAAACTTGTGGATCTAGAGATGATTCAGCAAGTAGCGATGAAACGTAAAAAAGATATGCTTCAAACTTCTAACGCTATTATCATTCAACCAATTGTGGAAGAAGTGTCCAACAAGGTAGATGCAAAAAGTCCTACAAAGTGTCCTACCATTAAAACAAAACCTGTTTCCTTAAAACAAAATATAAAAGATATAAACAAACGTAATAGTAATGAGAATAGCAATGCTCTAGGAGAGAATATTGAACAAGCTGATTTCGTTGCCCACTGGGTACCCGAACGTTTTGTTTCTTTCACTCGCTCTTTTTATCACGATTCAAAAACCATTCAAGAACTGTGGAAGGTCGTAAGACAGTGTAATAGGACCGTGAACTATACAACAGGTGAACAAGCCTTTACGAAAGACCAAGAACTAGTCATCGGCTTACAAGCAATAAAAGAATTTGTGATGAAAGTAAAATCGGGTATACATATGAAAAAAGGTCCATTTGCGTATTTCAATGGCATTGTCAATAACCTCATGGACAAGTTGTATTTTGATGAAACTTTCACGCACAAAGCGTTCCTATGAAAAAGCCTGTCCTACTCGTGGAGCGAATTAACCCTTTTTCTTATGTTGGGATATCAAAAAATAACTTGCACCACGCATATCGATTCTACATAGGATTGTCTATTTGCCGGACACTGTTTCGTTTTCGTACAGATAACATATGCAACTTACGATACAATGTGGATTGAGATATTTGTGTCTGTGCACAAATTTGATGAATGGTCATCTTTCTCTGTGCATAAAGAGCAAGGGCTTGCTCCAAATTAGGATGCTTTTCATGGTACTTTTCTACTCGCCCCACATACTTCCCTTTTTGTTTGGCAAGCTCAATGCCCTCTCGCTGCCGCATGCGAATGAGGTCTCGCTCTAACTGATTGACGCCGCCCATCACAGTCAGTAAAAATTGACTATACGGATTTTCAGATGTTAAATCCAACCATGTATCTTTTACGGATTGTAAGTTGGCCCCCTTCTTTTGGATGTACGCGACCAATTCAAACAACTCCGCCGTACTTCTTGTAATGCGAGTTAAGTCTGTTACCCAAATCGTATCCCCCTTCTGTACATGTTGTAATAGCTGCTGGAGGATAGGCCGATGGCGGTCCGCCCCGGACGCCTTTTCTTGATATAAGATATCCATTCCTATTTGCTGTAACTGCTCGATTTGCCTCGCTAGATTTTGATCAACGCTACTCACTCGTACATATCCTATTTTTCTCATTTGTTTCTCCCCCTTACTCCGTAGCAAATGAAATTCGTGCTACGCAAGATCCTCTGCTGATTGCCTCTTCTATCGGGTTCTCTGTATACCCCATTCACTTTTCACATGATATGTCATCTATACAACAATCTGTTTTTGATGTTGTTTGACGTACGAACGGTTCTTGATATTCCCTCTATCCCCACCCTTTATAAGTAACCTTGACTGTTCCTCCGAAAAGAATCTCCCTATACACCCCTATCCCCATCAAGTTCTCATCCGAACCAATCACGCATGAATGTGCCGATATAACGTAGATTGAGATATCTGCGTATCTTTATAATGCCCTCTCGCAATAGTCTGAATGGTCATCCTTCTTGCATGAAAAAGAAATTTTTATGTATTCAACTTTGAATCTCTATATTTTTTTACAATATCCTCCCAAATATGTAAAAATCTAATCACGCTTACTTAGCTAACAGGTCGCCTCTTTATAAAAGTGTCTAAAAATCAATTCTAAACGATTACTTTTTACATATAGTAGACGTAACTACAACGATATAATTTGAGAAAAGGGTGAATGGTTTGGTTACAATTAGTTTATGCATGATTGTAAAGAATGAAGAAAAAGTATTAGAACGATGTTTACAGTCCATCAAAGGCATTCCAGATGAAATTATTATTGTAGATACAGGATCAACGGATTGTACAAAGGAAATTGCAAAAAAATGGACACCCCATGTGTATGATTTTAAATGGATAGATGATTTTTCAGCTGCGCGTAATGAATCCTTTCGACATGCGACGAAAGACTACATTCTATGGCTAGATGCAGACGATGTTTTACTAGAACAGGATAAGACCGCATTACAAAGTTTAAAACATTCTTTACACGCCCAAATTGATGCCGTATCTATGAAATATCATGCTCATTTTGATAAACAAGGGAACGTAATTAGTAGTGCCTTTCGTTTCCGTCTTCTGAAACGAGAGCGGCAGTATCGTTGGATAGGGGTTGTCCATGAACATATTCCAGTGACCGAACAAGATCAAACCTATCAAAGTAATATTGTTGTGACACATCAAAAAGAAAATCCGCAACGTTCCGTTCGAAATGTAACCATTTATGAAAAATATATAGCACGGGGCGGTACACTAACGTCACATGATTTATTTCATTATGGAAGAGAATTAATTTCCAATCATAGATATGAAGAAGCAGTGGATGTATTTCACAAATTTTTAGATTCTCCGGATGTATCAGATGAGATGCGGCTCTTTATTTTTAATGAGCTTGCCTCATGCTACTATTTCTTACAGAATATAGAGCAAGAGCATCAAATCACACTCCAATCTTTATCCTATGATATGCCGCAACCTGTATTTTGTTGTCGACTGGGCGAACATTTTTTACGTCAAGGGAAAGTGGAGGGAGCCATTTTTTGGTACAAACAGGCGACACAGCTACCCGTTTCGTATTCTTGGACCGTGGATAAAAAGCCGTTTTATACGTGGTTACCCCATAAGCAATTGGGGGTTTGCTATGAAATGAAGAAAGAAAATCGACAAGCACTGAAGTATTATCAAAAATCCTTAACATTCCTTCCAGACGATACCGAAGTACAACAAAAGATTCAGCATCTAAAAAAACAAATGAAAAAAAAGTAATTCGTTATCTTTCATTCACTTGGTCATACCTATTATTGCATACAGCGTATGCTAGGACATGAGATTTTTGATACGAGGAAAAATAATATCGTCTTAGAATTTTTACTTACAATTGAACAAGTATAAATTCCGGCTATTGTTTTAACATTCTATTATTCACATGCAAATTGTATACTTTTCACACTCGTTTACCATGTTTTCTACTGGGGTTTTGTATGTTTGTAAAAGAAAACATGAAATGAAACGGAAAAACCCCACTACATTTGTGCCGTTGAACGGTAAATTGTAGTGGGGTTCTTTTTCCATGTATCCGTTGCAATTACATAGATAATTTCTATCTTCTTGTCTGTAAAGGATTACTAAAATCTTTCTTGCTTAAATGAATTATTGGGAAATAGAGACGCCTAAAGGCTGTGTACCTACAGGGATCGTTGCGATGATTGTATCTGTAACTGTATCAATGACATTAACTGAAGCAGCACCCATTCTAGCAATATATGCTCGATTTAAGTCCACATTTACAGCTATTCCACGAGGGTTAGAGGTAACAGGAATCGTACCAATTACAGTATTAGATTCTGTATTAATTACTGATACATTGTTACCAGCATTATTTGAGACATATAACTTATTGTGAACAGGATCTAACCCCATGTTTACTGGATTTGTACCTACAGGAATCGTAGTAATCGAAGTGTTTGTGATCGTATCGATGACAGAAACATTATTATTACCCACATTGGCCACATATAATTGATTGTGTTCAGAATCGATCGTCACACCTTCTGGCCTAGTACCAACAATAATCGTCCCGATAACAAGATGCTCGTCAGTATCAATGATAGTTACGGCATTGGCGTCAAAACCTGATACATATAAACGCTTCGTAACTGCGTTTATATCCATTCCTAACGGATTTTGGCCCACAGGGATGGTCGCAATTACAATGTTCGTTGCCGCATCGATAACGGAAACGGTAGCATTGCCGTTAGCAACGTAAACTTGATTCGTAATTTGATCCACTAAGACGTAACGGGGATTTGTAATACCAACGGTAATCGTAGTAATGACGACATTGAAAGAGCCGCTTATAACGGATACATTGTTGGCCGATTGATTCGCGACATAAATACGATCGAGACTAGGATTTGAATCTAGATAACGTGGGTTATTTCCTGTTTGAATCGTGGCGATAACTGCATCTAAATCACTGTTAATAACGGATGCGTTAGCAGATCCATAATTAGAAACATAAATATTCCCAATTTGTGAAAGAGAAGGCGTACCTGGACCCGTCGGTCCACGAGCACCCGTAGCTCCTGTTGCACCAGTAGCACCGGCTGGTCCTGTTGCTCCTGTCGCTCCATTGTCACCCTCCACACCTTGAATCCCTTGCGGTCCTTGCGGCCCTTGTAATCCTTGGATCCCTTGCGGTCCTTGGTCCCCCTCTGGTCCTTCCATTCCCTGCGGCCCGGCTGGACCTTGCAACCCTTGCGGTCCAGGAATGCCCTGTGCTCCAGGCGTACCTGGGGGTCCCGTCGGTCCCGTTACACCCGTGCTTGGTCCTGTTGCTCCTGTCGCTCCCTGAGGCCCTGCTGGTCCCGTCGGTCCTGTTGCTCCCGCACCACTACTAGGAACAGCTGCTGTTCTTGTCACTAAAGTAGATAAAATATTGAGGATTTGGTTGCGTGTGACATTGTCCATAATAAATTCTGCTATTAAAATTGATAAAGTAGTATACAGTGATTGTAGCATCGTCGCGATTTGACCAACTTGTGCTGCAGTAGCTGAGGGTAAACGATTGTTAACAAATAAGAGAAGAAATAAACTATTCCGTGTAGCGTTTCTTCCTGTTACAGTAGGAAATTCGTTGAGTAAAAAATTATATAAATTCATTAGACTATTCTGTAAAGCTGTATTATTGATTTGATCAGGATTATTCAAATACGTATTAATAGCAATTTGTAATTGTTGGATTAAGGCTAAAAGTGCTGCTTCTTGCGCTGGGGTAATAGGAACCGTAGGTACTAGCTGGGGGGCGATGAGATTATCAAATACATTTTCGTCCTTACTCATATAGATACTCCTCCTTGTTGTAACGTACCATACATCTGATGAGAAACTCGTAAGTTATTCATCATACACGTCCTCCTTTTTTAAGTGCGTGCACACACTGCAGCCACGGCTTATGCCCGCCCAGTGCTTCCTCGAGCCACGCTAGGCGCTGGCGGTCAGGTGTGAAATAATACATCTGCGGAACGGGCGTTCCTCGTTTTTCCGCCTGTTTAACCAGCCCCTCATAGCGGCGCAGGTTGCCAAGCGTTGTATACAAATTCTCCCCCGTATCGATTTCCACGACATGTAGACGCTGCCGATTATACCAATAGGCTGCCGGCACAAGCGGTTCCCGTTTACCAGCAGGTAATAATCCCTCGTGCCACCGCCACTCGGGATACCCGCACCATTCCCAAATGTCATTGCGGTAGAGGACATCGTAGATGTCATGCAAATCACTGAGCATCGTAACATGAGGTGTGCCAAGTAACGACCCGCCTTTACTATTGATTCCAAAAATATGACGAGACGGTTCGACAATACTGTGAAGATACGGACGCAGGTGCTCGAGCTTACGCAGAATACTGCGCCTACTATACGATCCCAAATAGGCAACGAGTTGGCCTGTCGTCGTCCATCCAAACTTCTGAATAACCCCCAACAATTCCAAATCTGTCACCATTTGTTTCACAATCACCTTTTTCGTCATGATCCAACCTCCTTTTTTACAAAATAGAAACAAACGAACAAAAAAGAATCCAATACACACAAGGATTTCTACGAAAAAGTTCCCAATAGGGTGTACCCTAATGAATAAACTGTAAAACGTTAAGAATAGGGATATATTAGAATTATATAGAATATATTGGATATCTCTCTTGTTCGCTGCGCACACAACGCGTGATAAAAAGAAATACCTATCTTGTTCCAAGAAAAGTAAAACCTCTCTATCTCGTTGCTTACTGTATTCTATACAACCCCCAAGCACTTCGTGCTAGTTTTTTTGATTATTTCACCAAAAAAATGTGGTAATATCCAGAGAATATAAGAAAAATCCCCGAATATATGGTGAATTAAGCCAATCGCTCTATTCCCCAGTCAATGGAAAAGGGACTACTTTATATTTACAAACAAAAATATTATGTATAATAAACATTATGATTATGTATCTCCCGTTTCGTTTTACGAGATGCACACGAATATACCGATACAAACCATTTTTTATGCTTCTCATTGAGGTACACCCTATTGGGAACTTTACACCTCATATCAGCAGAAATACATGATACATATACCCAGAAAACGCATGATAGATTCCTATTTTCCTAGCTTTCAAACCATACAAACTCCCCTTCTGCTAATCTCCCTTTTTCAGTACCCCCATCCACCAAAACAGACACAACCTGCCCCTTACACCCGTACATAGCCACTCCCCTCTCACCCATTCCTCTACATCGGCCAATGCTTGCCCCACCTACGTTTTCCTCCCGACCTATTTCTTGTCATACAATAAGAATGGCCACCAGTTCTCTCCACTGCGCCATGATTTTCCCATCATTTCCTAACAAAGAGAAATTCTTCTTTTCCAACCCATCTATCGCCCCTAGTTTCCTATCTTGCAAGATTTCCTAACAGTGATAACGGCTACTGTGGAAGATTTTTTATGTGATAGCATATATTGCTTCTATCTTACATAATATAAAGTGCTCCTGGTTTATGATATGCCTGACAAAAAAACACGTCCATCAAAAAAGCAAGCCAGACCACTCCCCTGGCTTGCTTCTTCCTGTTCCACAGACTTGTTTCCTCCTGTTTTACCTGCATGGTGATTGAAACCAACATATAAACATACATTTACACGTATTCTTATTTGTAAGGAAGTGTCATACCTGCAAATTTGGTCACATATACTAAAAATGATTCAGCATCGCTTCACATAGATGGTTCTTCCATAAAACAGCGTACTCCAGTCAAGAATGCTCTTTTTTTATTTTTATCGTTCATATTCATTTCTACTGTTACATATAATACTATTGGTAAACCAACAATGGGAGATAATATATCTTTATAATGTCAAAAAAGAGCGTTCCTCACACTCGCCAGAGGAATGCTCTGCTTTTGCTTACCTCACATACACGTAGGCTTCACTTGCTGTTACATAGTATGTTTTTCCTTTGCTATTGTGTACTTTATATTGTGGTGAACTATTTACATTTACTTTCGCCTCAATTGTAAATCCTAACCCCTCATCCACAGTTCCCGCAACATCTCTATCTAACCAGGAAGGCTTTGAATAGAATCGTAAGTCATTCACTTTAGAAACTACACGTTTACCTTCCACAGATGACGATTCTTCTTTATAGCGAATGTATGAGGAATCGTTATAAATCCACTGATTTCCTCCAAGATTCAACCAGTTGCCTACTTTACCGCAGACTTTATATGCTTCACCTTTTTGTAATTTACGAATAACACTATTTATTGTGGATGGACCAGAACGAAGGTTTATATTGTATCCATCAATATACGCTACTCCCACTTCATTCATAACACCAGGTACTTCACTTGGTTGCTTTGGTTTCGCTTCAACTGAAATAGAATTTCCATTATATGCTTTTAATACATCAGTACGAAACTTTGATTCTGATACACCATGACTGAGAAGATAATCAATCGGATCTTCGTGATCTGTGCCACCAAGCTTATACGTAATGTCTTTATGCGTCCACAATCCAATGGATGGATCAATGTTTCTATCACGTAAAATCTTAGCGAGTAGCTTCACATATCTCTCATAGGATTTTTTAAATTTAATAGAGTCACTCGTTTCAGAGAGCTCTACATGAACAAATCGTTTATTGGCTGCTAAGCCCGCTCCCCATGCTTGATATTTTGTGGAAGCAATTTGAACTGTTTCATCCCAGTCTGTTACATAATGTACAAATGCCGAACGCCATGTTCTTGCTTCATAGTTTCGAATATTAATAGCAGGCGCTTCAGGAGTTGCTGTAGAATGTGCTATTACACCTTCATATGCTCCATATCCATTGCGATATTCGACTTTAGGTAACCCAGGAATAATCATTTCTCGATCAGCAAAGACACTACCTATTGAAGTAAATGCAATGATAGCTGCAGTAGAAATTGAGGCTAATAATTTAATAGATTTTTTCATTTGTCGTCACCATTCCCCATAATTTTTTGTTTAATATCTGATACATCCTTTGAAAGTGAACCAAATGCTTTTGCCTGTTCTTCGATGACTGCTTGGTTTTTTTCGATTACTTTTTGATACTGTTCTTCACGCTGTTCATTCTTTTTTTGCGTAGTAAAAAGCATCCACACAAATAACGCTGCGAATGCTCCTTGTTGAATCATTGAATTGAAGATTTGTTCCTCCACTGTTCTCATCCCCTTGAGCAAAATAAATAAGCCTGCTTATGCACGCTTAACTTGTACGATTTAAATTAAAAAGTTCATTGCAATATGAACCGTACTCCCGCTCGGAACACCATTCACGAAAATCCCCCCATCAGGTTTTATTGTCACTTCACACGCTGCGGGTGTATATCCATATGCCAGCGCTGGAAAAGCAATGTGTTGTACCGGTCTAAATCCAACTGGTAATGTAGCGAATACTGCCTCATTTTGAGGATTTCGAACTGAACCAATTACACTCATGTTTTCACCACTTCTCTTGTATTTCATATCTCTGTTAGCAACATTTTCCACCCCAGTTGTAGCAAGCTTAATCCATCCTGTATCATTTTCAGCGGTTGCTATCTTTTTACCTTTCAAGGTTGCTGATCCATCAGGTCGAACTATTAACCCACTTTGAGAATCCCAGGGAGTAGCACCGAATCCCATGTACAGATATTCTTCACCGTTGTTAGCCCCTTTGAAACGTCCCATTCCGCCACGATTAACGCTTCCGTCTGTGTCTTTATCCGCGTAGTGTAACCCACGAGCAGAAGGACCTGTCGCTGAATCAGGTTGAGTCATCAACATTTGACCCAGAGCATGGAACTTTAAAAGCCCTGTTATAATATCTCCTGTTTTCTTTAAGAGGTTCGTGTTAGATATAACTGTGAAAGTATCCGTGTCACTGAAGTAATCCCAAATAAACTTATTTGACGTGATATCTGAGAGTACTAGCTTATTCTGTCCCGCTTGACCTCTAAGAACATAATTATTATTAGTACTTCCACTTGATTTAAACTGAACTGATTTACCTGGGTCCATCCCTAGGTCACCTGTCATGGTGTCTCCGCTTTTCTTAACAACATCCATAGCATTTAATTTCTTCTGCAGCTCGTCTAACGTTTTCTTAATAATCTCAAACTCAGAAATATAGTTTTCGATTTTAATATTTCCTTCTTTCACATCACGTCTTAATGTAATACGAATATCTGGTGTACTCATTCGTTCTGTACTTTTTTCCATCACAAAATAAGCTGTCCAATCATCCGATGTGGAAACAGCTTGAGATGTAAACGTATAGGAAAACACACCATTCTTTGCATCAACTATTTGAGCATCATCTCGAATGAATACTCCTGTGTGATTTGTCGCCTCATATTTAACCACATATCCTGTTAAATCCACCTTCTCCCCTTTTTCTCTTACGTACACCGTAAGCTTCAACCCATTTTTGTCATTCTGCCGAGAACGAATTGTTTTTGTAAACACAGGATCTGCTAAATCTATAATAATTTCCTCATTTCGCATGACTACACCTCTCTCTAACTATTCCTTTTCACACGTCTAGGCGGTCTTCTTTGACGTTTTACTTTGTTCCTATGTTTTATATTCCCTTTAGGCTTTATCGGCTCTATTTCCTCGAATTTAGCCCTAGTTTTAGTTACATACTCTTGAAATGCACTTGTTAATTGTGAAAGCATTCCGTATAAGCCTACACCATTTTCCTCTGATTCTTTTGGAATAACTAAACCATAATGTGTAGGAATTGCATCTGTAGTAATTGTTGGCTCTCCTTCCTTACGATTCATACGCATTTCATACAGTTTTGGAATGTCGGTTTTCAAATTGTATTGTTTAATTTCCCATTCCATTACCTTTTCCAGTGCGCTGAATGCAACAGGACGGATATTGGTTTTATAGGTTTCTTTTGAAGAAACTTTGAAGTCTGAAGCAATTACTCCTTGATAATATGTCCCAAGAGCGGTTTTCACTTGGATATACCCATTGTCCCAACTCGAATTTCGTATTATCGCATTTGGGAGCATGATATCTGTATCCCCTCCAGATGCAACCCCGATACTTGCAATCCAATTGTCATTACGATAAAAGCGGAATTGATCTTTAACCTTAAATCTCATCTCACTTTGGGCATCTAGGACAATCATTTTATCAGCGTCAAGCATTGCGTTACCTGTTTGTGAAAAGTATAAAGATGCTGCATTCAAGTATCCATTGCCCTCGAGTCCTTTTGTAATTCCGATTCCACCAGACTTAACGCTCGTATCTGAGAATTGGTACACCATAATAGCACCATTTGCCCCTGTGGAATCTGAATCTCCGCCTAAAATAAGAGTTGGTTGTATTTCATTTCTACTATTTTTGTAATACCCTACAAACACCCTTGTTTTAGATGACTCATACAAGCGTATGAATTGCTTTGAAATATTTACATAGTTGACACTATCTGAAGTTCGTAATGTTGCACCTGTTATTTCTCCACCTTGCACAAGATTTCCACTCAACGTACCTGCAGTAATAAAATCAGCAACAATTCTTCCGTCACTTGTAATGGCAGTTCCATATGGGCCATTCACACCTGTGGAAGAATACCCTAATCCATTCAAGTTCCATTGCCAAACCTTTTTCGCACTCTTTTCATCTTTCGTATCCATAATTAAAATACGATCTGGATAAACACGGACATGCCCTCCGAACCCAGAATTAATAAGGCTTGTAGCATTTGTTTTTGCTGCATCCAAAATAGAGCCTGGCATATTGGACAACTCTTCTTGTACCAAATCAACCTTACCGGAAACGTCTGTAAAGGATTCTTTGAAGTTACCAATGGTTATATCCAGATACTCTTTTTTTATTGGATCATATTTATATGCAATTACCTTCGCCTTTATATCAATACCATCTTCTTGATGTTCGACCGTAACCGTATCCGCCATATAAACACTTTGTAAATGCTTATAATCCTTATACTCTTCCGTTTGTGATAACTCCTGAAACTTAACGTTATAAGTTGCTTTAGGCTGGTCAATTTTTTGAATCGTAAACATATCTTTTGCGGCCTGACGTAATAATTTATACGCTTCTTCTAACGGAACTGCATCTTCATCGTCAGCATTTTCACCAATAGCTGCTTTAATATGTTTAAACTCAATCACTCTAATTTTCGGATGAGGATACTTATTTATAAGTGGGCTATCCACATACTTTTCAGGAAGAAATAATTCCTCAAAACCTTGTGGCATGATTCTAGTTATGGGACTTTTCCAATCAACATTTCCCTCGTATCCAAGCAAATCTTTTTTATGCCGAATCACTACTCCACGATCCATACCGCGATTTAGTAGCATCTTCACATCAAAATTATCTCGTTTTAATTCGCCGCCCCAACGATTAACAAATGAATTGTCTTGACTAGAATCCAATAATGCTTCCACAGGATTTTTACGGACAATACGTGCACTGGCTATCTTTGGTACATCTGAATAAAACTGAAAAGGATGCTTGTATTGGCATCCTGCTGACATACGATTCATAGCTCCATTGCCATTTGTTGTTTCAGCAAAAATATCTTCAATCAGATTTTCTGTTAAATCATAAAAGATGTGATAACATTGCGCTGTAATCTCACCCATGCTGACTTTAGGAGCTGCTACTCGAAATAGTTGTTCACCATCAGGAGTTGGAACTTTAATGATGCTCATTCCCTCTATTTCCAGACCGTGCGGCGCAAACAATGGATAACGAAATGAAAATAAAAATAAACCATTAAGTTCTTCCTCAACAGTCGCGTTATACATATTTTTATCTAAAGCTCCTATACCATTGTGTGTAAAATCAGTCTCATTTGGTTTATATAAAGTAATCATGCATATCTCCACCTAGGCCTAATTTCCATAAATTGAATTGCTCCTGACCACTCTATTGTATTTTCCCCCACGCCCAATATAGGGAACTGCCCAACCATTTTATGATTCATTGATATGGTATCGGTATATGCTTCAAGTACTTCTGAGTCTATAACAACAGAACCATTCACATCTTTTATTTGGAAAGAGACGTCATTGATTGTTATACGGAAAGTACCATTTCCCACAATCCAAAACTTAGGATCAGATTCAATTGTACCTGGATTATAAATGACACCAGGTTCGGTGAGCTTTAGGTTTACATCTTCTGTATATTCAAAGGGGCCTAGCGTAAAATCTACCTCGAATTCACCATGCTCCTCAATCTCAGTTATGATGTCTCCCATTTCAACATGCTTAATCTTCCGATACACATCTTCATCTGTGAAAAAGAGTGTTTTCCCTTGTAATAACCAAGGTTTTGCACGTCTTATGAAAGGTTTAATATTTTCTCTTTCCAACATATTAAATTTCACCTTAAAAGAAACATTTTCATATGTCCCTTTCTTTGTAAGTGAACCATGTCGTCCTGGTATTTCTATATGTTCTACCTTTTGTTTTGCGGTAGAAATCACAGGACGACCTACTACACCTAATCCGTAACTGCTTGCTAATTCATTATCGATTCCTATATCCAACAATTAAGTCGTCCTCCCTATTCCTATTTTTGAATTACGCCCTTTTTGAGCAAGTGCATCATCTATTTTTCCGACCATGCGGTCAACATCACGATCATCCCTCACTGAAGGATTATAAATATTAATTACAGTTGGTTCAGTAGACATCGTTGCTGCAATCCCTTCACCAATCTCACCTAATGTCTTTTTATTCAACGGTAAAACTGCTTCTCGCCCCGCTTCACCTGCACCTTGCAACTGACCATTACTCATACCGAAAATGGTAGGTCTAGTAAAGATACCTCCTTTTGCACGCCATTGCACATCAATCCCAGATGGGAAAGTAATGTCTTTACCCAAAATATTTTTCGTACTAGTCTGCAGACTGAAGTGTGGCATTTTAGGCATTTCCGGTTTCGGAATCTTTAATTTCAAATCGCTAAAGAAACTTTTAATTTTATCAATAAATCCCTTTACTTTGTCTACCGCATCTTTTATCGGATCAACGATAAATCTCTTTGCTGCATCAAACTTTTCTTGCGCTGCATTTTTTACAGAATCAAATTTTTCTTGTGCTGAATTATATAAGTCAGTAAATTTTTGCTTAGCTGAATTGTAAGCCTCTGTTACTGGATCAATCACGTATTTTTTTATCAAATTCCAAGCTGTTAGCGTATAGGATTTTATAGTATCCCAGTTTGTTAATATCCAATTTGCTAAATCTGACAGTTTTTGTTTCGTTGTATTCCACAATTCCTGAACTGGTTGGATAACATACTGTTTTACCAAATTCCAAGCTGCAAATGTATAAGATTTCGCTGTTTCCCACTGTGAATTTAACCAGAAAACGAGATCACCAAGCTGATTTTTACACCAGTTGTACGCTTCAGTAATCGGATCAATAATATATTTACTTATTAAAGCCCAGGCAATTTGTGTACCTGCCTGTATGAATAACCAACCTGCTTCTAAAACGACAGATATCGCCGAAATAATTGGATCTAAGACGGTAAGTATCGTATTCCAAGTTTCTTGCCAGGCTTGAGTCAGTTGACTCCACAATTCAGATGCAGTCGTAACAAGATTCGACCACCAGGAAGATACTGTTTCGACAATTTCCGACCATAAATCGCTAAAAAACTGACCTATCGGATCAAAAAATTCATGCATCATCTCAATAAATGAAGACCACGCTTCCGAAAAATATGCAACTGTGGCAGACCATCCATCGCTACATGCCTGAACTATACTAGACCACAATCCACCAAACCAGGATGAAAATTGTGACCACTTTTCAGAAAGCCAGTCAGTTATGGCACCCCAGTTTCTTATTAACATGATAATACCAGTTATCACCAAGGAAACTGCTACAATGGTAGCTATCACAGGTAAAAACGACAGATTCAACGCACCAAATGAAACAGCGAGAGCAGCTACAATTGGAGTTAGAATAATAAACGCAGCACTCAATGCACCCATCACGATTAAAAGCGTTTGATCAGCTTCAGACAATTTACTAAACCAATCCATTACAGCTTTAACTCCATCGACAATTGGAGGTAACATGTCTTTCGCTAATTCTGCAAATTTCTTTCCAAGTGGTTCTAACGCAGCCTGCGTTTCTCTTACTGCTTTTTGGAATTGCTGCCCCAAAGATTCTTCCTGAAGTTTCTTCATTTCATCCATACGTCCAGTTACATCACCAAGACCACCATGTACATGATTTAGACTAAGTACAGCTTCAGCGCCCATGTCTTCCCATTTAGTACCAAATAAAGCGACACCAATCTGGTTTGCCTTTACTTTATCATCCATTTTACGTAAATCACCTAATACAGCATTGAATACATCAGCTGCCGTTCCCTTACCTTCATTAAATGATTTCCACACTTTTTGTGTCTCTTCAGATAAATCGCCAAATCCTTCTGATACACCTTTCGAACCATCTTGTACACGTATACCAAATTCCTTCACCAGGTCATTGATATAGTCTAAGTTATACGAACCGCTTTTTGTTCCATTTGCTAAAATTGTAAACATTTCTTGCGCACGAAAACCACCTTGTTTGAATAAAGGCGCATATTCAGATAAATTATCAAATAATTCATCCGAATAATTTAAACCTTCTTGAGCACCGGCAGCAAGTAAATCAAATGTTTCTTGTGTCGATAGACCAAACTGTGACATTAATTGCCCTGCGCCACGTGTTGCTTCGTTTAAATCCACATCATAAACTTTAGCTAGTGTTAGAACATCTTCCGACGCCATTTGAAGCTCGTCATACGGAACATCACGCATATTTTGATAGACTTTTATCAATGCATTATCTACCTCTTCAAGATTTTCACCAAAGCCTTTTTTCCATGTATCGACTGCAATCTTTTGAAGATTTTCGGCACCTTTCCCAGTCAATCCTAATGACGCCTGGATTTTCCGCTGTGATCCATCAAACTCTATTGCTGTATTTACAATCGACTTTCCCATTTCAATCAATTTTTCGGATATTCCTTGTAGAACTTCAGCGGCTTCCATTACATTGTTCATATCAAGTTTCTTATTGATTTCCGCCATTCCATCCGCCGCTTGTGAACCACTTCGCCCAACACTCTGTAATGAGTTTTCAAATTGCTTTAATGTCGTTTTTGCTTGGTTTAATTTAGCTTCAAGTTGCTGCACTTCAGTAGAGTTTTCACCATACACACGCTTTGCTGCACTTAATTGTTGTTCTAAGTTGTGAACGACCCTATCCGTCATTTCCATTTGCTGACGTAGTTGTTTCTGCGCTAATTCCAACTTATCCGCTTCACTAGCATTTTGACCTAATTCAGCATTTTGAAGTTTGAATGAGCTTGTCAAACGTTTCTGTTCAGCTTCAAGTTTCTTAGAATTCTCTTGTAAATCCAGTAAAGTTCCACGTGCTTCCCTAGCTTCCATTGCTTGTTCGGAAAGACCTTCGTTCACTCTTTTCATTGCGTTATCAAGAGAAGTCTCAGCACGTTCTGCATCAAGCAACTTCCCGTACATCTTATTGAGTTGTTCGGCGGTTGTACTTGTGTCCTTAGACATCGCTTGATATTCAGCACGTAACATAGCTGTACGTTTCTTGGCTGCTTCCATTTGAATTTCAAGCTTCTTCTTTTCAGCAAGAAGTTTATCAGTCATTGTCGCATCTTGGCCCATTGCTGCAATATGATTTTTATATTCTTTCGCTGCATTATTCATAACCATATTGATTTGTTTCAATGTATTTGCATACTGAACTTGGCCATCCATTTTAAAATGAAGAACAACATTTCTTTCTTTACTATTCCCAGGCATTTTTTCACCTCATTTCTTATAGGAATGGTGTTTGATCTAGCGTGTAAATTTGTTTCGGTTTCTGCTCATGTAATGCATCTGGATTGTTGTATCTGAGATGCATAATGAATTGTTTTAGAAAATGTGCCGGTGTGATTTTCCAAAAGTCATCCATACTTAAACCAAGCAACGTATTACCGACATAAAAATAAAAATCCCAGTCCAATTCGGACTGAGATTCCTCGTTTTTAGTCAGTATGTTTTTTACTTTTTTTCTTGCTTCAACTTCTCCATATCAGAATGTTGGAAAGTTTGACCACTGAAAATTTCGTATACAACGATGAAAATATCAGGTAATTCATTCATAGGAATAGCACCTTTCAATTCATCTACTGTACATTCCGTACCACCACTACGTACCATCGCATAAATTAATGCACGCATCAATTTCGCTTCATTTTCTCCCAGGCTAAATTGACCTTTTCTTAACATATCATTCATTTCTTTTTCAAATTCATGATAAGGTGTTCCAAATGCTTCTTCCACATAAGGAAAAGATTCAAAAGTAAAAATAACAGGGATTGAGACACCCTGTATCTTAATGCTATTTCTAGTTATATTTACATTTACTAAATCACTTAAACGTGCCATATTACCACTCCTTATTTCCCTGGTGTCGATGTTCCACCAAGTTGCGTTAATTGAGATTCATCACAAATGACTTGTTTTAGGAAATCTTCAGCTTTCATTCCTTTTGCCTCTGGATCGCCAGTATCCAATTCAGCTTGTGTTACATCGTTACATAACAATGGATCTGCTGTAATTGTGTAAGCAATGTCATCCACAGTCATTTCATCACCTTGTGTTTTCCAAGATTCTTCTACTGGAGCAACCGTACATTTTGGATACCAACGTACTATTTTTGTTCCATCATTTAAAGGGAATACAACACCTACTGCGAACTTTGGATACGCCTTCGCCTTCGCTGTTTCAAAAGACACACCTTTTTTACGTGTTTTAGCAAAGATTTTATCTTTCACTTCACGATTTAGACCAGCAAGATTAAAAGCTAATCCAAATGCTGTATTTTTGACAATATTTATGATTTTTTTATTAGACGCCCATTTTGTAAAGTTGGTAGATGTCGTCGAAATTGTTAAATCTGTAATGTTTGTTTGCTTATAAGTTATGTCCTCATAGGTTGGTAAGGCATTTGTCGATTCATTACCTTTCATCATACATAGATATAAATCTTCGATACCTACCGTGTATTGAATTTCTTTATTTTCAATTGGCATGTCTATCATCCTCACATTCTATCAATTATTTTTTGTGCCATCATATCAGCAATTTTGTCACCTTCTGCATCAAAGGTATTCTGGACAAAGTGTTTTCCTTTCACACGCCCCTTACCTTTTGCTTTTTTATGACCATGTTCAACTAAATACCAATACCAAGCTTCCTCTTTAAATTCCACAGATACACGATCATCTTTCACAACAACCTTTAGGCTATCACTTAAATGTGTCCGCTTGTTTTTATTGGATGCTTTGATTTTTGGTTTTAATTTACTCGCAAAATACTTGGCTGCTTCGTCCAATACATCCAGTTCGACCTTTTTATTCACACGTAATAGCGTATTAATATCTTCTAAAGCTTCAGAAAAGCCATTGTTATTGGAAGCCATTACTGGATACACCTCACATACGTGATAAACTGCGTGATAGTGTCGTCATTCTCGTCATAACCCATTCCATCAAACTGAGAATAAGACACGCCTACTGCATTAAAAACAGCCTTTAACGGCTCATAATCTTTTTCAGTTCCATTTGTAATAACAGAAATTTGATAAAGTGGCATATCTTTTAGAACCTTATTTGAAGCCCGTTTATGCTGTTCATTCACAAATTCATACACAATGTAAGGATATTTTGCTGTTGTAGGTGCACTATCACGATAAACTGGTATACCAGATTTCCTCATGATATCTCGTAACTCTTGAAAGCTAATTTGCATAGGACAATGACACCTCCATTAATCGATCTTCTTCACGTACATAAATACGCTCAATATTATAGATACGGCCACCAACTTTTACACGATAATCCTTTTGATTATTTTCAATGTCACGATCGATACGGACTTCAATTTTCTTTACAATTTCATTCGTATCTTTCGTTGTAAATTTATCAGTGGCTGTAACCCCAATATTATTATAACGAATGTTACGTTCTAACGGATATCCCATCACAACACGGTCATTTTCCGAATCAATGGTTTCTCCTAATTTAAGTAGCTCACCCATCCATTTGAGTTTATTCGTCTTTCTCTTCATCAGCATAAACCTCCTGGACAAACATCGGCGTTAAAGCATCAAGAGCTTGTTCTAATTCTTTTTCAGCAATCCTGTAATCATAGTAAATACCGGCGACCATAATAATTAAATACTCGGTCTGCTTGCCTGTCGCATTTCTTACATAAGTCTTTGCTTGATTGATATAAAAAGAGAGCATAGAATCATCCATGCCCTCTTCCCAATGAATATGCGATTTTAATTTCTCAGTTAAATCACCCATATTAAGCGCCCACACTAGTTATTTATAGCAATAGCATTCGATTTATCATCCGTTCCAATCCATGTTCCACCTGTTAATTTTCCAGCACCATCAACAGTTAAAGAAATAGATTTCACACCAACACCATTGGCACCGTTCGTTCCATTTTTTCCATCAGCGCCTTTCGCACCAGTATCACCTTTGTCTCCTTTCAGACCTGGGCTTCCCGTTTCGCCTTTATCTCCTTTAGGCCCTTGGACTCCTGCTACATCAATTAAATCTGTAAAATCTTGTTGCGTCGGCTTATATCCCGTCACAAATAACATTTTTAATTCTTCTTTTGTTTTTCCCATTTTGTCATCCCCCCTATGAAAGTATCAAACTCTTCTCAATTACCGCTTCTCCAATCGGAAGCGGTTCATCAGGGTTTCGTCGGCGTACCATCCTGCAAGACGTACTTATAAACTGGTACTTCAAATGGAGAATAAATTAATTGAGCATCTAGTAAGTTCCAGATGCGGAAACCTACTCGGTTTGTACGCGAGAATAACTCAACTAATTTTTGTACTTCTAATGATCCAATGACATCTTGAATATAGAACTTAGAGAAGTCACCGAAATAGAATACTGGTGTATCTGGTGAATCAGGAATATCAATTGCATCTTCTTCCTCAACAGGGAAGCCTAACAATGTATAACCAATGCCGCCCTCTGCTTGATTAAATGGACGAAGTAATGGGAAACCATCATCAGTTTTCATTGTTTCAATTTTTGTTAGTGCTGCTGTATTTAATACCCATCGTGCTTTTTTACGTACTTCTTTAACAGGTGTATTTTTCATTTTCACTAATGCATCATAAAGATTCTTTTCATCAGTTTTAAACTCGACAGCTTTCTTTGCTAATGCACCATCATTGATGTTATTCGCTTCATCACCATTCACCATATATTGCGTTTCCTTACGAACATAAGCTTTTTTCAACTCGTCCATAACAATTTGTTCAATTGGTAAACCTGTACGCGCTAATAATTTTTTCGTTACAGTTGCAAGTGCATCGAACTCCGTTGGTGATAATTCGATTTCATCAAATTCAATATCCGTTTCCGGAATTTCGTTATTTGTTCGCTCGTTTTTATGACCCTGAGCTTCTGCCTTTTTAACTAAAACAGGGTACTTAATGTTCTCTTTTGTTTTTACCCCTGTCCCTAATCGGCGTAAGAAGTTTTCTTCTTGAGCATACGTAATAATTTCTTTACTTAAGAAATCTGGAATCGTAACAGAACCATTTCCAGTAACTAATCCTAATGCACGAGCTTCTCTTTCATCAATATTACCCACAATATAATTAGCAAAGGCTGAACGAGTTTCCTTTTCTTTGTTTTTAGTAGATTTATGACCTTTAGTAGAAAGACCTGTTGCAATAGCTGCCATGATTTCAGAACGTTCTTCTTTTGGAATTTCATTTGTTTGATTTGGATCTTCTTTTACTTCTGGATCTTCTTTTTTATCTGGATCGTCATCTTTCTTTTTGTCTGGATCTTCTTCCTTTTCGTCTGCTTCTAATTTTGCTAATTCATCAGCAAGAGTTTTCGCTTCTTCTGTTAATGCTTCCACTTCAGCCTTAACTGCTGCTAATTCTTCCGAACGAACTTCATTTTTTTCTACTTTTCCTTGTAATTCTGCTAATCGAGCTTTATTTCGTGCTTGAGATGCTTTTAAGATTTCTTTTAAGTTCATTTTAATTTTCCTCCAGGACTTTTTTTATTTGTTTAATAATGTTGTTTCTTTCCTCTGTATCATCTTCCACAACTGTTTTTATAGCTGCTTCTTCACTTCTCATTTCAATCACGGCAGTATTTTCGCCCCTAGTTTCAATAGAAGTTGCAACATAAGCTGGCGTCATGTCCAAAATAGAAACTTCTAAAAGCTCTAATTCTTCAATAGATCGTTTTTGAACACCAGATTCACCTTCTTCCCATGAATCTTTTTCAGAAACAAAACCAAATGACCAACCACGTAATTCTTTATTCCTTGCCTTCTTAATCACTTGTTCATCTGTAACCGTAGCAATGGCTCTTAAACCAATATTGTCTTCATATAATTCCAGATTTCCGTTTTCAATAGAGCCAAGCTTTCTATTTTTATCGTGGTTAAAAAGTAAATCCACATTCTTTGCTTTCTTTAATGCCCTTTCAAATGTTTTAGGAACAATTCTCTCTTTGAAATATCCCCTTGGAGAAGGCAACATGCGACTTTCTCTGTCCACAACATTCACATAACCATCAAGTATGACTTGATTCCCTCGGACCTCAATTTTCATTCTCTTCACCTCCTCCCAATGAACCATCGTTCGCTTCTTTCTTACCGATTTCAGTTACATCATTTGAAATATAAATAGCTTGTGATTCCTTTGTATTTTGTTTAGGGAATCCAAGCATATCAGCGACATTATCAGGTGAAGTAATAGCTGTACGCACAAGGTTGTAACCAATATTCGTTTTGTTGCTATACGTAACAAAATCAAGAATATTAATCTTGAATTTAATTCGTTTCCCCGAATTTTGACCATAAAAAAGAAGACTCAAATGGTCTTCAAAATTTTTCATTATTGGTCTAACTGCCTTGTTGTGGATATACATCATTGCTTTCTCAATATCTTCTTTGATTAGCTCTGTGTATGTATCCACATTTATGCCTAAATACTTACCTAAATCTTTTTTATATACATTTAGGTATGCTAGGGTCTTTTCGTCGTCTAACGGGCTTTTAAGTGTGTCTATTAATACCCTTTTCCAAGAGGAATCATTTTTACAGACCTTGCTTCATCGATTGATTCCAGTTGATCTAAAATGGCATTGATTAATTTTGACTGCGCTCCATTCTGTGGATTGATATGGGCATCTAAATGTAACAAGAATGCTAATAGTCCACCCTTTTTATATTTGTCAGTTAAAGTTTTCTCGGCTGACATAACACCCTCAAGTGTATCTCTTCCCAAATCAAGAAGGCCTTTTCCTCTTAAATGATCTGCGCCAATATTTTTCACATGACGAATCATAAACGGAGGAATTTCGTGACCACCAATATTAAAATGCTCTACTAAATTATCATCTAACTCTGTAAATACATTTGAAGCTACATGTATTTGAGCACCATTTAATACAGGGAACGTTTCTCCCTCGAGTAAATAAGTATTCGTCATTAATTTAATGAATTCAGATTGTGTAAGATAATCATTCGGATTCTTTAAAATACGAAGTGCAATATCATCTTTAGTTTCATTCCCGAATTCATCTTCCACAACGATATCAGCCAATACCATTTGATTACTGATATCTTGTAACAACTCGTAAACATCGCTAGATTGTAAGATGTTTGAATCTGTAACATACACACCACCATAACGAATACTCTTTCCTAAAACATCATCAAGATAACCACGCTTTTCAGCCTTTTTAAATAAGTAATTTGAAAATCTATCCCTTAAACCCAATTTTTCACCGCCTCTCTATCGATAAATATCACCAATCAATTCATCCATACCTTCTTCAGTTATGCTATCCATAACCATCATTGTTTCTTTATGAGCAACTAAAAAAGCCACAAATCCATCAATCTTCTTTTTGGACTGTCGCTTACTTGGGGCTTTCATTCCGTTAATATTCGTTACTACTACAACATTAAGGGCGCAATAAACAAATAAAGGATTGTCTGTAATTAAACGCTTTTCATAAATTAGTATTTCTGAATCATCAATCATCGCATTCATAACATTAGGGAATTGATTTACAGCAATACATTCAAGACCCATGTTCTCAAGTTTTTCAATTAATTTTTGTGACATTGCTGGATCATAGTTTATTTGTCGTACGTCATATACATTCATACATTCCACAATGTAGTCCATAACCTGGTCTTGGTTTATCATCTTGCCATCACAAAATGTAACGAAACCACGTTCAACCATATCGGTATAGGGAACATTATCTTCTTTTTCTCTAAATTCAATATTATCAGTGGGAATAAAGTACATTTGTTTCACTTTTAAAATTGAATTGCCTTCCTTATCATGAGTAGGAAAATTCAAACTTACACAAGTTAAATCCGTTGTTTTCGATAAATCCAATCCTACATAACATATTTCTCCTGTGAGATCATCCAAATCTTCCACAAGCACATGTTGAACTTGATCATGTTCAAAATAATTGTCTGCACTATTTACAAAGACATTTAGATGCTTGGAAAGAAATTCCGCTTTTGAATGTGCGGATTGTTGCGCTTTTTTATACTCATTCTCGAGTTGCTCCATCGTAACAGAAACACCAATATTCGGATTCACCATCTTCCATACTGTTCTATCCGTCCAGTCATACCCTTTGTTTGGCTCCCAAATTGCAACAAATAAAGGATCATCATTATCTTTTTCCAACGCTTCTTTTGCAAGTTTATATACACGCATTCCGACGCTCGATGAGCCTTTACCTGCCGTTGAAATATTCAGCATCATGGGCTGTTCACGAGATACCTGGGCAGATTTTAAATTATCGTACATGTCCATGTTTTCTTGTGCATGTAATTCATCGTTCAATACAAAATAAGGGTTCTTTCCCTCAAGACCCTTCGTGTTTTTCGTTAATACCTTAAATTTATTCTGATAAGCAATACCATTTTTATGATATCGGTACATGGCACCACTCACTGTACCATTGATTCCTTTATACACCTGTGTATGTCGTGCCAACGGTTCCGAGTTTTCTATTGCTTGCGCAATAGGTTCCGCTGCATTTTGTGCTTGTTCATAATCAGATGCTGCACAATAACAATCCGCTCCCAGTTCCAGTTCTCCATACATCGCATAGAGCAGTGCACCTGCGGCAATAATTGTTTTCCCATTCTTTTTTGGCACTTGCACATAGGCCTCTCGAACAACACGGACATCTTTCCCTTTTTCATTTTTACGATACCAACCATACATATTAGCAAAGACAAACATTTCCCACAATTCTAATTCCATCAATTGACCGGCCAGTGGTCCTTTCACATGGCGGATGAAAGATTGAACGAAATCTAACATTTCATTTGCTCGATCTACTTCAAACCAAATATCTTTTCTTTTTTTCCACTTCTTATATCGCTCTACCGCAAGAATGATCGATTTCGGGTATTTCTTTTTATGCTCCATGACGTGACTTGCATACTGATCCGCATAGTTCACGCCTAGTTTAATCATCATGTAGATTTCCGCCATTTGGCTCGATGAACTGCTAATTCATCTTTTGGTTCATTAGATTGCATATTTTCATTGTTTCTTGGTGTTTTTTGTAAACTTTTCCCCTTATTCGTCATTCCGAGAGCTTCTAACATTTTATTCTTCTTATCATTCCAAGTTTCAACTTGTTGAGCGAGCGGATGTTTCATTTCATTTACTGCTCCAGCCTTGTTTTTATGCGTTTTTGTAGGAGCAAAACCATCAGCTTTCCATTCTTCAAACATCGTTTTATAAATGATAAAAGCATCTAAATAATTATCAATTAATGGTTCTAAGGAAGGTGTGAAATTGTCATCTTCAGTCAATAATTTTATGATTCTATTTCGTTCTTCATCCCTTGCAACATCTAGCATTTCCAACTTTTTCTTCTTTGACATGCGAGCCATTTTCACACCCCCCTTCATTTTAAAAAAATGGCGCAACTATTAATATGCCCCCCAAGCTACCTATCCTCCCCAAAGAGGAAATTTTAATTTTTGATAGGGGGGCTTCCAAAATAACTCGGAAAAACTTTTTTCGGTTTATCTTCATTTTCTTCGATTGTATGACAAACTGGACAAAGTAATCTGAGGTTATCCTCTTCTAATTTAAGAGTTGGATCTTTTTTGATTGGTATTACGTGGTGAACATGAGCACTTCGACCAAAGACGAACCTTCCACATCGTTGACAGCAACCATTCTCTCTTTCGTAAACTTGAGACCTGACAAGCTTCCATGCATCCGTACGATAGAATGGTTTGTTCTCATGATGGTAGATGTTCTTCTTATCCTTCTTCTTCCTCGGCTTGTTACGCTTATGTTCTTCGCAGTAACGCCCTTTGCTTATCTTGTTATGGCAGCCATTGAAGTCACAATATTTCATTCAGTATCATTCGTTAATTGCTCAACGACATAGTTACGAATTGTTTCTTCTTTCTTTAACTTGCCTGGTACATCGATGCCATTATCTTTAGCAAAGGATAGTAACTGTTCAGCATTCATATCATTCAAGTTAATTTCAGTATTGGCATCAATTACTTCCACACCAATTACTTTATTATCAGCATGCTTAATGATCATACTCTCTGGATTAACAGTTACTTCGAATCCTTGTTCTTCACCAGTTGGTACAAATAGACTTCGTTTTTCTTTGTTATCCCAATACTCTATACCCGATATTGTTTTTCTATTTTCAATAATCATTTACTTGCACTCTCCTTTTCAAAGATATAATCTTTTGTCACCCACCATGAAATTGATACTGTCCTGTGAAGTATCTCTTGCCAACTTATTCAAATCTCCACTATGCAACGTTAAAGGCATCTCTACAACACCTATATAATTTTTGTATAATAAAAGAGCAACCGTGCACCAGTTACCCTTTCGTCAATTTCTTATGTTATTACTATAATCGATATTTTCAAGAGTTTCGATTCACTTTAGGAGTGAATCTAAATGATACCTTCGCGCTCTACGAATTTAATCAAACGAACTATTTCAGCATGTTTCTTTTTAATATGGCTAGAGCTATAACTAATTTCTTCAGCTATTTGTTCCAACGTCATACCATCCACATATTTCATTTTAAGTATTTTATTATCCAACCCGCTAAACCTACTAATTAATTTTTTCAGTTTGTACATATCATTCATCTTATGTGCTAACTCATATTCAATTGCTTCAATACGTTCTTCTACCTTTGCACCTTCCGATTCAGCAGTTAAACGGACGTCTTGTAAATCACCATGAATCCAGCGTTTTAATTCTGTTTTTGTTTTATCTAGATTATATTCTAAATAGGCAATCTCCTCTTCTAACCTTTGATATTCTTTCAGCCAATTGAACAATGACGATACACCTACTCTCGTTCCTGTTATTTCTACCTCACCACATCTACACTTTTATAATTTTGTAATTCTATACACACATCGGTTTCATGTTTACTTTAGCCCTCTTTTTTTAAGGTGATGATACAAACTGTTCCGACTACACCCTAATTGCTGACAGATTGCTTGATAAGTAAGTCCTTTTTCACGAACATGACAGCTTGTTTACATCGTTCATCCCATCTTTTATGAGCATTTTCTTGTATTTGTTTTCTGCTTGTTGACTGCCATAATCCCATTTTTTTGAGTTGCTTCTGCAACGTGTTCACTTCACAGTTTACTTCTATAGCAATTACATACATCGGTAGTTCTCTTTGTAACATTTCTAAAATTTTCGGCATCAATTCTTCCCAATTTTTCCGTTTCGGATTTTCTCTGACTTGTCCTACACAAGGAGCTAATTTTTTTCCTAATCTATACAATTCTTCTCCAACCTTACAATTCTTCAAACAATACTTCGGAGACTGATTTGCCCGATATTCACACGTTGCGCAATGCTTGTCTTGCAAATCTAATATATACATTCTTATTTCTTTTGCATTCATGGTGTGGACTCCTCAAATTTCTCTATTTTTCATGATGACAAGGTAGGTTACAGATAAGCCCTTCAAAAACACACCTTGCATTCTCAAAACTCATTAAACATACTTAGCATCCATTTACAGATACTTTACCCTTCTAGATACCTATGGTATTCAGAAAGAATTCAACCCCCGATTTCCTAGGTTTCTGTCAGTCTTTTTTCTTCAAAACATACTTTTGTTTCACTTTATACTCGTATACATGATGTACCTAGCCTGCTATATGCTTTCATGTTTTCCTTCCTGCATAAAATTCTAATTTCTGCTCATACTATCCATAAGCTGGTGAATAGCTGAATCTATTGAAAACTGAGACCTGATTTAACGAAATTTCTCTTATCAACTGGGCAGTTAGCATTTGCTAGCTGCTTTGTTGTATATATTTTTATACTTTGGATATACTATTCATACGCCAATTTTTTGAATTTGCGATTCACCTAATTTCCTCTCAGGGCTCTCATATAAGAGTCCTCTTTTTTATCTCCTAAAAAGCCCCCAATTTAAAGTAATGTTTCGCTTGATAATAAAAATGATGATAAATCCAATTCCCACTGAATTTCTTATCCAAATACACGATTTCAAAACCGTATTTTGCTTTAAATGTATTTAGCCTTCCCAGTAACGCTAGTGGATTGTATTTGGAATGATACTTCCCTTGCAACATCTTCTCATATCCATGTAGGTCCTCCACAATTAAGGTGAAGGGAATCTCTTTTGATCGAATTAATTCATTCTCAAATGCTGTTTGCGTATTTTTTTGTAAATTTCCTGTGATTTCATCCATATGGGCTTTCCGTTCTACTCGGCTATCTAAATAGATATCACGAAATATGCCCAGCTCTTCATTTTTCGGTATCATACAGCCGTAATCGCCAGTATCTAATTTTTGATTTTTTATCGATATTCCCTTTTGATGTAAATAATCTCGAATATGAGTATTATCTTTCTCTCTCGTATCCATCACGATGGTGAGTGTTTTAAGAATGTTATTTATTTCCGTATCGGTATAACGATAACTGATCATGCTCCTACTCCTTTCTTCGCATGCATAACTGCACGTTCATATATCTTCCTTGCCATCGCATTCGATTCATCATTTTCAAATGGTCGATAATCTTCATACACGTCTGTCCATCCATTCTTCGCAAGCACAATCGTCCAGTCATAGAACATTTGTAATGAATCTGTATCAGCAAGCAACCAATCATGTAACTTTCGGGTATGTTTCCAACCAGAAAATTCATAAAAAATCTTCAAGATTGTAATCTTTTCGTTGTTTGCATCCTTCCAGGACTTAAACCAAGTATCAATACCATTGAAATTTTTCTCCGCAGCTTGCATTACTTCCACAGGAATTAAGTTCTGTCGTTTTATTCCGATTCGTCCATCACTTGGATCAAGATAGATATTTGCACCCGATTTCCAAATTAAACTTATAATTTCTAATACTTGCATGGAAGTAATCTCACTCCCCACCTAGCTGATTTACCTTTTGATTTATGCAATACTCCAATTCGATTTTTAGTAAATCTATAAGTAAATCCATTCCTACCAATAGGTTTCAAATTATGAGCTTTGCAATATATTAAATAACGCTTATATAAGTTTTCTAATAGCTCAAAACTCTTACTATCTCGTTCAATATTTTCCTCAATAAATTTTTCAAACATTTTCATTCATCCATTCTTGTTATCAAAAGTTATTTTAAAGTGTTACTGAAAAACACCTAAAATAAGCGATGTGTTACTTTTTGAAATCAACACGAGCCTTACAGCCCCAAGGGATTCGAGAATTTTGTTACCCATGTTACCGTATGAGACCTTTAGCGCTCCTAATAAAGAATATATATATATTTATTTTTTGTTTATGGTTGTACTTAGTAACAAAAGTAACAAAAAGAGTATAAAAAGCACCTTGAACCATTGGTACATAAGGGTTTTAAGAGATTTTAAATGTGTTACTTTTAGTAACACTTTCGCTATTTTCATCGTTTTTCAGTAACTCTGACTGCTTAAAAGTATTTTTTCGGTCTGCTAAAGTAACACCTTTGATGTAATACTTATTTCGGTTGCCACGTTCTCTCTTGAAACCTTGCGTTTCTAAAATTCGATAAAACGCCCTGTTTTTCAATTGATGCTCACCATTTCTGAAACACCAATTAGCGTAAACTTCGTACAATTCTTTTGCTTCAATCTGATAATCTTCTCTTTTGAAACAACATTCGAACATGAACGTACCAAGAATATCCATTTCCTCTTTATAATCACCTGTTGCTTTCCTAACAATCGCTGGATCGCTTAATCCTGACTGCTGCCACTTCAGACAACCTTCAATCGCCCAGTTCAGAATACCCGGCATTTCCAAGCTAAGTTTCTCTGGCAATTTCTTATCACGTTTTTCTTTAGGTAGCTGTAGATTGAATGGAATCAAACGAATACGTCTCCAAATCCCTTCATCCACACCTTTTATAACCGGCTTATGATTTGTAGTGAAGAAAACTTTAAATTCAGGTATGAACTCGAAAAACTCTTGTCTTAAGAACCTTGCTAATACAGGCTCACCACCTGTTATTTGCTTGACAAAGGTCTCTGAGAGTTGCTCCCCATCTTCACTTTCGATGGCGGATACAAACCGGGCCCCAGCCAACCTAGCAATATCATTATTCGCTCCTGTTTCTTTCTTCTTGATAAAAGTATCGGACTTCGCTTGTCTTCCATAATCACCCATAAGGTCCTTAATGATATTGATAAAAGTTGATTTTCCGTTGGAACCTCCACCGATTAAGAAGACCATGATTTGCTCTGTAATTTCTCCAGTAAGAGAATAACCAATTAGTCGTTGCATATAATCCGTCAACTCTTGATTTCCTTGGAAAATTTGTTCTAAAAACTTCTGCCACTCTGGGCATTTTGCTTGCTCATCAAATGTAACATTGGTGATTTTTGATAGATATACCTCCCGATTATGTGGACGAAGCTGACCCGTCTGTAAGTCTACCATTCCATTTGCAACATTGAATAAATATTTATGGCTATCAAAATCTTCACGCGCTCCTGGGACCAATGGCATAAGATCTTTGATACTATTCATTCTTACATTTCTACGCTCACACATACGTGCCCATTTTATTTCTGATTCATCTTCTGATTTAGAAAGACTACGGAGAACTTTTGCTGTAATTCTTTCAATTTCTTTCTTCGTATCCACTCTCCATCGTTTTCCACCCCATATATACCAACCGATATCATGAACAAATTTAATTACATGGCCGTATTCGTAAGCAATACGTTCCGCATTTCCAAGTTCCGTTAGTTTAAATTTCCTTTTTGGTTTGTCTTCCACAACTTCAGCTACATCTTCACTTATAAAATCAAATGAAAATTCATCGAATGGTTGCTTATAATCTAGAATTGTGGAAGAAGTAGATGAAATAGCCGTTGCTATCGTTCTTTCCCCATATGTTTCGTTTGTATCTCTGAAATGGATAACGTCCCATTTATCACGTATTAAGCTCGTCTCACGAAACATGGAATCCATTCGTGTTGCTGATTTCCCTGTCCAAAATGCTAAATGGTTACATAGAGAAAGGTCACTTGCCGAATGATCTTTATTAATTAGGCTTCCATTGTATAATGAGCGAATTTCATCGCCATTTTTACTACGGAACATTTTCTCCCATAAAGCATCATTTGAAATTTTGATTTCATCTTTTTCAAATTCTGCTAAATTCACGCGACCTTGTATGTCACTATCATCGAAATACTGTTCAAACACTTCTGCTAATTCATCCGTACGATCATACACATTATTAGAATTTTCTCGATTTCCAGTGAATGTGAAGAATCGTCCGTATGAGTAAATTTCTAAACCATGCTTGGTATTCTTCCTACCAGTACCTAAAACAGATTGTGGAAGGTTCCCTTTGATAATGATGTGGATACCTTTTCCTGATGGTGAAAACTCTGTATAACTGTCTACTGTATCGATAATTTCTGTTGCAAAAGTATTTGTTTTTCCGGCCACAACACACTTATCAATGTCTATTCCTATATAGTTATCCTGCCTGCTGAACACGAACCCTATTCCGTCATAATCGCCTTCTAAATAAAACTTGACCGCTGTTGCAAATGTCGACCATGTACGCCTATTATTTGCTTGCGCCATTTCGCCGTTGGCTTGATACGGTATCTTCGTCGGTTTTCCATTTCTCTCTTCTTTGCGCCAAAGCACCCACTGCGGTAAGTTTTTCAGCTCTGTTGGTATCTCATTAAAATTGTATGGATTCTTTTTCATTACAACCTCCGGTTAGCCTTTTAAGATATAAAAAAGAGAAGTCGGTACAAACCAACCTCTCTATGTAGTTATTTAAAACGGTAACATATCATCACCGACTGTTACTGCTGGACCACTTATTATCGGATTTACGTCTGACACATCATAATATTTTGCCTTGGCTACCGTACGTTTTTGTTTTTGACCATCCACAATCTTATCGTACTCTTCATGTTTTACTGTGATTTGTAGATTCTTATTGAGAAGTTGTTTCCCCATATCTTCAGCAGATACGAAAGCATGATGATTTCCAAAACCACATGCTTTTAATAAAGAATTGACGATTCTAACCGAAACCTCATGTTCGAACGTAAACATGTTATACAGCACTTTTGCTCCTTGATGATGTTGTGTTACATCACTTCGAATTTCAAAATCTATTGATAATTTCTCTTTACCAGCTTGTGTTTTGCCAGCTTCCGCATTTACAATTACCGCTTCATATTTACCTTCAGCAACTAATTCAAAACCTGTATTTACGTTTGTTTCATCAAATTTAAAGAAACTCATTATTTATTTCCCCCTGTTTATTAGTTTGCGGATGACATGATTAATTCTTCTTGTATACAGCCTTTCCGCACATCAAGATGGTTCTTAGCAAAAACACTTTGATTACCTTCTAAAACAAATCCTCTTGTACCATCTGTCTTTTTAACCAATTGACCAACCACATGAACAATTCCCATAATATGATTGACGATTTTATCCCGAATATCTGGAATGAATTGTGTATATTGCTGCCCATCATCATGAATGATATTTCTTGTTGTTTCCCAAGCTGTAAAAATAACATTTGCATCTAATGAGTTAAACGTTTCTACTACCTTTAGAAGATGGTTATCTAGTAAAGCGTAATCCTTTAATTCCGGCATACCACTTTTCGTATTTTCACCTTTTTTAAGTAACCATAACTTTTGGTAATGCGTTAAATTATCAACAAAGATGTTATCGTATTTAGCGATATTTGCTTTTGCTAATGCATAAAATTGTAGGATGCTATCATGTGGATTTTCACCATCAATTTTAGCTACATCTACATTTTCATATCCTTCTAAAACTTGGCTTGTCCCATCAATATCCAAGACTAATGTTTTGCCTGGTAACAATCCAGCAACCGTTGTTTTACCGTTACCTGGCTTTGAATAGATAATGATTTTTGCTTTTTTACTTTTAGTAATGGCAGCACCGTTTGTGATTTCCAATTGATTCACTCCTTCGCCATGCTTTTCAAAACAAAAATAGAAGCTTCCAAATCAAAAATTTTACTTTCTGTGTTCCAAATACTTTGTTCCACAATCGGTTTCTTTTCTATTAACCTTTCTAACTCTCTTTTGTGTTCACTTAACCTTCGTTGTTCCACACTTAATGACTTTTCTAGTTCTTCAATTCCACCATTCAAAACGGCAGCACCTCTTTTTGTTTACTCATTTCATATACTTCTATCAACATCTGCAATCCATATTCATAGGCAATCACCATACAAATGGATTCCGAATCATCACAAAGTTTGTATCGATCAATTAGACGCCTTAAAATGGATATCTCACTTTCAATCTTTTGTTGTAAGTTCATTTCATTCACCTGCTATCTTTTGGGTAGAATGTACAACAACGTATTCCTTAACGCATTCTGTTGAATTGTGTATACAATCACCTTCAAAATCCAAGTACTCTTCACCGCAGTAGATTTCCTTATTGCAACTCGCACAATGCCCCATAACATTCGTTATCGCTGAATCATTTGGATTTCCTATAATCATTGGATTTTCAATTATGATCGTTCACTCCTTTACATGCATTCATTTCATGCTATAATGACGTTGAAAATTGATTTTATCTGGATCACCTGTTGGCGCAGGTGATTTTTCTTTTTATCCAACTCGAAAACATACAACGTTTTGTTGCTCAATTAGGTATTCTGTTACATTTTCTTTCAGTACAAGATCCTGTCCAAACATAAAATACTTATCATCTTGCTGAATTTCACAGCCATAGAAATCTTCGATTGGATGATCCGGTTCTTTAATCGATTCCTCTTCAGCAATGTCTTCCACAAATATTGCATCGATACTACTAATCCCAATATGTAATGGAATCTTTCCAACAGCACCTTCCCATTCAATTGTTGATAAAAAACCAAAGCTATTTTTAAATGTTTTAAATTGTTCTCCTGTAAAACTTGCTGTTTTGCCTGATTTAAAAATTAGTGTTACTTCCTTCAATAAACTCACTTCCAATCTATTATTCTGATATAATCCTTCACAGGAGATGTTACGTTTGCTAACTTATAAAGAATGGTTATTAAAATTTAATAGTCTTGATACTTTCTACGACCAGTACTTAGATTCGCAAGACCATCTTGATAAGGCACATTTCTTTCTTTTAATCTTTGAGATGCTTCTTTCGCTACTGCCGCCAACAGTTCTGAACGTTGTATCTCGTCTACGTTGCATGCACTCATACTATTTATCACTGTATATTCAACAGCTTCTTCAAAAGCTTGCTCTACATGTGTAAATACATCGTTTCCATCTTTCAATTCATCTCACTATTAGCATTATTAATAAATCCTGTTTTTGTTCAACTGATATAGACATCCATGTTTTCACTTTGATTGTCATTTCTTTTCCTCCTACTGAACTTCCACCATATTTATTTGTGAGTTTACAAACGTGATTTCTTCACTTAATACAATTGGTAGTGTATATTCTTCAACAATTTTTGATGCTAACTCCAAATGACCACGTTTAATTGCTTTATGACTTGTCACTCCAAATTGTCTATATAACTGTCGGTAAATGTCTTTATAAACTTTCGATCTCAATCCACGATTTTGATAGGCATTAGAATTTTTACCACCCATTAATACAACGCCATAACGTTTTACTGCATTAGAAATTTCATCACACTCAACAGCGAATAGTGGTACATTCTCCCGCAAGTCTTCCACATCTGATTTGATGTGCTGGATTTCTTGTTTTTGTCCTTCTAACACAACAAATGTTAGTTTTAAAATACTCATTGGATCTGTAGGAATTTGTTTCTGTTCTCTCATGTTGAAATACCCGTCCACAAACTGATCGTATAATTCCCATGCTGTATCATCTTCAAGGATTTTTAATAGCTTGGCGTATCCTCGTTCGGATAGAAGGTAGATGCTATTTGCCTTTGCAATTTGCATATTTGAAAAACCAATATTTAATAATTGTGGTTCGTTAAAAGCACCACTTTTTAAATCGATAATATCAACGCCTTTTTTAAATCGAGTGCAATTTTCATTAATACGACGATTGATTTGTTTTAATGGTTGCCCATGAATTTCAGCAATTTCTTTCACTAACATCGCTTTCTTACCTTCACCAAAACCACCCTCAATTCCAGTGAATTCACATCCTGCAATATTTCGTTTCCCTAAAATATGTAATTCGTTTGCTACTGTTAATTTATCCATGTTATTTCCCTCCGTTTATGCATTTGGAATTACTTTTATTTTATTTGTATAACGATGTAATAAATGTAATTTATTACTTAACTTTTTAAAGATTAACCAATTATCAGAATTTAAATTATATGACTCAATATGAATCCTTTCTTTTTTGGTTGGCTGTTTACCATTTTTCATTAACATATTATCTCCCTATAATTCATCAAAATACTTTTCAAGAAATTCTTTCATTTCTTTTGCTTTAAATAACCATCGATTATTTTTTTGTTTCGCAAATACTTGAACACGTGGATCGGCAACTACATATTCCATTAACCAGTCGTAACTTCTACTTGTTTCATATTGAAGTCTTTTCATATCCCACCAAGTACCGACTCCCATATCTACTAATCGTTCATTGACTTGACGAACAACTTCTTTTTGCAAGTAGTTATCATCTATGATGATTTGTACTGTCGCTGTCATTAGGACACCTTCTCACTTTCTAAAATCCCTTTAATTTTTTCTTTCACTTTTTTTCCTTCACGCTTTCCTAGAAGAATATCTGATAAGTATGGACCTGATATATTTAGCATTTTCGCTAGTTCTCCTTGCTTCATATCATTAACGAAAAGCCAAACTTTCACTCTTTTTCCAAATGTTTTATCCATAAAGAAAACTCCTTTTAAAATTTATAAGCTAAATTTTTAGCTTTTTATTGACTTTTACTAACTTATTGAATAAAATAAGGTCATAGCTAAATAAATCTAAACTTGTAGCACTTAAACGTTGTGGAACTTGATTTCCCTTCTTTTCTTTGTAGTGTTGCAACGGCTAAATAAGTAGCTCATGTACAAAGTATATTATTCAATTAGTTAGTTGTCAACGTTTTTATCTAACTCATTGAATAAAACGACTTTGTGCTAGTTGGAAGGGTTGATTTAATGGAAATCACAGAAATCATAAAGCAACTTTGTCAAAAGAGAGGTATAACTGTATCTAAATTAGAAGAAGAGCTAGGATTTGGGCAAAACACCCTTTATCAATGGAAAAGAAGAACTCCTTCTGTTGAACGTGTACAAAAGGTTGCTGACTACTTCGACGTTTCAATAGACTATTTAATAGGTAGAACCAAAAAACAATATTGGGAGCTTACCGAACAAGATGAAAAAGACATCCAAAAGAAATTAGAAGAACTAATAGAAGATATGAGTAGCGCTGACGCTCTTGCATTCTCTAAAGAGTCTGAACCAATGTCAGAGGAAACGAGACAATTATTAATTATATCGTTAGAAAATTCTCTTAGATTAGGAAAACAAATGGCTAAGAAAAAATTTACACCTAAAAAATATAGAAACGAAGAGTGATTGGAGTGGATCTGGTTGGTTTCAAAACAACAAATCAATTTAAAAATAGACGAACTACTTAGACGATACAACACCAGAGATCCGTTTATTATCGCTGAAGCAAAGGGTATAGTCATTATCACAGAAGCCTTAGGGGATATTTATGGATACTACCACAAAGTATCTCGTATCCCTTTTATACATATTAACGAACGACTTTCATATCAAAACCAAATCTTTACTTGTTTTCACGAATTGGGCCATGCTATATTTCATCCAGATGAAAATACTCCTAAATTATCCAAGGTGTCTCTTTGTTCTGAAATCCGTATAGAAGCTGAAGCAAACTATTTTGCAACAAGATTTCTTATCGATGGAAGTCATCATGATTACTACATACAAACAAAGAAAGAATTATTACAGTTTTATGGAATACCTAAACAAATGGATAGATTCATTTAAAATCCACAATATATTTTCAAGCAAAAACAAAAAAACATTCATATAAAATATAGAATGGAGTGATTGAAAGTGGCTAGTTTTAGAAAACGTAATGATAAATGGGAATATCGGATTCGATATAAAGACATGGGGAAATACAAAGAAACTTCCAAAGGTGGGTTCAAAACAAAGAAAGAGGCACAATTAGCGGCAGCTAAAGTCGAAGCGCAACTTGCGAAAGGTACGAATGTAAGTAACAAACAGCTCACATTTAATGATTATATGTATGATTGGCTTGAAACGTATAAAAAAGACATCGTCTCGCCTCGAACATATAAAGCATACGAAAAGAACATAAGGCTGTATATATTACCGACATTCGGCAGCATCAAACTCCAAGATTTGACTAGAGTCCATTATCAAAAATTCATCAATACCTTATTACAAAAGTTTAGTAAAAAAACTGTCGAATTAATCCATATTACTATGCATAACGCGGTGGAAACTGCAATAACTGAGCTAGAGATTTTAAGCAAAAATCCAACAACTAAAGTACGAATGAAAGAAAAACAAATAACAAACAAATCTGAGAATATAAAATGCTATGACATAGATGAATTGGAATCAGTTTTAAATTATATTCTAAATAAAAGAGGCAGTATTAAATATTACTCACTATTTACTATCTTATCTCGAACAGGCTTACGAATAGGTGAATGTTTAGCATTACAATGGAGCGATATAAACTTTGAAAAAAAGAATCTTCATATCAACAAAACCTTGCTTTCAATCAAAAGAAATGAGAGTATTAAATTTGGGCCTCCTAAAAATAAAAGTAGCATCCGAATCATTAGTTTAGACGATTCTACATTAACCCTTTTACAAAAAATGAGAATGGCACAAACAAAGAACATTTTAAGAAGCGGAAAATACTATAAGGATTATGATTTTGTATTTACCAATGAAGACGCCTCTTGCATACTACAATCAGCAGCGTTATCTTTTTTTAAACAAATATGTAAAGATAGTGGATTCAAATACATCACATTACATGGATTTAGACACACACACGCTGTACATTTGCTGCAGAGTGGGGCAAATATTAAATATGTTTCTGAACGTTTAGGACACTCTTCCATTAATATGACCGCAGATGTTTATTTACATGTAACCAGATCCATGGAAGAAACAGCTGTAAACCAATACAATGAATTTTTAAATGCACGTGGGCAAATTGTGGGCGAAATATTTTAAACGCTCCTAAACCCCTTTAAAATACAACATTTTAGCATGTTTTTTAAATAATGCAGCATTATCCATAGATTGATGCGTACGTTTTAATCGATCCGTACGCGGTACTGCACCAGCTAAAGCAACAACGGGATCACTCTCCGCATTCGCAGTAACAAGACCTGTCGCTAAATTTGATGTCCCTGGTCCTGAAGTTACAAGACATACGCCCGGTTTCCCTGTTAATCTACCAATAGCAGCTGCCATAAATGCTGCATTTTGTTCATGACGACAAACGATTAACTCTGGTCCTCTTTCTTGCAATACATCAAATACAGAGTCAATCTTTGCTCCTGGAATACCGAAAACATGTGTAACGCCTTGTTTAATTAAACAATCAACAACAAGATCTGCTCCTTTTGTTTTTGTCTTCACGTCGTTTGCTTTTACACCTGTACTCAAACTAATCATCCCTTTATTTCATAATGTGTGTAATAAAGATTTTAATTTCACCTAGTTAATTAAGCTGGTGAAGTATCTTTATCATTATATTACAAATGCATTATTTTTCCAACAATATGAATTTGAAATTATTTTGACAAGTTTTAAAGAATGCGCTTACAACCTTTTGTTTATCTTAAAATAACATTTTTATATCTCTTCTAAAAATACGCAAAAATATTTTCACCCATTTATAATATTAACAATCTTATAGTACCTTGCAAAGAACAATAGTAAGTGATATATTTGTAAATAATGGAATAACCATTATTTGGAATGTTATTCGCAATTAGTATATCTCCTTTCAAAAAGTAGATATAGATTGTGTGTGCTGTTTAGAAAAAAGATAGGATTTTCAGCCATAATTCATCATTTTATAAAGGAAAGTGATCGTTATGAACAAAAGTGAATTTTTAGAACAACTTAGTTCTTCCCTACGGAATATGCCTAATTCAGAAAAGGAGGATATTATCTCGGAGTACGAAACTCATTTTATTAGTGGTAAACAAGATGGAATATCTGAAGAGGAAATTTCTAAAAAGCTAGGAAATCCTAAAACTATCGCTAAAGAACTTAATATTTCATATGTAATAAGTAAAGCTGACAAGAAACGCAGCCTAAAAAATATTATGACAGCACTGTTTTCTGTTATGAGCTTAAGTGTTTTAAACTTTATATTTATCATTATCGCCTTTTTCGTATTACTCTTTCTATTACCGCTTCTTCTAGCACTTATAATTGCTACACCATTATTAATTATTTCACCTATCTTATTAATAGGATTAGGATTCTTTAAAGGGTTTCATCAAATCAGTTATTCCGATGTTTATAATGTATTTATAGCTTTTTGCATCGGCTTACTAATATCCGTCATATCTTATCAATTAATAAAACATATATACTCACTTTTAGTTAAGTATTTAAAATGGAATTTAGCTATTTTACAAAGATACTAATGAATATAAAAGGAGATTAATATGAAAAAGTATATTTTATATCCACTCATGTTACTTACAATGTTATTTCTATCAGCTTGTTCAAACAGTGTACAACCTAAGGAAGAAAACGATGTCCAATCTATTAAAGATGTTGCTATTAAAGTTCCAGAAAATATATTTAGTTCCTCAAAGAAAAATGAAAATATTAGTGAAGACGAAATGAAACAAAATATAAAAAGTTATTTAAATTATAGCGGAGAGTTAGACGAAAATATCGTTCCACTTTCATCCACTACATCCGATGAAAATATCACTGAATCTGACCGAGAAAAATTACAAAAACTAATAGAATTAGCGAAACAAAATGATACAAACTTCCATAATTTTATTAGTAACAATACAATCCCTGATGATTACAAAAAGCCTTCAAAAGAAATATATGAATTTATTTCATCATCTACAGCACTTTCAGTAGAACTAGATCAAGAATTAGACAAACTCGCTCAAGATCGTAACTTATTCAAAACTGATTTCTCTTTTACAAAGCGCTTTGAGAAAGCTAATGGTAGGAAGCAAAAAGAAATTGAAAAGTTTTTGAAGGAAAAGAACATTAAAACTGAGTATTTCAGTAAGTGATAATACATGTTAGATCATACATTCCTCTTTAAAATATTCACCAACATATAGGGATTTTAAAGAGGCTTTATTATGTGTAAGGATGCACTTCATCCGTTTCCCATAAAAAAAGGCCTCCTTAAAGGAGGCCAAAGCAAAAACAACAAACGCAAAATAACAACAAATAATGGACGATAAAATCACTATATTGACAAAGTATAGGATTTTTATCAATTGGAGTAACTCAACCCTAAATTACTCTTTTAACAATGCAATACTAATAACTTATTACAGCAATTTTTTACCGTGTCTTAAAATAATTGACTGTCTTTCAAGTAATTTTCTTTATATTGATTGTTATTAATTAGTATATACTTGAATACGACTATACACCCTAATAAAAGGCAATATATTAAGCTGCTAGTCCTCGCGAGTTTATTTTGCCTTTAATGTAACTATACTATATTCTTCCATTTATATCACCGAACATTCCTCTCGCATTCACGCATTTTTTCTTGCGTGAATACCGCGTTATATCGGCACATCTGCTAACACCCACTCTAACTTTCCTTTATATTCCATACCAACTTTAATAAGCGGACTAGGCTCAATAAATAATCGGATACCATTCGTTTCTTCATTCCAAGCTACTTCAGTCGGTTCGTTATTCCTTGAAATAGACGCAGCCACTTCTACAGCCGTTTCACCTAACGTATATTGTTGACTGCCCTTTACATACCTCATAGCATTAATTAGCGGTTCTTTTACACCTCAACCGCTAGTACATTGAGATTAGAAAATAATAAAGAAATATTAATAATTGCTATTATCATAACAATTATCACCTTTTTTCCAATTCGCATCTTGTATCGCCCTCTTTTCCCATTCATAACGCAGTGCACATTTTAAAAATCATATAATAATATTGTTATATTACATACCCTTCTCTTTCACACCCATATATTATACACACTTTCCAAAATCACGTAATTTTCAAACCTGTTAATTTACGACCTTGCGAATCTATAAATTGGCCATTCTGACTAATATTCTCTTTCTTTCAAATACTTTATAAAAAAATACAAAACACTATTTCTTAACAGTGTTTTGTATCATGCTATCATTCTCTTAATAGTACTTACATCATCAATATATATCGTTTACTATTCTTGTTCGCCATCTTTTTTCTTAGAGCGTCTTCCTAGCAAGAATACTAAAACTAGTAGTGCTACAAGTAATAAAATTCCACCGATAATATAGTACAGAGTATAATCCTTTTTGGCCTCTACAGCTGTATCATTTAACTTCTGTGCTTCTTTTCCTTCAATCGTAAATTTTTTGGTCCACTCCCATTTCTGGTCACCGTCCGTTGCTTTCATTTCTAGACGGTATGTTCCTGGCTCTAAAGCTTTATTGTCCCAACTAATTGCATAATCGAAGTTAGAATTTGGTGCCATTCTTAAATTTTCTTTTTTCGTTTCATGTAGTATATCTTTACCTTTTTCAGTGTATACCTTTGCATCTACGCTTAAATTCTTTAACATTGCTGGTTTTATATTTTGTAAATTCGCTGTCACTACATTACGCGCATTCACTTGACCTGGTTTTACTTCATTTAATTTCATATCTGGTTTTACTTCTGCATCCGTTTCTCTTAATACAACACCGATAGCATATGCATACTTATTTTTGATTTGCACACCTTCTGATTTTTTCTTATCTTCTTCATCTTCTTTTTCTTTAAAGTATAAACCACCTAAAATCACACCATCATATGATTCTGTAGGCATTTCAATATTCACATTTACTACTACTGTACTTTTCGCTGGAATTTTTGTCTCCTTTTGTACTTTAGCAATTTTTGAAAATGGTGTCTTTAATGTAGTATCAAACTCTGGATTCACTACACTGTAATCAGTGATTCCATTATTATTTGTAATTGCGGTATTCGCATTTGTCTCTACTTCTACTTCTTTATCTGTATCATTTTTCATTTGTACTTGCAGCGTTTGTTTTTGTCCTGGTTCCATCTTCAAATCAAAATATGTTTGGTTTTTATCCACTTGATTTTCTGGAATGACCGCGGTTACCGCAAATTTCATTTCAGCTGCTTCTACTTTCACATTAAAAACAGTTATACAAATCGCTACAGCCAATAAAAAACTCATAATTTTCTTTACATATTTCATACTATATTCCTCACATATTCCATAGTTTAATATACAAACGAAAGAGATAAAGACTGAAAAACAGCTTTATCTCTTTCGTTATCTCTCTTAAATGCTTCTATTACATTGGTGCGTCTTTTAATTCCCAAGTTAGAGAAGTTGTGTACTGAGCTTGTTCTTTTTTCGTTTTACCCGGTACACTTAACTCAACGCTCTTCTCGCCATCTTTTACTGATTCACCGAACGAATTCGTCCATGTTCCCATACCTTCTTCTTCTTGGGCTGTCGCAACATCAAAAGCTTGACCTGGAGTTAAAGCGATATTTTGTGCAGCTGTTGGTGCCTTACTACCAGCTGCGGAATTTAACGTACCGTTCTTCAGCGTTAAAGTAGCTCCCGTTAACTCTTTAGCATCTGCAGTTGTAAATTGATCGTTTTGTTTTACTGTTAATTTCCACCCTGCATTTGTACCACGATTATCTGTTACTTGTACAAAGTTTGGAACTTCACTTTCAGCACCTGTTTTTTTATTTTTCACATTATCTAATTTTGCATAGTACACCTCGTTATTACCAGATGCTTTTTGTTTGTCAAAATTAAAGTTAGATACATAGTCTATACTTAACGGGCCGTTGGTTCCTGGCTCATGTGTATCATCTGGATTTTCTGGATCTACAATTGGCTCTACTACTTCATCCGGATTAATTGGATTAATTGGATCTACCGTATCTGTATTTTTTTCAAACTGAATAAAAGCTTTTGAATTTAACGTTCCACCATCTTTTTCTGCGAAAGCTGATGTTCCTCCCGCTAATGTTGTTAATGCGAATGCTCCTACTACTGCTACTTTTGTAAATTTCATATTAGTTCTCCTTTTATGTTATTTTTCTTTTTCAATATTCAGAAATTATTTCGGTGTATCCTCTAAAGTCCAAGTTAATGTCGTTTTATACTTTGCATCTTTTACCTTTTCTGTTGTACCTGGTACAGATAAACTAACACTGTTTTTAGCTTGTTCAATATCTTGACCATATGCAGTTGTCCATGTTCCCATACCTTGACCTTGTTGTGCACTCGTTACATCTTGTGCTGATCCGTCTGGATTTAACGTTACAGGTTTTGCCGTTGGCGCGTATTTTTTATCTGTTGCAGAGTTTACAACTGAATTCATTAATTTAATCTCAGCACCATCCAACTTTTTACCGTCTGCAGTTGTAAATTGATCATCTTGTTTTACCGTCAGTTTCCACCCTACGTTTGTACCACGGTTATCTGTGATTTGTACATAATTTGGCACTTTTTTTGTTTGTCCTGATGCTGTTTTTACATTTTCTAACTCAGCATAGTAAACTTTATCATGACCAGAAATCGATTGTTTTCCGAAATGGAAATTAGATACATAATCAATACTTAACGGTCCATTGGTTCCTGGCTCATGTGTATCGTCTGGATTTTCTGGATCTTCAATCGGCTCAACTACTTCATCTGGGTTCGTTGGATCAACCGGTCCCGTAATACCTTCATTTTCTGTAAAGATTACATCCGTTACAGACTTCATTGAAGCTGCTTCTTCTGCAAATGCTTGTGTTCCCCCTGCAAGCGCTGCAAGTGATACCGCTCCTGCTAATGCTAATTTTGTTAATTTCATCATTTACCTCCACTAAATTAATTTATTTAATAGAAACTTTTGTTTCTATTTTCCTAGTTTGAAATAATGTTATACAGGCTGCTATCAATAAACCTACCCCTGCATACTGCAAAATAAGTGAGGTTTGTCCGCCTGTTTTTGGCAACACCTTATTAGTAATCCGGTCGTCTGATATATTGACGACTATTTTAGATCCATCTGGAATCAATGGATCCTCAATTTCTGACGGATTATAACTATTTGAAAAAGTAATTCCTGCTTTTGAATTCATACTATTTGCCAATACTTCTTCATAAAAGAGAAACACCGGTACTACTAGTATCATCAGTAATAGGACGTATTTCTTCACCATTACACTATCTCCTTTCTAAATTTAATATCTACATTCTAGCTTCTAGATATTTCACTTTAAATTGGAGCATTCGTTAACGTCCATTCAAGCTCACCTTTATAGCTCTTATTTACTTTTATATTTGGACCTGAAGTAACCCGTAAGCGAATCCCTTCGTCATCCTTCCAATCAAACGAAACATCTTCATTATTCGTTGAAGTATGAGTAGTAACTAAGTAAGACTGTTCATTTAATACGGTATCAATACCATTTGTACTATATACAATCGAATCAGGTAATATATCATTGTCCGTATTCATTAATGGGCTTGTTTGCTTTACATAAACTTGCCACTCAGTCTTATCTTTACGTTTATCAGAAACAATTAATTTTCCTTTCATACCGTTACGGTTAAAGACTTTCTCCCTTGATTGAACTTTTACATTACCAAACGAAATACTTTGTGGCACATCAATTAGCTCAAGATTCCCACCAATTACACTTACTTTAATCTTTCTTTCAACATCTTTAACTTTTAAAGTTACAGTGTAATCACCAATTTGATTTGTTAAACCACCTATATCTACAATTTGAACTTCCTTCGTAACATCAGCTCCGCCTGGAAGTTCCCACGCCTTCACTTCTGCTTCTTTCAATATAAACTGCTTTAACTGTTCCACATCTGTCGGCACATCATCTACAACAGATACAAAATCCCTCGCCTGTATGGCAGCTTCATTTCCAATCGTAACCTGATCATCTTTTATGAATACAGGAACAATCACTTTCGTTGCGTTTCCAGCCGCATCCGTTATTGTAACTTCAGCTTCAACATATCCTATTTTCGATACATCTGGTTTTTTCGTAACTTTGTAAGAAAGATTACTATCAGAAATACCTGCATTATCATTTACATTCGTTACATAATCTTTCGCATTATCCGATAAATCATCCCCAATTTTGATTACTTGAGTAACCGGACTAGCTGTCGGTGGCATTGTATCTTTCACGCTAACGAGATCAGATTTCTCACTTACGTTTCCTGCTGCATCTGTAGCTGTTGCATAATATTTAGTTCCAGGAACTAAAGGTCTTTTCTCTTCTGGTATTACAAATGTATATATTCCGTTAGCATCTGCTTTCACCGATCCAATTAGCACATCCTCACTATAAATATGTACGAATGAATTTGGTTCAGCTTTTCCTTGAAACTTTTCGGATATATCTTTAATTGGTTCCTCAAGAATAGGCTTTTCTGGAGCTGTTTCATCCTTAACAATTGTTTTTGACTCAGCAAATTTACCATTTAAATACGAGAAAGCTTTTACTGTATTTCCAGCCGTTAAATATTTCCCTTTAGGCAAAGTAAATGAATATTTCCCTTCACTATCAGCAACTACGTGATACTTTTCAGAAATATTTATATCAGAAGAATCAATTGTTGGACTTGGAATTGCATCGTCTCCTGATAAACGCACTAACGCACCTGGATTTGTAACACCCGTAATAATATGACTGTTTTCTTTATTCTGATTATCTGTTAATTCATCAATAGAAACTGCTACATTTGGAATATATTCAAATAGTACTCTTTTAAAGTTTTGCGTTCGGAAGTTTTCTCGGAAATCATTTTGTACTTTTTCAGTTAATGAATTCCCTACTGCTTCTCTAACGTCACTATAATTATATTTAACCTGCATTCCATACATCGGATTCCAGATGTAACTTGGTTTATCATCATCATCGATTGACACACCATTTTTCCAAGCTTTTACACGCTGTACATCTACATCTAATACTCCACTTACACCATACATATAAATTAGCCTACTTGATGCATGAGAATTATCTAATGCCAAATTTACTCTTTCAGCATTTGCGAATTGGAACTTTGCATTTGTACCAATATAAATAAGGTTTTTTGATCCAGTTCCATCGGAATGTACATCGAACGTTGATTTTTCACCAATTATAAAAGAGCTTCCATTCCCTGCATATACACTTGCTTGCGTAGAAGTTGATGTGTTTTCTGATTTCACAGTTAATTTCGCACTATCAGCAACTTTAAGATTTGCACTTGGTCCTAGATAAAGCGCATTGTAACCTAGATTACCTTTTGTATTAATGTTCAACTCTGCATTCTTTTTTACAGTAATCCCCGAATTTGTTCCTTCAACACGTATTCCGCCTCGATTGCTAGTTGAAGTTGTATTCACGTTAACTTTTGCACCGTCATGGATTATAAACTGCCCTTGCGTTACAATTACTGCCTGCGGATTTTCTCCGCCAGTATCAGATGCTGAAACATCAATAATGGCATCTTTCCCTACATCTACTGTTCCACCATTAAATAGCCCAAATACTGCTGATTTTTTAGTACTACCAGTATAATGAGTACCTTCAAGAAATTTCACATTTGTCGCTTCAACATTTTGCTGTGTATCTGTACCGATAGTTGGAATAGATTTTCCGTCTAATGACGTGTATTTTTCAACCGATTGAACATTCAGCTTACCAGCAAATATAACATCCGCATTATAAGAACACGTTAACTGCGGTCCTATATAACTCAAGTTTTCATATTTTATAAAAGCAGAGTTAGAATTCGGAGGTGCATCCATCCGAAACGGTCCATAATAGTTACTTCCAAGAATGTTTATATTTCGTATAGTAAGATTCATTTTATTCGCCACAGTAGCTGTGAAAACCCCACATAGCCCTCCAAAGTCAACAGTATGACCATTTCCTTCAATCACCAAATCTGATCTAACTGGAAAAGTGAGAAAACCATATGCAGGGTGATTTACAGTAAAGTCGTTTTTGATGTTAATCTTTGAAACACTCTTATCATTCAACGCTTCTCTAAATGTTTTATCATCATAAACATCTACTGTGCCATTTACTACAGCATGTTTAACTTCCTGATTCTCTAAGCGCTCTTCTACCTTTTCTATAGTCGCTTTTTCATTAGACGCTTTTTCTTCATTTTTCACTTCTTCAACATGTGTTTTTTCTGAATCAATTATTTTTTCTATTTCTGCTTGAGTTGTTTCTTTCTGTTTCACGACATTTTCTTTGCTTTCTTCAGAGCTTACTTCTTTTAGCCCAGTGCCTTCTTCATTATGGATTTCTACATTTTTTTCGCTTTTTTCTTCTTTATCACTTTGATGAATGATGTCAGACTTCTTCTCTTCAGAAATCCCTTTCACCATTGGATTTTCAGTAATATATACTATTGGATTTATTTTCGATTGAACTTCTTGATTCCCTTGCTTTAGCTTCGTCTCGAATTTATAAGTTCCAGGCCTTTTTCCTTTCACCGACAAACGTACTACATCTAAAGCTTTACTTTGTGAATTTTTCTCAATTTGAATTACCGCATTTTCTATTAAACGAATTCTTTCAGACGTGCCATTTCGTTCATTCAATAGTTTAGTCGCCTCTTCATCAAATTCCATACCTTCTGGCACTACAATCTCAACTTTGTCACCAGTTTTTTTCAATTCCATTATTCTTAATACTATTTCTTCATCTACCTGCGCTTTATTCTTTTCAGATTGTAACAATAATTTTATTTCTTGATTATCTTCAATTGCATAAGCTGTACTTGATAAAGCATCTAATGTACTTAATTGTGTAAAAATAATCGTACTTGCTAAACAAATACGCCCTATTTTTTTTCTTTTATTCAATATCTTCATTTTCCTCCTTTCTTTATTCACTAAAGTACTTAAAACACATATAATTAAATACTTCAATTTATCTTTTTTTAGTCTATATCCATTAAGTAAGACAACTAAGTTTTCAACTCTACATATAATGTTAACCATTTTCTTGAAATACATAAACGAAAAGTACGCACGGGGGAACGCATTTATTTTTGCGGGAAACCGTGTGAAAAACCAAAATTATCCATATAACATAAATAAAAAAGGCATAAACCAATATTATATTGAGCTTATGCCTAGCGAAATAAACCTTATTTTGTTTTATATAAATCTTTCTCTTTCATAAACAAGTTACACTTATACACATATAACCAATCCTAATTGCTTCATATTGTTAAAGTATAAATAATCCCTAGTTCTTGCGCCTTTTGTACTGCTTCCATCCTTGATGACACCTGTAACTTATGAAATATGTCAGTTAATTTATATTCTACCGACCTTTGACTTAAATTTAATATTTCGGCAAGCTCTCTATTTGTTTTCCCCTTACTTACTTCAACTAGGATTTTTTTCTCTTCTTCATTTAAAGATACTGCCCTTTCGGGTCCATCTTCTATGCTTATATTTGATATATTTTCTGTTATTCTCAATTGCCTAACTAATTGATAAGGTAAAACAACTTCTTTTTTCACTGCATGGTGTATTGCATTTATCACTTGCTCCTCAGAAGAAGTTTTACTCAATACACCAAGAATCCCATTATCTATTAGCAAATTATAATGTGCAAATACATCAAATCCTGTAAAAATAAGGATCGATGCCTCTGAATGTATCTTTAATATTTTCTTAGATAACTCTAAACCGTTTATATTCGGCATTTGTAAATCAATTAAGTAAACATCATATTTTTGATTCTTAATTATTTTTTCTACTTCTATACTATTATGAACTACATCTACATTCATCTCATCGTATTTTTCAATTAACGCCTTCGTCCCTAATCCTACTGCAACATGATCATCTACTACAAGTATTGAAATCATATTCTCATCCTTTCAATATCATTACACACAAAATCACCCTATCATCTGATGACTCATCAAAAGCTAATTATCTTTAAATTTAATAAGTATTTGCAAACCAAGATTAGGTTTTGATTCAACAGACATCTCTCCATTCAAACTTTGTATCCTAGTAACAATCCCAGACAAACCTAATGTGTTATAAGAATAGTTTACTTCATCTAACTTAATACCGATCCCATTATCTACATAAGTTAAATATAGATAATCATCTTTTTGAAATAATCTTATCGTTACATTTGTCGCTTTTGAATGTTTCATCGCGTTACTTAATAGCTCCTGTACAATTCGATAAATCGCTTGTTCATGTTCAATACTAGGCACAACAATTCTTTCAGGAATATCATAATAGAAGAAAAAGGTCGCTTTTAAATTAATCTGCTTAAATAAATTCAGTAGTGCTTGTTTTAAACCTACTTCATATAAAAATGGCGGCCTCAAATTATTACACGTTTCACGAATTGTATAAATATGATCTAATAGCTCTTCATGTATTTCATTAAGTATATCTTTCATTTCCTCATCTTTAACAAGTTCATTATAACTCTCAAATTTTCTAGTTAAACGTATTTGATCTTGCAAAACTCCATCATGTATATCACTTGCAAGATTTGTTCGTTCTTTTTCCGATAGTTTGAACATAAGTCTCGCCAACCACATGGGTGGGTGCTCTAAACTTTTTATTTCCTGTAATTGCTTTAATAAATCTTCAATTTGATTAGAACACTCTAATAACAAATCTGCATAATTACATAATGTTTCAATCCAAACTACTTCATCTACATTTAAATTTTCTTTTCCATTATAATTACACAATAAAATAAGCATTTTATCTGCTGAAGCAGATAAAACAAATCCAAAGTGTTTTTCTAACTGTACGATGGAACCAACCTTGTACGTATCTAGTTGATGATTAAATAACGTTTCTATCGTCCGGTGAGGAACATATTCACTATCCAAAACAAGGACAGACTTCTCAATTTTATTTATTTCTACGCAGCACGTCTCTTCAAGTTTTAAAATATCCGCTATTTCTCTTCGCATACTATAAATTAAATTTGATAGTTTATATTCATTTTTTGCTTGATGTAAAAACCGATGCAAACTGAATTGATAATTTTTTTGATGATGATATAAACTTTTTCTCAACTTAAAATCTATATAATCCTTAATATATAAAAAACAAATACAGATAATAATAGCAATAATTCTAAATTTTATCCACTCTAATAGACTTGCCTCACTCTCTTCAAAAATTACCATAGTTAATACTGCCAAAAATATGTTAATCCCTACAGATAAAATAATATAATGCGGTAGTCGCTGAATAATAAATCTAAAATTAAACAACTTCCCTGCAATTACTAAATAAAACAAGCACACTGGGATAAATAAAAAGAAAATCCCCGTTGTTTCACTGCTTATAAACTCTTCTCCATAATATAAATTTGGAATTAAATATAAACAAACAAATGGGGTTGCCGACACAAAAAAACTAATAATAATAATTTTTAAATATTTAATGTAACTACTATTTTTACTTTTAAAATAAAATCTTACTAAAAGGTATACTGTACAACAAAATAATATCAAACTTAAAATGATCGTAAACAAATTAGCCCATTCATTATGTTCTATATATACGAAAATACTCACTATAATAAGGAATATCGATATTGCATTTAAAACTTTTGATTGCTTTGGTATCAAAAACTTTATTTGATTATTCAAAAAATACAACATCATGAACCGAATAAAGAAAGTAAATGAACATACTAATGAAATTGAAGCCACAATAAAAGAGAATATATCATCTCTTTCAACAGCCATAATACTAATAAAGTTCACACCAAGAGAAATTAAAAAATATACTAGATTAGTGGTACTACGATTCATTTCAGGAACAAACATTAAAAGATAGAATGCCATCAAAAAACATACTACATAAAACCCAACTGGAATGAACAAATGATAAAATAATTGCTTACTATAAGGTGTATATTTTATCTCATACTCTTTTATTTCCCCATTCCTATTTAATGTGATTTTTTTCGCTTGTTCAATTGAATGATACGATCCAACTGTAAAATGTTTAGATGGTGACTCGTCATCAATTTTTTCTATAATATCTCCTATTTGGAAATCTCTTTTTCCTGCCCAACTATATTTTGATAAGTCATATATAACATATTGGTTAGAATCTTTTTTTACAGATATACCCATCTCAGGATATTCTTTTATTAAACTAGCGAAATAAACACTAACTATAAGTGAAAATAATAGAATCAACAACTGCCACTTAGATTTCCACATTCTTGCTATCATTGCATAAATCCTTTTGCAAACGCAACCATATACATTGCCCCCCCTAGGTATTATCCAAGGAAATTTTTTTGTTTTTCATTCCTCAATAAATATAGAATTATTTACCTTATACTTTCACATTGAAAATAAATCCGCATTTTTTCAAAGGTAAATAAAATATATATTGCCCTCCCTAGGTATTCTTAAAATTTTTTTGTTTTTCATTCCTCAATAAATATAGAATTATTTATCTTACACCTAAAACATTAAAAATGGCTCTATATTTTTCAAAAGCACATAGATTAAACACACTTCTAAAAAATCAGAATCCCATAAAAATATATACTCACCATCGTTAGATTAGGAAAAAATTATAACACAAATTTTTGAGAATTATAAGCTACTTTCCCACTATATATACTATATTAATATAATATTACTTTAGTACTATCTGGCTGACGTGTTAAATAAAATTCATTATTCTTTTTATAAATCTCAATACCTTTTGTAAGTATCTTTACGTTATTTATAAAAATAGTTGAATCATTTACCCAAATATTTTCAACCAATTGCGATCCTTGATAAAAGAAATCATTTTCTATCATCATATGAAGTACATGTTTCGCTAATATTTCCGTTTTAAAACTATGTAAATCTATAAGGGTCTCCATCTATTCTAACCTCTTCCATTTATCTCTATTAATTTTCTCCGCAGCACATACATTATATGTAAAAATTACAATTGTTTCACCGAAATACTAATGCGCCTCTACGAAATAGATAGGAGATGGCTGAAAGAGAATTCCCTCAATATGCTCTATATTCATATAAATTTCAAATAATAAACAGTGAGTGGCGATGAAAAAACACTGATTATTAGCTGAATCAATCGAGCGTTTATAGACACCGCAATACAAATGCGTGTAAACGAAAATATAAAATCGCACCTTTTATATACGTAAAAGATGCGATTCTCTGTGTCATAAACAATAAAAAGACGCCCCTTTAGGAGCGTCTTCCACTATTACGCTTGTTGTTGCGCGCTATATAATTCTTCAAGTGGCTTCATGATAATTTTGTTAACGTCACCGATTACAACGTTTAGGCGTTGCTCAGTTTCCATTAATTTTGTAATTTTAGCATCTTGTTGAATGCGAGCTACAACTTCTTGTGCTTGTTGGTTGTCTTCTTCAGTGATTTCTTGGCCTTGCATCATTTTTTGTTGTAGGCTAAGTTGCATTGTACGGAACTCATCAAATAAGTTCTTTGAAGCCGCATCGGCTTGAACTGCTGCGTAGCTCTCTTTTAAAGTTTTGAAGTCTTCGTTTTCAGCGATTGCTTTTTGTAATTCATATGCAACATCATGAATGTTCTTTGTCATTTTATTTTTCCTCCTTAGAAGGCTAGCGCTTTTCATACGCACTGCCTTTTCAGTGCATTTACATACGCACCTCTTCTTACCATATCAAACTATGCAAGAGATGTGAAGAAATTTCACTTTTATTTCTATGTACTCACCTTATTATCTAAGAAACAATAGTAACAATCCTTGTACGAGTCCGATTATTCCACCTAATAATGCTCCTAAATACGTAATCATTTTCAATTCATTTTTCGTAATAGACAGAACTAAGTCTTCTAATCTTTCTGTTGAGAATGTAGACACTTCTTGCTGGACAATTTCCGCAAGATGTAGATTGTTTAGTATACTCTCTACGTTTTCTGTTCCCCACTTCAAGCCTTTCGTTACTGTGCTTGGAACCACTTTTTCAATAATTGTTTCTCGAACTGGCTCACATACTTGCTGAACAGATTGATTTAAAAACTTACTCACTGTTTCCTCTACTTTAACTGCTGACAACACGGAGCTTACAATCATTTCTTTCTCTACAAACGATTCTAATTCTTTTACATCTCTTCCTTTTAACTTTTCCCACTCTTTTTGCAGTACGTCAGTTAAAAGCTGCTTTGTACCATCTTGCCCTAAAAACTTAATAACTTCTGGCTGCACACGATCCACTACACTTACATTTCCTAAAAACATTCCGACTAAGTTAAGTAGCGTTCCGCGAGAAGCAAAGAAATCATCAATCATTTTTGAAAGACGGCCTTTCCCTTCTTCACTTTCAAAAAAGCTAATTCCTCGCTCTAAAATAAACGCCGAGACATTCGGAATCGCATTCTCTACTTTTTCATTTACAGAATGAGGTAAAGCCTGTTCCCATGTATATGTATAATACTCAGCTAAAAATGCCTGTATTTTTTCTGTAATCACATGTTCAATTTTTTGAGTCACTTCTTCTTCTACATGCGCTACATTCCATTTTTCTAACATATGTCGCAGTGATTGTTCATTCTTAATTACTTTATCCACTTCCACTTGCGCCCAGTGGATTAAACCTTTTTGAAACTCTTCATTTGTTAGCTTTTTTCCGATTCCTTCCGGTGTTAACAAATGTTCTACGACCATTTTCCCTAATTGAACAGCAAGTTCATCACGACGTTTCGGAATTAATCCTGGTGTAAATGGAACTTGAAACTTTCCGATATAAATAGGGCGATGAGGACGAAATAACATTTTTATCGCTAAATGATTCGTGTATCCCCCAATAATTGCTCCGAGTCCTGTCGTCGTTAACATATTTAACCATATATTCATTACAATCAACCTTTCACTTCTCCAAAACTATAGCATATCATCATACGGACAAAAGTATAATGGTATAAAAACGTATTTGCAATATATAGCTTCGCCTATTATGCAAATAGTAGTAAAGGAGTGATTTCGTTGGTTCTCGGTCTTTTAGCTTCTAAACTTCATTATGAGCAAACATATTACACCGAAATCGCTAAACGCGCTCGGCTTTATCATAATGTCGTTGCCCAGTTTACGCCATTTTGTATTGATCCTAAAACAGACCTTGTTTCTGGTCTTATTTACGATACAGATACAGGAAAATGGAAAGAGCAAACATTCCCTATTCCTTCTTATATATATGATCGTTATTCTTTTCACGAGGAAACAGACTTTGAAAAAGCAAAATCAATTATTCACTCTTTGCACAATCGTCCTTCCACTACCTTTTTAAATAACACACTTATTAACTTAAGTGAACTACATGATTTATTTCTCACTAATAAGAAACTGTCTCCTTATATACCAAAATTTGAAATAGCAACGATACAAAACATTTTCAAACTGTTGTTAAAAACTAAAGATATTATTATACGCCCCACTAATATACATTCTAAGGATAACTTATATCGAATTGCTTACAAAAATAAAATGTTTCATATCGATACAGTAAATGAAAAATACCATACTTCTATTACAATCAAACGGACAGACGAATTTATATCTTGGTGTAAATCTAACATACGTTCATCCCGTTACATAGCGCACACTATGCTACAACCACCAAATCAATTAACATATCCACTCCACATTCGAACCATTTTGCAAAAAAACAAAGAACAAACTTGGAATGTTATCGGTCAATTTATACAAAAAAGCTCATTTCCTAATCAGCTTTTACCCTCAACAACGGACGATGATTCATTACATTCATTTTCAAAAATTAAATACGTACTATCTAGTACGGGTGTGCAACTATTGCAAGATGCTTTACACGACATTGTAAATGAAGTATTCCAAACACTAGATCAGTCTTATTCTTCGTTATTTGAACTAGAACTTTCCACCATTATGGATCAAAAAGGCGCAATTTGGCTTATGTATGTCAACACGATTCCCCCTTACGAACAATACATTCGTCATAGTGATTCATTAGCTGAAAAGATATTTCACGGACCACTTAAATTCAGTCGCTTTACACCATAATGAAAGGAGGTAAACCTATTTTGAAAGAACATATATATACATTAAACATTTCAGATGAACATCCAAATAGTATTACTTTACCTTACGTTTTTTCTATTACGCCACCTATTACATCCCTCTCCTTCGGTATACGTCACATTGCAAGTGAAGAGGTGAAAATTCATTATTCCTTTACTCGCGAAATTATTATCGGAAAACATATTGCTGAAAAACTTTTACTACCTCAATCAACCACTATTCATGCATTCACACAAAACCAAACAATTATTTTCGGACCATTAATCGGCATTTTCACAACTGGCTTTAACGATGATTCTTCTATCCCTTTAGGAAATCGTTCAATTGCCCTCAGTGAGTTGTTAACACCACCATTCTCATTACGACCGTTCGTATTCGTCTTTGGCGTTCAACATATAAACTGGGAAGAAGAAACGATTGAAGGATATTTCTTTCAAGAGAAACAATGGATAAAGAAAAAGGTTCCTTTACCAAATGTCATTTACGATCGATTACCAAATCGACAAGCAGAAAATTACAAACCAATCGTCAGAGCAAAAAGAAAGTTAGAACAAGACTACTCCATTCCATGGTTTAATCCAGGTTTTTTCAATAAATGGGAAGTTCATCAACTTCTTATGAAAGACGAATCAATTAGACCCTTATTACCAAACACAGAAGCATTTCAGCATTTTGAACAAGTAGAACGGTTTCTTGGCACGTATAAATCAGTGTACATGAAACCAATACACGGGAGCTTTGGTAGAAATATTCATCAAATATTTTATTCTCAAACAGAGAATTGCTACTACTGTCGTTATCGCGAAAATGAAGAAAATAAACTGAGAAAGTATCAATCATTAGAAACTCTTCTAAACCACGTATTAAAGGGACATGATTTAAAAAAGTTTATCGTACAGCAAGGTATTTCGTTACTTCGCTTCGATGGGCAACCTGTTGATTTCCGCATTCATACAAATAAAAATCATTTCGGTAATTGGATAGTTAGTGCAATCGTCGCCAAAATCGCCGGCAAAGGCAGTTTAACAACGCACGTAAATAGCGGCGGTGATACAAAATTGCTACAAGAGCTTTTTCCAGATTCAACGAAACAAGTTCAAATTGAAAACAAATTAAAACATACTGCCTTACAAATAAGTTACGCGCTCGATGAACAAGTAACCGGAAATATTGGAGAAATCGGTTTTGATATCGGTTTAGACACAAAGGAAAATCCGTGGCTCTTTGAAGCCAACTCTAAACCTGGGCGAACTGTATTCCAAGATGAAAAATTAAAAGAGCAAAGTGAAATGACGCGCCAGTTATTTTACGAATATGCCGTCTACTTAACTGAACATTCTTTACGTGATACAAAAGAAAAAATGTCTCAAATAAAATCAGGGGCTTCATCAAATACCGAACATATCCCTTCCCCTATGATTCACTCACAAATACAAAAACAAAAACTTCCACCTAGATAATAAGGTGGAAGTTTTCTATTTACACAAGTTTTACTACAACCTCTGTTTCCACGTTACATACTCCGCAATAAAAAATATGATTGCAATATTCATTTGAATTATTATGCGTTAAACCATCTACTGCATTTAATAATTCTTGATCCATATAGGCACTATAATCGTCTATGTAATCTACAGACTTCCCATAATCTTGGAGTATACTTTGGCAATTTTGACAAGAATATGTTTGTGATTCTAATGCGTTGCAAAGCGGGCAAATCCCCATCATGATTCCTCCATACGTTATCGTTTAAAGCCTCTCTTTTTTAGATTGAAGAGAGCACCTACCCATGCATAGGAGCGGTCACTCCATCCCTACTTAAAAATAGAACTATGAAGTTGCTACCGATTTCATTTCAATAAATCATAAATAAGAAGCTAATGATTAGCCTACAAGTAGCAGGCTACAATGAGAAAATTATATTTAATATCCTCCTTAGTTTGGCCTGTTTTCTTAAAAATACAACGATTACTCTTATTTCATAATTTACGAAATCAATAAGTTTTTTTGACAAAATTTACAAATTATTATTTTGTATATCTTTCTAGGTAACATCCATACTATGAGTACAAACTTAATTACCGATGGATTAGCGCCAACCGGGGCGATAATCTGGTTCAACTCCAGCTAGTCCAACCAAAAAAACTTTTATAACTCTAAGGAGGATATATTCCTATGGCAAACCAAAATTCTTCAAATCAATTAGTAGTACCAGGTGCAACAGCTGCAATCGATCAAATGAAGTACGAAATCGCTCAAGAATTTGGTGTACAATTAGGAGCAGATTCTACGGCTCGTGCTAACGGTTCAGTTGGTGGAGAAATTACAAAACGTCTAGTTGCAATGGCTGAGCAAAGCCTTGGCGGATTCCACAAATAAATATATATGGCAAAAAGGTCTCAAGGCATATGCCTTGAGACCTTCCTTAATTTATTGCAACATTTGTAAAAACTTCTTCGTACGTTCTTCTTTTGGATTTGTAAATACATCTTCTGGTGTACCTTGTTCAACAACGACACCGCCATCCATGAAAATAACACGGTTCGCAATTTGATGTGCAAAACGCATTTCGTGCGTTACAATGACCATCGTCATACCTTCTTTAGCAAGTTCTTTCATTACTTTCAGAACTTCTTGAACAAGTTCAGGATCAAGTGCTGACGTCGGCTCATCAAATAGTAACACTTCCGGCTCCATCGCAAGCGCGCGCGCAATTCCAACACGCTGTTGTTGTCCGCCTGATAATTGAAATGGATATAAATCCACTTTATCTGCTAAACCAACTTTTTCAAGGAAGTAGTTTGCTTTTTTCTTCGCTTCTTCTTTCCCTACTTTTTTCACTGTAATGAGTCCTTCCATTACGTTTTGAAGTGCTGTCAAATGAGGGAATAAGTTATGGTGCTGGAATACCATACCTGTTTGCGTACGAAGATTTACAATATCTTTCTTCGATACTTTTTGAGCAAAATTAAGCTCTTTATTGCCGATGCGAATGCTACCGGCGTTTGGTGTTTCTAGTACGTTAAGACAACGTAAGAATGTCGTTTTACCAGATCCAGACGGTCCAATAATAACAACAACCTCGCCTTTCTCAACTGTTAAATCTATATGCTTTAGTACGGTATTATCTCCGAAACTTTTTTGTAAGTGCTGAATTGAAATCATAAAAACAAAAACTCCTTTTGTAAAAGGATTATTTTAATGTGTAGCGTTCTGAACGCTTCTCTAACATCTGTTGTACGATTGATAATAAGAAACAAATAACCCAATAAATAAGACCTGCTTCAAAATAAACAATTAAAAACTCGTAGTTCATCGCCGCAATCTCCTGCGCTTTTCGGAACATTTCTGTTACTAAAATTAATGATGCTAATGAAGTATCCTTCACTAAGCTAATAAATGTATTCGAAAGCGGTGGAATTGATACGCGCGTTGCTTGTGGTAAAATAACACGTTTTAATGCTTGTGGATATGTCATCCCAATTGTGTAAGCTGCTTCCCACTGCCCTTTCGGAATGGAAAGGATAGAAGCACGAATAATTTCAGATGCATATGCACCGACATTTAATGAAAATCCAACAACTGCTGCTGTATATGGCTCAACTTCAATATTAAGAGTTGGAAGACCATAGAAAATAATAAATAACTGTACAAGAAGTGGCGTTCCGCGAATGATAGATACATAGATACGAGCAATCCATTGTAAAATACGACTACCAGAAATACGTGCGAGCGCTGTTAACGTTGCCAGTATAATCCCGATAATAAATGTAATAAGCGTTAATGGAATTGTCGTAAAAACAGCTTCCTTCAGCATAGGCATGAAGGAAGACTGCATAATATCTATCCAAGTAGACAATCGATCTGAAACCAATGCACTACTTAGATACATTTTCACCGAACCATTTTTTCGTTATTTTGTCATACGTACCGTCTTTTTTCATATCTTCTAACGCTTTATCTACTTCTTGTACAAGCTTAGTGCTACCTTTACGGAATAAGAATCCACTTTCTGAAGCTTCTTTTTCAGTATCTACAATTTTAATTTTCGCATCTTTTTTCGTTTCTAAGTAGTTTAGTACTGATAACTTATCATTGATTGTGAAGTCAACGCGTCCTGAAGCTAATAATTCTGCTGCTTGGCTAAATCCTTCTACACCAATAATTTCCGCACCATTTTTCTTAGCGATATCTGCATAGTTACTCGTTAAAGATTGTGCTCCTTTTAGTCCTTTTACATCAGCAAATGTAGCAGGCTTATCTTTATCTTTTGCAATAACTAATGCCGCTGAAGATGAAACGTATGGCTTAGAGAAATCGTATTTCTTTTGACGATCTTCACGAATACCAACTTCGTTTGCAACCATATCGAAACGTTTTGCATCTAGGCCAGCCAGTAAGCTATCCCATTGTGTTTCTTTAAATACAGGTTTTACACCTAAACGTTTTGCAACTTCTTCTGCTAATTCAACATCAAATCCAGTTAATTTATTGCTTGAATCGTGGAACGTAAATGGTGGGTATGTACCTTCTGTACCAATTACAAGTTCACCGCTTTGTTTAATCTTTTGTAACGCGTCTTGACTAGCTGTATCTTTTTTCTCTTCTTTACCGCAGCCGGCTACAATCCCGATCGCTAATGTAGTTACTGCAAGCACTGAAAATAATTTCTTCATGATTGTAATCCTCCAAGTATTCTGATAGGAATTTAAAAACTATATTGATTGTATGCAATCTTGAACAATTTTTCAATGAAAATGTTCTTATTTAGTTTATCCTTTTTCTTCATAATCAAACAAAAGGGAAAAATAACGCCACATACAAAAAATAAGTAACATTTTTTAATATAGCATTTATAAAGAAAAAGGTAAAACAATACTTCTTATTTAACTGTCGTAATTCGCTAAAGAGTCGACATGTTCATCAATAAAAAAGAACTTGTGAAAATCACAAGTTCTCCTCCATACCTATTAAGCACTCTGATTGCCTTCCATTTGCGTTTTATACATATCATAATAACGCCCACGCTTTTTCATGAGTTCATCATGAGACCCTTTTTCCAAAATTGTTCCTCTATCGAGTACAATAATTTGATCCGCACTTTTAATCGTTGAAAGACGGTGAGCAATAATAAACGTCGTTCTTCCTTTTTTCACAACTTCCAGCGCTTGTTGAATCATCGCCTCTGTTTCTGTATCAATACTAGATGTTGCTTCATCTAAAATTAAGATAGCTGGATCAAAAGCAAGCGCCCTAGCAAACGAAATAAGCTGACGTTCTCCAGTGGAAAGCGTACTTCCCTTTTCTGTAATTTCTTCATTTATATTGTTTGCAAATCTTTCAGCACCAACATCACGTAGCGCCTTTACAATGCGCTCTTTTGAAATTTTTTCGTTTTCTAAGCTTACGTTGGAAGCGACCGTCCCGCTAAAAAGAAACGGGTCTTGCAGTACGATTCCCATATGCTCACGAGTTGCTTGCTTCGGCATTTCTCTTACATCATGACCATCAATCGTAAGCTTTCCTTTTTCAAACTCATAAAATTGAAAGAGTACATTCATGATAGAACTTTTTCCTGATCCAGTATGACCGACAAGTGCCACTGTCTCGCCTTGTTTCGCTTCAAAAGAAATATTTTTTAACACTTCATCTTTTCCATTATAAGAAAATGATACATTATCAAATTTTACATTTCCTTTTAAACGAGGCATACGTTCTTCTTCTACCGCTTCTCCTTTTTCCTCTAACAATTCAAAGACACGTTCTGATGCAACGCGCGCTTGCTCTAAGTTTGCAAGCTGGTTCACCATATTCGTAATTGGCGAGAATAATCGTGTTAAATAATCGACGAACGCATACAGTACCCCAAGTGAAATAATACCTGTAGCACTTAATGACGCACCGCCGAAATACCAAATCACTCCTGTGAAAGCGATATTTCTTAATACAGCTACTAAGTTATGCGAAGTTGCTGCATTTAAATTTAAAATTTTATTTTGATACTTAAAATAATCGCCGTTTAATTCTTCAAATTCTTTTTTCGTTTCACGCTCTTGACGGAACGCTTGAATAATTGGCATCCCTTGAATGGATTCATTCACTGTTCCGTTAATATCGGATAAACGTGAACGCATTTTATGATTATATACAGACGCATATTTTCTATAAAGAATCGCCCAAACAATTAAAATTGGGATAATTAATAAACATAATGAAGCGAGCTTCACATCTAATAAAAATAGCGCAGCGAATATCCCAATAATATAAATGATACTAGAAACGAATGTTGCAAGTACAGTTACATATAAATCACGAATGGCCTCTGTATCATTCGTCACACGCGAAACAATTTTCCCCGCCGGTAAATGATCGAAATAACGAATCGGCAACGTTTGAATATGAGAAAACACATCTTCCCTCATAATTTGAATAATTTTGTTCGCTGCCTTCTGCAAGAAGAACTGCTTTCCGTATGCAAATAATGATACGACTACTAATAAAGCGAAATAGCCACCACCAAGTAATAATAGACGGTTTATTTCTGGTTTATAAAATGCAAACACTTCTTCTTTCGTTAATGCCTTCGCTTTATACACTTGCACCGCCTTACCATTTTGAACGGTAATCATATCACCTTTTACAGTACGTGACCCTTCAATATTCACTTTATTCGGTACAAAATAATATTGAAAACCGACTTGCATCACACGTACTTCTTTACCTTTTGTCTCGCCTTGTTCAAAGCGATCACTTCGCTTATAAAAAGCGCCATTATATGAAACAGCTTCTTCACTCTTTTCTGTTTCATACCAAGGTTTCTCTATCCCGACGATATGATCATCAATCATCGTTTTAGCGACGAAAGGACCAGCAAGCTCTGCAATGACGAAAATAAATAACATTAGCATCGCTGCAAAAATCGTCCCCTTCACTTTCATCGCATATTGAAACAATCGTTTTGAAACGCTCATATTTTCACCCCACTATCCGCACTTTCACTTTCACCTTGTTGTCTTTCAAACTGCTCAGCATACCAGCCTCCGCTCTGGATAAGCTGAGCATGTGTACCTTCTTCCATTACTTGCCCCTCATCCATAACGAGAATCCAATCCGCATGTTGCACTGCAGATAAACGGTGCGTCGTAATAATCGTCGTCTTTCCGCTTCTTTCTGTTCTTATATTTTCAATGATCGCTGCTTCCGTACGAGCATCTACAGCTGATAAAGAATCGTCCAAAATTAAAATTTCTGGATTTTGAATAACAGCTCGCGCAATCGAGATCCTTTGTTTTTGCCCTCCTGATAAAGAAACACCTTTCTCTCCAACGAGCGTTTCTAATCCTTCTGGTAAAAACTCTAAGTCTTTTTTAAACGCAGCAATTTCAATTGCTTTCTCAAGTTCTTCTTCCGTCGCTTCCCTATTTCCGAATAAAATATTTTCTCTCGCTGTTTTTGAGAACAAAATATGTTCCTGAGGTACATACCCAATCCATCCGAGTACATTTTCATTTGTTATTTTATCTAATGTCACATCAGAGACCGCAATATCTCCATCTCCAAGCGGATATTGACGAAGAAGCTGACGTACAAGCGTCGTTTTCCCGCTTCCTGTTTTTCCGACAACCCCTAGCGTTTCTCCTTGCTTTAATGTGAAAGAAACCTTCTTTAAATTTTCTTCAGTTGATGAAGGGTATGAGAAAGACACATCATCAAACTGAATATAATCCGGATCTTGCACAAGCTTTGGATGTTTTGGATTCTTTACATCTGGCTCATACGCTAACGTTTCATTCACACGGTCAAGCGAAGCATTTCCTCTTTGCATAACATTGATTAATTCACCAATTGCAAACATCGGCCAAATCATCATCCCTAAATACACGTTAAAAGAAACGAGTTCACCAAGCGTCACCTTTGACTGGAACACAAGGTATGCACCGTACACTAAGCCGATTAAATAACTAAGACCGACAAGCATTTTCACAGTTGGTTGGAATAATGCATCAATCCTTGCTACCTTCATATTTTTTTCGTAGACGTCATCTCCTAAATGATGAAATCTTTCCTCGTCTGCATTCTCTTGTACGTATGCACGAATAACACGCACACCAGCAATCGATTCAAGTACTTTATCATTCATATCTCCGAACGCATCTTGCGCGACTGTAAATCTCTCATGCAATTTCTTTCCATATATGTTCATCGCATACGCCATAATCGGAAGCGGTATAAGCGCCGCAAATGTAAGCTCCCAACTAATTGTAAATCCCATCATAAAGACAATCGTAAGCATATATAAACTCGAATCCACGAGCGTTAATATACCGAAACCAGCTGTCATAGCAATTGCTTTTAAATCATTTGTCGCTCTCGCCATTAAATCACCCGTACGATTTTTATGATAAAACGTCGGTGTCATTTTAAGTAAGTGCCCCATAAATTTAGAGCGCATCGTTTTCTCCAGTACGAATGCTCCCCCAAACAGCTGGTGTTGCCAAACGAAAGTAAGACCATATCCAATTACCGTAACCCCTATTAAAATGAGAATAAATTGCATAATCTCCGCATTCGTTAACGTTCCTGTTTTTATATTATCTATCGTAACCCCTAACACTTTCGGGGGAATGACTTCAACTATATTTACAATTAAAAGAGCTCCAATAGCGATACTATATCTCTTCCAATGCTCTTTAAAAAACCATTTTAGCTTTAGTAATACTGATAACAATGTAACCTCTCCCTTCTCGTTCTCGTTTAACTCTCACTTCTTTATCCACTATCCAGACCCATCACATTTACATTTCGTAACCCATACAATCTCATCACATTTTTCCACCTTCCAAAATTTTCATCGTAACCATACAAGGAAAAATAAACAAAAAAAAGCATACCGCCGCTTGACGATATGCACAAAAATGCATAAAAAGCGTACGTTACGATATACGCAACGTACGCTTCTTATAAGACAGAGAATGCCTTATATATCCGCACGGGTTGCGTAATGATATGAATGTTTTCTGCCATTTAACAGAGCTAAGCCCATTACATTTACGATTACAATCATTACGCACACCCCTTTCATTTATTTTCCATTTATAATCTTACAACTTTATTGAGTATTCTGTCAATTATTTTTTTACAAACTGAATAAAAATATACGCTACATCATTTTGAAATAAGAGAATATTCCGTAAGAAAGGGCATACAAAATAAAAAAAGAATAAGAAATCGTTTTCACAAACATTTCATTTGAAAAATGTTATCAAACCCCCTACAATCACCTTATACTCACTCTTACAAGTTGCTATTTTAGGAGGACTAATCATGACAACTAGCAATACGTACAAATTTTATTTAAACGGAGAATGGAGAGAAAGCTCTTCAGGAGAAACAATCGAAATTCCATCTCCATATTTACACGAAGTAATTGGACAAGTACAAGCAATTACTCGCGGAGAAGTAGATGAAGCAATTGCATCTGCAAAAGAAGCTCAAAAATCATGGGCTGAAGCTTCCCTACAAGATCGCGCAAAATACTTATATAAATGGGCTGATGAGCTCGTAAATATGCAGGATGAAATTGCCGATATCATTATGAAAGAAGTCGGTAAAGGCTATAAAGATGCGAAGAAAGAAGTTGTTCGTACAGCTGACTTCATTCGTTACACGATCGAAGAAGCTTTACATATGCACGGAGAAAGCATGATGGGCGATAGCTTCCCGGGCGGAACGAAATCGAAACTTGCGATTATCCAACGTGCACCACTTGGTGTTGTATTAGCAATCGCACCATTTAACTACCCAGTAAACTTATCTGCTGCAAAACTTGCACCAGCATTAATTATGGGTAACGCTGTTATTTTCAAACCAGCAACTCAAGGTGCAATTAGTGGTATTAAAATGGTGGAAGCACTTCACAAAGCTGGCCTTCCAAAAGGTCTTGTAAACGTAGCTACAGGACGCGGTTCTGTAATTGGTGACTACTTAGTAGAACACGAAGGTATCAATATGGTATCGTTCACAGGTGGTACAAACACAGGTAAACATTTAGCGAAAAAAGCTTCAATGATTCCACTTGTATTAGAACTTGGTGGTAAAGATCCTGGTATCGTTCGTGAAGATGCTGACTTACAAGATGCTGCAAACCATATCGTAAGCGGTGCATTCTCTTACTCTGGTCAACGTTGTACAGCTATTAAACGTGTACTTGTACACGAAAACGTAGCGGACGAGCTTGTTAGCTTATTAAAAGCGCAAGTAGCTGAACTATCAGTTGGATCTCCAGAACAAGACAGCACAATCGTTCCATTAATTGACGACAAGTCTGCTGACTTCGTTCAAGGTTTAGTTGACGACGCTGTAGAAAAAGGTGCTACAATCGTTATCGGTAACAAACGTGAGCGTAACTTAATTTACCCAACATTAATCGATCACGTAACAGAAGAGATGAAAGTTGCTTGGGAAGAGCCATTCGGCCCAATCCTTCCAATCATCCGTGTTTCTTCAGATGAACAAGCAATTGAAATTGCTAACAAATCAGAGTTCGGTCTGCAAGCAAGTGTCTTCACTAAAGACATTAACAAAGCATTTGCAATTGCTAACAAAATCGAAACTGGTTCTGTACAAATTAACGGACGCACAGAGCGCGGCCCTGACCACTTCCCATTCATTGGTGTAAAAGGTTCAGGTATGGGCGCACAAGGTATTCGTAAGAGCCTTGAGTCTATGACACGTGAAAAAGTAACTGTATTAAACTTAGTTTAATCTTATAAAAAGAAGCTGATCTATAAATAGATCAGCTTCTTTTCTATATAAATACTTCCAAAAACGGAGTATTTCGTTCTACTTCTGATTTGGTTTTCCAAATCGAACTAAAACATGCCATAATAATTTTAATTCCTGAAGCACTTCTTCATAAGTTCCACGATCACTCCAAGATAATGGATTGCGTTTCAAATCCACTACAGCAGAGCCAATTATATTTGCATCGATACAATGATTCCGTGCAATACGTCTTGCTAAAGATGGCATTTTTGAACCTCTAAAATCCATCGGAACTTCGTCTACCGCAAGTACAAAACCGATGTGCCAATACAAATCAATAGCATACTTCAGGCAAATTTCTTCTAAAACTCTTCCTACATCCGTACCCTTAAATGAAGGATCTGCAACAAGCACCTCTACGTCTTCTTTAAGAGAAATCTCTCCATGAATCTGCGCTTCAATATAATGATTAAGATTACGGGCTGGCTCTTTGCTTACTAAATCTATAAACGGCCTTTTCAGATTAGCCAATAAATGATTAATTATTATTGTTGGAGTCAAATTTCCTTCACCAATTGCAAAATCTCTTACGAATGCCTCTTCCAAAAGAGCAGCTAAAATCATATCAAACTCCTCATAAGTCCCCTTTTCTTTCGGATCTTGATGTGAATCTAAATATGTATATGTAGAGCGCGAAGAAACTTTTGGAGATAAGAGAAAATAACAGGATCCAAAACGCGGAGCCGGCCCATCTGGATGTAACATCAAATTTAGCGCTCCGTATTTTGGACGTTGATCATTCGTTACGCCTTCTAATTGATATGCCCCTCCAAATATTCTCTTTTCCCAAAGGTCACGTTCACCACCAGGGTAAGCAGATACGCTTCCATTAGATAGCAACGTTTCAAATTGACTTTTATATACTCCTTGTTCAAACAATGCTTCAGCAACACTTTTCATACTCGAATCTAGTCTGTCTGGATGAAAGTGTAAAGCGATCCTTGCATGAGATTTTAAATTAGCGACAGCTTCTTCAAATATTTCATCTGTAATATTAGACATTTTAAGTATATGATTAATCGTTGCTTTAGCCCCACGTTTTTCGTTCTCTGCATATTTTGAAATATACTCTAAAGCAAATAATTGAGATCTTGATAATTCCATAATCAAACCTCTCCTTTAATTAAAATGACCTTAATCATTTCAATTAAAAGCTTATTCTTTCCTTCTTATGAAACGAACCTGATTTATTTAAAAAAGTAATTTACTAAATCTTAATTATGCATACACGCATTTTTCATAGGCAAATGTACACATTCTACAGAAATTTGATACCCTAGCCATCGCTCAGCAATATGTTCAAATGATAAAACAGATCCCGTTGTAAAAAAGCGATGCTTCGGATTCAGATTGTCAGACAAAATTCCTTTGTGCTGTAAAATGGTACTTAACTCTATCGCTGTTTCTTCTGCAGAACTAATAATCGTTACATCTTCTCCTAACCCCCTTTTTAATCACAAACTCTTCTCTATAATCTGATTATTACTATATCCATTGACGTATAAAAATACATTTGTTACTCTTAAAGACGTTAATTTAATATTTAAATCCTCATTCGTATCTCGGTGAGGTAGAGGTTGCAATCATTAAGAGTATCATTTCAGGAGATGTAGTGGCATTGATGAAGGAATGAGAAAGGAATGGTTGCCGAAGTAAGTCGTGTCCACCATGCACGCTTGCTGGGTCTGCATTTAATAAGTGCAGAACTGTCACAAACGTTTCGTTTGTGGAGAGCTATCGAGAGGTATGTCGTGGGTTTCTTATAAGATAGAAAGCATGTAGCGGCAGATTACGTGCTTTTTTTGTTTTGTTTGGGACTTCTCTTCTCTACTAAGAAGACATACATATCTCCTCGCTTGACTTGGTTATACTAACTTTGGAGGTATTTTCTATGCAACAAAAAAAATGGGGCTTTTGGGTACTAACAGCTTTCGTTGTCGGTAACATGGTTGGCGCCGGTATTTTCATGGTGCCAAGTACGTTGGCACAAACAGCAAGCCCACTCGGTGTCACTTTAGCTTGGTTAACAACAGGGTTTGGTGTTTTAATGCTAGCTCTTGTTTTCGGTAATTTAGCAATTCGTCGTCCTGATTTAACGACAGGACCACAAAGTCATGCATATGCTTTATTCTCAACACCAAAAAAGAAAAAAATGGCTGGATTCAGTATGGTATGGGGATATTGGGTTGCAAACTGGGCAAGTAACGTTGCCATCATTACATCATTTGCGGGATATTTATCACTCTTCTTCCCAATTATGAAAGATACGCGACTACTATTTTCAATCGGTTCTTTTAACATAGAAGTCGGAAAACTAATTACATTTACGATTTGTTCCATCTTACTTTGGGGAACTCATATTATATTAACAAATGGTGTAAGCGGAGCTGGAAAACTAAACTTCTTAGCAACAACAACGAAAGTAACTGGATTCCTTTTATTCATCGTCGTTACGTTATTTGCATTCGAAGCTTCTAAGTTTGGACAATGGTACACGCCGATGATTGATAAATCAGGTGTATCACATGGTCTTCTTTCACAAGTAAATTTAGCTGCTCTTACAACGCTTTGGGCGTTTATCGGAATTGAATCAGCCGTTCTTTTATCAAACCGTGCTGTTTCTCCAAAAACGGTAAAACGTGCAACAGTTGCGGGATTACTTATTACAGTTGCGATTTACTTAGGAATTACAATTTTAACAATGGGTGTACTTCACGTTGATAAATTACAAACTTCTGAACGTCCATTAGCAGATGCACTAAACGCTGCAATGGGTCATGGCGGCGGGAAACTGATGGCATTACTTGCTCTTACTTCCCTGTTCGGTTCTATCTTAGGCTGGATTTTATTAAGCTCAGAAGTACCATATCAAGCAGCAAAAGAAGGTTTCTTCCCTTCCTTCTTCACGAAAACAAATAAAAAAGGAAGTCCAATTTACTCATTACGATTAACAAACATTATGTCGCAAGTATTCCTATTCTCAACATTATCAGGAACCATTGCGGAAGCTTATACATTCGTTATTACCGTATCGACACTGGCCTACCTCATTCCATATCTCGTTTCACCAATCTTCCAGTTAAAACTAGTCGCAACTGGTGAAACATATAAAAATGAAATGCGGGCAAGAATTACAGATGGCATAGTCGCAGTTATCGCACTTTGCTACGCACTGTGGGTTATTAAAACCGGCGCATCCGATATAAAAACGTTCCTTCTCGGAATTGGTTTATTCGTAATCGGATTTGCTTTCTATCCATTAATGAATCGTGATCAGAAAAAAAATAACGAAAAGAAAAACGGGCAAGTTGCATAACGCAATTTGCTCGTTTTTTCTTTTGTAAAACATATATAATAGAACAAAGAGGTGAAAAACATGTCAATCGAATCGCTATGGAGCAGTCGCTTCCAACAACATATTCAAAATATCATTACATACTTTGCACGTATGATTAACGGTTTACTATATAGCTTTATCTTTATTTCATGCGTTGGCGCATACTACTATGCTCAGTTTCTAAAAACATCTCCTTCTAAAGGAATATCTTTACTACTCATCACGATTGTACTTACATTCATTATAACGAGATGCCCTATCCGTACATTTATTCAAAAACCTGATGCTGTCTATTTACTAGCACTAGAAGAGAAATTAACATCTTATTTCAAAAAATCTCTTCTATACAATTACATCATTCAGCTTTTCCCATTGTTATTTACGTTCCTTATTCTCGTTCCACTTGCTATGCAATCATTGCAATTAACGGTTCCTTTTTTATGTACAATCTTTATCATGTTAATGATTACGAAAGCCTGGAACATGTACATACATTGGATGTGGCGTGATAGTCACGAAAAAAACATATGGCTAATCATTCGTATTACTTGTAACGCCCTAATCATTTTCATGCTGTTTTATTCCGCAAATGTTCTCATATTGGGCGGACTACTCTTACTACTTGCTTTCCTACTTCTATATACGAAAAAACAGCCTACAAAACGAATACCTTGGGATTACATAATCGAGCAAGAAGAAAAAATGAACGTTCGTTTTTATCAATTTGCTAGCATTTTCACAGATGTTCCGCAACTGAATAAACAAGTAAATAAAAGAAAATGGCTTACAAATTGGATTGAACCTTTATTACATAAAAAACGAGCAACTTTCTTCTACTTACATACACTAGCATTTTTACGTGGAAATGATTATTTCGGCATATATATTCGCTTAGGATTGATCGGTGCTTTCGCCTTATATTTCATACCAAATATATACGTAAAAGGCGCTATCGCTTACATCGTTCTATATATGATTTCTCTGCAGCTCCGTTCACTGTGGAAATATTTTTCAGGAAATATTATTGTAGCATTATATCCGATTGGTACTGAAGAAAGAATGAAGCAATTTCTTCGCTTAATCTTTATATTGCTAAGTATTCAACTCATTGTATTTTCAATTGTTATACTCATTGCTACAGGTCAATTTTTACATAGCCTTATCATTATGATTGTCGGGTTACTCTGGATCAAATTTATTATTGTACCAAAAACGAAGCAACGCGTTTCTTCGTTTTAACGAAAAGAAATATCTTAAAAGCCAAGGAGCAAATAAATTATCTCCTTGGCTTTTTTATTTTTTAATTTTAAACCTATCGTTCATACTTAATTAAAAACTTTAGGTATGTTACTCCTGTTTTTCTTAAGCATAGAGTGCTATACAAACTCCCTGTCTTCCCCTTGATGTTTTAGGGTTTAATTATGATTTTTACATACAAAAATCATAATACATGTTTACATACTAATAAAAAGGGTATCTATTAATTAACAGAGTAAAGGAGGGGCCTATATTGTGAATAAAAAAACGGAACAATTGAAGCATCACGTTACTGACAATCAATGCAAACATGCTTTAACAACAAATCAAGGGGTAAAAATAGCTGAAGATGAATTTTCTTTAAAGATGGGCTTAAGAGGCCCAACCTTAATGGAGGATTTCCACTTTCGCGAGAAAATGACCCATTTTGATCACGAACGAATTCCCGAAAGGATTGTTCATGCACGCGGAGTTGGTGCTCATGGTTATTTTCAGCTTTATGAATCGTTAGAAGCATATACGAAAGCAGATTTTCTTACTAATCCTTCAAAGAAAACACCTGTATTTGTACGGTTCTCAACCGTTCAAGGTTCTAAAGGATCCAATGACACAGTAAGAGATGTACGCGGATTCGCCACAAAATTTTATACAGATGAAGGAAACTATGATTTAGTGGGTAATAATATGCCAGTATTCTTTATCCAAGATGCTATTAAATTTCCTGATTTTGTCCATGCAGTTAAACCAGAACCACATAATGATATTCCTCAAGGAGCTAGCGCTCATGATACCTTTTGGGACTTTGTCGCGCATAATCCTGAGTCCACTCATATGGTCATGTGGCAAATGAGCGACCGAGCTATTCCGCGTAGTTTACGAATGATGGAAGGTTTTGGAGTTCACACATTTCGACTCATTAACGCAGAAGGAAAAGCCCATTTCGTAAAGTTTCACTGGAAACCTACCCTCGGGGTTCATTCATTAGTATGGGATGAAGCTCAAAAGATTGCTGGGAAAAATCCTGATTTTCATCGTCAAGATTTATACGAAGCAATTGAAAAAGGAGATTATCCTGAATGGGAACTTGGATTACAGTTAATTCCAGAAGAAGATGAACATAAATTTGATTTTGATATTTTAGATCCAACGAAATTATGGCCAGAAGAAAAAGTTCCCGTAAAATTAGTTGGTAAAATGACATTGAACAAAAATGTTGATAACTTCTTTGCTGAAACAGAGCAGGTAGCTTTTCACCCTGGTCATGTCGTACCAGGTATTGATTTTTCAAATGACCCTCTTCTGCAAGGAAGATTATTCTCCTATACAGATACACAATTATCTCGTTTAGGGGGCCCTAATTTCCATCAAATCCCTATCAATCAGCCCGTATGTCCTTTTCATAATAATCAACGTGATGGTATGCATCAAATGCAGATTCATCGCGGTCAAACAAGCTATCATCCTAATGGATTAAATAACAATCAACCTGCAACCGTCCAAGCCGAACAAGGAGGATATGAACATTATCAAGAAAAGATTGATGGGCATAAAATTAGAGGTCGCAGTAAAAGCTTTCTTAACTTTTATTCTCAGGCTAAACTTTTCTACAATAGTATGAGCCCTATTGAAAAGCAGCACATAAAAGAAGCTTTTTGCTTTGAAGTTGGGAAGTGTAAATCAGACATGGTGAAGGCAAATGTAATTGCTCTCTTAAACCACGTCGATCGTCAATTAGCACAAGAAGTCGCTAACATTATTGGAGCTCCTTTACCTAAGGAAAATCACGAAGTAAATTCAGATGCAAAATCACCTGCACTAAGTATGTCCAATACTATTTTTAAATCTGATTCCAAAAATGTTGCAATTCTATTAAATGGTGACCCAAGCGTCTCACTTCTGTCCGAATGGATTCAAGCTTTTGTACAACACCGAATTAACTATAGCATCATAGATAATAAAATTTATCAGTTCAATGATTCCATTAAAGTAACTGATACTTATACAACAACAGACTCCTCCCTTTTTGATGCAGTATTAGTGTTTAGTAGTGAGTCTGTCATTCACCCCCCTGTTTTAGAATTTGCAGAAACTACTTTTAAACATTTTAAACCGATAGCTCATGTTCTTAGTAATCCTCATGCTTTGGACCATAGTAAGATTAAACTGGATGGAGCAGGAATTTACAACTTAACAAACACTTCAATTGAGTCATTTATAGAAGGCATTGCCCAAGGACGATTCTGGAACCGATAATATAATGTAAGGAGCGGATTAGAATGAGTAAAAAAATTGCTATTTTAATAACGGATTATTTCGAGGACACAGAATACACAGAGCCAGTAGAAGCTTTTAAACAGAAGGGATATGAATTAACAACTATTGAAATGGAAAAAGGTAAAACGGTACACGGTAAACAAGAAAAAAGCGAAATCGTAATTGATAAAAATATTGATGGTGTTTCTCCAGAAAACTTTGATGCACTCTTCATACCCGGTGGATTTTCTCCAGATATACTTCGTGCAGATGAGCGTTTCGTTCGCTTTAGTAAAGCATTTATGGATGCAAAAAAACCTGTTTTCGCTATTTGTCACGGACCTCAGCTACTCATCACTGCACAAACACTTGAAGGACGTGATGTCACTGGATATAAATCTATTGAAGTCGATTTAAAAAACGCCGGCGGAAACTTTCATGACACAGAGGTTGTCGTATGCCAAAACCAGCTAGTCACAAGTAGACAACCAGAAGATATACCGGCGTTTATTAAAGAATCATTGCGTATATTAGGATAACTACTTTGGTTAACTAACCTCCTTTTATTTACATGAAAATAATGAATCAGTGGGGTTTTATTCATCCCCCCACTGATTCATTAGCCCTCACCAACTGGTCGTTTGCAGGAAATCCGACCACCACAAATAGCAAGATAAATAAAAAGAGGGGAATCCAAAAGTTCAGTTTTAATAATCTTTTGGATTCCCCTCTTTTCTCGCCCAAAAATTCCTTATCACTTTTCATAGGCAGTTCTCATATAGTGAAAATGACTATATAATTCCTATCCATAAGTTAAATAATGATTTCGCACATATATAAATACAAAAGATGGGAGCCCTATTTATGAATAACAATCCACCTTCAACGCCCCAAGACAACTCCGAAAACAATAGCCGTGATATCACACTGCAAACATTAAGGGTCATCGGACTCGTCGTCCTTATTAGTGGTTATATCCTCGTTGCGCTCTCTGAAGTAGGTGAGCTGAAAGTCTTATTAACAAACCCAAATAGCAATCCTGATTTAGCTGAAGTTGATCCGTTTTAAAAAGAATAACATATCACCCTTCCTAAAAAAACGTAACAACTGATTCATTCGGCTGGGCAAATTTTGCGAAGTTATGGATAGAGTCATCCCCGCATTAAATACGGGGATGACTCTAATTATTGAATGACTTCTTCTAAATGATTCTTCAAGTTCCCTAAATACTTCTCTATATCCGGATTCTTCACCACATCATAACAAGCAAAACTCTTTAACGGACTCATACCGAGAAACTTCTGCACGCGGTGTAAATGACTAAGCGCTGATTCTAAACTTTCTCCTTCAAAGAACTTCGTCTTATCTCCAAATGCTTTTTCAGGTGCATTCCAAGTTGTAGAGAACATATACTCTTTCTCTTTTAATAAACCACCTGTTCCATATTCATCTGCACCTTTAAAGAACAAACCGTATTCATATACTTCATCCATATACGTTTTAAATAAGCCTGGAACACTAAACCAGTAAATTGGTGTTTGATAAATAACAACATCGGCCCATAAAAATTTATCCTGTTCTTCTTTAATATTGTAACCATCTTGAATCGTTGTTGTTTTCACATAATGATTCTCGCCTAATACAGTAACCATATAATCTACTAACGTTTTATTTAATCGTCCTTCCTTTGTACCGTATTTTTCATGTCCATTTATAATAAATATATTTTTCATCGCTTTCCTCTCCCTTATATGATCTACTCTTCAGCTATTAAGCCGAGTTGCTGCTGTAGTGTAAGATTATCTTCTAAATGCCAATCTTCTGTTATCTTTCCGTCTTTCACATGTAAAATATCAATTGCAAAAAAATTAATTTTCTTACCATTATGCGTTCCTGTAAAAGAAAGACGGGCCGTTACTTTATCACCAACAACTAATAAGTCTTCAATCTCGCAATGTATATCAGGCACAACTTTACGAAAATTTTGCGCTGCAAACTTTAATCCTTCAATACCTTGTGGTCGCCCTTTCGGCAATGTATTATCGAAGAAATCTTTAGTAACAGTCTGCGGAATAAGTTCCTCCTTACCTGTATCCCAAAATGCATAAAAACGCTGCGCCGCATGAACCATTTCTGTCGCTTCTTTTTTACTTAGTGAGGGATCAATTGTCATTGCTTTTGGCTTTGGCATTTCTTTTAATAACTGAACTTCAGTTTTTTGTTCCACACCACATGCTACAAGCACAATACAAATAACAAACAAACTAAGAAACCCAAATAACTTTTTTATCCCCATGGAAATCACCACCTCCTTATATAAATCCTTTTTGTTTCGTATTGCTATTGTATATGCACTAACTTCCTTTATGGAAGTAGTGATATTTTTTTCATATAGTTACCAAAAGTATAGTTTTGTGATACTATAAAGCAAATTCATCCAAAAAAATTTTATGGAGGCTAGTTCCATGAACGATATAAATCCAGTTGAATTAACGAAAGGTTTACCTGGCATACCTTGTCCCATCGCTAAAACGCTTGATGTAATTAGTACAAAATGGACGTTTTTAATCATTCGTGATCTTCTTATCGAAGGAACATTACGCTTTAGTGATTTACAAAAATCAATGGATGGTATTAGTCCAAAAACATTATCGCTTCGACTAAAAGAATTAGAGTCTCAAGGCATTATAACGAGAAAAGTATATCCAGAAGTTCCGCCTCGTGTAGAGTACACATTAACGGATAAAGGAAAGCAATTAGAGGGGATTTTTATTGAATTAAAACGGTTTGGGTTAAGTTTATAAAATGAAACTTTAATCAGGATAAAACAAAAACCCCTTACCGTCGTAAGGGGTTTTATTACTTCGCAAAACTTTCAGCCAACTGTTTCTCTCTCCACATAAATGTAATGCCGAGACCAACTATTAAAACAACGCCTGAAAATGCATATGGATAATGAATATTCATATCAAATAATATTCCGCCCATCGCTGGTCCTGCGATATTTCCTAAACTCGTATAAGTCGAGTTCATACCAGCAACGAATCCTTGCTCTTTTCCAGCTGCTTTTGATAAAAACGTCGTTAAAGCTGGACGAAGTAAATCAAATGCTAAGAAAATGAAGCAAGTAACGAGAAGTACAATCCAATAATTAAAGACTACAGTCGAGACGAATGCTAATACTGCCCCTACAATTAAACATATTTGGATTAATACTTTCTCACCGAACATGTCTACCAATTTGCCAAACATAAATACCTGTACAACTACCCCAAAGATTGAACTAATTGTAATAATCGCTGCAATATCTTTCGGCGAGAAACCAAATTTATGATCAGAGAACAAGCTAAACACTGTTTCATACGCTGATAATCCGAATGCGAGTACAAATACAATAATAAATGCAATTGCATACATTGGATGTAATGATTTCTTTAAATCACCAATAAAACTTGATTCTTTCGTATTAGAAGAAATCTCTGCAAGTTCTTCTTTCGTTAACGGTTCTTTTAAAATAAAGATCGAAATCACACATGCTATAAAAGCAATTACTGCTGCAACGAAAAACGGCACACGTATACCGTATTCTGCAATAAATCCGCCGATTCCAGGCCCTATAATGAATCCAGTACTAATAGCCGCAGATAAGTATCCCATCGCCTTTGGACGTTCCTGAATAGATGTAATATCCGCAACATATGCCGTAACACCAGGCATAATAAACGCAGCACTAATTCCGCCTAATACCCTTGCTACATAAAGCATCCATACATCTTTTCCTAATCCAAAAAGAAGTTCTGAAACACCAAAAATAAATAATCCAATGATGATCATTTTCTTCCTACCGTAAAGGTCAACCCATCGGCCTGTAATAGGTGAAGTAATGAGCTGGGCCATTGCAAACACTGCAACGAGATATCCCATCGTCTTCCCTGTTAAACCCATATCATTCATAAAGGACGGCATAACCGGAATGATTAATCCAATCCCTAAAAAAGCGATAAATATATTACTCAAAAGAATGACCAATACCATCTTTTGTTCTTTTATCGGTTTCTTCACTTTTTAACACCTCTTCCCGTAAGCTCCTCTCAAAAAATAATGCCCAAGAAGCTTTTTCTTTATCCTGCTATTTGTGGGCTAATCATGAGTAGAGATGCCTCCACTCATTAGAATTTCACTCTATCCTTCCACACATACATAAATATTAGGTGAATGACTATCATTCATTTCCCCTCAAAAATAAACCTACCTTTTCAGACAGGTTCATCTCACTATTTCTTTATATGTAGTGCATGTGTTAAAAAATCTAGTACTTCTGCCTTTTGTAGCTCGACCTGCTCATCATCTTTATGATCATATAAATAAACTTGTTCCGCTGCTGATTCAACAAGAGCAATAAATAACTTCGCTGTTCGCTCTGCGTGAACTGAATCACGAATTTCACCGGCTTCTTTCGCCCCACTTAAAAATTCACTTAGCCACATATAAAGAGGCTCATACACAGCTTCCCATTCTTTTATATGTTCCGTAGATGCAAGACCTGCATACATTAAAGCTTGTATTTCACGATATTCCTCTATAAAGTGAAACACCGCATCGATTACTTGTGCCACTTTATTTGAAAAAGGTACATCTTTTTGTACTTTTTCTTTCACTGCAAGTATCATCTTTTCAACCATCACTTCTGCTATTGCAGGCATAACAGATAGCTTAGAAGGAAAATATAAATAGAAAGTTCCTTGCGCAATGCCAGCTAATTTCACGATATCAGAAATCTTCGTTTTTTCGACGCCCTTTTCCTGAAACACTTCAATAGCTGCATAGACAATTTTCTCTTTTTTATTCATCATCTAAACCCTTTCACACGCGTATTGAATGACTGTCACTCATTTTATAAAATAACTAGCTGTACTGTCAATTATCGTGCACTTTTTATAATAAAAATCTCCTAACGACTTGTTAGGAGATACAGTATATCTTTAAGAAAGTGCCTTTAATCCTGTCACTCCACATACAATAAGAAACACACTAATGATACGCGCTTTACTTTTCGACTCACCAAACAAGAACATGTTTAACAAAACTGCACCTGCTGTTCCGATACCAATCCAAACCGCATATGCGACACTTACTTGTAAAAATAAGAAGGAAGTATACAAAAATGCGAAGGATGTAGCAAACCCACCTATATAAATCGCACCATTGGCTAATGTCTTATCTTTACTATACATTTTAAGTCCTATCACACCGACTATTTCACTAATTGCAGCACAAAATACGAAAAACCAACCCATTTTTAAGCAACTCCTTCCACAGTTTCTTCTTTATTGTCAGCTAACTTTAAACCGATAACGCCGGCTACTACCATAAGAATGAAGAATAGTTTGCCTGCGCTGAAACTTCCACCGAAAAGAAATACATCCATTAAGAAAGTACCTACCGTACCAGCTCCAGCGAAAATAGCATATACAGTTCCTGTTGCAAGATGTTCACACGCTTTAGAAAGGAAGTGAAAATCAACAGCGATAACTCCTAAAATAATAATCCAATGCCACCAAGTATTAGCCGTATTAAAACCAAACACCCAAAAAATTTCAAAGATACATGTTAATATGACATATAACCAAGCTCTATTTTTCATACCTCTCACCTCTTATGACTGACTATCAGTCATTTTTGTTTTAAAAAAATATACTCTTTCATCAATACTATATAAAAACAACTATCATCCTCATTTACCATTGTATTTGTTCCATTTCTAAGCTAAATGCATCCTGTCACATAAAAATGACTGAATGTCATTCATATGTATTGTACATGAACATTTTAAAAATTGTCAATGCCGAAAGTTTATTTAAAATTTCTATCATCAGATTTGTATATTTCCTAATAATCTGTCAATAATGCTAGTAACATAATATTTTCTCCACTCCCCCTTGGAGAGATCCCTTGAATGGAGCAGTTAGCTTTTGCTAGCTGCTCTTTTTTATTTATCCGCACACTATGATGAAATACTCATAGATCAAATCCATTTTTCATCACATAATAACATCTATTTATTTTCCAATGAGCCTTTGTATGCACTAATTTTATTCTCGAGCATCTTCTCTGTAACTTCTAAGTTTTCTCTTTGAATCTGAATAGATTTCCTATGATCTTCTAGAAGCTGTAAACGAGCTTCTGTTGTATGCTCCCCTTCTGTATATAGTCTAGCGTATTCTCTTATTTTCGCTATTGGCATTTGCGTTTGTTTTAATTTCATTACAAACTGCAACCACTTTATATGTGACTCTTCGTAAAGTCGATTTCCATTTGTATCACGATTTGCAATTAATATACTTTCCTTTTCATAATAGCGTAGTGTATGTGTGCTCACTCCTAATAATTTTGCTACCTCGCTAATTGTGTACATACTCAAACTCCCTCCATATGCTTACCCTCATATATCTTATGACCGAATCAAATTTATAAAAAACATTTGACTTAGAGTATACTCTAACAAATACAATCTAACCATAAATGAATTTGAATTTAGGGGGATTTTATATGAAATACACGGTTATTACTGGCGCAAGTTCCGGAATTGGTTATGAAGCAGCTTTAGCATTTGCATCTCGCGGAAAAAATTTAGTACTTGTAGCTCGAAGACAAGAAGAATTAAACGGATTAAAATTGAAAATTAACGAAATGCATCCTGAGTTGGATGTTGTCATTCGAAAAACTGATTTATCTGTGACTGAAGATGTTTATAAACTTTATGAAAGCCTACAAGCTTTTCAAATTGAAACGTGGATTAACAACGCAGGTTTTGGTAATTTCGCCTCAATTGCTGAACAAAATTTAAATAAAATAGAGACGATGTTGCATGTCAATATAGAAGCACTAACAATACTCTCTTCTCTTTTCGTTCGAGATTATTCAATGGTTGATGGAACACAGCTTATTAACGTTTCATCTGGCGGCGGATACACGATTGTTGCTGATGCTGTTACGTATTGCGCTACGAAATTTTATGTAAGTGCCTTTACAGAAGGGCTGTCTCACGAACTGAAAGAACAAGGCGCAAAACTGCAAGCAAAAGTTTTAGCTCCTGCTGCAACTGAAACAGAATTTGCGAAACGTTCATTTGATATTGATGAATTCCAATACGATAATGTTGTACCAAAATTCCACACTGCAAAACAAATGGCACAATTTATGCTCGATCTTTATGATAATGATAAAGTTGTAGGGCTTGTCGATGGTTCTACTTATAACTATGAGCTTAAAAATCCCATTTTTAATTTTGCAGTACGAAAAACGAATTCAAGTTCTTAATTCCCCTAAAATATAGATGCCCACTATTACATAAATAATAGTGGGACTTTTCTCTCTCTGAAACTTTCACCCAACATACCGAACCATCGCCACTTCATCACAATAATCAACCTTTGGACAATGTCTACAATCAATCCATACTTTCTCTGGTAACGCCTCTCTATTCACAAAATCAAACCCGCACTTTTGAAAAAATTCCGTTTCATATGTTAAAGAAATGACTCTATTCACTTTTATTTTCGCTGCTTCATTTATTACATGGTTCACTAACATACGCCCTATCCCTTTTCCTGCATATGTATGCGAAACTACTAACGATCGTATTTCTGCAAGATCTTCCCCCAATACATGCAATCCAGCAACTCCAACAATTTTCTCGTCCTCTTTCATAACATATAAACATTGCAAATATTGATAAAGAGACAAAAGAGATCGCGGTAAAACAACTCCCTCTTTTGCATAAACCTCAATAAGACTATAAATTTCTTTCACATCACTCGTCACCGCATTACAGATTTTCATATTACATCCCCTTGCCCTCGATATTAATATTTATAACTTCAAATGAATTTTAATTCATAATTTTATATAATAATACATCTCTCTTTTCTCCTCGTCAATCAATTTATACAAACAAAAAACCAAGCAATCTAATCGATGCTCGGTTCCTCATTTCGTATCGGCAATACTGTCGAATATTTAATTTCACGAAGTGCTAAACTTGTCTGTATCCTTGTAATACCAAGCTTATTCAGCTTTCTAATAAACTGCTCTAGTTCTTTACGATCACGATTTGCAACCTTTAATAAATAATCGTACTCTCCTGTTAAACAGTGACATTCTAACACTTCCGGCATCGATTCTAATTCTTTCTCCAACACTTCCAACTTGTCAAATTGATGAATATTCGTACTCATAAAAATAAAACATAATAAATCAAACCCAAGCTTTTCTTGATTTAAAATCGCGACTTGCTTATCGATGAAACCTTCCCCATCCAATCTTTTTATTCTTGCATGCATCGCAGCCGGTGATAAATTAACGCGACGTGCCAGCTCTGCATTACTTACTTGTGACTCCTTCTGCAATATATCTAAAATTTGTACATCCAAATCATCCAACACTTTAATAACAGACGACTCCATTACAATTCCCCCTTTTTTCTTACCGATGATTATTCGAAAAAACACCTTATACCTTACACGAAACTGAATATCATTCCGTAAATATCACTCATCACTAAAGATTTTATCGAGTTTTCACCATTATACAAAATAATATATTACACAATAAAGAAAAATGCTAAAATTATTTACAATAAGTATTGATTACAAAAAAGGGGATTTTATCATGCCTTATTTTTACGTCTTTTTACTATTACTAACGAGCTTATTATGGGGAGGAAATTTCGTCGTTGGAAAATCACTCGTCGATCATGCATCGCCGATGACACTGACAAATTTAAGATGGATGATTGCGATTGTTTGTTTATTACCAATGGTATGGTTTAAAGAAAAGAAAATCCTTCCACCACGTACCGCAATACTTCCGTTAATATTGATGGGAATTTCAGGGGTCGCTCTTTTTAACATCTTTCAATTTTTAGCATTAGAAAAAACATCCGCTACGAATGTAGGTCTTATCTCTACTTTGAATGCAATTTCAATTGCATTATTTTCAGTATTATTTCTAAAAGAAAAAGTAAATACACTTCAAATCCTATCCATGATTCTTTCATTCTTCGGGGTTATCCTCGTCCTATTAAAAGGTGATTTCTCGCTTTTATTTTCACTACATTTTAATAGTGGCGATTTATGGATGATTGCAGCAGTTTGTATTTGGGGAATCTATTCTGTTTGTAGTAAATGGGCAACAAAAACAACTACACCACTTATGGCAACGTTGTACTCTGGTATTTTCGGCGTTATTTTATTACTACCGTTTAACATAGGTAGCTTCACTGTTTCAAATATAAATACTTCTTTCATCACATCACTTTTATATACTGGGCTTATTTCGACAGTTCTTTGTATGGTATTTTGGAATATTGGCGTACAAAAATTAGGCGCAACTACATCAGGTATTTTTCTAAACTTCAATCCAATTTTCACAGCCATTTTAGCATTCATATTCCTCGGAGAAGAATTAACGTGGATACAAATTTTAGGAACAATTGTCGTTGTAACAGGATGTTATTTATTTTCTCATTTCAAAACTGTCGCTGTTCAGCCTGTTAGACCTTTAATGCGAAAACATCCTTAATGAAAAAACATCGTCATCTGGGTTGGCGATGTTTTTATTTACTCTTCATTTCTTTTATATACTGCTTTTCCTCTTCTGGCGATAAACGTTCCGTCGCCTTGCCAGTATCTCCACCTTGAAGGCTCCATAAAAAGTTATGCTCCTCAACAGTTTGAGAAAAATCTCCTTTTTCCCATCTATTTATAATAGAAAATAACTTCATTTTATATTGAAAACCTGTACTATTTTCAATATCTCTTTTTACATTAGAAATTTCCTTTTTTGTCATCTCTACAAATCCCCATTTTTCAGAGGATTTTACCTTTTGGTGCACCATTTTATGCATGGTAGAAATAATTTCACCTTCACTAATTTGCGGGGCTTCTTCTGCAGCTTTTTTCTCTTTTTCGTTTGCCGCTCGCTCGGTTTGAATATTTGTATTTTCTTTTTCCACATATGCAAGCAATTTCTTTCCGCCAACTATAGAAGAGATGATTACCATAATGGTAATACATATACCTACAATCCATTTAAAAAGCATTAGCTCTTCATCGCTTCCCTAACAATATGACTATCTACATATTGCTTAAACTTCACGATTTTTCCATCTTCAAGCTGCCATACATGAACAAATTCTGCTTCAAATGATTTTCCTGTTTCTTTATAAACTCCAGAATACATACCTTCTGCAATAATTACATCTTTTCCGTCTACCTCATGATATGTATTTACACTTGCTTTATAATCATCCCAGTCTGATCCTAAACGGCTAAATACATTTTCCATTATAGCTTCTACGCCTTTATATGTTCCGCCGTATGGGAAACCTTCTGCCTCTGTCCATTCCACTTTTTCAGAGAAGGCTTCTGCTAAATGCTTTGCATTCGAAGAAGCTGATCCTTCATACGTGCTTTGAATAATTTCTAAATTTGATTTAGGCATATTACTTCCTCCCGTTTATTTATTTTTACACAAGACGTAACCAATGTAGTTACACCTTGTGTAAAAAAATATTTAAATTGTTTCATTCGTAATTCATTAGTTGTAATCATTATAGTTACAATAATTCTTCAAGTCAACAATTTATAAATAAAATTTACTTCGTTTTCATTACTTTCTCTTTTAAGAAACGATCTACATATCCTTCTGCTTTTACTACGAATAAATACGCACCCATTGATAATAATGCAAGATCTAATTCATATCCTGGATTCTTTCCATCTCCTAATAAACCTGCTGCTCCATTTACCTTTACGATAGCTGCAGCTAAAATAAGAGCGAATAACAATCCTACATATCGTACACCTAAACCGATAATTAATAATATACCACCAACTAATTCTACAGTTGCTACGCCGTATGCAAGGCCACCTGGTAAACCGATGCTTGTAAACCATCCTGCTACATTATCGATACCTGATTGAAACTTTGCTAAACCGTGTGCAAAGAACGTAACTCCTAACACGATACGAATAATTAAATTCCCAATATATTGATTCATTTTGAACTCTCCTTTTTGTTTTGTTATGGTGAACTTTTATTTACAAGTCAAAACAATACGGTATTTTATTTCATTCGTCAAATACTTTTTTAAAGAAAATAAAAAACATTATCCGTTTTACGGATAATGTTTTCCTACAAAATAGCGCTAATTCAAGCTTTTATTCTATCGCATAGAAAAAGTTGAAACATTTTTCCAGCGCCAATATAAGGCAGTAAAGACACGTCCTCTTCCACAACCATTCCCACAACATTCACTTTCTCATCTACAGGTAAATCATGTGTAGCAACTTGCATCTCCCCTGCATATCTACCGTACAATTCATTATCAATTGTAATGCTGCCTTTCTTTCTTACAATTGTATGCATCGGCTGTAAAACCACTCTATTTCCTTCCCTTGATTCTACAGATCGAATAACATCACGAGCCGGATCTAGTCTATTTGTATGCACTTGCTCCACCACTTTTAATACTTCTTTATCAGTTATAAATGATTTGTAACGCAATGGAATAATCCCCCTACTCGCACTAGCTACTTCTTGCATACTTTCCAAACTTGCGCTTATATCTCCAATCAATACTTTATCAACACCACAATCTTGAACAAGTTCTAAGTACGCTTCAAGCGGGCGCATATTGCGATGTTTTTCTAACGTTGGTAACCCTTCATATAACGGACCACGTTTTTCCGCGTCTCCTGGAATAAATGCCATCGTTTTTATTCCGCACTCCTGTAAATATTGATTTTGTTTTTGTAAGAAGGACTTTGCTAGTCCTGTCTCTGGACGTGGGTAAAAATTATGCAACGCTTCTACATTCTCTACTCGTATATGTTCTGTAAGTAACTCTTTCCAAAATGGCTTTGTAATCGTACTCGCATTTAAAGCTACTTTCATCTTATGAGATACGCTTGCAATTTCTTTTGGCGCAATGCCGTAATCCATTCTTAAACCGGTAATGCCCCAGTCCAATAGTTCTTCCACATTTTCATATGTTAGCCCTAAATGATGTAACGATTTTGGAGAAACATCAACCATTAACTCCATTTCATTTTCAAGAGCCTGCTTCCCAAGTATCTGAATTAACTCTTTATACGTACCAGGATCATCCTCTGGTATATGAAGTGATGTAAAAATAGACAAAAATCCATTTTCCTTCGCCACTTTTAGCCACTCTTCTTGTTTCTCTACTCGTTCTTTTGAAAGATAAATGGAAACTCCGATCATATAAATCTCCCTTTCTATTAATAGAAAAAGAGAAAGGAATCCCTTTCTCTATATGTTTTCTGCCATTTCTTCTTTAAATCCGAAGAAGTACGTAAAGATAAATCCGAAAGTATATGCAATTACTAAACCTAAGAAATATAGTAAATATTTATTGTCAGCAATTAACGGAATTAAAGATAGCCCTGATACGCCAATTCCAAGTGAAGCCGTTTGCATAACTGCTTGGAATGCACCACCGACAGCCGCTCCTAAACAAGCAGTAATAAACGGTTTCCCAAGTGGTAATGTAACCCCGTATAATAACGGCTCACCAATTCCTAAAAAGCCAACTGGCAATCCACCTTTAATTACATTTCGAAGTCGTTTGTTTTTTGTTTTCACATAAATCGCAATTGCTGCGCCCACTTGGCCAGCACCAGCCATTGCGAGCACTGGTAATAAAGGTGTTACGTGTGTTTGATTAATAAATTCCATATGAATTGGTGTTAAACCGTGATGCAATCCGACCATAACGAGAGGTAAAAATGTTCCCGCAAGTACTGCGCCAGCAAATGCTCCGCCAATATTTAAAATAGCATTAATTCCGCTCGTAATACCATCTGATAAGAAACCTGCTAATGGCTGAATGGCTAACATCGTTACGATACTTACAACTAATACAGTAATGAGTGGTGTCACGATAATATCAACTGCATTTGGCACTGCTTTTCGAACTTGTCTTTCCACTACAACCATAAGCCATGCTGCAAAAATAACTGCAAACAATCCGCCCCGTCCGGGCACTAATGCTTCACCAAACAATTTTACGTTTGCCATCGCCGGGTTGAAAATTAAAATACCAGCAATTGCCCCAAGAACCGGTGTCCCGCCAAATTCTTTCGCTGTATTCCAGCCGACTAAAATTCCTAAGAATGTAAAGATACCGCCGCCAATGAGTAGTAACATTTGTAACCACGTTGCATTTGGATCAGCACCAGCATTTTTCGCAAAGTTAGCAACCCCGTTTATAATTCCTGACGCAACAAGCCCCGGAATTAATGGGATGAAAATACTTCCTATTTTTCGTAAAAAGTTTTTCACCGGTGTATTATTTTTCTTCTTAATCTCTGATTTCATCTCTTGCCCAATATCTTCAAGGTGATGATCTGCTACCTCACCAATTCGTAGTCCTGTCAAACCTTCCATTTCAGCTGCTACTTTATTTACTGTTCCTGGACCAACGACAACTTGAAGCGTCTCATCTTCTATAACACCCATAACGCCTTCAACTTTTTTCAAAAGGTCCATATTTACTTTACTTTCATCATGAAGCGTTAAACGTAGTCTCGTCATACAATGAGCAATACTACGAATATTTTTTATTCCCCCAAGTTGCTCCGAAATTTCCTTGGCCATTCTCTCTTCTTTCTTCATAATAGAATCCCCCTTCCTATTACTTTATAGTGCTTTCTTCACAAACCCTTTTGCGTATTTTAGTTTCTCCAGTGCTTCCCCATACTCACACTGCAACAACACCATAACAATGGCAGCTTTTACGTTACGTTCTGCCTTTTCATAATACTCTGCCGCTACTTCATAACTAGCGCCTGTTGCTTCCATAATAATTCGTTTTGACCGTTCTACTAACTTTTCATTTGTGGATTGAACATCTACCATTAAGTTTTTATATACTTTTCCTACACCAATCATCGAAGCTGTTGAAATCATATTCAGCACTAATTTTTGTGCTGTACCAGCTTTTAAACGCGTTGATCCTGTTAATATTTCTGCACCTGTCTCTACTTCTACATTTAACTTTGCATATTTACTTATTTCAGCATTTTTATTACAAGAAATACTCGCTGTACTCGCTCCTACGCTCTGTGCGTATTTCAAGCCGCCAATTACGTAAGGAGTTCTGCCACTTGCAGCAATTCCAATCACTGTATCTTTCTCATTTAATCCAATACTTTTTAAATCTTCTTCTGCTAACTCTTCGCGATCTTCGGCACCTTCCACCGCTTTAGTAAACGCTTTCAACCCACCTGCTATAAATCCTTGCACCATTTTATCATCCGTGCCAAATGTCGGCGGACATTCCACTGCATCTAGAATACCTAAACGACCACTCGTACCAGCACCAATGTAAATTAAACGTCCCTCTTCTTCAAAAGATTTAATAACAGTCTGTACAACCTTTTCAATTTGTTCTATCTCTTTTTCAACTGCTAACGCAACAGTTCGATCTTCTTCATTCATACTTTGCAATACTTCTTTTATGCTCATTTCATCCAGATTCATTGTTTTCTCATTACGATGTTCTGTCGATAAATTTTCTAACATATTGTCACCCTCTTTGAAATTATATTTCACACTTTTATTATAACTTTAAGAAACTAAAAATCAATATCCCTTTCTTATTTTATGAAATAAAATTTCACAACATGACATATTTGTGTCAAAGATAATAAAAAAGATGAGTCTCCTCATCTTTTCTTCTACTTTAACTTCCGTAACCGCAACGCTTCTTCTCGCGTCTCCATAAATTGATCCAATACTTTATTACCAATTCGGTTGAAAGTAATCACATATAAAGCATCAATCATATTCAGTTGCGTCATTCTCGACGCAATACTTGCAATACGATGATCTTGTTCTACATCTGGCATACAAAGACGAATGTCCGCTTCTTTATATAAGGGGGATGATTGATCTAGCTTCGTAATTCCAATAACAGTTGCACCTTGTCTCTTTGCATACTGCGCCATTTCAAGCACATCTCTCGTTCGACCAGATGTTGAAATCGCAACAAATATATCGCCTTCTTTTAAATTCGTCACAAGCGGCAACATCATATGAAAATCAGATAGCATCATCGCTGTAAATCCAAGCCGTGTAAATTTATACGCCCCATCCATTGCTGGCGTAGCTGATCCACCTACGCCGTAAAATATAATTTTGCCCGCATTGACAATACGATCTGCAGCTTTCTCAAGTTCCTTCTTATCTATCGCAGTAACGCTCGCCTCAATTGCAGCTTTATTCACATAAGTGACTTTATTAAACAAATCGTACGGTCCATCTTCCGTATTCATCACTGAAAAATCGTTAATATTATAATCAGCAATCGTTAATTCACGAACGAGTGCTATCTTAAATGCTTTAAAACTTCCGATCCCAATCGACTTACAAAAACGAACGACACTCGCCTCACTTGCGCCTGCATTCGTTGACACTTCTTTCGTCGTTAAGTTCGGAACAATCTCTGCATTCTCCATTATGTACATGGCAACCTTCTTTTCAGCTGGTGAAAATTGATCCATATTACTTTCAATTTTAAATAGTAATGTTGAAGCTTTCACTATTTAACCTCCACTTCTTACGGTTGCGTTCACTTATTTTCTCTTGCTTCAAGAAGGTAAAAACCATCATCGCCAGGAGGATGAAACACATTTACAATGCGATTCCCTTTTTGATAAACAGTTCTTTCTCCTTCTGTCCACTTCTCTTTCCAACCGTTCATCCAAATCGCAACATCAGGTAAAAAAGCAGTATATTTCAGCTTCTGACCGTACTCACCATCTGCTTCTTCCGAAAAAATAGAAACCGGAAAATCTTTCACTTTTGATTCTTTCCATGCAGTAAATGGTATACATACTGCAATAAGTACGATTACACCGATAACCTTCTCCTTCGTAATCTTCACACTTCCCTCTCCTTGTCATATCACATACATAGATTTTACCATAATTACAAACCCTTCATGCTATATGACCATTGCTTTTTGGAATAAAAAAAGAGCTTACCTACATCAGATAAGCCCTTCCTCTCTATACAAAATATTTCTTCAAAAGTGGCGGTGTAATAATCGTCGTCAATATAACAACAATAACAATCGCTGTGAAATTTTCTTTCGCTAATAAATTCGCCGTAAGTCCATTTGCTGCGATGATAAGTGCTACTTCACCACGTGATACCATCCCCGCGCCAATACTAATAGAAGATTGGAGATTAAAACCTGTCAATCTCGCTCCTAAACCTGATCCAATTAACTTTGTGAAAATCGCAATGAGGGTCATAATAATAATGAACCAAAGCTGGCTTCCAATGCCTTGAAATGTAATTTCCATTCCGATACTTACGAAGAATACTGGAACAAATATTGCATAAGCAATCGGTTCAATTTTATGTTCCACTTCATGCTTATACTCTGTTTGAGAAATAGCAATTCCTGCTGCAAATGCTCCAATAATGCCTGCAATTCCCATCATTTCACTGTAATAAGAAAAAGAGCAGCAAATAATAAGAGCCGCGCTAATTAACGCTTCTGTTACACGAAGCGGGACAAGCATTTTCATAATCCAAGGAACGACTTTCCAAGCAATAAAAACAATACTTACAAAGAAAATAATTTTCTTTGCAATGACAAGTGTTATATTTACATCTTGTGTTCCTAAAAAACTCATTACAAATGCCAATAAAATAACGACAATGACATCATCAAATACGGCAGCACCTAAAATTGTTGTACTTTCTCTCGTATTCATTTTTCCTAAATCACGTAGCGTCTGCACCGTAATACTAACCGATGTTGCGCAAAGTAATAATCCTAAAAAAATGGCATGGGACTGCATTAATCCAAACAGCAATCCTGTTACATAACCACCGATGAAAGGAAAAATAATTCCACCAGCCGCTACTGCAAATGACGATTTCAAATTCCGATTTAACTCTTCTAAATCTGTTTCAAGTCCCGCCATAAACATAAGTAACAAAACACCAATCTCACTCAGTTCATCAATTAGTTCAGAACTATTAATAATACCGAGTACAGCTGGACCGATAATAATACCGACAATTAACTTACCAAGTACAGAAGGCTGACCAAGTCTCACGCTAATGTCACCAGCTAATTTCGTACAAAGTAAAATGACGACAAGTTCAAAATAAAATAACATAGCATCTGCTCCTACTTTAACTTTAATCAGTGGGTCGTTAACCCCCGTTCATTTCTGCAAGTAGTTTCCCCTATTGATCCGAATTTTATTTTTCATATTTTTATTTGACAAAATATTCTGAATTATATTAAGATTAATCCAGCAATTTTAAAAAACTACATACCATAACTGTACCTCCATTTCCTTACATACTCTTTTTTAATGGGCTCATACTATAGTCGCAGTTATGGAAATGAAAAAACGGGGGGAGAGTCCAAAGTGAAGTCATTATTACGAAAAAAAGCGCTTAGTACTGAATCACCAAAGCAGCTAGATAGAACATTAACTGCACTCGATTTAACGTTTTTAGGGATCGGCGCCGTAATTGGGACAGGGATCTTTGTATTAACAGGTATTGTTGCAGCAAAACATTCTGGTCCTGGTATTATGCTATCATTCCTTATTGCTGCATTTACTTGTGCTTGTGTAGCCTTTTGTTATGCTGAATTTGCTTCTTCTATTCCTGTCTCAGGAAGTGTGTATACTTACGCATACATGACAGTCGGAGAAGTCGTCGCCTTCATCGTCGGATGGTGTTTAATGCTCGAATATTTACTTGCCGTTGCAGCAGTAGCTGTCGGTTGGTCTGGTTATTTGCAATCATTACTACAAGGGTTCAATATACACCTACCCGCCATAATCGCCTCGGCCCCCGGCGTAGGAAAAGGTGGTCTCATCGATTTACCAGCTGTCTGCATTTTACTTCTTATTACTGGTCTTTTAAGTTTTGGTATACGTGAAAGTGCACGCATTAATAATATTATGGTTCTTATTAAACTAGCTGTTATCATTGCCTTTATCGTAGCAGGCGCAAAATATGTAAAACCTGAAAACTGGACACCGTTCATTCCATTCGGATACGACGGTATTATTACCGGAGCTGCCACTGTATTCTTCGCCTTTTTAGGTTTTGATGCAATCGCAACCGCTGCAGAAGAAACGAAAAAACCGCAGCGTGACTTACCAATTGGTATTATCGGTTCTCTTCTTATTTGTACTGTTTTATATATGATCGTATCTTTCGTTTTAACAGGTATGGTTCCTTATACGCAATTAGACGTTTCTGATCCAGTTGCATTTGCATTGCATTTCGTTGGTGAGGATGCAATTGCAGGACTACTCGCTGTTGGAGCGATGACTGGAATGACAACCGTTCTCTTAGTCGTTATGTATGGACAAGTTCGAGTTTCGTATGCGATGAGCCGTGACGGTCTACTTCCAAAAGCGTTAGCACGTGTAAATAAAAGAGTAAAAATCCCTTTATTAAATACGTGGATTACTGGCGTTATTGCCGCTTTATTAGCAGGACTTTTAGATTTACATTTGCTAGCAAATTTAGTAAACATCGGTACGTTAACAGCCTTTACATTCGTTTGCTGCGCGGTACTTATTTTACGAAAAACACATCCTGATTTAAAACGTGGATTCCGTACACCTTTCGTACCTGTATTACCAGTTGTCGCGATTCTTTGCTGTTTATATTTGATGGCTAATTTATCTAAAACGACATGGATTAGCTTTATAGCTTGGCTTATAGTCGGTTTATGCTTCTATTTCTTCTACTCTAGAAAGCATAGCCATTTAGCTACCGAAAAAACGAATGATGAACAGAAAAAAGCATAACAAAATAGCTCGCCGTTTTAGCGGCGAGCTATCTTTCTGTACAATTATATTTTTTCGTTAACGATTGTAAAATGAAAAATATGCCGATGCAAGCTGTAAACCACGCCCAATTTCCTATTGGTGTAGAATATTTAAAAACGCCAATACCTACAAGCACTATGAAAATGATTACTTGATATATGAGCTTCCACTTTTGCATATATTCCCTCCTTTACTTCGTTCCCTTCTTTTTATTCTTCCAGGCATTCAAACTATCAAAGAAAAAGTTAATAAATAACGTTCCTAGTCCTGCTAATAAGAAAGTCATTAAAAATAAAACCCAAATACTTTTCTCTTTTAAGAAATAATATCCTACAAGGAGCACAACCGCGATCCATACATATTCAAGAATTCTTTTTAGCTTTTTCTGTTCCAAATTATTCGCTCCTTCTTTCTATGCTACTTTTAGTATAACAAAAAAGAAGCCTATCATGATAAGCTTCTTTTCTTCTCTCTTATTTGTTCATACTTTTTTCAACGAGTGAAATCGCATATTCTAATGTACGATTCATCGTTTCTACCTGTGCATCTTTTACCTTCGCATCTTTTAATACAGCTTCTGCAACTGTAATTTTTTGTTGCAATGATTTCACTGAACCATCTGTTACATTTACAGCTTGCGCTTTCTTCACTACTGCTTTTGCAGATTCAATATTGATCTGTAATTTTTCTTTCGGTGTTTTTGGTTGTTCTTCTGCCACTTTTGATTGTACGAATGTTACATTAGCTGTTTTTAATTCGTTATATGTTTGAATAATTTGTTCCCCAGTACTTCCTACATTTTCAAATGCTTGCTTAGCAGTGTTATAGCTTTTTTCTAGTTCTTGAAATGCTTCCTTTGAATATTGACCTGGCTTACCACCAAACTCATACGTACCATCTAACACTTCCTTTACTTTTCCTAGCTCCTCATATAATGCATTGACTTGCTCTAACTTCGTACGGTTAGAAAATTCATTGTACGCTGCTAATACTTCTGAAGAACTTAACGCTTTACTATATAATTTTGCAAGCGCGATTTGACCGTTTAATGGAATGCCGCCATTTCCATTGCTATCAGGATCCGCTCCAAATGCAAATGGTACGTTCGGGCTATAAACTTTTCCTTGAGCTAACTGACTATTTACTTTTTTACCATCTACGTAAATTGCCACTTCGCTTCCGTTATATGTTCCTGTTAAATGATACGTTTTGTTCGCTTCCAATTGAACGCCAACACGTTTGTAGCTACCGCCAATGTGAGCCCATAATTCAACATATCCACTTCCTGTAGACTCAAAACCAATTCCGCCGCTCTCTGTATTTTGCAAAATACCTTGTCCGCGAATTTCATTCATTGAAAACACAGTTTCTAACGTAAACGTATTTGCTATTTTCTCTTTTTGTGCTGCTGAAAATGGAATATATCCAAATGTATTAGCTTTTCCATTTAACTTCATAACATTCTTTTTCAATGCTTTATCATATTCAATAGTCACATTACCCTTCAATTCACCTTTTGTACCAAATGGTGAATTGTCTTTAAATGTACCATCTGAGAAATTCACATCAAAAATATCAGCCTTTGGTACTTTCACATTCGGATCAATGTTATCTTTTTTCGTAGTAATTTCTGCCGTTAACGGTTGCACACTTTCATTACCAAATGAATCAATCGCGACTACTTCAAACGTATATGTTCTCCCGCCATCTAATCCTGCAAGTGTAAATGTCAGTTCTTTCGGCACTGGGTCACGATAAAACTCTGAAAATGCTAGTAATTTATTTTTTATTTCTCCAGTTTGCTTATCTCTAGCTTGTACGCGATAAGAATGAACAAGAAGGTTGTCCAATGCTTGCATGAATGTTACTGTTGCTGCATTTTCTGTTACATTCGATACTGATAACTTTGCATCTTTTGCAAAAGATGGCTTTTCTTTATCACGATCTTCTACATGTGTAAAAGTTTCTTTCTTTGATGGCAACTGAATTTTCCATGGCTCGCCTGTCCAAGAATTCGTATGGAAATCGCGTCGATTAATCGTTACTTCTTTATCGTCTACTTCTACTAATAAACCTTGGCTTAATGCACGCGATTCTGAAGGAATATTCCCTTGCACTTTGCCACCCTCTACCTCCATATAGCTTACAGAAGAGGTACCAACAGATGTAAAGTCCTTTTGATGAATCGATCTTGGATCATCTAATGGATAATGCGAATGACCTGAAAACGTAATGACTTGTGGATATTCTTTTAATACTGCATTAATTTTTGCACTATCCTTCGTTCCCCATTCTTGGCTACCGTACACTGTATCTTTAATATGTTGATGTAAAAATACAAAAATCGGTTTTTCTGGATCATCTTTTTGCGCCTTTGCCATTTCTTCTTTTAACCAATTAATTTGTTTGTCCGAATAATACCCATGTGTCGTTTCATTTTCTGGAGACATTACGATAAAATGATACCCTTTTACCACTTTATGATAATAAATTGATTCCATTCCTGTTTTTTCTAAGAAACGCTTCTGTGCTCCCTCTACTGATAAACCGTTCCAATAATCATGATTACCTAGAGAATTCATTCGTACCGCATCTTTATTTGCATTGTCATTATACACTTGCATGAAACGATCATATTGCTGCACAGACCCTGAATCAGTAAAATCTCCTACAATTACGAACGCATCTTGCTTTGGTGCAAGCGTATTGAACTGTTCAATCGCTCTTTTCCAGCGAAACATATCATCTGTTCCACTATTTTTAATATGAACATCACTTACAACGGGGAAAACTATTTTCTTCTCACTTGGTGCCTTTTCTTGCTTTTTCTCTTCCGCTTTGACTGATGTACTCCACGGAAATGATACAAATGCTAATACAAAAACCATCAATAATCCAATAAGACCTTTTACTTTTCGTAAAGCAATTCTTTCCACGTGAATCCTCCTCATAATAATTGATTCATTACAAGGGCTATTTTATCTAATACATGTTAATGTCGTTTAAATAAAAAATGAAGTTTATTAGATTTTTGTAAATATACAGTTAATTAGAAATTAAGTCCAACATTCCTCGTACTATTGTATACAACCACCTTTTGTCTAAAAGAGTCTGATCATTCTTTTCCTATGACTATTCACATATAATCTTTTCTATAACACTAATGATAAGTTAAGGTTTAAGCCTATTAGACAATCTTAATTTTTAATATTTCCTTCTTTTTTTAACACATCGGCCATGCTTTTACATTTAATAGTAGTAAAAGACCACTTAAAAGGAGGGGTTGTATTGAAGAATAAAAAAAATATCGGCTGTTTCCTCCTTTATCTATTATTTGTCCAGCCCCTTGTCCACCGCCCCCTCCTCCAAATCCAAATTGCGAGCGAGTAACAAATGAATTTGCAGGGAATTTCCTTATAACTAATAACACCATTCCTTCTACCAAAGATGCATCACAATCAATGATACTGTGGCAAAGTGATGGGATACTACTTATATCAGGTACTGTTTCGGTTTACAATAGTACTAGCAGCACAGAATCAATTACAATTCAAATCGTTGGAGCCACAACCAATATTTTCACTGTGTTTCCTGGTAATACAATATCGTACACAGGAAAAAACTTACAGTCAGTCAGTATTATCAATATAACAAGTAATCCTTCACTATATTTAGAAGGCAAGTACTGTTGCGAATTTACATGTTGCTTATAGAATACCAATTTCATTACTTTCTCAAAAAAAGCATACCGTTCACGGTATGCTTTTTATGAGATTGGATAACGTACTGTAATACAAAACTCACCTTGATTAACAGTCGTTCCTGTCGTAGTAATTCGGACAGTAGTAAAATATCGGACAGTGAAAGTACCACTACTTTGTGGTTGTACAGTAATTGTATCAACTACTGTTGCCCCTACTAAAAAATCAACTGTAATCGGGTTGGCTCCCACATCGTATTTCACGTAACCTGAACCATATACTTCTTGCGTGATATTATTTGTATATACAATTTGAGTACCAGCACCTGTAATAGACCAGTCTGTACATACTTGGTCTTGCACAAGTGTTTTATTAGAACAACAAGACAAACTGGAACTTCTCATTCCCATTTTGAACCTCTCCTATTCTGCTATGAAAGTGGATAACGTGTTGTAATACAAAATTCTCCCTGATACGTTCCAGCAGGTGTTGCAGGTAACACAACTTGTATACTATCAAAGCGGCGATACGTAAAAGCAATACTCGTTCCTGGGTTTAATGTTTGTGTATCAATTGTACCCCCAGCAGAATCAAGTACCTCTACAGTAATTGGGCCTGGTCCAACATCATATTTAACAAAACCAGTACCAACTACGTTTTGGTTAATATTATTTGTATAGAGAACATTATCAATTGCTGTTGCAACTACAGTAGCAGACCACGGACTACACACTTTATCTTGCACATAATTTTTATCTGGACAACAAGTTAATGCTGACCCTGAGCACTCACAAGACATAGTTGTTTCCCCTCTCTCTTTTATATTCCCTATATGTGTATGTCCCTCAGAGTCTTTTGCCTGTACTATTCATCTATTTTCAAAAAATATTCAAATGACTAGATAGATTCCGTTTTATTTCTTTTCTTCATATATTTATAGACAAAGATACTAGCAACGATAAGAATAACGCCTCCTAATATCGGTAGCATATATTGCCCAACAACGTCCGCTGCTTTTTCCCAATGAGGACCTAATTTCATTCCAAAATAAACATATAAAGTCGTTAATGGGAACATTGCTACAAATGTATATATACTAAATTTCCATATGTTCATTTTCGCCATACCACACGGAACAGAAATAAGCGTTCGAACTCCTGGCACAAAGCGTCCAACAAATGCTACAACCGGTCCATATTTCTCAAAGAAATCATCTGCTTTTTGAATTTGTTCTTCTTTAATGAAGAAGTATTTCCCGTATTTTATTAATAGAGGACGACCGCCGTAATAACCGAGTGCATATAACGTTAAAGGTCCTGTCGTTCCGCCAAGGGTTCCGGCTAGTACAGCAAGCCAAAAATTCATATCTCCCTCGTACACCCAATAACCAACCATGGGCAAAACTACTTCTGCTGGAATAAATTCAAACGTTAATGCTAACACAACTCCAAAATAAGAAAACTGCTTTAAAAACTCGATTATATCTAAAATAATTTGCTCCATATTTTTAACTCCTATCCTACGTTTACGTTATGCTTTTCTTGTAATTGAACTGGCGCCATTTTTACAATTCGGTTCAAAATAAATAACACAATTCCAATATCATCTAAAATACCGATAAACGGTAAGAAGTCTGGAATTAAATCGAGCGGCATCGCAACATAACCAACTAAAAACGCAATAGATAAAATTTTCTTCTTTATTGAAACCTCTTTTGAAGTGAAAAAGTCAAATAGAAATGGAACAAATCGGCGAACATGAAATACAACTCTTAATCTACTAATAAGTTTTTTCATTTTTATATCTCCTCTCTTTGTATACAAAAAGGACCCTACCAAACATGGTAAGGGTCCTAAAAAAGACAATAAGGGGCCTTTACCATTGCTGGTAAAGGTCTCACTAACAACGGAACGTTGCCAATAAAGCCGAGGGTTTCTCCCTGTAATGACGACTTTACTGTAATAAGTTACTCCCCTTTATAGACAATTTTATACACTCACATTAAAATATTTCGAAGGGCTTGTCAATATATTTTATATCTCAGGCTCTCCCGCTTACTCTTCACTAAAAAAGCAAATAAACGTATAGGAAATTTCTTACTATCTCATAATATACATAATCATTTGTAAGGAAAGGAGAGACTTCATTTGCATACCGTATGGAAAGGTGCACTCTCACTTGGATTATTAAATATAGGAATTAAACTATATAGTGCTGTAGAAGAAAACGATATAAAATTTTTAAGTCTCCATAAAGAATGCTTAACACCTATTAAATATAAAAAATTTGCTCCCGATTGCACGGATGAAGAAATCGATGATACAGATATTGTAAAAGCCTATGAATACGCACCTCATAAATACATTATTATAGATGAAAAAGAATTGGCTGAATTACAAAAAGCTCACGAACCACGCTCCATTCGTATTATATCTTTTGTCCAAAATAACGAAATCGATTCTGTTCTTTATGACCGTTCTTATTTTATAGGCCCTACCCCAGGACATGAAAAATCATATTTATTATTAAAAGAGGCTCTTGAACGTACAAATAAACTTGGGCTTATTCATATTTCTATTAGAAAAAAACAACATTTAGCTATTATCCGTAACTTTGAAGATGGGCTTATGTTACAAACTATTCACTATCCTAATGAAATTCGCGATATAACAAATACACCTAACTTACCAAGTAATGAAAATTATCCTATTCAAAAACAAGAACTCACAGCAGCAATTAATTTAATCCACCACCTTACAAATCCTTTTGAACAAGAAATGTATACAGATGAGTATAAAGAAGCACTTACCGAACTAATCGAAAACAAAATTGAACAACAGGAAAAAACCGAAACAATCTCTCCAACTCCAAACATCATCAATATTATGGAGACATTACAGGCAAGTATTGAACAAGCGAAAATAAAAAGAGAAAATAAAACAGAAAAAGAGGCCAAATAAAATTGGCCTCTTTTTTCTTTAAAGCGGATTACATTTTGGTATCTCAAGTCCAGATGATTGCGCTAATTTTAATAAGTAATAACATTCTTCTCTTGCCATATGATCCGCCATTCTAGCAGATAATGTACTTAATATTTCATTCGATAACTCTAGCTCTTCAACTTCATGGAGAAAATGTGAAAATAATTTTAACTCAAGTGAAACATCTTTTGTAAACTTCTTTAATGCAGGAAAATGATGAAGCTCTGTCCGTAAATACCCTGTCATCTCAACTGCCTTTAAGTAAAATTTTTCAAAGTGCTTCGTGAATTCTTCACTTTTCTCTTTTAATCTTTTTTCAACAAGATCTAGTCCACCAGAAATAGATCCTGCATGACCAGCCGCATCTGTTAACCAAACAAGGTGATAATGTAATTCATGAAAAACAGGCGGAACTTCTCCTTTCTTTAAAAATTCTAACACTGTTATATACTCTTCTACTTCGTTTACCATATGATTGATGAAAGTTGGCGTAAAATGAATAGTGATTTTTCCCTCGAGTTGTTTCTGTATAATACTTAATTTAAACATTCTTATTTCCTTTGCGGCTCGTTCTGCCTCTTTTGAAAATGTAATGAGATTCACATTATGTACTTTATTTAAAAGATTCGTAAATGTTTCAAGAAAATAAGCGGCCTTCTTTATATCCTCTTTTTCCTTCGGAGCTAATGCATCAAGTAAAAATTGCGAATGATCAGTAAGCACCTTTAGCCAAAATTGATGCTCAAACAACGCACTTTCTTCATAATTTCTCTCCACTAAATCCCCTCCTTTTATTCGGCCTTCTCTATCACTTGAAGTTTGTATCCATCTGGGTCTTGTACTACAATACTCTTCTCACTTTTGTTTTCCATATATAAAATTTCATAAAACGCTAGCTTCTTTTTTAACTTCTCTATGTTAGAAATCGAAAATGTTAAACCATCGCATGAATTCGTAACACTCTTCTCTCTTCCTCCTAACATGCGATTCATAACAAAACTAATTCTCGTTGAATCGGCATCATACCAAACACCTGTAATATCTAATTGTGGTCTTTCTGAACTAGGTGTTATTCCTAAAATTCCTTCGTAAAAATACAGAGTTTCCTTTAAGTTCTTTACTTCTAACACAATTAAATTTTTTACATTCTCCACATTCATTCCCCCTGCACTTATTACTTTTTTATATGTGTCATAAAGGCCTATTATGTCTGAATATAATACGTAGTAATGAACATTTAAGGAGGTTTATTCGTGAATAAATATATGAGATCATTCGTGCCCTATCATAGTCCTCTCGATCCTTGTCCTCCTATCGGAAAAAAATATTATTCTACTCCTCCTAATTTATTTTTAGGCTTTCAACCGCCAAACTTACCGCAATTCACGCCAAAAGAAGCACTACAAAAAGGGACTTTATGGCCTGTTTTTTATGACTATTATGAAAATCCTTATAAAAAAGGGCGGTGACTACTGACGTGACTCAATCGCTACCAGAAGAATACTATCAGCTTTTACTGGAGCTTCAAGAACTGGACTTTGTACTAGTTGAACTCACTCTTTATTTAGATACACATCCAGATGACACCGCTGCGATTAATCAATTTAATGATTTTTCCTATAAACGGAGAGTATTAAAACAAAAGATGGAAGAAAAATACGGACCACTCCAACAGTTTGGAAACAGCTATTCTAATGCCCCTTGGGAATGGAGCAAAGGTCCTTGGCCATGGCAAATATAAAGGAGAGAAACTATGTGGATTTATGAAAAGAAATTACAATACCCAGTTAAAGTGGGAACTTGCAATCCAGCACTTGCAAAATTATTAATTGAGCAATACGGCGGTGCAGATGGCGAGTTAGCTGCTGCACTACGTTACTTAAATCAACGTTATACAATTCCTGATAAAGTCATTGGCCTTCTTACTGATATTGGCACAGAAGAATTTGCTCACCTTGAAATGATTGCTACGATGGTTTATAAGCTGACGAAAGATGCGACTCCTGAACAGATGAAGGCAGCTGGTCTTGACCCTCATTACGTCGACCATGACAGCGCTCTTCATTACCATAACGCTGCTGGTGTTCCATTTACTGCAACCTATATACAGGCTAAAGGTGATCCAATTGCCGATCTATACGAGGATATTGCAGCTGAAGAAAAAGCACGCGCAACATATCAATGGCTCATTAACTTATCAGATGATCCAGATATAAATGACAGCCTACGCTTTTTACGTGAACGAGAAATTGTCCATTCACAACGTTTCCGAGAAGCAGTTGAAATTTTAAAAGAAGAACGTGATAAAAAAATATTTTTTTAAAACATGTATCCTAGCGGTATGTGTTTTTTTATGTTAAAAGTTAAATCCTTCCTATTAAACATATAAATAGTATATTTATTCGATTTAATGCATTATTTTTTAATATTTTCAAAATTCCCTATTGCTTTCTAATCATCAGACCTTTAAAATAATAACAGTTACTCGACAAATTATTTGAATTTTCGACAAAAAATACTCATTAGGAGGATTTTCTTTATATGCGTACAACTTTAAAACCAGCGCAAATACTTTCGATTAGTTTATTACTATTCGCAGTTTTCTTCGGTGCTGGTAATATGATTTTCCCGCCCCTTCTTGGTCTTTCTTCCGGAGAAAATATGTGGGTTTCCATTACAGGGTTTATTATTACAGACGTCGGTTTATCTTTACTTGCTATCGTTGCTGTTGCCCTTGCTGGTGGTAGTTTTAACACTTTAGCGAGCCGTGTTCATCCAAAATTCGCAGCAGTATTCGCTATCATTATTTATCTTTCAATCGGCCCACTATTTGTTATTCCACGAACTGGATCTGTATCTTATGAAATCGGGATTGCACCACTTTTCCCAGATCAATGGTATTCTATGTTAGTTTTTAGTGCGATTTTCTTCACAGTCGTTTACTTCTTATCATTAAATCCATCCAAGCTAGTAGATCATATCGGTAAAATATTAACGCCAATTTTACTTGTAATTATTGCAATTATGGCAACAAAAGCGATTCTTTCACCAGGGACGTTTGCAGAACCTATCGGTGACTATAAAGACATCCCGTTTTTCAAAGGATTTCTTGAAGGATTTTTAACGTTAGATGCAATTGGGGCTCTCGTACTATCAACAATTGTTGTAAATGCAATTCGTCAAAATGGTATACAAGAGAAGAAATCTATCGCAAAATATACAATCATTTGCGGAAGTATCGCTGCTCTATTCTTAACAATTGTTTACTTCTTACTCGGTTATATTGGAGCTTCAAACGGAAACTTAGGACAATTCGAAAACGGTGGGCAGCTATTAGCTACTGTTATGTATCAATTCTTTGGGACAAGCGGTAATATTTTATTAAGTATCGCCATTATCTTCGCTTGTTTAACAACGGCAATTGGTGTTGTGAGTGCATTTGCAAATTACTTCACAACAGTGCTAACAAATGTTTCATACAAAAAGCTTGTACTATACGTTTGTATCTTTAGTTTCGTTATTTCAAACTTAGGATTAAGCTTATTAATTAAAATCACATTACCTGTATTAATTATTTTGTACCCAATTACGATCATTTTAGTTTTCGTATCATTTATCGATAAATATACGAAACGTAAACCTTCTGTCTACATTGGAGCGATGATCGCAGCGTTTATTATTAGCTGTATTCATGCACTTGATAATGTGGAAATGATACCAGATTTTATCGCTAATATCGTACACACCATTCCTTTTTATAACTTAGGAATTGGCTGGATCATTCCAGCAATAATCGGTGGTATAATTGGATACTTTATTCCGCAAACAGAAGCTGCAGGTGAAGTTTCTACAAAATAAAAAAAAGAAGCAAGCATGAAATCCATGCTTGCTTCTTTTTCTCTTCACATCGTATGTTTAAAAGTAAATAAATCTTCTTTTGACTGCACAACAGATTGTTCCGCTTCTACTACGTCCTTCTTTATCTCTCCTCCTAATCTTACTTTCAACATCGCCTCTTCTATACTTTTTACAATCATATTTCCTGAAAAAATAGTAAGTCCAAAAAATGTAATCGGAACGAGAGGGATCCACGGATTCACTGTTAATGATCTAAAATAGACTCCAATTAAGCCTGACCATTCATGTGTGTATGATTCTATTTCTTCTATCGGTCCTAAAAACTGAACTGTTCCGCCAAAGAATATTTCTAGTAACCCTAAGTGCAGTAAAATAGTAAGAGTTTGCGTAAACTGCTGAAAAAATACAAGTATAAACGTCATATAGAGATGCGGGAAAATATGCTTTATAACAATATGCCTTCTCGATCCACCTAATATGCACGCAGCTTCAATAAATTCTTCGGTTCTCAACTTACGGACTTCCTTCGCAACATACAGTGCAATAACTGGCATCACAAGCATTACAAGTAATAAAACTTGAAACGAAGCCCTTTCAAAAAAGGTTGTTGTTTCCTCTCCACTCCCAAATGCATTTGCAAAGTGAAGAAAAAAGTACGCAATCATAACTGTTGGAATAACTGTAAAACTATCAAAGAAAGCCTCAATTTTTGAAAAACCTCTTTTTACATATGTTCCAAGCACAACACCAAAAAACACACCTATCACCATTCTAAGTGCCGCAATTAAAATAGATATACCAATCGTCCACTTCGCACCTTCAATGACTAAATGTAACAGGTCGTATCCTTTCCGGTCTGTCCCGAGTAAAAATTGTAATGAAGGTGAAAACGGTGGCACTTGTGGATTTTCATCTGCATCATATTGCAATGTAACTTGCCTAATGTGTCCATCATTCCATAACGTATTTCCGATGCTCAAAAGAACTAATATGAGAAGAAACCCAATACTTATCCAAAATCTTTTATCGCGTTTTATATACATCCACATATTATAATCTCTCCTTCATCGCAGTTGGAATGAAATAATGAAACAGCTTGAATAAAATAAATATCGGGATATATATAAGCAGCATACTAACGATGAAAACCTCAACTCTAATACCCTCATACGATTTCAAAAACATAAAAATACCACCCGTATTAAAAATCCATTCTATAATATATAAATTAGATAACATAAAAAAGATATTCGTTTTCGCAAAGAATAATGTACTAAGCAACACATTTCGTAAAATATGACGATTTAAAATATGAAAACGCCCCAGCCCTTTCGCCTTAGCAAATAGTACATAATCTTTTTCTAGTTCATTTTCAAAACGAATCACTACCATTTTTACAAACATAATCGTAGTCGGGATGCTCAAACACAATATTGGCAACCCTCTAATCGACTCGCCTCCAATTGACGCAATTTGAAAAGGTAAAAAACCTGTTTGTTTAAAAAACCATACAACTAAGATTTGTGATACTAAAATAAGAAGAATATCTGGAATGGATTCTAGGAAGATAAGAAATGATTTAATTCGATGTTGTATACGCGGTGAACTACTCATAATTACATAAACAATGCAAAATGCTACAAATAATGAAATGAAAAAAGCAGCCAAAAAAATAAGAATCGTTTCTTTATAATGGACGAACAACTGTGGAAATAAAAATTTACCTCTCACATATTGCAAATTGGAAATATCCATTAAGTTCACAAACACTTCTTTTAAAGTCTGTATGTACTTTGATACATCCATCTTAAATCCATAAAATAATTTCGGCAAAGCCCCTAAAATAATAATCCCCAAAATCGAAATAAGAAATTGAATCGTCACTTCCATTCCATTTAGAAAAACTTTTTTGACCACGTTTTCCCTTCTCTCTATATATAATTTACCCCCTAATTTTATTCTTAATTTTCAGAATTGTAAATATTTTAAAGATAAAAAATCACTAGGCTATGATCCTAGTGATTCTTTATGCGCATGCCTCTCTCTTTTCGCAAACGGCATATACAAAGTGTAACATCCAATAAGCGCAGCTATTTCTAATGAAATAATATAGTAAGGATGCGGCCCTAACATATCGAGTAATGAAGCAGTTTCTGGCTTATGAGCTAAAAACATATAATTACCGCCTGTTTTGTAATTTACAAACGAAACAATCGGAATCAATATGTTTAAAAATATCATCGTACGTTTAATAGATTGTAATGTAGGACGATACCCTTCTACCCAAGTCATAAAGAGCGGTGCCCAAATGAGCAATACATGTGCGATGAAATATTCAATGAAACGAAAATGTGGAAAAGTATACTGCAAGTTCGGCGTTAAAATGGCTTGTGATGCACCAATAATTCCTGTAAAAAATACAATCTCATATATGCGATAACTTTTCGTTACAATCATAATCGACGCTAATAATAAACTAATCGTACATAACTCAAACGGTAATGAAGTAGCTAGCTCAAAAATCCCCGCTTTCCACTCCCACATATAGAGCCCAATTTCACTACCTATAAATAAAAATGCAATCGCATATCGAACCGTTATATTCCACTCACTTTGACGCAATAAATCTTGGTATTGATACAGAAAAAATATCCCCACCAACATAATAAATAATATAAGGACGTGTTGTCTTGAGTATGGAATAAACGATTTTAATGGATGCGCACTAAAATAAGCTTCCATCTTCCTTCCTCCTCTCCTTCATACAATATTATTGTAAGAAAGAAACAACGAGTCAATTCATTTGCTTATACTAGGACAACCTCTACCTTACATTTACATATTCATACCTTACAAAACTGTAAGGTTATTGTAAGCTAAAACGATTTGTCAGATTCTTCACCTCTTCTATACTTAATGTAGATACTAAAACGAACGAAAAGGTGATAAATAGATGAAAAAGAAAAATAAAGTGTTAATTACTAGTGTAGTAGCAATTGGAATTGCAGCTGGATCATACTTTGCATTTGCTGGTGGTGGCGGTTCAGAAGTAGCAATGGCATATAGCGGATATAAAGTAACTGAAAAACAAATCCAAAACGCGCAAAAATTTGGTGGCGAAGTTATTCCAAACGGAATTGAAACTATTTCATTCGATCCAACAAAAGGAACATATGAATTAGCTGTAAAAAAAGGCGATGAAGTGAAAAAAGGTCAGCTTCTGTTTAAATACAATGACCCTACTGCTAAACAAGGTGTAACAGAAGCAGAAATGCAAAAGAAAATCGCACAAAAAGAAGTAACGTTGTTTCAAAAACAAATTGATGCAGCGAAACAAAAATTACAAAAAGATAAAAATGCAGGCCTTCCTTCTGAAGCATTAAAAGCATCAGAAGTTGAAGTTGGGCAATTAGAATCACAACTTGAAATGAAAAAGTTTGAAGTTGAAAAAGCTGATGAAATGATTAAAGCAGCAAAAGAAAAAGTAAACACACTTTCTGTAACAAGTCCTGCTGATGGCGTAATTGATGATATCGTGAAAACTGCTGACGAAAAAACAGGTATGAGCGGAATTACTCTTCGTCACGCTGGTCAATTCAAGGTAAAAGGTCAACTTTCTGAATATGAGCTTGCTAGTATGAAAGTTGGGCAAGAAGTAACTGTTTCCTCAAAAACTGTCGCTGGTAAGACTTGGACAGGAAAAGTAACAGAAATCGGTTCTACACCATTAAAGAGCATGGATGAAAATAAAACTGTTTCTAACTATCAATTCACTGTCACATTAGATAATAGTGACGAACTACAAAACGGCTTCCACGTATACGTAACAAGTAAATCTGGCGAAGCAACTGGTACAATTGTTCCGAAAAGCAGTATCGTGAAAAAAGGTGACAAAAATGTTGTCTTCGTTGTAAAAGACGGTAAAGCGAAAGAACAAGCAGTTACTGTTGAATTCGAGACTGATAGCGAATCAAAAGTTTCTGGAGTGAAAAAAGGAGAGGAAGTTATCTCTAAACCTGAAAAAGACTTAAAAGATGGTATGGAGGTTGTCGCCCAGTGATTAACTTAAAAGGCATCACGAAATCCTTCCAAAATGGTGCAGAATCCGTTCAAATATTACACGGAATTGACGTAACACTGAATCAAGGAGAATTCACTTCTATTATGGGACCTTCTGGTTCTGGTAAATCAACATTAATGAACATTATTGGTTGCTTAGATAAACCGACGACGGGTACGTACGAACTAGCTGGACAAAACATTTCAAACATGTCTGAAACAGAACTTGCACATGTTCGTAATAAAGAAATCGGATTCGTATTCCAAAACTTCATGTTATTACCGAGACTTACAGCACTTCAAAATGTAGAGCTACCTCTTATTTACGCTGGAGTTGATAAAAAAGAAAGACGCGAACGCTCATTAGCCGCTTTAACAAAAGTCGGTTTAGCTGATCGCGCTACTCACTTACCAAACGAATTATCCGGTGGTCAAAAGCAACGTGTCGCCGTTGCCCGCGCAATCGTAAATAACCCAAAATTCATTTTAGCCGATGAACCGACGGGAGCACTTGATACGAAAACAAGTACACAAATTATGGACCTCTTTTACGAATTAAATAAACAAGGCTCAACAATCATTATGATTACCCATGACCGTGAAATTGGGGAAGCTGCAGCACGTCAAATTGTAATTCGTGACGGAAATGTCGTCCAAGATTGGAGAGGTTAATTTTGAATACGAGTGAAAATATACGCATGGCCCTTTCCTCTATCTTTGCTCATAAAATGCGTTCCATCTTAACGATGCTAGGTATTATTATCGGTATTAGTGCCATTATTACTATCATTTCAATGGGTGATGGTACAAACGCAAAGTTTAAAAAAGAATTAGGCCAAGGAAAAGATAACGAAGTAACGATTTACTACAACAATCCTGATTACGGAACAGATAGTGCCAAAATCACACCTGATATGCTAAACCGTCTGCAAACTGTACCAGGCGTTAAAGATGTATATCCAGACGTAAGTATGAAAGTAAAAGCATCTGCTGGTTCAAAAGATGTAAATCTTGATTTAAAAGGTGGAACAGGCGCCTTTATGAAAGATTCGAAAATAAAATTAGTTCACGGTCGTGAATTAAATGACAGTGAACTAAACCAAGCAATCCCTGCTGTTATATTAAATGAAGAAGCTTTCAACAAATTATTTAGTGGTTGGGAATCAAACCAATACACAGATATAAAAGGAAAGCCTTATAAAATAGTCGGTGTATACGAAACGAAAAACGACTTTGGAATGCCTATGCCTGAAGGTTATACATCACTTGAAAATGCACCTGTAATTTCAGGAGTAAATGAGTATGACTCCGTAAGATTAACAATGACCTCTCCGACAGAACGTAAAAGTGTAGAAAAACAAGCCGTTTCTGTCTTAAACGAACTGAAAGCTCCTAAATTTGAGCACAAATTCGAAGCACAAGACTTAGGTGAATTTACGAAACAACTAGACGAATCAATCGGTATGATGAAAATGGTATTCGGTGGTATTGCTGCTATCTCCTTACTTGTTGGTGGTATCGGTGTAATGAACATCATGCTCGTATCTGTAACAGAACGTACACGTGAGATTGGTATTCGTAAAGCTCTTGGTGCAACACGTGGTAAAGTATTAACACAATTCTTAATCGAATCTTGTATTTTAACAGGACTTGGTGGTTTCATCGGATTCATGCTCGGTATTTTCTTCGCTTGGATCGTCTCAATCTTTGCTGGATGGCCACTCGTTGTCTCAAAAGAACTTGGACTTCTTGCAGTAGGTATTTCAATGCTGATCGGTATTGCATTCGGACTACTACCAGCTAACAAAGCTGCAAAACTTGATCCAATTGAATGTTTACGATATGAATAAACAAAAACGTAGGAGTTTACACTCCTGCGTTTTTTATTTACCTATTAAATCGAGTTTCTTCTATTATATATGTTTCACGTTACAACTATCATTCTATTACTCTTCATTATTTATAGGTACTAAGGCTATTATCTAATCCTATTATTGCAAAAATACTATGTAACAGACGAAAATCAAGGCGTAATTTTTTCCATACATCGACTGATTTTGTAACAATTATATCGATATTTTATTAAATTTCACCTCGTTTATATGTTTTCACACCTAAAAACATTATCATTTCATAACTAATTTTTCATTCAAACAGTAAAATACATCATTCTTGTAACACTACAGACATTCAAGAGAAACATTACTGTAATATTATTAATGTTATAGTAATTGAAATGCTACTCATTTTGTGTTTTATATGCCCTGATACGCCAAAAAACAACAAGGAAGCGCTATCAGGATATTTATGGAATTGTTACAGAATATTAATGCTCCGTTACGAAAGCTTTGTAATTATATGTTTTTCGCAAATAAGAAAATAATGGTTGCTATAATGAGGTCAACGAAAACAAATGCAATGGAGGCTATTATGAAAAAATTTATGGGTATAGCAACAGCAGCGGTTTTTGGTCTTGGGATTTTCACAACATCTGCTAAAGCAGAAACAATCGTAACGACTGACGTACTAAACGTACGAGAAAACCCAACTACTGAATCAAAAGTTGTAGGAAAATTATTAGATGGATATAAAGTAAATGTTTTACATACAGAAAATGGTTGGTCAAAAGTTCAATTGAATAGCGGTAAAGAAGCTTTCATAAGCGCTGACTATACAAAAGACACTTACTACGTAACAGCAAACGTATTAAACGTACGTGCTGGTGCAAACACAGATTCAGAGATTCTTGGTAAGTTGAAAAAAGATGATATAATCGAAACAACACACCAAGTACAAAATGATTGGATTCAATTTGAATATAACGGAAAAACAGCTTATGTTCATGTTCCTTACTTAACAGGTAAAGCTCCAATTAAAGTTCAGCCAGTAGTTAAAGTTGAAAAAACAACTACAGTTCAAGATACAGCTAAAGTTCGTGAAGCAGTTAAAGCTCAAGAAGTAGCTGAAGCTCAAGCAAAAGCTAAGGCCGCGGAAGCAACTAAAGCTCGCGAAGCAGCTGAAGCTCAAGCAGAAGTTAAGGCTCAAGAAGCGGCTAAAGCTCGTGAAGCAGCTAAGGCTCAAGAAGCAGCTAAGGCTCAAGAAGCAGCTAAAGCTCAGGCAGATGCTGAAGCTAAAGCTCAAGAGGCGGCTAAAGCTCGTGAAGCAGCTAAAGCTCAAGCAGATGCTGAAGCTCAAGCAGCGGCTAAGGCTCAAGAAGCAGCTAAAGCTCGTGAAGCGGCTAAAGCTCAAGAAGCAGCTGAAGCTCGTGAAGCAGCTAAGGCTCAAGAAGCAGCTGAAGCTCGTGAAGCGGCTAAGGCTCAAGAAGCAGCTAAAGCTCGTGAAGCGGCTAAAGCTCAAAAACCAGCTACACAACAACCTGCTGCAAAAGAAACTGAAACAAGTACACCATCATCTTCTCGTGAGTTACGTGTTGTAGCAACAGCTTACACAGCAGATCCACTTGAAAATGGCTATAAAGCAGGCGACCAAGTAAAATCAGCTATGGGTCATAACTTAACAGCTAATCCAAACATGAAACTAATTGCAGTTGATCCAAGTGTCATTCCATTAGGTTCAAAAGTATGGGTTGAAGGTTACGGAGTAGCAATCGCTGGTGATACTGGTGGGGCTATTAAAGGTAATAAAATCGACGTTTTAATGCCAGATAAAGGCACATCAAGTAGCTGGGGACGTAAAACAGTTACAGTTAAAGTATTAAACTAGTTATAAAAAAGAGTCAGTCTCATCGTTGAGGCTGGCTCTTTTTTATGATTCTTACATGCTTTCTTTCTCTTGAAAGTAAGTAATATTATGTCGAAGCCACTCCCTCTCCGACATAAACAAGTTTCCACGTTTTTTGTACACTTTATCAAATATCTTTAAAACTTCTTCATGATTAGCAAACTTATGTAAGAAACGAAGAGCAATGATAATCTCTGCTTCATCCGTAGGCTCTACTTCATTTTTACGTCTTCTAGCAACAATTTTATTCACACGTTCGCAAATTGCTCTCATTGCCATTTCGTCGCCATACGTATAAATAGCTCGAACAGCTTCATATTTCACCATCACATTTCTATCATGTAAAGCTTCAATATAAACTATTTGTAAGTCCGATCCCCCTATTTTTGCTAAAACCTCAATAACGGTTGAACGAACATAGACACTATTACCATATAAAAGCTTTGTTAACGGCAGAATCGATTGCTTCGTTCCAATCTCAAGCAATGTATAACAAATATGTGTAATCTCATCTTTATTTTCTTCAGTATCCAGCAACTTTAGCAACGCACTTTCCGCTTCTAACGATTTATATAACTTTAAGGAAGCAACTGCCCAATAACGAACACTATCGTTTTTATGATAAATATACGGAATGATTTTATTTGTACTACTTACTTCTGGCAATGTATAAATATTACTAAGCAGTTCACTTAACAAAGTCGGGATTTGTTCACATTCCAAACGATCTATAAGATAATCAGCAATATAGATTTCCTTCGTATTGATGGCGAGTTTCGTCATTAAATAATAAATATCTTTCTTCATAGATACCTTTTTTGCTTTGATTACCTTCTGCTGTAAATAAGGAAAAGTTAATAAGTCATTTAACGCTTTTGCTTCATCATACGCACGATGCCAAATCTCTGTTTCTTCATCAGCCATCCGCCTTAATAAATCATCTATATACTCTTCCATCTCCTTCTCTCCCGTCCAAATGAAATCTATCTCTTTGCATTCTATATACGATAGACTACTATATCAATAGAAAAAAGAGGATGCCACAGCATCCTCTCCTTCTCTTCTCTATTCCACACAAGTAAACTGCGTCCAAGCTCCTACATAATTTAGTAAGAATAACTCCTCTTCCGCAATTGTACCGACGATATTTTTCCGTTCATCTATCGGCATTTCTTTTAAAATGATTTGCAGTTCACCTTTATACTTTCCGAATGAGTTATTACCAATTACAACTTGCCCTCTTTCCTGTAGCACACTTTCGCGCACTGGAAAGTCATAGTCTTTATATTTTTTACGCACTTCTGTAGAACGTATCATATACTCTGTTATGTCGCCGCGTCTTACATGTAATTCTTGCAGCGTAGCTCTCTTCTCTACTTCAGTCGCTTCGTCTACAAAGTGCACTTTTAGCTGTAACATGTAGCGATTTAAATTTCCTAGTTTTTCTAACTCCTCTTCACTTGCATAAGCATTTCCGATAATGACATCATCAATTAGCCCTGTTGCCCATAAATGCTTCGCTTGTACTTCAATTGGTAAATTACGATGCTCTTCTAACGTACATAATCCGTCGTTAATATCCCATGGACCGATGTTTGCGGCATGTGATGTAATAAAGGCTGCACTGCGAATACCATGCTTTTTAAAGCGTTCACTACAGCGAATGAAATAATCGTACGGAAGACCAGTGAATTTTTGCGGATAAAAATTATGGCAACCAATTAAAGCTGATTTATTCGCTTGATGCGAAAGAATATTTTCTAAGTACGCAATATCGTTACTTACATTTAACTCGATTTTTAAACCGTACGGATTATTCGTCATTTTCGCTTCCGTCAATCCGTCAAAGCCTACATCTAATCGAATACCATCTGCACCTAACTCTGCGAAAAATGATAGATCACTATAACTAATACCAAGCTGATCAAACACAGCTGGAGCTACATCTAAAATAACTTCCATATTGTTATCTTTCGCATGATTAATAATCTCTTTAAATTCAGCTATAATTTCTTCTTTCGGACGATTCACAGATAACAAACAAGTAAATATTCTTGAAAAACCGTGTCGTGCCGCTGACGAAATATAAGCCATATCTTTTTCTTTCGTTGAATGTTCTGGATAAAGTGAAATCCCTAATTTACGCTCCATGCTTTTGCATCTCCTTCACACGTTGTATTAATGCCATGCTCGTAAATCTATATTTTGCAGATAAACATGTTGCACATAAAATTGTCGGTACAATAATTACGTACGGTGAGTGTAGACCTAACATTACATATGCACCCATTGAACAACCGATAAATAAAACTGATACTAGTAGTAACACTAATAAGGATTTACTTTGTACCCATTTCGAATAATGGGCAATACACTGTCCGATCACAAATGTAATTAAGATGATAATTGCTCCGAGCATTCTGTTTTCTCCTCTCCTGCTAATTGTTGTTTCTCATACATTTTGAAGAATGGATAGTAAATAACGAATGAGATTACAAAGTTAACAAGTACAAGTACACCAGCCATAATTGTCCAGTCCGTACTAATCACCGCTGCAATTGGTGCTAACATCGTAAATGGCAATTTCGCCATCATGAGTGGAATCATACCTGAAACAACTGCGAAATATGATACTGTCGTTGTCACTAACGGTGTAATAACGAACGGAATAATTAAGATTGGGTTCATTACAATTGGTGCCCCGAAAATAATTGGCTCGTTAATATTGAATAAACCTGGTACGAATGATAATCTACCTAACTCTTTTAGGAACTTAGATTTAGAGAACATAAACATAATTACTAAAGCTAACGTTGAGCCAGATCCGCCAATCCATACGAACCATTGAATGAACTGCTCTGTAAATAAGTTTGGTAACTGATGTGCATTTCCTGTAGCCGTGAACACTTCCATATTTTCAAGAATTGCGGAATCCCACATCGGACGAATGATTGGTCCTAAAATTGCCGGTCCATGTATACCAAATGACCAGAAGAACACGATTAAGAATACTGTTAATAAACCACCGAATAAGTTATTTCCTACTAGTACTGATTTTAATGGTGCGATTAAGTATGTAATTGTTGTATTTACATCGAATTTCAAACCGTAGCGAATGCCCCAGAATAAAAGAATAACTACTAATGTTGGAATTAATGCTGCAAACGAATTTGAAACTGCTGGTGGTACACTGTCTGGTAATTTTCTTGAGATATTATGCTTAATCATAAAATGATAAATTTCCACTGCAATTAATGCTGTCACAATTGCGCCGAATAAAGACGTTGCACTTAGTGTTCCTACTGAAATATATCGACCTGCATCAATAACACCTGGTACAGCTTTCGTAATTTGAATTGGTTCAACTGATGCTAGTAAAAAGGCGAGTACAGATAGTAGCCCTGCACTTAATTGATTGAGCTGATAAAAGTTCGCGAGCGAAGCCCCTACTCCAAACGCTGCGTATAAGGCCATTAGTCCTACTGTAAATCGGAATGGAATATCTAAAATATGGCGAAACGGTGCAATCCATTCCATATATGCATCAATTGGTAAATTTAAAAAGATAACGAAAAATGACCCGACGATCGTTAACGGTAATGTAGAAATAACCCCATTTCGAATTGCCAATAAATGTCGTTGTCCTGCAATCTTTTGCGTTGTTGGCATAATCTTTTGTTCCATAAAACTCATAAACCCATTCATCAATAGCCCTCCTCTTTCTCTCTACTATAAAAGAATGAAATAAACTTTATAACATTATAATGTTTATATTTAAAAAGATATAATTATGCTAAAACTAATTGTTCTGCTTGCCTAAGCACTTTCAAACCATCACACATGCCATAATCTCGTTGGTCTATAATTGCAACTGGTATGTTGTATGAGTTTGCAAGAAACTCTACAGCTGGAAATAAATATTTCACTTGTGGACCGATTAAAACGACATCGGCTTCTTTTATTTCAAGTTTCACAAGTTCTGAATCAACCGCCTTAATTTTATAATTCTTCTCCTGTTTCTTTGCCTCTTCTTGCATTTTTCTTACGACCATACTCGTTGACATGCCTGCTGCACAACATAATAAAATATACATCTTATACTGTCACTTTCTCTTCTACTCGTTTATGAAGAGTAATAAATTCTTCAGCTAGTTCTTTCACTGTAATTGCATTCATTAAATGGTCTTGTGCGTGCACTAACAGTAAACTGATTTCTGTATGATTTCCTCTTGCCTCTTCTTGAATTAAATCCGTTTGAATACGATGTGCTGCTGAAATTTCCTCACTAGCAAGTTTCATCTTTTCACCCGCATTCTCAAAATCTCCTTGTCTTGCAAAAGCGATTGCTTCAAGCGCTGCACTTCTCGCATTGCCACCATGTAAAATTAATGCAAATGGAGTTTGCATATCAGCCATTTTAAATTCCCCCAAGCTATATGTTTTCTATATTTTTATCTTATTATGAAAACGCATACAATTAAACATAAAAAACTTCCGTTATGTAACGGAAGTTTTTATATACTTTTTCAAAATGATAATAAAATCTCTTGAAAATCTTCAATTACCTCGGTCTGAGTAAGTTTCTCTATCGTAGTTTGACTAGACATAATATCATATAAAAAATCATAAAGCCTTTGCAAATCTTCATTATTATTGCGCTTTACACTAAATAAAATAATTACTTGTACTTTTTTATCTCCCCAATCAACAGCCTTTTCAAGTGTGCAAAACATCAAAAAAGTTTCCTCACTTAATAACTGCATCGGATGCGGGATTGCAACTGAATTCCCAACCGCTGTCGGAGACGTATTTTCTCTTTCCATAACAGAAGCATAAAAGTTTTCTTGTACATAATGTTTCTCAGCAGCTTTCTCACATAAAAACTGAATAACATCCTCTTTCGTAGAAGCACTATGATTTAAAAAAATTAAATCTTCCTTAATATAAGGCTGCACACTATTATTCACATGCGTAAACAACCGCTGACCAATCGATTTAATCTCTTTATCATCAAATATTGAATTCACTTTTATAACTGGAACAGGCAAGCCACTCGGTATATGAATCGTACTAATAATACAATCTATTTTTTCTTTATAAAGATCTTCTACTTTCAATTGATAATAGCCTGTAATACCTACAATCTCTAATTTATCTCGGAACTGTGATAAAATTTTATATTTTAATAGTTGTGCACTTCCTTGACCAGTCGCACAAACTAATAAGCATCTTTTCTTTTGATTTTGCTCCTGCAAACGGCTCATCGCTCCGCCGAAGTGAATTGCAATATAGCCAATTTCACTTTCAGGGATCGATTCACCCGTATATTCACCAATGATATCTCCAACAAGAACCGCAATTTCAAAAGCATACGGATAATTCTTTTTCACTTCTGCCAAAAGAGGATTTCTCGTATTTAACTTATACTTCAAACGATTTAATAACGTTTTTAAATGAATACCAAATCCAAATAATAATTCTTCATCATAATAAAAAATAAGATTCCGTTCTTCCGCTACTTTAAAAAGAATATGTTGCATAAATGCATATATATCTTTTCCTAATAGCTCTTCTACATTTTCATAGCGATCTCTCGTTGTAACAGCAGTACTTAATAAATGCATCGTCACATATAATACTTCTTCTTCTGGAAATGAAAATTTCAACTCTTTCTCTAAATCTCCTAAAATCTGCTTCGCAATTGTATATTCTTTCTTTATTATAAGTTCTGATTGCTCCGTATGCAGTTCTTTCATATAATGTTGACTTTGACAACGCTTTAATGCGATTGCAATATGAATGACTAAATTATCAATTTCTATATCAGATAAATATATTGTTCCACCTTCAATATACTTTAATATAATTGAACGGATGTGTGATATATAAGGTAGCGATAAATATGTCTCCGTCTGCTCAAATTGCTCATGAAACGGAGTATGGTCATAACGCGGTAAACCATATTGTGATAAACAAGAACGAATATTAAATTCCTCTCCAACAATACGTATACCATAATACGGTCTCTTCTCAATTTGTAATTTATAGCGACCACATATATCTGTAACTTCTTTCATAATTAAATTAACCGTTGATTTGCTCACATAAATCTCTTCCGCTAATTCTGAAAGCTTCACATATCCCTCTGTCGTTAAAACACGCTGCAGAATGTACGCTATTCTTTCTTCATAAGAAGTTGGGATCTTTTCCGTCTGTTTTTGAAATAGACTCACACAAAAGTCTTCAAATTTCTTCGTTTGTATAATTTCTAATTCGTACCCAGTCCCTCTTTGCGATTCGATTTTCGCTCCGTTTTCTTCCAATATATCATTTAATAATTTTATATCCTTTTGAATCGTCTTCGTTGATACATGTAAACGGCCCGCTAAAAAAGCTCGATTTAACATCGATTTCTCTTCTAAAAACTCCTCTAAAATAGAAATTAATCGCTGCTGCACCTTTGTCATAGCTCTTCCTCTCGCTCTTTATATATAAAGGGGGAAAAGCTGCTGAAATCAGTAGTTTTTCCCCTTTATATTCTCTCTATTTCTTTAATATGAATCCGAATTTATCCCATGCTTGTAAATAATCTAATAAGAAAATTTCTTCTTCTATAATTCGACCAACTACATTTGTTTTTCCTGTATTCACCATATCTTTTAATGCAATTTGTAATTCGCCCTTATACTGGCCATATTGTTCATTATCAATTAATAAATCTCCACGCTTAATTTCGCGCGTATTATGAGGTTTAAACTCTTCTTTTTTATATTTCACACGACTTTGTGTAGAACGAATCATATATTCAGATACATCTCCGCGATAAAAATGTGGTTCGTCTAATACGATAATTCTTTCTAGTTCTGTCGTTGTATCATATAGTTCTATATCAAATGTTTGTTTCTCTTTATTTAATGCACCTAGTGCTTGTAATTCTTCTTCTGACGCATATGCGTTTGCAATAATAACATCATCAATTAATTCTGTCGCAAATAAATGCTTCGCCTGTGTTGTCATCGATAATTCACGATGCTGCTCTAATGTACATAACCCTTCTGTTACTGGCCAAGGTCCGTATGTTGCATCAAATGATGAAATAAAAGCAGCCGTTCTCATACCGTAATCTTTAAATTGTTTCGAGCATTTAATGAAATGATCGTATGATAACCCTGAATAACGATGCGGATAAAAATTATGACAACCAATTAAATTTTCACGATTTGGTCTATGACTCATAATGTTATCTACATACTTCGTACCATTGCTCATATTAATCTCAATTTTCAAACCATACGGATTATAAGTCATAATTGATTCTTCTAATCCTGAGAAACCAACATCTAAACGAATACCGTACGCACCCAATTCATGGAAGAATGATAAATCATTATACGAAATACCTAATTGTTCAAAAACAGATGGACTAATATCAACTAATACTTGGAACCCTAATGCATTCGCATGTGAGATCGTTTCTTTAAATTCTTCAATAATTTTCTCTTTTTCTCCATCCACAGATAATAAACATGTGAACACACGTGTAAATCCATATTTACTTGCTAATGTTAAATACTCCTTATCTTTCTCTACTGTTGAATGTTCTGGATAAATAGAAATACCTAATCGTCTCATATGTACACGCCTCTTTCTTCATCATATTGTAAACCTTTTCAAATATATGTAGTGAAAAAGTATATCTCCCCTTCTTGTTCACTACTCTTTTGAATCCGCTTTCTTTAAAGAAAAAACAATTTCTATCATTCTTAACACCTACAAGTCTATACATCTATACTTTACATCTTTTTTTCATAGTTGTGTAGCTTTTACACAACTTTGTCAGTTTTTCGCCTTAAAAATTGTTATCCGTTTTCAAGACACCTTCCTTGACTGTTGCATTGGCCAATACATATACTCGAAAGAAAAGAGATAAAGTGAAACTTTAATCAGTGAGGGGGGTGTTCATCCCCCACTGATTATTAGTTGAACCAATCGGGCATTTACGGGCAGTTGATCTCCCACCTAACTTCTTTGCTCCAGTCCGATTTTGAGGTGGGAGTTTTACTGCCCGTGAATAGCGGGAAAATTTTATATAGGGGATGAATATATGGGAGAAGCAATACTCGTAAAACGAGAACCGTTATGGACAAAAGAGTTTGTTGCTTTAATTTTTGCAAACTTATGTATGTTTTTAGGGTTTCAAATGTTAATTCCAACCTTACCTGTTTATGTGAAAGAAATTGGTGGCACAAGTTCCAATATCGGATTTGTTGTCGGTATGTTTACCGTTGCGGCACTTTTTGTTAGACCGCTAACTGGGAACGCCTTGCAAAAATTTAATAAAAAAATCATTTTAATGATCGGTACTGCTATCTGTTTACTCGCTATGGGCAGTTACCTTTTCGCCTCAACTATCTTTCTCTTGCTTGCTGTTCGTATTTTACACGGAGCTGGTTTCGGTATTACAACGACTACATATGGAACTGTCGTTTCTGATTTAATTCCCTCAGCTCGCCGCGGAGAAGGCATGGGATATTTTGGCCTTTCTGGAACAATTGCAATGGCCCTCGGTCCACTTATAGGACTATGGCTCATGCAAACATATAACTTCACAATTCTTTTTTTATGTGCACTATCGTGCACAATTGTTTCATTAATATTAACGAAACTACTTCAAATCCAAAAAACGAAACAGCCGCCACAACAATCATCTAGTACTTTTCTCGATGGATTTATTGAGCGTAAAGCTTTACTTCCTTCATTATTAATATTATGTATTACATTAATGTACGGAGGAATCGGAAGTTTTATCACACTATTTGCTACAGAAGTCGGCATAGCTGATATTAGCCTCTTCTTTTTATGTAATGCACTAGCAATTGCTGTAACTCGTCCATTCTCTGGAAGGCTATATGATGCGAAAGGCCATACATTCGTCATCATTCCGGGAGTTATTATAACGTTTACAGGCATTATTTTATTGTCGTATACGACGACAATTCCGAGCTTAATTATTGCTGCAGCATGTTACGGAAGTGGTTTTGGAGCGATCCAACCTGCACTACAAGCATGGATGATTGACCGCGTAGCACCGCATCGACGCGGCGTAGCAACAGCTACATTCTTCTCCGCATTTGACCTTGGAATCGGCGCTGGAGCGATTATATTTGGATTTATTGCTCATTTTACAAACTATGCAACTGTATATCGTTACTCCTCTCTATTACTTATTGCTTTTCTCTTCATTTACATTACAAGCATAAGAAAACAAAAGTATGGCGATAAAAACACGGAAAAAGCTGCTGGATAATTCAGTGGCTTTTTTATCGTGTTAAAAAAATTGTTTTCTCTCGTTTTGCTGTTATAAAACTACATGCATTTTCCTACATATTTTTTTAACTTTCATCAAAAAATATACGATGAACTCGCAGACGCTTTCCTTGATATTCAACTGAACAATACTATTCTAAAAAGTATGATTTCTTTACAAAATTAAGATTTATACAAGATGAAAACCAATAAAATACAGCTGTTTCTTTAAGGTATTGTAAACTTTTCTACCCTTTGTAAATTTAGTGTAAATTTTACTAGCAAACCGTTTACAGTGACTCAAGGTTCAGTTAATAATTACATCGTACATGAAATTTAAGGAGTGGAATGCGTGGAATATAATGTTCAAGATATGATCTTCCAGTTCATTGGTGGATTAGGTATTTTCTTATTCGGGATTAAATACATGGGCGATGGACTGCAACAAGCAGCTGGAGATCGTCTTCGTGATATTCTAGATCGTTTTACAACAAACCCACTCATGGGTGTACTAGCAGGTATGTTAGTTACGGTATTAATCCAATCAAGCTCAGGAACAACCGCTTTAACAGTCGGACTTGTAAGCGCAGGATTTATGACATTAAGACAAGCAATCGGTGTTATTATGGGTGCAAACATCGGTACGACAGTTACTGCATTTATTATCGGAATTAAAATCGGAGAATACGCTCTCCCAATTATGGCAGTTGGAGCTATCTTATTATTCTTCTTTAAAAATAAAAAAGTACATTCTTTAGGTCAAGTTATATTCGGCTTTGGTATGTTATTCTTCGGTTTGGAATTAATGAGCGCAGGTATGAAACCTCTTCGCTCTTTAGAATCATTCCAAGAATTAACGGTTAGTATGAGTGATAACCCAATTTTAGGAGTTGTTGTCGGTACAGTCTTCACTTTAATTGTACAAAGCTCAAGCGCAACAATCGGTATTTTGCAAGAATTATTCGGTCAAGGTGCAATCGATTTACAAGCTGCCCTTCCTGTATTATTCGGTGATAACATCGGTACAACAATTACAGCTGTATTAGCAGCAATCGGTACTTCTATTGCCGCAAGACGTGCAGCATTAGTTCACGTTATCTTTAATATCGTCGGTACAATTATATTTACGATTTTATTAGTACCATTTACAAGCTTAATTCAATATTTCCAAACATCATTAAACTTAAATCCAGAAATGACAATTGCATTTGCACACGGAACATTTAACGTAACAAATGCAGTTATTCAATTCCCATTCATCGCTGTATTAGCATGGATTGTAACAAAACTTATTCGCGGCGAAGACTCTGCTATTGATTTCAAACCGCAACATTTAAACCCAATCTTTATTGAGCAATCTCCAGCTATCGCTTTAACAGAAGCTCAAAAAGAAATTATCCGTATGGCTGAGTTTTCATTACATGGATTAAAAGAAGCAAACCAATTTTTAAATACACAAGACAAAAAACACGCTGACATGGCTACTCAATTAGAAGGAGCTATTAACAATTTAGATAAAAAAATTACCGAGTATTTAGTTCTACTATCTGAAAAGCCGCTTTCACCTACGGATTCTGAAAAACATTCCGTTTTAGCAGGTGTTGTTGGAGATATTGAACGTGTTGGTGATCATGTAGAAAACCTTGTAGAACTTGTAGATTTCCAAATTTCAAATCGTGTTTCACTATCAGACGAAGCATTAGGTGAATTAAACGAAATGCTGGAATTAACGATTTCAACACTGCAAGACTCAGTTGAAGCTTTAACAAACTTCGATACCGAACTAGCTCAAACTGTTATTGCAAAAGAACGCAAAATCGACCAAATGGAACGTGTTCTTCGTAAACGTCACGTATTACGTCTAAACGAGCGTAGCTGTTCAGGTGATGCAAGTATCATCTTCGTCGATATGGTAAGTAACTTAGAACGCATTGGCGATCACGCTGTAAATATCGCTGACGGTGTTTTAGGTGAACAAGGAAAAATCAATTTAAAACAATCATTATAATGAAGAAAAGAGACGCTACATTGATGTGCACCCCAATTGTTAGACACAATTAACAATTGGAGGTGTATTTTTTTATGGGAAAGTTTTCTCCTAAAGAAAAGATACAGATAGTAAAACAATATTTTAATGGAATAGATGGTGGAAAAAGGCTTGCTAAATCTCTAGGGATTCATTCTAGTGTAATTTATCAGTGGATCAAACAATATGAGGCATTTGGAGAAAAAGCTTTTGAAAAACGCTATACAACTTATTCGCTTCAGTATAAACTAGATGTGCTTAAATATATGGATACGCAAGGGACATCTATTAGAGAAACAGCGGCAATTTTTAATATTTCCTCTCCTGAAATAATTCGTAGATGGAAAGTAGCTTATGATTCAAATGGTGTGGATGCCCTACGTTCAAAGCGGAAGGGACGTCCAGCTATGAAAAATAAGAAGGTTAAGGTGCAACCCAAAAAAGATACAGTGCTAGTTGAGGGGTCTATAGAAGCACTACAAGCAGAAAATGAACTTTTACGTATGGAAAATGATTATTTAAAAAAGTTAAATGCCTTAGTTCAGAAAAAGAACAAATCATAGATCAAGACAGAGCACAGGTAATTTATGAATTAAGGCACGAATACAAAATCATCGATCTTGTGAAAATCGCTGGTATTGCCCGCAGTACGTACTATTACTGGATTAAACAAATGGAACGTCCAGATAAATATAAGAACATTAAAGAATTAATCCAAGAGATTTTTGAAGAGAATTATGGTAGATACGGTTATCGTCGTATCACATTAGAATTACGTAACCGTGGATATATATTAAACCATAAAACAGTTCGTCGTTTAATGAATATTATTGGATTAAAATGCATGGTTCGTATAAAAAAATACCGTTCATATAAGGGAGAAGTAGGGAAATTCGCAAAGAATATTTTGAAGCGTGAATTTAATGCATCTAAGCCTAATGAAAAGTGGGTAACAGATGTCACTGAATTTCATCTCCATGGTAAAAAACTATATTTATCTCCTGTTTTAGACTTATATAACGGGGAGATTATAGCTTACAATATAGAAAATAAACCTGTGTATTCACTTGTATCAAAAATGCTTAATAAAGCCTTTACACGCTTAAATGATGGAGAAACTCCTATTCTTCATTCAGATCAAGGATGGCATTATCAGATGAAGATATATCAACAATCACTAAAAAAACATAAGGTTATCCAAAGTATGTCCCGTAAGGGAAACTGTTTGGACAATGCAGTCATAGAAAACTTCTTTGGCTTATTAAAATCTGAATTATTCTATCTTAAAGATTTTGAAAGTATGGAGCATTTTAAGATAGAATTAGAGAATTATATTCATTATTATAATCACAAAAGAATTAAAGTGAAGTTAAATGGAATGAGTCCAGTACAATACCGGACTCACATCCAATCAGTCGCTTAACTTCTTTGTCTAACTTTTTGGGGTCAGTTCACATTAAGCGTCTCTTTTTTCACTTTATTTTAACAACTGTTCTTCCTTTTAACTTTCCTTGCAATATAAGTGCAAACTTCTCATCTAATTCTTCTAATGTACATTCTTCTGTATAAGACGCTAACTTTGAATTTTCCCATTCATCCGCTAACAATGTCCACACATCTCTTCTCACATCCACCGGGCATTGCACGGAATCTATCCCTAAAAGGCTTATGCCTCGTAAAATAAACGGATATACCGTTGTATGTAATTCCTGTCCTGCCACATTACCGCATGTCGTTACACAACCACCATACTTTACTGTTTTTAAAGCTGTTTCTAACATATGTCCACCTACAGTATCGATAACTCCGGCGTATATCCCTTTTAACATTGGTCTTCCTGATTCATCATTCAATTCCGCGCGATGAATCACTTTTTTCGCTCCTAGACGTAGTAGCATCTGTTCCTCTTCCATTTTCCCTGTCGCTCCTACTACATTAAACCCTAACTTACTTAAAATACTAACAGCTACACTCCCTACGCCGCCTGTAGCACCAGTTACTAGAACGTCTCCCATACCAGGATTAATTCCTGCTCCAATAAGCTTATATACCGACAAAGCAGCAGTAAAACCTGCTGTCCCATACATCATACTTTCCTTTAATGACATTCCTTCTGGTAAAGGCACGACCCAAGATGATGGGACGCGAATATATTCTCCGAAACCACCAGAGGTATTCATACCTAAGTCATATCCCGTTACAATAACTTGATCTCCTACATTAAAGGAGTTATCTTCACTTCTCACAACTTCTCCTGCGGCATCAATTCCTGGCGTATGAGGATACGTTCTCGTAACACCTTTATTACCAGTAGCTGAAAGGGCATCTTTGTAATTTAATGAAGAATAATGAACTTGTATGAATACGTCTCCCTCAGGTAAACTACTTACTTCTCTCTCAACAACTTTTCTTACAAACTGATGATTTTCCGTTTCGTTCACAACGATTGCTCGGAATGATGTATGATTCATTATGCTCTCTCCTTTATCCGTCAAATTCTTCTTTATTATATAGAAGAAATAAGTAAGCTTACTCATTTCTTCTTGGCTATATTTCAACAAATCTTACTTCCCTATCACTTTCTCATAATATATATTTTCATTTCTACCAAAAGCCCTTATACTTATTCTACATCTAAAAAAGAATATATAGAAAATCTGACTTTTTATAAATAAATTGAATTTTTACGAAATGTAAATGATTTGTAATGTTTTTTTTCGCTAAATTTCATTATAATAAGTGGATATGAGTGTCGTATTTCAATCCAAATGAAGGAGTACAGGAAATGGAGCAAAACCCATCTTTGCAAGAAAATACACGCAGTAAACCGAACAAAAATAAGAAAAAAATAAAAATTATTATAAGCGCTATACTATTCGTTTTATTAATAGGTGGCGGTTATACTTGGTTTTTAGTAAATAAAGCATCTTCTGCTGTTCGAAATGCCGCACACGATTTAGCACGCGGTGATAAATCAGATTTACGAGATAAAGCTGTTAAACCTATTACAAATAACGTCTCTGTTTTAATAATGGGTGTTGATGAAAGCGATGTCCGAGGAAAAGAATATGGTGAAGCTATAAGAACAGACGCGCTTTTACTTGCAACATTTAATAAAGATAGCAAAACTGTTAAACTATTAAGTATCCCACGTGACACATATACTTATATTCCAATAGAAAAGAAAAAAGATAAAATTACACATGCTCATGCATTCGGTTCTGCTAAAAACGGAAAAAATGGTGGACCACAAGCAAGCATTGATGCAGTTGAAAAATTAATGAATGTTCCTGTCGATTATTTTGTGAAATTTAACTTTAAATCATTTATAAAAATCGTCGATGACTTGGGCGGTGTTGAAGTTGATGTACCAGTTGAATTTACTGAGCAAGATAGCAATGATAATGCTGAGGCAATTCACCTAGAAAAAGGTGTTCAAAAGTTAAATGGCGAAGAAGCTCTTGCTCTTGCTAGAACAAGACACATCGATAGTGATGCAATGCGTGGACAACGTCAACAACTCGTTATCGAAGCTATTTTAAAGAAACTAACAAATGCTGGTTCTGTAACAAAAGTTGGCAACATCATTGATGATATTAACGGACAATTCGTTACAAACTTAACATTTGATGATATGCTTTCATTCTATAAGTACGGATCGGATTCGGAAATTGAGAAATTACAAATCCAAGGTGATGATTGCTATATGGCAAAAGGTGACGATACATGTAGCAAATCTGCTGGTGGTGGTCGAACTTACTACTACAATCCAGATAAAAAAGAATTAGCTAATGTTACAAATGAACTTCGTACTCATCTTGGGCTACCTGCATATACAAAGTCTGACTCAGACTCTGATTCGAAAAAGACAAAAGAATCTAAGTCTGAAAATTCAAGTGAACGCGAATCAAGTAACAATGAAGTGAAAAATAAGAACAAAAATAGCAGTGAAGATACAGAAACATCGTCTAACGACAATGAATAGTAAAGAAGCAGTACTCTATGGAGGTAGAGTACTGCTTCTTTTTATTTCGTCAGAATCAAAAATCAGAACTTTCTAACTATCTTTTTTAATATTTTTAAATTATAATAAATAGTAGCAATCTATTCCAATTATCAGGGGGCTCATACATATGAAAGCTGCAGTAAAACATAACATCTCAGATTTTAAAGACTACTTAAAATCCAACGATATATACATGGAAGAAAATATAGATGAAAATGATGGCTCTGTTCATTTTTCAGTAGGATTAGAGACAGAAGCTGGCGCAAAAATTCAACTTATCGCTGCTTTCCAAAACGAACATCCTACGGTGGATATATACTGCTTCAATGTTGCTCACGTGCCTGATGCAACATCAACAAATGATATTTTACATGTCATTAATGAATTAAACACATCTTATCGCTTTGCAAAATTCACATTAAACAAGCAAAATGCAATTGATATTTCAGCATCTCTTGCATTCTCAGAACCAAACTTTAATCCAGCACTTGTCTTTGAACATACGAGAATGCTATATAAATTAGCAAATGACGAATATAAAAACTTAATGAAAGTTATTTGGGCATAAATAAAAGGATGGGCTACAAGCAGCCCATCCTTTTATTTCGATATCATATCAATCCACATTTTAACAGCAGTGCCTACAATCAAAATCGATAACATATATTGCAGTGCTTTTTGATTGGTCCCCTTCCCGACTCGCACTCCAAGCGGCGCAGCAAAGATACTTGCAACCGCAATAATAAGAGCTGGAATTACAACTACTTGACCAGTTATCACTTTTCCAGTCGTAATCCCTACTGAGGAAATAAACGTAATAGCGATAGATGTTGCTATTGTTGTACGTATCGGCAATTTTAAAATAACTAACATAATCGGTACTAATAAGAAAGAACCGCCAGCACCTATAATGCCTGATGCTCCTCCTACAATAAACGCTAACAAGCTTGCTAACCATTTATTATATGTCACTTCACCACTGTTATTTCGTTTCGGTACGAACATCATAATAGCAGCAATTGTTGCTAACGCTGCATAAACAACATTGACCGTATGTTCCTCTAATACGTTAGCACCAAAGCTCCCTATGAAACTTCCTATTAAAATACTAGCTCCCATATACACAACTAACGTTTTATCCATATCATTACTTTTCCGATAAGCCCATGCGCCTGCAAAAGTTGCAAAGAATACTTGTACCGCTGTAATACTACTCACTTCATGTGACGTATAACCAGTAAATCCTAACAATACTGGAATGTATAAGATCATCGGATAATTAATAATCGCACCGCCAATTCCAACCATTCCTGATATAAACGATCCTATAAACCCAATTATAAAAAGTAATAATACTAAACTCACCTGTTATGAAGTGACCTTTGTCAATAGTTTTTCACCCATAATATTTTTCTTGATGGCATACAAAAGCTTCAGAAATAAGATCTATCGACAGTTAACCACTCTGTTATTCGTGGATTGGTTACCTCAGGTTAATGGTTCGTCGTTAGGCTCTTATAATCTCACTGCGTGGATCACACCTTTTCAAATTCTAATAAATAGCTTGTTTATCAGAATTTCAGCCATGCCAGAAGAGGTGAGTCATAGATAGCCAGACCTGTAATTCACTATCTCTGAAGCTCATCTATGCCATCAATTGATACCTTTGATTTCTAACTATGAATCAATCAACTTCATATCCTTCCCTCTTTATTTTCGGTGAATTTTACCTGTTTCTAATCCCCATATAAAACACCCCAGTTCTCTTGCGATAGCTGTAACGGCAACATTTCTAGGCTTCCCTTGATATATCATGCGATAATATTTTCTTTGTAACCTTTCTACAGCCTGATCCGCATAAGCAATCACTTCGCTTCGTTGCCCTTTTTGTCTTGCTTTCACTCGCTTCGATTTTAATCCGATTGCTCCTTTTACCAACGCATTTGCACATTCTACAAGAGTAGACCTAACGGTCGAATTTCCTTGTTTTGTAATCGAACGTCGACTGATTTTCTCTCCACTTGAGCTTTCGCTTGGCGTCAATCCTACATAAGCCATAAATGCTTTAGCCGTGGGAAAACGAGTGAAGTCTGCAATTTCCACATGAACAGTCATTGCCGATGTTGTATCTATACCTTTTAAGCATCTTAACTTTGCGATTGGTTCTTCGTACCTTTCACGATGAGATAATTCTTCTAATCTCAAACTGAACCGCTCAATTTTATCGACTAGAACATCATACTGTAATAGGTATTCGCCTAACGTTTCTTTGAATAATCCTTGTAGATCAAGATTCTTTAACCATTTCATATAAGCGATTGTCCAGCTTGATTTCCCTTCATACACATAGCCATGTCTTAAAAGGAATGCTTTTATCTGTTGTTTTATTTTTTTCAAAGATGTTTTAAAATCACCTAACATGCGGATATACTCTTTCACGGCAACATCCTCTTCTTCTGGAACATATACTTCTTTATAGGTGCCATTTGCTAAATTAAGAGCAATCATTTTGGCATCGAATTTATCATTTTTCACCATTTTGTTTTTTGATGAACTGTACATTGTTGTGGGAGCTAAAATATCACAATCAATTCCATTTTGTTCAAGAAGATTATGAAGTGAATACCCTAAACAACCAGCCTCATATCCAGCTTTAATTTTTATATCTTCACCATATTTTGTTTTCAGTTTCTCAACGAATTTTTTTACGAGAGATACATTTGAAGCACATCGTGCTTCTCTTACAATTTCCCCAGTTGTTCCGTGTAGTGCACATAAGCTAAAACTTTCCTTGTGGACATCCATCCCAATATATATTATATTTTCCATAGTGGCCTCCTATTATCATAGGGTATAACCCCATTCATAATGTTTTCATTCATTATTATGGGTTAAAATCCCTGACTTGATAATCTAGGAGGTCACTTCATATTATCTTACATCCCCCTCCTTCTAAAAAGAAGGTGATTTAAATGAATAAGTTTACATTCCCATCCGAAGCATCTGCTAAATATGCCCCTACGCCTGCAAACTCTATCCCTTCCATAATCTCTTCCTCTTTTAACCCTAATAAATCTACTGTCATTTGACAAGCTACAAGTTTAATTCCTTGTTCTTTCGCCAAATCAATTAAATCTGGCAAAGGCATTGCGTTATGTTTTTTCATAATGCCTTTAATCATCTTTGGCCCCATGCCAGCAAAATTCATTTTGGATAATCCCATCTTATCGGCACCGCGTGGCATCATTTTTCCAAATACTTTTTCTATAAATGTTTTCTTTACATTCACATGTTCATCTTTCCTTAAAGCATTTAATCCCCAGAAAGTATGAAAAATAGTTACCTCTTGGTCATACGCCGCTGCACCATTTGCAATAATATAAGCAGCCATTGCTTTATCGTAATCTCCGCTAAATAACACGATTGTCGTTTTCTTCTGTTGTTCCATATTGTTCCTCCTTCGAATTACCTATAGGGGTATTTAATTATTTATAAAAAGGCTCAAACCTTTTATCTCTATGCTATATGACTTTACCTTCCCAAGCTAACATACCACCTACCATATTGATTGCTCGAAAACCGTAACCTTCTAAAAATTGAACGGCTCTTGCACTTCTCGCGCCAGAGCGACAAACGATAATATATTCTTTCTTTTTATTCAACTCATGCATACGAAACTCTAATATCCTTAGCGGAATATTACATGCTTCTGGAATTTTTCCTTCAGCTACTTCTTCTACTTCACGGACATCCACAATATTTACTGCTTCTTTACGTAATAATTTTTCTTCTAATTCTTTTGCTGTCATTTCTTTCATTTTAAAGTCCTCCTCACAAACCATTCATACCACCTGAAACATTGATAAGGTGCTGGAATCCTAATTTCTTTAATACCTTTGCCGCTTGCTTACTTCTCATCCCGCTCTGACAAATAACGATTACTTCCGCATTTTTATCTAATTGATTTGCTTTACTAGCTAACTCATTTAACGGGATATTTCGAAATCCCTTCATATGATTCCCTCTATATTCACCTACTGTACGAACATCGATAAATTGCTTCCCCTTTTTCCCCACTATACTCTTTAATTCTTTTCCACTTATATTTCGAACACCTTTTACCGGTAAAAAACGTGAAATAACAAATCCTGCAGCAAGTACAATGAAAAGCGTACTTAATATTGTGTTCATATAACTCCCCCTCTATATTTATAAAATTATTTCTTTACTACGCCTTCTTAATCCAAAACTTTAGTACATCGCCTTCTTCTTCATGCTTTACAATGTCATGACCACTTTTATTTGCCCACGCTGGAATATCCTTAACTGACCCTTTATCCGTTACATGTATTTCTAACACTTCTCCAGTGTCTAAAGCATCCATTGCTCTCTTTGTTCTTACAATCGGCATTGGACATGCTAAACCTTTCGCATCTAATACTTGTTTTATATTCATAATCAATTCCTCCAATTTGTTATTTTTATAATGACTCATGCACTGCACAACGATTTGGGCCAATCTCCATTTCTCGCTCTTCTTCCACACTCGGATGAATTTTCCCCATATTCGTTTGACGAATTTCTTCATATGCATTTGGTTGTGGCGGTAAGTTCTCTGTCACAGCTTTACGAAACTCTATTTCATCAGCAATATTTAACCCTACATTCTCTTTAAATAAATCTTGTAAGCTCGCACTCACAACGCCTCTTTCATCCATTTCACTTATTTTTGAATAATGGGCTGGTAAAACAATTAAATCTTGAGACAGTTCCTTATAAAGTGTATATAACGTATTTCTTAAATCACTCACCCAATCTTCAGCCTTACCAGCAAGATCAGGACGCCCGATTGAATCTACAAATAAAATATCGCCTGATAATAAATAAGAATCATCAACAATGAATGACGTACTTCCAATCGTATGCCCTGGTGAGTATAATGCGTCAATTACAATTTTAGTACCCCCCACCGTAATAACAGATCCTTCAACAAGCGGTTCGTATGAGAAAACAACTTCCTCGGCATCTTTTGGCGGTAACCAATACGTACCACCTACCTTTTCAGCTAACTTACGTCCACCAGAAATATGGTCTGCATGTAAATGTGTATCCATTACATTCGTAATCGTAACGCCATGCTCTTTCGCAAACTCTTCATATGCCTCGGCTGTCCTTACCGCATCAATAACTGCTGCTTCACCGTTAGAAACAACCATATAAGATAAACAGCCTTTTCCAAGACGATTAAATTGATATATACTCCCTCCGCCCTGTACATCCCCTACTTTTAACGGCTTCACATATTCACTCCAAGCTTTCATTCCACCAGCTAAATAATAAATATTTTGTAATCCCGCTTCTGTTAATTGCTCTGCCACAAATATAGAAGACCCTTCTTTTGCACATACTACTAAAACATCTTTATCTTTAGGTAATTCACTTACAATATGATCTACACCATCTAACAAGTCAAAGTAAAGTTTATTAATAGAAGAAACTTGTTTCCCTTCAATTTTCCAATCTTCATAATCCGTCTCATTACGAACATCTAAAATGAATAACTCTCCGAATAAAACTTTCTCTGCAACATCTTTTGCTTGTAACGGTTTAACATTCATCTTATTACCCCCATAGGTATATTTTCGTTCAAAAAAATTTACTTCTCTATATTCCCTTGCCACTCTACCATACCTGGAATGACATTTTTCACATTTAAATAACCTTTCTCATTCAACATTTGGCAAGCTATATCACTGCGATTACCAGTTCGGCAAATAACATAAATTTGCTTCGTCTGATCTAACACTGCGCTGTCTAATTCACCTAATGGCACCGAAATGGCAGATGGAATATGGCCAAAAGTAAATTCCGCTGCTTCGCGAACATCTAATACAATGCTCTCTTCCCCATGAGACAATATAGACTGTAATTCTGCATTCGTAATTGTATGTGGATATTTCACAGCTTCATTCACTTCATACTCGTTTGCTTTCCTAACATAATGCACCAATACATCCCCCTCGTGTTTCGTCCCGATATATTGATGTCCTACTTTACTCGCCCAACTTTTTATATCTACCGTAGATCCTTTATCTGTTGCCTTAACTTCAATCACCTGCCCTGGTGTTAACCCTTCTATCGCCTTCTTCGTTTTCACAATAGGCATCGGACAAGCCAAACCTTTACAATCTAAACTCATATCCACTTTTATACTCATAATCGATTCCTCCACAATTCACATACATATACCTGTAGGGGTATATTAAAATGTTTTTGAAAATCTGTCAACACTTACGTTTGACAGATTATCGGCTTTTTACAAGTAATTGAACAGCTTCTTTAATTAACTCTTCATTTGAACCATTACCACTTTCAAACTGTTCACGCAAACATTGCTCTAAATTCGTTCCAACAACGAGTCCAATTGTACGATCAAGTGCAGAACGAGATGCCGTTAACTGTGTAATAACCTCTCGGCAATCTTTTCCTTCTTCCATCATACGAAGCACACCACGAACTTGACCTTCAATACGTTTCAATCTATTTTTCATATCTTGATTGTATTCCACTATAGACCACCTCCGTAATTGTAACTATATTATACATTACTTTATAACTTTGTATAATATCATATACCCTTCAGGGTATATTGTAAAGTTTTTAATCTTTAGACTGAAATTTATACTTACTTCACAATTTTTCTAAATTATATAAAAATAGGCCGAATCAACCATATGATTGGTTTCGGCCTATTTTTATTAATTTACGTTAATCATTATTAATTTAGCTACATTTCTATCATTAATCACAATCTCTTTTTTCTCATTATTCGGCAATAAAATTATATACTTTCCTTTTCTAGGAATCTTCCAAATCAATTTTCCTTCTTGATTAGTTTTCCCTATCGAAATCACGATTTCTTTACTAGGCTGAGGTAATTCATCTTTTATAAGCATAATTTCAAAGTCTTTTATCTGTTGTTTCTCTTTATTTTGAACATAGAAAGTTATAGGATTAACAACTTTACTAACATTCTCTTCGTTATTTACTATATAACTAGACATCATGATTATGACCAATATACAATACAAAATCCAAATAGAATTACTATATTTATTCAGGCCATTTTTTAATATTATTAAACACATCGTCTGTTATCCGATTTCCAAAATTCATATTTTTATGTAACTACTCAGCTTAGTTAGGAAACAAGGCATGCCAAATACATGTTTTCCATTCGAAAACATGAAAAAGAAAAGACTCCAATAAGAGAAATAATCTAGATCAAATAGAGAATTTCTCTTATGAAATTGTGCAATTCCACGGAACCGTTCCGGTTTCTATAACCTGGCCTATCGCTTGTAACACAGATTGTTTTTGTTTTTTCATGGTACTCATAAAGCTTCGTATCTGACAAAAAGATTCTGCGCCTTCCTTACTTCGGAAAGTCCCAGATACTTTCTGTTTCACTTTCGTCATTCGAATATCTCGTTCCGCTTGATTGTTATCAAATGGAACGTCTGGATGTTCTAAGAATGCTAGAATTCTGTCATCATATTTGACGAAGCGATTCCATAAATTTTGAGCAGGCGTCTGTTTTCTTTTCTTTTTTGAGTCTGAAGAAAGCAACTCCTTTTCTTTCAATATGGATTGATAAATGGTAACCAGCTTCTTTTGTTCTACTTTTGGCAGAATTCCTTTGTATTGTTTTTTTTGATGCAAAGCTTCCGAGAGAAACTCCTGCATGTGTTTGGCCCATTTTTCTCCGGTACTATCTATAATTCCTTGCAGATCTCGTAAGAGATGGGCATTACATAAAACGTGTCGACAATCTGTAAACACATCATATGGCTTCCAACCATCATGCATCGCAATTCCAGAAAAAGAAGGCAGTATTTCACCCGCATCCATGGCTTCTTTTCCACGTTTTGCATGAATATGTTGCAATGTCACCTCCGGTGTACTGGCAGTATGTAACCACTGTGTTTTACCTTCTACTCGCATACCTGTTTCATCAAAATGAACAACCGAAGACTGAAGAATCTTTTCTTTGGCTTCCTGTACAAAAGGCTGCAGTTGAGAAGCGAAAGCTTTTGTATGATTGACTAGGGTTCCTTCGCTGATAGAATGGCCAAAACAGTCTTGAAAGAATTCTTTTGTTCGTTGCAAAGAAATACACTGATAATGTGTTAAATAAGGAATCAGTCTTTTTATATGCGGACCATATTGTACAGAACGAGACACTGTAGAAGGAAACTGGGATTCTTGGATAGTATGACAATGAGGGCATTCTTTTTGTTCTACTTTGTGTTCCGTTACTTCTATCTGGATAGGTGGTAAATCATATACTTGGCGAATGCGGTATCCTTTCACAGGTTCGTTGTGTAAGGACGTGTTACAACACGTACAATGCGTAGGAGAATAGGTAATTGTATGGTCTAGAGCCGTTGTCAAACCAAGAGTATGTCCTTTATGGCCCAACTGGCCACCTGTTTGACGATTAGACGGTTTGCGCAAACTTTTGGTAACCGGTTTACACAAACCATCTGTAGAAGGCGGTTTATGACTATTTTTGGAGTTTTTTTTAGAACGATTTTCTAATTCTTCTATACGTCTTTCAGATTTAGAGAATGTTTCTTCAAATAAAGAAATAACAGCTTCAGGACCTTTTTTATAGGCCGTTAAAATGACTTTTCGATCGACCATACTATCACCTCCACACTGTTTGATATACTCAGTATTTACAGATAGAGGGCATATGAAACTAGTAAAATAAAAAAGACGCCGACAAGTGGCTGAGTAGTTACATTTTTATTTCCTCTTGTATGAATGGCTATTATTTTGATACCGGTATCGAAATACTGATATACAGGTGATCCACTTTGCCCCTCATAAGTATCAATCTTGTATGTTAACATTCTAGGAGAAACTCCCTCAATTGGACCATAGTCTCTCCACATTGTGTAACGTTCATTTCCTATTTTATCAGCGGGATATCCAGGAATCGCCGCAAGTAAACCTTTTGGTGATTCTACATAGGTAGTTCTATATCCCAACCAGCCAATATAATCTCCTGGAGACCCATTTAATTTAATCGTTCCATAATCATAATCTGAATTTTCATTATCAGTCCATCCACTTACTGAATAGAGTTTTGTCCAACTATAAGGTAAATACGGTGCTTGGTTTCCATTTCTACCAGGGGTCACAATAACATTTGTCGCCCATCCACCAATTTCTTTATTGTAAATACAATGTCCAGCTGTAAGCACTGTATCTTTACTAACTAGTGCTCCTGTACACCCATAAACTTCTCCACTATTTTACTGAGTCGCAACATGGACTATAGCGCTATACGGATATGAATTTGTATCATTAACCCGTATTCGATCATCGCTTCCTATAACAGAATAGGTAAGAATATTAGGTGAATAATTTAACGTACTATTTTCCAAATATGCTCCCCAATCTTCCCCACCATGTTTTCGCCCTTCAAATGAGGGCGAAACAAGATCTTCTCCCCTTCGATCATTACTATACAATGATTGTTCTTGAAACAGTTCACGTTCTCCCTCATTTGAGACCGATGTCCACGGTACATCTTCTGCATACACCTTCTGATGCACCAAAAATACTATGCAAAAAAATATAAAAAGAACACCAAAACGATAAAGAGCCAACCTGCATCTTATAGAAATAAAGCTATCCAACATAACTTACCTCCTATACAAGTGATAGCAAACAATTGAGGATCCCTTTATAAATTCTAGTTTTTCTTTTTTTAGAAGTCAATGTAATTAACAATGATAATCATTGTTAATTACATTGACTTAATAAACTCAAACAATTATTTATATTCTTTACTCTGCTTTCAAAAATCTGTCTTATTAAAGCTTCACTTTATTACATAAGCCCGTAACCTTCTTCACAATCAGCTCCGCAGTATTTTTCTCCGGTGGCATCAATAAATTCGTAACAGGCCCATATACAACAGGATTTAATTCTACTTCATATCCACCATATGTAAACTCTTCCCTTGTCGGTAAATAACCAATATATCCATTCGTATATCCACCAAGAAAGGCTATTTCATTTTGAAGACTCTCTTTCACTTCTAACGCGGTTTCTGAAAAAGGTTCCATCGGTATACCAAAGAACATTCCATCATTAACTTGAAACAGTTGAACTTCTAAATCAATACGTAACTGCCGAATACCTTGCTTATATTTCTCTAAAACGATAGTAAGCCACTCGTCCGTGTTCACACCCCACTGCTTCTCCGCCAATTGAGCCATGCTTCGTATCTCATTCATTTCAGGAATATCTTTCAACTTCATTTGCATCATACTCGAAACTGTTCTTAAATTTACAATTGGGCTATATGTAACTATTGGCAATATTGTTAATACATGTCCACTAAGTGTGTAAGCCATTTGCTTTACTGCTTCCCTTGAACCGCGATACTTCGCATTTACATTACCAGCAGCTCCTTGCACAATAATAACAGGGCAATTTACGATTTTCTCAAGAATCTCCCTCGTCATTCCAGGATAATCCGCTGATAATACATCGCTATCACCTTTTAAAACATTCGGATGCGCAGTACAAAATACAATAATCCCAGATAGCTCCTTCGTTTCAGCATTTCTTATTGCTAACATGCCAATTCGCTTATCTACAACACCCTCTATATTTGTTCCCATCTTTGCTCTTCCATCAGATGTTCTCTCTCTTCGGTTTATCCCAATATCACCTGTCGTAACACTCCAGCCAACTTCACATAGCCCCAAGTTATTATTTGCAGTAACAGCACCGTGCACTACATTATTTACTAAACTCGTTTTATACGACTTTACTAAAGCTTGCTCACCAACAGTTTCCGGACCAGAATGTGTATGTGTATAAACAACTGTTATTCGCTCAAATGGCACATGAAGCCTGCTAGCTACGCGCTCACGAATAATATTCGTATCTTCTACTAACATCCCAATATTATCAATGCTTATAAACACAGTTTTCATTTCATCTTTTTCAAATACAAAAACTGTCCCATAAATATGCTCTTCAATATTATTTATTCCTGTCTCTCTATGGTATCCAACAAAATCAATACCGACAGGCGGCGTAATATCTACCTTGCATACCCCTATTTTGCTCATTTGAATCGCTCCATTTCTCTATATAACTCCCTTTCTTCAAGAATAGCATATTTAACTTTGCCCCAAATAAAAAAGAACGGACATAGCATTCTATGTCCATTCTTTTCATCACACATACTTCCGATGCACCATCTTCCCATCATAAGAAAACACAACGCCCTTACTTTCCACAATCGACTCCATATGCACCGTTCTTCCCCATAACTGATGAATGTATGGCAGTACTTTTTCTAAGTATTTTAAATCGAGCTCAATTCCTTCGTAACTATGTTTAATGTACAACTCTCCGTTCTTTAAGTAGTCACCATCTTCTACTACTAAGTACGGGAAGCCACCATTTGTACGCATATTTACGAGCTGATCACGTACATGTTCCCACTCTTTATCTATTACCTTATATTCTTTTCCTTGGCGTTGGAATAAGTACATATCTTCTCTCATTACGAGATCTTTGTTTAAGTAGTTCCTTAAGAATGATACATCCCATTCGATTTCGCGTACTTCAAAGATTTTGTCACGGCCAGATCCTGGTTTTACACCGCGTCGTTTCATTTCTTCTGTCGGGTTATTGTAGCGCTCCTCTATATCTTCAAACATTTTAATACCTAGGTAGTATGGGTTAATACTTGTTTTTGATGGTTGAACTACACCTGCATTAAGCTTTGCGAATTCAATCGCTTCAGAAGATGTTAAGTCCATTTCACGGAGTATGCGTTGATGCCAGTATGATGCCCAGCCTTCATTCATAATTTTTGTTTCAAGCTGCGGCCAGAAATATAGCATTTCCTCACGCATCATCGTTAATATATCTCGCTGCCAATCTTCTAGCTCACGGCTATATTCTTCAATGAAGAGGAGTAAATCTTTCTCTGGTTGCGGCGGAATTTTCTTCTTTTTATGCATATTAGGTCGTTCTCTCTTTTTGTTTCGATCATCTAAATTCCATAAGTCATCGTACTGTGATATCTTTTTCTTTTCTACATCCTCTTCTAAATCTTCAATACTCCACGCAAGTTTTGGACGCATAATCGATGGGTCAATATGCTCTTGAATGGCAAGTACGGCATCTAAAAATGTTTCTACCTCTGCTTTTCCGTACTTATGCTCATACGCTTTCACACGGTCCGCTGTTGCCGCCATACTTTCTACCATATCTCGCTTCGTATTTGAAAAACGAATATTATTTTTGAAGAAGTCACAGTGTGCTAAAACGTGCGCTACAATTAATTTGTTTTGAATTAAAGAGTTCGTATCTAATAAAAAGGCGTAACATGGATCAGAGTTAATAACGAGTTCGTATATTTTACTAAGACCTAAATCGTATTGTAATTTCATTCTGAAAAACTGTTTTCCAAAACTCCAATGTGAAAACCGCGTTGGCATCCCATATGCACCAAATGTATAAATAATTTCCGCTGGACATATTTCATAACGCATCGGATAAAAATCAAGCCCAAATCCCGTCGCAATTTCCGTAATTTCCGCAATCGCATATTGCAGTGCTTTATCGTCACTTGCTCTCATTATTTTCCCTCCTTACACTTTCCCTTAAGAAAGTGTATGATGAAAAACAAGCTTTCATGAGGATTGATTGCATAATAAAAAGACACCCCCGCAAAAACGAGAATGTCTCATCTATTAACCTTCAATAATCTCCATCTTCTCCGTAATCGGAGTACGAGCTTTTCCTTCTGGCGCTTTATCGAAATAGCCGATATGAAGAATTCCAACGATACGTTGTCCTCTTGTTAAACCGATTCCTTCTATAAATAATGGATTGTAGTTCAATCCGCCTGATTTCCAAACGCAACCTAATCCGCGTTCCCAAGCAAGAAGCTGGAAGTTTTGCATAAATGCACATGTTGCAGCGTAATCTTCGTCACGCTGAATTTGACGCGGATCTTCATTTATATATACAACGATTTGTGCAGGCGTGCTTAAGAAACGATCTGATAAAATTTTACCGCGCTTTGCTCTTTCTTCTTCTGTGAAAGAGTTTAATACTGCATCTACTAATTTCTTGCGGCCTTCTCCAATGTATAATTTACAATTCCATGGTTCACGATATTTATGATTCGGTGCCCACGTTGCGTCGTTTAATAGTTCAATTAATAACTCTTTATCTACCGCTTTGTCTGTAAATGTACGAACAGAGCGCCTTTCTTTAATCACATTAGCGATGGAAGTATATGTAGTCATATTTATCTCTCCCTTATTTTTATCTATATGTATAAGTTTATTGTTGGCATTGATATTGATTTTCAATTTCGATTATACCTTAGTTTTTTACTATTAATCAATGTTTTATGTTGGAAAACTTCTAAAAACGTCATTTCATACTGTGAATAAAAAAACTTAACTTGTTCACAAGTATTTCACATTTTATGGAAATGATATGTGTACAGTTTTCTACATTATCCATCTAGGAGGAGTTTACATGTACAAAAAAATCGCAGTAAGTATGACTATGGCAGCATTATTATGCGGGATATCCACCTTCCCTACGTCCGCTGCCACGCCAAAAGAAGTAACAATGCATCATCATAAACCAATTTCAGAAGAAGAAATACAATCGCTAGAAAAACTTGGCTATAACAAACATGAAATTTGGAGAGCTGCTCACATTGCAAGAATCAGTAAACAAGAAATAAAAGATGTTTTATCTTACTATAAGCAAAATAAATCTTGGGAGAAAACAGCCGAGCATTTCGGTGTAGATCCAAGTAAGCTGAAAAAGCATCATATGAATAAAGAAACAAAGCAAGCACTGCTACAACAGTTAGCAACTATGCAAAAATCCACACCGGATCAGCTAAAGCAAAAAATGAAAGAATATAACATCAAATTGCGTCATCTTACTGTGTTAACAATCATCTCTCAAAAAAGCAATACCCCTCTTGATGATGTATTAAAAATGAAAAAAGATGGAATGGACATTAAACAAATTGCCGAAAAATTAAATGTAAAAAGAGAAGATATACGAGCGGAAATGATGAAATTAGTGAAGTCTATTAAAGAACAAAAAACAAATTAAAATGCTAAAAAGGAAGAGCCATTCACCACTCTTCCTTTTCTTTATGAACTTTCAATTTTTAAGTATAAATTCCCGTCTTTCCCAAAAACTAACACAAGTAAATGATGTAAGTTAGGGGTGAGAAAATGTTCGGTTTATCATCTAAGAAATCAAAAAAGACTAATACAAAAACACTTTGTTCTATCCCAGAATTTATACAAACCATGAAAGAATCAAGCGATTTTGTTTCTTATAACGTACTTGAAGATGAAACGTTATGCTTGTTTTATTATAAATCTGTCGTGGAAGCACTTATTATTAAACAATTTATTTTAACTCCTCTAAAAAAAGAATCGGAACAAATTCAAAATATCTCTGATTTATGTAATATCGTCTCTATTGAAGATATTATTACCTCCCCTTCTGTTGATGATATTCGTGAGAAATTATTAGGTGGATATATTTTAATACGCTTAAAAAACAATTCGAATCCCGATCAATATGCTTTAATTCGTGCTGAAAGTACTGTTTTAGGAACACGATTATATAACGATACAGAAAATGAGTATAGCGTAATCGGGCCTAAAATCGGTTTTGTTGAAAACCTTGATACAAATATACACTTATTACGCCGAAATATTGTAACGGAGCAACTCATTTTTAAAGAAGTTACCGTCGGATCTATATCAAAAACGAAAGTAGCAGTTGCTTATATAGAAGGAGTTACAAATGAACAATTTATCAACACCGCAATACAACGGCTAGAAGACATTGACTTTGATGTCCCATTTGATTCAACTATGATTGAGCAATTTATTAGTGATAATAGCAATTCACCTTTTCCTGTTCTATTACCTACAGAACGATTAGATCGAGCTGTATTTGCGTTAATTAACGGGGAAGTTTTGATTTTAACAGATGGCTCTCCATATGCTTTATCAGGACCAACAACGTTACTGGATTTTTTCATTTCACCAGAAGATTATTATTTACCGTGGATGATTGGATCGTTCTTTCGTATTATTCGTTTTTTTGGGGCTATATTTTCTCTTTTTTCCTCCGCTATTTATACAGCGGCTTTAACATATCATTATCAAATGATTCCTGCCGATTTACTAGGTCCTATTATTTTCTCGAGAGCTAACGTACCTTTCCCTCCTATTCTAGAAGCACTCTTTTTAGAAATTACAATCGAATTGCTTCGTGAAGCAGGAGCACGTTTACCAACGAAAGTCGGACAAACGATTGGGATTGTTGGGGGGATTGTAATTGGCCAAGCATCCGTGGAGGCGGCTTTGACAAGTACAATTTTATTAATTGCAGTCGCTTTATCCGCTCTTGCATCTTTCACAACACCAACCGTAAAGATGTCTTCTACTATCCGGTTATTACGCTTTCCACTTATTCTTTTAGCCGGTGCATTCGGAGGATTAGGCCTTATTGTCGGATTTGTATTCATTTTAGCTCATTTAATTAAATTAAAATCACTTGGATCACCTTATTTATTACCTTTATATCCATTTCGTGGTTTAGGTACAGCAGAAGGTTTTCTTCGATTACCATTTAGTCAAACGGCTCAAAGACCTTCTTTTCTTAGACCAAAATCAAAATGGCGCTATAATCCAAACAAAGCGAAGCAAAAACGTGATGGTGAGAATGAATGAAAAAAATTTTATTGCACCTTATCATTATCTTCTTCATTTTACAAACTGGCTGTACACAAACCTATATAGTGGATACACAGCGTATTATTCATATTGCTGGATTTGACATCACAAAAAACAAAAGATTCCAAGGAACTATCTTATTCCCTGAATACACACATGGTGTAAAGTCTAAGCCAGAGACGCAATCAACATCTGCTCGTTCCCTTGAAACAATCGCTTCACGATTAAATGCGAAATCTCCTCACAATGTCGTTGTAGGTCAAATGCGTGTCGTCCTATTTGGAAAAACGCTAGGAGAACGCGGAATGGGAGAAATTATTACTAACTTACAACGTGACCCAAATATCGGGCGTGATGTACAACTAGCAATTGTAGATGGATCGGCTGAAGAGCTTTTAAATTACGGAAAAAAAAATGGGTCTTTATATATTGCCGATTTACTCGAGCAAAATATACGAAATGAGAACATTCCACAAACCACATTAAACATTTTTTTATATAATTATTACTCTTCTGTATGTGATGCCTATGTTCCTTATATTAAAATGGACGATAATCATTCTATCGCTGTCAAAGGACTTGCCTTTTTAAAAGGCGATAAAGTAGTCATGTATACAGATAAAAGACATTCTGTTTTAGCAAAATTACTTATTAATCCTACGAAAAATGGACGTTACGAAGCAGCAATAAAAAAAGATAAGCATAAAGGTATGGTTGTTATACAAAACTTAGCTGGAGAAAACAAGTATGATATAGATCAAACTGGCGACATACCAAAAGTAAAAATCCATTTAAAATTAAATGGATTAATTAAAAACTCCCCCAATTGGATTGATTTAAGAAAAAAAACAAATATCAACTATATAAGAAAACAAATTGAACGAAATGTTGAAAAAGACTGCGAAGATTTAATAAAACAATTTCAAGAAAAGGAAATTGATCCTTTAGGAATACGAGATGAAATTAGAAGCCATACGAGAAAATGGAATATAAAACAAATTCGAAATATGTATAAAAATGTAGCAGTAGATATAAATTTAGATCTTAATATTGTACAATCTGGAATCGGTGAATAGTGAGGTGAAATGAGCAATGAATACAATGAATACATCAAAAACTGTCTCTCCATATTTTGCATTTATTTTATTGCATTCTCTCCAGATTGGTATAGGAATTCTCGGATATCAACGTGTAATTTTAAAAAACGCTGGTTATGATGCCTGGATTTCTCTTATTATTGCGGGAATTGCAACTCATATTGTACTGGTTTGTATGTTAAAAATGCTTGAAAAAGACGGAGATTTAATTAGCATTCATACAACAACCTTTGGAAAATGGATTGGCTCTATATTTTCTGTAATTTTCACTCTTTATTGCTTATTATTTTGCCTTACTGTTCTTCGTACATATATGGAAGTGATACAAGTTTGGATTTTCCCTACCATTAAGTTATGGAAACTTACCCTTATGTTTTTATTAGTCACTTACTACATTATAAAAGGCGGCTTCCGCTCTGTGACAGGGATATGCTTTTGGGGTATTGTGCTTCCTATTTTCGTGATATTTTTTTTAATTTATCCAATGAAGTATGCACATTTCCGTAATATTTTACCTATTTTTACGCATTCACCTTTTGACATGCTTATATCTGCAAAGCACTCCGCATTGGAATTTCTGGGGTTTGAAACAATTCTTATCTTTTATCCCTTTATTGAAAAAGGAAAATCTTTAAAACGATGGGCCCATGCTGGAATTGCTTTTAGCACCTTAATTTATGTAGTTTTAGCTATCGTATCCTTTATGTATTATAGTGAGGGTCAATTAAACCGTACTATTTGGCCTACTTTAACAATGTTAAAAATAATTAAAGTTCCTTTTATTCAGCGTTTTGAATATATTATTATTTTCGTTTGGTTTTTAATTATTTTACCAAACCTTTGCTTAACCATTTGGTCATCATGTCAAACGATGAAGCGTTCCTTTCATATTTCATTTAAATTTACATTACCGTTTTTTATTTTCATCATATTTTCAGCTTCTCTGCTTTTCACAAACCGTGAAAGTATCAATACATTAAATACCGTACTATCTCAAGCGGGTTTATATATTGTATACGCTTATATCCCAATTTTATTTCTATTTCATTCGCTAAGATGGCGTTTCAAAAATCAGTCGAAAAAATCTTCACCCGACACTCCATAATCTCTGATACAATTTGATTAATACATTTGTAAAGGGGACAAGCGAATGAAAAAGTATGTATTTTCTTTACTTGCAGTACTAAGCTTAATTCTTGCTGGATGCGGAAGTACTGGTACAAATGACCAAAAATCTTCTGAATCAAAAAAAGAAGAACATGACCATGCATCCCACACTCAACAAGCTGACATTCAAGAGAAAACAAAAGGAGTCGACACACTTCCGACCTTCCTAGATAAGCTTGATCCACAAATGAAAGATATTTACACCGTCGCTGGGCAAGATGCAGAGCTATTAGATTGGATTCCATGCTATTGTGGTTGCGGTGAAAGTGTAGGACATAAAAATAATAAAAACTGCTTTATTCGTGAAATTAAAAAGAATGGTGAAGTTGTTTGGGATTCCCACGCAACGACTTGCGTCAATTGCCTAGAAATCGCAGTTGAATCTGCTTCCATGAAACAAAAAGGAAAATCAACGCTTGAAATTCGTAACTATATCGATAATAAATACAAAGAAGGCTATGGCAAACCAACACCTACGCCAATGCCAAAAGCTTAAAAAACGAGGGAATTCCTCGTTTTTTCTTTTCATTCTCTTTTTTTCTTAACAAATTCTTTCAAGTGTATTTCTCCTTACTTATCACACACTATATATAACTCTCGGTAAGGAGGGTACACAGTGCAAACATATAACGACTATGATAAAGCTCTCTATTACACGTATTGCTGTAATTGGGATAAATTACTCGTTCTCATGGTTCAAACGAACGATCAATTATTTTCTAAGCGTATTGAGCATTTTTTACACGCTTATCAATACAGCAAAGAACTACCAGAAGTTGATAAACAACTGCAGCTCCTATTTCAATATATTGACCATGCATCCCAAAAGTCGCATGTAGAAGAAGTAGAGCAAATTCAAATGTAAAATATAGCGCTATTCTCTTTAGGAGAATGGCGCTTTTTTAAAATATTAATACCAATAAAAGTTTCCTCTTATAAAACTTTTATTGATAAACATATTTTTTCTTTCTTTTCTATACCACTTCATACTATAATTTAGTATGTAACTATTATAAGAGAGGTATAAAATATGGGACGAGAAAAAAAGCAAGAATATGCTTTACTTACCGCATGGGGAGCTTCTTTTATCGCTACACTAGGAAGTCTGTACTTTTCCGAAATCATGAAATTTGAGCCTTGTGTCCTTTGTTGGTATCAACGCATTTTTATGTATCCATTCGTTTTATGGCTTGGTATTGCTGTAGCAAAGAAAGACTATCGCATCGCAAGTTATTCTTTACCAATCGCAACTATTGGCGCTTGTATTTCTTTATATCACTATGCAATTCAAAAAGTCGCAGCATTTTCAGCAGCTGGGGCAGCTTGTGGACGTGTACCATGTACGGGAGAATACATAAACTGGTTCGGCTTTGTGACAATCCCGTTTTTAGCACTTATCGGCTTTATTACAATCGCTGTTTGTAGCTTTATTGTCATCAAAAACAAATAAGGAGATGAAAGAATGAAAAAAATGCTTATATTTGGTGGTATTATTATCGCCTTGTTCGTGGCAATTTTTGCAGTAACACAAATGGAAGAAAAAAATGCTACTAGCCAAAAAATTGATAATCCTACTGAAAGTAAGACAAACGGTTCTGACTACTACACAAATAAAATCTCTCTTTCAGATCTTCAAAAGAACTTAAAAGAGAAAAAAGAAGAAACAGTATACTTTTATCAAACATCTTGCGTTCATTGCCAAAAATTATCTCCTGTCGTAGTGCCGATGGCTAAAGACTTGAACGTTGATATGAAAGTTATGGATATTGAAAAATTAGATGCTCCTTGGGATGAATATAAAATTCAAGGTACACCAACAATCATTCATTTTAAAGATGGCAAAGAAGTAAGCCGTATTAGCGGTGAACAGCCAAAAGACAAATTAAAAGAATGGCTTGAGCAAACGAAAAAGTAACGAGAAAAGGAAACTCCTTCTACACATGAAATGGGCGTAAAATCCCACACTAATGTATAAGGAGGGGGTTTTATGCCAGAAGTAAGATGTTCTGTTTCCAACTGTTCTTTTTGGGGACAAGGTAACTTTTGTCAAGCAAGTGCGATCGTCGTTCAGCCTGATGCAGATGAAACTGGTCAAACTGAAAATGATTCATATACAGCTGCTGTTTTAACAAACGAGACGCTAGAAAGTTCTGTAGCAACGAGTGTAGAGACTTGTTGTCATACATTTAAGCCTAAATATTAAACATAAAAAGCATACGATTCATCGTATGCTTTTTTACATCCCTCTCCAAAAATCATGCATAATAAAAAAATATAAAATAACGAGAACGGCCGTCCCGCATAGGGTAATGCGCCGATATATACTCTTCTCTCCTTCCCTCGCTTTCACAAACGCCCAAATAAATCCGAAGAATAATATTAAATCAACATATGGAACATAAAAAGAAAAGACGAGAAACGCATATAAATACACGATAAATAAACAGGTCGTTACTAAGAAAACTTTAAACGCAAATTCACTTTTCATAATATAACCGCCCCCTATCTGTACTGTATTATATTCAGCAAAATACAATAGTTGCAGTTAAACTCCAAGTATAAATAAGCTACCGTCTGTAATACGGTAGCCATTACGGAACATTGTATTTCCGTTTATATATATTACTTAAGATCGAAGAAGGAATTTGCTCGTAACGAATTTTCTCTCCTGTTTCATCTATAATATACGAATTGTTTCCTATATAATATATTCCATCTTTTCGCTTTGAGTACACTGGATATCTTTCGTTCGGCAATACCGTTTTCACTTTCGTTAACTGTCCATTTGGTTCTTGCCAATATATATCTGCGCGGTCTACTAACGTAAGTACTCCAATTTGTTCTTCTTCTATTTTTCGTCCATTCCAGCTCACAACGCGATAACCAAGCTTATTCGCTTCATATTCGGGGCTCGTATGAAAACGAGAAATGATTACTTTTGTTTGTAATTGTACTCGGTCATATAACCATTGTATATCCCTGTCATGCATGCGAATACAGCCATTTGATTCCCTACTTCCAATCGTCCATTCCCGATTTGTCCCGTGAATCGCATATTCATTCTTATCTAGCCCAAGCCATCTCGTACCAAGAGGGTTATTCGGTGCACCCCCAGCTATTTTTTTTCGATGGTATTCTTTATTTTTAAATTTAGTTATAATACAAAAATTACCTTCAGGCGTAGGTGTACGATCTCTTCCAGTCGTTACTGGAAATGTTTTTGTGTAATTTCCATTCTCAAAAAAAGACAACTGGTTTGTGGTAAGATTCACTAATATTAAATGATCTGTATCAGCAAAAGCACTAACCGGTAGGAAGAAAAATAATAGTAAAACGAAACATACCCTTTTCACCTATATCCCCCCTAGCGCTCACCATAATAATTGTAATTAGCTTTACTTTGCTCTTATAAATGAAAACTATCCATTTACAATAACGCCCCCATTTACATGTATCATTTGTCCCGTAACATAAGAAGAATCACCAGACGCTAAATATACATATGCCGGCGCTAACTCATATGGTTGACCAGGCCTTTGCATCGGGACATTGCTCCCAAACTGAGAGACTTTCTTCTCATCAAAGCTCGATGGAATAAGCGGTGTCCAAATCGGTCCCGGCGCAACACCATTTACACGAATTCCTTTTTGTACTAATGATTGAGAAAGTGATCTTGTAAACGCTACGATTGCTCCTTTCGTTGCGGAATAATCAATTAACGTTTCATTCCCTTCATATGCAACGATAGATGCCGTATTTATAATGACATCTCCTTTCTTCAAATGAGAAAGTGCGGCTTTCGCAACGTGAAAATAAGAAAAAATATTAATACGAAAAGTCTTTTCTAGCTGTTCTGCTGTAATATACTCTAGTCCTTGCTGCGGATATTGCTGCGCGACATTATTTACTAAAACCTGTAAACTACCTAGCTGCTGGACGGTCTCTTCTACAATATCTTTACAATGCTGTTCATCACTTAAATCACCTGGCAACAATACACACTTTACTCCTTCTTTTTCAACACGTTGTTTCGTCTCATTTGCATCTTCTTCCTCATCTAAATAAGCAATCGCAATATTTGCTCCCTCTTTCGCAAAAGCGATGGAAACAGCTCGTCCAATCCCACTATCTCCCCCTGTAATTAATACATTCTTTCCTTTTAACTTTTCGCTACCTTTATAATTCGAATCTTCAAACTGCGGAAGTGGATTCATTAATGATTCAATACCAGGCTGTTTATTTTGATGTTGCGCTGGCATTGTTACAAAGTTTTTTTGCTGTGGCATAGCTTCTTTCAACTCCTTTTTCTTATAATGTGCATAATAAAAACTGAAATTCAAACATCAAGTTACGATTAATATTCGAATTTAAGACACAAAATATGAATTGTTGTAAACTTTTTATACAAAACTATTGCAAAATAGTTAAAAAACGAATATTATATATAACTGTTGTGAAAATTATTCGTAAACAGAAAGGATGTTTATATGTTTAACCTTTCAAAACATAAAACTTCTATTAAAACTGAAATTATGGCAGGTATTATTACCTTCTTAACAATGGCATATATCATTGTCGTAAACCCAGTCATCCTTGGGGATGCAGGTGTTCCATTTGAACAAGCATTTACAGCAACAATTATCGCTGCTGTTGTCGGAACATTATTTATGGCGATCTTTACAAACTTACCAATCGCAATCGCGCCAGGTATGGGATTAAATGCTTACTTCTCTTACTCTGTTGTAAAAGCTCATGAAGGCATGACTTTCGCAATTGCATTCTCTGCTGTATTCGTAGCAGGTATGATTTTAATTTTGCTATCATTTACATCTTTCCGTACAAAATTAATGGAAGCAATTCCTGAAAACTTAAAACATGCAATTACTGCTGGTATCGGGCTATTTATCGCCTTTATCGGTTTACGTTTAACAGGTATCGTTACAAAAAATGATGCAAACTTAGTTGGACTTGGTGATCTTCACTCTGCTCCAGTTCTACTAGCATTAGCTGGACTTGGAATTACTATTATCCTTATGTCTTTAAATGTAAATGGCGCACTATTTATCGGTATGCTATTAACTGGTATTATCGCTTTCTTCACAGGACAATTAACATTCTCAAACGGTGTTACATCAATGCCTGGATTACCAGAAGGAATTATCGTTTCAAATCCAATTACTGCTGTATCTGACGTAATTAACTACGGATTATACGGCGTTGTATTCTCATTCTTCCTTGTTACATTATTCGATACAACAGGTACATTACTTGGCGTTGCTCAACAAGGTGGATTTATGAAAGATGGAAAGCTTCCAAAAGCTGGACGAGCTCTTCTATCTGACTCATTCTCAGCAACAATCGGTTCTATGTTCGGAACAACACCATCAACAGCGTACATTGAATCATCTGCTGGTGTTGCAGCTGGTGGTCGTACTGGTTTAACAACTGTTACAGTAGCTGTTTTATTCGCACTAGCAGCATTCTTCGGACCATTAGTAAGTGCCGTTTCTGGTGTATCAGCTATTACTGCACCATCATTAATTATCGTTGGTAGTCTTATGATGGGATCAGTTCGCCACATCGATTGGGACGCATTTGATGAAGCATTCCCAGCATTCTTAGTAATCTTAAGCATGCCACTTACATCAAGTATCGCAACAGGTATCGCTCTTGGATTTATTTCATACCCACTTATGAAAGTGGCAAAAGGTAAATTCCGTGCTGTTCACCCACTTGTGTATGTATTTGGAATTTTGTTTGCTTATCAATTAATTTTCTTACCACATTAAAATCCCTCATAAAGAGGGATTTTTTATTTATAAAAGAAAAGTAGAGCATCGAAATGAAGTGACCCCTAAAAGTTAGACACGGTTATTTGATTAGGCAGCTTGATAAAAGTGAGTCCGGTATTGTACCGGGCTCATTTTTAATTTTGCCTTAATCCGTTTCGTATTATAATAATCTATATATTTTTCTAATTCTATTTTAAAGTGCTCTACATTTTCAAATTCTTTTATGTAGAGGAACTCCGATTTCATAATCCCAAAGAAATTTTCTATTACTGCGTTGTCGTAACAGTTGCCTTTTCGAGACATACTCTGGACGATAGCTCTTGATTCTAGTGTACGGACGTATTGTCTCATTTGATAATGCCATCCTTGATCCGAATGCATCAGTAGCTGGTGCGTTTCAGGTAAACGTTCCAATGCTTTCTCTAACATGTCTGAAACAAGCGAATACGTCGGTCTAGAACCAATTGTATAGGTAATAATTTCACCATTATACAAATCTAATACAGGTGATACATACAGTTTTTCTCCAAACAATTTAAACTCTGTGATGTCTGTTACCCACTTTTGATTCGGTGCATCTGTATGAAAATTACGCTCTAAAATATTAGGTGCAATTCTACCGACTTTTCCTTTATAGGATTTATATTTCTTCATACGCACAACACACTTTAACCCAAGCTCTTTCATAATGCGCTGAACCTTCTTGTGGTTCACTTTCTGGCCACGATTCGTTAATTCATCACGAATGCGACGGTAACCATAACGACCTTCATTTTCCTCATAAATCGCTTTAATCTCAGCTTTCAAATCGGCATCTACATCTGGACGATTCATTTTCTTTACTAAATCATAATACGTGCTTCGAGGAATAGTAGCTAGCTCCACGAGTGCCTTCACCGAATATTTATGCCTTAATTCATAGATTACTTGCGCTTTGTCTTGTTTTGTGATTTTTCCTTGTTTTGAACTAAGGCATTTAACTTTTTTAAGTACTCATTTTCCATCTCAAGCTGTTTAATGCGTGCTTCAAGTGCTTCGACTGACCCTTCAGCTAAATGTTGTTTTAATTGTTTATTTGAATCTTTTTTCATGGATGGACGCCCCTTTTTCTTAGATTGAAGGGCATCAATTCCTTGTGTTTCGAGCTGTTTTTTCCAAACAGAAATCGTTGAAGGGGCAGGAATATTAAAGATAGCTGCCGTCTCAAATAAGGACATACCGTTTTCAATCATAAAGTTTAGTACGTCTAGTTTAAATTGTTGTGTGTAATTTGTACATCGTTTTAGAAAAGCTTCCAGACCATTCTGTTTATATTGGTTTACCCAATTCAAAATGATTGTGTCACTTATACCGAGCGATCTACCCATTTCTCGATAACTTTCATTTCCGTTCAAATAACGTAGAACGATTTGTATTTTTTCATCAGCTGTAAATTTAGCCATAGAAAAACTGCACCTCCAATTGTTAGACTGTGTCTAACAATTGGGGTGCAGTTCAAAATTAGATGCTCTACTTTTCTTTTGTTACTTTTAACACTTCTCATTTACTTGTAATTCTTTACTGTACTTTTGAATGAACACTGACGAAATAACCATTACCATCCCTACACTTAACCCAATAAGCTGATCTAGTAGCATTTCATCATGAATGAACCAGCGCAGTAAAAATACACCACTAAAAATAAGCAACATAGCAAATCCAGTATGTCTAAGACCTTTATATACATTTTCCATATGTATCACCTCTTCACATACTTTTATCCATATTATACTATACATCCATCAAGCAAACGTATTGTCCTCTGGCAGCATGCAGCTACCTTTTGATCGTGTGTTACAACTAGCACCGTTTTCCCTTGTTTATGAATCTCTTTTAAGATGCTCATAATTTTCTTTCCGTTTTCTTGATCAAGAGCACCCGTTGGTTCATCAGCGAGGATAATTTTAGTATCTTGTGCTAAAGCCCTTGCTATTGCTGTTCTTTGCTGTTCTCCACCTGATAACTCGTAAGGATATTTGTTAATATGCCTCTCAATCCCTACCATTTTCAGCATTTCTTTTGAAATTTGCATACGTTTCTTATGAGAAATTCTTCTATATACAAGCGGAAGCATTACATTTTCAACAACTGTATAATCATCTAATAGCGAAAAGTTCTGAAACACAAATCCCACTTCCGTATTTCTATACTTATGATAGTTTGCCTTTAATGTACTTGTATCCACTCCATCTAAAAAATACTTTCCAGTAGAGGGGCTATCAATTAAGCCAATAATGTTAAGAAGAGTAGATTTCCCTGAACCAGAGGGGCCCATAATAGCTATCATTTCGCCTTGTTCTATTGTAAGATTAATATCTTTTAAAGCACTAAAATTACTATGTCCAAAGCACTTCGCTACATTCTCAAGCCTAATCATCTATAACACCTCTTTCATATATATTTTTTTATTTTTAATACAGTGAAATAAATGATTGCATATATAATGAAGATCATTATAATTGATAAAGCACCTATAACAACCAATGATTCTATAGAGACTTTTAACGTTCCAAAGAAAGATACTATACTATTTTCTAACCCTTTCTGAATTTCAATTACTCCGCTATTCTCCCATTGAAAATACATTATTCCTAAACATATCGATAAAACGAATAGCAACATATACTCAATAATAAATGGAAGACATATTTGAAAAGTGCTTGCACCTAACGCTGATTTAATAGAAATATTTTTATACTCCATATAAAGTGCTGCCATTGATGTTAATACGATAGATAGAAATGAAAAAAATAAGACTGTACCGCTTAATAATAAGGGGTATGACATATTATCAATACCTTGTTTTTCATTTTCTAACAATTTATTCGGATTTGTAACATAATACGAATAACCCTTACCTTCTGTTACCTTTAATACTTTCTTTTGAAATTCATTTATATTTATCTTTTCATTTGTTTCTATAATTAACCCATTGTATAAAAGTTCTGCACTATAGAACTCTATTTCTTCTGTTCCAATTGGTAAAATCGCCATGTCATCTAATAATGTAATACGATTATCCGATATTTCACCGCTTCGAGGATATGTGAATGGTGAATTTTTTTCTAAAAAGCCAATTACTTTTAGCTTCATTTTTCCAGATGGTATAACATCACCAATAGATACCTTACCTATATAATTAGCCCCTAATATAACAGGTCTAATATCAAATACTGATTTATGAAATTCCAATTCCTCAAAATATCTTCCTTGTGAAATTCGTATATGAAAGTACTTATTAATATCTTTATCAACAATAAGAGTCTTTATCGTTCCATTTTCTTCTTTTAAACTAAGTGAATAGTTACGGAACAAATAATTTGTTTTATTTGTTATTGGTATCGTATTAGATAACCCTTGCATGAAATGTTGATAATCATTTTTCGCTTTTTCTTCGCTAAACAATGTTATATCTTGCGTCGCATAAAGTTCATAGAAATTTTTATGAGTCGATAAATTATTTGCTATCGTCATCATTTTTCGATATCCGGAAAGATTACTAACAAATTCTATTGCTGAAGAAAATGCAATAATTAAAGAAATTACTATAATCAAACTTGGTAACAACCGTTTTTTCACAGACCGTATAGAATCAAATATAAAAAACATGAAGACCTCCTACGTTCTTAAATGTTTTCCGGGATATATATTTATAATGTGCTTGATTGGAATTACAGTAACACAAATTGTAAGAAGAATTATAAAAACAACATTGCATATCAATACATATAGTGTTAACGGTTTTACTAAGTATGTCTGAAAATAAGTATGAATTGTTCCCGAAAACATTTCTAACGTAATAAAAACTAAGAACATCGCTACTAGAGAAATAAACAAAATTTGAATATATAGTTCGCAATAAATAGATATATTAGAAGCACCTACTGCTTTTTTTAATGAAATCTCTTTTTCTTTTTTATAAATCCAAAATAAAACCGCAGAAATGCCAGAAACAATTGCAACAAGAATGAATTTATAGTAATACTTATTTGCTGGATCTACATGTGTCACATCTAGTTCCTGAAGATTTCGTTCATTCAGTATTTGAACATCTCCCGAAAGCACTTCTTTACTCCTACCCATAAACTTTTTTATTTCGTTATGAATAGATGATGTAGGATTAACAACTGTTAATTGTAATTGTTTACTCGCGATAATACCTTTTTTAGATATAGTAGGTAAGTTTTGAAGTGGAACGTATATGCCTGCTACACCGACGTCACTGTCCTTTCTTGATATAGTTCCTATTTTTTTATATGTATCATCAAATTCATATAACTCCTCTACATTCGTTTGATCGCCAACAACCATATCGTTTACATTTTCACGATGAAAATATTGTCCTTCAGAAATATATGGCTTCCAATAATAATCATCTTTTAAGTTCACAGCTATGATCTTTGTTGCCCCTGAACTATTCAATGCTTTTAAATTTTCTACGTAAATATCACTTTTCACAAAAGTATCTTGTATGAGGGGAATTATCGTTTCCAATTCGGTTTCATTCGCTATCGGAACAGTTAACGTTTGATTCTTTTCTGGAAAACCAATTTGAAAGGCAGCTATAAAATTTCGTTTAGACTCTGTTAAAAGCGCGGCTACTGATATAGAAAGAAAAGAAATAAAAAATGACATAAGAAGAATTAAGAAAAACAGTTTATTACTTTTTATATTTTTAAAAGCTAGGTACATGTCTGTGCTCCTTTTAAATAAGAAGGAGATGATGAACATCCCCTTCTCCTTATCCAAATATTTATAAAAACAACTGTTTAATATTTTTTACCACTGTAATCGTAAGTTACCATTACTATCAAAAGTACCTTTGTGTGTATCTTCTTGATAGTCATTATTCTCATTCGCATAGTGCTCCGAGTATAGTCCTTTTGCACCAAAGGCGTTATATGCACCATTACTCACAGTTGCGTTTAATGCTCTTCCAGATTCATGGGATCCTAATTTGTCTGAAGCGCTTTCAATATATGAATTATTTCCATTTGATTTAATAAAAGAAATTGCTACTGAACCACGAGATGCATTTTGATTCGTAGTAGTTTGAGCTCTGTAAGATAGTAGGTTACCGCTTTTGTGACCGCTTAGAGTTGGATAGAATGCACTTGTTGAGATTGATGTTGCTAATAATACTAAAGTCGTAATTGAAAAAACTTTTCCTTTCATTAACAAGCACCTCATAAATTTAATAGTTTAGTAGCGCTACATCATCATAATATCCTTCAAATAAATTCTCCTCAATAAGAAACCTCGATGTTTTACAAACTCTTTAAACACTTAAACATTCATACATTTTTAAAAAGTAACGTATAAGTAGCAATATAAAAAGACTGCAGAGAAATTCTTCTCCGCAGCCTAATCATTATTTTTGTAAAAACGACTGTAAATCTGCAAACTGTCTCTTTGCATCTTCATAGCCTTGCTCGTATAAATTTTGTAGTTTTGCTGTATCTTTTTCCATACGATCTACTTGAAGCGGCACTTCTGGGCGAATAACAAATAAATTACCCGCTTGCTCTTCTTTTTCAATGTAGTGAAGCGTTTCATTATACACTTCATAACGCTTCAGCATCGTGTTAACAAGGTTCGGATATTTTTTATACGCTTTCGCTGCAATCCATCCAAACTTTGATTTTTTCTTCGCGTAACCGTGATTTCTCGTTAAAATAACGACTGATTTTTTAAATCCATCTTCTTGCGCTTTACGAACTGGAATCGGATCAGAAATTCCTCCATCTAATAACTGCTTACCACGGTAATTTACTACAGGTGCAATGAAAGGTAATGAACTAGATGCTTGTAATAAATTTAGTGCATCATCATTTGTCCCCTCTTTTTCAAAATAAACAGACTGTCCTGTTTCACAATCTGTTGTGCCTACAAGGAAACGCTCTGGACTATTAAAGTATGTTTCAAAATCAAACGGTACATGCTTTTCTGGAATCTCATGAAAAATGAACTCCATATCAAATAATTGGCGTTTTCTCCATAAGTTTTTATACGATAAATATTGCGGGTGTGATGCATAATCAATATTTACTGTTTTATTTCTATTTCTTTGTCTGGAAAGATACGACGCTGCATGACAAGCACCAGCTGATACACCGATTACATATGGAAAATATAAATCTTGTTCCATAAAATATTCTAATATCCCGCCCGTATATACACCACGCATACCACCGCCTTCTAATACTAACCCCGTATTTTCAAGCATGTTACTCTCTCCTCTATATATATTGACTCTTTAATTATTCACCATGTTAAGTATCTTTTTCTATTATATATGAGTTCTTTCAGAAATTATATTCAAAAGACTTGAGAAAAAGGAGTTTTTTCTTCCAATTATATTTCCAAATGATCTGAGACATCCTTTATAAACCTTTGAATAAAGTCTTGCTCTGCTTTCGTATAACCATCTAAAAGTAACAGCCACTTTTCTTCAGCTTGCTTATGCAATTTTTCATGAGCTATATATATTTCATTCCCACTTTCCGTTAAGCGGAAGAAGATTTCTTTTTGATTATCTAACATTTGCATCTTCTCAACGAATTGCTTTTGAAACAACTTTGTACAAATTTTAGAGATCGCTCCCTTCGTCATGCCCATTTCTATCGTGATTGCCGTTACATTCATCAAACCATTTTTTCCGATACATTCGATTACATGTAACTCAGATAAAGACATACTACTTACACCTGTCTCATAAAAAAACTTCTCGTTTTGTCGTTTTAAATGTTCTTCTTTTTTATGCAAAAGTGTACGAATGTCCGACAGTATTTCCATTTGCTTCGTTGTATGCTTCAATCCGTTCGCCTCCTAAGTTTCCAAAGAAACAATTTAACTATATACCATTTTAAAATTATTTTTTCATCTTTACAAGTGAGAAAATCATGTTAAAATAAATTTAGTTTCCAAGGAAACTAAAATACAAGGAGGTTAACAAGATGAAAAAATCTAAACTAACTTTCATTTTATATGTTGTCTGTATGAGTGCCTTACTCGGTTCCTTCGCTCAAAATATTTACACACCTATCTTACCGATGATTCAAAATTCTTTTCACACTTCTCTTTATCTTGTAAATGTAACAGTTTCACTTTTCACATTCGTTCTTGCAATTATGCAGCTCGTATATGGACCTTTAATTGATACAAAAGGGAGAAAATCTGTCCTTATCCCTAGTTTAGTCATTAGTACAATTGGTTCAATCGGATGTGCTTTTTCGGCAAACATTTATTTATTTCTCTTTTTTAGAGCTGTTCAAGCTATAGGAATAGCGGCTATACCTGTAGTTTCAGCAACGATTATCGGCGATTTATTTGAAGGAAAAGAACGCGGAGAAGCGATGAGCCTGTATCAAATGTTACTTGCTCTCGCACCTGCAATGGCTCCACTCATAGGTGGTTATCTTGGCAGTATACATGGTCACTTATCTGTATTTCTCTTTTTATCTACACTTGGCATTATCTTATTAATTATAAACATTTCACTACTTCCAGAAACAAAGCCAAATGTAATTAAGCGGTCTAAAGAACAAAAGAATTACTCTCTTATCTTAAAAAATAAAACTGGATTTTCTATTACTCTTATTGGCTTCATTCAATTTTGTATTTACTTTTGCTTTCTCGTTTTTTTACCGAGCATTTTAGCAAATTCATTTCATTTAGCTGCAAATGCAATTGGTCTTATGTTTGTACCAATGTCTCTTTCTATCATGCTAGGAAGTTATTGCTACAAGCTTTTGCAAAAACGCCTCACAACAAAGCAAGCTTTATTCATCACTAGTTTCTTCAATATTATATGTGTCACTTTATTCTCTTTCACATATAGCATCAATATCTCATTCATCATTATCGTTACATCTTTATACGGTTTTAGTATGGGACTTTCTATGCCAACTCACACTACTTTATTAACGGAGGAATTCGTACAAGAACGCGCAACAGCCATCGGTATGTATAACTTCATACGCTATCTCGGTATGGGCACAGGGCCACTTGTAGGTGGATTTCTTGTATTTAATCAAAATTACTTTTGGATTTTCTTCCTAGGTGCAATTACATTTCTATTTATCATTTTATGCGCAATGAAAATGCTACGTTTTCAGGCTGTACAAAAAGCAAAATAGAGACCTATAGATGGTCTCTATTCTAAACTCTTTGATCTGCAACGATATGAATATCAATATACTTCGTTTCTCTCATAATTTCATTTACAATTGAACCTTTTCGAATTTCTTCCCACCTTGTTCTTGCTGATTGTCCGAGTAAAATCTGCGTTACTTGTAGTCTTTTCGCAACTTCAATAATAACATCCGCTGGCTTTCTTCCTTTTGCCTCTTCTAAAACAAAACTCGCATCAAATTGATTCGTTAACGACTTCCACTCTTCAATCGTCTGCTTTTTCCCAGCTGAAATAGAATCTATATTTTCCCTCTCAACGTTTAATACGTACAATTCAGCATTTAACCGATCAGCCATGCGCCATCCCCGTCGTATTAATTTCTCCGCTGTCGAACTGTATTGTACACAAACAAGAATTTTTTCTTTTACACCAATCGGTTCTATTACTGTTTGGCTAATTTTCTCGTCCATATCATCTGCCACTTCCCGAAGTGATAATTCTCTTAGTGCCCCTAAATTATTAAGCGTAAAGAAATTTTGTAAGCTTTGCTCTATTTTTTCTTCCTTATATATCTTTCCATCTATTAACCTCTTCCTTAATACTTCCGGCGTTGCATCAACGAGCTGAATTTCATTTGCTTTTTGTAAAATAAAATCTGGAATACGTTCTCGCACTTTAACATTCGTAATTTGAGCAACAATGTCATGAACACTTTCTAAATGTTGAATATTAAAAGCTGATAAGACGGATATACCGGCATCTAGCAATTCCTGTACATCCATATAACGTTTCTTATTTTTAGATCCAGGAATATTGCTATGCGCAAGTTCATCCACAACAACGACTTGCGGTGCACGTTTTATAATTCCTTCCACATCGAGTTCATAAAATACTTTCCCTTTATACTCTATTTCTTTTAAAGGAACTTTTTCTAAATCAGCAATTGCTTCTTCCGTCTCTTTTCTACCGTGCGTTTCAATTAAACCAATTACAATATCCGTACCATCCTTTTTCATTTCTCTTGCATCAAAGAGCATTTTATAACTTTTTCCTACTCCTGGAGCCGCTCCTACATATAACTTTAACTTCCCGCGGTTTTGCTGACGAATATATTCTAAATACTCTTCTGGTGTTCGCCTTTGAAAAGTTGGTTTATAGTCATCCGCATACAAAACACTCACAACCTTTCTTTCGAAACAACGCTACCTCAATCCGTTAGATTGAGGTAGCGTTGTTTCTATTTCAGTAGTTTCTGCAATTCTAAATTTAACTTTAAAACGTTTACGCGGTTCTCTCCAAATAAGCCAAGTGCAGCACCTTCTGTTTGATCTTTAATCAACTGATTTAGCGTTTCTTTCGGAATATTCGTTAATTTAGAGATACGATCCACCTGCACAGAAGCTGCCTGCGGACTAATATCAGGATCTAGCCCTGAACCTGAATTCGTCACTAGATCAATCGGCACTTCTGTTACCGGAACAGCCCGATTTTGTTTCTTCCACTCTTCAATACTTTTCTCTACTCGTTTCTCTAAATCTGGATTAGATGGTGCATAGTTATTTGAACCAGATGCTTCAGCCTTATATTCAATACTAGAAACACGCCCTTGAAAATAACGTGGATCCGTGAAGTTTTGACCAATTAATTTAGAACCAATCACTTCATTTTTATCATTATATATTAGACTTCCATCCGCATTATCCTTCATTACTGCTTGTGCAATACCAGTAACAATAAGCGGATATACAAGCCCGCACAACACTAGAAATGTAAAAGTAATACGGATAATTGTTGATAGTATACTTTGTTTCTTCTCCATCTTTTTCCCCTCTTCCTTATATAAACAAGCCGACAATTATATCAATTACTTTAATTCCAATGAATGGTACAATCACTCCGCCAAGTCCATAAATAAGTAGGTTTCGGCCAAGTAGTGCATTCGAACTCATTGGTTTATATGCGATACCTTTCATCGCTAATGGAATGAGTAATGGAATAATAACAGCGTTAAATAGTAATGCTGATAAAATCGCTGACAGTGGTGATGTTAGTTTCATAATGTTTAATGCCTCCATTTGCGGAATCGCAAGTGTAAACATCGCTGGAATGATTGCAAAATATTTTGCAATATCGTTCGCAATACTAAACGTCGTTAACGCACCACGCGTCATTAACAATTGCTTACCAATCCCTACAACCTCAATAATTTTTGTCGGGTTCGAATCTAAATCAATCATATTCGCTGCTTCTTTCGCAGCTGTCGTACCACTATTCATCGCTAATCCAACGTCAGCCTGCGCTAATGCCGGCGCATCATTTGTACCATCACCTGTCATCGCTACAAGTTTCCCTTTATCTTGCTCTGCTTTAATAACCGCAATTTTATCTTCTGGCTTACACTCAGCAACAAACTCATCTACCCCTGCTTCTTTTGCAATTGTTGCTGCTGTTAACGGGTTATCACCTGTACACATAACCGTTTTAATCCCCATTTGGCGCAATTGTTCAAAACGCTCACGCATACCTGGCTTTACTGTATCCTTTAAATAAATTAAACCGTAAATACGATTATCCACTGCAACTACAAGTGGTGTCCCGCCCTCTTTGGAAATGGAATCGGCTTTTTGATTTACATCTTTCGGAATCGTTCCACCTTGTGACCTAACCCATTCAATTACGCTACCTACAGCACCTTTTCTCACTTTCGTTCCGTCCTGTAAATCCACACCACTCATTCTCGTTTCTGCTTTGAACGGAACAAAATCACCTTGCTCTGCAATTTCTCGATTATATGATATAGCTTTCGTTTTTACATATTCTATAACTGATCGACCTTCTGGTGTTTCATCTAAAACTGAACTAATCGCGGCCCATTTCCCTACTTGCTCAATCGTCTCATTTCCTACAGGAAGCAATGTATGTGCCATTCGGTTCCCGAAAGTAATCGTACCTGTTTTATCTAAAATGATTGTATTAATATCACCCGCAGCTTCTACTGCTTTACCCGACATCGCTAACACATTGAACTTTGTCACGCGGTCCATCCCGGCAATACCAATTGCTGATAATAAACCACCAATTGTCGTTGGAATTAAACAAACTAACAACGCTACAAGTACAGCTGTATCAATTTGAAATCCTAAATAGTTTGTAAAAATCGGCAACGTCACAACAACGATTAAGAAAATAAGCGTTAAACTCGTTAATACTGTATTTAAAGCAATCTCATTCGGCGTTTTTTGACGAGCAGCTCCTTCTACTAACGAAATCATTTTATCAATAAATGATTCACCAGGATTACTCGTAATGACAATTGTAATCTCATCACTTACGACCATCGTCCCGCCTGTTACGGAACAAAAATCGCCGCCCGCTTCTTTTATTACAGGAGCTGATTCCCCTGTAATTGCAGATTCATCTACAGATGCTAATCCTTTGATTACTTCGCCATCATTCGGAATCATTTCTCCTTGTTTTACGATAACAACGTCACCTTTTGTAAGATCAGTTGCTGAAACTTGGACAATGTCTCCATTTTCTTTTACAACATTTGCAAACACATCTTTCTTCGACTGCTTTAAAGAATCGGCTTGCGCTTTACCACGACCTTCTGCTAATGCTTCTGCAAAATTCGCAAATAAAACTGTAAATAATAGAATGAGAGAAACTGTTATATTAAACCAACCTGGTATACTACTAGAACTACTTGGAAGAAAAGATAAAATGAACGTAATGATAAATCCAATTTCCACAACGAACATAATCGGATTCTTTATCATGACTTTCGGATTCAATTTCGCAATGGATTGCTTCATCGCATGTGTTACGATATCACGATCCATCGTTTTCGCTTGTCTAACTTCATCTTCTACAGCATGTATTTGTGACTCATTTAATTGTTTTTCTTTTACTACTACCGGTCTCATCATTTACCCTCCATTACTTCAATGTAAGAAATTCTGCAATTGGTCCGAGTACTAACATCGGGAAGAATGTTAATGCACCAACAATTACAATTGTTCCGATAAAGATACCACCAAATAAACTATTATCTGTACGGAACGTTCCGACTGTTTCTGGCACTACCGTTTTTTCTTTCAACGAAGCTGCCACAGCTAGCATCGTAATTAAACTGAAGTAACGTCCTAAAAACATAACTAAACCAGTCGTAATATTCCAAAACGGTGTATTATCTCCTAATCCTTCAAATCCAGATCCGTTATTCGCAGCTGACGATGTATATTCATATACAACTTGCGTTAAACCGTGGAAACCGGAATGAGAAATAGCATCCGTCCCTAAATTTGTTGAAAGAGCTAATGCCGAAAAGCCTAAAATGAGCAATGGATGAAATAAAATCGTGACCGCAATTAATTTCATTTCCTTACCTTCAATCTTTTTACCTAAAAACTCTGGTGTCCGTCCAACCATTAACCCAGATATAAACACTGCAATAATTGCATACATAATAATATTTACAAAACCTGCTCCAACGCCGCCATATACTGTGTTTAACATCATATTTACAAGTGGAACTAAACCGCCAATTGGTGTTAACGTATCATGCATCGTATTAACGGCGCCTGTTTCAGCAGCTGTCGTTACCGTTGCGTATAGTGAAGAAAATACCGTTCCAAATCGTACTTCTTTCCCTTCTGTACTTCCTTGTACATGTTCGATACCCATTCCATTTAATGCCGGATTCCCGTTTAGTTCAGATGTCGTAATTGTTATAAATCCTAGTAAAAACACCATAAAAAGTGAAACGAAAAGGATGCGACCTTGTTTTTTATTTCCTACCATTCGTCCGTACGTAAATGGAAGTGCTGTTGGTAATAACATCATAAGCATCATTTGCAAAATATTACTCATTTGTCCTGGATTTTCAAAAGGATGCGTAGAGTTTGCTCCGAAAAATCCACCGCCGTTATTTCCAAGTTCCTTAATGGAAACGAATGATGCAACTGGCCCACGTAATATACTTTGTTTCGCGCCATCAATCGTTTGTGCTGTAACGGCCCCGTCTAACGTTTGTGGTACACCAAGTGCGACAAAGACTAGCGCCGCAATAAATGCGATAGGAAGAAAAACTCTCGTTAACGCTCTCGTAAAATCAACGAAAAAGTTACCAAGTTCTTTTCCAGCGAGCCCTCTTATAAATGCCATAACGAGTGCTAATGTCGTTGCTGGTGCCGCAAACATTAAAAATGTAATTCCGATTAATTGTGATAAATAAGATAAACCATTTTCACCGCTATAATGCTGTAAGTTTGTATCAGCCATAAAACTAATTGCTGTATTAAAAGCGAGCGTAGGCTCCATTCCTTCAATATGTGCTGGATTTAGCGGCAACACACCTTGTAATCTGAAAATGAAATATACGACAACAATCATAAATCCATTGAGTAAAACTAATGATAATGCGTACTGTTTCCACGTTTGATTGTATGCTTTTACACCTGTAATTTTAAAAATAAGTTTTTCAAAAGGCCCGAATACTTTATCTAGCGTTTTGCTACCTTGAAAAGCTTTCTCTAAATAAATCCCCGTTGGCTTTGCTACTAAAATAAACAAGAGCATTGTAATAATGACTGCAACCCAAATCATAATGAATGATTCCCCCTAATTAAAACTTCTCTGGATTTAATAATGCATACACTAAATACACTGTAATTGCTGCGACTATAACCGATAAGACAATCATCATGATTGCTTTCCTTCTTTCACAACTTTATCTGACCAACTTGCAAGACTTGCCATCGATGCAACTAATAAAATAAAAATCCCGACCATTACAACATCTAACATAACTATCCCTCTCTTCATTTTGTTAAAATTTACCATTCAAATATTAAAAAAGAACACTGAGCTCTACTCAGTGTTCAAAAAATGAACAACAAAAAGTAAACCTCCTCTCTAAACGCTTACGAGGTTAGCTGTCGGATTCGGGCCTAAAGAGTAGCCCTACTTTCAAAACTGAAAGATTCACCCCAAGTGACGATGCACAAAATTGGTTCCCCCGCTCCATTTCTGGAACTCAGCGATTTTAGGTTTTTTTGGAAATTTTATGAATGATTTATGAGAGTAAATATACTCCTCTATATTTCACTTGTAAAGGGGTAAATTACTGAAAATAAGAAAATATCCATCTATTTAAACGCTTACATTGAGTATTATTAATATTCTTTCATCTATTTACTCGTCTTTTCTTTCATTTTCACAGAAATGATCTTTTCGATACGAAATAAAAAGAGCGAATGACATAAAGTGCATAGCTTGTTGCACTTAGCATTCGCTCTTTTTATTTCACTATTTATTCTCCTCGTAAAAAAGCACGTAAATTTCTCCCGCGAATATAAACTTGTGACAATTCTGCATGTAGCTGCTCATATTCGATAACATCTGTTTTTAAATATAAAGCGTCTTTCGATGGCAATATGATATAGGGCCTTGGAAAAATAGGATCCAGCACCACCAATTCTTGAACTCGCTCTACTGATACCGCCCAACGATTCGCTATATCTCCTAGTAACAACACTTTCATCTTCTTTTCCTCCACCCTATTCAAAAAATAAAAAAGAAATATTATCACAATTCGTAAACACGACAAATTTAGCTCCAATTGTTTCATAGAGCCTCGCTGGATATCGTTTATTCCTTGTAACAACAGTAATAGGTGCTTGAAAAGAAAAGCGAATGTGTTCTGTGAAGAAACTAACGATTGGAAGCTCATCTCCTAGTAAAATCACCTTCTTAATACACTCACAAATACTAGTAAAGTCCTGCTCCTTACTGCAACTATAAGTCCAATCAAACCCACAATTCCTAACTTCAGCCGCTATCTCTTCATTTGCCGTAAAAATAATTAACTCATGTTGAAATGATACTAGATCTCTTAAACTATCTACCTTACTTTCTTCTCCAACACAAATAAGTGTTAGTTCCATGTACCTCATCCTCCTTAGTATAAAAGAAATCAAACATAGATTGATATTCCCCTATACTAATCAGATCGATGAAGTGATGTATCCATCATGGCACCGTCCTCTCTCAAGACGCTTACGAAGTTAGCTGTCGGATTCGGACTTTGAGAGTAGCCCTACTTTCAAACTTGAAAGATTCACCCCGAGTGACACTGCACAAATTGGTTCCTCCGCTCCATTTTTGGAATTCAGCGATTTTAGGATTTTTTGAAAATTTTCAAGAATGATTTATGAAAGTAAATATACGCCTCTATATTTCACTTGTAAATAGGTAAATTACCTAGAATAAGAAAACATCTCATTATTTAAACGCTTATAATATGTATTTTTAATACCCTTTCATCTGTTTTCTTATCATTTCTTTTTTCACAGAAATGATATTTTACATACAAAAAAGCAAATGTATATAAGCACCTATCTTAGGTGTACTTAACATTTACTCTCTCTTTCTTTCAAAATTTATCCCGCGAATGCAACTTACAAAAATTCTGCACGTAAGGTAATATCCGCCTCTAAATATATCGTATTTTATTATAACGATATAATATATAACTTCAAGAATATTATATACTCACAATCTAAACTACACTTGCAAAAAAACTCAAAAATATTCTTCCTTTAATTTTTTTGCAAGTGTAGCAAGAGAATTACAATAGGTAAACAAACTGATTTTATTTATTTTCTTAATCCTACGATAGCCGTTAGCCTATAATGTAACTTATCATCCAATTCATTAACCCATGTTTTTTATTTAACAATTTTCATCTCATTCAAAGGCCAATAAACAACATTTGCTTTTCCAATAATATTATTTGCCGGTATAAAACCAATATCGCGACTATCTTTACTACCACGGCGATTGTCTCCTAATACAAAATAATGCCCCTCTGGAACTATAGGACTAAGAGTTGATGGCAATGTTTTTATATTAAAGTCATCAGTAAGTAACTCCTCCCTTTCCAAATCTTTCTTTTGACTCTCCAAATAAGCCTCACTATATTTTTTACCATTTATATATAGCTGGTCATTTTTATATTCAATATAATCCCCTGGAAGGCCTATAATACGCTTTATATAATTCGTTCCATCTTTATGCTTGAATACAGAAATATCAAATCGTTCTAGACCATTTAATTTGTATCCAATTTTATTCGCTACCATTCTATCTCCGTCCTGAAGAGTTGACATCATTGAGCTTCCCTCAACTACTACAGGAGTAAACATAAAGTGGCGTAACAAGAGAATCAATATAACTATTATTAAGGGTAGAATCCAACTTCCTTGTATTCTTTTTTTAGATTCATATGGCTCATTTTTCCTCATTATCTACCATCCCTTCCACCTTTGAAAAACCTATAAAAAATTTTCAAGTCAATATTTTTTAGTAAACCTTTCCATCTACTATATTTATTATTCCATCACACTGTTTCGCAACCCTATCATCATGGGTTACAATTAAAATAGTTTTTTTCTGTTCTTGATGTATACTTTTAAAAATGTCTAAAACTTGCTGACCTGTTCTTTGATCCAATGCTCCAGTTGGTTCATCAGCTAGAATAATATCTGGATTGTTAATCAATGCTCGGGCAATTGCCACACGTTGCCGTTGTCCACCTGATAAATTATATGCATATTCAGATGCCTTTTCCTTCATACCAAGCCTTTCAAGTATTGATAGCACTCTTTCTTTTTTATTAGTTTTGTCCTTACTATATAGAATTGGAATTTCAACATTTTTCATAACAGTGTAGTCCTCAATAAGTGCAAAATCTTGTACAACAAAACCAAAGTGCTCATTTCGTATAGTAGCTAATTTCCTTCGATTTAAAGATTGCAATTCTTGATTATACAACTTATAAGTACCCATACTCGGGATATCTAAGCAACCAAGTATATTCAACAATGTAGATTTCCCTGAACCTGATGGACCCATGATCGCTAACATACTACTTTTTTCTATTTTCAATTCAATATTTTGAAGAACTTTCACTTCATTGGCCTTCGATTTATTATAAACTTTTGAAATATTATTCAGCTCAATCATTTATTCTTTTCTCCTTAATATGTCACTTATCTGTAAACTAAAAAGTTTAATAAAGCTAGGAATACATGTTATTAAACAAAGAAATAAAATCGCTCCTGAAACCCCTAATACTATGAAAGGTTGATTGGATACTAGCACAGAAATAATAGAAGCAAGGATCCAAACAATAAATATTTGTAAAAAAATCCTTAATGCAATATCCGATCTGTTTCCACCACAAAAAATATGAATACTAAATTCTCTTAAATTTTTTCTAACAAATTCTAATGTATTAATAATAACTAATGAAAAGGCAAAAATAATTACCCATATTGATATAAACAAAAATACACCTACAGATTTTTTGGTAGACATCTCCATATACTTTGAGACGCCACCTACATTATTGAAGTTATAATTATATAGTCGTGATTTTTCTGTAATATTTCTAAGTTCTGTTATATCATTTTTATTCTTTGTTATAATTGTTGCATTTTCAAGATAGGTTTCATATGCATAATTTCCATTCACATACATATCATCAAATTTTGTAACATCCATTGGTATTAATACCGTGTCATCCAGCTCTATAACACCTTTGCCGGATGATATATCAACGAAACTTTGTCCTTCTTGTAAAAAACCAACCACCTTATACTTTAAATTATCTATATTAACAAACTCATCATTGATATTCATAAACTTTTGATAAGAATGCCCCAGTACAACTGGTATACTCTCGTTACTTGTATACTCCCAATCGGAATCAAAAAATTCTCCCTTTGATAAAGCTAAATCAAAAACATCTATAAAACTATGTGAAATAGCTAAACTTTTATAGGCTTGAACCTTAGTTTGTCCTTGCTCTATTTCAACGGAAAGAGAATTTTGTGGAATACCCTTTATTTCTATATAATCTTCAATATCAGAAAAAATTGTATACTTCTCATTTTCATTGACATATGTATATAAATCTTTCATAATACTTTCTTCATATTCGCCACCTACATACTTTTCTTTTTCTGCAAGTGATACATAATAAACATTAGAAATATCAAATGTCTTAGATAAATAGTTAAACGCATCTTGCTTTTTATACATTAAAGAGAAACATTCCGTAATTAACAATGTGATAATCATAATCTGAGTAAAAAACAAAATAAAATAAAGCTTTTTCCTCCAAATATCTTCAAGAGCATATTTTAATTGAGTTGACATCTTCCTACCTCATTATCTTGATTAATTGTTTCCTTTGATTGATAAACAACATCGGGAACGTGTAAAATATATCCATAAGAAAGAATAGTATGATACCTACAACGATTGATTCCAAACGAAATACAGTATTATACGGTAATAGGTTGAAAACATCAGTAATCAGAAATGTTATCGAGCTTCCAATTATGATCCCTATTACTCGAATAACTAGCATATTAGTATAAACTCTTAATAATAAACTTGTTTCTCCCGCACCTGATAATCGCCTAACAAACATCTCACGCTTATATTTTTCTACCCATGAAAGCACGATAGTAAATCCTGATACAAATAGCATCGCACTAGTTCCAAGAAATATAAAAAGCGCATATTTTTGGTTTAATAGATTATTTATCCATGTTTGCTTAACCTTTTCATAAGAGATTGTAATTGTATTATCTGTTTCTTGTATAGTAGTTAATAAATCCTGTATAAGGGACTCACTATTTCCTCCTGCATCCAAGAAATACTCTCCCTTTATTGATTCTTTTGGGGTTGCTTCTAACGACGACTCAAGATTCGCTACTACATTAGTAAAAGTATCAATATAGCCAATTACTTCATACTCCCTACCATCAAAGTAAAAGTACTTTTTACCATTTTTAACAACTTGATCATCTTTGTTCCAAACATTAATATAAGCTTTTCCCTTCTCCACGCTATACATAAAAGTATTTTCATTTGAAAAGCTTAATCGACTAGCTTCTTGCGGTATATTCTTATAAAATGTAAAATTGGCACGTTGTTTATTTAACCATGATAGTAAGTCTTGGTTTGTAAAATTTGTTTCTACTTCATTTTGGTTAATAGAAATCCGATACGTATTTTTATTAATATTATTTGACATCTGTTCTTCTACAGATAAAATCATCGAAATTCCGCCAGCAATAGTCCCAAATACAATGAATGTAAAAAAAAGAGGTAACCATGATTTTTTTATTATTTTAGACATTATACTCATTATCCTTCACGTCTTTATCATGTTTAATAATAAAGTTATTCTTTATAAATGAAACTATTTCTAACAGTAATGTACATACTGTTAGAAATAGTTTTGTAAAAGACTAAACTAGTATCTCCAACTATAGTTTGTATAAGCCGTGTTGAATGGATTATTGACTTTTGATAATTTCTTTGTCCATCCTCCTCTCTTGGCATAATTGTTAGCTGACTCATTAAAACTGCCTTCTTTTAAAGTTACTTTAACACCCGTCACTACTTTATTTTTGTTTGTACCATAAGCACCAGTACCTTTGTGACCAACTTCGTTAAACCCTTGAATGTAAACAGTGGCACCAGAACCCATAGAAATATGCTGTAGTCCCATGGCTTGTGCTGAAACAGCACCAGTACCTATAATCCCTAACGTCGCCGCACCAACAATAAATGTCTTCATTTTTTTCATTTTCATGATAAACCCCCATTCAATAATTTTATCATTATGTTTTATTAGTATTATATATAGATTATTAGTTATAAATTATACTTCACCAATAATCCCAGAGAAAATACTAGTCAAATATAATCATTTGTTCTAAATAATCTAAATTAATAATAAAATTCGCAACAACTTAATAATAAATTAACATCTTTTAAAAGTAAAGAAATAAATTACATTTTTTACTATTATTTTAAATATCATCCTTTTTTACCTATATTAGTTTTTTAGATTATCGAACAAAGCAGGCAGTTGATATGAAATATATAAAATAGTTTCCGAGGGGGAACTGTGGAGTAACTATCAGATAGTAATATGAAGGAGTACGTACAAATTATTAGTGTTTATAAAAGACTTTTCAATCTTATAAATGTAGCAGTGAAAATATTCGTCTCATCTATTTGCTTCGTTCAAGAATAATCTATGTTCTATGAATTCAGCCTTGCTTAAAACAATATATTCTTTCACTATTTTTTTATTAAACTGTTATATTTTACTGCTATTTCTATTTTCTCCTCGAAAAAAACAAGCCCTCCATCCTCTTAGAAAATATAAGGGATAGAGGATTTAATTGTCTTCAAAATTCATTTCTTTATGCTTTTGTTATACTCAACTTATATGCAAAATGATTCGTCGGCCCATGGCCACTACCAATATTCAATGGCTCTTCAATTGCTATACTAATAAATCGTTTTGCTTCTTGAACAGCATCTTTAATTGAGTATCCTTTCGCAAGTCCTGCTGTAACCGCTGAAGCAAATGTACACCCACTTCCATGCGTTTGCTTTGAAGGAATTCGCTCGCTTCTAAACTCAATAAATTTTTCTCCATCAAAGAGGAAATCAATTACTTCATTACCTTGATATTCTGCATGTCCGCCCTTCATAAGCACATATTTAGCACCTAATTCGTGCAATACTTTTGCAGCTTCCTTACTATCTTCAATATTATGAATCTCCATCCCAGTTAACACTTCTGCTTCTGGGACATTCGGTGTTATAACAGTTGCTACTGGTAATAAATATTCTTTTAATGCTTGAACTGCTTCTTGCTGTAATAATGATGCACCGCCTTTTGCAATCATAACGGGATCTAGCACAATATTATTCCAGCCAAACTTTTTAATTTGTTCTGCAACAATTTGAATTATTTCACTACTAAATAACATTCCTAGTTTCACTGCATCTGGTGTTAAATCCGTACCAATTGAATTCAGCTGTTCTATAATACCTTCTAACGGAACAGGATATACCCCTTGAACGCCAAGCGTGTTTTGAGCAGTAATTGCCGTAATAGCCGTCATTCCGTATACACCAAGCTCTTGGAATGTTTTTAAATCTGCCTGAATTCCAGCACCGCCGCCGCTATCAGACCCTGCAATTGTTAAAGCTTTATTCACTTTCATCCCACTCATCCTTTTCTATCCAAAATAGCGATGATAAATCGTTTTTGCTTCGCTTATATCTTTCGTTCCATGTACGAGCACACGGCCATCTTTAAAGGCTACTAACCTCTTGTCTTCAACAGAAAATGATAGTAAATATGGATTTATATTCAAATCATTTACACGACCTTCCAACAACTCTTTATATTGTTCAAAATTCATTTCATCTTTATGAGGTGGTCTAATTTGAACTGTATTTCGCCCGCATAAAACTGCTGTTTTTGATGTGTTTTCTTTATTTAAATACGGATATAATGCATTCTCTCCGCATGAAGGACAATTATGCTGGCGAAGTTTTTGTACATTCATACATGAATACTCATTCTTCCACATATCAAACGATACAAGCCCATCTCGAAGTGATTCGTAATCTTCTACTAACAGTTTAAGAGCTTCTGTTACTTGATGAGAAACGACAAGAGATACAGCAGGTGATATAATACCCGCTGTATCACATGTTGCCCCGCCAAGCGGAATCGACTGTAATAAACATGATAAACATGGTGTTTTACTAGGAAGGATTGTGTAAGAAAGACCGTAACTACCTACACATGCACCGTAAATCCATGGAATAGAATATTTTTGTGATATATCATTTACAATAAAGCGCGTTTCGAAATTATCAGTCGCATCAATAATTACATCAACATTTATAACAAGTTCTTCTAGCTCTTCAGCTGTTACATCTTGAACGAGAGCTTCTATTGTTACATCACTATTAATCTCTTCTAAACGTTTTTTAGCCGCTATAGCTTTTGGAAGATTATTCTTTACGTCGCTCTCTGCATACAATTGTTGTCTTTGTAAATTACTCCAATCTACATAATCACGATCAACAATTGTTATCTTGCCAACACCTGCTCTTACAAACATCTCTGCATTTGCACTACCTAATGCACCTGCACCGATAATAAGCACATGCTTTTCTCTTATCTTTTGCTGTCCTTCTTCTCCAATTGGAGAAAATAGTTCTTGGCGAGAATATCGATTATTCAACTACGCTCATTCCTTCTAAAGGACTACTTGCAGTTGCACAACGCTTACGTGCAATACGACCTGCTTCAAATCCTAAACGTCCTGCCTCAATACTTAATTTCATTGCTTGTGCCATTTTAATAGGATCTTTTGCTCCTGACACAGCCGTATTTAATAACACACCATCCGCTCCTAATTCCATTGCAAATGCCGTATCAGCTGGACTACCAATACCGGCATCAACGATAACTGGTACTGTCGCTTGTTCAATAATGAAGCTCAAATTTAATGGATTTACAATACCAAGCCCTGAACCGATTGGTGATGCTCCTGGCATAATCGCATGCACGCCAAGCTCTTGTAATTTACGTGCTAATACAACATCATCAGATGTATACGGAAGTACGATAAATCCTTCTTCTAGTAACATTTCAGATGCCTTTAACGTTTCTACCGGATCAGGTAATAACGTTCTATCATCACCAATAACTTCTACCTTTATCATGTCACAAAGCCCAGAGGCTTTTGCTAATTTTGCAATACGAACAGCCTCTTCAGCGTTTTTTGCCCCTGCTGTATTTGGTAATAACGTATATTTTTTCACATCAAGTTTCTCTAATAAATTAGGTTGCTTTGCATCAAAGATATCCATACGACGTACTGCAAACGTTAAAATTTCAGCTTCAGAAACGTCAATTGCCTTTTGCTGCACGTCAAAATCAGGGAATTTACCTGTTCCTAATAAAAGTCTAGAATGAAATGAAAATGGTCCAATGTTTAACATAATCAACCGCCTCCTACGAAAGTTACAATCTCAATTTGGTCTCCATCAAAAACAGATGTATCTGTATGATCATCTTTTTGTAAAATATCTTTATTACGCTCTACTACAACAATTCTGTTATCTAGCTCTAAATGTGTAAGTAGCTCGGCTACTGTTTTTACACTCTCTGGCACTTCAATTTGATTACCATTAATTTCCAAATTCAAACTTCCATCCCCTTTCTAAACCGTTTTAGAAAGCAATGAATCTAGCAAATGATTCTCTTGCTTTCCTTCTATTAAATCAGCCATATATTGGCCAGAAACAGGACTTAATAAAATACCGTTTCGATAATGGCCCGTGCAGGCATATAAACCTTTTATTTCTTCATGCTCTCCCATATAAGGAGCTTCATGATTCGATTGTGGTCTTAATCCTGCCCACGTGCTTTCCCATTCTGCTTCTTTTAAAGCTGGCAATATTGTATAAGCACGCTCTAATATAGAAGTTATACTTTCTGGCTGCACAGTTTTATTGAACGTATGTGGCTTCATTGTTGCCCCAATTACGTAACGTCCACCGCGCTTTGGAGTAATGTAAAATCTTTCTTGAAAAATAGGTGCTTTTAAAAGTTGTTTTCTACTTCTTACCGCAACCACTTCTCCTTTAACTGGATATGTACCCCAATCGCGGTGAAAATAACTGAGTAACTTCGTGCTCCATGAACCTCCTGCAATAACGACTTTCTCACATGTGACAATACCTTCACTTGTAATAACTCCAGTCACTTTATTATTTTCAATACGGATATCAAATACTTCTGTCTGTTCATATATATCAGCACCGGAAATCGCTGCAGAATGTGCGAATGCTTTCGTAAGCTCTGGTGCAATAACATGACCGTCTTTCGGATAATATACTGCTCCTATAATAGATTCGGATAGATATGGCTCTTTTTCCCGCACATGGTCTCCCGTTAGAAAATAAGAATCTTCACCTATTTTCTGCTGCCAATCCATAATGTGAAGAATTCTTTCCTTCTCATCTTCATTTTGAGCAATACGATAAATTCCTTTTTCTTCATATCCAATATCAATACCCGTCTTTTCACGTAAAACTGCTGCAAGTTGTGGAAATATAGCTCGGCTTTCTCTAGCAAGTTCAAATAGCGGATCATACGCATCCCATTCTGCTTGAACACCAAGTAAACCAGCAGCTGCTTTCGAAGCTTCCGATGCAATTTTTTGCTTCTCTACAATCGCTACTTTATGTCCTCTTTCTGCTAGAAAATGTGCAACTGAACTACCAATTACACCACCACCAATAATCGCTACATCATACTTCTCACACATGTTTTTCCGCCCACTTTCTTATTGATTCCTTATAAGACTTCGCTTTGCTATACGGGTTACTACTACTTAAAATTCCAGACATAACAGCAATTCCACTTACTTCACTTGCCAGAATATCCTTTGTATTCTCAGGAGTAATTCCTCCAATTGCTGTAATCGGTATAGATAAACACCTTGCAATGTCTGAAATTTCTTCAAGCCCTCTCGCTGGCACACCTTTTTTACAATCTGTCGGAAATACATGGCCATAAACGAGTGAATCCGCTCCATTTTTAAAAGCTACTATTGCTTCATCTAGCGAATGCACAGAATAACCGACATGCAAATACGAAAACTTTTCTTTCACTGACTTTACATCTGTACTTCGATATCCTAGTTGAACACGAGGAATATTTAATAAAATGGCGATATCAATTCGATCGTTTATGACAATTTTAGAAGCCGGAAAGCCCTCCATTAATAGACTTTCCACACCTTCATATAATTCCTTCGTACTCTTCTCACGCTCACGAATATGCAAATAATCAATCTCACTCTCAATTTGCATCGCTACATTCACTAACTCTTCGAATGGCATATGGCCATTTGAGATTACGTGGAGCTCATTTTTCATATTCATTCGCCTACTTTAAAATATTTTCGAATAGTTCATCGGCTGGGACGGTTTCTTTCGTCATTCCTTTGTCTTTCAGCCATTTATTTTGTTTTTCCCATGATTCTTTTGAATCTGATAAAAATGGCTCATCTTTCGTTTCCATCTTCTCTAATAAAATTTTCATACTTTCTTTTTCAACTTCTGGCACAAGCGGGAAGTTTTCTTTTTCTTGATGATTTAATAAAATATTTAATGCTTCATCTGGATTTTTCTTCATGAAATCATAGCCTTTTTTCGTACCACGTAAGAAGGCTTGCAACGCTTCTTTATCTTTTTTCAACGTTTTATCACCTGTTACAAATACAAGCTCATGATAATTCGGTACACCATAATCTGCTGGATTAAAGTACGCTGGTTCATGACCTTCATGACGCATAACAGGTACTTCATGGTTAATGTATGCCCCTGTTACCGCATCCACTTTTTTCGTAATTAATGCTGGTACTAAATCAAAGCCAACATCGACTACTTTCACTGTATCTGGATTACCACCAGCTTCTTTTACCATCGTTTTTAAATACATCTCACTTAAAGGTGTTCCAGAATATCCAACTGTTTTCCCCTCTAAATCTTTTGGCGATTGAATGCCTGCTGACTTCAGTGATACAACATGATTTAATGGGGAACGTACGACAGCTCCAATTGATTTCACTGGAATTTGTTCGTTTGCTTTTGCCATAACAACATCTGGTTGATAATATAAGCCAACCGTTACTTTTCCTGCAGCTGCTAAAGTTAATGGATCAGTCGGATTAGAAGGGAATTTAATATTCACCTTTACTCCTTCTTCTTTAAAATAGCCTTTTTCAATTGCTGCATAAATAAAGCTATGTACCGCATTTGGGTACCAATCAAGCATGACCGTTATTTCTTTTTCTTTTTTACTCTTATCTGATGCTGAATTACTAGAACATCCAGCAATCATTGCAACTAATAATGTAAACACAAAGATGCGTTTTAATAATTTCATGAATGCTTCCTCCAACTAATGAATTTCTTTTCTAATATCGAAATAAGGATGACGAAGAAAATAGCTAGTAATGATAACAATACAATGGGTGCAAATACACCTGCTCCGTCTAACTGTGTCATCATTCTTTTACTGAAATATCCTAACCCAGCTTGCGCACCGAGCCATTCGCCAATTGCTGCTCCGATAACACTAAGCGGAACTGCGATTTTTAAAGCTGAGAAAAAATAAGGAAGAGCAGACGGCAATTTTAATTTAAGAAAAACATCTTTTTTCGTTGCCCCGTATGTAACTAAAAGCTCTTCCCATTCTTTTTTCGTACTGCGTAGTCCATCATACGTATTGACCGCAATCGGGAAAAACGTAATTAAAACCGTAACAACGACTTTACTCCAAATCGTATATCCAAACCATAAAACGAAGAGCGGAGCAAGCGCTGTAATAGGAATCGTTTGTGAAGCGACTAATAATGGATAAAATGCTCTCTCCATCCAATTACTCGCGTTCATTAACATCGCTAGCCCTACCCCAAGTACGATAGAAATTGCCACACCTATTAAAACGACATATAATGTTGCCGGCAAATGAACCGTAAATAATATATCTTTTAGTTTCCATATCTTCATTACAATCGCAGACGGTGACGGTAAAATGTACATTTCATCTACGATCCTTGCGCCTACTTCCCAAAAGGCAAGTAAAATACTAGAAAGTGTAAGGGCAGGTAATAGCTCCTTCAACCGGTTCATCATACGAGTACCTGCCTTTGTAACATACTAAGAAGCTCATCTTTAAGCGCTAACACTTCAGGTTTATATAAATCTTTTCTTGTTCGATTACAATCAAGCGGTACAACCCTCTCGGTTAAAGTAGTTATCGGTTGCTGCTCTACTACTAAAATTCGATTAGAAAGAAACAACGCTTCTTCCACATCATGAGTGATAAATAAAATTGTTTTTTCCCACTCTTTCCATTGTTCAAACAGCCATTCTTGCAAAGATGCCTTCGTTAAAGCGTCCAACGCGCTAAACGGTTCATCTAACAACAATACCTCCCCACCTGTTAATAAAGTCCGAATAAAAGATACGCGTTGTCTCATACCACCAGATAAATCTTTCGGATATTTTGTCTCATACCCTTGTAAGCCAAATTTATGTAGCAGTTCCTTGGCCTTTATTTGTGCTTCTTTCTTCTGTACACCTTGACACTCTAGCGGCAGAGCAGCATTCTCAATAATCGTTCGCCACGGCAGGAGCATATCTTTTTGGGGCATATACCCTACAGGATGGCTCTTCGTTTCTGTCAGCTCTATCTGCCCAGTACTTACTTCTTCTAAACCTGTAATAAGGCGAAATAGAGTACTTTTCCCGCATCCACTCGGTCCGATAATACTTACAAACTCTTTATCTTGTATAGAAGCATTTAATTCATTGATGATTGGTTTCTCATCATAATGAAAAGAAACATTATGAAACTGTAGTATGTTCTTGCTCCTCAAATCCCCACATCTCCTTACGATAGGACATATCCCAGAATAAATATTCAAATCGACTGGAATATAGGAAAATCTCCTCTAATTGATCTAGCTCTTTTTCAGACTTTCCAACTGCCATTTCATTTAATAAATCGATTAACCAAATACAAAGGTTACCGTATTCTTCAGAACTATATCCTTGAATCCACTCACCAAAGAACTCATGATCTCTTGCTCCAGAAATATCATTTAAACGCTTTCCAATTTCCCAGTAGCTCCACATACATGGAAGAAGTGCTGCTATTAATTCCGCAAGTGTGCCATTTTGAGATACAGACATCATGTAATTTGTATAAGCCAAATTTTTAGCAGATGGCTTTGCAGACTCTATCTCCTCTATAGAAATTCCCAGTCTTTTTGCATATTGTTTATGGATTGTCATTTCTCCATTTAATATGCCATCAATTTGTTCAGCAAATTTCCCCATTACTTGTGGATTTGTTGCTTTTACAACACCAATCGCATATAGCTTTGCATAATCTAACAAATATAAATAATCTTGAATAATGTAATACTGAAACTTATCTTTTTCTAACGTGCCATCCCCCATACCTACTACAAACGGATGATTATGACTCATCTCCCAAACTGGTTGTACAGTTTCTAATAATCTATCGCAAAATTTCATTTCGCTATCCCCTTCCGGTATGTGTATTTAAATAAAAAACCACTTCTAAATAAGAAGTGGTTACAGCAAATAAAATTATAATTTATTCGTTGCTCCACTTCCCTTCGCTAGTATTACCTAGATCAGGTCTGTAAGGGTTAAGGATTATTCCTCTCTCAGCACAACAAGCACCCCTAGTGGTTTCAATATGAAATTTTTAAACAAAAAAGCCCCGTTTCTATACGCAAAGAAACGGGGACTTATTATTAGTGTCCGAATTGCTTCCCTACGCTAGCATAATCTAGATCAGGTAATGAAAAGGATCAAAGGCTTACGGCCTACTCTCAGCTGGCAACACCAGCTCTCCTAGCAAACTATGAAATTATCACTGTCAGTATAACATCGTAATAAGACATCATCAACTGTTTTAATTTTCTCAATTGTCAACAAAATAACAAAACTATATAATACTTATATTCTATCTTAGAAATTATTATCCTAATTAATTGGATAATAAGGAATCATTATCCTCAAAAAATTTATTTTTATATTGATTTCATATTACATTTATGTGAATACACCCACTATATTATATCTTTATACTATAATAAAATTACAACTATACAACTAGAGGAGGTCTCTATTATATGAATATGAAAGCTACTGCTTTAACAGCAACTACTGTAGCGATTGCTTCTTTACTTCCTTCTATGGGTGAAACAAATGTACAAAAAGCAAACGCTGAACAATTATCTAATATTAAAACTGGGTATGTCAAAGTCGATCAAGTAGCATTACATACAGAAGATAGCGTAAAAAGCACATCAATTGATACAATTCGCTTTAATACAAAAGTGAACATCCTTGAAATAACTAATGGTTGGTATAAAGTATCTGTTCATAATAAAGTAGGTTATGTACAAAAAGATGCTATTTTACTAAAAAACAAACTTCGATCTAATGATCAATACATCGTCAATGCTAATGCATTGAACGTTCGCTCCGAACCTAATTTAGAATCTTCCATTTTAGATGTATTACCAAATGGCAAGTTCATTACCGTTCAAGAAGATCAAGGCGAATGGTATAAAATATCACATAATGGCCAAACAGGTTACGTACAAAAAGCATTCATCTCTAATGGTTCACAGCCCTTAGTAAAAGGAATCACCGTTCAAAATAATACAAAATATACTGTTGCAACACCTAATCTGAATGTACGTAGCAACACTAGTACAAGTAGCGCTCTACTCGGTTCATTACAAAAAGGTACACAAGTACAAGTAGTAGAAACTGCAGGAACTTGGTATAAAATTCGTTTTGGCACAGGATACGGATATGTAGCAAAACACTATGTAGTACAAAATCAACCACAAGCCAAAACAGATCAGCCTTCATCTATTCCAGCTGCTTTCAAATTCCCTGCTCAAGGAAGAATTAGCTCAACCTTTGATATACGCTGGGAACAAATGCATTATGGTATAGATATTGCCGCTCCAGGGAACGTCTCTATCCAAGCTGCTGCTGCAGGTAAAGTTGTGAAATCTTATTATTCAGCTAGCTATGGCAATGTTGTTTTCATTGCGCATCAAATCAATGGGAAATTATATACAACTGTTTATGCTCATATGAAGGATCGCACTGTACAAGCTGGTGATCAAGTACAAACTGGACAATTAGTAGGTCATATGGGAAACACAGGTCATTCATACGGGCAACATCTTCATTTTGAATTACATAATGGAGAATGGAATTTTGAAAAAACAAATGCAGTAAATCCACTGCCATATTTAGTTAGGTAAGTTGTATGCCACGCAATATACCTCTTATAATTGAATACGTAGCCTTTTTAGGTTTAATCTGTTGTTTAATCATTTACAATACAAACATTGTATTTTTATCTATTATTATTGCTTTTGTTGCATTAGAAATTATGATGGAATCATTTCAAGTGCAACTAAAACAAAAAATTGCCCATATTTATAACGCTATATTTCTTTTGAGTGCTCTCATAACAAATATAATTAGTAATGGCTTTTATTTATCTACTGTATTTCCAATATTCTTTATGGCTGTTTTATTATTTGTAGCTAGATATATTAATGTCCCTTATAACCAAAAACAAGAACAAGAAGCTTAGAAAGAGGAGACACTGTGTACCAATCTTTCAAAGATACTCCAATAAAATACATATTGAATTTGTATAAGAAAGCCAATACTTTTTTTGGTATACAAGGAAGTTATACTGCACAACTTCTCCTATATGGAATGTTGTTTCTTGTCTTAATCACTTTCTCCTTGTTTTACTAACAAAAAAGGATCTCACATAAACTGGAGATCCTTTTTAATTTATATTAATTTTTCATATCGAAAATATTGTTTATCCACAAGCATATTTTTCATAAATAAAGCTCAGATTATATTTTTTCTCTAAGCTCATTCGTTGTTCGTCATCGCACCAATAGAAAAGAATATCATGAATCGTTGCGTAACGCTTATTTTTAAGAAATAGCCTAAAGAATGATGGTAAACAATCATGTAATTGTATAAATATATAATTGCGTAGTGTTTCTTCTTTATATTCAATGCCCTTACAAATATACAGTAATTCTTCACAATAATATGCATGCTGTGGAACTTGTATCATTTCGAAAAATGGCACATAAGATAGTAGCTTTCCAATAAAATGACCGTATCGATCCATTACTCCTAGCGTCATATGCTCCATCATTTCTTTCATCACATATAAATAATCATCTACATGAGTTGTCTTTAACGGGTCTAAGCGATCGGAAATTTGAGATAATACAGCTCTTTGACATGCTAAAACTGCCTGACTAGGTCCATAATATGATAGGAAATCTGTACACTTACGATATTTACGTAATAAATCATGTGTATATAAATCATATACGAAAGTATTACAATACATTGCTAAACTCATCATATCACTATTTAATTGCTCTTTTGATAATGATTTCGCTCTCTTGCACATATAAAAGAATGTAAACTCCAATACTTCTTTATGAGATAATAAATGTTTACAATCGGTTATACATTTCTCATTAAATTTAACTCTATCCCAAATTTCAATATCCCTATCTGTCAGTTCACCTATACGATATTTAATAATTAAATAGTTTAAAGCAACTGATTGCGTCAAAAGATCCCATGTTTCATATTCCAATGAAGTATGAACAAACTCAGCTAATCCTTGCGCTATCATAAAAGCATTTGCCTCTTCATACCAACCAATCTCTTGGCATAAGCGAAGAATACGCACTAAAGTTGGAATTTCATCTTTATGAAACTGCGGTAAATTCTTTACTTTATTCATGCCATATACGATAAATGCCGCTAAATTTTCTTCTTTATAAAATTCTTTCTCTTTCCATACTAATATAGTTCGTTCTTTCCCCTCACCTTTTGGGTGACAAGGTACAAGCAAAGAAAATAATTCAGCGAAATTATTTGGTTCTATATATGTATCTGTAACCAAATTCCAATTTGGATCGCCCTGTACAGCCTTCATATAATTCCCCTTCCCTTTTCATCTATGTAGGAAATATTAATTTAATATCGAACCATTAAAAATTAATATTGTTATATTCAAAATCTCTCATAATACTTATATCTATCAGTATATCATCTTTTCTCTTATTAAAAATTAAGAATAACAAATTTTAAAAAACTGTCGAAATTATTCACCATATACTTATTATATAATGCCTCAGATACATCACGCTAATATATTAGTTTAATCCATATATACTAGAATAATGCATCTGAACTTTATATATAATTTAGCTCTTTATGAGTGACCATTAAAATCTCGGTTAATTAAAATTTCAATTTATTCTGTATGCTCTGAGATTTCGCTCAAGGCAAATCCAGCTTGATCATCTGCCGATTCCCTTATAGCTAAATCTCCTAGTGCTAACATGCCAATAAGCTGACCACTATCAACTACTGGTAACCGTCTAATTTGATACTGTGCCATTAGCTCTGTAGCCTTTTCAATAGAATCATTTGGAGAAACTGAGATAATATTTGTTGTCATTACATTTGTAATTTTATTAGATCCAGGATGTTTTTCAGCAATCCCTCGAACAACTAAATCTCGATCAGTAACAAGCCCAACAACTTGCTCATTTTCAACAACAGGAATTAATCCAACCGATTCTTCCTTCATTTTTACAGCTGCCTCATATACATTGTCTAGTGGTGTACAATGTACAATATGGGTACTCATTAAGTCTCTAACTTGTGTCATTATTTATTTCCTCCTTTTTATACATACCATAGCTTTTCCAAAATTCCTTTATTTATTTCTGGAAAGTAACATTATAAAAAGGATTAACAAAATAAAAAAGAGCCAGCATAATGATGTGCACCCCAATTGTTAGACACAATTAACAATTGGAGGTGTATTTTTTTATGGGAAAGTTTTCTCCTAAAGAAAAGATACAGATAGTAAAACAATATTTTAATGGAATAGATGGTGGAAAAAGGCTTGCTAAATCTCTAGGGATTCATTCTAGTGTAATTTATCAGTGGATCAAACAATATGAGGCATTTGGAGAAAAAGCTTTTGAAAAACGCTATACAACTTATTCGCTTCAGTATAAACTAGATGTGCTTAAATATATGGATACGCAAGGGACATCTATTAGAGAAACAGCGGCAATTTTTAATATTTCCTCTCCTGAAATAATTCGTAGATGGAAAGTAGCTTATGATTCAAATGGTGTGGATGCCCTACGTTCAAAGCGGAAGGGACGTCCAGCTATGAAAAATAAGAAGGTTAAGGTGCAACCCAAAAAAGATACAGTGCTAGTTGAGGGGTCTATAGAAGCACTACAAGCAGAAAATGAACTTTTACGTATGGAAAATGATTATTTAAAAAAGTTAAATGCCTTAGTTCAGAAAAAGAACAAATCATAGATCAAGACAGAGCACAGGTAATTTATGAATTAAGGCACGAATACAAAATCATCGATCTTGTGAAAATCGCTGGTATTGCCCGCAGTACGTACTATTACTGGATTAAACAAATGGAACGTCCAGATAAATATAAGAACATTAAAGAATTAATCCAAGAGATTTTTGAAGAGAATTATGGTAGATACGGTTATCGTCGTATCACATTAGAATTACGTAACCGTGGATATATATTAAACCATAAAACAGTTCGTCGTTTAATGAATATTATTGGATTAAAATGCATGGTTCGTATAAAAAAATACCGTTCATATAAGGGAGAAGTAGGGAAATTCGCAAAGAATATTTTGAAGCGTGAATTTAATGCATCTAAGCCTAATGAAAAGTGGGTAACAGATGTCACTGAATTTCATCTCCATGGTAAAAAACTATATTTATCTCCTGTTTTAGACTTATATAACGGGGAGATTATAGCTTACAATATAGAAAATAAACCTGTGTATTCACTTGTATCAAAAATGCTTAATAAAGCCTTTACACGCTTAAATGATGGAGAAACTCCTATTCTTCATTCAGATCAAGGATGGCATTATCAGATGAAGATATATCAACAATCACTAAAAAAACATAAGGTTATCCAAAGTATGTCCCGTAAGGGAAACTGTTTGGACAATGCAGTCATAGAAAACTTCTTTGGCTTATTAAAATCTGAATTATTCTATCTTAAAGATTTTGAAAGTATGGAGCATTTTAAGATAGAATTAGAGAATTATATTCATTATTATAATCACAAAAGAATTAAAGTGAAGTTAAATGGAATGAGTCCAGTACAATACCGGACTCACATCCAATCAGTCGCTTAACTTCTTTGTCTAACTTTTTGGGGTCAGTTCATAATGCTGACTCTTTTTTGTATGACCCGTACGGGATTCGAACCCGTGTTACCGCCGTGAAAGGGCGGTGTCTTAACCACTTGACCAACGGGCCATGGCTCCGCAGGTAGGACTCGAACCTACGACCGATCGGTTAACAGCCGATAGCTCTACCACTGAGCTACTGCGGAATAATATATGGTGGGCCTAAATGGACTCGAACCATCGACCTCACGCTTATCAGGCGTGCGCTCTAACCAGCTGAGCTATAGGCCCATATACTTACAGGGGCAGTAGGAATCGAACCCACACTGGAGGTTTTGGAGACCTCAGTTCTACCTTTAAACTATGCCCCTAAATGATGCCGGCTAGAGGACTTGAACCCCCAACCTACTGATTACAAGTCAGTTGCTCTACCAATTGAGCTAAGCCGGCATAAAAAAAATGGTGGCTCGGGACGGAATCGAACCGCCGACACGAGGATTTTCAGTCCTCTGCTCTACCGACTGAGCTACCGAGCCAACATAAATGGCGGTCCCGACCGGGGTCGAACCGGCGATCTCCTGCGTGACAGGCAGGCATGTTAACCACTACACCACGGGACCATTTGGTTGCGGGGACAGGATTTGAACCTGCGACCTTCGGGTTATGAGCCCGACGAGCTACCGTACTGCTCCACCCCGCGACAATATTAAATTTAAAAAATGGAGGAGGTAGAGGGATTCGAACCCCCGCGCGACTCTCGCCGCCTGTCGGTTTTCAAGACCGATCCCTTCAGCCGAACTTGGGTATACCTCCATGAAGGAAAAATAAATATTTTATTATTATATGTCTAAACCATTTAAAAGAAAATGGAGGAGGTAGAGGGATTCGAACCCCCGCGCGATTCTCACCGCCTGTCGGTTTTCAAGACCGATCCCTTCAGCCGAACTTGGGTATACCTCCGAGACATATATTAAATAAAGTGGAGCCTAGCGGGATCGAACCGCTGACCTCCTGCGTGCAAGGCAGGCGCTCTCCCAGCTGAGCTAAGGCCCCATGTTTTTTGGAATATCGGGAAGACAGGATTTGAACCTGCGACCCCCTGGTCCCAAACCAGGTGCTCTACCAAGCTGAGCCACTTCCCGTTAATAAAAGCGCGCCCGAGAGGAGTCGAACCCCTAACCTCTTGATCCGTAGTCAAACGCTCTATCCAATTGAGCTACGGGCGCATATGGTGCCGAGGGCGGGGGTCGAACCCGCACGGTGGTCACCCACCGCAGGATTTTAAGTCCTGTGCGTCTGCCTGTTCCGCCACCCCGGCATGTCATATTGAAAATTGGAGCGGAAGACGGGATTCGAACCCGCGACCCCAACCTTGGCAAGGTTGTATTCTACCACTGAACTACTTCCGCAAGACATGTATGAGTTATTTTATTAAAAGTGCGGGTGAAGGGAGTCGAACCCCCACGCCAAAGGCGCTAGATCCTAAGTCTAGTGCGTCTGCCAATTCCGCCACACCCGCATGTTTTATTAAAAATGGTGAGCCATGAAGGATTCGAACCTTCGACCCTCTGATTAAAAGTCAGATGCTCTACCAACTGAGCTAATGGCTCTTAATGGCTGGGCTAGCTGGATTCGAACCAGCGCATGACGGAGTCAAAGTCCGTTGCCTTACCGCTTGGCTATAGCCCAATAATTAAGAATGGTGGAGGGGGGCAGATTCGAACTGCCGAACCCGAAGGAGCGGATTTACAGTCCGCCGCGTTTAGCCACTTCGCTACCCCTCCGACATATATGGTGGAGGATGACGGGATCGAACCGCCGACCCCCTGCTTGTAAGGCAGGTGCTCTCCCAGCTGAGCTAATCCTCCATTTTGCCTGGCAACGTCCTACTCTCACAGGGACAAGGTCCCAACTACCATCGGCGCTAGAGAGCTTAACTTCCGTGTTCGGTATGGGAACGGGTGTGACCTCTCTGCCATCATTACCAGACTGTATTCATTTAAGACAAGAATCATTTTAACTTATTTACTTTTGAAAGTCAACAAGTTTTTATATTCTTTCAAAACTAGATAACATTGCTTCATATTATATGGTTAAGTCCTCGATCTATTAGTATTCGTCAGCTCCACATGTCACCATGCTTCCACCTCGAACCTATCAACCTGATCATCTTTCAGGGATCTTACTAGCTTACGCTATGGGAAATCTCATCTTGAGGGGGGCTTCATGCTTAGATGCTTTCAGCACTTATCCCTTCCGCACATAGCTACCCAGCTATGCCCTTGGCAGAACAACTGGTACACCAGCGGTGCGTCCATCCCGGTCCTCTCGTACTAAGGACAGCTCCTCTCAAATTTCCTACGCCCACGACGGATAGGGACCGAACTGTCTCACGACGTTCTGAACCCAGCTCGCGTACCGCTTTAATGGGCGAACAGCCCAACCCTTGGGACCGACTACAGCCCCAGGATGCGATGAGCCGACATCGAGGTGCCAAACCTCCCCGTCGATGTGGA